>NZ_CP185865.1:4344597-4348424 GCF_044627595.2 Brevibacillus sp. TJ4 | reverse complement strand
ATACTAATCGGTCGAGGACTTATCCACACACAATCCATAGCATGCATGCAGATCCAGTTTTGAAGGAACAAGGCTAAGCCATCCATTGCGGATGGCTTTTTTTGTTTACGAATTCCCAGCGAAGGTCTATAGTAGGGATTACATGTAAAGACAAGAATATTTTGAGTAGTGGGTGAGAACGATGAGTGATGCTCCATCGCGGCGTCTTCACTACGCCTGGATCGTTGCTGGTGTAACCTTTTTTATTTTGTTGATCGGAGCAGGCATCCGCTCTGCACCGGGTGTGTTTATGGTTCCTGTAGAAGAGGAATTTGGCTGGAGCCGCTCCGCCATTTCGTTTGCACTCTCGATCAATCTGCTATTGTACGGCCTGGTGGGGCCGTTTGCGGCTGCGGTTATGGATCGATTCGGGATACGACGCGTTACGCTCGTCGCCCTGTTTCTGCTTGTACTTGGCACATCGCTTACTACCTGGATGCAAGCGTCCTGGCAACTGACGCTTTTGTGGGGTGTAGTGGTAGGACTGGGTTCTGGCTGTACCGCGTCCGTTTTGGGAGCGATGGTTGCCAATCGCTGGTTTGTACGCCATCGCGGTTTGGTCGTAGGAATTCTCACAGCCGCAGGCGCTACAGGACAGCTTCTGTTTTTGCCGTTGCTCGCGAGTTTGGCGGATACAGAAGGATGGCGAAGCGCGAGCTGGACGGTTTCCATGGCTGTCTTAGTACTGATTCCGTTTGTTTGGCTTTTCATGCGCAATAAACCAAGCGACAAAGGCTTGCGTGCCTACGGAGGAACTGAAGACGAGGAACATATTGTCCAGACGAAAAATCCGTTTCGCGTAGCAATCGACGGTTTGCTTACAGGGGTTCGTTCCTTCGATTTTTGGCTGCTCGCAGGTAGTTTTTTTATTTGCGGGCTGACTACCAATGGATTGATTGGCACACACTTCATCGCTGCCTGCCTGGATCACGGGATTCCCGCGGTGACGGCGGCTAGCTTATTGGCGTTGATCGGCGTGTTTGACATCGTCGGAACGACCGTTTCGGGGTGGCTTTCCGACCGCTTCAGCAATCGGTGGCTGCTGTTCTGGTATTACGGGTTGCGCGGAATCTCTCTGATGCTTCTCCCCTATGCCCTGTCCTCCTCCGGTTTCAGCTTGGCAATCTTCATTATTTTTTACGGTTTGGACTGGGTAGCTACCGTTCCACCTACAGTAAAACTGACAACAAACCTCTTTGGCCAACAACGGGCCGGGGTGCTATTCGGGTGGATCCTGGCCGCGCATCAACTGGGTGCGGCTGTGGCGGCCTACGGCGGAGGACTCGTCTACTCCATTTTGAACAGCTATTTCTTCATGTTTATCGCTGCGGGGATTTTCTGCCTGCTGGCATCGCTCATGGTCATGCGGATCGGAAAGACAGCATCGACTCCGCTCACCAGCCAAAATATGTAAGCAGCTCGAAGAACAGGCACTGGGAGACTGGTGCCTGTTTGCTGTTCTTTTCTTTATGGTGACAGTGAGGCGAGATTTCCCGGATAATTTGGACGTTCTCGCGTTTTCTATGGTATAATGAAGTATTGTGAAAACCAGTTGGAGGTTTGCCCTTTATGGCGGAAGAAACTGCACGGTTTCCCAAAGTTGATATTAGCAAAGAGATGAAAGAATCGTTCATTAGTTATGCCATGAGCGTTATCGTCAGTCGCGCGCTGCCTGATGTTCGCGACGGACTGAAGCCGGTTCACCGGCGGATTTTGTATGCCATGCATGACATGGGTCTTACACCCGACAAAGGCTTCCGTAAATCAGCCAACGTCGTCGGGGAAGTAATGGCCAATTACCATCCACACGGAGACTCTTCCATTTATGAAGCCATGGTTCGGATGGCGCAGGATTTCAATATGCGCTACATGCTCGTCGAAGGGCAAGGGAACTTTGGTTCAATAGACGGTGACCCAGCGGCGGCGATGCGCTATACCGAAGCGCGTTTTTCCAAGATTGCCTTGGAATTGTTGCGCGATATTGATAAAGAGACTGTCGACTTCGCTCCCAACTACGACGGGCGCAAGGAAGAACCGGTTGTCCTGCCTTCCCGTTTTCCGAACCTGCTGCTAAATGGCGCGGCGGGAATTGCCGTAGGGATGGCGACCAACATTCCTCCGCATAACCTGACGGAGGTCATCGACGGCATTTTGGCGATGATTGAGCACCCGGATATTACAATCCAAGAGCTGATGAAGTACATCAAAGGGCCGGACTTTCCGACTGCCGGGGAAATTCTCGGGTACAGCGGAATCCGACGCGCTTATGAGACAGGCCGCGGCTCTGTAATCATCCGCGCCAAAACTCTGATCGAAGAGGAAAAAGGAAAACCGCGCATCATCGTGACGGAGCTTCCTTACCAGGTGAACAAAGCCAGATTGGTGGAGAAGATCGCCGAGCTGGTGCGTGAGAAGAAAATTGACGGTATTACCGATCTGCGCGACGAGTCGGATCGCAAAGGAATGAGGATCGTCATCGAGCTTCGCCGCGACGTGATTCCAAAGGTCGTGCTGAACAACCTGTTCAAGCATACCCAAATGCAGTCTACATTTGGCATCAATATGCTTGCACTGGTGAACAACCGTCCGCGCGTCCTCAATCTGCGCGACATCCTGTACTATTACCTGGAGTATCAGCGCGAGATTATTCGCAAACGGACAGAGTATGACCTGAAGCAAGCAGAAGCCCGCGCTCACATTTTGGAGGGCTTGCGGATCGCACTCGACCATATTGACGACATCATCAGCCTGATTCGTGCTTCCCGGACAACGGAAGAAGCCCGCGATGGACTGATGAACAACTACAGCCTGAGTTACGAACAAGCCCAGGCGATTCTCGATATGCGTCTGCAGCGTTTGACCGGATTGGAGCGTGAGAAGATCGAAGGCGAGTATCAGGAATTGCTCGCCAAAATCAGTGAGCTCCGTTCGATCCTGGCTGATGAAAGCAAAATCTACGCGATTATTCACGATGAGCTCAGCGAGATCAAAGACAAATTCGGCGATGAGCGTCGCACGGTGATCACTCTGGACGAAAATCACATTGAAGATGCTGATTTGATTCCAGAAGAAGATGTCGTGATTACGCTGACCCATGACGGATACATCAAGCGGCTGCCAGTCAGCACCTATCGGGCGCAAAAACGCGGCGGGCGCGGTATCCAGGGATTGGGTACAAAAGACGACGATTTCGTGGAACATTTGTATATCACCAATTCGCATGATTACATTATGTTCTTTACGAGCAAAGGAAAAGCGTATCGCTTGAAAGGGTATGAGATCCCTGACTTGAGCCGTACCGCGAAAGGGACCCCGATTATCAACCTGATTCAGATCGAAAAAGGGGAGCATGTCAACGCGGTAATCCCGGTCAAGGAGTTCGACGGAGAACAATACCTGTTCTTCGCCACGAAAAAAGGGATTATCAAGAAGACCCTCCTGTCTTCGTACGAAAATATCCGCAGAGTCGGCTTGATCGCATGCACACTGCGTGACGATGATGAGTTGATCGCCGTCCGTCTGACTGATGGACAGCAAGAAATCATCATGGGTACGAAAAACGGGATGTCTGTCCGTTTCAAGGAAAGCGATGTCCGGACCATGGGCCGCAACGCTACCGGTGTGAAAGGAATTACGCTCGATGATGACGATGATGTCATTGATATGGACGTAGTGAAGCCGGGAGCAGAGGTGCTGATCGTCACCGCCAACGGTTACGGCAAACGCACCCCGGTTGACGAATACCGGGTACAGACGCGCGGTGGAAAAGGGATCAAGACCCACAACGT
>NZ_CP185865.1:4234597-4339597 GCF_044627595.2 Brevibacillus sp. TJ4 | reverse complement strand
ATGTGGAGTTGCCCAGACAACCAGGATGTTGGCTTAGAAGCAGCCACCATTTAAAGAGTGCGTAATAGCTCACTGGTCGAGTGACTCTGCGCGGAAAATGTAACGGGGCTAAACGTATCACCGAAGCTATGGCAGTCCTTACGGACTGGGTAGGGGAGCGTTCCAAGCAGCGGTGAAGCCGTACCGGAAGGAGCGGTGGAGCGCTTGGAAGTGAGAATGCCGGTGTAAGTAGCGAAAAGACAAGTGAGAATCTTGTCCACCGAAAGCCTAAGGTTTCCTGGGGAAGGCTCGTCCTCCCAGGGTTAGTCGGGACCTAAGCTGAGGCCGAAAGGCGTAGGCGATGGACAACAGGTTGATATTCCTGTACCACCTCTGTACCGTTTGAGCAATGGCGTGACGCAGGAGGATAGGGTGAGCGGCCTACTGGATGGCCGTCCAAGCAGCAAGTGTGGTGTGTAGGCAAATCCGCACACTGTCAAGCACAAGCTGTGATGGCGAGGGAAATTCAAGTACCGAAGTCCCTGATTTCACACTGCCAAGAAAAGCGTCTAGCGAGGAACAAGGTGCCCGTACCGCAAACCGACACAGGTAGGCGAGGAGAGAATCCTAAGGTGCGCGGGATAACTCTTGCTAAGGAACTCGGCAAAATGGCCCCGTAACTTCGGGAGAAGGGGCGCCCCGGTAGGGTGAGGGTCCCCGCCCGACGCGAGCGTAAGCTGGTGTCGGGCGGGCTGAGCCCGAGGGGGCCGCAGTGAAAAGGCCCAAGCGACTGTTTAGCAAAAACACAGGTCTCTGCGAAGCCGCAAGGCGAAGTATAGGGGCTGACGCCTGCCCGGTGCTGGAAGGTTAAGGGGATGGGTTAGCGCAAGCGAAGCTTTGAACCGAAGCCCCAGTAAACGGCGGCCGTAACTATAACGGTCCTAAGGTAGCGAAATTCCTTGTCGGGTAAGTTCCGACCCGCACGAAAGGCGTAACGACTTGGGCGCTGTCTCGGCAAGAGACCCGGTGAAATCATAATACCTGTGAAGATGCAGGTTACCCGCGACAAGACGGAAAGACCCCATGGAGCTTTACTGTAGCCTGGTATTGGAACTTTGTGCATCATGTACAGGATAGGTGGGAAGCTTTGAAGCAGGGGCGCCAGCCTCTGTGGAGCTGTCGGTGGGATACCACCCTTGATGTACGGAGTTTCTAACTCGTCGCCCTCATCGGGCGAGAGGACCATGCCAGGTGGGCAGTTTGACTGGGGCGGTCGCCTCCCAAAAGGTAACGGAGGCGCCCAAAGGTTCCCTCAGAATGGTCGGAAATCATTCGTAGAGTGTAAAGGCAGAAGGGAGCTTGACTGCGAGACCTACAAGTCGAGCAGGGACGAAAGTCGGGCTTAGTGATCCGGTGGTTCCGCATGGAAGGGCCATCGCTCAACGGATAAAAGCTACCCTGGGGATAACAGGCTTATCTCCCCCAAGAGTCCACATCGACGGGGAGGTTTGGCACCTCGATGTCGGCTCATCGCATCCTGGGGCTGAAGTAGGTCCCAAGGGTTGGGCTGTTCGCCCATTAAAGCGGTACGCGAGCTGGGTTCAGAACGTCGTGAGACAGTTCGGTCCCTATCTGTCGCGGGCGCAGGAAGTTTGAGGAGAGCTGTCCTTAGTACGAGAGGACCGGGATGGACGCACCGCTGGTGCACCAGTTGTCACGCCAGTGGCACAGCTGGGTAGCTATGTGCGGAAGGGATAAGCGCTGAAAGCATCTAAGCGTGAAGCCCCCTCCAAGATGAGACTTCCCACAGCGCAAGCTGGTAAGACCCCTCAAAGACGATGAGGTTGATAGGTTCGGTGTGGAAGCGCGGCAACGCGTGGAGCTGACGAATACTAATCGGTCGAGGACTTATCCACACACAATCCATAGCATGCATGCAGATCCAGTTTTGAAGGAACAAGGCTAAAGCCATCCATTGCGGATGGCTTTTTTTGTTTGTCCCAGAAAGGAAACAAGAACCTGTTCAGGTCAGAATGGATACACCTGTACTCCGCTCTATTTGCATTTTGAGCGCAGCAGGAAAGGCGGTGACGTGGTAATCCAAAAAGCGCTCGACCAGATACCGTTCGGCCAACCCGTGGGACATCGTAAGCTCTCCCCACCACTCAGTCTCGTATCTGCACAGCATTCCGAGTACATACAGCAGCAAGTAATGGCTCGCCCAGGCAGGAAGCGGCGGCGTATCGGTTGGATCATTCCAAAAATACAATGTGTCACCTTCCCGGTCAAAGAAAGGGTGTTGTTCCAGCCGAGAAAGGGCACACTGTGGGAGTAGCAGTTGTTTGTCGGACTCCCCGGTTCGCCACTGCCATTCCGAAAGCACAGGTTCGCTGGATGAAAAGCGGCGGATATACTGGAGCAACGTCTCCGGAGAATACGCCAACGGCCCGTCCGCCGTTTCCGGGAATGTCAGGCAAGCCCAGGATGATCCGTTGTGTTCCTCGTCTTGGCGGATGAATGGAGCCGCTGCAACCGGTATCCAGACAGGTTTTGTGTCCGTGACAGAGGCATAGATCCGACTGAGCGGGGCGATGGACAGAAACAGCTCGTGTACGAGATAACGGTCCTGCATCGGGTGGAGCGCGAAGCTGCGGGCCAGGAGCGGAAAAAGCCCTTCCTTTTGTGGCCGCACCTCATCTTCCGTCAATTGATAAGAACTCTTTTTTACTTTCCGCGTAGTCACCCCATGTTGCAGTACCTTGCTGTTTTGCGGATACGACGGCTCCTGCGTAATCAGCATCGCCTTCAGCAAATGCGCACAGCCATAAAAAAGCAGCAGCGGCTGAACACTCAGATCGGCGGTTTCAGCCGTCAGGTAAAAGAGGCGAGCTTGTCTCCACAGGTAGCTGAACCGTGAGCTTTGTTGGAACGCAAGACGCTCCGGATGAGAAAAACCTTTGTTCTTATAACAGCGGCTCAAATAATGTTTCGCGATTGGTTCCGCCTCCAGCGACTGGAGCAATTTCCAAGAGTTGTCCACCTAGATCACCTGTTTAATTTTCGTGAAAACGCATTATTTCCACTTCTATTTTTTGATTAATCTGTATAATCGATTTGATACACGAACAATGTACGGATTCCTTGACAGTAAATTATGCCGTTTGTTAAACTGTCTTAAACTATTCGCCGAGAGGAGCATGTTACAGTGCGGGAAGACAAGTTTGCAAAAGAAGGTTTGACGTTTGACGACGTGTTGCTCATTCCAGCCAAGTCGGAAGTGCTGCCCAGAGATGTAGATTTGAGAACCAAGCTGAGCGAGGCGGTTACGCTAAATATTCCTCTTATCAGCGCAGGCATGGACACGGTTACGGAATCGGCATTGGCAATCGCTATGGCTCGTCAGGGTGGCATCGGGATCATCCACAAAAACATGACGATCGAACAACAAGCAAGCGAGGTAGACCGCGTAAAACGATCGGAAAGCGGTGTAATTACCAATCCGTTTTCCCTGACTCAGAATCACACTGTGGCTGACGCCGATGCTCTGATGGGGAAATTCCGCATCTCCGGTGTACCGATTGTGGATGAAGGGAATCATTTGATCGGAATTTTGACCAACCGCGACTTGCGTTTTGTCCATGATTTCTCCATCCCGATCAAGGACGTTATGACGAAAGACGACCTGGTGACGGCACCTGTAGGAACTACCTTGCAGCAAGCAGAAGCAATCCTGCAGCGTCATAAAATTGAAAAGCTTCCACTGGTGGACGAGCAGAACATTCTTCGTGGTCTGATTACGATCAAGGACATCGAGAAAAACATTCAATATCCAAATGCGGCAAAAGACCTGCACGGACGTCTGCTGTGTGGGGCAGCGGTAGGAGTTTCCGGCGATACATTTGAACGTGCGGCTGCCTTGGTCGAAGCGGGAATCGACGTACTGGTTGTCGACACGGCGCACGGCCACTCCAAAGGCGTGATCGACACCGTGAAAGAAATCCGCAAAACCTACCCACAACTGACAATCGTGGCCGGAAACGTGGCTACAGGCGAAGCTACCCGCGAACTGATTGAGGCAGGAGCATCCGTGGTCAAGGTCGGGATCGGACCTGGCTCCATTTGTACCACTCGCGTCGTCGCAGGGATTGGCGTTCCGCAAATTACGGCGATCAACGACTGTGCAAAAGTGGCACGACAGTACAATATTCCAATTATTGCCGATGGCGGCATTAAATACTCCGGTGATTTGACAAAAGCGATTGGCGCAGGTGCATCGGCGATTATGATCGGAAGCCTGTTTGCCGGTACGGAAGAGAGCCCGGGCGAGTTCGAGATTTACCAGGGACGCCGTTTCAAGGTGTATCGCGGCATGGGCTCGATCGGTGCGATGAAGGCGGGCAGTAAAGATCGCTACTTCCAGGAAAACGAACAAAAGCTGGTACCAGAAGGCATCGAAGGCCGTGTACCGTACAAAGGTCCACTCTCCGACGTCGTCTTCCAACTGGTTGGTGGCTTGCGTGCAGGTATGGGCTACTGCGGTACGAAAACAATCGATGAACTGATCGAGAACTCCCAGTTTATCCGCATTACCGGTGCCGGGCTGCGCGAAAGCCACCCGCATGATGTACAGATTACCAAAGAAGCGCCAAACTACTCTTTCTCCTAATACGAGACTGACAAATAGTTCGATAGTCATACGCCCCCACTCCCCTCGGGAGTCTGGGGGCTTTTTCTAGTATTTGACGCTAGAACTGTGACGGAACAAGCTTCAAGCGCACATGCTTCCTATGGTACACTTACAGATGTGTGTATGTGCTATGGAGCCAGATGCAACAAAGAAAAACGACAGATACAGGAGAGTGAGAAATAACGATGAAGCGAAACAGATGGACACAGCGTCTAAAAGGGCTTGTCCTGTCAGCCGCTGTACTTGTTGGAGCAATGGGTGGAATGGCTCCGCAAGCAGAGGCACAGACGGCCAATTTGGACCTGGCAGCGCGTTCTGCCATTTTGGTAGAAGCCTCTACAGGTAGAGTCCTGTACAGCCAAAATCCGGACCAGCCGCTCCCCGTGGCGAGCATGAGTAAAATCATGTCCGAGTACCTGGTGCAGGAAGCTGTTCAACAAAAGAAAATCAGTTGGGACGACGTGGTGCCCGTTAGCGAATACGCATTTTATGTCGCACGAATCTCCGACGCGAGCGGCGTCTACCTGAATGCGGGAGAATCCTTTACAGTCAAGGAATTGTATGAAGCGATGGCCGTCGTCTCCGCCAACGATGCGACAGTATTGCTCGCCGAAAAAATTGCCGGAAGCGAGCCAAACTTCGTACAAATGATGAACCAAAAGGCAAAAGAGCTGGGCATGACCCAAACGTCTTTTGTCACGTCCACAGGATTGCCGGCCAATGAACTGGGTCCGTACTCGGTAGAAACAGACCAGACTGAAAACCTGATGTCTGCCCGCGATTCCGCGATTCTCGCCCGCGCCTTGATCCGCGATTTTCCAGATGCATTGGAAGTTTCCAAAATTCCGCGCTTTACCTTCCGTGCAGGCAAGCCGCAAGAACTGAAAAAAGCCAACTACAACTGGATGCTTCCGGGTTTGAACAGTTTTTACGAAGGGGTAGACGGGTTAAAAACAGGATACACAGCCGCAGCGAAGTACTGCTTTACCGGAACCGCCGAGCGTGACGGCATGCGCCTGATCAGCGTCGTAATGGGAACAGAGAGCGAACTGAAGCGCTTTGCTGAAACGAAAAAGCTGTTCGATTACGGCTTTAGCAACTACAAGGTTACCAAAGTGATGGACAAGGGAGCCTCGATTGCCGGATTTGAAACAGCTCCGGTAACCGGCGGGGTCGAAGTGACGGTGCCGGCTGTCACTGGCAAAGAAGTCACCATGCTCGCCAAAATCGGGGACGAGCCTGCGTACACACCTTCCGTCACCTTTTCTCAGTTGACTGCGCCAATCGCAAAAGACCAGACAATCGGAAAACTGGTCCTGCAAGAAGAGGGCGTAGCCGAGACCGACTACTTGCAGCCGGAAGACCTGGAACGCGCAGCAGTCGATGTCGTCGCTGCACAGGAAGTGGAGGAAGCAAGCTGGATTCGCCTGTTCTTCCGCAGCATCATCGAATTCTTCAGCGGCCTGTTCAGCAGCGGCAGCTAATCATCCAATCAAAAGAAAATAGTTGTATCCCTATGCGCTTTGGTTTACAATGAGCGTAACTTGAACCATAACACCACATAACAGTTATGGTTCTTATTTTTTCTACAGGGGGTAGAACGATGGTACAAGTAGGAACTGACCGTGTGAAAAAAGGGATGGCCGAAATGCAAAAAGGCGGCGTAATCATGGACGTCGTAAACGCAGAGCAGGCCAAGATCGCTGAAGCGGCAGGCGCCGTCGCGGTAATGGCATTGGAACGCGTCCCCTCCGATATCCGTGCTGCGGGCGGTGTAGCACGCATGGCTGATCTGAGCATTGTCGAAGAAGTGCTCAATGCTGTCTCCATCCCGGTAATGGCAAAAGCGCGCATCGGCCATTTTGTGGAGGCCCGCGTCCTGGAATCACTTGGTGTAGACTACCTGGATGAGAGCGAAGTGCTGACTCCTGCAGATGACTTGTACCACATCAATAAAAAGGAGTTCACGGTTCCGTTCGTATGTGGTGCGCGTGACCTCGGCGAAGCGCTGCGCCGGATCGGAGAAGGGGCTTCGATGATCCGTACCAAAGGCGAGCCGGGTACAGGAAACATCGTCGAGGCAGTGCGACACATGCGCACGATGATGGCGCAAATCCGCAAAGTCCAGGCGATGTCCTACGACGAGCTGATGGCAGAGGCAAAAAGCCTGGGAGCTCCTTATGAGCTGCTGGAGTACGTACACAAAAACGGCAAGCTGCCCGTCGTCAACTTCGCCGCAGGTGGCGTAGCGACGCCTTCCGATGCGGCGCTGATGATGCAGCTTGGGGCAGATGGCGTGTTTGTCGGGTCGGGCATTTTCAAATCGGAAAATCCGGAAAAATTCGCCCGTGCTATCGTCGAAGCGACAACTCACTACACCGATTACGAACTGATCGCCCGCGTGTCCAAAGGGTTGGGCAGCCCGATGCAGGGGATCGAAATCTCCAAAATCCGCGAAGCTGATCGCATGCAAGAGCGCGGCTGGTAAGGGATGAGTGCGATGAAAGTTGGCGTATTGGCGCTGCAGGGAGCTGTTGCCGAACACAGGAGCATGCTGGAGAAGCTGGGCGCGACGGCGGTAGCGGTCAAAAAGGTGGAAGACCTCCTGGACCTCGACGGGTTGATCATCCCCGGCGGCGAAAGCACGACAATCAGCAAGCTGATGCACAAGTACGACCTGATGGAAGCAGTCAGACGGTTCGGACATGCAGGAAAGCCGATCTTAGGCACCTGTGCCGGAGCGATTTTGCTGGCCAAAGAGATTCAGGGACAAGCGGAGCATCACCTCGGCCTGATGGAGATCAAGGTGGAGCGGAATGCGTTTGGCCGCCAGAAGGACAGCTTCGAAGCGCTCCTGCCGATTGCCCACGTCGGAGCGGACTATCCCGCCGTCTTTATCCGCGCGCCCTACATCGTCGAAGTGAGCGATCGGGGCGATGTGCTGGCGAAGTACGAAGACAAAATCGTCGCGGCCAGAGTCGACCATTACCTCGCCTGCGCCTTTCATCCGGAGTTGACGGAAGATACGCGGTTGCACAAGTATTTCCTCGACATGATCAAAAAGTAGAACCTCACTTTTAGCCTGTCTGCGCCGGCGCCTGCTACTTTACACGGGTATAGAACTTGTAGTACAGTTAAGACTAGAAGTTGTATACGTGAAATCGTGCAAAGCGATGATGAGAACAAGTACTTCGCAGTCGTCTGGCTTAGAGAGTCGGTGTCTGGTGCAAACCGAACCAGCGATGCGAAAGGAATCCATCTCGGAGTGGCAAGGTACCAACTTGCCCGGCAGCCGTCCCGTTATGACGGAAGAGTGGATGGATGCGTCTGAAACAGCGCATCGATCAACAAGGGTGGCAACGCGGGTATTCACACTCGTCCCTTACCAGGGGACGGGTGTTTTTATTTTATCTGAAAGAATGTTGTGTGGGAGGTTTCGCTCATGTTGGATGTAAAAGTGCTGCGACAGGATTTGGAAGAGGTAAAGCGTCGCTTGGCGAATCGAAACGAAGATATTTCTGCTTTGGATCAGTTTGTGGAGGTCGATGAAAAGCGACGCCAGATCATTCAGGAGGCGGAAACGCTCAAAAACAAGCGGAACACCGTATCCGAACAGGTAGCGGTTATGAAGCGCAACAAGGAAAATGCCGACAGCCTGATCGCTGAGATGAAGGAAGTAAACGAGCGCATCAAGCAGCTCGATGAAGAACTGCGTCAACTGGACAGCCAATTGGAGGAAATCTTGCTCAGTCTGCCCAACCTGCCGCACGAAAGCACCCCGGTTGGGACTTCCGAAGACGACAATGTGGTGGCATGGACATGGGGCGAACCGCGGACGTTTGACTTCGAGGCGAAGCCGCACTGGGATCTCGCTGCTCAAGCGGGCATCCTCGACTTCGAGACCGCGGCGAAAGTAACCGGCAGCCGCTTTGTCTTTTACAAAGGAGCGGGCGCCCGTCTGGAGCGCGCGCTGATGAACTTCATGCTTGATTTGCATACGACGGAACACGGGTACGAGGAAGTGTTGCCTCCGTACATCGTCAACCGCACCAGCATGACCGGGACCGGACAATTGCCGAAGTTCGAGGAAGACGCCTTCAAGCTCGATGGACCGGACTACTTCCTGATCCCGACGGCGGAAGTGCCCGTCACCAACATGCACCGCGATGAAATTCTCGATGCCGCGAGCCTGCCGCTCTACTACGCGGCGTACAGCGCATGTTTCCGCTCGGAAGCGGGTTCTGCCGGACGTGATACACGCGGGCTGATTCGTCAGCACCAATTCAACAAAGTCGAGATGGTGAAGTTCGTCAAACCGGAGGATTCCTACGAAGAGCTGGAAAAACTGGTCAAGGACGCGGAAAAAGTGCTGCAACTGCTCGGTCTGCCGTACCGCGTGCTGAGCATGTGCACCGGCGATCTCGGTTTCACGGCAGCGAAGAAATACGATCTCGAAGTATGGATTCCGAGCTACAACACCTACCGCGAGATTTCGTCCTGCTCCAATTTCGAAGCGTTCCAGGCACGTCGGGCGAATATCCGCTTCCGCCGTGATGCCAAGAGCAAGCCAGAATTTGTCCATACACTGAACGGATCGGGTCTGGCGATCGGACGGACAGTGGCAGCAATTTTGGAGAATTACCAGGAAGCGGACGGCTCCATTACGATTCCGGAAGCACTGCGTCCGTACATGGGCGGCCTTACGAAAATCGCGCCCAAATAAGCAAAAACCTGTTAGCGTAAAAAGCAAGCAGCCTGCAGTCTCATTGGCAGGGCTGCTTTTTTGTGTTATAAAACAGAAATATTTTTCAAAAAAATCTGTTGCACTGTGTTATTTTCTGTTATACAATAATTTCAAATCTTGGCATTGTTGTTTTAATACAGAAAAGGAGGGGATGAGAATGGATTGCTATCGTTGTGACGGAAACGGTGAGCAAACGTGCCTGTGCTGCGGAGGTGTTGGCGTTGAAACCGACGGAGTCGTTTGCCGCCACTGCCGGGGGAATGGGCATGTCAGTTGCAGCCATTGCAGTGGAAGCGGGAATGTGGAGTAACAAATTTTTTTGAGTATGCTGTACTATAATAACGGATTGTTTTTTTATATGTATCATAACAATAAGTGGTTTTAAGAGAGGAGGTTCTTACCCATGAGTACGTCCCCCACTCATTCTTTTCCGGGGAAAATCAGCATTGTTGGCGAGATGCTGCCTGCCTATCAAGAGATTTTGACACCGGAAGCGCTGCAATTCGTGATGAAGCTGGAACAAAACTTTGGCGATCGCCGCCTGGCTTTGCTGGCAAAAAGGCAGGAGCGGCAGGCGCAGATTGACGCGGGACAGCTTCCCGATTTTTTGCCTGAGACAGCTTCCATCCGCAACGCAGAGTGGACAGTCGCTCCATTGCCCGCTGATCTGCTCGATCGCCGCGTAGAAATTACCGGTCCGGCTGGTGACCGCAAAATGGTCATCAATGCCCTAAACTCCAAGGCCCGCGTATTTATGGCCGACTTCGAGGACGCCAATTCCCCTACCTGGGCCAACACGATACAAGGGCAGATCAACATGAAAGACGCCGTTCGCGGGAACATTTCCTACGTCAGCCCGGAAAAAAAGCGGTATGTTCTCAATGAAAAGACGGCAGTGCTGAAGGTGCGGCCCCGCGGCTGGCATATGGAAGAGAAGCATGTGCTCCTCGACGACAAACCGGTATCGGCCAGCCTGTTTGATTTTGGGCTGTACGTGTATCACAACGCAAGACCGCTGATGGCGAAGCAGACAGCCCCGTATTTTTACTTGCCGAAGCTGGAGAGTCACCTGGAGGCAAGGCTGTGGAACGATGTGTTCCTGTTTGCCCAGGAGGAGCTGCACATTCCGCGCGGTACGATCCGGGCCACCGTCCTGATCGAGACGATTCTGGCAGCCTTCGAGATGGATGAGATTTTGTACGAGCTGCGGGAGCACAGCGCCGGTTTGAATTGCGGCAGATGGGATTATATTTTCAGTTATATCAAAAAATTCCGCAATCATCCGGATGTGATCTTGCCGGATCGCGCCCAGGTGACGATGACGGTGCCGTTTATGAAGGCGTATACGTCGCTTGCGATCAAGACTTGCCACAGGCGCAACGCCCCCTGCATCGGCGGGATGGCGGCGCAGATTCCCGTCAAAAACGACCCGGTCAAAAACGAGGAAGCACTGGCGAAGGTGCGGGCCGACAAAGAGCGGGAAGCGTACGACGGGCATGACGGGACGTGGGTAGCCCATCCCGGTCTTGTACCTGTGGCGATGGAGGTATTTGACCGACTGATGCAAAAGCCCAACCAGATCGAGTACAAACGCGACGATGTACACGTAACCGCCGCTGATCTGCTCGCGGTTCCCCAAGGGGAGATCACGGAAACGGGTTTGCGCACGAACATCAATGTGGGCATCCAGTACATCGAAGCCTGGCTGCGCGGGTCTGGTGCAGTTCCGATCCACAACCTGATGGAAGACGCGGCCACGGCGGAGATTTCCCGTGCCCAGGTGTGGCAGTGGATCAGGCATCCGCGCGGCGTCCTCGAGGATGGGCGTACGATCACTCTTGCCATGGTGCAGCAATGGGTGAGCGAGGAGATGCAGGCGCAAAGACAAGAGATCGGTCAGGAGCGCTATGAGCAGGGCAAATTTGCCTTGGCCGGAGAGCTGTTTTTGAAGCTGGTGACAGAGGACGCGTTTGAAGAGTTTTTGACCTTGCCGGGGTATCGCTACCTGGCTTGACGGAAACACCCCGAGCGCGTTTTCGCAAATACACATAAAAAAAGAGTGGAGGAAACAACGATGAGCAACGCAAACAAGCAGGAAGCAATTGAGCAGTTGGAGCAAATCTGGCAGGGGGAGCGATTCAAGGGGATCACGCGCGGCTACACGGCTGAGGATGTCGTTCGCCTGCGCGGCAGTGTGCAGATAGAGCATACCTTGGCCAGACTTGGGGCGGAAAGACTGTGGAAGCTGCTTCGTACGGAGCAGCATATCAAGGCGCTGGGCGCGCTGACCGGAAATCAGGCGATCCAGCAGGTCAAGGCAGGGTTGAAAGCGATCTACCTGAGCGGCTGGCAGGTCGCGGCAGACGCCAACCTGTCGGGGCAGATGTACCCCGATCAAAGCCTCTACCCGGCGAATAGCGTGCCGCATGTGGTCAAACGGATCAATCAGGCGTTGCAGCGCGCCGATCAGATCGACCAGTCCGAGGGACGCAATGACACGTACTGGTTTGCTCCGATCGTAGCGGATGCGGAAGCAGGCTTTGGCGGACCGCTCAACGTGTTTGAACTGATGAAAGCGATGATCGAGGCGGGTGCGGCAGGGGTTCACTTCGAAGACCAGCTCGCGTCGGAGAAAAAATGCGGCCATATGGGCGGCAAAGTGCTGATCCCCACCCAGGCGGCGGTCCGCAACCTGATCTCCGCTCGCTTGGCGGCCGATGTGATGGGCGTTCCTACCGTCATCATCGCCCGTACCGATGCCAACGGCGCTTTCCTGATCACCAGCGACATCGATGAGCAGGATCAGCCGTTCCTCACCGGAGAGCGTACGGCAGAAGGATTTTTCCGCTTGCGTGGCGGACTCGACGCCGCGATCGCGCGCGGGCTTGCCTATGCGCCGTATGCCGATCTGATCTGGTGCGAAACATCGGAGCCAAACCTGGAGGAAGCGCGCCGCTTTGCCGAAGCGATTCATGCGAAGTTCCCCGGAAAGCTGTTGGCCTACAACTGCTCGCCGTCCTTCAACTGGAAGAAAAAGCTGGATGAGGACAGCATCGCCCGCTTCCAGAACGAGCTGGGCGAGATGGGCTACAAGTTCCAGTTCGTCACCCTGGCCGGCTTCCACTCGCTGAACCACAGCATGTTCCAACTGGCGCACAGCTACCGCGATCGCGGCATGGCCGCCTACTCCGAGCTGCAGCAGGCGGAGTTTGCCAGCGAGGTGCACGGCTACACGGCGACACGCCATCAGCGCGAAGTCGGAACCGGCTACTTCGACGAGGTGGCACAGGTAATCGCTGGCGGCAATTCGTCCACGACTGCTTTGACCGGGTCGACGGAGGAAGAACAGTTTACCCATAGCTGACGGGAAGTTCAGCCCAAGCCCGGGCTACACAAGATCGGAAAAATGCGGGGGACTAGCGCTTGTCTGTGCTAGTCCCCCATTTGCCAAACGCTGCGACTCTTTTTATAATGGAGAAAGTAAACGATAAAAATCTGTGTCCCCGTAGCTCAGCAGGATAGAGCAACGGTTTCCTAAACTGTAGGTCGGAGGTTCGAATCCTCTCGGGGACACCATTGAAAAACAGCTCAAAAAATTAATTCATGGATATGGGGGAGAGAGATTATAATCGCTCCCTCTCCTTTTGTCCTCATAAGTAGAGGTGTTTCAAATGGAAAAGAAGTTTTCGATAATTCAGAGAATATATACGGTAGTCTGGTTAGGATTGATAGTATACTTCTTATTCCAAGAAACATTCTTCTTTGTTCCATTGTATATTTTTTTTATTGGGCTTATTGTTCTCTTCGGAATAGTAGCTCTTAAAAACTATTGTGTAAATAAAATAAGAATATCTATAATCTGGGCAACAGTGGCTGTTGCTGGTGTACTATTTGTAATATGTTTTACGATATTTTATTAAGTTAATTTGACGTGGATGTCCGATGCAGAAAACCGTTCTGTTTGAGGAAGATAAGACGAACCGCGTATAATTCTTACACTGTAGGTCACAGGTTCGAATCCTCTCGGGGACGCCATAATAGCTAAAAGCCACTCTATAAGAGTGGCTCAGCCTGTAGACAAAGTTCCGTAAGGAACAGGGTCTGCAGGCTTTTTTGTTGAATATAGAACATGTTACGTTTTCAAAAGTTATTTTTTAGAGGTGGCATTATGCTTAATAAGCAAGAGGCCGAAGGGCGTTATCAGATATCTGCATTCTCGCTAGATGAGTTGGTGCCAGAAGATCATCTCGTAAGAAAAATTGAAAATGCAATCGACTTTTCGTTCATCTATGACTTGGTGGAAAGCCTCTACTGTCATGACAATGGCAGACCCAGTGTTGACCCTGTAGTCTTAGTTAAAATTGCTTTCATCCAATATATTTTTGGAATTCGTTCCATGCGACAAACGATTAAAGAGATCGAAACCAATGTTGCCTATCGGTGGTTTATTGGCTATGATTTCAGTCAGCCCATTCCCCATTTCACGACCCTAGGCAAGAACTATGTTCGCCGTTTTCGGGATACTCAACTCTTCGAGTCGATCTTCCTTCGAATATTGGAGGAGGCGGTTCATCATGGATTCGTGAAGCCTGATGTGCTTTTCATTGATGCTACGCATGTAAAAGCCAGTGCGAATAAGCATAAATACGTGAAAGAAATCGTTGAAGAACAAGCGAAGAAATATCAAGAGCTGCTGGACGAAGAAATCAATCAGGATCGTATTGCACATGGAAAGAAGCCCCTTGAAAAAAAGACAGAAACTTCGAAGAAGGAGGTGAAAGTCAGCACAACTGACCCGGATTGCGGATTGTTTGTAAAAGGGGAAAAGGAACGTGTATTTGCTTATAGTTTTCATACAGCATGTGATCGAAATGGATTTGTGCTTGGTGCCAAGGTAACGCCAGGCAATGTGCATGACAGTCAGGTTTTTGAGGATGTTTTGAATCAAGTGCGAAAGACGTTTGCACAGCCTCAAGCTGTGGCAGTGGACTCGGGATACAAGACGCCTTACATCAGTAAAACACTCCTTGATGACCAGATTCGCCCCGTTATGCCCTACACAAGACCACGCACCAAAGAAGGTTTTTTTAAAAAGCACGAATATGTGTATGATGAATATTTCGACTGCTACATCTGCCCGAACGAGCAAATCTTAACATATGAGACAACAAACAAGGATGGGTACCGTATCTATCGATCAAATTCTCAAGTTTGCCGAAGTTGTCCGTTCTTGAAACAATGCACGGAAAGTAAAGACTACACAAAGAGAGTGAGTCGCCACATCTGGGCTGATTACCTCGAAGAGGTAGACCACCTCCGGCATACCGAGGAAAACAAACAAATCTATAGCAAACGGAAAGAAACGATTGAACGTGTATTCGCTGATATGAAGGAAAAGCATGGCATGCGTTGGACGACCTTACGAGGACTGGAGAAGGTCACGATGCAGGCGATGCTTGTTTTCGCTGCCATGAACTTGAAAAAAATGGCGACCTGGCTATGGAAATCAGGTCGCCAAAAGGTGAACGATCAAAACACCTTCGGTATTTTCATCAAATTATTAAACAAACTCCCTCTGCTGTTCGTTCAGCGAGGGAGTTTGTCTGCAATCTGAGCCACTCTATAAGAGTGGCTTTATACGACGTTCACGCTTGCAAAGTGTTCATCTACAACCCAGGGGGGTCCGCCGCCGTCTTCCTCCCCCTTTCCCAACCAGGTATTCTCTCTTGAAAAACGAGATCGATCCGCGGCTCCTCCCCTCGCCAACCCCTAATGATGCCCGTCATGACCATGGTGGTGCTGGTGTTCTGGCTGCAACGAAGCCTCCTCCTCTGGGGAAAGCTCCCCGACAGCAAAGCGCTTTGTCGGCATCACCGTGGAGCCATTGGCGGTGGCGTGTACTTTGACGAAATAAAGCCCGTCGCTTTCGAGCGCTTTCTCTACGCTGTAGATGCCGTTTCCTTCGTTGCGGGCGACGATTTCCTCGGTCTGCTCAGGCGTGCCGTATTTCCAAAAGGTAAAGGAGACATCCTGGGCATCCCCCACCATGCTGCCGTTCTGCTCCAAGCGGGCTTGGTACGACTGGGATTCATGCAGAACGACCGGGTCCGGCAGGATGATGTCGATCTGCAAAACATGCTCTTGCTTGTAGAGACTCGCTGCATCCTCGCGCAACGAGCATGCAGCAAGCAGTACGCCTAGCAATAGGACAAAGAGAACCTGTACATATGTTTTCACTGGTGGATACCGCCTTTTCCTAGCTTCCTTACGCGTTTAGAATTCTTTTGAGAACGGGGACTCGCTGGACGACGAGGCGATCGAACAGATAGACGACGATCAAGGACACCCCGACGAGCGGGAACAAGATCCCGAATGCGACCATGAGCGCGAGAAACCCTTTCTGCTTTTTCATCGGCAATGCCTTGGGCGCTCCCATCTGGCCGTCCGGCTTTCGCCTCCACCACATGAGAAAGCCGCTGACCACGATTCCGGCGATCCCGATACAAACGAGCAGACTGACGATCAGGTTGGGCCACCCGTACTCCCAGCCTTTATGGACAGTAATGCCCCAGGCCATGATTTTTCCGATCGGCTCGTAGTGCTCGTAGCGGTAATCGGCCAGAACCGCCCCCGTGTACTGATCGATGTGTACAGTTGCCTCGTCCCGCGCTTTCGGCGGAAAGACCGAGATCGTGTAGACGCCGGTTTCATGCTTGGGATAAAACACCTCATAGGTAGGGTAAATGCCGAGACGATCAGCAACCGACATGACATCGTCAATCGAGACGGGCACATATCCCTGCGGAGTCGAAGCGGGCACATCGAGATTTTCGGCTGCCCACGGAACCTCCGCTATCTCTTTTGTCTTGAGCGTGGAGGACGGGGCGCTGCCTACCCAGATCGAAGGAGGGTAACCGACACCGGCGTTGGTACTGAGCTTTTGCACGAAATTCCCCCACAGCCCCGACCACAGCAAGCCAGTAATGACCAAAAAGACCATTCCGGCAGATACCCAAAAGGCGGGTACGGCGTGCAAATCCCGCAGTGCTGTTTTTCGTCCGCGATGCAAACGGGGCAGCAGGACGCCGAACAGCTTGCCTTTGCCTCTGGGGAACCACAGATAGATTCCTGTCACGACGAGGATGATCGACCAGCAAGCGGCCAGCTCGACAATCCTGTCGCCGACCGTGCCCATCATCAGTTCGCCGTGAAACTCCTCAATTTTGTCCATGATCCGTTCATCGTCGTGCAGCGCTCCGATCAATTCCCCGGTATACGGATTCACGAATACGGTAATCGGCTCACCGTTCCAGTTGATTTTTACCTCTGCGGAGCGCGTCGCATGTTCGCCCGGACGGTATTTCGTCACGGTCGCTCCCGGGTATTGCTGGAGTACGGCCTCTACTTGCCTGGTGGCTGTCCATTTATCCTGTTGCGCCTCAACGATGTACAAATGATGATAGATGGATTGCTCAATCTGCGGCTTGAACAGATACACGGCTCCCGTAACCGCCAGAATCAATAAAAAGGGAGCAAACACCAGCCCTGCGTACAGATGCCATCTCCAGAGCGTTTGGTACAAAGAAGGTTTGCTTTGTTCCGCAGCGGATGTGGTTGGCTGCGGGTTTGTTTCTGCCTGTCCATGTTTCATTGTGTGACGTTGGCCTCCTTGGTCACTGCGCTTTCCTTGCAACAAAAAGTATACGGGGTTTGGCAAAGCGCGAATATGACCATAACTGGCTATTTTTTTTGGAAATTGTGGAAAATGGCTTGTGCAATGTCTTATGCTTGACAGAAAAAACCTCAGGTTCGCTCGTAGACCTGAGGTTTTTGACCCGCTACTCTTCGTTCAGGAGCCTCTTTTGCCGAACAGGGCACGATCCAGACTGTACAGGGAGCTGCCGGACAGCACCAGCGCCACACACATTGCCAACAGCGCCAGATCCAGCTCGTAGCCAGCGCCGCCGTTGCCCATGAAGCCGGCGGCAAGCTTCGCCTTGAAGATCGCCACGACCATGACAATCCCCAACAGCGCGGAGAAGAGACGTGTGCCCAGCCCGAGAATCAGGGCAAGACCGCCGAATGTTTCCAGGAACGTGACCAGGTATGCGAAAAAGGCTGGTATTCCCATGCTCCCGAAAAAGCCGGCGACATTGTCCAGACCCATTTGAAATTTGGCAATTCAGTGAATCAGAAAGGTGATTCCGGAGATCACTCGCAGTACGAGCAAGCTCCATTCATAGCGTTGCGTCATGTATCAATACCTCCATATTTCATTTCGTAACAAGGTTACTTTTCATAAGCAAGTATACATTGATTAATCCATCTGTCAACCCTGTCCGATTTTTCGATAGCTATCCGATGAAATATGTTTGGATGCAATTGATTTTGATGGAATCGACAAAGAGCGGTATACTGGAGGAGAATGAGGTGATTTCGATGAAACAGTCTTCTCTTTGCCCCAGATTTGAAAAAGGCATGCAGCTTCTCGGCAAGCGCTGGACAGGGCTTATCCTGTACCAGTTGCTGGAGGGACCACAGCGTTTTTGTGAGCTGGAGGGGGCATTGCCGGTGAGCGGAAGACTTCTTTCAGAACGGCTGAAGGATCTGGAGAAGGAAGGGTTGGTCCATCGTCAAGTGTACACCGATGCGGCTCCTGTTCGCGTCGAGTATTCGCTTACGCCGAAAGGGCAGGCCTTGGAATCTGTATTGAAAGGTATTGAAAGTTGGTCGTATCAATGGGTCGAGCTGGATGCCGCCGACCATGACAAAAACCCCTGATCCAGGGGTTTTTTTACATGCCTTTGTCCTGCTTGGCCTTCCATCTCAAAAATTCGATGTGGCGCTTGACCTCTTCGACTTCCTGCTCGCTCAAACCGTCGAGATCGAGAAACGCCGCCGATTCTTCGCGGACCGAGGCGTTTTTCCAAAACGGCGTCGGATTGTCCGTTTTCCCGTGAAGAAAGTCGGTCGAGACGCCGAACAGGTCAGCGACGTCGGAGATCAGGTGATGATCGACGCCTTTTTTCTCACCGGATTCGATACGTGACAGCACAGTATTATGGATGCCCAGCTTCTCGGCGAGTTGGATTTGGGACCACTTTTGTTGCTCGCGAAGCCATTTGATTCGTTTTCCGATTACCGTCATGCCGGGACCACCTTTTTTACCGTGTAGGAATGATCGGAGATTGTACATATTGGCAAATTCATTTTAACAAGTTTCCAAAACGGAAAAAACAGGTTTGCGGAAACGACAAAACACATATTGACATTGCTAAAATAGAAACGGTAATATAGGAATTGTCATAATTTGCTAGTTTCGCAAAGGAGACGAAAGAACATGCAGAGAGTCAATTTGTCTTTCATCGCCAAGCGGAGAGTGGAATGCGGCTATACACAGCAGGAAATGGCAGAACTGCTGGGGTTTAAAAACGCTTCTACGTATCTGAAATACGAACGAGGGGAGTATGGCTTCAAGGCGGAGCATATGCCTGTACTGGCACAAAAGCTGGGTGTCGAGCTGCGGGATTTGTTTTATGGTCTGATTTGCTGATTCGGCAAATTCGATGTATGGGTGAGGAGGGGATGGGGTGAAGTCACAGGAAGCAAATGTCCGGCAGTTGGAGATCTGGAAAAAAACGATTCGCTATGAGTTGGAAATGATGGCTCCGCAAAGCATGGCGGCATGTGACGACTTTCTGATGCGGCTCCAGCTTTTTGAAAAGCAGCTTGAAGCACAGACAAAGCAGACGATGCTGCTCGTCGCAGAGGCTCAGCGCACGGGGTAGCCAGAGACAAATCAAAAACGGGCCTGAAACGTAAGGCCCGTTTTGTTGTATTCCGTCACAGCCGCAAAATCTCTTCGCGCAACAGCTCCGATTGGGTGCCGAAGACGATCTGCACATTGCCCTGCCCCAGGCGCATGACACCGGCAGCTCCCAGGTCCTTGAGCGCTTTGTCCTGGACGAGCGATTCGTCCTTCACCACCAGACGCAGGCGCGTGATGCAGGCGTCCACGCTGACGATATTGTCCCGGCCGCCGATGCTGGCAAGCACTTGTTCCGCCTTATCCCGCATCGTGCCAGGCCCGCCGGAGTCGAGGGTATCGACCAGCTCATCTTCCCGCCCCGGCGTTTTGAGGTTCAGTTTGACAATCAGGATGCGGAAAAGGAAGTAGTAGACGACAGCGAAGCCCAGGCCGATCGGGATAATCAGCCACGCATTGGTGGACAGCGGAAAGTTCAGCACGTAATCGATTAATCCGGCTGAAAAGCCAAAGCCGTGTTTGATCTCCAGTGCCGTCACCAGATAGCCGGAGATCCCGGTCAAGACAGCATGCAAGACGTAGAGAAGCGGGGCGACGAACATAAAGGCAAATTCCAGCGGCTCGGTAATCCCGGTCAAAAAGGAAGTCAGTGCAGTACCGATAAAGATCGAACTGATCATTTTCCGGTGTTCCGGCTTGGCGGTATGAATAATCGCCAAGGCAGCGGCAGGCAGCGCAAACAGCATGATCGGGAAGAATCCGGTCATAAACATGCCTGCCGTCGGGTCGCCGGCGAAGAAGCGAGTCATGTCGCCGTTGACGACATTGCCAGACGCGTCGGTAAACGTCCCGATCTGGAACCAGGCGATTGCGTTGATCACGTGGTGCAGGCCAAAGGGGATGAGCAGCCGGTTAAAGAACAGGAACAACCCGGCACCGACCGCCTCAAGGCTGACGATCCAGTTGCCGACACTGTCGAGAACCGCCTGGATCGGTCCCCAGATGATGCCGAAGATCAATCCGATCACGACCATGGACAGCGAAGTGATGATCGGAACGAAGCGTTTGCCGCCAAAAAAGCCGAGCCAGTCCGGCAGCTTGATCATATGGTAGCGATTGTAGAAATAAGCCGCTACTCCGCCTGCGAGAATCCCCCCGATCACGCCCATGTTCAGCTTCACATCATCGGCGATAAACGGCATCGCGAAGGGAACATTGGCAAGTACAGAGATCAAGACCTTGTAGGCGATGACTGCGGCCAGTGCGGCAACTGCGTCTCCTGCAAACCCGATGGCGACACCGACGGCGAAGATCAGAGATAAGTTATCAAAAATAGCAGAACCGCCGGCGAGCATGAAAGGAGCGACATACTGGTTGAGAAATCCTCCGACTGTCGGGCCCATGTGAAACTCCGTCTCGTAGTTGAT
Source organism: Brevibacillus sp. TJ4 (assembly GCF_044627595.2). Lineage (NCBI taxonomy): Bacteria > Bacillati > Bacillota > Bacilli > Caryophanales > Paenibacillaceae > Brevibacillus > Brevibacillus sp. TJ4. Next base: position 4,318,994 of record NZ_CP185865.1, on the reverse strand, counting down.
CGCCCCGAAACGGAGCAGCAGTGCCGCTGCGGGCAGCGTGGCGACGGGCAGCATGAACGCCCTGCCGACTCTTTGCAAGAATGCAAGCATGGCAAAACCTCCTTAGCATGGGATATTTATCAGATCGCCCCTCTTGGCAAAAGCGGGAAGAGAGGCTCTACTGAGCGTACCGGGCAAGCCCGTTGTCACCCGTAGGCCGTCGCACCAGGCAAGAGATTACGGCTTGAGCCGCAACGTCATCAGCGGGTGGAGGCCAGCGTTGACCGTTTTGTGGTCGGATCGCTGCATGTGATCGACTCGCTCCGAATTGGCAATGACGATCGGGGTGACGAGCGGGCAGCCGAATGTTTGCAGCGTATCCAGGTCAAACGAGATGAGCGGATCGCCCGCCTTTACCTGGCTATTGGTGCTGACGTGGGGGAGAAAGCCGTTTCCTTTGGCGTTCACCGTATCGATCCCGATATGCAGCAAAATGTCGAGACCGTCGATGCTGTTGATGACAATGGCGTGATGGGTAGGAAACAAGTGGCTCACGACACCGTCTGTCGGTGCCACGAGAAGCCCTTCCGTCGGCAAAATGGCAATGCCATCGCCCATCATTTTCTGGGAAAACACGGGATCGGGCACCTCGGTCAGCGGAATCACGCTGCCGGTCAGAGGGGCAAGAAGTGTCACTTGCTGGTTTTTGTTGCGGGTAAAAAAATTTGGCATAAGCTCCTCCTTTGTTGTGTTCCAAACAAAAACAGGCATGAGGCGGCTGCGGCAGCATCGGCGATCTGCCAAAGCTGCACGCATCCGCTCATGCCTAGTCGGGCTAGTAACACGCGGGTCATGCTCTTACTCGATAGTTTGCTGTTGGAACAGCCGATACAGATGCAAGGCCATGTAGCCGACCTCGTCCTCTGGCACAGGGACGCAGAGCCGCTCGGACAGGAATGTGGCCAGCTCTTCCGCCAACTGATGGGCTTCCGGCGCAATGCTTTGAATCCGGTCGAGCAGCGGGTTCTGAATCGTCTTTTGCTGACGGATGCGCTCTACGGCAAAGCGCAGGTGGGTGATCAGCCGGATGTAGTCTACCGAGCCTCTGGCGATGGGATAACGCAGCCTTTGCTCGATCATTTCCACCAGGTTTTGCAGCAGGGTGGTCACTTGCACAGTTTGGTTGACAGGAGTGGCGTGAATCGCCGCGTGGATATGCAGTGCCAAAAAGCCGATTTCACTGTCGGGTACCTGCAAATGGAATGTGTGTGCGATCATGGCGGCAGCACGTGCGGCAAGCTCGTACTCTCTGGGGTAGAGAGTCTGGATTTCAAACAAAAACGGGTTTACGATTTCCAGACCATTTTGCAGGCGGTACAGGGCAAACTGGATATGGTCGGGCAAGGCGAGATGAATGTGCTCATTTGCCAGTGGGCACTCTTTGGCGACAAGGGCAATAATTTCCTCGGCAATACCGACAACAGCGGGGTCTACCTGGTTTAATAATGTTTTGTACTGCTTTTGCTGACTTTCACCCTCCAACCGGAATCGTTTTTCCACGCGCGGGTCCTGTCCGGAAAACGTCTCTCCAGGCTTCTTGCCAAAGCCGATCCCTTTTCCGAACAGCACAACCTCCTGCATCGTACTCGCTTCTTCCACGAGGATCACATTATGGTTGAGAACACGCGTAATGGTAAACGGGTTATCCTCCGCCCTCAACAAACCAGACCACCACCTTCATCCAAAAACGAATCCAGCAAAAAGAGCCGAAAAAACCTTTTGATCCAAAAGATTTTCACGGCTCATGCCTGCATGACCAGTAACATGCCATTTGAAAGCGTTTCAATTTACTTATGATCATAGTGTGAGATCTCTATTTTTGTCAATCATTATAAAAAAAGGAATCTTTGTTTGTCAGAAAACCACGGGCGAGCCTCGTCAGGATGCGCGACCGCATTGTGGTGCCGACGGTTCTTCTTACCGGATCAGGACAGTTTTCCGCAATCTTTTTTGCAAGCTGATACAGCAAGGGAAAAGCAGTCTGTCCGTTGGCAGAGTGTACGAGCGAAGAGGAATTCATGGCGAAGCCGCGAATACATTGGCAGCAGGGAAGACGGGGTCCCGATGAGGCAATCGCTGGCGGACCGTGCCCATCAGCGCGTGAATCGGTCGGCAATCGTCGAGGCGCAAAACGAATTTGGCTTGATTTCGGCACGGAAATGATTGGTTTCTGCCAAGGCCAGCAAGGATTGGATAAACTTGCGGGTAGGTCCTTTTGTGCCGATGTCAAAATGGAGCCGTACAGGCGTATCATACTGACGGTCGCGAAGGTATTCCCTCACCTCGGTAGCCAGTCCGACTGCATACATGGCTTCCTGGAAGATGCGCTGCTGCAAGGACGGGTAGTGATGCTCCTGGAATTTGTGATAAAAAAACGTACCGCCATGTCCGGGCCGGATCACCGAGATGACGAGTGCAAAATACGTTCCGCGGCTTTTCAATTGGGAATCGGCGCCCACGATGACCTCAAAAGGACCGAGTGAAGACGAAATGGTTTGTGCGATCTGGGAAAACACGTCGTCTTTCGCGATTTTCCCTCTGGTTGGACTGTAAAATGAATCGAACGAGTTGCTGGTTGAAGATAATCCCACTCGTATCCCTCCAGATTGAGGATCTCTGTGTTGTTTTTGTAAGGTACACTATTAATGTATGTAATCTCACAGAGAGTATGTGACCCCCCTGGGACATTTCCGACTGGCGGGGAAGTACACCGAAAAAACCGATACATATTTCATTTTTGTGCATGGGGAGGTTTTGCAACATGGAACATGTTTTGCCGCAAGTCCAGGAACATCGCAAGGCAGCATATGATATTGACCCTCTTTTTTTGAATCGCTGGTCTGCGCGCTCGTACAGGCCTGACCCGGTAGCTGACGACGTGCTCTACAGCTTGCTGGAAGCGGCGCACTGGGCGCCATCCGGCAACAACGAACAGCCGTGGCGGTTTGTCATCGCCCGTACGGCGGAGGAAAAGGAGCGCTTTTACTCGTTTATTAACGAAGGCAACCTGATTTGGTGCAAACAGGCGCCTGTCCTTGTACTGCTCGTCTCCAAGACGGTCAGCTCCCGCGGGACGACTCTTCGCACACACGCCTTTGATGCAGGTGCAGCATGGGGCTATCTGGCGCTGGAAGCGACACGCAAAGGGTTGGTCACGCGTGCCATGGGCGGGTATGACCGCGACAAAGCGCGTGAAGTGCTGGGAATTCCCGACGGGTTTGAGCCGCAAATCGTCATTGCCATCGGGCATCCGGGGGAAAAAGATGCTTTGCCGGAGGCACTGCAAGAGAGGGAACAACCGACTCAGCGCGTCCCGTTGTCAGAGCTTGTCTACGAAGGGGCTTTTTCGGCAAAGTGATGGAGATGCACGAGCATGAAATTTTTATGAGAGCAGCGATGGAGGAAGCGCAAAAAGCGGCAGCGATCGGGGAAGTGCCGATCGGAGCAGTTATCGTCCGTGACGGGGAAATCGTCGGCCGCGGTTACAATTTGCGGGAGACACAAAAGGACCCGACCTTGCACGCGGAAATGATCGCGATCCGCGAAGCGAGCGAGCGGCTGGGCGGGTGGCGGCTGATCGGCTGTACGCTGTACGTGACGCTGGAGCCATGCCCGATGTGCGCCGGCGCCATTGTACAAAGCCGGATTGAGCAGGTCGTGTACGGAGCGGCCGACCCGAAGGCAGGCTGTGCCGGCACCTTGATGAATCTGCTCGCCGAACCGCGCTTTAACCACCAGGTTCCGGTCGTCGAAGGCGTGCTTGGCGATGAGTGCGGACAAATGTTAAAAGATTTTTTCCGGAATTTGCGCAAAAAGCGGCAAAGCGAGTCTATTGCTGAATAAACAGCAACCAAAAACCGCCCGGCACTTTTGCTCGAAGCATGTGCAGGGCGGTGTTTTCGATTACTGGTTTCCTTTTACGTGCTGCTGCAGCATGGTCAGCTCTTCCTCGGTCAATTCCCGGTATTCCCCGGGCTCCAGGGAAGGGTCGAGGTGGAGCGGGCCCATCCGCACGCGCTGCAAGTAGCTGACATGCAGTCCAAAAGCGGCAAACATTCGTTTTACCTGGTGGAATTTGCCCTCCATGATCGTCACGCGAATTTCCGAGTTTTCACCGGAGGAGAGGATCTCCAGCTTTGCTGGCAGCGTTGTGAAGTCCTCCAGCTCCACGCCTTTGGCAAATGCCGCGACGTGCTCCTCGGTCACTCTGCCGTCGATGCGGGCGAAGTATTCCTTTTCGACCTTCTTTTTTGGGGAAAGCAGGCTGTGCGAGAGCTGCCCGTCATTGGTCAACAGCAAAAGCCCTTCCGTGTCGATGTCAAGGCGGCCTACCGGGTGGACTTTGATCGCCCATTCGTAAGGCAGCAGATCGACGACGGTTTCATGCATGCTGTCTTCCGTCGCGGAAATGACGCCGGGCGGCTTGTTCATCAGAACGTACACCCAGCGCTTGTAGTTGAGCGGTTCGCCATCGACGAGAATCTCCTGTTCCTCGGCGACCACGTGCATGCCCGGATCATTGGCGACGACTCCGTCGACCACGACGGCTCCCTGCTTGACGAGGGCCTTTACTTCCTTGCGCGTACCCAGCCCCATGTTGGCCAATACTTTGTCGAGACGTTCACGTTTCATCTATGTTCCTCGTTTCCTTATCGTAATACGGATTGTTTTTTTGCATACTCATTCTAGTTTGGCCTATTGGCGGCAGCAAATCAAGGGCAGCTTAAAAAGGGTTGCATTTTTCTAGGTGTTTTGCTATACTAAATTATGTTTCTGCCAAACATATGGAGAGATACCCAAGTGGTCATAAGGGGACGCACTCGAAATGCGTTAGGCGTCGTGAGGCGTGCGTGGGTTCGAATCCCACTCTCTCCGCTTGTATATGTGGATACCCAAGTGGCTTTCCTGAGTCCGTTCGCGACCAGGGGAGCCGCTTTTTTTGTGCTCAGTCAAAATACCCGACGAGAAAATCCCGAAATCTTCGTGCGGCCAGGGAAAGATATCGTTTTTCCGGGAAAGCCACGGTGAAGACGCGCTCGCAGACGAGGCCGTCGATCCGCAGCACGTGAAAAGGCGGGTTATCCTTGGCGCACATGGGCACAAACGCCACCCCCAGCCCAGCGAGCACGAGGCTGGATAAGGCCGCCGGCTCCTCTACCTCGCATACGATCGTCGGCTGAATCCCGGCCTCCCGGTAAAACTGGTCGTTGGTTTTGCGGAATGGATGCCCTTCTCTGTATTCAATAAAAGATTCCTCCGCGACTTCCTGCAAATGAATACTCTCCCTTCCCTCCAGCCAATGACCGGGCGGGACAGCCAGACATACCTCCGTTCTGAGGACGGGCAGCTCCTGTATGCCATCCCGCTGGATGGATACAGGGGCAAAACAAAGGTCTGCTTCTCCTTTTTCCAGCAGCCGCCGCATTATCTCCATCGCTGCAGGGGCAACCTGAGTGATGCGGAAGTGGACATCCGGGTACTGTTCACGAAAGTCGGCCAACGGCTTGGACAACCGTTCCAGCGTACTGGTCGCCAGATGAATTCTGCCGCGCTCACCCCCGGCCAGGTCTGCGACTTCCCGCCTTCCTTCCTCCAGTGCTGTCAGCGCCGTTTCCACCTTTTGCAGAAACGCTTTTCCATAGGCATTGAGCCGGATTTGCCGATTTTGCCGGTCAAAGAGCGGGACGCCCAAATCCTCCTCCAACCGTGCGATGGTCTTGCTCAGGGCAGGCTGGGCAATGCGGAGCTCTTCCGCAGCCCTGGTCATATGCTCATGTTTGGCAACCGTTTGAAAATACTGCAATTGCAAAAGTTCCATACGCTTCTCCCCTCTATTCATATACTGAAGTATATCGTTTCATATTTTTATATATATTTTCATTTATTTAGTTTTGATTCTATACTACTTCCAGAAACAATGAAAGGAAGTGGAAGGCAATCATGGCTGTATTGCCACAAGTCGGGGAAAAATTGATTCGCGTCCTGGCGTTCACACTGGTTCTCTCTTCGATGAGCGCGATGATGTTCAATATCGTACTTCCAAAAATCAGTGTTGATTTCGCGCTATCATATTCGCAAGTAAGCTGGGTCACCTCCAGCTACATCCTGGTGTACGCGATCGGGTCCGTCATCTACGGCAAACTGGCGGATTCCTACAAATTGAAAAATCTGATCACATTCGGGCTTTGCCTGTTTATGGTCGGCTCGTTGGTTGGACTCAGCGCCCAGACGTTCTGGATGGTCCTTGCCGGGCGGAGCTTGCAGGCGGCAGGGGCATCGGTCATTCCCGCCACGGCGATGCTCATTCCGGTTCGCTACTTCCCGCCGGAGAGCCGCGGCCGGGCTCTGGGCATCTCGGCGACGGGGCTGGCTGTGGGCAATGCACTCGGGCCTGTCGTATCCGCGCTTTTGGTCAGCCTGGTCGATTGGCGCTGGCTGTTTTGTGTACCGCTGCTGATTCTCTTTACCTTGCCCTTGTACCGAAAATACTTGGGGGATGAGCGGGGAGAGGGAAGAGCGATTGATTGGTGGGGCGCGTTTTTGTTGGCGGGTACGGTAGCGTTTTTGATGTTGTCCGTCACGAACGGGACCTGGCTGCTGTTGGTCGGCGGCGCGTTGTGCGCAGGCTGTTTTTTCTTGCGGATTCGCACGGCGTCCGAACCGTTCGTCTCCTTGCAGTTGTTTGAAAACAAGCGGTACACACTCGGGTTGTCGCTTTCCGTGCTCGCTGTGGGTATCGGGTACGCTCTCCCCTTCCTGACACCGCTGCTGCTCGCTGATGTCAATCGGCTAGAGTCCGGTTTGATCGGCTTTGCCATGGTACCGGCGGCAGTCGTGTCGGCGATACTGGGGAGACGCGGCGGCAGATTGGCCGATTCCAAAGGCAACCGGTTTTTGTTCAGCGTAGCCGTCGGATTGCTCGTCTTCTGTTTTGCCTTGTTCTCGATCTATAGTGGGGTGTCGGCCGGATGGATCGCCGTTTTTCTGATTTTTGGTACAGTGGGGCAAATGTTCATGCAGATTTCCTTGAACAACGCGATTTCCCGCACTCTGCCCAAAGAGCAAACGGGTGTAGGCATGGGGCTGTTGACGATGCTTACGTTTCTTTCCGGAGCCGTCGTCACGGGCATTTACAGCAGAGTTGCGGAAGGTGACGCTGCAACAGCCTGGAACCCGCTGCATATGTACCCCGAGGCATCCGTCTACAGCAACCTCTACCTTGTGCTGGCTTTACTGCAGATCGGATTGCTGCTGCTGTACCGCCTTCGGTTTGACAGGCAGGCTGTCCCCGACAAACATACTGTCTGATCTCCTATACGCCATATGCTTTCCAAGCCCGCCGGAGCAGCGATCTCGTGTTCCAGCGGGTCTTTTAAGAGGAGTTTCCCAGTAAAAGTCGTGGAAAAACCTTTTGAAATAACCAAATAGCTATATTATTATGTTTGAAGGAGTGTACAAAAGGAAGGAGGACATCGCATGCAGATGGATTCCCGACAGTTGGTTACAGCATTAAAGGCGCTGGCCGACCCTACCCGGCTGAAAATCGTCAGCCTGTTGCGCCACAGAAGCTGCTGCATTTGTGAGCTGGTGCCGATTTTTGAGATATCCCAGCCTGCGGTATCAAAGCACATGAGCCGTCTGAAACAGGCCGGGCTTGTGGTGGAGAGCAGGAAGGGGCAGTGGGTATTTTACGCCTTGAACGACGAGCGGCTCCGGCAAGTTCAGGAGGCGCTGGGGAATCTGCCGGACTACTCGGGAGAATTTGAAAAGCTGGCCCAACAAGGACTGCTTGTGACCTGCGAATAAAGACAGATATGTGAGGAGAGAAACCTGCTTGTTGATGTGGTTGGCATTTTTCATCTTTGTTTTGACGATTACCTTCGTCATCTGGCAGCCAAAAGGACTTGGCATTGGCTGGTCGGCCACGGGCGGGGCGATTCTCGCGCTTGTGTGCGGCGTTGTCAGCTTGGAAGACGTGGCGACAGTGACGGGAATTGTCTGGAATGCTACGTTGGCATTTGTCGGCATTATTTTCATTTCACTGATTTTGGATGAAATCGGCTTTTTTGAATGGTCTGCCTTGCACATGGCGCGATTGGCCAGAGGAGACGGGCGGCGGATGTTTGTATACGTCGTACTGTTGGGAGCTGCCGTGTCCGCCTTTTTTGCCAATGACGGAGCGGCGCTGATTCTCACGCCGATCGTGCTGGCGCAAGTGCGCGCCTTGCAGTTGCCGGAATCGATGGTTCTGCCTTTTATCATGGCGAGCGGGTTTGTCGCTGACACGACTTCCTTGCCGCTGATCGTCAGCAATCTGGTCAACATCGTCTCGGCTGATTTCTTCGGAATCGGCTTTCTGGAGTACGCCTCCCGGATGATTGTTCCCAACTTCTTTGCACTTGGAGCGAGCTTGCTCGTCTTGTACCTGTATTATCGAAAACAGATTCCCGCAAGCTACGACCTGAAGCAATTGAGACAGCCGCGCGAGGCGATCAGGGACAACCGCCTGTTTCGCCTCTCCTGGGTCATTCTCGCCGTCCTGTTGATCGGGTATTTGATGAATGAAATGGTGGGGATTCCAGTATCGGCTACGGCGGGTCTGGCTGCGATTCTCTTCCTCCTCGCTGCGCGAAACAGCCAGGCGATCACGATCAAAAGGGTAGTGAAGGAAGCACCCTGGTCGATCGTCGTCTTTTCGATCGGGATGTACGTGGTCGTGTACGGGCTGCGCAACGTCGGGTTGACCGATGCCTTGGGACAACTGATCCAGAGCTTTGCCGACCAGGGCCTGTTGGCGGCAACGGTGGGCATGGGCTTTGTCGCCGCCATTCTGTCTTCGATTATGAACAATCTGCCGACCGTAATGATCGGTGCGCTGGCGATACAAGGTACGGATACTGCCGGAGCCTTGCGTGAAGCGCTGATCTACGCCAACGTCATCGGCAGTGATCTCGGGCCGAAAATTACGCCGATCGGTTCGCTGGCGACGCTCTTGTGGCTGCATGTCCTGTCGCGAAAAGGGGTGCGGATTACGTGGGGACAATACTTCAAGACGGGTGTGGTCCTGACGCTTCCGACTCTGCTGGTCACTTTGCTCGGTCTGTATCTGTGGCTCATCATCGTCAGCTAGTCTGTGCTTATCTTTCACCAATGAGGAGGAATCGAAATGGAAAATGGCAAACGCCCGCTCGTCTACTTTCTCTGTACAGGAAACTCGTGCCGCAGCCAAATGGCAGAAGGTTTTTTGAAAGCATTGGGCAATGACTGCTTCGAGGTCAAAAGCGCGGGTCTGGAAGCTCATGGTCTGAACCCCCGGGCTGTGCAAGTCATGGGCGAAGCCGGGATCGACATTCGCAGCCAAAGTTCTGATGTAATCGATGCGGACACCTTGAACCGGGCTGATTACGTCATTACCTTGTGCGGACACGCCGACGAGCACTGCCCGGTGATCGCCAACCCGCAGGTCATCAAGCAGCATTGGGGCTTTGACGACCCGGCAAAGGCGACCGGTACGGAAGAACAAGTGATGAACAGTTTCCGGGAAGTGCGGGATGCGATCAAACAAAAAATCGAGCAGTTTGTCAGCGAGGCGGGAAGCAAACGCGCTACTTCCTGAAAACGGGACAAGGCAAAAAACGGGTTTCTCGATGGAAACCGGATCGTTTATACTGTTCATAGAAATCGGCGCGTAGCATGAGAGGGGATGGACACGAATGGATTTCGTTATGATACTATTAGTTGCCTCATATGCTTTGCTCGCTTACTTTTTGACCGTCCGCTTTATGCCGGTAAAAGGCTTGCAAACCATCAATGCCGAGCAGTTTCAGGAGAAGGCAAGCAAAAGAAGCGGGGTACTGGTGGTGGATGTCAGGGAGCCGCATGAATACAAGAACGGGCACATCCCGTCTGCCATCAATATTCCACTGTCTCAGCTAAACAGTCGGGTAAAGGAAATATCGCCCAAAAACGAAGTGCTGCTCTATTGTCGTACAGGCATCCGCAGCAAACAGGCGGGGCGTATTTTAAGAAGGCACGGCTACACCAACCTGTCCCATCTGCGAGGCGGCATTGCGGCCTGGAAGGGCAAATTGAAATCGAGATAAAACCAAAAAAGACCAGTAGTCTCCACGGAGTTTCGTCCCGCGCGAGAGATGCTGGTCTTTTTATAAAGCACTAGTGCCCGATCAGGGAGCCGATGATGGGGTAGTGAAAGGGTCGGCCTTGCAGGGAGTAGATGACTCCTTTGATCGGGTAGTAGATGCCGACAAGTGCAAAGATGATCAAGAATGGAATACCGATTAAAATATACGAAAAAATCCCGGAAATACTAATCAGAATGCCGATTCCCACGTGAAACAGCAATGCCTGCAGCGCCATGTTTTTGATTTCTCGTTCCGGCATCAGCAGCCAGACGAGCAACGGCACCAGGAACGGTGCAAAAAACGCACTGGCATGCGTGATGGCTTTCACTCCTTTATGATCCATAGAAGGTCCTCCTTACGTTGGCGAAGAAATTTGATTTTATTGTATCTCATCTAACCAATGTCCAGATACCAACATTCGCTTTATTTTTTTCTCCGCCTGGAGACGGAATTGCAAAATTTTTTAACAAGTACGAGTAATTGATTCCCGCTGAAAACAGTATTTATGATTGTCATATAAAATTTGCCCACGGATGTTCACATGAATTAACATCCTGCTTAGGAGGAAAACAACCATATGGATCTGGACTTATTAAGTGACTCCGTGAGCCAGTACGGATATCCTGCTCTCTTTTTTCTGTTGTGGCTGGGAATTGTCGGGATGCCGATCCCGGACGAGGTGATCGTGCTGTCTGCCGGTGTACTGACCTCTCTCGGAGTGCTGCGCTTTGTCCCTGCGTTTATCGCCACCTATCTGGGAGTTGTCTCCGGTCTGTCGGTAGGGTATGTGCTGGGAAGGATGCTGGGGGCGCCCGCCCTCAACTGGCTCAGCCGCAAAAAAGGGATGGACAAGCATCTGGCACGCGCCCAGCAACTGCTGGACCGCTATGGCAGCTTCGCTTTGTGCATCAGCTATTTTTTCCCGGTGGTCCGACATGTCGTCCCCTATCTGGTCGGCATCGGGAAAATGAGTTTTCGAAAATATGCGCTGTTTTCGTATACGACCGGTTTGGTCTGGAGCATCGTCTTGTTCGTTGCCGGCTATGTGCTTGGAGACAATGTAGAAGTTCTGGAAGGATTCCGCTCGGTATTCAATCAGGGAGCGGCTGTTGTCGGCATCGCGGTCGTGCTTGCCGGGACAGCGGGTGCATACGGCTACAAGGTTTGGAAAGGCAAACAGCAGGCGCGGAAGACGAGACAGGAGACCGAAGGATAGAAAAACCGAGCCATGACAGGTTTACATTCTTTGTAAAAGTGGAAATAGAATAAGGATGCAATGATTGAGAGGTTTCCCGGCATTGCTGAGAAAAAACCGCTCCACCTGGCGCAGACAGAAAGAAGGAAGAGGCTGGTGTCACCCAAAATCAAGTTTCGACTCTTTGGGCTATTTCTACTTTGTAGTCTTCTGGCTGTTCTGTACATCTATTCTTTCTTGGATGAGAGAGCGGAAAAGGCTGTAATCGCCCATTACCAAGACAGTATAAATAGTTCCTTCGCCTTGAACGCTGATGATGTAACCGACTTGTTTCTGGAACTGCAAATGGGGACGACCATCATGGCGGAAAGCTCTCCTGTGCGACATGCGGAAGCGATCCGTGACGACGCGAGGGCTCTGCACCAGCTTCTCGCTCCAATCGGTACGCTGCATCAAGTCGTGGACAATGCTCATTTGGTCTGGGACGACGGAAGCATTACATCTTACGGGGAGCAGCCCGAGTGGACGCCGAAGCAAATTCGCATCGAACCTCTGGAACTGAAAGGAGAGGACACTCTGTGGCTGGCATATGACATTGCCCCATCAGATCTTCCGTCCATCTTTATTTCGCAGCGGGTCGTAAATGAATCCGGAAAGGCGTTCGCTACGTTGTTGACGGAAATCAATCTGCCGTTGCTATCCACATTCCTCAGCCTGGGGCCAACAGAACAAAACAAGCAACAAATGCTCGCTACACCTGCCGGGAAAATCATCTATCATACAGACGAAACCCTGCTCGGAAAACAGGTGGAGCAGATTCCTGAATACCGGGAGATGATGCGGAATTTCAATCATCGCGATGCTGCGGGCATTTCCTCCTTCGTACAGGGGGACACCGAGATGATTGCGTTTCAATACGTTTCTCCGCAAAACGGGTACATCTTTTACAATTTGACGCCCGGGGCAGTTGTCAAAGCGGACCTGCTGAGTCTCAGGCTGCTGATGATTGCGATTCCTGTCATTGTTTTCAGTGTAGCGGGCTACGTATTCTTCCAGTTTGTCCGGTTCCAAAAAGGGAGGAACGGGTCTGCCGGTCGCGACGGCGAATCTTCGCAGTCTGCTGATTCTCCCCAGAATACGCTGATACCGGAAGGGCTGGAGGCTATCGTTCGCAGCTTCTATCTGGCGGTTGAGATGAAGGATCGCTATACGGCGGGTCATACAGAGCGCGTTACCCAGTATGCACTGGCTATTTACGATCAAATGGACGAGGAACAAAAGCGGCTATTGCCCCGTGATGATTTGCGTTACGCCGGGTTGCTGCACGATATTGGCAAAGTGGCGGTTCCCGATCACATTCTCTTAAAGGAAGGAAGGCTGACAGAGGCGGAATACGAGCTGATCAAGCGCCACCCGACGGTAGGAGCCGATCTGGTCGAGCAGATCGAATATCTCGCCCACGTCAGCCCGGGTGTCAGGTACCATCACGAACGCTGGGATGGCAAGGGCTATCCGGCACAGCTAAAAGAAGAAGAAATTCCGCTGATCGGCAGGATTCTTGCTGTCGCAGACACGTTTGACGCCATGACGTCAGCTCGTACGTACCGCAAGGCCTTGCCTGCACAGGTCGCTTTCGAGGAAATTTTGCGGTGTGCGGGTACCCAGTTTGATCCGAATGTGGTGGCGGTGTTCGCCATGGCCTACCAAAACGGCGCGATCACCAGGCATCAGGAGCGGGAAATCGGGTAAGGACGGGGCTTGCCCGCGCCTCCTTTCGCGCTACAGGAGACGTTTCCCTGCAATGGATGGCTTTACGCCTTGATAACCATCGCTATCTTTGGTATCCTTAATTGTGCCGTGCTAGACGGGGAGGTTGCGGTGCCCTGTAACCTGCAATCCGCAATAGCAGGGTTGAATTCCTATCATAGGTCTTCTCATGTGAGGCTGCCTTATGGCGACGGTGTTGAGGAGCGGGTCCTGTGCAACGTGAACCCATGAACCTGGTCAGGTCCGGAAGGAAGCAGCCATAAGTGGATCATCGCGTGTGCCGCAGGGTTGCCTGGTCTGAGTCGTTTCCATAAGTAACGCTCGGATGTGGAGTATCGAAGATAGGTGCACGGTACCTCATTGATTTGTAAACAAAGTGGCTGGTTTCCGCTCGTGGAAGCAGGCCGCTTTTTTTATTTGGTTTCCCTTTACTTTGTAGTATTTTGACGAGAACTAGCGAAAGATTTCCTGTACACCTGTCCAGAATCAGGGCAGGTTTTTTGCTATTTTTCACGAACTTTCATACATATTCAGGAAAACTGTGTTTCCTGTACGAATGAAGTGCATAGGTCAGGGGGGGACAAGCTGTGAGCCAACCATTTTTGCTCGGTCACGTCGGTTCGGCCGGACATGTGCAGCGGTTCGTGCATCAACTGCCTACTGCCGTTTTAGTAGCGAATCAAGCGGGTAGTATCGTGGAAGTAAACGAACAATTGCTTCGTGTAACCGGATATGCCCGTGAACATTTGCTCCGTCACCCTGTTCAGGTCATTCTGCCGTACAACGGTTCTCTGAAGCAGTTGTACGAGGAGATCTTGGAAAAGGAAACAGAATCCGACTCCCCTTTTGAGGTGACGTGGCGCGACATGCACGGTGTCGAGCGAACGACCGCCGTGATGATGCAGGTCCAGCAAGCGGAAGAGACCATGTACTACCTGATCTATCTGTTTCAATTGGGACAGGAGCGAAATGCTGGGCTGGCTGAACGCATCGTAGCCAAATTGACGCATGATACAAGCGTCGGTCTGTTTGTTCTGGATGCGGACGCTACCATCGTCGAAGCAAGCCACAGCGCTTGCAAGCTGCTCGGTGCAGATCGCCTGAACATTCTCAACAAACACGTCGACGAAGTGTTTGCCGGCATCCCCGAGCAGCATCGGCTGATCAAAAAAGAGTGGCTGGACGGCGTAAAGTTGCACAATGTCCCGATCTTCTGGAGCAACGACAGCCAGCGCTACGAGTTGATCGTCGATGCCAACTCGATACAGGATGAGTCAGGGAAGACTGTCGGGGCCTTTGTCCTGTTTAAAGACATCACGAATCTTCGTTCCTTTGAACAGAAGATCGAACGAAACGAGCGGCTCGCCATGATCGGTCAGATTGCAGCGGGCACAGCCCACGAAATTCGCAACCCGCTGACCTCGATCAAAGGGTTTTTGCAGATGTTTTTGCAGTCGTTTAGCGAAAGCGGCATGGATCGGGAAAAAACGTATACCGAGATCATGCTTACGGAAATCAACCGGATCAATTCACTCGTCAGCGAGTTTTTGCTGTTGAGCAAGCCGCGTGACGTGCAGTATTCCATCGTCGACCTTAATGTTGTCTTTGAAGAAATTCTCCCCATTGTGGAATCGCAGGCCATCCTGTATGGCATCGATGTGAAGTTTTTGTCTCGCGGCAACCTGCCGCTGGTCGTCGGTGACAATGAATTGCTGAAGCAGGTGTTTATCAATATTTGCAAAAACGGCATTGAAGCGATGGGCGAGCAGGGAACATTGCAAATCTCCCATCACATCGATCAGGACGGCGACAAGATGAGCATCGACATTCACGACACGGGTCCCGGCATCCCCTTGTACATCATCGACAAGATATTTGATCCGTTTTTTACGACAAAAGAAGAGGGGACAGGGCTGGGCCTTTCCGTTTGCCAAAAAATCATTCACGATCTGGGCGGACAAATCCGCGTCTCTTCCAAAGGGTACGGGACTACGTTTCACATCCTGCTGCCATATCTGTAGGTGTGCGTGACAGGTACGCTTGTCCCACTTCGGTGGGGCGTTTTTTTTGTGCGATTCCTAGCAATGTTGTATACTATATAGGATATGAAAGAGGACTGTGCAGATGGGGAGTGTCACACGAACATGGCTTATACCGCGCTCTATCGCGTATACCGACCACAGAGGTTCGAGGATGTCGTCGGACAGGAACATGTGACGATTACCTTGCGCAATGCGTTGCGCGAAGGCAGGCTTTCCCACGCCTATTTGTTCAATGGTCCCCGTGGTACGGGCAAAACCAGTGCCGCCAAGATCATGTCCAAGGCGGTCAACTGCGAACAGCCGCAGGATGGTGAACCGTGCAACCAGTGTGATACCTGCCGGGCCATTACAGACGGATCGGTAACCGATGTGCTGGAGATCGATGCGGCCTCCAACCGCGGTGTAGAAGAAATTCGCGACATTCGCGACAAAGTCAAATTCGCCCCGAGCGACGTCAAGTACAAGGTGTACATCATCGACGAAGTGCATATGCTGACGACGGAGGCGTTTAATGCGCTGTTGAAAACATTGGAAGAGCCTCCTGCCCACGTCATCTTTATTCTCGCCACAACAGAGCCGCACAAGCTGCCGGCGACGATCATCTCTCGTTGCCAGCGCTTTGATTTTCACCGTATTCCGCTTCAGGTGATGGTCGGGCTGCTGCAGCGAATTTGTCAGTCCCAAGGCGTCCAGGTCGAGGAACAAGCCCTCACCCTGGTGGCGAAGATGGCGGAAGGCGGAGCCCGCGATGCGCTCAGCCTGCTCGATCAGGCGATCAGCTACGGCAGCGATGTCGTCCGGGCTACCGATGTGATGCAGATTACCGGTACGATCGCCCAATCGTACTTTTCCATCCTTGCGAGTCATATTTTGCAGCAGGACGTAGCCAAGGTAATGGAGCAATTTGATCAGGTGATGGTCCAGGGCAAGGACCCGGAGCAGTTTTTACATGATTTTCTGTACTACTACCGCGATATGCTGCTCTACAAGACAGCGCCACAGTTGGAAGAAATCGTCGAGCGGACGCTGACCGACGACCAGTTCAGCCAGGTGGCAGAGCAACATTCACTGCCTGATCTGTACGCGAAAATTGAAATTTGCAACCAGGCGCTGGCCCAGTTGAAATGGTCGACCTACGCCCGCGTGCTGGTAGAGCTGACGCTGGTGAAGCTCTGTCAGTCCGGCGAACAGACAGGGGCAATGACGCAAGGCACCGCGTCTGCTCCCGCAAGGCAGGAGAGCGCGGAGCCGGCTGACCTGACCAATCGCCTCCGCTTTCTGGAAGAGCGCCTGAATCAGATCATGCAAGGGCAGGTTGCCGTACAGGCAGCTCCCAAGGCGGAGGAGCCCCGACGGACGGAGCCGAGAAGGTCGGTGCCTGCTGGTGGCGGCTCGCGTACGCCGCTGAACAAGGTCAGAGAAGTCGCCAAGGCGCGGGATGAAGCGCTGACCAGACAAGTACAGGGGGCGTGGAGCCAAATCCTCGCCGATTTGAAAAAAATCAAGATTCAATACCAGGCATGGCTGATCAACGGCAAACCGGTTGCAGCCGGGGGCGAAGCGGTGGTCGTCACCTTTGCCAGCCCCATACACTGTGACAAGACGATGGAACCCGAACTGAAAGGCGTCATCGAGCGGGTCATGCAAATGGTGCTGGGCAGACCGCTGCAGCTTCTCTCCGTAATGGAGGAAGAGTGGGAGTCTGTCGGAAATCACGCCGTCCAAGGCGAGGTCCCGGAAGCGAAGCAACAGGACCCATTCCTGGCCGAGGCCATCAAGCTGGTCGGAGAAGATCTCGTGGAAGTGAAAGACTAGACGATCGCTAAAAGGAGGAAATCCCATGAAGAACATGCAACAAATGATGAAGCAAGTGAAAAAAATGCAGGAAGAAATGCAAAAAGCCCAGGAAGGCCTGAAGGAAAAAACGGTCGAAGGCTCTGCTGGAGGCGGAGCAGTCCTCGTCACAGTAGACGGTCACAAGCAGGTAAAAGGCATCGTCATCAAGCCGGAAGTAGTAGATCCTGATGATGTAGACATGCTGCAAGACCTCGTTCTGGCCGCTGTCAATGACGCGATGCGCAAGGCAGATGAACTGATGAACCAGGAGATGGGACGCTTTACCGGAGGAATGAAGATTCCAGGTCTGTTCTAACCCAGGCAGGTTGAAGGAGTAAACAATCGATGTTCTATCCAGAACCGGTATCCAAATTGATCGAAGGATTTATGAAGCTGCCCGGCATCGGACAAAAAACGGCAGGGCGGCTTGCTTTTTATGTGCTCAACATGAAGGAAGATGACGTGCTGGATCTGGCCAAGGCGTTGGTCAACGCCAAGCGCCAGCTTCACTATTGCTCGGTCTGCAACAATATTACCGATCTGGACCCGTGCCACCTGTGCCGGGACAAAAAACGGGACGGCTCGATCATCTGCGTGGTGCAGGAGCCGAAGGATGTCGTGGCCATGGAGCGGACTCGCGAGTTTGAAGGGTATTACCACGTCCTGCACGGTGCCATTTCCCCGATGGATGGCATCGGCCCGGAAGACATCAAGATTCCCGATCTGTTGAAGCGTCTCAGCGACGAACAGGTGAAGGAAGTCATCCTGGCCACCAACCCCAACATTGAGGGGGAGGCGACCGCCATGTACATCTCCCGACTGATCAAGCCATTTGGCATCCGTGTCACCAGAATCGCCCACGGCTTGCCGGTAGGCGGAGATTTGGAGTATGCGGACGAAGTCACCTTGACCAAGGCGCTGGAGGGGCGGCGCGAGCTGTAGCCAGGGCTGATCGTCTTGTCGCAACAATCGTAATTGCTTTGGCAAAAAAGAAATGACCGCCTCTGATCTTGGCAGACGAGGCGGTCATTTTTGTTTCTGGATGTGATTCGTATTCCATCTAACGCACCAATTCCCCGATTGACTGACGTTTACCCGTAAAGGTAATGGCTCGAACGTGTTGATCGTGTTGGTTTACTGTCAGCACGATTTCATCAGCATACCGAGATAGAAATAGCAGAAACGGAGACTCCAAGAGAAGATCATGAAAAACCCAATGAACAGGAAATAAGGTGATTTCGTCGTGATAAGGGTGTGTCCACATGAGAAAATCCCACAGTCTACTGTGGTTCGATTCGGGATGGTAGGTAGTCATTGCGGTAAACTTTTTGATGTCGATTTCATACAGTTTGACGTCAATCCGTTGTTCCAATTCCATGTTCTCCCGTAAATAAAAGTCAGCCACCAAAGGGTCCAGTTTATTTGTATCGACTACAGTTTTTACAAAAAAATCCTTCGTATGCTGTTTTAACCCCTCAAGTCTAACTTCAAGTAGTTCCCCATCGACAAAAAATCCTCGTACGGGATCAAAGAGATGTGTCAGATTCGCAAAAGTATATTCTTTTAATTCTGCGTCATGGACAGGAATGTGGAAAACCACATGTTCGATAACAAGAAATGGCACGACGACCCATTGCAAGACAATATCATTGATATAATCGGGAGGATTGGGAGCGACTTGCTGTTGGAGCGGTCTTATTCTATAGCTATAGTCCTCCGGGGTACGATGCTGGCTATGGTTATCGAGGGGCATTGGTATTTCTTTAAACCAGGTCATGTCATACGCCTCCATTCCCTTCCTGCCTATGATCGGTTTTGGAGGGATTATATACCAACTATTATATAACGCAAACGCATGTGCCGCCCCCCTCAAAAAGTAGCGGGACTTTTTTTCGTGGACGAGACATAGAGATGGAGATAGGAGAGTGAGGAGATGCAGACAGGAACAGGAATCTCTCTGAAAACCCATGTGCCGAGGCGCAGGTCGACACCTTGGGCAATCTTGCTGTTTATCGGCTATTGGATCATGTTTGCTGCGGAAATGTCCCTGATTCGTTTTCAACAGGGCGCAGACGGCCGGTGGATCCCGTCGATCGCCGATCAACCTGCTGTCTGGCTCTCGCTCGTGGTGCTGCTTACGTGTGCCGTAAGCTGCGTCGTCACCGTCCGCTATCTCGTCGGCTTGTACCAAGAGCGAAGGGAACGCTCCTGGCTGTGGAAAGACGATGCGCCGAGCGCCAACGACGTCGTGCATGTCGTCGCCTGGATGCACATCTACCAGGCCGTATCGCTGTTTGTGTACGGGTTGCTTCGCGAGACACCCTTTTTTCTGGAGGGAACGGCAGGAGGGGCATTCGAGTCTGCTTCCTTCCAACTGTTTCTTTTGGTCGTGATCCCGCTTTGGTTTCGCGGGCGCGGGGAGGCAATCGGATTGCGTCGGCCGGTACGGCTGTGGCGCATGATCCTCGTGCTGCTCGTGCTGCTGGTGCTGATCGCGCAATTCCTCGATGTACTCGTCACCAAGCCGGTCGCCGACTGGTTCGGGCTGTCTCTCACATCGGAGAGAGAGCAGAAAATTGAAAATGAACTGATCCAGGCAAAAGGAAACAACCTGCTGGCGATTGCGGCGTCAATCCTGGTCATTGGCTTGCTCGTCCCGTTTGCCGAGGAGCTGTTGTTCCGCGGCGTAGTACAGACGTATCTGGTCAAACGGCTGGGGGTGATCGCAGGCATTTTGCTCAGCAGCCTGTGGTTTGCCCTGCTGCATATGGACGTTGCCTTTTTTGCGCCATTATTGGTCATCGGGATCGGGCTGGGCTGGATTCGGCATCATTTCCAGTCGATTTGGGGTGCTGTCGTCCTGCATGCCGTCAACAATCTGTCTGGCGTACTCTATTATTTTCAGTAAGGAGTGTATGGGCTGATGAGCTGGTGGGGGAAAAAGTCGCGTATCTTCGTCGAGTGGAATCAGGGAGGGCTGGATGCGTCCGTCGATCGGGCCAGGCTGGACTGGCAGCACGCCCGCTATCTGGTGGAGATCAACGAACCGGACAGCAGTATGGACGATGCCATCTACTATCTGCAACTGACGGAAAAACGCTATATGTACCTGCTCTCGCAAGTAAAACGGGAGCGCAGCCGCGAACATGACGCACGGGGGGGACGTGTATGGCAACAGAATGGGTGATTGCACTCTTGATTGCCGGAATCTTGTTGCTCATTGCCGCCAGCAAATCGGTGGCAGGGCCGATTCGCTGGGTCGGGTTTGCCGCCATGCAAATGGTGATCGGGGCAATCCTGCTGTTTTTCACCAATCTCGTCGGCGAGATGGCCAGCTTTCATATCCCGATCAACCCGATTACGGCATTGTTGGCGGGCTTTTTGCGCTTGCCCGGGCTGGCTGCGCTGGTCGTGATCAAACTATGGATCATGTGATGAAGACCGGATATGTGCCGGAAGCTACACGTTTGTCAGCAGAAATGCGATCCCGCGGTTTTCATACTTGACCTTGCAAGGATCGGACTGCCGAAAGGATGCGAGCAAGGCAACCAGTCGCGGAAAGGCCAGGATGATGGTTCCTCCGATCAGCGTCAGCCCGTATTCGAGCGGAATCCAGACGAAAACGGCTGCCGCCAGAAGCAGGCTGCCCGCCAGGACGACGGACTCGCCTTTGCGGTATACCGACAGCGATACAGGAAAGCGGTATCCGGAGCCCCACCACGGGGAGACAAGCATATCGGCAGTCGTCTGCGGAGTGAGCTTCCGTACCGTAGTATAGAGGCGAAACAGCATCAGGTGGCTGATCGCAATAAGCGGCAATACGGCAAGCGTGACCACCAGGCGGATGACCGGTGTGTAAAGAGCAATGGAAATGGCGATCAGCAAGAGTCCGATCAGCAGCAATTGAAACAGGTAGCCGACGAGGCCCCATCTGAACCGGTGCAACAGCTTGTAACTATAGATGGTCTGATTGGCTGATTCTTTCACAAAGCCACTTCCCTTACCTGATGATCTACGTCCCATTATCGCATACAGGTCATCAGCGTAAAAGGCGCGAGATGGGTAACGGCAGACAATTTTTGGGGAACGCTAACAGACAGGATGACGGATGGAGGATGAAGACATGTACGTCGCCTGTCGTAACAAGATTCATTTGGCAGCCACAGATCCCGTCCCTGAGCAGCTCGGTGCCGAACTTGCCGCTTGCGGCATCGTTGCCAGCGCATGGGAAACGGCTGAAGACAGGGAGTTGTTCCAGGGAGTCGTGCTGACCCGGCCGACTGACTTGCCAGACTGGGTAGAGATCGCAGCGTTGAAGGCCGATCGTCCCCGCCTCCTGCTCGCTTACGGAGCCGATCTTCCCCATGGCTGGGCAGATCGCCTGGCTGCTGTATGGGAAGGGAAAGGGAACTGGGAAGTGCTGCGGATGATGCTGATAGCCGGTAACGAACGCGCCTTGATCGGTGGTTCGCCCGGCAGTTTTTACGTCGAGCTGCTGCGCCGCCAGCTTGCCGAGCAAGGTGTGCAGAGTCTGGTCTGCGCTCGCCGGGAAGTGGACGAGGTGTGCCGCCAGTTGCCGCGCTATCTCACGCTCAAGGAGAAGTTTTTTGTCGAGCTGGGCGACGTGTGCGATGAACAGGGCATTTCCTTGCAGGTGGTTTCCCGGGCAATGGGGCTGGACAAGCGGGTCGGCCAGATGTGGCTGTATCCTGCGCGCGCGGAGCAAGCCCACATCAGTCGCTGGATGGACCGCGAGACTCGCCCCTTCCTGGAAAAGCCGAACGTGCAGCGGGTGGCGCTTTTTGGTCGACCGTCCTTGTGGGAACAGATGCCGACAGGCTGGCTGAAGGGCAAGGAGGTTCGCCTGTACGTCGGGCAGGACAAGCCATTTCCGAACAACCTGTCACTTGCGAACGGGATCGACTGCGCCGTTTTCTCCAGCATCGAGCAAGCGTTGGAGGATGCCGATTTGCTGGTGATTGGAGAAGCCGATGCGGTCATATCCAGCCTCAATCTGGATCGGCTCAGGCAGTGCATGAGGCGAAGCAACGTAGTAGACGCAACGGCCAGCTTTCCTCTCCGGGAGGCCAACCTGTACGTAACCTATTACCGATCATTTGGGGAAAAGACGAACATTTGGGAATGATGTTGATTATAATGGGGTATAATGGTTGGTAGATTGAGGAAAAGGGAAGGCGTTCACGACTATGGAAAAAGTTGCTCAGCGCTGTATCGTCTGTGATGAGGAACAAAAGGACGGAATCGCCATCTGTGAACAGTTTATCTGTCGGCACTGTGAGCAGGAGATGGTGAAGACCGATGTGCAGGATGAAAAGTATCCGTTCTTTATTCACCAGATGAGAAGAATCTGGTTGCAGAAAGACGCGTAGTGTCAAAAAAGGTGTCGGGACCCGCCGATGCCTTTTTTAGTCTGTGCCATTTCATGTTAAAATGAAGGAAAATCGTGA
This sequence comes from Brevibacillus sp. TJ4, assembly GCF_044627595.2. Lineage (NCBI taxonomy): Bacteria > Bacillati > Bacillota > Bacilli > Caryophanales > Paenibacillaceae > Brevibacillus > Brevibacillus sp. TJ4. Next base: position 4,296,505 of record NZ_CP185865.1, on the reverse strand, counting down.
GGAAAGAAAAAGGGCGTGAAGCGTGCGTGAGGGGAAACGACAGCTATTTCGGGGAGCGGCAAAAACGAGCCCCCTTGTATGAGCGGCTAGAACAGCATGCGATGCGCCGACCACACTCGTTTCATGTTCCTGGACATAAAATGGGGCACAGCTTTGACGCTGGCGCTAGGGATCGTTATCAGGGGATTCTGGAGCTGGATATGACGGAGATTTCCGGGCTGGACGATCTGCACCAGCCGCAGGGTGTAATCGCCGAAGCGCAGGCGCTTGCGGCCGAGGCTTTTGGTGCCGAGGAGACGCGGTTTCTCATCGGCGGGAGCACGGTCGGCAACCTCGCTTTGATCATGGCGGTATGCCGCCCCGGGGAAAAGATTCTCGTACAGCGCAATTGCCATAAATCCGTGTATCACGGCATCATGCTGGCTCGAGCGAAACCGGTCTTTCTCGTCCCGGCCGTCGATTTGGCGACAGGGACAGCGGCTGGTGTGCGGCGCGAGGATGTGGAGCGGGCACTGCTCGCCCATCCTGATGCCAAAGCCGTGTTTTTGACTAATCCGACGTACTACGGAATGGGGATCGACCTGAAAAAAATGGCCGACGTCGTCCATCGCCACGGCGTTCCGTTGCTGGTCGACGAGGCACATGGGGCACACTTCGGTTTCCATCCCGCCTTTCCCCTGTCTGCGATGCAGTCAGGGGCCGATGCAGCCGTGCAGTCGACGCACAAGATGGTGTCAGCGCTGACCATGTCGTCGATGCTGCATGTGCAGGGGAAGCGCATCGACCGGGAACGGCTGTTTCGCCATTTGGCAATGCTGCAATCCTCCAGTCCTTCTTACCCGCTGATGGCTTCGCTCGATTTGGCGAGGCGCCATCTGGTCACACAAGCGCCGCAGGAGTGGGATCAGCTTTTGCCGCTGCTGGACAAGCTGCGCGAGCGCACGGCGCGTCTGTCCTGGATGAGGTGGCCGGTGCTGTCGGAAAGCAGCGTGTACGCGACGCTGGACCCGCTGAAGCTGTTTTTGCACCTGCTCACGGATGATCTGGATGGATTTGCCGTACAGCAGATGATGGAGGAACACGGCATTTTCCCGGAATTGGCCGATACCAGTCACGTTCTGCTGGCAGCCTCCGCCGGGACGAGCGCGCGCGACCTCGATGCACTGGCCCGTTTGCTGGAGTCGATCGAGCCCGGGGTGAAGTCGCGCAAAGAGCGCATCATCCAGGCTGGCACCGTATCCTCTCATTATATAAGGGAAACCGTGCTGCCGATGCACGAGGTGGTCGACCTGCCGCGGGAGACGCTGCCGCTGGAACAGGCGATGGGCCGGGTTGTCGTGGAAATGGTCGTTCCGTATCCGCCGGGTATTCCCATTCTGGTGCCGGGCGAACGAATCGATGAGCAGAGCATGTCTATGCTGCTTGAGCTTCGCGCGAGCAGCACGCGTTTTCATGGCGTACAGGATGAGCGGCTTCAGACAATCCAGGTGCTGGCGTACAAATCATAAACAGGAACTACCGACAACGGGCGTGGGAGGAGCATGTGTGTGGCAACAGGAAAACGAGGCACATTTATTACGGTAGAGGGCGGTGACGGTGCGGGCAAGTCAACGGTGCTGGCTCGCCTCTACGAAGAGCTGGTTCGTCGCGGGATGGACGTGCTGATGACGAGAGAGCCGGGCGGAATTGACATTGCCGAGCAAATACGGGAAATTATCTTGAACCCGGCGCATACCCAGATGGACGAGCGGACGGAAGCATTGCTGTATGCGGCTTCGCGTCGCCAGCATTTGGCGGAGAAAGTGCTGCCGGCACTGGAAGCGGGAAGAATCGTGCTGTGCGACCGGTTTATCGACAGCAGCCTCGCCTACCAGGGACATGCCCGCGGTCTGGGGATTGATGCGGTGTATGCGATCAACCGTTTTGCCGTAGAAGATTGCATGCCGGATGTGACGCTGCTGTTTGATGTGACGCCGGAAGTCGGGCTGGCCCGGATCAACGCGACCAAGAACAGGGAAGTGAATCGCCTCGATTTGGAGGACCTGCATTTTCACGAGCGGGTGCGAGAGGGGTATCGGCTGGCGATGGAGCGTGACCCGGAGCGTTTCGTCGTGATCGACGCAGAACAGTCGCCGAACGAGGTGTACGAGGCCGCGCTTGCAGCTCTGCTCGCAAGATTGTAAGCTGACAGTACCGCTTTGTGCAAGACATGCTGTATACTAAAGATATACTGGCAAGGCATACAAGACCGTAACCTGCCTAGAAGTTTATCATACAATGAAGCAAATGAAAAAAGACGGGAATCAAAAACGAAGGAAAGGGTGATGGCCGATGAAAATGGTAATCGCTGTTGTACAGGACAAAGATAGCAATCGCCTGTCTCAACAACTGGTGAAAAAAGGGTTTCGCGCGACAAAACTAGCCAGTACGGGAGGCTTCTTGCGGGCTGGCAACACGACTTTTTTAATCGGTACGTCTGACGAAAGTGTACCGGAAGTAATCGACATCATTTCGCATAACTGCAAGTCGCGCCAGCAAATGGTCACCCCGGTTTCTCCTCTCAGCAATGCGGTTGATTCCTTTATGCCATATCCGTTAGAAGTGCAAGTAGGCGGTGCTGCCGTCTTCGTTCTCGATGTAGAGTCGTTCCACTCGTTCTGATCCGGGTTTGTTGCTGTTTTCTCTCTCTTTTTTGGCAACGGTAGTATATACTTGATGGCATGGGGGAGAACCCCTCCCGACCGGTATCTACGGAGGTGGTTGTATGAAAATTGGCGACGGACTCAGGCCAAACATGGACTTGTTGAAAACAGCGGACCAGCGCAGAAGTTCCCAGGCGGAAAGGTTGAACTTCGGGACGTTGATTCAAGGTGAAGACGACCGTATGTCGCAAGAGCGGCTTACGCAATTGCTGACCAACATAGACAAGCAAGGCCAGATTTTGGCCCGCTCGCGTTCTATCCGTGACTTTTATCTCTACAGAAACCTCGTCAAGCAGTTTATGGAGGAGGCTGTCAAGTTCGGCATCGCGCTGGATGACAGGCGCGGCATGAACCGTCGAGGCCGCAGCCGGTTGTACAAGATCGTGAAAGAAGTGGACGGGGAACTGTTGAAGCTGACAGACGAGCTGCTCAGCGAACAGGCGCCGATGATTGATCTGTTGGCACGGATTGGCGAAATTCGCGGCATGCTGATCAATCTCTATTTCTAGCAGGAGAACATCATCATGTGGACAACATTTACCCAGCAGCCCCGCGCTTCTGAATTGCTTTCTCACAGTCTGCAAAACAATCGGCTTGCCCACGCCTACCTGTTTACGGGACCAAAGGGCGCGGGCAAAAAGCAGATGGCCCTGCATCTGGCGAAGTCCCTTTTTTGTCAGGAAAGGGAGCATGACGCTTGCGGGGCCTGTCTTGCATGTCGGCGCATCGATGCCGGCAACCATCCGGATGTGCGGCTTCTGGCTCCGGACGGCGCTTCGATCAAGATCGACCAGATTCGCGACTTGCAAAAGGAGATGGCGATGCGGGCCGTCGAGTCGCGGCATAAGGTATACATCATCGAGCACGTGGATAAAATGACGACCCAGGCTGCCAACAGCCTGCTCAAATTCCTCGAGGAACCGCCGGCTGGCGTCCTCGCGGTACTGTTGACCGAGCATAGCAATGCGATCCTGCCGACGATCTTGTCCCGCTGTCAGATCGTCCCCTTTTCTCCGCTCTCTGCAGACGAGATCGCCAAGCAGCTTCACGCTTCAGGAGTGGCTGAAGGAATGGCGCGGACCGCTTCCCACATTACGACAAATGTGGAAGAAGCACTGCTTTTGAGCCAATCAGAATCGTTTGCACAGCTAAAGAACCTAGTGATACAATTGGTGAAGGAGTGCAAACAGAGCAACTCGTCTGCGCTCTTGACCATCCACGAGATGTTGCAAAAGAGCGACAAATTAAAGGAGGAACTACCCCTCTTTTTGGATTTGCTCATCCTTTGGCTGCGCGATATCCTGTATGTGCAAGTAGGCAGGCATGCCCATCTCATCAACAGCGACCAACAGGATGTGCTGCAAGGACAAGCACTGATATGGACAAAAGCTGAGCTCTTGCGTGGGATCGACTTGGTCATGGAAACGAAGTATCGGATAGAGCGAAATGCCAATGCACAGTTGGCCCTTGAGCGGTTGGTTCTTCACATCCAGGAGGGATAACCCTTGTATGAGGTTGTTGGTGTCCGCTTTAAAAAAGCGGGCAAAATATATTACTTCGACCCGGACCGGCTGCCGATCGAACATGATTGCAACGTAATTGTGGAGACTGCACGCGGTGTCGAATACGGCAAGGTCGTGATCGGGAAGAAGCAGGTGGCGGAATCCGATGTTGTGCTTCCGCTGAAAAAAGTCATTCGCATGGCCGACGAACGCGACGCCAAGCAGGTGGAAGAGAACAAGGCGGCAGCGAAAAACGCCTTTGCCGTCTGCCAGACGAAGATCAAGGAACACCAGTTGGACATGAAGCTGGTGGATGTGGAATATACGTTTGACCGAAACAAGATCATCTTCTACTTTACGGCTGACGGGCGGGTCGATTTTCGCGAGCTGGTCAAGGACCTCGCTTCTGTCTTCCGCACCCGCATCGAGCTTCGTCAGATCGGCGTTCGCGACGAGGCGAAGATGCTCGGCGGGATCGGTCCTTGTGGGCGGCTGCTCTGCTGTTCCACGTTTCTCGGCGATTTTGAGCCAGTATCGATCAAGATGGCCAAGGATCAGAATCTGTCGTTGAACCCGGCGAAGATTTCCGGTTTGTGCGGTCGTCTGATGTGCTGCTTGAAGTACGAGAACGACAACTACGAAAGCACGCGCGACGAGCTGCCGGAAATCGGAAAACACGTCACGACTCCGATGGGAGCTGGACGAGTCGTTTCCATCAACGTACTGGATCAGTCCGTACAGGTGGAGCTGGCCGACGACAAGCGCGTTACCGTATTTGGACTTGATGAGATTGCGATCGGGCTCCCGACTTTTGAATAAAAGCGTGGGGTAGGGGAGAGGTGAGCTAGTGGACAAACGGGAAATTTTCGTCAAAATGGCAAGCATTGAAGAAAGAATCGGCGAACTCTATCAAGAGATTGGTGAACTGAAAGATGTCATTGTCGTTTTGATGGAGGAAAATGCCCAACTACTCGTTGAAAACCAGCACCTTCGAAACCGGCTAGACAAAAAGAAGACCGGCTCCTCGCCAAAACAGAAGGGTAGCACCCCTGCTGCACAGGAGAAAGCCACGAAGAAAGTAGTCGGGGAAGGGTATGATAACCTCGCCCGTCTGTATGCGGAAGGGTTTCATATTTGCAATGTTCATTTTGGCAGCTTGCGCAAAGAAGGAGATTGCCTGTTTTGTCTCTCTTTTTTGAGCGGCGGGCCACAAAAATAAAGCGGTGCGCGGCTATCAGCCGACACCAACGCAAAAAAAGCGACCTGGGCCAAGCGTCAGGTCGCTTTTTGGCAGAAGAAAAGCAAAGGAGTAGGGAAGAGACGGATGGAGCCTGTCAACCATGTGCCGCTTTACGAAGCAGAGCGGATCGATGATTTGCTGACGCATGAAATGAAAATTATCCAAAGCCACGAGGTGTTTTGCTTCTCGATGGATGCAGTGCTGCTGGCCCGGTTTGCCTCCGCGCCCAAACGGGGCCGAATCCTCGACATGTGCACGGGCAACGGAGCGATCCCGCTGATTATGACCACCCGTACGCCGGAAGCCTCCTTTGATGGCATCGAGATTCAGGAGAGGCTGTACGACATGGCGCGGCGCAATGTTCTGCTCAATCGCCTTCAGTCGCGAATCACGATGCACCACAGAGACGTGAAGGAGGCAGTCGAGCGGTTCGGCTACGGCGCCTTTGACGTGATTACCTGCAATCCGCCGTACATGCCGGCGGCAAGCGGCGAGAAAAACATCAGCGAGCATTTCGCCATTGCCCGCCATGAAATTCTGCTTTCTCTCGAGGATGTGGTGCGTGTCGGCAGCAAGCTGCTGAAAAACGGCGGGAAGCTGGCGATGGTACACCGCTCGACTCGCCTGGTGGAGATCATCTCGTTCATGCGGCAGTACGGCCTGGAGCCAAAACGGCTGCGGCTTGTCTATCCTCGCCGCGATGCGGAGCCGAACATGGTACTGATTGAAGGCATGAAAGGCGGGAAGCCGGAACTTCGCATCCAGCCGCCGCTGATTGTGTACGAAAACGGAGAGGAATACTGTGAAGAACTGCAGGAAATTTATTTCGGAAGACGCGATTCCCTCGCATAAGAGCCACTTTGTCTACATTTTGGCGTGTCGGGACGGGAGCCTCTACACCGGGTACACGACGCAGCTTCGAAAGCGGCTGGACGCGCATAATGCAGGCAAGGGAGCGAAATACACGCGTGGGCGCGGTCCGGTTGAACTTCTGTACTGGGAGGAAGGGGCGGACCGTTCCTGGGGATTGAAGCGGGAAGACGCCATCAAAAAACTCTCCCGCAAAGAAAAAGACGGATTGATAGGAGGCTGGCCCGGATGAAAGTCCAGCGCAGTTTTTCCGAGGAAGCAAGCGGCGCGCTTTATTTGGTGGCGACACCGATTGGAAATCTCGATGATATGACGGTGCGTTGCCTGGAGACGCTGCGCGCTGTCGATGTGATCGCCTGTGAAGATACGCGCCAGACGCGCAAGCTGTTGAACCATTTTCAGATCGAAAAGCGGACGGTCAGCTACCATGAGCACAACAAGGAAGCGAGCGGCAACGGTCTGCTGCAGTGGCTGGCGGAAGGAAAGAAGATCGCGCTGGTCAGCGATGCGGGGCTGCCGGCCATTTCCGATCCGGGGGCAGATCTCGTTCGCGACGCCGCAGCGGCCGGTTATCCCGTCATCCCGGTTCCGGGCGCCAATGCCGGCTTGACCGCTTTGATCGCTTCGGGACTGCCGACGGACCGCTTTGTGTTTTGCGGCTTTCTCAGTAGGGAAAACAAGGAACGGCGTGAAGAGCTGGAGCGCCTGAGACGGTATCCCGAGACGCTGATTTTCTACGAGGCTCCGCATCGCATCAGCAAGACACTGGCAGCGATGCAGGAAGTGTGGGGCAACCGCAGGGCTGTCCTCGCCAGGGAGCTGACCAAGCGGTACGAGGAATTTGCTCGCGGAACACTCGACGAGCTGATCGCCTGGCTCAAGGAGACAGAGGCGCGCGGCGAATACTGCCTGATTGTCGAGGGCAGCACGGGCGAGCAGGAGGCGGCGGATGCTGCCGTATGGTGGGAGGGACGCACCGTACCCGACCATGTGGACGCATACATCGAGCAGGGGCTGAGCAAAAAAGAGGCGATCAAGCAGGTCGCTGACGATCGCAGCGTGTCCAAGCGCGATATTTACAACGAGTACCATCGGGAAAAAGAAGGTCTGGAAGAATCATAATAATAATGAAGGAAGCTGGCCCGCGGGTCGGCTTTTTTGTTTATAAAAAAACCTTCTCCCCGCACGGAAAACGGAAAGAAGGTTGGTAACGACAATTGGCAAGAATATGAAAATTATCGTTTTACTGGCATTTCGTTCAAGCATTCCTGGCAGACAATTTTCCCTTTGAAATGGGAAACTTTGTCTGCGTTCCCACAGAAGATACATGCAGGCTCGTACTTTTTCAAAATGATGCGCTCTCCATCTACGTAAATTTCCAGAGCGTCCTTTTCGGCAATTCCCAATGTACGGCGCAATTCAATCGGAATCACGACGCGTCCCAGCTCGTCTACTTTGCGTACAATACCTGTTGATTTCATCATGATTTGATCTCCTCTCAATATCTAACGATCTCGATGGTATGGCTTGATCCAATCATTTATCGTCATTATTCGACATTTTCTATTTGCGAATATCATACCAGCGATTCCCAAAGGTGTCAACATATTTTGTAAAATCTTTGAAAACAAAGGTGCTACAGGAGTCAAAAAACATTGATATATCAGCTTTTTTAAAAGTGCATTGTAAAAATAGTGGTTCTTAATAGGAAAAAGGTGCTGGGAAATTCAAGGGATAATAGAGTCAGATTATGTCGAAAAAAGGTTCGGTTGTTCGACAAATTCACCTTATTATCACTAATTTTCCATATTGTGTATTCGACACAGCCGTTTCCAGCCCCTTTTCCAGAGGCGCAAAAGAACACGGAGGGAGAGGTTTACAAAACGGGTCGCTCGTGTAAAATAGAGGGTAAATGCGAATTGGATAGCATCTGACGTTGAAGGGAAGAGTAGGCGACACTCCTTATTTCCAGAGAGCCGGGGTAGCTGCAAACCGGTATAAGTCGAGCTAGCTGAAGATGGCCCCTGAGTCTCGCAGATGAAGGAACGGATCGTGAGGATTGTTCTGTGTAGTTTGCGACGTTTGCCCGCGTTACGGGCGGAGTCAATCCTGACTCCTCAAGTCCGTTTTTCTGTGAAGAGACGGAGCATTTGGGTGGTACCGCGAGACAAGCTCGTCCCAATACGGGGGCGGGCTTTTCCTATTTTACACACGTACAATGGAGGGTTGTTTTTGCGATGAAGCCTACGTATTACATTACCACACCGATCTATTACCCCAGCAACAAACTGCACATCGGCAATGCCTACACGACGATTGCCTGTGATGCCCTGGCACGGTACAAGCGGCTACGCGGCTACGACGTATACTACCTGACAGGTACAGACGAGCATGGGCAGAAGCTCCAGGAACGGGCCGCCGAGGATGGCAAGCAGCCGCTGGAATTTATCGATCCGATTGTCGGCTGGATTCGCGACTTGTGGGACAAACTGGACATTTCCTACGACGACTTTATCCGTACGACCCAGCCTCGCCACAAGGAAGTCGTGGAAAAAATCTTCCAGAAGCTGCTGGACCAGGGCGATATTTACCTCGGTGAATACGAAGGCTACTACTGTGTGCCGGACGAGGCGTTCTGGACCGAGACGCAGTGCAAGACAGACAAGGGATATTTCTGCCCGGACTGTGGCCGTGAAGTGAAAAAGGTCAAGGAGCAAAACTACTTTTTCCGCATGTCCAAGTACCAGGATCGCCTGCTCAAGTACATTGAGGAGCATCCGGAGTTTATTCAGCCGGAGAGCCGTCGCAACGAGATGATCAACAACTTCCTGAAGCCCGGCCTGCAAGATTTGTCCGTGTCGCGCAGCACGTTTGACTGGGGGATCAAGGTCCCAAGCGATCCCAAGCATGTGATCTACGTCTGGATAGACGCCTTGACCAACTACATTTCTGCGCTTGGCTACCTCTCCGAGGACGACAGCAAATACCGCCGCTACTGGCCGGCTGATGTCCACATGGTCGGGAAGGACATTTTGCGCTTCCATACGATCTACTGGCCGATTTTGCTGATGGCGCTGGATGTTCCGCTGCCAAAGCAGGTGTTCGGTCACGGCTGGCTGCTGATGCCGGATGGAAAAATGTCCAAGTCAAAAGGAAACGTCATCGATCCAAAGCTGTTGATCGACCGCTACGGTTCCGACAGCGTCCGTTATTTCCTGCTGCGTGAAATCAACTTCGGGCAGGACGGCGTGTTTACGCCGGAGTCCTTTATCCAGCGGCTCAACTACGACCTCGCCAACGACATCGGCAACCTGCTCAGCCGTACTGCGACGATGATCGAAAAATACTTCGACGGCGTCGTCCCCGCTCCGCAAGACGCAGGCGAGCCAGACGATGAGCTGATCAATCTCGCAGTGAAGACAAAAGGCCTGGTCGAAGGGCACATGGAAGAAATGCGCTTTAGCAACGCGCTGGCTCACATCTGGGAGCTGGTCGGCAGAACCAACAAGTACATCGACGAGACGATGCCGTGGAACCTGGCGAAGTCAGAAGAGACCAAAGGCCGCCTGGCTACGGTGATGTACAATCTGGCAGAGAGCATCCGCATCAGCTCGGTCCTGATCCAGCCGTTTATGACCAAGGCTCCGGCGAAAATCTGGGATCAACTGGGCATTTTGGATCGTGCCGAAGCGACCTCCTGGGAATCGGCAGGGGTATGGGGCGGCTTGCCAGCAGGCAGCAAGGTCAGCCGCAAAGAATTGCTCTTCCCGCGTCTGGACGTGCAGGCAGAGCTGGCATTTATCGACGAATCGACGGCAGAAGCGCGTCGTCAGGCAGAAGAAAACAAGAAAAAGCAAGAGGCATTGCAAGGAGGTTCCAAGGTGAGTGAGGCAGGGGCAAATGAACAAGCGACGGAAAACAAGGAAATCGGCATCGATGATTTCGCCAAGGTAGAGCTGCGCGTGGCTCAGGTCGTCGAGTGCGCGAAGCACCCGAACGCGGACAAGCTGCTGGTGCTGCAGCTCGATCTCGGTTACGAGAAACGCCAGGTTGTATCCGGTATCGCCAAGTATTACAGCCCGGAAGAAATGGTCGGGAAAAAGGTGATTCTGGTAGCCAATCTGAAGCCGGTCAAACTGCGCGGCGAGCTTTCCCAAGGAATGATTCTCGCGGCATCGGAAGGGGATCAGTTGACCCTGGCGACAGTGGACCCCAGCATGCCAAACGGCGCAATCGTGAAGTAACCAGGCAGAGCAAGGCAGGAAAGGAAGGACCACTGTGCTATTTGAAACCCACGCGCATCTGAACGCACCGGAATTTGACGAGGATCGCGACGAAGTGATCGCCCGCGCCGGAGAAAACGGCGTGGAGACGATCGTCAACATCGGCTTTAATGCCGAGACGATCCCGACCTGTCTGGAGCTGGCAGAGCGGTACGATTTTATTTACGCCGTAATCGGCTGGCATCCCGTGGACGCCAAAGACATGACGGACGAACATCTGGAGTGGATCGAGGAGCTGAGCCGCCATCCCAAGGTAGTAGGGCTGGGGGAAATGGGTCTCGACTATCACTGGGACACATCGCCGCGGGATGTGCAGGCAGAAGTGTTTCGCAAGCAGATTCGCCTCGCGCGCAAGCTGGAGATGCCGATCGTGATCCACAATCGGGATGCGCATCAGGATGTCATCACCATTCTCAAAGAGGAAAAGGCGGCAGAAGTAGGCGGGATCATGCACTGCTTTTCCGGGAGCTGGGAGACGGCCAAGCTGGCGCTGGACATGAATTTTTACATCTCCTTCGGCGGGCCGCTGACATTCAAGAACGCCAAGCAGCCCAAGGAAGTTGCTGCCAAGGTACCGCTTGATCGGCTGCTGATCGAGACCGACTGTCCGTACCTGACTCCCCACCCGTACCGCGGCAAGCGCAACGAGAGCGGCTACGTCCGGTACGTATGCGAGGAAATGGCCAGCATACGCGGCATGTCCTACGAGGAAATGGCTCGCATTACAGCGGAAAACGCGAGACGATTGTTCCGGATTTGATCGACAAGATCGCCGAAAGAACGAGTCTGGGAAACAGGAAAAACCGGGAAGACACGTTACCATTCGTGTCCATCCCGGTTTTTTGTTCGGTTCTACACCCTTTTTTCGCGGCATACGATTGTCTATATGTCGAACGATTATTCGCAAATCGACAGTCCCTCTCGACAGGAATCCACTTCCATTCAACAGCTTGCATTTGCTAGTCTGGTACCAGTCTCTCTTTCAGCCAGGTAGAGGGTAAATTTGACAAAGCTGAAAAAGTAACATACAATACAATCCGACCTTGTTCAGTATACGCCACTTCCAGAAAATTAGTGCAATTACATCGACCCTTACCTGGCTAGACATAGAAAAGCAGCCATGCTTTTCTGTAAAAAAGGAGTGTGGGAAATGGAGTTATGCAGGATGTGGGAAAAGTACAAGAACCACGCGCTGATCTGGTTTTGCAGCCTTGCTCTTGTAGTCATTCCCGCAATTGGCTATTTCTCTGCCCAGGCTGCCCAGCCAAAAACGGTCACATTTATCCTAGACGGAGAAAGTCGGACGGTTGCGACGAGAGCAGATACCGTCGATCAATTTTTACAAGAACAACGGATTGCCGTTACAGAAAAAGATTCTTTGCGGCCTAAGCCGGAAAAGAAGATTGCTGATGGTGATTCCATCACGCTGACGACGAGCTGGACCATTCCGATCCTTGTTGATGGGGAAGAGAAGCTGATCCAGACGCTGAACCGTGATGTGGAGAGCGTTTTGCGAGACGCCAAGATTGCGCTGGGTGAAAAAGACCGGGTAGTACCGGAGTTGGGCACACGGTTGCGCAAAGACTCCACCATTGAGGTAAAACGGGTAGTCGAGCAGATCGTACAAGTGGAAGAGCGAGTCACCTTTCAAGAAGTACGCAAGAACGATCCCTCTTTGATCAAGGGGGAAACCAAAGTATTGCAAAATGGTCAAGAAGGTAAGGCTATTGCACACTACAAGCTGGTCACGGAGAATGGCACAGAAATCTCCCGTGAACTGGTAAAACGAGATGTTGTTACACCGAAGATAGACCGTGTCGTGGCGGTCGGTACAGCTACTGCAACAGCAACAGCGCAGATGGACGATGCGTCACAACGGGTCATGGTCGCATCAGCGGGAATGGTTTCCCGCGGTGGCAAAGTATTTCGAGCGAAACAGGTACTGAACGGGGTTACCCTGACTGCATACTCCGCTGAAGGAGGGGGCAAGCCTCCAGGTTCTCCCGGTTACGGGCGGACAGCGACAGGGGTTATGGCTCAGGCAGGGCATACCATCGCTGTAGACCCCAAGGTAATACCGCTGGGTTGGTGGGTGTACATCGAAGGGGTTGGGTACCGTCGGGCTGAAGACGTGGGCGGAGCCGTGCGCGGCAACAAAATTGACGTGTTTGTCAACACCACGCAAGAAGCAATCCAATTCGGTCGAAAGCGAAACAGGACGGTGTATATCATCGGTCCGGAAAAACCGTAGGCAGGAGCATATTTGCTCCTGTCTCAGATTGCAGACAAACTCCCTCGCTGAACGAACAGCAGAGGGAGTTTGTTTAATAATTTGATGAAAATACCGAAGGTGTTTTGATCGTTCACCTTTTGGCGACCTGATTTCCATAGCCAGGTCGCCATTTTTTTCAAGTTCATGGCAGCGAAAACAAGCATCGCCTGCATCGTGACCTTCTCCAGTCCTCGTAAGGTCGTCCAACGCATGCCATGCTTTTCCTTCATATCAGCGAATACACGTTCAATCGTTTCTTTCCGTTTGCTATAGATTTGTTTGTTTTCCTCGGTATGCCGGAGGTGGTCTACCTCTTCGAGGTAATCAGCCCAGATGTGGCGACTCACTCTCTTTGTGTAGTCTTTACTTTCCGTGCATTGTTTCAAGAACGGACAACTTCGGCAAACTTGAGAATTTGATCGATAGATACGGTACCCATCCTTGTTTGTTGTCTCATATGTTAAGATTTGCTCGTTCGGGCAGATGTAGCAGTCGAAATATTCATCATACACATATTCGTGCTTTTTAAAAAAACCTTCTTTGGTGCGTGGTCTTGTGTAGGGCATAACGGGGCGAATCTGGTCATCAAGGAGTGTTTTACTGATGTAAGGCGTCTTGTATCCCGAGTCCACTGCCACAGCTTGAGGCTGTGCAAACGTCTTTCGCACTTGATTCAAAACATCCTCAAAAACCTGACTGTCATGCACATTGCCTGGCGTTACCTTGGCACCAAGCACAAATCCATTTCGATCACATGCTGTATGAAAACTATAAGCAAATACACGTTCCTTTTCCCCTTTTACAAACAATCCGCAATCCGGGTCAGTTGTGCTGACTTTCACCTCCTTCTTCGAAGTTTCTGTCTTTTTTTCAAGGGGCTTCTTTCCATGTGCAATACGATCCTGATTGATTTCTTCGTCCAGCAGCTCTTGATATTTCTTCGCTTGTTCTTCAACGATTTCTTTCACGTATTTATGCTTATTCGCACTGGCTTTTACATGCGTAGCATCAATGAAAAGCACATCAGGCTTCACGAATCCATGATGAACCGCCTCCTCCAATATTCGAAGGAAGATCGACTCGAAGAGTTGAGTATCCCGAAAACGGCGAACATAGTTCTTGCCTAGGGTCGTGAAATGGGGAATGGGCTGACTGAAATCATAGCCAATAAACCACCGATAGGCAACATTGGTTTCGATCTCTTTAATCGTTTGTCGCATGGAACGAATTCCAAAAATATATTGGATGAAAGCAATTTTAACTAAGACTACAGGGTCAACACTGGGTCTGCCATTGTCATGACAGTAGAGGCTTTCCACCAAGTCATAGATGAACGAAAAGTCGATTGCATTTTCAATTTTTCTTACGAGATGATCTTCTGGCACCAACTCATCTAGCGAGAATGCAGATATCTGATAACGCCCTTCGGCCTCTTGCTTATTAAGCATAATGCCACCTCTAAAAAATAACTTTTGAAAACGTAACATGTTCTATATTCAACAAAAAAGCCTGCAGACCCTGTTCCTTACGGAACTTTGTCTACAGGCTGAGGCAGGAGCATATTTGCTCCTGTCTTCTGTTGTCCAAGACCGTACTCGTGATATGCTGATATTCGTAAGACGTTGTTTGCCGAAAAACGTTCCACGTATTTTTGCTGGTCGGACTTGCTTTTTTGCGCAAACTAGTCTCATCGCCAAATTGGATTGAAAGTGGGAGCATGTGCATGAAAATCAGGGAACTCATCGTAGTCGAAGGCAGGGATGACACTGCGGCGATCAAGCGGGCTGTCAATGCCGATACGATTGAGACGGGCGGTTCCGCCATCCATGAGAAGACGATTGAACGAATTCGCCTGGCGCAAAAAAAGCGAGGCGTGATTATTTTTACCGATCCGGATTACCAGGGCGAGCGGATTCGCCGCATCATCAGCCGGTCTGTGCCGGGCTGCAAGCACGCCTTTATCACGCAGGAGGACGGGACGAAAAAAGGCGACATCGGCGTGGAAAACGCCTCTCCGGAGGTGATCGTCCGCGCGCTGGAGCAGGTGCGCACAGAGATGGTGGAGACCGCGGGCGAGATTACTGCCGAAGACCTGCTCGCGTGCGGCCTTACCTCGGGCCCTGCTTCCAAAGAGCGGCGAATCCAGCTTGGAGAGCGCCTGGGCATCGGCTACGCCAACGCCAAGCAGATGCTGCAGCGTTTGAATGCCTTTCAGATCAGCCGCGAGGACTTTGAGGCGGCGATGCGGGCGATTGACGAAGAGGGGGACAAGCCATGACGCAGATCGCAGGAAAAGATATTGCAACGCCCACGCGCACCCGGGAGATACTGGAGAAATACGGGTTCTCCTTTAAAAAAAGCCTGGGCCAAAACTTTCTCATCGACACGAATATCCTGCACAACATCGTCGACGCGGCCGATCTGGACAAGGAAACAGCGGCCGTCGAAATCGGTCCGGGCATCGGCGCGCTGACAGAGCAACTGGCACGTACAGCCGGCAAGGTGATGGCGATCGAGATCGACCAAAGGCTTTTGCCGATCCTCGCAGATACCCTGTCTCCTTACAGCAATGTAGAGGTCGTCCACGGAGACGTCCTGGCGCTCGATCTGCCCGCCCTGTTTGCGGAAAAGCTCGCGGGGTATGAGAAGATCAGCGTCGTGGCGAACCTTCCGTACTACGTCACGACTCCTATCCTGATGAAGCTGTTGGAGAGCCGTCTGCCGCTGAAAAACATCGTCGTAATGATCCAGAAGGAAGTCGCCGAGCGGATCGCCGCCAAGCCCGGGAGCAAGGATTACGGCTCGCTGAGCGTCGCTGCGCAGTTCTACGCCGATACGCAAATTGCGATGATCGTTCCGGCGCAGGTTTTTGTACCGCGCCCCAACGTCGACTCCGCCGTGATTCGCTTGCAGGTACGAGACAAACCGGCGGTCGAGGTAGACGACGAGGATGTCTTTTTTCGAGTGGTCAAAGGCTCGTTCGCCCAGCGCCGCAAAACCTTGTTGAACAACCTGATGAACGGTCTGTTTCTAAAAGAGCACAAGGATCAAGTAGTACAGATGCTCGAAGACATCGGAATCGATCCGACGCGCAGGGGAGAGACGCTGCACATCGAGGAATTCGCCCGCCTGTCCAACGAAAGTCTGCGCCGTGGATTGATCCATAAATAGCGAGAAGCACCATTCCCATCGCTGGCACATTCGGCCAAAGATGGGGATTTTTTTGTGTTCTGCACATTCTGCATATGATTTTGACAAATATCTACGTAAAACACGAAAAAAAGTCCGTTGACAAAAACTCGGACGGATTGCTATAATTTTTTATTTCTTTGACAAAATAAGCATGAGCTGTTATAATAGAAACAAGCGAGGTGGATGGAACAATGGCAAGAAATGCATTGCTTGACATTAAGCGCAGTTTAGACGGGCATATTGGTGAACGCATCCTACTGAAGGCCAATGGCGGTCGCCGAAAAACCGTCGAACGAAGTGGCGTCCTCGAAGAAACGTACCCGTCTGTATTTGTGGTAAAGCTGGATGACGACCAGCTTTTTGAGCGGGTCTCTTACAGCTATGCCGACATCTTGACAGAAACAGTAGAGTTGACGGTGTGCCGCGAAAATGAGCACATCCGCATCACATTTGTACAACAGTAGAACCTTCGGGGTTCTACTGTTTTATTTTTTGCACCTGGGTACATACTATCCCTTGTCAACGAAAGGGAGGGTGTTATGGGTCGCAGACGAGGCATTATGTCTGAAGAGTTCAAGATGGAGTTGGCCAAGGAGCTGGGGTTTTACGATACGGTAAAATCGGAAGGCTGGGGCGCCATCACAACGCGGGATGCAGGTAACATGGTAAAACGCGCTGTTCAGATTGCCGAGGAAGCGTTAGCCAAACAGAATACCAAGTAATCTCGTTGACAAAAATGCCGGGGAAACCCGGCGTTTTTTTTTGCCTCGTTCACAATTGCCGAAAAAGTTTCCCTTTTTCGCTTTTGGACGGTACAACTGGCATGGAAGAGAATCCCTGTGCTACAATAAGAAACTAGGAAATTTAGAACGTAGCCAGAGGTGAGCAATGTGCGTATCTCGGTCAAAGCGCCGGCCAAAATCAACCTGACTCTCGACGTACTTGCCAAACGGCCGGATGGTTATCATGAAGTGGAAATGGTGATGACCACTGTAGACTTGGCTGACCGCGTAGATTTGACATTGCGCGGCGACGACCAGATTACGCTGGACTGCTCAGCCAGTTTTGTACCCGACGACATTCGCAATCATGCGTATAAGGCAGCGGTACTCCTGAAGGAACGCTATCAGGTTCCGTACGGCGTGCACCTGTATATCGATAAACAAATTCCCGTAGCAGCCGGTCTGGCGGGCGGCAGCAGCGATGCAGCCGCCACCTTGCGCGGACTGAATCAGCTTTGGGGATTGGACTTGACTCTGGACCAGCTCGCGGAGGTAGGAGCGGAGATTGGCTCAGACGTACCGTTTTGCGTATACGGAGGGACCGCTCTGGCCAAAGGGCGGGGCGAAAAGATCGTCCACCTGGGTGCGCCAGCCCCCTGCTGGGTCATCCTGGCAAAGCCTCCGGTGGGAGTGTCCACCGCTGACGTGTACGGCCAGTTTCGCCTGGAGCATGTAAAACAGCATCCCGATACAAGACGTATGCTGCGGTCGATCGAGGAGCAAGACTTCTCCCTGATGTGCCAATCGCTCGGCAATGTACTGGAGACAGTCACCCTGAACCTGCAGCCGCAGGTTCGGCAAATCAAGGAGTTGATGATCGCTTCGGGCGCTGACGGGGTGCTGATGTCCGGAAGCGGTCCGACTGTGTTTGCCCTCGTCCAGAAGGAAGCAAAAGTGCATCGGATCTACAATGCGCTGCGCGGTTTTGTGAAGGATGTATACGTGGCCCGAATGTTAGGCTCGCAAGAACGGGAAATACTTGCATAAACCCGTATATAAATGATACATTAGCGTCATAACATTCGGTTTTGGAGGAAGAGCCATGAAGAAAATGCGTAGAAGTGCACGGTTGGTCGATATGACCCAGCACTTGCTAGCCCATCCTCATACGCTGATTCCGCTCACCCTTTTTGCCGAACAGTATGGCGCGGCGAAATCATCTATCAGTGAAGACTTGTCGATCATCAAGGAGGCGTTTGAACTCCAGGGGGTCGGCCTGTTGAAAACGGTTGCGGGTGCGGCAGGGGGAGTCAAGTACATCCCCCGGATGAAAACAGAGGAAGCGCTCGCATTTATGCGTGTATTGATCCAGCAATTGGAGAACCCGGACCGGCTATTACCAGGTGGCTACCTGTACATGTCTGATATACTGGGACACCCGACTACGATGGCACAGATCGGAAAGCTGTTCGCGACAGCGTATGCAGACAAGGACGTAGACGTGGTGATGACGGTAGAGACAAAAGGCATTCCGCTCGCCTACGCGACGGCGACGTATCTCAACGTGCCGGTCGTAATCGTGCGCAGGGACAACAAAGTGACGGAAGGCTCTGTCGTCAGCATCAATTACGTGTCCGGTTCCAGCAAGCGTATTCAGACCATGTCGCTGGCTCGCCGGGCATTGGCCGAGCATTCACGCGTACTGATCGTCGACGATTTTATGAAAGCAGGCGGGACCTTGCGCGGCATGATTGATTTGCTGCAGGAATTCCAGGCTACTGTCGTCGGCTGCGGCGTTTTGGTAGAGACGACGGCGGATGTGTCCGAGCGACTGGTTGACGATTATGTCTCCCTCGCCAAAGTACAAGGCGTGGATATCAAAGGCAAGCAGATCGCCATCGAGCTGGGCAGTTTTTTCGAGAAGGAATAACCCACCCACTAAAGGAGGAAATTGAAGATGAACATCTCCATCCTATCCACTGACAAGGCTCCTGCAGCGATCGGACCGTACAGCCAGGCGGTCAAGGCAGGTCCGTTCCTGTTTGCATCCGGACAAATTCCGCTGCGCCCCGACGGTTCTCTGGTAGAAGGAGACATCGAAGAGCAGACCAGACAAGTACTGGCCAACATCAAGGGCTTGCTGGAAGAAGCAGGCGCAACGCCGTCGAGCATCGTGAAGACCACTGTGTTTCTCGCAGATATGAACGACTTTGCGAAAATGAACGACGTGTACAGTACAGTTTTTAGCGAGCACAAACCTGCCCGCTCCACGGTTCAAGTGGCGCGTTTGCCGCGTGACGTGAAGGTAGAAATTGAATTCGTCGCCTATCTGGAAGGCTGATCGGCACGCGAAAACAGACAGAGTCCGCCACATTTTTTGTGCAGCGGACTATTTTTATTGCTGTTTTCTTGGGAATTTCTGTGGAACGGTGAATTTTTTTTGAAAAATTAAATAAAACTAGCAGGAATATTTACCCAGAGAGTGGAAATATAACAAAACGCTTTTCATAGATAAAGGGAGTGAACACGATGGAAGTAACAGACGTTAGACTTCGCCGCGTGAATACGGATGGTAGGATGAAAGCGATCGCGTCCATTACGATTGACCATGAATTTGTGGTTCATGATATCCGTGTCATTGACGGAAACAATGGCATGTTCGTGGCAATGCCGAGCAAGCGTACACCGGACGGCGAATTCCGCGATATTGCTCATCCGATCTCTTCCGCTACACGCGAAAAAATTCAGCTGGCTGTTTTAACTGAATACGAGCGCGTCGGCCAAGAAGAAGAAAGCACGATCGAAGCAGGCGCATAACACAGAAGCACCCTGTCATTGCGACAGGGTGCTTTCCTTTGTCTGGGCGTAGCACGCTTCCAGATCGCGGCGGATTTTCTCCTGATCCATGCCTTCGCCGATGAACACAGCGACCATCCTGGGGCCGAAGTTCTCGAACGGAAAAAACAGAACCTGGTTGTCCGTATGTTGAAAGGAGATCAGCTCTTCTTTCCCCTGGAATTGAACATATCCTTTGGCACGGTAGACGTTTTTCGGCAGGCTATAGAGAAAATCCTCAAATTTTTCTGGGTCTACGGGCCCGGTAAAATACAAGGCGAATGATTCGATGCTGTTGTAAAGCGAAGGGCTTGTTTTCAGGCCAAGTGACTGCTTGAGCTTGTCGAATCGGCCGATGCTGGTCTGGACCGGCACTTTTGCGGCACGCTGTGCATCATCCGTCTGGGCGATGCGTGTGACCGACAGCAAAAGCTGGATGTCCACTTCGCTTTGGACGGTGTGGTAGAGGGGCGCGCGAGGATTGAGCTGCTGCAGCTTTTCCTCGACTTTTTTCAGAGTCTCGGGAGGGGTCAGGTCGGTTTTGTTGAGCAGCAACAAATCGGCGTAGCTCACCTGGTTGCGAATTGTCTTGACCAGTGCGCCCGTTGATTGAAAACGGGAGTTCAGCTCGAGGAAGCGGGAAGCATCGACGACGCTGATCATGCCTTTTAGCTCCAGGCGGTCGAACAATTCGGGGTGGGTCAGGCCGTCAACTACATCGATCGGGTCGGCCACGCCTGTCGTTTCAATGAGAATGGTATCGGGAGAGAGGGAGTTGAGGATTTCTTTCAGTCCTTCCGTCAGCTCGCCTTGCAGCGAGCAGCAGATGCAGCCGTCCAGCATCTTTTTGACCGGAAAGCCGAACCCTTGCAGCAGTTCCCCGTCAATATCTTCTGCACCCATTTCGTTCATCAATACGACGACTTGTCCGTCGTGCTCCTGCATGTGGGCAAGCATCTTTTGCAGCAGCGTCGTTTTGCCGCTGCCGAGATAGCCTGTCAGGATGTATACGCGCGTAGGCATGCTCATATCCTCCTTTTTGCAGTGCTCTATTCATCCAATATACCATGATTTTTCCAGAATATTAAATGTTTCCAGACCTATGTCAATTTCCGGGACAATGTGAACAAACGATGAGATCATGGACCGATTATCTTGAAATCCACATATGATTAAGATATAGTCATTGTGGAACTTCTACGATGGAGGGTTGACATGTCCAAGATCCATGCCGTGGTTCTGGCCGCTGGTCAGGGTACGCGGATGAAATCGAAGCTGCACAAGGTTTTGCACCCGGTATGCGGGAAGCCGATGGTTCAACATGTCATAGATACGATGGCTTCCATGCAGGTAGAGAATATGATCGTCGTCGTCGGACATGGCGCTGACAGTGTTCGCGCCGAGCTGGGCGAAGGCGTCACATATGCGATGCAGGAAAAACAGATGGGTACAGCACACGCTGTCCAGCAAGCTGCACCATTTTTGCAAGGAAAACAAGGGACTACGTTCCTTTTGTACGGAGATGTTCCGCTTCTCTCCAAGCAAACGCTTACGGACCTGTTGCGCTACCACGAGTCACAGCAGGCGGCGGCGACTGTTTTGACTGCCGTGCTGCCCGATCCGACCGGGTATGGGCGGATCATCCGCGATGAAGCGGGCGAAGTATTGCGAATCGTGGAACACAAGGACGCGACAGAGGCGGAGAGGGCGGTCCGCGAAATCAACACAGGCATATACTGTGTTGACAATCAAAAATTATGGGATGCCTTGGCAGAAGTGAAAAATGACAACGCGCAAGGCGAATACTATTTGACAGATTGTGTCGCAATCCTGCGGGAGCGCGGCGAAAAGGTAGTTGGCTTCGCTGCCGCTGATCCCGAGGAGACAATGGGGATCAATGATCGCGTCCAACTGGCGGATGCAGAAGCATATCTGCGCAGACGGATCGCCGTGGAGCACATGAGAAACGGCGTGACGATCGTCGATCCGAGCAGCACCTACATTGAGGCTGACGTTACGATTGGCGCAGATACGATTATTCAGCCTGGAACATTTTTGCGTGGAAGGACAACCATTGGTTCCGATTGTGTCATCGGACCGCAGGCAGACTTGAGGGATGTCACGGTAGCAGATCAGGTGACCATTCACTACGCTGTGATGGCAGAGGCCTCTATTGAGCGTGAGTCTACAGTAGGGCCGTATGCGTATGTGCGTCCGGGTACGGAAATTGGCCCGCATGTAAAGGTCGGCGATTTCGTCGAGCTGAAAAACGCGAAAATCAAGGAAGGCTCCAAGGTTCCTCACCTCAGCTACGTAGGTGATGCCGAGATCGGAGCCAATGTCAACATCGGCTGCGGCACGATTACCGTCAATTACGACGGCGCAGTCAAGCACAAGACCGTTGTCGAGGACGGAGCGTTCATCGGCTGCAACACCAATCTGGTAGCACCGGTGACAGTAGGACAAAATGCGTATGTAGCGGCAGGCTCGACCATTCATCTGGATGTGCCTGCAAACGCACTGGCAATCGCTCGGGAAAGACAAGTCAATAAATTGGATTACGCCGACAAAATGCCTCGAAAAGGCAAAAAGCAATCATAACGGGAGGTTCTTGAGAAGACCATGGCTAACTACCGCGACCCCAAACTGAAAGTATTTACGTGTAACGCAAACCCGAAGCTGGCAAAGGATATCGCTGAACATATCGGCGTTCCTTTGGGAAATGCCCAAGCCGTTCAGTTTAGTGATGGAGAGTGCCAAATCAAGCTAAACGAAAGTGTTCGCGGTTGTGACGTATTTGTCATTCAGCCGACATCTGCTCCCGTTAACGAGCATTTGATGGAGCTGCTGGTTATGGTAGATGCGTTGAAGCGTGCATCGGCCAAAAGTATCAACGTGGTGATTCCGTACTACGGCTACGCCCGTCAAGATCGCAAGGCGCGCGCCCGCGATCCGATCACAGCCAAGCTGGTGGCAAACCTGATCGAGACGGCTGGGGCACAGCGCGTGATTACGATGGATCTGCACGCGACGCAAATTCAAGGCTTCTTTGACATCCCGGTTGATCATTTGTTGGGCGTTCCGATTTTGGCAAAGCATTTCAGCGAAAAAGGCCTGAAGGACATCGTCGTCGTCTCCCCTGACCACGGCGGAGTGACCCGTGCGCGCAAGCTGGCAGAGCGCCTGGAAGCGCCGATCGCAATTATCGACAAGCGCCGTCCGGAGCCAAACGTGGCAGAAGTGATGAACATCGTCGGAAATATCGAGGGCAAGACGGCAATCATTATCGACGACATCATCGACACCGCAGGCACCATCACACTGGCAGCCAATGCCCTGGTCGAAGCTGGAGCGCGTGAAGTGTTCGCGTGCTGTACGCACCCGGTATTGTCCGGTCCGGCGATTGAGCGGATTTCCAACTCGAAAATCAAGGAACTGATCGTCACCAACACCATTCCGCTGAAAGAAGAGCAGCTCATCGACAAGATCACGGTTCTGTCCGTGGCGCCGATCATTGGGGAAGCGATCATCCGCGTTCACGAAGAGTTGTCCGTCAGCAAGCTGTTCGACTAAGCGAGAGCCGATCCCCCGATTGCGAGACGGGGTTGAAATACACCTTCTCTGGACAAGCTAAGGAGGAAATGTTTACCTAGCTTGCCAGAGGAGGTTTTTTTGTGGAAGCGATACAGGCTCAACTGCGTGCTAACGAAACGGGCAACAACGTCAAGCGACTGCGGCGCGAGGGGTGGATACCTGCCGTGCTCTACGGCGCCGAGGTGGGCAACCAGCGGATACAGGTTCGTGGACGCGAACTGGATGCGGCGTTGCGGCAACAGGCCACGAACAAGCCTTTTCGGCTGACGGTCGGGGGCACGGCGCATGACGTGATGGTCTACGAGCTGCAGCGTCATCCTGTACAGGGCAACATTCTGCATGCAGATTTCAAGCAGATCAATATGAATGAAAAAATTCACACGACGGTACCGGTGATGATCGCCGGAGATCCGGAGCTGGGAGTGGCGACGCTGGTGCGGCATAGCGTCGAGGTAAACTGTCTGCCGGGAAATATCCCCGAGTCGTTTACAGTCGATGTAGACGGCATGCAGATAGGCGATGTCGTGCTGGTGCAGGATCTGGACATTCCCGCAGGTGTCGATGTGGAACTGGAGCCGATGGAGGTTCTGGTCAGCGTACTGCCGGTGAAAGCAGCCTCCGACGAATCGCTGGAAGCTGAGGCGCAGGCGGAAGAGACAGCCGAGGCAGCCGAGAAGACAGCAGCTGCGGAGTAGTTGCACATGTGAACAGACATCCCCGGTATTATGGAAATGCCGGGGTTTTCTTTTGCGCCACAGCATCCGTGCATTGTATTCCGTGAACGGTTTTATGTACAATGGGGAGAGATTGGAGGTTATACGGCGTGAAAGTAATCATTGGGTTGGGCAACCCTGGTAAAAAATATGAAGATACCCGACATAATGCAGGTTTTATGGCCATAGATAAAATAAGCGAGAAGTGGTCCATTCCTGTCCAGCAGAACAAGTTTCGCGCGTTGGTCGGAGAAGGCCGCCTCGAGGGGGAAAAGGTGCTGCTGGTCAAGCCGCAGACCTACATGAACCTCTCCGGTGAATCGATCGCGGAAATTCTCAAGTTTTACAAGCTCTCTCCCGACGATCTGGTCGTCATTTACGATGATCTCGACTTGCCCACGGGTCATCTCCGCTTGCGGGAAAAAGGAAGCGCGGGAGGACACAACGGGATCAAGTCGATGATTCAGCACACGGGGACACAGGAATTCAAACGGATCAAGGTCGGGATTGGCCGTCCGGAGCCGGGGCGAAGTGTCAGCGATTACGTGCTGCAGGCATTTCCCGCGTCAGAGAGAGCTTTGATCGATGAAGCTGTCAGCCTGGCCGCGGAAGCATCCGCGATGTGGACGACTGAGCCTTTTCTGAAAGTGATGAACCATTTCAACAGCCTGAAAAGGTAAGCGGATGCACGCTGCCCCTAACTGAAGTCGAGGATGCCCTAGTATGATTTTCCACGCTTGCGCCCATACTAACAGTAGGAAAAGTGTGGGGGTGGCATACAGGGTGAGCATACGTTATTCGTGTCGATGCTGCGGCATGCAGATTGCGGAATTCACGGATTCACAGGTGACAGAAGCCCAGTTGGGACTCGATTCCTTGACCGCGGAAGAGAGGGCTCTTATAATATCGAAAGAACAAAATGGGGATACCGTAGTCAGCATCATGTGCGATTATTGCCGTGAAGCGCTGATGACGCATCCCGAGCTTTCCATTGTAGGAAATCCGCTTCAGTAAGATAGATTGGACACAAAAGGCTTGATCTGACAAGGCCTTAGCTTGGGGAGCTAAGGCTTCTTTTCGCATGGTCAATCAAAACAGCCCCATCTCGGAACCTGCCGGGAGCTTGTAGGATAGAAGAACAGAGAGGGGATTCGTGAATGCAAGTCATCATTAACCCGATGAAACAGGACGTAAACGTCGGGACGATTGCTGCCGGATTGGAAAAAGGACTGAGCGAACAGCTTGTATCCGGATTGGCCGGTTCGGCAAGACAGACGCTAATGACCGCGTTGTGGCAGATGACCAATCGTCCTGTTTGCGTCGTCACCCACAATATGTATCAAGCCCAGAAAGTGTTTGAGGATTTGAGCGAACTGGTCGACTCCGACCAGGTGCTGCTTTTTCCCGGCAATGAACTGATCGGCTCGGAGCTGGCGATCGCAAGTCCGGAGATGCTGGCGCAGCGCATTCATGTGTTCAACCGTTTGGCCCAGGGCTTTACGGGTTTTTTGGTTACGCCATTCGCGGGACTGCGCCGCCTGGTCGTACCGCCAGCGGTGTGGAAGGAAGCGCAGATCGAACTGGTCGTCGGGAAAGAGCTGGACATCGAGTCGTTTTTACTGCGCTGTATCGAGCTTGGCTACGAACGCGTCGACATGGTCGAGCGCAAAGGTGAGCTGAGCGTTCGCGGCGGCATCATCGACCTGTTTCCGATCGATTCCGACTATCCGGTGCGCATCGAACTGTTCGACGTGGACATTGATTCGATCCGCACGTTTGACATGGCTACCCAGCGTTCCCTCACTTCCGTGCAATCCTACCAGGTCGGTCCGGCGAAGGAAATGATCGCCTCCACGCCGCTCTTGCAGGAGTCGGCAGGCAGGCTGGAGCAGAAGCTGGGAGAAACCTTGGGCAAGCTCAAAGACGGAGCAGCCAAGGAAAGGCTTCTCGAACAGATTGGCTCGGACGTGGAAAAAATGAAAGAGGGACAGCGTTTTCCCCATCTGTATTCCTACATCTCGGTCGTCTATCCGACGCAGGATACGCTTTTGTCTTATTTGCCGCAAGAGACATTCGTCATCATCGATGAACCGTCCCGGGTCATGGACACAGCCGTGCAACTGCAAAAGGAAGAGGCGGAGTGGCTGACCGGGCGGATTGCCCAGGGCGAATACATGGCCAATCTAACCTTGTCCCGCACGTACGAGGATATTCTCTCCACCCGCAAACGGCAGTTGGTTTACCTGTCTTTGTTTTTGCGTCAATCTCCGAAAACGCAGCCGCAAAACATCGTCAATCTGACTTGCCGCAGCATGCAAAATTTCCACGGACAGATGAATGTTCTGAAAACAGAGCTGGCTCGCTGGAAGAAGTCGCAGGACCAGATTGTGTTCGTCGCCGCCGACGTGGAGCGGGCCAAGCGTCTGGAGCGGGTGCTGCACGATTACGAAATGGAAGCGGACCTGCTGACAGAAGCGGTGGAAAGCGTGCCGCCGGGACGTCCGACGATCATCCTCGGCAACTTGCAGTCCGGATTTGAGCTGCCGCTCAACAAGCTGGTCGTCATTACCGAAGGCGAGGTATTTACCGCCAAGCAGCGCAAGGCGCGAAAAGTCCAGCAAACGATGAACAACGCCGAGCGCATCAAAAACTACATGGAGTTGAAGCCGGGCGACTACGTCGTTCACGTCAACCACGGGATCGGGAAATACCTGGGTATCGAAACGAAGGAAATACTCGGAATTCATAAAGATTACTTGCATATTCAATACGCAGCAGGCGACAGTCTGTTCGTTCCGATCGACCAGATCGACCACGTGCAAAAATACGTGGCCAGCGAAGAAGCCCAGCCCAAAATCTACAGTCTTGGCGGCAGCGAATGGAAGCGCGTGAAAAACAAGGTCAAATCTTCGGTCAAAGACATCGCCGAAGACTTGATCAAGCTGTACGCATCGCGCGAGCAAGCTGTCGGCCACGCCTTTTCGCCGGATACATTGGAGCAGCGCGAGTTCGAGGCGATGTTCCCGTATCAGGAGACGCCTGACCAGCTTCGGGCGATCGCCGAGGTCAAAGAAGATATGGAACGAAAACGCCCGATGGATCGTCTCGTATGTGGGGATGTCGGCTACGGAAAGACGGAGGTTGCGATCCGTGCCGCTTTCAAATCAGTCATGGACGGCAAACAGGTGGCTGTGCTGGTGCCGACGACGATTTTGGCACAGCAGCACTATGAGACGTTTCGCGAGCGTTTTGCCGACTACCCGATCCGGGTGGAAGTGCTGAGCCGCTTCCGCTCACGCAAAGAGCAAAACGCGACCTTGAAGGGGCTGAAGGAAGGCACGGTAGATGTCGTCATCGGCACCCACCGCCTGCTTTCCAAAGACTTGGCTTTTCGTGACCTGGGGCTTCTGATCGTCGATGAGGAGCAGCGCTTCGGCGTCAGTCACAAGGAAAAGCTGAAACAGATGAAAACAAACGTAGATGTAATCACCCTGACCGCGACGCCGATTCCACGTACCTTGCACATGTCGATGCTGGGCGTGCGCGATTTGTCGGTTATCGAGACGCCGCCGGAGAACCGTTTTCCCGTACAAACCTACGTCATGGAATACAGTCCGGCATTGGTGCGTGAAGCGATCGAGCGCGAATTGGCGCGCGACGGACAGGTCTTTTTCCTCTACAACCAGGTACAGGGGATTGAACAAATGGCGGAGCAAATCTCCATGCTGGTTCCCGATGCGCGTATTGCGGTCGCGCACGGACAGATGAACGAAAGCGAGCTGGAGAGTGTCATCCTCGACTTTTTGGAGGGCAACTTCGACGTTTTGGTCAGCACGACGATCATCGAGACAGGTGTCGACATCCCCAACGTCAATACGCTGATTATCTACAATGCGGACAAGATGGGCTTGTCCCAGTTGTACCAGCTTCGCGGCCGCGTCGGACGCTCCAACCGGATTGCCTACGCGTACTTTACGTACCAGCGCGACAAAGTGTTGACAGAAGTGGCAGAAAAGCGTCTGCAGGCGATCAAGGAGTTTACCGAGCTTGGCTCCGGCTTTAAAATCGCGATGCGCGACTTGTCGATTCGCGGTGCGGGGAATCTGCTGGGAGCCGAGCAGCACGGGTTTATCAACTCGGTCGGTTTTGACCTCTACAGCCAGATGCTGAAGGAGGCGATCGACGAGTTGAAAGGGGAAGCGAAACAGGAGATTTCCTCCCCGGTCGAGATCAACTTGCAGTTGGACGCCTACATCCCGTCGCTGTACATTACCGACAGCAGGCAAAAAATCGAGATGTACAAAAAGTTCGTGGCCGTCTCCTCGCTCGACGATGTCGACGATTTGGCCGAGGAGCTGCTCGACCGTTTTGGTCCGGTTCCCAAGCCGGTGGAGAATTTGTTGACCATCTCCCGCCTGCGCGTCTACGCCTTGGAGCACAAAATCACCGAGATCAGCCAGAAAAACCCGGATGAGATCAAGCTGTACCTCCACCCCAGCCAGAACAACAACATCGATGGCGGCGCCCTGTTTGCGGTTGCCAGCAATTGGAGCAGGCGTGTAGGTCTGACAGGTGGACAACAGATCATCATTACTGTTAAAGTAAAAGGGTTGCAAGAAGACGAGGGAGTACAATTGGTGGAAAAGCTGCTGCGCCAATTCCACCAGGTACGAAAAGATACCGGTACGGAAAGCACAGTTTCCTAAACTGACTGATGCGTTCCAGAAAGGAAGGCTGTATGAAAAAGAAACGTTCGTTGGCCATTTTGTCCGCTGTCGTGTTGACCATGGCACTGCTCGCCGGATGTGGAGGAGCAAAAGAACAAACACAAACAGGTGACCAGACGCCTGCCAACCAAAATGAGAATTCAGCGGATGAGCTCGATCCGTTGAGCATGTTCCCGAAGCTGGAGCTGCCGTACGAGGCGAATGCAGATGAGACGATTGTCGAATACGAGGGCGGCAAACTGAGCGCCGGCGAATTCGAGACGTTTTTGCGCGTCATCAACTTTATCAATCCGCAGCAAGGCAGCATGATTTCCATGGCTGACCAGGAAATGATCAAAGTGTTTGCCCGCGAGTATACAGCGACGAAAATTCTGGCGAGCCGCGCTGATGAAGCGGTTCACGCAGAATCGGTGACTCAGGCTGAACAAACATTTGAACAAATCAAAGGCCAGTACATGTCCTTCTTTGGCGAAGATGCCGAGTCCAAGTTTGCAGGTTTCGTGGAAGGCCACGGCGTAACCAAGGAGACGATCGTCGAGCAAATGGCGATCATCAACGATTCGATTACAGTCCTGCGCAACGATCTCAAGGACGAGGATCTGAAACAAATTTACGACAAGATGGACGTCGCGGACCGTACGCTCGCTTCTGTCCGCCACATTCTCATTTCGTCTGAGACGCGCACGCCAGAAGAAGCGCTGAAAATCGCGCAAGACGTGGAAGGGCGCCTGAAAAACGGAGAAGATTTCGCCCAGCTTGCTCAGGAATTCTCCGAAGACCCAGGCAGCAAGGACAACGGCGGGCTGTATGAAAACGCAGTCGTGGCGCAATGGGTGCCTGAGTTTAAAGAGGCAGCCTTGACCCAGCCGGTGGGAGAAGTGGGACCGCCGGTAAAAACGGATTACGGCTACCACATCGTCAAAGTGGAAAGCCGCCAGGAGAGAACCTTTGACGAGATGAAGGATCAACTGAGCGGACAGGCGCTGGAAGCTGCGTACGATTCGTTTAGCACCGATGAACTGGACAAGTTGATCGTTACGTACAACATTCCGGAAATCAAAAACGCACAAGCTGAATAAGCACAGGGAAAACAGGGAGACGCGACTCCCTGTTTTTTCGTTTTCTCGCATATTCTTGAAACGTGAACAAATACTATAGTCACTCGCTACCGCCCGGGGGAGAGTAACCGAAACAGGATGGAAAAAGTTGTGGTCGCTGCGCATAGGTAAAATTAGAATTTCAGGAAAAAATACAGGTATCCACCACCAAGCACCTATTCACTACCCACTTCTTAGGGAAAGCGAGGCAACAAGACATGAAAGCAACTGGTATCGTTCGTCGAATTGACGACCTCGGACGGGTCGTGATTCCAAAGGAGATTCGCCGCACGCTGCGCATTCGTGAGGGCGATCCGCTTGAGATTTTCGTCGACCGCGATGGAGAGGTCATTCTCAAGAAGTATTCCCCTATTGGAGAACTTGGTGATTTCGCGAAAGAGTACGCTGACTCTCTGTACGAGAGCCTGAACCATACTGTTTTAATATCTGATCGAGACAGCGTAATTGCCGTAGCCGGGGCCTCCAAGAAGGAGTATCTGGAAAAAGCAATTGGCAGCATCGTGGAAAAATGCCTGGAAGAGCGGAAGACCAGGCTGGAAAAAAATCCGGGTTCCTATGAAATTTGCCGGGATATGAGCGAAACCTATGGCTCCTTCGTCGTCGCTCCGATTGTAGCGGGAGGGGATCCGATCGGCTCAGTGATTCTCCTGAACAAAAATGAATCGACGAAGATGGGTGATCTGGAGATGAAAATGGCGGAAACCGCAGCGGGGTTTTTGGCGAAACAGATGGAACAATAGGCGTCTTTTTCAGGAAAACAGCCTCGATCGGGGCTGTTTTTTTGTAGTTCGCTTCTTGTGGTATAATGGACGAAGTTTGAGTTTGGAGAGGAGAACGTACAGGCACATGGCTCATGAAAAGGCATCTCATTTATTTGTGAAAGGCGCTGCGATTCTCGGAGTGGCCGGTCTTGTCTCCAAGCTGCTGGGAGCGGTATACCGTATTCCGTATCAAAATATTGCCGGTGACATCGGATTGTACGTATACATGCAAGTTTACCCGCTGTATTCTGCCTTGCTGATTTTGGCGACTGCGGGTTTTCCAATTGCGATTTCCAAGATCGTCTCGGAACGGACGGCGATTGGTGATGCGCCAGGCGCGAGCAAAGTATTTCGCGTGGCCAGCCTTGCCTTGTTTGTACTCGGCTGCCTCTTTTTCATCCTGCTGTACAGCGGTGCGCCGCTGGTCGCTGCATTCATGGGGGATGCGCATTTGACGACGCCGTTGCGTGCGGTCGCCCTGTCACTGCCGCTGGTGCCGCTGGTCGCGATTTTCCGCGGCTATTTTCAGGGACATCAAAACATGATGCCGACGGGCGTATCACAGGTGATCGAGCAGTTCGTGCGGGTCATTTTTATTTTGATCGCCGCCTTCTGGGCGATGAACGTGTATGAGGATGCGTACCTGGCCGGGACCGGCGCTGTGTTTGCTGCCTTCCCCGGCGCGATTGCCGCCTCGCTGGTCTTGCTGTGGTACTGGCGCAAGGAAAAGAACCGGAAAATGCCGTCTGCTGGCGCGGCTATGGGCTTCTCCAGCGAGGCGAGCATCAGCAACCTGGGCAACATGCAGATTCTCAGCCGGCTGTTGAGATATGCGCTGCCGATCTGCCTGGGCTCGCTGGTCATTCCGCTGATCCCGCTGGTGGACTCGATTACGGTCATCAACATGCTGCAGTTCAGCAATATGGAGGAAAACGCCGCCAAGCTGCTCAAAGGGGCGTTCGATCGCGGACAGCCGCTGATCCAGTTTGGCACGTTTTTCGCGACCTCGCTCTCGCTGGCGCTCGTACCGGCGATTAGCGAAGCTGCCGCGCAAAAGCAAAATAAATTGATCGCCTATCGTTCCGAGGTTGCGGTGCGCCTGACCTTTTTGCTCGGCTTGCCCGCCTCGTTTGGACTCGCCTTGCTCGCCGAACCGATCAACGTGATGCTCTACGGAGACGGCAGCGGGACGCAGGCGCTTGCCGTCCAGTCCTTCACGATCTTGTTCGCCACGCTGACGATTGCCAGCGCTGGCATTTTGCAAGGGATGGGCAGAGTGATGCGCCCTGCACGCAACTTGTTTATCGGCGTCGTGGTCAAGCTGGTGCTGAACCTGGCGCTCGTGCCGTTTTTCGGCATTACCGGCGCGGCATTGGCTACCGTGCTGGCGTACGTCGTCGCGATGGTGCTGAATGTATTGGGTGTGAAAAAGTATACTGGTGCGCAGTTTGGCATGCGCAAGACGGTGTACAAGCCTTTCCTCGCCGTACTGGTGATGTCGGTAGTGGTCCTGGTTGTCGAATGGCTTGGCTATATGGCTTTTGAGGGCGTGCTTTCCTCCGAGCGGCTGTTCCACACCGTCGTGGGGTTGATTGCCGTTGGAACTGGCGCGCTGGTCTACCTGCTGGCGCTGTTGAAGACAGGCGGGCTGACGCGCGAAGATATTTCGTATCTGCCCAAAGGCAAGCGGATCGCTTCCATGCTGACCAAATTCCGCTTGATCGCACCGGCAAAAGGCAAGATGGAAAAGGGAAGAGAGGCGTAACGGATGGAACAGACAACATACAAAATCGCAGTCGTCGGCCTGGGCGCAGGGGACCTGGAGCAGTTGCCATACGGCATCTACCGGACGATTCGCCAGGCCAAACATCTGTACCTGCGGACGAAGGAGCATCCCGTCGTCGCACAATTGGCGGAAGAAGGGGTGTCGCTGCAATCCTTCGACGAGGTGTACGAACGGCACGACAGCTTCTCCGACGTCTACGCCGAAATCGCAGAGACGCTGTTTGACCGCGCACGCGAGTTGGGAGAGATCGTCTACGCCGTTCCCGGACATCCGCTGGTGGCGGAGCGTACAGTTCAGCTTCTGTTGGAGCAGGCGGCAGAGCGCGGCGTGGAGATCGAGATCGGGGGCGGACAGAGCTTTCTCGACCCGCTGTTTGCCCGTTTGCAAATCGACCCGATCGAAGGCTTCGCGCTGCTGGACGGAACATCCATGCAGAGCAGCCAGGTTTCTCCCGGTTTACATACGATTATCGCCCAGGTGTACGATGCCTTTATCGCCTCTGAGGTCAAGCTCAGCCTGATGGAAGTGCTGCCCGATGAATACGAGGTAACGGTGGCTACGGCTGTTGGTGTAGTCGGGCAGGAGCGGATCGAGACGGTTCCGTTGTACGAGCTGGATCGGCTCGACCACTTCGGCAATCTGACGCTGATCTACGTGCCGCCGGCTCGCGATGAGCGGATTTTGTACCGGCAATTTTCCCATTTGAAAGACATTGTCGCTATCCTGCGAGGCCCCGAAGGCTGTCCGTGGGATCGTGAGCAGACGCATCAAAGCATCCGCAAAAACCTGATCGAAGAGACGTACGAAGTGCTGGAGACGATCGATGACGACGATCCCGATGCGATGTGCGAGGAGCTGGGCGATTTGTTGATGCAGATCATGCTGCATGCCCAGATCAAGGCTGAGGAAGGCTATTTTACCGTCGATGATGTCGTCGCCGGACTCAACGAAAAGCTGATTCGCCGCCACCCGCATGTATTCGGCGAGAAAAATGCGGAAGATGCCAGCGAAGCGTTGGCCAACTGGCAGGAGATCAAAGAGCAGGAGAAAGCGGCAAAAGGCATCGACACAAGCAAGCAGTCGCAGTTGGCTGGCATTCCCCGCGACCTGCCAGCACTGATGTACGCCTACAAGCTGCAGAAAAAGGCTGCGCAGACCGGGTTTGACTGGAGCGACATCGCCGATGTGTACAGCAAGGTCGAAGAGGAGTTCCGCGAGCTGCAGGAAGCATCCGAGCAGGAACGTCCCGGCGAGCTGGGCGATTTGCTGTTTGCCGTCGTCAACCTGGCCCGCTTCCTCAAGATTGATCCCGAAGAGGCGCTGGCGCTGACGAACAAAAAGTTTATCCATCGGTTTACCTATATCGAGAAAAAGCTGCAAGAGGCAGGACGAACCTTTGACCAAACCGACCTGCAAGAGATGGACAAGTGGTGGGAGGAAGCCAAGCAGCAGCAAAAAAGGGGAGCAGAAGCATGAGATTGGACAAGTATTTGAAAGTATCCCGGCTGATCAAGCGGCGCACTCTGGCCAAAGAGGTATGCGACAAGGCGCGCGTGGAAATCAACGACCGTCCGGCGAAAGCGTCGAGCAACGTCAAGATCGGGGATAAGCTGGCGATTCGCTTCGGTCAGAAGATCGTGACCGTACAAGTAGAGGACATCAAGGAAAATCCGCGCAAGGAAGAGGCTGCTTCGCTGTACACGGTGCTGGGCGAAGTGCCGGTGCCGCGTGATGAAAAAGAAGAGGATGCCTACCTCAAAGGGGAGTAGCCGCCTCGTGATCGGATCAAAAAGAAACCGCCGCATCAAAGGTGGTTTCTTTTTTTATCCCAAAATTAGCATATAATGGATGTACCCCATTCAGAAAGGTCGTGTCAGGGTGATACACGGAAATATTGTACGGTTGGGCTACTTATTGGCCATCTCACTGCTGCTTTCTGCGCTCTTATACTTTTTTGCATCCAATTGGCCGGCACTGGACCGCTGGGAAAAAATCGGGGTCAGTGCTGCGGTGCTCGCTCTGTTCTATTTGACTTCCTATCTTGTATCCCTGTTCTGGAAAAGGCAGGCGTTTATCAGCAACTGGCTGCTTGTCGCAGGCGGTATCTCATTCGGAATCACGGTCGCCCTGCTGGGGCAAATCTACAACTCTCATGCCGACAGCTACTTGCTGTTTGTCGTCTGGCTGGTGCCGAATCTGCTGTTTGCCGTCCTGACGCGCTATCAGCCGTTTTACGTGCTCAGCTATGTGCTCGTCCATCTGGTTATCTGGTTTTACTTGAACCAGTCTTCTCTTCGTCTGCGCTGGGAGGACCAGTGGTGGTTCCTGTTTTACTGGCTCATCGCTTTGGGCAATCTCGCCTTGTTTTGGCTGACATCGCGGAAAACGCCTGACCTGCCTGTCGTTCGCATCCTGTCTTTTCTCGTGTTTTGTACGGCACTGTTGGTGATGTCATTCGTCGATGTGTACAGTTTCATTCCTGAGCTGCTTTACATTCTGGTCAATATCGCACTGTTTTACGCTTTCCTCAAATGGCGGCCACAGCGCGGACTGCTGCTGGTCACGTCGGGCTTTTTGACGATCTTTGCGCTCTACCAATTCATCTACTACATGTTTACCTACCCTTCCCTGGGGTATATGCTGATCGGGCTGCTTTTGGTTGTCGGTCTCGTGGCGGGCTCGACGGTACTGGTCAAACGGTTGCGCCAACATGAACAGGTGACGTCTAGCCGCTGGTTTCGCGTGTTTCGCGAGGTATTTACGGCCCTCATCGTCACCGTTGCCAGCCTGCTCGGAACGCTTTCCATCATTGCCCTTGCGTCGCTGACATCGTTGGATGATGTACTGGGGGAGTTTGGCTTCTTTTTGCTGACCGTAGTCGTTTTCTTGCTGCCGGCAGTGTTGGCGAAACGGATGGATGCGACTGTCCGCTACACGCTCCTGGGAGTCGGCTTGCTGCTCGGTTTTTACTTTTCCCAATACAATGACAATGCGCTGTGGATCGTATTTCTCGCGATCATCGCCGGCCTTTGGGTCTTGGTCCCCAGCCTGCCGGGGCGTTTGATGGCGCAGGTCGCCTTCTCGCTCGTCCTGCACATGAACCTGTACATTTTGTTCTGGAATAAAGCAGGATTATGGGCTGTATTCCTTCTGCAAACGGCACTGTACCTGTGGCCGCGCCTGCATCCCGTTTTGCGCGGCACCTCCCTGTTTTACGGGCTGTTCGTCTTGCTCACGCTTGCGGAGAGCTATACCCAGATGGCAGGATTGTGGCTCAATCTCGGTTTTTTTGCCCTCAGCACCTTTTTGCTGTACTGGACGCTTCGTACAGGACGCGTGTGGGAATTCCGCCTCTCGCTTGGATTCTGGTTCGTCTTTTTGCTGATGAAATACCACGACTTTCTCTGGAGCCTGCTGCACAAGTCGTTTAGCCTGCTGTTGCTCAGTGTGCTGTTCTTCCTCGTCAGCTACACGCTTGAGCTTCGCAGCGGGCAGCAGGTTTCCGCAGCCAGGCCGCCTGTCTGGGCGAGCAAAAGACTCGCGCTGGGATTGGTGATCATGCTGCAGTTTGCTGTCGCCGGCTACCAGGTGTGGAGCAGTGAAGCGATTTTAGCAAAGGGTACTTTGGTCAAGCTGGAACTGCGGCCGTTCGATCCGCGCTCGCTGCTGCAAGGCGATTACGTTCGCTTGAGCTACTCCTTTTCCCGATTGAGCAATGAGCTGCCATCCAATGAAAAGATTCGCGTCGTGTTGCGCAAAACCGAGGACGACGTGTACGACTTCAGCGGCTACTACGAGCTGGGGGGCACCTGGAACCGGACTTACCAGGCAGAAGCGGGAGACGTGATCATCAACGGCAGAGTGTACGGCTACGGCAACGTGGAGTACGGCATCGAGAATTACTTCATCCCGGAAGGCACCGGGCGCGAGGTGGAGGAGAAGGCGAAGTACGCGCTGGTACGCGTCGCCGCAAACGGGGATGCGATCGTGGAGGGCCTGGCAGAAAAGTAAAGAAATCAATTCGTTACCGCTCTGTAACCCTTTCCTGCCAAACATTCTTTAAGCTATAAGGGATTGCAGGAAAAGGAGGCGTTTATCTTGCGCAAAAAATTACATGCAGGTGTATCCCTACTGCTGGCTACATCCGTGTTCGCCAGTCCGCTTGTACTGTTCCCTCAAGCGACTTATGCCCTTTCGGTAGAAGATGTCTCGGCTGACGATACGGATACTGATGAAGAAACTGAATATACGATCGAGTTTGAAATTGACAAGGCACTTTCAGCAGGTGACATCATCACCGTCAAGTTTCCGTCCGGGTTTAAGGTAGACAAAAATCTCAAGCCGAGAGACGTCATACTGGAAGACGACGACGGCGACGAGTACGACATCTACGACGTATCGGTCAGCGGGACCACGATCGAGGTCGAGATTGATGAAAAAATCAGCAAGGGTACTCTGCTGATTTTGACAATCGATGGAATCACCAACCCGAAGTCCAAGGGCGATTACAAGATCAGCGTCAAGACAAGCGCTGAGAACAGCTTCAAGACGGAAGAGATCACAATCGGTGGCAAAAATTCCTCTTCCAAATCGGGCAGCAGCGGCAAATTTGACGTGAAGCTGGGCAACAGCAATGCGGGCCAAGAAACGTCGATCTCGCTTGGCAGAATCAAGCTGAGTACGAAATTGCGCGAAGGGAAAACGATTACCGTCACATTCCCGGATAGGAAAATGTTGCCGAGCAGCATCAACCGCAACTACGTAGAGGTAAACGGCGAGCGTGCCGACAGAGTGACCATCTCCGGCAGCACCGTCCGCATCGACGTACCGGAAGATGCAGATGGCGACAGCTACCTGGAAATCGATTTCCTCAAGTCGGCAGGGATTGAAAACCCGTCCTCCGGCAAGTCGTACGTGATTGAGGTCGAGTATGACAAGAAGACGTACAAGTCCGACTCGTTTGAAATCAAGGGTTCGTCGTCGTCCGGTACGTCTTCGTCAGCATTTGACGTGTCGATTACCAATTCCAGCCCTGGTGCGCGGACCAGCTACACACTGGACTTCAACCTGGACGAACGGGTAGCGTATGGGGATCGGGTTGAAATCGAATTCCCGAGCGTGGAAATGGTTCCACCGGTTATCTCCAGCGCCAATGTAACTGTGAACAACATTGCTGTCTCCGGCTTGAGCGTGAGCGGAAACCGCGTCAGCTTCAATATCCCGAGCGGCTTTAGCAGCACCAATAAGATGACGGTACGGTTCGCGGAGCTGGCGTACATCATTAACCCACGCACGCCTGGGTCTTACGAGATCGTAGCAAAAGTAGACGGTAAAACATACCGTTCCAAAAAATTCGATATCACCGGCAACACTGCTCCTGCGGTACCAGTCGACAACAGCACAGCTACACTTGCGCTGAGCAGAGCGACGGCTTCTACGCCGACAGGCCTGCAGGTCGGAATCAAAGGGCTGGGCAAACCGCTGACCAGAGGACAGGACTTTATTGAAGTCGTCCTGCCAGTCGGCTTCACGGTGCCTGCCTACGTGCCGGCAAACACCGTCACGGTCAACGGAGTCGCTGCAAACTATGTAGGCGTACGCGGTCAAAACCTGGTTGTCTTCCCGGCACAGGACATTCCGGCTAACACTGCCGTACAAATCAATTTCGCCGAGACGGCAGCCATCGTCAACCCGGCTACGACCGGCATGTACAGCATTTCCATCTTCTCCTCCGAGGAGCAAGGCGTGCTGTTTGCCCGCCCGGTGAATATCGTGGCTCTCAATGGCGTAGGCTTTAAAGCCAATGTCGCTTCGTACACCAAAAATGGCGCGACACACGCACTTGCCACAGCGCCAATCGTGGTGAACGGCCACACCCTGATGCCAGCTTCCTTCTATCGTGACGGGCTGGGCATGTCCGTTACCTGGAATAATACATCCGCGCGCATTGTGAGCGGCAATACGACGATGCAGTTTACAGTCGGCTCCAAGACTGCTACTGTAAACGGACAAAGCATCACTTTGCCGGAAGCAGTGCAACTGCGCAACAATATCCCGGTCATTCCGCTGCGCGCTGTCGCAGAACGCACCGGCTACCAGATTATTTACGTAAACGGCATCTACACCGTTTACCGCTAAGCCAGCAGGCAACCTTTCCGATGTGCTTCACCCGGAGCCGGACGTGTCCATCCCACACGTCCACTCCGGTTTTTTTTTATCCCTCAATTTTCCTCCATTCTCCGAGAAAACGCACATAAACGGACATCCCCTCCCATACGATGGTACAAGAAGGGTACGTTGAGGGAGGAGTTAAGGATGAACGAGCACATGAAGCGGCCTCGGCACGAAGTCGTCATGGTCAATCGGCGCAGCTTGGCGATTTCCGGCGTCAAAAACGTAGAGAGCTTTGACAGCGAAGAATTCCTTCTGGAGACAGAGGGTGGATTTTTAACCATACGTGGCCAAAACCTGCATATGAAAAATTTGAGTCTGGAGACCGGAGAAGTGGCCATTGAGGGTCTTGTTCACGAAATGGCCTATCTGGAACAAGGGCAAGCCGGGGATCGGTCGAGAGGGTTCTTCGGCAAGTTGTTCAAGTGAGTATCTCTGTCCAACTGCAGACGGTTTTGGCAATGTTCACGTGTGGTGCGCTGATGGGGATGGGGTTTGACACCTACCACGTTTTCAAGGACAAAAGCAGAATGCCCATCTGGATGGTCTTTCTGTTCGATGTGATCTTTTGGGTCGGGAGCCTCGGACTGACCTTTTGGATTCTGGTCAAGGTTAACGACGGGATGATTCGTTTTCCTGTATTTTTTGGCATGATTGTCGGAGCGTGGGTGTATTTTTACCTAGGTAGCAAGAAGTATATCCATTTTTTGCATCGCGTGATAAGATTTTCACAGTGGTTATATCGGACCAGCCTGCTGGTGATTCACACCCTGCTTGTTCGCCCCATTCTCTTTTTGTACCGGCTAATCCTCATGCTGCTGACATTTATCTACGGCATTCTGATGGGGATTCTCGGCTTCTTGTGGAAAGTGACGCGTTTTGTCACATCGCCGTTTGCCAGATGGGGTCAAGATTTGGGGAAAAAAATTGCAGGCAGGGCAACAGGATTTTGGAACTACGGAAAGAAATGGTTTCCATCGAAGAAAAAACGGGAGTAAACGTCAGGGGTGAGTAGAAACGATGAGCAAGGCAACGTCCGCACCAGCAAATCGCAAAGGCCAGAAGCGCAGAATCCGGCTCTTTTTCTTTGTCATTCTCTGCTGCTTTGTCTGGACGGGATATACATTGTATCTGCAAAGCGACGTGCTTGCCCAGAAAAAGGCCGAACTGGATCAGCTCAAACAGGAGACTGCAGCTTTGATGCAGGAACAAGAAGAGCTCACCTATGAAGCGAGTCGCCTCAATGACGAGGAATATCTCGCCGAGTTGGCCCGAAAACGAATCTACTACACCAAGCCTGGCGAAAGCATATACGTGATTCCGGAATAAGGTTTGCGCTTATCTTCAGAAGAGGGAGGCTTTCCGCGTTCATGCAAGTAGAGATCGGGAGCAAACTGGAAGGAAGAGTGACGGGAATTACCAAGTTTGGAGCCTTTGTGGAGCTGCCAGGGGGAGCTACCGGTCTGGTTCACATCAGCGAGATCGCCGACACGTTTGTACACGACATCCACCAGTTCCTCAAGATCGGGGACAAGGTGACCGTGAAGGTGCTTCATCTGCGTGAAGGCAAAATTGGCTTGTCCATCAAAAAGGCTCAGGAACCAACCAGGACGCAGCGTTCGGTGCGGGAGCGGACGGAAAACTTTGAGGATAAGCTGAGTCGCTTTTTAAAAGAAAGCGAAGATCGACAGGCTGAGCGCAAAAAAGGCGGAGAAAGGCGAAACCGCAACCGGTCATAAAATCCAAAAAATTCCGATTTTTCTTTCTTTGTGTCGCGAGCATTTTCTTCTCAAAAAGAGAAGGTCATTTACCAAATATGGAGAATACTATTTCGTAAGCCCGTATCGCGAAGCGCGATTCACCTGTTAGCCGACGTTGTCCGCCATGACGTCGGCTTTTTCTTTTGTCCGATTGTGTCAGGAATATTGTCGCACGATTCTGTGTATGCGTTTTGGTATTTTGACAAATTTTACAATGGCCCCTTCGTATAATGGAGTCACGAAAAACGACCAAGACGGGGTGGTGCCACAATGTTCGCAAATAAAAATATCTCGGGAGCCGGTCAGGAATGGACCCGGCAAGTATCGGATTCGCTAAATACCGCAGCAACAACATGGACGGAAAGGCTGGCCAAGCTGGCGCAAAAATGGAATGCCATCCCCTTGGCGATGGGCTTCTTGCTTGGACGGGCTTTGATCCTCGAAGAACTGACTCCTTTCGTCATCCCCTACTTTATGGTGATGTTCTACCTCAGGCGCGACATCATGCTGGTAACAGGGGCTGCCTTGATCGCAGGCTCGTTTACCCAATCGGTTCCGCTGGGCATGCAAGCGCTTTTGGGAATCGTACTGGCGTATGCCGTATGCAGGCTGAGCGAGCGAATGAGGCGAAAAGATTTTTCCCGTACGCCCCTGCTCGTGATGCTGACCGTGTTTTTCAGCCATCTGTTTTTTCATATATTGACCAACCAGGTAAACACTTACGAACTCGTGATGATCGGGATCGAGGCGATACTCGGGTTTATCCTGACGCTGATTTTTATTCAGTCGCTCTCTGTCGTCTTTTTGTCCAAGCCGTACGAGCCGCTGAAAAATGAAGAGATCGTCTCGCTGGTGATCCTGCTCGCGTCGCTGATGACGGGAACCGTCGATTGGGTCATCGAGGGCGTCTCGATGGAGCATGTCTTCTCCCGCTACCTGCTTCTCTTGTTCGCCTTCGTCGGCGGGGGGACGGTCGGTGCAGCCGTCGGTGTCGTGACCGGACTGATCCTCAGCCTCGCCAATGTCTCGGCTTTGCAGCAAATCAACCTGCTCGCCTTCTCCGGCTTGCTCGCCGGTCTGCTCAAGGAAGGGGGCAAGGTAGGCGTCTCGGCAGGGCTGCTGATCGGGACCGCAATTTTGGCGATCTACGGCGGCGCGGAAGATACCTTGTTCTTCTCGCTGGCGGAGACATCGATTGCGGTGGTGTTCTTTTTGCTCACCCCCAGCGCTGTATGGAAAAAAGTCGCCCGCTTTATCCCGGGCACACCGGAAAACCAGCAGTCGCATCAGGAGTACATGCGCCAGGTGCGCGATGTGACAGCGGGAAAAATCAGGCAGTTTTCCGATCTGTTTACACAACTCTCGCGCAGCTTTGCCCAGACCGCGCAAAACGAGGAGTCAGAGGAGCACGCCGACGCCTTTCTGAGCCGGGTCACCGCTTTTACGTGCCAGAAGTGCTGGAAAAAGGAGCAGTGCTGGGAAAAGGATACGGACGCGACGTATGACAGCATGCGCTGGATGATGGAGCGCGTGTTTGAAAACGGCACGCTCGCCGGGGTGACGCCGCCCCGCGACTGGGAGCGCAAGTGCGTGAAGACAGAAAAGGTCATCACCGTCATCGAGCAGGAGTACGACCGCGAGCAGTCGTTTGAACTGCTGAAAAAGCAGGTGAAGGAAAGCCGCAAGCTGGTAGCCGATCAGCTCTCCGGCGTCTCCAGGGTGATGAGTGATTTTGCGATGGAAATCCAGCGGGAAGGGATGGAGCTGAGCTTTCAGGAAAAGCAGGTCTCGAAAGCGCTGGAAGGGCTCGGCCTGTCGGTGCGCCGCGTTGACATACACAGTCTGGAGGAAGGCAAAGTAGATATAGAGATCAGCCAGCCCTCCTGCTACGGAAGAGACGAATGCGCCAAAATCGTCGCGCCGATGCTGACGGAGATTTTGGGCGAAAACATCATCGTCAAGGAGCGGCACTGCGAAGCGCAAAGAGACGGCTCCTGCACGATGTGCCTGTCGTCCGCCAAAACATTCGAGATCGACATCGGCGTAGCGGGCGCAGCCAAAGACGGCAAGCTGTTGTCGGGGGACAGCTTCCGCACGATGGATTTGGGCAACGGCAAAATCGCTCTGGCGATCAGCGACGGGATGGGCAATGGAGAGCGGGCGCTCCTGGAGAGCCAGTCGGCGCTCGACATGCTGCAGCAGCTATTGCGCTCCGGGATCGATGAAAAGCTGTCGATCAAGACGGTCAACTCGATACTTGCCCTGCGCTCGACGGACGAGATGTTCGCCACTGTCGATCTGGCGCTGATCGATTTGCAGACAGCGCATACGCGGTTTATCAAAATCGGCTCGACGCCCAGCTTTGTAAAACGGGGCTCCGATGTGAT
Source organism: Brevibacillus sp. TJ4 (assembly GCF_044627595.2). NCBI lineage: Bacteria > Bacillati > Bacillota > Bacilli > Caryophanales > Paenibacillaceae > Brevibacillus > Brevibacillus sp. TJ4. The sequence continues at coordinate 4,253,870 of NZ_CP185865.1, read as the reverse complement.
CACGATCTCGGCCAACAACCTGCCGGTGGGGATTCTCGATGAAATCGAGGTCGATGTCGTCTCGCGCATGCTCAAGCCCGGGGATCTGCTGATTATGATGTCGGATGGCATCTACGAAGCGCCGCGCCACATCGAGAACAGACAGATGTGGATGAAGCGGATGATATCCGAGCTGGTCACGGACGAGCCGCAGGAAGTGGCAGACCTGCTGCTGGAAAAGGTCATCCGCCAGCATTCCGGCCAGATCGTCGACGATATGACGGTGCTCGTCGCCCGCATTGACCGCTTTGTGCCGCAATGGTCGGCGATCCAGGTGCAGGGCATGGAAAAGCTCGACCGGCCGCGGATTGTCAGTTGACGAGGTATGTTTTCCCCATCCTGCGGCGATACTGTTGCTAAAACAGGCAGAATGGGGAGATTATTTGTGAAAGAAGCGACACTTCGGCAGATTTTGGTTGTCACAGACGGATGCTCCAATTCCGGGATGAGTCCCGTGGCGGCGGCGTCCCTGGCACGAGATCAAGGCATTACTGTAAATGTCATTGGCGTAATCGACAAGAGTGAGATGGGAGAAAAGGGAGAAGCAGAGATCCGCGAGATTGCAGAAGCGGGTGGAGGCTTGTGCGACATCGTCTACCCGCAGCAGCTGGCGCAAACCGTGCAGATGCTGACGCGCAAGGCGATGACCCGGACCATCCACCAGGTCGTGAATAAAGAATTGCAAGAAATCCTCGGAGATTCCGGGATTCAGGAATTGGCGCCGGAAAAAAGGGTGCAGGTAGCGGGAATGGTGGACGAGCTGGGAGAAAAGAGCAGCCTCAATGTAGTCATGCTGGTCGATACATCTGGCAGCATGAAGCCAAAGCTGTCCGCCGTCCAGCAGGCGATCCACGACTTCAGCATCAGCCTGCGCTCGCGAAGCGGACAGAGCCGGATGGCAGTCTGCACATTTCCTGGGAAACAAAAGTTCCTGGACGTAAGGATTCCGTGGACAGAGCAGGTGGAGCAGGCGCATCAGTTAAGCGCTGATTTGGCGATGAGCGGCATCACGCCGACCGGTCCGGCGATCGTCGAGGCGATTGCCCTGTTTGAGCAGATCAAGCTCCCGCAACATTTGGCAGATCGCTATCGTGACGTGTCGGAGGAAGACGACGCTGACGGCACGCTGCGCGACCATGTCTTTTAAAGCGTCTACGCCTGTGCTGCCCCGCCAGTTTCGCGGCAAGTGGAACCAAAATACGTACCACGTCGTGCGGGAGGTGGGACGTGGCGCGAACGGGGCCGTGTACCTGGTGACCCAGGGCGGCGTGCGGCGTGCGGTAAAGGTCGGTATCGAGAGCATGGACATTCTCATGGAGGTCCATGTATTAAAAAGTGTACAGCAGGGGCGGGATACCCGAGTGGGACCGCTCCTGTGTGATGTGGACGACCTGGTCATCGACGGCAGGACGTATCCGTTTTACGCAATGGAATATCTGGATGGGGACCAGCTCGACGAGTACGTCAGACAGGCGGGCACGGAGTGGGTTCCGGTGCTGATCGTCCAACTGCTGGCCCGTCTCGACATCCTGCATCAGCACGGCTATGTGTTCGGCGATCTGAAGCCGGAAAATATCATCGTGACGCGTCACGACAAGCAAACCCGGCTGATCGACTTCGGCGGCGTGACGAAGCTCGGCAACGCTGTCCGCCAGTTTACCGAGGAGTACGACCGGGCGTATTGGCACTCCGGTGACAGGCGAGCCGAGATTGCATACGATCTGTTTTCAGCAGCCACCATGATGGTCCGGCTGATGGCTGACCCGCAAGCGTGGAAAATGGCGATTGCACAAGGGGAATCGCGGCAAACCCAGTCGCTATGTGATATAATACGGAACAGTGACGGTTTGTACCCGTACCGTGTGCCGTTGATCAAGGCATTTCACGGGAAGTACGCGACAGCCAGAGAGATGAGAGCGGAGATGCTTGCGATTTTGCGCCAGTCTGCAGTGGCGGTTGCGGCGCAGCCAGCACCCCAGCCCGATTCGGGAGCAGCGGGCAAATGGATCGGCAGCCTGTTCGTCGCCTCGATGCTGTTGTTGGCCGGCACCCTTTACTACGCCTGGTTTTTATAAGGATGTGACATTGCGTGTCCGCTGATTTAACGATGGATACATGTCTGTTGGCAGGGTCGATCATATTGAAAAACGGGGGAGAAACCTACCGTACGGAAGAGACGATGACCCGTATCGCTGTGGCGGCAGGGATGGATGATGTAAACAGCTCTGCGACACCGACGAGTATCATCCTCTCTTTTCGCTGCCAGGGCCAGGATCATACACGAATGATTCGCACCCCGAAACGGACGACCAACATGAACAAAATCACCCTGGTCAACGACGTGTCCCGCCGCTATGTAGGCGGAGACATCACGCTTGCGGAAGCGTATCGCTCCCTGCGTGAAATCGACCAACAAAAACCAAACTATCCACCGTGGATCAAACATATCGCAGCCGCTATTGCCAGCGGCTCCTTTTCCATGCTTTCGGGCGGTGAGTGGTACCATTTTTTGCCAACCGCGATTGCCGGCCTTACCGTGTATGGAAGTATTGAACAATTGGAAAAGTTTGTCCACATCAAATTTTTTACCGAATTTGCCGCTGCCCTGCTCGGCGGCATGGTGTCGCTTTTGCTGGTGACGCTGTTTCCTCTGCTGAATATCAGCTCCCTGATTATCGGGGCGATGATCCCGCTCTTCCCCGGTGTGGCCATCACCAACTCATTGCGCGACCTGATGGCAGGCGATTTGGTCGCAGGTGTCTCGCGCGGAGTGGAAGCGATGCTGACAGCCGTGTCGGTCGCCGTGGCCACGGTAATTACATTGTCGTTTTTATGAGGTGAATGAGATGCTGCTAAAAGGGCTGGTGTTGAGCCTGATCTCGTCGACAGCGTGGTGCGTGCTGTTTCATGTTCCGGTTCGCACGATCGCTGGATGTGGTCTGGCGGGCATGATCGGCTGGATGGTATATTCCCTGCTGACCTGGCTGGGAGCGGATGTGCTCGTTTCGACGCTGGCCTCTGCCACAGTCGTCTCGCTGCTCAGCCAGGTACTGTCGATTCTGCTGCGGGTACCTTCCACCAATTTCAGCGTAGCGGGAATTATCCCCCTCGTCCCAGGTTCGCTCGCCTACCGGTCGATGCTTGCTTTTGTCAACAATGAATACGTCAACGGCATCAGCCTGGCGACGCAAACCTTGATGGTGGCCGGAGCGATTGCGTTTGGTCTGATCTTTGGCATCTCCGCCCTGACGATCTGGAAAGGAGCCCGCCATGCTTACAAGCGTGCGCAATGAGATCGAGCAGCAAGCGCTATTTGCTCCGCATGAGACGATTGTCGTCGGGCTGTCAGGGGGCAATGATTCTACAGCTTTGCTGCATATCTTGGCGACTCTCAATCAACACTATCAGTACGGCTGGAAGCTGCACGCCGTTCATCTCAACCACGGCTTTCGCGGCGATGAGGCGAGGCAGGATGCGCTGTACGCCGAGCAGCTTTGCGAAAGCCTCGGTGTCGCCTTTCACCTGTTTGTCCGCGACGTTCCTTCTTATATGAAAGAAACCGGGATGGGCGCGCAGGAGGCAAGCCGCAAGCTGCGCTACCGTTTGTATCGGGAAGTGGCGGAGCAGTGCGGGGCGACCAAGGTGGCGCTGGCCCACCATGCGGATGACCAGGTAGAGACGATCCTGTTTCGGCTGGTACGAGGGACGCGCCTGGGCGGGCTTGCCGGCATGCCGAGGCGGCGCTGGCTGGACGACGATCAGTCCATCGAGCTCGTTCGTCCGCTGCTGTCGTTTTCGCGCCGGGAGCTGGAGGCGTATTGCCAAGCGCATCTTCTTGCCCCGCGCGAGGACAGCAGCAATCAGTCACGCAAGTACAAGCGCAATCTGCTGCGCCTGGAAGTGATGCCGCGCCTGCAGGAAGTAAACGACAAGTTTCGCGAGCACATCCTGCAAGCTGCCGAGGCGTTTCGCCAGGATGAAGCGTATTTGCAGCAGTTGGCCAGGGAGCGATTGCAGGAGTTGATCGTCGAGCAGGATCAGGAGCGGATTTCCATTGACAATGACAAGTTTCAAAGTTGTGACGTTGCTTTACAAAGAAGAATGATTACTCTAATATTAAGTTATCTCTCAAAGCAAGCTGAATGGTCTTCGCAGCATGTGGAGACCGTTTTGCACATGTCTGGGGGGATGCGCCCCTCAACGGAATTGCATTTGCCGCATGAACTGGAAGTAAACCGGGTCTACGGCCAGATTCATTTCCGTCGTAATCGCAGAGTGGAGCGCATACATACATATTGTTATAAACTTGTTGTACCTGGCGTGATCCGGGTTGCAGAAGGGAATGCTACGATTCGGGCGTCCTATCTGCCCCATCCGTTTCACTTGGGGGAACTGCTCGACAACGAAGCGGTTTTTGATGCCGACCGGTTGCCGGGAACACTGCATGTTCGCAACCGCAAGCCCGGCGATCGGCTGGTCCCGTTTGGCTTCCATTCGGATAAAAAACTGAAGGAGTTGCTGATCGACGCCAAAGTCCCACGGAACTGGCGTGACAAACTTCCCTTGCTGACAGCGGACGATCAAGTCATTTGGGTACCGGGTGTGCGCCGTTCCGCCGCAGCGCCTATCAGCGCACAAACCAGGCGTATTCTGCATGTGCGGGTAGAGTTTGGAGAAGATTGGCAGGGGGTTTTTGCATGAATCAAGACATCGAGAAGGTTTTGCTGTCAGAGGAACAGATCGAGGCGAAAGTACGGGAGCTGGGCGCGCAACTGGCCGCAGAGTACAGGGACAAAAATCCGCTCGTCATCTGCGTGTTGAAAGGGGCCGTCGTGTTCATGGCAGACCTGATCCGCCAGTTGGATATTCCCTGCGAAATGGATTTCATGGCTGTGTCCAGTTACGGAAGCGGTGTCGAGTCCTCTGGCATGGTGAAAATCCTCAAAGACCTCGATACGTCTGTACAGAACCGGCATGTACTGGTCGTAGAAGACATCATGGATAGCGGACTTACGCTGAGCCGGCTGGTGGAGCTGCTGCGCCATCGGGAAGCAGCCTCTGTCAAAGTAGTGACGCTGTTGAACAAACCGGAGCGTCGCAAGGTGGATATTTCCCCGGATTACAGCGGCTTCGACATTCCCGATGAGTTCGTCGTCGGGTACGGTTTGGACTATGCGGAGCAATACCGGAATCTGCCGTACATTGGCGTGCTGAAACCGGAAGTTTACAGCAAGTAGCTTTGTTGTGGCGACCTTGTTGCTATGGTAAAATGTGAAATGTGTCTGTTCGTGAGAGGAGGTAAGGAATGAATCGCTTTTTTCGAAATACCGGGTTCTACCTGCTTATTTTTCTTGTCACGGTCGGGATCGTAAATTTCATCCTCTCCGGTACTGATAAGGTTGGAAAACTTACATATCAGGAATTTCGGGCGCAGTTGCAAGCCGATAATGTAACCGAATTGTCTATCCGCCCTGAAAACGGCACGTACAGGGTGGAAGGGGTACTGAAAAATCCGGCTGCCGGACAAGAGAGCAACAAATTTTTCACCAACGTACCGCTGTATGACTCCGATATTATTGTCATGGTCGACCAGAAAATCGACGAGCAAAAAGTGGAGCGCGTCGAGTTTAATCCAGCAGAAGGAACCAGCATCTGGCTCACCTTCCTGACGTCGATCATTCCGTTTGTGATCATCTTCATCCTGTTCTTCTTTCTGTTGAACAATGCCCAGGGTGGCGGCAGCCGTGTGATGAACTTCGGCAAAAGCCGTGCCAAGCTGTATAACGAAGAGAAGAAACGCGTCACCTTCGCCGATGTGGCGGGTGCCGATGAAGAAAAAGCAGAGCTGGAGGAAGTCGTGGACTTCCTGAAAGACCCGCGCAAGTTCAACGCCGTGGGTGCCCGTATTCCCAAAGGGGTGCTGCTGGTCGGCCCTCCGGGTACAGGGAAAACCTTGCTTGCCCGCGCTGTGGCTGGTGAGGCAGGAGTTCCGTTCTTCAGCATTTCCGGTTCTGACTTCGTAGAGATGTTCGTCGGGGTCGGTGCATCCCGCGTTCGCGACTTGTTTGAAAACGCGAAGAAAAATGCGCCGTGTATCATTTTCATTGACGAGATCGACGCTGTCGGTCGCCAGCGTGGAGCAGGTCTGGGCGGCGGACACGACGAGCGCGAGCAGACGCTCAACCAGTTGCTCGTAGAAATGGACGGTTTCGGCGGAAACGAAGGAATTATCATGGTCGCGGCTACCAACCGCCCGGATATTCTCGACCCGGCATTGCTGCGTCCGGGACGTTTTGACCGTCAAATCACAGTGGATCGTCCCGATGTCAAAGGGCGCGAAGCGGTGCTCAAGGTTCATGCCCGCAACAAGCCGCTTGGCGACGACGTGAGACTGGATGTAATCGCCCGCGGTACTTCGGGCTTTACCGGCGCAGATTTGGAAAACCTGCTGAACGAAGCGGCGCTTCTGACTGCCCGGAAAAACAAAAAACAAATCAACATGGCGGAAGTGGACGAGGCGATCGACCGGGTCATTGCCGGTCCGGCGAAAAAGTCCCGCGTAGTCAGCGAGGACGAAAGACGTCTGGTCGCGTTCCACGAAGCTGGACATACGATCATCGGCTATCATCTGAAAAACGCAGAGATGGTCCACAAGGTTACCATTATCCCGCGTGGTCAGGCTGGCGGATACACGGTATTCCTGCCGAAAGAAGACCGCTTCTTCGCCACCAAGTCCGATCTGCTCGACAAGATCGTCGGTCTGTTGGGCGGCCGCGTGGCGGAGGAATTGGTGCTGGGCGATATCAGTACCGGCGCGCACAACGACTTCCAGCGCGCTACGGCGATCGCTCGCAGCATGATTACCGAGTACGGAATGAGCCGTCTGGGTCCGATGCAGTTCGGAAAAAGCCAGGGGCAAGTCTTCCTCGGACGCGACTATGGCAACGAGCGCAACTACTCTGACAAGATCGCGTACGAGATCGATTTGGAGATGCAAAACATCATCAACGATTGCTATGCGAAATGTAAGGAAATCCTGACCAAGCATCGCGATCAGCTCGATCTGATTGCCAATACGCTGCTTCGTGTGGAAACGCTGGATGCAGAACAAATCAAGCAATTGATCGAGACAGGAAAAATGGAAAACGATCCGGATAATCCAGAGAACCAATCGGATGTGGTCGTGAACATTCAACCGAAGAAAGAAGAAGCAAAAGACGAGACAACGACGGCTGAGGACGAAGCACAAGACAAGCCGGAAGCCAAAAACGAAGATGAACCAAAACAATAAGGGGCGCCTATGGTGCTCCTTTTGTTCTATACAGCGCAAAAGTTTGAATACTCACACTATCATAAACGTGTGCAAGGGGGAGAAACAGTGGGATTGACACCGAAGTTGGCTGCTTTTGACATGGATGGAACTTTGCTCAACAAAGATTCGCAGATGACCCAGGCGACGAAGGAAGCCTGTTTGGCTCTGCGCGAACAGGGCTGCAAGCTGGTTTTGTCGACTGGCAGAACGTACGGCTCCGCGCAAATCCCGATCGATGCCTTTCCCTTTGACGGCTTTGTCTGCAGCAACGGCGCTGCGATTCTGGAGGCAGACGGCTCACTCGTACGCAAAACGCTTTTGCCGCAAGCGCTGATCGACGAGGTCATTGCCATGCTACGGCAAGAAGTCATGTACTACGAGCTGCATGACACGGCAAGCAACCGCTGGATGATTGAAGAGGACCGGACGCGCTTGGCGGCGATGCTTGCGGACAGCACAGACGCCGAGGACATTGCGTTTCGCAACTACGCTTTTTACAAGCTCGCGCGCACGATTTCGCTGCAGGAAATCCAGGAAAAGATGCAGGCGGGGCAGATCGAAATTTTGAAAGTGTTTATGTGGCACCGTGATCCGGAGCGCTTGCAATGGCTGAGACAGCAATGGGAGCCGTGGGCAGATCGGTTGACGCTGACCTCGTCCGGCCGTCACAATCTGGAGATGATCGGAGCGAACGTGTCCAAGTGGGAAGGACTGCGTTATTTTCGTGAAAAATGGGGGATCGCTCCCGAACAGGTGATGGCGTTTGGAGACGCGGAAAACGACCGAGAGGCTTTGAGCAATGCCGGGTATGCTGTGGCGATGGAGAACGCTGCGCCGCAGATCAAGCAGCTCGCAGGCTATATCGCGCCTCACCACGACGAGGACGGAGTAGCGCGCTTTATCATGCAGCAGGTGATCGCGAAGCAATAAGCAGGCTGTATTTCAGCAGGGACGATGTGTGAAGAAAACGTCCACGACAAAAAACAGGGAGCAGAGCCAAAAATCGGCCTTGCTCCCTGTTTGCGTATGCTGGCGGACGAAGGTGATCGTGCAATCCCGCGCGCGTTTTTATTTGGGCTGCGGCTGGCAAGTGGGCACATCCTTGTGGCGATAAATCGTGAGCATCAGCCCGAACAGCCCCATGTAGAGGATCACCTGTGCATTGCCGTGGCTGATCAGAGGCAGGTTTACCGAGATCAGCGGTACCAGTCCGACAGTCATCAGGATGCTCCAGAAATAAGGCAGGAAAAACAGCGTCATCAAGCCGGTCATCAGCATGAAGCCGTACGTGTCGCGGCGCACCTGTCTGGCTGCCCGCACCAGCCGCAGCAGCAGTACGATTCCGAGGCAGAGAATGGCTGTACCCGCTGCCAATCCGTACTGATGGACCACATACGTAAAGACGAAGTCGGACTCCAATGCCGGAATCGCTGGCAGGGTGGCGTCCGAGCCGCTGCCAAACAAGCTCGCAGAGTGCATCACTTGCAACGACTGTGAGATGGTGTAGCCGGAACCGCTCGGGTCAGCGGGTGTGCCCAGGTGCAGCCGCTCGATCTGGTAGGGCTTGATCGTCAGGGCAACGAACGCGATCGTGAATACGACCGTCAAGCCGACAGTGGCAAGCGCAACTCGCTTTTGTGCGGGAGAGAGGACGACCAGGAGCACAAAAGCGGCAAAAAAGAGCACGGCAGAAAAGGGTGCCGAGCCGCCTGCGAGGAGCAAAAACGGCAACGCAAAAGCAGCAAAGGCGATCCAGATGGTCCGCTGCCGCTTCCAGTCCCAGTCGGCGAACATTCCGGCCAGCGCGATCACAAGCGGAATGCTGGCAATTCCCAACAGATCTAGCGTAAGGAAGCCGAGATCGAGATAAGGCTTTCCGTTCATGGTCGTGCCCAGCGCATGTGTTGCGAGCATCAGCAGGACTGTGCCTGCATACAGATGTGTGCTATACCGTTTTCCTTTTCGGTAGTCAGCAAACAGCATGACGGTAAACGCGGCAGTTCCGGCGAGTATCCCCCACAGCTTGCTGGTGAGCAGCGCGTTCCCCGACTGGGCTGTCCCCAGCCCGTGCATGACGAGCAAGCCACAGCTAATCAGTCCAGCCAATATGGCGAGGATGCTCCATTCCATGCGCGGCTTGTGTGCGTAATGCAGTTGCTTTCCCAGAGTGACGGGACTGCCCATGTCAGCAATCGCCTGATCGACAGCCTGTTCCTCACTCATTCCTTCGCTTTGATACTGCTCGATCTTTTCTTCCAGGTGACCCTTTAGTTCGAGGGCAATCGATTCATGCACGTCGGTTCGTTTGATGTGGCTGCAAACCTCGCGTATGTAGGCGTCAATTTGTTTCTGCTGGTTCATGCCGGCCCTCCTCCCAGCACGTTGTCGACAGCGGTTCGGAAGGAGACCCATTCCTGCTGCTTTTCCCGCAGATGCTTCGACCCTTTTTTGGTGATCTGGTAATACTTTCGCTTTCTGCCGCCATCGCCATCGCTCCAGTATGATTCCACCATGCCGTCTGACTCCAGCGTGTGCAGGATCGGATAGAGAGTCCCTTCCTTCAAAGACAGAATACCTTTGGAGCGTACCTCCATCTCTTTGCTCATCTCGTACCCGTACATCGGCTTTCGCTCGAGAAGGGTCAGAATCAGGATAACGGTGCTTCCTTTCATCAATTCCTTGCTGATTTTCATCGGCTCCACCTTTACATAGGATTTCGATACATCGAATATCTAGGTATTATCCTAATACAGTCTTCTGCCTTTTGCAAGGGTTACATGAACGGTTTTGGTGAACAGAAAAAAGCCTGGCATCAAAGGGGACTGACCCCATAACGTGAGACAAATTAAAACACCTTCAAGTGAACGGAACCATGTCGTAAGATATGGAAAACAACTTGGAGGTGTTTTTGCGTTGGCAACACGAGTTAGTTACCCCGTAGAAGTGAAAATGCAGGCAATTAAAATGAGATTAGCAGGAATTCCGGTAAAGGTGGTCATGGACGAGCTAGGGATCAGGAATGTAACACAACTGAAAGTTTGGATGTCATGGTATCGTAATGGTGAGCTTCATCGGCTGGGGCAGCCTGTCGGTAAGCAGTATAGCTTTGGGAAAGGTCCTGAGTTTGCCTCAGAGCTTGAACAAGTAAAGGCAGAAAATCGTTACCTGAAACAACAGCTAGATGTACTAAAAAAGTACAAAGAATTGGAGAGGAGGTGTCACCAGAGGCCGTAGTCGCCTGGATGGAATCTATTCGAGATGAAATGTCCGTCACGCAAGCTTGTGAACTGCTAGGGGTTGCTCGTGCAACATACTATCGCTGGAAAGCAGCTTTTGCCACAAAACAAGAAAATCTGCTCGCCGAGAAGATTCGTCAGCTTTGCACCCTTCATAAATTCCGCTATGGTTACCGGAAGATTACTGCGCTGCTTCGAAAAGAGCAGTCCATTAATCACAAACGTGTGCAGCGAATCATGCAACGTGAGGGACTACAGTGTCGAGTCAGGGTAAAGAAGCGCAAGCCAACAGGACAGCCAGCCCATGTAGCGGAACATCAGTTACAACGTCAATTTGAGGCGAATGCACCGATGCAAAAACTCGTGACGGATATCACCTATTTACCGTTTGGAGGAAAGACGTTGTACCTGTCGAGCATTTTAGACTTGTTTAATGGGGAGATCGTGGCGTACAGTATAGCAGATAAACAAGACACAGCATTTGTATTAGATACGCTGAATCAGCTGCCTCTCACAGAAGGTTCAATGCTTCACAGCGATCAAGGCAGCGTCTATACGTCACAGGCATATCAAGAAGCGGTAAAAGAAAAAGGGATTATCATGAGCATGTCCCGTAAGGGTACGCCTGCTGATAATGCCCCCATCGAATCGTTCCATTCCACACTAAAGTCTGAAACGTTCTATCTCGAAGGTTTGACCTGCACAACGACTGCAATCGTTGAGCAAACCGTTCGAGACTACATTCACTACTATAACTCAATTCGCATTCAAACGAAACTAAACAACCAGTCGCCGATGGATTACAGGCGACTGGCAGCTTAACTTGAAAGGTGTTTTGATCCCTGACTCACAAACGGGGGTCAGTCCCAAGCGATACCAGGCTTTTACAAGCTGTAAGGTGTGACAGTCCATGCTACGATGGCATAGGTGTCGGGGTAGGCGTTGCATACCCTTGCTGATACTGACTGTCGATATAGTTGCGAATTTCCAGGTCGGATTTGCCGGCCTCTTTCAGCTTGGAGGAGATGACGGCGATTTCCAGGCATACGCCGCAGCGCGTGCCGTGGTCATCCCAGACGATCGATCCGTCGGGGAGCTCCTCTTTTATAAAGCAGTTGCCGTTATGCTTGTGCCCCGCACTTTCTCCACAGCCGCAATAGCACGGGATCGTGGAGAGCAATTCGAAGTTTGCTGCCGCAATTTTATAGGACTCCACCACTACCGGGTCCTGATTGTCCAGAAAGCTGGGAAGCTGGTCGACAGATGCTGTCTGCTCCTGCAAGTCTCCGTTTGCTGTATGATGAACGTGATCATGCCCGTGTCCGTCGCCGTGTACGCTGGCGTTGTCCGCCGTGCCGCAGCCGGCAAGCAGGGAAGCTCCGAGCAGTGCGATCGCGATCCAAGACGTTCGTTTCCGTTTCATAGTGGACTAACCCCCTCGTATCTATCATAGCATAGGTAAAAAGAGGAGAAAACGAACGAATCTCCATTATGACCATTAAATCGTAATAAATCCTATTTACATTTTGGGTGACCGCCCCTATAATGAGTAACGGGAAGTAAATCGGAATCATTATGATTCATGGGGAGAGATTCAGAAGATGAGAAAAACAAAACAGGCTATCCTGTCATGGGTTGCAGCGGTCGCTCTTGCCGGATGTGGCACAACCAGCACGCCAAGCACGCCAAGCGCACCCGCTCCGCAGGAAGGCGGAGCAGCAGCAGAAAAGCTGACTGTATATACGACGATTTATCCGCTGGAATACGTGACCAAGCGCATCGGACATGATCTTATTGAAGTCGTAAACATCGTGCCGCCAGGGGTTGAACCACATGATTTTGAACCGACAGCCAAGGATATGGTCGCGGTGACCGGAGCTGACATGTTCATCTACAACGGCAGCGGTTTGGAGCTGTGGGTAGATAAGGCGGTAGCCAACCTCGATACAAACCATACACAAGTCGTCAACACGACAGAAGGAATCGAATTGATACATGTGGGTGGGGATGAAGAGGGCCATGCCCACGAGCATGCGGATGAGCACGACCACGATCACGAGCATGCGGACGAACACGCCGATGAGCACGCTCACGCACATGCAGATGCGCATGATGAACATGCCGACGATCATGCTCACGAGGATGAGCACGAACATGCCGACGAACATGCTCACGAGGATGGGCATGGGCACGGTCACGACCACGACCATGGCGATACCGATCCGCACGTGTGGCTCGATCCGACGCTGTTGAAAGCCCAAGCGGAAACGATCAAAGGCGCACTGGTCGCAAAAGACCCTGCCAATGCTTCGGCTTATGAAGCAAACTACCAACAGCTTGCTGACGATCTGGACCAGCTCGACCGGGATTTCCAGGAGATGGCTGCTCAAGCTGCGAAAAAGGAATTCATGGTTTCCCACAGCGCTTTCAGCTACTTGGCCAAACGGTACAACCTGGAGCAGGTCGCGATCTCCGGTCTGAATCCTGCCGCGGAGCCTTCTCCGTCCCAGATGAAGCAGTTGGTCGAATATGTGAAGGAGAATCAGATTTCCTATGTGCTGTTTGAAACGCTGGTGTCGCCCAAAGTGGCTGAAGTGATCGCCAGGGAGGCGGGCGTGAAGACGGCGACGCTCAATCCGCTGGAAGGACTGACAGCCGAAGATGTGCAAGCCGGCAAAGATTATTTGTCCATCATGCGCGAAAATCTGGAGACATTGCGCAAGGCATTGAACGAATAGGGAAGGAGGAGATGCTAGGTCAGTCCGGCATCTCCTTTTTTGGCTCGCGGTGGTTTCGTCCGCACGAAACTGTTGTGGTTCGGGCAAAATCATAGTAGGATGAAATGTAGCAAATCAGAACAAATCCGATTTAAGGGATGATGTATAGGTATGGAACAACAGGTGCAGGGAGAAGCGATCGTCAAGCTGTCCTCCGTCTCCTTTCAATACGACGATAAACGGGTGCTGACCGATGTCGACTTTACGCTGGAGCGCGGCGATTTTCTCGGCATCGTCGGTCCCAACGGCTCAGGCAAATCGACATTGATGAAGCTCATTTTGGGCTTGCTTACGCCGACTTCCGGGGGCGTCTACCTGTTCGGCAAACCGCTGTCCAAATTCCGCGAGTGGAACCGCATCGGCTATGTTGCGCAGCAGGTTGCGCACGGCGCGGGCGGCTTTCCGACGACGGTGCGGGAGGTCGTCTCCTCCGGGCTGGTCGGCAAGGTCGGCTTGTTCCGCCGATTGACCGCGAGCCATCACCAGCAAGTAAAAGAAGCGGTAGAGCGGGTAGGACTTTTGGAAAAGCTGGACCAGCGCATCGGCAGTCTGTCCGGCGGGCAGTTGCAGCGTGTGTTTATCGCTCGCGCACTGGTGGCGGAGCCGGAGCTTTTGATTCTCGACGAACCGACTGTAGGGGTGGATCAGGAGTCGATCGAGCAGTTTTACAGCTTGCTGCGCTCGCTCAAGGAAGAGAACGGAATGACCATGATGATCGTCAGCCATGACGTGGGCGTGATGACACAGTGGGTGAACAAAGTCGCCTGCGTGCAGCAGAAAATCCACTTCCACGGAACGGCACATGAGTTTGAACACAATCACGAACACATTTTGCAGCAAATGTACGGTGGGTCGATGAAGCTTTTGTCGCATCACCACTGAGCTGGCAAAGTGAAAAGAGGGAGAATAGAGCATGCTTGCGGATTGGTGGCAGTATGATTTTTTGCGTTATACCTTGTTTTCCGGCGTGTTGATCGGGCTGATCTGTCCGATTCTCGGGACGTTTTTGATCGTCCGCCGGCTGTCGATGATGGCGGATGGCCTGTCCCACGTGACGCTTTCCGGGGTGGCGGCGGGGATGGTCCTGTCGAAAAAGGTGGCTTTGTTTTCAGCGGTAAATCCGCTGTTTTTCGGGATGTTGTTCTCTGTCATCGGGTCGCTGTTTATCGAACGGCTGCGCAAAGTGTTTCGCTCGCACCAGGATTTGGCCATTCCGATTATTCTCTCCACCGGGTTGGGGCTGTTTACGGTTTTGATCAGTATCGCGCAGGGCTTCAACGCTGACTTGTACTCGTATTTGTTCGGCAAAATCGTCACGGTGACCAAGGAAGATTTGTACGCGCTGATCGGGGTTTCCCTGGTCGTGCTCGGTACGGTATTCTTGATCTACAAGGAGCTGTTCGCCGTCTCATTTGACGAGGAGTTCGCCCGTGTGTCAGGTGTATCGCGACGGGTGATCAATCTCTGGTTTATGGTGCTGGTTGCTCTGACGATTGCAGCTTCCATGCGCATCGTAGGGGTGCTGCTGATCTCCGCGCTGATTACGCTGCCCGTCGCAGCCAGTTTGCAAATCTCCGGCAGCTTTCGCCAGACCATTCTGTTCTCCATTTTGTTTGCCGAAATCTCTGTGCTGGGCGGCCTGTATTTTGCCTATCTGTTTGATTGGGCATCTGGTGGTACAATTGTATTGATGGCGGTTTTGATTTTGCTGGTGGTATTGGCTGTGAAGAAGCTGCGAGCCCTCTTCCGCTGACATCCGACACAAGCAAAGGACAAATAGGGAAGGAGTGTACAGCGATGAAAGTCGAGGAAGCACTGCAAATCCTGAAAGAGCATGGATACAAATACACGGGCAAGCGAGAGGAACTGATTCGCATTTTCGCGGACGAGAAGCGCTACCTTTCGGCCAAGGATATCATGGAGCGGATCAAGGAGCTGTATCCGGCTCTTAGTCTGGATACGGTTTACCGCAACATTGCCACTTTTGTGGATTTGGGAATTCTGGAAGAGACGGAGCTGGACGGCGAGGGGAAATTCCGTCTGGCCTGCTCGGCGGATGGGCATCACCATCATCATGTGATTTGTACGGTGTGCGGAAAGACTTCGTCGTTGCCTGGTTGTCCGATGAATGTGATGGCCTCGGTTCCCGATGATTTTGAAGTGACAGGTCATAAATTTGAAGTGTACGGAAAATGCAAGGAGTGCGTGGATCACGCAAATGCGTAGAGCGGGGTGTCTGTAGAGCTTCACAGATTCTTGGCTCGAATACGTGAAAATGGTGAGGGGCTGCTTTTCATGCTGGTAGTCATGGATATAGGGAATTCCAATATAGTCATGGGGTTGTACGAGGGAGACGAGCTTCGCCAGCACTGGCGTTTTGCTACCGATCGAAACAAGACGGAAGACGAGTACGGGATGCTGGTCAAAAGCCTGTTTGAAAGTGCGGGATTGGCGTTTCATCAGGTCAAAGGCGTGATCCTCTCTTCGGTCGTGCCGCCTCTGAACCATACGATTGAACGGATGTGCATGAAGTATTTGCAGCAAAAGGCGCTGGTGGTCGGACCGGGGGTCAAGACCGGGCTGAATATCAAGTATGAGTACCCCCGTGAAGTAGGCTCCGACCGGATCGTCAATGCCGTCGCCGCCCTCCACGAATACGGTGGGCCGCTGATCGTCGTCGATTTTGGAACGGCTACTACGTTTTGCTATGTTGATGGTCGCGGGCAGTACATGGGCGGGGCGATTGCGCCGGGGATCGGGATTTCCACGGAAGCACTGGTCAGCCGTGCGGACAAACTGCCCCGCATCGAGATCGCCAAACCGGCACACGTAGTCGGGCGCAATACGATTGCCGCGATGCAAGCGGGCATATATTACGGATTTGTGGGTCAGGTGGAAGGGATTGTCCGCCGTATCGCGGCCGAGGCTGGTACCGAGCCGAAGGTTGTCGCGACGGGCGGCCTGGCCAAGCTGGTCGCGAGTGAAACGCCGTGCATCCACGTCGTGGACCCGCACCTGACCCTCAAAGGGCTGCGCCTCATTTTTGAACGGAATCAATAAGAATACATGTGCGGGGACATGGTGAGATACGGATGTCGTGGTCTGGGAGCGGGTGCAGACTGCGGCATTTTTATTTGTTTGCAAAACACGAGCTCAGGCTCATTTGGATTCAGATTGTCGATTGAACCGCTTTCAACATAGCCGCGTTTTTTGCACAGCTTTTGCATCGGCGTATTGGTCAGCGATGTAGAGAGAAACAGCTTTTCTGTCGGGCACATCTCCTCTAGCCGCTGCAATAGCGCATCGCCAAGTCCCATACGGCGGTAGAACGGGTGAATGACGAGCAGAGAGAGGAAGGTTTGCCGGAAGAAGGATTGGTCTATGACAGCATAGCCGGTCACGTCGTTGTCAAATGCGATCGTGTAGCAATGGCCGCTGTCAATCGCTTGGGATAGTTGCGGGGCGCGACTGGTGTCGCCGGTGACCATCGCATCGATGCGGAGGATGGCTTCTTTGTCGGAAGAGACGGCTTGGCGAAATGGAAACACGGTTCTCGCATCCTTTCTATGGAGAGATTTGCATTACTCGTTTGCGGGGACGATCGGGTATACTAAAGAACGTCGCAGACAGGGCGGGCAAAAGCACACCTAGTAAGTCCTATGCGAGGAATGGCGAGAATAGCCCTGTTCTTTGATAGTTGGCGGGAGCAGTTTGTGCTGGCTGGAAGGATTTTGGTGGCGATTTTTTACCGTTTGATGTTGACATTGCAAGGTTGGCGCGATAAAATGGCTATTGTCGCTGTTGAACAAATGTTCTACACGAGTGAAAATTTTTAAGTCGAGAAAAAATGTGTTGATTTTTGATTTGAGCTGTGATAGAATTTTGATTCTGTAAGAGAGTTGTGCAAACGCATTGTTGACAAGTTACGGATGGATGTCCGAGCGGCCGAAGGAGCACGATTGGAAATCGTGTAGGCGGGGATAACTCGTCTCGTGGGTTCAAATCCCACTCCATCCGCCATATCTTCCTTTTTACATAGTGGCCCGTTGGTGAAGCGGTTTAACACAGCAGCCTTTCACGCTGTCATACAGGGGTTCGAATCCCCTACGGGTCACCATAAAATACCCCGCAAAGTGAAGTGGATGCGTTGTAGCAACACCGAGCACTTTGCGGGGGCCCCAACAACATTTTGGGGCATGTGGAGGCTTAGCTCAGCTGGGAGAGCATCTGCCTTACAAGCAGAGGGTCGGCGGTTCGATCCCGTCAGCCTCCACCATATGGATACCGCGAGACAAGGTCAGCTGGATTGACCACTCGTTCGTCCACATCGTCGCGGGATGGAGCAGTTCGGTAGCTCGTCGGGCTCATAACCCGAAGGTCGCAGGTTCAAATCCTGCTCCCGCAACCAATTTTCTTTCTGTACTACGTCGATTAAGCAGCATTGTTCAGAAAGGAAGGTAGTACCCGTAGGGTGCAACCAAAATTACTTTGGAGCTGTGGTGAAGTTGGAGTTCACGCCGGTCTGTCACACCGGAGGTCGCGGGTTCGAGTCCCGTCAGCTCCGCCATCTTCAATCTATGTTGAGTGGCGTTGAAAAATGATACGAGCCATTAGCTCAGTTGGTAGAGCATCTGACTTTTAATCAGAGGGTCGAAGGTTCGAGTCCTTCATGGCTCACCAGTTTTTAAATGCGGTCGTGGCGGAATTGGCAGACGCGCTAGATTCAGGTTCTAGTGGTGGCAACACCGTGGAGGTTCAAGTCCTCTCGACCGCACCAAAAAACCTTGAGAGCGGAAGCGCTATTCGTAGCGAATTCTGTGTGCTTTTCGGGGTCTTACAACAAATGTCATGCGGACGTAGCTCAATTGGTAGAGCGTCGCCTTGCCAAGGCGAAGGTCGCGGGTTCGAGACCCGTCGTCCGCTCCATAAAGTATTCGCAGGGTCTCTCACCCGTACCGGGTTTACCCTTGATGCGAATACAGCGGAGAAAGTGCATGGGTACTACCGATCTGGCTTTCCAAGGAAGAATTCCGAGGAGGAAGCGCCAGGGAAGCAAGACCCGTCGTCCGCTCCATGATACATGTGCCCTTAGCTCAGCTGGATAGAGCGTTTGACTACGAATCAAAAGGTCGGGAGTTCGAATCTCTCAGGGCACGCTTTTCTTTTTTCATAAGCAAAGTTCACATAGCGAATGAATCTATCGCAGCAGCTTTCGGTATACTACGGGAAGTGGCTCAGCTTGGTAGAGCGCTTGGTTCGGGACCAAGAGGTCGCAGGTTCAAATCCTGTCTTCCCGACCATTGTTTTGTAATCACATAGGCCGGTATGGCGGAATTGGCAGACGCGCGCGACTCAAAATCGTGAGGGAAACCGTGGGGGTTCAAGTCCCTCTACCGGCACCATTTATTTGCGGGTGTAGTTCAATGGTAGAACCCCAGCCTTCCAAGCTGGTCGCGTGGGTTCGATTCCCATCACCCGCTCCATTTTTGCGGAGGGATACCGAAGTGGTCATAACGGGGCGGTCTTGAAAACCGTTAGGCGGCAACGTCACGGGGGTTCGAATCCCTCTCCCTCCGCCATTTCATGTTACATTATGGCGGCGTAGCTCAGATGGCTAGAGCGTTCGGTTCATACCCGAAAGGTCGGGGGTTCGATCCCCTCCACCGCTACCACAGGGGCATAGTTTAACGGTAGAACGAAGGTCTCCAAAACCTTTGGTGTGGGTTCGATTCCTACTGCCCCTGCCAAGGAAATGAATACAGACGAAATATCATGGCGGTCGTGGCGAAGGGGTTAACGCACCGGATTGTGGCTCCGGCATTCGTGGGTTCAAGTCCCATCGATCGCCCCATTTTATTTACCTATTTTGGATATGTCTCAGTAGCTCAGTCGGATAGAGCAACCGCCTT
>NZ_CP185865.1:4192500-4234066 GCF_044627595.2 Brevibacillus sp. TJ4 | reverse complement strand
GGAGACAGAGCTTCCCTTCGGGGCAGCGGTGACAGGTGGTGCATGGTTGTCGTCAGCTCGTGTCGTGAGATGTTGGGTTAAGTCCCGCAACGAGCGCAACCCTTATCTTTAGTTGCCAGCATTCAGTTGGGCACTCTAGAGAGACTGCCGTCGACAAGACGGAGGAAGGCGGGGATGACGTCAAATCATCATGCCCCTTATGACCTGGGCTACACACGTGCTACAATGGTTGGTACAACGGGACGCTACCTCGCGAGAGGATGCCAATCTCTGAAAACCAATCTCAGTTCGGATTGTAGGCTGCAACTCGCCTACATGAAGTCGGAATCGCTAGTAATCGCGGATCAGCATGCCGCGGTGAATACGTTCCCGGGCCTTGTACACACCGCCCGTCACACCACGGGAGTTTGCAACACCCGAAGTCGGTGAGGTAACCGCAAGGAGCCAGCCGCCGAAGGTGGGGTAGATGACTGGGGTGAAGTCGTAACAAGGTATCCGTACCGGAAGGTGCGGATGGATCACCTCCTTTCTATGGAGATATGACTTATGCGCATCATTCGCTGTTCAGTTTTGAAGGAGTATGACTATACCCCAAAAAGTGAAGTTCAGCTCTGAAGCTGATTCCGAATACTTTTCGGGGACCCCATAACTCTTTCAATGTCTGGTGATGATGGCGGAGGGGACACACCCGTTCCCATGCCGAACACGGCCGTTAAGCCCTCCAGCGCCGATGGTACTTGTCCCGAAGGGGACCGGGAGAGTAGGACGTCGCCAGGCGAGCAACCTTGTGGTTGCTTAACTTCGATCAGACCGATTGCGGTCTACAAAAAACGGAGTTTTTTGTTCCTTGAAAACTGGATACTGCATGTATTGCTAAGGATTTATTCAAGTGTAAGTACGATTTAGTAATTACGCTAAACGCAAGGATGGTCTGCTAACTGCGTCTCGTCCTGAGACAACGCAGACACTAGCACATCCTGTGCGTCGTGGTTAAGTTACTAAGGGCACACGGTGGATGCCTTGGCGCTAGGAGCCGAAGAAGGACGCAGCGAACTGCGATAAGCCTCGGGGAGCGGTAAGCACGCTTTGATCCGGGGATCTCCGAATGGGGAAACCCACCATCCGTAATGGGATGGTATCCGTATCTGAATCCATAGGGTACGAGAAGGCACACCCGGTGAACTGAAACATCTAAGTAGCCGGAGGAAGAGAAAACAAGAGTGATTCCGTCAGTAGCGGCGAGCGAACGCGGAACAGCCTAAACCGTCAGGTTTACCTGACGGGGTTGTGGGGCGTCTCACACGGAGTTACAAAAGACGCGCGTAGGTGAACAGTTTGGGAAAGCTGACCATAGAGCGTGACAGTCGCGTAACCTAAACGCGCGTCTCTCCGAGACCAACCCCGAGTAGTGCGGGACACGTGAAATCCCGTATGAATCTGGCAGGACCATCTGCTAAGGCTAAATACTCCCTAGCGACCGATAGTGAACCAGTACCGTGAGGGAAAGGTGAAAAGCACCCCGGGAGGGGAGTGAAATAGTACCTGAAACCGTGTGCTTACAAATAGTCGGAGCACGATCAATGTGTGACGGCGTGCCTTTTGTAGAATGAACCGGCGAGTTACGGTAGCGTGCGAGGTTAAGTCGAAGAGACGGAGCCGCAGCGAAAGCGAGTCTGAATAGGGCGAGAGTACGTTGCCGTAGACCCGAAACCGTGTGATCTAGCCATGTCCAGGGTGAAGGTAGGGTAACACCTACTGGAGGCCCGAACCCACGCACGTTGAAAAGTGCGGGGATGAGGTGTGGCTAGCGGTGAAATTCCAATCGAACTCGGAGATAGCTGGTTCTCCCCGAAATAGCTTTAGGGCTAGCCTCGGAATGAAGAGTCTTGGAGGTAGAGCACTGATTGGGCTAGGGGCCCTCATCGGGTTACCGAACTCAGTCAAACTCCGAATGCCAATGACTTATGTCCGGGAGTCAGACGGTGAGTGCTAAGATCCATCGTCAAAAGGGAAACAGCCCAGACCATCAGCTAAGGTCCCCAAGTATACGTTAAGTGGGAAACGATGTGGAGTTGCCCAGACAACCAGGATGTTGGCTTAGAAGCAGCCACCATTTAAAGAGTGCGTAATAGCTCACTGGTCGAGTGACTCTGCGCGGAAAATGTAACGGGGCTAAACGTATCACCGAAGCTATGGCAGTCCTTACGGACTGGGTAGGGGAGCGTTCCAAGCAGCGGTGAAGCCGTACCGGAAGGAGCGGTGGAGCGCTTGGAAGTGAGAATGCCGGTGTAAGTAGCGAAAAGACAAGTGAGAATCTTGTCCACCGAAAGCCTAAGGTTTCCTGGGGAAGGCTCGTCCTCCCAGGGTTAGTCGGGACCTAAGCTGAGGCCGAAAGGCGTAGGCGATGGACAACAGGTTGATATTCCTGTACCACCTCTGTACCGTTTGAGCAATGGCGTGACGCAGGAGGATAGGGTGAGCGGCCTACTGGATGGCCGTCCAAGCAGCAAGTGTGGTGTGTAGGCAAATCCGCACACTGTCAAGCACAAGCTGTGATGGCGAGGGAAATTCAAGTACCGAAGTCCCTGATTTCACACTGCCAAGAAAAGCGTCTAGCGAGGAACAAGGTGCCCGTACCGCAAACCGACACAGGTAGGCGAGGAGAGAATCCTAAGGTGCGCGGGATAACTCTTGCTAAGGAACTCGGCAAAATGGCCCCGTAACTTCGGGAGAAGGGGCGCCCCGGTAGGGTGAGGGTCCCCGCCCGACGCGAGCGTAAGCTGGTGTCGGGCGGGCTGAGCCCGAGGGGGCCGCAGTGAAAAGGCCCAAGCGACTGTTTAGCAAAAACACAGGTCTCTGCGAAGCCGCAAGGCGAAGTATAGGGGCTGACGCCTGCCCGGTGCTGGAAGGTTAAGGGGATGGGTTAGCGCAAGCGAAGCTTTGAACCGAAGCCCCAGTAAACGGCGGCCGTAACTATAACGGTCCTAAGGTAGCGAAATTCCTTGTCGGGTAAGTTCCGACCCGCACGAAAGGCGTAACGACTTGGGCGCTGTCTCGGCAAGAGACCCGGTGAAATCATAATACCTGTGAAGATGCAGGTTACCCGCGACAAGACGGAAAGACCCCATGGAGCTTTACTGTAGCCTGGTATTGGAACTTTGTGCATCATGTACAGGATAGGTGGGAAGCTTTGAAGCAGGGGCGCCAGCCTCTGTGGAGCTGTCGGTGGGATACCACCCTTGATGTACGGAGTTTCTAACTCGTCGCCCTTATCGGGCGAGAGGACCATGCCAGGTGGGCAGTTTGACTGGGGCGGTCGCCTCCCAAAAGGTAACGGAGGCGCCCAAAGGTTCCCTCAGAATGGTCGGAAATCATTCGTAGAGTGTAAAGGCAGAAGGGAGCTTGACTGCGAGACCTACAAGTCGAGCAGGGACGAAAGTCGGGCTTAGTGATCCGGTGGTTCCGCATGGAAGGGCCATCGCTCAACGGATAAAAGCTACCCTGGGGATAACAGGCTTATCTCCCCCAAGAGTCCACATCGACGGGGAGGTTTGGCACCTCGATGTCGGCTCATCGCATCCTGGGGCTGAAGTAGGTCCCAAGGGTTGGGCTGTTCGCCCATTAAAGCGGTACGCGAGCTGGGTTCAGAACGTCGTGAGACAGTTCGGTCCCTATCTGTCGCGGGCGCAGGAAGTTTGAGGAGAGCTGTCCTTAGTACGAGAGGACCGGGATGGACGCACCGCTGGTGCACCAGTTGTCACGCCAGTGGCACAGCTGGGTAGCTATGTGCGGAAGGGATAAGCGCTGAAAGCATCTAAGCGTGAAGCCCCCTCCAAGATGAGACTTCCCACAGCGCAAGCTGGTAAGACCCCTCAAAGACGATGAGGTTGATAGGTTCGGTGTGGAAGCGCGGCAACGCGTGGAGCTGACGAATACTAATCGGTCGAGGACTTATCCACACACAATCCACAGCAAACATGCAGATCCAGTTTTGAAGGAATAACGGAAACGTGTTGAAGAACCGTGCAATGAAAAATTGCACGGTTCTTTTTTTGTCCCTTCCCATCCTTGTACGTTAGAAGAAACGTATGAGAGGGGAGGTTTGCATGAAGTCTGTGTCTGTACATCCGATTCGCCTGTTCGCTGTGCTGCTGCTGGCGGTGTGCGTGGCGATCGGGGCGTATCAAATGGTAAAACCACATACGGTGACCTACATCCAGTTGCGTGAGGGGGTTGAAAAGGAGAGTGGTCAACGTCTGGAGGTAAGTGATGTGGAGCCGCTCGTCCTTACGATGGGGAACGTCTTCCAAAGACCATCTGATCCCATTCCCGGGTTGCTTCTATGGGAGGATGCGGCCGATTATATCGGCTTGTCTTTTACCCGCCAGGCAACAGGCGGGCGTCCGCTGTTAAAGGCAGACCTGGAAAAAGCGGGAGGGCTCCATCCCGATCATGGTCAGGATTCCAATCTGACAGGCATGACCATACCAGTAGATAATGTTGCCGGTGTCTCCCCTTACGTTTCGCAAGGAGAGCGCGTCCACGTGTACGCCTCTTTTGAGGATGATGCGGGGGCACATACAGGGTTGCTTTTGCAAAACATGCAGATTGTCGGAATCCAAAGAGAAATGACGGGAAACTACCCCAAACTGGTAGCCGTGACCCTATCTTTGACCCGTGACGAAGCCGTACTGCTCACGCATGCCCTGCATTACGGAAAAATACGTTTGGGCCTGGCTGCCAGTGAGGACAGCCAGCAGTCGGGAATTGGGGACGCCCAATTTGCAACAAATTTGATGAAAACAAAAACCAAATGGGGTTCCGTAAAGGAGGAAGGTGAATGAAAAAGCGGTTGCTCATTATCGACGAAGATACGGGATACGCAAGAAGGGTCCAGGAGCAATTGCAGGACAGCAAGCTGGTCGAAATTTGCGGGCATGTCACGAGAGAAGATCAGGCATGGCAGATGCTTCAGTCCGCAGCTCCTGACATGGTTATAATCGGAGAGATTACGGGCGTTGAAAGAGGAGTACTCAGCCAGCGATTTCGACTCGCTTACCCCCATCTTTCGTTTATCGCCGCATGCACGCCGACAGACCTTGCCTGGGAGCCTTTTTTCCGCAACCTCGGCATCTGGGTGCTGGTCAAGCCGATTGTCCCTGAACAATTGGAAGCACTGGCGATGATGCCGCAAGCCGTATCGGGGGAAGCCCGGCACATCAAGCCGGAAACATTCGCTCCGCCACAATCAGCCCTACACGGCCAGCAGATGCATGCTCAGCCTGTATCCACTGCCCCTTTGCAGCACGAAGCTGCTTTTA
The DNA here is from genome assembly GCF_044627595.2 of Brevibacillus sp. TJ4. Taxonomy (NCBI): domain Bacteria; kingdom Bacillati; phylum Bacillota; class Bacilli; order Caryophanales; family Paenibacillaceae; genus Brevibacillus; species Brevibacillus sp. TJ4. The sequence continues at coordinate 4,228,745 of NZ_CP185865.1, read as the reverse complement.
TGGATGGCGGAATGTTCAAACAGCCGTTTCCAAAACGCTTGATTACGGTATACGGGCCCAAGGGAGGCGTAGGAAAAACATTTATCTCCCGCGAGCTCGCCATTTACTTTTCGCTCCAAAAACGCATGGACCGCCCCATTCGGGTGCTTGCTGTCGATTTCAATCTTGATCTGGGGACGTTTGCGACGACTCTCAACCTGGCTCGTACCCCCAATCTGTTCACCTGGATTCAGGACATCGACAGTCAGTTGCACCGCCTTGTTCAAAGCCAGGGACGAAATCCGTTCGAATTAACGAGTGACGAATGGCAGGCATACGCTTCTTCGTACCGTCTTTCACCGCATGACATCGAAAAATACATCGTCACCCATGTGGAATCCGGCTTGCACGTACTTACCTCGCCGCGCGACATCCGGCATAGTTTTGAAATTCGCAATTACCACCTGTACCTCATTTTGGAGGCACTCAAGCAAAGCAGCTACGACGTCATCTTGATCGACACTGCCCCCGACACGACGGATGCGACGATTCAAGCGCTGTTTTTTGCCGAGCAGGTCGTCATGGTCGGAAATCCTGTGGTGGATTCCATCGAAAATATTCAGCGGCTGTTGAAGCTTTTGCGAGAGGCCGAGTATCCGGAAGAACGCATTCAGGTATGCATGAACCGGTTGCAGCGCAAGGAAATGTTTACCCTGGAAGAAATACGTGCCTACTTTCAGCTCCATCCCAGCAAAAAGATATTCCCGATTCCCGATGACGCCGAAGTAAAAAAATCGATTAATACCGGTACGCCGGTCATGCTTCACCCAGGGAAGACCGCAGCCAAAGAAGCGATCGAGGAGCTGGGCAAGGCACTGCTCCCAGTGGGACAAGAAGAACAAGTCGGGCAGCTTGCAAAGGGCAAGGGCAAGAAGGAAAAAACGTCCCTTTTGCGTTGGCTCTGGAGCTAAGGAGGGGAGATTGTGTTTGACCGAAAACAGTTGCTGGCGATCCAAACACCCGGACGGAATGTGCAGGACTTGTTGAAAACGGGCAGGGAAGCGGAGGGGATGCCGCAAACCTTGCATGAAAAAATCCAGACCACCTCGCTGCAGGGTACCGGAGAAAGGATCAGCGCGGAAACGGAAGCAGCTATCCGCATGCAGATTGTGGAGAAGCACGGAACGCGCCTGTGGGAGGAAAAGCATTTGCCCGCCTATCTCGATGAGCTTTCAACTGACATCAAAATGCTGCTGGAGGCTCACGCACCGCTCTCCTCCGTGCAGATGGAAGCAGAGGTAAAACGGCTGCTTCACTCTCTGACGGGCTGGGGGCCGCTGGACGTGCTGTTGGACGATCCCGACATCACAGAAATTTTGTTTCATCGCTACAATTACCTGGTCGTGGAAAGAAAGAGCACCGGGCGGCTGGAGGTGCCGGATATTCCCGTTTTTCACGATGAAGACGAAATGCTGCGCCTGCTGGAACAGATCGCGGCTACGATGGGAAGGGAGTTCAATGAGACGAAGGCCGAGCTGCATACGCAACTGCCGGATGGCTCCAGGGTGGCGGCGACGCACAAGTCGATCTCTCCTGACGGCCACATGCTGACCATTCGAAAGCATCGGGATTTGCTGACAGAGGCGGATTATCTCCGTTACGGTTCGCTGTGCGAGCCAATGGTGCAGTTTTTGAAATGGACAGTCGGCTTGGCCCGTGCTTCAGGGATTGTCAGCGGCGGCACCGGGTCGGGGAAGACGCACATGCTGAATCTGATTTCCCAGTATGTCTCGTCCTATCTGAGCATTATCACGATTGAGGACGTGCTGGAGATGAAGCTGCAACACCCGTTTGTTCGGCGTTTTCTGGCGAAGCCGGCCAACTATGAAGGCAAAGGCGGGTTTTCGATCAAGGATTGTGTGCGTTTGTCCCTGCGCAAGCGTCCCGATGTGATTATCGTAGGCGAGACACGTGGCGGTGAAATCGTGGATATGCTCTGGGCGATGAACACGGACCATCCCGGGAGCTGGAGCACGGCACACGCCAATTCGCCGCGAGCGCTGGTAGACTCTACGCTGCCCATTTTGTTCGGCAAAGCGGATGAAGCGTACAGCGCGGAGGAACGCAATTTGATGATTGGATCGGCACTTGATTTGATCGTCCAGGTAAAGCGCTTTGAAGAGGACGGCAGCAGAAAAGTAGTGGCGATCACCGAGGTTGTCGGCACAGGACAGTCACATGAGGACTGGATTCGCAAAGCCTGCAATGTTCGGCAGGTCCAGCCGGATCGCGTCTATTTGCAGGACATCTACGTCTATGAACAGACCGGCATCCGCAACGGCAGGGTGACCGGGCAGTTTAAATGGACAGGCTATCGTCCGGAACGCCTGATCAAGCGTTTGCTTGAAAAAGGGGTGTCGCGCGAGGAAATCGATCAGCTGTTCTTCACGGAACCAATCCAGGTGTAAGGGGTGGACGGTGATGCAAGTCAGTGTGGCTGTCGCAATGGGAATCGGGAGCGGGCTGTTGTTGCTGCTGGCTCCTTTGCATCTGTTTTACCGGGAAAAGGCTGACCCGCACCAGATCGTCGGGCTGCTTCAGCGCGATCGAAAAGGGTTTTTGCAACGGCTGTCAGAGCGATTGGACAAGTCTCATTCCGGTTGGAGCACGCAACGCTACCTCGCTGTCTCCTTGACACTTGGATTCGTTTGTTTTTTTATGAGCAGCCAATTGCTCCAATCGTGGTGGCTGGCGATGCCGACAATACTGGCCGGAATCTTGTTTACGGAGCGGCTGGTAAGCGTCTTTGGGGCAAGGCGCAGGGACAGATTTGAAGAGGGAAACGTAAAAGCGATCCGCCTGATGGCGAATTCGCTTCGAACCTCCCCTTCGTATTTGCACGCGTTTGAGCAGGTGGCGGCAAGTCCCTACATGGACGATCTGGTAAAAGCGGAGTACAGGAGAATCGTCGAACTGTTGCGGGCACAGGTGCCACTGGAGCAAGTCATGCAGGCTTTTCATGCGCGGACTGGCTCCCAGGATGCCAAATACCTGGCTACGATTGTGCAGATACAGCGAGAGATGGGCGGGGACATGGCGAAGACACTCGATCTGGCGGCATTCGCGATCCTCAGGCGCAGACAGTCGCTGCGCAGGCATAAAGCGGCGATGGCGCAAATCATTGCCCAGGTGAACCTGCTGAGTGTAATGCCGTTCGTTTTTGTTACAGCTCTGTACGTAAACAATCCGAGTCATTTTGACCCGCTCACGGAGACGGTAAGCGGTCGCTTTCTGCTGCTTGCCAGCCTATTGTGTATTCTCGTCGGCGGGGAAGCGATCCGGTTTGTGGCGCAAAAAAGCGTGCACAAGGGAGGGTAGACAAGATGTTTCTCTTGTGCGTCATGGCGGGGCTGGCCCTGTTTTTATACGGCTTGCCAGCCTGTTTGGAGTGGAGGGGAGCAAGTGTAGATTCCCTGTTCGGGCGGATTCAACACGAGCAGCAGGCATCTTTGGCACATGCCTTTCAGCAGCGCAAAAGCCGCCTTCCCTTTATCAGCCGGATAGAGAGACAAGAAGAGTGGATGAAGCGGCTTTGCGACTGGACGGGAATTGATCGAAAGAAGACGGAACAAATTTTGTTGCGTCTGCGCTGGGAAGTAAGCGTAGCGGAAGTGGCGTTGCTGCGTGGCATACTCATGGTGCTGGTGGCTTCGTTCCTGTTGCGAATGCTCGTGCTCGTCTATACCGGACAAGGGCTTGGGCTGGCCAATAGCTGGCCGCTGCTGCTCAGTCTGGTATTGTACCTGTGCCCGACCTTGTTGCTGGAGTGGGCAGACAGTCGGGCAAAAGCGGAGATTCGCAGTCAGGTGCCGATTTTTTTCAGTATCGTCCAGTCGCTCGTGGAGGCTGGAATGCCCCTGCAAGCGGCGGTGAAGCAGACTGCCAGGCGCTTTGACGCCAGACTGGGCCGGGAGCTGGCGCGCTTGGAAACCGAAGAAAAACGCTACGGTACCTGGCGCAAGGCGCTGGAGGAGCTTGCGTTTCGCTGGGATGTAGATTCCTTGCATGCAATTTCCATGGAGATCAACGAGGCGATGAGCAAAGGGGTCAGTATCGCCACTATGCTGGAGGTCCAGGTAGAGGAGCAGATGAAGCAGCAAGAGGACGAGGCCGCGGCGTACATGAACCGGCTCAACATCCGGCTGCTGCCGTTTGTCATTTTGCTGATGGGAGTGCCTTTGCTGTTCTTGGTAATCGGTCCTATGTTAATGAGCATGACAGAACGGTTGTAAAATTCTTTGCGGACTGCCTCTGTCTTTTGGCAGAGTGAAGATAGATCCCGTAAAGGAGTGATGGAAAATGTCAATGGTTGCACAGTATGTCAAGCGTTTTTGGAATGAGGAGGACGGCGTCACCATCGTCGAAATGGTGATTATTGTCGGCGTCGTGCTGCTCGCCGTAATCCCTGCCCTGGTCAGCCTGGGAGAAGCGGAGGACGCCAAACTGCAAGAACTGACGGACAAGCTGAGCAAGTGACCAGCGTCGCGTTACTGGTTGTTTTGCTTGCGGCTGCGTGGTTTGACTGGCGCAGCCGCAAGATCCCCAATCTGTTGACGATCCCCGCCTTACTCGCAGGCGTATGCCTGCAGACGTATACGGGCGCGGGCTGGCTGGCCTTGACCGGGATTGCCGGTGCTTTTGTTTTGACCGTGATACCGGTCGCGTTAAAAGGGATGGGGATGGGCGACCAAAAGCTGTTGATGGCAGTAGGGGCATGGAGCAGTTGGGCGGAGGTATACCCGCTGTTTGTCTGTTCGATCGTGCTTTGCTTGCTCGGTGTCGTGTTTTCTCCGCGGACATGGGGGCGTTTGCGGACCAATATGAGAGTCATCGCAGCAGGCTGGACAGCACACCGACAACTCTGGCTGCCTGGCTTGAAGCAGTCGGCCTTGACGCTTCCGTACGCCGTTTGGCTGCTCGCCGCCTATTGTCTCAACCAATTCTGGCCGATTGCGGGAGGCTTGATGTGAGAAAAACGTGCAGACAGATGCTGAGCAAGATGTGGAAGGACGAGCGGGGCAGCCAGATCATTGAGTTCATATTTATCTTTCCGCTAATCTGGTTGTTGATGATGTTCTCTTTTGACCAGTTTAGCATCATGTACAACAAGCAAAAGGCACTCGCTGCTGCGTATGAGGCAGGTCGCTCGGCGGCAGTACAGCCGAATTACGGTCTTGCCGACTATTACGCACAGCAGTTGGGGCAGGCTGAGCTGCGTCAAGGTATTGGCCTGACGGGCAGCGCGATCACCCTCAACCCACAGGGAAGCTGGAGAAAGGGAAATCACGTCGAGGCCGAGGCGCGTATATCGTTTACGCTCCTGACTACGGGCAAACGGCATACGATTACGGAGCGCTACGTGGTTATGATCGAAAATGCGGAGGAGAAACAATGAAAGGGCCAAAGACAATATGGAAGCGTGTGGCAGACGAGAGGGGAGCGACCATGGTGACAGCGCTCCTTTTTTTCTTTTGCCTCGGTACGTTGCTGTCGATTTTGTTGCTGCAGGAGCAAGCGGATTTCTGGGAGATGAGAGTGCAGCATACGGCAGACATCATTTCCAAAGGAGCGAGAGCGGCTGGCAAATGGGAGTATGTGGACTCATTTGGAGAAGAGCAAAAAATGCTGTTTGCCACGACGGAAGAGGCCGAGAGCTTCGGAGCTTCCATCATTCGCGGAGCGAGGGAAGAAGCGGCAATCCTGTGGGAAATGAATCGCCCGCACTTCGACAACCGAGGGGACAGTGCCAGTATTGTCCACCAGAGGGGAGAGAGGGACAGCCTATACCGGCAGGGAGTGTACCATGTACGCGTGACTTTGGAGAGGGAGATCCCCCTTTTTTGGGACCTGTTTGACTTGAAAATCGAGAAGGTGTCCCAATCCGAAATCTAGTGTGATGCTCGTTCTGTTATTTTTGTCCTAATTGTTATGGTAATTTGGTTGTATATTCCATAACTGGGGATAGGAGTGAGGGCAGTGTCATCCAGCGTAGTGGATCGGTACAGGCGCATTCTCAGCGGGGAGCAGAAGCGCTTTTCGCCGTATGAATTCGAGGATGTACAGTATCGCAAGCAAAAAGTGCAAATGATCGTTCGATACGCAATTGAAAACGTGAAGAAATGGACGCCGGAAGAAGCGCGTCGGCAGTTGAGTTTACAGGATGTCAAAGAATTGAAGCTGCATCTCGTCAGGGAATATATTGAGCCGCCGATCGAGGCCAAGCCGGATGACGTGTACTATTTTGTCGAATACGCCTATCCGTATTTGCCTCGCTATACAGAGGAGCAGCGAGCCCTCTGGGTGTACAAAGAGGTTCTCTCCGGCATTCGTCGCCACTTTCCTCCCTTGTACTTTCAGAGTGTCAAGGGGGAGGAGCGGGCGAAGATTTGCTTCCAATACATGTTCCATGAACTGATGCAGCTTCAGGATATCTACGAGTTGCCCAAGATTTTCGGGAAGACGGAGCGCGCCTATGCGCTATTGAAAAAGTACAAGCTGAAAATCCTTGTCGATACGCTGTACTTTTCCCCATTTGACATGATTACCGACATGTATCCCGAACTGAACCGGCCCGACCTGTGGCAAGATTAGCAAAAATATTTGCAGGCACCCTCTGTCTTTTTTTACCGTAGAGGTAGTTTCATAGGCTTATAAGCACATGAAACGGCCGTACTCTGCAGGTGAGAAAAGGAGGCGTTGCGTATGGCAACAGTAGAGGCTCACCAAGTTTGCTCTACAGGTGTAGAGCAGCTTCTGGGAAGGCGTGTCCGCTACCAGAAGCACAAGCCGGGCAGGTATCTTTCAGTGGAAAGGGTACCGAAAGAAGCCTTCCAGATCAAAACGGTTAACCGATTTGGAAGCAGAGTTGTACTCAATGACGGGGCTGTTGTGATGGAGAATGCTCCGACCGTCATGGAGCGCGGGGGAAGAATTGCACTTCTTCTCACCACGGGAGAGGAGCTCTACTTCATCGTAGAGTAGCCTCAGGGAGTCGCCTTGCACGGGTGCGTGCGGGGCGGCCCTTTCCCCTTGATCACCGGTACGGCGGTATGAAAAAAGATTTGACGAGGGCCTAGAGATATAGCAAAATTCTGTTAAAATACAAAAATGTCAAAAAATGGTGGTGATTGTCGTGTTGGCGAAAAATTCAGTTGAATTGGTCAACCGTTGCTACGATGAGACAAAAAGTTTGGTTTCGTTGGCAGTTTTCAAGGAATCCTTCATTACTTTTGTATTTGGCAGGTATCAGGAGGAGGTTATTCGCAAGTACAGCCTGGAAAAGTTTTACGAGCATCTGGACGAGCTCAAATTGACAAATTGCCGACGCGATTTTGACAAGGCTGTAGACGAATGGTACATGGTTCAGTATGGCAGCGACTCGAGTAACGCCAATTACCATGACATCCTTTTTGCGCTGGTGAAGGAAGCGATTGTTGAGTACCACTCACCTGATCGCACGGCTTTGATCCGCGATGTGACCAAATTGCTGACGGTGCCGGACGGCTTTATCTCGCGCTGGCAAAAGGGGCAGATGAACGACCAGTCGTTAACAGCGTATTTTCGCTATCTGCTGAAACTGGGGATTCGTTCACAGGAAGACATCGAGACGCTTGTCGATATGTGGCTGGTAGAGTACCCGAAAGCCTTCGACAAAAAGCAGCAGCAACTGTTTGCCAATCCGCCCCGTAGAGGCAGGCCCAACAACGTAGAGCTCGCCTTGCTCGTAGATATGGCAAGCCAATGGAAGCCGGAAATGACTACCCAGGAGCGGGAAAGGCTGCGCAAAATCTACTACTACCACCGCAAGGCGCTAACGATCCGCGAGATGGTTGAGAAATTTAAAAATTACATTGAGGGAAAAAGCAAATCTGACGACTTTCAGGTAGGATGACATGTTTGAACAAATGAGTCGTTTTGTCTCCCGGTTTCGCGATTTGGAGCAGAAGGAATTTATCCAGAGTCACGAGGAAGAACGACAATGGAATCAGTTAAAAGAAAAACTTTCGGCGACCCAATTGGACGAGCAGCATTTGCCATACAGCCGCAGATGCATCGCCGTTACGAGTCTGTATTCGCAAGCCGGGTCCAGCTTCGTCGCAGCAAACGCAGCATGCGCGTGGGCAAAAAAGGGGATGCCAATCACGCTTTGTGAACTGCCAACTACGTCTTCCTACTATTATTTTGCACTCGATTATGAACGCAGAGTGAGCCAACGGGGCAGCTCCTCCTCTACTCCCTCGCTTCTTCTGCAAGATCGCCACCTTCGCATCCAGATTGCTCCTCCCCTAAGCGATCAGCCCAATTCGCAACTTGACGTAGCGGATTGGATGCTGCGAACGACCAAAGAGAGTCCGTTTGTCATCATCGATGTATCTTCCCGTTGGAAAGAGGCAAGTGCCGAGCGCGTATTCGAACTCGCAGACGAGATATGGGTAATTTTCGATGCTGATCTCGCCCGGCTCACCCGTTTTTTTCTGGTCGAGACTCCTCCGCGCTGGTGGTTTCAGCACAACAGCAAAAAAAGACTGATCGCCAACAAGTGGAACCACCGCCTGGCCCGTTCGCAAGTGATGAAAAGGGTGGAGGGAACGATCTCGCTATGGAAGCAGGACAGCATTACAGATGTCTCTACCGATACGGTCATACCGCATATCGACGCTGACAAACTGGCAGAAGCCCAGATCAAGGCAAAACTGCTGCTGGAGCTGTTTCCGGAAGAAGCAGAGCCGTTTCAGCGTTTGATTCACGATAAAGGAAGGATGTTATGAAAAAGCAGACGTTGATGATGATTTGTTTGATTTCATTCATTTTGGCGGGTTCCTCTTTCTTCGCTGCGACCCGATATATTGAAGCGTTGGCGGCCAAAAAGCTGTTTGCACCCGTAGTAAAGGTAGCGCAGGGGAAAGAGATTTCTCCTTACGAGCCGATCACTCGGGAGGATGTAGTCGTCGTTCAGGAAGCGGTCGACGAAATCCACCCGCAGTCTTTGACCCGGCTGGAAGATGTACTGGGAAGACGAAGCACGCAAACGATGTACGAAGGGGAGCAGGTATTGGCGAACAAGCTGACCGACAATCAGTTGCTGCCGGAAAAAGGAGAGGCGAGGTATGAGTTTCCCTTGACGTTTATCCAGCCGTTGACAGAGCTGCGCAAAGGGGACTACGTAAAGGTCTGGGTCAAGTACAAATCGATCTATGAATTGCAGGACTTGCCCCCGCCACAGCATTTTTTGCAAACGAACGACACAGCAGATTTTTTGTTCGAAGGGCAACTGGCTACGGTGCGGGACAGCAATGGTATCGAGATTTACACGCTAAAGCCCAACTTGCTGCCGTCCCCTGATCAGATGGATGCGGTGTTTAATGGTTCACGGGAAAAGCCGCTGCAAAACGGGGAAAAAAGATACCGTGACTACCGGGTGCAACCTACTGCTCTTCCGGCGTTTATCGGGTTTAATCTGACAGACGAGCAGTACGTTAAGCTGACAGAGGCGATGAGATACGGAACTGTGCAGGTAGGCCATATCATGGTTTCGGAGGAGACACCAACATGAAAATTTTGGTTTGCTATCCCATGAAGTCGTTGGCAAAAACGTATTTGCCCGCATCTGCCGAGGCTTTGGTAGCGGAAACGACAGACGAATTTTATCGCTTCGCCAACTTGTATTATCCGGATACGGCCATCTTGTTTTCCGAGATGTTCACAGATCCTGTCTGGGAGTGGCTGCCTGTCGTCAAAGCCACATTGCCAGCCGATAGCCGCGTGATTATCATTCCTCTCTATCGGGATGAATGGCTGATTCGCAAAGTTTTGCAAGAGAAGTCGTATGAGGGCGTATACTTGCTCTCGGCAAAGTTGTCCCAGGAAGAGATACGCGATCAAGTCAGTCAAATTCTTCTGGTAGAAAACAGCTCTGCTCCTCTCGGGACGCAGACGGGCAATGGCTGTGTGTTTTCACTGATGAGCTACGGGGGATCAGGGGTGACCACGTTTTGCATTAACTTTCCCGTGCTGTTGGCACGGCAGTTACCGGTTGCCTCAATACTCGTACTCGACATGAATTACACCAAACCGGATTTAAGCCGCTTTTTCAAATTGCGAAAACACCAGCTTGCGTTGTTTCGTCCTGATTTTGTAGATGTAAAAACGGCGCGGAATCGAAACTGGAAGAGAGTGTGCAAGCAAAGCGAACACATGCCCAACCTGTATTATGCGGATGCTGCCGTCAGGTGGAAAAGCGCAGAAATTTCCACGATGATGACTGTGTTTCGGGAGCAATTTGACTACGTTTACCTGGATTGGGGATATTGCTTTTCGGAGCCAGAAACCATAAACAGGGTAATGACTGTCGCGGACCGCAACATCCTGTTTGCCCGGGCAGACCCGTTCAGTCTCGAGAATGCCAGAGAGTGGGTCCGGGCACAGCGCAAGCGAGGCGTCGAAAGCGAGATTTTGCTCAGCCATTTGGACAAAGGGCAGCCATACCGGATTGGCGAGGAAATCTCCCTGTACGGTGTGCTCCCCCGCATATCCGAGACGCGGCTGATGCAGTCGCAAAAAAGCAGCAGTGTGCTGATCGAGGAGTGGCTGCCTCCCAAGATTTATCTGAGCAGCCTGCAGAAAATTGCGAAGGCAGAATATTCCGCCAAAGGAACGGTGTTGAGCGGATGAACACAATGGAACAGCACGTGCAGCCGCGCTGGGAAAATGTCGAGGAGATCAAACAGGCAGCTCGCGATTATTTGAATCACTTCGGCAGCAACAAAGACGAAAAACTGGAGATGCAGCGAATCCTCACGCTGGCGGAGCAGGGGGACAGGGACAGCCACAATCACATCATTTTGCGTCTGCAGCACTACTTTGAAGAGGTCATCAAAAGGCCCGTGACAGAAGAAATCCTGCCCCATGTCAACGCATACGAGGGTTTGGCGTTCGCCACATACGGGTGGGGGATTCTCGACGCAGTGCTGCATCTCTCTCCCTGGGTAGAAGAGGTACGGATATCAGCCAATCGAAACGTAGCATATATCGAACAGGGCGTGAAAAAATTTCTTTCCTACACACCGTCCTGGAGAGAAGTCGAGACGCTGCAGCAAAAACTGACCAATACAGCGGGCCTGTCTTTCAATGAAAAGAAGCCGCGCCTGAGCGGATACCTGGACTCCCTGAAAGCCCGGCTGACCATGTTTACCTTTCCCTACTCCCGGGTCCCGACGATTCTCTTCAGACGATTCACCACCCCGACTTTTTCGCTCGATCAGTTGCGCACACAGCAGCAGCCGACCTTTGATGAGAAGGTGCAAATGTTGATTGAGCAGCAGGTGCACGGGCGAGGCAATGTCCTTGTGATCGGTCCAATGGCCGCGGGGAAAACGACCCTGATGCTATGCATGCTGAAGCTGAAAAATCCCGAGACGGAGTACATCACGATTTTTGAGAGTGAGCACGAAATGCGGTTTGGGGACGTATGGCCGGGAGAAGTGATTGAGCTGCAAAACGTCGAGGAGATCGGGATCGAACTGGCCCACTGCTTCAAGGATATGTATCGATCTACTGCAAATACAATATTGATTGGCGAGATCAGGGAACCGATCGAGGCGTACCATTTTATCAATGCCGGTGTCCGGGGTACTGATGCTACGATCGGTGCCATGCACGAGCGCTTCCCGAACAAGGCCCTGCAGGATTTGACGGACCTGGTCTATCAATACGGGGGACGGAGCATCGAACTGACCCAGGAACGCATTAGCCGGGCAGTCAACTTCGTCAATTCCCTTACGTATCGCAACAGCGGCCATCGCTTCATCGATGCGATTCACGTCACGGAGTGGAATGAGACTTTTCAGCGCGTCGACTCGATTCCTCTCGTCATCCGTAACGCGCAAACTGGAGAATACGAGTGGACAGGAAAAAAGCTGGACCCTTATCTGTTGGAGTACATGTGTCATGTAGGCAGGGCTGACTTCCACGTTCTACAGGAATTACGTCTCACCGACATAGGCAGGCAAATATGACATACATGCTTCTTGTACCGATGTTTCTATGCTTGTTCAGCGGATTTTTGTTCCTTGGCATACACCTGTATAAAAGATGGACAGCCCCTCGCGTCTTGTATCCGCGTACGGTGGCAGTATGGAGAGAACGATTTCTTCGCCACGAGACGCGAAGAAAATTGTACGAAGGATATGACAGATGGTGCCAAATCGCAGGGGGGGCGCCGGAAGGATATTTGTTGATGTCGCTGGTGGGGGGCGTATCGGGCTTTGCAGCCGGAATTCTCGTTGGAAATGTGATCGTGTCCATGTCCTTGTTCCTGTTGCTGCTGATGCTGCCAACACTCCTGCTTTACGCCCGCTATACCGTGCTGCTGAACAAGAAAATCAACTCGTTTTGCCGGTTTGTCGATTTGTTTGCCCGCTATTACAACAGCCGCAAAAATATCGTTTTGACATTTCGGGAGATGGTGGAGGAATGTCCCAAAGAACTGCTGCCTGAGTTGGTTTTGCTCAACAACAGCCTGGCCGACGGGGGAGATCCCGTGGCAGCAATTGAGCGATTTGCTGACCGGTTGCAGCATCCCTGGGCCTATGACTTTGCGATGTACATAGCCAGCGGGCTGGAAGGGGAGACGGAAGACATCCAATCACCGCTGAATCGGCTGACCAACGAAATGTTTTTGCAGCAGGACGAAAAAGAGGAACGCGACAGCGAAATTTACTCGATTTGGATTAGCTTGCTGGTAGTGATCTTCCTTTGCATTTGCCTGATCCCGTATAACCAGAGCTTGCTCAAGGATTCCTATCGTCTGTACTTTTTCACACCGGATGGGCAAGCGATATTGGCGATCGCCCTGACGGTTTGGTGCTTCTCCATCCTGCTGGCATTTATTTGGGGAAGGAGGTATCGATAATGCCGCTTGTAGCCTTGTATGTATGCCTGGGGCTGGGTTCTTTGTTTGTGTTTGTTGCCGTCTTTGCGATCGGCAAGTACGTCTCCAGCCGTCTGTACCAGCCGAAGCTGTTTGTCTCATCGGTGTGGTGGCGCAAATGGGAACAATCGGTCCAGGAAGAAGGAGATGAGAAGTGGGAGAAGCTGCTGGCCAGAGCAGGACGTCCGTTTGGCTGGGGCAAGGCGGAATGGGTATTCGTGCAGCTTATTTGCGGCAGCGCGGTTTGCTTGGTCACGATTGTGTGGGTCTTGCTGGCGCGAGTTCAGTCGTTTCCGGTCTTGTCCATGTGCCTGGCGGCGGGAGGGAGCTTTCTTTTGCCATACCTGATGTTGAAGATGTACGCGGGGCATCGGGAAGAAGTATTGAGTACGGACATTGCCCGATTTATCAACCGGTACAACACTTTGCTGGAAAATCAGGTTCCCGTTTACAGTGCAATGGTCAAGGCAGCTCGTCCGACGAGAAAGCTCAAGGAGTACATTCCATCTCTCTCGGATTGGAACAAAGATCCCGACGAGGCATTGGAGACATTCAAACAAAAGCTGGGTGTGGATGACGGCATCCTGCTCATCTCCGGTATGCGCACAGTCGAGCAGCTTAGCGAAGCGCAACTCAGTCTGACCATGCAAAGGCTGGAGTGGGCTGTCGATCATCGTCGCATGTTTCGTCATCGCAAAAAGATCAAGTCGTTAGGCATTGGCTACAGCATTATCGTATATCCGGCGTTTTACATTGGGTTGTTGGTCGCGATGTTTCCCTGGTACAAGCTTTTGACGGAAATACTCGACAAATACCTGACCTGAAGGAGGGGGCTGCGTGACTAAACTGTTCTCCATTCTAATGTGCATCGTATTTTCGCTTGGCATTATCGTCTCCAGCTTGTCGGAAGTAAACAGCTCGGTTGTCGGGGATGGAGGCTTGCGTGACCGGGCTGTGGATTGGATCGATCAGGCCATTCCCTGATATTCGCACAGCCCGAAAATCCTGAACCATTCTAAACAAACTCAAAAGGAGAGTGTTTTTATGTCGAAAATGTTTTTTATCTTCCTGGCGTGCGTCATGGTCCTGGGGATCGGGGTCAGTTCCTACGGCAACGAACTGAGTCCCGCTGCCAACGAATCTGCAGAGAGCATCGGCAATTCCGTATCATCGCTTAACTACGACACGCGAAATGAAAACATCCAGTTCCGCATGCAAAACGGAACGACCTACACATCGAACTGATGCTGCACCTTCACGTATTTCTCGTGATTCTGATTGTAGCGGGCAGTTTGTGCGCTGCGGTATGGCATTTGCAGCCTGAAGAGCAATTGTACAAGACCCAAGAAGAGAGGGTGTATCGAGCGGCGACGGTCATCTTCCATTGACCGTCAGTCGCTTGCAAAAGCGATGGTGAAAGCAAAGGTATTTCTCGTATGTATCGCGGTGCTCCTGTTTGTCTGCTCGGCGATTGGCGCATATCAGCTATACGCCTTGGAGCGTGCCATGGCGCGAGCATTTTATACGGACATCCTGGACGACATGCAGGACATTGGCTATTTGGATGATGAGCTGGCGGCGTATTACTTGCGAAAGATGGGGGAGCTTGGCTGGCTTATGGGCGAGGACGTGTTCGCCGGAAGCAGCCCGCGAAGTGCCAGCGAGCGCGCTCGCAAGGAACGGCAGGAGGAAGTGACACTCGTGCTCACCGTGTATCCTTCTCGCGTTTCCCAATGGTTGAATCGGTTTGCCGAGGGAGAGGTGGCTTTCACCTTTGCGGGAAGCCGACCATCGGAATACTTTGATCCGGAGTGGTAAGAGATGAACAAAATAATCTCGATCTTGGCAGTCATGGTCATCGTGATGCCATTGACGGTACATATTTTGATGTCGGGTCCAAATAACTTGCTTGCAGCATGCACGCAGTTTTTCGGTGATTTGTTGGCTCATGTGACCCGTTACGGTACAAGCTGATGGGCCAAATCGTCGCCGTCATCCTTTCGGTTATGGTACTGCTTGTCGTGCCGCTCGGCGTCCTCCAGGTACATACTGTTCTGCAGGCGAAAAACGAATTGCTGGAAATCAGCGCTGTCGCCACGAAACATGTCAGCAATCATGGGGGAGCAAATGATACGGTCGTACAGCAGGAAGTGAGGAGCATCATTGAAAGAGAACTGGCAGAAAAGCGATTTTCGCTGTCGGGACAAGAGTTGGCCGTCACTGTAGCGCGAACGCGCTCGGCAGATCCGATTTTATGGAGCCATGAAGACGAGTTTTACTTGCGCTTGGAAATTCCCTATCCGCGCTTTACCCGATTGATTCCTATGCCGAGTCAATCGATGGAAGTCGTGCGATACGGGACAATCAATATGATGGATTACGACCTGTGATCGCGTTCGGAGCGGGGGATAGTCATGGGCATCAATGTCATTTCCATATCGTCACTGCTGCTTTTTTTGCTCATCGGCATCTTCGTCGTGGATACGGATTTGGCCATGCAAAAAAAGGCGGAAGTGAAAATGCTGCTGGAATTGGCCAACCATCACGCCACTTTCGCGGTCGATCAGGTGATGAAGACCGAAGGGGTGATCGAGCTGGTCGAGGAGGAAGCGCTCACCCGATTTGGTGATCGGATGCTGGAAAACGGTGGATACCGGCTCGAGCGCAATAATTTCGTACCTGCCGTTACCAGCGTTACCACCGATCCGCTTCCTTTTGTCCGATACTATGTCGACTTTCGCTCCTGGCGGCAGGACATAGACATGCGTGTGCGCTACGATGGGAGGACACTCGTGCTGGAGCAGGCCGTGCCGGGAGCCGTCCGTGCAGATGGCGGGCGCTTGCGCATCCGGGTCATCACGGAGCGGGGCGAAGAGCTGGAACTTGCCCCAAAAACAATGGTCGGCCCCTCTCACGTCGTCGTCGCTTATGTGGATGAGCGCCCGTTTCTTCCGATCCTGCCCGCTCATTCGTTTCCCGTGGTCAGTGTAGAGGAAGTGAAGCATTGAGATAAAAGACGGTATTATCCAAGGTCTTGGTATGACAGAGGAAGAGTTTTTTCATAAATTTTTTAGGGATGAGTACGTCTCATCTTTGGTGAGGCTTAACATAATCAATGAACTAAAAACTGGAAATGAAAAACTCGAGGGCGAAAGCGATCAAGAGTACCACAATAGGAAGATAAACTCGAAGATTTGGCAAGTCATTGAAAATGAAACACTTACTTTGAGAATTTGAGGGTCTGTCAAGAATTTGATCCCTTGCTTGATCTGCTCTTTTGACATTATAAAAATCTCTTCCGGGGCTATCAGAACGATAGTCCCTCCTCCCTATCCAGGGTAAAAAAAACAGACAACCCGTCTGCATCATTGGTTGCCCGC
Source organism: Brevibacillus sp. TJ4 (assembly GCF_044627595.2). Lineage (NCBI taxonomy): Bacteria > Bacillati > Bacillota > Bacilli > Caryophanales > Paenibacillaceae > Brevibacillus > Brevibacillus sp. TJ4. The sequence goes on along the minus strand of NZ_CP185865.1, from coordinate 4,212,398 downwards.
TCAAATAGTTCCCCAGATACACTTGCCTAGAATTTGGATGGGAAACACTTCCCATCTCTTATTTTCCATTTTTGCCTGCAACTATACAATCTGTAAATGTTGGTAATATTGGCAAGGCTTATTCATTGAAATGTTTTACGAACGATAAAACCGACAAAATCACAAAAGCGATCAGGACGATCAGGTTGCTTTTGCGCATGAAATTTTCGATAACTCGGATGAAAAAGACGAGCGACATGCCGGAATATAAAATTGGCAAGAGTATGAGTTCATATGCAATGGCGACAAATAAATAGGGCACCAATAGTCCTAGAACAATCAGCTCCACGATCAAAAACGGTTTTTTTCTGCGTTTCAGGTTGTTTACAAACAATCTTTCACCACCCAGCTCCGTCCAAGGAGTGCCAGCCCAACGTCCCCTTCGTTCTGCCCCCCGTTTATTGCTCTCATCATAGCAGGGTTCCTTTGGCGAATCGTTACAAAACGGTGTTGCCAAGCGATTATCCAAAATCCGGATCGTTTTTTGATGGGAACAAACTCGCAACTGCTTCCTTCTTCTCTGCGAAAAACATATTCCCGCGTTACATAGGAATACTACAAGTACTACCTGGTAAAAAAGGAGAACCAAGGAAATGCCCGTTCTCTCGACGATACAGTTATGGAGCCTCGTTTTCCTTTTTCAGATGGGCAGCAACCTGGTTTTCGGATTCGGAGCGGGTGCCAAGCAGGATGCGTGGATTGCCGCAGCAATCAGCGCGATGATCGGCTGCCTGCTGGTTTGGATGTACAGCAAGCTGGCGGAATTCCATCCCGACCTGAATTGGGTTCCCTTGCTTGAGAATGTATTTGGTTCCTTCCTTGGCAAATCGTTGTCCATGCTGTACATTCTTGGCTTTCTGTACGGAGCCGGGCGCATGCTTCGCGACTGCGGGGAATTGCTGCACACCTACATTTTGCCAAGAACGCCGCTTGAGATCACGATGCTGCTGCTGCTGTCCGTCATTACGTATTGCTGCTTTGCCGGAATCGAACGGATGGCCCGTTTGGCTGAGATATACATGCTCATCCTGTTTTTGTTTTTGGGAATTCAGTTTCTTTTTTTATTTTCCTCCGGGGTTATGCGCTTCTCGTTACTACAGCCTGTTGCCGTTGATTGGCTACGCATTGCCAAGACGGTCTTTCCGCTGGGGGTGACGGTTCCATTCGGGGAAACGCTGGCCTTTTCGATGTTTTGGGTCTGGATGGTCCGGGCGGATGCTTATCGAAAGGGATTGCTACGGGCCAGCCTTGTATCGGGGCTGCTGTTTGCCATACTTGACCTGATTACCGTGGCTACCTTGGGCCCAGAGCTGTTTTCCACTGCTTTTTTCCCGCTCGTGACTACCTTCCAGTTTATTAGTGTCGGCGATTTTATTGAGAATTTGGACCCTTTGGTAGTATCCAATTTGCTGATTACCGGTACGTTCAAAATTTACGTTTTCATCTATGCGGCCTGTACCGGGATCGTTCAGCAATGCAAGATACAAAGCCACCGGTCTGTCATTATGCCCGCTACAATTCTCGTGTTGCTCCTGGCCGTATTCATGGCGAAAGACATTGCCAACCATTTGTTTACCGGGTTGCAGTGGGTACCGTGGCTACTCTGGGTCCCTTTGTTTATCGTGTTCCCTTTCATAGCCTTACTCTTGTCCTGGATCAAGAAAAACCTGTTCCGTGAAGGAGCGAAGCAGCATGAATCGCAGAACGAATAAGGTCGACACAAGTGATCTGCAACAATTTTTGCAAAGCATACACACTGCCTTGGGGAACCCTCCCGATCTGGTGTCCAGCCGATTGGACCGATACCTGATCCTTTTCTTCAGCGGCTTTGTCGACCAGCAGCGATTGGAGGAAGAAGTGATCGCTCCACTGAAAAAAAGAGGCACAAAGCGGGATGGCCGCTTCAATACGGTGGATGTCGCGAATGAGAGTTCCTTTTCCGAGGTGCTCAATGCCCTGCTGTCCGGCATGGTGATCATCGCCAGACAGGGGGACACCCAGATCGAGATTGTCAACGTGGTGCAAATTCCTCACCGCAGTGTATCAGAACCGCAGACGGAAGCGGTCATTCGCGGGCCGCGGGAAGGGTTTACGGAGCTGCTCGAAATCAATCTGGCACTGATTCGAAAACGTCTGCGCAGCGAAAAACTGCGGGTGACGGGCATGAAAATCGGCACGTTGAGCAAGACGGAGGTTTGTCTTCTTCACATGGAAGGAATCGCACAGCCGCACATCGTGGAGGAGATGCAGCGAAGGCTGAATTCGATTTCGATTGATGCTATCCTGGAGAGCAACTATATCGAAGAGATCATCCGCGACCATCGGTACAGTATTTTCCCGACGATGCAGTATTCCGAGCGTCCTGACATGGTCGTCGGGTCGCTGTTGGAGGGAAAAGTGGCTGTACTGGTCGACAACACGCCAATGGCTTTGATCGCCCCCTTTCAATTTTGGTCGGGCTTACAGGCCAGTGAGGACTACTATACGAACTTTTACTTCAGCACATTTATCCGCATGATCCGGGCCGTCTTTATTTTTATGGCGCTCTTGTTCCCTTCGCTGTACGTGGCGATTACGACATTCCATCACGAGATGCTGCCGACGAATTTGTTATTCTCCGTTGCGGCAGCGAGGGAAGCGACGCCGTTTCCGGCTCTGGTCGAGGTGCTTTTGATGGAGATTACGTTTGAGGCGTTGCGCGAGGCCGGGGTCCGGTTGCCGCGTCCAGTCGGCCAAGCAGTGAGCATCGTCGGAGCGCTGGTGATTGGGCAGGCTGCCGTGCAAGCGGGGATTGTGTCGGCACCGATGGTCATCGTTGTCTCCATTACGGGGATCGCTTCCTTTACCATTCCCCGCTTCAACATGAGTTTTGCACTGCGTATTCTGCGTTTTCCGCTCATTGTTTTGGCCGGTTCGATGGGATTGTTCGGCATTTTGCTGGGGCTGTTTGCCTTGACGATTTACATGACGGGAATCCGCTCGTTTGGGGTCCCCTACCTGACTCCACTGGCTCCGTTGTCCTTGCCGGGCCTCAAGGACTTGTTGATCCGTGCGCCATTTTGGACCATGCACAAAAGGCCGCAGCAAATGGTCAAGGAGAATACCATTCGCGTGCCAGCCCAACAGCCAGTCTCATCGAACGGCGGAGACGGCTCGGGCTCGACGAGTGCTACATCCAATGAACAAGGGGGGATGCTGCCATGAAAAAACAGCGGTGGGCGACGGCACTTTGTCTATGTCTTCTGCTGTTCAGTTTGTCGGGTTGCTGGGATAGACGAGAAGTCAATGATGTTGCCTTTGTCGTGTTGACTGCGCTCGATGAAGGCAGGAAGCCAGAGGAGTACCAGATTTTGATTCAGGTGGCTCTCCCACGCCTGATGAGCTCGTTCCAGCAAGGAGCGCAGGGGGGAGGTTCCCCCGTCCCGCCGTCGATGACCGTGATGGCATACGGAGAAAATCTCGATGAAATGTACATTGAACTGGAACGTCAACTGTCGAGGGATATTTCCTCTGCGCACAGCAGGGTTGTCATCATCGGCGAAGGACTGGCCCGACGCGGTGTGCGCGATCTGCTCGACGAATTCAGCAGAAATGCCAACAACAGACTGCGGACGATTCTCGTCGTAGCACAAGGACAGAAGGCTGCGAAGCTCGTAGACAAAAAATATGGTCTGGAGACGTTTATATCCGATGCGCTTCTGGAAATAGTGAGACGAAAGAAAGGGACGCCGTCTACTCTGCGGGACTTTTTCATCGCCTCCACGACACCGGGTGTCGAGCCCTCAGTGGCAGCCTTTGCCACTCCTCCCCAGCCTGGGGGCCGTCTGATCATGGACACAACGGCCATTTTCCGGGATTACAAGCTCGTCGGTTTTTTGAAACAGGGGGAAGTGATGATGCTGAACAGTTTGCTGGGGGAAGCGCCTCTGGACGTGCTGAAGGTGAAGTTGCCGGAGATGGATGGACAGGCCTCGGTTCAACTAGACATGCTGGATACGAAGGGGAAAGTCCGGCTCGTTGACGGGAAGCTGAAGTTTACCTTCGATGTGGTTGCTGAGGGTCACTTGCGGGAAAATACAAGCAATCTCGATTTAAGCAACCCGCTGTACGTCAGAAAGCTGGATCAGGCCCTGAAGAAAAAGATCGAAGACGAATACCGCAACCTGTTCACCAAGCTGCAAAAGGAGTTCAAGGCTGACAGTGTCGGACTGGGTGCCATGGTCTACCGGAAATACCCGGAGTATTGGAAGCAGATCGAGAAGGACTGGCCCAAGCTGTTTCCGGAACAGCAGGTTACCTGGAATGTCACGGCACGGATCAACGAGATCGGCATTATCGGCCCGCCGCTGATCTTGCCGGAAAAGGAGGTGGCGAAGTAGGGTGTGGCTGCAGATCGTATCCTTTTCCCTCGTCATTGTTCTGCTGTCGGTCATGCAAATTCGTTTTTTGCACAAAAAAGGATCACGGCGGGAAAGGTGGGTATTCCTGTTCTGGATGGGCCTGGCTTGGGGAACCGGTGTGCTGTTCATGTCCGGTTTTCACTTGCCCAGCCCCGTCACTCCCATTTTTCAGGGATGGTAGCTCCTTGTGTGTGCGCGAAAGCAGATAGAACACGATGCCAGCCGGGACAATGTACATCCAAGCGTGGTGGTAGATGGTCAGAAGTTCGGAGATGTTGCGAATGACGAGAAAGGGCAGAAAGGTGAAGATGATCGACAGCGGGATCAGCAGCACATTTTTGCTGCGAAGGTGAAACAGCCGTCCTACCTCCTCCTTGCACAGCCAGATCAGTGTTGCGATCCGCAGCGTAATCGCATTGACCCACAGAATAATCATCACCGCCTCCACCCGCTCGAAGGAATCCCCAAGGCGAAAATACTTGAATAGTTCGATGTTGGGGAACACCATTTTTTCTGTCAGGAACGGTCCAAATGTAAAAAAGATCAGGGAGAAGAAAAAAAGGTTCTGTGCCAAAGCCAGCCCCACACTCCAAAAGAGCAGGCGGTAGCGCTTCCCGCTGTGCCGAAACCGAACCATGGGGATCAGGGAATACAGAAAGAAGACTTCCAGACAGGAGGCCAGCGCCTGTAATGCGCCGTATCCGATCATATCCACGGGCTGGGCAAATACAGGCTGTAAATGGACGAAAGACATATCTTTTAGGACGGGGAACGGAAAGAAATACAGGACGCTGAACGTGGTAATGAAGATGAGAATGGAGATGCGGGCGATGCTCCCCAAGCCGTACCAGGCAGCGTAACAGGCGACGGCCAATACGATAAGCGACACAACCGCCTCCGGGGTTCGGGGCAAATGATACGTATGGATGAGCAGCACGAACAGTCGTATCGTGACCAGCAAAATGACGAACAGATAAAGCAAGTAAAAAACAAGTGCCACATGACCGAAAATAGTAGCAGGGGCCGCATTCAGGTTTGTTTGGCGAAGAGAAAATTCGTATAGCGCCCAGAGGATCAAAAAGCCGAGCATGTAACCGACTGCAAGCGAAATCCAGAAATCATGTTTGGCAGTTTCAGTAACGGCATTGGCAAGAAGAGCGGGTGAAATTACAATAAAGTTATTGATAAACAGGGAAAAGAACTGAAATGGAGAAATGCTTTCCTGTCTCATAAACCCCTCCTTTTATCAATTTTTCCTAATATGGCAAGATAATACATTTTCTTCGACCACGTGCAAGCCAAACGAATCCCCGAAAATGGAGGCATACCATGATTATTCAAAACATTGAAACAAAACGAATTTCCGTACCGTTGAAAAAGCCGTTCAAAACCGCGCTGCGAACCGTGGAAGCACTCGACTCCATCCTGGTCAAAATCACCTGCGACAACGGCATGGTTGGCTGGGGGGAGGCATCGGCTACGGTCGTCATTACCGGTGACAGCCTGCCAAGCATCGAAGGAGCGATCCTGCAAACGATCCGGCCGCAGTTGATCGGCAAAAACGTGCTTGCCCATGAGCAAGTATTCCACACTTTGCATCAGTCGATGGTCGGCAACACAAGTGCCAAGGCAGCCGTTGACATCGCCTTGTACGACCTGTTGGCAAAACGGGCAGACATGCCGCTGTACCAGTATTTGGGCGGATACCGCAAACAACTGGAGACCGATTACACTGTCAGCGTCAATTCGCCGCAGGAGATGGGCGAGGATGCCGCAGCGTATGTGAAGGATGGCTTCAACGTATTGAAAATCAAGGTGGGCAAAGACGACATCGAGCAGGATGTCGCACGCATCCAGGAGATTCGCAAAACGGTCGGCTACGATATTAAAATCCGTCTCGATGCCAACCAGGGGTGGAATGTGAAGGAAGCGATCCGTTCGATCCGTAAGATGGAAGATATGGGGCTGGATATCGAGCTGGTGGAGCAACCGGTCAAGGCGCATGATCTGGAAGGGCTGAAGCGGGTTACTGATTCGGTCGACACGCCGATCATGGCAGACGAAAGCGTCTTTTCGCCGGCACAGGCTCTCGCTGTCCTGCAAAATCGCGCAGCAGACATGATCAATATCAAGCTGATGAAAGCGGGAGGAATTTACAAAGCGCAGTTGATCAACCAACTGGCAGAGCAGTACGGTGTCCCCTGCATGGTCGGAAGCATGATCGAATCGCGACTGTCCGTGTCGGCCGCCGCGCATTTTGCCGCCAGCAAGAAAAACATCCAATATTACGATTTTGACTGCCCGCTGATGCTGCTCCACGATGTCATCGAAGGCGGTGCCACCTACGAAGGTCGGGTCCTGACGATGCAGGACGAGCCGGGATTGGGTATTCGCCGCGTCCACTACTGGGAGGATGGACAGGACGCATAGGCGGTTCGTTGGCGAGGATACCTGGCGGATAGCGATGTATGTACCGACATAAAATGACAAAAATCGCCATTCTGCCAGGTGTCTGTCAAGAAAGCACGACCACCATAAAATTGGGAAAAATGCCAGATAAATTCACGTTACAGTTACTTTAATATTCTGTAAATCAGCAGGAACCCGTCTGGCTTTGTCGAATTACGGATAGTATCAGCATCATATCCACATGTCGGCATCAACACAGGCTCACCTTCATCGTGTATCTCATTTTTAGAGAAATGAGGGTTGCATATGATAGTTAGTACGTCTTCTTTCCATTCGACTCCCAGGCGTTGGCGAGAGGTGGAGGAACAGTTGGGGATCGTCGTTCCCCGCTCGCTCCGCTCGGATACGTCATCCCTGCTGTTTTTGGAAAGCGTCGCTGCAACACCCATGTTGGACAAGGAAGAAGAGTTAGCGTGTTTGATTCGCTACCAGGAGCATGGAGATTTGGATGCCCGTGAAAAACTGGTCCGTGCCTATCTTCGTTACGTGGTCAATACGGCTTTGCGCCATCTCAAGCGCGGCATGCCGTTTCTCGACCTGATTCAGGAAGGGACGATCGGGCTGTTTACAGCCATCGATAAATTCGACATCAATCGCGGTGTACGCCTGTACCATTACTCGCACTGGTGGATCTCCCAGTCCATTACCCGGGCGATCAACGACAAGGCAACCTTGATTCGCATACCTGTCCACATGCATGAACAGATCCGGTTGTATCAAAAACAGGTACTGCAATTGGTGCAGACGCTCAAACGAACGCCGGACCGCCAGGAGATTTCCCGATTTTTGGACATCCCGTTGGAAAAGGTCGAAGCGATCGAGTACGCCTTGCGGATGAAGCTGGAATCAATCGATGCGGAGCCGGATGCTTCTCCACGGAGTACAGACTTTGACGAGGAAATGCTGAGCTACGCGGAAATTGTCGAGGATGACGAATCCTCCCTGGATGATTGGATTGAAAAGGCAGACCTGCGGAGCCAGATGCAGGCGGCGTTGGAGCGGCTGAGCCCGCGTGCCCAGGAAATCATCGCCATGCGCTACGGCTTGTACGACGACCAGGTGTACACGCTGGAGGAAGTAGGCAAGATGTTTGGTCTGACCCGGGAGCGCATTCGCCAGATTGAGGCGACGACGATTGACCGACTGCGCACCCAAAAAGCGGCAAAAGTATTGAAAGACTACTTATAAACAACACTGCCTCCCTGACTGACGGGAGGCTTTTTCTTTTTTCGGGCAGATGTGCTGCACCCGGGATTTTCTCATCGGAACGAGGATGTGGTACACTGTTTCATGCAAAAACTAGCAGATAATGAATGAACGCATAACTAAGGAGGATTTATTCCCATGAGCGATTATTTGATACGAGCAACCGGATTTGATGGACATGTGCGCGCTTTTGCTGCTCGCACGACCGATATTGTCGAGGAGATGCGTCGTCGCCACGATATGTGGAACACCGCTACGGCCGCAGCCGGACGGACACTGACTGCTACCTTGATGATGGGAGCGATGCTGAAAGGAAATGAAAGCCTCTCCGTCAAAATAAAAGGGGGAGGACCGATCGGGCAAATCGTGGCTGAAGCCAATGCACACGGGGAAGGGGTCGCCTATGTGACCAACCCCCACGTTCACTTTGAATTGAATGACAAGGGCAAGCTGGACGTGACCCGGGCTGTCGGGACAGACGGGTTTCTGTACGTGACCAAGGACTTGGGGCTGAAAGAGCCATACCAAGGCAGCTCCCCGATCGTATCCGGGGAAATCGGCGAAGATTTCACCTACTACTTCGTCACCTCGGAGCAGACGCCATCAGCAGTCGGCGTAGGCGTGCTGGTCAATCCGGCAGATCGCTCCGTACTTGCGGCGGGTGGCTTTATTTTGCAGCTCCTTCCCGGTGCGCCGGACGAGGTCGTGGAGAAAATCGAGGAGCGCCTGAGCAAGCTCCCACAAGTCTCCCGGATGATCGGCGAAGGTCTGAGTCCGGAAGAAATCGTGGGCAAAGTCCTCGATAACCCCAAATATTTGAGCCGCACGGACATTCAGTTCCATTGCACCTGCTCGGAGCAGAAGGTGACCCGGGCCTTGATCAGCCTGGGGCGGGAAGAGATGCAAAGCCTGCTTGAGGAACAAGGGGAAGCGGAGGTGCACTGCCACTTTTGCAATGAACGGTACCACTATGAGAAATCGGCGCTGGAGGATTTGATGAAAGAGATGTAAAGCGCTATTTCGAGGGGGAGGATGCATTGACAACCGGAAAAGGCATGTGGACATTCATCGGGGCGCTCATACTTCTGCTGTTGGTCGTGAGCTGGTCCTGGTACCAGAATGCCGGCCAGTTCAAGCCAGCTGCCATCGTCGGGGACAAAACGATCAGCGATGCCGAATGGGTAACGATGATCAAGCAAAAATTTGGCCAGCAGGTGCTAGACGACATGATCAACCGGGAAGTGGTCTTCCAGGAGGCGAAGCGCCAAGGCATTTCCATGGACCCGCAGGTGCTGGAAAAAGAGTTGGCCGAGATCAAGCAAAGCTACGGCACCGAGACCGACGAGGAGTTTGCACGGGCGTTGTTGCGCCAGGCGGGTACAACCGTGGAGGCTTTGAAGGAAGAGCTTACGTACCAGTATCTGCTGCGGGAGCTGGCTACCCAGGAGATCGAGGTATCCGATGAACAGGTACAGCAAGTGTACAACGACAATCCCGAGCGTTATTTCCAGCCATTGCAGCTTAGGCTCTGGCAAATTGTTGTCGCCTCCCGCGAAGAAGCCGAACAGGTACAAACCGAGCTGAGAGAAGGGGCCAACTTCCAGACTCTCGCCAAGGAACGGTCCATCGATGAGGTAACGGCGTCCACCGGTGGAGACCTAGGCTGGATCACTCCGCATACGTCCGATATGCCCGATGAGGTGGTCGAGGAGCTGGTCAAGCTGGCCAAAGGGAAAACAAGCCCGCCTCTGCCTGTAGGGAAAAACTACACGATTTTCCACGTCCATGACCGCAGGGAAGAAAAGCAGTTTACGTTTGATGAGGTCAAAGAGGAGCTTCGCCGCCAAATCGCATTGGCACAGGTGGAGTCCCTCGATGCAGTGCTGGAACGGCTGCGTGAAGCTGTCGGAGTGGAGATCGCTGGGCAAAAGCCTCATTGACCAAACGCGTATTCATTGATATAATTAGACCAATAAAACCTAGCATTTTACTCGGTAATAAAAAGGGGGAGGACATATGAGTGTCGCCAATTCCATTACAGACTTGATCGGATCGACTCCTTTGGTGAAGCTGAATCGTGTTGTCAGTGAGGGAAGTGCCGATGTGTACCTGAAGCTGGAGTTTTTCAATCCGGGCAGCAGCGTAAAAGACCGGATCGCACTGGCGATGATTGAAGCTGCAGAGGCAGAGGGCAAGCTCAAACCGGGTGATACGATCATCGAGCCGACCAGCGGAAATACCGGTATCGGCTTGGCGATGGTAGCAGCGGCCAAAGGCTACAAAGCCATTTTGGTTATGCCGGAGACGATGAGCTTGGAGCGACGCAACCTGCTGCGTGCCTACGGTGCCGACCTCGTACTGACGCCAGGCAGCGAAGGTATGGGCGGAGCGATTCGCAAAGCGGAAGAGCTTGTCAAAGAAAACAGCTCGTATTTCATGCCGCAGCAATTCAAGAACCCGGCCAACCCTGAGATTCACCGGACGACGACGGGTGCCGAGATTTTGGAGCAAGCAAAGCAGATCGGCGGTGTCGACGCGTTTATCTCCGGGATCGGTACGGGCGGTACGATCACCGGTGTCGGCCAGGTGCTGCGCGAGCATTATCCAAACGTCAAAATTGTCGCGGTAGAGCCTGCTGCATCTCCCGTTCTCTCCGGCGGCAAGCCAGGACCTCACAAAATCCAGGGGATCGGCGCCGGATTTGTTCCGGACATTCTGGATACCCAGGTTTACGACGAAGTCATCCGCGTAGAAAACGAAGAAGCGTTTGACGCGGCGCGTCGTGTTGCTCGTCAGGAGGGCATTCTCGGCGGTATTTCCTCCGGTGCGGCTGTTCACGCTGCCCTGCAGGTAGCAGAAAAGCTGGGCAAGGGCAAAAAAGTGATCGCTGTGATCCCGAGCAACGGCGAACGCTACCTGTCCACTCCGCTTTACCAGTTTGAAGACTAATATTCGGATCGGAAATGCACCGCCAGCGGCTGAGCAGTACGCTGGCGGTCTTTTTTGTGCAGCGAAAGCCGTTGGGGTGCCTCGCATGCTTTTGGCAACAGATCAGTTACAGCGACCCGACCTGTGTGGTATGATAAAGTAAGCATCGAGAGAAGCAACCTGAGCAGAGTGAGCAGAGCAAGAAGAGATGAGAGGAGACGAGTGTAGAATGATTTTGATGATTGACAATTACGACTCTTTTACGTTCAACCTGGTGCAGTACATCGGTGAGCTGGGCGAGGAGCTGCAAGTATTTCGCAATGACAAGATCACGCTTGCAGAAATCGAAAGGCTGGCACCCGATTACCTGATGATTTCACCCGGCCCATGCACGCCGAATGAAGCGGGAATCAGCATGGAGGCGATACGCCACTTTGCCGGAAAGATTCCGATACTGGGCGTCTGCCTGGGGCATCAGTCCATCGGACAGGTGTTTGGCGGAAACGTCGTACGCGCCGAGCGTCTTATGCATGGCAAAACCTCAGAAATCTATCACGATGGCAAAACTATTTTTCAGGATATTCCTTCCCCGTTCACGGCAGCGCGGTACCATTCGCTGATCGTGGAGGACCACTCGCTGCCAGACGTCCTGGAGGTAGCAGCACGCACAGCAGAAGGGGAGATTATGGCAGTGCGCCACCGCGAATACGCGGTTGAGGGGGTGCAGTTTCATCCCGAATCGTTTATTACGGAGCATGGAAAAAAACTGCTGCAAAACTTCCTCACCACCTACGTGCGTGATGTGGCAATCGCGAAGTAAGCCATTCGCGTCATCCGAATACGAAAAAGCCAAAACCGCCTTGTCTAAAGGCGGTTTTTTTGTTTAAGAGTATTGTAAACATTGTGTAAATTTACAGGTTCTTCATACTTTGTTAACGCTACGCTGATGAAACCCTTGTACTATGGGCTACAAGAAGGGCCGAAAAGACTTAAAAAGGAGCGATCTTGATGGAAGTAAATCGTCGTCAATTTCTAACGTACCTGGGTGCAGGTACAGCAGCACTCGCATCGCTGGCTACTGGTATTCCTGCATTGGCAGCCGGACCGCTTTCAGGCAAAACAGCCGACCACCTGTTTGGTTTGGAAGGAAAAACGACTACCTTCAATCCTACCTTCACGCCGATCCAGCCCTCTACCGCAGATGATGTCATCCTGCCAAACGGCTTTAAGTATGATGTCATTGCTTCCTTTGGGGATGTCATCAACCAAGCAGGAGATACATTCGGTTTCAACAACGACTTTACCTGTTTCCTGCCAATCAACGGAAGCAATGAACACGGTTTGCTGTGGGTAAACCACGAGTACCTGGGCGAACTCGAATACTATGTGAACGGATATGACAGCCTCAATGCCGGATCCGAGAACAAGCGCACTCCGGAACAAATCGAGAAATATTTGTACGCATTGGGTGGTTCCGTCATCGAAATCAAAAAAGAAAACGGCACGTGGAAGCTGGTCAATGACTCCCGTTACGGCAGACGTGTAAGCGGACTGACCAAGCACGTACTGACAGGACCTGCAGCTTCGATCGCATCGGAAGTAACAGGTACGTTCGCTAACTGCTCTGGTGGTGCGACTCTGTGGAACACCATCCTCTCCTGCGAAGAAAACTACATGGACGTAGTGGGCGATTGCAAACTGCCAGACGCCAGACATTACGGCTGGGTTGTAGAGGTTGACCCGTTTGATCCGCAATCCACACCGAAAAAGCATACGGCACTTGGCCGCTTCTCGCATGAAAACACGGCAATGGTACTGGCTTCGTCCGGCCAATTGGTCGTCTACATGGGAGACGACGCGAAAGACCAATACGTGTACAAATACGTATCCAAAGGCAAATACGATCCTGCTGCTGGCAAAGCCAACTCCAAGCTGCTGGAAGAAGGTACACTGTACGTTGCCAACTTCGGTAAAGGCAAATGGATCGCGATGGATCTGGCTACCAACGAAGCACTGCAAAAAGCGACGAAGAGCGATGGTTCGCCACTGTTCAGCTCGCAAGCAGACGTGCTGATCAACTGCCGCGAAGCAGCTCAAGCTGTAGGCGCAACTCCGATGGACCGCCCAGAGGACCTGGAAGTTCATCCGATCGACGGTTCCGTATTTATCGCCCTGACGAACAACGACAAGCACGGCAACTTCTACGGACAAATCGTGCGTCTGTTCGAAAAAGACAACAACCATGCAGGAGAAGACTTCACCTTTGAAATCTTCGCAGCTGGTGGCCCGCAAAGCGGATTCTCGGCACCAGACAACCTGGCATTTGACAGCGCAGGAAACCTCTGGGTCGTAACAGACATTTCCTCCTCTTCGACCAACACGGGAATCTACACACCGTTCGGAAACAATGGCGTCTTTTTCATCCCGACGATCGGTGAGCACAAAGGGGATGCTGTACAATTCGCATCCGGTCCTGTAGGTGCGGAAATGACCGGTCCTTGGTTTACACCAGATGAAAAAACACTGTTCCTGGCAGTACAACATCCAGGTGAAAATCTGAAGTCATACGACCAGCCTACCAGCCATTGGCCAAAAGGCGGAAATGCAGTGGCTCTGCCAAGTGTGATCGCCGTTACGGGCTTCTAAGAAAAGGGAGTGTAGGCACATATGCTATCGAGCATCGGGATTCCTGGGCTGATTCTCATCCTGATCATTGCCCTGGTCATTTTTGGCCCCAGTAAACTGCCGGAGATCGGCCGCGCATTTGGCCGCACCTTGACCGAGTTCAAAACGGCAGCCAAAGACCTGACCAAGGACGACGAGGACAGCACTGCGAAGGCAGCAGCAGGTGAAGCAGAAAAGCAAGTGAAGTAGACGTATGATCAAGGGAGAGGTGGTGCGACCGCGATACGCACTACCTTTCCCCGTTTTCATGGAAAAAGTGGACCGAGGAATCAGGAGGGATTTGAAGTGGGTCAGGAGATGCCTTTTTTGGAACATTTCACCGATCTTCGCCGCCGCATCATCATCGTTCTCGGGACGTTTGTAGGCAGCTTAATCATCTGTTTTTTGTTCGTTGACCACATTTACTACTTTTTGTCCAACCGTGCGACGGAAAAGCTGGCGATTTTGGGACCAAGCGATATCTTGTCGATCTACCTCAAGCTGGCGGCCGTCGGTGCGATCGCCATCACCATCCCGGTAGCTGCTTTTCAAATCTGGCGGTTCGTCGTTCCTGCTTTGCAGGAGCGTGAGCGAAAAGTCGCTTTGATGTACATCCCTGCCTTGTTTGTGTTGTTTGTGCTGGGCCTCAGCTTCTCGTACCTGATCTTGTTTCCGTTGACCTACCAGTTTGTGCTTGGCTTGTCCAATGGCAACTTCGATCTCGTCATTACAGCAAACGACTACTTTACGTTCATGCTGCACATTTGCCTGCCGTTCGGGCTGTTGTTTGAACTGCCGGTCATCGTGCTGTTTCTCAGTCATCTGGGCATCCTCAACCCGCATCGACTGGCCAAGATGCGAAAGCCTGCTTATTTTACCCTGTGCGTGGTTTCTGTTACGATTACCCCGCCTGACTTTTTATCGGACGTACTGGTGATTGTGCCCTTGCTGCTGTTGTATGAGATCTCTGTCGGGCTGTCCCGTTTGTTGTATCGGAAGCGCATGAAGGAAACAGCTCTCACGACAGAAGTATGAGGAACTACACCTTTGAACTAGACTATAAAGCCGTGTCTTCCATTCGGGATCACGGCTTTTGATACGAAATCGGCTAGTGGGAGACGATGCCGGATACGATCGCCGCTCGTTTGAAAGGGATGTCCAGTACGCCCGGCTTGCGTCCGGGCTTTTCGTGTTGTTTCGGCCAGACGTGATGAGGCGTCACGTCCGCAAACGACGAGCAGGCGAGCAAACTGCCGGTACCTGTCGACAGTCTGTAGCAGGCGTGGATGAACTGTGGTATGCTACTAATCAACATGCCAAGACAGAAAAGGGAGTAGAGCAGATGAAACACAATCCATTTCTGATCCAGGGCCAGGGACGGATAGAAGAGCTTGCCAAACTAGGTATACAACTGTCGCTGCCGGCCAAAGCCATTTCGGCCAGAGAGCTCCATATGCTTCATGTGGAGAATCTGGCTGCTGAAGATGCTCGTCATCTGCAGCAGAATGTACAGGCTTGCGGCGGAGAGGCCAGCATTGCGGAGAGCGGAGGGCTTGCGGAGATGCTGCTGCTTGCCACTCGCGACCAGCTCGAGGAGGCTTTGCAGCGCACGGACGGGAAGCAGACAGATTTGACCACACTAGCCGCTGAGATCAGCGAGCTATTTTTGCGTCGCGAGAGCCTGGCTGCGCGTCGCGAGCTGGAATTTGGAAAAAGTGTCCTGCCTTTGGGTCAGCGCACACTTGTAATGGGGATTCTAAACGTGACGCCGGACTCGTTTTCGGACGGCGGAAAATTCGTCGATCTCGACCAGGCAGTGGCCCATGCACGCGCCATGGTTGAGGCGGGGGCGGACCTGATTGACATCGGGGGCGAATCGACTCGACCGGGATTTGAGCCTGTGGGAGCATCGGAGGAGATGGACCGGGTGCTGCCGGTGATTCGGGCGTTGTCGGCTAATCTGGACGTGCCGATATCCATTGATACATACAAGGCTGAAGTCGCTGATCGCGCCATCCGCGAGGGCGCCCATATCATCAATGACGTCTGGGGAGCCAAGCGCGATCCGCATATGGCAGCGGTGGCGGCCCGCCACCGTGTGCCGATCATTTTGATGCACAATCGGGTCGAGCCGAACTACAATCACTTTTTCCCTGATTTTATCCGCGATTTGCGCGAGTCGGTGCAGATTGCACTGGATGCGGGTGTCGACCACGATCAGATCATTCTCGACCCGGGTATCGGCTTTGCCAAATCACTGGAGCAGAACCTTGAGGCAATGCGGCGGCTGGACGATCTCGTCGGGCTGGGCTACCCCGTATTATTGGCGACTTCGCGCAAATCGATGATCGGCAAGGTGCTGGATTTGCCGGTCGAGGAGCGGTTGGAAGGGACAGCAGCTACGGTTGCGCTCGGGATCGCCAAGGGATGCCACATAGTGCGGGTGCATGATGTCAAAGAAATGAAGCGCGTTGCTGCGATGATGGATGCGATGCTTGGAGGAGGCGTCCCGATTGGATAAAATTTACTTCAAGGGCATGTCGTTTTACGGCTACCACGGCGTCTTCGCTGCTGAAGCCGAGCTGGGCCAGCGATTTTACGTGGACCTGGAGCTCTCTCTCGACCTGTCGCGGGCTGGAGAGAGCGATGACCTAAACGATACGGTCAACTATGCCGATATCTTTACTTGTGTGCAACAATTGGCGGAGAAGGAGCGGTTTAACCTCGTCGAGGCATTGACCGCGCGAATAGCGGAACGGCTATTGCACCAGTTCCCTTTGGCCGAAGTGAAGGTAAAGGTAACCAAACCGAATCCTCCGATTAACGGACACTACGATTCCGTCGCCATCGAGATGGTTCGCAAAAGAGAGGATTATGCGCGATGACAGTAACAGCATATCTGGCCTTGGGGTCCAACCTGGGCGATCGGGCGGATCAGTTGAAACAGGCGATCCGCAAGCTGCATGCACGGCCAGGCATATGCATCAAGCGCGTCTCTGCCATCTATGAGACGGACCCGGTAGGCTTCGTGGAACAGGACGCGTTTTTGAACATGGTGATTGCTGCAGAAACCAGCCTGTCTGCCGAGCAACTGCTTCAGGCAGCACTTTCGATCGAGCAGGAGTTGGGGCGCGTACGCACCGTTCGCTGGGGACCGCGCACGTTGGACATCGATCTGTTGCTGTACGGGGACAGTTGCATCGAGCAGGAGCATCTGCGCATCCCTCACCCGGAGATGACCAAACGAGCCTTCGTGCTCATTCCGCTCCAGGATGTATGGAGCGGCGAAACATTGCCCGTATACAACCACTCCATTTCTCATTATTTGTCAGATTTACCGCAGGATCAGAAGGGGGTACGAAAGTGGGGAACAATCGATTGGGAAACCGAATCCGTTCCTTCCGAAAGCTAAAGGGGTATACGCAGCAAGGACTTGCAGAAAAATTGGGTGTATCCTTGTCGTTCGTAGGTTCGCTTGAGCGCGGCACACGGATGCCGACGGAGCCTGTTTTGCGCAGGATCGCCAGCACTTTACAAATTGATTTTGAGGAATTATGTGATATAAATAATTAATGCATGCAAGGTTCGAATTATCTCTTTTGTTCAACCGCCCGTCCACCAGATTGCGTGCGTTTGGAGAAAAAGGAGGTCATATATAGATGAAGATCGGGAATATTGAATTGAAAAACAACGTCGTTCTCGCTCCGATGGCAGGTGTGTGCAACCCTGCTTTTCGTTTGATTGCCAAGGAGTTCGGTACGGGACTGGTCTGTGCCGAAATGGTGAGTGACAAAGGAATTGTTCACGGAAACAAAAAAACAATGGATATGCTGTTTGTCGACGAACGGGAAAAACCGCTGAGCCTGCAGATTTTTGGCGGAGATAAGGAAACACTGGTAGAGGCAGCGAAATACGTGGACCAACACACAAACGCGGACATTATCGACATCAACATGGGCTGTCCCGTTCCGAAAATTACGAGCTGTGATGCGGGTGCCCGTCTGCTGCTCGATCCGAACAAAATTTACGAGGTTGTTTCGGCAGTGGTGGATGCGGTCGAGAAGCCGGTCACTGTAAAAATGCGTTTGGGCTGGGACGAAGACCATTTGTACGTGCTCGATAACGCCAAGGCAGTCGAGCGCGCTGGCGGAAAAGCAGTCGCGGTCCATGGCCGTACGCGTGTCCAGATGTACAAAGGGCAGGCCGACTGGAGCTGGATCAAGCGCGTAAAAGAAACGCTCTCCATCCCGGTCATCGGCAATGGCGACGTGGCTACGCCGGAGGACGCACGCCGGATGCTGGATACGACAGGCTGCGATGGCGTGATGATCGGTCGCGCGGCACTGGGCAATCCGTGGATGCTGTACCGCACGATTCAATATTTGACGACCGGGGAGTTGCCGCCGGAGCCGTCCGTCCGCGAAAAAATCGACATTTGCCTGCTGCACGCCGAGCGTTTGATTGCCTTGAAAGGCCCGCGCGTTGGCGTTTTGGAAATGCGCAAGCACGCTGCCTGGTACCTCAAAGGGCTCAAAGGCTCGACACATACGAAAAACCTGATCAATGCCGTGGAAACAGAAGAAGGACTGCGCCGCATCCTGAACGACTACGTCGAATGGGTTGAGAACAGCGCGGATGACGATGAACAACCAGCGTCTACTGTGCGCGAAGAGGCAGTCAGCTACTAGGAACCAAACATTGACAAGGGTTCCTTCATATCCTATAATACTCCGTAATATTGGGAGTCGAGCTGCCAGTTCACCCTGGCAGCTTTCCCTTTGAGTACTCATACGTGTTTACACACTGCTGTATAATGCATAAAACATCTACATATAATCCTTTGTACTTTATCCAGTACAATGGAATTATTTTTAAACGGGGGAATCGAAACATGTCTGAAAAAGAAGTGATCCTCACACCAGAAGGCCTGGCAAAACTGGAACAAGAACTGGAAGATTTGAAAACGGTTAAGCGCAAGGAAGTAGCAGCCCGGATTAAAGAAGCGATCAGCTATGGCGATATCAGTGAAAACTCCGAGTACGAGGAAGCCAAAAACGAGCAGGCATTTATCGAAGGACGTATTCTCACGTTGGAAAAAATGCTGCGCAATGCTCGCATCATTACGAATGACGACGTAGATACCGGAGTAGTAAGCGTAGGTTCCCGCGTAAAAGTGAAAGACTTGGAATTCGGTGAGATCGTCGATTACACGATTGTCGGTTCGGCTGAATCAGACCCGATGAACAACAAGATTTCCAACGAATCACCGGTAGGGCAAGCGCTGTTGGGCAAGGCCAAAGGCGCAATCGTCGATGTGCAGGTACCGGCTGGCGTCATTCAATACGAAATTCTCGATATCAACCTGTAAGTTTGAAACATGGCGTACCTTGTTAGAGGTACGCCCTGTCACTATTTATTCCACCTGCGTGCTTGGCAAAACTGGGATTTATTATGAGGAGTGAAAGGCAATGGCTAACGAGCAAGACCTGCAGCAAGAAGACCAACAAGAGGAGCTTCACGAGCTGCTTCAAGTGCGTCGCGACAAAATGAACCAACTGCGCGAATGGGGTTTTGATCCATTCGGGAAAAAATTCAATCAGACTCACCACGCTGCTGAAGTCATCGAAGCGTACGGTGAGAAGTCCAAAGAGGAACTGGAAGCGGGCGAGCATGTCGTCACCATCGCTGGCCGTTTGATGGCAAAACGCTCGATGGGCAAGGCGAGCTTCGCCCAATTGCTGGACCGCTCCGGCCAGATTCAGATTTACGTGCGCCAGGACACGGTTGGCGAAGACGCGCACAAGGTATTTGAGTTAAGCGACATCGGCGACCTGGTCGGGGTTACGGGCGTCGTCTTCAAGACCAAGACAGGCGAGTTGAGTGTCAAAGCAAAGGAACTCACCTATTTGACCAAATCGCTGCGACCGCTGCCTGAGAAATACCACGGGTTAAAAGATATTGAAACGCGCTACCGCAAGCGTTACGTGGATTTGATCGTAAATCCGGAGGTGCGGCAGACGTTTATCACCCGCAGCCGGATTTTGACTTCGATGCGCCGCTATTTGGACAACCTCGGTTATCTGGAAGTGGAAACCCCTACGCTGCATGCGATCGCCGGAGGAGCTTCGGCACGTCCGTTCATTACGCATCACAATGCGTTGGACATGCAGTTGTATATGCGGATTGCCATTG
>NZ_CP185865.1:4112500-4187500 GCF_044627595.2 Brevibacillus sp. TJ4 | reverse complement strand
GCCCGTACCGCAAACCGACACAGGTAGGCGAGGAGAGAATCCTAAGGTGCGCGGGATAACTCTTGCTAAGGAACTCGGCAAAATGGCCCCGTAACTTCGGGAGAAGGGGCGCCCCGGTAGGGTGAGGGTCCCCGCCCGACGCGAGCGTAAGCTGGTGTCGGGCGGGCTGAGCCCGAGGGGGCCGCAGTGAAAAGGCCCAAGCGACTGTTTAGCAAAAACACAGGTCTCTGCGAAGCCGCAAGGCGAAGTATAGGGGCTGACGCCTGCCCGGTGCTGGAAGGTTAAGGGGATGGGTTAGCGCAAGCGAAGCTTTGAACCGAAGCCCCAGTAAACGGCGGCCGTAACTATAACGGTCCTAAGGTAGCGAAATTCCTTGTCGGGTAAGTTCCGACCCGCACGAAAGGCGTAACGACTTGGGCGCTGTCTCGGCAAGAGACCCGGTGAAATCATAATACCTGTGAAGATGCAGGTTACCCGCGACAAGACGGAAAGACCCCATGGAGCTTTACTGTAGCCTGGTATTGGAACTTTGTGCATCATGTACAGGATAGGTGGGAAGCTTTGAAGCAGGGGCGCCAGCCTCTGTGGAGCTGTCGGTGGGATACCACCCTTGATGTACGGAGTTTCTAACTCGTCGCCCTGATCGGGCGAGAGGACCATGCCAGGTGGGCAGTTTGACTGGGGCGGTCGCCTCCCAAAAGGTAACGGAGGCGCCCAAAGGTTCCCTCAGAATGGTCGGAAATCATTCGTAGAGTGTAAAGGCAGAAGGGAGCTTGACTGCGAGACCTACAAGTCGAGCAGGGACGAAAGTCGGGCTTAGTGATCCGGTGGTTCCGCATGGAAGGGCCATCGCTCAACGGATAAAAGCTACCCTGGGGATAACAGGCTTATCTCCCCCAAGAGTCCACATCGACGGGGAGGTTTGGCACCTCGATGTCGGCTCATCGCATCCTGGGGCTGAAGTAGGTCCCAAGGGTTGGGCTGTTCGCCCATTAAAGCGGTACGCGAGCTGGGTTCAGAACGTCGTGAGACAGTTCGGTCCCTATCTGTCGCGGGCGCAGGAAGTTTGAGGAGAGCTGTCCTTAGTACGAGAGGACCGGGATGGACGCACCGCTGGTGCACCAGTTGTCACGCCAGTGGCACAGCTGGGTAGCTATGTGCGGAAGGGATAAGCGCTGAAAGCATCTAAGCGTGAAGCCCCCTCCAAGATGAGACTTCCCACAGCGCAAGCTGGTAAGACCCCTCAAAGACGATGAGGTTGATAGGTTCGGTGTGGAAGCGCGGCAACGCGTGGAGCTGACGAATACTAATCGGTCGAGGACTTATCCACACACAATCCATAGCATGCATGCAGATCCAGTTTTGAAGGAATAAGGTAAAGCCATCCGCAATGGATGGCTTTTTTCGTTGCGAGTCGGCGAGGAAACGACAGACGGAATGGGAAAAGAAAATCCCTCATGGCAGACCTGCAGCAAACAAGGTCTTGCCATCGAGGGACTTTTCCGTTGGTGTCAGGAGCAGTGTTTGCCCGCAAACAGCGCGATCAGTCGGTGATTTACTTGTTCTTCGTTCAGATCGGTAAACAGCCGGGCTTCTTTGACCATATCGTACAGCCGCTCCATCGGTTCGCGCCCGTCAGCCTTTTTCGCCTTCGCGTCCGTTTTCAACAATTCCCACGTGTCGACGATAAACTGGCGTTGGTCAATTTCCTGTTTGCGGAAGAAGAAGTCCAGCCGCTCCACATGATCGAGGAACTCAGAGCCAAAGCGCTTTTCGACATCCCCGCGCAGCAAGGAGATTTCGGCTTCGTACATCGGGCGTTCCTGCCCTTTTTCCTTCCCGATCCACGGAGTCTCCAGGACGAGAGGCAAGTGGCGAATCTTGTCGTGATGCACGATGTAGTGCATGGCCTCAAAGCCGATCAACCCAGCTCCGATCGGTGCATGGCGGTCCTTGTGGGTTCCCCGCAGACTTTTACTGTCGTTCAAGTGGACGACAGCCAATCGGTCCAAGCCGATGATCCGGTCGAATTGTTCGATGACGCCGTCAAAATCGTGGACAATGTCGTAGCCAGCATCGTGAATGTGGCACGTATCCATGCATACAGTCAGTCGGTGGTTATCTTCCACTTTCTCGATGATCGCGGCGATTTCTTCAAAATTGCGTCCGATTTCCGTACCCTTGCCGGCCATCGTCTCCAGCGCGATGTTTACGTTGGTGTCTTTTACCCCGCTCAGTACCTGGTTCAATCCTTCGGCGATGCGGGCAATGCCGAACTCGACATCCTTGTCTGTGTAGGCGCCCGGATGGAGAACGATATTTTTCACACCCAGGTAGTCTGTCCGGCGGATTTCTTCCTGGAGAAAGCGTACGGCCAGTTCAAACGTATCTTCTTTATAGGAGCCGAGATTGATAATGTAAGGGGCGTGGACGACGATCTCGTCGATGTTGTGCTTGTCCATCACCGCTTTCCCTTCGTCTACGTATTGCTCCTCAATCGGTTTGCGCCGCGTGTTTTGCGGGGCCCCGGTATAAATCATAAACGTGCTGGAACCGTAACCGACGGCTTCTTCAGCGGCATTGAGCAAACCTTTGCCGGAGAATGAGACGTGTGATCCGATTTTAAGCATAGTGATTCCATTCCTCCTTTGGGGGATGTTCCAGATCAAAAAGCACTTACCTAAAAGTAACGCATTCTGGCCATTTCGTCCAATCTGATCCGCGAATGGCTCGGGCTTGTTTTTGGGTGGCGAGGAATGCTTTTCCCTCATGTCACAATTATGGTAGGCTATCCACATACATATCCACAATGAACACACCCACAGTTTGGAAAGAATAAAGGAAAACCTTCTGGACGATAACAGTCAGGAAGGTGTGTTCGATTCGAGTTATCGTGTTGGGAGGAGGAACCGTTTCTTGGCGATTTCCTATGCGATCCTGTTTGACATGGACGGCACGCTTTTGCAAACCGAAACATTATCGACCCCGGCCTTCCAGCGGACCTTTGACCAGCTTCGCGAGCAAGGAATTTGGGATGGTCCCACTCCGAGCGAAGAGCAACTAGTCAGTGTACTGGGGATGACGGTCGAGCAGGTGTGGAACACTTTGCTCCCCGGAGCAGTCGAAGAAGTCCAGCATGCCGCCGATCGCTTGCTGCTGCAAAACGAAATCAAGCTGATCCACGAACGGGTGACAGAACTGTACCCCGGAGTGGTGGAGACGCTGCACCATTTGCATGAGCAAGGCATCCCGTTGTTTGTAGCCAGCAACGGCCAGGAAAAATACATCGAGGCGATCTGCGCCGAGTACGGACTGACTGACCTGTTCACCGATCTGTATTCGGCCGGACGTTTTCAGACCCGCTCCAAAAACGATCTGGTCGGCAAGCTGCTGCGCGATTACGAGATCAAGCAGGCGGTCATGGTCGGGGACAGACGCTCCGACATCGAAGCAGGGAAGGCGAACGGCCTGTTTACGATCGGCTGTGATTTTGGCTTTGCCGGGGAGGGCGAGCTCGATGGCGCAGACAGACTTATCGCCAGCTTCAGCGAGCTGCTGAACCATTTGCCACCACCTTACAAACCGCAACATAGGCAGTCCTGAAACCATTCCGTCCGGAGTGGTTTTTTGTTTGATTTAAGCGCAGATAATTTGCCTACACTAGTACATGTAGAAGGACGTAAGCAAAGTGCAGCGACCACTTGCAACGATACAGCAAACGCATTATAATTAAAGTCAAAGATAGTCAAAGTCAATAGTCAAACCACATTGGATAGGAGGCGGTGACATGCGTAATATCTCGGACATCATTGAGCAGCACTTGAAAAACATCATAACCGAGAGTCCCACCGGTTCCGTCGAGATTCAGCGTAGCGAAATTGCCGACCTTTTTCAGTGTGTGCCATCTCAGATCAACTACGTCATCAATACTCGCTTTACCTTGCAAAAAGGGTATATCGTCGAGAGCAAGCGCGGCGGCGGCGGGTACATCCGAATCCGCAAAGTCCAGATCGTCAGCAAGGCCCGCTTGCAAGAGCTTTTGACAGAAGAACTGATCGGCGAAAGCATCACCCAAAATGTCGGGAATGCGATTATCGAGCGATTGCTGGAAGACGGTTTGGTCAGTCTGCGGGAAGCGACGTTGATGAAAGTGGCAACCTCACGCAATGTACTGACGATCAAACCGGAGATTCGCGATCGATTGCGGGCAAATATTTTAAAGCAGTTGATTGCCGCGATTTTGTCAAGGTGAGTATGGTAAGGGAGGGATAGTGATGAACTGTGAAGAATGTGGGCAAAGACCGGCTACGCTTCATCTGACGAAAATCGTAAATGGAGAAAAGAACGAATACCATATTTGCGAGCAATGTGCGCAGGAAAAAGGGGATGTATTCACCGGCTTTCACAACTTCAGCATCAATAATCTCCTGTCAGGGTTGCTAAAATTTGACCCGATGCAAAAAAATGGGCGCGATTCGGCGGCAAACAAGCCGATCCGCTGCGAGACATGCGGACTTACCTACGCGCAGTTCAGCAAAAGCGGTCGATTTGGTTGCAGCGATTGTTACACATTTTTGGGCGATAAGCTCGATCCGCTTTTTCGCCGCATCCACGGCAACACCCAGCACATCGGCAAGGTACCGGAGCGCACGGGCGGACAGATCAAAATCCGCAAAGAGCTGGAGCAGTTGAAAAGTGCGTTGCAACGCTATGTTGCCAGCGAGGAATTCGAGAAGGCGGCAGAGATGCGCGATCGAATCCGCGTACTTGAACAAAAAATGTCACAATCGTAACAAGGGAGGTTAGCTGGTCATGGGCCTACAGCAGTTTATGCAAAACCCGTGGAGCAATTGGATGAGAGGCGAAGGCCCTGATTCCGACATCGTGATCAGTACACGGTTGCGTATTGCGCGCAACTTGCGCCAGCATCCTTTTCCGCTCTTGGCTACAGATTCCCAGGCGGAAGAAGTAGTAAGAAAAGTAACCGAAGTAAGCAACTCCGAGTCCATGCGCAAGCAATACAACCTGCAACTGATTCAAATGGATCAGGTAAACCCTTTGGAAAAAAAGGTGCTGGTCGAAAAGCATCTCATCAGTCCACATCTGGCTGAGGAGTCCAGAAAAGGGGCGGTCTTGCTAAGTCCTGATGAATCAGTCAGCATTATGATAAATGAAGAAGACCATATTCGCATCCAGGTGCTTTTGCCGGGCTTTCGCCTGAACGAAGCGTGGGAAGTCGGCACGAAAATGGATGATATTTTCGAGAAGCAGTTGACGTACGCGTTTGATGAAAAACGAGGCTATCTCACGAGCTGCCCGACCAACGTCGGCACAGGGATACGCGCTTCTGTCATGCTGCACTTGCCGGCTCTCGTGATGACCCAGCAGATCAACCGCATCCTGCAAGCGATCAATCAGGTCGGGCTGGTCGTCCGCGGCATCTACGGCGAAGGCAGCGAGGCGATGGGCAATCTGTTCCAGCTCTCCAACCAGGTCACGCTGGGCATGTCGGAAAACGACATTCTCTCCAACCTGTACGGTGTAGCCAGACAGATCATCGAGCAAGAACGCGTCGCCCGCGAATACTTGATGGAGCATACCCGGATCACGCTGGAAGACAAGATTTTTCGCTCCTACGGCATTTTGCTCCACGCACGCACGATCGAGTCTAAGGAAGCGGCACAGCGCCTCTCCGATGTGCGTCTGGGAATCGACCTCGACGTCATTCCCGAAGTTTCTCCGCTCGTCCTAAACGAGCTTCTGGTGACGACCCAACCCGGCTTCCTGCAACAAAACGCCGGGCAAAAGCTGACTCCCGAGCAGCGCGACGAAAGAAGGGCGCGACTGATCCGGGAGAAAATCAGAGCAGACAGGTAATCGCGATCCGAAATAGAAGTAAGTACTTAATGGAGGTGTAACGATATGATGTTTGGACGATTTACAGAACGAGCACAAAAAGTGTTGGCATTGGCGCTGGAAGAGGCTGTACGTTTGGGCCACAAGGACATCGGGACAGAGCATGTGCTGCTTGGCCTCATCCGCGAAGGCGAAGGCATTGCCGCCAAAGCCTTGCAGTCGCTGGGACTCGGTTTGGATAAAATTCAAAGTGAAGTAGAGGCGCTGATCGGCCGCGGGACGGAACAATCCGGTTCCAACTACACCCCCAACTATACGCCGCGCGCCAAAAAGGTCATCGAACTTTCCATGGACGAAGCACGCAAGCTGGGCCATACCTACGTCGGTACAGAGCATATCCTGCTCGGTCTGATCCGCGAAGGTGAAGGCATTGCCGCGCGCATTATGAACAACCTCGGCGTCAGCCTGAACAAGGCTCGCCAGCAAGTGCTGCAACTGCTGGGCAGCTCGGAGATGATGGGTTCGCATCAACCGTCCGGCGGCAATCCGGCAGCCAACACGCCGACGCTGGACGGCCTGGCCCGCGATCTGACGGCGATCGCCCGTGAAGGCGGACTCGATCCCGTCATCGGCCGCCAGAAAGAGATTGAGCGCGTCATTCAGGTACTGAGCCGCCGCACGAAAAACAACCCGGTTCTGATCGGGGAACCAGGGGTAGGGAAAACGGCGATTGCAGAAGGCCTGGCGCAAAAAATCGTGAACAACGAAATTCCCGAAACACTGCGCGACAAGCGTGTTATGACACTGGACATGGGGACGGTAGTAGCCGGAACCAAGTATCGTGGCGAATTTGAAGACCGCCTGAAAAAGATCATGGACGAAATCCGTCAAGCCGGCAACATCATCCTGTTCATCGACGAGCTGCACACGTTGATCGGCGCTGGCGGCGCTGAAGGTGCGATTGACGCATCGAATATTTTGAAACCGGCATTGGCGCGCGGCGAACTGCAGTGCGTAGGCGCGACCACGCTGGATGAATACCGCAAGTACATCGAAAAGGACGCTGCGCTGGAACGCCGTTTCCAACCGATCCAGGTAGACGAACCGACGATGGAAGACGCGATCAAAATTCTCAACGGCTTGCGCGACCGCTACGAAGCGCATCACCGCGTGAAAATTACCGACCAGGCAATCGAACAGGCGGTGAAGCTGTCCGATCGCTACATTACCGACCGCTTCCTGCCTGACAAGGCGATTGACCTGATCGACGAAGCAGCTTCCAAAGTGCGTCTGCAGTCCTTCACCGTTCCACCGAACCTCAAAGAGCTCGAAGGCCGTCTGGAAGAAGTGCGCAAGGAAAAGGACGCTGCCGTACAGTCCCAGGAGTTTGAAGAAGCCGCAGCGCTGCGCGATCAGGAGCAAAAGCTGCGCGAAGAGCTGGAAAAAACGAAGAAGGACTGGAAAGAACGCCAGGGCCAACTGAACATGGAGGTAACGGCAGAAGACATCGCGACTGTCGTGGCGAGCTGGACCGGCGTGCCCGTCGTCAAGCTGAAAGAAGAAGAGACCGAGCGCCTGCTGAAGATGGAAGAGATTCTGCATGATCGCGTCATCGGTCAGGACGAGGCGGTCAAATCGATCTCCCGGGCTGTGCGCCGCGCGCGTGCCGGCCTCAAAGATCCGAAACGTCCGATCGGCTCCTTCATCTTCCTCGGTCCTACCGGGGTCGGGAAAACCGAGCTGGCGCGTGCCGTAGCCGAGACGCTGTTTGGCGATGAAGACGCGATGATCCGCGTCGACATGTCCGAGTACATGGAGAAACACTCCACAGCGCGTCTGGTCGGTGCCCCTCCGGGATATGTGGGATATGACGAGGGCGGCCAGCTGACGGAAAAAGTACGCCGCAAACCGTACTCCGTCATCCTCCTGGACGAAATCGAAAAAGCGCATCCTGACGTCTTCAACATCCTGCTGCAAGTCCTCGACGACGGACGTTTGACCGACTCCAAGGGACGTACTGTGGACTTCCGCAACACGGTAGTCATTATGACCTCCAACGTCGGTGCCAGCCTGATCAAGAAAAATACGACGCTTGGCTTTACTACCGGCGATACGGAAAGGAAATACCAGGACATGAAGGACAAGGTGATGGATGAGCTGAAAAAGAGCTTCCGTCCCGAGTTCCTCAACCGGATCGACGAAGTCATCGTCTTCCACTCTCTGGAGCAGGAGCATATCGAGCAAATCGTCTCGCTGATGACCGAAGAGCTGCGCAAACGTCTGAGAGAGCAGCACATCGATTTCCAACTGTCCGACGAAGCGAAGAAAATCCTCGCGAAGGAAGGCTTCGACCCGGCGTATGGCGCTCGTCCGCTGCGTCGCGCGATCCAGCGTCAGATCGAAGACCGCCTGTCCGAAGAGCTGCTGAAAGGAACGATCAGCAAAGGCGATACGGTAAGCATCGACGCCGAGGATGGACAATTGGTCGTCAAACGATTGGAAAAAACCACGTCGTAACAAACGTAAAATATGATAGGATAACAGGAGAAGAGAATGCCTCAGTGATTTCACCGGGGTATTCTCTTTTCCGCTGTATGGATTGGCCGATCTGTCGGACCAAATTTGAACATGCAAACGAGGTAGGAAAATGTCCAAGTATAAGACGAAATTCGCTTGTCAAGAATGCGGGTATGAATCACCGAAGTGGATGGGAAAGTGTCCGGGATGCAACAACTGGAATACGCTCGTCGAGGAAGTAACCGTGAAAAACGCACATCGCCACGAAGGGTTGAGCGGCGGCGTGCGGCAGGCGCCGATGGCGCTGACGCAAGTGACGAGTGAGGAGGACCCGCGGATCGACACGACGATCAGCGAGTTGAACCGCGTGCTCGGCGGCGGTTTGGTGCCTGGTTCGATGATTTTGGTCGGCGGAGACCCGGGTATCGGAAAATCCACGCTGTTGTTGCAAACCTCCTTTGCTCTCGCTCACCAGGGCGGCAAGGTGCTGTACGTCTCTGGCGAAGAGTCCGCAAAGCAAATCAAGCTGCGCGCAGATCGCCTGGATAAGAAAACACCGCCCATGTTTGTTTTGGCAGAAAATGATTTAGATTTGATTGAGCAGCATATTAATCAGGTAGACCCCCACGTACTGATCATCGACTCGATTCAGACCGTATTTCATCCGGCGATCCAGTCCGCGGCGGGAAGCGTCGCCCAGGTACGCGAGGCGACTGCGCAGTTGATGCGGATTGCCAAAGGAAAAGGGATCGCCACGTTCATCGTGGGCCACGTGACCAAGGAAGGCTCAATCGCAGGCCCGCGGATGCTGGAGCATATGGTGGACGCTGTTCTCTACTTTGAAGGGGAGCGGCACAATACATTCCGAATTTTGCGCGCTGTCAAAAACCGCTTTGGTTCGACAAACGAAATCGGAATTTTCGAGATGAAGGATCGCGGCCTCGAGGAAGTCGCCAACCCGTCCGAAATCTTTTTGGCGGAGCGTCCGCACGGAGTGGCAGGCTCTACCGTTGTCGCCAGCATGGAAGGGACCAGGCCGGTCCTGGTCGAGCTGCAGGCACTGGTCGCGCCGACCAGCTTCGTGACGCCGCGCAGGATGGCGACAGGCGTCGATCATCAGCGCGTGGCGATGATTATGGCGGTATTGGAAAAGCGCATGGGGATGATGCTGCAAAACCAGGACGCCTACGTGAACGTAGCAGGCGGCGTTCGGCTGGATGAGCCTGCCGTCGACCTGGCTATTGCCGTCAGCATCGCCAGCAGCTTTCGCGACCATCCGACCAATCCGCATGACGTCGTAATCGGAGAGATCGGGCTGACCGGCGAGGTGCGCGGCGTCTCCCGGATCGAACAGCGGGTGCGGGAAGCGCACAAGCTGGGCTTCAAGCGGGTCATCATCCCGGAAAAAAACATACGCGGTCTGGAAGTTCCAGATGATATTGCGGTGATCGGCGTGAATAATATAAGCGAGGCATTGCATGAAGTGATGAGGGGGTAGCGCGTGTGCAGGAGTACGACAAACGAACCCGGGAATTTAACCATGCGCTTCGCTTCGTCGCTCCTGGTACGCAGCTACGCGAAGGTCTGGAACATGTGCTCAGGGCCAGGACTGGCGGACTGATCGTTGTCGGATGCAGTCCGGAAATGAGACAAATTGTCGATGGCGGCTTTTCCATCAATTGCGAGTTCACCCCTGCTCATCTGTACGAGTTGGCGAAAATGGACGGAGGCATCGTCCTCAGCGAAGATGCCAGGCGGATTTTGTTCGCTAACACCCAGTGGTTCCCTCCGGCATCGATCCCCACCAGCGAAACGGGGACGCGTCACCGGACGGCGCAGCGAACAGCGGTGCATACCAACCACCTGGTCATCGCCATCTCGCAGCGGCGCAATGTGGTCACGCTGTATCAGGGCAATTTTCGCTACGAGCTCAGTGAGACTGGCGTTATTTTGGCAAAGGCGAATCAGGCTGTCGCCACCTTGGAAAAATACAAATCCGTCCTCGACCAGTCCCTGACCAACCTCGGTGCGCTGGAATTCGAGGAATTGGTGAGCTTGCACGACGTGGCTTCTGTTTTGCAACGGATCGAAATGGTTCTTCGTATAAAAGAAGAGATCGCCAATTACAGTTGCGAGCTGGGGACAGAGGGGAGGCTTGTCAGCATGCAGTTGGCGGAACTTGTTTCCAACATCGAAGAAGAGGCTCGCATGCTGATCAGGGATTACAGTCGCAACCCCGACGCCTCTGTGGATCAGGTGCTGCGTGACATGAAAAAATTAAGTTCGGATGAAATGATGGAAATCAGTTCGTTCTTGCGTGTACTCGGGTATACTGGTACTGTCAGCAACCTGGAGGAATCGGTATCTCCGCGTGGCTATCGGATCTTGTTGAAAATTCCCCGGCTGCCTGCCGCGATCATCACGAACCTGGTTCAGCATTTTCATAATCTGCCGCGGATTATGATGGCGACGATCGAGGAGCTGGATGATGTGGACGGAATCGGCGAGGTGCGGGCAAGAGCGATCAAGGACGGTCTGAAAAGGATTCAGCAGCAAGTGTTCATTGACAGACATATTTGAAGTAGAATAGGATAAAGGCACACTAGATGTACGACTCGATTTGCCTAGTGGACGATCTTTGACAAACGCTCGTCTTCTTCGCGAAGGAAAATCAGGAGGTAGTTTATGTTCGTGAAATCGTTGCCGAACATACTAACCGTAAGCAACTTGTTTTTGGGTATTCTGGCTATTATTCTTGCTTTTCAAGGTGAGCACTACGTAGATTACGCGGCGATCACGGTCATTATCGGGATGCTCGCAGACGGTCTCGACGGGCGCGTAGCCCGTATGCTCAATGCGCAGAGCGAATTTGGCAAGGAGCTGGATTCCTTGTCCGATGTGATCACATTCGGTGTGGCACCTGCTTTCATCATGTACGTCGTGGTGTTGCAGGATCTGAATATGCTCGGCATTATCATTACAGCGATCTTCCCGATTTGCGGTGCACTCAGGCTCGCCCGCTTCAATGTCCAGGCTGGCGTACCCGGCTACTTCATCGGGCTTCCGATCACCGCGGCTGGCGGTGTGCTGGCGACTCTCGCCTTGTACCACCAGGTGTTTAACGTAGCGCTGCTGGCAGCCAGCATGCTGCTGCTCGCCTTTTTGATGGTATCCAAGATCAAATACCCCAACTTCAAAAAAGTGGGGATTCCCAAGGCAGCTTACTGGATCACCCCGATCATCATTGCCATCGTGGTTCTGGTGGCCATCAAGTATCCGGAGCAGTTTCCCAAAATCGTCTTTTTGCCGCTGGCGGTGTATGCCTTGTACGGAATAAAAAAAAACATTGAGATTTTGATCAAAAAAATCAGAGGGCGCAAAAAGAAAGAGGAATCGGTGCCTTTTGAATAGGCGCAAGCAAAGAAAAACCCGCATGACATGTGCGGGTTTCAGCCTGTAGACAAAGTTCCGTAAGGAACAGGGTCTGCAGGCTTTTTTGTTGAATATAGAACATGTTACGTTTTCAAAAGTTATTTTTTAGAGGTGGCATTATGCTTAATAAGCAAGAGGCCGAAGGGCGTTATCAGATATCTGCATTCTCGCTAGATGAGTTGGTGCCAGAAGATCATCTCGTAAGAAAAATTGAAAATGCAATCGACTTTTCGTTCATCTATGACTTGGTGGAAAGCCTCTACTGTCATGACAATGGCAGACCCAGTGTTGACCCTGTAGTCTTAGTTAAAATTGCTTTCATCCAATATATTTTTGGAATTCGTTCCATGCGACAAACGATTAAAGAGATCGAAACCAATGTTGCCTATCGGTGGTTTATTGGCTATGATTTCAGTCAGCCCATTCCCCATTTCACGACCCTAGGCAAGAACTATGTTCGCCGTTTTCGGGATACTCAACTCTTCGAGTCGATCTTCCTTCGAATATTGGAGGAGGCGGTTCATCATGGATTCGTGAAGCCTGATGTGCTTTTCATTGATGCTACGCATGTAAAAGCCAGTGCGAATAAGCATAAATACGTGAAAGAAATCGTTGAAGAACAAGCGAAGAAATATCAAGAGCTGCTGGACGAAGAAATCAATCAGGATCGTATTGCACATGGAAAGAAGCCCCTTGAAAAAAAGACAGAAACTTCGAAGAAGGAGGTGAAAGTCAGCACAACTGACCCGGATTGCGGATTGTTTGTAAAAGGGGAAAAGGAACGTGTATTTGCTTATAGTTTTCATACAGCATGTGATCGAAATGGATTTGTGCTTGGTGCCAAGGTAACGCCAGGCAATGTGCATGACAGTCAGGTTTTTGAGGATGTTTTGAATCAAGTGCGAAAGACGTTTGCACAGCCTCAAGCTGTGGCAGTGGACTCGGGATACAAGACGCCTTACATCAGTAAAACACTCCTTGATGACCAGATTCGCCCCGTTATGCCCTACACAAGACCACGCACCAAAGAAGGTTTTTTTAAAAAGCACGAATATGTGTATGATGAATATTTCGACTGCTACATCTGCCCGAACGAGCAAATCTTAACATATGAGACAACAAACAAGGATGGGTACCGTATCTATCGATCAAATTCTCAAGTTTGCCGAAGTTGTCCGTTCTTGAAACAATGCACGGAAAGTAAAGACTACACAAAGAGAGTGAGTCGCCACATCTGGGCTGATTACCTCGAAGAGGTAGACCACCTCCGGCATACCGAGGAAAACAAACAAATCTATAGCAAACGGAAAGAAACGATTGAACGTGTATTCGCTGATATGAAGGAAAAGCATGGCATGCGTTGGACGACCTTACGAGGACTGGAGAAGGTCACGATGCAGGCGATGCTTGTTTTCGCTGCCATGAACTTGAAAAAAATGGCGACCTGGCTATGGAAATCAGGTCGCCAAAAGGTGAACGATCAAAACACCTTCGGTATTTTCATCAAATTATTAAACAAACTCCCTCTGCTGTTCGTTCAGCGAGGGAGTTTGTCTGCAATCTGAAACCCGCATGACATGTGCGGGTTTTTTTGCAACCTTTTGACCGGTTCATCCGTATACTTTTTTTAAGTTAGGAAAGGTTGAAAACACCTAGTGTATGAAGCCGTTCCGATTCCTGTGAAATCACGTCCTCGAGCTTGATCTCCGCTATATTGCAGAGGGCGGCCATGTAGAACATGTTTTTGCCCATTTCCGCCATGACGACCTCGCGGCAATGCTCGCAGAGAGGGCCGTTGAAGTGGGTATCGAGATGCTTCTTTTGCTCATCCAGGCTTTTGGTGGCATCGTATTCCTGTTTCTTTGCCACGACTTCCACGCAGCCACATTCGGTGACGGCCTTGGTGAGGGAACGGTTGATGCGAGATGCCGACTCCTGCACTTTCGACATGACGTCCAGTATGCTGCGGTGCCGAAGCAACAACTCTGATACCTGTGTTTGAAAGTCGTCGAGCTTTCGAGTCTCCATATGTTTCACCTCTGTTTTGGGCTGGTTACACAATCGAAATTTTCAGGATTTTCGCTATAGCCATTATAAGAATGGATTCGGCTTGCTGTCAATTTAAGAGAAAATGAAAAACAAGAAAGAATCTTGACGAATAAACGGGAAATATGTTAAAATTTTTGGCTATTTGACATGGTAAAATAGGTTTTGCTATAGTGAAAGGTAAGGGGAAGGATATTTCAAGTTGATGGAAAGAAGCAGGGTTTACCTTTCCCGCTTCTGTCTATATTAATACCAAGGGAGGTGAAGGCATGGTACGCCGCATAGGAAAAATCGTATTTGTCCTGGTTGGGGGAGGTTTGGGGTTCCAGTATGGTCCGGAACTATTCTCTTTACTCAACAATTTGTTAAATTTCGGTGTGGTAAACGGAACGCAATACATTGGTGCGGCTCTTGGTGCCATCCTGTTCTTCTTCGCTGCTAATTTCTTGATGGATTATATTTTCCGAGTTATTCGCTGGGGAGAAGAAACGCTCGTCAAAATGCCGGTTGTGGATGTCATGTTCGGAGCGATGGGGTTGATTAGTGGTCTTATTGTTGCTTTTTTATTATTCCTGCCCATCAGTAAGATTCCGATTCCGGTAATTGGGGATTTGCTGCCGCTGGTCGTCTCCGGTTTGCTTGGCTATTTGGGATTCCAGGTAGGATTTCGGAAACGCGATGAGATCATGTCTGTCTTTTCCATCGGTCGCAAGGACAGGGACAAAAAGAAGGAAAACGTCAATACCACGGTCAATGTGGAAAATAAAATTCTGGATACAAGCGTCATCATCGACGGGCGGATTGCCGACATATGTCGAACCGGCTTTTTGGAAGGTGTTCTGGTCATCCCGGGCTTCGTGCTGGAGGAACTGCAGCACATTGCCGATTCGTCCGACGTGTTGAAGCGAAACAGAGGACGGCGCGGGCTCGACATTTTGAACAAGATCCAGAAAGAAATGAAAGTGAAAGTGCAGATTTGGGAAGGCGACTTTGAAGAAGTCTCGGAAGTGGACAGCAAGCTGATCAAGCTGGCAAAAGTAATCGGGGGCAAGGTCGTCACCAACGACTTCAACCTGAACAAGGTTTGCGAGCTGCAGGGTGTGCCTGTGTTGAATATCAACGATCTGGCCAACGCGGTAAAGCCGGTCGTCTTGCCGGGCGAGGAGATGAACGTCCAGGTGATCAAGGACGGAAAAGAGCACGGGCAAGGCGTCGCATATCTCGATGACGGGACGATGATCGTGGTCGAAGGCGGCCGCGACTATATCGGCAATGAAGTCGATGTACTGGTGACCAGCGTGCTGCAGACTTCGGCAGGACGGATGATTTTCGCCAAGCCGAAGCTGTTGGAAAAAGCGCTGTAGACAATCGCGATAGAGGCGTATGGGAGAGGATTCATTGTGGCTACGGGAGCAGTCATAGTTGCTGCGGGGTCGGGAAAGCGGATGGGCAGCCATCGCAACAAGTTGTGGTTGCCGCTCGCAGGTGAGCCGATCCTCGCGCACACGGTCAGACTGTTTGCCTCCCATCCGGAGGTAGCGGAAATCGTACTGGTGGTGAGCGAGCAGGACCACGCAGACGTGATCGACTGGTTGCGGACAGAAGGCATCCGCTTGACGGTCGTAGTAGGTGGCGCAGAGCGTCAGGACAGCGTGCGGCATGGTCTGCAGGCGCTGTCCCCGGATTGCTCGTACGTACTCGTACACGATGCTGCCCGCCCCTTTGTCACTCCTCAGCAGATCAGCCAGTTGATCAGCCAGGTGCAGCACGACCAGGCTACGATTGTCGCGGTTCCGGTCAAGGATACGATTAAAGTGGTGGGGGAGACAGGACAGATCGAGTCGACCCCGGCGCGGGAAAGCTTGTGGGCTGTACAGACCCCACAAGCTTTTCGTATGTCCTTGCTGCAGGAAGCGCATCAACGGGCGAAGGAAGCGGGGAAGCTGGGGACGGATGATGCGACGCTCGTGGAATGGCTGGGTCATCCGGTGACCGTCATGCAGGGGAGCTATGAAAACATAAAAATCACGACGCCTGACGATTTGCTCGTGGGCGAAGCGATTATGCGAAAGCGAAAGGGAGAGTAGGCAATGCGGATTGGACAGGGATTTGACGTACATCAACTGGTGGAGGGAAGACCGTGCATCATCGGCGGGATCACCATTCCATATGAAAAAGGGCTGCTCGGGCACTCGGACGCCGACGTGCTGTTGCATGCCATCAGCGATGCGATTTTGGGAGCGATCGGAGAGGGAGACATCGGACGACATTTTCCCGATACCGACGAGGCGTATAAAGACGCGGACAGCCTCAAGCTGCTCGAGCATGTGTGGGCATTGGTAAAGGAACGCGGCTATCGCCTTGGCAACCTCGATGCGACGATTATCGCCCAGGCGCCGAAAATGGCTCCGTACATCCCGCAGATGAGAGAAGTGATCGCCCGCGCTTTGCAGGCCGAGGATCACTCCCAGGTCAATATCAAGGCGACGACAACGGAAAAGCTCGGTTTCACCGGGCGCGGAGAAGGGATTGCCGCCCAGGCTGTCTGCTTGCTTGTCAAGGAGTAGGTCTAGGTGTAACATAAAGCGTTAGAAGATGCTTTACGATTTTTAGCGTCTTACATTCATAAGGATGGTGCTACCCATGGCGAAAGCGATTCGCACTCGTTATGCTCCAAGTCCGACGGGGCATCTACATATAGGCGGTGCGCGGACAGCTCTTTTCAATTATTTGTTTGCAAAACACCACGGCGGTTCCTTTATCGTACGGATTGAAGATACGGATCAGACGCGCAACAAGGAAAATGCCGACGAGGAGCAGATGAAGAACCTGAAATGGCTGGGTATCGAGTGGGAGGAAGGTACCGATATCGGCGGAGAATACGGTCCATACCGGCAGACAGAGCGGCTGGACATTTATCGCAAATACATCGACCAGCTTCTGGCCGAGGGCAAGGCGTACTACTGCTACGCTACCAAGGAAGAGCTGGACGCTGAGCGCGAAGAACAGCTTGCGCGCGGCGAAACCCCGCGTATTCTGGAAAAGCATCGTCATGTCACAGACGAGCAGCGCGCACAATTCGAAGCGGAGGGCCGCGTCCCGTCGATTCACTTCCTGGTGCCGGAGAACCGGGAATACGTCGTGGACGATATGATTCGCGGACAGGTTACCTTCCATTCCGACGAGATGGGCGACTTTGTCATCTGTCGACCGGACGGCATACCCACCTACAACTTTGCGGTCGTCATCGACGACTACCTGATGCAGATCAGCCATGTCATCCGCGGTGAGGAGCATTTGTCCAATACGCCGCGGCAGTTGATGATCTACGAGGCGTTCGGCTGGGAGCCGCCGCGCTTTGCTCACCTGGCGCTGATTCTCAACCAGGAAGGCAAAAAAATGTCGAAGCGCGACGAGAGCATTATCCAGTTTATCGAGCAGTATCGCGAACTCGGGTTTTTGCCGGACGCGATCGTCAACTTCCTGGTGCTTCTCGGCTGGTCTCCGGGCGGCGAAGAAGAGATTTTTGGCAAGGAAGAGCTGATCAAGCTGTTCAGCATGGAGCGGGTCAGCAAGTCTCCGGCTGTGTTTGACTCGACCAAAATGAACTGGATGAACAACTACTATCTGAAGCGCCAGCCGCTGGAATTGATCACCGAAATGTGTATTCCACATTTGCAAAATGCGGGCTTTATCGAAGCGGAGCTGTCCGCGGAGAAGAAAGAGTGGGTGAAGAGCATCGTCGCCCTGTACCAGGAGCAGATGTCCTACTGTGCGCAGATCGTGCCGCTCGCAGCTCTTTTCTTCCTCGACGAAGTGGTGTACGATGAGGAGGCGCTGGCAGTGCTGAAGGAACCGCAACTGCCAGAAGTCTTGAATTCGTTTGCCAAACACCTGTCAGCGCAGGATGAATACAATGTAGACATCATCAAGGCTGCGTTGAAGGACGTGCAAAAAGAGACGGGCCAAAAAGGAAAAGCGCTGTTTATGCCGGTTCGCGTGGCGGCTACGGGACAGGCGCACGGCCGCGACCTCGGAGAAACCTTGTATCTGCTCGGTCGTGACAAGGTGCTTGCGCGTATCAACCGCGTGCTGACCGAAGGAAAATAAATACGGATCAAATGCGATGAGCAGGAGAGTACAGCAGAGCGATGCGTCTACAGAGAGGGTGGAGAGGTGAGAGCCATCCGGCGCATGCTGCTGGAAATGCCCCTGTGAGCGATGTATGGAACGCTGCGGGTGTACAGCACCCAGGGCAAGTAAGTACGATCGGCACCCGCCGTTATCGGGATTCAAGCGAGATCGCCTGGCGATCTAAGCAGAGTGGAACCGCGGTATACAACCGTCTCTGTCCCTTCCCCGGAAGGTGCAGGGGCGGTTTTCGTTTTTGGGAGAAATCCGATAGGAGGTGTCTTGCATGTTGAAGCAGATGAGAGAAGATATTCATGCTGTGTTTGAGCGCGACCCGGCAGCGCGCAGTACGTTGGAAGTAGTGTTGACCTATTCCGGTCTGCATGCAATATGGGGATACCGGATTGCGCACAGACTATGGATAAATGGCTGGTGTACATTGGCGCGGGTCGTGTCTCAGTTCACGCGGTTTTTGACTGGAATCGAGATTCATCCCGGCGCCAAAATCGGCAAAGGCTTGTTTATCGATCACGGAATGGGCGTGGTCATCGGAGAGACGTGCGAAATCGGCGATAACGTCACGATCTATCAAGGTGTGACGCTCGGAGGTACAGGCAAGGAAAAAGGCAAGCGCCATCCCACGGTGGGCAACGACGTCATCATCGCCACCGGAGCGAAGGTGCTCGGTTCATTCAAGATCGGTGACAACTCCAAAATCGGAGCGGGCGCAGTCGTGCTGCAGGAAGTGCCGCCAAATTCGACCGTTGTCGGAATCAAAGGGCGGGTCGTGATTCAGGACGGCAGACGCGTCAAACACGACCTCGATCACGTCAATTTGCCTGACCCTGTGGCAGACACGATCCGGCAGATGCAAAAAGAGATCGATGAGCTACGCAAGGAATTGGAACTTTTGAGGGAGGATAGAAAGAAAAATGAGCATTCAATTCACTAATACAATGACGCGGCAGAAGGAAGCGTTCGTGCCGCTTGAACCGGGCAAGGTGAAGATGTACGTATGCGGGCCGACCGTGTACAACTACATTCATATCGGAAACGCCCGTCCGGCCATCGTGTTCGACACGCTTCGCCGCTATTTGCAGTATCGCGGCTACGACGTCACTTTTGTG
This sequence comes from Brevibacillus sp. TJ4, assembly GCF_044627595.2. Taxonomy (NCBI): domain Bacteria; kingdom Bacillati; phylum Bacillota; class Bacilli; order Caryophanales; family Paenibacillaceae; genus Brevibacillus; species Brevibacillus sp. TJ4. The sequence goes on along the minus strand of NZ_CP185865.1, from coordinate 4,168,391 downwards.
CAAAACATCACGGACGTCGACGACAAGCTGATCCGTGTAGCCAACGAAGAAGGCACGACCGTCAAGGAAGTGGCAGACCGCTACACGGAAGCGTACAACCAGGATTTGCGGGCGCTACATGTCCTGCCTCCCGACATCCAGCCGCGCGTCATGCAGACGATTCCCGAGATCATCCAGTTCGTCGAAGGACTGATCGAAAAAGGGTATGCCTACGAGAGCGAGGGAGACGTTTACTTCCGCACCGGCCGCTTTTCCGAGTACGGCAAGCTCTCGCATCAGCCGCTGGATGAGCTGCAGGCAGGCGCCCGCGTCGAGATCAACGAGAAGAAGGAGCATCCGCTCGACTTCGCGCTTTGGAAGGCAGCCAAGGCGGGAGAGGTAAGCTGGAGCAGTCCGTGGGGCGAAGGACGACCGGGCTGGCATATCGAATGTTCGGCGATGGCCCTGAAGTTTTTGGGCGAACAGATCGATATTCACGCCGGCGGTCAGGATCTCGTCTTTCCCCATCACGAAAACGAAGTGGCGCAATCGGAATGCTTCACCGGCAAGGTGTTCGCCCGCTACTGGCTGCACAACGGAATGCTCAATATCAACAACGAAAAGATGTCCAAGTCGCTGGGCAACTTCCTGTTGGTACGCGATCTGGTGGAGCAGTACGGCGGCCAGTTGATCCGTTTCTTCATGCTGCAGGGACACTACCGCAACCCGATCAACTTCAGCGACGAGCTGCTGGAGCAGGCGGCAAACAGCCTGGAGCGGATGAAGACGGCGTACGCCAATCTGGCGCATCGGCTGCAAACGGCGCTTCCGGAGGAGCCGAACGGACTGGCAGACGAGCAGGCCAAGGTAATCAGCCAACTGCGCGAGCGCTTTGTAGCCGAAATGGATGACGATCTGAACACGGCCAATGCGATTACGGTCCTGTTTGAAGTGGTCAAGGAAGCCAACCTCTACATGCTCAATCAAAACGTCGGGCGCACAGAAGTCACCGCCTACCAGGAGCTGTTCCGGGAATTGACCGGCGTGCTCGGATTGAAGCTGGAGCAGGAGGATGCGCTGTTGGACAGCGAGATTGAAGCGCTGATCGCAGAGCGCACCCAGGCGCGCAAGGAGCGCAATTTTGCTCGCTCAGATGAAATCCGCGACCTGCTCGCGGCAAAAGGAATCGTGCTGGAAGACACACCGCAGGGCGTGCGCTGGCGCCGGAAATAAGGGGCCGAGACAACGATGCAAAAAGAAGAACTGAAAAGGGACCCGAATCTGACCAATCCGCTTGTGCTGGCCTTCCTCGGGGATGCCACGTATGCGCATTGCGTTCGCTACCATTTGATTGCCCAGGGGCTGGTAAAACCAAACCAGCTCCACAAAACAGCCAATCGCTACGTGTCAGCCAAGGCGCAGGCCAACATTCTGCTGACCTTGCTGCCGGAGCTGGCAGAAGACGAAATCGCTGTCGTCAAACGCGGACGCAATGCCAAGTCCGGTTCTTCGGCAAAAAACGCAAACATTATCGACTATCGCCATGCGACTGCATTTGAAGCGCTGATCGGATATTTGTACCTGCACGGAAGGGAAGATCGGATTGCCGAGATCGTCCAACGGGCATTTACCATTGTGGAAGGAGAATTGCAGACATGAGTGAAGAGTGGATTGTCGGGAAAAACCCGGTAATTGAAGCGCTGCGGTCGGGTCGTACGATCAATAAAATCTGGATCGCCGAGGGGACCAACAAAAACCTGATGGGGCCGATTTTCTCCCTCGCCAAAGAGCAGGGTGTCATTGTCACGACAGCCAACCGCAAGAAGCTGGACATGCTCAGCTCGACGGACAAGCACCAGGGCGTCATCGCCTCTGTCGCTGCGTACGACTACGTGGAGGTAGAAGACATCCTGAAGCGTGCCGAGGAGAAGAACGAGCCGGCGTTTCTGTTGCTGCTGGACGAACTGGAGGACCCGCACAACCTCGGCTCCATCCTGCGTACGGCTGATGCTGTCGGCGTACACGGGGTGGTCATACCCAAGCGCCGCTCGGTCAGCCTGACAGCGACCGTAGCGAAAGCGTCTGCCGGCGCGATCAACTACGTGCCCGTCGCCCGGGTTACCAACCTGGTGCGGACGATGGAGGAGCTGAAAGAGCGCGGAGTCTGGATTGCCGGGACTGATGCCAGCGCCAAACAAGATTTTCGCCAGGGTGACTTCTCCATGCCGCTCGCAGTCGTCATCGGCAGCGAGGGCAAAGGGATCAGCCGCCTGGTGAGGGAGAACTGCGACTTCCTGTACAGCTTGCCGATGGCGGGCAACGTCACCTCGCTCAATGCATCTGTCGCCGCAGCCCTGCTGATGTATGAAGTATACCGCTCCCGTTCTCCGCTTCCGTCGCGGGTGAAATAGCATGGCCAAAAGGAAAGCCAAGCAACTGCTGATTGTGGACGGCTACAATATCATCGGTGCCTGGCCTGACCTGCGAGCGTTGAAGGACCAGGATCGAATGGATGAAGCACGCGACCAGCTAATCGCCAAAATGGCTGAATACCAGAGCTTCACGGGAATGAAGGTGATCGTCGTGTTTGACGCCTACAACGTCCCGGGGGCCGGACGACAGCAAGAGGAATATCAGGTAGAAGTATTTTTTACGAAGAAAAAAGAGACGGCTGACGAAAAAATTGAGCAGCTCGTTTGGGAATATCACGAGAAAAATCGACAAATTTATGTGGCTACCTCCGACTACACTTCGCAACGGGTGATTTTCGGACAGGGAGCCCTGCGGAAATCCGCGCGGGAGTTGCTGCATGACATGGAAAGTGCAGGCAGGGAAATCAAGCAGCAGGTGGAGAAAACGCGTGACGAGCGTTTCTCCAAGCGGATTCCGCTAAGTGATGAAATAGCGAAAATATTCGAAAAATGGAGAAGGGAATAAGTTGGATTCGGTTGACGCTTTTTTACGGCATCATGTATAATATCGCTATCTATGGAGAAACCGGTGGCCGGAGGGATCATTGTGAGCGTTGACCTCAAGGAGTTGAAACATGCCCAATACGAACTGCTGACCGATGAAGAGGTCGTGAACCTGGTTCGCGAAAATGAACCCGAGGCACTGGAGTACTTGATCAACAAGTACAAGAACTTCGTGCGGGCCAAAGCACGGTCGTATTTTCTCATCGGAGCCGACCGTGAGGATATCGTGCAGGAGGGCATGATCGGATTATACAAATCAATTCGCGACTTCCGTGGGGATAAACTCACATCCTTCAAGGCGTTTGCCGAGTTGTGCATCACCCGCCAGATCATTACGGCAATCAAGACTGCCACCCGGCAGAAGCATATACCACTCAACTCGTACGTGTCCTTGGACAAGCCCATCTACGACGAGGACTCCGACCGCACCCTGCTCGACGTCATCTGCGGAACCAAGGTCACCGATCCGGAAGAACTGTTTATCAACCGGGAAGAGTTCGATGACATCGAAGGCAAGATGAGCGAGATTTTGAGCGATCTGGAGCGACAGGTGCTGATGCTGTATCTGGACGGTCGTTCGTATCAGCAAATCGCCGTCGAACTGAAGCGTCATGTCAAGTCGATCGACAACGCCTTGCAGCGCGTCAAACGAAAACTGGAACGGTACTTGGAAGGCAGAGAGATTCATCTGTAACAGGTTGAATCTCTTTTTTACATGACTTTTCTCCTGTTTTTCTGCCAGAATCGGCCCTGTTTTCAATGGAACAATATGTTTTGCTGTTGTCAAGGCATTTTGTTGACATGAGTTTTTCAGTGTGATAAATTTGTTTAGGTAGCCATAGAATCTTGTCTCTCTTTTTCTATGGTTATTTCAGGTGAAATGGTCAGGAAAAAGTAGCGGTTTTCCCGTACTATTGATCATCGGGTTTCCTTTCAACAATAGCAGGTTTGAAATGAGATGGAGGTGGCAATAAATGCGAGTAAACATCACGTTGGCGTGCACGGAATGCGGCGAACGCAACTATATCTCCACGAAGAACAAGCGCACTACGACTGAACGCGTCGAACTGAAAAAATACTGCTCCCGTGACAAGAAGCAGACCCTTCATCGCGAGACGAAGTAATGTTTCGAGCTAGAAGTCTGGGGGTGGCAAGATGGGTTTCTTAGCACGCATTGGATCTAGTTTCCGCCGTACAGGTGCTTTCTTTGGCGACGTAGTGTCCGAATTGAAAAAGGTTCGCTGGCCTAACCGCAAAGAGTTGACGTCGTATACGATCGTCGTCATCGTGACGGTTGTGTTGCTGGCGGTATTTTTCTATATCGTTGATTTGGGTATCTCGCGCTTGATCGATTTGATTTTAGGAACGTAATTTTGCAAGTCTTAGGAGGGACGGACGGTTAACGTCCTGTTGGATATGGAAAAAGCATGGTATGTCGTTCATACGTACTCAGGGTACGAAAACAAGGTGAAAACCAATCTGGAGAAGCGCGTCGAGTCGATGGGCATGGAAGACAAGATCTTCCGCGTTCTCGTTCCCACAGAGGAAGAAGTGGAGACCAAGGATGGTAAAAAACGCACCGTCACGAAAAAAGTGTTTCCCGGATATGTCCTTGTTGAAATGGTGATGACGGACGACTCTTGGTATGTCGTGCGCAACACTCCTGGGGTTACCGGCTTTGTCGGATCCACGGGCGCCGGTTCCAAACCGACAGCGCTGCGTCCTGAAGAGGCCGATACGATTCTCAAACAAATGGGGATCGAGATTCCCAAAATCAAGGTCGATTTTGCTCTGCGCGATATGGTGCGCGTCACAGATGGACCGTTTTCCAATCGCACGGGAGAGATTATCGAAATCCACCCGGACAGGCAGAAGCTGCGCGTTTTGGTCGACATCTTTGGGCGTGAAACACCAGTAGAGCTGGATTTTGTTCAAGTTCAGAAATTGGATTAGGATTCAACTTGAAAAGTACAGTGCTATATGATACATTTCATGTTGTTTTGATAATCCCACATTATTAATTTGGGGTTTCTTGCACTCTCACTATAGATCGGAAGTCTTTCAAATCGACTTTCACCCAAGTGGGAGGGGGCATTCCCCCGTAATACCACATGTGAAGCAAGGAGGTGTCTTACGTGGCTAAAAAGGTTATCCGCGTAATTAAATTGCAAATCCCGGCAGGTAAAGCGAATCCTGCACCTCCAGTTGGTCCGGCACTCGGTCAAGCTGGTGTGAACATCATGGGATTCTGTAAAGAATTCAACGCTCGTACTGAGAGCGAAGCAGGTATGATTATTCCGGTGGAAATCACCGTATTTGAAGACCGCTCGTTCACCTTTATCACCAAAACTCCTCCAGCGGCTGTTCTGTTGAAAAAAGCTGCTGGCATCGAGTCCGGTTCCGGCGTACCAAACAAAACAAAAGTTGCTACGCTGAAACGCGACAAGGTTCGTGAGATCGCGGAACTGAAGCGTCCTGACCTGAATGCTGCATCCGTAGAAGCGGCTATGCGCATGGTTGAAGGAACTGCTCGTTCCATGGGTATCGTGATCGAAGACTAATTGTCTTGGGCAGGGGGGCGCAGAAACTGTGCCCCCTGACTGTGGGAGGATTAACCGCTACGACCACATTGAAGGGAGATTTTAAAAATGGCAAAAAAGGGCAAGAAGTATCAAGAGGCTGTAAAGCTGATTGATAAAAACAAAGTATACGAAGTCGCAGAAGCAGTGGAGCTTGTCAAAAAAGCGGCAACTGCGAAGTTTGACGAAACCGTTGAGGCTGCATTCCGTCTGGGTGTAGATCCGAAACGTGCTGACCAGCAAATCCGTGGCGCAGTTGTACTGCCGCACGGTACTGGTAAAGTGCAACGCGTTCTCGTGTTCGCAAAAGGCGACAAGGCGAAGGAAGCGGAAGCTGCAGGCGCTGACTATGTAGGCGATGCAGACATGATCGCAAAAATCCAAGGTGGCTGGTTCGAGTTCGACGTAGTCGTCGCAACTCCGGACATGATGGGTGAAGTAGGGAAACTGGGTCGCGTACTCGGTCCAAAAGGCCTCATGCCGAACCCGAAAACCGGAACCGTTACTTTCGATGTAACCAAAGCCGTAAACGAGATCAAAGCTGGTAAAATCGAGTACCGCGTAGACAAAGCAGGTAACATCCACGCTCCAATCGGAAAAGTCTCCTTTGACGCCGACAAGCTGGCTGAAAACCTTGCTGCGCTGACGGAAGCACTGAACCGTGCGAAACCGGCTGCTGCAAAAGGCGTGTACATGAAAAACGTATCCATCAGCTCCACTATGGGACCTGGTGTGCGCGTTGCAGTAAAATAATGGCACTTGACTTCCCTGGCGGAAGTTGATACGATAAGTCCTGTTGATGAAAAGAATATGCCGTAGACAGAAGGTGCAAGGCTTGCGAAAGTTTTGCTTAATATCCCTCCGAGGCGTGTAATGTACGGAAGAGGAAATGAACATTTCCTTTGCTGATAGAGCATTATGCCTTCGTGAGTCTGCGAAGGCATTTTTCTTTTTTCAGGATTGAGCACGGGAGGTGTAAACAATGGCAGAAATTCGTCCAACCGTAATTCGTGAAGAAAAGGTACAAGCGATCAATGAGATTGCGACCAGATTGCGTGAAAGCCAAACCACAGTAGTCGCTGACTACCGCGGGCTGACTGTAGCACAAGTAACCGAATTGCGTAAACAACTGCGCGAAGCAGGTGTTGAGTTCCAGGTGTTGAAAAACTCCCTGACTCGACTGGCTACCGCGAAAGAAGGTTTGTCTGACCTGGATCAATATCTGACTGGCCCGAACGCACTGGCGTTCTCCAATGAAGATGTGATCGCTCCAGCGAAAATCCTTGCTGATTTCGCGAAAAAGAACGAAGCATTGGAAATCAAGGGTGGCGTGATCGAAGGGAAAGTAGTAGGTGCTGACCAAATCAAAGCACTGGCTTCCCTGCCGTCCCGCGAAGGTCTCTTGTCCATGCTCCTCAGCGTACTGCAAGCTCCTATGCGCAACGTCGCATTGGCAGTCAAAGCAGTTGCCGAGCAAAAAGAAGGTCAAGGCGCGTAATCGTCTGATCGGCTAAAGTTTGACCAATACAATTCCATGAATGGGAGGATTTCAAAATGAGCAAAGAGCAAATCTTGGAAGCCATTAAAGGCATGTCCGTTCTCGAACTGAACGATCTGGTAAAAGCAATTGAAGAAGAATTCGGCGTAACTGCTGCTGCACCTGTAGCTGTAGTTGCTGGCGGTGGCGGTGGAGAAGCTGCTGCTGAGCAAACTGAGTTCACTGTAAACCTGGTAAGCGGCGGAGCTTCCAAAATCAACGTCATCAAAGTTGTTCGCGAGCTGACTGGCCTGGGTCTGAAAGAAGCAAAAGACCTGGTAGACAACGCTCCAAAAACACTCAAAGAGGGCGTTTCCAAAGACGAAGCAGATTCCATCAAAGCAAAACTGGAAGAAGCTGGCGCAACTGTAGAAGTGAAGTAAGTTTAGCTTTCTATATAGGAAAATCCCCTTGCTCTTGCAGGGGGTTTTTCTATACGCAATTGTCTGCGACTGGCCAGTTGCCGTGCAATCCAGCACAACCGATGAGGAAAGGTGGTTCACACACGTGACGGATCATTACTACACCAATAAGCCGGGCGCTGCCCATGACGAGCAGGAAATCTCGTTTGTACTGCGTGGGCATGAATTGCGCTTTCTCACAGATGCGGGCGTCTTTTCCCGCAGTCGGGTTGACTTCGGAAGTCTGCTGCTCATCGAAAATATGAGATTGGCGCGTGATGCGCGGGTGTTGGATGTAGGCTGCGGCTACGGTCCTATCGGTTTGACGGCAGCCAAGCTGGCAGCGGATGGCCACGTGACGATGATCGACGTCAACGAACGCGCTGTTGACCTGGCGCGTCGCAACGCACAGCTAAACGGCATTGGCAATGTCGAGGTCCGGGTCAGCGACGTGTACAGCGGGGTGCAAGAGGAACGCTTTGATGTCATTCTGACCAACCCTCCGATTCGCGCGGGCAAAGAGATCGTCCACCGCATTTTCACCGAAGGGCATGAGCTGCTCCGGGACGGGGGCGAAATGTGGGTGGTTATTCAGAAGAAGCAAGGTGCGCCCTCTGCGTGGAAGAAGCTGCAAGAGGTATACCGGGAAGTAGAAGAGGTTGATCGGGAAAAAGGGTACTCTATCTTCCGAGCGGTGAAATAGACTCTTGACAAGTTTATTTTTCCTTGACGCGCATATTCCGATGTGGTAGCATTATAAAATGTCAATATGGGATAAATGTCTATTTTTTAGTAATTCCCGTTCTGTCAAGCATTTTTTCTTTTTGTGCCAAAAAGAGGAATATGCGAGTAGGTGCCTGGGAATTCTTATAAAATAGAGTTTCTCTGGGTTAAAAATGGCAGCATTGGTTAACCCATTTTTCATTTTCGTCAAACGAAAAAGCAGAAGGTATTCGCCATCGATTGAGCATCCGGTGCCGAATGCCAAGTTTCTCTGTGTGAAAACACAACCTGAGGGGTGAATAAGTTGGCAGGTAAAGTGATTCAAAGTGGCCGACACCGCCAGCGTCGTACGTATTCACGTATTAACGAAGTGCTGGGCCTTCCAAATCTGATCGAGATCCAGCAAAAGTCCTACCAATGGTTCCTCGATGAGGGGCTGCGGGAGATGTTTCAAGACATTTCGCCAATCCAGGACTTTACCGGGAATCTCGTACTGGAGTTTATCGACTACAGTTTGGGTGAGCCCAAGTACGACGTTGACGAGTCGAAAGAACGTGACGTCACCTATGCGGCGCCTCTGCGTGTGAAGGTACGTTTATTGAACAAAGAGACGGGAGAAGTGAAGGAACAAGAAGTCTTCATGGGGGATTTCCCGCTCATGACAGAAACGGGAACCTTCATTATTAACGGGGCTGAGCGCGTTATTGTCAGCCAGCTTGTTCGTTCTCCAAGTGTATATTACAACACCAAAGTGGACAAAAACGGTAAGCAGACGTTTACGGCTACTGTGATCCCGAACCGGGGCGCGTGGTTGGAGCTGGAGACAGATGCGAAAGACGTGATTTATGTCCGCATCGACCGTACGCGTAAAATCCCGGTGACGGTTCTTTTGCGTGCGCTTGGATTCGGCTCTGACATCGAGATTCTCAATCTGCTCGGTGAAGATGAGTACATCAAGAACACGCTGGAAAAGGACAACACTGACTCGACGGAAAAAGCGCTGATCGAGATTTACGAGCGTCTCCGTCCAGGTGAGCCTCCAACAGTAGAAAACGCCAAAAGTTTGCTGATTTCACGTTTCTTTGACCCGAAACGCTATGATTTGGCCTCTGTGGGTCGTTATAAAATGAACAAAAAGCTTCACCTGAAAAACCGTCTCTACAATCAGCGTCTCGCTGAAACGCTGATCGATACGAGCACGGGTGAGATCCTGGCAGAAGCCGGTCAAATGATCGACCGCCGCGTGCTGGATCGCATCGTGAACGCACTGGAAGACAGCATTGGCTTCCACGATGTGCGCACACATGGTGGAGTTCTCGAAGAAGAAGCGATTCGCCTGCAATCGATTAATATTTTTTCTCCCATTGAAGATGGGAAAGTCATCAAAATCATCGGCAACGGCAATGTGGAAAAGAGCATCAAGCACATCACGCCGTCCGACATCGTGGCTGCGATCAACTACTTCATCAACCTGTTGCATGGAGTAGGAACGACTGACGACATCGACCACTTGGGCAACCGTCGTCTGCGTTCTGTCGGCGAACTGCTGCAAAACCAGTTCCGCATCGGGCTGTCCCGGATGGAGCGCGTCGTACGCGAGCGCATGTCCATTCAGGACCAAAACCAGATTACGCCACAGGCGCTGATCAACATTCGTCCGGTGATTGCGTCGCTGAAGGAGTTCTTCGGAAGCTCCCAGCTCTCGCAGTTCATGGATCAGACCAACCCGTTGGCTGAGCTGACGCACAAACGTCGTCTGTCTGCGCTCGGTCCTGGCGGTTTGACCCGTGAGCGCGCCGGTTTCGAAGTGCGGGACGTTCACCATTCCCACTACGGCCGCATGTGTCCGATCGAGACGCCGGAGGGTCCGAACATCGGTTTGATCAACTCGTTGTCTACCTTTGCCCGGATCAACGACTACGGCTTTATCGAGACGCCGCGCCGCAAGATCGATCCGGAAACAGGCCGCGTCTTGTCCGACATCGTCTATTTGACGGCGGATGAGGAAGATGTGTTTAACGTCGCCCAGGCGAACCAGCCGCTCGACGACGACGGCCGTTTCGTCAACGAAATGGTTATCTGCCGCCGCAAAGGCGACATCCTGAGCGTGCCGCGCGACAAGGTTGACTTCATGGACGTATCCCCGAAACAGGTTGTGTCCGTGGCGACCGCTCTGATTCCGTTCCTGGAAAACGACGACGCCAACCGCGCCCTGATGGGATCGAACATGCAACGCCAGGCTGTTCCGCTGCTGGTGCCGCAAGCGCCGTTTGTCGGTACAGGCATGGAGCACAAGGCCGCACAGGATTCCGGTGTAGCGATTGTAGCCAAGCATCCGGGTCAGGTCGAGCGCGTTACAGCGCGCGAAATCCTCGTGCGCCGCTACACAGAGATCGACGGCAAGAAAGTGGCTGGCGACCTCGACAGATACAAATTGCACAAGTTTATCCGTTCCAACCAAGGTACCTGCATCAACCAGCGCCCGATCGTCAAACGCGGCGACTGGATTGAAAAAGGCGACATCATCGGTGATGGTCCGTCTACGGAAAAAGGGGAACTGGCACTCGGTCGCAACGTCATTGTCGCGTTTATGACCTACGAAGGATACAACTACGAAGATGCGATTTTGCTGAGTGAAAAACTGGTGAAAGACGACGTCTACACCTCGATTCATATTGAAGAGTACGAGTCCGAAGCGCGCGATACGAAGCTGGGGCCGGAAGAGATCACCCGCGACATTCCGAACGTCGGGGAAGACGCTCTGAAAAACCTCGATGAGCGCGGTATCGTCCGCGTCGGTGCGGAAATCCAGGACGGCGACATCCTCGTCGGGAAAGTAACGCCAAAAGGGGTTACCGAACTGACAGCAGAAGAACGCCTGCTCCACGCGATTTTCGGGGAAAAGGCGCGTGAAGTCCGCGACACATCCCTGCGCGTGCCGCACGGTGGTTCCGGTATCGTCGTAGACGTGAAAGTATTTACGCGGGAGAACGGCGACGAGCTGCCTCCTGGCGTCAACCAACTGGTACGCGTCTACATCGCCCAAAAACGGAAAATCTCCGTGGGTGACAAAATGGCCGGCCGCCACGGTAACAAAGGGGTTATCGCGCGGATCATGCCAGAGGAAGACATGCCGTTCTTGCCAGACGGTTCGCCGGTTGAGATCGTCCTCAATCCGTTGGGCGTTCCGTCCCGGATGAACATCGGTCAGGTATTGGAGACGCATTTGGGTATGGCAGCCAAGCTGCTCGGCATCCACGTCGCGACACCGGTATTCGACGGCGCACGCCAGCAGGAAGTATTCGAAACGCTGGAAGAAGCAGGTCTGGACCGCGACGGAAAAACCATTTTGTACGATGGCCGTACAGGTGAACCATTTGATCGTCGCGTGACGGTCGGATGCGTGTACATGCTGAAACTGGCTCACTTGGTTGACGATAAAATCCATGCCCGTTCGACGGGACCATACTCTCTCGTTACGCAGCAGCCTTTGGGCGGAAAAGCGCAATTCGGCGGACAGCGTTTCGGGGAGATGGAGGTTTGGGCTTTGGAAGCTTACGGTGCAGCCTACACCTTGCAGGAAATCCTCACCGTCAAGTCGGATGACGTCGTAGGTCGCGTGAAAACGTACGAAGCGATCGTCAAGGGAGAAAACGTACCGGAGCCAGGCGTTCCTGAGTCGTTCAAGGTATTGATCAAGGAACTGCAAAGCTTGGGTATGGACGTGAAGATCCTGTCCGGTGACGAGCAGGAGATTGAAATGCGGGAAATGGAAGACGAGGATGAAGGCAACGGCGAGAAGCTGAACCTCGTTCTTGAAGGTGGAAGCTCGGAAGCTGAGTAAGATTCCGGTACTAAGGGAGGTAACGCCCTGTGATAGACGTGAACAACTTTGAGTATATGAAGATCGGCTTGGCTTCGCCCGACAAGATTCGTTCGTGGTCTTTCGGGGAAGTGAAAAAGCCGGAGACGATCAACTACCGTACACTGAAACCGGAGAAAGACGGCTTGTTCTGCGAACGCATTTTTGGACCGACCAAGGACTGGGAGTGCCATTGCGGAAAGTACAAGCGCGTTCGCTACAAAGGTGTCGTGTGCGATCGTTGCGGCGTGGAAGTGACCCGCGCCAAAGTACGCCGTGAGCGGATGGGGCACATCGAACTGGCTGCCCCAGTCTCTCACATCTGGTATTTCAAAGGGATTCCAAGCCGCATGGGCTTGGTGCTCGACATGTCCCCCCGTTCCCTCGAAGAAGTCATCTACTTTGCTTCTTACGTCGTGACGGATCCGGGCGACACGCCTCTCGATAAAAAACAGCTCCTTTCTGAAAAGGAGTACCGCAACTACCGCGAGAAATACGGCCATTCGTTCCAGGCGATGATGGGAGCCGAGGCGATCAAGCGCCTGCTGGCCGAGATCGATCTGGAAAAAGAAGTGGACACGCTGAAGGAAGACCTGAAAACAGCACAAGGCCAGCGCCGCAACCGTGCGATCAAGCGCCTGGAAGTGCTGGAGGCGTTCCGCAACTCCGGCAACCACCCGGACTGGATGGTGCTGGATGTACTGCCGGTCATCCCGCCGGAGCTGCGTCCGATGGTTCAACTGGATGGCGGACGTTTTGCCACTTCCGACTTGAATGACCTGTACCGTCGCGTAATCAACCGGAACAACCGTCTGAAACGCCTGCTTGAGCTGGGCGCGCCAGATATCATCGTGCAAAATGAAAAGCGGATGCTGCAAGAAGCAGTAGACGCCCTGATCGACAACGGCCGCCGCGGTCGCCCTGTTACAGGACCGGGTAACCGTCCGCTGAAATCCCTCAGCCACATGCTGAAAGGTAAACAGGGACGTTTCCGTCAAAACCTGCTGGGTAAACGCGTCGACTACTCCGGACGTTCCGTTATCGTCGTCGGACCAAACCTGAAAATGTATCAGTGCGGTCTGCCGAAAGAAATGGCGTTGGAGCTGTTCAAGCCGTTCGTGATGAAAGAGCTGGTCTCCAAAGGACTGGCACACAACATCAAGAGCGCCAAGCGCAAGGTAGAGCGTGTACAGCCAGAGGTGTGGGATGTTCTCGAAGACGTGATCCGCGAGCATCCGGTGCTGCTGAACCGCGCCCCCACCTTGCACCGTCTGGGTATCCAGGCGTTTGAACCTGTGCTCGTGGAAGGTCGCGCGATTCGCCTTCACCCGCTCGTTTGTACCGCGTACAATGCGGACTTTGACGGTGACCAGATGGCGGTTCACGTTCCGCTTTCCGCAGAGGCACAAGCGGAAGCACGCATCCTCATGCTGGCCGCGCAGAATATCCTGAACCCGAAAGACGGCAAACCTGTCGTTACTCCTTCGCAGGACATGGTGCTCGGTTCTTACTACCTGACACTCGAGCGCGAAGGCGACAAGGGCGAGGGTACGGTATACCGCGATCCTCACGATGCGATCGCTGCATACCAGCAAGGATACGTCACCCTGCATACGCGGATTGCACTGCCGGCCAAGAGCCTGAACAAAACGAGCTTTACGGACAGACAACAAAACGCGCTGCTCGTCACCACAGTCGGGAAAGTGATCTTCAACGAGATCTTCCCGCCGGAGCTGCCGTTTATCAATGAGCCGACCAAGAACAACCTGCAAAACATCGTTCCCGATCAGTACTTCATCTTTGAAAAAGGCGTCAATGTGAAGGAATTCATCGCGAACCTGCCGGATGCAGGAGCAGTGAAAAAAGGCTTCCTGGGAACGATCATTTCCGAGTGCTTCCGTCGCTTCGGTACGATGCAGACGTCCATGATCCTCGACAAGATCAAGGAGCTGGGCTTCACCTATTCCACGAAGGCGGGTATTACCATCGCCGTAGCGGACATCGCCGTGCCAGGCAAGAAGCAGGAAATCCTCGACGAAGCAGATCAGAAGGTCGAAACGGTTATGAAGCAGTTCCGTCGCGGTTTGATTACCGAGGACGAGCGCTACGACCGCGTCATCTCCATCTGGTCCAAAGCCAAGGATGAAGTAACTGACGTTCTGATGAAGTCGATGGATAAATTCAACGCGATCTTTATGATGGCGAACTCCGGTGCCCGTGGTAACGTGTCCCAGATCACACAGTTGGCTGGTATGCGCGGTCTGATGGCGAACCCGTCCGGCCGAATCATCGAGTTGCCGATTAAATCGAACTTCCGTGAAGGTCTGACCGTATTGGAGTACTTTATCTCCACGCACGGTGCGCGGAAAGGTCTCGCCGATACAGCCCTGCGTACAGCGGACTCGGGTTATTTGACCCGCCGTCTCGTAGACGTGGCTCAAGACGTGATCGTCCGCGAAAAGGATTGCGGCACCGACAAGGGTATCCGCGTCACCGCAATCAAGGATGGAAAAGAAGAGATCGAGAAGCTGTCGGATCGCCTCGTAGGCCGTACCTGCTTTGAGACGTTGCGCCACCCTGAGACCAATGAAGTCATCGTGGGCCGCAATGAGGAAATCAGCGAAGAAGTGGCTGAGTACATCGAAAAAGTGGGCATCACCGAGGTGTACATCCGCAATGTTCTCGCTTGCCGCACCCCGCATGGTGTCTGCAAGCTCTGCTACGGACGCAACCTGGCGACAGGAGCGGAAGTGGAAGTGGGCGAAGCGGTCGGTATCATCGCTGCACAGTCCATCGGGGAGCCTGGTACCCAGTTGACGATGCGTACCTTCCATACCGGTGGGGTTGCCGGAGACGACATCACCCAAGGTTTGCCGCGTATTCAGGAGCTGTTTGAAGCGCGCAATCCGAAAGGGCAAGCGGTCATCTCCGAGATCGACGGGGAAGTCATCGATATTCGCGAAGGCAAGGACCGCCGCGAAATCGAAGTGCAAGGCGAGGCGGAAAACAAAGTATACGCCGCTCCGTATGGCGCTCGTATCAAGGTATCTGTCGGTACCAAGCTGAGTGCTGGTGACGAGCTTACGGAAGGTTCCGTAGACCCGAAAGAAATGCTGAAAGTCCGCGGTATGCGCGGCGTCTCCAACTACATTTTGCAAGAGGTACAAAAAGTGTACCGGATGCAGGGTGTAGAAATTAACGACAAGCACGTCGAGGTTATGATTCGTCAGATGCTTCGCAAGCTGCGCGTCATTGACAGTGGAGATACCGATCTGCTGCCTGGTTCGTACGTGGAAGTTCCTGAGTTTGAGCAAGCGAACGCGAAGGTTCTCCTGGAAGGCAAGAGCCCGGCTGTCGGCCGTCCGGTTCTCCTCGGGATTACGAAAGCGTCCCTGGAGACAGACTCCTTCCTGTCCGCCGCATCCTTCCAGGAAACGACCCGCGTCCTGACAGATGCAGCGATCAAAGGCAAGGTAGACCGCCTGCTCGGATTGAAGGAAAACGTCATTATCGGGAAGCTGGTTCCAGCAGGTACCGGTATGTCCCGTTACCGCAACATCAAGGTCGCAAGCGTGGCGGATTTGGAAGCAGAAGCCGCGCAAAGCGAGGAGCAGGAAGCAGTTTCAGTAGAGTAATGAGCGGTAAAACGCCCGTCGCAATGGCGGGCGTTTTATCACCTAAAATTATCAAAAATACAGGCGTTGACATCTAATAGCCTACCTGCTATTATATTCAAGTGTGCCTGACATCTGTACTTTGGAGGATATGATTCTCATGTCTTATGAAAAAGTAGAGAGGGCCAAGGAGTTGACCATCGGAATCAAACAGACGATGAAAGCCGTGGAACACAATCAGGTGGAAGCGGTCTACATCGCGGATGATGCCGATCGGCGACTGACCCAGAAAGTCGAGCTCCTTTGCAAAGAGAAGGGTGTGCCAGTCATCCATGTGGATTCCATGCGTCGCTTAGGCAAGGTGTGTGGAATCGAAGTGGGAGCGGCGACAGCCGCGATTAAAAAAAGTGGTTAACGATGTTTTTGTCAGTGTTGCATGCGGTGTGTAGCAGGACAAGAACTTTCTATTTGACCAAAAAATGACTCACCTGGATCTGTGGTCTTGAGATTGGGTATTAAGAAGGGAGGTAACATCATGCCTACAATCAACCAATTGGTGCGTAAAGGTCGCGAGGATAAGGTAGTGAAGTCGAAATCCCCTGCTCTGCAAAAGGGATACAACAGCTTCAAGAAAAGCCAAACCAACCAAAGCTCTCCTCAAAAACGTGGTGTTTGCACTCGTGTAGGTACCATGACTCCGAAAAAACCAAACTCCGCGTTGCGTAAATACGCTCGTGTGCGTTTGACAAACGGAATCGAGGTAACAGCTTACATCGGTGGTATTGGCCACAACCTGCAAGAGCATAGCGTCGTGCTGGTGCGCGGCGGTCGTGTAAAAGACTTGCCAGGGGTACGTTACCATATCGTTCGCGGTGCGCTTGACACTGCTGGTGTGAACAACCGTAAACAAGGTCGTTCCAAATACGGTACCAAGCGTCCGAAACCAGGTCAAGCTGCTGCTGCCAAGAAATAAGCAATTCGCCCTTGATGCGGCGTAATTTCATATTGGAAAGAAGGAGGGAATACGATGCCTCGTAAAGGTCCTGTAGCCCGTCGTGACGTGCTGCCTGATCCTATTTACAACAGCAAGCTGGTTACTCGTCTGATTAACCGTTTGATGTTGGATGGTAAGCGCGGTGTAGCCCAGAACATCCTCTACAACGCATTTAACATCATTCAGGAGCGCACAGGTCGCAATCCGATGGAAGTATTTGAAGAAGCTCTGAAAAACGTAATGCCAGTACTGGAAGTAAAGGCTCGCCGTGTAGGTGGTGCCAACTACCAAGTACCGATCGAAGTAAAACCGGAGCGCCGTACCACTCTGGGTCTGCGTTGGTTGGTTAACTACTCCCGTTCCCGCGGTGAGAAAACCATGGAACAACGTCTGGCTAACGAGATTATGGATGCTGCGAACAACACCGGTGCGGCTGTGAAGAAACGTGAAGATACGCACAAGATGGCTGAAGCGAACAAAGCGTTTGCTCACTATCGTTGGTAGGATCCAACACGGGTGTCCGTTTTGGACGCCCCTTATTTTTTACACTCGAGTATGGAAGGAGCATACCTAATGGCTCGCGAATTCTCATTGCCGAATACGCGTAATATCGGTATCATGGCTCACATCGATGCTGGTAAGACGACTACGACTGAGCGTATTCTGTTCTACACCGGTCGCGTTCACAAGATTGGTGAGGTGCACGAAGGTGCGGCAACCATGGACTGGATGGAACAAGAGCAAGAGCGCGGTATTACCATCACTTCGGCTGCTACGACCGCTCAGTGGAATGGCCATCGAATCAACATCATCGATACGCCAGGACACGTAGACTTCACTGTAGAAGTTGAGCGCTCCCTGCGCGTTTTGGACGGTGCCGTAACCGTTTTTGACGCAAAAGGTGGCGTTGAGCCGCAAACCGAAACCGTATGGCGCCAGGCTGACCGCTACGGCGTACCGCGTATGTGCTACATCAACAAAATGGATATCATTGGTGCCAACTTCGACATGTGCCTGGAGCAGATCAAGACTCGTCTGGGTGCGAATCCGGTTGCTATCCAATATCCAATCGGTGCGGAAGACCAGTTCAAAGGTATGGTTGACCTGATCGAAATGAAGGCAATCGTCTACACCGATGACCTGGGCAAAACTTCTGACGCTACGGAAATTCCTGCAGACCTGAAAGACAAGTGTGAAGAGCTTCGCCTCGCACTGGTTGAAGCTGCTGCAGAACAAGACGAAGAGCTGATGATGAAGTACTTGGAAGGCGAAGAGCTGACCAACGACGAAATCCGCAAAGCTCTGCGCAAAGGTACAATCGAGTGCAAACTGACGCCTGTAATGTGCGGTTCTTCTTACCGCAACAAAGGTGTTCAGCCTATGCTGGACAACGTCGTTCTGTACCTGCCGTCTCCAGTAGACATTCCGCCGATCAAAGGTACTCTGCCTGATACGGATGAAGAAGTAGAGCGTCCTGCTGACGACAATGGTCCGTTCTCCGCTCTGGCGTTCAAGATCATGTCTGACCCATACGTTGGTCGTCTCACGTTCTTCCGCGTTTACTCCGGTGTACTGAACTCCGGTTCGTACGTGCTGAACTCTACTAAAGGCAAACGCGAACGCGTAGGTCGTATCCTGCAAATGCACGCAAACCACCGCGAAGAGATCCAAACGGTTTACTCCGGTGACATTGCGGCGGCTGTAGGTTTGAAAGATACAACAACTGGCGATACTCTGTGTGATGAGAAAGCTCCGGTTATTCTGGAGTCCATGGAATTCCCAGAGCCAGTTATCTCTGTAGCGATCGAACCAAAATCCAAGGCAGACCAAGACAAGATGGGTATCGGATTGTCCAAGCTGGCTGAAGAGGATCCGACGTTCAGAACGCGCACAGATGAAGAGACTGGTCAAACCATCATCTCCGGTATGGGTGAGCTTCACCTGGAGATCATCGTTGACCGTCTGAAACGCGAATTTAAAGTCGAGTCGAACGTAGGTGCACCACAAGTTGCTTACCGTGAAACATTCCGTAACGCAGCGAAAGTGGAAGGTAAATTCGTTCGCCAGTCCGGTGGTCGTGGTCAATACGGTCACGTTTGGGTGGAATTCTCTCCGCTCGAGCCAGGACAGGGCTTCCAATTCGAGAACAAAATCGTCGGTGGTGTAGTACCTCGTGAATACATCCCGGCTGTTCAAGCAGGTATCGAAGAAGCGATGAAGAATGGTGTAATTGCCGGCTTCCCGCTGGTAGACATCAAAGCTACTCTCGTAGACGGTAGCTACCATGACGTCGACTCCTCCGAGATGGCGTTTAAAGTAGCAGGTTCTCTCGCTCTGAAAGAAGCTGCGAAAAAATGCGGCGCTGTACTGCTTGAGCCAATTATGAAAGTAGAAGTAACAATGCCGGAAGAGTACATGGGCGATGTTATGGGTGACCTGAACTCCCGTCGTGGACGCATCGAAGGTATGGAAGCTCGTGCAAATGCACAAGTGATCCGTGCGATGGTTCCACTGTCCGAGATGTTCGGATACTCCACCGTTCTTCGTTCCCGTACACAAGGCCGTGGCGTTTACTCCATGGTAATCGACCACTATGAAGAAGTACCAAGAAACATCGCCGAAGAGATCATCAAAAAATCCAAAGGCGAATAATTTTCAGGTACGACTTTATTTGGCATCGAGAAAGGTTTACAATATTGAAGGGACACCAGAGGTAGGGTAAACCTTTCTTCACAATTATAAAAACCCTTATCATTTAAGGAGGCTTCAGCTCTCATGGCAAAAGAAAAATTTGAGCGTAATAAACCACACGTTAACATCGGTACCATCGGTCACGTTGACCACGGCAAAACTACCCTGACTGCAGCCATCACTACTGTATTGGCTCAACAAGGTAAAGCAAAAGCTATGAACTATGCTTCGATTGACGCTGCTCCAGAAGAAAAAGAGCGCGGTATCACCATCAACACTGCGCACGTTGAGTATGAGACTGAAAACCGTCACTATGCTCACGTTGACTGCCCTGGACACGCGGACTACGTGAAAAACATGATTACCGGTGCTGCTCAAATGGACGGAGCGATCCTGGTTGTATCCGCAGCAGATGGCCCAATGCCACAAACTCGCGAACACATCCTGCTCTCCCGCCAAGTAGGCGTACCTTACATCGTTGTATTCATGAACAAATGCGACATGGTAGACGATGAAGAGTTGCTGGAACTGGTTGAAATGGAAATCCGTGACCTGCTGTCCCAATACGAATTCCCAGGTGACGATATCCCAGTAATCAAAGGTTCCGCTAAAGAAGCTCTGGACAACCCAACTGGTGAATGGGCTCAAAAAATCCAAGAACTGATGGACGCTGTTGACACATACATCCCAACTCCTGAGCGTGCAACTGACAAGCCGTTCCTGATGCCTGTAGAGGACGTGTTCACGATCACTGGTCGTGGTACCGTTGCTACTGGTCGTGTAGAGCGCGGTATCGTTAAAGTTGGTGACCAAGTAGAAATCATTGGTCTGGCTGAAGAAACTCGCTCCACAACTGTAACGGGTGTTGAGATGTTCCGTAAGTTGCTGGATCAAGCTGAAGCTGGTGACAACATCGGTGCCCTGCTCCGTGGTGTTGAGCGTAAAGACATCGAGCGCGGACAATGCTTGGCTAAACCAGGTTCCGTAAAACCACACACCAAATTTAAAGCAGAAGTTTACGTTCTGTCCAAAGAAGAGGGTGGACGTCACACTCCTTTCTTCGCTAACTACCGTCCACAATTCTACTTCCGTACTACTGACGTAACAGGTATCATCCAACTGCCAGAAGGCGTTGAAATGGTAATGCCTGGCGACAACACTGAGTTCACCGTTGAACTGATCGCTCCAGTAGCGATGGAACAAGGTACTCGTTTCGCGATCCGCGAAGGTGGCCGTACAGTAGGTGCAGGCGTAGTTGCTTCTATCGAAGGCTAATAACCTGTAGTGAGAAACCCGACAGCATACGTTGTCGGGTTTTTTATGTCAATCGATTATTTTGATTACAGCCATGTAAAACCTTATCGTTTCTTTGCAAAAGGAATGTACTACAATACCAGCATTCGTTTTGATTAGGGGATAGCCGGATATGAAAGCTAATGAAAAACTTCTCTATATCATGTTGGCTGTTGTAGTCTCATTGTGGGGTTTAAATGTTGTCATGGTGAAGTATTTGACGACGCTGCCCCCGCTTTTTGTTTCTTCGCTGCGCATGAGCATCGCAGCCTTGTGCCTGATGCCGATTATCTTCGTATACCGCAAGAAATTGCGTCTAACGAAGGTCGATTGGCTGCTGATTGCCAGTATAGGCGCAAGCTCGATCGCGATGCATCAGGTCACGCTGGCGATCGGCGTCCAGTACACGACAGCTGGCAATGGATCGCTGATACTGGCCTTGAATCCGCTGGTGACTGCGTTGCTGGCGATGCTTTTCTTGGGAGAGCCGATGTTCTGGCGCAAGGCGATCGGGATTGGCATCGGTTTTTCCGGGGTACTGCTTGTCGTGCTCTCGCAGCACGGAGGCGTCCACCTCAACGGCATGGGTGACGCCATCATGTTTTTCTCCATGCTGATGTACGTCGCCGGGGGATTGCTCATTCGCAAGCTGGTGATGCGCAATGTTCCGGTATTGCTGGTGACCGCGTTGGCACAGCAATTTGGTGCGCTGTTTTTATGGGCGGCTACAGCGTTCACCTACCCGGTCTCGGCGTACCAGGAGATTACGGTCGCGGGATTCCAATGGTTTGTCATCTGTGTTTCGGCGGTGTTGTCATCCGCGCTCGGTACGCTGGGATGGAATTACGGGATTCGCCAGCTCGGCGCCAGCAGAACGACAGTTTTTCTCAATGGGATGCCATTGGCCAGTCTGCTGTTTGCAGCTCTGTTTTTGCATGAACCGCTGCAATGGATTCATATCGTGGCATTGGGCATGATCGTGACCGGTGTCTATCTCGGATCAAAAAGCATACCACAACGAAGAGAAGCGAGAAGACCGCACAAACATGCCAAGGTGATGTAATGGCGCGCGCCAGATGCAGGAGCAAAAGGGCACTCTTCCGTGCCCTTTTTTCTTTTGTCTTTCGTGCAATCACCAATTTACCCTATTTGACCAATTACGAGAAACAAAATGCAAAATTGGGTCAACCAATTTGTCTCCGTTTTGCCCCTTCCAGGTTCAGGGAAATGTCGATTACGTCAATGCTGCCAGTCGTTTTGTCTGCTTATTTTACCTATTTTCAAAATTGGCACGCTGCTTGCATATTATCTGTCCCGTGATCAGCAATAGAAGTAGACTAGGCAAAGCAAAGGAGACATGTCATGAATCTGGTAGCTAAAGTATACCGGAACAATGTAATGGAGAGCTCGCATCTGGGACATATTGCGGTAGTCGATTACACGGGTAAATTGCTGTACGCGTACGGAGATCCATTCCGACCAACTTATGCCCGCTCCTCCATGAAGCCGATCCAGGCGATTCCGGTGGTAGAAACCGGGGCGGCGGATCGATTTGCGATAGACGCGGCGGATTTATCCCTCTGCTGTGCATCCCACAACGGTGAACCGCGCCATCGCACCCGTGCGATGGAAATGCTGACGAGAGCAGGACAAGCCGAACAAGTGCTGCAATGCGGGACGCATGTGCCGCGCGATGAAGAAAGCTACAAGCAGTTGATTCGCAACGGCAAAGAGCTGACACCGGTTTTCAGCAACTGCTCCGGTAAACATGCGGGTATGATTTTGACCGCTGTGCACATGGGAGAGGATGTCTCGACCTACCACTTGCCTGAACATCCGGTTCAGCAGCGGATTTTGGATGCTGTGGCAGAAGTGACACGCTATCCGAAGGAAAAAATCGAGCTGGGCGTCGACGGTTGTGGGGTTCCCGTTCACTGTCTGCCGTTGGCCAATTACGCGTGGGGCTTTGCCCGCATGGCAAGACCGGAGAGCTTCGAGAAGCCGGAGCGCCAGGAAGCAGTCAAGCGGATCACGGACGCGATGGTTGCCTTTCCAGAGATGGTCGCGGGCAACAAGCGCTACTGTACCGACCTGATGAACGCGTTTCAAGGCAGAATTATCGGCAAGGCTGGTGCGGAGTCGGTATACTGCGTAGGCGACCGCGAAACAGGTCTGGGTATCGCCGTCAAGATTGAGGATGGCGGACCACGAGCAGTGAATACCGTTGTCAATGAAGTGCTGCGTCAATTGGGTATCGGAGTGGATGGACCACTGGAAGTACTCGCCGAATATACAAAACCGCAAATCCGCAATATGAGTGGAAATGTCGTCGGGCACATTGCAGCAGAATTCACCTTGCAAAAGACGAATACGCAGCTTGAAGCCGGAAACTAGAGAGAGAAGCAAGTCTGAGAGAGACTGCGTGCAGCGGGGTACTCTGAAAGAATGGATAGGAGCAGAGGAAACCCTGCGTCACGACTGGAGAAAGGGCTGATCAAAAAGCCTTTCTTAATAAAACGATACAGGTATAAGGGGGAGACAGTTGATGAAATTGAGTAAGCTGCTCAAAGTAATGGGTACCTCGGTACTGCTGGCGGCAACCGTTCTCGCAGGCTGCAGCAGCCAGGGAGGTTCCACTGGTGGAGAAACTGCGCAAGGCGAACCGAACAACCAGCAAGAGGCTGGTCAACCAGATTTGTCCGCGTTCCTGCGGTTGAACCTGAAGACAGAACCACCTTCCTTGGACCCGCCAAAAGGTTTTGACAGTACGTCCAACGAAGTGCTGAATGCAATGATGGAAGGCTTGGTCCGCCTGGACAAGGATCACGTCCCGCAGCCTGCAATGGCCGAGAAATGGGAAGTGACTCCGGATGGAAAAACGTACACGTTCTACCTGCGCGATAGCAATTGGTCAAATGGTGATCCGGTAACGGCCCATGATTTCGAATATGCGTTCAAACGCATTGTTGACCCGAATAACGCATTCCCGTCCGCTTTCCTCGCTTTCTACATTGAAGGTGCGGAAGAGTACAATGCCGGAAATGGCAGCGTCGAAGACGTGAAAGTAAAAGCTATCGATGACAAGACGCTGGAAATTACGCTGAAAGCACCGGCAGCCTATTTTCTGAATATTATTACCCAGCCTACTTTCTTCCCGGTTAACAAGGCTGTTGTAGAAAGCAATCCGAACTTTGCTGCAGATGCTTCTACACTGGTTGCCAACGGACCGTTCAAAATGACAGAATGGGTCCACGACCAAACGATCAAAATGGAGAAAAACGAAGGCTACTGGGATAAAGATAGCGTAAAACTCGCAGGTATCGAATGGGTCATGGTAATCGACGAGAATACGCAATACCAAATGTTTACTACTGGTCAGCTTGACGACATCGAAACTGTACCGAACGATCTGAAGCAAAAAGTGATCGAATCCGGTGAAGCGAAAGTAACGGACCAGGCTGCAATTTACTACTATCGCATGAACGTCAATATGCCTCCATTCAACAACGCAAACGTGCGCAAAGCATTTGCACTGGCGATTGACCGTCAGCTCCTGATCGACAACGTCGCGCAAGGCGAACAAAAACCAGCGCTCGCACACGTGCCTTATGGTATGGTAGAACCAGACGGAAGAGACTTCCGCGAAGTAGGTGGCACCTATATCAAGGACAACGATGTAGAACAGGCAAAAGCACTGCTGCAAAAAGGAATGGAAGAAGAAGGCTGGAGCACCCTGCCGGAAGTCACTCTGACGTACAACACCAGTGATGCTCACAAAGCGATTGCACAAGCACTGCAAGAAATGTGGAAGAAAAATCTGGGCGTAGACGTGAAGCTGGAAAACAAGGAATGGAACGTATTCTTGGCGGAACAACGCGCTCGTCAGTTGCAGTTCTCCCGTTCCACAATTCCTGCTGACTATGCAGACCCGCTCAACTTCCTGGAACTGTACACGACTGACCACCCAGGAAACCGCGTCAACTACAGCAACAGCGAGTACGACGCGCTCGTAGAACAAATTCGCAACACAGTGGACGAAACAGAGCGCTTCAAGCTGATGCACCAAGCAGAGGACATCTTTATGGAAGACATGCCGATCGTACCGATCTACTTCAATACGGTCGTATACATGGAACAGCCATATGTAAAAGGCATCGTTCGCCACGCTGTTGGAACGATTGATTTCAAATGGGCTGAAATTACGAAATAATGAGGTGTATAGGTCGAAGATAAGGGGAGCACATTCCCCTTATCTTCACTTGTATTTTTTTGGAAGCGGGGCGATGTTCGATGGAGAAGAAAACAATCATCTTTGTAGCCTATCTGAGCCATACGTTAATGGCTCTCGTCGAGCAATGTCACGAACTTGGTGTGTCGGATGACTTTCATGTAGAGGCGCGATTGGTTAGCCAACTGCCTTTGCATCCGTTTCCCGCTGATTGTTTGGTTGTGTTGTCGAGCACGGCAATTGTATCGATGGTGGAACCGTATTTGCCACCAGGTACGCCTGTGATCGTGGCAAATCGGATGGTGCAGTATACGAACATTCGTGAAATGTTGGAGATTCCCAAAGGGACTAAGGTCCTGCTGGTCAGCGACTTGAAAGAGACGGCCGAAGAGACGGTTGAACTGCTGAAGGAATCGGGAATGGATCTTGATTTGTACCCCTATTACCCCGGTGCTTCCTACCCGGATGATATTGAAATTGCCGTTACCCCGGGAGAAGCCCACTTTGTTCCTCCTGAAATTCGCAAAATCGTGGATATTGGATCGCGGGTCTTTGATCTGGCTACCTGGCTGGAAATCTATGCGCATTTTCAGTTCAAAAGCGGAAATGTCAGGGTTTTGACCGCTCGCGCCATGCAATCCCTCGTCTTTATAACGAAAGAACTGAACAATGAGATTCAGCGAACAAACCTGCTCCACAAAAATGTAGAAGCAATCATCGACCGGATTGAAGACGCGGTGATCGCAGTCGATCAGGACGACATGATCCAGATCATCAATGAGAAGGCAATGGATACCCTCCACCTTCGCGCCCTGAGTCCAATCGGCAAATACGCACATGCCTGTTTGCCCAATGATTTTTACGCCATCATCGCGGAAAGCAAGGACGACAAGGAACAGATTGTAGAATGGCGCAACAAGACCTACTTTTTCCGCAAGACAGAGATTATGGTGGAAGGCAAGGTGTTCGGTTATCTGGTGTTGTTCCGGAAAACGGCAGAGATTGAAAGGCTGGAGCATGACTATCGGTTGCGCGTGCACAGCAAAGGGCTGGTAGCCAAATATCGTTTCGAGGACATTTGCGTAGTCAGCGATCGTTTCCAAAAGGTGATCCAGATTGCCCAAAAGGTGGCGTGGAGCAATTCGACCGTGCTGCTCTTGGGTGAGACAGGTACAGGCAAGGAGCTGATCGCCCAGGCGATCCACAATGCCTCTCCGCGAGCGCGGGAGCCGTTTGTCGGGGTGAATTTCGCAGCCATCTCAGAGACACTGCTGGAAAGCGAGCTGTTTGGCTACGAAGAGGGAGCGTTTACCGGTGCGCGCAAAGGCGGCCATATCGGCTGGTTTGAACGCGCTCACAAAGGAACGATCTTTCTCGATGAAATCGGCGATGCCCACGCTGCCATCCAAAACCGTCTGCTGCGCGTGCTGCAGGAAAGGCAGATCATGCGGGTCGGCGGCAGCAATGTCATCCCCATTGATATTCGGGTCATCGCAGCTACCAATCAGGATTTGCAGCAGATGGTACAGGAGGGCACGTTTCGCGCCGATCTCTACTACCGCCTGAACATCCTGCCGATTTACCTGCCACCCTTGCGGCAACGGATAGAAGATATCCCTGTACTGGCTGAACAGTTTATCCAAAACAACTGTCGCAGGCTGCGGCGCCCGCCTTTTCAGTTCAGCAGTGAAGCCATGCGTGCGATGGAAACGTACCACTGGCCCGGAAATATCCGCGAGCTGGAAAACATCGTGGAGTACCTCGCTCATATCGTAGAGGACAAGGTATTTCCGCATCACCTTCCCTTTATGCAGCGGAATTCAAGCGAATATACGCTGGAAGAACCGATCGAACACGATTTGCGCAGATTGGTTGACCTGTTCGAGGAAAAAGGGTTTTTGACAGACATGATCGCGATTTTGCGTCTGTTTGGCAGCTCCATGGAGCATGGGGGAAGACCGTTCATCCTGGCGCAACTGCTAGCCGACAACATTCCGATGACAGATCAGAAGCTCCGCTATCGTCTCAAGATGCTGGAGGAAGCCGGTTTGATTCAGAGCGGCAGGGGACGGAAGGGCAGTACCATTACCAGGAAAGGCCAGGCTTTTCTCAGCTTTGTGTAATAGCAGGCTGCATGGCACGTTGGAATAGGACAAAAGGGGGGGGAACCAGTTGCATTTGGTATGGAAAGAACAGGCGAAGCAGTATGAAGCGGAGTATGTGGAGACGTTGAAGCGCTTTTTGGCTATCAACAGCATAGAAGATATGCAGACCGCCCGCGAAGGGAAGCCGTTCGGCGAAGGTGTGGCCGAGGCTTTGGACTTTATGCTCGAGCTTGGCAGGCGGGATGGCTTTCGCACCAAGGACCTCGAAGGGTACGCCGGCTATATCGAGTACGGAGAAGGAGAAGAGGTGATTGGTGTACTCGTCCACGTTGACGTCGTCACGGTGGGAGACGATTGGACGACCCCTCCGTTCTCGCCAGATATTCGCGATGGACGCGTGTATGCCCGTGGTGCCATCGATGACAAAGGGCCGGCGCTGGCAGCGTACTACGCGTTGAAAATGGTCAAAGACTCCGGCGTACACTTGTCCAAGCGGGTCAGGTTTATCATCGGAACAGATGAGGAGAGCGGCTGGCTGTGCATGAAGCGATACAACGAGCTGGAGCGAATGCCGGAAACAGGCTTTTCGCCGGATGCCGAATTTCCTTTGATCCACGCCGAGAAGGGGCAGATCAATCCGACCATCACGCTGGACGAGCAGCGCTTTGCTTCTGCTGAAGCGGAAACAGCGAACAGCTGGGTCCTGTCGAAGTTCGTCTCTGGCGACCAGGGAAACAGTGTGCCGGAAAAAGCGACAGCATGGATCACCGTTCCGGATGGAGTGGACTGTGAGAAGCTCGCCGCAGAATTCGAACAGTTCCTGCGAAGCCAGAACGTGACGGGCGAGGTGAGCTTTCCGGCACCGCAGCAGGTCCGCTTGTTTGTAAAAGGCGTCTCGGTTCACGGCATGCAGCCGAATCTTGGCATCAATGCCGGAACGACGCTGGCCAGCTTTTTGCTCGAACGCCCGTTTGTCGCGCGGGACCAGGCATTCCTGCACTTTCTCGGAGAGGTGCTGCATCAGGACTACTACGGGGAGAAACTTGGCGTCGCCTGTGAAGACGAGGTGACGGGCAAGCTCACCGTGAATCCGGGTATTCTCCGCTACGATCGGGCCGAGGGAGCGGAAGTGAAGCTCAACATCCGCTATCCAGCTACGATTTCGATGGAGGAAAGACGCGATATTGTAGAACGGCAGTTGGCCGGGTTCGGATGGATCACGACCAATATGCGTACTTCGAAAGCACATTACGTGCCTGCGGATCACCCGACGGTCAGCACTCTGACCAAGGTATATGAAGAACATACCGGACAAAAAGCGTCACTTCTCTCCACCGGAGGAGCCACCTACGCGAAAATGATGCCCGCTGGGGTGGCGTACGGAGCTCTATTTCCCGGAAGAGAAGGGACAGCCCATCAAAAAGATGAATATGCCGAAATTGGCGATCTGTTGGCGGCGATGGCAATATACGCGCACGCCATAAGCGAATTGGCCAAATAAGGAGGAGTCAGTGGTGTCGCGTTACTTGGCAAAGCGCTTTTTAATGATGCTTCTCACCCTTTGGATTATCGTAAGTTTAACCTTTTTCCTGATGCATTCCATTCCCGGCGACCCGTTTGCTTCGGAATCGGATCGCTTGCCCGAGCAAATCAGAGCCAATCTGATGGCAAAGTACCATTTGGATCAGCCGTTGCCGGTCCAGTACGTGCTCTATCTGAAAAACTTGCTGATGTTTGACCTGGGCCCGTCGATCAAGTCGGAAACCCGTACGGTGAACAGCATGATCTCAGACGGCTTCTCCGCCTCGGCGACGCTTGGCTTGCAGGCGATTGTGATCGCTGTCAGTCTGGGTATCCTGTTTGGCATCATCGCTGCTCTCAACCGCAACCGTTGGCTGGATTATGTCGCCATGGGGATGGCAGTGCTGGGAATTGCGATCCCGAGCTTTATCATGTCGCCGCTCTTGATTCAGAATTTCGCAATCAATCTAAAGATATTCCCGGTCGCTACCTGGGGAACGTGGATGCACACGGTCTTGCCGTCGCTTGCCCTGGCGTTTACCCCGCTGGCGATCATCACGCGCTACACGCGGTCGAGCATGATTGAAGTGATGAACCAGAACTACATTCGCACAGCGGAGGCAAAAGGCTTGCCTACTTACCTGGTCGTGCTCAAGCACGGCATCCGCAATGCGATCTTGCCGGTCGTCACGTTTTTGGGCCCACTGATTGCCTCGCTGATCACAGGGACCTTTGTAGTGGAAAAAATCTTTGCCATTCCGGGGATCGGAAAATACTTTGTCGACGGTATCTTCAACCGCGATTACCCGGTAATTTTGGGCACGACGATCTTTTACAGCGTCATCCTGATTGTGACGATTTTCTTGATTGACCTGGCGTACACTTTGATTGATCCGCGGATCAGGCTGAACAGCAAGGAGGAGTAGCTGGTGGAGATGCAACACAATATCGATCCTCTCTTTCGCCCGCTTGCCAAGAATACAGCAGCGAGCGATAGCATCCAACGTCCGAGCATAAGCAATATCCGGCAAGTCATGTACAAGCTGGTGAAAAACAAACTGGCGATGTTTGGCCTTGCGCTGATCGTCATCCTGATTGCCATGGCGATTATCGGCCCGCATATGGTGTCGTACAGTTATTCGGATCAAAGTCTGCTCGAACGCAATCAGCCGATGTCCGGCGAACACTGGTTTGGCACCGATGATTTGGGGCGCGACATGTTTGCGCGAACCTGGTATGGTGCGCGTATTTCCTTGACGATCGGGATTGTCGCCGCCTTGATCGACCTGCTGATCGGGGTGACGGTCGGCGGAATTGCCGGATACTGGGCTGGACGCGGGAAAAAGGGCGACCGAATCGACAGCATTATCATGCGCATCATTGAAATTCTGTACGGTCTGCCGTACCTGCTCGTGGTAATTTTGCTGATGGTCGTCATGGAACCGGGTCTGACCACTATTATCATCGCCTTGTCGGCAACCGGCTGGACGGGCATGGCGCGTCTGGTGCGCGGACAAATCCTGCAGTTGAAAAACCAGGAGTTTATCATGGCTGCACAGGTGTTGGGCGCGAAGTTTTCCCGCATTTTGCTCAAACATCTGATTCCCAATACGCTCGGCGTCATCATCGTCAATCTGACGTTTACGATTCCGTCTGCGATCTTTGCCGAATCGTTCCTCAGCTTTTTGGGGCTGGGTGTTCAGGCGCCGATTGCCAGTTGGGGAACGATGACCAATGACGCGCTGGGTGTGATCCTGACCGGAGACTGGTGGCGTCTGTTCTTCCCGGCGCTGATGATCTCTTTGACGATGTTTGCATTTAACGTATTCGGCGACGGGTTGCAGGATGCTTTGGACCCGCGTGTGCGCGATTAAGAAACGCCGGGAGAAGGAGGATGTACGGCCATGGAGCATTTGTTGGAAATCAAAGACTTGCAAGTAAACTTCAAGACATACGGCGGTGAAGTAAAGGCCGTCAGAGGCGTGTCGTTTCACGTTGACAAAGGGGAAACAGTCGCGGTCGTCGGCGAGAGCGGCTGCGGAAAAAGCGTGACCGCCCAGGCGATCATGGGCCTGATTCCGTCGCCTCCGGGAAGAATTGCTGGCGGACAAGTGTATTATGAGGGAGTCGAGCTGACTGCCTTGCCGAAAAAAGAGATGCTGGCAAAGCGGGGAACGGAAATCGCGATGATTTTCCAAGACCCGATGACAGCACTCAACCCGACGATGCGCGTAGGGGCTCAGATCGTCGAGGGATTCGTCCGGACGCAAAAGGTATCGAAGGAGGAAGCCCGCAAACGTGCCATCGAGCTTTTGCAAATGGTCGGGATTCCCGATGCGGAAAAGCGTGTCGATCAATATCCGCATGAGTTCAGCGGCGGTATGCGGCAACGGGTGGTCATCGCCATCGCGCTGGCCTGCAATCCGAAGCTGGTCATCGCCGATGAGCCGACGACCGCCCTGGATGTTACGATTCAGGCGCAAATTTTGGACTTGCTGAAAAAGCTGCAAGCGGAAAATCAGCTTGCCGTCATTATGATTACCCACGATCTGGGGGTCGTCGCCGAGGTCGCTCACCGCGCCGTCGTGATGTACGCAGGCATTGTGGTGGAGACAGGCACAGTCGAGGACATTTTTGCCGCACCCAAGCATCCGTACACGTGGGGATTGATGCGGTCGCTGCCGCGCATCGACGGTCAAACAAAAGAGCGTCTGGTCCCGATCGACGGGACACCACCGGATTTGTTCCAGCCGCCGACCGGTTGTCCATTTGCGGCTCGCTGTGACTACGCCATGGAAATCTGCCAGCAGCAAATGCCGCCGGAAAACGATTTTGGCAGTAACCATAAGGCAGCGTGCTGGCTGCACGATCCGCGGGCACCGAAAATTGACGCATTGATCGCAGCAGGGAGGCAGGACGCATGACGAATGATATTTTGGTAGAAGTAAAGGATTTGAAAAAGTATTTTTCGATCGGAAATGGCGTTCAGTTGAAAGCGGTCGATGGGGTGTCGTTTTCGATCCGGCGCGGGGAAACCCTCGGTCTGGTCGGAGAGAGCGGATGCGGCAAATCGACGCTTGGGCGCACGATCATCCGACTGTATGAAAAAACGGGCGGGGAAGTGCTCGTGGACGGCAAGGACATCCACGCGCTGAAAGGAAAAGAAGTGGCGCAGTTCAACCGCAATGTCCAGATGATTTTCCAGGACCCGATGGCAAGCCTGAATCCGCGGATGACGGTAGCCGATATTATCGCCGAAGGCCTGGACATCCACGGTTTGAACCGCAAAAACCGAAAAGAGCGGGTAGAAGAGTTGCTTGAGCTTGTCGGTCTGAACAAAGGGCATGCCAGTCGCTTTCCCCATGAATTTTCCGGGGGACAGCGGCAGCGGATCGGGATCGCCCGAGCGCTGGCAGTCGAGCCGAAGTTCATCATTGCCGATGAGCCGATCTCGGCCTTGGACGTGTCGATCCAGGCACAGGTAGTCAACCTGCTGGAGGATCTGCAGCGCGATCAAGGGCTTACGTACTTGTTTATCGCCCATGATCTGTCGATGGTCAAGCATATCTCCAACCGCATCGCGGTGATGTATCTGGGGAAAATGGTCGAGCTGGCGGAAAGTTTCGAGCTGTATGAGTCGCCGCTGCATCCGTATACAGAGGCACTTCTCTCGGCTATTCCGATTCCCGATCCGACGATCAAACGCGAACGAATCATCCTCTCCGGAGATTTGCCCAGTCCTGCAAATGCACCGAGCGGCTGTGTGTTTCGCACGCGGTGTCCGAAGGCGATGCCGGAATGTGCCGAAAGCGCGCCTGTATGGAAGGAAGCCAAGCCTGATCACTGGGTAGCGTGCCATCTTTATTAGATGGCAGCCAACTCAGGTGAACGAATAGAATATCGTTAACGTCAAGGAAAAGAGCAAGACGGAACTGCCGGCTCCCAGCAAAACGTAGGAGGTGCGGTAGTACGGATTGCTCTTTTCCTGTCTGTACATATCGCTTTCCATGACGCGCGGTTTGCGGAAGAAAAAGCGTTTGATCCGGGAGAAGCCAATGCCAAACACGGTGAAGAAGCCGGATCGTACAACGATGAAGGCGACAGAGACCATCAGAAGTACCAGACTAGCCAGAAACGACTGGTTAATCAGGGAAAGCATGTGGCCGTGTTGCAGGGTGAGGGCCGCCACTGTCGCAGCCAAAATCGCGAGCGGCAATGTGTAGAGCAATGTCTTTTTGAAAATCGGCATACGGTTCCTCCCTGTGTTGCATGTATCTGTTCTGCTACTGTGTGGGCTGGTCGTGCGAGTCCCATTGATTGACCATGTGATGGGCAGTCAGCCGCAGGCGATCAAAAATCTGCTGGCGAATCTCCCCCTCCATGCCGGTGATGTCCATTGCCTGCTGCATGCAGGCGAGCCATGCTTCCGCCTGTCTGGGACCGATCGGAAAGCGCATGTGGCGAGCGCGCAGCATCGGATGACCGTGGCGTTCGGTATACAGCGGAGGGCCTCCGAGAAACTGGGTCAGAAACTGGTACTGGCGTTCTTTTACTTCGCCCAGGTCATCGGGAAAAAGCGGGCTGAGATCGGGATGCTGTTTCACCAGATCATAAAATGTATCGACAAGATGCGACAATGTTTCAGCCCCGCCAATCATGTCATAAGGTGTACGTGCTGTTTCAGACACGGATGAAAACCTCCTTGTTTGCGAGTTTCTTCATTATATAATAACAGCTTGTGCAGCGAAAGCGTAAGCGAGAGCGGAGAACTGGCAGGCAATCCCGGTTGCCTTTCCCACAGGAAGTCTGTAAGATAGTCGGAGTGAGCCTTTTATCGGGCTTGCATGTACAAAAATGTGTGGAAACACAAGAAATAACTTGCGTTGCCCAGTGCATTTTAGTACAATATTGAATGTTGGTCATGGACTTGCGATGATGTGGGAGGTTGCTGACACACCCGGCCCCTTTGCCATGACCGGGGTGGCAGGATATTTCCACGGAGAAATGTCTGTTTCAAAAATGGGCGAAAAAGGAGGGACTCAAATGGCAAAGCAAAAGATTCGTATTCGTTTGAAGGCGTATGATCACAAAATCCTCGATCAATCTGCAGAGAAAATTGTAGATACCGCAAAGCGTTCCGGTGCTAACGTATCCGGTCCGATTCCGCTTCCTACGGAAAAAGCAGTGTACACAATCCTGCGTGCGGTTCATAAATACAAAGATTCTCGCGAGCAGTTCGAGATGCGTACTCACAAACGTTTGATCGACATCTTGAACCCAACACCGCAAACAGTGGATGCACTGATGCGTCTGGACCTGCCTTCCGGTGTTGACATCGAGATCAAACTGTAAGGTCCCAAAAGCGATACACGCGTAGCCGTTGTCTTAGCAAGCGTGTTACACCAAGCAACAAACCCCTAAAAATAGCGCCCCTGCGCATCGGTAGGGACTTGATACAACATAATGTTTTGTTGAAATATGTACAGGAGGTGGCATAAATGACCAAAGGAATCTTAGGGAAAAAACTTGGAATGACTCAAGTTTTTGGTCCAAACGGAACAGCAATTGCTGTAACGGTCATCGAGGCTGGTCCTAACGTAGTTCTCCAAAAGAAAGACCTGGAGAATGACGGTTACGAGGCGATCCAAATCGGCTTCGAAGACAAGAAGGAACAGCGTGCGAACAAACCGGAAAAAGGACATGCAGCGAAAGCGAACACTGCTCCTAAGCGCTTCATTCGTGAAATTCGCGGAGTAAACCTCGCTGAGTTCGAGGTAGGTCAAGAGTTGAAAGCAGACATTTTTGCCGAGGGAGATATTGTTGACGTAGCAGGCGTCACCAAAGGAAAAGGTTTCCAAGGTGCGATCAAGCGTCACAACCAATCCCGCGGTCCTATGGCTCACGGTTCGCGTTACCATCGCGGTCCTGGTTCCCTGGGTGCGATCGCTCCTAACCGCGTTTTCAAAGGTCAAACATTGCCAGGTCAAATGGGTGGCGACAACGTAACCATCCAAAACTTGGAAGTAGTAAAAGTGATTGCAGACCGCAACCTGATTCTCGTAAAAGGTTCCGTACCTGGACCTAAGAACAGTTGCGTACTGGTTTCTACGGCAGTCAAGAAGAACTAGTAAGGAAAGGAGGAACTGACATGCCGAAAGTAGCTCTTTATAACCAAACCGGTTCTCAAGTTGGCGAAATCGAACTGGCAGACAGCGTGTTTGGCATCGAGCCTAACAACGCAGTTCTGTACGATGCGATCGTGATGCAACAAGCATCCCAACGCCAAGGTACTCACGATGTAAAGAACCGTTCTGAAGTACGTGGTGGCGGCCGCAAGCCATGGCGCCAAAAAGGTACAGGTCGTGCACGCCAAGGTTCCATTCGCTCTCCGCAATGGAAAGGTGGCGGCGTAGTATTCGGTCCAACTCCGCGCAAATACGGTTACAAACTGAACCGTAAAGTTCGCCGTCTGGCACTGAAATCCGCTCTGTCCACAAAAGTACAAAACAACGAATTGCTGGTTTTGGATGCGCTGAATCTGGCAGCACCAAAAACAAAAGAAATGACAGCTGTTTTGAGCAGCTTGAAAGTAGATCGCAAAGTGCTGATCGTCACTTCCGAGTTCGATCAAAATGTTGCTCTTTCTTCCCGCAACATCCCAGGCGCAAAATTTGTTGATGCTGCTGGCATTAATGTTTTGGACCTGGTTGCTCACGATAAAGTAATCGTAACGAAAGATGCGGTTGCAAAAGTAGAGGAGGTGCTCGCCTAATGAAGAGCCTTCATGATGTCATCAAGCGCCCTATCATTACGGAGCGCACCACTGATATGATGGCTGAGAAGAAGTACGTTTTCGAAGTACCTCTGAAAGCCAACAAGACAGAAATCAAGCAAGCTATCGAGAAAGTTTTCGGCGTGAAAGTAGCTGCTGTAAACACAAGCCGTGTACCAGCCAAACCAAAACGCTATGGAAAATACTCCGGTTATACTTCTGAGTGGAAAAAAGCTATCGTAAAGCTGACTGAAGACAGCAAAGACCTGACGTTCTACGAAGGCGTATAACTGCGACGATTACCGAAAAGGAGGGTATTAACATGGGTATTAAAAAGTTTAAACCGACTTCTCCTTCTCGTCGCCATATGACGGTTTCTACTTTTGAGGAGATCACCACCTCGACTCCTGAAAAATCCCTGTTGGCGCCGCTGAACAAAAAAGCTGGCCGCAACAACCAAGGGAAAATTACAGTGCGTCATCAAGGTGGCGGGCATAAGCGCAAATACCGCATCATTGACTTCAAACGCAACAAGGACGGCATCGTAGGTCGCGTAGCGACGATCGAATACGATCCAAACCGTTCTGCTAACATTGCTTTGATCAACTACGCTGACGGTGAAAAGCGTTATATCCTCGCTCCACACAACCTGAAAGTGGGCGATGAGATTGTTTCCGGTGCAGACGCCGACATCAAGATCGGTAACGCGCTGCCATTGGAAAACATCCCAGTGGGTACTACTATCCACAACATCGAATTGAAACCAGGTAAAGGTGGCCAACTGGTTCGCGCTGCCGGAGCATCTGCTCAGTTGCTCGGTCGCGACGGCGAGTTCGTTATCGTACGCCTGTCCTCTGGTGAAACACGCCGCATCCATAACGTATGCCGTGCAACCATCGGTCAAGTAGGTAACCTGGATCACGAACTGATCAACGTCGGTAAAGCTGGACGTTCCCGCTGGTTGGGTGTTCGCCCGACTGTACGTGGTAGCGTAATGAACCCGAACGATCACCCACACGGTGGTGGTGAAGGTCGCGCTCCGATCGGTCGTAAAGCACCAGTTACTCCTTGGGGTAAACCTGCATTGGGTCTCAAGACTCGCAAGAAAAAGAATAAATCCGATCAGTACATCATCCGCCGCCGCAAGAAGTAAGGTAGGCTGATACAATAACCGAACGCCTTTGGCGAAGGGAGGTTCACTAATGGGACGTAGCTTGAAAAAGGGTCCTTTCGTGGATGACCACTTGATGAAAAAAGTTGTCGAGCAGAATGAAAAGAACGAGAAACGCGTGATCAAAACCTGGTCTCGTCGCTCTACTATCTTCCCTGATTTCGTAGGACACACGTTTGCAGTTTACGATGGCCGCAAACACGTACCAGTCTATGTAACGGAAGACATGGTAGGTCACAAATTGGGTGAATTCGCACCAACTCGTACCTTCAAGGGTCACGTCGACAACGACAAGAAGTCCAAGAAGCGCTAATTTTCTCTTGACAGAGAGGAGGTACAAAGATGGAAGCAAAAGCAGTTGCTCGGAATATTCGCATCGCGTCTCGTAAAGTCCGCCTGGTCGTAGACTTGATCAGAGGCAAGCAAGTAGGTGAGGCGCTGGCGATCTTGAAACACACGCCTAAAGCAGCTTCTCCGGTTGTAGAAAAGCTGTTGAAATCGGCTATTGCGAACGCGGAACACAACTATGAGATGGATCCGAACAATCTCGTAGTTAGCAAAATCTTCGTAGACCAAGGTCCAACGCTGAAGCGTTTCCGTCCTCGGGCTCAAGGACGCGCTAGCCGCATCCATAAACGCACAAGCCACATCACAGTGGTACTAAACGAGAAATAAGGAGGGATTACGTGTGGGTCAAAAGGTAAGCCCGGTAGGTCTTCGGATCGGTGTCATCCGCGACTGGGAGTCCAAATGGTACGCAGACAAGGACTTCGCTGCACTGTTGCATGAAGACCTGAGAATCCGCAAGTTTGTAAAAGGGCGTCTGAAAGATGCTGCTGTATCCACTATCGAAATCGAACGCGCAGCGAATCGCGTGAACGTAACGATTCACACCGCTAAGCCTGGTATGGTAATTGGGAAAGGTGGAGCAGAGGTCGAAATTCTGCGCAAATCCTTGACTGAGCTGACTGGCAAACGCGTTCACATCAATATCAACGAAGTGAAGCGTCCTGACCTGGATGCAACACTGGTAGCTGAAAATATTGCACGCCAACTGGAAAACCGCATTTCTTTCCGTCGTGCGCAAAAGCAATCGATCTCCCGTACACTGCGTGCAGGTGCGAAGGGTATCAAAACGCTGGTTAGCGGACGTCTTGGTGGTGCTGACATCGCGCGTTCTGAAGGTTACAGCGAAGGTACTGTTCCGCTTCATACACTCCGTGCTGATATCGACTATGGTACTGCTGAAGCGCATACCACTTATGGTCGCATCGGTGTGAAAGTATGGATCTATCGTGGAGAAGTCCTTCCGGCGAGAAAGAACGTCGCTACTGAGGAAGGAGGCAAGTAATCATGTTGACGCCAAAACGCGTGAAACACCGCAAACAACACCGTGGTAAAATGAGAGGTAACGCAAAAGGCGGTACTACAGTCGCTTTCGGTGAATACGGATTGCAAGCCCTGGAACCAGCTTGGGTAACCAACCGTCAAATCGAAGCTGCTCGTATTGCGATGACTCGTTACATCCGTCGTGGCGGTAAAGTATGGATCAAAATTTTCCCTGACAAACCAGTAACACAAAAACCACTTGAAGTACGGATGGGTTCCGGTAAAGGTTCTCCTGAGAAGTGGGTTGCTGTAGTGAAGCCAGGCAAGATTATGTTTGAACTTGCCGGCGTACCTGAAGAAGTCGCTCGCGAAGCTATGCGCCTTGCTATGCACAAACTGCCGATCAAGTGCAAGTTCGTGAAGCGTGAAGAAGTGGGTGGTGACGCACATGAAGGCTAATGAGTACCGTAATTTGACCACTGCTGAGATCGAACAAAATGTCGCTTCTTTGAAAGAAGAGCTGTTCAACCTTCGTTTCCAGTTGGCTACGGGTCAACTCGAAACCACATCTCGTATCAAACAAGTGCGTAAGGACATCGCTCGTGCGAAAACTGTCCTGCGCCAGAGAGAACTGGGAATCGGCTAATAAAGGAAGGAGGTTTGAACGATGACCGTAGAACGCAATCTGCGTCGAACTATGTCTGGTCGCGTTGTTTCCGATAAAATGGATAAAACCATTGTGGTGTTGGTTGAAACATACAAGACTCACCCACTGTACGGCAAACGCGTGAAGTACTCGAAAAAGTTCAAGGCTCACGATGAGAACAACACGGCAAAAGTGGGAGACATCGTGGAAATCATGGAAACTCGTCCGCTGTCCAAAGACAAGCGTTTCCGTTTGGTGCGCATTGTACAAGAGGCAGTAATCGTATAAGTCAGATTTTCGGATAGTAAATCCGGAAGGAGGAACAGGTAATGATCCAAACTCAGACGAGATTGGCTGTTGCTGACAACTCCGGTGCAAAGGAACTCATGTGCATCAAGGTCCTGGGTGGTTCCGGTCGCAAAACGGCGAACATCGGTGATGTTATTGTGTGCTCTGTCAAATCCGCTACACCCGGCGGCGTTGTCAAGAAAGGGCAAGTAGTTAAAGCGGTTGTAGTTCGCACCGTAAGTGGCGTTCGTCGTCCTGATGGTTCCTACATTCGTTTTGACGAAAACGCAGCAGTTGTCATCAAAGAAGATCAATCCCCACGTGGTACTCGTATCTTTGGACCTGTGGCTCGCGAACTTCGCGACAAGGATTTTATGAAGATCATCTCTCTGGCTCCAGAGGTTATCTAATTGATCGTTTTATTAGCCAGGAAGTTTGTTCGATAGGAGGTGCACCAAGCGATGCACGTTAAAAAAGGCGACACTGTTATCGTAAATGCGGGCAAAGATAAAGGAAAAAAAGGTCGCGTTCTCGCCGCTTATCCGAAGAAGGAGCGCGTTCTTGTTGAGGGTATCAACCTCGTGAAAAAGCATAGCCGTCCGTCTCAAACCAATCCGCAAGGCGGCATTGTTACCCAAGAAGCACCGATTCACGTTTCCAACGTATCTTTGATCGATCCGAAGAGCGGAAAAGCAACACGTATCGGATACAAAGTACTGGAGAACGGCAAAAAAGTTCGGTACGCAAAAAAATCTGGCGAAGTAATCGACAAGTAGTCAGGTCGGAAAGGAGGACGTTTTTAGATGGCAGCAAGATTGAAAGAAAAGTATACAAGTGAAATCGTGCCTAGCCTGATGAGCAAGTTCAACTACACTTCCATCATGCAAGTGCCGAAAGTAGAAAAAGTCGTCATCAACATGGGTGTTGGCGAAGCAGTAGGCAACGCGAAAGCATTGGACTCTGCTGTTGAAGACCTGCAAATCATCGCTGGTCAAAAACCGGTAGTAACACGCGCGAAGAATTCGATCGCTGGTTTCAAACTGCGTGAAGGTATGCCAATCGGTGCGAAAGTGACACTGCGCGGTGAGCGTATGTACCACTTCCTCGACAAACTGATGAACGTATCTCTGCCACGCGTTCGTGACTTCCGTGGTATTTCTTCCAAAGCCTTTGACGGTCGCGGTAACTACACGCTCGGTCTGAAGGAACAACTGATTTTCCCAGAGATCGAGTACGATAAAATTGATAAAGTACGTGGTATGGATATCGTTATTGTCACTTCCG
This sequence comes from Brevibacillus sp. TJ4, assembly GCF_044627595.2. NCBI lineage: Bacteria > Bacillati > Bacillota > Bacilli > Caryophanales > Paenibacillaceae > Brevibacillus > Brevibacillus sp. TJ4. The sequence goes on along the minus strand of NZ_CP185865.1, from coordinate 4,128,399 downwards.
CTAAAACGGATGAAGAAGCACGCGAGCTTCTGACTCAACTGGGTATGCCATTCCGTAAATAAACCCACTCGTAAGGAGGGAAGAATGTGGCAAAGAAATCAATGATCATCAAGCAACAGCGTAAGCCCAAGTTTGCTGTTCGCGCATACACTCGTTGCGAGCGTTGCGGACGTCCTCACTCCGTATTGCGCAAATTCAAACTCTGCCGTATTTGCTTCCGTGAACTTGCTTATAAAGGTCAAATTCCAGGCGTGAAAAAAGCAAGCTGGTAATTTGAAACGGGAAGGAGGTTTTCTCTCATGGTAATGACTGATCCAATTGCAGATATGTTGACACGCATTCGCAACGCCAACATGGTTCGCCACGAGAAAGTGGAGATTCCGGCGTCTACCATCAAGAAGGAAATCGCGCGCATTCTGAAAGAAGAAGGCTTTATCCGCGATGCTGAGTTTGTCGAAGACAACAAGCAAGGGATTATCCGCGTATTCCTCAAATATGGTCCAAACAACGAGCGTGTTATCACTGGCCTCAAGCGCATTTCCAAACCTGGACTGCGTGTATACACCAAAAACACTGAAGTTCCTAAGGTTTTGGGCGGCCTCGGTTGCGCGATCATCTCTACATCGGCTGGTGTTATGACTGACAAGCAAGCTCGTCAGGCACATGTCGGTGGAGAAGTACTTGCATACGTTTGGTAATTCTATTGAAAAGCACAGGAGGTGCACCACATGTCTCGTGTCGGTAAAAAACCGATCGTGGTCCCTGCAGGCGTTACCCTCACTCTGAACGGTACTGAGCTGACGGTAAAGGGCCCTAAGGGTCAACTCGTTCGTAACTTCCATGAAGATATCAAAATCAACATCGCGGAAAACGAAGTCACTGTAGAGCGTCCAAGCGACAACAAACTTCACCGCTCCCTGCACGGTACAACTCGTGCGCTCGTAGCCAACATGGTGAAAGGCGTATCTGAAGGCTTTGACCGTACGCTGGAACTGGTCGGTGTCGGATACCGTGCCGTGAAAAACGGAAAAAGCGTAACCTTGTCTCTCGGTTACTCCCATCCGATCGAAGTAACACCGGAAGAAGGCATCGAAATCGAAGTGCCGAACCAAACCACGCTGGTGGTAAAAGGCATTAACAAAGAGCGCGTTGGACAAATCGCTGCTGAGATTCGCTCCCTGCGCAAACCTGAGCCATACAAAGGCAAAGGGATTCGTTACAGCGATGAAGTGGTTCGTCGCAAAGAAGGTAAAAAAGGTAAGTAAGCTTCGTAGTTTCATGAGAAAGGAGGCCGCTTCATGTTTACCAAAGCTGATAAAAACAAAGCTCGGAAAAAACGTCATCTGCGCATTCGCAAACGGGTGGTTGGAACTGCCGTTCGTCCGCGTCTGAACGTATTCCGTTCTTCGAAACACATTTACGCTCAATTGATCGATGATGCTACAGGCGTAACTTTGGCGTCTGCATCGTCTTTGGATAAAGAGCTTGGCCTGAAAAACGGGGCTAACGTAGAAGCTGCTACGGCTGTTGGCACACTGATCGCTAAGCGTGCACAAGAAAAAGGATTGGCTGAGGTCATTTTCGACCGTAGTGGTTACATTTATCATGGACGTATTAAAGCACTGGCAGAAGCAGCTCGCGAAGCTGGACTGCAATTCTAACAACAAGGAGGGTAAGGAATGCGTATCGACCCTAGCAAATTAGAGCTCGAAGAAAAAGTAGTCGCTGTTAACCGCGTTGCGAAAACGGTTAAAGGTGGACGCCGCATGAGCTTCAGCGCCCTGGTTGTTGTGGGTGACCGTAACGGACACGTAGGTGCCGGTATGGGGAAAGCTCAGGAAGTTCCAGACGCCATTCGCAAAGCGATTGACGACGCAAAGAAAAAATTGATCCGCGTACCGCTGAGAGGAACGACTGTACCACACGAAGTCCTCTGCCAATTCGGTTCCGGTAAAGTGCTCATCAAGCCTGCATCCGCTGGTACTGGTGTAATCGCTGGTGGTCCAGTTCGTGCGGTACTCGAACTGGCTGGCGTGGGCGACGTATTGAGCAAGTCTCTTGGTTCCAACAATCCTATCAACATGGTCAACGCTACGCTGGAAGGTCTCGGACGACTGAAAACAGCGGAAGATGTCGCGAAATTGCGCGGTAAGACCGTTGACGAGCTGTTGGGTTAATAAGGAGGGAATGAACATGGCAAAATTGCAAATCACCCTCAAACGCAGCCTGATTGGCCGCACGGCTGATCAGCAAGGCACGGTTAAAGCACTGGGTCTTCGCAAAATCAACTCTACCGTGGTAAAAGAGGACACTCCTGCAATCCGCGGCATGGTTTTCAAAGTGAAGCACTTGGTTGAAGTGAAAGAAGTAGAAGCATAAACATTTCAATCAGTTAGGAGGTGCAACGTATGAAATTGCACGAACTGCAACCTGCAGAAGGATCTCGTCACACTCGCAAGCGCGTTGGTCGCGGTATCGGTAGCGGTACTGGTAAAACGGCTGGTAAAGGTCACAAAGGTCAAAACGCTCGTTCCGGTGGAGGCGTTCGCCTCGGTTTCGAGGGTGGTCAAAACCCGTTGTTCCGTCGTTTGCCAAAACGCGGCTTCAACAACATCAATCGCAAAGAGTATGCGATTGTCAGCCTTGATGCACTGAACCGCTTTGAAGAGGGTACGGTTGTAACACCTGAGCTTCTGAAGGAAACGGGTGTAATCAGTGCGCTGCGCGATGGCGTAAAAGTACTTGCAAACGGTGAATTGACTGTGAAGCTGACAGTAAAAGCTCACAAGTTCTCCGGTGCTGCTGCTGAGAAGATCGCTCAAGTCGGTGGAACAACCGAGGTGATCTAATGTTAGCAACCTTGACTAACATTTTTCGTGTCGGCGATTTGCGCCGCAAAATCCTGTTTACGCTGATGATGCTGGTAGTGTTTCGGATCGGGACGTTCGTTCCGGTTCCAAACGTAAACGTCGAGCTGTTCCAGCAAAACACGAACAACTTGCTCGGTCTGCTGAACACCTTCTCGGGTGGCGCGCTGGCAAACTTCTCGATTTTTGCGATGGGCATCATGCCTTACATTACAGCATCGATTATCATGCAGCTCCTTTCCATGGACGTCGTGCCCAAGCTTACGCAATGGGCACGCGAAGGTGAAGTGGGTCGACGCAAGATCGCAACAGTGACGCGTTACGCGACAATCGGTCTTGGCTTGATCCAGTCCGTCGGGATGACGATCGGTTTTAACAACATGGCTCCAGGGTTGTTGAATGACACCTCGGTCGGCAGCTATGCACTGATCGCCCTGACGCTGACAGCCGGTACGGCCTTTATGATGTGGATGGGGGAACAGATTACGGAGAAGGGGATCGGAAACGGGATCTCGATTCTGATCGTGGCCGGTATCGTCGCTGGTATTCCAACTGCCATTACGACTTTGTACACCAGCCAGTTTGCGGATCCGACGCAAAACATCTTCTTCAGTATTCTTAAGATCGTGCTGATCCTCTTGGTGATCCTCGCCATTGTTGTCGGGGTTATCTTTATGCAACAAGGTGTGCGCAAGATTCCGGTCCAATACGCGAAGCGCGTTGTCGGTCGCAAAATGTTCGGTGGTCAATCCACTCACATTCCGCTGAAAGTCAACTCTGCTGGTGTAATTCCTGTTATCTTCGCTATCTCGTTGGTCATGTTCCCGTCGACGATCGCCCAGTTCTGGGTGGATCCAACGGGTGAAGGATTTGCCAACTGGATTTACAACAACTTCCAGGTGAACGCACCTCTTGGAATGACGCTTTACGCTATTTTGATTATCGGCTTCACGTATTTCTACACCTTTGTACAGATTAACCCTGTACAAATGGCGGAGAATATGAAGAAAAATGGCGGTTACATTCCTGGTATCCGACCCGGTAAAAACACTGAGGTGTATATTTCACGTACGTTGAACCGCCTGACATTGGCTGGCGCCTTGTTCCTGATGGCGATCTCGATTTTGCCGTTTTTCTTCAGCACGCTGGCAGACCTGCCGCAATCGATCGTGATCGGTGGTACGTCGCTGCTGATCGTTGTCGGGGTATCCCTCGATACGATGAAACAGATCGAAAGCCAGTTGATCAAGCGCCATTATCAAGGGTTCTTCAAATAAACCTTGGTTTTTTACAGAAAAGTGGTTGGCTGCTTTTCTTTAGGGGATGGAGGGAATGGACGTGAATATCATTTTGATGGGGCTGCCGGGAGCCGGTAAAGGCACACAGGCAGAACAAATCGTGAAGGAATTTGACATCCCGCACATTTCGACAGGCGACATGTTCCGGGCTGCGGTAAAGAACGAAACGCCGCTCGGACTGCAAGCCAAGAGCTACATGGATCAAGGCTTGCTCGTTCCTGACGAGGTTACCATCGGCATTGTGCGGGAGCGTCTGTCCATGGACGATTGCAAAAAAGGGTTTCTGTTGGATGGATTCCCGCGCACTGTACCGCAAGCAGAGGCGTTGACAGCGACACTGGATGAGCTGGGACGCAAGGTCGACCACGTGGTCAATATCAATGTTCGCCGCGAGGTTCTCATTGAGCGATTGACGGGCCGTTGGATCTGCTCTGTATGCGGTGCAAGCTACCACACCGTCTTCAACCCTCCAAAAGAGGCAGGCGTGTGTGACAAGGATGGCGGCAAGCTGTATCAACGCGATGACGACAAAATTGAGGTAGTAACTCAACGACTGGATGTCAACATCGCGCAAGCTCAACCGCTCATCGACTATTATTCCGGTCAGGGACTCCTGCGAAATATCAACGGAGAACAAGATATCCAGGTTGTGTTTGCGGAGATCAAGTCCTTGTTGCGAGGGTAATTGCGAATGATTATCCTAAAGTCGAAAGCAGAACTTGAGGTTATGCGCGAAGCTGGTCGGATCGTTGCACTCACCCATCAAGAGCTGGCCAAGGCAATCAAGCCTGGCGTCACGACAAAGCAACTGGATGAATTAGCCGAGACCTTTATCAGGAGCATGGGAGCAGTTCCCTCGTTTAAAGGCTACGGTGGCTTTCCAGGTAGTATCTGTACTTCAGTCAATGAAGAACTCGTACACGGAATCCCAGGAAATCGGATCTTGCAAGACGGGGACATTATCAGTATCGACATCGGTGCCAAGTTTCAAGGTTTCCATGGCGACTCCGCTTGGACGTATCCGGTGGGCACGATTTCTGCAGAAAATCAGAAATTGCTGCGGGTGACGGAGGAATCGCTGTTCAAAGGTCTTGAGCAAGCGAAGCCGGGCGGCAGATTGTCCGACATCTCACATGCGATTCAGGTCCATGCAGAAGCTGCCGGCTTCTCACTCGTTCGCGAGTATGTGGGGCATGGGATTGGGCAAAACTTGCACGAGGATCCGCAGGTTCCCAACTACGGTCCTCCGAATCGAGGTCCACGGTTGAAACCAGGCATGGTGTTGGCAGTTGAGCCAATGGTAAATGCCGGCGAACGTTATGTCCGCACATTGGAGGACAATTGGACGGTAGTAACAGTGGATCGGAAAACATGTGCTCATTTTGAACACACCATCGCGATTACGGAAGATGGCTATGAGATTTTTACACGGGCGTAAGACGGGGGTTCTGATTTGGATCGGAATTGTCGTCCAACGTGTCGACGATAAGTTCGTTGTGTGAGCATTTCGCAAAACTCATGGTCTGACTGAAGAGCAGAAGAAAGGAGAGTTTACTATGGCAAAAGACGATGTTATTGAGGTAGAGGGCACTGTAATAGAGCCTTTGCCGAACGCAATGTTTCGGGTAGAATTAGAGAATGGACACAAGATTCTCGCTCATGTCTCGGGTAAGATCCGCATGCACTTCATTCGTATCCTGCCTGGGGATAAGGTTACTGTTGAACTGTCGCCGTATGACTTGACCCGCGGACGTATTACGTACCGCTATAAATAAGGTAGTTGAAACCCCTAGAAAAGGGAGGCAAGAACCATGAAAGTGAGACCTTCGGTGAAACCGATCTGCGAAAAGTGCAAGGTCATCCGTCGTAAAGGCAACGTAATGGTTATTTGTGAAAATCCTAAGCATAAGCAAAAACAAGGGTAAACAAGGAGGTGCTTTTTACACATGGCACGTATTGCAGGCGTTGACTTGCCCCGCGAGAAACGCGTGGAAATTGCTCTTACCTACATTTTTGGTATCGGCCGCCCCACGTCCCAAAAAATTCTTGCTGCCACTGGCGTAGACGTGAACACTCGCGTTCGCGATCTGACTGAAGACGAAGTAGCCAAACTCCGTGAGTTCATCGACAAAAACGTGAAGGTGGAAGGTGATCTCCGTCGTGAAATCTCCTTGAACATCAAGCGTTTGATGGAAATCGGCTGCTTCCGTGGCATCCGCCATCGCCGTGGCTTGCCAGTTCGCGGCCAACGTTCGAAAACAAATGCTCGTACGCGCAAAGGTCCACGCCGTACTGTAGCGAACAAGAAGAAGTAAAGGAGGGTAATCTGACATGGCGAAAAGAAAACAGGCGACAGCTACTCGTACCCGTCGTCGTGACCGTAAAAATGTTGAAGTTGGCGTAGCGCATATCCGTTCTACGTTCAACAACACAATCGTTACGATCACTGACCCGCATGGTAACGCAATCTCTTGGTCCAGCGCTGGTTCCCTCGGATTCAAAGGCTCCCGCAAAAGCACTCCATATGCAGCGCAAATGGCTGCTGAAGCGGCTGCTCGCGTAGCAATGGAACACGGCATGCGTTCCCTTGAAGTATCCGTAAAAGGACCAGGTGCTGGTCGTGAAGCTGCGATCCGTTCCCTGCAAGCGGCAGGTTTGGAAGTCAACATGATTAAAGACGTGACACCGATTCCGCACAACGGTTGCCGTCCGCCAAAACGTCGTCGCGTGTAACTGGTTTATAACGTTCAGAACATGTCCATACTAGAATGGTAAATTCTGATTTATTGCTTGTCATGCACGCAAACGGTAAACCGCCGGGGAAATTCCTGAGTGGGCTCGTTCTGCGGCCCACCCAAGAATTTCGACGTTTTGAAGGAGGGTTTGTTTAATGATAGAAATAGAAAAACCAAAAATCGAGGTTGTGGAAGTAAGCGACGACAATTCGTATGGCAAATTTGTTGTTGAACCTCTGGAGCGCGGTTACGGCACGACTCTTGGCAACTCGTTGAGAAGAATCCTCCTCTCTTCTTTGCCAGGAGCAGCCGTGCGCACCGTGCAAATCGACGGGGTTCTGCACGAATTTTCTACGGTTGAAGGCGTCGTTGAAGATGTGACCGAGATCATCCTGAATATCAAAGGCCTTGCGCTGAAGATTCACTCCGATGAGGAAAAAATCATCGAGATCGATGCGGAAGGCGAAGGTATCGTCAAGGCGGGAGATATCCGTGCTGACAGCGATGTGGAGATCTTGAACCCTGATCTTCATATTGCGACGTTGGCGGCTGGCGGTCGACTACACATTCGTATGACAGCAGGACGTGGTCGTGGATATGTTCAAGCAGATGGCAACAAGTCGGAGGACCTGCCAATCGGCGTAATCCCGATCGATTCCATCTACACGCCAATCAAACGTGTAAACTATCAAGTGGAGAATACGCGTGTCGGTCAAATGACCAACTACGATAAGCTGACACTTGAAGTATGGGCCAACGGCAGCATTAGTCCGGAAGAAGCCGTTAGTCTGGGCGCCAAAATTATGACGGAGCATCTGAACCTGTTCGTCGGTCTGACCGATGAGGCGAAGGATGCGGAAATCATGGTTGAAAAAGAAGAGGACAAGAAAGAGAAAGTGCTGGAGATGACCATCGAAGAGCTGGATCTTTCTGTTCGCTCCTACAACTGCCTGAAGCGTGCTGGTATCAATACCGTGCAAGAGCTGACGCAGAAAACCGAAGAGGACATGATGAAAGTGCGCAATCTGGGTCGCAAATCCCTCGAAGAAGTTCAAGAAAAGTTGGCTGAATTGGGCTTGTCCCTGAGAAGCGACGACTAGGGAGAGCGATACCCTGAGGATACGCTTCGTTCTGTCCTCCAACGGGATTGAGAAATCTGGCTTATCCGCAGCAAGAAGCAGCGCATGTAAGCCGGCGTGAAAAGGGAGGTAAGGAACATGGCATACCGTAAATTGGGTCGTCGCAGCGCAGCGCGCAAAGCGTTGTTCCGCGATCTCGTAACTGACCTGATCATTCACGAGCGCATCGAAACTACCGAGATGAAAGCAAAGGAACTGCGTCCAATCGCTGAGCAAATGATTACTCTGGCGAAGCGTGGCGATCTGCATGCTCGTCGTCAAGTAGCTGCTTTCGTTCGCAAAGAAGTAGCAAACGAAGAAGGCCGCGATGCTGTTCAAAAACTGTTCGATGAAATCGCACCTCGTTTCAAGGAGCGTAACGGCGGATACACTCGTATCCTGAAAGCCGGCCCTCGTCGTGGAGATGCTGCACCGATGGCGTACATCGAATTTGTACAATAAGAAACGGTAGGTTGAGGAAAAGGGTGGAGGCAGATCTGGTCATAGGCTGGACTCTGATTCACCCTTTTTTCATTACGTTTTGCCTGCTGCTCTAGCGGGTATCACCTGTGAAGACCAGGGAGGATGTGAATGGCTCATGGGTCAGACGGAAGTCGTGACGGCACAGGATGTCTATTTTTCCTACCAGGAAGAAGAGGGACAGCAGGTCGAAGTGCTCAAGGGAGTCGATTTGCGGATCAGCAAAGGGGCGTTTGTCTCGATACTTGGCCATAATGGATCGGGCAAGTCAACCTTGGCCAAGCTGTTGAATGCACTTTTGCTTCCCGAAGGCGGCAAGATTTGGGTCAGCGGCATGGATACGCGGGATCAGGAAATGCTGTGGGAAATCCGCCGCCATGTCGGGATGGTCTTCCAAAATCCGGACAACCAGATTGTCGGGGCCACTGTCGAGGACGACGTCGCATTCGGCCTCGAAAATATGGGTGTAGAGCCAGCAGAGATGCGCACGCGCATCGACGATGTGCTTGCTGCTGTGGGCATGGAGGAGTACCTGCTGGCGCAACCGCATCGCTTGTCTGGGGGACAAAAGCAGCGTGTCGCGATCGCCGGCATCATGGCGATGCGCCCGTCTGTTATTATTTTGGACGAAGCGACGGCGATGCTTGACCCGCAGGGCAGACAGGAAGTCATGCAGCTTGCCCATCGGCTGAATCGCGAAGAAGGGATCACGATCATCAACATTACGCATTTTCCGGAAGAGGCGATCGATTCGGATCGCGTCATCGTCATGGATGGCGGAAACGTGCTGATGGACGGGACACCGAGTGAAGTCTTCAATCAGGTAGAGCGGCTTCAGCGTGTAGGTCTGGACGTGCCTTTCGTTGTACGGGTACGCCATGCGCTTGCGGCAAACGGGTATGATCTGCCTTTTTACCTGCATCAAGAGGAGCTGGTGGAGCACCTATGCAGATTACTTTCGACCAGGTAAGTTATACGTACGGCAAGGGAACGCCATTTGAACGGCTCGCATTGGAGAATGTCTCCCTTGAGATTCCCGCAGGCTCGTTTGTGGGCATCATTGGCCAGACCGGGTCCGGTAAGTCTACGTTGGTTCAATTGCTAAACGGCTTGCTTATGCCAACGTCAGGCAGCATTACGATCGGCGATGTCGTGATTACCCCTTCCCAGCGGTTTCCGCATGAGCGGCGAAAAGACATCGGGCTCGTCTTCCAGTATCCCGAACACCAACTGTTCGAAGAGACGGTGGCAAAAGACGTCTGCTTTGGACCGCTGAACTTTGAACTGCCGCAGGAGATGGCGGAGGCGCGTGCGCGTGAAGCGTTGGAGATCGTCGGTCTCGACTATAACGCAGTCAAGGACCGGGCTCCTTTCCAGCTGAGCGGCGGGCAGATGCGCCGTGTCGCCATCGCCGGGGTGCTGGCGATGCAGCCCAAGGTGCTGGTGCTCGACGAGCCTACGGCCGGTCTCGATCCGGCAGGGCGCAAAGCGATCCTGGACGGGATTTACCGCATCCATCAGGAGCAGCGGCTGACTACATTGCTGGTCACGCACAGCATGGAAGAAGCGGCGCGTTATGCCGATCTGCTGCTGGTCATGGCAGGAGGGCAGGTCGTGCTGCAAGGAACGCCTGCGGACGTGTTTGCAGAGGCGGACAAGCTGCGGGAGTTGTCGCTGGATGTGCCGCAGACTGTGTCGTTTATCTCTCGCTTGAATCAATTGCTGACGGACAAGGATAGATTGCCGACCTCGGTGTATCGGGAAGAGGAGCTGATCGCTCATTTGCTGAAACGGCTGTCCGTGCCAAAGGAGTGCTAGGCATGCTGCAGAATATTGCCATCGGCCAATACGTGCCGGGACATTCGTTTCTTCACCGTGCAGACCCACGGAGCAAACTGCTGTTCATCGTCCTGTTTGCAACACTGGTGTTTCTGGCCAACAATACGATCACATACGCCATTCTCGTTCTTTTTACGCTGTATACGATCCTGCTGTCACGGCTTTCGCTATCCTACATCCTGAAGAGCCTCAAGCCGGTCTGGCTGTTGATTCTGTTGACGGTCGTGCTGCACATCCTGATTACCAAGGGGGGCGCCGTCTACTTCCAGTACGGCTGGTTTTCCGTCGAGGAAGAGGGTGTCCGGCAGGCGATCTTCATTTCGATGCGGCTTGGTTTGCTCATCCTGATCAGCTCGCTGCTGACCTTGACGACTTCCCCGATCGACTTGACGGAAGGTTTGGAGAGATTGCTGAAGCCATTCGGAAAAATCGGCGTACCAGTGCATGAGATTGCCCTGATGATGTCGATCGCCATCCGCTTTATCCCGACGCTGATGGAAGAGACGGACAAGATCATCAAGGCGCAGACTGCGCGGGGAGCCAATTTTACGAGCGGCAGCCTGATCCGCAGAGCGAAAAGCCTGCTTCCCATAGCCATCCCGCTGTTCGTCAGTGCGTTTCGGCGTGCAGAGGACCTGGCGTTGGCGATGGAGGCGCGCGGCTACCGCGGTGGCGTCGGGCGTACGCGCTTGAACAAGCTGCGGTTCTCCTGGCGGGACGGCTGTATCGCGGGTGTGGCGGTTTTTCTGATACTGGCGATAGGATGGTGGCGTGCGTGAGGCGGTTGAAATGCGTTGTAGCCTATGACGGGACCGATTACAGCGGCTTTCAGGTACAGCCGGAGCAGACCACGATCCAGGGAGAGCTCGAAGCGGCGCTCGCACGTATTACCGGAGAGTCGATCCAGGTGTACGGCTCGGGACGGACCGATGCCGGAGTGCATGCGCGCGGGCAGGTGATTCACTTCGATACAGCGAGCAATATCCCGCTGGAGAAGTGGAGCTTTGTCTTGAACAACCAGTTGCCGGACGCGATCGTCATCCGCTCGGTAGAAGAGGTAGACGCTTCGTTTCACGCGCGCTTTGACGTGAAATGCAAGGAATACCGCTATTGCATCGACAACAGCCCGGTCGCCAACGTGTTTCGCCACCGCTATGCCGATCACATCCGCTTTCCGCTCGATGTGGAGGCGATGCAGCGAGCGGCGCGTCATCTGGAGGGAGAGCATGATTTTACCTCCTTTTGTTCGGCGAAGACGTTTGTCGAGGACAAGGTCCGGACTGTGTACGAAGTCAAAGTGGAGCGCCTCGGTGACGAGGTATGGGTGACATGCCGCGGCAACGGCTTTTTGTACAACATGGTACGCATTATCGTCGGGACGCTGGTGGAAGTCGGGCAAGGCAAGCGCCACCCGGATGAGCTGCGGACGATCCTGCTTATGCGGGATCGCGAGCGGGCGGGGAAGACTGCTCCGGCAAAAGGCTTGACGATGTGGGAGGTCGTCTACTAGCGGCGAAATTTCCAAGGTTTCCTCTGCTGTGAACCCTTGACTCTCGCCCTGAAAATGTAGTACGATATTTCTTGGTATTTTAACCCCGCTAGCCCCACTCTAGCCCCGGGATTTAAAATCATTTGTTCGAATGTTTATGGAACACTTGGAGGAGTTGCTCACCCGTTACAGCAGCAATTCCCTTCTTTTCAAAGGATGGAAATCAATTATTTTGAGTGCAAGGCAAGATATTAGGAGGGACAAACATGCGTACCACATATATGGCAAAACCGCTCGAAGTGGAGCGTAAATGGTACATCGTTGACGCGGAAGGCCAAACGCTGGGCCGTCTGGCTAGCGAAGTAGCTTCGATCCTGCGCGGCAAACTGAAACCGGAATTCACTCCTCACGTTGACACTGGCGATTTCGTAGTTGTGATCAACGCTGACAAGATCAAATTGTCCGGTAACAAGCTGCAAGACAAAATCTACTACACGCACTCCCTGTATCCAGGTGGTTTGAAAAAGACAACTGCTGGTGACATGTTGAACAAAAGACCAGAGCGTATGTTTGAACTGGCTGTAAAAGGCATGCTGCCGAAAAACAGCTTGGGTCGTCAAATCTTCACCAAGCTGAAAGTATACGCAGGTGCTGAGCACCCACACGCTGCACAAAAACCAGAAGTTTGGCAAATTCGCGGGTAAGGTAAAGGGAGGAAATATACGTGGCACAAGTACAATACTACGGTACAGGTCGTCGTAAGCACTCCGTAGCACGCGTTCGCCTGGTTCCAGGTGAAGGTCGCATTATGATCAACAAGCGTGACATGGACACTTACTTTGGATTGGAAACACTGAAACTGATCGTAAAACAACCACTCGTTTTGACTGAAACACTGGGTCGCTACGATGTATTGGTAAACGTAAACGGAGGCGGAACCACTGGTCAAGCTGGTGCGATCCGTCACGGCGTAGCACGCGCTCTGCTGAAAGCAGATCCGGAACTGCGCGGCGCTCTGAAACGCGCTGGCTTCCTGACGCGTGACCCTCGTATGAAAGAGCGTAAAAAATACGGTCTCAAAGCAGCTCGTCGCGCGCCTCAGTTCTCCAAGCGCTAATCGGCTGTTGCTTACAACCCCTTGTCTGTACACAGGCAAGGGGTTTTTGCTTTGTCCAAATCGGCATATTTGTCCACCTTTGTCCATATGATGGAACGAGAATGGGACAAAGGGGACGGGTGAGAGTGACACGAAAAGCAATTGGCTGGATACTGGCTTTTGCCTTGCTCATGGTATTGTTCACGTATGAAGCGCCGGATCGTTCGTCTTGGACGGCCTGGTCGCTGCCGCTCGCCGGAACGGTCATCGCGATCGATCCCGGTCATGGCGGCAAGGACGGCGGTGCGACGTCAGCGGACGGGGACGTGGTGGAAAAAGAGGTGACTTTGGCTATCAGCTTGTACTTGCGTGATTTTCTGCAGCAGTCGGGTGCCTTTGTCTTGATGACGAGGGAAACAGATACAGATTTGGCTTCCCCGGAGGCAGACCAGAATCGCAAGCGCAAGTCGGAGGACATCCGCAACCGGGTGAAGCTCATCAATGAAAACGAACCGGATTTTCTGGTCAGCATTCACGTAAATTCCATTCCATCTCCACGCTGGTCGGGTGCGCAAACCTTTTATGCGCCGGCCTTCAAAAAAAGCGAGGAAATGGCCTACCTGATCCAGGATGAGATCAAACGGGTGATCGGCCATACGGACCGTGTTCCCGGCAAGACAGAAAGCGTGTTTTTGATTCGGGAAGTGACCAGCCCGGCTGTACTCGTCGAGGTGGGCTTTGTGAGCAACCCTGAGGAAGCAGAGAGGCTCCAGAGCGTCGAGTACCAGAAGGCGATGGCGAATGCCATTTACCAGGGCATCCTGCGCCACTACGCTGGTGAAAAGGTTCCAACTGCACCGTAAACAGGTCATCGTCGTTTGATTATGCTATAATGTTTCGGGATGCTTTTCTCGAATATACTGATGAGTGAACGTCACTGAACGAATAGATAGGGGGACCATCATGTTAACCAAAGAAAACGTACTAGCAGCACTGCGCGATGTGAAAGATCCGGAGATCAACCGCAGCCTGGTCGAGCTGAACATGATCCGCGACATTCACATCGAAGGAACGACTGTCAGCCTGACCGTAGTGTTGACGATTTCCGGCTGTCCGCTGAAGGCCAAAATCGAGGATGATGTCATCGCCGCTCTTCGCGAGCTGGGTGCGGAAGAAGTGCGTCTGCAGTTTGGAGCGATGACAGACGAGGAGCGTGCCGCGCTGAGTGCGCAGTTGCGTGGAGGCCAGGCGCAAAATGCCGCACCGGGACAAGCAGCACCGCTGAATCCGATTTTGGGTGAGGATTCCCACACCAGCTTTATCGCCATTACGTCCGGAAAAGGCGGCGTCGGAAAATCGACGGTTACGGTCAACCTGGCTGTTTCCCTGGCTCGTCTGGGCTACAGTGTAGGAATCATCGACGCCGACATCTACGGATTTAGTGTACCCGACATGATGAATATCGATCAGCGTCCTACCGTAATCGGACAGACGATTTTGCCTGTGGAGCGTCACAAAGTAAAAGTCATGTCGATGGGCTTTTTTGTAGAGGACAACTCTCCGGTCATCTGGAGAGGACCAATGCTGGGCAAAATGTTGCGCAACTTCTTTACGGAAGTTCACTGGGGCGAGGAGCTGGACTTCTTGCTGCTGGACTTGCCTCCAGGCACGGGTGACATGGCACTTGACGTGCACACGATGATCCCGCAGAGCAAAGAAATTATCGTTACGACACCGCATCCGACGGCTTCCTTCGTCGCTGCCCGGGCAGGTGCGATGGCGAAGCGCACCGGACATGAGATTCTCGGTGTCGTGGAAAACATGGCTTGGTACGAAGCGAAAGACGGTTCGAAGGAATACGTGTTTGGACGTGGCGGCGGAGCCAAGCTGGCAGAAATTCTGGCCAGCGAACTGTTGGCGCAAATCCCGCTCGGACAACCGGAAAATCACCCGTCGGAAGCGGATTACACCCCTTCGATCTACAAGCAGGAAAGCCAGATCGGCCAAATCTACATGGATATGGCCAAGCAAGTGGCAAAGAAGTGCGAAACGCCGACCGCATAACGGAGAAACAAAAAAGGTGGGGCTGACATCAGCCTCACCTTTTGCATGGCGTCTGGTTAGCTTCCGCCACCGCCGCCGCCCATACCGCCGCCGCCTTCTCCGCCTTCACTACTCTCGCCGCCACCACCGCCGCCGCCTTGCGATTGCAGTGTTTTGGGCTTGGCCATCTCTTCACTAGCCTTGGTCATCAGCTTGACCATCTCTTCCTGGAAAAACGGACTTTGCAGCGACTCCTTCATAACCTGCATCGTTTGTCGCCGGTACGCCTGGCTTTTCATCAGCTCCAGCATATTTCGTTCAAATTCGGGGTCTTTGAGGACGCCGACCAGTTGTTTTTGAAACTCGGGGTCCTTCATCAAATCCTTCATCAGGGTCTTCTGTTCTTTTTGCAGCGACTTCGCCAAGGTGCTGGCGAATTTCGGGTCTTGGAACGCTTCCTTGATGTGGGTGCTGTTCGGGTTGGTCATGCTTTGAATCAGTGTGGTATGAACGGTTTCCTTGTCCAGCATGATGTGTTGCTGGAACGATTCATCCTGCATCATTTTTTCCACCGCTTGCTTGGCTTCGTCCGTCTGCATGATGTCCAGCACCATATCTTTCATGCTTTTATAATCAATTTGAGAACTTTGTGTTTGGCCTCCAGTTCCACAACTGGCCAGAACCAGGCAAGCCAGCAGGGTAACACATGCGGAAATTGCCTTTCTTTTCATGGCTCGGACACCTCCCTCAATTACCTTGCTATCTCTAACCTGCTCATTTTGTTTTGTTCTTACGCTAGTATTTTCTTTCATCCATTGGTACAATCATTTTTGGACAGGAGGGAATCCTAGGTGACTTTACGTAAATATGGCTGGCTTTTTCTCACGACCTTGCTGCTGGGGGGATTGGGTGGAATCCTGGTTGGCTTGGTGTT
>NZ_CP185865.1:3972500-4107500 GCF_044627595.2 Brevibacillus sp. TJ4 | reverse complement strand
GTATCTGAATCCATAGGGTACGAGAAGGCACACCCGGTGAACTGAAACATCTAAGTAGCCGGAGGAAGAGAAAACAAGAGTGATTCCGTCAGTAGCGGCGAGCGAACGCGGAACAGCCTAAACCGTCAGGTTTACCTGACGGGGTTGTGGGGCGTCTCACACGGAGTTACAAAAGACGCGCGTAGGTGAACAGTTTGGGAAAGCTGACCATAGAGCGTGACAGTCGCGTAACCTAAACGCGCGTCTCTCCGAGACCAACCCCGAGTAGTGCGGGACACGTGAAATCCCGTATGAATCTGGCAGGACCATCTGCTAAGGCTAAATACTCCCTAGCGACCGATAGTGAACCAGTACCGTGAGGGAAAGGTGAAAAGCACCCCGGGAGGGGAGTGAAATAGTACCTGAAACCGTGTGCTTACAAATAGTCGGAGCACGATCAATGTGTGACGGCGTGCCTTTTGTAGAATGAACCGGCGAGTTACGGTAGCGTGCGAGGTTAAGTCGAAGAGACGGAGCCGCAGCGAAAGCGAGTCTGAATAGGGCGAGAGTACGTTGCCGTAGACCCGAAACCGTGTGATCTAGCCATGTCCAGGGTGAAGGTAGGGTAACACCTACTGGAGGCCCGAACCCACGCACGTTGAAAAGTGCGGGGATGAGGTGTGGCTAGCGGTGAAATTCCAATCGAACTCGGAGATAGCTGGTTCTCCCCGAAATAGCTTTAGGGCTAGCCTCGGAATGAAGAGTCTTGGAGGTAGAGCACTGATTGGGCTAGGGGCCCTCATCGGGTTACCGAACTCAGTCAAACTCCGAATGCCAATGACTTATGTCCGGGAGTCAGACGGTGAGTGCTAAGATCCATCGTCAAAAGGGAAACAGCCCAGACCATCAGCTAAGGTCCCCAAGTATACGTTAAGTGGGAAACGATGTGGAGTTGCCCAGACAACCAGGATGTTGGCTTAGAAGCAGCCACCATTTAAAGAGTGCGTAATAGCTCACTGGTCGAGTGACTCTGCGCGGAAAATGTAACGGGGCTAAACGTATCACCGAAGCTATGGCAGTCCTTACGGACTGGGTAGGGGAGCGTTCCAAGCAGCGGTGAAGCCGTACCGGAAGGAGCGGTGGAGCGCTTGGAAGTGAGAATGCCGGTGTAAGTAGCGAAAAGACAAGTGAGAATCTTGTCCACCGAAAGCCTAAGGTTTCCTGGGGAAGGCTCGTCCTCCCAGGGTTAGTCGGGACCTAAGCTGAGGCCGAAAGGCGTAGGCGATGGACAACAGGTTGATATTCCTGTACCACCTCTGTACCGTTTGAGCAATGGCGTGACGCAGGAGGATAGGGTGAGCGGCCTACTGGATGGCCGTCCAAGCAGCAAGTGTGGTGTGTAGGCAAATCCGCACACTGTCAAGCACAAGCTGTGATGGCGAGGGAAATTCAAGTACCGAAGTCCCTGATTTCACACTGCCAAGAAAAGCGTCTAGCGAGGAACAAGGTGCCCGTACCGCAAACCGACACAGGTAGGCGAGGAGAGAATCCTAAGGTGCGCGGGATAACTCTTGCTAAGGAACTCGGCAAAATGGCCCCGTAACTTCGGGAGAAGGGGCGCCCCGGTAGGGTGAGGGTCCCCGCCCGACGCGAGCGTAAGCTGGTGTCGGGCGGGCTGAGCCCGAGGGGGCCGCAGTGAAAAGGCCCAAGCGACTGTTTAGCAAAAACACAGGTCTCTGCGAAGCCGCAAGGCGAAGTATAGGGGCTGACGCCTGCCCGGTGCTGGAAGGTTAAGGGGATGGGTTAGCGCAAGCGAAGCTTTGAACCGAAGCCCCAGTAAACGGCGGCCGTAACTATAACGGTCCTAAGGTAGCGAAATTCCTTGTCGGGTAAGTTCCGACCCGCACGAAAGGCGTAACGACTTGGGCGCTGTCTCGGCAAGAGACCCGGTGAAATCATAATACCTGTGAAGATGCAGGTTACCCGCGACAAGACGGAAAGACCCCATGGAGCTTTACTGTAGCCTGGTATTGGAACTTTGTGCATCATGTACAGGATAGGTGGGAAGCTTTGAAGCAGGGGCGCCAGCCTCTGTGGAGCTGTCGGTGGGATACCACCCTTGATGTACGGAGTTTCTAACTCGTCGCCCTGATCGGGCGAGAGGACCATGCCAGGTGGGCAGTTTGACTGGGGCGGTCGCCTCCCAAAAGGTAACGGAGGCGCCCAAAGGTTCCCTCAGAATGGTCGGAAATCATTCGTAGAGTGTAAAGGCAGAAGGGAGCTTGACTGCGAGACCTACAAGTCGAGCAGGGACGAAAGTCGGGCTTAGTGATCCGGTGGTTCCGCATGGAAGGGCCATCGCTCAACGGATAAAAGCTACCCTGGGGATAACAGGCTTATCTCCCCCAAGAGTCCACATCGACGGGGAGGTTTGGCACCTCGATGTCGGCTCATCGCATCCTGGGGCTGAAGTAGGTCCCAAGGGTTGGGCTGTTCGCCCATTAAAGCGGTACGCGAGCTGGGTTCAGAACGTCGTGAGACAGTTCGGTCCCTATCTGTCGCGGGCGCAGGAAGTTTGAGGAGAGCTGTCCTTAGTACGAGAGGACCGGGATGGACGCACCGCTGGTGCACCAGTTGTCACGCCAGTGGCACAGCTGGGTAGCTATGTGCGGAAGGGATAAGCGCTGAAAGCATCTAAGCGTGAAGCCCCCTCCAAGATGAGACTTCCCACAGCGCAAGCTGGTAAGACCCCTCAAAGACGATGAGGTTGATAGGTTCGGTGTGGAAGCGCGGCAACGCGTGGAGCTGACGAATACTAATCGGTCGAGGACTTATCCACACACAATCCACAGCAAACATGCAGATCCAGTTTTGAAGGAATAATCCTTCCTTGTTCCTCGGTAGCTCAGTTGGTAGAGCAATCGGCTGTTAACCGATCGGTCGGCGGTTCGAGTCCGTCCCGAGGAGCCACGCTCCTGTAGCTCAGTCGGTAGAGCGTTTCCATGGTAAGGAAGAGGTCGCAGGTTCGATTCCTGTCGGGAGCACCATTTTACTTCATATAAAGAAACAAATGGCCCGTTGGTGAAGCGGTTTAACACAGCAGCCTTTCACGCTGTCATACAGGGGTTCGAATCCCCTACGGGTCACCATAAAATCCCCCACAAAGTGAAGTGGATGCATTGTAGCAACACCGAGTACTTTGCGGGGGCCCCAACAACATTTTGGGGTATCTGGAGGCTTAGCTCAGCTGGGAGAGCATCTGCCTTACAAGCAGAGGGTCGGCGGTTCGATCCCGTCAGCCTCCACCATGCTATTATGTAGTAGCTATCGGTTACGGGATCTCCCGTTCCGGTTCACCCTTGAAGAAAATCAAAGGAGTATTGCTCGGATACTTCAGATCTTGCTTACATGTGAAGGGGTTTCGACGTAGTATCGCAAGTGGAAGCGATCCCGTCAGCCTCCACCATTTTCATATCATATGGGGAGATAGCGAAGTGGCTAAACGCGGCAGACTGTAAATCTGCTCCCTCTGGGTTCGGCGGTTCGAATCCGTCTCTCCCCACCAGTTTCTTATCGACGGAGGTTATTGGGGTATAGCCAAGCGGTAAGGCAACGGACTTTGACTCCGTCATTCCTAGGTTCGAATCCTAGTACCCCAGCCATTTTTTACGAGCCATTAGCTCAGTTGGTAGAGCATCTGACTTTTAATCAGAGGGTCGAAGGTTCGAGTCCTTCATGGCTCACCAGTTTTTTCTCACATATGTGCCCTTAGCTCAGCTGGATAGAGCGTTTGACTACGAATCAAAAGGTCGGGAGTTCGAATCTCTCAGGGCACGCTTTTATTCTCCATCTAACAAGGAATCTATATCGGGAAGTAGCTCAGCTTGGTAGAGTACTTGGCTTGGGACCAAGGGGTCGCAGGTTCGAATCCTGTCTTCCCGACCATCTTTTTCTCCTGCAGGCAGCATATGCGGGTGCTTTTTTGTCACTATCATCTTGCGGGTGTAGTTCAATGGTAGAACCCCAGCCTTCCAAGCTGGTCGCGTGGGTTCGATTCCCATCACCCGCTCCATGAACAAGCAAAGAACGGGTAATCACAAATGTGGTTGCCTGTTTTTTTATGCAGTTTTTTGTGAAGTTGAGTCATTTCCTGGCAGGAGGCTACAATATAGAGAGAATTTGAACTGTAGCTGGTGGAAGGGGACACAACGATGAACAAAAAGATCAGTATCGTGGGCGTACCGATGGATTTGGGGGCAGACAGGCGGGGAGTCGACATGGGTCCCAGCGCAATCCGGTACGCGGGAGTAGTGGACCGTTTGGAAAAGATGGGCTTTGACATTGACGATAAAGGGGATATTTTCGTTTCCCGGCCGCATCTATACGTGGAGACGGAAAACCATAAGTATTTGCACGAAGTCGTCGAGGCGAATACGAAGCTGGCGCAAGCAGTCAGCGAGATTATGCAGGAAGGCCGCTTTCCGCTCGTCCTGGGCGGCGATCACAGCATCGCGCTGGGAACGATCGGAGGAGTAGCCAAGCATGTGAACAATCTCGGTGTCATCTGGTTTGACGCACATGGTGATTTGAATACAGGAGAGACATCTCCGTCCGGAAACATTCACGGCATGCCGCTTGCAGCCAGTCTCGGCTACGGCCACGAAAAGCTGGTCTCGCTCGCCGGCTTCTCACCGAAGATCAAGCCGGAGCACGTCGTCATTATCGGCGCTCGCTCATTGGATGAGGGAGAGCGTGAGCTGATCAAGCGAATCGGCATCAAAGTATTTACGATGCACGAAATTGACAAGCTGGGCATGGCGCGCGTCATGGACGAAGCGATTGCCCATGTATCCAAAGGGACAGGCGGGGTGCACTTGAGCCTGGACTTAGACGGCCTCGATCCCCATGATGCTCCGGGTGTGGGCACCCCGGTGATTGGCGGCGTCTCCTACCGTGAAGGACATCTCGCTATGGAGATGCTGGCGGATGCCGATATTCTGTGTTCCACCGAGTTTGTCGAAGTAAATCCGATCCTCGACCAGCAAAACCACACTGCCCGCGTTGCAGTCGCCTTGATGAGTTCCGCATTTGGCGATAAACTACTGTAAGTAGACACAAGCAAACAAGAGTAAGGAGAGGGCCCAGGCACCCTCTCCTTTTTTACAAGGAAACACCGGAAGGAAGCTCCCGCCGTTACGGCGTATGACCTCGCATCTTGCGCTTCACGTATCGCCCGCACTGTCAAAATCTTTTCATTACCTTTTCTTTACATCAGGAAAAGATAGATGTACAGTCAAGTATGGAGATACAGTTTATTCAACAGTCGGTCCAGTTTAGCACTTAACTCTACCAGCTCCGGAGTAATCGCTGTCTGTTCCTTGTATCGATCATTAAGCTCTTGGCGCAACTGTTCGATTTGGAGGAGAACATCATTTTTGTTCATGGTCCCACTCTCCTTTACATACGTGAAATGAAGGGTTGCCACTACTACTATATAGGGAAAGAAGCAGGATTTATTCCTCTAATTCCCTTTAAATTCCGTACACAAACATGCCCAAAGACGAAACCATATGCTGTATCATCCGTATAAGGAGTATGGCATTGCGGGGAGGATCGCATGGATTTTGTAGAAAAACGGTTGGTTCAGCGAGCGAAGCGTGGAGAGCGCGATGCCTTTGCTGAGCTGATTGAGATATATAAAGACAAAATTTTTCAGCTCGCGTATCGGATGGTGGGAAACCGTCAGGACGCAGAAGATATTGCGCAGGAGACCTTTTTGCGTGTATATGCCAATTTGCATTCGTATGATGAAAACTATAAATTCTCCACGTGGATTTACCGTATTGCAACCAATCTGTGCATCGACCGCGGCCGAAAGAAACGGCCCGATTTTCACCTGGATGCGGAAATCGAGACGGGAGACGGACTCGATTGGTACTCGCGTCTTTCTTCCCAGGACAAAACGCCTGAGGAGAAGGTCGTGACACAAGAATTGCAGGAAACGGTACAGGATGCCCTGTCCCAGTTGCAACCCAAATATCGTTCCATAATGATTTTGCGCTACATCGAGGATTTGTCATTGCAGGAAATCAGTGAGATCGTGAAGTTGCCTGTGACCACGATCAAAACGCGCATTCATCGCGGGCGGGAAGCTCTGCGCAGTAAGTTGCGATTGATGTAGAAAGGAGTATATACGATGGAATGCCGAGAAATGGTTGTCCTCATCCACGAATGGCTGGATGGTGAGACTGACGAGCTAAGCAATCAACGCTTGCAAAACCATCTGAAAACCTGCGAAACGTGCCGCCAACACCTCCATGAGCTGCAGCGGGTAGTCGCATTTGTGCAAAGCGCTTCGCACATCCATGTCTCGTCTGATTTTACAGCTCGCGTACTGGCGAAATTGCCTGCTCCTTCAAAGAAAACCTTGTTTTCGTCCTGGCTGCGGAACCATCCGTTTTTGACCGCGGCTGCTGTCTTCCTCGTCTTGATGGCAGGAAGCGTAAGCGCCAATTGGTATGACCGTAACGACACGCTACAGGTATCTTCCTCCGAACTAGACAAGTTGAAAATAGACCGTGAGCGCAATGTCGTGGTCGTGCCGGCCGGTACGCAAATCGACGGGGATCTGGTCGTTCGCAATGGAAATGTGGAAGTCCAGGGAGAAGTGCTGGGCAACGTCGTGGCAATCGAAGGGAAAGTGTTTGTAGCCTCTACAGCGCAGGTAGTGGGTAGCACAGAGTCGATCGAAGCGATCGTCGATTGGATCTGGTATGAAGTGAAAAATATTGGAAATGACTTGCTTCCCGTCTTGCGATAAGGGAAAATAGAGAGTACAGCTATTCGTAGCACGGCGTGAGCAGCCGTGCTTTTTCCACAGAAGACTGCCAGCATTGAGATGGAGCGAGATATGGGGGCTTCGCTATGATATCGTTGGATTACGGGGATTTGTTACGGTATGGTACGGATATATTACTCGTAACATACGTGATATATAAATTGATCATGCTGATCCGTGGGACACGGGCAGTACAATTGCTGAAAGGAATCATGGTGATCGTCATCACCTGGCTGGTGAGCAAGTATTTCCAGCTCACCACGCTGCACTGGCTCATGTCGCAAGCCTTTACCTTCGGGGTATTGGCCGTCGTCATCATTTTCCAGCCGGAGCTGCGGCGCGCGCTGGAGCAGCTCGGACGGGGGAGGCTGTTTGCTCGGACCAGCAGCATCCAGGACGATGATACCGTGACGCGCGTTGTCCAGGAGGTGTGCAAATCCGTTACCTATATGGCGAAAAGGCGGATCGGTGCGCTGATTGTAATTGAGCGGGAGACTGGCTTGAATGATTTTGTGGAGACTGGAATTGCGATCAATGGGCGTGTCAGCTCGGAATTATTGATAAATATTTTTATTCCCAATACGCCGCTCCATGATGGAGCTGTTATCATGCGCAAAGACGTCATCCTGGCTGCAGCCTGTTACCTGCCGCTTTCCGAGAACAACTCCATCTCCAAGGAGCTGGGGACCCGTCACCGCGCCGCTATTGGTGTGAGCGAGGTCTCGGACGGGATGTCGATTATCGTATCGGAGGAGACAGGACAGGTATCCTTTGCCGCAAACGGAGCGATGAACCGCAACTTGACGGAGGCTCAACTGGCTGAGTTGCTGACAGAAAATCTGCATCCTCTGTCGAAGAGCAAATCCATGGGCAGTCGTTGGCACTGGAGGCGAAAACATGGATAAGTGGTTGAATAGTCATTGGTTTGCCAGGGCTGTAGCGCTTCTTTTGGCTGTGATGATGTGGATGGTAGTCAACCTGGAGACCGACACCGCCACGCCTGCCGATACGAATCAGCCCATTTTGATAGACGGGGTTACGCTGCATGTCAAGTACGACACGGACCAGTATCAGGTAGTACGGCAGCCGAATACGGTTCAGGTGGCGCTGCAGAGCAGCAATCCGTTTTACCGGCACAACTTTTTCCCGACGGACTCCTGGGAGGTCTACGTCGATGCGATGGGCCTGGGAGCAGGCACGCACAAGGTCCCTGTCCAGTACAAAGGGTTTCCCGAGGATGTAAAGGTCGGTGTCATCCCCAATATGGTGGAGATCACGCTGGAGGAAAAGAAGACGGTAGAGCGGGAAGTGACGGTGGAATTGCTCGGTGTCGTGGCTCCCGGGTACTCGGCAGGAGAGCCGATCGTCAAGCCGTTCCGTGCGCTCGTCCGCGTGCCGGAAAGCCAGGTGGATACCGTCGCAGCCGTCAAGGCAACCGTCGATCTGGAAGGGGCGATTTCGCCGATCAAGACTACGGTGCCATTGAAGGTCGTCGACAAATCCGGAAACGTCATACCGGGCGCAGATGTGACGCCGCTTACGGTAGAAGTGGACATTCCGGTGACCAGTCCGTTCGTAAAAGTGCCACTGAAATTAAACTTGACGAACGAAATGCCGAATGGCTATAGTTTGGCTAGTGTGGAAAGCAGCGTAGATGAAGTGACCGTATACGGGCCCAAGGAAGTGGTGGATGCACTGGCAACAAGCACCTACCCAGGACCAAGCATTGACCTCGGGAACCTGACATCGGATCGCGTCATGGAATTAAAAATACCGTTGAGGGAAAATATCGTAAAAGTAGAGCCGGAGTATCTGAAGGTTTCGCTGAAGGTGGTTCCCTCCACGACAAGGCGTCTGGAACGTATTCCGATCCGCATTAGCGGACTGTCGGAGAACTTGCAGGCGAGGGTCCTGTCCACGACGGGTGAAGAAATCTCGACGCTTGATTTTGACGTGATCGGGGCCGCAGAAGTGCTGCAGGACTTCAGGCAGGAAGATGTGCAGATCATCGCTGACATCAGCAATATGCCGGCAGGTGTATACGAAGTTACACTAAACTACATCTTCAACCAATCGGATTACATCAAGACTGCAGCGAACGCTCCGAAGCAGGTTACCGTGGAAATCACGAGCAAGCAAAGGTAGACATAAGCTGTTGTGCGCACAAGGAAGGAAATGAGGGACAAACATGGGGAAGTATTTCGGTACAGACGGTGTTCGCGGGGTAGCAAATACACAATTGACACCAGAGCTGGCATTTAAAATCGGACGCGTCGGCGGGTATACCTTGACCAAGCATAAGCACGAAGGAAAGCCAAAAGTGGTGATCGGACGGGATACCCGCATTTCCGGCCAAATGCTGGAAAACGCACTGATGGCTGGTTTGCTCTCGGTCGGAGCCGAGGTTGTCAGACTGGGTGTCATCTCTACATCAGGAGTGGCTTATCTCACACGAGCACTCGGTGCAGATGCCGGAGTTATGATTTCCGCTTCACACAATCCGTTTCCCGATAACGGGATCAAGTTTTTCGGCAGCAACGGCTTCAAGCTGTCCGATGTGATGGAAGCGGAAATCGAACAATACTTGGATGCTGGCGAGGACAACTTGCCAAGACCAACCGGAGAGCAAATCGGGACAGTCATCGATTTCCTTGAGGGTTCTCAGAAGTACTTGTCTCACTTGAAAAGCACCGTTACCGAGCGATTTGACGGCATCAAGGTAGTGCTGGACTGCGCCAATGGAGCGGTCTCTTCGCTGGCGGCACGACTGTTTGCAGACGTAGAGGCAGAAGTGTTCACCATCGGTGCCAACCCGAACGGCACCAACATCAACGACCAGTGCGGCTCCACGCATCCGGAGCGACTCCAGGAAGAAGTCGTGAAGCAAAACGCGCATCTCGGTCTCGCCTTTGACGGTGACGCAGATCGCTGCATCGCCGTGGATGAAAACGGGGAGATCATCGACGGGGATTACATCATGGCGATTTGCGCGCGTGCGTTGAAAGCCAAAGGCAAGCTGAACAACAACACCGTCGTGACGACCGTCATGGCCAATATGGGCTTTTTCAAAGGGATGGAGGAATGTTCCATCAACACGACGAAAACGGCGGTAGGAGATCGCTACGTGGTCGAAGAGATGCTGCGCGGCGGCTACAATCTGGGTGGAGAGCAATCGGGGCATATCGTCTTCCTCGATTACAACACGACGGGTGACGGGCTATTGACCGGTCTGCAACTGCTGAACATCATCAAGGAGTCGGGGCAGCCGCTGTCGGAGCTCAAGCAGGTCATGGTCAAATACCCGCAGCTGCTGGTCAATGTACGTGTCGAAGATAAAAGCAAACTGAACGGTAACTCGGCGATCGAGCAGGCGATCCGCGAGGTGGAGGAGGAGCTGGCCGGCAACGGACGTGTGCTGGTTCGCGCTTCCGGAACAGAGCCAATCGTTCGCGTCATGGCAGAAGGCCCGGACACGGACCAACTGCAAAGCCTGGTCGACCGCATCGTTGCCGTCGTGAAGCAAGAACTGGTATAAAAACATGCCGAAGGAGAGGTTTCCATACCTCTCCTTCGTGCATACACATATGGTCAGGGTGGCAGATTGCTGTTTGCTGCGTTATGTGGTAAAGTGATACTGTTCGCCAGAGGGCTACATAAAAAGGAGGCGGTGAGCGAAAAGGAAAAGCGCAGGACAAAGCAAAGAAACATTTCATGTTGGAAAGCGCCAGCACTGGGCCGGACGGAAATGCGCCCAGTGGACGAGGTGGAGGTTTATCGAAGGTTCGGCGGGTACCTCCCGGCAGCGTATCACTGCCGAGGAACACAGGGACAAAACATCGGAGCGATCCGGTGGACAAAGACCTGTTGTGTGATACATTGTTGCGTCGTGTGAATAGAATGAAGCATCTGTAGAAAACACATTCAAAAATGGAATGGCGGGGGCACACCCCCGTACCATGAACCAGGGTTGTGTCCCCCGCCTTCGTGGAAGGGGATACCTAACTTATGTGCGGAATCGTTGGATATATTGGAAATAAATCAGCGCAAGAGGTTGTCGTTGGAGGATTGCGCAAGCTGGAATACCGCGGCTATGACTCGGCTGGGGTAGCTGTCCTGAACGAACAGGGCCTGGAGTTCGATAAAGCAAAAGGTCGTCTGGCTGTACTGGAGGAGCGCCTGGCTGCGCAGCCTTTGCGCGGTACAGTCGGTATCGGTCATACGCGTTGGGCGACTCACGGAAAACCGTCAGACGAAAACTCTCACCCGCATCTGGACGAGAAGCATGCCTTTGCTGTCGTTCACAACGGGATTATCGAGAACTTCCTGCCGATCAAGGAAGAACTGCTGGCCAAAGGGTACACATTTACCTCGGAGACGGACACGGAAGTCATCGCGCACTTGCTCGCTGACATGTACGACGGGGATATTGTCTCCACGGCGCGCAAAGCTGTGAAGCGGATGCGCGGAGCGTACGCGCTGGGCATTATGACGGAGCATGAGCCGGATAAGCTGGTAGCTGTTCGTCTGGCGAGCCCCTTGGTCGTAGGGATCGGCGAGGGAGAGAGCTTCATCGGTTCGGATATTCCGGCGATCCTGGAGCATACGCGCGATGTGTACATCCTCAACGAAGGCGAAATGGCTGTGCTCACGCGTGACGGTGTCGAACTGATGGACGTGGAGAGCGGCAAAAAGGTGGAGCGGGAGATTTTCCATGTCGAGTGGGATCTGGTGCAGGCTGAAAAAGGCGGCTACGATTCGTTCATGCTCAAGGAAATCTACGAGCAGCCGCAGGCCGTGCGCGACACCATGGGTCCGCGCATCGACCCGGACAGCAAGCGTGTCATCCTGCCAGAGCTGAAAATGAGCGATGCCCAGCTCGCTTCGTATGACCGGATTTACATCGTGGCTTGCGGGACATCCATGCACGCCGGTCTGGTCGGAAAAGACGTCATCGAGAAATGGACGCGTATTCCGGTCGAAGTGGCGGTCGCCTCCGAGTTTCGCTACCGCGACCCGATCTACTCCGACAACACGCTGATGATCGTCATCAGCCAATCGGGGGAGACGGCAGATACGCTGGCTGCGCTGCGCGAAGCGAAAAAGAGCCAGGTGAAGGTCCTTGCGATCACCAACGTGGTAGGAAGCTCTGTGGCGCGTGAGGCAGACGAAGTGCTGTTTACGTGGGCAGGACCGGAAGTGGCGGTCGCCTCGACGAAGGCGTATACGTCCCAGGTCGTGACACTGTACCTGTTCGCGCTGTATCTGGCGCAGGTAAAAGGCACGATCGCTTCCGCAGAGATCGCGAATATCGTGGACCATCTGCAAGCGATCCCGGCGCAAATCTCCACGCTGCTGGAGCAGTCCGATAGCATGCGCACCTTTGCCGAAAGCATCCAGGACGTAGGCAGCCTGTTCTTCATCGGACGCAGCCTGGACTACGCTGTATCGCTGGAAGGCTCGCTGAAGCTCAAGGAGATTTCCTACATCCACTCCGAAGCGTATCCGGCTGGTGAGCTGAAGCACGGAACGCTCGCGCTGATCGAAGAAAACGTACCGGTCGTGGCACTCGCCACCCAACCGGATATTTTTGAAAAAATGGTGAGCAACATCGTCGAAGTCAAAGCCCGCGGCGGCCGCATCCTCGGCTTCGCGATGGAAGGCGATACCGAGCTGGCCAAGACCGTCGACGAAGTCGTCACGATCCCGGCCACACTGCCGATGCTCACTCCGATTCTGTCTGTCATTCCATTGCAAATGCTTGCGTACTACGCTTCCGTCGCTCGTGGCCTGGACGTGGATAAACCACGGAATTTGGCGAAGAGTGTGACGGTGGAGTAAGCGATTTGGGGTTAAGTGTTTGTAACCAAAATCAATGTAGTCTCACATACACGAAAAGTCCTGATGATTTTTTCATCGGGACTTTTTTTACACGAGTTACGTTCTAAGATATATCTGCTACTGTCCAGTGATAATGATGTGTTAGACCGGAACCCTTAGGTACTAGGCAGTCCCGGTCTTCTAAATCACCAGGTAATTGAA
This sequence comes from Brevibacillus sp. TJ4, assembly GCF_044627595.2. NCBI lineage: Bacteria > Bacillati > Bacillota > Bacilli > Caryophanales > Paenibacillaceae > Brevibacillus > Brevibacillus sp. TJ4. The sequence goes on along the minus strand of NZ_CP185865.1, from coordinate 4,094,644 downwards.
AATAGTTTTAGACTGCTCCATTGAACGATCGACACCCGCTCGTTCAATAACTAATCACTGAGCAAAAGTTTCATACCATCATGACTAGCAACAAATCCAAGTCGTTCATAGAAGCGATGGGCATCTTTACGTTTTTTATCAGTCGTCAGTTGAATCATCTCGCAACCCATTGCTTTAGCTTCATTAATAGCATATCGGAATAAGGCTTCTCCAACTCCTTTGCCACGATAATTACGGTCAATACGAACACCCTCAATTTGACCACGTATCATTCCTAATCTTGCAATCCCCGGAATAATTGTAAGCTGAAGACAACCAATAACTTCGTCGTTATCCAAAGCAACGATTATGGAATTCCCGGCCTGTTGTTCAATCTTTGCAAAAGCATCCATGTATGCTTTTGGCAGTGGATGTTCAAAACGCTCACGAGTAGCACCCAATTCATCATCCGCCAACAAACGGACAATTGCGGGAAGATGGTTTGCAGTTGCAGTTTTAAATTCCATACTGACCTCCCAAATTTTATTGTTATAAGGTGTTTCTCTATTCAAGGAAAACGTGGGTCAATGATGTGTAAATGAGTATAAAAAAAGGTTCGCAAAAATTCCGTTAGTTTCATCTGATAAAACTAAGTTTCATTTTATATATCTTAACTTAATATAAGGAAAATGAGAAATGAAAATTTCGCATGGGTTTTCCTTACATTTTTTTAATGTCGCATGTTTTGATCTTACATGCATCTGCATGTAAGGAAGTCACACCCATTCAGAAACCAATGCCCCTAGTTAGTAAAAAGTATTTTATTCGTAAGATTGAAAATTGTTAATTGACAATGTGAACAAGAGCCAGTACATTTATAGTAATTCAAGCAAGTGCAGAATTGTTTAGTAAATCGATATACTTGAATTTTTCAGTAAAGTTTGAAATCCTTGTATGTGTAGTACAATTCAAACGGGAAACAGGTAGTGAGTTTTGAGCTAGTAAGGGTTAGTACATCGATTTACTAATCGAAATTTTACTTTTAGTACATCGATTTACTAATGAGTTCGTTACGAGTCGAAGTCTTACTCTAGAAAGTACATCGATCTACTAAACTACTAAGTAACCGGCCTTTCAAACTACTCCGTTACACCAGTGAGGTTAATCGGCGTAAGGAAGGGACGAGGGTCTTTTAGTAAATCGATATACTAAATCAAAGAGTTCCAAATCTGTAGCGCAAGATGGTTTATTGCACATGCTTCGGGCATATTGCTTTTTTGGTCCCATTCACAGCCGAGCAACGCCGTGTGCAAGAAGGCGGGTGTGCCTGCCAAACGACAAGGAATACAAAGGAGAAAGTACGTTGAGAGTAAAAGACAAAGTTGCCTTCATCACAGGTGGTGGGGGTGAAATAGCCAGGGCAATTGCACATGAATTTCTCCAAAACGGAGCGTCAATCCTGCTTTTCGATCGGGATCAGGAGCTGCTGGATCGGGCTATCAGCCAGCTCTCTTCATTCGGTGATCGTGTGCAAGCGTTTGCAGGAGACGTTTGCAAATTTAATGATCTGGAACAAGCAGTCGACTTGTGTGTCAAGAAGTTTGGGAAAATTGACATCTTGATTACCTGTGTGGGTATCGCCAAGCATTTGCCCATCGATGAAATGTCGGAGGAGTCATGGCAAAGTGTCCTCAATGTTAATCTCACGGGAACGTACCTTGCCTGTAAGGCGGTCATCCCGGAAATGAAGAAAAACAATTATGGACGCATCGTCAATATCTCTTCTTTGGGCGGCCGAACAGGCAGACCCAATGTCGGTGTCAACTACGCCGCGTCCAAAGCAGGGATCATCGGCTTGACGATGGCCTTGGCTCGCGAACTTGGCCCATGGGGCATTACCGTGAATGCGATTGCGCCTGGGCCAGTAGAAGGGCCGTTCAACAAGGATATGCCGCCGGATAAAGTGGCGATGCTGAAGGCTGGTGTGTGCATCGACCGTTTTGGCTCGAATCAAGACGTAGCGTATGCGGCACTGTACCTGGGAAGTAATGAAGCCTCTTGGGTTACGGGTGAAGTTCTCGATGTAAACGGCGGATTGTATATGTAGGCAAGCGTCCTGGACAGGAAATGGAGGTGTATAAGATGGCAAGGCAGTATTCTTTGGCCTATCTCACAGTGTTTGGCTGTTCACCACCCGAGATGACGTATATCGCTGCACGGACGGGTTATGATTTTGTCAGCTTTCGACCGATTCCGCTGGGAACTCCCAATGAACCGAAATACTTATTGGCTGAAGACAAGGCGCTGCTGAAGGACACCAAGGCGGCCCTTGGCGAGACCGGAATCCGGTTGCTCGACGTCGAACTGGCACGCATTTACGATGGGGTAGATTTGCAAAGCTACATACCCGCGATGGAAGCAGCTGCAGAGCTTGGCGGACGTCATATCATCACCAGCGGTTGGAGCAATGAGCGCAATTTCCTGGTTGATTCATATGCCGAGCTGTGCGAGATGGCCAAGCCATATGGCCTGACAGTAGACTTCGAATTTGTGTACTGGTCAAGTGTCCCGACGATAGGTGAAGCGCTGGACATCATTCGTTCCGCTAATAGTGACAATGCCGGCCTTCTGATCGATACACTTCACTGGTATGCTGTCGGCGGCAATCTTGACGAGTTGGACGCCGTTTCGGACGAATGGCTGCACTTTACCCACATCAACGATGCGCCAACCGAACTGCCGACCACACAAGAAGAATGGATACGAATCGGGCGCGAGCAGCGACTTTATATTGGAGAAGGCGGCGTTGATTTGCGGGGACTCGTCCAGCGATTGCCGGAAATCCCTTATTCCATAGAGATCCCGAATCTACGACGGGCGCAGGAGCTGGGGTATGAGGAGTATGCGCGGCGTTGTCTGCGGACGGCAAAAGCTGTTATCGACCAGCAGCAGTAAGACCGAAGCAATGAACAACCTATTTTGACAAAGGAAGGGTAATGATGAAGCTGCCAACTCATGTAACCGTTTGCGAGGTAGCACCGCGTGACGGATTTCAGGCAATACACGAGTGGATTCCCACCGAGAAGAAAGTCGAAATCGTGAAAATGTTAGCGTCTACAGGGCTCACATCGATGGAGATCACGTCCTTTGTACACCCGAAAGCGATACCCCAGTTGCGCGATGCCGAGGAAGTGGTCCGCGCGATGCAGGATCAACAAGAGATCAAACTTCGCGCTTTGGTGCCAAATGTGCGAGGGGCAGCCCGTGCGATTGACGTGGGGATCAAAAAGCTGAAGCTGATGCTGTCCGCTACCGACTCCCATAGTTTGTCCAATAGCAATTGTCTCGTCAAGGATGCGCTGGAAGGGATGAAACCGATCATCGAATTGGCGCAAAAACACGACGTTGCTGTGGGCGGATCTATCTCGGTAGCATTCGGATGTCCGTTTGAAGGAAAAGTCCCGCTGGAGAAAATCTGCTCGATCATTGAGCATTACCAAAGCCTGGGGATACACGAAGTGTCTTTGGCGGACAGCACCGGGGTGGCCAATCCGCAGCAAGTCGATCACATGCTGGGGGTATTGGTCAAACAGTTCTCTTCCGTGACCTTTTCCATGCACCTGCACAATACGCGCGGGATGGCGTTGGCGAATGCTGTCGCCGCCCTTCAACAGGGCATAGTGCACTTTGACAGTTCCATTGCGGGATTAGGCGGCTGTCCCTATTTGCCAGGTGCAACGGGCAATATCGCCACGGAGGATTTAATCCACGCGTTTGAACAAATGGGGGTTCGCACAGGGGTGAACGAGGCTCGATTGCTGGCTGTCGCTCGTCAAGTCAAAGATATGATCGGCTACGATGGCGGAAGTTTTCTTCTGCAGGCAGGTCCGTGTTCACAGCTGCATCAAAAACCGACATCACAGCAGAAGCTCGGGTGAGGGGAAACGTCAAAAAATCTATTTAGCGGGGGGCATGAATGAATCCATGAAAGCGCTACTTTCTCATCAATTGGTGAAATATTTGGAGGATCGCGGTGTAGAGCATCTGTTTGGTCTATGCGGACATACCAATATCGCTGTCCTGTCAGCGTTGGAAGGCAGCAAAATCACGTTTGTCAACACACGGCATGAACAAATTGCCGCTCACATTGCCGACGGATACGCGAGAGCGAAAAAGCAAACGGCCGTCGTCCTGAGTCATCTTGGTCCAGGATTGACCAATGCTGCTACCGGCGTGGCCAATGCCGCTCTCGATTCCATTCCGATGGTCGTCATTGCCGGCGATGTGCCGAGTCATTATTACGGCAAGCATCCGCACCAGGAAGTCAATCTGCATGCGGATGCCTCCCAATACGAAATTTACCGTCCTTTTGTGAAACGCGCATGGCGTGTTGACCGACCCGACCTATTCCCGCAAATCTTGGAAAAGGCGTTCCAACTGGCGGAAAGCGGAAGACCCGGTCCGGTCCTGGTCTCTGTACCGATGGACATTTTCTCCGCAGAAATCGATGTGGAGCTGTTCGAAAAGGTGAAGCACCACACCCGCAAGCTGCACAAGCCTTCGATCGATAATGAAACGGCAACCAGGATCGTCGAAATGCTGGTTCAAGCCAAATCCCCTGTCATTTATGCGGGCGGAGGCATTATGATTGCGGATGCCGCAGAGGAATTGAAGCAGCTGGTGGATCATTTGAGTATTCCGGTAGCCTACAGTTTGATGGGAAAAGGCGCAATCGCTGACGATCATCCGTTTGCTTTGGGGATGACGGGCTTTTGGGGAACGACTTTCATCAATGACACGACCCGCAATGCCGATTTGATTTTGGCCTTGGGCACACGTTTTGCGGAAGCGGACGCGAGCTCCTGGGAAAATGAGTATACATTTGATATTCCGAAGACCAAGCTGATCCATATCGATATTGATCCCAGTGAGATTGGCCGAAACTATCCTGCCGAGATTGGCGTTGTGGCCGATTTGAGAGAAACGCTAAAAGTGATGAACCGTGTAGCCAAACAGCTGTATCCAAATGGCCGGCAAAATGATGAGCTGAAGCAAAAAATCTCGGCCTACCGGGCTGACTTTCAAGCTGATAACAAGGAACACTGCATTTCCGATGCGTTCCCGATGACTCCGCAGCGGATATTGCAAGATGTGCGCGAGGTCTTGCCCCGAAACGGGATCATTACCACCGACGTGGGCTGGAACAAAAACGGGGTAGGGCAGCAATTCCCCGTTTACGAGCCAGGGACTGTACTCACTCCGGGGGGACTGGCGACGATGGGCTTCGGCGCTCCTGCTGCGTTGGGGGCAAAAATCGCCCAACCTGGACGAGTGGTCATTTCCCTGGTAGGTGATGGCGGTTTCGGGCAAAATCCGGCGGTTCTGGCGACTGCTGCCGAACAAAACATTCCGGTCATCTGGGTCATTATGAACAATTACGCGTTCGGCACCATTGCCGGACTGCAAAAGGCCCATTTCGGAACTCTTCTGGGTACCGTTTTCCAAAGAGATGGGCAGCCGTACTCTCCGGATTACGCGGCGATCGCCCGGGCATATGGCATTGAGGGGGTAAAAATCCAATCGGCGGATGAGTTTAAAACGGTGCTCAAACAGGCGATTGATAGGAACGTACCGTTTGTCATCGACGTGCAGATGCAAAACATTCCGACGCCGACAGCAGGACATTGGAATATCATGGACATCTATTCACCGGACAAAAAAGTGCATCACGTAGCAGTGGAAGCCTAAATGTGGAGGAGGAACCGACAGTGGCAGAGATAAAAACAAAGCCGACGGAGCTAACCGAAGTACAGCAGCAGGAATTGGACGAAGCGTTTGAAAAAGCCAGAAAAGCGCTGGCGATCATCGAGACGTATGATCAGGAGCGGGTGGACCGTCTCAGCCAAGCCGTCGCCTGGGCGGTCGCCAACAAGCGAACATTCCAGCGGTTGGTGGAGATGGGGATCGAGGAGAGCGGATTGGGCGATTACGAGAGCCGGATGAACAAGCGCTTCAAAATCCGCGGCGTACTGAGGGACGCTTTGCGTCAAAAGAGCGTAGGCATCATCGAAGAAATTCCGGAAAAGGGGATTGTCAAATACGCCAAACCTGTCGGCGTCATCGGTTCGATCGTCCCGACGACCAATCCCGATTTGACACCGGCGGGAAATGCAATATACGCCATCAAAGCCCGTGATGTAGTCATTTTTTCACCGCACCCGCGTTCGAAGAAAACTACCTTCGAGACAGTTCGCCTGATGAGAGAGGCGTTGGAGAGAGAAGGCGCGCCTGCTGACATCCTGCAATGTCTGACGAATGTCAATATTCCGATGACGAAAGCGCTCATGGCCAGAGCCGATCTCGTACTTGCGACAGGCGGAAAGGACATGGTGAAGAGTGCCTACAGCTCCGGAACTCCGGCTTACGGTGTGGGAGCAGGCAACGCCACGATGATTATCGACGAAACCGCAAATGTGGCGGAAGCGGCGCGCAACACCATGTTGAGCAAAACGTCTGACTTTGGTTCCGGCTGTTCCGCAGACGGTAATCTCATCATCCATGAGAGCATTTTTGATGCGTTGCTGGAACAATTGGTCGCCGAGGGCGGCTATATAGCCAACGAGGAAGAAAAGGCGAAGCTGCGCGATGCCATGTGGGACGCGGAAGGTCATCGCATCCCGACGACTGTTGCGATTGCCCCGCAAAAATTGGCGGAAGAAGCCGGGTTTACGATTCCCGCCGATCGCAAGTTTATCATCGTTCATGGCGATCAAATCGGTAAAGAGCATCCTTTTTCCGGCGAGAAGCTGACCACATTGCTGGCTGTTTACAAATACGAGGGTGAGTTTGAAAACGCGCTTGATACGATGCGGGCGATTTATGAAGTAGGAGGTAGAGGCCACTCGGTCGGAATTTACTCCTTCGATGATGACCACATTCACCGTCTGGCGCTCGCTGCTCCCGTGAGCAGAATTATGGTGCGTCAGCCACAGTCGAAAGCCAACGCCGGAGCATTCAACAATGGTATGCCGATGACTTCCAGCATGGGCTGTGGAACATGGGGAGGCAATATCACCTCGGAAAATATACACCTGAAACATTACTTGAATACAACATGGGTTTCCACGCCGATTCCTGAGGACAAGCCTTCCGATGAAGAACTGTTTGGGCAATTCTACGATGCTGATTTAGAAAAATAGAGGGACAAGCAGTTTCCGCTTTCTTCACGACAACTCAATGTGAGGAAAGTGGAGACTGCATCAAATATGTACCTAAAAATTCCATTTACAGGGGGCTTCCATGAAAAAATTCGTTGTATTTTCCGTATTGACGTGCATGTTGGCACTGGCAGGCTGCAGTTCTTCGAATAGCAGCAATTCAACTACCGGGGACAGTCAGCCAGCGCCAAAAACCATGAAGGTCGCGATTACGGTGCCGAAGGACAGATCGTACGCCAAAGCGCTGTACAGCTTTGCCGAAAAAGTGGAAGCGGAAACCGCCGGCTCGATCAAGGTGCAAATTTTCCCGGATGGGCAACTGGGTGGAGACCGTGATAATTACAACGGAATGAAAGCGAATACAATTCAGGCTTCACTTATCGCTCCGGCGCCAATCGCTGCGGATGCTCCGCGATTTAATGCTTTGGAACTGCCGTTTTTGTTCAAAGATGCAGAGACGGCCTATAAAGTTCTTGACGGGCCTGTCGGAAAAGAATTGCTCGAAGATTTGCCGCCAACAGGGGTCGTCGGTCTGAGCTATTGGGAAAACGGATTTCGGCATCTGACGAATAACGTGAGGGAAGTAAAGTCGGCCGATGACGTTGCCGGGCTGAAAATCAGGACGATGGAGAGCGCAATTCACTTGGATCTGTGGAAAGAGCTGGGGGCTACACCTACTCCGCTGGCCTATACGGAGTTGTTTACAGCGTTGGAACAGCAAGTGGTAGACGGACAGGAAAATCCTTCCGGCAATGTCACAACCGCCAAGTTTTACGAGGTACAAAAATACTTAACCAAAACGGGCCATGTATATAATCCGATGATCTTCCTGGTCAGCAAAAATTTCTGGGATTCTCTGACCGATCAGGAGAGAGAGATTATCGCCAAGGTTGCAGATGAGATGAAAGAAGTATCGCGTCAATTAAACCAGCAGGAAGACCAAGAGGCGATGGAATATTTGGTTCAGCAAGGAATGACAATCACCGAACTGAGTCCGGAAGAAAAGGATAAGTTTCAGGAAAAAGTAAGACCTGTATATGAAAAGTATGCGGCAGAGCTTGGGGAAGATCTGGTCAATAAACTGCTAGAAGCGACGAAGTAGGGTTGTTATGCCGATAGCTTAGGGAACCTCCATTCTTTGAGCTATCGGTTCTACGTCAAAACCAATGAGGGTGAACCATGGAGAGAATCAGCAAACTGTTAAATTCATTTCTCAATGTCTTTATGGCGGTCTGCCTGGCACTCATGTCAATACTCGTTTTCAGTAATGTCGTTTTGCGGTATGCCTTGAATTCCGGAATCCCGTGGGCGGAGGAAATGTCGCGTTTTCTGTTTGTTTGGATGGTCTTTCTCGGAGCCATAGGAGCGTTGAAGGATCATGGCCACTTGGGAGTCGATCTGGTTATCAAAAAGTTGCCGGAGAGCCTCCGGCGCGTTTCCCTTCTACTGGCGAATCTGATCTGTTTATTTATTCTTTGGCTCGTTCTGGATGGAAGCTGGAAATTGACGGTTCTCAGCTTGGAAAGCCTTGCCCCTGCTACTGGCTTGCCATATGCGGTTCTGTTTGGGGTCGGGATTGTCTGCAGCCTTGGGATGGGAGTTGTCATTTTGTTTCACATTTACCAAATTATCACCGGTAAAATGCCAACTGTACCGCCGGATGAAGACATCGCGGAACCCAGCACCGATCTGACTGAACCTGCTTCCGGGGGTGAGAAGTAACATGACGCTAACGATTTTTGCTATTGTGCTTCTGGGAGTCATGGCGTTGGGTGCTCCTATTGCGTTTGCTTTGCTGGCAAGCGGTGTGGCGTTGATGATCTATCTGGACATTTTCGATAGCGTCATTATCGCTCAAAACCTGATTAAAGGTGCTGACAGTTTTCCTCTTCTGGCTGTACCGTTCTTCATTCTAGCCGGAGAATTGATGAACGCGGGCGGTATTTCCAAACGAATCGTGAATCTGGCCATGGCGCTGTTTGGGCACATTCGCGGCGGATTGGGTTATGTGGCAATCCTCGGTAGTGTCCTGTTTGCCGGTTTATCCGGTTCTGCGGTAGCGGATACGGCAGCTTTGGGAGCTATTCTCATCCCGATGATGGTCAAATCTGGATACAACAGGAATCGTTCGACAGGGCTGATTGCTGCTGGCGGCATCATTGCGCCCATCATTCCGCCAAGCATACCGATGATTATTTTCGGTGTAACGAGCGGTGTCTCGATTACCAAATTGTTTATGGCTGGTATCGTTCCGGGCCTGCTGATTGCAGTGGGACTGATTGTCATCTGGTGGTGGCTGGTACGTAAGGATAATATGCAGGTGTTCCCTCGAAAATCCGGCAAGGAAATCGTTAAGGCCACGCGAGAAGCGATTTGGGCGCTACTGTTGCCGGTCATTATTGTAGCGGGATTGCGCGGCGGGATCTTTACGCCTACCGAAGCGGGGGTTATCGCTGCCTTCTACGCGCTGTTTGTGGGTTTGGTGATTTATCGTGAGCTGAAAATTCAGGTATTGTACAAGGTTTTGGTTGCGGCTGCAAAAATGACGAGTACCGTTTTGTTCCTGGTAGCTGCCGCCATGGTATCGGCCTGGCTGATTACCGTTGCTGATCTGCCTTCTCTATTGACGGGCCTGCTGGAGCCATTGATTGAAAGTCCGCTTGCCCTAATGCTCATTATCACTCTCCTGGTAATCGCTTTGGGAACAGCGATGGACATGGTTCCGTTAATTTTGATTCTCACCCCGGTTTTAATGCCGCTCGTAAATCTGGCAGGCATCGATCCGGTATACTTTGGCGTGGTATTTGTCGTTGCCGGATGTATCGGTCTGTTGACTCCTCCTGTCGGCACTGTGTTAAATGTAGCATGCAGTGTAGGAAAAATTACGCTGGTAGATATATTGAAAGGAATCTGGCCGTTCTTGCTGGTAGAGATCGTAGTGCTTATTTTACTAATCTTGTTCCCGTCTCTCGTTACGGTTCCCCTGGAATGGTTTACGTAGTCTGGAGCCTATCAGGTGTAACCCAGACCAACCTTTCTTGATGTCAGTTCGTTGCCAAAAAGAAATTTCGTTTTTCCAGTGTATGGTTAGTTTGGTATATTGGAATAGATTGATCTTTTAAAATAGAGACGCTAACGTATAATTCATACAGACAGATGGATCTCAATCGTATAGTAGGTGACGTTATGAATGGAAAGAAAACATCACGTGTAACCTTGCAGCAAGTGGCCGATCACGCAGGTGTATCCAAGTCAACCGCATCGCTGACTTTACGCGGGCATCCACGGATTCCCGCAAAGACACGTGAAAAAGTGTTAGCCTCTATGAAAAGTTTAGGTTATGTATACGATCGAGTAGCAGCTAACCTTCGCTCTCAAAGCTCTTCGACAATTGGGCTTATTATTTCGGAAATCTCCAACCCCTTTTTTTCCGAATTGGTCGAGGGCGTGCAGCAAACGCTTGATAAACAAGGATATACGGTGCTTTTGGGAGCGACTGGCGATTCACCGACAAAACAAGAAACACTCTTATTTATGATGTTGGAGTATCGAGTAGGTGGGGTGATAGTAAGTCCAGTCTCGGGCAGCTCCCATGAAAATTTGGATCAGTTGAAGCAATGGGGCATTCCGATGGTTATTGCGACGAGAGAACCGTTGCAAATGACGAATTATGACTTCGTTGGCGTGGACAATATTGCGGGATCGAAGATGGCTGTTGAATATCTGATCGCGAACGGTCACCGTCGAATCGCATTACTCGGCGGTTCTCCGCAAATATCGACGTGGAGAGACAGAAAGCAGGGGTACCTTGACGCACTCACCCAAGCCGGTATTGAAATCGACGAATCTTTGGTGATGGAAGGACCAATCACCCGAAAAGGTGGCATCGAAATCGTAGAGCGGATTTTACGGCATCCGATTCCGCCAACGGCTGCATTATGTTTTAATGACGTCGTCGCTTTAGGTGTGATGAAAGGGCTGAAGGCGGCTGGTATGCAGCCTGGACCGGATTTTTCCGTCATCGGGTTTGACAATATATCGGAGTCTGCCGTACACAGTCCAGAATTAACGACAGTATCCACCTTTCCCGACAAAATGGGGAAGCACGCGGCTGAATTGCTCCATCAACGAATCGTCGGTATGGTGGAGCCGCCGAAACGCATTATCTTGAAACCTGAACTTGTCGTCAGAGAGTCATGCAGCAGTCTCAGATTGTAAATCGTACACACCTGGTTCATGTACGTGTTTAGCTTGAATTTCCGGGAAAAGAACGGGGAAATTCGTTCGGGACTGATCCCATGAGGTGAGATGAATCCACACACCTTCAAGAGAATGCGACCATGTCATAGGATATGGGGACAACTTGGAGGTGTTTTTTTCTATGTCATTCCCGTGTGCCGGGTCTCTACGGTCCCTCGGCAGACGAGGAAGGCAGATAAACGAAAAAGAGGTTGGGCAACTGTAGTTTGTTTCCGTGCGCATGGCCAATGCAATATTCTGTTTTTTCTGAATTGACAAACGTATATCCGGAAAATTATAATGAAATCGCTTCCATTTTATTAGACCGATCTAATAAACAGCTTGGTTCTCTACAGACAAGATCATATTCAGTCGTAATGGGCAAAAACTTTTGCGGCTAGATGGTATGGAAGGGGGAATGTTTGAGTCGAAGGAATCCCTTGCATTTTTAGGGGGAAGTCAACTCTATCTGATGAAAATGAATCCCTTTGCAGTCAACGCAAGGTCAAGTAAAGAAACATTTTTTCGATTTTGTTAGATCGATCTAATCAGTCATCTCATTTCCTCGAAAGGGAGTGTAAGAAATGATATTGAAAATAACAGTTCCAATCCTTGTGACCACACTATTGTTGTCTTCAAGTGCAATACCGGTTTCAGCGGCACCGGCAGCAACTGGTGTACAAACAGAACTGATAGCTACCTCCCTCGATGGGATGGAAAAACCGTCCATTGACAACTCGAAGGGCAACAAATTGCCGCTTACCGGTTATTTCACCCGCAATGTTTCAGTGGGTGAGGAAACGCGAACGGTCAAAATCTATGTTGCGCCAGAGACGACGGTCCGCGACTATTTTACGGTCATCGCTGTCCCAGATGGTATGACCACGGAAATGTTTTTGCGAATAACAGGCTGGCTTGATATTGCCAATGAAAAATCAGAAGGCCTGTTCATACTGGAGCCTGCGGCAGATGGCTGGGGCACGGTTGAGCAAGAACTTGTCTATCTCAATGAAGCGTTCAAAATCCTGCGGGATACAACCTATTACAATACATTCGGTTTGTTTTATCTGGCCGGTTACGGAAAAGGCGGTACAGCCCTCCAGGCCTGGGCCATGGAAAATCCGCATTTCGTAATTAGTTCCGCTTTTGTGCAAACGGAGGATCTGGATGAAGCCTTCATTGCCAAGACCGGCACACAAGTCTTCCCCGAAAACAAGGACATCTCGTACAGCGAGGTTCCTGTTCCGACCTGGTTCGTGAATAAAGACCTGAATGCTGTTGAAAACCTTGTTTCGTATTGGAAAGCTGCCAATGACACTGGCGCAGAGGGAACGGACCAAAAAGATGCGCTGATGGGAAGTACCGTTTTCATGCAGGATGAGGATTCCGATAGCATCGTAACCTCCTACAGCGATGTCCGTTCGCAGGTTGCGGTTCTGGAAAAAGGGGAACATGACGTTTATAACAAAGGGTTTAGCAAGCATCTATACGAGTTTCTATCCTACTACACACGCTATGACAGCACCTCGATCAACGGCAACGTCCTTGGCGTAAGGCCAGACTATAAAAAGATGGGCGTCGAGATCAAGGAAATGGTGTTGGACGGTTACGTTCGTGAATATCTGGTTTACGTGCCGAAATCAGCTCCGAAAGAAAATATTCCGGTTGTCTATGCTCTTGCCGGAAACACGCAGCAAGCCAGGGTATTCTTCGATGCGAGCCATTGGTGGGAAGTAGCTGACAAGTACGGTTTCATGCTTGTTATGCCAAGCGAACAGTACAGCTCCTCTACAGAAGTGACTTGGAATATCTGGGGTGACTCCAATAAGCAAGATGACTTTCTGTTCCTAAAGGAAGTCATTTCACAAATTGACAAAGACTACAATACCGACCCCGGCAGGCGTTATCTTACCGGCCAATCGCTGGGCTCCATGTTCTCCAATTATGCAACCATGGTAATGCCGGAATATTTCGCCGCCGTCGGTTCCACTTCCGGTCCGTTGATGATTGAGCGAAGACCTGCTGAAGGAAAGACGGATAAAATGCCGGTTTATCTGATATTTGGTCAATATGACATCGCGAACTGGGATCACACTATCCCGGGTCAGGTCAACGATACAGTCCAATACTGGCTTGATCGAAACGGTCTGGGAGAAATGGATGATGCTGTGGTGACCACAGTAGATCGATTTACAACCTACACTTGGTATGATGAAAACGGCATCCCGATGTACAAATACACGCAGACCAAGGACAGAGCCCATAATTTTATCGTCTCTGAAGTATGGGAACTGTGGGAAGAATGGTTTTCTCGCTGGGAGATGGATAAAGAGGGAGTCCGTCATTACATCAAATAATCTAGGGGTCAAAAACTCGCTTCCAAATTGATTTTCGTCAGGAGAACATGCAACTGCTTTCTTAGCTCTTCAAATTACAAACGGGAGGGAAACCGGATGAAGTCACATCTGATAGCGAAAAACAAGGCTTTCTTGATAATGATGGTAGTCATCATGCTAGTACCAAGCTCTGTCTTTGCATCCGCTCAAAACGGAGATGGAGACAGGATCACGAAGGCTGAATTTATTGCGAAGATTTCCAGCTATTTTGCTTGGCCTCATCCGAATGACTACAAAGATATTTGGAAGGCTCCCCTGAAGCAATTCAACGATGTACAAACAACAGACCCGTATGGAAAGGAAATCGAGGCCGCTTATGAGGAAGGCATCATAGGTCCAGACGCTTTGGGCAACTTCAATCCCGAAAGCGAGATTTCCCGCCAGGATGCTGCGGTTATTTTCGCGAATGTGTTTAAAATCCAAGGCAGCAATGCGGCACCTTTTGCCGATTACCAAACAATTCGGGCGGACGCCAGGGCAAGCGTCAATGCTTTGGTAGAATGGGGCTTTATGTCCGGAAAAACAGCGAATTTGTTCAAGCCGAATGATGCCATCAAACGGTCGGAAGCAGACAAAATTTTTGACAAGATCACACAGACAATGGTTACACCTGTCCAAGCACTGCCGAAGCAGAACACTGTGGCTCCCAGACGCTATATCAAGCTGTATACTCCTACCCCGGGTGCAACCATTCACTATACTACGGACGGTACGACTCCCACCACTTCCAGCCCCGTATACACCGTCGAATCAAAGGGGCATATCAATGAGATGCTGAGTGAAAATCAATTGCCCGAACGGGAAGTCGTATACAAGGCCATCGCGGTTAAGGACGGAATGGTGGCAAGTCCGGTCCAGACCTTTACCTGGCATCTCTATCGTCCTGTGATCGATGATTTCAAGCATACGCTCATCAAGGAGAAGACACAGACAAGTCCCGCCGTATATCAACTGTATAACGATTCGGAGTCCGTCCGACCAATGGCTTGGTATGTGGAAGGGCAAAACAAGGGCATCCTGTTCGATGCTTTGCAGACGAGAGCCGACGTCAAAAACCTGAAAGAGTATATCGACCAAAATATCGCGAAAAAACCGTATTCGGTAGTCGTCGGGCACACACATGGGGATCATATGGCACAGGTCCCTAATTTCGTCCACGACCATGATATCTATGTAAATGAACGGGGATGGTCGGCTATTGGCGTCCAGGTCTTGCACAACCCGGAAGATCAGGCGAAGATTCAGAATATCGACGAGGGCCATGTGATTGATCTGGGTGGCAGCAAACTGTACGCGTATGCCTTGCCGGGGCACGACCACAGCGATATCATTCTTCAAGACAAGGAGAACGGGCTGATTTTCGCATCCGACGTCTACGGCTGCACACGAGCTGGCTCTGCCGACAATGTGAATATATCAGGGGTACGTACGGACCTTTTCCTTTCACTTACCCAGCAAACGTATTCGAATTTCAAAAAAGACGGCGGAAAGATCATTCAGATTTTTACCGGGCACGACGAATTGCCACTTGATGCTAGTCACCTCGGGCGCTATGAGGCAGCCTTGCAGCAGGTGATTGACAAAGGCGAAGCGGGGACTTCTCCCACCCTTCGCGGAAATAATGATGCTCCGAACAGCCGGACGACAATCATTGGAGACATGTGGAAGGACGGAACGAATTGGATCGCCATCAAACTTCCCGGAATCAAGGGAGACGACACGGAATATCTGACTTCATCGCCAATCAACTACAATGGCAAGGACGGGTACATGAAATATTCCGTACTCTCCAACATTGAAATCGAAGGCGGAGAGCTTGTGGGCAAGACAGTCCAGTGGGCACCTGAGTCCGAACCTTTCAACTGGGCGGGAAGCACCATATCGGTGAGCAACTCCCTCCCAGACAAGTTTGATCCATGGTCCTATGACTACACGATCAAAGTCCCTGCCTCTAACGAACACATAACGATCACCCCGATCACCATGTCGACACAGGTCAAGTCGATCAGGATAAACGGAAAAAAGGTTGAATACGGTTCGAGGAACAAGATTTCCGTTTCGGATGGTACGGTAATCAAGATCGAGATTGTAGCGCCGGACAATGTGACGACAAGTACGTATACGTTTACTGTGGAGAAGGAGCTTGGTTGATTTGATTCAGCAAAAGGACACAACCGTGAGAACGGTATTGTGTTCTTTTTTGCTGATTGAACCGGCAATTGTTCCTTGCTTACTAGTAACAGCCAGTCTAACACTCTTTATTTGCTCAATTCGGCATTTGCCCGAGTGAATCGCGAAGACGCCTGATATCTCGAATCGGGGGCAGGCCAAACATTCGGGCATATTCCCTGTTGAATTGCGAGGGGCTTTCATACCCGACCTGAAAACCTGCATCCGCTGCATCTACCGCCTCTGTGAGCATGATGCGCCGAGCCTCTTGCAATCTGAGCTGTTTCTGGTATTGAAGGGGGCTCATGGCGGTGATTTCCTTGAAGTGATGATGTAAGGAGGATTGGCTCATGTTTACAGCGGCAGATAGCCGTGCGATTTGGAGAGGCTGATTGTATTCACGTTCGATCAACTGAACGACCTGTGCGATTCTCTCGGCATGACTTCCGATCATGGTGAACTGTTTCATGGATTGACCCAGCTCACCTTGAAGAATTCGATAAAGAATTTCTTGTGTGATCAGCGGTGCCATTACGGGAATATCATCCGGTGTATCCAGGAGGCGAACAAGCCTGACGACAGCATCAAGGAGTAAATGGTTCATTTTGCTTATGAAGAGGGCTCTCTGTGAATCCGTTGTTTTGGGAGGGCTTTTTTCACTTCGCTTGACCAAATCGAAAAGTTGCTGCTTATCAAAGTTCAGTCGCAGACACAGATAGGGACTCTCCGGCGAGGCCTCAAGCACTTGACCGGAAACGGGCAATTGCAAGGAAACCACGAGATAGCTGGTTGGGTCGTAGAGATAGCCTTCACTTCCCAGCATCATCATTTTTTTACCTTGAGCGACAATACAGAGCGCAGGTTCGTGTATCGAGTAGATCCGTTCGGTCTCTTCAGAGGATCGTATCAACTGTAGGTCCGGAATGCTTGTGGTGTGTGTGCCGTCTATGCCTGTGTATTTTTCGATGTAGGCTATGAGCTCACTTAGCAGTTCGTTTCCGCGTCCGCCGTTGTCTACCTTCATGTTATTGGTGTGCCTCCCCCTTGCGTCGCATTTGGTTCCATACTAATAAACTTCGTAGGAATAGGCAATAACGCGAGAATATCCGGCTACCGTACCCTTGTAGACTGGCTTCATAATGAAAATATCCCAAACGGCATCAGCCAAAGGGAGATCCATACAAAAGGTGAAGCTGCTGCTGGCCCTGCTTCTGACTATCACTGTCTGCACATCCAGGCAAACAAATCGAGGCAGGATCAGGTGAGAGAAAAGAGGGTGAGTACAGAAATGGAGCAACGTAAACATGCGGGTAAGAACCTTCATCCCTATGTAGGAATGTGGGTTACAAAGGACGGGTATATCCGTCACGAACTATTGCCAAACGGACGTTATGACGAAGCGCGCGGCAATCGAAAAAGCGCCTACCAAGGCCGTTACTTTGTAAATGGCGATCACATCGAGTACGTAGATGATACAGGGTTTACGGCCGATGGCGATTTTCGGAACGGGATTCTCTATCATGCCGGAATGATTCTGTATCGCGAGGAATGACATGTGATTGCTCGGTCACAGCAGGTTATGAAAAATTATCGGCGAATTTCTATTCCGCCTTCCGCGATTGCCCAAGCGATCTCGTTTGCAATCGGGCAGCCGCCTGAAGTGGATGTGAATGAGATGATCGTAAGGCCGACCGCCAGTACCGCGTGAAGCCGCAGATCCATCTAACCCTTTTGCTATGAATCCGGACCGAGACAAATCAAGACACCTTCAAGAAAATGCGACCATGTCATAGGATATGGGGGCAACTTGGAGGTGTTTTTTTCTATCAACAGTTTCTTGATCGGGTATCGAAAAAGGAGCACTCAGGGAGCAAA
The DNA here is from genome assembly GCF_044627595.2 of Brevibacillus sp. TJ4. Lineage (NCBI taxonomy): Bacteria > Bacillati > Bacillota > Bacilli > Caryophanales > Paenibacillaceae > Brevibacillus > Brevibacillus sp. TJ4. The sequence goes on along the minus strand of NZ_CP185865.1, from coordinate 4,076,769 downwards.
TTTACATTTGCAACGAATTAATTCAGAATAGTCATATCCGCCACCTATTTTTTTAATTAGTGAAAATGGACAGTATTTCCCCAAACAAGGAGGGGGCTTAATGAACAATGAGAGAAAGCCCGACCCGATACATGATCGGGCTTTTTGTCATTTCATCAAGACTTGATCCCCAAACTCCGCTTCTTGCGTACCAATGTAGAGATGTTGATTCCCAGCCGGTCAGCGCATTCCTGCATCGTGCGCGTTTCCCGCAAGACCCGTTGAATGTACTCCCGCTCAAAACGATCTACGGCCTCTTTCAAAGGCAGTGACTGATCCATTTTGGCCAGCTGCAAGGGGAGAGACGCCTGCTGCGATTTGCGAATGGAGGCAGGGAGCTGATCGAGGGTGATCTTTCCGTTTTCACTCATGTGATACGAGCGCTCGACGACGTTTTTCAGCTCACGCGTATTTCCGGGCCATTCGTATTCCATGAACGCCTCCAGCGCTTCGCTCTCGATGCGCATGTCCTGCTTGTATTTTTTCTCGAGCATCTTTAAAAAGTAAAAGATCAGGGCGGGGATGTCATCACGACGCTCGCGCAGGGGAGGCACGGAGATGGATAGCACGTTGAGCCGGTAGTAGAGATCTTGCCGGAACTGCTTGCGCTCGACCATCTCTTCGAGGTCACTGTTGGTCGCAGCGATGATTCGCATGTTGACCTGGCGTGCTGTTTTCCCCCCTAACCTCCGAATCTTTCCATCCTGCAACACATTGAGCAGCTTGACCTGAAGGGGAAAGGGAAGATCGCCTACTTCATCGAGGAAAATGGTTCCGCTGTGGGCAAGCTCCAAAAGCCCTTCCTTGGATTGGCTCGCCCCCGTAAACGCACCTTTTTCGTATCCGAACAGCTCCGATTCAAGAAGGTGATCGGGTATGGCTCCACAGTTGATTTTGATCAAATCTCCCGTTCTTCCGCTTTTGGCATGAATGTAGTTTGCCAGGACGTCCTTGCCGACACCTGATTCCCCCAGCAGCAGGACAGGGGAGTCATTTTCAGCAAATCGCTGTGCCAGGGAGACGATGCGGTGCATGACGTTGCTTCGATAGATCAGCTGCCCTTCGAAATCGATCTCATTTTGGATCTGCTCCAAAGCCTGTTGAAAGGCAGAGTTGATCTGACGGGTCTCTTCCAGTTCCTGCTGAAGTTGATTCAGCTCCGTAATGTCGCGGACGTTTCCTACGACAAACAACAGCTCCTGGTTTTCATCGAGCAGGGGCGTAGCTGTGTTGATCGCTTTTCTGCCGTTCGCGTATTCAATCATTACGCTGTGGACTTGCTTCGTTTGGATGGCGAGAGCGGCTGAGGAATCCGGGACCATATGCATTTCTTTTTGCTCGATAAAGCTGTACCGATTCAATACCTCTGCCGGAACGCCCGTGATGTGCAAATACGCCTCGTTGTAGAGAAGGACATAGCCATTCTTGTCGCAGATAGCCAGTCCGTCGTGGGAGGTATGGAAGATCGTCGTTATCAATTTGACGAGCTCGTCATTGTCACTGGCTTGAAAGTATTGGGTTTGGTACATAATGAGCCCCCCTTGAAACGCCCTAGTAATCGGAATAATCAGAATTGATCATCGATGCGCGAAAATGCATATGCAAAATTGACTATTTTTCATTCGATACCTGATCAATCCGGTGAAATTTCGCCTGGCATGCTACTTGCTGTAAGAATTTGCTGGAATGAATCGGAAAGAGAGGGATGTATGAATGTCTCCATTATATCAGGTATTGACTCCAGAGGGTGGGCTCTTGCACGACATCGAGGGACAGCTGGACGAAGCCACCATGATCAGCATGCTGGAAAATATGCTGCTCGTACGCCTGTTTGACCGCAAATGCATCAACCTGCAGCGGCAGGGACGCATGGGCACCTATGCTCCTTTTGAAGGACAGGAAGCATCGCAGGTAGGCAGCGCCATGGCCCTTACTCCCGGCGACTGGCTCTTCCCGACGTATCGGGATCATGCAGCGGCGATTGTCCATGGCCAATCCATGATGAGGGTGTTTCTGTACTGGATGGGACATATGGAAGGAAGCATAAGTCCCAATCATTTGAATATCATGCCTCCATGCGTGCCGATTGCGACCCAGATGGTGCATGCCGTGGGGACAGCATGGGCGAGCAAGCTGCAAGACGAAAAACACGTGAGTCTCGCCTACTTTGGAGACGGCGCCACCTCCGAAGGGGACTTCCATGAAGCATTGAACTTTGCAGGTGTTTTCAAAACGCCAACGATATTCTTCTGCCAAAACAACGGGTTTGCGATCAGTGTCCCATTTGAGCAGCAATCCGCTTCCAAAACCATTGCACAACGCGCAGCCGCGTATGACATCCCAGGCGTACGAATCGATGGAAACGACATCTTCGCCGTTTGGCTCACGATGAAAAAAGCGATCGAGCGTGCACTCGCGGGGGAAGGCCCGACGCTGATCGAAGCGATGACTTTCCGTTACGGCGCCCATACCACTGCCGATGACCCCAAAAAATACAGGGATCAGGAGAGACTGTCGGAAGAGTGGCGGCAAGAGCGAGATCCGATTCAGCGGCTTCGGGTTTATCTGGAGAAGCTCGGCCTCTGGAACGAGAAAAAAGAAAGCGATTTCATTGCGAGTGCAGGAGCAAAAATCGATGCCGCCTTGGCGGAGGCAGAGAGCTATCCGAAATCACGTCCAGAAGAGATGTTCAAGCACGTCTATGCAGAACCTACCTGGATGGCGACGGAACAGGAAAAAGAACTCGTGCAGCCGGCCAAACAGGAGGGAATCCCGGCATGAAACGCAAACTGACCATGATTCAGGCGATTACGGAAGCGATGGATCAAAAAATGGCGGAGGATTCACGCGTCATGCTCCTGGGTGAGGACGTGGGGGTAAATGGCGGTGTGTTCCGCGCGACGGAGGGCCTGCTTCAGAAATACGGGGCGAATCGTGTCGTCGATACGCCGCTGTCCGAAGCGGGGATCATCGGATCTGCCATCGGGCTCGCCATGAACGGAATGCTTCCGGTCGTGGAAATTCAATTCCTCGCGTTTATCTATCCAGGCTTTGAACAGATTGTGTCCCACGCTGCGCGGATGCGTTACCGAACACGCGGCCAGTACCATGTGCCGATGGTCATTCGCACGCCGTACGGTGCAGGTATTCGCGGACCTGAGCTTCACTCGGAGAGCGTGGAATCGTTTTTCGCGCATGTGCCCGGCGTAAAGGTAGTGGCCCCGAGCAATCCCTATGACGCAAAAGGCTTGTTGATTGCAGCGATGGAAGACCCGGACCCGGTCATTTTTCTCGAGCCCACGAAACTGTATCGAGCCTTCAAGGAAGAGGTTCCGGAAGAAATGTACAGGGTTCCGATCGGCCAGGCGAAGGTTGTACGGGAAGGAATGGATGTGTCTATCTTTGCTTGGGGAGCCATGCTCCGGGTAGCAGATGAGGCAGCCAGACAGATCGAACGCGAGCAAGGAGTCAGCTGTGAGGTGGTGGACCTGCGCACGATCTACCCGTTGGATCGGGATGTCATCGTGCAGTCGGTGAAAAAGACAGGGCGCGCGATCGTCGTCCACGAAGCGCACAAGACGGCAGGCATGGGGGCAGAGATTATTTCCATCATCAATGATGAGGCCTTGATTTACCTGAAGGCACCCGTAAAGCGGATTACCGGCTTTGATGTGCCGGTTCCCCAATTCAGCATCGAGGATGACTATCTGCCAACACCTGGCCGTGTGATGAGCGGAATCATGGAAACGTTTACGTACTAGGAGAAGGAGCGAGCGCCATGGTCGAGTTTAAACTTCCCGACGTGGGAGAAGGCATGCACGAAGGGGAAATCATCAAGATTCTGGTGAAGCCGGGAGATGCGGTCGAGCAAGACCAGCCCGTGATTGAAGTACAGACGGATAAGGTGAACGCAGAGCTTTCCGCACCCGTGACGGGCGTCATCAAGGAAATTCGCATTGCTGAGGGAGAGACAGTCGAAGTGGGGACCACTCTGCTGGTCATTGAGCAGTCTGCCGGATCAGCCAAGGAGGGAGCGGCTGCGACTCAGGAAGCCGTGAGAACGGAGGAAAAAGGGGAGGCAAGTACACCTCGTCACGTGACTTCCCGACCAACCCGCGCACTTGCGACTCCGTACGTTCGCCAAATGGCTCGCGAGATGAAGATCGATATTGAAAAAGTCGCGGGGACAGGTGCAGCAGGGCGAGTGACGGAGGAAGATTTGCGCCAATACGCTGCCGCTGCTTCGACCAAGCCAGCAAAACGAACCATCGTTCCAGCAGCGAACAGTGAGGCGGTCACAGCCCCGGTGGAGAAGATTTCTGTGGGGAAGCATGCTGGGGAATCGATGTCCCGGATCGATCGAATCCCGATGAAAGGAATCCGCAAGAAAATCGCGGAACATATGACAAAGTCAGTGACGATCATTCCTCATGTGACTTCCGTAGATGAGATGGAGATGGATCAGCTCCGTGGCTTGCGTGAACAAATGCTGCCCCTTGCGCAAAAACGAAACATCAAACTGACGTTCCTTCCTTTTTTTATCAAGGCGTTGGTGATTGCGCTCAAAGAATTCCCCGTGCTCAATGCGTCCATCGATGATGCTGCCCAAGAAATTTTGCTGAAGCGCTTCTACCATATCGGAGTGGCGACAGACACACCGGATGGGCTGATTGTGCCGGTCATCAAGGACGCAGATCGAAAATCCATATTTCAGTTGGCTGAGGAGATCGCCCAACTGGCTGAGCTGGCTCGTGCCGGCAAACTGACGCTGGAGCAGATCACTGGCGGGACTTTTACCATCAGCAATGTCGGGCCGATCGGCGGTCTGCAAGCCAATCCGATCATCAACCATCCCGAAGTGGCGATCATCGCCTTGCACAAAATGGAGAAGCGCTGGGTCGTGCGAGAGGATGAAGGGGTCATTCGCTGGATGATGAATTTCTCTCTGTCTTTTGATCATCGCCTGATCGACGGAGTGACGGCGGTGAGGTTTACCAATCGGATCAAGGAATTGCTGGAAAATCCTACTCTATTGTTTGCGGAGATGGTATAGATGGTAGTCGGTGAAGTCGCAGTAGAAACGGATGTAGTCGTGATCGGAGGAGGACCAGGCGGATACGCAGCCGCGATTCGCCTGGGGCAATTGGGCAAGTCTGTCGTCCTGGTGGAAAAGGCAGAACTCGGCGGTGTCTGCTTGAATCGAGGCTGCATCCCATCAAAAGCCTTGATCCATGCAGCGGGGGAGTATCACAAGCTCGCGAGTCTGTCCAAGCTGGGGATCGAGCTGCCGGAAGGGGTCGTTTCGTTTCACATGTCAAAGTGGCAGGCGTGGAAAGAATCCATTGTTTCGCGATTGAGTCTGGGTGTCGAACACCTCTGCCAAGCAAATGGCGTGACGGTGGTGAAAGGAGCAGCGGCGTTCTTGTCCGAGGATCGGATTGGGGTAGAGACCGGCGGGGATTTCGAGACGTACAAGTTCCGGCAGGCGATCGTCGCCACAGGGTCCCGCCCGTATATCCCTTCGTTTTTGGAACCGGATCATGTGTATCTCCTCGATTCCACGGATGCCCTGAAGCTGCAGGAGATCCCCCGGACACTCGCCATCGTGGGCGGTGGATACATCGGGATGGAGCTCGGGCTGGCATTCGCCAAGCTGGGCACCAGAGTGACTGTGGTCGAAGCGGCTGGCACAATTCTCCCGCAGACCGCCCCGCATCTTTCGGCAGAGGTTTTGAAGCAAGCGAAAAAGCTCGGGATAACCGTGAAAACGGGTACCGCAGTGGAGACGGCGGACGTGAGCAGTGGCAAGGTCGTGCTGGATATCCGAACTTCGCAAAACGTGCGAGAGCAGCTCACCACCGACAAAGCTCTCATCACGATTGGTCGTGTTCCCAACACAGAGGACATCGGCCTTGCGCAAGCTCAAGTCACGGTAAACGAACGAGGGTATATCCCAGTGGATACGACGTGCCGTACGAACAATCCGCATATTTTCGCGATCGGAGATGTTACGCCGGGGCCGGCTCTGGCGCATCGTGCTTCCAAGCAGGGAATCGTCGCAGCGGAGGCGATCGCGGGTCTGCCTAGCAGTATGGACTCTCCCTTTGTTCCCTATGTCATTTTCACCGAACCGCAAATCGCAGGGGTCGGGATGACTGAGGAAGAAGCGAAGCAGCAGGGCTATCAGGTCAAGGTGGCCTCCTTTCCCTATCGGGCGAATGGAAAGGCGCTGGCAATCGATGCCAAGGAAGGGTTCGCTGAAGTGATCGTCGACGAACACACCCATCTTCTGCTGGGCATGCATGTCGCGGGGGAAGACGCGTCCAACCTGATCGCGGAAGGAGCTCTTGCGCTGGAAATGGCTGCGCGAGTGGAGGATGTGGCACTTACCATGCATCCTCATCCGACTCTGAGCGAGGTCTGGCTGGAAGCAGCCGAAGCCGCACTCGGTCACGCCATTCATATCGTCAACAAGCCAAAACTGACTACCTCTTAAAAGGTCTGTCACACAGAGAGTCTGCCGGGAACTTCCGCGCAGCTCTTTTTCTTTCAAAGTACCAATAACAGAATGGCAACCCTTGGCGTTTATCAGTTCTCATTTACAGTCCCATGATCAGCGCGGCTTACTTTAAAATATCATTCTCATTCTCAGGCGTTGGAGTTCTTTGCGAAAAGCGATGAGCTCGTTTTCTTCAAGTGAACGATTGTCCTTCTCTTTGAACGACCCCGTCGTCTGAGCTTGCTTGATCCATCGGTCAAAAGCCGAGGTCGTGAGGTCAGTACATGCAGACAGAGGTTAGAGAGATTTCGTAGTGCCTTAGCCAAAAGCGAATACATTCACTGTGACCACCTCTCATTATGTTGCCGAAGAAACCAGGTATCATGTTAAAATGAAGGGACAAGCCACGTTCGGACGAATTTTTGGAGCATGTGCGCGGATTGAAGCAAAAAAATCTAGCGGTCGAGCTGCTGTGCAGGTTAGTTTAAGGCAAGGGGAAGGCTGTATCGCGTACTAGTCTCGTTCATTGTGGGCACGAAGGATGTTTTTAAAAAAGAGGCCTCTTTATGTATCAGTCAGGATATACTTGCAAAATAAGGAAGAGCATTCGGGTGCAAAAGAGTCAATTGATTTTGTAGGCTATTGGTTTTCCAGTGCGAATGTGTAGCGCACACGAATTCCCTGGGAGATTCGCACCCGAAAAACGGATAGAAATGCTCTTTGTTTGTCTGATTTCTCTCATTATCGTAAATGTAAATATGGAATTAGGTTGATTTTGATTACAAATACGAAAAAGAAAGCATATTTAGATTGAAAATTCGCTGTCGCATCCTACGCGGATGCGTGGATTGAAATAGAAAATTCGGAGGGAAATGGGAATACCGCATTCGTCGCATCCTACGCGGATGCGTGGATTGAAATTCCAAACGTCTGTTCCACGAACAAATATCCCCGTAGGTCGCATCCTACGCGGATGCGTGGATTGAAATCTGATGAGCTGTTGCAGGATGAGCGGGGCATCGCGTCGCATCCTACGCGGATGCGTGGATTGAAATCACGCTTGGAGAGGACTATGTCCGCAAGTCTTTGTCGCATCCTACGCGGATGCGTGGATTGAAATCTGAAGTGAGAAAGATGAGTAACAGATTCAGTTAGTCGCATCCTACGCGGATGCGTGGATTGAAATTGTGTGGGCGAGTGGTCCGGGGGATGTGTACCCGCGTCGCATCCTACGCGGATGCGTGGATTGAAATATTCAGACGTTGTTGAAGCCAGCGGACTGTAAAGGGGTCGCATCCTACGCGGATGCGTGGATTGAAATAGGTGGGCATGTCTGCGGCCAGATCGGTTCACTCGTCGCATCCTACGCGGATGCGTGGATTGAAATCGTTTCGAATCCGATGAAATTTCGGCCAGTTCGGAGTCGCATCCTACGCGGATGCGTGGATTGAAATAGCGATACATTGAAAATGCTAATAAATATGAAGGGTCGCATCCTATGCGGATGCGTGGATTGAAATAATTTGATCGGAACGAAATTCGTGCAGCAGGAATCGTCGCATCCTATGCGGATGCGTGGATTGTAATAACGAAGGAGGTGGTGCTGCCGGCGGTGACGGAGGGTCGCATCCTACGCGGATGCGTGGATTGAAATAGCGTCCTCGACCAAGACGTCCTGACAGCCGTCATGGTCCCATCCTACGCAGATACGTAGCTTAAAATATTGTTCTAATCGCCCTGGGCCAGGTCGCATCCAACATATGCTAACCCCCCATACCAAACAGTCCACTGCTTATCCAGGCGGACTGTTTCGCTTTTCTTGGGATGAACCCGATTCTTTTCAAAACGGAAGGGGAGATTGCAGCAGCATGATGATTTGCCTCGGAGTGAACAGGGTGAAATGCTTGAAGTTCTTGATGAAGTGCGCTTGGTCGTAGTAGCCGTGCTCGCTGGTGATACTGCCAATTGACCGCCATGACAAAAATCAATCCACTCGTCAGGTGGGTAACTTTTTCATGATCACGATCTTTGAATGCTCTGCTTAAAGCGAAAAACTGTTTCCATTCATTGCAAAGATATGGCACAGACCTCGTTTCTCGCTGGTAGTGCAAAAAATTGTTGTTGACAGGACACTAAATGGTGTCATATCATCAAAACGTCACCATTTGGTGTCCTATTATGGGGTCGTGATACGGATTTGCGAATATCCTTCGGTTTTCATATGCTTCACAATATATCGCCTCGTGGGCCTACGCCTGAAGAGCCGTGTACTTTAAGGAGGTGGTGAAAGTAACGGCTGTCCCTTGGTATACTACAGCAATAGATCTCTACTACATAAAACGATTATGGAGAGGGTAGCTGTGAACGAGAACAACCAGATGCGGGATGTATTTGACGCGATTGCAGATCCAACCAGGCGTCAACTGATTGCTCTGTTGGCAGAGGCTGAGGAGAAACCGCTGCATGAGTTGACGGCACAGTTTCAAATGGGCCGGACAGCGGTATCCAAGCATTTGACAATCCTCAAAGAGGCCGGGCTGGTACATGACCGTAAAGTCGGCAGAGAAACGCGATTTAGACTCAACGCCTCCCCGCTCAAGGAAGTCCAAGATTGGGTGGCTTTTTACAGCAAGTACTGGAGCATGAATATGCTGCGCTTACAGCAACTATTAGAGGAGGAAGAAGAATGAGTTTGACATTATCTATGGATTTTCAGTTCACGACATCGATCGAGAAGCTGTGGTCTGCCGTAACCGATTCCAGCAAGCTGGCCAAGTGGATTGCGGAAAATGATTTTAAGCCTGTCGTCGGACACCGTTTTCAGTTTCGCCATCAGCCGAACGAATATTGGGATGGCATCGTAAACGGCGAAGTGCTGATCGTGGACGAGCCAAACAGCTTGGCCTATTCCTGGGCGACCGGAGACGAGAAGCATATGGTCACGCTGACGCTCCAGGATTTGGGGGACGGAAAGGTGAACCTTCATCTCGAACAAACCGGATTCTCCAATGCTCACGGACTCGCAGGCGCCAAGTACGGCTGGAGTGAATGGATCGGCGAGCTTGAAAAAGTGTTGGAACAATAGCATCTTCTCCACAGCCACACGAATGGGGACGGATCGTTGAAAACGGTTTGACCCGAACCACTCTAAACCGACTGCATGTAGTTTGCAGCCGGTTTTAAGTCTGCTTCGGACCACCCCCGACAAAGTTCCTGTCAGTTTGTACAGGTAATCGTATCTCCCCTGGTAAGGACAAGAACGAAAACAAGTTTGGCCTGCTGGCCTTTCAACGTATACTAAAAAGTACAACGAAAACAAGCAGAAGGTAACACGATCGGAAGGATGGTAGGCATGAGCGAATCTAACCAGGAGTATATTGTCATTTCGGCTGCGCGGGAAAACAATCTCAAGAACGTATCTTTGCGCATCCCCAAGCGGAAGATCACGATTTTCACCGGAGTATCCGGATCCGGCAAGTCATCAATCGTCTTCGATACGATCGCCGCCGAATCCCAACGCCTGCTGAACGAAAACTTCAGCATGTTCGTCCGCACCTTTCTGCCGCGTGTTCCGCAGCCGGATGCGGACGCGATCGAGAATCTGAGCATGGCCGTTATTGTCGACCAAAAGCGGCTGGGCGGAGGTTCCCACTCCACGATGGGCACGATTACCGATATCGCGCCTATTCTCCGGCTGCTCTTCTCCCGAGTGGGTCAGCCCCATGTTGGAGAAGCGCATCTATTCTCGTTTAACGATCCGCACGGCATGTGTCCGGAGTGCAACGGCTTAGGTCGCAAACTTGGCGTAGACATGAGCAAGGCGGTAGATATGTCAAAGTCGCTCAATGAAGGAGCGATTATGCTGCCGGACTACTCGGTGAACGGCTGGGACTGGAACATGGTCGTGCAGTCGGGGGACTTTGATCCGGACAAAAAGCTGAGCGATTATTCGAATGAGGAACTGGAGCAACTGCTGTACGCCAAGGCGAGAAAAGTGAAGATGGATTTCGCCGGCAAGGCAACGAATATTACGGTGGAGGGCGTCATCGAAAAGTTTACCAACAAGTACATTAAGCAGGATGTGAAGGCGAAGTCCGAGCGCACGCAGCGAGCTGTCGCGCCGTACATCACCGAGGGACCTTGCCCGAGTTGCGGCGGCGCGAGACTCAATCAGGCCGCGCTCAACTGCAGGATCAATGGATTCAACATTGCGGAAATGTCCTCCATGGAGGTCGGACAGCTCATCGACGTCATTTTGCAAATTGACGACCCGATCGCAGCGCCGATCGTGAAGTCGCTGACAGAACGGTTGCAGCACCTCGTCGATATCGGACTTGACTACTTGACACTGGACCGTGAGACGGATACGTTGTCTGGCGGCGAGTCGCAGCGCGTCAAGATGGTAAAGCACCTGAGCGGCAGCCTGGTGGATGTCACGTACATTTTCGATGAACCCAGCGTCGGTTTGCACCCGCGCGATGTACACCGGTTAAACGGGTTGCTGAAGAAACTGCGCGACAAGGGCAATACCGTGATTGTCGTCGAGCATGATCCCGATGTGATCAAGGTGGCGGATCATATCGTCGACGTCGGGCCTCACGCCGGCAGCCGCGGCGGTACCATCGTGTACGAAGGAAGTTTCCAGGGCTTGCTGGAAGCGGACACGCTGACAGGCACCCATATGAAGCGGCCGCTAAAGCTGAAGCATGATTGCAGGCAGCCGTCCGGCAAGCTGTCGATCAAGGATGCCACAGTACACAATCTGCGAAACGTCAGTGTAGACATTCCAACCGGAGTGCTGACGGTAGTTACGGGTGTCGCCGGCTCGGGCAAGAGTACGTTGATTAACGAAGTATTCCTCCGTCACCATCCGGATGCGATCGTCATCGACCAATCGGCCGTCGGTGTGTCAACACGCTCGAATCCCGCGACCTATACGGGCATTATGGATGATGTACGCAAGGCGTTTGCTTCCGCGAACAAGGTCAATCAGGGACTTTTCAGCTTCAACTCCAAGGGGGCTTGCGAAAACTGCCAAGGGCTGGGCGTTGTATATGTAGACCTTTCCTACTTCGACAGCGTCAAGCTGCCATGCGAAGTGTGCGGTGGAAGACGGTTCAAGGAAGAAGTGCTCACCTACAAGCTGAACGGCAAGTCCATTGCGGAAGTGCTGGAGATGACAGTGGAGCAGGCATTGGATTTTTTCGAGCAAAAAGAGATTGCAAAGAAGCTCCAGGCGATGAGCGATGTGGGGCTGAACTATCTTACCCTCGGCCAGCCGCTCAGCACGCTCTCGGGCGGGGAATGTCAACGCATCAAGCTGGCAAGCGAGCTGCATAAGAAGGGCAGCATCTACGTGATGGACGAGCCGACGACCGGACTGCACATGTCGGATATCGGTCACTTGCTCGCGATTATGAATCGCCTCGTGGATGCCGGCAATACGTTGATCGTCATCGAACACAACCTCGATGTGATCAGCCAGGCGGACTGGATTATCGACATGGGTCCGGACGGAGGAAGCAAGGGCGGCCAGGTGGTGTTCGAGGGCACGCCTTCACAGATCATCCATGCGGAGCAGTCGATCACGGGAAGATACTTGCTGAGTTCATCGAATCCCTGATAAAAGAAATGCGCCCGGAAATCAACATAGCCTGTACAAAGAAGCGTTATACAAATTGAGAGGACATCGAAATAAAAGGTTTGCCTATGTGCAAGTCATATCAAAAAACCCTGTCAAACAGCAAAATGGGGTCGGGACTGACCCCATAAGGTGGACAAATCAAAACACCTTCAAGAGAATGTGACCATGTCGTAAGAAACGGGGACAACTTGAAGGTGTTTTTCCTTATTATTCTAAATTGCTTGATTATCTACTTGGGCACTTTTTCCGTGATGTTTATCAGGCTTTCCTTTCATAGCAACATAAACAACATAGATAACTAGAACCATAGCATACACAATTGATGCGACAAGATATACTGTTTGATAAGATATGGCGGTGGCAACTAGACCAAGGATAAAAGATCCGCCTCCAATACCTAGGTCAAAGAAATTGAAGAAGGAAGCCATCGCATCCTCGTGTTCATGTGCCTCTACCAAGTTCATGCACCACGTCTGAACGGCTGGGAAGATTGCACCAAATCCAAATCCATAAAAGATAGCTGCGATGAAAAACATGCTATCACTGGCTGCTATATACAGAATAATCAATCCTACAATCGACAAAATGGAGCCTGGGATTAAAATAATCGACGGTCCGTACATATCAAATAAACTTTCCCGATAGTAAACGAATGAGAAAACTTGCTGCGGCGATCAACAAGAAAAACAGTCCTACTTGAGTAAAGTTCCTCTCTATGGCATATAGAGAAAAGAAAGACATAATCCCTCCTGCCGCGATTCCAATTAAAAAGATCAGCAACGCGGGAAACAAAACTCGTTTCTCCAATAGTTTAAATTTCCCACTCACTTGTTTATCTAACTCTTTTCCTTTCGGTGCTCTTTTTATACAAATAGCCATGATAACAGCTAGGAAAAGAACAGCCATTCCTCCAAAGAATAATCGTTGAAAATCATATAATTCTAGTGTCATAATGCCAATCATTGGACCTACCGAGATGGCTATTGTTTCTCCAACACCAAAATAGCCAATCCCCTCTCCCCGACGATCTTTAGGAATGATTTCAGCAGCAAGTGTCGCAAAGTAGGTGGTTGCCAAGCCGAACCCAGCCCCATGGATCAACCGGATAAGCAATAACATTGATATGCTGCCAGAGAGATAATAGGCACCTGTAGATAGAGCAATAATGATAATCCCTAAAATTAAAAGTATTTTTTTATCAAACTTTGTTGCAAGAATTCCTGCAAAGGGGCGGATTAAAATAGCTGATAACATAAAAATCCCTGTTACTAAACCAACCTGGCTTGCTCCTCCACCTAAAGCCGTGACAAATAAGGGAAGGGTCGGTAATAGCATTTCAAAAATCATGAAAACTAAGGCATTGGAGATCACTACGAAAATAAACGAAAGCGACCACATTTTATTATTAATAGTAGTCATTTTTTTCTCTCCTTTATTGGAATAATATATTCGCGAATTCACATAGAGAATACCCCCTTCAAACAGCATACAAATAATAAACCTTCCCCTAATGGGAAGGTCAATAAGTAACCGGAATTTGTATTTCTGTAAGATAATCTTCTTTATTTATTGAGATGTATTGGTCAATGATGGTCCTTTCGATGGCATCCCCTGTTATTTGGAGATCATTTTTCTGAATATAATCCAGCAGGGCTTTATAATACTCAAAGGAATTAGTATGATCACCTCTGTAATAAATGCTGGCATACGTCCCCTGTTGCAAAGTTGTTACTAATGGGCCTTCGATATCTTCTTCTTCAGTTAAGATGAAAATGGAATTATATCTATTAAATCTTTGATTTATCAGGTCATTTACATCCACTGTAAGACCGACACCACCAATAAAAATGGAGGAATTCAAGTTTGCCAAATTCTCTAATTGCCTCAATGAAAACTCCAACTCCGGTTCTGACTGGATTTTTTCCACTAATCTCACTATTTTCCTCTCTTTCATTTCTATTATTTTCACTACTTCTAATTCAGTTATTTCTTGAGCTAATGTAATATCGTTAATACGATTTTGAAATCTACGGTTTACTCGTTCTAATTCTTTTATTTTTTCCTCTGTTAGTCTTTTTTGCTTCTCCAATAATTCTAAGAAACCATCAATATCCCTGTGGTCTAGGTGAGCCTTGATTTCCTTCAAAGAGAAACCTAGTTTCTTTAAATACTGAATCGTATTAAGTTGTTCAAACTGTTCGGTTGAGTAGTATCTATACCCATTACTTGCATCAATTTGAATTGGCTTAAGCAATCCAATCTCATCATAATATCTCAGTGATTTCATGGTCATGTTATGAAGTTTTGCCATTTCTCCTATTGTGAACAGATTTTTCATAAAAGCATCCTTTCCCTATATTTATTTTCCGTTTGTAAACGAGCCGCATCCGTTTCATGTTTGAATTGATTTTGATAGCGGGTGATCAGTGGCTGGGGCAACACCATATAACTTAAACGAATTCCGGGCAGAAAGCACTTCGAAAAATTCCCGAGATAAATCGATCTCGTTGCATCGATGGAAGCACTGTTTCAAGCGCAAAACGATTCAATTGAAACGCTTCCCTGGCGCCATCATCTGACATGTGCATTTTCTTCATTTTGTACCTTTTATAATGTCAGTTTGAATACTATCATACCGTATAACAGATATTCGCCAGACGTCAAAAATAACGACTGAGGAGAGTGCAAACATGTATATCCCCGAGCATTTTCGGATACAGGACGTCACGACCGCCTACGAAGTCATACAGGAGAACAGCTTTGCGACACTGTTTTCCATTCACAAAGGAGAGCCTTTTGCCACGCATCTGCCTCTGATGTTGAATGAGGAGAAGACCTGTTTGTACGGTCATTTTGCCCGTTCGAACCCGCAGTGGGAGGACATTCAAAACCAGACGGTATTAACCGTTTTCCACGGTCCTCATTGTTATATCTCTCCGTCCTGGTATGAGACGAACAAAGCAGTACCCACGTGGAATTACGTGACCGTCCATGTGTACGGAGAAATCGAGCTGATCCGGGATGAACAGGAGCTGATGCGCACCTTGCACGATCTGGTGTTGAAGTATGAAGCCCCTGACAGCTCGTACCGATTGCAGGATGTGGATGCTGATTTTCTCGCCGGCATGAGCAAAGGCGTTCAAGGGTTCAAAATCAATATCGACCGGATGGAAGGAAAGGCCAAGGCAAGCCAAAATCAATCCGCGCTCAGACAAGAGCTCATTATCCAACAGTTGGAACAGATTCCTTCTTCAAATGAGCAACGCATCGCCTCCTTGATGAAAACAAATCTGAAAAAGAAAGATTAACCGTGTCGTCCCTGAATCGCGGATGAGTGTATTCGTGAAACATACAAAAAAGGAGTCGCCTGCTATGGAGCTTTCGACGATTTGGCTGTTTGTCCTTGCTGCTGTTACGTTGTTGATCATACCGGGTCCGGCTGTGTTTTATATCATGGCGAGAAGTATAGACCAGGGCAGGAAAGCGGGCCTGGTATCCGTGCTTGGCGTTTCGCTTGGCGGTGCCGTTCACGTTTTTGCCGGAGCAATCGGAGTTTCGGCGATCCTGATGACATCCGCAACAGCCTTTGCTATCGTTACATACATGGGTGCTGCTTATCTGATCTATCTGGGGTGCAAGACTTTATGCTCCCGCTCGGATCGGACAACGTCAGAAATCCCGGAAGTCCCTCGCAAGACATACGTCAAGATTTTTGCCGAATCAGCGCTCGTAGAAGTAATGAACCCGAAGACAGCACTGTTTTTCCTGGCTTTCTTTCCGCAATTTATATCACCGCAGGCCGGATCGGTCGCAGGACAATTTCTCCTTTTGGGAGCCATATTTATCATCCTGGCTTTCCTCAGCGATGGTTTGTATGCAGTGCTTGCAGCGAGTATTCGGAACCGGATCAAGGCAGGTTCAAGGATGCAGAGTCGCATAGCCGGTTCTTTCTATATTGTACTGGGGGTGCTCTCTGCCTTGGCTAGCCCCTCGAAAACATAAGACACGACACATTGCAGGTCTGCCCAGCCAATCCATATGAATGAAACGGAGAGAGATTCAATGACACGCTTTATCATTGAAGAAGATTTTTGGTCGCTTTTCCCCCATGCCAAAATAGGCACGGTCATTTGCCAGGGAATTGATAATTCGATAAGGGATGTTGAAGTCTACGAGAAGCTGCTGCGAGATGCAGAGCAAGAAGCTCACAAATTTTTGCTTATGGAGGAGTTCAGCAGCAATCCGGTCATCTCCGTTTGGCGCGAAGCCTTTCAGAAATTCAAGACAAAAAAAGGAGCCAGGTGCTCCATCGAAGCCTTGTTAAAACGGGTGAAAAATGGCAACCCGATCGGAACCATCAATCCGCTGGTCGATGTGTATAATTCCATTTCATTGCGCTATGGGCTTCCGTGCGGGGGAGAAGATATCGACGCGTTTGCAGGGGATATTCGGCTGACACTGGCCAAGGGGGACGAGCCGTTTCTCCCGTTGGGAAGCGATGAAAATGCTCCGCCATATGAAGGAGAAGTTGTTTACAAGGATGATGCCGGTGCCATATGCAGATGCTGGAATTGGCGCGAGGCACAGAGGACGATGCTAACCGAACAGACGAAGCATGCCTTCCTCTGTATCGAATTGATCGATGAGACGAGAAGCGACGAGTTTTATATGGCGCTCCAGGAATTGTCTGATCTCGTGTCACGTTATTTGGGCGGGACGGTGAAGAGTGAAGTGCTGGATCGTACCAATAGGGAAATGACAATCTCTGGTTAGACCCGATCATACGGCTGTTTTTGCAAACCTCGCTGCTGCGGGGTTTTTTTGTATCCGATCGCTGTCCGCGTAAAGAAGCGAAGACTCTCGGTGATTAGTCTCTTGTCACGCTGCCACCAGCTTACATTTGTGTACTGTTCTGTAATCCGGTATAATACTGAATAAATGTTCAGTATTATAGAAGTGCCGAAAAAGGAAGGCTCTCCCTGCCCCGAGACGATGACACAGAAAGTCGGTGATACGCACATGAAGCCAGTGAACAAGAAAAAGCAGCAAAGCGAGCAGACGAAGAAAAAGATTGCCGATGCAGCGAGAGCGCTGTTTATACAAAAAGGCTACAAAGCCACCTCGATTGAAGACCTCGTCAAAACGACCGGGTGCAGTGCCGGCAACATTTATTACCACTTCAAGAGCAAGGAAGGGCTGTTTTTGCATCTGATCGAAGAATGGGATCGGGAGTGGGAAGAGACGTGGCTGGAGAAGGAACCGCAGTATTCGACGACAGTCGACAAGCTGTACGGGATGGCTGAACATTTGGCATTGGACCAGTTGAACCATCCGCTGACGAAGGCCGCTGACGAGTTTTACAACAACACGGAGAAGACGTCGGATGTGGAAGAGCGTACGAGCGCAATGGTCAAACGGTATCTGGACTTCAACCGGCAGCTTTTGCAGAAAGGGATCGACAACGGTGAGTTTGATGTCACCGATGTGAGCGGGCTTGCGATTGTCCTGGACAGTCTCCTGTACGGACTGAACCTGCACTCGCGTTACATGGAGAGAGAGCAGGCGCTGGCGACGTACCGCCTGGCTATGGATGTATTTTTGCATGGAATCACGCGGAAGAGCCGCTCATTTTTTTATCAATAATATAGAATAAATATTCAGTATGTATTCCGTATGGGGGAGTAGAGAATGTCATTGCTATTTAAAAATCGGGGTTCTGTCTTGATCCTGATGCTCAATATTTTTCTGGTTTTTACCGGGATCGGTCTGATTATCCCGATTATGCCGACGTTTATGACAGAGCTGGGCATTAGCGGAAGCATTGTCGGCCTGTTGGTTGCGGCTTTTTCGCTGACACAGCTTCTGTTTTCTCCCGTAGCGGGCCGTCTGACCGATACGTTCGGACGAAAACGGATGATTGTCATCGGCTTGTTTGTCTTTGCCTTGTCGGAATGGCTGTTCGGGATCGCGAACGATTCCGTGCTGCTGTTCGTTTCGCGGCTGCTGGGAGGCGTGAGTGCCGCGATGATCATGCCGGCCGTCATGGCGTACGTGGCGGATGTGACGACGAAGGAAGAGCGGGCTGCCGGGATGGGCTATATCAACGCGGCGATTACGACCGGTTTTATTATCGGGCCGGGGATTGGCGGCTACATCGCCGAATTCGGGATGCGCGTCCCGTTTTATACCGCGGCAGTAGCGGGGGTTGTGGCAGCCTGTATCACGATGTTGATCTTGCAGGAGTCGCGCCCGGCACAAGAAGCCGCATCCGATTCGTCTGCTCCGCAAAAAGAGAGAGGCAGCCTGGTCACGCAACTGCGATATGCTTACCGCGAGCCGTATTTTTTCAGCTTGATCATCGTGTTTGTGCTGTCTTTTGGGCTCGCCAATTTTGAGACTGTTTTTGGCCTGTTTGTCGATCATAAATTCGGAATGACGCCAAAAGATATTGCGTTTATCATTACGTTCGGCTCGATCGCCGGTGCTGTCGTTCAGGCGACGTGCTTTAGCTGGATTTTGAACCGCTTTGGAGAGAAGCGGGTCATCTCGGTCTGCCTGTTCTTTGCCGGCCTGTTTGTTCTTTTGACGCTGTTCGCCTACAATTTCTGGACCGTTTTTGCCGCTACCTTTATTATCTTTCTGGCGATCGATATTTTGCGCCCGGCTATCGGTACGCAAATGTCGATGGTGGCGAAGGATCAGCAAGGGTACGTTGCCGGTCTCAACTCGGCCTTTACGAGTCTCGGCAATATCGCAGGGCCAGTCATAGCCGGGGTTTTGTTCGATGTGAACATCAACTATCCGTACGTACTCGCTGCGGTTGTTTTGCTGCTCTGCTTTGGTCTGTCGCTGAAGGTCAAAAAGGCGGATGACTCGTCGCAGGAAGCGAAGTGAGCAGGGAGCTAAAACATCGAATCTTATTTCATGCAGATGAACTCGAAAAGGAGTGACGTGGGACATGCAACAACCTTGGGAGAACTGGGTGTATCGATGGGAGAAAATGATAGAGGCGATCAGCCGGGTCGGCGGGGAGACGAAAAACGTGTTGATTGCTCCACCAGCTAGCTTGCCGCAGGTAGAGCAAATCGAAAAAACGCTCGGGGTGGCGCTGCCGCCTTCCTTTCGCAAAACCGTGCTGGAATCCTCCGCGCGCGTAGCGTTTTCGTGGTATGTGCCTGATGAAAACGAGTGGGTGCAGTCGTTGCCAGGTGCATGGAATGAAGCGCAATGGGGAAATTGCAGTTGGGACCTGGATCGTCTGGTCGAGCTCAACCGCGATAAAGATAGCTGGATTGAGCAGGTCTTCCCGAATCCGGAAGACCCTTACGACAAGGTCTGGCATAACAAGCTGGCGTTTCACGACGTCGGCAACGGCGATTACCTCGCCTTTGATCTTGCGCATGGACCGGATTGTCCGGTGGTCTACTTATCCCATGACGACGGGGAGGGGCACGGGGCCATTCTCGGGAACGATTTCGTCGATTTCATGGATCGGTGGACGAGAATCGGATGCCCCGGAACCGAGGACTGGAAGATGCTCCCTTTTGTAAGCTCTGCCTCCTCCGGGATTGATCCGGATTGTGAGAATGCCGTCAAATGGAGAGAATGGCTGCAGCTATCTGTTGAATGACGCATTGCTGTGAACGTCACCCCGTCGGCGAAACAGTATGAATAGATCGGTTAAGCGGCCTTGGTCCTGTAACGCATGGACCAGGGCCGTTTATACACGATTTACCAAAAATGTTATATGATTAATGATGACATCGTTCTACAAAAAACAACGGGAGATCGTAGCAGCGTTCCGATATGGATAATGACAGTTAAGAAAATTTCCTGGGGCTTGGTTCCGCACGCACAAGCTTTATTGTTAGCCCGTTTTTTACGGAATGATTTGGATGAGTATCCTCCTTTTTTGTGGAAGTAGGTGAATGGTGTGCTGGTATTGATTACGTATGATGTGAGCACAGTTAGCAGTGCAGGGCAAAAAAGACTTCGTCGCGTCTCGAAAATATGTCAAGATTACGGTCAACGTGTCCAAAATTTCGTGTTTGAATGCGTTGTGGACTCCACACAGCTTACCGCATTGAGGCTTAAATTGCTCTCGATCATCGATCAAGATCAGGATAGCCTCCGTATTTATCAACTAGGCAATAATTATAAGAATAAGGTAGAGCATCTGGGTGTGAAAGAGTCGATTGATTTAGAGGGGCCATTGATTTTCTAGTGCGAATGTGTAGCGCACACGAATTTCCAGGGAGATTCGCACCCGAAAAACGGGTTGAAATGCCCGTTTTTTGTCTACTTTCTCTAATTATCTTAACGAATGATTGGATTTAAGCGTATTTTGATTACAAATATGAAAAGGAAAGCATATTTGGGTTAAAAATTCGCTGTCGCATCCTACGCGGATGCGTGGATTGAAATACCACGAGTTGCCCGTAAAGCAGAACAGGGGTGGGTCGCATCCTACGCGGATGCGTGGATTGAAATATCAAAAATCGCAAATCTGCGATATGAGTCGGGTAGTCGCATCCTACGCGGATGCGTGGATTGAAATCCCTCCAGTCATCGAAAGCATTACCACCCCAGGCGTCGCATCCTACGCGGATGCGTGGATTGAAATACTCCCGTAATGGTTTGTTAAGCCGATCGCTCCTGTCGCATCCTACGCGGATGCGTGGATTGAAATTGGACGAGCGCGAGAAGCCAGACATGCTGGCGCGTCGCATCCTACGCGGATGCGTGGATTGAAATGTCCACCTGCGGATAACGCCAGACTCGCGCTTGAGTCGCATCCTACGCGGATGCGTGGATTGAAATGGTTGAACAATCATATCAAGTGGACGCCAGATGAGGTCGCATCCTACGCGGATGCGTGGATTGAAATAGACAAAACCGTCCGAATATCCAGCAAATCCCCAGTCGCATCCTACGCGGATGCGTGGATTGAAATCGTCGAAGGGGCGAAGTATTGGTTTAACTGCAAGTCGCATCCTACGCGGATGCGTGGATTGAAATTCCCGATAGTCGCCAACTGCTGACCGTAAGTAGTGTCGCATCCTACGCGGATGCGTGGATTGAAATACTGCAGGAGATTGGCCTTTACCAAGTCGCAGCGGTCGCATCCTACGCGGATGCGTGGATTGAAATGTCAGGCGCGCGTCCGGTGTTATCCGCAGATGGAGTCGCATCCTACGCGGATGCGTGGATTGAAATTTTGACGGGAATATCCTTGCCGCTAATATCAATAGGTCGCATCCTACGCGGATGCGTGGATTGAAATGATAGCTGCAAATCGTTTGAACTATGAATATGACTGTCGCATCCTACGCGGATGCGTGGATTGAAATCGCAACCGCACGTCACGTAATCGTGAACATGCCGCGTCGCATCCTACGCGGATGCGTGGATTGAAATGCCACCCGGGGGGCGACCTGCGAAACTTTGCAAAAGTCGCATCCTACGCGGATGCGTGGATTGAAATCCCTATACAAATATGTATAGGTTGGGTATAATAAGTCGCATCCTACGCGGATGCGTGGATCGAAATCGACTTGTATCTCACCCCAACCCAAATACCACCGCCAGCACAACAGCCGTTGCACCGCCTATCAGCGAGCTCGCGACGTTGACGGCATCGTTGTTCCAGCCGTTGCGGCCGCGGATCGGTATGGCTTTGCTGCCGCAGTGGCGGGACTGCTCGATTTCCCGGCCGCATGTGGCGCAGCGGTACATGCGCTGCCAGGTCGCGCCGATCCACGAATCGGCCAGCGAGCCGATGATCCCGGCCAGACCGGCTACCCCGATCCATACTGCGGGTCGCAGCGCGGCGGTGACCGCGTCCGGTGCAGCTTGTCCGGGCAGCATTAGCAGCGCCCATGCTGCGGTACCGATAAACAGGCCGCCCGCCAGCGAAGCGCCTAGTCCGAGACCGGAGACGCCACCGGATGTGCCCGCAGGAACCAGCCGTCCTGTCTTGATCGAGCGGGGCGGTTTGCGGCTCAAGCCGCCGATTTCCGTCGCCCAGGTATCGGCTGTGACCGCTGCCATTACGCCGAGGAAGGCGTACCACCAGAGCGGATGCGGATATGCCCAGTAGGCGACACACAGCAGCAGGGCAAGCCCTCCGTTGGCGAACACCTGTCCGGCATCGCGCCTCCCGCTTTTTTCATAACTGTTTTCTGCCTCTTGCTTTGCGTGCTTCTTCCACTTCGACCATAGCGTGGACGACACAAAGAAGGCGATGAGCGTGCCGAACCAGACGGCGCTGCCCAGCGCGTACATCACCGTGCCCAAAATCACTGCCGCCAGAAAGCCGGAGCCCGCCAGCGACCGCTTGGCATACGCCGCTCCCGCGATTGTGGCACTTGAAACCAGACCGATTAGCCAATCCAATGCGTTGCGCCCTCCTTTTTGCTTCTGCCGAGATCGTACATGGGGGCAGTTTGCGAGCAGAGCAGACCAGCGGCTGCGCCGGCTGTCTGCCCATTTGCCCCTTAAAGCGCCACGATCAGTCAGCGCTGTGCGTTTTTCTGAAGATGTGATACTCCAGTGTCAAAAATTTCATCCCGAACAGCCACATCTCGTGGAGCGCCTCGATGCTCCCTTGTGGCGCTGCCGGGTCCTTCCATACCGTGATCGTTTCATTGATCGGGAGGCGGATCGCTTTCTGATCGATGACGAGGTACACGCCTTGATCGCCCGAATTGCCTTCCTGTAGCCAGGAGGTCAATACGAGCGTATTGTCCGCTCCATGCCGCAGATGCAAAATGCTGGTCATCTGCGAGTACGGAAGCGGGAACGCGATGTTCATATAGCGTGTGCCTGCTGACACATGCGTGGAATACAAGGCGGCGTAAATCGCCTGCTTCGATGCTGTGTACGTCCGCACCCAGGCTCGTACATCGGGGCGGCCGTCCTTTTCGTCCCGGATGGGGAGGATGACGCTTTTCACCTGCAAGTCGCTCGTCTCCGCTTCCAAGGGGAAGTTCATCTGTTCCAGTCGCTGGCTGATCTGTTTGTAGATTTTCGCCGGAAGTCGGAACGGCCTGCTCCAGTTGGGCGTCAAATACAGCTCGTAGTCGCCGGTTTGCTCGTAAAAATCGATGATATCCTGGTCGAGCCGCGCAGGGTCGAAGCTGTCTCTCTGGTACTCGCGCATGTCGTCGACGAGCCCCGTCGGCACTTTTTGCGGCGTCGGGTCGAGGACAGCCAGCTTCGCAAAGATGTCAGAGCCGATTTTCCCGCTGCCCTGAATATGGCTAAACGGAATTCTCGCCGTCTCCTTGTCCATCAAGGTCGCGTGCCATGCCAGCACCCCGAAAAAGCAAAACAGCACGGCATTGCCCCAGCCGTGGAATGTAATCATCGTGGAGATCGGTACGGTCGGCTGACCGATCCACTCGCCGAACCCGTACGCGACAGCAAGCGCCATCGTCACCCAGATAGCTCCGCTTGAGAGCAGGTGAAAGCCCTTTGTCCAGCGCGTCGCTGCCGGGATCACATACAGAAACACAAGTATGCTGTAGAGGAGCAGGGACGCTGTGAAGACGAGGACAGACAGCCATTCCATCATCGGGGAATACGTCATGCCGAGCGCGATGAGGATCGGAGCAATCCCGCCGAGCAGCACGGTCAGACCGGGCAGGGTCTTTTTTTCTTGGCTGTCGTACAAAAACCCGATCAATACCGGCGCGACAAAGCCGGCGTAGTGAAAATGATTGACCGTAAGCAGCATGATCAGCCCGTCAAAGCCGAGCAGGGGCACGCCGAATTGATGTGCAACCAGCCAGATTCCGGCTATACTGATGTACAGAAAGCCGATCGCCCTGGAGACTGTCGCCAGATTTGCGGATTTTTTCAGGAAAAGCAGGGCGCCAAATGCAGCGATTGCGAGAGTGACCATAGCCCACGGAATGGAAAGCAATCCGGCTGCCGCTCCCGGCGGCAAAACAAAAGATACTGCCAAAGTAAGAGCCCCAATCGGCATCAGCCAGATGAGGAGGTTCAAAATGTAGTCCGGCGTATGCGCAGCCGATTCAAACACGCGGTACAACGTCAACGGCACGACCACGAAGGCGGCGAACAAAATGATCCGCTCCGTTTGGTCATAATGGGGAACCAACCAGAGAAGAAGCCATATCAAAAGCCCGGTTGGAACGTACGAATGGATAATTTGGTTTCGGCGATTGGCCACGATGGATTCCCTCCGAACGGCAGTAAAATCGATCAATCATCACGAACAGGACGCACGATTCTCTTTGTATCGTATCAGGAATACAGAACGGGAACCATACATTTGCAAGCTGCTCATTACGGAAAGTCGGTCAGGCACTTGATTTTCGTGCTGGGACTGGCTTTTTCTGTATCGGGAACAGAAAAAATGAACTTTTTGGCACCCCCGCGACTCTTACAGACGAGAGAGGTGAAGGCATGAATGCAAAACAACTGGTCAAACGAGCAAAAAGGGGAGACAAAGAGGCGCTATTGCAGCTCATCATGGCGGAAAAAGATCGCTATTATAAAATCGCTTTTGCCTATATGGGAAACCAGCATGATGCCCTCGATGCGCTGGAGGAAATGATCGTCATCGTCTATGACAAAATCGATCAGCTAAAAGACGAAGCGTTGTTCTACAGCTGGAGCAACACGATCCTCGTCAACAAGTGCAAAGCCTTGCTGCGAAAGCAAAAAAAGCTCGTGCTCGTCGAAGAGTGGAGTGGGGACGGCGGCAGCAGTCAACGATTTTTGGCCGACAACCCTTATGTCAGCAGCGAACAGCAAATCGACCTGCAAAAGCTGCTGCTTCATCTCAACCCGCAGCAAAGAGAGGCGATCCAGTTGCGCTATTTCCTCGATCTGGATTACCAGACGATCGCGGATATTACGAATGTTTCGCTCGGGACCGTGAAATCAAGGATTCACCAGGGATTGCAAAAACTTCGAGACCAGTATGGAGGTGACGATGATGCACGACATTGAAAAACGGTTGGCAAAGGCGAAACAACAGCTGGATTCGATCACAGCGCCAGACGAGCTGGAGGCAAGGCTGCGGACCGCCCTGCAAGCGGCCCCGGCAAAGAGGAGAAAACGTCTGACACCAGCCTGGAAGCTGGCTGCGGTAGCCCTGTTTTGCTCGGTTACGATCATCGGCTATCATTACAACGCCTTCGCTTTTTACGGGAAAAAGCTGCTCGGGTTTGACGAAGTGATCACCGGCACCTTGCAGGAGTTGAACGATCAAGGAATGGGTCAAATCGTCGAAAAGGAAATGGATTTGCGGAATGGGACCAGACTCGTCATCAACGGGATCATGGCGGATGCGAATCAATTGGTGATGTACTATACCTTGACCAATCCGGATGGGCTGGACGATATGGTGACCATCGATACCTTTCGACCTTCCCGCATTACCGGTCTTTTCACGGACTCCTTTGCAGGTGGCGGCACGGCGATCATCAGTGACGACCAGACCGAGATCAAAGGATCGATGTCGTTTGATCCCGTCAGTCCGTTTGCGAAAACATTGACGCTGCACTTTTGGCAACAGCTCCAGGATGGACAAATGGTCGAATCAACCATCTCGTTTCCGTACAATCCCAACAAGGCGATGCAAGCGCAGTTTAAACAGACGATTAACAAGCAGGTGGAAGTGGACAAGGGGACGATTACGTTCAGAAGCATTACGGCGTCGCCGACCATGACCGTGATTGAGGGGAGCATGAATGTCGAAAACCATGACCGGGTAAGTGTTCCGCTGGGCGGCATCGAATTGTTGGCGAACGGAACCGCTGTGCCGTGGCTCGGCAGCGGAAGCTCGTCTTCGCTTCGCGGGTATAACTTCGATATTCGCTATGACGCACTGCCGCCGCATCTGGAGTCGCTCGAACTCGTCGTCAAAGAGTTTGTCGGCTACCAAACACTTGAGAAAACCATTGCGCTGGACGCCTTGGACGACAAGCCGGTCATGCTCGGCGGCAAGGAGCTCCGGGTGAAAAAGGTGTCTGTGTCTTCGCAGGAAGCGGGAATCACGATTGTAACGGATGAGGATGTCATGCTCGATGGCGTGTCGATCCAAACAAAATCCGCAGTCATTCCGCTGCGTACGACAGTCGGGCAGGAGTACATCAAGGAGGAGGACGGGCGAATAAAGAAAGAACGCACCTTGCTCTTTGATGCCGCGGAGGAACCGCAGTCCATGATAATCGAAGGCGTGCACTACATGAAACCGTATGACATCAAAATCGAAATACCGCTCGATTGAACTACTGCCGCTGATCGCGGCGATTCCCAAAGCCTGTTCGCCATACGATGCGAGCAGGCTTTTTCTTTTGACGCTGGATGCTGCGAGCGCGACCGCAATACGGTTTTTATACTT
The DNA here is from genome assembly GCF_044627595.2 of Brevibacillus sp. TJ4. Classification (NCBI taxonomy): domain Bacteria; kingdom Bacillati; phylum Bacillota; class Bacilli; order Caryophanales; family Paenibacillaceae; genus Brevibacillus; species Brevibacillus sp. TJ4. Next base: position 4,050,210 of record NZ_CP185865.1, on the reverse strand, counting down.
CTTGCCGTTCTGGATAACACTAACACTACAGTTGATTAGTGGAGGGGACAACATGGCGTACCATACACCAAAACGGGTAGCTGAACTAAGTATTGAGGCAGGAGCGCGCAAGGCCACTCTTCCCCTGCTGACGATGCTGATTCTCGGGTTTTTGGCGGGGGCGTTTATTGCGCTGGGATTCTTGCTCGACATTCGCGTAGTCGCAGATGTTCCCCATGAATGGGGCAGCTTCATCAACCTGCTGGGCGCGGCTGTTTTCCCGGTAGGTCTCATGCTCGTCATCATCGCGGGCGGAGAGCTTTTGACCGGCAACATGATGTCCGTCACATTGGCGGTACTGGCAGGGAAACTATCCGTGGGGAGGCTGTTGTCCAACTGGTTTTGGATCACCGTCAGCAATTTTGTCGGCGCTGTCTTTGTCGCTTACTTTTTTGGTCATGTCGTCGGCCTGGTCGCGGAAGGGCCTTATTTGGCAAAGACACTGGCGATTGCCGATGGCAAGCTGCACGACAATTTCCTGCAGGCCTTCTTGTCCGGTATCGGCTGCAACTGGCTGGTTACGCTAGCCGTATGGCTTTCCTATGCGGCTGACGACATTGCCGGGAAAATTTTGGCGATCTGGTTTCCGATCATGGCATTCGTGGCGATCGGATTTCAGCACGTCGTAGCCAACATGTTTGTCATTCCGGCGGCGATTTTTGCCGGACATGCCAGCTGGGCGGATTGGTTCGCCAATTTTGTTCCCGTATTCCTGGGCAATGCCGCAGGTGGTGCGGTGTTCGTCGCATTGCTGTACTGGATGGCCTACATCAGAGGGACAAATCAGAAGGCAAGCCTCGTCTCACTACGAAAGGGGGTCAAATAGGTGCAGACACAAAATGAAAAAGCGACTGTGACGTTTTACATAAACGATACGGAATGTACAGCCGAGCCAGGACAGACGATCCTGAATGCCGCAGGCGCAAATCAGCAGGTGATCCCCAGCATCTGTTACCACTCTGCTCTAGGGGCAATCCAGTCATGCGATACGTGCCATGTCGGGGTCAACGGAGAGTTGGTGCGGGCATGCAATACGCCCGTCCAGGAAGGGATGCGGGTCGATACGCGCTCGCAATGGGTGCGCGACGCACAGTACGAAGCGATGAGCCGCATCCTGAAAAACCACGAGCTGTACTGCACCGTGTGCGACAACAACAACGGCAACTGTGTGGTACACAACACCGCAGAGATACTGGAGATCGAGCACCAACGCTATCAATTCCAGCCAAAGCCGTATCCGCCGGACAATTCGCATCCGTTTTACCGGTATGAGCCGGACCAGTGCATACTGTGCGGACGCTGTGTGGAAGCCTGTCAGGATTTGCAGGTCAACGAGACATTGACCATCGACTGGAACAGGGAAGTGCCGCGTGTGATCTGGGACAATGACGTGCCGATTGACGAGTCGTCGTGCGTATCCTGCGGGCATTGTGTGACCGTCTGTCCGTGCAATGCCTTGATGGAGAAAACGATGCTCGGCGAAGCCGGCTTCCTGACGGGAATTCCCAAGGACGTACTGGAGCCGATGATCGACATTACGAAGGAGGTCGAACCCGGCTACAAGGAGATCTTTGCCATCTCCGAGATGGAAGCGGCGATGCGGCGCGCCAGAATCAAACGGACGAAGACGGTCTGCACCTACTGCGGCGTCGGTTGCAGCTTCGAGATTTGGACCAAGGACCGCCACATTCTCAAAGTGGAGCCGCAAGTCGAAGCTCCGGTAAACAGCATCTCGACCTGTGTCAAAGGGAAGTTTGGCTGGGATTTCGTCAATCACGAGGAGCGGCTGACCAGGCCGTTGATCCGCAAAGACGGCAAATTTGTGGAAGCGTCGTGGGAAGAGGCCCTGCAACTGGTCGCCTCCAGGCTGTTGGAAATGAAAAACGCACACGGACCAGACTCGATCGGCTTCATCGCTTCATCCAAGTGTTCGAACGAGGAAAACTTCCTTTTCCAAAAGCTCGCGCGCGCCGTGTTCGGGACCAACAATGTCGACAACTGCTCGCGCTATTGCCAGTCCCCGGCGACCATGGGCCTGATGCGTACGGTCGGCATCGGCGGAGATTCGGGCACGATTGAAGACTTGAAGACCACGGATATGGTCCTGATCATCGGGGCGAATCCGGCCGAATCGCATCCGGTGCTGGCGACACGGATCAAACGGGCGCACAAGCTCAACGGACAGAAGCTGGCGGTGATCGATCTGCGCAAACACGAGCTGGCAGAGCGGGCTGACCTGTACCTGCATCCGAAGCCGGGTACCGATTTGATCCTGCTTTCCGCGATCACCAAGTACATCATCGATCAAAACTGGCACGATACCGCCTTTATCGAGCAGCGCGTCAATCGCTATGAAGAATACGTCCAGTCGCTGGAGAAGTTCACGCTGGACTATGCGGAAGAAATGACCGGTGTGCCGCGAGATGAGATCATCCGCCTCGCAGCCATGATCCATGAGGCGAAATCGCTGTGTGTCTGCTGGGCGATGGGCGTCACGCAGCATATCGGGGGAACCGATACGAGCACCGCCATTTCCAACCTGCTGCTCATCACTGGCAACTACGGTCGTCCGGGAACAGGCGCCTATCCGCTGCGCGGCCATAACAATGTGCAGGGGGCTTGCGACTTCGGCACGATGCCTGCCTGGTTGCCGGGCTACGAACCGATCGAGAGCGATGAAGTGCGGGCGCGCTATGAAAAGGCGTGGGGCGTCACACTGCCGAAGAAGCCTGGCTACAACAACCACCAGATGGTAGAAGGGATCAAAAAGGGAAAAATCAAGGCCATGTACTTGTTCGGCGAAGAGATGGCGCTCGTCGATTCCAACTCCAATTTTGTCGAGTCGGCCTTCGAGGAGCTGGAGTTTTTCGTGGTGCAGGACATCTTTTTCTCCAGGACCGCACACTATGCCGATGTCGTGCTGCCCGCAGCGCCGAGTCTGGAAAAGGACGGGACGTTTACCAACACCGAACGGCGTATTCAACGATTCTACAAAGTGTTTGAGCCGCTCGGCGAGTCGAAGCCGGACTGGGAAATCTTCCAGGAGATCGCCAACCGTTTGGGGGCGAACTGGAACTATCAGCATCCGGGCGAGATCATGGCAGAAGCAGCGAGTCTCGCTCCGATCTTCGCCGGTGTCTCGTATGAACGGCTGGAGGCATGGAACAGCCAGGTCTGGCCGGTAGCCCCAGATGGCACGAGCACACCGCTGCTGTACACCGAGCGTTTTGCTTTTCCCGATGGCAAGGCGAGGCTGTATCCGGTCGACTGGACACGACCGTTCGAGGCGGGCGCGGAATACGACGTTCACTTGAATAACGGTCGCCTGCTCGAGCATTTCCACGAAGGAAACATGACGTATCGTTCGGAGGGCATTACTCACAAGGTGCCCAATCCATGGGTGGAGATCTCGCCACAGCTCGCAGCCGAACGAGGGGTCGAAGACGGTGCGCTCGTCCGTCTGACCTCGCCGTACGGGGAAGTGGAGGTCAGGGCGCTGGTCACAGACAACGTCACCGGCAATGAAATTTATCTGACGATGAACGCGCAGGATGCGCATCAAGCTGTCAACCGCCTGACGAGCAGCTACCACGACAAATACACCCATACGCCGAACTACAAGGAGATGGGCGTGAAGCTGGAAGTGGTCGAGGCGACAGGGGAACCGCCGCTCCCCAGAGTCAATCACCGGTTTGGAAACCGCCAGCCGCAGATCGGGGTCAAGGTAGAAGAAAAGTGGAACCGCCCCGACTTTGTGCCTGTCGCAGAACTTTTCAAAGGAGGGCAAACCGATGGCCAAGCCCATCCGTGACTTCGAACGGACAGAACCGACGCCGGAGGAAAGGCAGACAGAAGCCGTAACTGCGATGATCAAAGCGTTGGCCGACAATCGGGAGGCTGTTTTGGATACGCTGGACATCCTTCATCATCTGCATCGGCTGGGCATTTTGGCTGCTGTCAAAAGCCTGCTGGAGCGCAGCCATGAGGTGGGCGCGATCGCGGTCCAGCAGTTCAACCAACCAAAGATGCACAACACCGTCAAAAACGTCATCACAGCCACGCAAGCGCTCGGCAATATCCATCCTGAGCATGTACAAAGGCTGCTACATGGGGTCGCACAAGGGCTTGAGTCCTCGACCAAAGCAACCGCAGAAGGTCACGCTCCGACCCTGTGGGAAATGATGAAAATCATGCGCGATCCTGCTGTGCGCGCATCGATGGCGACGATGCTCGGTCTGGCAAAAGGGATGGGGGAAGCATTCCAAAAAGAATCCCCTCACGTTCATTAGCGAGGTGTATGTATGCAAAACAAAACCATTCACATCCAGGGCATGACCGATCAGGACGCTGCAAAGCGGGTGCAGTCGATCATTCGCGACGTGTGGGGCGTCAGACAGGTTCATGTCGATACAGCTCGCGGAGAGGTGCAGGTCTTATTTGATGAAAAGGCCGCGTCGATCCGGGATTTTGAGCAGGCGATTATCGACGGAGGCTTTCAGGTGGAGGCGAGACCATGAAAGTATGCGAAATTTGCGGGGTGGAAGAAGAATGGGACGAACACGAGGAAGATGAGCTGCTTTTGGGCATCTGTGAGCAGTGCATGCAGGACTTGACCCACCAATAAAGGCGTGTGAACGATCTCCAAAAGACCTACTGTTGTTCCCATTCGACAGCATTAGGTCTTTTGGTTATGATTGAATCAAAGAACGGCTGGGCGTCGTGAAGAATGAATACAAAGCGTGCAAAGGAGAGTAACCATGGAAATCAGGCAAGATGACCTGAGTGGTCCGAGAATAAGGGAATTGATTCGCGAACATTTGAACAACATGGCCGAGCTGTCGCCTCCGGAAAGTACCCATGCCCTCGATGTAGATGGCTTGAAACAGCCTGATGTGACATTCTGGAGCGCTTGGGCAGACGATGAATTGCTGGGCTGCGGGGCGTTGAAGGAACTGGATGATTCCCATGGAGAGATCAAATCCATGCGTACGGTTGAAAAGCACCGGGGAAAAGGCGTGGCCAGGAGACTGCTGACGCATATTCTGGAGGAAGCGGGACGCCGAGGCTATCGGCGTGTCAGCCTGGAGACAGGATCGATGGAAGCGTTTGAGCCGGCGCGGAAATTGTACGAAAGTTTTGGATTTCAATCATGCCGACCCTTTGCAAATTACAGGGAAGATCCGAACAGTGTGTTTATGACAAAGGAATTGTAAGATTCCGCCGAAACGGACAAGCCGACAATTGGCGCTGACCGCACGCCATTCGTCTTGCAGGGAGGGAGAACACCGATGACAACTCTGTTGATCGCAGATCGCGACCCGAACGAACGAACCGGTATCGGCTGGCTGGTTTCCTCCTATGCCATTCCGTTTGACCGCGTCATGTCGACCGGTACGTTTTCGGAACTGATCCAGACTATCGACAACCATTTTCCCGATGTCATCTGCATCGAGCTGGACATGATTACGAAGGAAGCATGGGATCGTTTCAAGCAGGCAGTCAGGCAGTACCGACCGATCGTCATCGTGATGACTGCGGAAGCCACCTTTGAGCGAGCCATGCAAGGAATTGAGCTGCACGCAGCCGATGTGTGGATCAAGCCGCAATCCCCCGACCATATCCGGCGGGTGCTGACCCAATGCTGTCGCACCGTGGCGCAGAGCAGACTGGGGACGGAGCAGGCAGCAGAACCGAATCCGGCCGGAGTGTCGTATCGTTCCCTGTTTCTGCCCCAGGAAACGGCCGGGGGGCGCTACCAACTGTTGTTGCTGCAACTGGAAAATCCGAAAAAGCAAACGCTGCTCTTGTCCTTTCTGGAGGACTTTCCATTTTCGGAGCCGCCGGTGCTGCTGCCGCTCAGCGACATGATCGTATGCGTTTTTTCCTACAGCGGCGAGGAGCCTGTACAGCGGCTGAGGCAGGTCGGCAAACAGCTTCTCGCCGAGTGGGAGGCGTCGCATATCGAGCCTGTGTCATTGGTCGTATACGATTCACCGGACCCGTCGCTCTCTTTGCAGGAGAAGTATCTGTACGCCCGGCAAGCGCTGGAAATTCGTTTTTTCAAAGGCTATCGGCAAATCTCGGCGATCGAGGATAAAGTGCAGTGGGTGATGATCGACCCGTTTTTGACGCCTGCCGAACAGCGCGCCTGGATCGACATGCTCAACGACGGAGATCGCGAAAAGATCAAGCAGTGGATGTACCAGGAGTTTCTCAACATGGAGGAGCCGTACCCGGAGCCGGGGCTGCTGCGAACGCGATTGAGCAGTATTCTCGCGCAGGTGCGCCGCTTTATGAAATCGTACTACCTCGATCATGGCAGCCTGGAGGAACGCTACCACCACATTTTCGAGAAAATCTTGTACACGCCGATTCTGTATCGGATCGTCCAGGAGTTTCTGCTGTTTCTGTACGAAGTCCTGGAAGCCGCCAACCACCAGCAGGAAAATGCCCGCACCGACGTGATCGAGCAGGCGATCCGCTACATGGAAGAGCATTTTCGCAACCCCGAGCTGCGGCTGGAGGATGTGGCGCGTCACGTCGACCGCAGTCCGGCGTATTTCAGCTCGCTGCTTTCCAAGAAGCACGGTACCACGTTTCGGCAACTGCTGACGACGATCCGGATGAAGGAAGCCCAGCGGCTGCTGCTGGAAACGAAATGGACGGTGCAGGAGATCGCGGAGAAAACCGGTTTTGTGAACGTCAATTACTTTAGTAAGGTTTTTAAAGAAAAAACGGGTACAACCACTCGTTCATTTCGAAATCGTAAAAAAGGATAACTAGCGAAAAAAATGATAGGTTTCTGCTCGCAATGATAAAATGATTGCCCTTTCAAGCGTAAATAATGAGGAAAATTCGAAAAACAGCCGCCTGTTATCGCCAGCGGCTGTTTTTTTATAATAAACCTACAAGAAGAATATTCAGAAAAGTAGGTGAACGCTATGACAGCGACACAATCCATTCAACAACTGATCACCCAATATTCAGGAACGACCCTTCATACCAAAGGATGGGTGCAGGAAGCAGCCCTGCGCATGCTGCTCAACAACCTGCATCCGGATGTAGCAGAATATTCCGAAAAGCTGGTAGTATACGGCGGAATCGGCAAAGCGGCACGCAACTGGGAATGCTTCGAGGCGATCGTACAGACGCTGAAAAACCTGGAGAGCGACGAAACGCTGCTGATTCAATCCGGCAAGCCGGTTGCGGTGTTCAAGTCGCACACGGACGCGCCGCGCGTGCTCATCGCCAACTCCAATCTGGTACCGGCGTGGGCCAACTGGGACCACTTCCACGAGCTGGACAAAAAAGGCTTGATGATGTACGGACAAATGACAGCGGGAAGCTGGATTTACATCGGCAGCCAGGGAATCGTGCAAGGCACGTACGAAACCTTTGCAGAGCTGGCGCGCCAGCATTTTGAGGGTACACTGGCGGGAACGATTACCGTCACGGCCGGACTCGGCGGCATGGGCGGGGCGCAGCCGCTCGCAGTTTCCCTGAACGGCGGCGTGAGCATCAATATCGAGGTGGATCGCTCCCGTATCCAACGCCGACTGGAAACGCGCTATCTCGACGTGATGACGGAAAGCCTGGACGAAGCAATCCAGATGGCGCTCGATGCAAAGCGCGACAAAAAAGGCATCTCCATCGGACTGTTGGGCAATGCGCCGGAAGTATTGCAGGAGATGCTGCGCCGCGACTTCATCCCGGATGTCCTGACGGATCAGACTTCTTCCCACGATCCGCTGAACGGATACATCCCGGTCGGCCTGAGCCTCGAGGAAGCGGCAGAGCTGCGCAAAAACGATCCGCAAACCTACGTAGCCAAGTCCAAGGCGAGCATCGCCGAGCACGTACGGGCCATGCTCGACATGCAAGAGCGCGGTGCGGTGACGTTTGACTACGGCAACAACATCCGCCAGGTGGCAAAAGACGAGGGCGTGGAAAACGCGTTCAACTTCCCGGGCTTCGTACCGGCGTACATCCGTCCGCAGTTTTGTGAAGGAAAAGGACCGTTCCGCTGGGTGGCTTTGTCGGGAGATCCGGAAGACATCTACAAAACAGACGAAGTGATTTTGCGGGAGTTCAGCTACAACACGCATCTGTGCAACTGGATTCGCATGGCGCAGGAACGCATCCAGTTCCAGGGTCTTCCCGCGCGGATCTGCTGGCTGGGCTACGGCGAGCGCGCCCGTTTTGGCAAAATCATCAACGACATGGTAGCGAAAGGCGAATTGAAAGCACCGATCGTCATCGGCCGCGATCACCTCGACTCCGGCTCTGTGGCGTCGCCAAACCGCGAGACAGAAGCGATGAAGGACGGCAGCGATGCGGTATCTGACTGGCCGATCCTGAACGCTATGATCAACGCAGTCGGCGGAGCGAGCTGGGTTTCCGTCCATCACGGCGGCGGCGTCGGCATGGGCTACTCCCTCCACGCTGGCATGGTCATTGTCGCGGATGGCAGCAAGGAAGCGGAAAAACGCCTCGAACGCGTACTCACGACAGACCCTGGCATGGGCGTCGTACGCCATGCAGACGCAGGGTACGAGCTCGCCGTGAAGACAGCGAAAGAAAAAGGTGTACACATCCCGATGCTGCAAGGATAAGAAAAGGAGGGACGCTACTGTGATCACGCAAAAAAAGCCTGTTTTTATCCGCAATGCGAGCCAACTCGTAACCATGGAGGGCGGATCGGAAGCGGCGCGTGTGGGCAAGCAAATGGAGGAGCTGGGGATCATCGAGAACGGCAGCGTCTGGCTGGAGGACGGGATTATCCATGCTGTCGGACGCGATGAGGAGCTGGCAGCCACCTATCAGCACAGGATGGCGGAGGCGGAGATCATCAACGCCTCCGGAAAGCTGGTCACGCCCGGTCTGGTCGACCCGCATACGCATCTCGTCCATGCGGGTACGCGGGAAAACGAGTTCAACATGCGGCTGCAAGGCGCCACCTACATGGAGATTATGAACAACGGCGGCGGAATTCACGCAACTACGACGGCGACGCGCCAAGCCGATCACGCCGCCTTGTTTGCCCAGAGCAAAAAGCGCCTGGACCAGTTCCTGCTGCACGGCGTGACGACGGTCGAGGCGAAAAGCGGCTACGGCCTGACGCTGGAGCATGAACTCAAGCAGCTCGAGGTGGCCAAACAGTTGCACGAGCAGCATCCTGTAGACATCGTCAGCACGTTCATGGGGGCGCATGCCGTGCCCAGAGACTACAAGGAAAATCCCGACCAGTTCGTGCAGCTTGTGATCGACGAGATGATCCCGGAGGTAGCACGCCGGGGATTGGCTGAATTCAATGATGTCTTCTGCGAGCGCGGTGTCTTCACGCCGGAGCAGTCACGGCGTATTCTCGAGGCGGGGATGAAGCACGGGTTGCTTCCGAAAATCCACGCCGATGAAATCGAGCCGTATGAAGGAGCAGAGCTGGCTGCGCAGATCGGAGCGGTATCCGCCGACCATCTGCTGCGCGCCTCGGATACGGGGATCAAGCGAATGGCGGAGGCAGGTGTGATCGCGGTACTTCTGCCGGGAACGGCGTTCTTCCTGATGGCGGAATCGGCCAACGGGCGCAAGATGATCGATGCCGGAGTCGCCGTCGCCATCTCCACGGACTGCAATCCGGGCTCTTCGCCGACCGTATCCATGCCGCTGATTATGAACCTTGGCTGCCTGAAGATGGGCATGACGCCAGCAGAGGTGTTGACTGCCGCGACGATCAATGCAGCGCACGCCATCCGGCGCGGAAGGGAGATCGGCAGCATCGAGCGGGGGAAAAAGGCCGATGTCACCATCTTTGATGTGCCGAATTACATGGTGCTGCAATATCGCTACGGGGTCAACCACGTGCAGACCGTCATCAAGTCTGGCGTCAAAGTCGTGGATGGAGGGCGATTGGTGTGAGGACATATCCGTATCCCATGCTGAAACCGCCGAGCTTTGCCTGGGACAGAAGCTCGCCGCCGACAGAACGAAAGGTAAGCGAGTGGATCGAGACACTCGATCCTGCACAGGCAGGAGGGTATGACTGGGCCGAGTATGACGTCACCATACTCGGCGTCCCGCTCTCCCGCTCGTCCATCTCGGCCTCGGCCGCGAGCGAAAACCCGGATGCGATGCGTCGAGCCTGGAAGTATTTTACGACCTACAATCTCGATTACGATGAAGACTTGCGCGACTTGCGCGTGGTCGACCTGGGTGATGTCCGCCAGCATGTGACGGACATCGGGCAATGCCATCGCAATATTCGGGAAGCGATGTTCCAGCGATGCAGCCACCATCCGCATACTTTGCAACTTACCATGGGGGGCGATCACTCTATCACCGCCATGCTGGTCAAAGGCATGCATGATGCGAACCCGGGCACACGCATCGGAATCTTGCAGCTGGACACGCATTTTGACCTGCGGGATTTGACCGACAATGGGCCGAGCAACGGCACGCCCATCCGCAATCTCATCGAAAGCCAGGTGATCCGCGGGGAGGATGTGTTCAACATCGGACTTCACGGTTTCTTCAACGCCCGGTCGCTGAAACAGTACGCGGATGAGGTAAATCTCAACTATGTCACCATGCGGCAGGCACGAAAACAGGGAATCGAGCAAACGATCCAGAGCGCACTGGAGCGGCTTGCTGAAAAAGTCGAGATGATCTACCTCACTGTGGACATGGATGTGCTGGATATCAGCTACGGACCTGGAGTGCCGGCATCGACACCGGGCGGCATGCAGAGTGACGAGCTGTTTGAAGCCGTGTACCTGGCGGGCAAACACCTCAAGGTGAAGGCGATGGATATCGTCTGTGTCGATCCGTTCAAGGATAGAGGAGAAGCGACTGTCAAAACAGCCGTTCATACGATGCTGTCTTTTCTGACAGGGTACAAACAAAGAGAAAACAGGTAACGTGAAGAGGCAGGAGTGGAGAGAGATTCTACCAAAAGGGGGATTTCGCAGATGTCTACAGGTACAAACGACGTAGTGAAAACAGAACAGACACCGTCGCCGCAATCTTCTGTCAGTGCCCTGAAGTTTATCGGATTTAGTCTGATCGGCATTTTTATGTTTTTTATCCCGATTACGGTTAACGGAACATCCTCCATTCCGCTCGATCATATGGTGAGCTGGATACGTGCGACTGTCCCTTCTGTCGTTCCGATTTATGCACTCCTGGTCATCATACTGGGGGCTGCTTATCCATTTATCACGAAAAGCTGGAACAAAAACAAGGTCAACATCGCATTTTCGGTGCTAAAGGTGTTTGGCGTAGCGGTGGCGCTGATCATCTACCTGAATATCGGTCCCGAGTGGTTGATGGACCCGGATATTGGGCCATTCCTGTTTGAGAAGCTGGTGATCCCGGTCGGGCTGGTCGTACCGATCGGTGCTGTCTTTTTGGCATTGCTGACAGGCTACGGACTGATGGAGTTTATCGGCAAGATGGTACAGCCGATCATGCGTCCGATCTGGAAAACGCCGGGGCGCTCGGCAATCGATGCGGTGGCTTCGTTTGTCGGCAGCTACTCGATCGGGCTCTTGATTACGAACCGCGTGTTCAAGGAAGGGAAGTATACGGTAAAAGAAGCGGCGATCATCGCGACCGGCTTTTCCACCGTTTCCGCTACCTTTATGATCGTCATTGCCAAAACGCTGGATTTGATGTCCATATGGAACCTGTACTTCTGGACATCGCTGGTGGTCACGTTTTTGGTCACCGCCATTACTGTCCGCATCTGGCCGCTGAGTAAAATGCCGGATGAGTACTACGACGGAAAGGGAGAGCCCGAAGAGATCGTGAAGGGGAACCGGCTGCGCCATGCATGGAACGATGCGATGGCTAGCGCAAACAAATCCCTCAGTCTGGGACGAAACATCTGGGAGAATTTGCGCGACGGATTTGTGATGACGATGGGAATCCTGCCCTCGATCATGTCGGTCGGACTGATCGGTCTGGTATTGGCAGAGTTTACGCCGGTGTTCGATCTCGTCGGGTATTTGTTCTATCCGTTTACCCTGTTGCTGCAAATTCCGGAACCGCTGTTGGCGGCGAAAGCAGTCTCTGTCGAGATCGCGGAAATGTTTCTGCCTGCGCTGCTCGTTACCGGTGCGCCACTCGTCACCAAGTTCATTATTGCGGTCGTATCGATTTCGTCAATTTTGTTCTTTTCTGCCAGCATCCCGTGCATTCTCTCCACAGAGATTCCGATTACGATTCCCCAGCTTTTGATCATCTGGGCGGAACGCACCATTTTGTCTCTGATTTTGGTTACACCGATTGCTTTCCTGCTTTTGTCGTAGGACACCCCACAAAGGGGGCAGCCGGCTCGTCGCATCCAGGGCGAGTCGGCTTTTTTGCTTGCCGTACCATCTGCCCGGTCGTATAGATTCCCGGCCTCTGCCGAACACTATGGGAAGAGTCTGGAAGTTTTTTACTCGAGGATGACTCAAATCAACGCAGAAGGAAGGGATCCCATGTCCACTCACGGCACGGCTGAACCGATCGTTGTCCACGCGATTATCAACGGCAAAAAAATAGAGACGCAGCGCCAATACACGCGGGAAAATCCTGTGAACCCTAATGAGATTGTCTGCCACGCGCCGATCAATACGAGAGAAGAGGCGATCCAGGCGATTGAGGCGGCGTACGATACATTCGCAACATGGAAGAATAGCACGGTAGACGAGCGAGTGGAGCGCATGCGCCGGGCAATTGAAAAGGTGCGGGCGGCGATACCCGAGCTGTCGCGCTTGCTGACCCGTGAGCACGGCAAGCCGCTGTACGATGCTGAAGGCGAGTTCGCGGTATCCCTGATGTGGATGGAGTTTGCCTGCGATATTGCAAAAGACGTGCTGCGTGATGAGGTGAAGGAGCACGAGAAGGGGAAAACGATCATTTCCCATGATCCGGTAGGCGTGGTCTCCGCGATCACACCCTGGAACTACCCGATCTCCCTGTCCACGATCAAAATTGCGCCTGCGCTGCTGGCGGGCAACACGATGGTATTGAAGCCGAGTCCATTCGCTCCGCTGGCGGTCACGAAAGTAGTTGAACTCATAGCCGAACAATTTCCGCCGGGCGTGCTCAATATCGTTCACGGCGAGGCAGATGTCGGGGTGGAGCTGACCTCTCATCCGAAGGTAGCGAAAATCGCTTTTACGGGTGGAACCAAAACGGCGAAGCACATTATGAAGGCTGCCTCCGAGACGATCAAGAAAATGACGCTGGAGCTGGGCGGCAATGACGCCGCGATCATCCTGCCCAGCTTTGATCCAAGCGACAAACGCGCGATGCGCCGTCTCGTCATCTCCAACTTTCTCACAGCGGGGCAAATTTGCATGATCGCCAAACGTGTCTACGTCCATGGCTCCCTGTACGACGAATTCATCGCCAAGTACGTGGAGGCGGCCAACCAGTGGATTCGTGTGGGGGACCCCTTTGATCCCGATGTCACCATCGGTCCGGTCAACAATGAAGGGCAGGTCAAGCATGTGCAAAGCCTGATCGATGACGCCAAGCAGCGCGGTGCCGAAGTGATCAAGCTGGGACGCGTCCTTCACCCCGAGTTGTTTGAACAAGGCTACTTTATGCAGCCGACCCTGGTGCTTGGCTGCGACTACAACGATCCGATCGTCGTCGAAGAGCAGTTCGGACCTACTGTGCCGATTCTGCCGTTTGATGACGAAGAGCAGGTCATCGCCCTGCACAATGAGAGCATTTACGGACTGACCAGCTCCGTCTGGGGCAAGGAAGAGGATGCGGTGAGAGTGGCACGACGCCTCGAGGCAGGGACGACGATGATCAATACGGCAGCCGTACAAGGGCTGGATGTGCGCTTCCCGTTTGGCGGCGTGAAGCAATCAGGGGTCGGGCGCGAATACGGCGCGGAAGGTATCCTCTCCTACACGGATACGCATGTGATCAATATCCCGACGCAGTTGGAACTTCCCTATATACCGGAATAAAGGGGAGTTGCAACACCGGAAGATGCAATCGTCAACCATGGAGAGGGGGAATTTCCTCCTGATTTTCCCCGTCTTTTGCCCAGAGGACTTCAATTACACGATTGTTTAATTGCGTTTTCACCGGTCTCTGACAGTTGGGTGGCCGCACTGTGGCAAAAGCTCAGCGAACAGGGTGGCAGGCAGCATGTGACCGTTGTACAATAGCCAAAAATGGATGAGGGTAAAGCCTGCTCCCGTATGTCCAATGGAGGATAGCGTACAAGTGAACAGCTCGTATAAAACGGTGTTCCACCCCTATGTCCTGCTTTTTATCAGTGTACTCGCCATCGCCGTCTCTTCCATCCTGATCAAATCGTCGGATGCTCCGGCGTCCGTCGCCGGGATGTATCGGCTGCTGATCACGGTATTGATCCTGTCGCCCTTTGTCCCCTGGAAGCCGGTGAAAGCGATGCGCTTGTCCGCAGCCGAATGGGGACTGGTGTGTACGGCTGGCGTGTTTTTGGGATTGCACTTTTTGTTTTGGATGGAGTCGCTGTCCTATACATCGGTAGCAAGCTCGATGGTGATTTTGACGCTGCAGCCCTTCTTTGTCATGGTCGGGTCGTACTTTCTGTTTCGGGAACGCGTCACTATCGGGATTGTCTTGTGCATGGCGGCATCTCTCGCCGGGTCCGTGCTGATCGCGTGGGGTGATATGGAGGTGTCGCGACAGGCGCTGATCGGCGATGGACTATCCCTGCTCGGAACTATCGCCATCGCCGTCTACCTGCTGGCCGGGCAAAAGCTGAGCGGCAAGATACCCGCCAATGTGTACAGCATCATGGTGTTCGGTCTGGGTGGACTCGTGCTGCTGGCGTACAGCGTCGCCCAAGGCTATTCGCTGACCGAATACGATTCTTCCGAGTGGACGTATTTTCTCCTGCTGGCGATCATCCCCACTGTCTTCGGTCATTTTCTGTTCAACCTGCTCCTGAACACAATCGGCGCCACGACAGTCTCTGTCGGCGTGATCGGGGAGCCTGTGCTGGCGATTATCCTCGCCTATCTGCTGCTCGGTGAAGTGGTGGGAGCGATGCAGGTGGCAGGAGGTTTGCTGACCTTGATCGGGATGGGGATGTACTTTTGGTTGCGGTCGGGGCAGGCGCGCACGGTCACGGACACGGAAGAGAAAGGGAGGCCGCTTTGAACCAGGAAAACGCAAAGGAAGCCGAGGGACCAGGGTTTGTGCGCCCTGATTTTCCTCGGCTTTGCTATTTGCACAACCGCCGCACGACAGTCTGCATAATCCCGCCATTGCGATAATAGTCCACATCCACCGTATTGTCCAAACGAACGATCACTTCAAATGAAAACATGCTTCCGTCCTCGCGGGTAGCTCTGACCGTGATCGTTTGCCCGGGTCTCAGTTCGTTGCCTAATCCTATCGTTTCGAAACTCTCGCAGCCGGTGATGCCGAGCGAAGAGGCGCTGTTTCCGGGAGTAAATTGCAGGGGAAGTATGCCCATCCCTACCAGATTGCTGCGATGGATGCGCTCGTAGCTTTCGGCAATAATCATTTTGACCCCGAGCAGGTAAGGTCCTTTGGCTGCCCAATCGCGAGAGCTTCCTGTGCCGTATTCTTTGCCTGCGATGATCAGAAGCGGGGTCCCGTCTTCCAGAGCCGCGTTCTGTAGGAAGCAAGCCAGGGATAACCAAAAACTATGGACCCCAATTCCAAATCACTATTTTATTTTCGTTGCTTGTTGTACTACATTTTTTACAGAAAGTTTGAAAAACAACGACGGAAAGGTATGGAGAACATGGCGACATACAAGTTGGGGGTATTGTACGGAGACGGGATCGGACCTGAAATCGTCCAGTCTACTGTAGATGTGCTTCAAGCAGCGGCGGAACGTGTGAAGGGAGCCACGTTTGATTTTATTGAACTGCCAATGGGGTGGACGGGAATCAAGGAATACGGTGAGCCTGTACCAGCCATCACCAAAGAGTCACTGGAAACATGTCATGGCTGGATCATGGGACCACATGATTCTTCGGCGTACCCACCGGAACATCAAGTCAAGCGAAATCCCAGCGGAGAGCTTCGCCATCATTTTGATCTGTATGCCAATATTCGGCCCAGCAGGACGATTGCCGGCATCAAAAGTGTTGTGGGAGAAGCTGATATGGTGATTTTTCGGGAAAATACAGAGGGGTTCTACCCTGATCGCAACATGTACCAGGGGACCGGCGAATTCATGGTGAACCCGGATGTGGCGATTGTCACCGGAGTGTTTACCAGAAAGGCTGCCGAACGAATCGCGCACGCTGCTTTCCGGATGGCGATGCAGCGACGCAAGAAAGTAACCATCGTCCACAAGGCAAACGTCATCAAGCTGGGCTATGGATTGTTTCTGAATACGTGCCGGGAAGTGGGGAGAGCGTACCCCGAGGTGCAGGTGGAAGATTATCATATCGACGCCATGGCCGCTCACATGGTTCGGCGAGCAAGAGACTTTGATGTGATTGTCACGACCAATATGTTTGGAGACATTCTTTCTGACCTGGCTGGTGAACTGGTAGGGAGCCTGGGATTGTCGCCATCGATCAATACGAACGACAATCAGGCGATGGCACAGGCGGCACATGGATCGGCTCCCGACATTGCAGGCAAAAACATAGCGAATCCCGTCGGAGAGCTGCTTTCTGCGGTCATGCTGCTCGACTGGCTGGCTGCCCGGCATGAGGATCGGGACTTGCAGACAATAGCGCGGACGGTGGAGAACGCGACCATGCAGACGATGTACGATGGCATTTCCACACGCGATCTGGGAGGAACTGCATCGACGACGGAATTTACCAAGGCGATTGTTGAACGGCTGTGAAAACGCAAAAGGTGGACATTTGTTTCGCCGTGAAGAAGGAGGAATCGATGAAAACGAGGATCGGTTTGGTCCATGCGACGATGAATTCCGTATCGCCGATGGTAGAAGCCTTCCACGCCTTACAAAACGGCGATACAGACAAACATAATCAGTTGATCAAAGAGCGTGCGCAAAAACTTGCGGGTAACCATGTGGACGTCCTTGTGTTGGCGCAAATCTCCATGGCAAGAGCCCGTTTTGCCGTGGAGGAGCTCGGCATACCCGTCTTGACCAGTCCGCAGACGAGCACCGGATCTATTATGGATCAGATTCGGAAGAGAAAAAGGTAATTTCCACACCTGACTGTGAAATCGCAGTTAGGTTTTTTTCATTCATCTCTATCTGCAGGTAGTGTAATATGAAGGAGAAATTGAAGGGGGAATTCCCTCGCTGAATCCGGTGAACTGCATTACGCAAAGTTAGGAGGAAGTCTATTTGCTGTTGCGCTTTTTTTCTTATTACAAACCGTACAAATGGCTGTTTATTCTCGATTTTTCATGTGCCATTCTCGTAGGTCTGCTGGAGCTGGCCTTTCCGATTGCCGTAAATCAAGTGATCGACAAACTTCTTCCCGGGAACGACTGGGTGATCATCTTTTGGGCATGCCTGGGATTGCTGCTGATTTATTTGCTCAACACAGGCTTTCATTACGTCGTCACCTATTGGGGGCACATGCTCGGGATCAACATTGAAACAGATATGCGCAGAGAGCTGTTTGCGCATATGCAGAGGCTCTCTTTTTCCTATTATGACAATCATAAGACAGGCTATTCGATTTCCAGGCTGACCAAAGACCTGGAGGAGATCGGGGAAGTAGCGCATCACGGACCGGAGGATGTTTTCGTCGCGGTGATGACCCTGATCGGTTCCTTTCTCATCATGCTGTCGATTAACTGGAAATTGGCCGTCATATCGTTTATTGTCATTCCCGTCCTGCTGGTGCTCGCGATTCACTTCAACAAAAAGATGACGCGCACATTTCGCAGACTGTTTCAGGACGTCGGGGAAATCAACGCCCGCGTGGAAGACAGCATCGGCGGCATCCGAGTCGTACAGGCTTTTGCCAACGAAGAGTACGAACAAAAAAAATTCGCCGTCAACAATGGACAGTACCGGCAAACAAAGCTGGCTTCCTATAAAATCATGGCCCAAAGCATCACCGCGAACTACGTGCTCATGCGTCTGATTACGTTGTTTACGCTCTTGTTCGGCACATGGTTTGTCATCGCGGGAGACCTCACCAATGGACAGTTTGTTGCCTTCATCCTGCTGTCCAATGTACTCATCGGGCCGATCCAGAAAATCAACGCCGTGATCGAGAGCTATCCAAAAGGGATCGCCGGCTTCAAACGGTTTACGGAAGTGATGGATACCGCTCCTGACATCACGGAGTCTCCTGGGGCCGTCCATGTGGATCTCGTAGGAAACATCCGCTATCGCAATGTAAGTTTTGGGTACAAAGGTCACGAGAAAACATTGGAGAACATTTCGTTTGACATTCGCGCTGGAGAGACGGTCGCTTTTGTGGGTCCATCCGGAGCGGGGAAAACGACGCTGTGCAGTCTGCTCCCGCGCTTTTATGAGGTCGAGGGCGGTTCGATTGAAGTGGATGGCGTCGATATTCGCGACATGAAGCTGAATTCGTTGCGCAGTCAGATTGGTATCGTGCAGCAGGACGTCTTCCTGTTTTCCGGAAGTATTCGGGATAATATCGCCTACGGAAAACTGGATGCTACCGATGAAGAGATACTGGAAGCAGCGCACAAGGCACAGTTGGATGAGTTTATCCGCAGCCAGCCAGACGGACTGGATACGATCATCGGCGAACGGGGCGTGAAGCTGTCAGGTGGACAAAAGCAAAGACTGTCGATCGCGCGCATGTTTTTGAAAAACCCGCCGATTCTCATCCTTGACGAAGCGACCTCAGCCCTGGATACGGAGACAGAACTGGCGATTCAAAAGTCGCTTGCGGATTTGTCGCAGGGGCGCACCACGCTCGTCATCGCTCACCGGCTTGCCACCATCAAAAATGCCGATCGCATCCTGGTCGTGACCAAGGAAGGCATAGCCGAACAAGGCAACCACGAAGAATTGATTACATCAGGAGGCATCTACAGCCGTTTGCATCAGGCTCAATTCGGATAAAAGGCAACAGGAAAAATGACTGATAGTGTCAAGTGTAGGGAAGCCGTTGAAAAACGGCTTCTTTCTTTATGTGCATTTTCCAATAATTACACTATTGCTGAATTTAAAGTGTCTACATATAGTTGACTTTAACATAAGGCATGACCATAGTAGGATGTGCAAAGCGGAAACACATGCTAGATTCAGAGAATATGTTTTCGTTTTGCTGCGAAAAGGCAACCCAGAACGAAAGTCTGGGACGCAAAGCCACAGGTCTACGGCATTGCTAGGACGGCTGGGCTGCCGAAGGAGGAAAAAATGATTGGGTTTTTGAGTGAGCAGTCTATCGAAGTGTTTACATCGATCATTGACCATAATACGGATGGGATTTTCGTCCTTTCCACTGAGGGCAGGATCATTGAAGCCAATCAAGGATTAACCGAGTCGCTCGGCTATGCCAAGGAAGAGCTTTTAGGAGTTCATTACAAAGAATTGACCGTTCCCGAGCACCTCGACATGGTAAACGAAAAGTTTGCCGTCGTCGTGCAAGGGATTCCCTGCGAATACAAGATGGATGCCATCCATAAAAGTGGAGAGATCATCCATCTGCATGTGAAAAACATCCCGTTGATCGTCAACGGTGAAGTCATCGGTGTGTTCGGGATCGCGATGGATATAACGGAGCAGCATCGCCTGGTACAGGCTTTGAAGGAAAGTGAAGAACGCTACCGGCTGTTGGCGGAAAATTCGCTCGACCTGATCCAGCAGGTCGATCTGGACGGGATCGTCACCTACGCTTCGCCGTCCCACCAAATGGTCCTTGGGTATGACCCGCAGGAATATGTCGGCAAATGGGTCTTTCATCGGCCTGATGAAGGGGTCGATACCGATTTCCAGGCTGTTTTTTTAAACATGGTCGTCTCCCAGGAACCGTTTACGTATGAAATTGTCCGCCGTCACAAAGACGGCCATCAGGTGTGGCTGGAGCTCAAAGGTACCCCAATGTTCGATGAAGAAGGAAATTTCAAAAATATGATGTTTGTCGGACGGGAAATTACCGAGCGAAAGAAATATCAGGATCAACTGGAGTATTACAGTTTTCACGACAGCTTGACGGGAGTGCCTAACCGTCGGCTGTTCTACATGAAGCTGAAAGAGTCCATCGAGGAAGCACAGCACGAGCATCACGGATTTGCCGTCCTGTACCTCGATCTCGATAAATTTAAAGACATCAACGATACATTCGGTCACGATGTGGGGGATGAGCTGCTGAAGCAGTTTGTAGCAAGAGTAAAAACATGTATCCCGGAATCAGCCATTTTGGCGCGAATGGGCGGTGATGAATTTGTCATCTGCCTATCCGATGCGCACAGTCTGGAGCAGGCAGTCGTCATTGCGGACCAAATTCTGGAAGGCCTGCAACACCCGTGGAACATCAACGATGTCTCGTTCATTACCACATCCAGCATCGGCATTGCGCTCTACGAACCAGGCGACACGCACCAGACTTTGCTCAAAAAGGCAGACAGCGCCTTGTATCAAGCCAAAGAAGAAGGGAAAAACAAATACAGTATCTATAAAGCGAAGTGAAGGAAAAAGACAACAGCTCATCGGCTGCTGTCTTTTTTTGTGTGCGGACCGCCAGCTTTTGTGCAGCTTGCGTACTGTACAGGAACTTTTCGGTGACTATGATACAAAAAAGTGCGTACTTTTTTCCGAGGACTGTATGCGACATAATAGCACTCGTTCGATTCCACAGTCATTCGGGCTGCGGGGCCCCGTGATCGGATGACTGACTACTACGCATAAAAGGAGACAGGAAAACAATGAATACAGTTGCCCATGGCGTGCAACAGGCACGAGGTGGGAAAAACCATACACTCGCCCTGCTTGCGCTCGCTATCAATGCATTTGGCATCGGAACGACGGAATTTGTCATTGTCGGTTTGCTGTCTACAGTCGCTCAGGATGTGAACGTCACGATTACGCTCGCCGGTCTGCTCATATCCGGCTATGCGCTCGGTGTCGCGGTGGGGGCGCCGGTCATTACGGCGCTGACCAGCAGAATTCCCCGCAAGACACTGCTGCTTTTGCTGATGGTCTTTTTCACCGTCGGAAACAGTGTTGCAGCATTGTCGAGCAGCTTTTCCCTTTTGTTGATCGCCCGTTTTTTCACAGCCTTTTCTCATGGCGTGTTTTTCTCGATCGGCTCCACGATCGCCGCCGATCTCGTACCGGAGAATAAGCGGGCGAGCGCGATTGCCATGATGTTTACAGGATTGACTGTCGCTACGGTGACGGGAGTGCCTCTCGGGACCTTCATCGGGCAGATGTTCGGATGGAGGGCAACCTTCTGGGGGGTTGCCTTGCTGGGATTGATTGCCTTGATCTGCACAGCTCTGCTCGTCCCCAACAATCAGAAGAAAGCCAAGCCTGCTTCCGTAAAAGATCAGGTAAAAATCTTGACCAACGGCCGCCTGCTGCTGGTGTATGCAATCACGGCGCTGGGATACGGCGGTACGTTCGTCGCCTTT
This sequence comes from Brevibacillus sp. TJ4, assembly GCF_044627595.2. Taxonomy (NCBI): domain Bacteria; kingdom Bacillati; phylum Bacillota; class Bacilli; order Caryophanales; family Paenibacillaceae; genus Brevibacillus; species Brevibacillus sp. TJ4. The sequence goes on along the minus strand of NZ_CP185865.1, from coordinate 4,028,640 downwards.
ACCTATCTCAGCCCCATCCTCGAGGAAATCACCGGGTATCAGGCGAGTGCAGTCAGCCTGATTCTGCTCGTCTACGGGCTTGCCATCGCAATCGGCAATACGTTCGGGGGAAAGGTCGCCAATCAGCATCCGATCCGTGCTCTGCTCTGGATGTTTGCTGTGCAGGCGGTCATTCTGGTGGTTCTGTCGATGACAGCACCGTATCAGGTAGCGGGGACGATTACCATCGTGCTGATGGGACTTCTCGCCTTTATGAATGTTCCTGGCCTGCAGCTCTACGTCGTCCAGCTCGCGGAAAAATACGAGCCGGGCGCCGTGGATGTAGCCTCGGCATTTAATATCGCTGCGTTTAACCTGGGGATTGCTATCGGAGCTTTTGTCGGCGGGATCGTAGTCGATACCATCGGATTGATCCATACACCGTGGATCGGCGGAGTGATGGTGCTCGGCGCTGTCGTACTGACGGCGATCAGCGGCAAGCTGGAGAAGACCGCATGACAGGATCAATTCGATGGATGACGTGTACACGATGCTTATCGGTTTAGAATGTTTTCTTCCAGAACGGCGTATTTGTCTCCGTACTCTTTGATAATATGCTGTTCACCCCAAGCGCAGAGCGAGTCGAGGATGCCTTTCAAACTCCAGCCGTATTCGCTGAGTTCATACTCGACTTTCGGGGGAACCTGATTGTAGGTTATCCGGTTGACGATGCCGTCATGCTCCAGCTCGCGAAGCTGCTGGGTCAGCATTTTTTGCGTGATTCCCGGCATCAGGCGCTTCAGCTCGCTTGTCCGTTTTTTTCCGTAGGTGAGGTGGCAGAGGATGACGCATTTCCATTTGCCGCCGATCACTTCCAATGTCGCTTCGACTGAGATGTTGTATTTCTTCTTCATGGTTGCAATCCTCCTCGTAATAGGAACTTTTTTGTTACTATGGTACAAAAAAGTGCGTACTTCCCGAAATGGGTATTATAAGTCAGAATAGCATCTGTCATCGGCGAAAGCCAGTGAGAATGGTGTTGTACAAAAAAATGGAAAAGGATGAGATGATAATGGCAAAACATTTGCAAGATACGACTGTCCTCTCGAATGGAGTGAAAATGCCTTGGTTCGGATTGGGCGTGTTCAAGGTAGAAGAAGGGCCGGAGCTGGAACATGCGGTGAAGGCGGCGATCAAGCACGGCTACCGCAGTATCGACACAGCGGCGATTTATCAAAATGAAGAGGGAGTCGGCAGAGGCATCCGCCAGGGTTTGACCGAAGCGGGCATTTCCAGGGATGACCTGTTCGTGACGTCCAAGGTGTGGAACTCCGATCTGGGATACGAGTCGACCTTGGCTGCCTATGAGACGAGCCTGAGCAAGCTGGGGCTGGAAAAACTGGATCTCTACCTGATTCACTGGCCGGTCGAAGGCAAGTACAAAGACGCCTGGAGAGCGCTGGAGAAGCTGTACAAGGACGGACGTGTACGCGCCATCGGGGTCAGCAATTTCCACATTCACCACCTCGAAGATTTGCTGAAAGACGCGGAGATCAAACCGATGGTCAATCAGGTGGAGTTCCATCCGCGCCTGACCCAACAGGAGCTGCGGGACTATTGCAAGGCACAGGGTATTCAGTTCGAAGCGTGGTCGCCGCTGATGCAGGGGCAGTTGCTGGACAACCCGGTGCTCAAAGAGATCGGTGCCAAATACAACAAGTCGGTCGCCCAGGTCATTCTGCGCTGGGATTTGCAGCATGGCGTAGTCACGATTCCGAAGTCGACCAAAGAACAGCGCATTGTGGAAAACGCGACACTGTTTGATTTCGAGCTGACCAAACAAGAGATGGAGAGAATCGACAGCTTGAACGAAAATCATCGAGTCGGACCAGACCCGGACAATTTTGATTTCTGAGGCGCGGCCGATAGAGGGAGACAGCATGGGAGCTGTCTCCCGTTTTCTTTTGTGCAAGATCGCTTGTCATCAGGAAAAGGACAAGGTATGATGGAAGGGAATGTATGTTCGCTGACCGCGAAGGAGGAAATGGCATGCAAAGATGCGGCTGGGTCAATCAAGATCCTTTGTACATCGAGTACCATGACCGGGAGTGGGGCGTTCCCGTATACGATGACCGTCTGCTGTTCGAATACCTCAATCTGGAGGGGGCACAAGCAGGGCTCAGTTGGTACACCATCCTGAAAAAACGGGAGAACTACCGGAAGGCGTTTGATCAGTTCGACCCGGCAAAAATCATTTTGTACGATGATCGCAAAGTCGAAGAGCTGCTGCAAAACGAAGGCATCGTACGCAACAAACTCAAAATCCGGGCTGTCATCTCCAATGCCCATGCCTATTTCAAGGTGGTCGAGGAATTCGGCTCGTTTCGCGATTATATCTGGTCGTTCGTAGATGGCAAGCCGATCCGCAATCACTTCCGCGAGCTGCGGGAAGTTCCGGCCTCGACCGAGATCAGCGACCGGATGAGCAAGGACTTGAAAAAGCGCGGCTTTTCCTTTGTCGGAACGACGATCTGCTACGCCTATATGCAAGCGGTCGGCATGGTCAACGACCACGTAGTGTCGTGCTGGTGCTACGATCGCAAGTAAACATGCGAATATGCCAGGAAGCAAGAGCCGCAAGGACGGGACTGCCCGCTCTGGTGACGGCTCTTTTTTGTGTGATTCCGTTTCTCTATCGCCAACCATCAATCATCGGTATTTTTTTGCTGGAAAATCCTGCTCTATAATGAACTCACCTGCTCCTTATCGGGGGCAAGCATCATAAACGATGGATGGAGGTCGAGCGGATGTCTCAGTTTTCGATTCCGTGTGCTGTGTACAGGGGAGGAACGAGCCGGGGGCTGTTTTTTCATAAACGGCATTTGCCAAAGGAGCGCGAACTGCAAGCACATGTATTTCTCGCCGGAATTGACGCCTACAATGTTTCGCAAATCGACGGATTGGGGGCAGGAACCTCGCATGCGAGCAAGGTGTGCGTCATCTCCGAGCCAAGTGTGGAGGGCGCGGACATTGATTATACGTTTTACCAGGTCGGGATTGGCGAGCCGATTATCGACGACAAGGGCACATGCGGAAATCTGATGGCGGCTGTCGGGGCATTTGCCGTCGATGAAGGGTATGTACGGGTGGCGCCCGATGCCCAGGAGGCTGTTGTTGCTGTAAATAATACGAATATTCAAAAAACAATTTCCATTACCGTTCCGCTGACAGACGGCAAGGCAAAGGTGAGCGGAGATTATCGGATGCCTGGCGTAAAGCTGCCGGGCGCCAAATACGTAGTGGACATCCTCTCGCCTGGTGGCGGCAAGACTGGGAAAACATTGCCTGTCGGCAGCGCGTTCACGCTTGCGACGAATAACAGGCAGTATCGGGTTTCCTTTGTCGATGTGGTCAACCCGTTTGTCTTTGTGTCGGCTGCGGAGCTGGGGATCACCGGTTCGGAGCCAAACAGCGAACTGTCCGCCAATGAAGCGCTCGTACAGGAGCTGGAAATGATTCGCCTGCAAATGGCTGTGGCGGCGGGCATGTGCGGCACGGTAGAGGAAGCGAGGCAGACGCCGTCGATTCCGAAGATCGCGATCGTAGCCGCACCCCATGACTATGTGACATCGGGCGGAGAACGGGTGTCCGGCACAGAGGTAGACCTGGTCGCCAAAATGGTCTCGATGGGAAAGTTTCACCGTACTTTTGCGGGAAGCGGCCTGTATTGCCTGGCCGCTGCTGCCCTGCTTCCCGGCACGATTCCCCATCAGCATCTGTCCGGCGATCGCATGACCGTGGAGAAAACGGTGCGGATCGGTCACCCGGAAGGAATTGCCGAGGTCCGCGCATCGCTGACAGATGACGGACAGGACGTCCGCTCTGTGGGAATGGAGAGGACGGCGAGACGAATCATCAAGGGCGACTTGTACGTGCCCGCTTACAGAGAGCGCTGTGTGGGAGAGGATGAGACCGATGCGTACAGAGCATGACGGGTTCCAGTCCCGTTCCACGTTTTCCGTCGATGGCCGCACGTATACGTACTATCGCTTGCAGGCGCTGGAAGAGCAGGGCATCGGCAAGATCGCCAGACTGCCGTATTCCATCAAAATTTTGCTGGAGTCCGTCTTGCGCCAGTGCGACGGTGTGACGATCAGGCGGGAGCATGTGGAAAATCTCGCGCAATGGGGCAGCGGCGCAGCCAAACGAGAGATTGACGTGCCGTTTCGTCCGGCGCGAATCGTACTCCAGGACTTTACGGGCATCCCGGTCGTCGTCGATCTCGCTTCCCTGCGCCAGGCGATGGCGGAAATGGGAGGAGACCCGGAGCGGATCAATCCCGTTATCCCCGTCGATTTGGTAATTGACCATGCCGAGCAGGTCGACCGCTTTGGAGCGCCCGATGCTCTGGATTACAATGTGAAGCGCGGATTTGAACTGAACCGGGAGAGGTACGCATTTTTCAAGTGGGCGACTGGCTCGATCCGCAACTTCCGAGCGATCCCTCCGTCTACCTCGATCATTCATCAGGCCAATCTCGAATATTTGGCTTCTGTCGTCCAGACCGTTACGGTGGAAAATGGCGAAGCGCTCGCCTTTCCCGACACTTGTCTGGGAACCGATTCGCATACCCCAATGGTAAACGGCATCGGAGTCGTAGGCTGGGGTGTCGGCGGGATCGAGGCAGAAGCTGCGATGCTCGGGCAGCCCTCCTGCTTTCCGGCTCCGGAAGTCGTGGGTATCCGGCTGCGCGGCGAGCTGCCGCCGGGTTCGACGGGCACGGACTTGGCGCTGCATGTGACCCACCTGTTGCGCACGAAACAGGTAGTAGGAAAATTCGTGGAGTTTTTCGGGAAGGGAATGACAACGCTTTCCCTCGCGGACCGGGCGACGGTGGCGAATATGTCGCCGGAAAACGGCGCTACCGTGACCTTGTTTCCGGTCGATGAAGAGACGCTGCGCTACCTGCGGCTGACCGGAAGGCCGGAGGAGCATGTCAGGCTGGTCGAGGCGTACTGCAAGACAAACGGATTGTTTTACACACCTGGCGGGGAGGAGCCTGCCTATTCGGAGGTGTGGGAGATAGACCTGTCGACGATTGAGACGAGCCTGGCAGGTCCCAAACGACCGCAGGATGTGATCCGCCTTTCGCAGGGGAAAGACAGGTTCAGGTCCGCTTTGACCGAGAAAGCAGGGAATCAGGGATACGGACTGGATGAGCGGGAGATTCACAAGTCGGTGCGAATTGTTCATCCAACCGGCGAGACGTCCACCTTGCGTACAGGGTCGACCGTGCTTGCGGCGATCACGAGCTGCACCAACACGTCCAATCCGCATGTGATGATCGGCGCTGCCCTTTTGGCAAAAAAAGCGGTGGAAAAAGGGCTGACTGTCCCTCCCTACGTAAAAACCAGCCTGTCGCCGGGCTCCCGGGTCGTCACCGCCTATTTGCAAAAGGCAAACCTCCTGCCATACCTGGAAAGACTCGGATTTTACCTGGTCGGATACGGCTGCACGACCTGTGTCGGAAACTCTGGTCCGCTTCCCGATGAAGTTGCACAGGCGATCGTCGAGCATGACCTGATCGTCTCCGGGGTTCTGTCCGGCAACCGCAACTTTGAAGGCAGGATTCACCCGCTGGTCAAAGCGACCTTTCTCGCCTCGCCGCCGCTCGTCGTCGCCTACGCCATCGCCGGTACTGTCGACATTCGCCTGGACAGCGAGCCGCTGGGCAAGGATCGGAACGGTCGAGACGTGTTTCTCGCTGACATCTGGCCACAAGACGAGGAAATCCGGCAGGTCATAGCCGAGGCGATCAGCCCGGATTTGTACGAGCGGCAGAAGGAACAGATGCTCCTGGGAAATGAAGACTGGAACCGGCTTCCGGCCAGTCAAGGGATGCTGTACGAATGGGAACCGTCCTCCACCTATTTGCAAAACCCGCCGTTTTTCCAATCGATAAGCAAAGAGGCCGGGCACATCCGTCCGCTCACAGGCTTGCGCATCCTCGTCAAGCTGGGCGATTCCATCACGACGGACCATATCTCGCCTGCAGGCGGTACGATTCCGCCGGACAGCGTAGCGGGCAAATATTTGCTGGGACAGGGCGTTGTGCCAGGCGAACTCAGCTCCTACGGCTCTCGCAGAGGCAACCACGAAGTGATGATGCGAGGCGGCTTCTCCAATATCCGCCTGCGAAACGAGATCGCACCGGGGACGGAGGGAGGGGTCACGACTTACTTTCCGACAGGCGAGGTAATGCCGATCTACGAGGCGGCGATGCGATACCGCGCAGACGGGACCGGACTATTGATTATCGCCGGTGTGGACTACGGAATGGGCAGCTCCCGCGACTGGGCGGCGAAAGCGACCTGCCTGCTCGGCGTAAAAGCCGTACTGGCGCGGAGCTTCGAGCGGATTCACCGCAGCAATCTCGCCCTGATGGGGGTGCTGCCGCTGCAGTTCGCGGAAGGGGAAAACGCCGACACTCTCGGTCTGACCGGTTCAGAGCAGTATGATATCGCGCTCGAAGAATCGCTCAAGCCCGGGCAAAGGGTGCGGATCACCGCTGTCGCACCAGGAGGCAGCAAGACCGAATTTGCAGCGATCGTCCGCTTCGACAGCGAGGCAGAGATTGAATACTATCGTCACGGCGGGGTGTTGCAGATGGTGCTGCGCAATCAGTTGCAGTCAATCTAATCCCTTATATAGAAGGAACAACGAAAAGGAGCCGGATGATCTGGCTCCTTTTGTCGCTTTCTTTCACTTATGTGCGGCAAATCGTTCTACTTTTTGGACGATGCCGACAGGACCTCATCCAAATAAGCTCGCGCCGCATCCGGGTCACCTGCGACGCTTGCTTCCCGTGCCTCGTCCTTGGCCAACTTGTCCAACGCTTTTTGCAAAATCTCCTGCTCTCTTTCCTGTGCAACGACAGTGACCCCGTCCGCATCGCCGACGATCAGATCGCCAGGGCGCACAGCAACGCCGCCGCAGGAGATCGGGACATTGGTTTGTCCCCAGCCGGCCTTTCCGCTGGCCGCAACGGTCGTGCCCCGGCAAAACACCGGAACGCCCAGTCTTTTGATGCCGATGACATCGCGGATGACACCGTCGACGACGATACCTTGAATCCCGAGCGCCTTCGCCAGACCAACGACGAAGTCGCCAGCGATCGCCCGATACGTGTCTGCTTTTGCGTCAATGACCAGCACATCTCCCGGCTGCGCTTCGCGTATCGCTTGCAAAACAGCCTGGTTTTCACCGGCCGGTATTTGCACGGTATACGCGCGACCGGCGATCCGGTACTCCTCCTTCAACGGTTTGATGGCGCTGTCCATGTTGACAAGCCCCATCGTCACGTCCGATATGCACGTAGTAGGAACGGTCCGGTATTTCGCTAGTAAATCCGACATCACAAGCCCTCCCCCTTGGGACAAAATGGAAGTAGTCCACATGAATTATACGTCAATCGGCGAGCAGTTGAACAATAGCTTCTGTTTATCGACCGCCATAAATAGGGGAAATGGGTGATGCCAGCCAACGGTGCCACGGCTCAGAAGATCGGCGCAGTGATGTCTTTGCCTGGGCAATCCGCGCTTGAAATTTTCGTTCCCGTAGAAGATGATGGGGAAAATGCGTTTGTGGAGGGGAGCGCCGAATGGCGATTACAGGCTTGAACCATTTCTTGTTCTCCGTATCAGATCTGGAGAAGTCAATTGCCTTTTACCGAGACGTGTTCGACGCCAGGCTGCTCGTCAAAGGGAGAAGCACCGCCTATTTTGACCTGCATGGAATGTGGCTGGCGCTGAACGTAGAAAAAGGGATTCCGCGCAATGAAATCAAAGAATCGTACACCCACATCGCGTTTTCCGTACCCGAGCACGAGTTCGATCAGATGTGCGAAAAGCTGCGGCGCCTGCACGTCAACATCTTGCCCGGACGGGAGCGCGATGAGAGAGACAAGCGGTCGATCTACTTTACCGATCCGGACGGACACAAATTTGAGTTTCACACCGGGACGCTTCAGGACAGACTGGATTACTACCGGCAGGAAAAGACACACATGCAGTTTTTTGACTGACGGGGTAGCGGAATTGGTGCCGGTTATTTCGCAGACAAACGCATATATCGAAGAAATCGTCCCCGGGGGCGGGCGTCCGTGACAGGGCAGGACTGCGGTGCTTGCTCAAAACCAATAACCAGATGTGAAAGGGTGGTTGCATTGCTGCTTTTATCTCGATCCGATATTCGCCAACTGTACGTTATGAAGGATTGTCTGCCAGATGTGGAACAGGTTTTTGAGGAAAACGCGAAAGGCAATGTGACGACGCCGATCCGCACCGCCATCGGTCACGAAAAGTACGGCGGCACGACGCTTTACATGCCCTCGTACGTGGAATCGCTCGACTACGTCGCCGCCAAAGTGATCACGATTTTTCCCGATAACCACAAAGAGGGGCTTCCCGCCTTGCAAAGCGTCATTTTGTTGACCGAGACAAAGACCGGACAGCATGTGGCGATGATGGATGCCACCTATTTGACCGTCTTGCGCACGGGAGCAAGCAGCGGAGTTGCGACCAAATACCTGGCCCGTCCAGAGGCGAAAAACTGCGCCGTTCTGGGATGCGGAGCACAGGCGATCGGCCAGGTCCAGGCGGTCATGGAGGTGCGTGCCCTGGAGGAAGTCGTGCTGTACAACCGGACGAGGGAGAGGGCAATACAGTTTTCCCAGGCGCTTCGGGAGCTGTACCCGGATTGGCAGGGCGAGATACGGATTGTCGATGACCCGAATCAGGCGGTGGAAACCGCCGACATCATCATGTGCAGTACGAAAGCGACCGAGCCGCTGTTTGACGGAGCGCGCCTTCGTCCGGGCGCCCATATCAATGCGATCGGCGCGTTCCAGCCGCATATGCGGGAGGTAGACCTGACGACCCTGCGCCGCAGCCACAAGATCGTCGTCGATACGGTGGAAGGCGCCCAACACGAGGCGGGCGATCTGATCATTCCGGCAGAGCGGGGAGAGTGGGACTTCTCGCACATCTATGCGGAGATTGGCGAGATTGTGGCGGGGACCAGGCCAGCGCGCGAGTCCGCAGAGGAGATCACCTTGTACAAATCTGTCGGAATCGCCTACCTGGATACGGCAGTCGCCCGCAGTGTATACGAGAAGGCCCGCAAGCACGGAATCGGCACTGATTTTTGCTTGTAATCATTCACACAAAAAAAGGATGCAGGACGAATTGTTAACAGATTCCCATTCCCCGCCGCCTATTTTGCGGTATAATAGTCAGGTGAATACATGGGGTTGCCCGCGCGTGGGCAGCGGCCATTCCTGCTTTGTACGTGCTGCAGGGGCGGAACAATTTTTGGAAAACTGAAAGAGAGTGGAACAAGAATGGGTCGTAAGTGGAACAATATTAAAGAAAAGAAAGCATCCAAAGACGCAAATACCAGTCGTGTATACGCCAAGTTCGGAAAAGAGATTTATGTAGCCGCCAAGCAAGGCGAGCCTGATCCTGAGTCCAACCGTGCGTTGAAAGTGGTGCTGGAGCGGGCCAAAACGTACAGCGTGCCGAAAGCGATCATCGACCGTGCGATTGAAAAGGCAAAAGGCGGTGCGGAAGAAAACTACGACGAGCTGCGCTACGAGGGCTTCGGTCCGAACGGTTCGATGATTATCGTCGATGCCCTGACCAATAACGTCAACCGCACGGCTTCGGAAGTGCGCGCCGCGTTCAACAAGAACGGCGGAAACATGGGTGTGAGCGGCTCGGTTGCGTATATGTTTGACGCGACAGCGGTCATCGGTCTGGAAGGGAAGACAGCAGACGAAGTGCTGGAAATCCTGATGGAAGCCGAAGTGGATGTGCGCGACATCATGGAGGAAGACGATGCGGTGATCGTCTACGCCGAACCGGAGCAGTTCCACGCCGTGCAGGAAGCTCTGAAAAACGCCGGTGTCAACGAATTTACGGTCGCCGAGCTGACGATGCTCGCACAAAATGAAGTGACGCTTCCGGAGGACGGACTGGCACAGTTTGAAAAGTTGATCGACGCGCTGGAAGACTTGGAGGATGTGCAGCAAGTCTATCACAACGTCGATTTGGGAGAATAAGCACTATAAGGAAAACGGCTCTGTCCCGCGATGAAGCGGACGGAGCCGTTTTGTTGTGCGTTTATTCCAGGCAACCGTTCTCGGTATTGATCTGGAACGTAACGCCGAATTTGTCCGTCACAACTGCGTAGCCAGGGCTGAAGAAGGTTTTTTGAAAGGGCATGCTCACTTGTCCGCCTTCTTTCAAAGCCTCGAAAATGCGCTGCGACTTTTCCAAAGAATCGGTGCTGATGCAGACGGTTACCTGGTTTCCGATCTGATGCGGCTGGCCGGGGAACGTATCCGAGAACATCAGTTGCGATTCCCCTACCTGAATGGTGGCGTGGGTGATCCGGTCCTTGGCTTCGGCTGGAATCGGAAAGTCGGGGCTTTCCGGCATATCCCCGAAGGTTTGGCTGAAGAGAACATTTCCGTCCAGTGCTTTCACGTAAAATTCAATCGCTTCCCTGGCATTTCCGTTCATTACGAAATAGGGGATAAGCTGTACAGACATGGCGAGTCATCTCCTTTTTATTCGTATTTCCTGTATTCTCTACACGACGCTCCACAATCTAGCATCGTATAACAGTATGGCTTTTATTCTACTTGACGAATGAAGGGCAGGTTTCTTTTCGATTGCGGAGTTTTTCCCTTCATGGGATGGTTCTGCCGCCTGCCTGGATGGAACCGGATCAAGCAAGACGGAAGGAATAAAGAGACAGGCAGAGAATTTGTGCAATTGGGAATCTTCGTGTAGAAAGGTGGAGTACAGTGACGGATCGGTACGCCGAGATCGACGGAGTGATCGCCTATATTCACCAACACCTGTATGAGCCGCTGTCGCTTGCGGATATGGCGGCATACGCCGGGTACAGCCCGTATCATTTTTCCCGCATTTTCAAGGAGAGGGTGGGACTCACTCCGCTCTATTACGTTTCTGCCCTGCGCCTGCAAAAGGCAAAGGATTTGCTGCTAAATACCAATTTGAGCGTCCGTGACATCGGCATGGAAATCGGCCAGCAGAGTCTCGGGACCTTCACCACCCGATTTACGGAAAAGGTCGGCGTCACCCCGGCGCATTTTCGCAACTCCAGTGCGCAGGTAGACCAGTATGTGCGCCGGTTGCAGGAGCTGTCGCAGTGGGGCGTGACACGTACCTTCGCCGATCAGTATCCGAGCGTGGAAGGGAACATTCAGGCCGAGTCTTCCTTTCAAGGCGTGATTCTGATTGGTTTGTTTGCCAAACCGATCCCGGAAGGCTTGCCGATCTACGGGACACTGCTGCCGTCTGTCGGTTCGTTTTGCTTCAAGGGGGTAAGGCCGGGAATCTACTATTTGCTCGCCACATCGGTGTCCTGGGGGATGCAGACAAAGGACGTATTGCTGCCACATTCGACGCTGCGCTGTCGCCAGAAGGAGCCGATCGTCGTCAGGCCGGATTGCCCCGTTCCCCCGTTGAACATCATGCTGCGCAAGCCTCGCCTGGAAGATCCGCCAATTCTTGTCTCGCTACCTGTCCTGATGAATCGATTTCTTCATTCGTTCCATAATTAGCCTGATTGTCCCTCAAATCGGAATCGTTACGTTTTATCTTGACTTCCCTCCTTGCCTGCGGTATTCTACGGTTTGTAAAACGTAAAAAATACGATTTGCAAGCGCCGTTTGAGCGAAATGGGGAGGGAAGTCTGATGGAAGGACAGCACACGCGGATTCCGGTTACGGTGTTGAGCGGATATTTGGGATCGGGAAAAACGACGATTATGAATCATGTTTTGCACAACCGCGACGGCATGAAGGTCGCCGTTATTGTCAACGACATGAGCGAGATCAATATTGATGCAGAGTTTATTAAAAATGGAGGCGGCATTTCGCGGACGGACGAAAAGGTCGTGGAAATGTCCAATGGATGTATTTGCTGCACCTTGCGGGAGGACCTGTTGCAAGAGGTGGAGCGGCTGGTCAAAGAAGGATCGTACGATTACATTTTGATCGAATCGACGGGAATCGGAGAGCCGGTCCCGGTCGCCCAGACATTTACGTATCAGGACGAAGCGAATGGCATCGACCTGTCCGCGATCTGCCGCCTCGATACGATGGTGACGGTCGTGGACGCCTATCGCTTTTGGCACGATTTTTCCTCCGGCGAGAGTTTGCTGGAGCGCAACGAAGCAGTCGATGAAACAGACACCAGGGAAGTCGTCGACCTTTTGATCGACCAGATCGAGTTTTGCGACGTTTTGGTATTGAACAAGTGCGACATGGTACAGGAAGAGGAGTTGCAGGAGTTGGAGGCGGTGCTGCGCAAATTGCAGCCGACTGCCAAAATCATTCGCGCCACCCACGGTCAAGTCGATCCGCGGGAAATCCTCAATACCGGACGGTTTGATTTTGAAAAGGCGAGCCATTCGGCAGGATGGCTGCAAGAGCTGCAAAAGCCAAGCCATACGCCGGAGACGGAGGAGTACGGCATCTCATCCTTTGTCTACAAGCAGGGCCTCCCGTTTCATCCCGAGAGATTGCATCAATGGCTGGAAAACTGGCCGGAAGATGTGATTCGGGCCAAAGGCTTTCTCTGGCTTGCTACCCGCAATGACTGGGCGTTCACGATCAGCCAGGCGGGTCCGTCGATTCAGATGGGCGTGGCGGGACAGTGGCTGGCAGCACTGCCGGAGGAAGAAAAGCAGCGGGTCTTCAGCGAGGAGCCGGACTTGGCGCAAAACTGGCACCCTGAGTACGGTGACCGCCAAAACGAGATCGTGTTTATCGGAATCGGCATGAAGCAGGAGGAGATCACGCGCAGCCTCGATGCCTGCCTGCTGCAGGAGGACGAACTGGGAGAGGATTGGAGCAGCTTCCGCGATCCGCTGCCAACCGGGGACGTGACCGTGGAAATCGTCACGGCCACCTGAGCCAGGCTAACAACAGGCAACAAACATAGCAAAACCTATCGAGAAAGGCTTTGTCGCTCATACTGCGGCAGAGCCTTTTTGCATGACCAGGCAGCATCATTTGTCCAATGTAAGGTTTTCTCACAATAAAATATATTTTTTTCTTTACAATTGTCTAACTATTTTCTATACTTATAAAACATAAACGGTATTCTGTATACAGTATTCAATGCTGTGGTGAAGGAGGGGGGAGCAAAGGAAGATGTTGAACAAGCTGCCGCAAAACGAAACATTGGCCGACCGTGCCTACAAAGAAATGAAAAAAGCGATTCTGCAAGGCACTTTCATGCCAGGTGACCCGCTTCCGGAAGAGTCGATCGCATCGATGCTGGGCATCAGCCGCACGCCGTTGCGCAAGGCGATCAACCAGTTGGCATTTGACGGGCTGGTCGAGCTGGAGACCGGGAAGAAAGCGCGGGTGGCCAACTTTACCGAGGAGGACTTGCAGCATTTTATCCGTTTGCGGGAAGTGCTGGAGGTGTTCGCGGCGGAGCAGGCTGTGCCGTTCGTCACCGACGAGTTTCTGCAAAAGCTGGAACAGACGTGCATCGGCCAGATGGAAGCGATCCAAAAGAATGACTACTACACGTACATCGAGCTGGATTCGCAATTCCACGTGCTGATCGCTGAAGTCACGCAAAATCCGAAGCTCAAAGATTTCGTGGAGCAGATCAGCAACCAGCTTCTGCGCTTTCTGGTCCTGTCCCGCACCATCGAGGAGAGTGCCGATGAAGCGCTGGTCGAGCACCAGCAGATTATCCAGGCATTGGCCGACCGCGATGTAGCAAAAGCCGGGGCGACGATGCGCAAACACATTCAAAGCGTAGAGAGAAGAGCAAAAATGAAACCAAGGGGGAACGATGAATGAAAAAGGGAAAAAAGCTGCTGGGCGGTTTGAGCCTGGCAATGATGCTTGTGTTGACTGCGTGTGGCGGTGGAGGAACGCAAGGAGGTACATCCAATAGTGGTGGCGGCGATGCCGGTGGAGAAACCTACAACTTGCGCGTTGCCTACCTGGTGCCAGAAGAGCAATCCACGCACATTTCCGCAGTGAAATTCAAGGAAACCGTAGAAGCCAATTCCGACGGCAGAATCAAGGTAGAACTCTACCCCAACGGCTCCCTTTTCCCGTCTGACCGGGAAGCAATCGAGGCAGTACAGCTTGGAAACGTGGAAATGACCATCCCGGCTGTGGCGCCGCTTGCCGGCTTCAACAAAAAATTCATGGTATTTGACCTGCCGTTCCTGTTCAAAACCAACGAAGCCGCCTACAAAGCGCTGGACGGTGAAGTTGGTCAAGAATTGCTGAAAGATTTAGAATCGAATGGATTTAAAGGTCTGGTCTTCGGCGAAAATGGTTTCCGCCACATGTCCAACAACAAAGGACCGGTCAACACGCCGGAAGATTTGAAAGGCCTGAAGCTGCGCACCCTGGAGAACCCGGTTCACACGGCGACTTTCAACGCGTTTGGCGCCAATGCGTCTCCATTCGCCTTTGGCGAGCTGTACACTGCCCTGCAGCAAAATGTGTACGATGCGATGGAATGTCCGATCTCTCTCTACTACACCAACAAGTTTTACGAAGTACAAGAATACCTGACAATGAGCGGACACGTGTACGCAGCGACGATTCTGTTGGCAAACCTCGACTGGTACAACAGCCTGCCGGAAGACCTGCAAAAAGTCGTAATGGACGCTTCGCTTGAGTACCGCGACTATCAACGCGAACTGGCTCAACAGCAGGACCAGGAGTTCCTGGACAAGCTGGTCGAAGCAGGCATGAAAGTAAACGAGCTGACACCTGAGCAAAAAGACGCGTTCATCGCTGCTTCCGAAGCCGTCTATGACCAATTCACGGCTGAAATCGGTGCAGAGCTGGTAGAGAAAGCAATGGAAGCCAACAACTAAACAAATTGTTACACACCGATTCCTTATGCCTCGCTTTCAAGTAGCGGGGTATAAGGACATTCATTTCTCGACGAATCTGCCCAAAAGAGGTGAGGCCCGTGACCTTGAAAAAACTGTTGGACGAAAAGTTGGAAGAGTGGTTTCTGGTTGCCACGATGGTAGTCATGGTTGTACTGATTTTTGTTCAAGTGATTACCCGGTATATTTTTGAAAATTCCCTTTCCTGGTCAGAAGAATTAGCGCGTTACGTGCATATTTGGCAGATTTGGATCGGCGCTAGTTTTGCCATTCGCAAAAAAGAGCATATCAAAGTAGAGGCGTTTAAAAAGCTGTTTCATGAAAAAGGGCAGAAAATCATCGATCTTATTGCACTCATCCTCTGGTTTGTGCTTGCTGTCTTTTTGGCTATAGCGGGTACCGATCTGGTGAACACAATGTTTACAAGAGGGCAGGATTCACCAGCAATGCAGTTGCCGATGTGGTTTATTTATTCGGCAATTCCGCTTGGCGGCCTGTTGATGTCTATTCGCTTGATCCAGCAAATCTACTTCTTGTTCAAACCGGAAAAACCGTAGGAAAGGGGGAATCAGACAACCATGACGGTTCTTGTGCTGTTTGGCAGTTTGATGCTGTTTATTCTGTTGAATGTGCCTGTTGCGATTTCGCTCGGTTTGGCAGCGCTCGCAACGATCGCGTTTACGACGAACCTCTCGCTTGGCGTGATTACGCAAAAGGCGTTTACATCGCTGGATTCATTCCCGCTCATGGCCATCCCGTTCTTTATGCTGGCGGGGATTTTGATGGGAAAAGGCGGGGTTTCCAAGCGACTGCTTGATTTGGCAACTGTACTGGTCGGCTGGATGGTCGGCGGCCTGGCGATGGTGACGGTCGTGTCCTGTATGTTTTTCGCCGCCATTTCCGGGTCAGGCCCGGCGACGGTAGCCGCGATCGGTTCCTTTATGATTCCGACGATGCGCGAGAAAAACTACAGCGCCGGGTTTGCGGCTGCGCTGACTGCGGCCGCTGGTTCCATCGGGGTCATTATTCCCCCCAGTATTCCTTTCGTTCTGTACGGTGTCGTAGCCGGGGTGTCCGTGGGCAGCATGTTTTTGGCCGGGATTATTCCGGGGCTGATCATCGGGATCGGACTGATGGTCGTCTCCTACGTAATCGCCAAAAAGGAAGGCTACAAGCCTGCCACGACAGAGCGAATCACGTTTACACATGTGCTCAAGGCACTGTACGAGTCCAAATGGGCGCTGCTCATTCCCGTGATCATTCTGGGCGGCATTTACGGCGGTGTATTTTCTCCGACTGAAGCAGCCGTCGTGGCAGTCGTGTACGCGATTGTCGTCGGGATGTTCGTCCACCGCGAGCTGAGCTGGTCCGATGTGTACAAAGCGATCGTCGAATCGGCGATCATCAACGCCTCCACGATGATCATCATCGGGCTGTCGATTTCCTTCGCCTACATTATGACGTTGGAAAAAATCCCGAATGCGATCGCCAGCTTCATCACGTCGATCTCGGATAGCCAGCTCATCATTCTGATGATGATCAATATTTTCCTGATTATCGTCGGGATGTTTATCGATACGATTTCTGCGCTGGTCGTGCTGGCGCCAATTTTGTTGCCGATTGTGACCAACGTCGGCGTCGATCCGATTCACTTCGGCGTGATTCTGGTCGCCAACTTGGCCATCGGATTCATCACCCCGCCATTGGGAGTCAACCTGTTCGTCGCATCCAGCGTCAGCAAAATCCCGCTGGAGCAAATCATCCGCGCGATCATGCCGTTTTTGCTGATGATGATTATTACCTTGATGGTCATTACGTATGTACCGGAAATGTCTACATGGCTTCCATCGATCCAGAAGTAGGGAGGTATCCGTATGATTGTTTCGACTACGAATGAAATCTTGCCTCGGCACGTCGAGCGCATTGCCCAAGAAGCCGGGAGCGCTCCGCTGGTTTTTTCCTCGATGGGCGACATTCCGGCGGATGTGGCTGCACAGACAGAGGCGCTGATCACGTTTGGCGACGATCTGGCGGCAGAAAACCTGGAGCGGTTCCCGCGACTCCAATGGATTCAGATCATTCGGGCAGGTCTGGACAATCTGCCGTACCGCTATGTGCACGAGAGAGGAATACGGGTCACCAATGCTTCGGGCATACACGTCAAGCCGATGAGCGAATACGTCGTGCTCTGCATGCTGCATTTTGAAAAGGATATGGAGCGCTACCGCGCGCTCAAGGAGCAAAAGAAGTACGACCGCACCAAGCTGGTAGGCGAGTTGGCCGGACGGGAAGCGCTGATTTACGGCACAGGTGTCATCGGCAAAGCGGTCGCCGAAAAGCTGAAGCTGTTCGATGTTCGCGTCCGCGGGGTCAACACCAGCGGCAGACCGGTCGAGCCTTTTGACACAACCTATGCGCTGGGCGAGGAAGACGACGTGTACGAACAGGCGGACTACGTCATTACGATCCTGCCCTCGACGACACAGACGAGAGGTTTCTTCTCCGCCGAACGGCTCGATCGGATGAAGCCAGAGGCGGTGTTTATCAGCATCGGCCGCGGCGATGCCGTCGATGAGAACCACGTGGTCCAGATGCTCAAAGACGGTCGGCTGAGAGGGGCTGCTTTCGATGTGTTCCAGCAGGAGCCGCTGCCGGAAGACAGCCCGTTGTGGGAGTGCGAAAATTTGCTTTTGACCCCGCACATGTCTGCCAAATCGATTTACTACATTGACCGCTGTGTTGACATCTTCCTTCACAATTGGAAGGCACTTCGCCATCAAACAGAGATGATCAATGTCGTAGACACCACGAAGGAGTATTAGGTGCTTGCAAGACCGAAGGAGGAGAGAGTGCTTGTACCAACAGATAAAAAACCTGTCGCTGTTTGAACAGGTAGAGGCCATGACCGCGTCACTGGTCGAGACACTGAGTATCAACGGAACTGCCGGAGAAGTGGATATTGCCGAAGCAGTCGAGCAGATTTTGCGCAGCTTCCCGTATTTCCAGGAGCATCCCGGGCAGGTGTGGACGCAGCTTTTGCCGGGCGATCACCTCGGACGAAAAAATGTATTTGCCCGCATCAAAAGCAAACGCGGCTCCAAACGGACGGTGATTTTTCACTCCCATATCGACACGGTCGGGATCGACGACTACGGCAAGCAGATCGACATTGCCAACGACCCGCAAGCGCTGCTGCGCTTCTTTTCCGAATGGGACGGCAACCCGGAAGTGAAGGAGCACGCCAGATCCGGCGACTGGATGTTTGGGCGGGGCGCGCTTGATATGAAAAGCGGCGTCGCTGTCCATCTCGCCAATCTGCTGTACTTCTCCCAACACCTCGACGAACTGGCAGGAGACATCATCTTCATGGCCAATCCGGTAGAGGAAAACCAGCATACCGGGGTGATTGTCGCCGTCGATGAACTGCTCCGCCTGCGCGACGAGGAGGGGCTGCACTACGTCGTGGCGATCAACAATGACTACATCGCGCCGCTCTATCCGGGCGATCCGCATAAATACATTTACACGGGTGCTGTCGGCAAGCTGCTTCCTTGCTTTTACGTCTACGGGCGGGAAACCCATGTCGGACAGACGCTCGGAGGACTCGACCCGACACTGGTGACGGCGGAGCTTAACCGGCGCATCAACAACAACATGGAGTTGACCGAACAGGTGGAAGGTGAAATGGTCGTTCCGCCGTCCGCCCTCTACCACCGCGACACAAAAGCCTTTTACAACGTCCAGACATCCGTGACGAGCTATCTGTACTTCAACTACATGGTGCTGGAGGATTCGCCGCAGGACATCATCAACAAATTGAAGGATGTCGCAGTGGATGCAGCAACCTGGACGCGCGATTACTACATCGAGCAGTACACTCGTTTTGCCCGGGTTAACCATTTCCCGGATGAGATGCCGTCCTGGGAGATGGATGTGTACACGTACGAAGAGTTCTGCGACAAACTGGCCGGACAAGGGATCGATGTGAAGCAAGTGACGGCGCAAGTGGCGATGGACAATCCGGACATGGAACCGCGCCAGTTGTGTTTCCACATCGTCGACACGCTGCGGGCTCTTGATCCGAGCGGCAAACCGTGCATCATCCTGTTTTTTGCGCCGCCGTATTGCCCGCACAATTACTTGAAGGGCGACTCCCCGCGCGATCAGGAAGTCATGGCGGTCATCCAGGACGTCACGGAAGGCTTCGAGCAGCAAAAAGGAGAGCGCTTTGCGGTCAAACGCTTCTTCCCATACCTGTCGGACAGCAGCTACCTTTCGCTGCACGACACCGACGAGGAGGTAGCGGCCCTGATCGACAACTTCCCCGAGTGGGAGCGCATTTACCCGGTTCCGGTGAAGCGAATACGCGATCTCAATGTACCCGCGATCAATGTCGGCGTCTACGGGCTCGATGCGCACCGCTGGACGGAGCGTGTCTACAAGCCGTATTCCTTCGAGACTGTGCCGCGCATGATCCGGGAAATGACAGAGCAGTGGCTTGGCAAGCAAACGAACGAGTAGAAAAGGAGCGATAACGATGACTACACAAACCAAGAGCCTGTACGAACGCGCCAATGCAGTAATGCCGCCGGTAGCCTCCCGCGCTACCACCCTCGGCGTGGTAAAAGGACAAGGCGCCTACCTCTGGAGCGAGGACGGCAAGAAGTACCTCGACTTTGCCAGCGGCGTCGCCGTAACCAATGTCGGTCACAACCACCCGCTGGTAGTCGAGCGTGCCAAAGCGCAGATCGATGAACTGATCCACGGCGGTCACAACGTCGTCTATTATCCGGTGTACGTCGAACTGGCAGAAAAGCTGAACGAACTCAACGGCGGCAACTGCAAAGTGTACTTTTCCAACAGCGGCGCAGAGGTGAATGAAGGGGCGATCAAGCTGGCGAAAAAAGTGACCAAGCGTCCCGGCATCATCTCGTTCAAGCGCAGCTTCCACGGACGGACGATTGCGACCACGACCCTGACTGCTTCCAACAGCGGCTACCGCATGGATTACGAGGGGCTTTTGCCGAGTGTCTACTACGCGGAATACCCGTACGCGCTGCGCAGCGGGCTGTCCGAAGAAGCCGAAGTAGCGCGCTGCCTGGCGCAGTTGGACGAGATTTTCCGCTTCCTGATCGCGCCTGACCAGGTGGCGGCGATTATCCTGGAGCCCGTTCAAGGCGAAGGCGGCTACATCGTTCCGCCGAAAGGCTTCCTGCAGGAGCTTCGCAGCATTTGCGACAAGCACGGCATCCTGTTGGTCTTTGATGAAATCCAGACCGGCTTTGGCCGTACCGGCAAGATGTTTGCCTGGCAGCATTTCGGTGTTCAGCCGGATGTGCTGACGCTGGCCAAAGGGATTGCCAACGGCTTCCCGCTCAGCGCGCTCGTCGCCAAGGCGGAGCTGATGGACCAATGGACAGCCGGCACGCACGGCGGCACGTACGGCGGCAACCCGGTCGCCTGCGCGGCTTCGCTGGCGGTGATTGAACTGCTGGAGGGCGGCGCCCTGGACAACTGCAACAAGATGGGAGCCTACTTCGTCGAGGAGCTGCATAAGCTCAAAGCAGACTACCCGCAAATCGCCGAAATTCGCGGACTGGGCCTGATGATCGGGATGGAGTGCCTGGATCAGGACGGCAAGCCGGACGCGAAAACGGTCAGCGGACTGAAAGACAAAGCGATGGAAAAAGGACTGATCCTGCTCACCTGCGGAACAGACAAAAACGTCATCCGCTTCATCCCTCCGACAACGGTGACCAAGGAAGAGATCGACGAGGCGCTGCGCATCATCCGGGAATCGCTGTCTGAGCTTCGCTAATCGAAAGCAGCACACAACCATTGTTCACAGACCCCCATTGGTGACCTGACCTTGGGGGTTATATACACGAAGGAGGAATATCCCATGCTATACATCAACGGCGAGTGGCGCGAAGCTGCATCCGGCAAGACCTTTGACGTGACCAATCCGGCTACGGGCGAGAAAGTGGCGACCGTGGCAAAAGGCGGAGCGGAGGACACACAGGCTGCGATTGACGCGGCACAGGCGGCGTTTGGCCCCTGGTCCCGCCTGACAGCCAAGGAACGCTATGCGTATTTGAAGAAAGCAGCCGACATCCTGCGTGCCCGCACCGAAGAGATCGCCCAGTTGATTACGCGCGAGATGGGCAAACCGCTGGCAGAAGCGCGGGGTGAAATCGGTCTTGCCATCGACTATCTGGATTGGTATGCGGAGGAAGGCAAGCGCATTTACGGCGATACCATTCCCGCTTCTGCTCCCAACAAGCGGATTCTCGTGCTTCGTCAGCCCGTCGGCGTAGTCGGCGCGATCACGCCGTGGAACTTCCCGATTGCCATGATTACGCGCAAGCTGGCTCCTGCCCTGGCTGCTGGCTGCACGATTTTGCTCAAGGCCGCGTCTGCGACTCCGCTCGCCGCCATTGAGGTGTTCAAGGCGCTGGATGAAGCAGGCGTACCAAAAGGCGTCGCCAACCTCGTCAACGGCTCTGCGAGTGAAGTAGTCGGGACGATGATGGCAAGTCCCGTCGTCCGCAAAATTACCTTTACCGGTTCTACCGAGGTCGGCAAGCAGTTGGTGCGCCAATCTGCCGACACGATGAAAAAAATCTCCATGGAACTGGGCGGTCATGCGCCATTCCTCGTTTTCGAAGACGCCGATCTGGAAAAGGCGGCTGAGGGAGCGATCGCGAGCAAATTCCGCAACGCCGGACAAACCTGCGTCTGCACCAACCGCATCTATGTGCAAAAATCCGTCGCGGACCAGTTTGCTGCGATCATGGCGGAAAAAATGAAGCAGCTCGTCGTCGGCAACGGACTGGAAGCAGGCACGACGATCGGCCCGATGATCGACGAGCAAGCGATGCAAAAAGCGCAGGAGCATATCGATGACGCCGTAGCCAAAGGCGCGTCCATCCTGTGCGGCGGCGGACGCCTGACGGAAGGCGAATTTGCCAGAGGCAACTTCTTCGCGCCGACTGTGCTGGCGAACGCGACACACGAGATGAAGATCGCCTCCGAAGAAACATTTGGCCCGGTCGCGCCGATCTTTACGTTTGAGACCGAAGCAGAGGCGATCGCCAATGCCAACAACACGCCATTCGGACTCGCCTCCTACATCTTTACCAAGGACGGCTCCCGCATGTTCCGCGTCGCCGAGCAGTTGGACTACGGCATCGTCGGAATCAACGACGCGATGCCGACAGTCGCCCAGGCGCCATTTGGCGGAGTCAAAGAATCCGGCGTCGGTCGCGAAGGCGGAAAATACGGAATCGAGGATTATCTGGATTACAAATTCCTTTCTCTGCAGATCGAGCTGTAGGGGGGATTGGAGATGGCATACAAAAAAGTGGATCAGCAGACCGTGGAGCGCATCCGGCAGATCATATCCGATCCCAAGCGCGTTCTGACCGAAAAACAGGACCTGGCTGCCTACTCCTTTGACGCTTCCTTCGGGACGTACTGGCCGGAAGTCGTCGTCCAGCCGAAAAGCACGGAAGAGGTCGCGGGCATCGTCAAGCTCGCCAATGAGGAGATCATTCCCGTCTATCCGCGCGGCCAGTCCACCTCGCTGTCGGGTGGACCGCTGCCGGTCGAGGGCGGGATCGTACTCGACTTGTCGAAGATGACGGACAAGCTGGAAGTGCACCCGGATGACCTGATCGCGATTGTGTCACCGGGCGTATTGACGGCAGCGATTCACGAAGCGGCAGAAAAAGTGGGTCTGATGTATCCGCCAGACCCGAGCAGCTCCGCCGTCTCTACGATTGGCGGCAATCTGGCGGAGAATTCCGGCGGCCCGCTCGGACTGAAGTACGGGGTGACCAAGGATTACGTACTCGGGCTGGAAGTCGTGACACCGCAGGGCGAGATTATCCGCACCGGCGGGCGCACGGTGAAAAATGTGACCGGCTACGACCTGACCAAGCTGTTGGTCGGGTCGGAAGGGACGCTCGGGGTGATTACGGAAGCGGTCTTGCAGTTGATCCCCAAGCCACCGGCACAAGCGACGCTGTTGGCGATCTTTGACGACATCATCACCTCGGGAGAAGCAATTTCCAAGGTGCTGACTTCCGGCATATTGCCTGCCAAGATGGAGATTATGGACCAGGCCTGCATCGTGGCGGTGGAGTCGTACCAGCCGTTGGGCCTGCCAATGGATGCCGAAGCGGTCATTCTGATCGAAGTCGACGGTCACCCGCGTGCGGTCGAGGAGGAGATTCGCCAGGCCGCCCAGATTTGCCAGCAAATCGGCGCCCGCGACGTGCAAATCGCCAGCACCGCACAGGAGCGGGCCAATCTGTGGAAGGCACGCAAAATGGTCTCCCCGGCGATTACGCGGATGAAGCCGACGAAGATTTCCGAGGATGCGACCGTTCCACGCAGCCAAATACCGGCGATGTTCGCCCGATTGAAGCAAATCCGCGAGAAGTACCAGGTCAATCTGGTCGTGTTTGGCCATGCCGGAGACGGCAACCTGCATCCCAACATCGTCGCCGACAAGCGGGACAAGGAAGAGATGCAGCGCGTCGAAAAAGCGGTGGAAGAAATTTTTGCGGCTGCGATCGAACTGGGCGGGACACTGTCCGGCGAGCATGGCATCGGCAACATGAAAGCGCCTTTTATGGAAATGGAGCTGGGAGCGGCCGGGCTGGACATGATGAAGCGCATCAAGGATAGCTGGGACCCGCATCACATTCTGAATCCGGGGAAAATTTTTCCCGAGCCTGGACAAAAACTCAACCTGACGGAGGGGTAGCCGATGAGCCATTCACACAAACACAATCTCCCCTACGA
Source organism: Brevibacillus sp. TJ4 (assembly GCF_044627595.2). Classification (NCBI taxonomy): domain Bacteria; kingdom Bacillati; phylum Bacillota; class Bacilli; order Caryophanales; family Paenibacillaceae; genus Brevibacillus; species Brevibacillus sp. TJ4. Next base: position 4,004,877 of record NZ_CP185865.1, on the reverse strand, counting down.
CGAGACTTTTCAGTGCGTCCAGTGCGGCTATTGTCTGCCTGCTTGTCCCACGTATCTGACGATGGAGCGGGAGACGCACTCGCCACGGGGCAGGATCAATCTGGTGAAAATGGCGGCAGAAGGGCAGCTTTCTTTGGACGAGCTGGAAGAGCCGCTCGATCTGTGCCTCGGCTGCCGCGCCTGCGAAACGGCCTGTCCGTCCGGGGTGGAATACGGCAAGATTCTCGAGGGAGCGCGCGAGGTTCTGGCAGAGCACAAGCAGAGCCGCTCCTCCAAACCGTCGCGCTTTGCCCAGGATGTCGTATTTCAGAACGTGTTTCCCGATTCCAAGAAACTGCAATTCGCCGCAGATGCGATCTGGCTGTACCAGAAGAGCGGCTTGCAGGGAGTGGCGCACAAGGGCAAACTGAATCGCGTGCTGCCGGAAAACCTCCGGGCGTTCGAGGAAGTGCTGCCCGAGGTCAGCTCTCCCGGCGAACGGCGAAAGCGTCCGGCGCAGTTTCATCCTCCGGCGGGGCAGGCTCCCCGCTATACCGTCGCCTTTTTCACCGGCTGCGTGATGGACGCGATTTTTGAAAAGATCAACCGCCTGTCGATGGAGCTGTTGGCGCTGGCAGGCTGTGAAGTCGTCGTCATTTCGGAGCAGACTTGCTGCGGTGCGCTGCACGCCCATGCCGGACGGCGCGACGACACGATTGGCATGGCGAAGCGCAATATCGAGGTATTCGAGAAGCTCGACGTCGACTTCATCGTCAACAACGCGGGAGGCTGCGGGGCGCAGCTTGTGGAATACCATCATCTGTTCCACGGGGATGCGGAATGGGAAGAGCGAGCCAAGGCATTTGTCGCCAAGACCCGCGACATCAGCCAGGTGCTGGCGCAATGCGAGCTGCCGCTGCACAAACCGGTACAGGCTGTCGTCACCTACCAGCGCTCCTGCCACATGACCAATGTGCAAAAAGTGACGAAGGAGCCTGTCGATCTGATTCATAAAATTCCCGGTGTCACCTATCGGGAAATGGCAAACCCGAACATGTGCTGCGGCTCTGCGGGCATCTACAACGTCCTGCACTACGACGAATCGATGGAAGTGCTCGACGCCAAGATGGAGACGGTTCGCGACACGCAGGCGTCCGTCATCGTCACGACCAATCCCGGTTGTTTGCTGCAAATGAAACTGGGTGTACAACGGGAAGGCAAGGCTGGCGAGATGCGCGCAGTTCATTTGATCGAATTGTTGGCCGAGTCGTGCGGACTTTCGGTCTGAACAGGTACGGAAAAGCGATACGGATAGCGAGTACACGGCTCTTTTGCAAAGCCGTGTACTTTTTTGTGATTCGGCGGATGGAGGGCTCGTTTCTTTATGTACCCACATGCATAACGTAATGATGATATATATATTTCAAATCGACAGCATATCGTTTTACAGTGAGCCAACCAGGGACTTCCGCAGGTACATTACCGACGAAAATGAGCAAGGCGAGCTGGATGCACATCGGGATAACCTTGCTGATTCTGTCTACGGTTTCGATGATCGACAAATCGAACATCAACATTTTTACTGGCGAACTAGCCGTTCCTGCAGGAATTGGGGATTAGCGACGGGGATCGTGACTGTCAATACCGTAGTAGACGCGCTGTCGCCTTTTGGCATTACGATTGATCGTCTGCCGATCAGCCCGAATCGGGTGTTTGATTTGTTGCAGCAAGCCCATGATTCATACTTGTAACAAGGATCAAGCGAAAAGAGACTTGCTCTCTTTTCGCTGTTTTGTTTAAAAAGTAAAAATAAATTGACGATTCGATCGCGCTGTGTTACTTTATTCGCATGGTAGTACCACGATACCGAAATAATAGGGTGCAGACACAAGAATCTGTACCTTTTTCCAAACGATTATGGTAGTACCACAATACCAAATAAGAGAAGCCATTATTTTTTTGATGTGCTGGTACTACCAGCGATCCACAGAAGACTGTGTTGCGAAAGGCGGGAGTGAGAGCTTGAATACCCACATGATTGATTCGGAGTTGTTTAAGGATCATTACGGAACAGCGACGTTGAGACGCATCTTTTCGGATGAGGCATTGCTGGAAAAATGGATACAGGTTGAGGTAGCTCTGGCGCAGGCGGAGGCTGAGCTTGGTTTGATCCCGGTCGAGGTATACGAGGAAATCAAGCGCAAAGGGAAGGTTCAATCCTTTGATATGGCCCGGATTCGGGAGCAAATGATCAAGACGTCTCACCCGTTGGTCCCGTTTATTCGCCAGTACGAAAAGCTGTGCGAGCAGGGAGCGGGAGAGTACATCCATTACGGTGCGACGACGCAGGACATTTTGGATACGGCACTCATTCTGCAGCTAAAGGACGGCTATCGCTACATCTGCGCAGGGGTGTCCAGCATTGTACAAGCCTTGAGGGACCTGACTGTAAAATACCGGGCAACCCCGATGGCGGGACGCACACATGGACAGCATGCACTCCCGATCACGCTGGGCTTTAAACTGGCTACCTGGCTCTCGGAGATGCACAGACATCAAAAGCGTTTGCAGGAAATGCATGACCGGGTGTTTATTGGTCAGCTGGCGGGGGCTGCTGGGACGCTCGCTTCCATCCATGAAAGCGGTTTAATGGTTCAAAAGCGCATGATGGAGCTGCTCGACCTTCAGGTACCCGACATCAATTGGCACACAAGCAGAGATCACTTTGCCGAACTGGCATCGGTCTATGCCATGATTGCCGCGACGCTCGGGAAGATCGCCAATGAGATCATCAACCTGCAGCGCACAGAGATTGCGGAGTTGGAAGAAGGCTTCGAATTGGGGAAAGTCGGGAGCAGCACCATGCCGCACAAGCGCAATCCGATGGTATGTGAATACCTGGTCGGCTTGTCCCGCCTGATTCGCAACAACGTGCCGCTGGCCTTTGAAGCCATGGTGCAGGAGCATGAGCGCGACATGGGGCTCTGGCTTGTAGAGTGGGAGTTTCTCCCGGAAATCTCCGTTAATCTCGGGGCTATGCTTGATCAGTCCGAAACGATTTTGAAGAACCTGATCGTCAATGAACGAAACATGAGGGAAAACCTCGATCTGACCAAGGGGCTGATCTTGTCAGAGCGGCTGATGTTCTTCCTTTCCCCCCATGTAGGTAAGCAAACGGCTCACGAACTCGTGTATCGGGCATCTATGAAAGCGTTTGATAATCAGTCTACCCTGCTAGACGAAATATGCCAGGAGCCCTTCATTATGGAAAAGGTAAGCCGGGAGCAGCTGGAGGCTTGCATGGATCCGACCACCTACATCGGGCTGAGCCTGGAATTCGTCGATCGGGTGCTAAGCCGAGTGCAGGAGGGATGAGACATGCCCTATATTACCGTGAAGATGATGGAGGGACGCAGCCTGGAGACGAAGGCGAAGCTGGTGCGAGAAATGACGGATGCCGCTGCCAGATCGCTGGGGATTGACGCCACGCATATTCGCATTGAGTTGGTCGAACTGAAAGAAGGCACATTTTCGGTAGCTGGAGTGCTGGCAAAAGCCGTTTCACCACAAGCCAGCGACAGGGAGGGATAAAAAGATGCAAGACTTGCTGAAATTCTATGAGTTGGACGAGCAGGGGTGGTCCTGGAGCGAAGCGGATTGCCGCAACGTATGGAGCACGTTGAATCTGATTCGCGCGTTTGAAGAAAAAAGTGTGGACGTATACAAGCAAGGGTTAATGGGCGGATCTCTTCATCCTTACATCGGTCAGGAGGCAGTTGCGGTCGGGGTCTGCATGCATTTGCAGAAAACCGATTACATGACGATGACCTATCGCGGGCGCGGACATGCTCTTGCGAAAGGGGCAGATCCGTACAAGCTGTTTGCGGAAATGATGGGCCGCGAGGATGGCTACTGCAAGGGAAAAGGCGGCCCCATGCACATCGCCTCCAAGGAGGACGGGATTCTCGGGGCAAACGGAATCGTCGGTGCAGGCATTCCGATTGCAGTAGGAGGAGCACTGACAGCAAAACGGAGGAAGAACGGACAGGTAGCGGTCACTTTTTTTGGAGACGGGGCAACCAATCAGGGAGCTTTCCATGAAGCGCTGAATCTGGCGGCAATACTGGCTTTGCCTGTGCTGTTCGTGTGCGAAAACAACCTGTACTCCGAGATGACTCCGATCAAGGATTCCGTATTGAATGAGCATTTGGCTGAGCGCGGCGTAGCGTATCGCATCCCATCGATTGTCGTGGACGGCAACGATGTTCGTGCGGTGTCGGAGGCGGCCAAATGGGCGGTTGACCGCGGGCGTGCTGGACAAGGACCGACGCTGATGGAGGCCAAAACCTATCGCCAGCTGGGGCATATGTTCGGGGACGCCGAGACGTATCGCACCAAAGAAGAAGTAGAGGCGTGGAAGCAGAAGGACCCATTGCTTTTGTTCCGCAAAACGTGCATTGAACGCGGACTGCTGGATGAAGCTGCCCTGGACGAGCTGAAGCAAGGCGTCTACAGCCAGATCGAGGAGGCGTACGAGCGGGCGAAGCAATCTGCAGAACCGAGGATGGAGGAGATTTTTACGGATGTCTACTAATCGAACCATTACGTATGCGGCGGCGCTGAATGAAGCATTGCGGGAGGAAATGAAGCGGGACGAGGATGTGATCATCCTTGGGGAAGATATCGGTGACTACGGCGGGGTCTTCAACGTAACGAAGGGCCTGATCGAGGAATTCGGGCGAGAGCGGATCATTGACACGCCGATTTCAGAAGCGGGATTCACAGGAGCGGGTGTCGGAGCAGCGATGACCGGATTAAAACCGGTGGTGGAGATCATGTGGGTAGATTTTACTTTCGTAGCCATGGACCAAATCTTAAATCAAGCCGCGAAAATGTCCTACATGTCAGGCGGACAGACCGCTGTCCCCATGGTGATTCGGACACAGGGAGGCGGCGGACGCGGGAACGCTGCCCAACATTCCCAGAGTCTCGAAGCGATCTTCGCCCAGGTGCCGGGAATCAAGGTAGTCGCTCCGTCCACCCCTTATGACGCAAAAGGCTTGCTGAAGCAATCGATCCGCGAAGGCTGTCCAGTCATGTTTTTGGAAAACAAGATGCTGTACAACCAGAAGGGGGAAGTCCCTGAGGAGGAGTACGTCATTCCTCTGGGTGTGGCGGACATCAAGCGGACAGGCAGCGATGTCACGATCGTTTCCCTGTCGCGGATGGTGCAGTTCTCCCTCGATGCGGCTGCGCAGCTGGAACAAGAAGGCATCAGCGCCGAGGTAATCGATCTGAGAACAATCGTCCCGCTGGATGTGGAAACAGTAAAGCAATCGGTAGCCAAGACCAATCGCCTGGTCATTGTACAGGAGGCTCATCGCTCGTACGGATGGGGAGCTGAGCTGGCCGCACGCATACAGGAGGAATCCTTCGATGACCTGGATAGTCCGGTCCTGAGGGTGGCGGCAGAGGATGTGCCAATCCCGTACAACCTGAAGCTGGAAAAAGAGGTTTTGCCGCAAGTCGCAGACATCGTCCAGGAAGTCAAGAAGTCGCTTTATCGACAGTAGAGGCAAGGGAGACGGGAGAGGTGGAACATCCATGGTAAAAGGAATCTGGCATACGAGCTTTACTGTCCAAAACCTGGAGCGCACAATCCGCTTTTATCGGGATCAACTCGGATTGGAGCTGATCCATACGCAGATCCAGGACAACGAGTATACCAGAAAGCTGGTTGGTTATCCTGACGCATCCCTCAAGGTAGCGATGTTTGCCATTCCTGGAGAGGAGCATTCGCCTTCGGGGCATGTGCTTGAAATGATCGAATACGTCTCTCCAAAGGGCGAGGAGGTGCCTCCAGGGACGGCTCATGTCCGCAGTGCCCATGTTGCCTTTGTAGTCGAGAACATTCATGAAATGGTCGAGCGTTTGAAGGAGAATAACGTCTCTTTCAAGTCGGAGGTAGTCTCCATCGTGGAAGGGAGAAACAAGGGAGGCTACAGCGTGTATTTCTACGACCCTGACCAAATCACACTGGAGCTGGTCCAGCCTCCCGGGCATGTTAACAAGTCGTGAAGAAGGTGACACCATGAGTTATGATCTGGCCATTATCGGCGGGGGAACGGGCGGTTACACAGCAGCGATCCGGGCAGCCAAAAATGGTTTGAACGTCCTGTTGATCGAAAAGGAGCAGCTTGGCGGGACATGCTTGCACAAAGGCTGTATCCCGACCAAAGCGATGCTGGAATCTTCCGGATTTTATCACCGTATGGCGCAAGCAGACGAGTACGGAATTGAGTTGACAGAGAAACCTGTATTTTCTTTGGAAAAAATGATGCAGCGAAAAGACAAGATCGTCAACCAGCTCCATCAGGGCATCCAATATCTCATGCGAAAAAACAAGATTGCCCTGGAAAAAGGGACGGGAAAGATCAGCGGGCGCGCAGGGGAGTCTTTCACGGTGGAAATTCAGAAGGCGGATGACATCCTGCTCGTGGAAGCGAAAGCAGTCATTCTGGCGACCGGTTCTGTACCGGTGATCCCATCCAGCATCGCGTGCCGGGACGGGCTCATCGTCACAAGCGATCACATGATGTCGATGAAGACCCTACCCAAAAAGGCTGCCATTCTTGGCGGCGGAGTCATAGGAGCTGAATTTGCCACCATATTGCACGAGCTGGGTGTCGAGGTCAGCATCATCGAGCAGCAAGATCGCCTGCTTCCGCAAGAGGACGAGGAGATCAGCAAGGAACTGACCCGCTTGTTGAAACGCAAGGGAATCCGCCTGCATCTCCAATCCAGGCTTGATCTGGCAGGAGTAAAGACATCTGGCATTGGTGTGACACTACCCATTCAAAATCTAGCTTCTAATCAGGTAGTGACGGAAGAAGCAGATTTGCTTCTGCTGGCAGTGGGCAGAAAGAACAAAGTGTCGGGATTGGGACTAGAAGAACTGGGCATCGACGTATCCAAGGGCTTTGTCCCCGTGGACGCGTATCAAGAAACAGCGATCAAAGGAGTCTATGCCATCGGAGATATAGCCGGTTCCTTCCAATTGGCGCATGTCGCATCTCATCAGGCGATCATTGCGGTTGACCGAATTCGTGGAGCAGAGGCAGAGCCGTACATCCCGGAATATGTACCGCGCTGCGTGTATACCAATCCGCAGGTAGCCAGCATTGGCTTAAACGAGAAGGAAGCGATCGAGCGAGGCTTGGACATCCGGATCGGCAAGTTCCCCTTCAAGGGAATCGGCAAAGCCTTGATTCACGGGGAAACGGACGGCTTCGTCAAACTGATCAGCGACGCTTCCACCGATCGGCTCCTGGGCGTGCACATGATTGGGCCGGATGTATCCGAGTTGATCGGCGAGCAGGCCTTGGGCATGCTGCTGGAAGCGACGGCATGGGAAGTCAGCAGCGCCATTCATCCGCACCCCACACTGATAGAGATTCTTGGCGAGGCTGCACTGGCTACAGAAGGTCAAGAAATTAACGGGTAAGTTTGAGGCAAAAGGAAGGTGAGCAGCCATGACAGTAAATATCTTGCTTCCCAAAATGGGGTTGACCATGGAAGAGGGCGAGATTACCTCGTGGGTCAAGAAAGTAGGAGACCCTATCGAAAAAGGCGAGGTTCTCTTAACTGTACAAACGGACAAGGCAGAATTGGAGGTAGAGTCTCCGGCCGACGGATTTTTGCAAAGGATCGTGGTAGCAGAAGGGGAAGTGGCTGCGGTAGGCTCACTGCTGGGATACATCACAGACGTGTATACCGAAGGAGAGGAAGCTGCCGTTGCCGCGGACGCACCTCAGCCGCAAGCACGTGCCGAAGCTGACCAGGAGGCAAGCGGGCAGGAAGAAAAACCGGAGCCGCCGCCACCTCAGGGCAATCGGCTGCGAGTCTCCCCGGCAGCAAGGAAGCTGGCAGTCAAACATGGTGTAGATGTGCAGCAGATCAAGGGAAGCGGTCCACGCGGCCGGATTGTCATCAGTGACGTAGTCGCGGCAGCAAAAGCACCAACATCGGCGGCCAAGCCATTTAGCAGCAAGAGCGGGAAAAAGATCCCCCTCACGCGGATGCGAAAACAGATCGCGCACAGAATGGTGCAAAGTTTCATGCATGTACCGCAATTTCAGCTCAAGCAGGAAGTGAACGTGTCCGCCATCCAGCAGCTTCGGCAAACGCTTCTCTCCATTCCCAGCTTTGTCAGCTCGGCGCAAGTACGTCCATCCATCAATGACTTTTTGATTCAGGCGACCGCTCTGGCCTTGAAAAAATGCCCTCGCGTAAACGCATCCTTTATCGAAGAGGCAGGGACGTCGCACATCATGGAATGGGATCAGGTCAACATCGGGATTGCGGTGGCGATTGACGGCGGTTTGGTAGTACCTGTGATCCACAACGCAGATCAGTTGTCGTTGATTGAGATTTGCAGGAAGCGCATGGAACTGACAGAAAAAGCCCGCAACGGTTCTCTCAGCCTTGACGAACAAAGCGGTGGAACCTTTACGATCTCCAATTTGGCCTCGATGGGCATCGATGAGTTCGTGGCGATCGTCAATCCGCCTGAAACGGGAATTTTTGCGGTTGGCCGGGTAATCGAAAAACCGGTATGGACAGGCTCCGAGGTTCAGGTAAACCCGATGATGAGCATTACGGCATCCTTCGATCACCGCACGATTGACGGCATGGAAGGAGCCAAATTCTTGCAGGAGTTTACCGCGTTGATGCAAGCGGATCAGTGGAAGCTGTTCTGATTCAGTTCAATACAAAAAAGATGTTTTGGCAAAAAGTTCGGTTACAATGGAAAGAGCTTGGCTTACAAAATGTGAGCAAAATCGACATTGTTCGATCAGGCCCTTGCCGAATGGAAAAGGAGACATTTTTCATGAGACTTGAAGGCAAAGTAGCGATTGTCACCGGGGCAGGCGGAGGGATCGGTCAAGAGATTACGAATCAGCTGGCGCAAGATGGTGCAACGGTGTTCGCGTGGGATATAAGCGAGAAGATTCACAGCCAGGCGGATGAGATGAATCAAAATCTGGATGCCAAGCGGGTCATTCCGGTGCAGATCGATATATCCGACATTGCCCAAATGCGGTCAAAGGTAGAGCAAATCGTGGAGGAAAAAGGAAAAATCGACATTCTGGTCAACAACGCGGGCATCATGCAAACCATACCGTTCCTGGAGATTGACGAGCAATCATGGGACCGTATGCTCGATACCAATCTGAAAAGTGTGTTTTTTCTGACTCAGGCAGTAGTCAAACCAATGATGGACCGAAAGCAGGGGAGAATTATCAACATCTCTTCCATCGCGGGGAGATCAGGCCGCCCGGTCGCTGCCCACTATGCGGCAAGCAAATCGGCAGTCCTCAGCCTGACCAAATCTGCGGCTCTTGCGTTTGGCGAGCATGGAATACGGGTAAACGCTATTTGCCCGGGAGTCATTATGACACCGATGATGGAGCAAATCAACCGCGATCGAGCCAGAATTTTTGGAAAAGAGAACGAGGAGAATGTTGCAGTAAATGAGTTCCTTGCCAAAGTACCGATCAAGGAGATTGGCTACCCTAGTGATGTCGCTCAGCAAGTCGTCTTCCTGTGCTTGCCGGAGTCTTCCTATGTTCACGGACAAGCGATCAATGTATGCGGCGGTTATGAGATGAACTAGAAACAGAAATAGAAAAAAGGGGATGGATCATGTGAAAAAATCAGTAAAGCGTTTTGTTTCAACTCTCTTGATTGCGATGCTTGCTGTTACTGCTGCAGGATGCGGGAGCAATAGTGCAGGTGGCACAGACGCAGGCACGCAAACAGGTGCTGCAGGAGAATCCAAATTGAAAGAAAAACTGGTGCTTCGCATGGGGCACGTGATGACAGAAAGCGAACCATCTCATCAGGCGGCATTGGAGTTTGCCAAGAAAGTGGCGGAGCGGACAAACGGCGATATAGAAGTTCAGGTTTTTCCTAACTCTACCCTGGGCTCCGATCCAGAGGTTATGGAACAGGCGAAACTGGGCAACCCGATGATTGCCTATACCAATCCGACGTATCTGGTAGATATGGCCAAAGACTTGAGCATTATCGGAGGGCCATTCCTGGTCAAAGATTGGGAAGAACTGAAAAAAATCATCGATTCCGACTTTATGAAAGAACAGGAAGAGATTCTGAAAAACAACGATTTGCGCGTGCTGGCTTTTAACTGGTATTTCGGTTCGCGCCATGTGATCACCAACAAGGAAATCAAGACTCCGGAAGATTTGAACGGTGTCAAAGTCCGCTCGCAGCCAAGCCCGCTGGTAGAGGAAACGATCAAGGCAATGGGAGCGATTCCGACTCCGATGGCATGGGCAGAGGTTTATCCGGGGATGGAGCAAAAAGTGATCGAAGGTGCTGAAGCCCCGTTCTCAACGCTCTACTCCAGCAAACTGCACGAGGTAGCTACAAGCATATCCAAGACCGGTCATTTTTCACAGGTGAACGGCTGGGTAATGAGTGAAAAAATCTTCTCTTCCTTGCCGCAGGAGTATCAGGAAATCTTGCTGGAAGAGGCGAAGGCAGCCGGTGAAAAAATGTCTCAGGAAACGATTAAGCAAAGTGAAGAATTTGAACAAAAGCTGGTCGCGGAAGGTGTAAAAATTGTAGAGCCGGATATTGAGGCATTCCGGGAAGCTACGAAAGTCGTATACAAAAATCTGGAGGATAGCTGGACTCCGGGATTGTACGATCGCATCCAAAAGATTTTGGAGCAATGACAACTGGGTGAGAAAGGCGGATTCCCTGCCTTTCTCACTATGCTTGCATAAGGAGGCGATAGGATGCTCAAAAAAACCGTTACTTTTCTTGAGGAGATTCTCACAAGCGTTTTAATGCTCGCTCTTGTCCTGCTGACGTTCCTCAATGTCATTCTGCGCTATTTTTTCAGTACGAGTATTTCAGGAGTCGTTGAGATTTCGGGACTTATGTTCATCTGGATATGCCTCCTTGGCTCAAGTCTGGCGCTGAAACACAAGGGTCATATCGCCGTGGATATCATCGTGAATCGGTTGCCGGAGAAAAGCAAACCAATCTATGAGATGGTGATTCATCTCGTTATGATCGTGACATTCGCCATTCTCGTCTATTACGGAGTTCTCCTGACGATCGAAGCGGTGCATAAAACGCTTGGCAATACCTCTCTGTCACAAGCGTACCTTTACGCTGCGCTGCCGGTCGGTTTTTTCCTCATGCTCATTCGCCTGGTAGCAGAAGTCAATGGCACCCTTAGAAACAGGAGGGCTGATTAGAAAGATGTCCGTGCTCATTTTGCTTCTCATGTTGCTTCTGATCGTACTTGGCTTTCCGGTCGCTTTTGCGATCGTCATCTCCACTCTCGTCTTCTTTCTTGCATCACCCGATGTAACGATAGAGGTGCTGGTTCAGCGGCTCATCACAGGTACGCAATCATTTCCGTTGCTGGCGATCCCGTTCTTTATCATTACAGGCTACTTGATGAATGCCAGTGATATTTCCCGCCGTTTGATCCGTTTGGCGTCTTCCGTAATGGGAAGTGTGCGGGGCGGTATCGGCTACACCAACATCACGGTCAACACCTTGATGGCAGGGATGTCCGGCTCATCCAATGCTGATGCTGCCGTTTTGTCCAAGCTGTTGGTCGAGCCAATGGTAGACAGGGGATATAATAAGGCCTTTGCCACGGCGTTAACGGCTGGCGCGGCTCTGATTGCACCGATTATTCCTCCGAGCATTGGCCTCATTATGTACGGCTTTGTTGCTGAGGTATCCATTGGAAAATTATTTATGGCGGGGATTTTGCCCGGTATTGTGATGGCGATCGGGCTATTTGCTGTAAACGCTTACACCAGCAAGCGCGAGAACATATCCAAGGAGATGAATCACTTCTCCGCTCGGGAACTCTGGTCTGCTCTCAAGGACGCTGTGCTTGCGCTGTTGATTCCCGTCATTATTGTCGGGGGAATCCGCTTGGGCATTATGACGCCTACGGAATCTGGGGCTGTTGCAGTAGTGTACTCGCTTCTGATCGGCATTTTCGTTTATAAAAAAATCAAGCTGGGCGATATCAGGCAAGTGCTGAAAGAGTCGGTCCTTCTCACGTCTGCGGTGATTATCATCGTCGCGGCTTCATCCGCATTTAGCTGGATTTTGACCTGGGAGCAAATGCCGCAGCAGATCGCGGGCTGGGTACTGGGGCTTTCCGATAACCCGCTTGTCATCTTGTTCTTGATCAACGTGCTGCTGCTCATTATCGGCATGTTCCTGGAGGGAACAGCGTGCATCATTTTGTTGACGCCTTTGCTGATTCCTCTCGTTCTTCAATTGGGCATCGATCCGGTCCATTTTGGAATCATCCTGGTTCTGAACCTGACCATCGGAAGCATTACACCACCTGTAGGAACAGTTATGTTTACGACCAGTGCTGTAACCAAGACATCGATTGTGGATTTCGTCAAAGAAGGCAGACTGATTTATCTTGTCCTGTTCCTCATCCTGATGATTGTGACCTATGTTCCAAGTCTGAGTCTTCTTTTAACCAAGCTGTAGGGAGAAGCGATACCCGATATACAGTGCACCTGAAAAAGCGCAGACAGGTCCGTGGCGACCTGCCTGCGCTTTTTTATTCCAAGTGAATCTGAATTAGGAAGAAATGATCGAGTCGTAGAACTTTTGCGCGCTTTTGAACAATTGTCCGATAGAAGACTTAATTCTTTTTGGATCTCCTGATTCGATGGCCTGAATCAGGTCGTTTCTCGTCTTTATGCTGTTCTCCATCGCCCCAGGGACACAGAGGATCTTTCTGCTGCTGTCCCTGCGCAGATAGATAATCGTCTGCATTAATTTGTCATAGATTTTGTTTTGGCTTAATTGTCCCATGTACATATCGAACTGTTCGAGGATTTCCAGGAATTCTTCGACCTGGTCCTCTTTCAATTTTGCCAATTCCTCGATGTATCCCTTTAGTTTGAGGATGTCGTCAGCCTCTGCGTATTGGGTAGCCAAACGGTAAATTTCCGATTCTATCAGCTTGCGCGCCGCGTAGATTTCTTCCAGATTGTTTCTTTCATTATGGAACATCCAGACGATGGTATCAGCGGGGATCGGCACTTCCTGTTTGTTGACAAAGCTGCCCTCACCGGCCTTGATGGTGATTAGTCCGACCAGGGATAAGGCACGCAGTGCTTCGCGAATTCGTCCGCGAGTCACGCCGAACATGACGGCCAGATCCCGTTCATTGGGCAATTGCTCGCCGGGCTTGAGCTGACCGGAGATAATCAATTGAGCAATTTGTTCCATGACTTGCTCAGCGACGGTCACCCTTTTAATCGTTTCTACGATAAACATAAATGTCTATCCTCCAATAAACCAAATTATCCAAAATTGAACCGTATTATGGTGATACCAGAATACCATTTATTATATAGGATAATAGTTTTCGTGTAAATGTAAGAGGCCCATTGCTCGCCCCGATGGATGTGAAGGCCGTATAGCAGAGCAACATGCTGGCATTGAAAAAGAAAGCTCGCGCAGGGATACGGCTGCTCAGCCTCATAAAAGCATAGCCTGATGGTCGAAAGCAGGATGCGGGCGACAGCCAGAAACACCTAAAATGCAAGCGGAAGATCCTGTTTCCGAATGATAGGGAGTGTTAGGATCGGCAAGCGTCCTTTTTTTCCTCATTTTGGAACAAAAGTTTAAGACAGTTGCACTAATCTGCAACAAAATATGCGTTTGTCTTACCACATCTTTGATCATTTCCGTATACCTTGTACGAGGTGGCGCCAATTCAAACAGGTATTGGAGTGATGAAGTAAATGAAATTGATTATCCAAGAACAAGAGATAAAAGCGTACTTTGAAGGCTTGCGGCAACTCATCTGGGGCGGACCCAACAAACCCAGGCCTCCCGTTGAGGAACCCCCATGTCCGCCCGAAAAGTCAGAGTTTCGCAAAGTGCTTCAGGGCTATCTCCATCAGTCGATTGAGATCGCGACGGATGCGGGAAGCCTGGCTGGAGTTCTGACTGAAGTGGGCGATGACTATGTGGAGATCAACGAACCGGGCGGTACGCAAGTCATCGTTCCCTTGGGCCAAATCAATTACGTGCAGGCTTTGTAAGGAGGAGAAGAATGGATGGAATTTCAAGAAAAATTGACAACACATATCGGACAGACGGTAGAAATCGCAACAGGTCTCCAGGTGACGACGGGCGTGCTTAGCCGCGTAACAGACAGTACAGCGACTTTACTAGCCGCAAGTGCATCTGGCTATGGCGGAGGGCAGAATGTCACCATTCCTCTGGAACGCATCACATTCGTACGGGTCGTCTAAGCATGCGAACTACTGTACAGGGAGGGGCGGGGCATTCCGTATCTGTGATCATCTCTGCGATGTACACCACACACCATCTGCAGAAAATGGTGGAGGTCAGTCAACAGCTTGGCTCCGCGGATATTGTCGTAGCCGCAGCCAGTCACCTGATACCGGAGATTCCCACCCCTGTTCGTGCCAAGACACGAATGGTTCCTGTCGAACCGGAACAGCAGATAAACCCCTTTTCAGGCAGGGCGCTCGCGGCCAGTCATGCCCGCGGGGCTGTCCTCCTGTTTCTGGGGGAAGATCGCTTCTATTCGGCCATGGAGCTGCAGCGCTTCTTGTTTCCGATTCTTCATGGCAGGGTGCAAGTGCTTCTCTCTTGCGAAGGCAGGCGTCACCACAGGAGTAGAACGACTTTGCCCCTGCACAGCCTGATTCTGTTTTTCCATGAGTTGCTTGGCAGGACAGACCTGGGGACCGCCTCACTTTTTGGGACGCCTCACGCTATAACCCAAGTTGCGCTCAGACGGATCAGCACAGAGCTTTTGCAGCATCCGGCGCATGCTCTCTATCAATGGATAAAAACAGGCGTGAGAATCGGGGCGCAGCCGGTGGAGCCGATGAGGGATGCCATTCCCTATAACCCGCAGCTTTATGGAGCCATCCAAGGGGAGTGCTCCTTTTTTGAAAAAGCGGTAATCCGGGAGCAGATAGACTTCGCAGCCAGCCTTCCCAAGAGAAACGGCCTGACAGACGGAAGGTGGCGAAGGGAGGAGCTTTTCCAGCAACCTCTCCCGGAACGTGCGCAGCCAAGGACGACAGTCGAGAAAGGATCGCGTCTGTCTGTCATCATTCCGGCACGGGATGAAGCCGGCACGATCGAGGCTGTGATTCGTGAGGTGAAGCTGCTGAATCCTCAGGAAGTGATCGTTGTGGTCAACGGGTCCCGGGACGGTACGGCTGCAAAGGCGCGTGCGTGCGGGGGTGTCACCGTAGAATTTGCCCATCCTCTCGGAGTTGATTCCGGGCGGGCAGTAGGAGCAAGCATTGCAGCAGGGGACATTTTGCTTTTTGTGGACGCCGATTTTGTATTGCCGGCACAGGATCTGTATCCCTTCGTCTACGGGTGTGAGCAGGGAATTGATCTCGCCTTGAATGATCAATCCGCGTTTTTCGAGTCACACTCCGGGAATGTCATCGTCGCTGCCCGTCAAGCGCTTACCTTTGTGGCTGATCGCAAGGATTTGGGCACAGGGTCGATGCTTGCCGTTCCATTCGCCCTGAGAAAAGCGGCGTTTGCGACGTTGGGCTGGTCATTGCTCGCTTGTCCTCCACTGGCGCAGATGGCCGCTCTGAAAGAGGGCTTGCGGGTCGAACTGGTACACGCAGTAGACAGCTTTGCCTTAAACCGGTTCCGCCCGGAAAAACATCTTGCCCGTCGTGGTCACGCACCTGCTGTCGAGCAAATTATGGGTGACCACATCGAGGCGATCCAATATTGGCATGGTCGCGTCCGGCAACAGGGCGCAGGCAGTAATCAGGCGGCGCTGTAGCTGCCTTTCTTTTTCGCAGGATGGGAAATTTTCACGATTTTACAATTTGTATGGGGTGTCAGCATGAACAATTCGAGAATCGACGGGCTGGTCAGCCTGGTGATTACCAATTACAACCGAGCGAAATACTTGGTCGAATGTCTGGACAGCATCCGCCAACAAACGTACAGCCACTGGGAGATTATCCTCGTCGACGATGCATCGACGGACCGCTCTGTAGAAGTAGCAGAGCAGTGGCGAGAGCAGTATATCACACAGCAGGGCGGCGTCAACCAGGTCGTGGTGCATGCGCTGCCTCGCAATATCGGGTTTGCCGGTGCGCTGAACACAGGACTGTATCTGGCGCAGGGCGAGTTTATCGCGATCCAGGATTCGGACGATTACTCGCATCCTTTGCGCTTTGAAAAGCAGGTCGCGTTTTTGCGCAAGCGGCCCGACATCGAACTCGTCGGCTCCAATTACTATGCCTTTTCTGGCGATGCCCCGGCTCATGGCAAGCTGGCGAATTGGATTCGCTATGGCGAGGAGATCAAAAAGGTGTACGGCAGAGGCGGGCATTGCGTCTGCCACGGCACGATCCTGTTTCGCGGGACGCTGTTCGACCGGATTGGCGGGCCGACCAGGCGCATCGTCGGGGCAGAGGATTACGAATTTATTGCCAAAGCATTGAACGTGGGCGCGAATATCGAAAACATTCCCGACCCGTTGTACTATTACCGCCAGCATGAAGGGCAGCGATCCACCTACTTTTATGGCAGAAAGGAGAAGAGCAATGAACAGTAGTACAGAGCGCGTGCTGATGGTATTGGACAGCTTGGGAACAGGCGGCACAGAGACGTATGCGCTCAGTCTGGCTGGGCCGCTGCGAGCGAGAGGCGTGTCGCTGTTTTGTACAGGGGCAAACGGTCCTCTCCATCGTGCGTTCGCCCAGGCAGGATACCAGATTCACCTTCCGAAAACTGGCGGACGTGAACCGATTGCGGTGCGCAGGCGACAGGCGGAGAAATATTACCGCAGCGTCATGGAGCGCGAAGGGATTACTGTCGTCCACGTGCACCAGACACCTTCGGGGTTGCCAGCGGCGTCAGCGGCGAAGCAGTTGGGGATTCCGGTCGTCTTTACCCTGCACGGCACCTATTATCCGGTCGAAGAGGCGGTCCAGCTCGCACGCTTGTGCGATGCTGTCATCAGCGTCAGCAAACCGGTGCAGAAGTATTGGGCGCAGCGAGGAATCGCCTCTGCCGTGATAGCCAACGGCGTAGATGTCCAGCTTTTTCATCCCGAATCAGGGAAGCAGGCCATTGCCACAGAGGGGAGATTACCCGCGATTGCTCCGGGCGCACCCGTTGTCACCTATGTCAGCCGGTTGGCCTGGCAAAAGGCGTCGGTCTGCAACATGCTGTTGCGGGCGACCAAGGTACTGCCCGGGCTATCCGACCTGCATGTCATCGTCGTCGGCACCGGACCGCAGTCTCATGCTGTTAGGGAGCTGGCCAAGGCGTTGAACCGCCAAAGGGGGCGAGAGTACATTCACTTTGTCGGAGAAAAAACGGATGTCCGGCCGTACTATGCGCAAAGCGATCTCGTCGTCGGCACCGGCAGGGTCGCGCTGGAAGCAATGGCGACAGGAAAGCCCGTACTGGCGATTGGCAATCACGGCTTTTTTGGCCTGGTCACCCCATCCGCCTACGATCAGGCGTGGGACTACTATTTTGGCGACCACGCCTCCATTGCGAAGCCGTCCTCTGATTTGATCGCGCAGGCTTTGCAGCGGGCGTTTGCCGATCGCGAGCAATTGCGGCGCTGGGGGGAACAAGCCAGAGAGTGGGTGCAGGAGCAGTTTGACATTGAACAGGTGAGCGGTCAGATTCTCGCTGTGTATGCAGCGTGCAAACAGCGATCCTGAGAGGGGGACAGCGACGCGATGAAAACGATTTTGTACGTAGGCTGGCTCGGGTTTCACAATCTTGGCGACGAGCTGATGTGGGAGGTGTTCGCGGAGCTTTCTCGCAAGCATCTCGATCCCAAGCACTACAAGGTGGTTCCTTCCTTGCCCGGCGTCGATCTGCAGGATGTACGCGCGTATGATACGGTTGTTCTGGGCGGCGGCTCGCTGCTGGTGCCCGGATACGTCAACGTGGCGCATCGGGCGGTGCAAGCAAACAAGCAGCTTGTCATTTGGGGCAGCGGGTACGATTCCCAGGTGCCGCTGCCTTCTGCTTTTGCCGGAGAGCTTCCGTCTGGACAATGGCGGGAGAGTGAAGCGATGTGCCGGATGCTGGTCAACATCGGAAACCATGCCGCGTACTTCGGGGTGCGCGGACCGTTGAGCGAGCAAGTGATGCGGTATGCAGGCGTTGCGGGCAAACTTTTTGTCAGCGGCGATTCGGGCATGCTGCCAAGCCTGCCATCAATCGAGAAGGAGGCCGACGACGCGGGGAAGCGCCCGCAAATCGGCATCAACTGGGGAACTTCCTACAACCGCATTTACGGAAAAAACGAGGCAAGAGTCGAAGCAGCGCTGGCCGAAACAGCCCGGGCGATGATTGCGGAAGGGTATGACATTTACCTGTACACGATGTGGGGCCCCGACCGGGAGGCGATCAAGCGATTGTACAGCAACATTGGCTTGCCCCAGCACACGGTTCTCGACCTGGAGCTGCACGGCCATCAGGAGCTGATGAGACGGATCAGCCGCTGCCAGGCGACGATCAACTTCAAGCTGCATGCCAACGTCTTGAGCGCTGCTGCGGGCGTGCCGTTTGTCTGTCTGGCCTATCGCTTCAAGTGCGTAGATTTCGCCTATTCACTGGATTTGCCGGAATTGGCTGTGATGACAGACGATCCGGAGTTGGCGCAAAAGTTGGTGAGTTGTACGAAGCTGGCATTGCGCGAGAGGGTAGCGGTCAGGGAGAAGATGAAAAAAAGCCGGCAGGAGATGACGAATCGGCTGCAAGCTCCGTTTTTGCAAGGGTTGTTCTGCTGAATTTTTCGCCCTTGGTTTCGCATTTGTACAGCGAGCCAAGGGCTGTTTTTTGTCGGGTCCCGGTGATTTCGGCCACATCAACGAAAAGAAGCAGTTGCCAGCGTATCTTCTACCTCCCGGATGAGCAGAGGGACAGAAGGATTGGCAGTCGAGTTTTTCCAGGCGACCACGACATCCACCTGATGCTGTTCGCCTGCGATGTCGACAAAGCGCAGGCGCGGACTTGCGTACAAAAGCAGATGCCGAGACAAGATCGTAATGCCGATTCCCGCATCGACCATCATCAAGACTGCATCCGGGCGGGACGCATGGCTAACGATACGCGGGGAAAATCCATGGCTGGCGCACATCGCAAGCACGTAATCATAGCCCTGCGGCGATTCTTCCCGATCCAGCATGAGAAACGGCTCGTGTTCCAGTTGGGCCACAGACAGTTCGGCTTGATCCGCAAGAGCATGATCCTGCGGCAAAATGATTGAGTAGGGCTGGTTCCACAAGGCACGGCACTGCAGATTGTGGATATTGTGCAGTCCGTGTGACAGGGTGAAGGCGATGTCGATCTCGTCGTCTTGCAGCATGCGATTGATGCGCGCACTATTATGAAAGCTGAAGTGAAGCCTGATGTTCGGGTATTTGCTGCGGAACGAGCGGACTACAAGCGGCAGAAAATCCCGGACAGAGACGCTCAACAAGCCGATGCGAATGACACCCGCCAGTCCTTCTTCCGCTTCCCGGGCGTGCTGGATCGAATCGGCGAAGCGTTTGGCAATCTCCCGTGCGTCTTCGAGAAAGGCTCGGCCTGCGTTTGTCAGCTCTACGGAATGCTTGGTTCGATGGAACAGCTTGACACCGATTTTCTTTTCCAGAGAGGCGATTTGCTGGCTGACGGCAGGCTGCGCTACATACAGCTTTTTGGCTGCTTCGGTAAAGTTGAGATGCTCCGCGACCGCGATAAAATAGTGCAATTGCCGGATGTCCATTGCTGCTGATCCCCTTTTTTGAAAAGTAGCCAGATTGGTTACATGATAACACAGAAGCCAATTGATACAGATGGCAATAAGGAATTCTTATTACCGACATACAAGTCATGTATTTCCGTTTGCCCTCCCTTTTGACTAGCATGGAAAGCAGAAGTCAGTACGGGGGGATACGCCGATGTCTTTTCTTACACACGAAGAAGCAGTGGCACGAGCCAAGAGCCTTGTTCCGCGAATCCGGGAACGGGCGAATCTGTCGGAGGAGTTGGGCCGACAACCGCAGGAAAATATCGATGATTTTGTAAGGTCAGGCTTGATCCGCTGTCTGATGCCCAAGCGTTGGGGAGGGCATGAGCTGGGAATTGAAACGATGTACAAAACGACGTACGAAATCGCCAAGGCAGATCCGTCAGCCGGGTGGTGCTTTGGGCTGCTGGTGCTCCACTCCTGGATGCTGGCCTACTACCCGGAGCAGGCACAGCAGGAAATCTGGGGGGAAAACCCCGACGCTTGTATCGCATCGTCATTTGGTTCGCCGAAGTCAGAGGTGAAAAAGGTCGAAGGCGGCTATCGGATCAGCGGAACCTGGGGTTTTTCCTCAGGAGTCGACCACAGCGGATGGGCGATGCTGTTTGGAAGCGTACCTTCCGAAAAAGAAGGAGAGCCTCCCTATTCGATGATGATGTTGGTGCCGAAACAGGATTACACGATTCTCGATTCCTGGGACACTGTCGCCCAGCGTGGCACCGGGAGCAAAAACATCGAAATAACCGATGCATTCGTTCCGGAACATCGCACCTTTGACATGGTTGCCTGGTGCCAAAGGGGCGAGGGACCGGGAAACGTCGTGAACGACAATCCGCTTTACAAAAATCCGCTGTATACGGTCATACCGGTCAGCCTTACATCCGCGCTACTCGGTGCCAGTGTTGGCGCCTATGAATTGTGGCGGGACGGGCTGCGTACCAAATCTACGGTGCGTCAGGCAAAAGTGGCCGATTTCACGCACCAGCAAATCCGCGTTGCCGAAGTCTCAGCATCGCTGGAAGCGGCGACTGCCTTGCTGGAAAAATCATTGACGCGTCTGAGTACCGATGTGCCGATTGATGCGTATGAGCGAATTCGTCTGCGCCGCAACTACGGCTATACTGCCAAACTGTGCAGCCAAGCAGTCAAGACGATCATGGATGCGAGCGGTGCGGGAAGTATCTTTGCCGCCAACCCGTTGCAGCGATACTGGCGCGATGTGCAGGCGTCGTCCATGCACATCACGTTTAATATGGATCATCTCGGGGAAATGTTTGGAAAGTTGGAACTGGGGGTGCCTTTGAATCAAAAGGATTTACTGTTATCATAAGGAAAGTGAAACCAAAAGGAGGCACACGCGAAGATGAGTAAAGAAATCCCGAAAACGCTCACTCAGGAGCAAATCGATTTTATGAACGACAAGCCGCTGATTCTCTTGAGCACGATTGATTCCGAAACCAATACGCCGAATACCTCTGCGATTTCATGGGTGAAGGCGTACTCGGATACAGCGATTCGTTTTGCCGTTACCAACAACTCCCGCACTGCGGCCAATGTACAGGCCAATCCGCGCGTTTCCCTGACGATGATCGGATTGGGAACCGTATATTCGATCATCGGTGTCGCGCAGATTGTGGAGGAGAAAATGGAAGGCGTCGCCATGCCTTTGTGCAAAATCGAGGTAGCGGTCGAGTCCGTGTTCGAATCGATGTTCTGGGGAGCGGCCATCACGCAAAACCCGGCCTATGAAAAAACGTACAACATCGAAAAGGCCACCGCGCTCGACGAGCAGGTATTTGCAGCCCTGCTGTCATAACGCGTCCATCGGGTGCAAAACGAAAAGCCAATGTCCAAGTACGGCGGACGATTGGCTTTTTTGTTTGCATAATAATGGAAGTGACACAATGCAATAACGACACGAATATCACGGTTTACTGCAAAAGAATGATAGTTGATTTGCACTAAATTTCGCTTCGAAAAGGATAGCCACCCAATCCCCTGTCCCTCTCCCCGCATACACAGGTAAGGAATTGCCATCACGAAACAAGGGGGAGATAGCGAACATGGGATTCTGGATCAGCTTGTTCGTCGCGGGAGCTGTCATTGCCGGTCTTCTGTACCGATACTGGGATCGCCGACAGGATCAGAAGTGGCCGGCGCACACAGCCAACCAACTGATTGTCCGGTTTAAGGACGGTTTGTCGGCAGAACAGATGAATGAGATTCATCGCAAGGCAAAATGCGAACTGGTCGACAGCGAGCCAGAGCTGGGGATCTATCGGGTTTCCTCCAGGCGCAAGATGAGGAAAATACTCAAGCATTACCAGGGATTGTCCGAGATTGAATTCGCCGAGCCCAACTACCAGTTCAAGGCTTTTGCGGTACCAAACGATCCGTACTTTAGCCTGTATCAGTACGGACCGCAGCGAATCGCAGCCCCTGCAGCGTGGGATGTAACCCAGGGGAGCCCAGAGGTGACCGTCGCTGTCGTAGATACAGGCGTACAACTGGATCACCCGGACCTTCGGGCGAAGATCGTACCTGGTTACGACTTTGTCAGCAACGATACGAGTCCCGCAGATGGAAACGGACACGGTACACATGTAGCGGGGATCGCAGCGGCGGTAACGAACAACCGTATCGGCATCGCCGGGGTGTGTCCGTTGGCATCGATCATGCCGATCCGGGTACTGGACAATTCGGGTAGCGGCGACCTGATGAATGTAGCACGGGGCATCGTCTATGCCGCGCAACAAGGTGCACAAGTCATCAACCTCAGCCTGGGTGCGCCGGCCTCATCCTCGACGCTGCAATCCGCTGTCCAGTATGCGTGGAGCCGCGGCGCTGTCATCGTCGCGGCAGCCGGAAACGATGGTTCGGCCACTCCCAACTACCCGGCCAACTTCGCCAATGTGATCGCGGTCGCTTCCACGAACGAAAACGATACGAAGTCCGGCTTTTCCAACTACGGGCTGTGGGTCGATGTCGCGGCACCCGGAGATCAGGTTTTGTCTACGTATCCGCGGAATTACTACTCGTACTTGAGCGGAACGTCGATGGCAGCTCCGCATGTTGCCGGGGTAGCCGCGTTGCTGGCTGCACAAGGGAAAACGAACGAAGAGATCGTAGACGCCATTTTGTCCACATGTGACCCGGTACCGGGAACCGGCAGATATTGGGTACACGGACGCGTCAATGCCGAGCGCGCTGTTCGGACTTCGTGACAGCACCTATATGTCGGGAAAAAGGGAAGGTCGCCACGCCTTCCTTTTTTCATGTGCGTGTTTTGGGGCGATGTGTTGCCGGGTAATGACCGGGAAAATGCCTGGTGCAAGCGCCGGAGGGAAGGTTTGCACTGCCGGGCGTTACAAGCGGAGAAAGAGATTGTATGATAGAAGAATCAGCATCTTGTCCAGCGAGATGTGCGATGATCGGAAGAGAGGGGGGCGGCACGTGAGCGATGTCATCCAATTGGGACCGTTTTTGATCCAGACAGCTACGCTGGTGTACGTTCTTGCCGCCTTGAGCGGGTATGGCGCGATGGGGTACCGGCTGAGACGGCAATATCCGGCGTATCGCCGGCAGATTACGGACCTGGCAGGCAGTGGAGCAATACTCGGCTTGTTGATCTGGAAGCTCAGCTACGCCGTGTTTTACCCGTGGAAAGTGTGGGAAAACCCTGCGTCCCTGCTCTACTTCTCCGGTGGCGACCGCGGAGTATGGCTGGCCCTAGGCGGCGTAGCGCTGTATGCGATCTACCGCATGAGAAAAGCGGAGCTGCCTTTCAAAGCTGTCTTTCCCGCCTTGGCAATCGGCGTCGTCATCTCCTGGGGGATCGGACACGTACTGTACGCGGCAGTGTGGCGGGAAGACGTGCTGTACCATGCTGCACAGGCCGGATTGTGCCTCGTCTTGTACCTGGCGCTGACAGCGCGCACGGACCGGAGGAGAGCGGTAGTCGCGGTACTCGGCATCGCGGGAATGGTCCTCTGGGGGTATCTGGATCGAGAGCTCGCCCCGTCAGTACCACACCAGCCGACAGCGGGAGCAAGCGAGGCTGCTGTCGGACTGAAAAAAGGAAACCTCGCCCCGGATTTTGCCCTGCGCAGCCGGGAAGGCGATCTGGTCCGCTTGTCCGATTTTCGCGGAAGCAAGGTGATTCTCAACATGTGGGCTACCTGGTGCCCGCCATGCCGCGCCGAAATGCCGGATATGCAGGAGTTTTACGAGAAGTACAAAGCAGATGGCGTGACGATCGTAAGCGTCAACCTGATCGAAACCGAGGAGAGCGAAGAAGCAGTCACCCGCTTCCTCGAAGAGTACGGCATCAGCTTTCCGGTCCTGCTGGATGACGGGAAACAGGTGGCCCGGCTGTATCAGGGAATCTCCATTCCGACCAGTTATGTCATCGATGCGGACGGCATCGTTCGCGAGAAAGTAATCGGTGCGCTGCACATGGAAATGATGGAGAAGCTGATCGCGGCCATCGAGTGAACGAGAAAAGGGGGGTAGAAAATGGCTGAAATCGGAGCGATCATACTGGCGGCTGGCATGTCGAGCCGGATGGGGAGTGCCAAGCAGTTTTTGCCGCTCGGGGAAAAACCGTTGTTTCGCCACGCCGTCGACCGCGCTGTGGCGAGCGGACTGGCGCCGATCCTCGTCGTAGGAGGCGAGCATCACGAGAAACTGCGCGAGCAGACAAGCGATCTGCCGCAAGTGGAAGTGTTCCACAATCCGCATTACGCCACAGGCATGGCTTCTTCGCTGGCGTGCGGGATTCGGGCGATGACGGGGAAGGCGGATGCTGTGCTCGTGTTTCTGGCTGACCAGCCCTACGTTCCCGGTCAGGTGATTCAGGCACTGGTGGATACATATCGTCAGCAGCGCGATGCCGGGGTGCGGATTGTGCGCCCGCTGTACGCCGGAGAGGCAGGTCATCCGGTATTGTTCGACGCAGCGCTGTTCGCCGAGTTGGCCCAGGTCACAGGAGATCAGGGAGGCAAGGAAGTGGTCAGCCAGTACAAGCAGCATTTGCGCACCATTCCGTTTGAACGGGCGGAGTGGGGTCTTGATGTCGACACTCCGGACGATTACCGGCGCATACAAAAAGCCCCCGGCTGTGACCGGGAGGACTGACCTTGGGTGAGCCCTCCTGGTGAGATCGACAGCCAGGGTCTTTTTTTCATAAGGGTGATTCGCAGGATCGGGGAGCTGCGTTATACCTTTTGGGTATCCATCGGTACGCGCAGTTCTTTCGCGTGTTCGACACCAGCCAGGATGAGGTGGCGGACGTGTTCGTCATCGAGCGAGTAGTAGACGAGCTTGCCTTCTTTGCGGTACTTGGCCAATCCCATATTGCGGAGCAGCCGCAGGTGGTGGGAGGTATTGGCGATCGAGCTGCCGATGACAGCCGCGATATCGCAGACGCACAGCTCATCTTCAAGCGAGAGGATGTAAATGATCTTGGCTCGCGTGTCGTCGGCCAATGCCTTGAAAATCTTCGCTACCCCTTCTGACTCGGAGACGTGTGGACGCAGGCGCTGTACTTTTTCTTCGTCGAAGCACTGGATTTCACAAATGTCTTCCTTTGCTTTTGCGGACATGAGGAATCACCTCTTTACCTTACATTTCATGTCTCCCTATTATAGTCATTGCGCGAAAAAGTGGAAAGGCAAAAACACTTTCCTTGGCAAAGCAAAGTGTGCTGGAGTAAGATGGACATGGTTACGAACCGGTAGCGGAACATACAGGAGGAGAGACAGCATGGAAGCAAGCAAATGTCCTTCGTGCAAATCAAAAAAGGTGGATATACAAGAATCTTACAATCGCGTGCTCTACGTCGTCATGTACGTCCTGATCCTGGTGATCGCCGGCTGGGTCGGCGTCCGGCTGGAGGCTACGCCGGTGGTGTTCATGTTTCTCGGCTTGTCGGCGGCGTTTGCCTTGTTCGTCATCCGGATGATGCTGGAGAGGAGCAAGACCGTCGCTTGCACCTGTCTGGACTGCGGCCATCGCTGGGAACCGGTGACAGGCCGGAACAAATCGTAGATCGCAGTGCATTAAGGAGGCTTCTCGCGCAGAGAAGTCTCTTTTCTTTTCCGGAGGGAAAGAATCAATAGTAGTGAGGAAAAAAGAGCGGTGCAAATTCAAATATGCAATTGAATGAACACCAAAAATCAGGTAGTATCATAATTAAATATACATTTGAATGTTTTGTTTTTGTCCGATGGATTGGGGGAATATCCATGACAAGTTCCAATCAAAAATCTGCCTGCTGCCAGGATGATCAGTGCGGCAGTCAGCAAAATCTACATTCGCATGGCCACGGACACGCGCATCACGCGGGGGAAGAGTCTGCTCCGCTGCTGGCAGGGTCCGGTGTGGCTGTCTACCAGATCCATGGAATGGATTGCAGTTCCTGCGCGAAGTCGCTGGAGAACCATATGAAATCGCTCGCAGCGGTACAGGCGGTCAGCGTCAATTTTTCAACCGGAAAAATGCAGATCGTCGAGGAAGGACTCGGACACCAGGGGGTGGCCCAGGAGGTGTCCAAAGCAGGGTACAGCGCCAGCCCGCTGTCTGGCCGACGCGTGGAGCAACAGTCCGAGGGCGATCGCAGCGGGACCAGGCTGACGATCATCTCCGGTGTCTTTCTGCTGCTGGGGCTGGTCAGCTCGTTTTCCGCCATTCCTGAGCTGGTCAGTACGCTGCTGTTCGCCAGCTCGATCGTGACGGGCGGCTACAAACCGGTGCGGAGCGCTTTTTACGCGATCAAAAGCCGTTCGCTCGACATGAACGTGCTGATGTCCGTGGCCGCAATCGGTGCGGCGGCGATTGGTGAGTGGCTGGAAGGGGCAACCGTCGTCTGGCTGTTTGCCATCGGAAATATGCTGCAGGCCCGCTCGATTGAGAAGACGCGCGATTCGATTCGCAAGCTGATGGATTTGGCACCGCCGGAAGCATGGGTGCAGCGCGGAGCAGCGCTCGTCCGCGTGCCAGTGGAAGAGATTCGCCTGGGAGAGGTGATCGTCGTCAAGCCAGGGGAGAAAATCCCTTTGGACGGCGAGGTGGGCAAAGGCAGCTCCAGCGTCAATCAGGCGCCGATTACCGGGGAGTCGATTCCGGTAGACAAGGAGCCGGGAGATGTGGTCTTCGCCGGGACGGTGAACGAAAGCGGCTCGTTGGAGATCAAAGTGACCAGGCTGGTGGAGGATACGGCGATCGCCCGCATTATTCATCTGGTCGAAGAGGCGCAGGAGAAAAAGGCACCGACCCAGGCGTTTGTCGATAAATTCGCGGAGATTTACACACCGATCGTGCTCGTGCTGGCCATCGGAGTGATTTTCCTGCCGCCGTTGTTCGGAATCGGCACGTGGGGCGAGTGGTTTTACAAAGGGCTGGAGCTGCTCGTCGTGGCCTGCCCATGCGCCCTGGTCATTTCCACCCCGGTCGCGATCGTCTCGGCGATTGGCAACGCGGCGCGAAATGGCGTGCTGATCAAAGGCGGGACGTTTTTGGAGAGAGCGGGTGCGATTACGGCCTTCGCCTTTGACAAGACGGGGACGCTGACGCAGGGCAAGCCGCAGGTGACGCGACTGCTGACCGTCGGAGCGACAGAAGACGAGTTGTTGCAAATCGCCCGCACGATCGAGGAACATTCCCGCCATCCGGTTGCCACAGCGATCGTCAATTACGCGATGGAAAAACGCGTTCCCCCGCTTGCGGCAGAAGCGTATCTCGCCATCGCGGGCAAAGGGGTGCAAGCCACGATCACGGGCGAGACCTACTACGCAGGCAAACCGGCGCTGTTTGCCGAACTGGGTGTGGACCTGACGAGATGGGAAGGCTCGATCCAGTCCTTGCAGCAAGAAGGCAATACACTCGTCGTCGTCGGTACGGCACAGCGCGTTGTCGGAATTGTCGCCGTAGCGGATGCGATTCGCGAGAGTACCGTTCAGGCGATTGGCAAGCTGCAACGGGCCGGTGTGCGGGAGATGGTAATGCTGACCGGCGATCATGCGGGAACAGCTCGAAAGGTCTCGGATCAGGCAGGTGTGAGCCGCTATTTTGCCGA
Source organism: Brevibacillus sp. TJ4 (assembly GCF_044627595.2). Lineage (NCBI taxonomy): Bacteria > Bacillati > Bacillota > Bacilli > Caryophanales > Paenibacillaceae > Brevibacillus > Brevibacillus sp. TJ4. The sequence goes on along the minus strand of NZ_CP185865.1, from coordinate 3,976,945 downwards.
ACTGCTGCCCGAGCAAAAAGTGGAGGCAGTGAAGCAGCTCCAGCGGGAGGGTCACGTCGTGGCGATGGTCGGCGACGGAATCAACGATGCGCCAGCTTTGGCTACGGCTGACCTGGGTATCGCGATGGGTGGAGCAGGTACCGATACCGCGATGGAGACAGCCGACATCGTGCTGATGGCCGACAACCTGGAAAAGCTGCCCCATACCGTCAAGCTGAGCCGCAAAGCGCTGCGCATCATCAAGCAAAACATCGCCTTCTCCATCCTGATCAAGCTGGCGGCGCTGGTCCTGATTTTCCCGGGCATACTGACGCTGTGGATGGCCGTGTTGAGCGACACCGGAGCGGCGCTTCTGGTCATTCTGAACAGCATGCGCTTGTTGCGGCTAAAGGAATAAGCAAAAAAAGGTTCTTGTGCACAGTTGCCTATTTGTGGTATTCTTGGGTCATTCTAACACGGAAGGGTGACCATCAAGCCAATGATCTACTAATTCCTATTCCAAGAACGCATTCGAAAACATGACGATGCTTCATTTCTGGATAGGATTAGTACGCGATATTGGCAAAATATGGATGCTTCCCTTGTCGTATAAGGGATTCTTTGTCTGTTTTGCACATGTATGCGATACCTCCTGTCCAGAATTGAATGGATGAGGAGGTTTTTTATTATGTCAGGAGTTATTCGGAATCGGTATGTGCGGGCCATTTTGTTGTCAGGCTTGTTTTTGCAGATTGGCATCTGGGTGCGCAACTTTGCGATTCTGCTGTTTGTGATGGAACAAACGGCGGGCAATGCCTTTGCCATCTCGATGATTTCGGTAGCTGAATACGCGCCGATCTTTCTCTTTTCTTTTTTGGCCGGCACTTTCGCGGATCGTTGGCGCCCCAAACGGACGATGGTCTGGTGTGATTTGCTCAGCGCGGCCTCTGTGCTGGTCGTATTGCTGACGTTTGTGTTTGGCACGTGGAAAGCGGTCTTTTTCGCGACGTTGATTTCGTCGATTCTCTCCCAGTTTTCCCACCCGTCCGGGATGAAGCTGTTCAAGCTGCACGTTCCGGCCGAGCAGATACAGGCGGGAATGTCCGCCTATCAGACGCTGTTTGCCATCTTTATGGTCATGGGACCGATTTTGGGCACATTCGTATTTCAGCAATTTGGGGTGGAAGTGGCGATGGGGATCACCATCGTGGCGTTCCTCTGTTCGGCCGCCGTACTCTATTCGCTGCCAGCGGACCCGGTAGAGTCGGCCTCATCGGAGCAGAAGCAGCTTCTGGCCGAGATGGCAAGCGGCGTTCGCTATGTCAGGTCCAATCGCGTGCTGTCTCTGATCGGCTTTACCTTCGCGGCAGCGGGACTCGGTTTGGGGATGGCACAGCCGCTGGGCATCTTTTTGGTGACGGAGCGTCTGGGGCTGCCCAAGGAAAGTTTGCAGTGGCTGCTGACAGCCCAAGGCATCGGAATGATCGTGGGCGGAGCGCTGACCATGATCTACGCCAAAAATGTCGCTCCGCAAAAGCTGTTGATCATCGGGATGTTGGGAAATGCGCTTGCCTTCAGCCTCTCCGGGATCTCCACCATGCTCTGGCTGACGCTTTCCGCCAGTCTGATCGCAGGTCTGCTGTTGCCGTGCATCCAGATCGGCATCAACACACTGATTATGAAGCATACGGAAAGCTCTTTTATCGGCCGGGTGAACGGCATCCTGACCCCGCTGTTTACAGGGTCTATGGTGCTGACGATGAGTGTGGCCGGCTTGTTGAAAGAAAACTTCTCGCTGGTGGCCATTTACCAGGGGATCACTTTGCTGTTTCTCATCGGCATGGTGTCGATGCTTCCACTCATACGCAAGCAGGCAGGGTTGAAGCAGGAAGAGCAGATCGTACAAAGAAATTAAAGAGAGGTCAATTCGCGAATGTTTGCCCCGGAGTGAAATCTGGGGCAAACTTTTCTTATCATCTCCTGCTGCCTCTCCGGGCAAGGGATTGGAACGGGGGGAACTGTTCTGGACTGGAATCTTCAACAAATCAGCAAACTGCTGGAAGTTGTTTTTGAAAACGCTCACGAACCGATGGTGGTCACGGACCAGAATGGAAAAATACTGCTGATGAACCGCAGCTATCGGGAGTTCCTCGGTGTGCAGGATGTCATCGGCCGCCCCGTTACGGAAGTGATTGAGAATACGCGCATGCACATCGTCGGGCAACGGGGAGTCCCGGAGATTGCCTCCATTCAGCAAATCAAGGGACAGAGCATGATCGCCCACCGCATCCCGATCATCGACGACGGCAAAGTGATCGCCGTCCTGGGCACGGTTCTGTTTCAGGACGTAAAAGAACTGGCGTCGCTGGCCGCGATGGTCGAGCAGCTAAAAGATGAGCTATCCTATTACAAAAAAGAGCTGCAACGCAGGCTCGGCGCCACGTATCGCTTTGACCAGATCGTCAGCTACAGCGCCAAGATGCGGGAGCTGAAAAACTTTTCGCAAAAGGTGGCGAAAAGCGACTCCACTGTCCTGATCACAGGCGAGAGCGGCACGGGCAAAGAGCTGTTTGCCCACGCGATCCACGCCGAGAGCAAGCGGAAAATGGGGCCGTTTATCCGTGTGAACTGCGCGGCGATTCCCGATTCGCTGCTCGAATCCGAGCTGTTCGGATATGAGGAAGGGGCGTTTACCGGAGCCGCCCGTCGCGGCAAAAAAGGGAAGTTCGAGCTTGCCCACCGCGGGACGATCCTGCTGGATGAGATCGGCGACATGCCGCTGCCGCTGCAGGCCAAGCTGCTGCGGGTCTTGCAGGAAAAAGAAGTGGAGCGCGTGGGAGCGGTGCGTGCCACCCCGATCGACGTGCGGGTCATCGCCTCTACCAACCAGGATTTGCTCGCACTCATTCGGGAGGGCAAGTTCCGTGCTGATCTGTACTACCGGCTGAATGTCGTCTCGCTGTCCATTCCGCCCCTGCGCGAGCGGTTGGAGGATTTGCCTGAGCTGGTATCCAATCTGCTCAAACAGCTTGCCGAGTCGACTGGGATCGTGGTCAAAGCGATTGACGATGAGGTGTGGAATGTGCTGCGAAGCTACTCCTGGCCGGGGAATGTGCGGGAACTGCGCAATCTGCTGGAGCGGGCCTTGCATCTGCTCGACGACGATGTGTTGCGAAAAGAACATATCTGGCTGCCGGTAGTCGCAGAGGCAGTATCCGTGCCATCGCTGCCTGGTCCGGTGAAAGCGTTGAAAGAGACTGTAGAGGCAGCGGAACGGGAAGCGCTGCTGCAAGCATTCATGCAGGCGAACGGAAACAAGCAGGAGGCAGCACGGCTGCTGCAGATCAGCAAATCTTCATTTTATGCAAAATGGGAAAAGTACGGTTTGCCCGAATCGTAATCATCGACCTCTCTGTACATGTGCAGAGAGGTTTTTTCTGTTCATTTGTGATATTCCAGATTTGCGGAAAGGAAGCAGTGAGGAAAGCGCATACAATTCCACGTTTTCGGAAGGTTTATTCCGGAATCGTGGAATAAAGGGCTGTTTCGACGATTCCAAGTCCTTCGACGAATCGGCAAAAGCCCTGCCGTGCAAGGATGCAGGCACAGGTTCCGGAGGTTGGCATGAATGTTGCTTTTATCATTTTCGTGAAAGCGATTTCATAAACTTCGATCCGTCACACTGGCGAGATCAGCGAAAGGAGCATCGTATGTTTATTGAAGTTATTTCTATTATCCTTGCGCTCGGGCTGTTGATGTTTTTTGCCTACCGGGGTTATCCCGTGATTATCTTTGCCCCGATTTTCACCTTGCTCGCCGTGGCGATGTCCGGGATTGCCTTGCTGCCCAGCTACACGGAGACCTACATGGTGAACGCAGCCAACTACGTGAAGTCGTTTTTCCCGATCTTCCTGTTGGGGGCGGTTTTTGGAAAAGTCATGGAGATGAGTGGCGCGGCGGCATCGATTGCGCACAACATCGTCAAGGCGCTTGGCTCCAACCGGGCGATCCTCGCTGTTGTCCTGGCCTGTTCGATTCTGACCTACGGTGGCGTCTCCCTGTTCGTCGTGGCATTTGCCGTCTATCCGTTCGCAGCCGCGATTTTCCGGGAAGCCAACATTCCCAAACGGCTGATTCCCGGAGCGATTGCCCTGGGTGCGTTCACCTACACGATGGATGCGCTGCCAGGCTCGCCGCAGATTCAAAATATCATTCCGACCTCGTACTTCGGAACGGACGCGTACGCGGCACCGTTGGTCGGGATCATTGGAGCGATTCTCGTTTTTGGAGCGGGTATGTACTGGCTGGAACGCAGACGCAAGCAAGCTGTCGCTTCCGGCGAAGGATACGGCGAAGGGCATGTCAATGAACCTGATCTGAATGAAGGCCAGAACAGGACGTACATGAGCATCTGGCTGGCGATCTTGCCGCTGGTAATCGTCCTCGTGGGCAATTTCGTCCTGAGC
>NZ_CP185865.1:3822500-3967500 GCF_044627595.2 Brevibacillus sp. TJ4 | reverse complement strand
GTAACGGGGCTAAACGTATCACCGAAGCTATGGCAGTCCTTACGGACTGGGTAGGGGAGCGTTCCAAGCAGCGGTGAAGCCGTACCGGAAGGAGCGGTGGAGCGCTTGGAAGTGAGAATGCCGGTGTAAGTAGCGAAAAGACAAGTGAGAATCTTGTCCACCGAAAGCCTAAGGTTTCCTGGGGAAGGCTCGTCCTCCCAGGGTTAGTCGGGACCTAAGCTGAGGCCGAAAGGCGTAGGCGATGGACAACAGGTTGATATTCCTGTACCACCTCTGTACCGTTTGAGCAATGGCGTGACGCAGGAGGATAGGGTGAGCGGCCTACTGGATGGCCGTCCAAGCAGCAAGTGTGGTGTGTAGGCAAATCCGCACACTGTCAAGCACAAGCTGTGATGGCGAGGGAAATTCAAGTACCGAAGTCCCTGATTTCACACTGCCAAGAAAAGCGTCTAGCGAGGAACAAGGTGCCCGTACCGCAAACCGACACAGGTAGGCGAGGAGAGAATCCTAAGGTGCGCGGGATAACTCTTGCTAAGGAACTCGGCAAAATGGCCCCGTAACTTCGGGAGAAGGGGCGCCCCGGTAGGGTTTATAGCCCGAGGGGGCCGCAGTGAAAAGGCCCAAGCGACTGTTTAGCAAAAACACAGGTCTCTGCGAAGCCGCAAGGCGAAGTATAGGGGCTGACGCCTGCCCGGTGCTGGAAGGTTAAGGGGATGGGTTAGCGCAAGCGAAGCTTTGAACCGAAGCCCCAGTAAACGGCGGCCGTAACTATAACGGTCCTAAGGTAGCGAAATTCCTTGTCGGGTAAGTTCCGACCCGCACGAAAGGCGTAACGACTTGGGCGCTGTCTCGGCAAGAGACCCGGTGAAATCATAATACCTGTGAAGATGCAGGTTACCCGCGACAAGACGGAAAGACCCCATGGAGCTTTACTGTAGCCTGGTATTGGAACTTTGTGCATCATGTACAGGATAGGTGGGAAGCTTTGAAGCAGGGGCGCCAGCCTCTGTGGAGCTGTCGGTGGGATACCACCCTTGATGTACGGAGTTTCTAACTCGTCGCCCTCATCGGGCGAGAGGACCATGCCAGGTGGGCAGTTTGACTGGGGCGGTCGCCTCCCAAAAGGTAACGGAGGCGCCCAAAGGTTCCCTCAGAATGGTCGGAAATCATTCGTAGAGTGTAAAGGCAGAAGGGAGCTTGACTGCGAGACCTACAAGTCGAGCAGGGACGAAAGTCGGGCTTAGTGATCCGGTGGTTCCGCATGGAAGGGCCATCGCTCAACGGATAAAAGCTACCCTGGGGATAACAGGCTTATCTCCCCCAAGAGTCCACATCGACGGGGAGGTTTGGCACCTCGATGTCGGCTCATCGCATCCTGGGGCTGAAGTAGGTCCCAAGGGTTGGGCTGTTCGCCCATTAAAGCGGTACGCGAGCTGGGTTCAGAACGTCGTGAGACAGTTCGGTCCCTATCTGTCGCGGGCGCAGGAAGTTTGAGGAGAGCTGTCCTTAGTACGAGAGGACCGGGATGGACGCACCGCTGGTGCACCAGTTGTCACGCCAGTGGCACAGCTGGGTAGCTATGTGCGGAAGGGATAAGCGCTGAAAGCATCTAAGCGTGAAGCCCCCTCCAAGATGAGACTTCCCACAGCGCAAGCTGGTAAGACCCCTCAAAGACGATGAGGTTGATAGGTTCGGTGTGGAAGCGCGGCAACGCGTGGAGCTGACGAATACTAATCGGTCGAGGACTTATCCACACACAATCCACAGCATGCATGCAGATCCAGTTTTGAAGGAACAAGACAAAAAGCTGTATTCACCATTACCCATCCGTAATGGTGAATACAGCTTTTTTGATTGAAGGGCGTGCTTTCACACGATTCAAATGCAATTCAAAACAAACAATGGTCTAATAACACTATCCAGACTTATACAACATTGCTGTCGGGTTGGTGCTGTATACTTGTACTTGATAGCCTGGCAGTCAAGGTAAACAAATGCTTGGCATCTCTCTATCGTTGGCGAGGCGAAGAGCCAACCGATTGCAGAGAGGAACGGCTGAACAAGCCCAGGACGTAAGGAGAAGGATAGCGATGCTGATACTGGTTGTAGAAGACGAACACGCACTCCTCCAATCCATTTCCGGAGTTTTGTCAGAGGAAGGGTATCAGGTGGAAACTGCCGAGCGCGGAGATGACGGTTTGTTACTCGCCGAGCGCGGCATCTACGATCTACTGGTTCTCGATGTCATGCTTCCGGGAACCGACGGAGTGACGATGGTAAAAACGCTGCGGAACAAAGGGATCTCCACACCCGTTCTGTTTTTGACGGCAAAGGATAGCGTAAAGTCGCGAGTTGAGGGCTTGGATGCGGGGGCCGACGATTACATGGTCAAGCCATTCGCCGTAGAGGAGCTGACGGCGCGAGCGCGGGCTCTGCTGCGGCGAAACGGCAAATCTGCGCCAGAAGGAGAGTTGGCATATGGCCCAATTTCGCTGAAGGTGCATGAGTACGACGGGTATGTCGAAGACGAAGCGATGAAGCTGACTTCGAAGGAATACGAATTGCTCAAGTATTTTTTGCAAAACCGGGAACAAATTCTGACCCGCCAGCAAATATTTGACCGCGTGTGGGGCATTGATTCCGAGGCCAACTACGGCGTGGTTGACTTGTACGTCCATTATTTGCGCAAAAAATTGGGTGCGCATGAACATCTGATTCGCACCATTCGCAATGTGGGCTATATCTTAAAAAAGGAAGAGGCCTGATGTTGTTTCAAAAAACCCGTCTCCGCCTGGTCACGCTCAATGTGATCGTCGTGTTCGTGCTGCTCAACGCACTCGGGACAGCTGTCTACTTTACAATGAAAGTGCGCCTCTATTCCGAAGTGGACCGTGCCTTGCAAGCGGCCGAGCAGCGACTGTTGCGAGAGCCCTTTCCCCGGCTGCACAGCGCAGACGGTCCCGCGTTTCCCGCCTTTTTGCCCCAGGAGCGCAAGAGGTTTGCGGAGTTGGATCGCCGGTATATGCTTCTGGTCTGGGACCAGCAGGGAAACTTCGTCGGTACCGGGCTTGGCGAGCAGATGGACGAGGATGACTATTCTGCCTTTCGCAAGGAGATTGTGGAAACCGCCACTACGGAGACGATCAAGGTCAAGAACGCTTCGTATCGGGTCCATACGATTCCGGCGGCAAAGAGGATAGTCGTCGACGATCGCGTCCGTACATCGGCCCAGATACAGCTGGTCTACAATTTGGCACCCGAGGACAACATGCTGAACAGCCTGCTGTACGTGGTCGTCATCGGAAGTGCTGTCAGCTTGCTGATCGCCTTCGTGGCGGGTCGATTTCTGGCGCAAAAAGCGTTGATCCCGATCCAGGTTTCCTGGGAGAAGCAGCAGCAATTCATCGCCGACGCTTCGCATGAACTGCGGACGCCTTTGACCGCGATCATGGTCAACCTGGAGCGGCTGTTTCGCCATCCGGATCGGACCATCGAGCAGGAGAGCGAAAAGATTGTCATCGGGTTGCAGGAGGCAAAACGGTTGAACAAGCTGGTCTCCGATCTGTTGACACTGGCTCGCAGCGACTCCAATGAACTGCAGATTTTCAGGCAGCGCTTTCGGCTCGACGAAGTGGTGCAGCGGTGCACCCACGTGTTTTCTGAATTGGCGGTTGCCAGGGAGATTCGTTTGCAGACGGACATTCATCAGCCGCTGGAGATGGTCGGGGACGAGGAGCGGATTCACCAACTGCTGGTCATTTTACTGGACAACGCCTTGAAGTATACCCAGCCCCATGGGACCATCCACGTGGCTTGCAGGCGGGAAGGGCAAAAAGTATCCGTAGAGGTCCGGGACACCGGAATCGGAATCCCCAAGGAGGACATCCCGTTCATTTTTGACCGTTTTTATCGGGTGGACAAGATGCGCTCGAAATCGACGGATGGCACCGGACTCGGACTGTCGATCGCCAGGTGGATCGTCGACGCCCATCAGGGGAAAATCCACGTGACGAGCGAGGAAGGAACAGGCACGGTTGTTTACGTTACACTGCCGCTCAAATAGGTTTACGCGCAGATGAACACAAACAAGGAGACCGCTCGCAGTGGTCTCCTTTGTTCGTTTTTCCGTTACCAGCCGGGAATGTGTGTCGTCGTCGATTGCTGGTTGGCAAAAAAGCTCCTGTGCTCCACCAGGGCGCGTAAAAGCGCAGCTTCGTTTACTTCCACACCGATACCGGGGGCGGTAGGGACATGCAGCACGCCTGGCTTCGCAAAGGCGATCGCCGGCGTAATAATGTCCTCGGCAAAATAGCGATCTGACGGAGATGTGTCGCCAGGTATCGTGAAATTGGCCAAAGAAGCAATCGCCATGTTGTGCGCACGCCCGACTCCCGCTTCCAGCATACCGCCGCACCAGACAGGGATCTGGCGGCTTTGGCACAGATCGTGAATCTGCTTCGCCGGAGTGAGTCCGCCGACACGCCCGATCTTGATGTTGATGATACGGCAGCTACCCAGTTCGATCGCTTTTCGCGCATCTTCGACGGTGTGGATGCTTTCGTCGAGACAGATCGGGGTCTTCAGCTCGCGTTGCAGCGTGGCATGGTCGATAATGTCGTCATGGGCCAAAGGCTGTTCAATCATCATCAATCCGAATTCATCCAGCTTTTTGAGTAGCTCCAGATCGCCCAGTGTGTAGGCGGAGTTGGCATCGGCCATCAGCGGTACATCCGGACCAAAGGCTTGGCGAATGGCGCGAATCGGCTCCACGTCAAAGCCCGGCTTGATCTTCACCTTGATCTTTTTGTAGCCATCGCGGATAAAGCCGTCTACGCGAGCCAATAGTGCTTCCACAGTCGGCTCGATTCCGATGCTCACTCCGACGTCAATCGCAGTGCGGGTCCCGCCCAACGCCTGGGAGAGCGAAATGCCTTGCTGTTTGGCGTACACATCCCAGACGGCTCCTTCCAAGGCTGCCTTTGCCATGTTGTTGCGTCGCATCCAGGAAAACAGGCGGGATACATCATCGGGATGCTCGATCTCACGGCTGAACAACTGGGGAATCAGGTACTTTTCCAGCATGTACCAGACGGTGTCCACATCTTCCTCATTGTAAACGGGAACATCCATCGCCACGCTTTCCCCAAAACCGACATGCTCGCCGCTGTACGCGCGGACGAGTATACATTCCTTGTGCGTTTCTACACCCATGCTTGTTTCAAAAGGCGCTTTCAGGGGAATCTTGATCCGTTGCAAGTCGATTCGTTCCAGCTTCACGGCTATCTCTCCTCTGTGGTTGCTTCCGCCATCATTTTAGCACAATTTTCTTACAATGGACGAAAAACACCAAATGGCAAGACAAGGATGCACGAGAAAAGCAAAAATGTGGTTTAATGAAAGGAGAAACAATGCGAGAAAATAGGGAGAGAAGGATCATGGACAATACACTGGTTCCTGAAGTGCTGCAGATGATTGGGGAAGTGATTCCAGAAGGAGTTTCCATTGCCATCTCGGATGGGGCACAGTACGTCTACTACCAACCCAGTTCCAGTATTGATTTGAAAATTTCTCCCGGGGACCGGGTTCGAGTCGGTTCCGCCACATATAAAGCGTTGAAAGTAAAGGAGAAGGTCGCCTCTCAGGTGGAAAGCCGCGTGTTCGGGGTGCCGTACTACGGAGTTTCTGTGCCGGTCATTCGCCAGGGACAGGTGGAGACGTGCATTACGGCGATCTACTCGCTGCAGATGATGCCTGCCGTTGTTTCGCGTCCGAATCCTGCTTTTCTGGTAGGCAGAGATGAAAATGGCTGGCTGCCCATTTCGATGCAGGACATCCTCTACGTCAGCTCGAATGACGGCCGGACGATGCTGCATACGGCGGCGGGAAGTTTTGCAAACAAATACAGCTTGTCAGAGCTGGCTCACATATTGCCCTGCGATCAGTTTGTTCGCTGCCATCGCTCCTATTTTGTGAACGTCCAGGCGATCCGCTTCATTCATCCGCATTTTCACTCCACCTTCTTGCTGGAGTTGAAAGACAAGCAAAAGACCCGTGTACCGGTCAGCCAATCGTACGCCGGCTCGTTTCGTCAATTTCTCGGCTTTTAGCCGATCGTACAGCTTGTTTATTGAGAATGATTCGCAGATAAATCCGCTGTTTCATTTTGATATTTGCTGGAACAACCCGAATTGAGTGCCCGCTCAGTGATGCTGTGCTACTGTATATCACAACAAGGAAAATAGGTGCAGAGGGGGTCACAACATCATGTGGGAACGCTTACGCGACAAAAGACTGGCAGACAAAATTGTGACGGCGGAAGAAGCAGCAGCTTGGATCGAAGACGGCATGACCCTTGGCCTGAGTGGGTTCACCCGTGCCGGAGATGCAAAAATGGTTCCGATCGCATTGGCAAAACGCGCCAAACAGGAAAGCAGACCACTGAAGGTAGATGTGTATACAGGCGCTTCTTTGGGAGCGGACGTGGATGCGATTATGGCCGAAGCCGGGATTGTGCACAAGCGCGCGCCCTTCCAGGCTGATGCGACGATGAGAAAGTCCATTAATAACGGCGACATGTTGTTTGTCGACCAGCATTTGTCTCATACAGCAGAACTGGTTCGGCAAGGTGTGATCGGCCCGATTGATTTCGCGATCGTGGAAGCGGTTGCAATCACAGAAGACGGATTGATTATTCCTACGACCTCCGTAGGGAATTCCAATATATTTGTCGAGCATGCAAAAAACGTCATTATCGAATTAAACGTGAATCATCCGCTCGCGCTGGAAGGTATTCACGACGTGTATACGCCTGCAAACCAGGGCGAGCGTGATCCGATTCCGCTCACTTCCGTAGAGCAGCGGATCGGTACGAGAGGGATTCCGGTCGACATCAACAAGGTCAAAGGAATTGTCATCTCCGAAGTGACCGATTCTCCATCCACGATTGTCGAGCCTGATGCAGAGACAGCCCAGATTGCCGCTCATTTGATTCAATTTTTGCGCAACGAGGTCAAGGAAGGGCGTCTGCCCCGCAACCTCGCTCCGCTGCAATCGGGGATCGGCTCGGTGGCAAATGCCGTTTTCAACGGGTTTCTGGACTCCGAGTTCACCGATCTGACCGTTTACTCCGAAGTGTTGCAGGATTCGGTGTTCGAGCTGCTGGATGCAGGGAAAATCGCCTTTGCGTCGGGTTGTTCGATCACATTGACGGCTGATACGATGAAGCGCGTGACAGAAAACTTCGAGGCGTACCGCGACAAGCTCGTGCTGCGTCCGCAAGAGATCACCAACCATCCGGAAATCATCCGTCGCCTGGGATTGATTGCGATCAATACAGCGTTGGAGCTGGACATTTACGGCAATGTCAACTCTACCAACGTATCGGGCACGAAGATGATGAACGGAATCGGCGGCTCCGGGGATTTTGCCCGCAACTCCCGTCTCGCCATCTTTGTCACCAAATCGATCGCCAAGGGCGGCAACATTTCCAGTATCGTCCCGTTCGTCTCCCACGTAGACCACACGGAGCACGATGTAGACGTGATCGTAACGGAACAGGGACTTGCCGATCTGCGCGGACTTGCCCCGCGTGAGAGAGCCGTGAAAATTATCGAAAACTGTGCGCATCCGATGTACCGCGAGCAATTGCTGGCGTATTACGAAGAGGCGTTGACCTGCGGTGGACATACGCCGCACGTGTTGGAAAAAGCATTCTCCTGGCATGTGCGCCTGGCGGAAGCAGGCACGATGCTGGAGCGGGAGCCGGCTTTGTCCCGGTAAGCGCAATATACGGATGTAAAGAAATGGACCCCGTTGGCTTCTCGTAGCTGACGGGGTCTTTTGTGAGGATACATGCTTATTTGCGATACAGCGGATAATCGACTTCGACCGGTACCTGAATCAAAACGAGTCGCAGCGCTTCCTGTGCGCTTGCCTGGTACAGCGCGGTGCGGTCGGTGTCGCTGGTGGTGATGACGAAGTCGCTATTCTGGATCGCAGCATGGCTGTGACCGGCATCGACTTCGCCGACGGTGCCGCTGCCGGAGATGACGACGGCGGCATGAGCATAGCCGGCAGGCAGGGGGAGAGAGAGCGAACGCCCGCTTGGGATCTCAATATCGTACATGCGTGCATCCGTTACGAGTTGGATCGGTGCATCGCCCCCGACGATTGATTTTACCGAGACGCCATCGACCTCGTGAACAGGGAATTCCTCGTGTTCATACTGATTGTACGTCGGCGGTCGCTTGGTCGCCTGGCTCAGATGCGGCTCAAACCAGATCTGGAACATTTCCGAGTCTTTCCCGAGCTCTTCGGCATGCTGGGCGCCCGATCCGGTTTGCATAATCTGCGCACCGCCTGTGGTGACTTTTTGCATGTTGCCCAGCGTATCCCGATGGCCAATCGTGCCAGTCAGGACATACGACAGGATTTCAAAGCCGGAGTGGGGATGAAGGGGGATTTCAAACGTCTTCAGCGATTTCGCCCACGCCCAGTAAAAAAGCGGTCCTACCCGTTTTACCGCCGATTGTTCGTGCGGAAAGCCAATCGGTTTGTTTTCGACGATCTCTCCGTTTCCAAAATACCCTTTTCCTTGCTCATCCACCGTATAGATGCGAATCTCCATGGTCAACGCCTCCTTTTGTGCATACTTGGCGGCAAAATATCTCTAATTTGAGATATTAGGCATGAGACAGGCGGGTCTTGCAAGTACCCGCCAGCTCTTTTGCGCAAAAACAATTAGAATGTTTCAGCCAGTTTTGCCGCTTTGTCTACGCCTTCTTGAACGATTTGCTCTGCTTTGTCCGGGAACTGGTTGTGGCCTTCTACGATCACTTCGGTGATGTTGCTGATGCCCCAGAAGCCGAGCAGTGTTTTCACGTATTTGCTTGCCATTTCAATCGCTGCCGCAGGGCCTTCGGAGTACACGCCGCCGCGTGCAGTCAGCAGTGCTACTTTTTTGTCGCCCATCAGGCCAACAGGTCCGTTTTCAGTATAACGGAATGTTTTGCCTGCCTGGGAGAGGTAGTCCATGTACGTGTGCAGAACAGCCGGGACAGTGAAGTTCCACAGCGGGAATGCGATGACGACTTTATCGGCAGCAAGGAACTGGTCGAGGTAGGAGTTTACCTTGTCAGCTCCTCGTTTTTCTTCAGCGGTCAGTTCCATGCCGCGGCCAGCCTTGAACATGGCAGTGATCAGGTCATTGCCGTAGTATGGCAGGTCCTCGGCGAACAGGTCCAGTTCCACAACCTCGTCGTTTGGATGGTTCTTTTTGTAAGAGTCGGCGAATGCGTGGTACAGCTTCACGCTTACCCCTTGTTCAATCGGACGGTCATTTGCTTTGATCAAAAGCACTTTACTCATGGATGGTTTTTCTCCTTTCATATTGTAAGCTACAAACTTACAATTTATATATCTCGGCTTCAAGACTATTACGCAATTCCACTTTTGTCAAGAAATGAAATGTACCCACGCTTAAAATCGCTCCTGTGCTGTAAGTCCCAGCTTTTTCAGCAATTGGATCGCCTGACGCTTTTCTTCGGCAGTCAAACCGCTGACGGCCCGGGCGATTGCCTCGCGATGGGAAGGAAATATCTCCGCCAAAAAACTCATCCCTTTTTCCGTAAGCTCGGCAAAGATCATCCGGCGATCATGCGAGCACGGTCTGCGGATCAAGAGCTGCTTCTTCTCTAGTTTGTCCACGACATACGTAATGTTTCCGCTGGATATCAGGATCTTTTCGCCAATTTGCTGCAGTGGTTGCGGTCCTTTATGGTAGAGCAGCTCCAGTACACCGAATTCAGTCGGGTTTAGTCCGTGCCGACGAATATCGCGACTGCTGTGGGCCGTGACCCAGTTGTACGCACGGGACAAAACAACCATCAAGTCGAGGGATTCATCCCTGAGTGTGTTGTTGTCTGGCACGATGAGCCCTCCTTCTCTACAATTTTCTTATCTTGAATTAAAGATAATACTACTTGAGTCATCTTTTCTTGTCAAACCGCCATGGAAGGAGAATCGCGCAGGAATGGCATGATGATTCTTGTTTTTTTGAAAAAAATCGGATATAGTTGCAGGAAAAACGGAAGATAGGGGAAAGAATGCAAGTGTCGAGTCGAGTCCGCGGTTTTTCCATGGTGATCGTAGCTGCTATGTTGTGGGGCGTATCGGGTACGGTAGCCCAATCGTTGTTTCATCATTATTCCTTTACCACGGACTGGTTGACGTCCGTACGACTCGTTGCATCAGGCGTCGTGCTGCTGTTGCTTTCGCTGATGGGGGAGAACAGGCAAAATGTAACGCGAATTCTCCGCTCCGGCGGCGATTTTGTGCGGCTGGTGGTGTTTGGCATCTGCGGGTTGATGGCTGTCCAATACACCTATTTTGCCTCTATTGAGCAAGGTAATGCAGCGACTGCTACGTTGCTGCAATATTTGGGTCCGTTGTTCTTGACGTTGTTTCTGGTGCTGCGCTACCGCAAGATGCCGACGGTGATGCAGATCGTCGCGTTGGTGCTGGCGCTGTTGGGGACGTTTTTGCTGATTACCAACGGCAAACCCGGACAGCTCTCGATCGCGCCGGGTGCTGTCATTTGGGGGCTGCTGTCAGCAGTAGCACTGGCTTTTTACACGTTGTATCCGAAGAAGCTGCTGGATCGCTGGGGATCGACTGTCGTCCTGGGATGGGGTATGCTGATCGGCGGAATCAGCCTGTCCGCAATCGCACAGCCGTGGCAAGTGACCGGACAAATCTGGGATATGTCTTCTGTGCTCGGATTGTGCTTTCTGGTCGTGTTCGGGACGTTGATTCCGTTTTTCCTGTATTTGGACAGCATGCGCTTTATCCAGCCTTCGGAGACGAGCATCCTCGGATGCGCCGAACCGTTGTCCGCTGTCGTGGCGACGGTCGTCTGGCTCCACGTATCCTTTGGATTGTTTGAATGGGCCGGAGCGGCGTGCATCATCGGGACGGTCATCGCGCTGTCGCGAAACAGTCCAAAGAAGATGGAAGCGCCAAAAGAGCAGCACATATAGGATAGGAACAAACAGAATCAGCACAATAGGACTGGGTGGCAGGATTTGCGCCCGGTCTTTTTATTGGCTTTGCAAAACATTTGTTCATGTGATAGACTTTTGTTTGATGATGACGATGTGCATGCTAAGAGAAAAGCAATAGAGAGGAGGAGCGACGTGGACAAGGAGAGGCACATCCTGCATCTGATCAGGCAGAACCCGTTTATCAGCCAGCAGGAGATCGCTGATTTGATTGGCATTTCCCGTTCGGCCGTCGCGGGCTATATCGCGCAGCTGACGCGAAAGGGCGAGATCAAAGGACGCGCCTATATCCTGCGCGACGAGGGGATGATCGCCTGTATCGGCGGGGCGAACCTGGATCGCAAGGCGCGAGGCAACCAGCGCGTGCGGCTGCATTCATCCAATCCGGTGACGATTACCGAGTCGTCCGGCGGAGTAGCCCGCAATATCGCAGAAAACCTCGGACGCCTGGGATGCAATGTATCCATGATTACTTGCGTCGGCGAAGACAAGGAAGGCGAGTGGATTTTGCAGGAGACGAAAAGCCACGGGGTAGACGTCAGTCCGGTATGGCGCCTTCCGTCCCAACGCACGGGAACGTACACAGCCTTGCTGGACATCGACGGGGAAATGGTCGTATCGATGGCGAACATGGACATCTACGATGCGCTGACTCCGGAGATGTTTGCCGATCGCTGGCCGCATATCGCAGCCGCTCAGGTTGTCTTCCTCGATACCAACCCGCCGGCCGATTGCCTGGAGTACGTAATCCAACGCTGCCGGGAGGAAAAGATTCAACTGTTCGTCGATCCGGTTTCTTCGGCCAAAGCCCAAAAGCTGCCGCAGCGCCTGGACGGGGTAGAGGCGATCTTGCCCAATCGGGAGGAAGCGGAGGAGTTGTCCGGGATCGCGATTCAGTCGCTTTCAGATTGTGAAAAGGCATGTGAAGTCATTCGCAGCCGCGGCGTCAAGCATGTCGTGGTGACGATGGGCGAGCAAGGGATTTACTATCAGTCCGCCGAGACTGCCGAGCACATCCCGCCATTTCCTGCTGAAGTCGTCGATGTGACCGGAGCCGGCGATGCTTTTGCTTCCGGACTGCTGTACGGAATCATCAACGGGGAGCCGTTTGCCCGGGCTTGTCGTCTCGGCTTGGCGGCATCCACCTTGACGCTTGAGACGAAGCACTCTGTTTCGCCGCTGTTGCAGCCGCAGCAGTTGGAGGAGCTAGTCAACCAATACGAGAAGGAGTGAAGCGGAATGAAATCCTATTTGACCTATACAGACGAGGTGCGCCAAGCACTGGAGAACAACAAGCCAGTGGTGGCGCTGGAAACGACGATTATCTCGCATGGCATGCCGTACCCGCAAAACGTGGAAATGGCCAAGCAGGTCGAGAATATTATCCGCGAGCAGGGAGCAGTACCGGCGACAATCGGCATTATGAACGGCAAAATCAAGATTGGTCTCAATGAGCAGGAGCTGGAGGAGTTCGCTACCAATCCATCCGTGGCAAAGGTAAGCCGCCGCGACTTCCCGTACATCCTGGCCAGCGGCAAGATCGGTGCGACGACAGTAGCGGGAACGATGATTGCTGCGCAATTGGCAGGCATCCGGGTATTCGCTACAGGCGGTATCGGCGGTGTCCACCGCGAAGGAGAGATTACCTGGGACGTATCAGCCGATTTGACCGAGCTGGCGCAAACGAATGTGGCGGTCGTCTGCGCCGGGGCAAAATCGATTCTCGACCTGGGCCGGACGCTTGAGTATTTGGAGACGCAAGGTGTTCCTGTGGTCGGCTACCAGACAGATCAATTCCCGTCCTTTTTTGCCCGCGAGAGCGGATATGGCGTCGACTTCCGGCTGAATACACCGGAAGAGGTCGCTGCCTTGATGGATACCAAGTGGCAGCTCGGCCTGGAGGGTGGCCTGATTATCGCCAATCCTGTCCCTGAGGCGGACGCGCTCGATCATCGGGAGATCGAGGCTGTGATTCAACAGGCACTGAACGAAGCGAAAGCAAACAACATTACCGGAAAAAATGTAACGCCGTTTTTGCTCGACAAAGTGAAGCAGTTGACCGGCGGCACAAGCCTGCAGACCAACATCGCGCTGGTGAAGCACAATGTAGAGGTGGCAGCGAAAATCGCGGTAGCGTATCAGAGCAAGAAATAAAAAGCAGCGCAGCCTTAGCCCAGACGGTATGCCGGGCTAAGGCTTTTTGCTAGGGGCAAGCACGGATGACGGACTGCGAGCTTGCTTGCCAAAATGTGCATTACTGAGCAGCTGATGTAATCGGATTTCTGACGATTTTTACTTCGTAGAAGGAAATTTTGTTGTCGATAATGTAGTCCGGGATCTGCCGGTGCGCATGTGATTCCTTGAACGCGTCGCTGCGCGTCCAGGCTTGGAAGTGCTCTTTTTTCTCCCACTTGGTGCTGACGGTCACTTCTTCGTAATCAGCCGAGTTGTTTTCCGTCAACAGGACTTCGAGTCCGAGGAAGCCTTCCATCGTTTCGACTTTTCCTACTTTGTCAAAGCGCTCGATCAATTTGTGTGCATTTCCTTTTGTAATCTTCGAAGTATTCGTTACAATTACCATTCTTAATTCCCCCTATGCGTATGGATAATCGGAATAATGAGCGGATAGTTTTGTTCAAACTTCACCGATGCTTCAATTTCATAAACATCCCGCAAAAATTGCGAGGTCAACATTGTTTGCGGCTCTCCTGCCTGGGCGACCTTCCCTCCTTTCATCGCAATCAGATAATGGGAGTAGGTAACAGCCTGCGATAGATCGTGCAGCACCATGACGATCGTCATCTTGTACTGCTGATTGATCGTTCGCAGCATCTCCATCAAATCGAATTGATGGGCGATGTCCAAATACGTCGTCGGCTCATCCAACAGCAGAATTTCCGTCTGCTGGGCCAAAGCCATGGCAATACGCGCTCTTTGTTGCTCACCTCCCGATAAAGTGTGGAACATGCGATCCCGATACCGTTGAATGCCTGTAGCGTCCATGGCCTGGTTGATAATTTGCTCGTCTTGCTCGTTCATGTGCTGATCGAGGAATCGTTTGTATGGGGAACGGCCGTATGCGACCAATTCCTTCACGGTAAAGTCAGGGAGGGAATCCTTTGCTTGCGGCAGCATGGCGACCGTCTGGGCAAATTCTTTTGTCCGGTACTCTGCAGTCGGTTTGTCGAGCAGAAAAGCCTCTCCCTGATCGGGTTTGAGCAATCTGGAAAGCACTTTGAGAAAAGTGGACTTCCCGGAACCGTTGGGACCGACGATAGCGGTCATTTTTCCTCGGGGAATCGAGACCGAAATATCTTCCAGGCCAAAATGCCCCAATGACAGGTGTAGGTGTCGGGTTTGAATCGCTACCATCGCATCGACCTCCGCTTCCGCAACAGAATCAAAAAGAACGGCGCACCCAAGGAAGCCAGCAAAATCCCGACCGGCAGTTCAATGGGATCAAACATGGAACGCGCTACCGTATCTGCCACAACGACGAGGATGGCTCCCCACAAGATGGAGAGGGGCAAGAGAAAACGATAGTCATCCCCGATTACCAGGCGTATCGCATGCGGCACCACGAGTCCGACAAATCCGAGCAGACCGGCAACGCTGACCGCCGTTCCTGCCAGGAAAGAAGAGAGGAGGATCAGCAAAAGCCGCTGCCTTTCCACTTTGAGACCGAGCAGGTGAGCGGACTCGTCGCCGAGCAGCAACAGGTTGGCCGGTTTGATCGTGAATGCGGTCAACACAAGTCCGGCGACCGCATACGGGACCATGAATTCGAAGTGATACCAGCTTCTGCCGTTCAGTCCCCCTGCCAGCCAGGGCAGTACAGCTTGCACCCGGTCGCTGTAGATCACCATAATGCCGCTGGTGATGGCGCCGAGCAGCGCGTTGATGGCAACCCCGGCGAGGATGATCCTGACCGGAGCAGCGCCCCGATCCCAGGCGAGTATGTAAATGAAAATGCTCGTGACAAACGCACCGATAAATGCTGCGAACGGGAGAAAGTAACTGTACTGCGGAAACATCACCATGGTGATCATCGCGGCAAGCCCGCCGCCGGCCGAAACGCCGATGATACCCGGGTCAGCCAACGGATTTTTCATCGTGCCCTGCAAAAGGGCTCCGGATGCAGCGAGGCAAGCTCCGACGAAAAGACCGACGAGAACCCGGGGCAGCCGCAAATCGAGAATAATCGTTTCGTGTGCCGATTCGTTGTTCGTCGTGAGAACAGTCCAAATTTCCTGGAGAGTGATCGGTACTGACCCAGAGGTGAGCCCGTAGCAGCCTGCGATGACGAGTACGACAGGGGTAATCGCCAACAGCAGTTTTCTGCGCGTGTTTCTCGTTTCGGTTTGCATGACTGTAGCCATCATTTCACTTCGCCCAAATACTCGCTCATCAAATCCATGGCCTCGGTTACCCGCGTGCCGGGATTCGTGCCAAACAAATCGGACGGCAGCACTTCAACGCGATCGTTTTTCACCGCATCCAGACTGTTCCAGGCGGCATTTTCCTGCATTTCTTTCAGGAATCCACTGCGGACTTCTTCCGGATTTCCGTGGGTAATGATCAAAATGGCTTGTGGATTTGCCTCGACGATTCGTTCGGTATTCAGTTGGGCGTACTGCGGGTATTGTTCCAGAGCGGGATAATCGGCAGCGATATTTTCTCCCCCCGCCAGCTCGAGAATGTTGCCGCTTAACGAGTTGGACAATGCCGCCATATACGTGCCGGGTGCCCCGTAGACGAGCAAGGCGCGGGGTTTCGCTGCTGTGCTGCTTCCCTGGTACTCGCTTAGCTTGGCATCGATGGACTGAATCAGTTCATTGGCTTTATCCTCTTTCTGCAACATAGTCCCGAACAGACGAATTTGTTTTTTGATATCGTCAACGGAATTTGCATTCGTCAGAAGCAATTGTGAGCCGACTCCTTCGATCGCCGGGATGTCCTTTTGATTGAGCGGGTAATTGCCCAGCACGACATCCGGTCGCAGCAGCGTGATTTTTTCCAGGTCCACTTCATGTGTATTGCCGATCTGCTCGGCTTTTTCAGCGTCCGGGTGCGGAGCGCTGCCCCGGGTAGTAGGTCTGCCGACGACCTCGCCGCCAAGCGCGTAGATAATATCCACATCGCCATTGGACAAGGCGACGATCCGCTGCGGGACGTCAGCAAAAGCAATTTGACGGCCAGCAAAGTCCTCTACGACAAGCTGGTTTGTGGGGGCATTGGCGCTGCTTGTTGTGCCAGAAGAGGGAGAACTGCCGGCAGCATGGTTGGCAATCTGGGCATCATTCCCGCAACCAGTGGATAAACCAAGCAGCAAAAGAGCAGAGAGCAAAAATCGTTTCTTCATGGTCATCCTCCTGACCTGGCCTTCCTTGTCTAATTGATAATGAAAATCATTAACAATCCAGATAATAACAAAGAGAAAATGGCGAGTCAACACAAAATTGTAAATTATTTCAGTCGAAAAAACCGTTGACAAATTGAAATTGTGTACGTTACGATTCATTTCGAGTCCTGGCATGCTTTGCCAAGTGTGCGGAGTTAGGGAGGGGATGGAAAAGAGCATCCGTTTTTTGCACGTTTTTATTTTTTTAACCGCTATTGAGAATGATAATCATTTGTGGGATTGTCGCTTTCATAGCTTTGCTTTTCAGGGGCTTTTGTTCCCGAGATTTTTGAGAAAAGGAGGGAGATTATCCATGCGTAGACAAAAACCGTTTTTGCTTTCGTTGGCCGCGCTCTTGTACATGGTCACTCTGCTGATTGCACCGACTGTTCAGGCGGCCGATGCTTTGCAGGACGGGACGTATACGATCCAGTACAATGTCCTGCAAGCCAACAATGATTCGGTTTCAATCGCCAACGATTACTGGGAAAAGCCGGCGACCCTGCTCATCAGCCAGGGGGCGATTACCGTCCAGATGAAAATCAATCACAGCGCGTGGGTGACCCAGTTCAAGGTGCCTCGCGGTGAAGAGTTTGTCGATGTAGACGTAATCAGCACGGATGCCGCGACTGACACCAGGGTCGTCCAATTCCAGGCCGCTGACATTTCCCGGCCGTTGCATGCAAAAATCCATGTCACGGTTCCGTCGATCAACTACGATCACGATTACACCATTCGTTTCTCGTTTGATACGAATAGCATCACTCCGGTTAGTACGACTGGAGGTGCCGGGGCTGCCTCGGCAGCGAGCGGGTCCGGGGAGCAGGCTGGCACAAAGCCGGCTGCAGTCAGCGGAAGCAACGTGACCGTGAACAATCCGCAAACGGCAAGTGCTGTTTCGGAAGCGAATCCACCGCAGAGTGCAGATCAGGCAGCGGCTGTACCAAACCCGCAAACAGGCGATGACACAAATGTCGCGGTTTACCTCACTCTGTTTTTGCTGACCTCTGCATTTTTTCTTCACAAGCTCGTGAAAAGAGCCTAACAAGAGCTTGCAGCAAAGCTAGCGTTGGCAGTATGCAAACGCTATGTGCCCATAGATTTTGATTTTGTATGTAAATAATTTGAAAAATAACCGTAATTTTGAATTTGTATATTACTGCTTTTTTCACTCCAGATAAAGGAGGTTCGAAAAATACGATATGGGAAACTACTTTGCTTTGAACAAGTCCTTCGTGAGTTTTGTGCTTCGGCTGCTCGTGATCTTTGCGTTGCTCGTGCAAACAATCAGTGCAAGCACCGTCATTGCTGTCGAGAGTATCGGCACGGATACCAGTCAGACCGAGACGAGACAAGTAGATTCAGAACAATCTGACACATCTGATTCGGGTACCGCCGAACCGGGAACAAGCAACCCGGGGGGACAGACCCCAGAGACCACGGCCCCGGGAACAACTGACCCGGACACCTCGGAACCAAATCCGGCGGACCCGGGAACAACCGATCCGGATACCCCGGCACCAAATCCTGCGGACCCGGGAACACCTGACCCGGACACTCCGGCACCAAATCCTGCTGACCCGGGAACAACCGACCCGGACACTCCGGCACCAAACCCGGCTGACCCGGGAACAACCAATCCGGACACTCCGGCACCAAACCCGGCTGACCCGGGAACAACCGACCCGGACACTCCGGCACCAAACCCGGCTGACCCGGGAACAACCGATCCGGACACTCCGGCACCAAATCCTGCTGACCCGGGAACAACCGATCCGGACACTCCGGCACCAAATCCGGCTGACCCGGGAACAACCGACCCGGACACTCCGGCACCAAATCCTGCGGACCCGGGAACACCTGACCCGGACACTCCGGTACCAAATCCTGCGGACCCGGGAACACCTGACCCGGACACTCCGGCACCAAATCCGGCTGACCCGGGAACACCTGACCCGGACACTCCGGTACCAAATCCGGCGGACCCGGGAACACCTGACCCGGACACTCCGGCACCAAATCCGGCGGACCCGGGAACAACCGAACCCGAGCCTACGCCAGTACCGGAACCAACGCCAGTACCGGAGCCACTACCGGTACCGCTTCCTGAACCAGTGCCAGCTCCAATCCTGGAAACGGCTCCTGTTCAAGTGGACATCGACGATGGTACATATACCATTGACTTTGACATTTTTGATGCAGGTTCCGACGACACATCGTCCTTGGACGAATACATCGTGAAATCCGCATACTTGCAAGTGGAAGATGAAATCACCAGCATCTGGCTTACCTTTGCCGACATCGAAGTAATCCGATCGTTCCAGGTAAATCTCGACGATGAGTATGAAGACGCTGAGGAAATCAGTTCGGATGAGAATTCCGGCATTCACGTAGTGCAATTTGAGATGTTTACAGAGGAACTGGCATCGAAGGTGAACATCCTCACAGCGATCAGGGAAAGTGATGGAAAAACAAGAGAATACGAGGCAGACATCCAATTCGATTTAGACAGTCTCGAAGAAACAGATGACCCTCTGCCTTTGCAAATGCAGACTCTGCAGGCGATGGAAGTAATCGCAGACGGCGACTACACAATCGACTTCAAGGTCCTAAAAGACGGCACAACAGAGACTTCGGTCATGGATCAGTACGTGGAAAAACCGGCGTTTTTGACCGCAGAAGACGGAACCAACTATGTATTGCTCACGCTGAAAAACAGCAGTTGGATCACCGTATTCGAAACGGAACAAAACGGGAACTACGAAAGCGCCGAAGTAGTAAGCACGGATACAGAAGCCGATACCCGTGTCGTGAAATTCGAAGTCGCAGACGTATCCGCGAAGCTGAATGCATACACGGAAGTCAATGTTCCGGCGCTGAACTACAGCGGCAAATACTATGTGCAAATCCAGTTTGACCAAGCAAGCCTGACACCGGCAGCACCAGAGCCGCAACCGGAAGTCATTGCAGACGGCGACTACACGATTGACTTCAAGGTCCTAAAAGACGGCACAACAGAGACTTCCGTCATGGATCAGTACGTGGAAAAACCGGCGTTTTTGACGGCAGATGACGGAACCAACTATGTATTGCTCACGCTGAAAAACAGCAGTTGGATCACCGTATTCGAAACAGAACAAAACGGGAATTACGAAAGCGCCGAAGTAGTAAGCACGGATACAGAAGCCGATACCCGTGTCGTGAAATTCGAAGTCGCAGACGTATCCGCGAAGCTGAATGCTTACACGGAAGTCAATGTTCCGGCGCTGAACTACAGCGGCAAATACTATGTGCAATTCCAGTTCGACCGTGCAAGCCTGACACCGGCAGCGCCAGAGCCGCAACCGGAAGTCATTGCAGACGGCAACTACACGATTAACTTCACTACGCTGCGCATCGATAACGACGATTCGTCGACGATGAGCAGGTACCTGGTCAGCCCGGCGAACGTGACCGTCACGAACGGTACGAAGCTGTTGACTATCACTGTCAAAGACAGCTCTTCGATTCCGAGCTTCCAGATCGAGCAGGACGGCACGTACCTGGAAGGAACGGAAGTGAGCCGAAACGATGCTGAAAACACTCGCGTTGTGCAGTTTGCACTGGCGAGATTGTCAGATCCGTTGAAAGCGAAGGTGCAGGTGGTGGTAGGCAGCTACAACAGCACCCACGATTTCCGCATCATCACGGACATGTCCAGCCTGACACCGGCAGCGCCAGAGCCACAACCGGAAGTAATCGCAGACGGCGACTACACGATTGACTTCACCACGCTGCGCATCGATAACGACGATTCGTCGACGATGAGCAGATACCTGGTCAGCCCGGCGAACGTGACCGTCACGAACGGTACGAAGCTGTTGACCATCACTGTCAAAGACAGTTCTTCGATTCCGAGCTTCCAGATCGAGCAGGACGGCACGTACCTGGAAGGAACGGAAGTGAGCCGAAACGATGCTGAAAACACTCGCGTTGTACAGTTTGCACTGGCGAGATTGTCAGATCCGTTGAAAGCGAAGGTGCAGGTGGTGGTAGGCAGCTACAACAGCACCCACGATTTCCGCATCATCACGGACATGTCCAGCCTGACACCAGTAGCGCCACAGCCGCAACCGGAAGTCATCGCAGACGGCAACTATACGATCGACTTTAAGGTCCTGAAAGACGGCACAACAGAGACTTCGGTCATGGATCAGTACGTGGAAAAACCGGCGTTTTTGACGGCAGATGACGGAACCAGCTATGTATTGCTCACGCTGAAAAACAGCAGTTGGATCACCGTATTCGAAACAGAACAAAACGGGAATTACGAAAGCGCCGAAGTAGTAAGCACGGATACAGAAGCCGATACCCGTGTCGTGAAATTCGAAGTCGCAGACGTATCCGCGAAGCTGAATGCTTACACGGAAGTCAATGTTCCGGCGCTGAACTACAGCGGCAAATACTATGTGCAATTCCAGTTCGACCGTGCAAGCCTGACACCGGCAGCGCCAGAGCCGCAACCGGAAGTCATTGCAGACGGCAACTACACGATTAACTTCACTACGCTGCGCATCGATAACGACGATTCGTCGACGATGAGCCGATACCTGGTCAGCCCGGCGAACGTGACCGTCACGAACGGTACGAAGCTGTTGACCATCACTGTCAAAGACAGCTCTTCGATTCCGAGCTTCCAGATCGAGCAGGACGGCACGTACCTGGAAGGAACGGAAGTGAGCCGAAACGATGCCGATAACACTCGCGTTGTACAGTTTGCACTGGCGAGATTGTCAGATCCGTTGAAAGCGAAGGTGCAGGTGGTGGTAGGCAGCTACAACAGCACCCACGATTTCCGCATCATCACGGACATGTCCAGCCTGACACCAGTAGCGCCAGAGCCGCAGCCAGGTGTCATTAAAGACGGTACGTACTCGATTTCCTTTGCGGTCTTAAAAGACGGCACCGACGATGTCTCGGTCATGGACCAGTACACGAAAAAACCGGCGATGCTGACCGTGCAAAACGGCAAAAACTTCATCACGCTGACGCTGACCAATAGCGAGTGGATCAAAGTATTCCAGACCGAGCAAAACGGCCGATTTGTGAATGTGACCGTAGTCAGCGCCAACGAGAAGACCAATACCCGAGTAGTCCGATTTGAAGTTCCGGATTTGACACAGAAGCTGAATGCCTATGCAGAAGTACACATCCCGGAAATGGGCTACAACAGCAGTTATCAGGTCCAGTTCCAGTTTGATGTAGACAGCATCGGCGAGTATGTACCAGAGCCGCAGCCAGGTGTCATTAAAGACGGTACGTACTCGATTTCCTTTGCGGTCTTAAAAGACGGCACCGACGATGTCTCGGTCATGGACCAGTACACGAAAAAACCGGCGATGCTGACCGTGCAAAACGGCAAGAATTACATTTCCCTGACGCTGACCAACAGCGAGTGGATCAAAGTATTCCAGACCGAGCAAAACGGGCGGTATGTGAACGCTACTGTGGTCAGCGAGGACAAGGAAGCCAACACCCGAGTAGTTCGCTTCGAAGTGCCGGACTTGACGCAGAAGCTGAACGCCTATACGGAAGTGCGAATTCCGGAGATGAACTACAGTGGCGATTATCAGGTCCATTTCCAGTTTGATGTAGACAGCATCGGCGAGTATGTACCAGAGCCGCAGCCAGGTGTGATCGAAGACGGTACGTATTCGATTTCTTTCAAAGTCTTAAAAGACGGCACCAACGATGTCTCGGTCATGGACCAGTACACGAAAAAACCGGCGATGCTGACCGTGCAAAACGGCAAGAATTACATTTCCCTAACGCTGACGAACAGCGAGTGGATCAAAGTATTCCAGACCGAGCAAAACGGGCGGTATGTGAACGCGACTGTGGTCAGCGAGGACAAGGAAGCCAACACCCGAGTAGTTCGCTTCGAAGTGCCGGACCTGACGCAGAAGCTGAACGCCTATACGGAAGTGCGAATTCCGGAGATGAACTACAGTGGCGATTATGAGGTCCAGTTCGCGTTTGATGTAGACAGCATCGGCGAGTATGTACCGGAGCCGCAGCCAGGTGTGATCGAAGACGGTATGTACACGATTTCCTTTGCCGTCCTAAAAGATGGCACAGACAGTGTCTCTGTGATGGACCAATACACCGTCAAACCCGCAATCTTGACCGTTGCAAAAGGAAAGCACACGATTTCCCTGACGCTGACGAACAGCGAGTGGATCAAAGTATTCCAGACCGAGCAAAACGGGCGGTATGTGAACGCGGCGGTAGTCAACGAGGACAAAGAAGCCAATACCCGCGTAGTCGAGTTCGAAGTGCCGGATCTGGAACAGAAGCTGAACGCCTATGCAGAAGTTCGCGTTCCGGAGATCGGCTATGGCGGCGAGTACCAAGTTCAGTTCCTGTTTGATCTGGACAGCATTCAGGAGTATACGCCAGAACCGCAGCCGGGTGAACTCGAAGACGGTACGTACTCCATTTACTTTACGGTCCTGAAAGACGGCACCGACAGTGTCTCGGTCATGGACCAGTACACGAGAAAACCGGCTGTTCTGACTGTCGCGGATGGGAAACAAACGATTTCCCTGACGCTGACCAACAGTGAGTGGATCAAAGTATTCCAGACTATGCAAAACGGGCGGTATGTGAATGCGACCGTGATCAGCGAGGACAAAGAAGCCAATACCCGCGTGGTCGAGTTCGAGGTGGCGGATCTGAAGCAAAAGCTGAACGCCTATACAGAAGTGCGGATTCCAGAGATTGGCTACAGCGGCGATTATCAAGTCCAGTTCCTGTTTGATCTGGACAGCATTGGCGGAACTACGCCCCCACCGCAACCAGGCGTTGTCGAGGACGGTGCGTATACGATTGAATTCGACGTACTTCTGGAAGGGGCAGGGGATGCATCCATCATTCAACAATACGTGCAGCAGCCAGCTCAGCTAGCGGTCCAGAATGGAAAAGCAACCGTTACGCTTACACTGAAAAACGGCAGATTGATCAATCTGTTCCAAACGGAGCAAAACGGACAATTTGTCGATGCAACCGTCGTACGCACGGATGCACAGACGGATACCCGAACTGTTCAATTTGAGGTGAAAGACCTCGCCGCCTTCCAGCGGGCATATCTGGAAGTGTTTGTTGCCAATCCAAATGTGGCAAGAGTGTTTGCGGTCCAGACAATAGGGGCACAGACATTCGCTGCGCAAAATGCGACACAAGGATACACCCTGCTGTTCCAGTTTGATCTCGACAGTCTGAAAAAGGCGCCGCCGATTCCTCCAGTGGAGCCGGTTGTCCTGGAAGAAGGAGTCGAGTACACCATCGAATTCGAGGTGAGGGACAAAGGGAAAACCCGGACATCCGCTTTTGAAGAGTACACCAAAAATCCTGCGATCTTGTTTGTCGAGGATGGTCTGACATATGTCTGGCTGACGCTGGCAAACAGTGACCAGGTCGATGAGTTCCGGATCGAACGGGACGGCACGTACTACGATCTGGAGGTTGTCAGCGAAGACGAAACCGCCAACGAACGGGTCGTGGAAATCGAAGGAACCGATATCCCGCTGCTGTTGAACGCATTTGCGACCACGCTCGATCCGGAGGAGGAATACGAGCTCGAGTTCCATTTTGACCACAACAGCATCGAGGAATACGATCCAGATGTGCTGGAGGACGGCACCTATACGATTGAGTATATCGTCCTGAAAAACCAGACAGATGAACGATCTGTGATGGATGAGTACACGAAAAAACCTGCGATCCTGACTGTCGACGGTGGCGAATACCACATGTCGGTCACGTTCCTGAACAGCAGCTGGATCACCGTGTTCCAGGTTGAGCAGGATGGTCGATACGTGGACGCGGAAGTCGAGAGCGCCAATGAAATCGCCGATACAAGAGTCGTCGGGTTTGATGTGAAAAACCTGTCCTCCAAGCTCAATGCGTATACGGAGGTCCGGATTCCGGAACTCAATTACAGCGGCGACTACGAAGTGCAGTTCCTCTTTGATGAAAAGAGCGTCAAGCCTTTCAAGCAAGAATTTGAAGATGGCTGGTACAAACTCGAATTTGATGTATTGGAAAAAGATTCGACAGAAGCATCCATTTTGAAGGATCACATCGAAGAGTCTGCCTACCTGTCAGTGGCAGGCGAGAAGAACACGGTGTACCTGACATTGACCAGTCATAACTGGATCAAAGGCATGCTGGTCGATGACGAAGGGCAATTCGTAGAGGCCGAAACGGAAAGCATTGACCTTTCCGCCAACAAGCGGGTCGTCAAATTTGAGGTTCCCGATCTGGCG
The DNA here is from genome assembly GCF_044627595.2 of Brevibacillus sp. TJ4. Taxonomy (NCBI): domain Bacteria; kingdom Bacillati; phylum Bacillota; class Bacilli; order Caryophanales; family Paenibacillaceae; genus Brevibacillus; species Brevibacillus sp. TJ4. Next base: position 3,942,736 of record NZ_CP185865.1, on the reverse strand, counting down.
AACAAGCTGAATTCGTTGGTAGAGCTGGCTGACTACAGAGGCGAATACGACATTGCGTTCCAGTTCGATCCAGCAACACTCCTGGACGATTCGGAAGACCAGGACCAGACCGTCGCCTTCAAGGTTCTGCAAGACGGCAAGGAATTTACCTCCTTCATGGAGGACATCACGGGAAGTCTCGCCAACGTAACGACCCGCGACGGAGTTCGCTATGTCACACTCAAGTTGAAAAACAACAAGTGGATCAGCGATTTCCGCGTAGAGAAGGACGGGGCGTATCGGGTACCTGAGGTCGTCACCGACGAAACTGCGGATACCAAAACAGTCACTTTTGCAGTAAACGACTTCTCGGATGCGGTACAGGCAAAAATCAAGCTCGACACGCCACAGGTAGAGGACGCCAAAAACTATGCGGTTGAATTCCAGTTCCATGCCGATACCGTCAAAAAATTCGATTACAAGAACCTGGATGATGGCAGCTACATCGTGAACTTCCAGGTGTTCGAGAATGGAACAGGCGTGCGGTCCGCCATGGAGTCAGTCTTGCAAAATCCTGCGGTCGTAACCGTAAAAGACGGAAAAAGCCATGTTTCCATTACCGTTGGCAGTGAATTGGAAGCATTCCGGATCAAGCAGGGAGAAGGCTTTGTCGACGTCCAGATGGCGGAGGCTGGCGATGATCGCGTCGTCACGGTGGAAGTAGCCGATCTGGCAGCATTGCTCCATGCATCCCTGGAAACAAAAGTGTCAAATGAAAATGGGGAAAGCCAGCACGAGGTGCAAATAGCCTTTCTCTTGGCGACTCTCGTTGATATCAGCGAGGAAGAGCTGGCATCCGGCCGTCTGAACCAGGTCGTCGTTTCGCCAAAAATCGAACCTGCAGCCGTGAGTCAGCCAGCAGTCGAGCCCGTCGCTCAGGAAGTGGAGGAAGCCATTTCTGAACAGGTAAATCCCGTTTCCGTCACTGAGAGCGAGCCGACAGCCCTCGATCAGAAGACCTACAGCATTCCGTTCCAGGTGTTAAAGAATGGGACGGATGAAGCGTCGATCATGGATGGGTACACAGAAAAACCGGCTACAATCGTCGAGATGGACGGCACGTACAAGGTCTTCCTGACTTTGAAAAGCAGTAATTGGACCAAAGTATTCCGCACCGAGAAGGACGGCAGCTACGTAGATGCCGAGGTTGTCAGCGAGGATCAGGCTGCCGACACGAGAACCGTTGCCTTTGAGGTGACCGATCTGGAAGCGAAGGTCCGTGCCTATACGGAAGTGCTCGTCCCGGATCTGAACTACAGCGGGAAGTACGAAGTGCAAATTCAGTTCGACCCGACTGGGATGACCGAAAACTGATTCGAATAGCAAGCAGTCTTGATGCGCCTGTCACGGGCGCATCAAGGTCTGTTTTACGCATGTACATGAAGAGAGGGGGTAACGACACAGATGAACAAGTTCATGCCTGTAGCCATGATGAGTCTGTTGCTGTTTGCGATCATGGGTTGCTCGTCCGGCGCTTCCATCCCTGCATTGCCGCAGCCAGCCGATGAACCCCAGCCACAACCGCAAGCACAACAACAAGCCGAATATCGGATAGTGGCGACGACGGTGGCACTGACCGAAATCATGGATGCCCTCGGAGTGGAGCTGGTCGGTATTCCGACGAGCTATAAAGTATTGCCCGAGCGGTATGACGGGGTGCCAGAGGTGGGCAATCCGATGAGTCCGGACATGGAAAAGATCGTATCGCTCAAAGCAACTGACGTATTGTCTGTCACGACCCTGGAGTACGATTTGGCGCCCAAATTTGACAGTGCAGGTGTGGAAGCGACCTTTGTCAATCTGGAAAGCCTGCCCAACATGCAGGATGCGATCATGCAGCTGGGGCAAAAATTCGGACAGGAGGAGCGGGCCAAAGACATCGTGGCGCAGCTGGAAGAGAAAAAAACAGAGATCGCCCAAAAAATCGAGGGCAAAGAATCGCCTACGGTGCTGATCCTCATGGGGGTGCCCGGCAGCTACCTGGTCGCGACGGAAAACTCCTACATCGGCAATCTCGTGAAACTCGCCGGCGGAACGAATATCGTCCAGGGCGAGAAAGTAGAGTACCTTGCCTCCAATACCGAATACTTGCAGCAAGCCAATCCCGATATTATTTTGCGTGCGGCGCACGGGATGCCCGAGGAAGTAGTCAAGATGTTTGATGAAGAATTCAAAACGAATGATATATGGAAGCATTTTAAGGCGGTCAAGCAAAATCGCGTCTACGACCTCGAGGAGCGGCTGTTCGGGACAACCGGTAATCTCGCTGCACTGGAGGCGTTGGACGAAGTCGTAAAGATGCTATATCCGTAAAGGAAGTTAACGATGAATAAAAAAATTGCAATGTTTCTCGTTGTCATCGCTCTGCTGCTCGCCGTGATCGGCTTTTCTGCGACGAGTGGCAGTATTCAGGTAACGATCACCGAATTGGTCCTCGGCATCTTTTCGGGAACGAATGAACAGGTTGAGGTTATCAAGGACCTGCGTTTTCCGCGCATCATCATCGCGCTTTTTGCCGGAGCAGCACTGGCTGTCTCCGGGGTGCTTTTGCAGGCAGTAATGAGAAATCCGCTGGCCGACGCCAGTGTACTCGGGATTTCGTCCGGGGCCGGGTTTCTTTCCTTGCTGGCTGTTTCCTTCTTCCCAACGCTGTTTTTCTGGATGCCGCTATTTGCATTTGCAGGCGGTGCACTCGCCTGTTTTCTGGTCTATCTGTTTTCGTGGAAACAAGGTCTCAGCCCTGTCCGTATGATTCTGGTCGGGGTAGCGATCAATGCGGTCTTCAGCGGGTTGAGCCAGTCGTTCAATTATCGCGGCAGTTATGCGGCGGCGAGCGTCAATCTGGCTACGACCTCCACCTTGTCCATGAAAAAATGGGCAGATGTCGAAGTAATGGTCCTGTACGGATCGGTCGGTCTTGTTCTCGCTCTGCTTTTGTACGGCTGGTGCAACTTTTCTGTCTTGCAGGAGAAAACGGCGAAAAATCTCGGCTTTCCGATTACCAGGGCACGCCTGCTCATCTCTGCTGTTGCGGTTCTGCTGGCTGCGGTAGCTACGGCGATCGCGGGTGTCATCGCTTTTATCGGGCTGCTCATCCCACATATCGCCCGGCAGCTCATCGGTACGGACCACAAGCTGCTGATTCCGTTTTCGGCGGTTTCAGGAGCGCTGCTTCTTCTGGCAGCCGATACGCTCGGAAGGACGATTCTCGCTCCGAATGAAATTCCCGCTTCCATTTTGATGAGCATTATTGGCGGACCGTTTTTGATCTTCTTGTTGAGAAAGAGTGATCGTGTATATGGAAATTAAAGAAATCACGTTCTCGTACGACAACAAGCGCGACCACGTAAAGAAGGTGAGCAGCCGGATTGAGTCTGGAAAAATTACGACGATCATCGGGCCGAACGGATGCGGCAAGTCTACACTTCTGGGGGTAATCTCGAACAATTACAGCCCGCGCCACGGTCATGTGCTGGTGGACGGCAAACAAATCAGCCAATTCACACCGAAGGAATTCGCCAAAAAAGTCGCAGTCGTGCATCAAAATAACGAAACTGCCGCAGATATTACCGTGGAAAAGCTGGTCAGCTTTGGGCGCTTTCCGCATAAAAGCATGTTTGCACAAAATCGGGAAGAAGACGAGCGGGCGATTGAGTGGGCACTGACAAGCACGAACCTCCAGGCAAAGCGCCGAGTGCCCATCGACCAGCTCTCGGGCGGGGAGAGGCAGCGTGCGTGGATTGCAATGGCGATCGCGCAAAATACGCCGTTTCTGTTTTTGGACGAACCGACCACCTTTCTCGACATGTACTACCAGCTTGAGATTTTGGACTTGATCAAACAGCTCAACGAAGAACATGGCCTGACGATCGTCATGGTATTGCACGACATGAACCAGGCGATTCGCTACAGCGACCGGATTATCGCGATGAAAAATGGCGAAGTCGTGCTGGAAGGCGAACCGAATGAGGCGATTACAGCGGCGACGATCAAAGAAATTTACGGTGTCGATGTCATCGTCAAGCGCGATGAGGACACAGGTTTGTACATTGTGCCTGTCGGGATTTCATAGAGAATTTAAGGCTAGGATGTGAAAGAGATGGGTGTTTCCCAGGTTCGGCAGCATGTCATCACCATCGCGATGATGACCCTGATGCTGTACTCCGCCTGTGAACTTGCCGGCATTTTCTTCGGCTCGTATCGCGATCAGGCGGTGCTGGCAGAAGCTCAGCATATGTACGAAAGCAGCGGGGAGAACATGGCAAGTGAAGAAGTTCCAATTGCCAGCGGCTGGGATGAGCGCGAGCCTTCTGTCCGTTCCCGGTTCCATTCCTTGCTTGAGCAAAACCCCGACATTGTCGGATGGGTGGAGATTGCCGATACGCCCATCAACTATCCGGTCGTCCAGGCAGAAGACAATTCATTCTATTTGTCGCACAACTACAGGCGTGTCCCATCGAGGTCGGGCAGTATTTTCATGGATTTTCGCAATGATCCGGGGCAAGACAACCGCAACATGATCTTGTACGGGCATCGAATGAAAGACGGCTCGATGTTTGGGAGTCTGGGAGAATACCTCGACGAGGACTTTTACCAGACTCATCGGACCTTTTCCTTTGAGACGAAGTACGACCGGTATGACGTGGAGGTATTTTCCGTCTACGTGACAACGGTCGATTTCGATTATATCAAGACCGATTTTGCAAGCGATCAGGAGTACCGCTCATTTGTGGAGGAGATCGCAGGGAGATCGATCTATCAGGTGGATACGGATCTGGCTGACATTGACCAGATAGTGACGCTATCTACTTGCGATTACAGCCTGAATTCGAATCTGGGGCGCCTGGTCGTTCATGCGACGATTAAAAACAGTGGAACAAAATAGAAGAGCACCAAAAAAAGAGCGCAATCCATGCAGTTCAATCGCTTCTCGCATGGTCGCGCTTCTTTATTACTGTCTGTGAACATATTGAAACAAAATATAGGTCATCGCCAATACGGGTTCCAGCTCCTCAAATCCGTTCTCTACTTTGAATTGATAGTGAGGCTGGATGAGGTCGGAACGCCTGCCTGACGCAATGACCTGATCGCCGAGGAGAACGTCGGTGTGCGAACCGATCCCGAACGATCGAAAGTAGTACGGCGTGTCGTTGATCTCCAGGATGAGGCCTTCTTGCAGTTTGACGGCATTTTGGAAGGAGTAGTCCGTCTTTGCGTGTCCGATCACCTGACCGTTGCGCTCAATCAGCCAGTTTTCGTTCATGGCCAGCCTTTTTTGCTTCTTTTGCTCGACAAAGCGTACGGTTTCGCCGCCTGCCAATTCAAAGGAAAGGTTCATGTACCACTTCCCGTCGCCTTCCACAATACCGTTTACCCAATATTGCCACCAATGCTGGTAGAAGCGACGATATACTCCGATTTTGTGCGCATCCTTGTAAAGCAGCTTCTTGCCCGTCGAAGACCGCTCCCCGATCCGCGTACTCCAATGGTGTGCTGCTTGTGGTGGCTGGTATTGTTCATCACGTCGCAGCATCCGTCTATGAATCAACCAGACGATAAGCGAGCCAACCGGGAACAAGAGCAAAGACAGAAGTTGTTCCCACTCGAATTTTCCCAGAATGAAAAAACGAACTACCATAGCGATGGAGCCCATGAGAAAGAAAAACAGCAGTTTGACCAAAACCGGATCGCTCCCATCTGACAAAGATTCTGTCATTGTAAAGGAATCTGGCCGGAATTGTCACGGGTTTTCAAAAATGTCTTGCTATACCCCTAGGGGGTATTGTATGATGAGAGTGTCATAACAGATCAGTCAAAAGGGAAGACTATACGGAATTATATACCCCACGAGGGTATTTTAGGGGGAGTGATCCATGAGCGGGAAGACAAAAGAGGCCACGCTGCCCGTTTCCGGAATGACGTGTGCCGCTTGCGCCCTGCGGATCGAAAAAGGTTTGGGCAGGATGGAGGGGATAGAGTCAGCCAGCGTGAATCTGGCCCTGGAAAAATCGACGGTTTCCTATGACCCGTCGAAAGTCGACATCGATGCTATCCGCGGAAAAATCGAAGCCCTCGGGTACGCTGTGAAGGGCGACAAGGTGGAACTGTCGATCTCAGGAATGACGTGCGCGGCCTGCTCGGCACGAATCGAAAAGGGGCTAAACCGTCTGCCGGGCGTGCTGAAAGCCCATGTAAACCTGGCCTTGGAGACGGGGACGGTCGAATACGATGCTTCACAGATCGGCGTCGCTGATTTGCTGCGCCAGGTGGAGAAGCTGGGGTATCACGCGGTGCGCAAGGAGGAGGAAGCGGGCGAATCCGAACGGGACCGCCGGGCAGAGGAGATACGCAAGCAGCAACGCAAATTCCTCATTTCCGCGCTGTTTTCCTTGCCGCTGCTTTGGGCGATGGTCAGCCATTTTTCTTTCACTTCATTTATATGGCTGCCAGAGTTGCTGATGAATCCGTGGGTGCAGCTCGCTCTTGCTACACCTGTCCAGTTCGTCGTCGGCGCTTCCTTTTACGTCGGGGCGTACAAGGCATTGCGCAACAAAAGCGCCAATATGGACGTCCTGGTCGCGCTGGGAACGTCGGCAGCCTACTTTTACAGCGTGTACCTGACGATTGCGTCGATCGGCTCGCACGCCCACATGGTGGAGCTGTACTTCGAGACGAGTGCCGTATTGATTACGCTGATTTTGCTGGGCAAACTGTTTGAGGCGAAAGCCAAGGGCAGGTCGTCGGAGGCAATTCGCAAACTGATGGGCTTGCAAGCCAAGACGGCGACTGTCATTCGCGACGGAGCGGAGCTGACGATTCCGGTGGAAGAGGTGCGACCGGGAGATGTGCTGCATGTAAAGCCCGGAGAAAAGCTGCCGGTCGACGGTGTGGTGCTGGAAGGGCAGTCTTCCGTCGATGAGTCGATGCTGACCGGGGAGAGCATTCCGGTCGACAAGCAAGCTGGCGATGCCGTGATCGGGGCGACGATCAACAAGCATGGGGTGTTGAAGATCGAGGCGACCAAGGTGGGCAAGGACACTGCGCTGGCGCAGATCATCCGCGTCGTCGAAGAGGCGCAAGGTTCCAAGGCGCCGATCCAGCGTCTGGCCGACAACATCTCCGGGATCTTTGTGCCGATCGTCGTCGGCATCGCCATTCTTACCTTTGCCATCTGGTATTTGTTCGTCTTGCCGGGAGATTTCGCGCAAGCGCTGGAAAAGGCGATAGCGGTACTGGTCATCGCCTGCCCATGTGCGCTTGGTCTGGCGACGCCAACTTCGATCATGGCTGGCTCCGGGCGGGCTGCGGAATTCGGCGTTCTGTTCAAAGGCGGCGAGCATCTGGAAACAGCGCATCAAGTCGACACGATTGTTCTCGACAAAACCGGTACTGTTACCAAAGGTGAGCCAACCTTGACCGATGTCGTCGCAGTCGAGGGAGACGAGAGGGAGATGCTGGCGCTCGTCGGAGCTGCTGAAAAACACTCCGAGCACCCGTTGGCCCAGGCGCTGGTACAAGGCATCGCAGACAAGGGAATTGACGTATCGGCAGAGCCGACCGGCTTCGCGGCGATACCCGGTTACGGTATTCGCGCTGTTGTCGCAGGCAAAGAGGTGCTGGTCGGGACGCGGCGTCTGCTCGAGCAGGAGCAGGTGTCTTATCGTCAGATCGCAGATACCATGCTCGCTCTGGAGCAGGCAGGGAAAACAGCGATGCTCGTCGCCATCGACGGCAGACTGGCGGGCATGGTGGCTGTAGCCGACACGATCAAGCCGACTTCTGCCCAAGCTGTGGGTCGTCTCAAAGCGATGGGACTAAACGTCGTTATGATGACGGGCGACAACCGGCAGACGGCGGAAGCGATCGCCCGCGAGGCAGGAATCGACCAGGTGATTGCCGAAGTGCTGCCAGAGGGAAAAGCCGCCGAAGTGAAAAAGCTGCAGCAGCAAGGAAAAAAGGTAGCAATGGTCGGCGACGGCATCAACGACGCGCCCGCCCTGGCGACGGCCGACATCGGCATGGCGATTGGCACCGGTGCCGACGTAGCGATGGAGGCAGCCGACATCACCCTGATGCGCGGTGATTTGACCAGTGTCGCCGACGCTATCGTGATGAGCCGCAAGACGATCCGCAACATCAAGCAAAACCTGTTCTGGGCCTTTGCCTACAACACGTTGGGCATCCCGGTGGCGGCGATGGGCTTTCTCGCACCGTGGCTGGCTGGAGCGGCGATGGCGTTCAGTTCGGTATCCGTCGTGTTGAATGCCCTGCGCCTGCAACGGGCAAGGCCGTAATGGCAGACAATCGATGCAAAGACAAAAGGAGGAGCATATTCGATGCAAACAAAAACATTGACTGTAGAAGGCATGTCCTGCAACCACTGCGTAAGCACGATTGAAAAAACACTGAAGGAGCTGGGCGCAACCGGTAAGGTCGACCTCTCCGCGAAAACGGTTGAAGTCAGCTACGACGAGAGCAGCCTGTCGCTCGATGCGATCCGGGAAGCGATCGAAGAGCAAGGATACGACGTAGTCTAATGTAAAAAAGAGGAAAAGGCGCTGGCCCGCCATGACAAGCGGGTCAGCGCCTTTTTTGTGCGCATTTCGTAAATATTTCGTAAATTGTTTACGCGTTCTTAATAAAACGCGAATCGAATCGGGGAAAAACGCATTTATACCAGGCCCTGGCTTTTATCAAACCTTACTTTGCCCTTCATATGGTGTTAACCAAACAGTCCTACAATGGGAGCAGACAAACGAAGAGCATGGCGAAATGAAAAACGGGGGATGGAACATGATGGATCTGCATGTGCACACCACAGCCTCGGATGGAAACATGTCTCCCCGTGAGCTGTTGATGGAAGCAAAGCAACGTGGTGTGCGCCACCTGGCAATCACCGACCATGATACAGTTGACGGTTACCTGCAGGCGCGCGAGGAAGCCAGGCAGATGGGGATCGCGCTCATTCCCGGAATTGAGTGGAATACCGACGGACCGGATGGCGAACTGCACATCCTTGGGTACGGCATCGATATTTCCGACCCGCACTTGCTGCATGTGATGGACAGACGGAGGCAGGAGAGACTGGAATGGATCGCGGAGATCGTCGAAGCCTGCAACCGGCTGGGGATGGAGGTCACGGTAGCAGAATGTCAGGCCAAGGCGCGAGGAAGTGTGCTCGTCCGCACCCACGTAGCGGAAGCATTGGTGGAGCGGGGCCATGCCTCCACGTCACAGGCTGCCTTTGAGATGTATTTGCGCAAAAATCGCCCGGCTTACGTGCCAAGACCGGCGTTCACCGCACGTGATGCCATCGAATGTACGCATGAGGCAGGAGGGATCGCGATTCTCGCCCACCCCGGCATTTATCCCGATCAGGTGCCTTTGGACAACCTGCTTTCCTATGGAATCGACGGGATCGAAGTGTATTACTCCCGCCATTCTTTTGCGCAGATGGCCTATTGGGAACGAGAAGCCAAAAGGCACAGTCTGCTTCGCTCCGGAGGCAGTGACTTTCACGGACACCATTCCCGCAACCCCCATCCCGTGGGAAGCGTGCCCATCCCAGCCGAAGTAAAGGAGTGGTGGACGTGCTGTATGTTTCCTCGACACTGATGTGGGCTTATCCGGTGGAGGATGCGTTGCCGATCGCCCGCCAATACGGGTTTGGCGGAATGGAGGTATGGGCCGAGCATGTCTGGTTTCACCAAAGCGACGCGGGCAACATACGCGCTGCGGCCAAACAGTCCGGACTGAAGCTGACCCTGCATGCAGCGAGCTGGGATTTGAATCTGTGCTCGCTCAACCGGGGGATTCGCCAGCAATCGATTCAGGAAGTGATCCGTTCATTGGAGCTGGCGGGAGAGATTGGGGCTGGCAGCGTCACGATCCACCCGGGGCGGGTCACCTTGTCGCAGCGTCATCGCGGATGGCATGAACCGATTTTGATCGAGAGTCTGAACATCCTGGCGAAAGAAGCAGTGGATCGGGGGCTTGCCTTATCCATCGAGCATATCGAGCCGCTGCCCAAGGAGATGGTCGTCACGCCCGTGGAGCTGAATCGCCTGCGTGCGGCGCTGGACTATCCGACGACTGCTACCTTTGATATTGCGCATGTGCCGCTCACGACATCGCTTGCAGAGTTTTACAAACAACTGGACGGCATTGACAAAATCCACGTGAGCGATGCCACATCATCCAAGCTGCATCTGCCATTGGGTACGGGCAACATCGATCTGGAGCGGATATGGCCGCTGCTCTGGCAAGCGGAAAAGCCGATTGTCGTAGAGGGACTGGATGAATCCCGCGATCTGGGGCTGCTGAAAGCAAACGTGTCGTATCTGCAACAGTGCAATCATTGTGTCTCATTTTGACAGGAGGAATTTTTGCCTTGAATATTCTCATCACAAATGACGACGGTATCTTTTCCAACGGCGTGCTGTGCCTGGCACAAGCCTTGCTGCCGTTCGGAAAGGTGTCGATCGTCTGCCCTGACCAGGAACGAAGTGCGATCAGCCACGCGATAACCTTGAAATCTCCCGTGAAGGCAAACAAGGTGAATTTTTTCGACACCTCGCTGGAGGCATGGGCAGTCAACGGTACACCGGCCGACTGCGTCAAAATGGCGATCGAGGTCATCCTCAAAGAAAAACCGGACGTTATCGTTTCAGGGATCAACCGCGGTCCGAATCTGGGCAGAGATGTCTTCTACTCGGGCACGATCTCTGCCGCCATCGAAGGGGCCATGTACCAAATTCCTTCGATCGCAGTCTCGCTGGCCACGCTGAAGCCGAACGCGTCCTTTTCACTGATGGAGCAGCTCGCCTATGACGTGTTTGAGACGCTGTTCCGGCACAAGCTCAGCGCAGATACTGTCCTCAACATCAATCTGCCGTACCTGTCCAAAGAAATGGTGAAAGGGGTAGCAGTCACGCCTCTGGCAATGGATGTACTGCGCTACCAGTACGTCGGGCTGAACGACCCGCAGGGGTATTTGTGCTACTGGTTGTCCGACAATCTCAGCGAGCTGTACTTCGATGACGAGGAATCAGACTATTACAAGCTGCGCGACGGATATGTCACGATTACGCCGCTTCAATTGAACATGACGAATACTGCGATGAAAACGAAGATGGCGAAATGGTTCGCAAACTGATCCAAACAAGAGGGAAGTTGCTTTTCGCAAATCGCAAATTTGGGAGGAATGGAACATGAAGCGCGTTACCTTGAAAAAATGGACAATCTCTCTACTGGCCGCTGTATCGGCTATCGGACTGGCAGCTTGCGGTTCGGCACCTGTATCCTCGCCTCAAAACCAAACGCCGGCTCCTGCCAGCACGCCAGCTGCAAGCGGTGCTGCCGAGGCGCAACCGGAAGCTCCAAAAGTAGAAGGAACACTGACTTTCTACACCTCACAGCCCGATGCGGATGCCGCGGCATTGATTGAAGCCTTTACGAAACAATATCCGGATGTAAAGGTGGATCTGTTCCGCTCCGGTACCGAGGAAGTCATCAGCAGATTGCAGGCAGAGGCTCAGGCAGGACAGGTAAAAGCAGACTTGCTGTTGGTCGCTGACGCCCCTACATTTGCCTCGCTCAAAAAACAGGATCTCTTGCTCTCCTACAAATCTCCGGAAGCCGAAGGGATTCCCGCAGACCTGAAAGATCCGGACGGTGCCTACACGGGTACAAAGGTGATGGCGACAGTATTGGCAGTCAATACGAGCAAGGTCACGACACTGCCGGATAGCTGGCAGGTACTGACGAGCGCCGAGACGGCAGGCAAAACGATTATGCCAAGCCCGCTCTACTCGGGTGCTGCGGCATACAACGTCGGTGTGCTGACGCGTCAAAGCGATTTTGGCTGGGAGTTTTTTGAGAAGCTGAAGGCCAATCAGGTCATGGTGACCCAAGGTAATGGAGCGGTGCTGAAAAGTGTTGCCGGCGGAGAAAAGGATTACGGGATCGTCGTCGATTATCTGGTAGCCAACGCCAAAAAAGACGGCTCCCCGGTCGATCTGATCTACCCGAAGGAAGGCGTACCGGTCATTACCGAACCGGTCGGGATTTTGAAAGATTCTGCGAATCCGGAAGCTGCCAAGGCATTTGTCGACTTCGTACTGTCTGAAGAAGGGCAAAAGCTCGCAGCCAGCCTGGGCTACACGCCGATTCGCGAAGGCGTTCCGGCACCGAACGGCCTGAAAGCACTGGATCAGATCAAGGTGCTGTCTGCCGATACGAATGAATTGGAAGCGTCGCGGGAAGAGGATAAAAAGAAATTTGGAGAGATGCTGGGTGGCGAGTAACTGGCAAACGGCAGTAACCGAACAGCAAACGGGGAAGCGGCGGAAATTCGCCGCTCCCCTTTCACTTGAAAAGGCGACACTATGGATCATCCTGGTGCTGGTCGCCTTCTTTTTTGTCTATCCTCTGTGGAAGCTGCTCCTGCTTAGCCTCAAGACCGATGCCGGATGGGGATTGGGCACCTTTGCGGAAGTCTTTGCGAATCCCCGGACGTGGACCGCGGTTCAACACACATTTGTCGCAGCAGGTGTCTCCACCGGGATTGCCTTGCTGATCGGAGTCGTTCTGGCCTGGCTGTGTGCGTATACCGATATTCGCGGCAAGGCGGTCATTCATCTGTTCGCCTTGCTGCCGCTGTTGATCCCTTCCTACGTCATGACGCTGGCCTGGACGCAGATGGCAGGCCCGGCAGGCTTGCTGAACCGGCTGGCTAGCTGGCTGGCGGGAACGCAGGTCGAGCTGTGGAATGTGTACGGGCTGGACGGGATTATCGTCGTGATGGGATTGACCCACTATCCGCTCGTCTACATGCTGACGCTCTCTGTGCTCTACCGGATACCCAAGGAACTGGAATGGGCTGCCCGCTCTTCCGGAGCAAGCTCCTGGACGGTTTTCCGTCAGGTGACATTGCCGCTCGCCTTGCCGGGGATTGCCGGAGGCGGATTGCTCGCGTTTATCTCGGGATTGGACAACTTCGGAATTCCTGCCTTTTTGGGAATACCGGAGAATATTTCTGTATTGAGCACATTAATTTACGAGCAGGTCATCGGCTTTGGTCCCACCGCTTTTGCCCGTGCTTCCGTACTCTCCATTTTGCTAGGCGCGATTGCGCTTTTGGGGACAGGACTGCAGTGGCTTTTACTGCGCAAAAGCCGTGTGGATCAGACGAGCGCGGAAGATCGATCGGTTCGCAGCTCGCTGGGGAAACGCCGCGTGATCGTCGAGGGAGCGGTATGGTTTTTCCTCTTGGCGACGAGTCTGCTGCCTCTGCTCTCGATGGCTTCGACTGCGTTTATCAAAGCGTACGGATTGCCGTTTATCGCTGAAAACTTGACCTGGAAGCATTTTCTCTTTGTCCTGCACGATCACGCAGGCACACGCGACGCCATCTTCAACAGTCTGCTGCTGGCCAGTTTGTGCGGCATCATCTCCATGGTCATCGGTACGTTGTTTGCGTACTGGCGGATTCAGCGTCCCTCGCTGGTCGGAAAAACGATGGAAAGCGCGGTGTCGCTTCCGTACGCCTTGCCGGGAATGGTACTCGGTCTGGCGATGATTTTGACCTGGATCGAACCGATTCCTGGCTGGCAGCCGGGCGTATACGGCACGATCTGGCTGATTTTGATCGCGTACGTGACCCGCTTTCTGATCTTGCAGGTGAAAAGCAGTACGGTATCGATCATGCAGGTCGGCAAGGAAGTCGAGGAAGCGGCTCGCATCAACGGAGGACGGGTGTGGACGAGATGGCGGCGCGTCCTGCTGCCGCTGTTTGCGCCGGGGATGCTGACCGGTTTGCTGCTCGTCTTTTTGACTGCGTTTACCGAGTTGACGATTTCGTCCCTGCTCTGGTCATCCGGTTCGGAGACGATCGGGGTAATCATTTTCGGCTTTGAGCGGGCGGGCTATACGACACACAGCACCGCGCTGTCTACGGTGATTGTGACGGCGATCCTGGTGCTGCTGGCTGCAGGCGGTCTGTTGAAACGATACTGGCAACGGAGGGTAGAAGGATGAACAACGCTGTCGTAACAGGAGTATCAAAGAAATTTGGCGAGGTTACAGCCCTTCATAGCATTGACTTGCAGATTGGCGACGGGGAATTCGTCGCTCTTTTGGGGCCGAGCGGATGCGGGAAAACGACGCTGCTGCGTCTGTTGGCCGGATTCGAATCGCCGACGAGCGGAGAAATCTGGATCAACCACGAGCGGGTCGCAGACGGGTCGTACCGCAAGCCGCCGGAGCAGCGGCGGATCGGCATGGTGTTCCAGTCATTCGCGCTCTGGCCGCACATGACCGTCTATGAGAATGTCGCTTTTCCGCTGCGCCATCAGCAGGATGTACCGGATGCCTACCGCCAAAACCCCCGCGAGCGGGTGGCGAAAATATTGGACATGGTCGGCCTGGGCGGGATGGAAGAACGGTACCCCAGCCAGTTGTCAGGCGGGCAAAAGCAGCGCGTCGCCCTGGCGAGAGCGATTGTATTCGATCCCTCGCTGCTTTTGATGGATGAGCCGCTGAGCAGCCTGGACGCCGAGCTGCGCATGCAGATGCGCAAAGAGATCCAGCATATTCACCGGGAGCTCGGGACCTCCATCGTCTACGTCACGCACGACCAGTCGGAAGCGCTTGCGATGGCGGATAAAATCGTCGTCATGCGCGGCGGCAAAGTCGAACAGGCAGGTACGCCGCAGGAGATTTACTACTCTCCGCAGTCGAGCTTTGTCGCCAAATTCGTAGGTCGTGCCAACTTTGTCAAAGGAAAATGGTCGGACAGGGAGACGTTTATCATGGAAGGGCAGGACATTCCCGGCATCCGTGTGGCGCACGACTATTCGCCCTTTTACCAGGAAAACGTGCTGCCGGTACGGCCCGATCAGGTCAAACTGCGAGCGTGGCAGGACGGAACAGAAGCGATCCGCGGGCGGGTGAAGCACGTACAGTTTCAAGGACGGGAGCTGCTCTACTCGATTCAGGTCGGCGGGGAAGAATGGGAAGCGGTCTGCGATATTCGCGATCAGTTTGCCTTCGGTGAGGAAGTCGCGGTAGAACTCCACGTCTGACAGCGGAATAGCCGCTCGCACCCGGAGAACCTCTTTGGTACAATACACATATAAGCGAAAGCTGATTTGTATGAGGAGGATAAAGGGATGTTCAAAAAGCTAATGGCAAAGTTTGGCGTGGGAGCTGCCAAGATTGATCTTCGTTTGGATGGCCAGGGCTATCGCCTGGGTGAGACGATGACAGGGGTAATCCGGATTGAAGGCGGGAATGTCGAGCAGCGCATCGTCGATCTGAAGGTCGCATTGCTGATGAAAGTCTCGCTGAGAGGCAAGGAAGTGATCAAGACGGTGGAGACGTATCCGGTGAAAAGCAACTTCACTGTCCAGCCAAATCCTGCTGTTCAGGAAATCCCCTTTTCGTTCCAGGTTCCGGCGGGATTGGCCGTTACCGCTCCTTCTGTTTCGTATAACTTGCAAACCAAGCTGGATGTGGAAATGGCGGTTGACCCGACCGATATGGACCTGGTCGTGATTCTTCCTCCCGAACCGGTGGAGCGCGTGCTGCAAGCATTGGAGCGCAGCGATTTTCGCCAGAAGCCGGATTCGGGCAAACTGACACAGTACGGACAGGAATTTTCGTTTTTCCCGGGTAGCGATGTGGGACTGCCGTTGAAAGAGCTGTCTGCGATATTCTTTGCAGGACCGGAAGAATTGCGGATGCTGGTCGAGCTTGACCTGGTTGGCGCTCAGTTGGGGCGTGACAAGGAGTACAAGGCCGAAATCATCGTCCCGCAGGAGCTGCTCGCTGCCGGACAGGAAGAGGCGCTGTCCCGCTTTTTGCTGGATAAAATCCGCGAGTACGCCAACAATCCGCAAGCGATCCCGTATGCGTCGATGGCAGCGTACAACCAGGGAGCAGGCGGTCATGCCCGTTCCGGGATGGGCGGTTTGATCGGCGGTATGGCAGCCGGTTTTCTCGGGGGCATGCTGCTCAATGAGATGATGTCCGGATTTGGCGAGGAAATGGCGGGGGATGAAGCTCTTTCCGCAGATGAAGAAATGGATATGGGATTTGACGACTTCGACGGTTTTGACGAGTTTTGATTGAGGAGAAAAGGTACGGCCATCCGCTTGCTTGCAAGACAGCGAGCGGATGGCTTTTTTGTACGCAAAGTTCGAAGTCTGCACCTAAAACGTAGCCTCTGTTCCGTTTTCTGTATGCACGTTGGATGGGCCATCCGCGTATACCTAGTAGGCAACGGGAAAGAGGTGACCACATAATGAGCGGATGGCTATCACTCCTGCTCGTTTCCCTGGCCATCAGCATGGACAGTGTCAGCGTCGGCCTGACGTATGGTTTGCGGAAAATGAGAATGCCGTTTTTCTCTCTCGTCGTCGTATCTGCCTGCTCGTTTACTGTCGTCTATGGTGTTATGCTGGCTGGCTCCTCGCTTACGATGTGGCTGACGCCCGAGCTCGGCCAATTGATCGGTGCCGCTGTACTGATCGGCATGGGCCTGTTTACGCTTTGGCGGTTGTTTGTCGCCAAACCGTCGTCGAGCGAAGGCAGTCCGGATGTACGGACTGCTGAGGAAGCAGGCGCAAATCCCGAGCAAGCAAGCGCCGTATTGTCGCAGTTTCGCGTGTTCGGGCTAATCATTCAGATATTGCGGGACCCGTCCCAGGCTGACGCGGACCGATCCGGGCACATCATGGGTTGGGAGGCTGTCATGCTGGGGCTTGCACTGTCGTTGGATGCGTTTGGAGCAGGAATCAGTTTGACCTTTTTGGGGTATCCACCCCTGCTCGTCTCCTTGTGCATCGCCGCCATGAGTTCCTTGCTGCTGCGCATCGGCCTTGCGCTGGGCAGCCGCGTCGGCAACAATGCATGGCTGGCGAAGCTGACCTGGCTGCCGCCGATTTTGTTGATCTGCATCGGAGTAGCCAAAAGTTTGC
This sequence comes from Brevibacillus sp. TJ4, assembly GCF_044627595.2. Taxonomy (NCBI): domain Bacteria; kingdom Bacillati; phylum Bacillota; class Bacilli; order Caryophanales; family Paenibacillaceae; genus Brevibacillus; species Brevibacillus sp. TJ4. Next base: position 3,925,718 of record NZ_CP185865.1, on the reverse strand, counting down.
AATAAAATGGGCGAACCTGTCCTCTTTGCGGGACGGGTTGTTTTATTTTCTGGCTCGTCTGCATAGACATGAAATGAGTTGAGAAGCTCTGGATGGAGGAGATGCAGGTGGATTCACAGCCAATTCGGAAATGGTACACGCTGGCGTCAGCCGATGTGACCAAAGTCCTTCAAAGTGACGCGACACAGGGGCTGACGCAGCGGGAGGCAGAGCGGAGGCTGGCTGCTATCGGGGCCAACAGGTTGGCTGAAAGCAAGAAAAAGCCTCTTTATACGCTCTTTCTCGATCAGTTCAAGGATTTTATGGTCTTGATCTTGTTCGTCGCCACGTTGATTTCGTATTTTCTCGGGGAGTACCTGGATGCGATCACGATTATCGCCATCATCATCATCAACGGGGTATTGGGCTTTATCCAGGAATCACGGGCGGAGCGTTCACTGCAGGCGCTCAAGGAACTGGCTTCGCCGATGGCGAGAGTGGTGCGGGACGGAGAGATTGCCATGATCCCGGCTTCCCGTCTCGTTCCGGGCGATGTCGTATTGCTCGAAGCAGGCGACCGGGTGCCTGCCGACCTGAGGCTGCTGACTTCCAACCGTCTGGAGATAGAGGAATCGGCACTGACCGGTGAATCCGTCCCCGTCAGCAAGACGACGGTTCGTCTGGACTACGCGTCAGTCGATTCGGACCTGCCTTTGGGCGACCAGAAAAACCTCGGCTTCATGGGAACGATGGTCACGGGCGGCACTGGCAGCGGCATCGTCGTCGGGACGGGGATGAACACGGAGATCGGCAAAATAGCCCACATGATGAACACGGCTCAGGAGGCGGAGACACCTCTGCAAATTCGCCTGGAGCAAATGGGCAAGCTGCTCGTCATCGTCGCGCTGCTGCTGACGATCGTCGTCATCGTCGCCGGGGTATGGCACGGCCATGAGCTGTTTACGATGTTCCTCGCCGGGGTCAGCCTGGCTGTAGCGGCGATCCCCGAAGGGCTGCCTGCCATCGTCACTGTCGCGCTGGCTCTCGGTGTGCAGCGGATGATTCGGCGCAATGCGATCGTCCGCAAGCTGCCCTCGGTTGAGACGCTGGGCTGCGCTTCCGTCATTTGTTCTGACAAAACCGGCACGCTGACCCAGAACAAAATGACTGTCACCCATGTATGGCACAGCGATACGACCTACGAGGTCAGCGGCAACGGCTACGAGCCGGAGGGTTCCTTTACCTTGCAGGGAAAAACGGTTTCACCCGGTCGCGACGGCGCGCTCAACCAAATCTTGCGCATTGCCGACCGCTGCAACAATGCCCGTCTCACCAGCGAGGAGCAAACTGCGCGCAAGCTGCTGGGATTGGGCAAAACGACGCGTGTATGGAACATCGTGGGCGACCCGACGGAAGGTGCGCTCAAGGTACTGGCGGCAAAAGGCAAGGCGATTCTGGGCGAAAAGGGAAGAAACGGACAGGCGGCTGACCGCGTCGAAGAATTTCCTTTTGATTCCGAGCGAAAAATGATGTCGGTCGTGGAAAAGGGAAGCGACGGCAGCTACGCACTGTTGACAAAGGGAGCGGCGGAAGCGGTGCTGGCCCGTTGCAGCCACATTTTGTGGAAGGGCGAGCTGCAGCCGCTGACAGCCTCCATTCGCCACCGCGTGCTGGAACAGACGGAAACGATGGCTTCCCGTGCGCTACGCGTACTCGCCTTTGCCTACCGCAATCTGCAAGGCTATCGTCCCGGCCAGCCAATTGGCGTGATGGAGAGCAATCTCGTTTTTGTCGGTCTGGCGGGAATGATTGATCCCCCGCGCGATGAGGTGCGTTCGGCGATAGGGCTGTGCCATCAGGCAGGAATCAAGACAGTGATGATAACGGGCGATCACAAGGTGACGGCGGAGGCGATCGCGCGGCAGATCGGAATGACCCGCGGCTACGGGGAAGTGCTGGAGGGGCGTGAGCTGGATAAGCTGACAGACGAACAGCTCGCCGAGTACGTCGACCGCATCAACGTATACGCCCGCGTCTCGCCGGAGCACAAGCTGCGCATCGTCCGCGCCCTGCAAAGCAGAGGCCATGTGGTAGCGATGACAGGAGACGGCGTGAACGATGCCCCGGCGATCAAGACGTCTGACATCGGGATTGCCATGGGCATTACCGGGACGGACGTGACCAAGGAAGCGGCGGACCTGGTGCTGCGCGACGACAACTTTGCCACCATCGTCGCCGCTGTCGAGGAAGGGCGCAATATTTACGATAATATCCGCAAGTTTATCCGTTATCTGCTGGCTTCCAACGTCGGCGAAATTCTCGTGATGTTCTTTGCCATGCTGCTCGGCCTGCCTCTGCCGCTGGTGCCGATCCAGATTTTGTGGGTCAACCTGGTGACGGACGGACTGCCGGCGATGGCGCTGGGAGTGGACCCGGCAGAAAAAGACACGATGTATCAGCGGCCGCGCAACAAGAACGAAAACATTTTCAGCAGGGGACTGGGCTGGAAGATCATCAGCCGCGGCTTTTTGATTGGCGCGATGACCTTGCTCGCATTCTGGCTGACGCTGCGGGAAAACCCGGACGATCTCGTCCATGCGCAGACGGTCGCTTTCGTCACATTGGTAATGGCGCAGTTGATCCATGTCTTTGACTGCCGCAGCCAGTACAGCGTGTTCCACCGCAACATCTTTGAAAACAAGTACCTCGTCTGGGCAGTGATCTCCTCCCTGATCATGGTCCTCGGCGTAGTCTACATGGATGCGCTGCAACCCATCTTCAAGACGACCGATCTGAACCTGCGCGATTGGGCGCTGATCCTCGTCACGGCAGGCGTCCCGACGTTTGTGGCCGGGATCGGAGGCGTCCTCTTCGGACAGCAGCGGCATAACAAAAAGCAAGGCGCGTCGATGCGTACCGTACGCTCCTGACCGGGCACCGGGGCGAGACGGCAATACAGGAGAGAGGGATCGCACGTGCGCTACAAACGGATGCGTTGGCAAAGGCGCGGCAGACGCATGCTGGCGGTGGCTGTCGTCCTGCTCGGGGTGCTGGGGATGCTGTTTTTCATCGTGGAGCGGCAGGTTCAGCCGACCTTGATGCTCATCGCCCAGGCCAAGGCAGAGCAAGCGGCGAAGCTGGCGATATCGGATGCGGTCACCAAGCGCCTGAGCCAACAAGGGGTCGATTTCAACCAGATTGTCCGAATGGAAAAAGACAATGACGGAACGATTCGCGCGGTCAATTTTAACCTGAACGAGTATTCCCGCATCGTCGGGGAAACTACCTCGCGCATCCAAAACCGGTTGCGAGAGTTCGAGCGGGAAAACGTCGAGACGTCGATCCCGCTCGGCCTGGCTACCAAAAATGTCTTCCTCGAGCATATCGGTCCACAGATCCCCGTTACATTCACGCCCATCGGTGCGGTCAAAACGCGCTTGGAAACCGGGATGAAAGAGGCGGGGATCAACATGGTGCTGGTCACGGTCTACATCTACGTCCAGGTCGATTTGCGCGTCATCATTCCGTTTGCGACCGATCAGCAGACGGTCACCACCCGGCTCCCGATTACGGAAGCCTTGCTCGTCGGCAAGGTGCCGGACTATCTCTACGACAATTCTGCGGGCAAGCCTGACGTGCCGATGCTGCGCCCGCCAGAGCAGCAGGTACAACCGTGAAACGTTTTGCGGATGCCTCCGTCCAATGAATAGACAGATCGAAACAACCACAGAATGATAATGGAGGCTACGCATATGAAAAAACTTGAAAAAGGCTTTTTGGCTATAGCGGCACTGGCCGTCTTTGGAACCAATATTTCAGCGGTTTCGGCAGCTTCAGAAAATGAGCTTGCCGTCGAAGTAAACGGCAAACCGATTCAACTTGCGGCGATTGCAGCACCGGCACAAAAGGGCTATTTGCTTCCGCTTCGGGAGGTAGCAGAAAACCTTGGCTTTGAAGTCACGTGGAATACTGCGCTGAAAGCAGCGGAAGTTAGGAAAGGAGAGATCGCCGGACAGGTGAAGCTGGGAGATGCTCATCAGGCGCAAGCACTTAGCATCCAGGCAGTGGATCACCCGTCGATTCTCGTAGATGGCAACACCTATGTGTCGATGTCGTTCGTCGAAGAGGTAATGCAGGCTGAGGTGACAGTAACGGAGGATGCGATCAGCGTGACGGAGGAAGAAATCGATACTGCTCCGCCGGTAACCGGAACCGTCACAAAGATTATGAAAAAGGAAGACGGAAGCATCTCCTTCCTGCTCAACGGCTATGAAACGGGGATCATTCTCCACATCAGCGACGAAACAAAGATTACGGGCGCTGACGGAAAAGAGCTGACAGCACAAGACTTGAAGCTGGGCATGAAAGTGGAAGCGGTCCATCCGAATTTCATGGCTTTGAGCATGCCGCCACAGGCCGGTGCGATCACAATCGTCGTGCAGGATAGCCTGGAAGTCCAGGATGTGCTCGGCACAGCAGGCAAACTGGCGAGCGTCGAGACAACTGCGGATGGTCACCACAGGATTTTGGTAGAAGGGGAAGCGTTGAACGAGGGTGCGCCTGAAAAAGTAGTGCTGGTGGTAGACGAGAATACCGAGATCGTCAACGCGCGCGACCAACAGCCGATGAAGGCAGAAGAGCTGAAACCAGAGATGAAGGTGTACGCCTTCTACGGACCTGTCCTGACACGCAGCATGCCGCCACAGGGAGTTGCCCAAAAACTGGTCGTGGAAATTCCGCAGACCGCATCTGAAACGGAATAAGATCATATGAGGAAAAGCGGTCCCGATTTGCATCGTGGGCCGCTTCTTTTATTCTGGCTGCAAAAGGATTATTATGGTTCATAACATCGGCTGGCGGGAAAGGAGGACGAGTGCATGAACCCGTCCATTTTCTACAAGCATCCGAAGACATTGCTCAACAAAGGGACTGGCTTTTTAACCGATTACACCCATTCGCTCAATCCGTATACAGGCTGCTCGTTTGGCTGTGCGTACTGCTACGTGCGGCAAATGCCCGTGTCGCTGTTTCGCCAGCAGGAGTGGGGAACGTGGGTGGACGTCAAGCAGGAGGCGGCTGCGCTTTTGCGCAAAGAGCTGCGGCGGGCCAAGGCAAAAGGGATGGTGACGATTTTTATGTCGTCGAGTACCGATCCCTACCAACCCGTCGAACACAAGGAGCAGGTTACCCGCTCTTTGCTTGCGGTCATGGCAGAAGAACCTCCTGACTTTCTCTTGGTACAGACCCGCAGCCCGCTGGTAGCCAGAGACATCGAGTTGCTGCAGCGCCTGGGAGACAGAGTGAGAGTCAGCATGACGGTAGAAACCGATCGTGAGGACATTCGCAGGCACTTCACTCCCCATGCTCCTCCCGTACAAGCACGGCTGCAGACACTCCGACGCTTGCGAGATGCGGGCATCCCGGTGCAGGCTGCGATTGCGCCGCTTCTGCCGAGCAGCGAGGGGTTTGCCGAAACACTGGCTGCCGCAGTAGACCGGGTCTGTCTCGACGACTACTTTAGGGGAGATGGCAGCGGGGGCAGGCGAACGCAAAAAATGGGCATAGCTTCTATGTATCGGGAGCTGGGTCTGGAAGAGTGGTATCACCCCGATGCTTCTCGCATGGTCTATGACAGGCTAGCCCGCGTCTTTTCCACCGACCGGATTTTTGTGAGCCAGCAGGGGTTTGCTCCGCGTTAACCGCGTAAAAAGAATCCGTACCCGCTTTTTCTTGCTTCACTGACAGCCTTTGTCAGTGGAGCTTTTTTATACTTGCCCTGTAGACGAAAACATTTTGATTTTTTTCAGGGAGGATGCAGGATGATTACAAGCGTAGAGCAATTTGTTACGGAATGGACGCAGGAGTCTGAACAGACGGTACGACTGTTGAGCTCCTTGACAGATGAGTCGCTGCTGCGGCGGATTGCACCAGGGCATTGGACGCTCGGGGAAATCGCTTGGCATTTGGTGGGATCGCTTCATTACATGACGTATTTGGGCTTGTCGTTTCCAGCGCCTCGGGCCGAGCAACCGATGACAGCAGCGGAAATACTCGAGGCGTACCGCATGATTAGCCGTGATATGCTGGCGGCAGTCCAGACCCAGTGGGGCGATGACAGTTTGCAGGAGGAGAGGGAAATGGCCGGAGAACGGTGGAAGAATGGGGCTTCTCTTCGCTTTGTGCTCATGCACCAGGCCCACCATCGCGGTCAGATGACGGTGCTTATGCGGCAGGCGGGAATCGCGGACATCCCGAGAATGTACGGCTGACACTGACGAGCGGGACAGATTCGCGGTCTGGTTTGCTCCATCGTGCTGACATGGTAGAATGAGGAAAAATCTCGGCAAGAGGGTGTCCCCTGTGTCAAAAACAGACAATATGCTGTCCATCCTGTGGCTGTTGAAGTCAGGCAGACGAATGACCGCCCGGCAGTTGGCGGACGAATTGGAGATCCACATTCGCACCGTGTATCGCTGCATTGATTCGCTATGCGCCAGTGGCGTACCGATTATCGCCGAGCCGGGTCATCACGGCGGCTACCGTATCATGGAGCATTTTGCAAAGGCACCATTGCTGTTTAGCATGGAGGAACAAAAGGCGCTGATTCACGCCTCGATTTTTGCGCGGGACAGCGGCTATCCGTTTACGGACGCGTTGAATCGGGCGGTGGGAAAGCTGAAGCGGTACACCAACGAAGAGCAGCTCGCATGGATGGAACGGCACGCGGAAGGCTTCTCGGTGATTCATCCACCGTCCAATGCTGCCTTGCAGATGCGCTTGCAGTTGCTGGCGGAAGCGACAGCACAGGAACAAACGGTGGAGTTGGAATACGTGAAAGACAGGGGGATCGAGCCGACAATCCGCAGGCTAGACCCGTACGGCATCGTCCATTGGAAGGGAAGCTGGTACACGGTAGGATATTGCCATGTGCGACAGCAGTACCGCAGCTTTCGCGTGGATCGCATCGTTCGGGTGGAGCATACCGAGCAGTCCTTTCAGCGGCCGGACTCGTTTTCCCCTCGTGACTTTCTTTTGCAGAACCTTTTGCCTGGTTCGCTGGATGCGGAATCCCTCCTGACTGTACGCATCCAGGGAAGCGAGCAAGCACTCGATGAATTGTGCAAGCACTGGCTGTTTGCACACGCCTTGCTCGAACGCACGGGGGGACAAGCAATGTTTCGTCTCGGCGAGGATTCGCTTCGCACCTATGTGCCGTATTTTTTGCTGCCGTATGGCAAAGCGATTGTGATCGCGGAGCCGGACATACTGCTGGACAAGATGATCGAAGTAACGAGCGGCATGGCCGCCCACTATCGGATGATGAAGGAAAAAGAGGAGCTTGCGACATGAGCAAATTTGGTCTGTATGGAAAATTTATTGCCCATCCCGGCAAACCATGTTCCCCTCGTATGGATCGTGTTCGGCCTGTCCGTTTTCAAAAAACTGCAGCCGACAGGGGTGTATAAAAACAGGGAATTCCCTGATACACTTTCCGTCCCGAAAGACCTACAATGACAGTAATTCGTATTGTCAAAAAGGAGGAGCGCATGGGCACGTTGAAGGAAGAACGCGGCACGACGGGTGAAGCCGCATTGTTGGAGTCCATCTTTGCCAACGTGAGTGACGCGATCCTGGTGGTCGATCGTGACGGCTTGATCGCGATGGCCAATTCCGCGCTGGAGCGCATGACGGGCTGGAGCAAGCATGAGTTGATCGGGGTCCGGCACATTTGCGAAATATGCAGAGGCATGGCGACTTGTCTGGAAGAAAAGACATGTGCCGATTGCTTTTTTACCCAAGCACAAATGCCGTCCTTCGAGATGCGGCTGCGTACGAAAGACGGCCGGGAATATCCGGTGGCGGCAAGTTCGGCTCGGCTGCCTGACGATTCCAGCAACAAGCTGGTGATGATTGTGCGCGACATGTCCGCCCAGCAGCAGGCGGAGAAGGAACGCTACCAGAACAAGCTGACCAACTACGCCATCCAGGCCCAGGAGGAGGAGCGCAAGCGGATTGCCCGCGAGCTGCATGACGGCATCGGGCAGGCGCTGTACAGCATTTTGGTCGGCCTGAATGTGATCGGACAGGGCAATCTGACCGAAGCGAACCGCCAGCACGTGAATGACCTGTTGCAAATGACGGCCAAAGCGATGGAGGAGGTAAAGCGGATGGCGCTGGAGCTTCGTCCCTCTGCCCTCGACGATCTCGGACTGCTGCCTGCTCTGCGCTCGCTGATGAAGCGGGTGGAGAAGAGCTTCGACCTCCAGGTAGAGCTGCATGTGCAAGGGGAGCGGCGGCGCTATGCCGCAGCCGTGGAAACCGCCCTGTACCGCATCGTCCAGGAGGCGATGACGAACGCCGCGAAGTACGCCCAAGCCAGCAAGCTCGGGATCATGTTTGAAGACAGGGAGAAAGAAATCGTCGTGACGGTAGTGGATGACGGCGTCGGTTTTGATGTCGAGCGTGCCTTGCGCGAGGGTAGCGGACTGGGGCTGTTCGGGATGCGGGAGCGGGCACAGCTCGTCGGCGGCACACTGGAAATTCGCTCTGCGCCGGATGACGGCACTACGCTGATCGTGCGAATCCCGCTGCCCAAGGAGGGAAATGAAGATGTCCATACGCATCCTGATCGCTGACGACCACGCGATCGTTCGCTCCGGTCTTGGCATGCTGATTAACGCCCAGGAGGATATGCAGGTGGTCGGCTATGCCGCTGATGGCAAGGAAGCGTGCGAAAAGGCGCTCGAACTGCGACCGGACGTAGTCCTGATGGATTTGAGCATGCCGCCGGGTGAAAACGGCTTGACGGCGACAGCCAGGCTCAAGGAGACGGCTCCAGAGATCCAGGTGCTCGTCCTGACGATGCACGATGACGAAGAGTACCTGTTTCGCGTACTGCAGGCAGGCGCTGCCGGCTACATCCTGAAAAGCGCCCCCGACCTCGATCTGATTCAGGCTATTCGCACGGTCGTACAGGGAGACGCGTATCTGTACCCGTCTGCCACCAAGTCGCTGATCGAGGAATTTCTGGCCATGGTCAAAAAAGGCGAAGAGCAGGCCAAGTACGAGATTTTGACGGAGCGGGAAAAAGAGGTGCTCGTCCTGATCGCCAAAGGCTTCAGCAACAAGGAGATCGCTGAGCAGCTCGTCGTGTCGGTGAAGACCGTCGAGTCGCACAAGGCGCATATCATGGAAAAGCTGCATCTGCGCACACGGCCGGATCTGGTGCGCTACGCGATCAAAAAAGGCTGGCTGGACTTCGAATAGTATCCAATACAAAATGCAGACGACTGGACTTTACCCGGTCGTCTTTTTTTGTCCAGAATGTGACCAAAAACAGGGAAAATCAGGAGGTTTCCCGGTCGTTATCAGGGATTTCCCTGAATTACTTCCCGCTTGTCGCGAGAGTAGAATGAAGGCGTGCAAGGAACCGCGCCATTATGCAAAAGCCTTGCGAAAGGAGGATAACGCGATGGAGACGCAGCACAGCGTGAACAGAGAGGGAAAAATGCCGGAGCAGACACAGCCGCAGCAGGAAAATCTCAAAGGTACGCTCGCTTCCGTGTTGATTGTCGGAGCCGTTATTTTGCTGAGCTGGTTTGGCATCTTCGGACTGTTTTTGGATCGGGCGTAACAAAAGGCGAGGAGGAATTCTGCTATGCATTTGCATCGATATGAAAAAATCTGGCTGATTCTCGGAGCCGGCGGACTGGCGTTGTTCATCGTGCTACTGTGCGTCAACGCGTTCGCTATGGGCATGGCTCCACCGAGCAATATGGCGATGATCGACCCGGCCGAGGTGACGGAGACACCCCCGTTTGACAATCCCGGTCTGAAGCAGGTAGGGGAAAACGAGTACGATGCCTACATGACGGCGTTCGTGTTTGGCTTTTCGCCTTCCAACATGGAGGTGCCAGTCGGATCGACGGTCAATTTTCACGTAACCAGCCCGGATGTGATTCACGGGTTCCAGATCGTCGGGACAAACGTAAACTTCATGGTGATGCCCGGGCACGTCAACTCCGCGACACATACGTTTGACGAGCCGGGTGAGTACCTGATTTTGTGCAATGAATACTGCGGGATCGGCCATCAGGTGATGGCGACCACGATCACTGTAAAATAAGGGTAGGTGACAAACAATGGCCTTTTTGCGAAAGGAAGGGACCGCAACAACCGTAGCTGTCGAGGGTCCGTCTGCTCGTCTCAGTCTGGCGTATATCTGGGTGGCCTACATCGCCTTTGGACTGGCGGCGCTGGCCGGGATGGTGCAAGGCATGGTGAGAGGCGGCTTGATGGAGCTGCCCAGTTGGACCAACTACTATCAAATATTGACCGCCCATGGCGTATTGATGGCACTTATCTTTACCACATTTTTCATCATTGGCTTTCTCTATTCGGGGGTAGCCAAGACGACGGGAGGAGCGTTGCACCGGACTGCCCGCGGATACGGCTGGTCGGGATGGGTGCTGATGGTCGTCGGGACAGGGATGGCGGTCGTCACCATTTTGATGAACGAGGCTTCGGTCCTGTACACCTTCTACGCGCCGCTGAAAGCGCACCCGGTCTTTTACATTGGTACGGCGCTGGTTGTAGTCGGAAGCTGGCTGGCCGGCATCGGAATTTTTTCCAGCTACCGCAGCTGGAAGCGGCTGAACAAAGGCAAAACCTCTCCCTTGTTCGTATTTATGGCGGTGACGACGTATGTCATGTGGATCATCGCGACGATTCCGGTAGCGATCGAGGTACTGTTCCAACTGATCCCTTGGTCGCTGGGCTGGACCAGTACGATCAATATTATGCTGAGCCGCACGCTGTTCTGGTTCTTCGGCCATCCGTTGGTTTACTTCTGGCTGATGCCTGCCTACATCGCCTGGTACGTATGCGTGCCGCGCGTGATTGGCGGCCATATATTCAGCGACTCGCTGGCTCGCCTGGCTTTTATCTGCCTGCTGATTTTCTCCATTCCGGTCGGATTTCACCACCAGTTGATGGAGCCGGGAATCTCGCCAGGGTGGAAAATGATTCACGTCATCCTGACGCTGATTGTCGTAATTCCATCCTTGATGACAGCTTTCTCGATGTTTGCCACCTTTGAGATTGCCGGGCGCAAAAAAGGAGGAGTCGGCCTGTTCGGCTGGTTCAAAAAAATGCCCTGGACCGATGTGCGCTTCTTCGCACCGTTTGTCGGGATGCTGTTCTTCATTCCCGGTGGTGCCGGGGGGATTATCAATGCAAGCAACCAGTTGAACGCAGTCGTGCACAACACGATTTGGGTAACCGGTCACTTCCACATCACGGTCGGAGCCGCGGTCGCACTCACCTTTTTCGGCGTCAGCTACTGGCTGATACCCGTGCTGACAGGGCGCAAGCTGACACCTACGGCGAACCGCATGGGGATGGTGCAGACCGTATTTTGGGCCGTCGGGATGTTTCTGATGTCGCTGGCGATGCACACGATGGGCTTGCAGGGAGCGCCGCGCAGAACCTCGTATACGACGTACATGGACAACGCCACGGCAGTAGGCTGGATGGATTATCAGCGGGTGATGGCGTTTGGCGGCGGGTTGCTGTTCGTAGCGGCGGTTCTGTTGATTCTGATTTTGCTCTATCTCACCTTTTACGCACCCAAGGGGCATACAGAATACCCGATCGCAGAACCGGAAACCGAACAGCAGGCACCGGCCATTCTCGAGCGTTGGACTGTCTGGGTCGGGGTGGTAACCGTGCTGATCGTACTGGCATACGGATATCCGATTCTGGAGCAGATCCAGCACCAGGCTCCGGGTTCTCCGCCATTCCGAACGTGGTAGGATAAACGGGAAACATGCAAAAAGAAGCCACTCGCCAGTGACTGGTAGAGTGGCTTCTTTTCGTCTTGTCGCCCGCGGCTTACAGAGGCAGCTAGGGCACGTAGATCATCTTTCGCGTCATGCCGCCGTCGATCACCAGTTCTGCTCCGGTGATAAAGTCGTTGTCCCGCTGTGTCAAAAACAGACAGGCGCGGGCGATGTCTTCCGGTTTGCCGACGCGGCCGGACGGATGCTGCTCATGGTCTTCCAGGCGCAGCGAGGCGTAGTCGCCGGTTTCGATCCAGCCCGGGGAGATGGCATTGACGCAGATGCGGTCTGGTCCGAGCGAGACGGCCAGGGCATGGGTCAGCGCGAGGATGCCTCCCTTGGAAGCCGCGTACGCCTCTGTATTCGGCTCCGACATACGGGCTCGGGTGGAGGCGAGATTGATGATCGCGCCGCCGCCATTTTCCCGCATGATTTTCGCGGCTTCCCGCGAACAGAGGAAGACACTGCGCAAATTGGTATTGAGGATGCGATCCCATGTGTCGACGGAGAGGTCGTAGGGAGATTCCCAGTGGCTGACTCCGGCGTTGTTGACCAGAATGTCGAGACGGCCGTAGCGCTCTTTGACCATCTGCATGAGTGCCTCGATGTCGGCAGGGACGCTCACGTCAACCGGATGGAAAAAGGCGCTGCCCGTCGTTTCGCTCTTTTCGTTGATTGCTTCGGCTGTGGCTGTGCCTGCTTCACGGTCGCGTTCGGCGATGACTACATGCGCTCCGTACCGGGCGTACATCATCGCGACAGCACGGCCGATCCCGCTTCCGCTTCCGGTTACGACAACGACGGAATGTGCAACATTCATTCACGAAGCCTCCTGACTGATAAAAAGGTGATTACGCTGTCAGCGGCAACTGGATTGTGACTGTCGTGCCTTTGCCCAGTTGGCTGTCTACGCTCAGGTTTCCGGCATGCAGCTCGACGATCTCTTTGCAAATCGCCAGTCCCAATCCGCTGCCGGAGAGCTTGGAGCTGCCTTTGTAAAATTTCCGGGTAATATAGGCAAGCTCTTCCCTGGCGATGCCCTCGCCGGTATCGGACACCCGCACGAGCAGGTGCTGTTCCTCCCGGATGACCGCAACCCGGATCGAACCGTGCTGCGGCGTAAAGCGAAAGGCGTTGTCCAGGAGGTTGACGAACACTTGCTTGAGGCGATTGGGATCTCCGGTGAAGACCAGTGGCTCTGGCGGCAGTTCCATGCTAAGCGACACCTGCTTTTCCTGTTCGCGGACAGCAAATTGTACCCGTACGTCCTCCAAAATCTCGCGCAGGTCCATCTCTTCCCGCGAAAGCTTCATCTCGCCAGACTGGAATTTGGAAAAATCGAGCAGTTCCTCGACGAGTCCGATCAACCGGTCCGTCTCCTTGGAGACCACATCCAACCCCAGCATCGTCTCCTCCCTGTCCTTCAGATTGCCCGTAATCAACGTCTCCGTCCAACCTTTGATCGAGGTCAGCGGGGTGCGCAGTTCATGCGAGACGGAGGAGATAAAGTCGTTTTTCAGCTTCTCGTTTTTCTCCAGTTCTTCCGCCATATACACAAAGGTTTCCGCCAATGTCCCGACTTCATCATCGTAATGCTTGGTAGTCTTGATGGAAAAATTCCCCTTCGCCATCTGGGTCGCAGCCCGGGTCAACTCTTCAATCGGATCGACAATGCGCTTGGCAGCGAGCAGGCAGAGGAACAGGGCGAGCAGGACGACTACAGCCCCGGCACCAACACCGTACAAGGCGATGTGATTGACTGCGCGGTAGAGAGGTTCGGCTGAGATGGAGTAGCGCAATACCCCGACGTATTCATTTTCGTACGTCAGGGCATTGGACACGGCAATTACCCGTTCTTTTGAATGAGGCGTCATACCGACGTGGATTCCTGTCTCCCCCCGCAGCGCTTCCTGTACGTCCGGCGTGTAGATGACCTCACCCGTCTGAAAGCCATATGAATTGAGGATCAGTCTCCCGTTCAGGTCGAGAATCTCGATTTTGGCGTACTCGTCATCGCTGATGCTCTCCAGGATGTAGCGGGTTTTGTCTTTTAGCCGGTAATTCGCCGTGTATTTATTGATAAAGGTCGTGAAGGTGGTGGATCGGGTGACAAGTGCTTCCTGGGCTGTTCCGAGGTAATACGTATGGACAGCAAGATAAAAAAAGCTCTCGAGCAAGAGAACGATCAAGAGCAGAATGAGTCCGAAATGGACAATCAGTCTGCCTCTAATTCCTTTCATCAAAATGTTCCTTTCGCCACATGTATCCGTATCCCCATACCGTCTCCAGGAAGGCAGGATTGGCCGGATCCTCTTCGATTTTTTGGCGGATTCGCCGGATATTGACATCGACTACTTTCAGGTCGCCGAGGTAAAACTGGCCCCACACATTGCTCAGGATCTCATCGCGGCTGATCGCCTTGTTGGCGTTCTCGCCCAACAGCTTGATGATGGCAAACTCCTTTGGTGTCAGGTCGATCTCGACATCATTTTTGAAAAACTTTCGTTCGTCCAGCAGCATCGTGAACGGATCCAGGTCAATGCGTTTGGCCGCTTTTTGGGAGGAAGCGGGGGGAGCGGAGAGGCGGCGGTGCAAGGCTTTTACCCTGGCCAAGAGTTCGGCCGGGCTAAAAGGCTTGCATATGTAATCGTCGGCACCGTATCCCAGTCCCTTGATCTTGTCTGCTTCCTGGCTCTTCGCGGTGAGCATGATGATGCCCAGTCGCGGGTCTTTTTGCCGCAGACGGTCGCATACCGTGAAGCCGTCAATTCCCGGCAGCATGACATCGAGGATCGCGATCTCGATGCCCTGGTGTTGATCTGCCAGTTTCAGCGCTTCTTCCCCTGAGCCTGCTTCCACTACTTCGATATCTTCTCGCCGTAAGTTGATGCGGATAAAATCTCGAATCGATTTTTCGTCTTCCAGCAGCAGCACTTTCATCGAGTTACTCTCCTTACCATGATTGTATAGCATCAACGCAAATGTTTACAGCGGAACGGGCAGCGTGCGGTAGAGCTGGCGGATTTCGTCAGCCGTGAGCAGCATGGAGTTGTAGGCAGCCAGAGAGGCCCCGCTCAAATGCGGCTGTGCATCCGGCTGGACGGCGACATGCACCAGTTTTCCCGTCTCTTTTAACAAGACGTAGTTTTTGCGCTGCTGTTTCAGGCTTTCTTCGGCTTGCTTCCATTCTTGCAGGGGAATTGCCTGGAGGCTCAAAAGCAGCGCCTTGTCTTTGCTCTCCTCGTCGTAGTAGAAGAGATTGACCACTCGCGAATCAGGTTCCGGGTCTTCCTCCAGGGTAAAGGCGTCTCCCCATTTTTCAGGGATTTGGAAGTCGATTCCGTACACGTAGTTGCGGTAATGATCCTGCACATGAATCAGGCTGTCCTTGCCGTCCCATTGGTAGTAGGCAGAGATCCAGGGGACGGAGGCCAAAGGCAAATCTTCGCTCCCGGCTGGCTGGACGTGGATTCCCACTTCGATCAGGCCGTCCTGGTCAATGTCCTCACTGTACAGAGGATACGGCTTGAACGTAGGATCGACGCCCAGCTCGGCATTCGTCAGGGGGTTGCGCAGCTCGCCGTTGTCCCAGATCAGCAGCTCTGTGGATGCGGAATGTGCGCCCAGCCCGGCTTCCAGAAACAAGCCGTTGGTGTCGGCAGAGGCTTTCCCGATCAGCGCCCGCTCGTAACCGTTGATGTCACCCTCCAGTCTTGTTTCGGTCAGCATGGTGAGTCGATCCTCTTGCAATCCGTATAGCTGTACCGTAGAAGTGAGCTGGTTGTGGTTGTGCAGGACGAGGGCAAGCTCGGTCTGCCCGTTCTGGGTCAGTTCACCGACCGCCATGACGGAGTACGGCTGCTTGATGATTTCCTGGATGCCGCCCTGATCCAGCGAATAGACAGTAAGCTCTTTGTTCAACTGATCGCCGCCGCCCAGTCCGATCAGGATTTCTGGCACGTTATCCCCGGTCAAGTCGGCAAAATTGACGTAGTCCAACTCACTGCCCACGTTGGTAAAGGAAGCGAGCTTCTCCCAGCGCCCCTGGTTTTGCTCAAGAATCAGGACGCCGATCTCGTAATCGGTTTTTTCCGGTTTGTAAAACGCGATGACTTCCGGTTTGCCGTCGTTGTCCAAATCCTGCAGCGTGACTGCACTTGCTTCGTCCGGCTGCAAGGGAATGGTCAATTGTGCTCCGGCAGGAAGGTATTGCATCACGGCTTGGTTGATCGATCTGTAATCGCCATCTGCCGACGGAGCCCGCATCAATTCATTGGGTGTCTCAATCACCCCGCAACCTCCCGCCAACAGGGCCAGTAGAAGTACCGAACAGCGCCAGATTTTATTCATAACAGATATTCCTTTCTGTGCGTAAATCCATTTTCCTTCCTTACCTATTGTAGCTTGCCTCAGCGGAAAAGTTATTGCAAATCGGTAAAAAGCAAATATATCAAACCGGCAGGTACTTTCCAATGGCAGTGCGAATTGAAACATTTGGAAAACGATTTGCGTCAAACA
This sequence comes from Brevibacillus sp. TJ4, assembly GCF_044627595.2. NCBI lineage: Bacteria > Bacillati > Bacillota > Bacilli > Caryophanales > Paenibacillaceae > Brevibacillus > Brevibacillus sp. TJ4. Next base: position 3,909,381 of record NZ_CP185865.1, on the reverse strand, counting down.
GAAGCAGCTATCTGCAAAGGAGGCCGTAAACACCATGAAAAAACTTCGTTTGCCGATTCTCGTATTTATTCTTTTTTCTGCTGTTTCTGTAACTGCAGTTGCTTCCATCCCGGAAGATGCGCCAGTCTACTCTTCGGCGGTCAAACCAGTCTTTTCTGCTGGCACCAGCGCCACGCTTTTGACCCAGGCTATACATCCCAATGCGCTCTATACCGAAGAGGAGCGGACGTGGGAGGTAGCGGTGCAAGGACAGGAGCAGGGACGTTTGGCGATGACGACGGCAGTGCTTCCCAGCGGTACGTTGTATTATTTTCTCCGCTATGAACCAAAGGGGTGGAGCCCGGAACCGATCGTTTTGATAGTACCGATCGAGCTGCAGGAAGATTTTACATACCGGACGATTACGTATCCCGACGGTTTTGATTTCGTCAAGTCGGTCTGGTCCGAAGCCATGCAGGGTGAAGCCGGCACCGCTCTTCCCAAGGAGACGGCGTTTATTGAGGAATCCAACCGTTCGATGCTGATCGGCTACATAGATGTTTACGAAAAACAGGAGAGCGAGGTGCGCAAAGAGCGTTACGAGCTGGGCAAAGCGGTGCTTCCCACCCGTGAAGGGCTCGTCATCACCCTGCCGCAAGTCTCGAATTCGATCGTCGAGACCTGGGGGTTTGTAGGAGCGAAGCCGCTCTTCGACTGGGAGAGCAGTACCGCCGTCGACCTGCGGATGGGGGACTTCAACCGGGTGCGCAAATGGACGCGTGAAGGCATGCTGGTCGCCACGCCCAGCACGTATTCGCCCACGTCGCCGCGAAGTTTTTGGCTAAACCCGACGAATGCGGTCGGGGAGAAGTTTTTGCGAACTCAGGGCAGCCAGATTTTCGAAGATTTTGCCCTCGTATCGCTGTACGCCTCCTTGCGCTGGCAAAATGACAAGGGCTACTGGTATACGTCGCCGACTTCGCTCTGGCTAAACGGCGATTACGGAATCGGCAGGTATTTTTACGATACCCGCTTCAATACGGACCAGGCCCTGTTTCTGTTGAAAGGCTACAACCGCTACCAGGACCCGCGGCTGCTCGCGAGTTCGGAAGAGTACGCGCGCTACCTGCTCGACCATATCGAGGCACGGCATTTTTTGATGGATAACGGAGGCTATCTTGTATCCGACTACGCCTTTGACGCGAAGCCGGACATCAAGACGCATGCTTCGCTCAACCACCAGCTCGCCGAAATGAACTACCTGCTGGAGCTGTACAAGACAACGTCCAATGAAGAGTACCTCATAGCGGCGGAGAAGCTGCGGGACGGTGTGATTGCCACTGCGCCGCACTGGGAAAACGAGGCCGGCGATTTGCACTACGCGTACTTGCCGGATGGCACGTACGGAATGAAAGATTACCCGCTGTTGACGCTAAAAGATCTTCGCTACAGCCAGGCGCTGTTTGAACAGGTGTACGGTGAGCGTCATCCGGTGTTTGATACGCTGATTCAGATTAAAGAGGCGTACTTGCGGGAGCAGGGGCTGCCGCTGTACTAAGGTGCAGGGCTCGGGCCACACAAGCAAAAACTCTCTTCCCGGTATTTACCTGGGAAGAGAGTTGGTGTCGACTTATTCGCCTTTGTCGAGGGCCAGTTTTTCTGGACCTTCCTTTACTTTGGAGAAGAAGAATTTCATCAGCGGTGGCGTTACAATCGTCGTGACGAGTACGACGACGATCAGCACAGCAAACATGTCCGCAGTAAGCAGATTGCTTTCCAGCCCGATGGCGGCAATGATCAGGGCCACTTCGCCACGGGAGATCATCGCAGCGCCGACAGCCATCGAATTCGCCCACGGGAAGCCGCAAATCTTCGCTCCGATCGCGCCGCCGACCAGCTTGGTGAAGATAGCCAGGAGGCTCAGCAGGATAATCAGCCAGAGGTTGTTCAGGATGCCGCTAAATTCTGCGCTGACCCCGATCGAGGTGAAGAACAGAGGGACAAAAACAGCGTAGCTGATCGTTTCCGTCTTGTGCGTAATTTCGTTTTTGAAGTTGGTCAGGCTGATCGCGATACCGGCGATATAGGCGCCGATGATGTTGGCTACACCGGTGTAGTCAGCAAAGTACGCGAACAGAAAACAGATAATCAAGGCGCCAGTGACGACAGGCTCGGTCACTTGCAGCGGGGCGAAGCGCTTCAGCACCCATGGCACTACCTTCCAGGAAAGCAGAATGATGGCTCCAAAGAAAATCACTTTTTTCAGGACAACCATGCCCAAATCGACATCGCCGCCGGAAAAGCTCATCAGGAAGGCCAGCGCGAGGATGACCACGACGTCGTCGATTACAGCCGCACCGAGGACAGTAGCACCTTCTTTTGATTTTAGCTTGCCTAGCTCTTTTAGCGTCTGAACCGAGATGCTGACACTGGTCGCAGAGAGCAGCAGTCCGAGGAAGAGCGATTCGAAGGTGTGCATCCCCATTGCCATCCCGGCGAGGTAGCCGAGTCCAAGGGGTGCGATAATACCAGCTAGTCCAACGCTAGTTGATGCTTTGGCTGATTTTTTGAACTCATCCAGGTCGGTTTCCAATCCGGCGAGGAACATCAGCAGGATGACCCCGATCTGGCTCAGTTCATGGAGTATATCCGAGTTCGTCACCCAGCCCAGTACGGATGGACCGAGGATAATCCCGATAATCAGTTTCCCCAATACAGAGGGTTGTCCCAAGCGGACTGACAGATCACCAGCCAGTTTGGACGCCAACAAAATGATGGCTAGTTGCAACACAAGCATACAGCATGATCCCCCTTCAGAAATACGAATCACCATATAAGGGTTCGCTATTATGTTTCTTTCAAAAAGGCAAAAAGAAGCCTCTTGAGACAGGCTCCTCATATAAGTAAAACAATATGTGTTGGCTAGGACACTTTTCCATTGTAACACGTTTACTTGGGACAGTAAATGAACGGTGGCACATGCTGTCGGAAAATGCCGAATTCGCATCCAATTATGGTAAGATCAATACATACGGTTTTCTTATTGCGAGGGGAGAGAGGTTGTTTTGTTTTACGAACCGGGCTTTATGGGGATGCACAATATTCTGTTCTCACTAATGTTCACACTGATTCCCCTGATCGTCATAGGCGGGATTGTCTTTGTCATCGTCAAAGGTCTGCGGACCTGGGCGAACAATAATGCTTCGCCGGTCAGGCAGGAGCTGGTTACGGTGGTCGGCAAGCGAATGAAAGTATGGGGAGGCTCGGGGAATACCTCCGCAAGTACCTCGTATTTTGTGTCATTTGAAACAAGCGCCGGGGAACGCTTCGAACTGCCGGTCAGCGGACAGGAATACGGAGTTGTCCGGGAAGATGAGACGGGAATACTCGCATGGCAAGGGACGCGGTTCAAAGGATTTACACCACAGGCAAAGACGGCCGCACGTCCAATTGAGCAACAGCCTGTTTCTCGCCCTGTGGAACAGCAGGCGGCGCCACGCCCGTTTTCCATCAGCAAAAAAAATGCGGAGCACTACCAGTGGGGAGACGCGTGTGACGGCTGGCATCTGGTAAAAGGAAATGACTTGAGCGTGATTCACGAGCGAATGCCGGCCAGGACGGCAGAGGTGCGCCACTACCATGCGAGGTCGCGCCAGTTTTTCTTCGTCCTGTCTGGCGAGGCGATGCTCGAGGTAGACGGCACGCGCATCGTCTTGCGTCAGCACGAAGGCGTCGAAGTAGCGCCGGGAGTGCCGCATCAGATGAAAAATGAACGTCTGGATGATGTCGAATTCTTGGTGATTTCCCAGCCGACTTCGCGAGGCGACCGCATTGAGGCAGAACAGTAGAGGCATACGAAAAAAATCCTGACCGCAGCCGAGGCGCAGTCAGGATTTTTTGTTATGTTTGGGGTGAATGAGTTTGCAGTACGAAATCGATTACTTCCAGTTCATGTAATCGGTCATCTGCGCGAAGACTTCAGCCAGGCCATGCAAGCTCTCCACCGTCTGGTAGGCGAAGATAGGCAGGGCAACGACAAACAGCAAGGCTTCCCCGATAAATTTCGCGATCATACGATCAACCTCCTTTTGGATTCTCCGTCAAACGGATGGTACCAGAAGGCGATTGAGAGCATCTGATTCGCTGTCGGTGTGCTGCTTGCGCCGGAACAGGCGGGAGCGCAGGGTACCCCATGAATCCATCGGATACGTTTCAATCATCCGAATATTGATGGATGGCCTGTAGGCATCTTCTGTGCGAACTTGCATCGCCAGCATATGCGGATGGAGGCAGTGCCGCAGGTAAACAATCGACGTCAGCCCTCCCACAAAAGTGGCAAGCAAGGCGAAGATATCGTCCAACGAAAGCAGTAGCAACAGTTCTTCCATGGCGACACCTCCTTTAGATAAACCTCATTCTACGCCTGTTTAAATAAACAGGCAATAAGAAAATGTTCGGAAGCTGCATCCCAGCATTTGACAAAAAGAAAACTACGTAATAATATATTTTTACGTAAATGTTATTTATTGCGAGGTGGTTGTGTGGCCCAAGAGGAGCAGTTGGAGACCTATCTAGTCGAATCGCCGGAACAGGCCATGGCGCTGCTGAACCCGCTGCGCGCGGAAATCTTGAGTCGCCTGGCGGAACCAGCCTCTGCCGCGGAGGTAGCGAGGGCGATCAATGAAATTCCCCAGCGGGTCAATTACCACCTAAAGGCGTTGGAAAAGGTAGGGTTGGTCCGACGTGTGGGCAGTCGCCAGGTGCGCAATCTGGTCGAAGTGCTGTACCTGGCTATCGCCCGGACCTACGTGCTGTCAGAAGGACTGAATTGGGCAGGCAATACCGTGCAGCAGATCAAGGATCAAGGAGCGCTGTCCCACTTGGTTACTACCGCGGAACGGATCAAGCGGGATGCGCTCCTGTTGATGGAGCGCTCGGATCAGGAGGAGGATATCCCCAGTGCCACCCTGGATACATCAGTCCGGCTGGCGAGCGCCGAACAGCGGAGCGCTTTTGTCGAAGAGTACGTCCAACTGGTCAACGAGTTAGTGAAAAAGTACCAGCACTCCGCAACAGGAGCAGAGACGTATCAGGTCATTCTTGCGGTCTACCCCAAAGGAGGAGAAGAGGCGTGAAGGCGAAGCAAACCGAGCCCGTCATTGCAGGGCCGATCATCATCTGGGAGAGCAGTCCGCGAAAAGGAACAGGGCAGGTCGTTGCGCTCCCCGGGGAGCAGAAGCAGGGGGGCGTGGAGCAGGAGCCGACGGTGACGATCCGAAAGGTAGGCACCAAGGAAAGCCCCGCGATTGTCACCGAGGTATCTTCCGGCTTTGCCCAAAAGCGTTCGGCAGGCGGATCAGCCCAGTCGATTCGCATGAGCCTGGCAGCGTAGCGTATTTCATCCGGATATAAGATGAAGATAAAGGAGGAATCGGCGATGAACCTCGTCCCAGTCGTCGTGGAGCAGACCAGTTACGGAGAGCGTTCGTACGACATTTATTCTCGCTTGTTGAAAGACCGGATTATCTTCCTCGGCAGCGTGGTCGATGACCAGATTGCCAATGCCGTCGTCGCCCAGCTATTGTTTCTGGCTGCAGAAGACCCGAAAAAGGATATCCACCTGTACATCAATTCGCCCGGCGGCTCTGTCACGGCCGGTTTGGCGATCATCGACACGATGAATTTCATATCGCCCGACGTATCCACGATCTGCACCGGCATGGCCGCATCCATGGGAGCGATGTTGCTCGTTTCCGGTGCGCCCGGCAAGCGATTCGCCTTGCCTAATGCCGAGGTCATGCTGCACCAGCCGACGGGAGGCACGCAGGGGCAGGCGAGCGACATGAAAATCGCGGCAGACCGCATCCTGCGCACCCGCCACAAGCTGTACAGCATCATCGCCGAGCGTACGGGCAAAACGGTTGAACAGGTAGAGCGCGACGCCGATCGCGACTTCTACCTGTCGGCCCAGGAAGCATTGGAATACGGCTTGATCGACAGTATTATCGAAAAGCGGTAACGATTTGCGGACACAGCAGCCGTGTGTGGAGGAGTTCCTTGCACCCGGCTGTTTTGCCGTTGCCCTCTTTTTCACATTTTCTCGCCTGCAAAAAAAGAGCAGCCCGAAAGTCTCGATCATGGAGACTTCCGGACTGCTCTTGCTTGTAAAACGTGGTGTAACCAGCTTACGGCATCATCATAAATTCTTCGAACAATGCTGCGTTGTTCATCATGAATTGTTGCAGATTCATGCCGACTTCTTGCTCGATTTCCATCATTTGCATGTCATCCAGTGTAGCGAGATTCACGCTGTTGTCTGCGCTGATGGTCGGAATCTCCAGCGGCTTGCCGAACTCTTCGGTCGCGTTCACTTTCAGACTGATTCCTTGTGGCATATCTGGCGTAGCCTGATCGAAGTTGATCGTGACATCGGCTGTCGATTGACGGCCACTTTCCGTGTTGGTGACGTTTGCTGTGATGTCGCCCGACAAAGACATTTGCTCTCCAATCGTATCGTCCAGTACGGAAAGCGTGAAGGAATAGGTTGTATTCTCTTGTTTGTCTTGTTTTGTCGCTTCAAACGTAGACGTCAAATCAAGATGCGGTTCGTCTGCCTCGACGAACAGGAAGCTCATCGTTCCGTTTGTTTTTCCGTCTTGTTCGGTTGCTTTGTAAGTGAAGGTGATTTCGTTGCTATCCCAGTTTTCTGGATCATGTACGGAATAGCGGTGGTACGTGTCAGCACCGTTGGTAAAGGCGACGCTGTTCCACAGAACTTGCTCTTCGTTTCCTTGCTCACCGGTGAAATACAGCTTGCGGGAAAGAATGTGATAGTTGCTGTCGACCATCACGACCATTTTCAGTTGTTCCTGCGTCGGTGTGCCGACTTTTACTTCTTCGATCATATCTGCAAAAAACTGGTCGTACTGTTTTTTGAACTCCTCCTGGGACAAGGCGTTGACCGGATAGCCGCTGTCGTCCATCAGTGTGGTCAGATTGCTGTAACGCGTGTAGAGGAACGTGAGCAGCGCCTCATCCGCTTTTGCCTTTTCTGCGATCTCGGTCAGCAGCGCAGAAGCCTCTTCCTGGGTGAAGCTGACGGTAATTTCCTTGGCTTTCGTCTCGTAGCCTTCCACGTTGAAGGTAGCTGCGTCATTCATGCTGACCTGGCTGTCCTTGACGCTGCCCGCGTACAGCAGCGCGTACGGAGTCAGAAGCGACTTTACTTCGCTGCTGTCCAATTTCACAGCCTCGTAAAAATCGCCAGTCGTGACAAAACGCTTCGGCAATCCCTCTCCGAAATTCGCTTCCAGCGTGTCCCGGTCTTTCAAATCTGCATAGAAGTACTTGCTGTAAAAGTCAGGCAATGAAAAGCCGAATTGGGTATCCTTTTGAAAGTATTCGAGAGAAGTCAATGGAGAACCGTTGAGATGCAGCTCTACTTTCCCGGATTGAAGTTGGTTTTTCTCATCCACATTGGCGTCCATTACGACTTTGGCACTGCTGAGCAGGTCCAGCACGGCCTGTGCCGACGGATCTGGAATATCGGCGTCCAGGACAAAGTCGGAAATCTCCGTCGTCGTGTGTACAGGTTGCTCCAAATATGGTTTCATATACGCATCGTATTCAGCATAGGCAGTGGATACTTGATCGGAAAGCTGCATCATGCTCGTCGCCTCTGCTTGCAGGTAAATGGTTTTCGCACTCTTGAACAAATCGAGCTTGGCGTAAGCCGTTCCCAAACCTGCCAGTACGACGACTACGGCGGCACCGATGCCGAGCATCATTTTTTTGGATTTCTTGCGTGGAGGACTTGCGTTGGTTGTCGTCTCCATTTCTCTTCTCCCCTTTACGGTTTCTATCTCTAGGTTACAGGGTGCCCGTGTTTGTCGATTTTTGCACCCAGTTTCGTATTGTAGCACAGGAAACAACATGAAAACCATAATTAGTAAATTTAAAATGAAATAAGGAAAAAAGTACCTGCAATCTTGTGCCTTACGTCCTGTATGCAAAATTTGGGAAATAGAGTGGATGTCCGTGCATGATTTGCCGATATTAGGAAGAAGGATGTACGGAGTGCTGGGAGGGTGTGAACGATTTACAACTGTCTAGGAAGAAAGGGGAAGGCACGTGGATTTACGCGTTTTGCAAACATTTCTTGTGGCGGCGACAACGGAGAACTTTCACCAGACGGCGGAGTTGTTGTTTATTGCTCAGCCGACCGTAAGCCAACACATTCGCATATTGGAAAAGGAATTGGGCATCCCTCTGTTTGAACGGGTGGGCAAGCGCGTCCGGCTGACTGCGGCCGGGAAGCGGTACCTGCCTCACGTCAAGAGCGTATTGGAGAAGTGGAACCACGGCCTTGAAGACTTGCAGGCATGGCGTCAGGGGTACCGGGAAAAGCTGGAGATCGTCGTCTCCCCGATTATCGCCCGAACGCGATTGTCACATTTGCTTCATCGCTACACCAAGCTGTATCCCGATGTGGATTTGTCGATCAAGATCGCAGAATCTGTCGAAATAGGACCTTGGGTACAAAAAGGGCAGGCAGACCTGGGCTTGACCCGGATTATTCCGGGAGAGTTCCAACTGTCGGCATATTTGCTGTATGAGGACCCGATCGTGTTCGTCGTCCCGCACAACGGCGGAGATATGGAAGCGCCGCTGCCGGATTGGGAAAATGAGCTGGAAACGAAGCGGCTGCTGACCTACAACCACCCCGGCTACTGGGATGAGCTTTTGCTGCTGCTGCGACAGCGAGGATTGGCTTTGCGGACGATGGCTGTATCCCAGGTCGATATCACCAAGCGGTTCATCGAAGACGGGCTGGGCGTGTCCTTTTTGCCACATTCGGCGGTCACCCGCGATTTGTTTGAAAATCGCTTTATCGAGCTGCCGACGCCCGGACTGAACGTGCCCAAAGTGGCCTCCTACCTGGTCGTTCCCAAGGGGGGCATGAGTGAAGCAGCCAAAGCGTTTGTCGATATTTTGCGTTCCCTGTATCCGCCGATGACACCTGTGCTGCCGGGAGGAAGAGCGCAAGTCTAATTACAAAACAAAATCAATACCACTTCAATATTTTATTTATCATTACGAAAGGTGATTAGTATACTGATAAGAAAGAGATGTTGAAGGGGTGGAGATGATGGGTTCACAACCTATGCTGGCAGTTGGCCTGGACGGAATCGCCGTAGCGGAAACAGACTTGAGCCTTGTCGACGGTCTGAATGGATTACTGGTATATCGCGGCTATTGGGCGCGGGATTTGGCGATCAGACATACGTTTGAAGAAGTGGCGCACTTGCTGTGGTACGGTCACTTGCCAACCGAGCAGGAATTGGCAGCGCTGACAGACAAAATGAAAGCGAAACGCACACTGCCTGATTACGTCAAGGCGGTCATTCGCGCAATACCCGCAGATGTGGACATGATGAGTGTGCTGCGTACTGGCGTGTCGGCACTGGGCAATTCGACGCACCGCTGGCCACCTACGATTGACGAAGTCATTTCCGTTGCCGCGAAAATGCCGACGATCGTAGCCTTTCGCCATGCCTGTGTGCAAGGGCGGGAACCGCTTGAGCCGGATGCCGGGCTTGGACATACCGCCAACTACCTGTACATGCTGAAAGGAACAAAGCCTTCTCACGCGCATGTACGGGCGCTGGATGCGTACCTGATCTTGACGCAGGAGCACGGCATGAATGCTTCTACATTTACAGCCCGGGTCGTCAGCTCGACACAGTCGGATCTGATTTCGGCGATTGCCGGCGCGATTGGCTCGTTGAAAGGACCGCTGCACGGCGGCGCACCGTCGGAAGTGACGGAGATGATCGAAGCGATCGGAAGCAAGGAAAATGCGGAGCCATGGCTGCGCGACAAGCTGGAGAACGGCGGCAGACTGATGGGCTTTGGCCATCGCGTCTACAAGACTGTCGATCCGCGCGCGACCGCTTTGCGTGTCGTCGCCTCGGAACTGTCGGGTGACGATCCCTGGTTTGACCTGGCGACACATGTGGAACAGGTGGGGCTGAAGCTGCTGGAGGAATACAAGCCGGGTCGCAAGCTCAACACCAACGTCGAATTTTTTGCCGCTGCCGTGATGCGTGCCGTCGGTCTGGACGACGACTTGTTTACGCCTACCTTTGCCGTCAGCCGCGTCGTCGGTTGGGGTGCCCATGTGCTGGAGCAGGCGGCGAACAACCGGATCATTCGTCCGCAATCGATCTACACCGGTTCCATGCCGGAGTAATCCGACTGCAAAACAGGCAGACGTCCACTTGCCCATGCCGGCAAGTGGGCGTTTTTTACGCGATGCGCGAGTCCGGGGTGGGAGAAGTGCAGCACGAGATTGCATTCATGGCTGCACTTTGGCATGATGGTGAAAAAGAGGAGGAGGAGTGAAAAAATGGCTTTGTTGGCTGCCCCGTTTCAATTCAAGGGACTTACATTGAAAAATCGTGTGGTCATGCCGCCGATGTGTCAGTATTCCGTAGAGGCGCATGACGGTACTCCGACTGACTGGCATTTTGTTCACTACGTTTCCCGTGCCGTAGGCGGAACCGGACTAATTATCGTGGAGATGACAGATGTGGAGCCGGATGGCCGGATTACCAACCGCGACCTGGGGCTGTGGTCCGATGAGCAGATCCCTGCATTTGCCCGCATCGTCTCGGAGGTACATAAGTACGGAGCGAAAATCGGCGTTCAGATCGGCCATGCCGGACGGAAGGCGGAGGACGCGGAGGTTCCGGTCAGCGCCTCGGCGATTCAGTTCCCTGGCTCCCGCTACAAGATGCCGCGCGCCTTGACGACAGAGGAAGCGGAGCAGATGGTGATCAAGTTCGCCGAGTCTGCCCGCCGCGCTGTGGAGGCAGGCATGGATACGATCGAGATTCACGGTGCCCACGGGTATTTGATCCATCAGTTCCAATCCCCTCTGACGAACAAGCGCGATGATAAGTACGGACGCGATCTCGCCCTGTTTGGCGTGGAAGTGATCGAAGCGGTCAAAAAGGTAATCCCGGAGGACATGCCGCTGATCATGCGTCTGTCTGCTGTTGAGTATGTGGATGGCGGTTACGGGCTGGAGTACAGCACGGAATTGTGCCGGCGGTACAAGGAAGCGGGTGTGGACATTTTCCACCTGTCGAGCGGAGGAGAAGGACCGATCGGCTCCGGAGGCCGTCCGGGTGTGCATCCAGGCTACCAGGTTCCGTTCGCGCGTGCGATCAAGGAAGCGCTCGACGTGCCAGTGATCGCAGTGGGCCGCCTGGAGGATGCGCAGTTGGCGGAAGCGATTCTCGGCAACGGAGACACCGACCTGGTCGCTGTCGGACGCGGAATGCTGCGCGACCCGTACTGGGCGATTCATGCGATTCGCGAGCTGTCTGGCGAAATCGAGCTTCCCCAGCAGTATTTGCGCGCATTTTAACGAATCCAAGGACAGGAAATGAAAGCAGCCCCGTCGCAGCCAGTAGTTGTCGCGACGGGGCTTTTTTCGATGTTTTGTTTGTTAGACCGTGCTTACGTTGGCTACCTGTTTCAAGGCTTGCTCCAGGTCGCCGATAATATCGTCAATCGATTCGGTTCCTACGGACAAGCGGACCATTCCCGGAGTGACGCCGGCAGCAGCCTGTTCTTGTTCGGTCAACTGCTGGTGGGTCGTGCTGGCCGGATGGATGACCAGCGACTTGGAATCGCCCACGTTTGCCAGATGCGAGAACAGTTGCAGGGATTCGATCAGCTTTTTGCCTTCCGCTACACCGCCGCGAATCCCGAACGTCAGGATGGCTCCGGCACCTTTTGGCAAGTATTTTTGCGCCAGCTCATACTGGCTGTCCCCTTCCAGCCCCGGGTAGTTGACCCACTCCACTCCGGGATGGGAAGCGAGATAGCGGGCGACGGCGAGCGCGTTCTCGCTGTGCCGCTCGATCCGCAGATGGAGCGTCTCCAGCCCTTGCAGGAAGAGGAAGGAATTGAACGGCGCGACGGCTGCTCCGATGTCGCGTTGCAGTTGGACCCGCGCTTTGATGATGTACGCCAAAGGCCCGACCGCTTCCGTGTACACCACACCGTGGTAGCTCGGGTCCGGAGTCGTCAGTCCGGGGAACTTTCCGTTGTTCCAGTCAAATTTGCCCGAGTCTACGATGATGCCGCCGATCGCGGTACCGTGCCCGCCGATAAACTTGGTCGTGGAATGGACGACGATGTCGGCACCATGCTCGAATGGACGGCAGAGGATCGGGGTCGCGAACGTGTTGTCGACAATCAGCGGCACGCCGTTTTCGTGGGCGATGGCCGCGATCGCCTGCAAATCGGCTACGTCGATGCGCGGATTTCCGATCGTTTCGCAAAAGACAGCTTTTGTCTTGTCGGTGATGGCAGCGCGGAAATTCTCCGGATTGGACTGATCGACGAAGGTGACCTTGATCCCCAAGCGCGGCAGGGTATGGGCGAACAGGTTGTATGTCCCTCCGTACAGACTGCTGGAGGAGACGATCTCATCGCCAGCCTGGGCGATGTTGAGGATCGCAAACGTGATCGCAGCTTGCCCGGAAGCGGTTGCAAGTGCGCCCACGCCTCCTTCAAGCAGGGCGACGCGCTGTTCAAAGGCGTCCTGGGTCGGATTCATAATCCGTGTGTAAATGTTTCCGAATTCCTTGAGCGCGAACAGGTTGGCAGCATGCTCCGTGTCATTGAACACGAACGAGGTCGTCTGATAGATCGGCACAGCGCGCGAGCCTGTCGCCGGGTCGACCGTCTGTCCTCCGTGTATGGCGATCGTCTCTGGTTTCCACTGTTTTTCTGACATGACAAGATCTCTCCTTTTCCGATTGAAGGTAAAAGTAAAAACGGAGCCTTCTCCTGAGTAGAAGAAGGCTCCGGTCATCCCGTGCGCACATTCATCTCTCAGAATCCGTGATTCGATTCTGCAGGAATTGGCACCTTGCATGCTCCATGCTGGTTGCCGGGTTTCATCGGGCCTGTCCCTCCACCGCTCTTGATGAAAGCTGGGTCTTGCTCTAATTGTTGTCACAATTGTAAGAAAATAATGACTGGATGTCAACAACAATACGTAAGTTTTCAGGTTGGTTTTTGAGGGATTGGCAATGCAGTCAGCGATTAGAAAATCAAAAGGGCTTGTGATATGATGAGTAGTGGAAAAAAACCAATCGCTCTTTACATACATCGATGGAAATACCATTTCAGGGGGAATAACCAATGGACGATCAAGTAAAAGAAATAACGCCGGAACAACTGCTGGAAAAGCTGGAAGCGAACGAACCGGTGCAAGTGATTGACGTGCGCGAGGTAGACGAATGGAACGCCGGACACATCAAGCAGGCCAAGCTGATTCCGCTCAGCTTTTTGCCGCATCGCATGCATGAACTGGACAAATCGCTGCCCGTCGTCTTCGTCTGCCGCAGTGGCGCGCGCAGCCATACGGCGACCCAGTTTTTGAGCAGCCAGGGATTCGACGCTGCCAACATGGTAGGCGGCATGCTCGCCTGGCCCGGTGAAAAAGAAGTAGAATAGAGACATAGATATAGATACAGGGGGAGGAAATAGCGGTGAGTGGAGAACAGATGCAACAGGAAAAACCGGGTCAAAAAATCTGGTTTCCTGTCTTGGCTGGGGTGCTGATTCTGGCCATTATCGGAGTTTTGGGCTATCCGTACATGCAAAAGCAGCAGATTCCCGTCTTGAAGGCGATGAGTGACTTTACGCTGGAAAATATCGATGGCACGACGTACACCTTCTCGGAAAGCACGGGGAAAGTCCGCCTGGTCGAGTTTATCTTCACCAACTGCCCGGACATTTGCCCGGCGACCACCTATAACATGACACTGCTGCAGGATAAACTGAAGGAAGAAAATCTGTTTGGGGACAAGGTGGAATTTTTGACGATCACCTTTGACCCTGAGTACGACACCGCAGAAGTATTGCAGGAGTATGCGGAGACATTTCGCGCCGATCAGAGCGGATGGAAGTTCCTGCGCGGAGATGAAGCGGCGATCGAAGCTGTCACCCAGGATTTTGGGATGGCTGTGATGAAGCTGCCGGATGACAACTCTCCGAGCGGCTATTCGATCACCCATACCGCGCGCATGTTTCTCGTCGACAAAGACGGCAATATGCGCCAAGCGTACGGCATGGCAGCCGATATGGACATGGATTTGATGCTCAAGGAAATGAAAATATTGGCCGACTAAAGAAAGATTGTGCAACGCCCACTTGCGAGCACCAGTTTAGCAAGTGGGCGTTTTGTATGAGTCGGCATTGTTTGGACCAGAATCTGTCAACACTAGATGAAACGAATTGCTTACAATGTGTTACAATAGAAATGGCATGCTTGGTTCGGGTTTCCAAAATCATGCACGATGACGTTAGGAGGAACAAGTTTGAGCGACGTTAAGATTTTCGCGATGGGCGGACTCGGCGAGATCGGAAAAAACATGTACTGTGTCGAGTACGAGGATGAGATCATCATCATTGATTGTGGGGTAAAATTTCCGGAGAACGAGATGTTCGGGATTGATCTCGTGATCCCAGACGTCTCCTATCTGATCTCCAATCAGCATAAAATCAAGGCGCTGTTGTTGACGCACGGCCATGAGGATCACATCGGCGCGATTCCTTATGTGATGAAACAGATCAAGGCGCCGATTTACGGCGGACGGCTGACCCTCGGATTGGTCAAGACCAAGCTGGAAGAGCATCGGATGCAAAACGATGTCGAGTTGATCCCCATCTCCGAGGACACGGAGATTCCTTTCGACCGCTTGAAGGCTACCTTTTTCCGCACCAATCACAGCATTCCGGATTCGTTCGGAATTGCCCTGCACACACCAGAAGGCATCGTAATTCATACCGGTGACTTCAAATTTGATATGACGCCTGTCGGCCAGACTACGGAATTCGGGAAAATCGCCAAAATCGGGGCGAGCGGCGACGTGCTTGCTCTCTTGTCGGACAGCACCAACAGTGAACGCCCCGGCTTCACGATGTCGGAGAGAACCGTCGGCGAAGGGATTCTCGATGTAGTGCGCAAGGCACGGGGCAGAATCATCCTCGCTACCTTTGCTTCCAATGTGCATCGCCTCCAGCAGGTGGTAGACGCCGCCCAGGAGTGCAACCGCAAAGTAGCGGTGATCGGACGCAGCATGGAAAAGGTATTTCTCATCGGGCAAGAGCTCGGCTACATCCAGATGCCAGAGGGCATGCTGATTGATATTAAACACATCGACAACTACGCGGACAACCAGGTGCTGATCATTTGCACGGGCAGCCAAGGGGAGCCGATGGCAGCACTGACCCGGATCGCTTCCGGATCGCACCGCACCGTTTCGATCTATCCGGAGGACACGGTGATTATCTCCGCATCGCCGATTCCGGGCAATGCGGTCAACGTAAGCCGCACGATTGACAAGCTGTACCGGGCAGGGGCAAATGTCGTCCTCAGCCACGTGTTCGACATTCACGCTTCGGGACACGGCAGCAGCGAAGAGTTGAAGCTGATGCTCAACTTTATCCGTCCGCGCTATTTCATTCCGATCCACGGGGAGTACCGGATGCTCAAGACCCACTCCAAGCTGGCGCAGCAAGTGGGCATCGAGGAGAGCAACATCTTCTTGATGGACAACGGTGACGTGCTCAACTGCAACCGGGAAAAGGCGTGGCTGAGCAAAGTGCCGGCAGGTATCGTCCTGATCGATGGCAGCGGAGTGGGCGATGTCGGCAATATCGTCCTGCGCGACCGCAAGCATCTGGCGGAAGACGGACTGATGGTCGTCGTCGTCAGCCTGGACATGAAAAACTTCAAAATCCTGACTGGACCGGACATCGTCAGCCGCGGTTTCGTCTACGTACGCGGTTCGGAGTCGCTGATCCAGGAAGCGACTGCGCTCGTTCGCCAGCGATTGCAGGAAGCGCTGGACAAGAAGATCAAGGAATGGTCAGAGCTGAAGGCGCAGATCAACGAAGTGATCAAGCCGTTCATCTATGAAAAGACCGGCCGCAATCCGATGATCCTGACCATTTTGATGGAAGTGTAAGCCTGCACACTTCCCGATTCTCCTCAGCAGAGGAACGGGGTATAATGGTGGTAATGGCTTAATCGCTATTTTTTCTAAAGGAGAGATTGCCCATGATGTCGTATGAAGCATATATGAGCCAAGTAATCCAGCCGATGCGTGACGAATTGACACGCAACGGATTTCAGGAACTGCGCACCCCGGAAGAAGTAGAGCAAACCCTTCCTAATGCCAAGGGTCTGGCGCTGGTCGTCGTCAACTCCGTCTGTGGCTGTGCCGCAGGACTGGCTCGCCCGGCTGTCGTTCACTCCCTGAACCACCCGAAAAAACCGGATCATCTGTACACCGTATTTGCGGGACAAGACAAGGAAGCGACTGCGAAAGCACGTGAATACTTTGAAGGCTATGCACCGTCTTCCCCGTCTTTTGCGATTATGAAGGACGGCAAAATTATGACCATGATCGAACGCCACCAGATTGAAAACAACGATCTGCAAACCATTGCCAATCTGCTGACCAGTGCGTACGACAAGTACAGCGAATAAGGAAACAGACGAAGACGCTCGAATACGGGCGTCTTTTTTTTGTGTGACGGCCGAGACATGAAAAAGAACCCGCCTCCGAAGTGGTTTTCGGGGCGGGTTTTCCCTGCCTGACGCTTTACTTTCCGTCAAAAGCCCGGTGCAGCTCTGCCAGGTCAAACTTCTTCATCTCCAAAAACGCCAGTGTGATGCGAGCCCGTTGTTCCGGTGTACCTGTGGTCATCATGTCGTCGAGCACGGCAGGAGAGATTTGCCACGAGATGCCGTATTTGTCCTTGAGCCAGCCGCACTGTTCGGCTTCGGGAACGGCGGAAAGTTTGTTCCAGTAGTAGTCGATTTCCTCCTGTGTCTCGCATCGGACGTACAGGGAGATCGCCTCGTTAAACGGATACGGTTGATCCAACACGCTGTCCGCGGCGACAAACCAGGTGTTTTCCAGCATATAATCAGAATACATCACCGTCTCCGGACCGTTCGGCTCATGCCCGGGACCGTAGCGGAACAAGCTGCCCGGTTTGGCATTGCGGAATACGGACAGATAGAACGCACGGGCCTCTTCTGTTTTCCCGCACTGTTCGCCAGTGAATGTCAGGCAGGGAAGAATCGTCGGCCGCGGTTCATCCTCCGGATCTGCGAGCATGAGCTGCCAGTTGACGCCGTACTTGTCCTGAATCCAGCCATACCGTTTACTGAAAGGGTACTCGTCCAGGGGCATCTGCGGAGTGCCGCCTTCGGACAGCCTGCTCCACACCTCGTCGATCAGCGTCTCTGCGCTTTTTTCTCGGGAAGAATCGAAAATGACCATGAACGAGATGGATGGGTTGATTGTGAAAAAGGGGCCTGCCGAAATCGCCATAAAAGAATGTCCCCAGAGGGTGAACGTGACCAGTTGGCTGTCGCCAGAAGGTGTGTCGCTTATTGTAGCCGTACTGTTCACCTGAGAATCCGGGAAAACGGAGCAGTAAAATGCTGCGGCTTCTTTTGCTTCCTTGTCAAACCACAGGTGCGGGATGATCCGGTTGCCGGGCGAAATGCTGTTGCCATCAGCCATGACATATTCCTCCAATCATCAGTCAGGTAGGTGCTCATGGCTGCATTCTAGCACAAGGATGGACCTGCCGATTCTTCTCGATTGCGAAGTTTCGCAGCGAGATGCGATGACAGTTCGCCGGTATTTTCAGCCCCAGTGCTTCGTCTGGCGGATTTCTGCGGCTGCGTCACAGACATGTCAATCCAGCCAAATAAAGGCTGAGCCGCAGCGAGTCAATTCGAGTATACTAAACAAAGTGGGGGAGTATCAGAAACTGCAGTGAAAGAGAATAAAGGGAGTTATTCGTCATGCGAATTTGGAAACGAGTGATGTTTCTGCTGCTGGTGGCGGTTTTCGGGGCAGCAGGTTACTACGGATATGCTTTTTATCAATTTACACAGGGCATTCAACAGCCCAACCTCGTATCGGAAGCAAAGCCGACGGTGCCAAAACCGGAACCGTCCAAAACACAGGAAATTCCGCAATGGGACGGAAAGGAGCGCGTCAATATTCTCTTGCTCGGGGTAGACCGCAGGGGAATGCGCCAGAACGAACTGCCGCGATCTGATTCGATGCTGGTCGTCAGTATCGACCCGGTCAAGAAGCGCTACGATCTGTTTTCCATTTTGCGCGATACGTATGTGGACATTCCGAAGCACGGCTCTTCGCGCATCAACGCGGCGATTGTAAACGGAGGACCGGAGCTGGCGATGCAAACGGTCAGCGAGTTCACCTCCCTTCCGATCGACCGCTATGTCATCACGGACTTTGATGGATTCAAGGCGCTGATCGACGCACTCGGCGGCGTGGAGCTGGAAGTCGAGAAAAACATGTATTACCGCGACCCTACAGACAAGGGACAGTACGATATTGATTTGAAAAAAGGCGTACAGACACTGGACGGGGACAAGGCATTGCAGTATGTGCGTTTTCGCTACGACGCCACCTCGGACTACACCCGTACCGAGCGCCAGCGCAAACTGATGGCGGCGGTGGCAGACCAGATGAAACAGGGCACTACGTTGATCCAGTTGCCGAACATTTTGAAGGAGATCACCCCTTACATCCAGACGAACATTTCTTCGCTGGACATGTTGAAGCTGGCATCGCTGGGAATGCAAGTAAATACGGAAAATCCGGGCAATTACCAGATCCCCCCAATGGGTATGTTTGAAGAATCCAATCGTGCCGGCTCGGTGTTGATCCCGAACGTACAGCAAGTGCAGCGTTTTATCCAGGAAAAGCTTCAGGGGCCACCGGAGACGACAGCAAAATCTGATGCGGAAGAGGAAAAATCAGCCGTTCACTAACAATTGTGGAAAGAAAAAAGACAACAGTGAGCATACTAAGCAGGAGCTGCAACCAGCCGGAAGCAGCTCCTGCTTTTCGTTTCTGGATATACTTTCATCTAAATTTAATTCTTTTTAATAAATAAATAAAATTTTATTAAATAACACTAAAATATGTTCAAAGTAAATATAAAAAGTTGTATATTGAGAAAAGATTTAGACAAGGGGGATATGGTTTTTATGAAAAAGAACATTTTTATTGCCATGAGTTCACTCCTCGTCCTCGGCGCTGCACTTGCAGGCTGCGGCAGCGCGGAGCAAGCCGGACAGTCTGGCAGCAATGCAGAATCGCCTGTTGAAGGTCCAAAAGAGCTGAGACTCAACCTTCACTCCGAACCGCCGACTGCGGATCCCGGTCTTTCTGAGGATTCCACTTCCGGTACCATCATTCGTGCCACATTTGAAGGTTTGACCCGTACCGGGGAAGACGGCCAGGTGCACGAAGCTGCAGCAGAAAGCATTGAAGTGTCTGAGGACGGTACCGTATATACATTCAAACTGCGCGATGCCAAATGGAGCAACGGCGATCCCGTTACCGCCGGCGATTTCGAGTACGCCTGGAAACGCGTGCTGGACCCTGCTACGGCTGCAAACTACGCGTATCAGCTTTACTACATCAAAAACGGCGAAGCCTACAACAAAGGACAAGCCACTCGTGACGACGTAGGCGTAAAAGCGCTGGATGACAAGACGCTCCAGGTTACACTGGAAAACCCGACGCCGTTCTTTACGGAGTTGACGGCTTTCTACACCTATTACCCGGTCAATCAAAAGGTAGTGGAAGCCAATGAAAACTGGGCTGCGGAAGCGGCTACCCACGTAGGAAACGGCCCGTTCAAGATGACGGAATGGAAGCACAAAAACAAGATCGTGATGGAGAAGAACGATCAATATTGGGATAAAGACAGCGTGAATCTGACCAAGATTGAATTCACCATGATCGAGGACGAAAACACCGAGCTGTCGATGTTTGAGAACGGCGATCTGGACTGGGCGGGTGCGCCGATGAGCCAATTGCCGACAGACGCGATCCCGGCGCTGGCGGATTCCGGCAGAATGCACACGATGCCGATCGCAGGTACGTACTGGTATAAATTCAACACCGAGCAAGCTCCGTTCAACAACGCGAAAATCCGCAAAGCATTTGCGTATGCGATTGACCGTCAAAGCCTGATCGACAACATCCTGCAAGCGGGTCAAATCCCAGCGATGGGCGCTGTACCGCCTTCCATGGTGCTGAACAAGGATGGCTACTTCAAAGACAACGATGTGGAAACAGCCAAAAAGCTGTTGGAAGAGGGCATGAAGGAAGAGGGACTGACTTCCCTGCCGCCAGTTACGCTCTCCTACAACACGTCCGAGACGCACAAAAAGATTGCCGAAGCGATCCAGGACCAATGGAAGCAAAACCTCGGCGTAGATGTAACACTGGAAAACAAGGAATGGAAAGTGTTCATCGAAGACCTGCATCAAGGCAGCTACCAAATCGGCCGTATGGGCTGGTTGGGTGACTTCAACGACCCGATCAACTTCCTGGAGCTGTACAAGGATAAAAAAGGCGGAAACAACGATACGAACTGGGAAAATCCGCAGTACCAAGAACTGCTGAACCAGTCCGCGTTGGAGAGAGATCCGGAAAAACGCAAGCAAATTCTTGCACAGGCTGAGCAAATCCTGATGGATGAAATGCCGATCATGCCGATCTATTTCTACACCAACTCGTGGGTGCAAAACGAAAAAGTTACCGGTGTTGTTGTCGACGGTTTGGGCAACATCGACCTGAAAAACGCCAATATCGTTGAGTAAGAATACGGAAAGCAGCCAGTTGCCGATGACATGTCGGCAGCTGGTTTTTTCGTATTGTTTGCGGGCTTTGGCGAGACGATCAAGGGGCAATTGGCACACCGGGACAAAGGAAAGAGGTTGAACGAAATACAATTAGGGTATAAATTTATTGTAAATGTTCTAACTATTTTAAATTGTGGGGGAGTTTTGCGATATGCTCGATATTTTACAGACCTTGCAGAGCTGCTGGGAAAAGGGTGCCTGTGCGGCGATTGCAACGATTATTGACAAACAGGGCTCGACGTATCGGGGAACAGGAGCGAAAAGTGTGATATTGCCGGATGGAACCATCATCGGAACATTGAGCGGTGGATGTGTCGAAGGCGATATTTATGAACATGCGAAGCGCGTGATCGAAACCGGGATTCCGCAAATGAAGGAATACGATTTTTATGGCTCGGGAGATTTGCTGTGGGGACTCGGCGTGGGCTGCAACGGGTCATTGAAGATCTGGATTGAGCCGTTTGATCCGCTTCGCCAAAGGGCAGAGGCAAAGCAAATCCTGGAGATCATGGAGCATCATCTCCCCGCGGCCACGATCGTTGCTTCGGATCAGCCACAGCAGTATGCGGTTGGCAGCAAGGTAGTAGTCGGGCAAACGACGAGCGATTTGCCGATTCCTGCTGAACCGGGCTTGTCTTCTGTCGTGCACAACGGTGCCAGGCTGGAACTGTACGTAGAAAAGTTGAAACCGCTTCCACGCATTGTGATTTTCGGGGCAGGGCCAGATGTGGTTCCGCTCGTTCGCGGAGCGAAACTGCTTCAGTGGCTGGTCACGATCGTGGACCATCGGCCGGGATACGCCAATCAGGAGAGATTTCCGGAAGCGGACGAGATTCTCGTATCGCCCATTGGCACTGTGCCGTCAAATCTGGTGGTTCGGGAAACGGACTACGCTGTCATTATGACGCACCATTTTCAGCAGGATCAGCTTTTCTTGCAGCATATGCTCTCCCAGTCCTTGTCCTATCTCGGTGTACTCGGACCGAAAAAAAGAACGGCACAATTGCTGGAAGTAGATGCGGTTCCGGAAGACCTGTCTGTTTACTCGCCGATCGGTTTGGACATCAAGGCGGAAACTCCCGAAGAAATCGCCATCAGCATCCTGTCGGAAATCATCTGTCATGTCAATGGAGGCAGCGGGACATCTTTGAAGGTACGGGTGGGATCAATTCATGGAAATGGTTAAACAGCAATCAACTGCCGATCAGAAGGAATTGCCGGTCATCACAGGCGGAAGTGACCGGAGACACCGGTTGCTGCCGCGTTCTGTAGCCAAAACAACGAAAAAACGAGTCGTTGAAACACTGCCACGACTCGCTTTTTTGTTGTTTTTATTTTTTATGGCTTGGGATTTTATCCGACGGGAGTCGACGCATCATCTGCTGTCGCTCAACCGGGATAGCGTTTTGCTTCCAGGGCGTCCTTCACCTTTTGCAAACTGTTCATCCCGTTTTTATTGGACAGGGAAGCGATTCTGAGAAACAGGATGTCGACCAGATACATCATGTTCATTCGGGAAGAAAAGGGCTCGCCGAGCACCAGCATTTCATTGGGGGACGTACACAAAGAGATTTCGGACATTTTGGTAATGGGGGAAAACTCCTTCGCGGTAATGCCGATCGTCATCGTGCCGTTTTGCCTGGAAATCGACAGCGCCTCGATGACATCGCGGTTCGCTCCCGTATGCGAAATGCCGATCGCCACATCGCTTTTATCGGAAATGGACGAGGCTACCCCCTGCATATAGGAGTCGTTATACACCTGGCACAGTATGCCCAGCTTTACGAGATTGTAAGACAAGTCGATGGCAGTCGAATAGTTGATCCCTTGTGCAAAAATGTGTACGGCTCGGGCCCGATGAATAAACTGTGCTGCCTGTGTCAATGCTTCAGCATCGAGTATCTCTCTTGTTTGCGAGAGGCCGAGGACATTGGCATGAAAAGATTTTTCAGCGATCACCGGGACGCTATCGGTCAGCTCGATCTCCTGATTGTCCTTGCGAGTCTGATCGCCCAAGTCATACGCAAGATTGATCTGCATGTCACGAAAGCCTGTGTACCCAAGTTTTTTTGCCAGACGCACAACGGCGGATTCACTCGTATTCGACAATTCGGCCAAAGACGTCACATTCATCCGAACGACTTTGTCGGGGTCGTTCAAGATGGAAGCTCCGACTTCCCGCAAAGCTCCATTCAGGGTTGGGAAGGTTTTGTTCAAGCGTGCGATTACTCCAGGTTTCCGTCCTTGAGTCATGCCATAACCACCTATGTAAAAATTTAATTCGAAAATTTTTTTCAAGAGTATTCCCGAACCATACCTAAAATTTAACATAGAACCCTATGAAATCAAAAGTTAAAAATTGATCGAAAATATCTAATAAAATAAATATTGAAATATATTTTTATAAATGTTACTCTTTTGTTGCCAGAATATGAAAAAAATTTTTAAATCTGACGATTGTCGCTCATGGACACGGAAACAGGGATGCCTTTGATGAAAAGGAGGAGATTGCCGCCGGAGTCCTCGATACAGCTAGAAAAGCAGGGTGGCGTTTTACGGACAGCAAGGTGAATCTTTCTGGAGATGACTTGAAAAAAAGCATCAAACCACACGGATGTCTCTCGCCTCTCGAACTTTTCCCTTGTTTGTTATGACAGCGTTTTCATAACAAAAGGAGACAGACCGGGGAGCGAATGTGGCACACATCCAGCAAGGAGGAGGAGAAACGATGATTTATGAGCTTCGCGAATATCACGCGGCGGAAGGAAAAACAGAAGCGCTTCATGCTCGTTTCCGCGATGAAACCATGGACCTGTTTTTGCGCCACGGCATTTCGGTACTGGGGTTTTGGACAAGAAAGGACGATCCTTCGATCCTGGTGTACCTTTGCCGTTTTGACAGTGAGGAACAGAAACAAGCGGCTTGGGCAGCATTCGCGGCCGATCCCGACTGGATTCGCGTAAAAAAGCAGAGTGAGAGTGCCGGTCCTTTGACCACCAAGATGGTCTCCCACGTGCTTGAGCCCGTTTCCTATTTTGAGAACAAGTAGCGCAGGAGGGGATATCCAATGAAACCGGTTAACTTTGATTACATTGCTGTCAATAGTGTGGAAGAAGCGGTTGCTGCTCTTTCGCAGGCAGGGGGGACAGCAAAAATCATCGCAGGCGGTCAAAGTCTTCTGCCGATCTTGAATATGAGGTTGGCGCGTCCCTCCTTGTTGGTTGACATTAACAAGATTCCGGAGCTGAACCGGATTGAACGGGTCGGAAATGAACTGCGATTCGGTGCCACAGTGCGCCATCATCAGGCAGAGACTTCCCCTGTCGTACAAGAATATCTGCCGTTGTTGGCGAAGGCGATCCCGCTGGTCGGGCATCGGCCGATTCGTTCACGCGGGACATTGGTCGGAAGCGTGGTCCACGCCGATCCTTCTGCGGAAATCCCGCTGGTGTCGCTGATCCTCGACGCCAGTCTCGAATTGCATGGCACAGACGGCGTCCGCACGGTAGCGCTGGCCGATTTCTTCTTCGGCTACATGATGAACGACTTGCAAGCAGATGAAGTGGCGACTGCCCTGGTATTTCCGGACATCACCTGTCAGCCGGGGAGCAAGCGGGGGACTTCCTTCCAGGAGATGGCTCGCAGGGACGGCGATTTCGCTTTGGTTTCCGCAGCCGGGCAAATCGATTTGCACGATGGCGTGATCGCAGATGTGCGCCTTGGTGTAGGCGGTGTAGGCGGAGCGCCCCAGCGCCTGGTGGAGACAGAGGACTTCCTGAAAGGCAAGGAAGCGACAATCGATCTGTTGATGGAAGCTGCCGAAGCGATTGGCGATCTTCTCGAGCCTGACGATGATCCTGCTGTTTCCGCGCAATATCGGCGCAGTGTTGCAATCGGACTGACCAAGCAGGTTCTGATCGAAGCGTTTTTGGAAGCGAGCACAGACAAGGAGGGCGGAAAATGAGCACACATACGATCAAAGTCGAGATCAATGGCCGCCAACATGAAAGAACGGTAAGCTCCCGCATGACATTGGTTGATTTTTTGCGTGACGAGCTTGACCTGACCGGCACGCATATCGGGTGTGAACACGGGGTTTGCGGCACGTGCACGATTCTCATGGACGGCGAGGTAGTGCGGTCGTGCATTATGCTGGCGGTCCAGGCAGACGGACATCGGCTGGAAACGGTGGAAGGTTTGGCGTCGCAATCTTTTGAAGGAGAAGTGAAGGTTGCCCTTTCGCCGATTCAGGAGGCGTTTCGGGAGTGTCACGGCTTGCAGTGCGGGTATTGCACGCCTGGCATGCTGATGACGACGAAGTCTTTGCTGGAGGAAAACCCGAATCCGACCGAGGAAGAAATCCGCTTGGCGCTCTCCGGAAATATATGCCGATGCACCGGATACGTCCAGATCGTGGATGCAGTCAAACTGGCTGCGCAAAAATTGCAAGAGGGGTGAAGGACATGCGGGAATTTCGGGTAGTGGGGAAAAAGAATCCACCCATGGAAGACTATCGATTCGTACTGGGAAAAGGCAAGTATGTGGCCGATGTGAAGCTGGAAGGAATGAAGCATGTAGCCGTAGTCGCCAGCCCTCATGCACATGCGCGCATCGTCTCGATCGATGTCAGCGAAGCGCTTGCGGTACCGGGTGTCATCGGAATCGTTACAGGCGAAGACATCGCTCGCGATACCGTGCCGCTGCGACAGTACATCGACGTGCCGGGCATCGAGTGGCGGCCGCTGGCGTACGAGGAAGTCCGCTACGCGGGCGAATGGGTCGTCGCCATTCTGGCCGATGACCGGTATATCGCGGAGGATGCGGCAGAGTTGGTCAAAGTGGAGTACGAACCGTTGCCGTTTGTGATTGACCCGGAAAAGGCGATGGAGCCGGATGCCCCCGTCGTTCACAAAGGTACGTCAAGCAATGTGGTGTGGCAGCGCAAATTCGTCTGGGGGGAAGTCGACCAAGTATTCAGCAGCGCTTCCCACAAGGTCCAGGCGCGTTACCGCTGGAATCGCAATTCTACCGTGCCGCTCGAAACATTTGGCGTAGTCTGCAAATGGGACGAGGGGAACCGGATTTTGGATGTATGGGCTTCTATCCAGATGCCCCAATACGCGGAGCAAATGGCAAGTGCGCTGAAAATTCCGCTAAATGGAGTGCGCGTTCACTACGACGTCGATGTGGGCGGAAGCTACGGCGTCAAACGCGGGATCAAACATTCCGTATTGACCGGCTATTTGGCCAGACGCTTTGGCGTCCCGACGAAGTTTATCGAAGATCGCATGGAAAATATGCGCGCCGGCGATATGCACGGTCCTGACCGGATTTTCGAAGTGGAAGCGGCATATGACAGCGACGGTATTATAAATGGCCTGAAAATTAGAACAATCGATGACGAAGGCGCTTATCCGGGACGCTCCCCTTTGCAAATGGGAAAACCGGTCGGGGCGATCGTCGGCGCTTACAAAATCAAATGTGTGGAATATGAAGGGATTGCCGTCGTGACCAACAAGACCGGCCAAGTGGCAGTTCGCGGATTTGGCCAGTCGCCGACAAACTGGATTATTGAGATGACGGTAAACCAGATCGCCAAGGAACTGGGCATGGACCCGGTCGAAATTCGCCAGAAAAACTTCATCCAGCCGGAGGAGTTCCCTTACGAAATCCCGAGCGGAACCAAATACGACAGCGGCAATTATCCCGTCGTCCTGCAGAAGGCGCTCGACCTTGCGAACTATGAGGAATTGATCCGTTGGCGGGACGAAGCGAGAAAACAGGGCAGGATCGTCGGAATCGGGATCGGCACGTGCATCGAGCCCGGCGGTGGAAACGCTTTGTTCGAGCCGCTGCTGAATCCGAAAAACGACAAGACCACGTTCCCGGAAGGCTGTCAGGTAAAAGTCGACCAGTACGGAAAAGTCGTCGCGCAAATTGGCTTCTCCTCATCCGGGCAGGGACATCAAACGATGGTCGCCACCATTCTCGCGGAAGAATTGGGGCTGGAGAGAGATGACATCCGCGTCATTCATTCCGATTCACTAACAGCGCTGCCTTCCCAATCTCCGGTAGCCAGCCGGATGGCAATCGTGCTAGGCGGTGCCGTAAGCGGGGCTGCACAGCGATTGAAAAAGCGGATGTTGGAGATTGCCGCCCACAACCTGCAGGTGCCGGAAGAACAACTGTACTGGGATCTTTCGACGATCCGCGTGAAGGATGAACCGGAGCGAGCGTTGACGTGGAAGGAAATCGTGGACATCGCCCATTTGAAATACCATAAAATGCCCGAAGGAA
Organism: Brevibacillus sp. TJ4; assembly: GCF_044627595.2. Taxonomy (NCBI): domain Bacteria; kingdom Bacillati; phylum Bacillota; class Bacilli; order Caryophanales; family Paenibacillaceae; genus Brevibacillus; species Brevibacillus sp. TJ4. The sequence continues at coordinate 3,882,299 of NZ_CP185865.1, read as the reverse complement.
TGGACCCTGGACTGCAATCGCAATTTGTGCTGGAAGTGCCGCTGGGCGGAGTGCTGCCAACGCCTGAAGGACGGGTGCAGATGTATCCGTGCTACTCGTTCTCCGCACATATTCCGGTCATCGAGATCGATCCTGTAACGGGCAAAATCGAGTTTCTGAAATACTTCATTGCAGACGACTGCGGAACAGTCATCAACCCGGACATCGTCAAGGGAATGGTTATCGGCGGGGTCGCGCACGGAATCGGCGTAGCTCTCTACGAACATTTTACCTACGACGAAAACGGACAGATGACGGCACAGACCTTCATGGACTACCTGATGCCCTCCACGATGGAAGTTCCGCATATTGAGTTGGTAAAACATTGCACACCATCTCCGCTGACGTCTTTGGGTCAAAAAGGAGTGGGCGAAGGGGGGTATATGAGTGCGCCGGCCGCGATCGTCAATGCGATCAACGATGCGCTGGAACCGTATGAACACGTGATGCGACATGTGCCAGTCAGACCGCAGGATGTCCTGGAAGTGATTACACGATAAGGGGGAGAAGGAAATGAAGAAAAAGCGCTTCATCAGTTTGTCCGCACTTTGCTTGGTTCTGTCGTTAGGCATCGCCGGTTGTGGTGGGGGATCAACGAATCCGTCTTCATCTGCTGGCGGGGAAACGCCGGCCGAATTGCCGGAAATCAATATGGTTGTTTTCTCTCCTCCATCCTTGGGTGCGTTTTTGCCGCCGATTATTGAGAAGAACAAGTTTGATGAAAAAAACGGCATTCGCATCAACTTTACCGAACGGGATACGGACGCCTACAACAACGAGTTCGCTTCCGGGCAGTACCCGGTTGGCGGAAGTGCCGCACTGCTTTCCGAAGCAAACCGGATGGATAAAGGCGTAAAGGTAACGTATCTGTTCAACCTGTTCAACTTCTGGGGAACGGTAATATCCGCGAATCCCGAAATCCAGACGATCAAAGACCTGGAAAACAAAAACCTGGCTGCCGCAAAAAGTACCACGAACTACGCCATGTTTTCCTACTTTGCCCATAAGGCAGGGGTCGATCTGAACAAAATGGCCGTGATGAACGCGGGTACCGCCGCACTCAACACATACGCTTCAGCAGACCGTGCCGATGGCGTGCAACTGTGGGAGCCCGGCTACTCGACGCTGATCAACAACAACCCCGGCAAATTCCATGAGGTCGATTTCGGACGCGACCGTTGGAAGGAATACACCGGTTCGGATCGGATTCCGTACCTGGGTGTCGCTGCCCATCAGGATTGGGTGGAGGCAAACAAGGAGCTCGTTCCCAAGCTGTATCAGTCATACGTGGACGCGGCAAACTGGCTTCAGGAAAATCCGCAAGAGGCCGCTGAAATCATCGCCGAGAAGATCCCCGGCGGAAATGCGGATGTCATTTTGCAATTGATCGAAAACAACGACCGTCTGGGAATGGACGTTGTAGCATCTTCCGAGTTGGTTCAAGACATCAAGGCCGTGTTTCAGGCAGGTGTAGACATCGGATACATCAAGGAAATGCCCGACGAATCGATCATTTACACCGAAAAATTACAGTGACGGGTGAGGTGCTACCGTGGCAAAAAAGGGATATTACCGGAGTTGGTTGAGCGTCATTTTTCTCTTGGCCATTTGGCAGTTTGTCTCGTGGGTGACGGAATCGCCAGGAAAATTTCCGCCTGTACAGCAAATCGGGGCAGACCTGCTGTCGATTTTTCTGAACTTTGATCTTGCCAAACACGCCCTGGCTACAATGGGCCGCATTTTGCTAGGTTTGCTCTTTTCGTTCGTCATTGGTACGGCGATTGGTCTGATCATGTCCAAAAGCAAGAGTTTCGATCAGTACATTCGGCCAGCGCTGAATCTGATCCAGGGGATTCCTGCTTTGTCCTGGGTGGTGTTTGCGGTGATTTGGTTTCCGCAACCGGAGTTTCGGATGTTTTTTATCATCTTTATCACCGCGCTGCCCAACTTTTCGTTGCAAATTTTCGATTCCATCCAGGCCATCTCCAAGGATTTTCGGGAAATGCTGCTGGTGCTAAGACCGAAGCCGACCCAGATGTTTCGCATGCTCGTGCTGCCTTCGCTGATCCCGGACATTCTCACGTCCTGGAAAGTCAACCTGGGGAATACGACGCGTGTTGCGGTCGTCGCCGAACTGGTCGGAGCTACATTGGGTATCGGCTTCCAACTGCAAGCTGCCCAAGCTCTGTTTGAAATGTCGCAAGCGATTGCCTGGACGTTTGCCTTGGTGATATTCATTTTCTTCATGCAGTTTGTCATTGGCGCACTGGAAAGAACACTGCTCAGCTGGCGTCCAAAGTCAGAGCGATAAGGAGGACATCCTATGGAAACCATGGTCCGGTTTGAAGGAGTCACAAAAGAGTTTTCCCCCGGGAATTACGGCGTACTGGATTTGAATTTCGAGGTGAAGAAGGGCGAAATGGTGGCGATCGTCGGGAAAACCGGCTGCGGAAAATCGACTGCTTTTGGCTTGCTCGTCGGGTTGACCAAACCGACGAGCGGCACGATTACCGTTGACGGGTGTGATCCATTTCGCGACTTCGATCAGTTTCGCGGGAAAATCGGAATTGTATTTCAAAACGACCGTCTGCTCCCTTGGCGGACAGCGGTCGAGAATGCCTCTGTAGGACTGGAGATCATGGGGATCGAGGAAAAGCAAAGGCGCGACATTGCCTTGGAATGGCTGCAACGACTTGGCTTGTCTGGCTGGGAAGACAAATATCCGCATGAGCTGTCGGGAGGCATGAGGCAGCGGGTGGCGATTGCCAGAGCGTTCACGATGGACCCTAGCCTGATCTTGTGTGACGAGTCGTTTAGCGCACTGGACGAGCTGACAGCAACCCGTCTGCGCAAGGAGTTCATGTCTCTCGTCAAGGAAAATGGCAAAACCGGCTTGTTTATCACGCACTCGATCAACGAAGCGATTGAAATGGCGAACCGCATTCTCATTTTCCATAAACCGGGGCATGTCGGCCGGGAAATCCATGTCCCTGAACAGCTCGATGTACATGAAAATGAAAACCTCCGCCAAGAAATTTTGAACAGTCTGGGAGCATAATAGAAAAAGGAGTGGATGCAATGCAAGCGATCGATATTCACGCTCATTATTTGCCGCCGTTGTTGATTGAAAAGATCAGGGCAAACCGCGATGCGTTTCCATTTGTCCAAATGGAGGATACGGCCAACGGAACAGTACGGTTCAAGGTCGGATCGGAAGGGTGGACCCGACCGGTAAGTCCGGCCCTGATGAACGTGGGAAGCAGAATCGAAGAGATGGATCGCCAAAATATCGGATTGCAGATCAATGCAGGCTGGCTGGACATTTTCGGCTATAGTCTTCCTTCCGAGCAAGCAGTCGTGTGGAGCCGTTTTCTCAATGAAACGCTGATAGAAGGGCTCAAACAGGAAAAGCATGCACATCGGTTTGCACCTTTGGCGACGGTTCCGCTTCAAGATGGGGAGAAGGCAGCAGAAGAACTGCGGGCAGCCGTGAAAGCCGGGCATTTGGGCGCGATGATTGGCACCTGGATTCCCGGCGGTGAAGCCCATGCCGAACGCGATCTGGACGATCCTTCGCTCACTCCGTTTTGGGAGGCGGCGGCGGAGCTGGGAGCGCCCGTGTTCCTCCATCCCGTTTTTGCCGGAGCAAGCCCTCGCGCCGTCAAGTGGGGCATGGTGAACGCGGTGGCGCGACCAAACGAGACGGCGATTTCGCTGAGCCGGTTGCTGTACGCAGGTATTCCGCAAAGATTCCCCGGACTCAAGCTGGTCATCTCCCACGGGGGCGGTGCACTGCCGTTTATTTTGGGACGACTGAAGCGCAATTACGACTTTTTGAAATCCGAGGAAACGATCTACGATCCTGTGGAAGGGTTCAAGCAGTTGTATTTCGACACCGTCGTATTTGAACCTCAAGCTCTCCAATTCCTGTTGAATCTGACAGATGCAAGCAAGGTGATGCTTGGTTCCGATGCTCCGTTCCCGATTCGCGACCCGTATCCGCGCCTTGTCGTGGAGTCGGAAAAACTGGACCTCACTGATGAACAAAGAGCGAACATTCTGTCCGGCAACGCGCAAAACGTATTCAAGATAAAGGAGTGATCAGCGTGAAGCTGCAGGGAGAAACCAAATTTTCGGCAGACAGAGAGACCGTCTGGCAGGTGCTAAACTCGCCGGAAGCGTTGAAAAATTGCACGCCCGGCTGCAAGGAATTGATCCAGATTGATGAAGACACCTATGAGACCAAAATGGAAATTGGCGTTGCTGCGATCAAAGGGGTCTATGAAGGAAAAATCAATCTGACTGACAAGGTATATCCGGAACAGTTCACGCTGCAAATCCATGCGGAAGGTTCGGTCGGTGTCGTGGATGCGACGGCGAGACTGGTTTTGAAAGAAAACGGGGAACATACCCTGCTTCAATACGAAGGAGACGCCCAATTGGGGGGACTGATTGCAGGCGTTGGTCAACGCATGCTTTCCGGAGTGGCGAAAATGATGGTCGGCCAGTTCTTCAAGTCCATGGCCAAAGAGATCGTCTGATTTCATCTTGCAGGAGGGGAAAGACATGCCCTACGTAACCGTCGGAAACGATGAATTGTACTACGACCTGAAAACGGGAGATCCGGACAAAGTCATCGTTTTCCTGCACAGCCTGGGGACAGATCATCATCTTTGGGAGTACCAGGTGGAGAAATTTGCACAGGAAGGGTATACGATCGTCCTTCCTGACGCGCGCGGCCACGGCAAGTCGTCGAGCCATGACGGTGTAACCGCAGATTTGTGGGTGTCCGACTTGCTGGCCATTTTTCAGCATTTGCGACTGGAACAGGCGATCGTCTGCGGTCTTTCCATGGGTGGCGTGGCGGCTATGGCCTTTGCGATAACACATCCCGAGCGGGTGCGTGCCCTGGTATTGGCCGACACCTTTGCGAAAATCAATCCGGCAATCGTCGACGACAAGATCAAGCTGACGGCAGGAGTGGCGAAAGAACAGGGGATGAAGCGTTACGCGTATACCTATCTCGACGGCACCCTGTCAGAGTCAGCTACCGCCAAGGCGATCCGCAACTCCTTGCGGCAAGCAATTGCCGGAATGAATGTGGAGGCGTACGCTGCCAGTGCCGAGGCGTGCTTTCGCATCGATGTGGAGGACCAGTTGGGCAAAATTCCAGCTCCTACCCTCGTATTGATCGGGGAGGAGGATGTGAAGACGCCGATCGGCTTATCGCAGACGATTGCAGAGCAGATTCCCAACGCCGAGCTTCGCATTGTTCCAAAGGGACAGCATCTTTCGAATGTAGACAATCCAGGGTCCTTTAATCAGCTTCTCGGAGCATTTTTGCAAACGGTATAAAAGCTGTTCTCGCTGGTTCCCGGGGGTGGTCCACTCGATCGTGGTTCGCTGATTCAGGCATACGGTCCAACGCGGTATCCGTTGTGTCAGGAGGCCAGGTTTCACGGACGAGTGGACCGATTTCCACATAAATCGGGCTATTCGATCGGATAGCCCTTTTCGTATTGACAAGCGCACATGCGACGAATCCTCTTGCCACCATGACGACACGAGGAAGGAAATCAGCACGATAACGATATGACCAAGAGGTTGATACAGATGCGAAAAGTGAATGATGAGATTTGGTTATGAATGGGGAGGCAATTATAAAATGGGTACGTTATTTCGTAGTATTCGCGCAAAATTGATTATATGGTTCTTGGTCGTTTCACTCGTTCCGCTGATCGTCACATCCTTGTTTACATATCAACAAAGTACAAAGGCACTGATCGAAAAAGAACAGGACTCTGCATTGAGCCTTGTCACGAGCGTAGCGCAAGGAGTGGACGAATGGCTGGATCGCAGGAAGGCCGAGATTGAGCTTGCGGCTCAGACGGAAATCTTGCAGTCAGCAGATCCGGCGCGCATTATTCCGTATTTGATCCAGATCAAAGGGCAGTCCGACGTGTATGAAGCTGCGGGATTTGCGGAACTGGACGGAGGGGTTACGGCGAACTCGGTGGAATCATCGATCGGGATTAATATTAGCGACCGTGTCTACTTTCAAAAAGGAATGCAGGGCGAATCATCCTATTCGGAAATCTTGAGCTCCCGCACGTCAGGGAACCGCATTGTCGTCGTCGCAGCTCCTGTTAAGGATACAGGCGGCTCGATCATCGGGCTGATGTATGCGACTGTGAACTTTGAAGCGCTGGTCAACACTTTGCTGGTCACGCAGGAGGGCGAGCAAGGGCAGGAAGCGGCTCGGGAGCTGATCCTGGTCGATGAGCTGAACCGCTTGCAGGTCATCTCCGATCAGGAAATTATCGGACAGACGGTTGAAGAAGCAGGGTTCGATGAAACTGTGTCGGCCATTCTGGAAAAAGGCAAGCAAGTGGCGGGGACGGACATCTACACGCACGAAGGAAACGAATATTTGATGGTCTATGCGCCCGTGCAGGAGACGGGCTATGGTCTGTACTTCAGCATCCCGATGGACACGATTTTGGCTAGTGCGAAGGCGCTGCAAAACGATATGCTGGTCGCCATGTCGATCGTCGTCGTCGTGGTTGTGCTGATTGCCCTCTATATCAGCGGATCGATCGCCAAGCCGATCCTGGCAGTGACCGAGCACGTCAAACGGGTGGCCAGCGGCGATTTGACCAGCGATTCGATTACGGTCAAAAGCCGCGACGAGATCGGCGAGCTTGCCGCGTTTGTACAAACGATGATCGGCAATTTGCGCAAGCTGATTCATCAGGTCGCGTCTTCGGCGGAACAGGTCGCGGCCTCTTCCGAACAACTGACGGCGAGCGCGGACGAAGCGAGCAAGGCAACCGAGCAAATCACCTCCTCGACGCAACAGGTTGCTTCGGGTGCAGAACAGCAAGCCGTCACAGCCAATGAAGCCAGACAGAGTGTTACGACGATGACGGACGAGTTCCGGAACATCACGTCGCTGATCCGTAGCGTTACGGAGTTGTCCGATGAGACGGTATCTACGTCCGGCGACGGAAATCAGGTTGTCGCACAATTGGTGGAACAGATGAAGCAAATCGAGGAAAAGACGAACGCCACCTCGCAGACCGTCACCCAGCTTGGCAGCAAGTCGGCGGAGATCGAGAACATTATTGCGGTTATCACGCAAATTGCCGAGCAGACGAACTTGCTGGCACTCAATGCTGCCATTGAAGCGGCGCGGGCGGGCGAACAAGGCCGCGGCTTTGCAGTCGTGGCAGATGAGGTCAGAAAGCTGGCAGAGCAATCAGGTCGTGCAACTGACCAGATTCGCGGGATCATCTCGGAAATTCAACAGGAAATCGAGGCATCAATCGAAAGTATGAATGAAGGAACACAGGCAGTGGGAGAAGGGACGCAATTGACCCAGCAGGCCGGAAATTCCTTCGAGCAAATCTCCCGTTCTGTTGGCGAAGTATTCTCGCAGCTTCAGAAGGTGTCAGGAGCCGTGGGGCTTTTGCATGATGAAACGGATAGAGTGGAGACTTCGATCGAGTCAGTGAAAACCATCTCGCTTGAGTTTGCCCACAACTCGCAGGAAGTGGCAGCCGCAGCCGAAGAACAAAATGCTTCTATCGAAGAGATTGCCGCGGCGTCGCAAACATTGGCGAAAATGGCCGGGGAACTCCAGGAATCGGTCAAGGTATTCAGGCTGTAGCAGTATTTTCTTTCCGTCGCGTGGGACAGATGACCAATCCACAAGCGCCTCTCTGGCATAGAGTGAAAGGAACCATCTTGAACCAGGGGGGAACGCTGTGGATATCGGCAAGTTGATGAGCATTATACGATCGATTCCCAAGGAAAAGCTGAAGACGGACGCGGGATTGAAAGAAGTGATTCGCGATTTGGGCAGAAGTTCGGGCAAAAACTTTACAGATCAAGAATTAAATCGGTATGTGGCTCAGTTTCGCAGCATGTATCGCAATGAGGACGTGGGCAGTCTCTTGAACAAACTGGCCCGAAACGGCATTAACCCGAAAGAGATCGAAAAGTTCAAGAAGCGTTTCAAGTAAAGGGAGGTGTCTGTATCGCTTCCAAGACGAAACCAAAGAAAAAAGCTGTCACCTCCAAGCGTTTGCTGGAGATGATGAATAAACTTGCCGTTTCCCAGGAAAGCAACAGCGAGCGGGTGGCACAAGAAATCAGCGAGGTGCGCCAGGAGCTGCGGGATATGCGCGTAGTGCTGAATAGCCTGCAGGAAAGACGGAGTGCCCAGCGGCCGCGGCGCGTCTCCCTGCTTCGGCCGCGCCTGTCGAGAAGAGCCCCGGTCGAACCGGAAAAACCGAAGCCATCCTTGTCGCTGGAAGACTTGCTGCCGCTGCTGCCGCATTTAAGCAGTGCGTTACCCCAGGTGAAGAGCTCGAAAGTGGCCGAATCGTTGAAAATTTTATCGAATCCGGCTGTCCTCTCCATGATTCAGCAGTTCATCGCCAACGGCGGTTTGCAGGGGCTAAAACAGAAGCAGGAGCCCGCTGCGAGCCGTCGCGACAGGCGTCTGTTTTCTCTGCGATGATGGAAGCTGCAAAAGTGGGTGCCAGGTGACTGTCCATTTGCGAAAGCAAGGAGGACGGTCTTTTTCTTTTTCATCCGACAAAATTCGAGATTGGTTCAAAAAGACTACAAACTTTATGCATCATCTAGCGTCTAAGAGAGTGGGGGAATTCAAGAGAGATAGAATCAGATCATGGAGGAGGTCAGGATGAAAAGAAGTGGTATTTTCTTGATGTTTGCGCTGCTCGCCTTCTGGCTCATCCCCAGTTGGGCGATGGGAGCACAAGCTGCCCAGGCGCAGCCGATCAACCTGGTGATTGGTGGACAAGCTGTCGAACCGGATGTTCCGCCAGCCATCCAGGGCGGAAGGACGCTTGTACCAGTCAGGGTCGTGGCGGAAGAGTTGGGGGCAGAGGTAGACTGGGACCCCAATACAAAAAAAGCGGTCATCAGGCGTGACAACAAGCAGCTTGTGCTGACGATCGGCTCGCGGACGGCACAGGTCGACGGCAAAGCAGTGCAGTTGGATACTCCGCCTGCCATCGTCAACCAACGCATGCTGTTGCCGCTGCGGTTTGTCGGAGAATCCCTGGGAATTACGGTCGGATGGGTCGAGAGCACGCGCACCGTAGTTGCCAATGAGACTCCGCACGTTTTGCTGAATGGACAAGCAGCCCCGGCGACGATCAAGTTTTATCTCGTCGACGAGACCATGTACGTCACTGCTCAAGCTGTCGCCGAAGCAACCGGGCAGAAGGATGTTACCTGGAAGCGTCCGGAACGGGGAATGACGATAGATGGCCAGCTCGTATTGCCGCTGGAGCGTATGGAATCGGAGCTTGACGCAAGCATCGCATGGGATGAAGACCGCAATCGCGTCGAGATCGAGCGGATCAACACCTTTACTGGCGTGTACCAGGACGGGGAAACCGTCACCCTGGAGATGGCATACCCGGTGAAGCCGAATGATTTCGTCTTGACCGGGCCGCACCGGATCGTTCTGGACCTCCCGCACACTGTCCTCGATGAAGAGCTTGTAGAGGAAATCGCCAGAGCGGAAGATGAACAGCGACAGCGACAAGATGAAGAAGTGCTTGACGAGGAAGCGGACGAACGTGAAGATGAGCGGGAGCAAGAGGACGTGCAGGTGGAAGCAGAGGAAGAGTCAGAGCTGATTGCCAGCCTGCGCTACAGCCAGTACGGCAGCTCGCCGGACACGGTCCGTGTCGTCATCGAGCTGCAGCAAAAAAGCGGCTATGAACTGCAGTACACCAATCGTGGAATTGAAGTCAAGCTGAAGCCACAGCCGAAGAAGACCGGCTATTTGATCGTAGTCGACGCCGGGCACGGGGGCAGTGACCCGGGCGCTTTGGGAGTTGCCGGCAATCGGGAGAAGGATTTTACCCTGGCAGTAGCCAATAAGATGGTAGAACTGCTGAAACAATATCCGGAGTTCCAGGTCGTACCGACCCGGACAACCGATGTTTTCCTGGAACTATCCGAGCGTGTAGCGATTGCCAACGAGATGGGAGCGGATTTGTTCCTGTCGATTCACGCCAATTCGTTCTCCAATCCAAACACGGGTGGAACGGAGACCTATTACTATAGCGCAAACAGCAAGGCGTTCGCCGAGGTTGTCCATAAGCATTTGCACCAGGCGACAGGATTTGCGAATCGCGGTGTCAAGTCATCTGGTTTTTACGTCATCAAGCACACCACTATGCCGGCGGTTTTGACGGAGACAGGGTTCCTCTCCAATCCGGCAGAGAACAAACAGCTTATGTCGCCGGAATTCCAGGAAAAAGTCGCGAAGTCGCTCGTAGCAGCGATTCGTGAGTACTATCAACTCTATCAATAAGGGGGCATTCGATGAAGTACAGACGCAGCATGATGTGGGCGGTCTTGTTTGCCTTGTTCCTGATTGCCGGTTGCGGGCAGCAGGCGACCCCATCACAGCCGGAAACGCCCGTGACACCAGGGTCTTCCGTTGATACGCCGTCTGAGCCGTCTATGACCACAGAAACCATCTCCGTATTTTATGCGGACGGTGATCTGCTTGAATTGCAGGAAGAAAAGCAGGAGATTTCCTTTACAGACGATCTGGACAAATACAAAAAAGCGATTGCTCTCTTGGAAAGCCCGCAAGATCAGGACAAGCATTTTCCGCTGTGGTCCGATTTTCACTACCATTCCGTCGTTTTTGAAGATGGTCAGGTGACGATTGACGCTGACAGCCAAAACATCTACAACCTGGGGGCCAACGGGGAAGGCATGGCTTTGGAAGCACTGTTGAAGACGCTGTTTCAGTTCCCGGAAGTAGAAAGCATTGTCATTCTCGAGGATGGGCAGCAAGTCGAAACTCTCATGGGACATGTAGAAATCGAGAAGCCCTTTACTCGCGAATAAATCGGCAAAATCGCCAGAAAACACGCTCTTGTGCACAAATCACAGGGCGTGTTTTTTTGTGCAAACGGGATTCTTTAAGAAAGCTTTACAATCACAACACAATTCAACAACAATCGCTCTGTATAGTTACTCTTGTAAACAACAAATACAAACTACTTTTGTAGGGGAGGATTTTCATCCAATGAAAAAACTCAGCAGAATGGTTTTGGCACTTACCTTTGTCGGTGCCTTGATCGCAGGCTGTGGTACCAACAATGCAGCACCAGCTCAACCGCAACAACCGGCACAACAACAACCACAAGAAAGCAATTCCGGTGCTGGACAAGAAGCACCTACTTCCAACGAACCTGTAACTGCAGTAGGTTCTACGGCGATGCAGCCTCTGGTAGAACAAGTAGCAAAAGACTTCATGGCGAAAAACCAGGGCACGCAAATCCAGGTGCAAGGTGGCGGAAGCGGTACTGGCTTGAGCCAAGTGGCCAGCGGTGCAGCTACAATCGGTAACTCCGACATCTTCGCTGAAGAGAAAAGCGATATTCCTGCAAATGAACTCGTAGACCATAAAGTAGCCGTTGTTGGGATGGCTGCAGTTGTGAACCCGGAAGTAGGCGTAGATAACCTGACAAAACAACAACTGATCGATATTTTCACCGGTAAAGTAACGAACTGGAAAGAAGTAGGCGGCGCTGACGTAAAGGTTACACTGGTAAACCGTCCGAAGTCTTCCGGTACTCGTGCTACCTTTAGCCAATTCGCTCTGGACGGAAACGAAGAAGCAGAAGGCATCACAGAGGATTCTTCCGGTAACGTACGCAAAATCATTTCCGAAACTCCTGGTGCGATCGGCTACCTGGCTCTCTCCTACCTCAATGACAGTGTAACTGCATTGAAACTGGATGGCGTAGAAGCAAAGGCAGAAACAATTGCAACAAATGAATATCCAGTGTGGGCTTACCAGCACATGTACACCAAAGGTGAGCCAACTGGTACAGCAAAAGCATTCCTGGAGTACATCATGTCTGAAGAAGTGCAAAAAGGTGTCGTAGTGGAACTCGGATTCCTGCCAATCACGGATATGAAAGTAGATCGTGACGCGGCTGGTAACGTGACACAAAAATAAGCAGCATGACGGGAACAAAAGCAAAATAGAGGGGGGTGGGCGCTTCCCCCTCGTTTTGCTGCCCGTTTTTATTTAGGAGGAGGGACAGTATGAGCCATCGTTCTGACACAGATCGCCAATCGATGATTGCGAAAAAAATGCTGACCTACAACAAGCGGCAGCTTACAGAAAACGTAACGGGCAGAACAGTCGCAATGATCTGTGCGGCCTTGCTGATTATTGTGGTATTATCGATTACCTACTTCATCGCTTCCAAAGGATTGTCTACCTTTTTTGTAAATGGTGTCAGCATCACGGACTTTTTGACGGGATTGAAATGGGATCCGGAGGGTGAGCCATCCCTGTATGGTGTCTTTCCTTTTATTCTGGGTTCTTTTCTCGTTACTACGCTCGCTGCACTGATCGCCGCTCCGTTGGGAATTGGCGCGGCCATTTTTATGACAGAGATTTATCCGAATTTCGGTAAAAAAATCCTGAAGCCAGTTATTGAGCTTCTCGTAGGTATTCCGTCCGTCGTATACGGTTATGTCGGACTGACGTTGCTGGTTCCGTTTATTCGCGGACAGTTTGATGTGCTCGGCTTTAGCTTGCTGGCTGGTGGACTCGTCCTGGCATTGATGATTCTGCCGACGATTACAAGCGTGGCAGCAGATGCGATTCAGGCAGTTCCGCAAGATCTGCGAAATGCGTCGCTCGCTTTGGGTGCGACCCGTTGGCAGACGATTTGGAACATCGTGCTCCATTCCGCACTGCCGGGCTGTCTCACAGCGGTTGTCCTCGGTATGGCGAGAGCGTTTGGAGAGGCGTTGGCGGTTCAGATGGTCATCGGGAACACGACCAAGCTGCCAGGCAGCCTGCTTGATCCGATCAGTACGCTGACGAGCGGCATTACCTTGAACATGGGTAACACGATTCAGGGCACAGCGTACAACAATGCGCTTTGGTCGATGGCGCTTCTGCTTCTCTTTATGTCCTTTGTATTCATTATGATCCTTCGCCTGATCGGTAGAAAGGGGACGATGAATAAATGAGAGCGAGAATCCAAGACCGCATTGCTACGATCGTCCTGTCCTTGATCGCGCTGCTGATTATCGGTACGCTTGTGGGCTTGCTCGGTTTCATTTTGACGCAGGGCTGGCACAAGCTGAACCTCGACTTTTTGACCTCGCCGCCTGATATGATCAGAGCGGGCGGAGGGATTGGCCCGCAGCTTTTCAACTCCCTCTATCTGCTGGTACTGACCATGCTGATCGCGATGCCGCTTGGGCTGGGAGCGGGCATTTATATGGCTGAATATGCGCCGGATAACAAGTTTACGCAGTTTATCCGGATGAGTATAGAAGTGTTGTCTTCTCTTCCTTCGATTGTAGTAGGTCTGTTTGGTTTGCTGGTGTTCGTCAACATGACCGGCTGGGGGTATACCCTGATTGCCGGTGCCTTGGCTCTCACCGTGTTCAACTTGCCTTTGCTGGTGCGGGTCACAGAGGATGCGATCCGCAATGTTCCGAGAAGCCAAAAGGAAGCGAGTCTGGCCCTGGGGATCACGAAGTGGCGGACGATTGTTTCCGTCATCCTGCCGGCTGCTCTGCCTGCGATTCTCACTGGTGCGATTTTGGCCTCCGGACGCGTGTTCGGGGAAGCGGCAGCATTGCTGTTTACAGCCGGTATGTCGTCTCCAGAACTGAACTTCTCCAATTTCAACCTGAGCGCCCCTGATTCTCCGCTCAATCCGTTCCGTCCTGCGGAAACACTGGCGGTGCACATCTGGAAAGTAAACAGCGAAGGATTGGCGCCGGATGCTCGTGAAGTGGCCGATGGAGCTGCCGCTGTGCTGATCATTGCTGTCCTTTTGTTCAACCTTTCCGCACGCTGGTTCGGCTCGTGGGTGTACAAAAAGATGACGTCGGGATCAAACTAGGGGGAGGATGATAGCCATGACAACACAGGTACTGGAAGAGACCATTATCCGCAACCGCGACGTTTCCGTATTTTACGGAGACAAGCAGGCGGTTTCCAATATCAATATGGACATTCAGCGCAACTCGGTTACGGCCTTCATCGGGCCGTCCGGTTGCGGGAAGTCGACGCTTTTGCGCAGCATGAACCGGATGAACGACCTGATCCCCAACTGCCGCGTGACTGGCTCGATCGTCGTGGACGGCATCGACGTAAACAGCTCGAGGGTCAATATCGAAGGGTTGAGGCAAGTCGTCGGGATGGTATTTCAGCGCGCCAACCCGTTTTTCAAGTCGATCTATGAAAATATCGCCTTCGCACCGCGTTTTCACGGGGTACGGGACAAACGCAAGCTGGATGAAATCGTGGAAGGAAGCCTGAAGAAGGCGGCACTTTGGGATGAGGTCAAGGACCGCCTGCACGATTCGGCGCTCTCCCTCTCCGGGGGCCAGCAGCAGCGCCTGTGCATCGCTCGTTCGATCGCGATGGAGCCGACGATTCTGTTGCTGGATGAACCTGCTTCCGCGCTCGACCCGATCTCCACGATGAAGATCGAGGAGCTGGTAATGAGCCTGAAGGATGAATACACGATTGTCATTGTGACGCACAATTTGCACCAGGCAGCACGTATCTCCGACAAAACGGCCTTCTTCCTGATGGGCGAATTGATCGAGTACGACGATACCTCGAAAATGTTTACGTCACCGCAGCACGAAAGAACAGAGGCGTACATCAGCGGACGCTTCGGCTGATTGAAGATCGCAAAAAGGGTGTTCCTTGGGCAGCTTGCTCTGCTCGGGAACACCCTTTTTTCTTCTATATTTTACTGATGTGCTGTTTGAAAGAAGCGCACCTCTTGTTCCAGGTCTTCGACGATTACCCGCAGGTTATGGGCGTCATTGCGGAATTGCTCGGACAAGGCCAGGCTTTCCTGATTGGAGGCGACGGTCTGCTGCATGCCCTTCATCACTTCGTCGGCAGAAGCAGCGAGGTTGTCCGCTCTCTGCTGAATCCATTCGCTATGCTGCTGGATGGAGTGGGATAGCTGCCCGATCTCGGCAAATTGTCCGGTAATCTCTTCGCTGATCTGTATCGTCTGGGAGAAGACCTGCATGGAGTGATTCAGCGTCTCGATGGCATTGGAGGTCGCTTGATCGGTCGCGGTCATCGTCTCCGATACGTGATCCATCCGCTTTTCTCCCCAGGAGATTACCTGCTGGATGCGTTCCGTTGCGGCGGCGGTTCGTTCGGAGAGGACGCTGATTTCGTCGGCGACGACAGCAAAGCCAAGCCCGGCTTGTCCGGCCCGGGAAGCCTCGATCCGCGCGTTCAAGGACAACAGTCTGGTTTGCCGGGAAATCTCCGAGATCATCCCCAAAATGTCGCGGATGTCGTTCATGTTTTCCTTCATTGCGGATACTGCTCCAAGCGAGGCTTGCATATCCTCGGAAATCTGCCCCATGTCTTCGGTCAACTGCTGTATGGAGTCGGAAGAGAGGGCAATTTGTTTTTGCGATTCCTGATTGCGTGTCATTGCCGTTGCAATCCGTTTGCCGATCTCCATGATCTCCTGTGTGATCTGGTCCACGTGGGAGATGATCTCGCGAATTTGCTCCTGCTGGTTGTCGATCTCGCGGGAGAGATGTTCGGAAGCGGTGGCCACTTCGGTCTGTATCTCATGCGAGTGACGGGAGCCGTCGCCGACATGGAGTGCGACTTGCTTGACGTCCGCCATGACGTGCTGGATCTTGTCGATGATGGAGCCGATTTGCCTGCTCATGCTGTTGAAGCTGTCTGCGAGCTGGCGCAGTTCATCATTGCTTTGCACATGCATCGTCTGGGTCAGGTCGCCTTTGCTGAAGGCAGTCATTTTTTCCTGCACTTCTTTGACCGGTTTGATGATTTTGCGGATGTACCCGTACAAGAGAGCGGCGAGTGCAGCCACTCCGAGCAGCGATACGGTCAGGATCGTGATTTGCAGCTTTTGCTTTTCCTGTTCTACCTCTGCTACATTCTGCAAGACCACGATACCCCATTGCAGCCACGGATCGTATACATAGGAAGCGAACTGATCCACACCGTCCCAGGCCATCCGTGTAAGCCCGGTTTGCCCTGTCATCATCTCCTGAACTGCAGGATTGTCGTGCAGGGAAGGCCGTTGCAGGGCGTATGACTGATCCGGGTGTGCCACCAGGGTGCCATTTTGGTCGATAATCATAGCGTATCCGGTTTCACCAATTCTGATCTGCTGGATAAATTCGCTGAGTTTGGGCACAGAGACGAAAGCGACGACCACGCCTGCCGATGCCCCGTCTTCATTGTAGAGCGGGAGGGAGACGGCGATTTTCGGAAACTCCGTGCTGGAATACTGAAACACTTCAGAAACGTAAGCAGGATGATCACCTAAGGATAATGCCTGTGTGTACCAATCAGTTGTGCGCGGGTCGTACTCGTCGGTGGGAGAACCGGGAAACGTCAAGTAACGACCGTTGGGGTAAGCTACCTGCAACTCCGAAATTGTCGGATTGGCAGTTGCGAGGTCTGTGAAAATCGAGAAAATCTCACTGTTGCTCAAATTGCTGTTTTTGTAGGTGGCAGCAAAGGTTTGCAAAGACGTCGCAATGGAATCTACGCCACCCCGCGCTTCCTGCAAAGTGGAACTGGCCGCTTCGTGCAGATGTTGTCTCGCCTGTTCATGCAGCATTGCTTCCGCCTGATTGTTGATGAAATAGGTGGCGGTTGCCATCATTCCGACTACCATGGCAAGAATACCAAGAAACAGTCTGGTGAATATCAAGAAGCTCTCCCCTTCGCGATAATGTCTCACTTTATTGTAGGACCATGGACTTACGCGAGTCGATAGGGATAGACTAATATTTACCACAACTTTACCTTGTCCGATAACTTAATCAAAACTTAACATTCTTCATACGGAAACATCATAATTCACTGATATAGTGGATGGGTAACATCAGACTGCGACGATGAAGGAGCGAATGGCCGTATGAGTGTCATCTCGGTGCGAGACCTTAATCTCTTCTACGGTAAACAACAAGCCCTCTACAATATTCATCTTGATGTGGACGCCAACACGATCACGGCTTTGATCGGTCCGTCGGGATGCGGAAAATCTACGTTTTTGCGGACATTGAACCGCATGAACGACTCGATTGCCCAAACGAGAATTACCGGGTCTGTCAAAATATTTGACCAGGATATTTACGGTGCGAATGTTGAAGTAGAAAGCCTGCGCAAGGAGATCGGAATGGTGTTTCAGCACCCGAATCCGTTCCCGAAAAGCATTTATGACAATATCGCCTACGGACCGAGATTGCACGGTCAAAATGATCGCAACAAGCTGGATGAGATCGTAGAGAACAGCTTGCGGTCGGCAGCTCTGTGGGATGAGGTAAAGGACGTATTGAAAAAGCCGGCTACCGGATTGTCCGGCGGTCAGCAGCAGCGACTCTGCATCGCCCGGGCTTTGGCTGTACAGCCGCAAATCCTGTTGATGGATGAGCCGACTTCCGCTTTGGACCCGATCTCCACAGCGAAGATCGAAGAACTGCTGGAAGAACTGAAGACGACCTACACGATTGTCATCGTGACGCATAACATGCAGCAGGCAGGACGTATTTCGGACAAGACCGCCTTCTTCCTCAATGGCGAGTTGATTGAGTACGACGAGACCTCTGTTATCTTCCAAAACCCGAATGAAAAGCGTACAGAAGAATATATCTCGGGACGCTTTGGCTGATTCCCGATCCCGAAAGCCCGCTGGCGGTTTCATCTGCCGGCGGGCTTTTTCTCGTCTGCGGCCAGAATAGCCGGGCAAGATGAAGGAAAAAATAGGCGCATCGGACTGATAAAGGAGGATGTTTCCATGTGGCAGGGCTGGCCGATCGAGCGCGTTCTCATCCTGTTTTTAGCGATAGCCTTTGTACTGCTTGCGGTGCAAGTGACATTGTTGCATTCGCGGCAAAATTTTCGCCACTGGGCAATGTGGGTTCCTGTCGCGGAGCTTCCCTTGTTCGCGTTGACTGCCCTCGTATTGGCGTTTTTGAATGTGAACTGGATACGCTGGGTATTCGCCTTGTGGATGATCATGGGCACATTCTCGGGAATATACGGTGCGTATTTGCACACGGTTGGTGTCGGTCAGCGAGTGGGCGGCTATGGGGAGAGCCAGAATTTTCTCGTCGGTCCGCCGGTCATCCTGCCGATACTGATGTCAGCACTCTCGGTTCTGGGGCTTTTGGCCCTGTTTTGGAGGTGAGAGCAGATGTCCAAATACAGCCGTTATCCCGCTTATGACGTATGGCAGGAGCACGACAAGTGGGATGAGCATACGCGAAAAATTGTCGGCAAGAGGAAATCGCCGAAAGTGGCCCATCGCTTTTTTAGTCCCGCGCAGTCCCTGCTGGTGGAGACGATCGCCAGCCTGCTCGTCGACGATCACCGCATGGAAGTGCTCACCTACGTGACGCAGCATCTGGATGAATCGCTGGCAAGGCCGATTGGCGAGGCTCAGCGAAAGGTCGGGCTGCCGCCGAAGCAGGACTTGTATCGCATCGGGCTGGCGGGTGTTGACGCGGAAAGCAAGGCGCGTTTCCGTACCGGCTTTGTCGCCTTGAAGCGGACGGAGCAGCTTGTCATCATGGATGCGCTGGCAAACGGCGACACCATGGATGTTCAGGCTTGGGGGCAGC
Source organism: Brevibacillus sp. TJ4 (assembly GCF_044627595.2). Taxonomy (NCBI): domain Bacteria; kingdom Bacillati; phylum Bacillota; class Bacilli; order Caryophanales; family Paenibacillaceae; genus Brevibacillus; species Brevibacillus sp. TJ4. Next base: position 3,863,567 of record NZ_CP185865.1, on the reverse strand, counting down.
TTTCTCCTGCCGACTTTTTCAAGCGGATGCTTCACGATACCGTAAATGCCTACTATTCACACCCGCTCGTCTGGTCTGATATTGGCTACGGAGGCCCTGCCTATCCGCGCGGGTATGTGCGCGTGGAAAAAGGGCTGACTGATCCGTGGGAGGCGAAAGCAGATGGCAAATGAGGAAGGCGTAAAACACCACAGCGTCCACTATGACGGATGCCGCTCCGCAAACATGAAACAGCGCAAATACGCAGACGGAGCTGATGTCTGTATCGTAGGGGCGGGGGCGGCAGGAGGCGTACTGGCCTATGAGCTGGCCAAGGCAGGGCTGCGCGTCGTGGTGATTGAAGCCGGTCCGTTCTGGGACCCGCAGACCGATTTTGCCAGTGATGAGTTGTCCATGAGCAGACTCGGCTGGCAGGAGACGCGGCTGGTGGATGGCAAGGACCCGCTGCGCCTTGGGCACAACAACTCCGGACGGGGCGTCGGCGGCGGAACCGTTCACTTCACAGGCGTCTTTCTGCGCTTTCACGAGAGCGACTTTCGCACAAAAACACTGGACGGAGTCGGCGAGGATTGGCCGCTGAGCTATCAGGACCTGGCTCCTTACTACGATAAAATCGAACGGGACATCGCGGTGTCGGGGCCCGCGCATTTTCCATGGGGCGCGTTTAACGGTCCGTATCCGTATCCCGTCCGCGAACCGATCAGCGCCAATTCCCAGTTGTTCCGCGAGGCGTGCGAAAAGCTCGGATATGGCAGTGTCGTCGCACCGTTGGCGATTTTGTCCGCGCCCTTTGACGGCAGACCGCCTTGCATCAATCGCGGATTTTGCAACCAGGGTTGTATGCCCAACGCCAAATACAGTGGGCTGATCCACCACATCCCAAAAGCGATCCAGGAAGGCGCCGAGGTATTGTCCGACTGCATGGTGACCGAAATTTTGATGAATGGGGATCGCGTTAGCGGCGTCGTCTTCAACCACGATGGACAAAGCTATCGGCAACTGGCGCGCGTGGTCATTCTCGCCGGATTTGTGGTCGAGACGCCGCGGTTGCTGCTCGCCAACCGCAACGCGCATTTCCCCGATGGACTGGCTAATTCCAGCGGGTGGGTAGGCAAGGCGATTATGCCGCACTCCAGCCACGACGTGTACGGGCGTCTGCCGGAGGAGGTGCGCCTCTACAAAGGGACACCTGTACTGGCCTTGACGCAGCATTTTTACGAGACGGACCCAAGCCGCGGTTTTGCCCGGGGGTACACCTTGAGCGCCCACGGGGTCAGGCCGGTCGCGATGGCTTCCGCGATCGCAACGCAGCGTGAAGACGGCTCGCTGTTATGGGGTCAAAAGCTGCGAGAGACGATGCTGGACTACAACATGTACGCTCGCGTCACGCTGGTAGGTGAAGTGCTGCCCCATCCCGACAATGCCGTGACACTAAGCGATCTGAAGGACGAATACGGCTTGCCTGTGCCGAGGGTAACCTTCAGCTATCAGGAAAACGACCGGCGCCTGTACAGACACGCAATCGAACAAATGAGCCGGATTCTCGAGGCAATGGGGGGAACTCCGGAGCACGTCATCTCCGACTCCGCCCATTTGATGGGTGGGTGCAGGATGGGAAAAGATCCGAATACTTCCGTCGTCAACGAATACGGACAGACCCACGACATCCCCAATCTGTTCATTGCCGGAGCTGCGACCTTCGTCACGTCAGGGGGAGGAAATCCGACCAATACAGTGATGGCACTGGCCGCCCGTACGGCAGACAAGCTGATCGACGCGATGCGTCAACTGGAAGTGTAGTACATTCAAGGAACTTTTGTGAACATATCTTTCCCACCTTATATGGGGTATAGTATACTAACTCTAAAGAAACGCAACGCAAGGCAAAGGTGGGTTCGTAATGGAAATGGATGTGATGCAGGTTGTGCTACTGTCAGAGGTTTATAAGCTGCTCGGCGACAGAACGCGTTTGACGATCATGGCCCTCCTGCAAGTGCAGACCTTGTGTGTCCGTGATCTTGTGGAGATTTTGCAAGCATCCCAGCCCTCCGTTTCTCAGCATTTGGCGAAGCTGAAAACACACGGGTTGGTTAAAGAAAAACGAAAAGGCCCTTGGGTGTTTTATTCGATCAACAACGAGTGCGCCCCTGAAGTCAAACAAATTTTGTCAACATTGCCGGATATGTCAACCGTCGTCAAGAAAAAATCAGCCGTAAACACACCTACGTTTGGCTGATTCATAGTGGGTAGCGCTGGATGTAACGATCCTGCGCTTATTTATTTTTTGGGGCCTACAAGCCCAGGTGCTTGCGCAATTCCTCTTTGTCAAAGCCGTGTACGACGATGCGCTCTCCGTCTTCTTTTTCGATGAGCGTAACAGGTGTCATGCTGGCGCCCAGGGAGATCGCTTCCTGGAAGTAGTCGTCGTTTTTGCGAATATCGCGATCCTCGAATGGAACCTGGTTTTGCGTCAGCCACATTTTCTCCTCTTGGCAAGGGCCACATGTTGTTTGGGTGTAAACAATCACTTTATCAGCCATGGGAAACACTCCTTTTGTAAAATAGCCAGAGATACGGTATTCGACCTCGTCGTGGGAAACCCTGCATGTTCGAACACTTTTAAGATGCCCCGACATCCATCCGGTCACGCCGCCTTCTTTTGATGTGGAGAAATCAGGAAGGATACAAAGAGATACGCGGGTACATCCTATGTACAGTGATCTCGAGGAGGTGATTGGAACAATGGCTAAGCAAAACAAGCAGGCTGGCATGCAGCAAGCGCAGCAAAACGCAGCTACCGAATTTGCAAGTGAGACAAACGTCTCCCAAGTTCGTCGTCAAAACCAACAATCTGCAAATCGCGCAGCGCAACAAAACACTGCTACCGAATTTGCGAGTGAAACAAACGTCTCCCAGGTACGCCGTCAAAATCAGCAGTCTGCAAACCGTTCTGCACAACAACAGCAACCTACCGAGTAAGTGTGCAACCCCCGCGATGAGCGGGGGTTTTTTGTCGTTTTGCTTGTCAAAACTGAAACGAGGATGATACCGTGGCAGAAGGAAAGAGAAACGAAAGAGGTGTTCGCGTTTGATCGTGGGGATCGGAATCGATATGGTGGAAATCGAGCGGATTCAGGCAATGCTGGAGCGGAACGAAAAAGCCCTGCGACGTTTGCTTACAGAGGAGGAGCAGAAGGGGTTTGCCCGCAGACAAGGGGTGTCGCGTTACGAGTATGTCGCTGGCAGGTTCGCTGCCAAGGAAGCGGCGTCCAAAGCATTGGGGACGGGAATCGGAGGGACAGTCGGCTTTCTCGATATGGAGGTACTTGCGAACGAACAGGGCAAGCCGGAAATGAAAATTGGAGCCCATGTTTTTCATAAATTGGGTTTGGACCCACAACTGACACGTATTCATCTCAGTATTTCGCATAGTCGGACACATGCGATCGCACAGGTGATTATGGAAGTGTAAACTTGTCTGCATATTGGGACGAGGATGGACATAGATTTATATCGCGTAGATTAGGAGGGACTACCTGCTCTGGCAACGTGATCGTCTACTGTCGATATGAATCGATGTCACGCTCCCATCACTTTCATGCTTTAATTCGCTGACTCGAATGTCCGATAGGAAGACTGACAGATTTCCCAGGAAATAGACAGGGGTGCCCTTCTTTGTCGAAAAATGAGACAAGGAGGAATTCAAGAAATGAAACGAGCAGCTTTTCCACTGGTGTTATTGTTGGTCTTGACCCTGCTGCTCGGCGGCTGCTTTGGTCAGAAAACACCAGAAGATGTGGTGAACGACTTGAGCGGTACGCTGGACAAAATGGCTGGCTACAAGTCTCAAGCGATCCTCACCATGCAGACAGGCACAACACCGATGGAGTACGATGTCCAAGTCTGGTACGAAAAACCGACCAACTACCGGGTAGCCCTTACCTCCAAACAACGGGGCATCACGCAGATTATCCTGCGCAATGACGAAGGGGTATTTGTCCTTACGCCACATTTGAAGAAGAGCTTCCGCTTCCAGAGCGGCTGGCCTGAGAACAATGGGCCGCTTTACCTGTACGAGACACTGGCCCGAAGCATTATCGACGATGTGGAACGGCAAATGAATATGGACGACAAGCAGTATGTCTTTGAAGTAAAGGCCAACTACAGCGGCAACCGTTCGCTGACCAAACAAAAGATTTGGCTGACAGAAGATTTCAAACCGACATACGCGGAAATTATGGATGCCAGCATGAAGCCGCTGGTGAAGATCGAGTTTACCCAATTTGACTTCAATCCGACCTTCGAAGAAAATGCCTTCGACAAAGAGCACAATATGAACACGACTTCGCTCTTGACAATTCCGACATTGGCGCAGGGCGAGATGCAGGCTCTACCGGAGCAGCCATCCAGCCAGTTTGGCGTGATCGTTCCGACGTACATGCCAGAAGGCGTACAGCAACGCGACATCGAGCCGGTCACGCGCGACGGCGAGCGCACAGTCGTCCTCACCTACTCGGGTGCGTACAACTACAAGCTGATTGAGCAGCGTCCGACAGCGGCAACCGTTTCCTACGAGCAGGGCATGCCGATCGACCTCGGCTTTACGATTGGTGTACTGGCCCAAACAGGAGACAATCAGCGACATTTGACCTGGGAGCTGGATGGCGTCGAGTTTACGCTGACAGGCGATCTGCCGGAAGAAGAGATGGTCAATGTGGCGCAGTCCACGTATGGCGTTGGCGGAAAATAAATGTGTGGCATCGGGCAGGCGGGATGTTTCCCTCGCCTGCTTTTTTGTGCCCAACAGATGGATGTATCTGCTTGTCGCGTATGTTACCCTTTTATACACATGGTAGAGATAACCATATAGGATGTATGTGTGGTATTATTCAATTGAAAACAGGATAACTTTTTGTGTGGGGGGCTTCCGATTATGGGGATGGAAAGGATTGGCGAACTGATTCTGACATACCGGCAACGGGAGAACATATCTTTGAGCGCACTCGCAGAGCGGACAGGCGTAAGCAAAACGGCGCTTTCCAAGATTGAGACGGGGGAAACGAAAAGACCCGGCTTTGCCTTGTGGAAAAAAATCGCGCGTACGCTCAATATTCCCTATGCTCACGTCGTCAGAATCTACTTGGATGCAACGGAACAGCCCGCAACGATTAAATTGCTTTTGGATGAATCCATTGCCCTGAACAACAAAACCCTGATGCAAAAAGCGGCGCAAAGACTGTTGGAAACACCGAAGATGGATACCTTCCTCGCGTTGGATCATCTTCTCCAGGTGACAAAAGGAGCGGCAGAGTCGTACGCCAAGCTCGCACTCCACGACGTGATGATTGATTTTGCCCGGAAGCAGGGTATCCCGTATTACCTGGGAAAAAGCCTGTATGAGCGCTATATGCTGGAACGGGATGATTTTTCCCGATTCGAGGAAACGTACAGGCGGGGAAAGGAATTGCTCCATTACATCGAGTTTCTCTCGCCGCAGGAGCGCATCGATTTTTATTATCGGATGGGAGTCCACGCTTACATCCTGGAGTATTATGCGGAAAGCATCGACTTGTGCAGCAAAGGGATACGGTCCGATGAGACAGACAGCAGGTCCAAGGCATCTGCGCTGATTTCGATCGTCAACGCGTATTTGCATGTCGGGGATCTGATCATGGCGGACGTGTATTTGAAGATGTACGAAGCAAGCAAATATGCAGACTACCGGAAGGACCACCTTCGTGCTCTCTTGCAAGCGAAAAAAGGGGAATATGAAGAAGCGATTCGCCTGTACCACCTGTGCCTGGAGGAAGTAGAGACGGATCGCCGCATTACGATCGTCAGTGATTTGCTCGAGGTCTATCTGGACAGCGGCAACGACGACCGGATCAAAGAGCTGATCGTGTCCGAGGATCAGTTCTTGCCGGCAGACATTCTCGCCCATCCGTACCGTATCAAGCAAGCGGCGAGGTACTACAAGCGTAAAGGGGTTTGCCAGCTTTCGATTGGACTCGTTGACGAAGGCTTTGCGAGCCTGCTTGAGAGCATGGGGTACTATCAAAAGTTGGGTGATTCGGACCGCGTGATGGAATGTGTAGGTCTGTATCTGCAGCATCATCGATTGCACAAACGAACGATTTCATTTGATCAGATGGAAAAAATTGAAAGAATGTGTCATAATGATGCTATCAAGGAGTAAGGGAGGTATATTTGTGAAAAAGCTATTGGTACTGTTTGCGTTTGCCTTTCTTTTCACAACGACGACAATCCCTGCAACACTTCCTGGCCCAACTGGCACCCAAGTAGTCATTCATGGCGCTGAACCAGACTGGTAGAAAGCTCTAATCATAATGGACAAGCAGTAGTAAGGATGGCCCCTTGTACCGGAGACGACGATCCCCGATGCGAGGGGACTTTTTTGTTTGTTTTTTCCATCATGCTGCCACAAAGCTGCCCAAACATTCCCGCAAGTTTTCCACGTTTCTCAAACGTGATTCAAAGAAAGCAGCTGTACACTTGAGCATGTACCCGGGAGAGCGGCGCCCTCGCCTCGGGAAACCAAAAACGGTGAAAAGGAAAGGATGATTACGATATGTTGAGCAAAGCAAAAATGGGAATTCTGTTTGGATCGATGGCAACAGTGCTGAGCCTGGGTGTATTCGCCAGTGCATACGCGGCAGAAGATGTGAAGACAGCAGTGAATCCGGCAGAGGTGTTGGAAAAAAGAGTCATGGAAAAAGGAAAGCCGGTTCCGGGCAGAGAGTTCGCCAGCCGCATCGTCTTCAAAGAAAATACTGAGCTGCTGACGCTGCTCGGACTGCAAGCCGAAGAGCTGCGGACAGAACTGGTAGCAGGCAAAACCCTGGCAGAAATCGCAGAGTCTCAAGGAGTAGAGAAGCAAGAGCTGGTCGATCTGCTGACTACGGCCGAGGCAGAACGTCTGGCAGCAGCAGTGGAGGCAGGCAAGCTGACGCAGGAGCAGGCAGATGGGATGAAAGCCAAACTGGCGGAACGCGCAGAGCAGCAGGTAAACAACCCGGGTTTTGGCGGTCGTGAAGGAATGGGCGGAAAAGGCTTTGGCGGCTTCTTCCATAGCGAAGAACTGCTGACGCTGCTCGGACTGCAAGCCGAAGAGCTGCGGACAGAACTGGCAGCAGGCAAAACCCTGGCAGAAATCGCAGAGTCTCAAGGAGTAGAGAAGCAAGACGTGATCGATCTGCTGACTACGGCCGAGGCAGAACGTCTGGCAGCAGCAGTGGAGGCAGGCAAGCTGACGCAGGAGCAGGCAGATGGGATGAAAGCCAAACTGGCGGAACGCGTAGAGCAGCAGGTAAACAACCCGGGTTTTGGCGGTCGTGAAGGAATGGGCGGAAAAGGCTTTGGCGGCTTCTTCCATAGCGAAGAACTGCTGACGCTGCTCGGACTGCAAGCCGAAGAGCTGCGGACAGAACTGGCAGCAGGCAAAACCCTGGCAGAAATCGCAGAAGCCAAAGGTGTGGTGAAGCAAGACGTGATCGATCTGCTGGTCGCACCGCAAACAGAAAAGCTGGCAGCAGCAGTAGAGGCCGGCAAGCTGACGCAGGAGCAGGCAGACGAACGCCAAGCCCGCCTGGAAGAGTCCGTGTCGAAAAAGGTAGAGGGTGAATGGGAACAACCGAAGTTTGCAGAAAGTGCAGCCGAGTAAGAGCAAATACGTAACCCAGCAGAGGGGCTATTCCAAAGGTCGGACGGCTTGAGGGATAGCCTCTTTTTTGGCTGCATCAAAAAAGCTCTGTTCATTGACAGCAAGGAAGTAACGCGATACATTCAAGATAACTTATGCAACGAGGTGGAATTCCCTAGATGAAGAAATCGTCGTCTGATGTGTTGTATCAGGAAGAATCTACCTATAAGGACTTGCTGCTGCGAAAAAGTACGAAAATGCGAATCTGGGAAACGGTCCTATTCGCCTTCAGCATGGTCATCTTGTCGCAGCTCTTCACCGAGAACAACACCACCTTTAAGGTATTGGCGTTTGCAATCGCGATTGCCGTGGTAGGACTTGCCCCGTTTTTTTACAAGGCGGTGCTGCGCCCGGTATACAAGCTGACGCGAACGCATCTGATTATTTCCATGTCGGGCAAGGAGAACAGCTATCCCTTGTCGGAAGTGGAGCAGATTTACGAAGGACGCCATCTCTATCGCGTCGGAGGAAAGCGGGAATCGCTGATGGTATCCCGCCAGTTTTTGAGCCATCTGAACGAGCGGCTCTATTATTACCAAAAGAACAAGAGGAGATAAGGATGAAACCGTATTGCCGTGACACATGGGTTGAAGTAGATTTGGACGCGATTCGTGCGAATGTACAAACATTTCGGCAGCACCTGCCCGCTACGACGGGAATTATGGCAGTCGTCAAGGCAGACGGATACGGACACGGTTCTGTCCAGGTCGCAAAGGAAGCGCTCCTGGCCGGAGCCGATACGCTCGCTGTGGCATTTCTGGACGAAGCGATTGTGCTGCGTCAGGCTGGTATCGAGGCACCGATCCTTGTACTCGGATACACACCAGTCGATTCGGTGGAAGTGGCGAGCCATCGGCGGGTAGAGCTGACGGCCTACAGTGAGGAGTGGGTATTTCAGGCGGAGCAGCGGTTGCAGGATGCTGCCTGCCCACCGGTGGGTATCCACATCAAAACAGACACGGGCATGGGACGGCTGGGTGTGCGTACGGCAGACGAACTGCTGTCTGTGGTCGAGGCGCTGGAGCGAAGCAGCAAGTTGGCCTGGACGGGTATTTTCACCCACTTTGCCTGTGCGGACGAAGCGGATACGACCCATGTGCGACGCCAACACGATACGTTTCAGTCCTTTCTCCAGGTGCTGCGCGATGCAGGCAAGACGCTGCCCAAGGTGCATTGCTGCAATACGGCGGCGGCTATCGCTTTTCCGGAATGGGGGTATGATACGATCCGTTTGGGCATAGGTTTATACGGATTGTATCCTTCTTCGTACATGAAAGAGCAAGCGGCTGTCAGATTGCACCCGGCTCTTTCGCTCAAGACGAGAATCGCCCATGTAAAGGTAGCCGCAGAGCCGTTTACCGTCAGCTACGGAGCAACCTATACAGCCCAGCCAGGGGAGCGGATCGCCACGCTGCCGATTGGATACGCTGACGGATACTCCCGGCTGTTGTCCAATCGCGGCGCGGTATTGGTCAAAGGCAGCAGAGCGCCCATCGTCGGTCGCGTCTGCATGGACCAGATCATGGTCCGCATCGAACAGGGCAGTGCCCAGGTCGACGACGAAGTGGTCCTCTACGGCAAGCAAGGAAACGAGGAAATCTCGCTCGACGAGGTTGCTGCGCTGATCGGCACGATCAATTACGAGGTGCCGTGCATGCTGAACCACCGGATTCCCCGTGTCTACGTGCGCCAGGGAAAAGAAATAGCTGTTGTTCATCTGCTGTCCGAAAAAAACGTCCCGGTGTAACTGGAAACTACTGCCAGGGAAAGCCGGCAGGAATTTTTGCGAGGAACGCGAATTATACTTAAGTGCCGGAACCGAAAATGTGCGCGACAGGTATATATTTGCAGTGGTTTCGACATAATGGTAGTGTCATACTGGCAATCAGTGTGACAATCTACAGCGGATGGAAGTTACGGTCATGGTTGGAGGTGGATTTGTCTTGTCGAAGTCGAATACGAAACGCATCATGATTAGCTTGCCACATCACTTGCTCCAAGAAGTGGATGGCTTGATTGAGAAGGAAAAATCCAATCGCAGCGAGTTTATTCGCCAGGCGATGCACCTGTATCTCAAGGAACGCAAAAAACGCACGATCCGTGAGACGATGCAAAAAGGGTACATGGAAATGGCGAAAATCAATCTAAAAATGGCATCGGAGGCATTTGGCGCTGAGGAAGAGGCTGACCATACTCTTGTCCGCTTAGTTAGCGGGGTGTGACCAGTGATCGTCAAACGTGGCGATGTGTTTTTCGCGGACCTTTCCCCGGTCGTAGGCTCGGAACAAGGGGGCGTACGGCCAGTTTTGGTGATTCAAAACGACATAGGAAACCGATTTAGTCCGACAGTCATCGTCGCCGCTATCACGGCGCAGATTCAAAAGGCAAAATTGCCGACTCATGTAGAGATTGATGCCAAGATTTATGGATTTGATCGTGATTCCGTCATTTTGTTGGAACAGATACGAACCATCGACAAACAAAGATTAACCGACAAAATCACTCATCTCGATGAAGAGATGATGGAACGGGTCAATGAATCCCTGCAAATCAGTCTGGGACTCATTGATTTCTGATGCGTCGACAGAAGAGGAAAAACTGCTTGGCTTGCAGCAACCAAGTGGTTTTTTTATTTTTGTTTGAAAATGTTTGGGCAACGAGGTTTTCTTTGCGAAAGTGCAGGAATTTTTGGGCGTGGCAGCGAATGTATTTGCAACTAGAATATTAGACAAAAATTGACAAGTTATGCCAATCGTTGTTGAATGGTAGTCAAATGGAAAGAGTGGAAGGGGTTTTCTGGTTGTGGCAGAGTCAGATCCTGAGAGAATTGTCATCGAGATCACTCGCGAGCCAGATATCGTGACAGCCCGGCAGGCAGGTCGAAATTTGGCGATGAGGCTGGGGTTTGGTGCGGTCATGCAATCGCGTATTGCCACTTCTATTTCTGAATTGGCGCGCAATATCTACCTGTTTGCAAAAGCGGGGACGATTACGATTGCAGTGGTAGAGGTGAACGGTAAAAAGGGTGTGCAGATTACTGCGGAGGATTCTGGCCCCGGGATCCCCGATATACGAAAAGCATTGGAAGACGGCTATTCGACGATCGGCGCGCTGGGGGCAGGGCTTCCAGGCGTGAAGCGTATGATGGATGACTTTTTTATACAGAGTAAACCGCAAGAAGGTACGCAGGTCGTAGTTGTGAAGTGGTGTGAACCAGTTGGGAAAGGTGGAGCGTAAGGATGGGCCGAGGATTGGATGCGGAATATGGACAAATCCTCAGCAATTACTTGAGCAAGCAGGGCGAAGACGAACTCTACACTGCGCAGCAGTTGGGCAAATGGTTGCTCCGCCGGGACATTTCTCCCGAGGAATTGATTGATTTGCACGGACGGGTATTGGAGAGTTTGACCGAAGTGCCCGAGGTGGTTCGCGCTTCCTTTCGGATATTGACCGAGGTGATGATCGAGTACGGCAACGAACATCGCGCATTGCGGAGCTGGCGAAGCAGGCATGAGCAGATGCAGTCGGAAATTGCCGTCGCCTCGACGATGCAGCAGGCGCTGTTGCCGCGGGATGTGCCGGTTTATCCGGGTGTCGAAGTCGGCCTGGTCAGCATGGGAGCAAGTGAAATTTCAGGCGATTACTACAACTTCATACACTACGGCGAACATAAATTCAGTGTCACGCTCGGCGACATCACCGGCAAAGGAATTGCAGCAGCGATGTGTATGTCCATGCTGAAATACGCAATGGACAGTTTGGGAGAGATTTTGCTCAATCCCGACCGCATGCTCCGCCATCTTAATCGGGTCGTAGAACGCAATATTGATTCCAGCATGTTTGTCACAATGGTATTCGGAAGCTATGACACGCGTACCCACCGTTTTCGGTACGCAGTCGCCGGCCATGAACCAGGCTTTGTCTATCGCGCGGCAGAGGGTCGTTTTTACGATCTTGACGGGCAGGGGGCGGCGCTCGGCCTGGATGCACAGAGCCACTACCAGGAGCAGGAAGTACATTTGCAGCCTGGCGATATGCTGGTTCTGCTGACGGACGGAGTGACCGAGTTTAAAATCGGCAAAACGTACATAACAAGGGAGCAGCTCGTATCCTACATGCTCCAGCAAACAAAGGCACCTGTACAGTCTATGGTGAGCGAGCTTTATCACAAACTGCTGATGCTCTCCGATTTTGAACAGCGGGATGATTACACCATGATCGTTTTACGTAGAACCTGAGTGGCACGGGGGGAAAATTCGGATGGACCTGACAATCGAGACAATCAAGGAAGAGGCGGGGTATCTGGTGGTCCTCTGCGGAGAGGTCGATGCCTTTACCGGCCCGCAAGCAAAAGAGGCATTGCTGGCGCTGGCAATAGAGCCAGGGGTAAAACAGATCGCGGTTGACTTGGCACAGGTAGATTACATGGACAGTACAGGCATCGGAATCTTTATTGCCGCAATGAAGGCTTGTAAAAATTCAGGCAGCCAGTTACGGGTGCGAAACCTCTCTCCCCGTGTGGAGAGGTTGTTTCGGATCACGGGCTTTTACGATTTGATCGCCGTCTAAAAAAGGAGAGAGCAGTAATGGAGGGGCGCAAAGCATCTGATGTAGAGCTGGTACAGTTGACGCTGCCAAACCGAGTGGAGTATTTAGGCGTGGCCCGCTTGCTGGTTTCTGGTGTGGCTCATCGGATGGGTTTTACCTATGATGAGATTGAGGATATCAAGCTGGCTGTAGGGGAAGCGTGCACCAATGCGGTCGAGCACGCATACGAACAGGAAGAGGGCAGACTCAATCTCGAATGCCTAGTATTTCCTGACCGCTTGACGATTACCGTTGCCGATCAGGGAAAAGGCTTTGCGGTCGACACTGTGGGGAAGCAGCTTGCTCCCCTGGCGGCCGAGGTGGACGAGGACGATCTTGAAGAGGGAGGTTTGGGATTATTCCTGATCCACACTCTGATGGATGAGGTCTCGTTTCACACCGCTTCTGGCGTCTCCGTGGCGATGACCAAGTATTTGCGCCGAGATGGGGTGGCTGGTGATGACCGGACAATCTCCAAGACGGACGTTTAGCCGCGAGCAGCGCAGGGAGCTGCTGCTAGAGTACAAACAGTCGGAGCGGGAAGTTTTGCGGGAACTTCTGGTAGAAGCGTATACCCCGCTGGTAGAGACGCTGGCACAGAAGTTCGCGCGCGGTCAAATTCTTCGTGAAGATTTGATCCAAGTCGGGATGATCGGATTGCTTTCGTCGATTAGCAGATACGATCCCGCTTTCGAGCGAACCTTTGAGAGTTTTGCCATACCGACGATTGTCGGGGAAATCAAGCGTTTTATCCGGGACAAGACGTGGAGTGTCCACGTGCCGCGCCGGGTGAAAGAACTAAGTCCGAAAATCAAGCACGTCGTGGACGAATTGACGATGAAGTTGCAGCGCTCTCCGCACATTTCCGACATCGCCCAGCACATGGGCGTGTCCGAGGAGGAAATCCTGGAGACGCTGGAGATGGGTCGCAGCTATCACTCGCTTTCCATGGACAGCGAGCTGGAAGCGGACAGTGAAGGCAATACAATCACGCTGTTTGATCTTGTCGGGGTCCAGGACGAAGGCTTCAGCCGCGTCGACCGGGACCTGACGATCGATCACGCCATGAGCTCTCTGGACATGCGGGAAAGAGAAATCATTCGGATGACATTTTATGAAAATTTGAGCCAGAAGCAGACAGGCGATCTTCTCGGCATGTCGCAGATGCACGTTTCCCGCTTGCAGCGCCGTGCCTTGAACAAATTGCGTGAAGCCTTACAGATGGAACATCACGAGACGATCCCATAAGCATGTTTGTAAAAGGTGTCCGCCAGGCGCCTTTTCTTTGTCTGGCGGCTTTCTCGATGATACGGGAGTTGCCTTTTGGGGATAACAGTTGACGTAGGAGGAGATTTCATGGAGCTGACGCTATTGATCCAGACAGTCGCCCGCGATACGGGGGTGAAGCCTCATCAGGCAGAACGTACGATTGCACTGCTGGACGAAGGAAATACCGTTCCCTTCATCGCCCGCTACCGCAAGGAGATGACCGGGCAGCTCGACGAGACACAAATTCGCGCGATTGAAGAGCGCGTTCGCTATTTGCGCAATCTGTCTGTGCGCAAGGAAGAGGTCCTTCGCCTTATCGAGGAACAAGGCAAGCTGACAGATGAATTGAAAACCGCGATCGAGCGGGCGAGCAAGCTGCAGGAAGTCGAGGATTTGTACCGTCCGTATCGGCAAAAGCGGCGGACGCGGGCTACGATGGCCAAGGAAAAGGGCCTGGAGCCGCTCGCCCAGTACCTGCTGACGCTGCCGAAGACAGGCGATCCAAAGCAGGAAGCAGCGCGCTTCATCGACCCGGAAAAAGGGGTCGCTTCGGTGGAGGAAGCGCTGCAGGGAGCGATGGACATCATCGCCGAGCAAATCTCCGACGATCCCGACATTCGCCAGTGGGTGCGGCAGCGCACGCTGCAAAAAGGCCTGCTCGTGACCGAGCAAAAGGCAGAAGAGGCGGACGAAAAAAACGTCTATCAAATGTATTACGCCTATAGCGAGCCATTGAAAAAAGTAGTCCCGCACCGCGTGCTGGCGATCAATCGCGGGGAGAGCGAAGGCATCCTGAAGGTGACCGTGGAAGCGCCGGTAGACGAGATTTTCGCCTGGCTGGAGAAGCGGGTCATCCGCCACGAGACCGTGGTCCGCTCCTTGCTCGCGACGACCGTGGAAGATGCCTACAAACGGCTGATCGCCCCGTCCATTGAGCGCGAGGTGCGCGCTGAGCTGACGGATGTGGCAGAGGAGCAGGCGATCCACATCTTTTCGGAAAATCTGCGCAATTTGCTGCTCCAGCCCCCGGTAAAAGGCAAAGTCGTCCTCGGTGTCGACCCTGCATACCGTACCGGCTGCAAGCTGGCGGTAGTCGATGATACGGGCAAGCTGCTGGAGGTGGCGGTCGTCTATCCGACTCCGCCTGTCAACAAGGTGGCGGAAGCATCGGCCAAGGTCAAGCAACTGATCGAAAAGTACGGCGTCACGCTGATCGCGATCGGCAACGGGACAGCTTCGCGCGAAACCGAGCAGTTCATCGCTAGCGTACTCAAAGAGTTGAAGCAGGCGATTCACTACATCATCGTCAACGAGGCGGGTGCCTCTGTCTATTCGGCATCGGAGCTGGCGAAAGAAGAGTTCCCCGAACTGGACGTGGCGGAGCGCAGCGCGGTATCGATTGCCCGGCGTTTGCAGGACCCGTTGGCAGAACTGGTGAAAATCGACCCCAAATCGGTCGGCGTCGGGCAGTACCAGCATGACGTGTCGCAAAGCCGTCTGGCTGAAAGCCTGCAATTTGTCGTGGAATCGGCGGTAAACCACGTCGGTGTGGACGTGAACACGGCATCCTCTTCCCTGCTGCAGTACGTCTCCGGGATTAGCCGACAGGTAGCCGGTAACATCGTCAAGAAGCGCGAGGAGATCGGCAAGTTTACCAGTCGTGCGCAGTTGAAGGAAGTGCCCAGACTGGGCGCCAAGACGTTCGAGCAGTGCGTCGGGTTTTTGCGCATCTCAGACGGGAGCAATCCACTCGACAAGACGCCGATTCACCCCGAGTCGTACGAAGCAGTGCACAAGCTGCTGGACATGATCGAGGTGGCACCGCAAGAGATCGGCAGCGAGACGTGCCGGAAGCGCCTGCTCGCGCTCGATGTGGCACAGGTCGCCGACCAACTGGGGATCGGTGAACCGACGCTGGCAGATATCGTGGAAAGTTTGCTGCGTCCCGGACGCGACCCGCGGGAGGAACTGCCCAAGCCATTGCTGCGCAGCGATGTTCTGCAACTCGCTGATCTGAGTCCGGGCATGAAGCTGCAAGGTACGGTGCGAAATGTCGTCGATTTTGGCGCGTTTGTCGACATCGGCTTGAAAAATGACGGGCTGGTGCACATCTCCCGCCTGAAAAAGGGCTTTGTCAAGCATCCGCTCGATGTCGTAACAGTAGGTGACATCGTGGATGTGTGGGTCGTGGAAATCGATGAAAAGCGCCAGCGCGTGGGCCTGAGCATGATCTCTCCTGAGGAAGCCTAGAGGCGGCAACAAAAAAGGCGGCAATCACTTATTGTGGATTGCCGCCATGTTTTTCCCAGTATAAAAACCAGCACGTATTCAGCAAGCGGATTTGACGCACGTCCTTCCCGCTGAAGGCACGCTGCAATTGCTTTCGCATCCATTGTGGCATAAAGGGTACCTCCTGATGTTATTCGTCTATGCATTGTATGCAGCGAGACGAACTGGAGGTGCCTTTTATTCGTGATTCGCCGTTGTAAAATTCCAGCTTCACGTGCAGTCCCTCCCGTTCGCACAGCAGGACAGGCATGTTGGTGCTTTGCGAAACGTCCAAGTGCACCATTCGTCTGGCGCAATCCGGGGGAAACTGCTATCGTGGAAGAAAGAACATGCGGAGGCAAAAAGATGACCGACCAGGAATTGCAAAGACTGGTGGAGGACATCTCCACTCGCTTTTTTGAAATGCCTTTTCGCCATCAGGCAAGGTTCAACAAAAGATTGCGGACGACAGGCGGACGATACCTGCTGCGTACGCACGATATCGAAATCAATCCCCGTCATCTCGAAGAGCACGGAGAAGAGGAACTGGTGGCGATCGTCAAACACGAGCTGTGCCATTACCACCTGCATCTCGCCAAGCGAGGCTATCGCCATGCAGACCGGGATTTTCGCGAATTGCTCCAAAAGGTCGGAGGCAGCCGCTACTGCCAGCAAGTGGGAGAGGGACGAAAACAGCTTCCGTATCGATACGAGCTGGTATGCCAGGCTTGCGGCACCAGCTACAAGCGGAAGCGAAAAATGAACCCGGCGCGCTATCGCTGCAGCAAGTGCAGCGGCAAGCTGAAGCTGCGCGAGTACGCTGCCCAAGGGGTGTGAGCCGGGGAAGCGCGGGTCGGGCGGTTTCTTGCTTCTCGGCGGCGCGCAACGGTATAATGGACTGACTATGCAAAAAAGGAGCGCTACAGGTGGCACACGATGAATTTTCCCTGATCCGGCAATGGACGAGCCGTTCGCACGGAGATGAAAAGGACGGGGTTTCCGTCGGGATCGGGGATGATGCTGCCGTCTTCGCCCCGACACCGGGAATGGAAATGGTCGTCTGCTGCGATGCGATGGTAGAGACTGTCCATTTTTTGAAAGAAACGATGAAGCCTGCAGACATCGGGTACAAGGCCATGATCAGCAATATCAGCGATGTGGCAGCGATGGGGGGAATCCCCCGGTTCGCGCTGGTCAGCATCGCCGTCTCTCCGCGCTGGACAGCGGAAGAGTGCAGCGAGATGTACGATGGCTTGTACGAAGCCTGTGGACAGTACGGAGTCCGGCTGATCGGCGGAGATACTGCGTCGGCACCGGATACACTGTTCCTCTCTGTCACGGTAATAGGAGAGGTCGAAAAAGGGATGGCGTTGCGCCGCTCACAGGCGCGGTCGGGGGAGCTTGTCTTTGTGACAGGCTCTGTCGGCAGTTCCGCTGCCGGGCTGCACCTGCTGCTCGCACAACAGAACCGGACAGTAGAGGCAGGAGGCGGTACAGATGAATCAGATGAATGGGACACGCTCGTCCGTGCCCATCAGCGTCCGCAGGCACAGGTGCAGGCAGGACGCCTGCTGCTTCTTTCCGGGGCGTGCACAGCGCTAAACGACATCAGTGACGGACTGGCATCCGAGCTGTGGGAAATTGCCGAGGCGAGCGGTGTGACGATCCAGGTGGAGGCAGAGCGGATTCCGCTTCTGGCCAAGACCCGTAGCTACGCCCAGAAGGTTGGCAAAGACCCGTTGGCCTGGGCGCTGTACGGAGGGGAGGATTACCAGTTGGTCGGGACGCTGGCAGCGGAGCGGAGCGAAGAAGTGGCCCGCCGGTTTGCCGAGCAGGGCATCCCCTTTGCCGTAATCGGGCGTGTGGAAGCAAAAGGCCAGGGCGTTTTCCTGGTGCAAGACGGGGAGCGGCGTAAGCTGCCCAAGGCCGGATTTAATCATTTTGGAGCCGTTGAAAGAGGGTGACGCATGATGGCATACGAATGGACACTGCGTGGAGCTGAGCAGACACAGCGCTTTGCTGCGTGTTTGGCTCGCCATTTGCAGCCCGCTGACCTGTTGGCTCTGGAAGGAGACCTGGGAGCGGGCAAAACGACGTTTACCCAGGGACTGGCCCGCGGGCTCGGCGTGCAAGGCGTAGTGAACAGTCCGACATTTACGATCATAAAAGAGTACCAGGGGCGTTTGCCGCTGTACCATATGGACGTCTACCGGGTCGGCGACGATGTCGATTCGCTCGGCCTGGACGATTATTTTTTCGGAGACGGCGTCTGCGTCGTGGAGTGGGCATCGCTGATTGAGGATGTTCTTCCGGCTGATCTCCTGACGATCGTACTGCGCTACATCGGCGAAGAGCAGCGGCAGATCGAGCTTTTGCCGCAAGGTCAGCGATATTTGAATTTGTGTGAGGAGTTTGATTTTGATGCGTGTACTGGCGATTGATACGTCCAACCTGGTATTGAGTGTGGCGATTGCGGAAGAGACGCGTGTACTGGCGGAGATGACGACCAACCAGCAAAAAAACCACTCGGTCCGGATGATGGATTGTGTCAGTGAGCTGCTGGACGCGACCGATACCTCCCCGGAGCAGTTGGGCGGCGTAGGCGTGGCGATCGGGCCCGGCTCCTACACAGGCGTGCGCATCGGTGTCGCCTCAGCGAAAAGCATCGCCTGGTCGCTCAACATCCCTGCTGTCGGTGTTTCCAGCCTGCAGGCGGTGGCGATGAACGCGCTGGGATTTGCCGGACTGATCGTACCGCTGTTTGATGCGAGAAGGGGGCAGGTGTATACGGGCTCCTACCGGACGGACGGGATGGAACGCCTTTCGATCCAGGGACAGGAGAGAATCGTCTTGCTGGAGGATTGGCTTTCCGATGTGCGTGAAGCAGCCGAGGGGGACAAAATTCTCTTTCTTGGCGAGGATGTCCGGCTTCATCGCGAGCGGATCGAGCAAAGCCTGGGAGAGCAGGCGCAATTTGCCCCGGCCGCCTTTCAGCTTCCGCGAGCGGCACATATTGCCCACCTGACATTCGCAAGACTCCACGAAGCAGGTCCGGTGCATGGGCTTGTTCCGGAATATTTGCAGCTTGCGGAGGCGGAAGCAAAATGGCTGGCGAACAGGCAGCAGGAGGGTTCGTAAAGGGGGGACCACTCATGGGTGAACAAATGGAGCTTGATTTCCGTTTTATGACATTGGAAGATATTGCGGCCGTTGCGAAGCTGGAGCAGATGGCTTTTCCGACTCCCTGGCCCCCTGATGCCTTTTACAATGAATTGACGAAAAACCAGAATGCCCGCTACGTCGTCGCCTTGCACGAGGATGAGGTAATAGCCTACTGCGGCATGTGGATCGTCCTGGATGAAGCGCATATTACCAATATTGCCGTCCATCCCGGCTATCGCGGGAAAAAGGTGGGCGAGCGGCTGATGAGACAGATGATGGGCATGGCGATGGTGTTCGGGGCGCAGAGCATGACCTTGGAGGTGCGTCCCTCCAATACGGTAGCCCGCAATATGTACACCAAGCTCGGCTTCAAGGAACACGGAATCCGAAAACGATACTACTCCGACAATAACGAGGACGCGATTATTATGTGGGTGACCTTGCGATGAACAAATCATTTACTTCGCGCTACGAAATGCGCGTACAACAGGCTTATGAACAACAGAAAAGCGCTGCGAAACCGACCTATATACTGGGTATCGAGACGAGCTGCGACGAGACCTCGGCGGCAGTGGTGCGGGATGGACGGGAGGTGCTGTCCAACATCATCGCCTCCCAGGCGGACATACACAAGCGCTTCGGCGGAGTAGTCCCCGAGGTAGCTTCCCGCCGCCATGTGGAAAATATCACGGTGACGATTGAAGAGGCTCTGCGCGAGGCGGGCAAGACGCTGGAGGAGATCGACGCCATTGCCGTCACGTACGGACCCGGACTGGTCGGGGCGCTCTTGGTCGGTGTAGCGGCAGCCAAGGCGATCTCGCTGGCACGCGGCATTCCGCTGATCGGAGTCCATCACATCGCGGGTCATATTTACGCCAACCGGCTCGTGGAGGAGATGCAGTTTCCTTTGATTTCGCTGGTCGTCTCCGGTGGCCATACGGAGCTGGTCTGGATGGAGCAGCACGGCGCGTTTACGATTTTGGGCGAGACCCGGGACGATGCGGCGGGCGAAGCCTATGACAAGGTGGCGCGCTCGCTCGGTCTGCCGTATCCCGGCGGTCCTCACATCGACCGGCTGGCCCATGAAGGACAGCCCAATGTGCCATTGCCGCGCGCATGGCTGGAGCCAGATTCGTATGACTTCAGTTTCAGCGGCTTGAAATCGGCAGTGCTGAATACGCTGCACAACGCAGCCCAGCGCAACGAGACGATCAACCCGGCGAATCTCGCCGCAAGTTTTCAGGACTCGGTCACAGAGGTTTTGGTCGAAAAAACATTGCGCGCCGTGCGGGAGTACGGTGCGAAGCAGGTGCTCCTGGCGGGAGGTGTGGCAGCCAACCGCGGCTTGCGCGAACGATTGCAGCGGCGCTGTCAGGAAGAAAACGTACCGCTGGTCATCCCGCCGCTTTCGCTATGTACGGACAATGCGGCGATGATCGCGGCAGCCGGCTACATTCGCTACCAAAAAGGCGAGTTTGCCAGTCTGGATTTAAACGGAGTGCCGGGTCTGTCCTTGACCGACCACTAGCGCTCAGCCGCAACGATAGAAAAAGAGCCTGTCCTCACAAGGGACAGGCTCTCAGCCTGTAGACAAAGTTCCGTAAGGAACAGGGTCTGCAGGCTTTTTTGTTGAATATAGAACATGTTACGTTTTCAAAAGTTATTTTTTAGAGGTGGCATTATGCTTAATAAGCAAGAGGCCGAAGGGCGTTATCAGATATCTGCATTCTCGCTAGATGAGTTGGTGCCAGAAGATCATCTCGTAAGAAAAATTGAAAATGCAATCGACTTTTCGTTCATCTATGACTTGGTGGAAAGCCTCTACTGTCATGACAATGGCAGACCCAGTGTTGACCCTGTAGTCTTAGTTAAAATTGCTTTCATCCAATATATTTTTGGAATTCGTTCCATGCGACAAACGATTAAAGAGATCGAAACCAATGTTGCCTATCGGTGGTTTATTGGCTATGATTTCAGTCAGCCCATTCCCCATTTCACGACCCTAGGCAAGAACTATGTTCGCCGTTTTCGGGATACTCAACTCTTCGAGTCGATCTTCCTTCGAATATTGGAGGAGGCGGTTCATCATGGATTCGTGAAGCCTGATGTGCTTTTCATTGATGCTACGCATGTAAAAGCCAGTGCGAATAAGCATAAATACGTGAAAGAAATCGTTGAAGAACAAGCGAAGAAATATCAAGAGCTGCTGGACGAAGAAATCAATCAGGATCGTATTGCACATGGAAAGAAGCCCCTTGAAAAAAAGACAGAAACTTCGAAGAAGGAGGTGAAAGTCAGCACAACTGACCCGGATTGCGGATTGTTTGTAAAAGGGGAAAAGGAACGTGTATTTGCTTATAGTTTTCATACAGCATGTGATCGAAATGGATTTGTGCTTGGTGCCAAGGTAACGCCAGGCAATGTGCATGACAGTCAGGTTTTTGAGGATGTTTTGAATCAAGTGCGAAAGACGTTTGCACAGCCTCAAGCTGTGGCAGTGGACTCGGGATACAAGACGCCTTACATCAGTAAAACACTCCTTGATGACCAGATTCGCCCCGTTATGCCCTACACAAGACCACGCACCAAAGAAGGTTTTTTTAAAAAGCACGAATATGTGTATGATGAATATTTCGACTGCTACATCTGCCCGAACGAGCAAATCTTAACATATGAGACAACAAACAAGGATGGGTACCGTATCTATCGATCAAATTCTCAAGTTTGCCGAAGTTGTCCGTTCTTGAAACAATGCACGGAAAGTAAAGACTACACAAAGAGAGTGAGTCGCCACATCTGGGCTGATTACCTCGAAGAGGTAGACCACCTCCGGCATACCGAGGAAAACAAACAAATCTATAGCAAACGGAAAGAAACGATTGAACGTGTATTCGCTGATATGAAGGAAAAGCATGGCATGCGTTGGACGACCTTACGAGGACTGGAGAAGGTCACGATGCAGGCGATGCTTGTTTTCGCTGCCATGAACTTGAAAAAAATGGCGACCTGGCTATGGAAATCAGGTCGCCAAAAGGTGAACGATCAAAACACCTTCGGTATTTTCATCAAATTATTAAACAAACTCCCTCTGCTGTTCGTTCAGCGAGGGAGTTTGTCTGCAATCTGAGAGCCTGTCCTCACAAGGGACAGGCTCTTTTGTTTATTCAGAGGCTAGTTTGCTGAAATAGGGATTGAGCTTTTCGGAAAGCTCCTCCCACTGCTGCTGTTCTTCTGCGGAAAGCCGATCTTCGTGGACAATTCCGTTCTCGTCTGTCATTTTCATCTTCAACTGCATCATCTGTCGCATCAACTCAATATACTCGGAGAATTCGTCTTCCGACAGCTTCCCTTTTGCTTCCTGCAAAAATGCTTCGATCTCGTTGTAATCCTCCTGGGTACCTCCATGGTGTGTGATCGACTCCGCCGAACCGAAAATGTAGTCCGCCAGGTAAGGCGTCGCTACAGCCGCCGTAGGGATCAGGATCGCAACGGCCGCTACACCGGCCAACAAACGCTTTTTCATAATGAGATTTCCTCGCTTTCGTTTTTGATCGTGCTGGTATGATGCGAAAATGCGCTGCTCCAGTTCGCGAGGCACCTGTATCGTTTCCGCGATACGCTGCAATTCATCGCGTAGTTGTTTGTCGTGGGACATACAAGTCGCCTCCCGAATGTGTATAGTTCTTTCTCAATTCCTTTACCGCGAGATGATGTCTCGATTTTACGGTGCCGACAGGGATGTTCAGCAGATCGGCGATTTCTTCCAGGGAGTAGTCGTGGAAGTAGCGGAGGATGACGACGACGCGCAGCTTGTAGGAAAGCTGGCGAATGGCCGTCAGCAATTCGCGCTGTGTCTCCGATTGCAGTACCGCGTCATCGGTCCAGTCCGAGTCGTCCTGCCGGTACTGCGTTGCCCGCTCAAAAATGCGCATCCTGCGCCAGGCTTTGCGTTTCCAATCCTGCACTTGACGGATCGCGATTCCGTGGAGCCAGTGACGAAACGGGCGTTTCCTGTCATAGCTGTGAAAGGATTGCCACATGCGAATGTACACCTCATGGACGATGTCTTCGATGTCTTGCCGGTTGTACACCAGGAAGGCAACCGTTCGATAGACGTCTTTATGCGTCATCTCATATACCTTGCGAAAGGCAGATACATCGCCCTTGGCCATCTGCTCTGTCAACGGGAGTAAATCTTGATCATTCATTTGGGGCCCCTCCTGATTGATTACACCTATATATTCGTCCGGTCTGCGAAAAAGGTTCAGTGCATTCTCGCAACTTCTCGCTCTGGCTATTTATCCACAGGGCATGGATAACTTTTTTGGTTGCACAATCTCTCCCCTGTGAATACTGGTGATAACTATGTAAATCGACCGGGAAATTCGCCCGGAAACTGTGGATAGATTTGTGGAATATGTGGATAAAGAGCTGGTTTTATCAACAGGAAGGAGAACGCAGATGAGACAAAGATGGGCATTGGTATGCCTGGCAGTGACGCTGTTCATGTGCCAGGTGCAGGATGCAAAGGGCAATACGGCTGGCAGCGACGGATACATACGCGAAAAGCAAATGCTTCTGCTGTTTGTAGAAGGGCTCACGTTTGCCGATCTGCAGCAGATGCGGACCGATCCGACTGTGGATAAATGGATCAGCCAGGCAAGCGCTGGAGCGGTTTCGCTTCGTCTTCCCGGTCCGCGCAATCTGGCCAATGCCTACCTGCTGATGGGCGGTGGAGCACAGGCGTTGTATACGGAGAAAAGCGGCACGGCTCACCACCGGGACGAACTGTTGGACGGCGGACAAACAGCGGGGGAGCAGGCAGCGGCGTTTGGCGTGCCTCTGCCGCAGACCGGGTCGCAGATCGTATTTCCCGGCATCTACCGACTCCACGCGGCAAATCAGGACAAGCCCTTTACACCGAGTATCGGACGTCTGGGTGGTACGCTGGCTGCACACAAGATTCCCGTCAGTGTCTATGGCAACGCGGATACTGGCGAGACGCAGCAGCGCCACGTCGCTTTGTTCGCCATGGACGAGCATGGGCTCGTTCCTCATGGAGACGTCTCACCGCGCACGCAGGAGCGGGCGGCAGCATACCCGTATGGACAAAAGACGAACTACCAGTACCTGCTGGAGCGGATCAGGGAAGATCAGGATGCCGGGCTGGTCGCCGTTCAGCTGCCCGATCTGGAAAGGCTGTACCAGGTGGCTGACGCGATGCAGCCTGACCGTTTTGAGCAGCAGTACAAACAGGTTCTCGCCGATTTGTCCGGCTTTTTGACCCGCGTGTTGGAAGAGCGCACAGACTATCAGGCAGTGATGCTGGTCAGCCCGATCGTTCACCACCAGGCAGTCGAGGAAAAAAAGCTGCTCTCCCCGATACTCGTCTGGAACGGTTCAGCGAGCGGCCTGCTCACTTCGGCTACGACCCGGCAACCCGGCCTGGTCAGCGGGCTTGATCTGTATCCGACGGTTCTTTCCTGGCTGGATGTGCCCATCCCCGGCGGCATTGCCGGGCATCCCGTACGTGCCGCGAGTGGAACAGAACCGGGCATCGGGCCGCTGATGGAGCAGGTGGACGAGATTCACCACACCTACGCCACTCGCGCTCCGGTGCTGTACACCTATGTCATGCTGCAGATGATTACACTGGCCAGCGCTGCCTTTCTCTGGCTCTGGGGCAAACGAGCGGGAGGCGGAAGCGGGAGAGAGCGTCTGCGAAAAGGCGTCCGGCTGGCACTGTTGACCATGCTCTGGTTTCCCGCCCTGCTGCTCTTCGAGGGCATGCTGAGCTGGCAGCCTTCCGCTCCGGTCATCCTGGGGGGATTGATCATGGCTGGACTCTTGCTCGCCTTCGCCATGGAACAAAGCCCTCTGCCTCGCGTCGTGGCGACTGTTTGCGGGGTGACGGTAGCCGGTTTGCTGGCAGACGGCTGGTCAGGCAGCAGCCTGATGCGCGGCTCCTACCTCGGGTACGATCCGGTGATCGGCGCCCGTTTTTACGGACTTGGCAATGAGTACGAGGGCGTGCTGATCGGGAGCGCGACGCTATTGATCGCGGCACTGTACCAACTGTCCGCAAAAAGGCGCGAACGTGCCGGATGGGGCCGTCTTTTGCCTGCGCTTGGCGCTGTGGCTCTCAGTTTCGTCGTGCTTTATTACATGGTGGCGCCGCATCTGGGGACGGACGCGGGCGGTTTTTTGGCAGGACTGGTAGCCTTTTTCGTTGCGATCTCGCGGCTTGAAGAGTGGAGGCTTGGAAAAAAAGGCCTCCTGCTGCTGGCAGGCGGCCTCGTTTGCGGTGTATGCGTTTTGATGGCGGGCAGCTTGCTGACGGACCAGCCGCTCACCCATGTCGGACGCGTCTCGCAACAGATCGTCTCCGGCGACTGGGCAGAGGTGGGGCAGATGATCGAACGAAAGCTGGCGATGAACCTGCGGCTGATTCGCGTCTCGATCTGGAGCAAGGTATTTGTCGTCTCACTGGTCGTACTCGGTATTCTCGCTCTCTGGAACGATCGCTACCTGCGCCATCTCGCCCGCGACTACCCGTTTTTGGTAAAAGGCTTTGCCGGGATTATCGCCGGTTCGCTGGCAGGCCTGGCGCTCAACGACTCTGGAATCGTCACAGCCGCCACCTGCATCACCTTTCTGGTCATCCCCGCGCTCTATGCTGCTCTCGGGGAGACGCCTTCCCGCGAAGTTCCGCCTGAAGGCTCGAAGTCGCAAATCTAGGCCTGCTCCTCGGAGAGCCGGGTCCACTCCTCGTAGAGCTGCTCCAGTTCGCCACGGGCGGCCTGGATCGCGTCATTGCGCTTTTTCGCTTCGGAATGATCGCTGTACACTTCGGGCTGACACAGCTCCTCTTCCCATTGGACGATGTCCGCTTCCTTCTTTTCGATCGTCGCTTCGATTTCCTCCAGACGGCGCTGGCGTTGACGCTCGCGCCGTTTTGCTTCCTTGTCCAGCTCGTAGGAGGACTTTTCCGGCTGGGCGGTGGCAGCACCAGCTTTCTTGGTCGGCTGTGCAGCCTGTTCAGCAGCCAGCTCGGCCAGCTCCTGCTTTTTCTCCACGTAGTAATCGTAGTTGCCGAGATAGTTGGTCACGCCTTCAAAAGACAGCTCCAGCACGCGGCTGGCGATCTTGTTGAGAAAGTAGCGGTCGTGGGAGACGAACAGAATCGTCCCCGGGTATTCGTACAGGGCATTCTCCAATACTTCCTTGCTGTAGATGTCGAGATGGTTGGTCGGTTCGTCGAAGATCAGGAAATTGGCTTCCTTGAGCATCAGCTTGGCCAGCGAGACGCGTGCACGCTCTCCGCCGGACAAGTCGGAAATCCGCTTATGCACGTCATCGCCGCTAAACAGGAAATTGCCCAGAAGCGTGCGCACATCCTTTTCCAGCATCTGCGGGTATTCGTCCCAGATTTCGCCAAGCACCGTATTTTGCTCGTTCAGATTGCGGTGCTCCTGGTCGTAGTAGCCGATGGTGACATTGCTGCCCATCTGGATCGTTCCTTGCAGAGGCTTCAACTGGTCGACAATCGTCTTCAGCAGCGTGGATTTTCCGATCCCGTTCGGACCGACGAGTGCGACCCGCTCCTCCCGCTCGATTTCGAACGTAAGCCCGCGCGACAGCACTGCATCGGGGTAGCCGATGGCGACGTTGGTCGCCTTCATGACGATGTTGCCGCTCATCTTGGATATCTCGAAGGAAAAGTTGACGGACTTGTTGTGCATGATCGGCTTGTCGAGCCTGTCCATTTTTTCCAGCGTCTTGCGGCGGCTCTGCGCGCGCTTGCTGGTCGTCGCCCGGGCGATGTTGCGGGCGATGAAATCCTCCAGTCTGGAAATCTCCTCCTGCTGCTTCTCGAAGCGCTTCAGATCCTGCTCCAGCCGCGCTGCCTTCTGCTCGAGGAACTGGCTGTAGTTGCCGACGTAGCGGGTTGCCCGGGTGCGCTCGATCTCGTAGACGATCGTCACCAGCTTGTCCAGGAAGTAGCGGTCATGGGAGACGACGAGGATGGCGCCCGGGTAGTTTTGCAGGTAGCCTTCCAGCCAGGTGAGCGTCTCGATGTCAAGGTAGTTGGTCGGCTCGTCCAGCAGCAAAATCGTCGGCGATTGCAGCAGGAGCTTCGCCAGCGCCAGCCGCGTCTTTTGCCCGCCGCTCAGTGTGTAGATCGGGGTCTGGTAGTCCATGTCGGCAAAGCGCAAGCCGTGGAGAACGCCGCGAATCATCCCTTCGTAGCTGTATCCGCCCCTTTCCTTGAAGGCTTCAAAACGTCGGGAGTAGTCCTCCATGATCTGCTGGTACCGTTTTTCATCCTCCAGCACAGCCGGATCGCCCATTTTGGCTTCCAGCGCCCGCAGCTCCTGCTCTTCCTTTTGCAAGTGGGCAAAGACGGTCAGCATCTCGTCCCAGATCGACCGCTCCGACTCCAGCCCGCTGTTTTGCGCCAGGTAGCCGAGCGTGACGTCTTTGGGAATACGGATCGTACCGCTGTCGTAGCTCAGCTCGCCCGCGAGTATTTTCATCAGGGTAGACTTCCCGGCCCCGTTCACTCCGACGAGTCCGACGCGCTCTCCTGTTTGAATTTGCAGGGAAATGTCCTGTAAAATGGTTTCGACGCCATAGGCTTTTTCTATATGTTCAGCTTGCAGCAAAATCATTCACGTTCACCTCTTTATCAGCTACGTCAAGTGTAGCCTAGAGAGCGCTCACGGGACAAGCCTGGGGGAGAGTCCCTCGACACATCGGGGATGAAAAGATGGGAGAGTGGGGCGAAAATGGAGAAAAAACAGCTTCGCCGGCAATTGTTGGAGAAGCGCAAGTCGTTGTCGATCGATCAAAGGCGCGACTTTTCCAGGCGAGCGTGCAGCCGTCTGCTCACCTGTGAACGGCTGATGGAGGCCGAAGTGATCCTGGCGTTCCATCCGTTTGGTGATGAGCTGGACATCCTGCCGTTCGTTGAAGAAGCGATGCGCAGGGGAGTGGAAATCTGGCTGCCGCGCACCGTTCCGGACACACGGGAGCTGATCCCGTACCGCTACACGGGCAAAGAGATGCTCAAACAAGGGACGTACGGCATCTGGGAGCCGGACCCGGACAAAGCGCAGCCTGTGGACACGCGCAGACTGAATGCCGTACTCGTACCTGGAGTAGGATTTGATCGGCAGGGGGGAAGAATCGGGTACGGCGCCGGCTACTACGATCGCTTTTTGGCAGGGCTTGACCACCGTCCTTATTTGCTTGGCATTTGCTACTCGCTGCAGATCGTCGAGAACGTGCCGATGGAGCCGCATGACATATTGCTGGACGCGGTTCTGACTGAAAACGGATGTTTTGAATCGTGACGTTTTTGTGTCAAAAACAGCCTTTTCTTCCCACAGTATCTACAGCAACTAGAAAGTGGTGTACAATACAAGCGAGTGAATAAACGGAGGAATGAACCTGTGAGCAAATGGAAAGTAGGCGTAGTCTCCGCAAGTGATTCTATCGCAAATAGGGAAAGAGAAGACGACAGAATACCAATCATCCGAGAGTTGACCCGGGAATGGCTGCAATCCGAGGTTGCGGTCTATCGCACGGTTGCCGATGACATGGAAGATCTGAAAGAACACATGATCGAACTGGTCGATCGGGAAAAATGCGATCTGCTGATCGTAACGGGCGGGACAGGCTTGAGCCCGCGTGACGTGACCCCGGAAGTGACTGCATGGGTCATCGACCGTCCTGTGCCGGGACTGGCCGAAGAGATGCGTCGCGCCGGTCTGAAGCAGTCGCGCAGAGCGATGCTGACGCGTGCCGTGGCAGGTACGCGAGGAAACACGCTGATCATCAACCTCCCGGGTACCCCAAAAGGCGTGGAAATCTGTTTCAACGCGATTGGAGACATGCTTTCCGACGCTCTGCATATCTTGCAGGGAACAGGCGAGGCCAACGAGGATTGGGGCGGTTTAGGGTGGTAGACAAACCGAAGATGCGGGAGGTGCCTGTCCGCGACGCGATCGGTATGATGCTCCCGCACGATATGACGCAGATTTTGCCAGGAGAGTTCAAAGGGCGTCTGTTCAAAAAAGGACATGTCGTCCGCGAAGAAGACATCGAAGCTTTGCTTTCGATCGGCAAGGAGCATATCTACGCGCTGGAAATGCCGGACGGATTTATCCACGAGGAGGAGGCCGGGCTGCGGATCGCCCGGGCTGTCGCTGGCGACGGCTTGATCTTGACCGAGCCTTACGAAGGAAAAGTGTCGATGAAAGCCGCTCGCATGGGCTTGGCCAAAATCAACGAACAGGCGGTACATGCCTTGAACGCGTTGGATGGCATCGCGCTGTCGACGATTTACGGAGACCAGGTAGTGCAGGAGGGGGATGCGGTCGCTGCGACCCGGATTATTCCCCTGATCATGGAGGAGAGCCGTATCGTCCGGCTGGAGCAGCTTGCCCGGGAGTTTGACGGGCCAATCATCCAGGTAAAGCCGTTTCTGAAAAAGAGAGTCGGAGTCGTGACGACCGGCGGCGAAGTATTTTCCGGCAGAATCGCAGACAAGTTTGGTCCGGCAGTGCGGGCCAAGGTAGAGGCGCTCGGGTCTGAGGTTGTGGGACAGCGCTTTGCCCCGGACGACAAAGAGGCGATTGAGCGGGAAATTAACGCATTTTTGGAAGAAGGCGTCGACCTCGTACTGGCGACAGGCGGAATGTCGGTAGACCCCGACGACCGGACACCGGGGGCGATTGCCGGTGTAGGCGCTCAGGTGGTGCGTTACGGCACGCCGATGCTGCCCGGCTCCATGCTGCTCGTTGCCTACAAGGGAGATACGCCGATTCTCGGCTTGCCGGGAGCGGTCATGCACGAGAAGTTTACCTCGTTTGACGTGTTCTTGCCGCGCATTTTGGCTGGCGAACGCATTGAAGAGTCGGATATGACGCGTTTGGGCTACGGCGGTTTACGAAAGTGCTAGCTGGTTAGAATGGCTAGTGTCAGGCTACATCCGAAAAGGAGTGAAAGGAAATGAGTACAATTGGTATTCCTGGTCTGATATTGATTCTTATTTTGGCACTCGTGTTGTTCGGACCAAAGAAGCTGCCTGAACTGGGGCGTGCCGTAGGGCGCACCCTGAAGGAGTTCAAGGTCGCCACTCGCGATCTGACAAGCGATCTGGACGAAGACGACGACGAGCGCGAAAAGTCCAAGGCCAAAGAACTCCCGACCAAAGCGGCTGCTTCTACTGCCGCGGCTACGACAGCCACGGCAACCGCAGCAAAGGAAGAGTCCGAACGCGAAAAGCTGGAGCGTGAGATTCGCGAAAAGCTGGAGCGCGAGCGTCTGGAGAAAGAAATCCGGGAGAAGCTGGAGCAGGAGCGTCTGCAACTCCAGCAGGAACAGCCCAAAGCATAACTCGCTAAGGTGGTTGCCATGACCGAACAGGAAATGACAGTGGTTGAGCATCTTACAGAACTGCGAAAGCGGGTTATCTGGGTGCTGGTCGTATTTGTTGTCGCGCTGATCGGCGGGTTTTACTTCGCCGGTCCGCTTATCGAATACTTGAAGCAGGAACCGATGGCCGAAGGAGTGCCGATCATATCGCTGCATCCGTCTGACGCGCTGCGCGTCTACATGCAGGTAGCTGTTCTCATTGCCATTACCGTCGTACTCCCGGTGGCACTGTACCATCTCTGGCGGTTCGTCTCCCCTGGCTTGCGGGAAAACGAGCGGCGCGGGACGCTGTACTTTATCCCGTTCGCTTTTTTCTTGTTCGTCATCGGGATTGTTTTTGGGTACTACGTCGTTTTTCCGATGCTGATGCTGTTTATGACCAATCTGACAGGCAGTATCGGGGCAGAGCCCAACTACGGAATTGGCGAATACTTCGGTTTCCTCTTTAATACGGTAATCCCGTTTGGCGTCCTGTTTCAACTGCCGATCGTGGTGATGTTTTTGACGCGGCTGCGCATCCTCAATCCGATGCGGCTGGCAAAAATGCGCCGCTACGCATACTTCGTGCTGGTGGTCATCGCCGTGACGCTGACCCCGCCGGAAATCATCAGCGACATCATGGTGACGATTCCGCTTCTCGTCTTGTACGAGATCAGCGTCTGGCTGTCGCGCATCATCTACCGAAAGCAGTTGAAAGAAGACGAAGAGTGGGAACGACAATACGGTATGGATTCAGAAGAAGCCATACAATAGGAAGAAAAGAGGTCTCCCTGCAAAAGGCGGGGAGACTTTTTTGCATGTCCGGCAATCCGTACGCCATATTTTTCTACTTGCTTCCAGATCTCCGGGACATACTACTACGGTAGAGCGGGAGGTGGAAAGATGTGGCTGATTGTATGCCTGGCGCTGCTTTTCTCCGGTGCGCAGACGGTACATGCGGAAACAGAGCTGCCCGGAGCGGCACAGGTCGAACTGTTTGATACGAACAAGCAAAAGGTCGTCCAGACATTTGCCAATTCCTCGCTGTTTCAAAAGCAGGCGAAGGAGATTCTGGACAGTGTAAGCGGACGGGTGCAGGAGCTCAGCCCGTCTCTGGAAAACGCGATGATCGCAAAAATCCCCCTGGCGCCGCCGCAAAGGATGGTGCACAAGGGGACAGGGCTCGATGTGGAAATCGCCGAGATGTTTGTGGTCATGCCGAAAAAGGGGAGCCGCCCGCCGTGGCTGATCCTGATTACGAAAGAGCACGAGACCGTAATCATGGAATTTTCCCGGAAAGTCGATGCCTTGCGCAAGCAGCTTCGGCTTTCCTGATCAGGCTGCTCCCGTATTCGACGCTGTTGTGCAACTGCCTATTCGTCGGGCAGGGTGAGGAAGGCTTGCGTGTAGTAATCGCTGACGACCCCTACGCCGAGCAGGGCAAAGTCTTTTTCCAGCACGTTTTTGCGGTGGCCGGGGCTGTTCATCCAGCCTTCGTGGACTTCGATCGCATCCGGGTATCCGGCGGCGATGTTTTCACCCGCCATGATGTAGCGGATATCGGCCGCTTTCAGTCGTTCAAAAGGGTCCAGTCCGCTCGTCGCTGACACGTGGTCAAAAAACTGGTTTGTCTTCATGTCCAGGCTGTGTCCGCGTGCCACTTCTGCGGCGCCCTCATGCCAGGTGAGCGGGGGCAGCTTGTAGCGGTAGCGGACGACGTTGACCAGATCGAGGACTTGCCGTTCATACGCGGCATTGACCAGTTCCCGTTCTTTGACACTCAGAGAAGGTGGATCAAAGTCGGGAGCTTTTCCTTGATAGGTCCACTTCATTTCGTAGAAGCCGCCGCGCAAAAGCATTTGGATGTCTATCATCCGCAGGGCCGTCACCTTGTTGTCGTTTTGGAGGTCCAGATAGTAGATGAGAGGCGTCCCGGCCTCGATCACGAGGGGACGCTGTTGCTTCTGGTTCGTAATCTGGATGTGAGCGCCCATGTAGCGCAGCGACAGGACGTCTTGCAAGGGATGCTGACTTTGCAAGGATTGCAGGCTTGCTCCGATACCCGTGTTTCCCAGCTTGGCTGAAGGAGCGTTGGAGTAGAGATCGACGACGCGATCCTGGGCGATGCCCACTTGCAAGTACCGGGCAGGTTCCTGGTTGTAGATCCACCATTCGTAGCCGAGTCCGCTCGGTTCGACCCGCGCCGGTTTCCCGTGGACATCCAGCACCTGCTGGGAAGTCATCCCCAGTCGCAGCCCGAACAGTTCATAGACGGGAGTGGATGCTTGCCGGGCTTTGCCGGTGGAGGATGCAGCAGCCGTTTTCGGTTCGGCTGCCTGCTGCTCTGCCGTAGCTTGCCCGGGAATTCCGAAAGGCGATTGTCCGCCGGGGATTTGTGTCGCATCCGTTTTTTCCTCTGCGGCCTGCAGCGCCTCAGCCGGAGCCTGCCCCAGCCAGGCGACCGCAGCGGAGCGATCCCAGCCGACCGGTTTGTTCAGTTGCTCTCCGATCAGAGAGAGTGGTACATAGAGGTTGCCTTCGTATTCCAGTGCCGTGGGCAGTGTTTGTCCCGCCTTGTCGCCTGTCGCTGCATCTATGCTATCACCAATCTCCCTGCCGTCCCAATAGATCGTCGTCGGAGTAGGATAAGCACGGACGAGAGAATTGTGTTCCGCTTTGAAAAAGTGATTGGCCCCCAGAATCACGGCGACCGCCATAGCCAACAAGAACCATTTGCGCATCTTCGTTCCCTCCTTGATCGGCTTGCTCTGTCTCTTGTTCTAGTATCATTATATGTGGTTGACGGATTGATAGAACTGCCTGCTAGAAAAAGATTGCTAGATGAAAGAAAAGCGTGACAGGCAAATGGAAAAATGTGAGGGAAACTACTTGCAATGTAGAGAGCGATTGATTATTATAGGAATTGGGTGTTAGCACTCGATTAGACTGAGTGCTAACAACAAAAAACATTTCGTACCTACATTTTTGAGGAGGGTGTTTTTCGTGCTGAAGCCATTGGGTGACCGTGTGGTAATTGAAGCTATCTCCAAAGACGAAACGACCGCTAGCGGTATCGTTCTGCCTGACACGGCGAAG
The DNA here is from genome assembly GCF_044627595.2 of Brevibacillus sp. TJ4. Taxonomy (NCBI): domain Bacteria; kingdom Bacillati; phylum Bacillota; class Bacilli; order Caryophanales; family Paenibacillaceae; genus Brevibacillus; species Brevibacillus sp. TJ4. Next base: position 3,830,044 of record NZ_CP185865.1, on the reverse strand, counting down.
GAAAAACCGCAAGAAGGCCGCGTTATCGCTGTCGGCTCCGGTCGTGTAGCTGACAACGGCGAGCGTATCGCGTTGGAAGTAAAAGAAGGCGACAAGGTGATCTTCTCCAAGTACGCCGGTACTGAAGTAAAAGTCGATAACAAAGAATATCTTGTGCTTCGTGAATCCGATATCCTCGCGATCGTCGGATAAGCTCTTCACATAAGTAAGAATCCGTTTTACTAAACATAACGCTGGAGGTAGAGATTGATGGCTAAACAAATCAAGTTCTCTGAAGACGCTCGCCGTTCGATGCTCCGTGGTGTGGAAACACTGGCCAACGCGGTGAAAGTAACGCTTGGTCCAAAAGGACGCAATGTGGTACTGGAGAAAAAGTTCGGTTCTCCGCTGATCACCAATGACGGTGTAACCATCGCAAAAGAAATCGAACTGGAAGATGCTTACGAAAACATGGGTGCGCAACTGGTTAAAGAAGTTGCGACCAAAACAAACGACATCGCGGGTGACGGTACAACCACTGCTACCGTTCTGGCTGCTGCGATGATCCGCGAAGGTCTGAAAAACGTAACCGCTGGCGCCAACCCGATGGTGATCCGCCGCGGTATGGAAAAAGCAGTTCGCGCTGCTGTAGAAGAAATCAAATCGATCGCGAAGCCGGTGGAGAACAAATCCTCGATCGCGCAAGTAGCATCCATCTCCGCTGACGATCAAGAAGTAGGTAACCTGATCGCAGAAGCGATGGAAAAAGTGGGCAAAGACGGCGTAATCACCGTTGAAGAGTCCAAAGGCTTCCTGACTGAACTGGAAGTAGTAGAAGGTATGCAGTTTGACCGCGGCTACGCTTCCCCGTACATGATCACAGACACTGACAAGATGGAAGCGGTTCTGAACAACCCGTACATCTTGATCACCGATAAGAAAATCTCCAACATCCAGGAGATCCTGCCTGTACTGGAGCAAGTGGTACAAAGCGGCAAACCGCTGCTGATCATCGCGGAAGACGTAGAAGGCGAAGCGCTGGCTACCCTCGTGGTAAACAAACTGCGCGGTACCTTCACTGCAGTAGCTGTAAAAGCTCCTGGCTTTGGCGATCGCCGCAAAGCAATGCTGCAAGACATCGCTGTACTCACTGGCGGTGAAGTGATCACAGAAGAGCTGGGTCTGGATCTGAAATCCACCAAGCTGGAACAACTCGGCCGCGCTGGCAAAGTTGTTGTTACCAAAGAAAACACGACTGTTGTGGAAGGCGCTGGCGACAAGGCTTCCATCGAAAGCCGCGTAGCGCAAATCCGTCAACAAATCGAAGATACGACTTCCGAGTTCGACCGCGAAAAACTGCAAGAGCGCCTGGCGAAACTGGCTGGCGGCGTAGCGGTAATCAAAGTCGGTGCTGCTACCGAAACCGAACTGAAAGAGAAAAAGCTGCGCATCGAGGACGCACTCAACTCTACTCGCGCTGCGGTAGAAGAGGGTATCGTACCTGGTGGCGGTACTACGCTGATCAACGCAATCAAAGCGGTTGAAGCTGTTAAAGCAGAAGGCGAAGAGGCAGTAGGTGTACAAATCGTACTCCGCTCCCTGGAAGAGCCAGTTCGCCAAATCGCGGCCAACGCTGGTCTGGAAGGCTCTGTTATCGTTGAGCGCCTGAAAAAAGAAGCGGTAGGCATCGGTTTCAACGCAGCTACCGAAGAGTATGTAAACATGCTCGAAGCGGGTATCGTTGACGCTGCGAAAGTAACTCGCTCCGCACTGTCCAACGCTGCATCTGTAGCTGCTATGTTCCTGACTACAGAAGCAGTCATTGCCGACAAACCGGAAGAAAACAAAGCTGGTGCAGGCATGCCAGACATGGGCGGCATGGGCGGCATGGGAATGATGTAAGAAACGGTTTCCCCAAACCGTTTCGACGAAGAGGCAGACATAGGTCTGCCTCTCAGCCTGTAGACAAAGTTCCGTAAGGAACAGGGTCTGCAGGCTTTTTTGTTGAATATAGAACATGTTACGTTTTCAAAAGTTATTTTTTAGAGGTGGCATTATGCTTAATAAGCAAGAGGCCGAAGGGCGTTATCAGATATCTGCATTCTCGCTAGATGAGTTGGTGCCAGAAGATCATCTCGTAAGAAAAATTGAAAATGCAATCGACTTTTCGTTCATCTATGACTTGGTGGAAAGCCTCTACTGTCATGACAATGGCAGACCCAGTGTTGACCCTGTAGTCTTAGTTAAAATTGCTTTCATCCAATATATTTTTGGAATTCGTTCCATGCGACAAACGATTAAAGAGATCGAAACCAATGTTGCCTATCGGTGGTTTATTGGCTATGATTTCAGTCAGCCCATTCCCCATTTCACGACCCTAGGCAAGAACTATGTTCGCCGTTTTCGGGATACTCAACTCTTCGAGTCGATCTTCCTTCGAATATTGGAGGAGGCGGTTCATCATGGATTCGTGAAGCCTGATGTGCTTTTCATTGATGCTACGCATGTAAAAGCCAGTGCGAATAAGCATAAATACGTGAAAGAAATCGTTGAAGAACAAGCGAAGAAATATCAAGAGCTGCTGGACGAAGAAATCAATCAGGATCGTATTGCACATGGAAAGAAGCCCCTTGAAAAAAAGACAGAAACTTCGAAGAAGGAGGTGAAAGTCAGCACAACTGACCCGGATTGCGGATTGTTTGTAAAAGGGGAAAAGGAACGTGTATTTGCTTATAGTTTTCATACAGCATGTGATCGAAATGGATTTGTGCTTGGTGCCAAGGTAACGCCAGGCAATGTGCATGACAGTCAGGTTTTTGAGGATGTTTTGAATCAAGTGCGAAAGACGTTTGCACAGCCTCAAGCTGTGGCAGTGGACTCGGGATACAAGACGCCTTACATCAGTAAAACACTCCTTGATGACCAGATTCGCCCCGTTATGCCCTACACAAGACCACGCACCAAAGAAGGTTTTTTTAAAAAGCACGAATATGTGTATGATGAATATTTCGACTGCTACATCTGCCCGAACGAGCAAATCTTAACATATGAGACAACAAACAAGGATGGGTACCGTATCTATCGATCAAATTCTCAAGTTTGCCGAAGTTGTCCGTTCTTGAAACAATGCACGGAAAGTAAAGACTACACAAAGAGAGTGAGTCGCCACATCTGGGCTGATTACCTCGAAGAGGTAGACCACCTCCGGCATACCGAGGAAAACAAACAAATCTATAGCAAACGGAAAGAAACGATTGAACGTGTATTCGCTGATATGAAGGAAAAGCATGGCATGCGTTGGACGACCTTACGAGGACTGGAGAAGGTCACGATGCAGGCGATGCTTGTTTTCGCTGCCATGAACTTGAAAAAAATGGCGACCTGGCTATGGAAATCAGGTCGCCAAAAGGTGAACGATCAAAACACCTTCGGTATTTTCATCAAATTATTAAACAAACTCCCTCTGCTGTTCGTTCAGCGAGGGAGTTTGTCTGCAATCTGAGAGGCAGACATAGGTCTGCCTCTTTTTGCTGTTCACTTTTGCAACAGGAGCTTTTGGCGAAGATAGAGTTTATAAATAAATTATCAGAAAAGATAGATAAATTTTTGAAAGAATGTTTCCTGAATATACAAAATATTATAAAATATTTCTACATGAGCTGATAAATTCCATGGAGGCGATGTTTGTGAGCGTGCGGAAAGTCTGGTTGTTTTGCGTGGTATTGATGCTTGCGCTGTCAGCGTGCAGCGGCGGGGGGACGTCTGCTCCGCCATCAGGTGATACGAGTTCCCAACCAGCAGCTACAGAAGGGGGAAAAGAAGAGGTCGAGCTGGTCATGTACAGTTGGCGGCCTGAGGACAAGGAAGCGTATGAAGGATTTATCGCCGAATTCCAAAAGCAACATCCTCACATCAAGATCAATTTCCGTTCCTTTAAATCTACGGAGTACAACACGATCCTGACCAACTCGCTGACAGCGGGCACAGGCGTGGACATTCTGCAGCTTCGCCCGTACTCCGGTGCTGCCTCGATCGCGGATGCCGGATACTTGCTGCCGATCGACGATGTTCCGGGCGTCTCGGACATCCCGGAGGCGTACCTGGACGCTGCTCGCGGTGCTGACGGCAAAGTATACGGGGTGCCGCTCTTCATCAACTCTGCGGTCATTTTCTACAACCCGAAGCTGTTTGAGGAAAACGGCTTGCAACCGCCGCAAACGTGGGAAGAGTTCCTGCAAGTATGCGAAGCGCTCCAGCAAAAAGGCATTATCCCGGTGGCGCAGGCAGGCAAGGCAGCGTACCTGCTCTCTTACACCCACAACGTCATCGGAACGAGTGCGTTTGGCGGTGAGGAGTACGTGCAGAAGCTGCTCTCCGGCGAAGTCAACTTTACCGATCCCGCATTCAAAGAGTCGATCAAACGGATGAATGATCTCGTGCCGTACTTCCCGCCCGATTTTGTGGCGATCGACGACAAGGATGCGCAAGCGCTCTTCTACACCGGAAAAGCGGCGATGTACATCAACGGCAGCCATCGTCTGGAGACCTTTGAAAACCTCAACCCTGATCTGTCATTGGACATCCTGCCGGCATTGGCCAAGGAAAAAGGCGGAGCGACTCCGATGATCAACTGGGTGGACGGCTCCTACGGCATTGCCAAGGCGACCAAGCATCCGGAGGAAGCGAAAGCGTTCATGCAGTTCCTCGCCTCCAAGGAGTTTGGACAGATGTTCAGCGACGAGCTGAATCGATTAAGCGCGATTCCTGGTGTGGTGCCGAAGCATCCGTTGCTGCAAAAAATGGCGGAACTGAGTGAAGAAAGCATGACCAGCTACATGATGCTCGTTCACTTCAGCGAAGGCACACCGACTACGAAGACGACGTTCGAGGATTCGCTGCAAGGCATGTACATCGGGCAACTGACGGTCGACAAAGTCGCAGAGGATACACAGGCATCCGCCGACAAGTGGTTTCAGCCGCAGTAGCAGGGAGGAAAACGCGTTGGACATCGAGGTACAGTCCAGGATGCACTGGGCTGTACCTGTTTTCCCTGCTTCGTTGTGATGGCGGATCACAAATTTGCTTGCATGGGAGGTAGCCACGAAAATGGCCGTTTTGCAAAAGGAGACAGAAAAAGCGCCTGCGACAGTAAGGAAAAAACGAATCATCTGGAAGAAACAGCTCGTCCATCTGTTTTTGCTGCCTGCGCTCGTTTTGTTCATCTGGTTTCAGGTATACCCGATTCTCTCCGCTTTCCTGAACAGCTTTTACTCCTTCCAGGGAATGCGCCGAGGAGAATTTGTCGGACTGGAAAATTTCGTTCGCCTGTTTACGGAATCTCCGTTCAAGGAGACATTTACCCGCGCCTTTGGGCACAACGTCATCTTTTTTATCGGTACCGTCATCTTCAAGATGATTGCTGCCTTTTTGCTCGCGCTGTTGATTAACAGCAAGATTCGCGGCAAGGAATTTTTCAAAACGGTGATTTTTCTGCCCAAGCTGCTGTCGGTGATCGTGGTTGGCTTCTTGTTCAGCTTGATCCTCAACCCGACCTACGGTGCGCTCAATACGGTACTGCGGTTTATCGGTCTGGAGGAGTGGGCGCGTCCCTGGCTCGGGAGTCCGGATACGGCCTTGTATACCATTATCCTCGTCAATAGCTGGTACGGCCTTGGATTTGCGATGCTGATCTTCCTCGCCGGCCTGCAGGCCATCCCCCAGGAAATATACGACGCGGCCAAGATGGACGGGGCATCCGGCCTGACGATGCTGTTGAAAATTACGGTTCCGCTGGCGATGCCCTCGATCATGGTGATGACGATCCTTACCTTTATCGGGGCGTTTGAGACGTTCGAGCTGATCTTCGCCATGCAGGGCTCCCAGGCAGGCCCGTATTTCTCTACCGATGTATTGGCCACCTACTTTTACCGCTTGGCATTTGGTTCTGTCGATGGCGGAGAGTCGATTGGCCTCGGTTCTGCTTTGGCAGTCGTACTCTTTTTGATGATTTCCAGCGCCACGGCGGTGCTGTTGTTTTTCTTCAAAAGAAAGGAATTCGAACAATAGGAGGAGAACATGGCGGGACGTCTTGGACAGTTTGCCAAATACCTGATCTTGTCGCTCGTGTCACTATCCGTGCTGTATCCGTTTTTTCTGATGATCACTTCGTCGCTGAAAAGCAATTTGGAGATTCTCACTTCTCCGCTTGGCTTGCCGTCCGGTTTTTCGCTGGAGAACTACGCGCTCGTCTGGGAAAAGGTGAGCTTCGGCAAATACGTATGGAATAGCATTTATGTAAGCGGGCTTTCTGTTTTTCTGATTTTGTTTATCTCGTCCCTGGCAGCGTTTTATTTGTCACGCTTTACGTTTCGCTGGAATTCCTTTGTGCTGTTTTTCTTTATGATCGGGCTGATGCTGCCGATGAAACTGGCAATTTTGCCTCTCTATATGATCATGCTCCAGCTTCATTTGCTGGATACGTTGACGTCGCTGGTCATTTTGTACGTGGCTGGAGGAATTCCGTTCGCTGTGTTCGTGTTCTACGGCTTTTTCCGCACGCTGCCGACCGAGCTGGATCAGTCAGCGAGGCTGGACGGATGCAACAGTTTTCAAGTGTACTACAAGATCATTCTGCCGTTGATGAAGCCTGCCCTCGGTACGGTCGCCATCGTGCAGTTGATCGGGGTATGGAACGACTTTTTCTATCCGCTTATCTTTTTAAAGAGTGAAGAATTGAGCACGATTCCGCTGGGCGTATTGACCTTGTTTGGGGAGTACGATACGGAGTGGAATCTGTTGTTTGCGAGTCTGACGATTTCTTCCTTGCCGATGATTGTGGCGTTTTTGTTTGCATCGAGACAGTTTATTGAAGGTCTTACGTCGGGGGCGATTAAATGAAACAGAGATGGATCACGTTTGATTTGGACGGCACGTTGATGCAAAACCCGTTTGGCAAATGGGTCTTCCCGGAGGTTGCGGCTGCAGTCTCCGGCAAGCTCGGAATGGCGTACGACGCTATATCCGCTTTGATAGCAGAACATGAGCGGCGGATGAGCGAGGGCAGGTATGTGGAGGCGTACGATTGGGACGAGATGCTCGAGCGACTGTGTGAAAAGCTGGGGATTGAGAAGCCGGTAGATGTGGAGGATGTGGTTCACGAGCACAATTTTCCGCCAAAGGTGTATCTGTTGGAGCCGGACATCCCTCTTGTCTTGCAAAGGCTCAGGGCGTGTGGCTACTCTTTGGCGGCGGTGACGAATGGCTTTTTCAAATATCAGGCTCCTGTCATGCGGACGTTGGGGCTGGAGCGATGCTTTGATGAGGTGATAACGCCGGAGATGGCGGGAACGGGGAAACCAGACCCTGCCATTCTCCGCCTGCTGCCCGGTGAGGTGGTAGCACATGTGGGCGATCGGCTGGACCATGACGTGCAACTTGCCAATGCGGCTGGTATTCATTCTGTTTTTGTTGATCGAACTATGCCGGAGAGGTTGTGCTCGCTGCCGCCGCACGTGCGGGCGAAGGACCAAGAGATGCTGCAGTTGTGCCTGGCGAAATGGAAAAAG
>NZ_CP185865.1:3702500-3812500 GCF_044627595.2 Brevibacillus sp. TJ4 | reverse complement strand
TGAAATCATAATACCTGTGAAGATGCAGGTTACCCGCGACAAGACGGAAAGACCCCATGGAGCTTTACTGTAGCCTGGTATTGGAACTTTGTGCATCATGTACAGGATAGGTGGGAAGCTTTGAAGCAGGGGCGCCAGCCTCTGTGGAGCTGTCGGTGGGATACCACCCTTGATGTACGGAGTTTCTAACTCGTCGCCCTTATCGGGCGAGAGGACCATGCCAGGTGGGCAGTTTGACTGGGGCGGTCGCCTCCCAAAAGGTAACGGAGGCGCCCAAAGGTTCCCTCAGAATGGTCGGAAATCATTCGTAGAGTGTAAAGGCAGAAGGGAGCTTGACTGCGAGACCTACAAGTCGAGCAGGGACGAAAGTCGGGCTTAGTGATCCGGTGGTTCCGCATGGAAGGGCCATCGCTCAACGGATAAAAGCTACCCTGGGGATAACAGGCTTATCTCCCCCAAGAGTCCACATCGACGGGGAGGTTTGGCACCTCGATGTCGGCTCATCGCATCCTGGGGCTGAAGTAGGTCCCAAGGGTTGGGCTGTTCGCCCATTAAAGCGGTACGCGAGCTGGGTTCAGAACGTCGTGAGACAGTTCGGTCCCTATCTGTCGCGGGCGCAGGAAGTTTGAGGAGAGCTGTCCTTAGTACGAGAGGACCGGGATGGACGCACCGCTGGTGCACCAGTTGTCACGCCAGTGGCACAGCTGGGTAGCTATGTGCGGAAGGGATAAGCGCTGAAAGCATCTAAGCGTGAAGCCCCCTCCAAGATGAGACTTCCCACAGCGCAAGCTGGTAAGACCCCTCAAAGACGATGAGGTTGATAGGTTCGGTGTGGAAGCGCGGCAACGCGTGGAGCTGACGAATACTAATCGGTCGAGGACTTATCCACACACAATCCACGGCATGCATGCAGATCCAGTTTTGAAGGAATAATCCTTCTTTGTTCCTCGGTAGCTCAGTTGGTAGAGCAATCGGCTGTTAACCGATCGGTCGGCGGTTCGAGTCCGTCCCGAGGAGCCATAAATACGGAGAGTTACCCAAGAGGCCGAAGGGGACGGTTTGCTAAACCGTTAGTATGCGCAAGCGTAGCGAGGGTTCGAATCCCTCACTCTCCGCCATTTGTTTTACCTTTCACGTAATGAAATAACAGATGTGGCGGTGTAGCTCAGCTGGTTAGAGCGTTCGGTTCATACCCGAAAGGTCGGGGGTTCGATTCCCTCCGCCGCTACCAAAACCCTGCGGTCGTGGTGGAATTGGCAGACACACCATCTTGAGGGGGTGGCGGGGCGACCCGTGCGAGTTCGAGTCTCGCCGACCGCACCATTTACTATTCATATGGCCCGTTGGTGAAGCGGTTTAACACAGCAGCCTTTCACGCTGTCATACAGGGGTTCGAATCCCCTACGGGTCACCAAAAACATAAATGATTGCAGTCAGTTTTGGATACCCTACAATGGAGAATACCTATGTGGGAGAGTCCTTTGTAGGGAGCATGGAGGCTTAGCTCAGCTGGGAGAGCATCTGCCTTACAAGCAGAGGGTCGGCGGTTCGATCCCGTCAGCCTCCACCACTTTCTTGTACGCACTAGGATTGCGGCGAGAATGGTTCAGATTCATATTGTCGCGGGATGGAGCAGCTCGGTAGCTCGTCGGGCTCATAACCCGAAGGTCGCAGGTTCAAATCCTGCTCCCGCAACCAATACTCTTTCCGTACTACGTCGGAAAGGAAAGGTAGTACCCGCAGGGTGCAACCAATAATTCTTCTTGTACACTGTAGGCACTTTTCTTTTGCCAAGTATACATACTCGTACATAAGAAAAGATGATGCTGTACACACTGGAGCTGTGGTGAAGTTGGAGTTCACGCCGGTCTGTCACACCGGAGGTCGCGGGTTCGAGTCCCGTCAGCTCCGCCATTTCTTTTTTGGCGGTCGTCATAACAATTGAGGCTCGGTAGCTCAGTCGGTAGAGCAGAGGACTGAAAATCCTCGTGTCGGCGGTTCGATTCCGTCCCGAGCCACCATTTGAATAATTTGTGCCGGTGTAGCTCAATTGGTAGAGCACCTGACTTGTAATCAGGGGGTTGTGGGTTCGATTCCTATCGCCGGCACCATTTTTTGGGGTATAGCCAAGCGGTAAGGCAACGGACTTTGACTCCGTCATTCCTAGGTTCGAATCCTAGTACCCCAGCCATTTTCACGAGCCATTAGCTCAGTTGGTAGAGCATCTGACTTTTAATCAGAGGGTCGAAGGTTCGAGTCCTTCATGGCTCACCAGTTTTTATCTACGTTTGACGATTGACGAATTGACAGCATACATGCGGGTGTGGCGGAATGGCAGACGCACCAGATTTAGGTTCTGGCGGGCAACCGTGGGGGTTCAAGTCCCTTCACCCGCACCATCTGCTTTAAACCTTGAGAGATCAAGGCTTTTTTTATTTTATCGGAAAAATATCCAGATACGCGAAGAGAGAATGTACGGATGGAACTGGGCATTCTTTTTTACAAGCAAGAGACTACTACTCCTGCAATGAGTGAAATATGCCGGGAAACTCAAGCACAGGATCATTTGCGATTTCGTAGACAGTTGTTTCCCCGGTACTATACCCGTAGAATGTGACCAAATTCCCCGAAAGATATATCAGTTCGACCAGTTCACCACGATCCTCCAGTTCGATATAATACTTCCCCCCCGTTACAGAACGAGTAGACTTGTTCATGTCTGATTCATACTTCCTTTGACGCAGCTCCAGTTTGGCCAAATCGTCGAGGATGATGTCGATGGTGCTAGGGTCCGTGATCGAGACTTCTCTTCGATTGCTTCGAGTGTGAATGGAGTCTATTTTGTTTTTATCGAACGCGATCGTTTCATTCAAATGACCGAACCTGCAACCCGGGGAAATACACCAGGTCGCTGACTGCATAGATGCTGAGTATGATACAGGCAGCGAGTATTTTTTTGCCATATGAAAACCTTCCTAACCTTTTTGTGATGCTTTCCCAAAAAGAAGTAGACCTTTCCTTGTGAGCCCGAAAGCAAGGAGGTCTACAATGACAGTTTGCTTCGCTCCTTGTGGGAGCCTCTTTTGTACTGGCCGCAAGTGCAGCTAAAAACACCTGCAGTCATGTACAGTGTAAGCAAGAGACGTTGCTGATATGACTGATATTACCATATTTTTACACAAAAGAAACTTTTTCAGTGGAAAAACAATGCTTCATAACTGGTTTTGCGCAAGACAGCAAGTAGCAGCTAGGGAAGAACAAGATTTTCTCCATAAACACAAAGAAAAACTTGACCATTCACATATATACGTGCTATACTCTTTTGTGTCGATGGAACGACAAGACAAGTGCACAGTACATACCATGCGGACGTAGCTCAATTGGTAGAGCGTCGCCTTGCCAAGGCGAAGGTCGCGGGTTCGAGACCCGTCGTCCGCTCCATGATGTTCCGAAGCCTGGGAAGGCGACGAATTACCATATTGCATAGAAGAAATCGAAGAGTAGGAGCGAGCATCCTACTCTTTTTTTGTACTATACGCAGGAAGAATCTTTTACATTTTTCAGGGAATTCCATTGAATTTTTCCTTGTAACCACCCTTCCTATCCATTACTTTAGGAATAGAGTGCTTTTTCTGGACTTGCTGAGTTCATGGCGTGCCATGAATTGGTTTGCAAAAAACAATTAAAGAAAAAACGAATCACCGATATGATCACATACCTGTCAGAATCACTACTATGGAACAGGAGTTGTTGCCGACATGAACCCGATTAAAGTAGAGCATGCTCATCCCGCTGTGGCGAGCCTGATCGCGAATATACAAAAGGTGCTGATTGGAAAAAGTTCCGTTGTTGAGCTGACGGTTACTGCTCTTCTGGCAAATGGCCATGTCCTTCTCGAGGATGTCCCCGGAGTAGGAAAAACGATGCTGGTTCGCGCTTTGGCGAAGTCTATTGGAGGAAATTTCAAAAGAATTCAGTTTACGCCGGACTTGTTGCCTACCGACGTGACCGGGGTCGCTATTTTCAATCAGAAAAGCATGGAGTTTGAGTTTCGCCAGGGGCCGCTGTTTGCCAACGTAGTGCTGGCAGATGAGATCAACCGGACGTCGCCGAAGACGCAGTCGGCCCTCTTGGAAGCATTGGAGGAGCGCTCGATTACAGTAGACGGTACGACGTATCAGTTGGCTCGGCCGTTTTTTGTGATGGCTACGCAAAACCCGCTGGAGTACGAAGGGACGTTTCCCTTGCCGGAGGCGCAGCTTGACCGCTTCCTGATGCAATTGCGCCTGGGCTATCCGAGCGTCAAGGAGGAGACAGACATGCTCTCCCGCTTCTCCGATGGCAATCCGCTGGAGACATTGGAGGCAGTCGTCACATCGGAGGAGCTGAGACAGCTGCAGGAGCAGGCCCAAGCGGTGCGCGTATCAGACGGCATCAAGGAGTATATCGTGCGCCTGTGCCACAAGACGCGTGACCACCAGCACGTCTATCTGGGAGTAAGCCCGCGGGGATCGCTCGCGCTGTACCGGGCCGTGCAGGCACTGGCGTTTGTGCGCGGACGCGACTATGTCATTCCCGACGATGTGAAGGAACTGGTTCCGTACGTCTTCGGACACCGCATGATCATCAAACCGGAAGCGCGGCTGGATGGGGCGACAGTGGAACGAATCCTGACTGTTATTTTGGCTGAGACCCGAGTTCCGGTGAACTGAGGTGATGGCCGGATGAGACAGCAGCGCTTGGGAAAAGCCAAGGTCATCGGGCTTGTCTTGATCACGTACGTATTTGCCAAATTTCAGGGCGGGTTTGCCAGTTGGTTTTTGTTTTACAGCAGTCTTGTGTTTTTTGTTTATGAGCTTCTCGTCTACTTCCTGATGTTTTCTACTCTGGAGGTAGAGCGCCGGCTGGATCGCAATCGGCTGCAGGAAGGCGACGAGGTCATCGTCACTGTTCGCTTGCGGCGGAAGATCTGGTTCCCGTTTGGCTGGAACATGGTCGTGGACCGACTGCCCGACCGGCTGATCGGCGTGTATGAACCGCACCGACAGCTTCTGTTTCCTTGGTTTCGGCGGGAAGTGGAGTTTCGCTACGCGATTCCCCAACTGCCCAGGGGGCATTACAAGCTGGCGGAGTGTGTGATCAGCGGGGGCGATTTCTTTGGATTTATTGAAAGGCAGAAAGTATTTCGCCTGTCGGACGAATTTCTCGTCTACCCGTCCTACCAGGTACTGGATCGCTGGGCGTTGGGAGATGGCAGCCTGAGCGGAACGATCCATGTCGCCAACCGCTATTCCGACGACGTGGCAGCCGTAAGAGGTGTCCGCGAATACACGCGGGGAGACCGGCTGAGCCAGATTCACTGGAGAGCGTCAGCGCGGGGAACGGGGCTGAAGACCAAGGAGTTCGAACATCAGGCGATGAATCATACCGTCTGTTTTCTCGACGTGGAGAAAAGAAGCTACCCGGCGCAGGAGCCACAACTGTTTGAACTCGCTGTCCGCGTTACCGCGAGTTTGATCGCTTTTGCCAACCGCAATCAATACCACTATGGCTTTGTTTGCAACCAGGCGGAGCGGATTGCGTTTTCGCCCGCTTTGTCACACGCTCACTTCCTGCGCGTCTTCGACCAGTTGGCGCGTGTCATGCCGGAGGGAGCAGAGCCATTTTCCCGCGTACTCGGACGCGAGGGACTGGAGCAGGCGAACGGCGTGACATTGATGGTAATCACGCCGCGTTTGGACAAAGAGGTAGTAAGCAAGCTGATCGCTTTGGCGCAAAAGGGCAAGAGAGTCCAACTGTTCCATATCCAGGGCACATCCACAGGCTCTCCGACTGCAATTGCCGAGCAAACACGCGCCTTGCACTTGCTTGCTGCCAACAAGGTACTCTGTACACCTATCCAGAGCGAAGATTGCAGCGAATGGAAGCAACTGGGGGGTGCGTAAAGAATGAAGATATGGAAACTGCCCAGTGTCTTGGAATGGGGTGCTGCGGTGCTTCTCTTCCTGCTTTTGCGGGAGTGGCTGCTGCCCTTGCAAAGCCTGACAGATACCGGGTTCTTGTGGCCCTTCTATTCAATCGTAGCCATCTCTTTGATCATTGACTTGTTTGTGCCGTATCGGTGGTTGACTTTCCCCGTCAAGCTGCTGGGAATTCTCGTCTTGCTGCATGCGACATTCATCCAATCTCCGCTGTGGGATCTGGAGTGGCTGGAAGCGGTGTACGGCCAATTTGTCCGCGATATTCCGCTCGCCTTTCAGCAAGAGTGGCTGGAGATGCATCCGATATCCCGCAACCTGCTGTTTGACGTGATGCTGATCGCGCTCGCCTCGCTCATCAGCTATCTGGTACTGGAGCAGCGGCAGGTCCTCTGGTTTGTCGTCATGTCGGAGCTGTATTTGGCCGTTCTCGATACCTTTATGCCGTACGAGGCGGATGGCGGCATCATGCGCGCGCTCATTTTCGGATTTTTGCTGTTGGCGATCACGCATTTGGGCAAGGTCAGCCAAAACGCGACTTTTACCGGGAAACGCGGTTGGGTACTGGCGAATTCGCTGCTTGCTCCTCTGGTGATCATCGCTGTGAGCGTCGGTTTTGCCTACGCGGCACCGAAGAAGGACCCGAGCTGGCCTGATCCTGTCGCCTACCTGATGGGCTCTGAGCAGGGAACCGGGGGCGTCGGCATGAAAAAGGTCGGCTACGACAACAACGACCAGCAATTGGGCGGGCCTTTCATGCAGGATGATACCCTCGTCTTTGTCGCCGTCACCAATGAGCAGAGCTACTGGCGCGGTGACTCCAAGGATGTCTATACCGGCATGGGCTGGGAAAAAGGGGAGCGCGAATACGAGGCGATCCTCGACCTGGAGAATTACGAGTGGAGCGACCAGTTGTTCCACGGCCAGGAAGTCGAAGAGGTGGAGGCGATGCTGGACTTTTCCGGACCGTTGCAGTACTCCACGATCTTTTACCCGGGACAGTTGAAAAAGGTGAGTGACTTCAGCCCGGGGCATGCGACGGTCGTGTACGATGTGACCAATCAGCAACTGGAAGTGCGGGCAGGGAAGATCAACGTCTTTCAATCATCCCGAAGACCGGAAGAAGCCGGAAGAGAAGTGCCGATAGTCGGTCCCAACACATTGCTGATGAAGCTGAACCAGTACAAGGTCCACGCGGAAGTGCCGATCGTCAGCGAAAAGGCGATCACCCAGGCGGGGACCAACTATCCGGCGGAAATCCGCGAAAAGTATCTGCAACTGCCGGAAACCTTGCCTGACAGAGTAGGCGAGCTGGCGCAGGAGGTTACGAAAAACGCCACTACTCCGTATGAAAAAGTGCGCGCGATCGAAAGCTATCTTCGTTCCGGCGGGAAGTATCGCTACGAGACGACGGATGTTCCGGTCCCGGAGAACGGGCAGGACTTTGTCGATCATTTTCTGTTTGAAAGCTATCGCGGCTACTGTGATCACTTTTCCACGTCGATGACAGTGATGCTGCGCACGCTGGACATTCCGGCGCGGTGGGTGAAAGGCTTTGCGCCTGGCGAACAGGTCGGAACGGACGAAAATGGCAATCAGATTATCGAAGTACGCAACAACGACGCCCATTCCTGGGTAGAGGTGTACTTCCCGGATCTCGGTTGGGTTCCGTTCGAGGCGACGAGCAGCTTCAGCTCTCCGCTGCGGATCAATTACGATCTGCGCGAAGAGACGAGTCAGACTCCTGTACCTTTGCCGGAAGCGACGCCACAGCTTCCGCTGGACTTTGAAAACGATCGCCTCGACCGTCTCGAAGAAGGCGACTATGTATCCAGCAGCAGATTCAGTTTGCCGTGGTGGGCAAACGCACTAGGTATTGGCGCAGTGGTTTTGGCGGCCTACACGCTCTGGAAGAGGCGAAGAGAGATTGCTGTCTGGTGGCTGCGCCGGAAGATGGACCAGTTGGAAAGCGGCGCGTACCAGGATCGCTACCGGATGATGATTCGAATGGTGGAGAGCTTCTACACCCGCAGGCAAGAGGGCGAGACGATGCGCGAGTACGTAAACCGGATCAGCATGCCGGGCGAAAAGCGCCAGGATTTGCGCTACTTGACGGAGCTGTACGAACAGGCTGTCTACGGTCTGAAGGGAATGGAGCAGAAGGCGCGGAAGTTTGCGGAAGAACTGATGGAAAAAGTGGTCCGTCAACTGAAGCCTTGAATATTGGATTGCCATCTGCTAGAATGACGATCAATGAGTCTCGTATAACCTCAGGAATAGGGCCTGAACGTGTCTACCACTCAACCGTAAATTGAGTGACTACGAGGAGAGCACTTGGGAATGTACATGCAACTGCACATGTGTACACTAGCTGGGACTCTGCCGCCGTACGTTTTTTTCGGGGGCGGGTCCCGGTTTTTTTAAGGGAGCTTACGCAATCGCAAGCCCTGTGCAACAGGAGAAGGAGGATTATGATGGACAAGTCAATGGAAATGGTCGTCGTACTCGATTTTGGCGGACAGTACAACCAGTTGATCGCTCGTCGCGTTCGCGATCTGGGCGTGTACAGCGAGCTGTTGCCGTACAATACGCCAGTGGAAAAAATCAGAGAGCTGAACCCAAAAGGGATCATTTTTTCTGGAGGTCCTGCGAGCGTATATGAAGAAGGCGCACCGAAAGTAGATCCGGCGATTTTTGAGCTGGGTCTGCCGGTGTTGGGCATCTGCTACGGCATGCAGTTGATGAGCCATATGCTGAACGGAAAAGTCGAGCGTGCGGGCAAACGCGAATACGGAAAAGCAGAGCTTCGTCTGAAAGCCGGGCACAACCTGTTCGAAAGCTGGGATGCGAACGAGATTGTCTGGATGAGCCACTCGGACAAGGTAGTGGAGCTTCCGGAAGGTTTTGTGATCGACGCCGAGAGCGACAGCTGCCCGGTAGCAGCGATCAGCCATCCTGAACGCAACCTGTACGGCGTACAATTCCATCCGGAAGTGCGTCATACGGTAAAAGGGACGGAGTTTATCCGCAATTTCCTGTTCAACATTTGCGGCTGCAGCGGAAACTGGAGCATGTCCTCCTTCATTGAAGAAGAGATTGTGCGCATCCGGGAAACAGTAGGTGACAAGCAGGTGCTATGTGCCCTCAGTGGCGGCGTCGATTCCTCTGTGGTGGCAGCCCTGATCCACAAGGCGATTGGCGACCAGCTTACGTGCATGTTCGTCGATCACGGCCTGCTGCGCAAAGGCGAAGCGGAAAGCGTAATGGAGACGTTCGGCGAAAAGTTTGCGATGAAAGTGATCAAGATCGATGCCCGCAAGCGTTTCCTGGACAAGCTGAAAGGCGTTTCCGACCCGGAACAAAAACGGAAAATTATCGGCAACGAGTTTATTTACGTATTTGATGAAGAAGCTGCCAGGCTGAAGGACATGGATTTCCTGGCCCAAGGCACGCTGTATACCGACATCGTGGAAAGCGGAACAGCGACAGCGCACACGATCAAATCGCACCACAACGTAGGCGGACTGCCGAAAGACATGAAATTCAAGCTGATCGAGCCGCTGAAAACGCTGTTCAAGGATGAGGTTCGCAAGCTGGGTACAGAGCTTGGCCTGCCTGACGAAATCGTATGGCGCCAGCCGTTCCCGGGTCCTGGCCTCGGTATTCGCGTTTTGGGTGAAGTCACAGAGGAAAAACTGGAGATCGTTCGGGAATCGGATGCCATTTTGCGCGAAGAGATCGCCAAGGCTGGACTTGACCGTGACATCTGGCAGTATTTTACAGCGCTGCCGAATATGACGACCGTAGGGGTAATGGGCGATGTGCGGACCTACTCCTACACGGTAGGTATTCGCGCCGTTACTTCTATCGACGGGATGACGGCAGACTGGGCACGGATCCCGTGGGATGTGCTGGAGAAAATTTCGACCCGCATCGTAAACGAGGTGGACAACGTCAACCGCATTGTGTACGACATCACCTCCAAGCCGCCGGCGACGATCGAGTGGGAGTAAACAGTCAAGTAAAAAAACCGGATATTTCGCGATAAGAAAAAATAAATGTTCGTATTTTCCGTTGACAGCTAGTATGCCACCTGTTACACTTTTCGATGTGACAGATGAATAAAAGGGTTCGTATATTCCTGATAATAGGGTTCAGGAGTCTCTACGAGGTTGCCATAAACGACCTGACTACGAACAAAATGTCGACGGGCTTGGTATATCGTACTTATTTTTCTTATTGCACCCGGACGTTTTGTTTTTGGAGTCGAGGCGTTAAGCAAGCGCCTCGGCCTTTTTTGTTTACTGTCAATCCAAATTTGTGGGGGGACATTTCGGTGCGCAAGTATTTTGAGTTTGATAAGCTAGGCACCAACTATCGTCGGGAAATTATTGCCGGGATCACGACCTTTTTGGCGATGTCGTACATTTTGGCGGTAAACCCGTTTATTCTCAGCGGTGCTGATCTGCCGCCTGAACTGAAGGCAAACTATCCGGAATTTAACGCTGTATTTACCGCGACTGCATTGGCTGCTGCCTTTGGTACGCTGCTGATGGCATTTCTCGCTCGCTTGCCGATTGCGCAGGCGCCGGGGATGGGGTTGAACGCGTTTTTTACCTACACAGTCGTTTTGACCATGCAAATCCCTTGGCAGCAGGCGTTGGCTGGCGTCTTCCTGTCGTGTCTGATCTTCCTGATCCTGTCGTTGACGGGCATCCGTGAAGCGATTGTCAACGCGATTCCGCAAAGCCTGAAATACGCGGTGTCTGCGGGGATCGGTCTGTTTATCGCCTTTATTGGTCTGAAAAATGCCGGCATTATCGTCGCTGATGACGCGACCTTCGTCGCACTCGGTCATTTGACCTTCTTCCAGGATAACCTGACGCCGGAGCAGGTTGTCGCGGCGAAAAATGCTCTGCTTGCCGTGTTCGGACTGATTTTGACAGCGGTGCTGATGACCCGCAAAGTGCCCGCTGCGATTTTTGTAGGGATGGTCGCAACGGCGGTCATCGGGATGTTCTTCGGGTTGGTAGCCGTACCGGATCGCATTTTTGATCTGCCGCCAAGCATGGCGCCGACGTTTGGTGCAGCCTTTGAATACCTGTTTGACCCATCGACTCTGTTTACGGTCCATATGCTGATCGTCGTCCTGACCTTCCTGTTCGTGGATTTCTTCGATGCGACAGGTACGCTGATCGGGGTTGCCAACCAGGCTGGCTTGTTGAAAGACGGCAAGCTGCCGCGCCCGGGCAGAGCGTTCTCCTCTGATGCGATGGCGGGGATGGCTGGTGCGGTAATGGGGACGTCGACGACTACCGCGTACATCGAATCTGCGGCAGGTGTCGCAGCAGGCGGACGTTCCGGTTTTGCTTCTGTCGTGACGGGGCTCCTGTTCCTGCTTGCTTTGTTCTTCTCGCCGCTTTTGGCCGTAGTCACATCTGCTGTCACTGCGCCTGCCCTGATTATCGTCGGGGTGCTGATGGCGTCTCACATCGCCAAAATTGCATGGGATGAGCTGGAAGAGGCGTTCCCGGCGTTCCTGACGATTTTGATGATGCCGATGACGTACAGTATCGCGACCGGGCTTGCGGCCGGCTTTATCGTCTACCCGGTGCTGAAAGTGCTGAAAGGAAAAGCGCGCGAAGTCCATCCGGCGATGTACGTGCTGTTCCTCGTTTTCCTCGCTTACTTCATCTGGTTGCGCGAATAGACATTCAAACCATATTAGGACGGTTTTCTTTCTTCGGGAGAGAAGCCGTCCTTTCTTTTTGGGCATAGTAGGGAATAAGCAGAAGTAGGGGAACGATTCGACTCTGGCCTCGATGTGCAAAAGGGAGCGCTTGACAAGCAAGACAGATTAAATCCGAATGATAAAAGCAAATCCTTTTCTAAATGTTCGGAAGCGATGTTGACAGATAAAGTTTCCCCCTGCTACACTGAAGAAGTTGAAGGAAAAACAGACATGTATAGCCCAGGCGACGAGTGCGGCAATCTTGCTGATCGGCGGTTGGGCTTTCTTCTGAAAGATAGGACATAGGGGGCTGGAGTTCTCATGGACAAACCGTTGGTGGGTGTCATTATGGGCAGCACATCGGATTGGGAGACAATGCAAGAGGCTTGTGCGATCCTGGACGAACTGGGGGTTCCGTACGAAAAGAAAGTAGTATCTGCCCACCGGACGCCTGACTTGATGTTCGAATATGCAGAGGGCGCCAAGAGCCGCGGGTTGGAAGTGATCATCGCGGGAGCGGGCGGAGCGGCCCATCTGCCGGGAATGGTTGCTGCGAAAACAGAACTGCCGGTCATCGGTGTGCCTGTCAAATCATCCAATTTGAACGGACTCGATTCCCTGCTGTCCATCGTCCAGATGCCGGGCGGGGTTCCAGTCGCGACTGTGGCGATCGGCAAGGCTGGAGCAATCAACGCCGGACTTTTGGCTGCGCAAATCCTGGGCATCAAATACCCGGAGATTCAGGAGCGGTTCCAGGCACGGCGTGATGCAGTGCGCAAAAAAGTGCTGGAGGACAGTGAACTGTGATGAAAAACCAGACGAGCAGACTGATTAAACCGGGAGCGACGATCGGTATTCTCGGTGGCGGCCAGTTGGGACGGATGATCGCACTGGCGGGGCGGGCGATGGGCTATCGCTTTGTGACGATGGACCCGACAGCGGATGCGCCGTGCGGACAAGCGGCAGACCGGCAAATTATCGCTTCTTACGACGATGTGGAGGCCGCCTTGCAGCTCGCGGCGGTCAGCGATGTCATTTCCTATGAATTCGAAAATGTCGATGCGCGTGTGGCTGAAGTGCTGGAAAGCAAGTCGTACGTACCGCAGGGAAGCAGGCTGTTGCGGATCACGCAAAATCGGATTCGCGAAAAGACGGCGATTCAGGAGCTGGGAATCCCTGTGGCACCGTTTCGCGTCGTGGCGAGTCTGGATGATCTCAAGCAGGCAGTGCGCGATCTTGGCCTGCCGGCTGTAATGAAAACGGCGACAGGCGGCTATGACGGCAAAGGACAATGGGTGTTACGAAGCGAGGACGAGCTGGCAGAAGCGTATGACACCTTGCAGAAAGCGGGAACGGAACTGATCGTGGAGAAGTTCGTTCCCTTCCAGATGGAGCTGTCCGTCATCGCGGCCCGCAATCCCGACGGCGAGCTTGCCGTTTTTCCGACTGCGGAAAACGTCCATCTGGAAAATATCCTGCACCTCAGTATTGTGCCCGCCCGCGTCAGTGATGAGGTGCGTGCACGGGCAGAGCAAATCGCCCGTACGATCGTGGAGAAGCTGGATGTGGTCGGGCTGCTTGCCATCGAGATGTTCCTTACTGCCGACGGTGAGCTGTACGTGAACGAACTGGCCCCACGTCCGCACAACTCCGGCCACTACACGATGGAAGCGTGCGTCACTTCGCAGTTTGAGCAGCATGTGCGGGCCGTATGCAACCTGCCGCTGGGAGCGACCGATCTGCTCTCTCCTGTCGTCATGGTGAACATTCTGGGCGAGCATCTGGAGCCTGTACTGGAACGCGTCGAGAGCTTGCCACGTTCCGCCAAGCTTCATCTGTACGGCAAGGCAGAGAGCAAAGCAAAGCGCAAAATGGGTCATCTCAACGTCCTTGCCCCGACGGTAGAGGAAGCACTGGACATGATCGAGAAACTGGAAATCTGGACATAAAAACGGAGGTACAAACATGATCGAACGCTATTCACGACCGGAGATGCGCGCCATCTGGACGGAAGAAAACAAGTTCAAGGCTTGGCTGAAAGTGGAGATTCTCGCCTGCGAGGCATGGTCCGAGCTCGGCGTCATCCCCAAGGAAGACGTGCAAAAGCTGTGGGAAAATGCCCGCTTCGACATCGACCGCATCTATGAAATCGAAGAAGAGACTCGCCACGACGTGGTTGCCTTTACCCGCGCTGTCTCGGAAACGCTGGGCGAAGAGAAAAAGTGGGTTCACTACGGACTGACTTCTACTGACGTGGTCGATACCGCTCTCTCCTACCTGCTCAGCCAGGCGAACGAAATCCTGGAAAAAGACCTCGAAGACTTTATCGCCATTCTCGCGGACAAGGCTCGCGAGCACAAGAACACCGTCTGCATGGGCAGAACGCACGGCGTACACGCAGAACCGACTACATTCGGCCTGAAGCTGGCTCTCTGGCATGAGGAGATGAAGCGCAACCTGGCCCGTTTCCGCGCAGCGCGAAAAGAAGTGGCATACGGCAAAATCTCCGGCGCTGTCGGCACGTACGCCAACATCGATCCGTTCGTGGAAGCGTACGTATGCGAAAAGCTTGGACTGTCGCCTGCGCCGATCTCGACGCAAACCTTGCAGCGCGACCGCCACGCCGAGTACATGGCGACGCTCGCGTTGATCGCGACTTCGCTGGAGAAGTTTGCGACAGAGATTCGCGGTCTGCAAAAAAGCGAAATGCGCGAAGTGGAAGAAGCGTTCGCCAAAGGGCAAAAAGGCTCCTCGGCAATGCCGCACAAGCGCAATCCGATCGGCAGCGAAAACATTTGCGGCCTGGCGCGTGTCGTTCGCGGCCACATGCTGTCTGCCTACGAAAATGTACCGCTCTGGCATGAGCGCGACATCTCCCACTCGTCCGTGGAGCGCGTCATTCTGCCGGATGCGACGCAGCTGCTGAACTACATGCTGCGCCGCTTTATGAACATCGTGAAAAACCTGACTGTCTTCCCGGAGAACATGAAACGCAACATGGATCGCACCTTTGGCCTGATCTACTCCCAGCAGGTGATGCTGAAGCTGATCGAAAAAGGCATGAGCCGCGAAAAGGCATACGATACCGTACAGCCGCGCGCGATGCAGGCGTGGGAAGAACAGCGCTCCTTCCGTGCCATTGTCGAAGAAGACGAGACGGTTACTTCCCTGTTAAGCAAGGAAGACCTCGATGCCTGCTTCGACTACCGCTACCACCTCAAGCACGTGGATACGATTTTCAAGCGCCTGGGCTTGGACTAGTGCCGTAAATCGCACCACGGATGGGAAGGCTGTCCCGCATGTCGCATGACGTGAGGGACAGCCTGTTTGCGTTTTTCGCCCGGTACCGTCGTGAAAGGCAGGCTTGTCGATGTTCCCTGTTGCCGCCTCCTTGCACATAGCCACGCGATCTGCAGCACTGTTTAAGCCTTTCTTACAAGCAGAAAAAACAATCTTACAAAACTGTAAGGTATCTGAAAGTAAACTCGATGGTTCCCATTACCTCTCTCCTTTAGAATGAAGTCAACGATGCGAACGAGGGAATGGGAGATTGATGATGAATACCGCACAGATGTATCCAAAGTTGAGCCATCAGCAAATATACGAAGAATACTCCGGGAAAATATATCGCTACTTTCGTTACCGTGTGAACAATGTGTGGGACGTCGAGGATTTGACGACCACCGTATTTATCAAAGTCTACTCCAAGCTGGAGCAGTACGACCGCCGTCATCCGTTCGGGGCGTGGATTTTCCGGATTGCCCACAACGCGCTGATTGATTACATGCGCAAGAAACGGGAATGTCCGGTGGACGGAGAAATGTTCCGCCTCATCAAGGCGACGGACGCGCTGCCCGAAGAGTGGTGCCTGTCCAAAGAAATGACAGCTGGTGTCTGGAAGCAGGTCGACAGGCTGACCGTAGACCAGCGCAACGTCATCGCGCTGCGCTACCTGGCAGACTTGCGGATGAGCGAGATCGCGGAGATTCTCGGGAAGACGGAGAGTTCAGTGAAGATCCTGCACTTTCGCGGAATTAAAAAATTGCAGCAATTGATGCAGAGATCAGACTAAGGATGGAGAACAACTCCATCCTTTTTTGGTATTTTGGTATAGTAAAGGTAGGGGAAGCCCCATAGTGAGAGGAGTACGGATACATGTCGACGATTATGATCGTGGAAGACGATCCGAAAATAAACCAGTTGTTGCAAAGCCAGTTGGAAAAATACGGATACAACATCGTCAACGTCGAACAGTTTGACCGCGTGATGACGGTTTTTTCGGAGGTGCGTCCGGAGCTGGTTCTGCTCGATGTCAATTTGCCCAAGTTCGACGGGTTTTACTGGTGCCGGCAGATGCGGCGCGTATCCAATTGCCCGATCCTGTTTATCTCAGCCCGCGAGAGCAAGATGGACCAGGTGATGGCGCTGGAAAACGGAGCCGATGACTACATTACGAAGCCGTTTGACTACGATGTCGTACTCGCCAAGATTCGCAGCCAGCTTCGCCGTGCTTACGGCATGTACGCCCCGCAGGAGGGAGAGCGGACGGTCGAGGTAGCCGGGCTCAAGCTGTTTATGGAGCGGATGGAGCTGTGTCTCGATGAGGCCCGGATCGAGCTGAGCAAAAAAGAAGCCTTGCTGCTGGAGTCGCTGATGAACCAGTACCCGCGCGTGGTCAGCCGGGAGCGCCTGCTGGAAAAGCTCTGGGACGAGCAATTCGTGGACGAAAACACGCTGAACGTCTACATTACGCGCGTGCGCGGCAAGCTCAAAGACATTGGACTGGACGGAGCCGTCGAGACCGTACGCGGTGCGGGATACCGCCTCAAGGCGTACTGGGAGGAAGTATGATGCGGTTGTTTTTTCGAGACCAGTGGGCGTTTTGCGCTTTTTTTCTCATCCAGCTTGTGCTCGTCATTCTGATTTTTGCGATGGATGGGTACTGGAATCCTTCCTTGATGGTCTACGCCGTCTTTCTGTCGGTCTTTTTTGCGGGCGCTTTTCTGGTCGTGCGCTATCTGACCCACCGCGCGATCTACCAGCGGCTCAGCCAACCTGTCCGGTCTTTGGAGGAGCTGACGCAGACACATGGCAACGCTCCGCTCTGCCGGGCATTTGACGAGATCAACCTGGAGCAGTACCGCCTCTACAAAGAACAACTGCACGCTTACGAAAACAAGCAGCGCGATCATATTACATTTATTCAGCAATGGACACATCAAATGAAGACACCGATCTCCGTCATCTACCTGATGATGCAGGACGAAGACGATCCGAAAGCGGAGAGCATCCGCGAAGAAGTGGACCGGTTAAAGCGCGGCCTGGAGATCGTCCTCTACCTGTCACGGCTGGACAATTTTGAGCAGGACTTTTTGATCGAGCCTGTCAATCTGCACAGTCTGGTACAGCAGGCAGTCGCGGAGAACAAGCGCTACTTTATACGCAATCAGGTTTACCCCCAACTGCAGGTGGACGAGCGGTGGCGGGTGGAATCAGACGAGAAGTGGCTGATGTTCATGCTCAACCAGGTGCTCGTCAACGCCGTGCGGTATTCCGCTGGCAAGAGCACGAAGATGACCGTGCGCGCCTACGAGCGGGGAGAGCGAGTCGTCCTCGAGGTGCAGGATTACGGAATCGGGATACCGCCCGAAGACATCCGTCGCGTCTTTCAGCCGTATTTTACCGGAGAAAATGGCCGCAAGTACGCCGAATCGACCGGCATGGGGCTCTACCTCGTCAAGGAGATCAGCAAGCGGCTCGGGCATGAAGTCGAGCTGGATTCGGTCGTAGGAGAAGGCACGACTGTGCGCATCCTCTTTTCCGCCGTTGTCCCAACCTTACAAGATCGTAAGGCAGATGAAAGTTAATTCGATAGCTGGGCAGGCCCGTGCTTTCGTATAGTAGATCAAGAAGTACGAGAGAGAGGCGATTGGCATGGAAATGCTGGAAGTAAGAAGCCTGAGCAAAATTTACGGAGGCAAGGTGACGTACCGGGCCTTGACCGATATTGATTTTACGATTCAAAAAGGCGAGTTCGTGGGCATCATGGGACCATCCGGGAGCGGCAAGACGACGCTTTTGAACCTGATTTCCACGATTGACGTACCGACGTCGGGGGAAGTGTTTCTCAATGGGAGCAATCCCCACCTGTTGAAAAAGAGAGAGCTGGCATTGTTTCGTCGCCGCCAGCTCGGTTTTGTCTTTCAGGATTTCAATCTGCTGGAGACGTTGACGCTGGGGGAAAATATCGTCCTGCCTTTGACCCTGGAGGGCGAAAAGGTCCCGATCATGGAAGAAAAGCTGCACTCCGTAGCGATCAAGCTGGGGATTCAGGATATTTTGCACAAGTACACGTACGAGGTATCGGGAGGCGAGCGGCAGCGGGCTGCGATCGCCCGGGCGATCATCCATTCCCCGTCGCTTTTGCTGGCGGACGAGCCAACCGGCAACCTCGATTCGAAATCGTCCCGGAAAGTGATGGAGACGCTGGAGACGATCAACAAGGCGTACAACATGACAATGATGATGGTCACGCATGACGCGGTCGCAGCGAGCTATTGCCACCGGGTCATTTTCATCAAGGACGGGCAGTTCCACAACGAAATGTACCGGGGAGAAAATCGCCAGGTGTTCTTCCAGAAGATCATCGATGCGCTGTCGTTTCTGGGAGGGAACAGCTATGACCTTTCGACAATTCGCCTTTAACAATGTGTGGCGAAACAAGAGGACGTACGCTGCTTTCTTTTTTTCCAGTGTCTTTTCCGTGATGATCTTTTTCGTGTATGCGATGTTCATTTTTCATCCGGGCATCGAATCGGAAAAAATTCACGCCTCCGTCGCGACGGGAATGGTGATTGCGGAGTACATCATCTTTTTGTTTGCTTTCTTCTTTTTGTTTTACTGCGTGGGAGCTTTTTTGAAAAAGCGCGAGAAAGAGTTTGCCATCTTGTTCGTACACGGCATGACTCCCTTGCAGCGAAATCTGCTGATTGTCCTGGAAAATCTGCTGATCGGTGCGATGGCCATCGTCTGCGGCATCGGTCTGGGGATGGTGCTGGCCAAGCTGTTCTTCCAGTTCGCCGGCTTTTTGCTGGACGTGCAGGCATTGCCCTTTTATGTTCCGCTGAAAGCGATCGCCCTGACCGTAGTGGTGTTTACCCTGCTGTTTGTGGCGATATCCGTCTTTACGGTGCTGCTGTTGCGCAACCGCAGCATCCTCGAGCTGATGCAGGGAAGCCAGCGTCCGAAAGCCGACCCCAAAGCGTCGATTACCCTGTCGGTACTCGCTACCGCGCTCCTGGGTATCAGCTACATCCTCGCGTTGACAGCGGAAGGCGTATACGTCGCTGTCCTGCTGATGCCGGTCGGCTTGATGACCGTGCTCGGCACCTATTTGATGTTTACTCAGCTTAGCGTGTTTCTGATTGGCATCTTGAAAAAAAGGCGCGTTTTCTACTGGCGGAAAACAAATCTGCTGACTCTCTCCGACATGGCGTACCGGATGAAGGACAACGCCCGGATGTTTTTTCTCGTCAGCATCGTTTCGACGGTTGCCTTTTGCGCGATCGGAACGCTGGCGTCGCTGGCGGCCTCGATTCAGGAAACGGTGCTGCGTATTAATCCGTACGCGTTTGAATACCATTCCAAACGGGAGAACCCGGAGCAGTTACAGCATTTGCGACTGATCGAAAGCCAACTGGAGAGCTCAGGCATGTCATTTGACCGGCACGAGGTGATGATCCGCGTCCTGCCCGAAGAAGTGGGGGATGAGAGGATTGGCGTAGTCAAGCTGTCTGTGTACAACACGTATGCCAGGGCGGCGGGCAAGGAAAAAATCGAGATTGGCGAGCAAGAGGCGTTTGTTTTTCTGAAATGGTTCGGGGACGAGTTTGCGCCGGAGCGGCTGATCGTGGGAGGAAGCAGTCTGGCGGTCAAGAAGGACGCAGCGGTGCTGCCGCTGTTCAGCGGGCTGGGCTTTGAACGTCTGGCCGTGGTGCCCGATCCGGTGTACGAGCAGGTGCGCGCATCCCGGGAAGAAATCCGCTACGGCTATGCGATCCCTGCCTGGAAGGAAACGATGCAGATCAGCTTGTTTCTTGAGGAAGAGATCGGTACACTTGCGGAAGACGAACGATTTTACTTTAAATCTCGCGCCCCGGTGTACCACAGCATGAAACAGATGGCCAACACCGCACTGTTTATCGGCCTGTTCGTCGGTCTGCTGTTTTTCGTGGCGGCAGCCAGCTTTTTGTACTTCCGCCTGTACACGGATTTGGAGAGCGACAAGAGACAGTACCGGGCCATTTCCAAGATCGGTATGTCAGAAAGCGAGCTTACCCGCGTCGTGACGATCCAGATCGCCCTTTTGTTCTTCGTCCCGATTCTGGTCGCGATCGTGCATAGCGTAGTCGCCTTTGTATCGCTGCAGAGCTTTTTGGATCTCATGTTTGTCGGTTCGGTCGTCAAGCCTACGGCAATCGTTTTGACCAGCTTTGTGGTCGTGCAGACGATCTACTTCTGGATTATTCGCAACCGCTACCTGTTCCATTTGAAGCGTTCCCTGTACTAGCCATACGCTTGACAATGCAAGCAAACAATAGAATGGCGAGAGCAAAAAGGAGGCATTGATGAATATGGACCAAACAGGATGGATGGGCAAAGCTGTCGATTTGGCAGTGGAAAATGTGCTTACAAGCCACGGCGGGCCGTTCGGAGCGATCGTACTGAAGGACGGCAAAATCATCGGGACCGGGAGAAATGAAGTCACGGCGACCAATGACCCGACGGCGCATGCAGAGGTGCAGGCGATCCGGGAAGCGTGCAAGCATCTGGGCAGCTTTCAATTGGTCGGCTGCGAGCTGTATACGAGCTGTGAGCCGTGCCCGATGTGTCTGGGTGCGATCTTCTGGGCCCGTCCGGACAAGGTGTACTACGGATATACGAAGGAAGACGCAGCCAAGGCCGGTTTCGACGACGATTTTATTTACCAGCAGATCAAACTGCCGTACGAGCAGCGCTCCATTCCCTTCTACCGGATTGATCCAGCCCGGGAAAAAGGACCGTTTGAAGCGTGGAAGGAATCGCAGAACCGGATCGAATACTAGGAGCAACAGGTAATTTTTGTAGGTTGCAAGAGCGGGTCAGAGCGTATTCAGGTTGTTCGAATACGCTCTATTTTTATGCAAAAAAACTCCTTATCGAGAATTGTCACTAGATTTTTAAAAAAATGATAGATTGAAAATGTTTTCATCAATAAATTTTCAGAATAAGTGTTGCGATTTGTCGAAATTCGTATTATAGTAACTAAACAATATCGTAAATCGTCTTAAAATTGTTTCAAAAAGACGGATATATATTTTTTTCTCGATTTTCGAGTCGAAGGCAGGGGGATTATGGAAGACAAATATCGTCGATCACTGTACCCGCAATTGGATGATATTGATTACGGTATTGTACGCGCTCTACAAGACAATGCTCGCTTGCCTTTCACTACCATTGCAAAAGAACTAGGCGTCACCGAGAAGACGGTGCGGATGCGCGTCCAGCAAATGCAGGATGAGGGCATCTTGAGTCTGGTGGGAGTCGTAAACCCTGTCAAAGCGGGGCTCAACGTACAATCTTTCATCCAGGTTGCGGTAGAAGCGACCAAGCTGGATGACGTTGTAGCTACTTTGAATGATATCGTCGAGGTTCGCTTGATTGTATTGACCTCGGGTGACTACCAGTTGATTATTCAGATCCTGGTAAGAGACTACGAAGAATTGTCGCAATTTTTGCTGAACAAACTGAACAAAATTCCGGGAATCTTGCGGGTAAATGTGATAAATGAACTAAAAATTTTAAAATCGAAGTACAAATTTATCCGTTAGAAACCGATATAGTTCTTTGGAAGGGGGAATGCCATCAGACGGAAAGAGAGTGAGAAAAGATTAACAATAAACTAAACTGTCAGATGGTAAAAAATACTAGAGAGAAGGGGTTATTTATGTTTTCCAAAACAATGAGCAAAACATTACTTAGCGCCGTATTGGGAACCGCTCTCCTCGTAGCAGGATGCGGAAGCAGCGGCGGAGGCAGTGCTACAGAAGGCACACCGCAAACGAATGCACCAGAGGCAACCCAGGCTGGACCAAAAGTCCTGAACATCGGTCTGAAAGCAGACCCGCCTTCGATGGACCCGAATATTTCGACTTCGCTGTACGATCGTCAGGTTTACGCCAGCTTGTATGACAAGCTGTTTGACCTCAATCCGCAAGGCGAAATCGTTCCTATGCTGGTAGATACGTACGAAGTTTCCGAAGACGGAAAAACGTACACATTCAAACTGAAGCAAGGCATCAAATTCCACGATGGAACTGACTTCAACGCTGAGGCAGTGAAGTTCAACTTCGACCGCAACATTAATGAAGAGAAATCGAGACGTAAAGGCGAACTGAAATTCGTTGAGTCCGTATCGGTTGTCGATGACAGCACTGTGCAAGTACAGCTCACCCAGCCATTCGCACCATTCCTGGCTGTATTGACAGACCGTGCAGGTATGATCGTATCTCCTGCCGCTGTTGAAAAATTCGGAGACGACTACGTGAACAACCCGGTAGGAACAGGACCTTTCGTGTTTGTTAAACAAGTCAAAGGCGACAGCGTTACCCTGAAGAAAAACGAAAACTACTGGGGCGGCGAAGTGAAGCTGGATGAAGTCAACTACCGCGTCTTCACAAACGGAACTGCAAAGGTGCAGAACCTGCGCTCCGGCATGCTGGACATCATCGATGAAACACCTGTAAAAGAAATTCCTGCACTGGAAGCAGATGCCAACTTCGAAATGATTACCGAATCCGGTATGGGGTACCAAGGTCTTCACCTGAACAACAGCCGTCCTCCGTTTGACAACAAATACTTGCGTGCCGCTGTAGACCGTGCGATTGACCGCGACGCGCTCGTAAAAGTTCTCTTTGACGGCTATGCAGCACCAGCTCGTACCGCCTTCCCGAAAGGAAACATGGCGTACAATGAAGAGCTGAACAGCCCAGTACCGGTCAATGCAGACGAGATCAAGAGCCTGCTGGAGCAAGGCGGCAAACCGAACGGCTTCGAATTCAAGCTGATGATCACCACTTCTCCTGAGAACGAGCAGTTGGGTGCAGTCGTTCAAAACATGCTGAAACAACACAATATTAATGTAGTTCTGGAAAAAGTAGAGTACGGTCAACTGCTGGATGCAGGAGCAAAAGGCGAGTTTGAAGCAATGCAATTGGGATGGTCTGGTCGTCCTGACCCGGATCTGAACTTCTACGACTTCGTAGTTACCGGAAACCTGAACAACTACGGCCGCATCTCCATCCCGCAACTGGATGAAATCGTAGAGCAAGCGCGTGCCGAGCAAGATGTTGCAAAACGTAAAGAGCTTTACGATCAAGCAAGCAAGATCATTCACGACGAAGGTGCTTACTCGTACCTGTACCACCAATTCGTACTGATCGGTTACAGCAGCAAAGTGTCTGGTGTGGAATACTACCCAGATGGTCTGATCCGTACGGCAAAACTGGACAAGTAATAACAGCCTGCACGACAGAAAAACAGCAAGATGAGGAGGATGTGTCATGATGTTCGTGGTTAGACGCTTATTGCTGACAATCCCGATTCTTTTGCTGGTGTCGATTATGACATTCTCCTTGATTCATTTGATCCCGGGCGATCCCGCCCGGGTCATTTTAGGACAAGAGGCGACACCAGAAGCGTATGAGGCATTGAGAAAAGAACTTGGCCTGGACAAGCCTATCGTATTGCAGTATCTCTCGTGGCTGGGAAATGTGCTGCAGGGCAATCTGGGAACTTCGATTACGGACAATGTACCGGTCTCCGACCTGATATTGCAACGATTGCCAGCAACTGTAGAACTAACCATCGGGACGTTTCTCGTAGCCATCCTGATTGCGATTCCGGCAGGGATTTTGGCTGCGGTGCGCCGTGGGACCTGGGTTGACTATACAAGTACATTTGCCGCTTTGGGCGGTATGAGTATCCCCAGCTTCTGGCTGGCAATGATGCTGATTATTTATTTCGCGGTTGAGAATCAATGGCTGCCGTCTTCCGGTTATGTGCCGTTCTCTGAAGATCCGGTGCGCAACCTGATGGCGATGATCTTGCCTTGTGTAGCCGCGGGGCTGCGGGAATCCGCCGTGTTGATGCGAATGCTACGGTCTTCGCTGCTCGATGTCGTGAACATGGACTTCATCCGCACAGCGAAAGCAAAAGGATTGAATGAAGTGCGCACCATTCTTGGCCACGCTCTGCGCAACGCGCTGGTTCCCGTGGTTACCGCTTCCGGTCTGATGGTCGCCGGACTGTTGGGCGGGTTGGTCATTACTGAATCCATTTTCTCCATTCCAGGCTTCGGACGTCTGATTGTCGAGTCCGTATTCAAACGGGATTACGTAACGGTTCAGGGGGCGATCCTCGTCGCCGCGATCATGGTCGTGATCGTCAACCTGGTAGTCGACATCCTGTATGCGGTCATCGATCCGCGCATCAAGGCTGGGAAAGGAGCGAGTGAATAATGAAGGCATTTGGAAAGCTTCTCCGAAACGGACTGGGCGTCATCGGAGCGCTGATTATCCTCGCTCTGATTGTGGTAGCGATCTTTGCGCCCTACATTGCACCTTTTGATCCGAATGAACAGAATTACGAGAAGATTTTGCTTCCTCCTGGTGGAGAGCATTTGTTTGGGACTGACGATTTGGGACGCGACATTTTCTCCCGTGTCGTCTATGGCGCGCGCATTTCGATTCAAGCAGCGCTTATCTCTGTAGGAATTGCCATGGCCATCGGTATTCCGATCGGGCTTTTGACCGGTTACTATCGCGGCTTTTGGGACGAGTGGATCGTCATGCGCGTGGTCGACGCGATGCAGGCTTTCCCGTTCCTGATCCTCGCCTTGGCGATCTCGGCCGTCCTCGGTGCCGGTTTCGGAAACGCCATGCTGGCGATCGGTATCGGTTTTGCCCCTGAATTTGTCCGCATTACCCGGGGACAGGTATTGTCTCTTCGCAATATGGAATATGTACAGGCAGCTCGCTCGGTCGGGGTAAAGGACGCGCGCATCATGTTCCGTCACATCCTGCCAAACGCCGTGAACCCGATCGTGATTCAGGCTACATTGGCGATGGCTGCCGGGATTATCGCGGAAGCGTCGCTCTCTTATCTGGGGCTTGGCGTAACACCGCCGACTCCTTCCTGGGGAAGCATGCTCAATCAGGCGCAGTCCTTGATGACTGTCGCACCTTATGCAACATACTATCCCGGCATCGCGATCTTCCTGGTCGTTCTGGGATTCAACCTGCTGGGCGACGGCTTGCAGCAAGTATTAGATCCGCGGGCACGAAAATAAGATTAAGGAGTGGGGCAGATGACGACCATCTTGGAAGTAGAACAACTGAGAACACGGTTTCGCAATGGCAGTAGTGTCGTCAGTGTCGTTGACGGTGTCGACTTCTCCATCCGTGCTGGTGAAACGCTCGGCGTTGTAGGCGAATCGGGCTGCGGAAAAAGCGTGACCAGCTTGTCGATCATGCGGCTTTTGCCTCCGAATGGAAAATCGGAAGGGACGATTCGTTTCAACGGCAAAAATGTGTTGGAGCTGTCGGAAAAAGAGATGCAGTCGGTGCGTGGAAATGAAATCGCGATGATTTTCCAGGAGCCGATGACATCGCTCAATCCTCTGCACACGGTTGGCAGGCAGATCGAGGAAGCGATTCTGCTTCACATGAAAGTAAGCAAGGAGCAGGCCAAGGAGCGGGCGATCGCCATGCTCAAGGCTGTGGGAATGCCTCGCGCAGAAGAAATCTACGGAGAATTCCCGCATCAGCTCTCGGGTGGTATGCGGCAGCGCGTGATGATCGCGATGGCGATGTCTTGTGATCCGAAGCTGATCATTGCCGACGAGCCGACGACTGCGCTGGATGTAACGATCCAGGCGCAAATTCTCGATCTGATGCGCGACCTGAAAGAAAAAACAGGTACGTCGATCATGCTGATCACGCATGATCTGGGCGTCGTCGCCGAGATGTGCGACCGGGTCATCGTCATGTACGCCGGTCAAGTGGTGGAAGAGACTGACGTCGAAAGCCTGTTTGAAAACCCGATGCATCCGTACACGATCGGTCTGATGAACTCGGTGCCCGATCTGGAAGAGGAGCGCGAGTACCTGGAGACGATTCCGGGCTCGGTTCCGCTGGCGCATCAGATGCCAAAAGGCTGCCGCTTTGCGCCGCGCTGCTCCAAGGCAATGGCGATTTGCGAAGAAAAAGCGCCGGAGCTGTTGCAGCTTGACGGGCACAAATGCCGCTGCTGGCTGTATGCGGAAGGGGGAGAAGCGCAATGAACACACCTCTCTTGGAAGTCAAAGGATTGCAGCAGCATTTTCCGATCAAAAGCGGATTTTTGAAAAAGACGACCGGATACGTCAAGGCTGTAGACGGTATTGATCTGCAAGTCTTCCCGGGCGAAACGCTCGGGATCGTAGGGGAATCGGGCTGCGGAAAGTCGACGACGGGCCGGACGATCCTGCGCCTGTTGGAGCCGACGGCAGGCGAAGTGCTGTTCGAGGGCAAGGATCTGGCCAAGCTGCCGAAAGAGGAAATGCGCCGCATGCGCAAAGACCTGCAGATGATTTTCCAGGACCC
This sequence comes from Brevibacillus sp. TJ4, assembly GCF_044627595.2. NCBI lineage: Bacteria > Bacillati > Bacillota > Bacilli > Caryophanales > Paenibacillaceae > Brevibacillus > Brevibacillus sp. TJ4. Next base: position 3,786,110 of record NZ_CP185865.1, on the reverse strand, counting down.
GTACGCATCGCTCAATCCGCGCATGACGATCCGGCAAATCCTGATGGAATCGCTGATGGTCCACAATATCGGCACACCGCAAGAGCGGGAGAAGACGATCGAAGAGATCATCGAGGTCGTCGGCTTGCGCAAGGAACATCTCGATCGCCATCCGCATGACTTTTCTGGCGGACAGCGCCAGCGGATCGGCATCGCGCGCGCACTGGTCGTCAAGCCGAAGCTGATCATTGCGGATGAGCCGGTATCGGCGCTGGACGTGTCGATTCAGTCGCAGGTTCTCAACCTGCTGAAGGATTTGCGCAAAGAGTTTAACCTGACGTTGATGTTTATCTCGCATGATCTGTCGGTTGTGAAGCATTTGTGCGACCGGATTGCGGTTATGTACTTGGGACGAATCGTGGAAATCGCCGATAAGCGAACACTGTTTGACAACCCGAGCCATCCGTATACACGCGCACTGTTGTCGGCTGTACCGGTGGCAAAACCAAAGCAAAAACGCGAGCGGATTCTGCTCACAGGCGATTTGCCGAGCCCGGCAAATCCGCCGAGTGGCTGTACGTTCCATCCGCGTTGCCCGTTTGCAACGGATATTTGCAAGTCCGAGGTGCCGAGCCTTTCCGACATCGGAGCGGGACAATTGGTATCCTGCCATTTGGTGCAGTCGGGTGAACTTGGCCGATAAAGGCGGGATGGAGGCAAGACATGATTTACTGGCAGTTGTTTCTCGCATTTTTTCGCATAGGCATTTTCGGTTTTGGGGGAGGACCAACAATGGTTCCCCTTTTCCATACCGAATGTGTCAAAAAGTACAAATGGGTAACCGATGACGAATTTGCTGACAATCTGGCGCTGGGAAACGCCCTTCCCGGACCGATTGCGACCAAGCTGGCGGCTTACATCGGCTATCGGGTAAAAGGCTGGAAGGGTGCGCTGGTGGCCAATATTGCCGTAGTGCTGCCGATCGTCATCGTGATGATCGCGCTGTTGCAGGTGATATACCGGTACAAGGACGCCCCTGGCGTCTACGGCATGGTCCAGGCGATCGGCCCCGTGATTGTCGTTATGACAGGAGTAATGACGTGGGAGTTTTTGCAAAAAGGCTGGCAAGGCTCCTCCAGCAAAATGGGAGCTGCAGTCTGGCTGGCACTGTCAGTCGTCGCGCTGGTCCTGCTTGACCTGCATCCCGGAATCGTCGTAGGGGTTGCGCTGGCAGGTTCCTTTGCCTACACGACCTGGTCGATCCGCAAGCGGAAGAACAGGGACGACAGGGAGGGAGCGGCATGACGTACCTGCAATTGTTTTGGGCCTTTTTTATTTCCAACATCCTGGGATACGGTGGAGGCCCACCCAGTATTCCCTTGATTCAAAACGAAGTGGTCGACACGTACAAGTGGATGACCGTCAAAGAATTCGGTGAAGTATTGGCTGTAGGAAATGCGCTGCCAAGCCCGATCGCGACCAAACTTGCCGGTTATATCGGCTATCAGGTAGCCGGTGTTCCCGGGGCTGCTGTAGCCCTGTTTGCGACAGTGGCGCCTACGGCCATCGCTATGATTCTCCTGTTGCAGTTCATTCACATTTTCCGAAAGGCACCACAGGTTAAGGCGATGACCCAATCCGTTCGACCGATCGTGACGGTTTTGCTGGGCGTGATGACGTATCAGTTTTTGCTGGGTGCGATCGAAGGGATCGGCTGGATGCAAACGGCAATCCTCACAGTCGCTGCGTTCCTGCTGCTGGAGAAATGGAAGCTGCATCCTGCGCTGGTCATTGTTATCGCAATGGCTTACGGCTACTTCTTCATCGGTACACCAGCATAATGGTTTGTGACGCTCCCGGATGTGAATCGCAATACGTGTAAAGGATCGGAAGAACAACAAGGAGGCATTTACATGACCAAATTTGACGCATTGGAATATCCGTACGCATCTCGCCGAATGACGACGTTTGCCCAAAACGGGATGGTCGCGACTTCTCAGCCACTGGCTGCCCAGGCAGGGCTGGACATCCTGAAGAAAGGCGGAAATGCCGTTGATGCGGCAATCGCCACAGCCGCTTGTCTGACTGTAGTCGAGCCGACTTCCAACGGGATCGGCGGAGACGCATTCGCTCTCGTCTGGATCAAAGACGAGCTGTACGGTCTGAACTCCAGCGGACCGGCTCCGCAGAGCATCTCCATTGAGGCAGTGAAAGCAAAAGGGCATGAGGAAATGCCAATGTACGGCTGGACGCCTGTCACCGTTCCGGGAGCTCCGGCAGCATGGGCTGCGCTGTCCAAGCGTTTCGGCCGCCTGCCGCTGACAGAGGTGCTGCAGCCAGCGATTGACTACGCGGAAAAAGGCTACCCGCTGTCGCCGACGCTGGCACGCTACTGGAATATCGCCTACAACAAGTTCAAAAAAGAGTTTACAGGTGAAGAATTCGCACACTGGTTCAGCACCTTTATCCCGGACGGCCGCGTTCCCCAGGCAGGAGACATCTGGAAGTCGCCGGGTCATGCCAAAACATTGCGCCTGATCGCCGAGACGAACGCCGAGAGCTTCTATCGCGGTGAGCTGGCTGAACAAATCGACGCGTTTTCCCGCAAGTGCGGCGGCTTCCTGACCAAAGAAGACCTCGCTGCCTATGAGCCGGAATGGGTCAAACCGGTCAGCGTCAACTACCGTGGCTATGATGTCTGGGAGATTCCGCCGAACGGTCAGGGGATGATTGCGCTGATGGCGCTGAACATCCTCAAAGGCTTCAACTTTGATGCCAAGGATACGACAGATACGTACCACAAACAGATTGAAGCGATGAAGCTGGCGTTTACAGACGGTCTGAAATATATCACCGAGGGCCGCGACATGCAGGTGAAGGTGGAGGAGCTGCTCTCCGATGAGTATGCAGACCGCCGCCGCGCGCTGATCGGCGACGAGGCGATTACTCCGGAACCAGGCGATCCGCGCAGCAGTGGGACTGTCTACCTGTGTACCGCTGACGGTGAAGGCAATATGGTCTCCTTTATCCAGAGCAACTACATGGGCTTTGGTTCGGGTGTCGTCGTGCCGGATACCGGCATTGCGCTGCAAAACCGCGGCCACAACTTCTCGCTGGACGAAAGTCACGACAACCGTCTGGAGCCGGGAAAACGCACCTACCATACGATCATTCCGGGCTTTTTGACCAAGGATGGCAAGGCAGTCGGGCCATTCGGCGTGATGGGCGGTTTCATGCAGCCGCAAGGACATGTCCAGGTCGTGATGAACACAGTCGACTTCCATCTCAACCCGCAAGCATCCCTGGACGCACCGCGTTGGCAATGGATGAAAGGAAAAACGGTAGAGCTGGAGCACCATTTCCCCGAGCACATCGCGATGGCGCTGGTGCGCAAAGGGCATGACATCAAGTGGGCGCAGCCGGGCAATTACTTTGGTCGCGGTCAAATCATCTGGCGTGATGAAAACGGTGTGCTGATCGGCGGAACGGATATGCGTACCGACGGATGCATCGCAGCCTGGTAATCCAGGCTTACGGCTCAAAGGCCAATATTCAAGTTGATAAGACTATTCCTCTACGTCTAACGGACGAGCGGGATAGTCTTATTTTTTTATAAGATACATCTAACATAAGACGTCAGAAAAGTGAAAAAACAAGCAACCAAAAGGTTTTTAAAAAACTTGCTCAATAAATTTTTTTGTTTTTGCAACATAATTTACCAAATTTCCGTCAGTGAGCATGGTACTATCTCCCAGAAGCAAAAAGGAGGAGATTGCGGATTGTCTGCATACGTCATAATACCCATGCTTGTCTTTTTGGCGATAGCCGTCTACACGGATGTACGCCAACGGCTGATTTACGATTGGCTTACGATTCCCGCAACGGCTTACTTTTTGCTCTACTACGCGTTTACCCAACCGGAGAAACTGCCTGATTCAGCGCTCGGAACAGCGATCTTGGGCGGCATCTCTCTGGTGATGGCAATGGTCAGCAAGGGGCAGTTGGGCGGTGGAGACATCAAGCTGTTTGCGATGGTCGGTGCAGCCTTGGGATGGCAGGCCGGACTTCTTTCGATGGGACTTACTTACCTAATTGCCGGAGCAGTGGCGATTCCGCTCTGGATTCTATCGAAAGTCACAAAACGGGAAGCGGCTGCCGAAATGGCGATGGCACCGTTTATTGCCAGCGGGGCGGCACTCTTGTTTGGAATGGCATTCATTACCTAGAGCCTACAGTGAATATGTGACTTTTGCCTTAATTTTCCATTTTTACATTAAAATCGACATTATTCGACAATGTTCTGCTTATGCTATCAGGTACAATGCCTGAGAGACAAAAGATACAAATGCTTTGTGACAAGGAGAGGGAATCATCGCATGTTGGAATCCAAACGTCGTGCCATTATCTTTTTGACGCTGTCATTGTTGTTGGCGGCAATAGCAGGCTTTTTGTTTCTGCAAAAAATCAAGGACATGAATGAACAGCTAGGCGAAATGGTGGAGATTTATGTGGCAGGCAGGGATATCCCCTCTCGTTCCCTCATACTGCCGGATCAGCTTGAACCGCGGCAAATTCCGAAGAAGTTCGCAGACGATTCCTACGTGACCGAAATGGCGAGCTTGCAAAACCAGGTGACGGTCGTTCCGTTGTCAGCGGGAGACATCATCACGAAAAACATCATCAAGCCGGCGACGACTGTACGTGACCAGAACAATCGGCTGGTGACGGTCTACTCTTCGGGAAATATCATTTTCGACCAGCAACTGGAGGCTTTGGACCGCGTGGATGTGATCGTCTCCCACAAGGCCGGCGGTCAGCCAGTGACAGAGGTGTTTATGAAAGACGTCCCGGTCGCGATGGTCGCCAAGTCGAACGACGAATTCCGCGGCGTGGCCCTGGAGATACCGTTTGAACAGGTGCCCGCCTTTATCCATCAGCAGCACTACGCAGATGTCATGCGAATCCTCAAAGCCAATGTCGGACAGGGAGAGTTGGGTATTCCGCAGCCATTCGAGCAGCCTCCACAGGAGGGGACACAGACGCAGACCGAGACAGGGGAGACACCCCAGGTGCCAGGTGAGCAGCCGGCGCCTCCGACTTCGACCAATCCTCCTGCGGCCGGTCAGCAGACGCCACCTGCTCCAGATGCAGGTACGCCGCAAGCGCCAGCCCAGACTACACCAGTACCGAATCCAGGAGGCTAAGCAATGAATGCAGATATGAAAATACTCGTCGTGACCAACACCGACTCCATCCGGGAAATGCTGCATGAAGCGCTCGCTTCGCAGTACAGCGTGCAATTTACAACCTCCCGTGAAGTAAAAAAGGAGATCGACCGGATCGCTCCGGATGTCGTGCTGATCGTGCAGCCGGAAGACGGGACGGGAGTGGAACTGGTCCAATACATACAGGGTGAACTTCCGGAGGGAGTCATCATTTTCTTGACGGAGAAGCAGGATTTCGCCCTGCTGCGCGACGTTGTGCGGGCCGGGGCGATCGAATACATTTTGCTCCCGGATGAACTGGCGCTGCTGACCGATCGGCTGGAGAAGATTAACGAGCTGGCGCAGCATCAGCAGCGTAAAAAAGGGGCGGTCGCTACCGGCAAGGCGTTTGTCCGGGGGCGGGGAAAAGTGTTCGCCTTTTACAGCGGCAAGGGAGGAAGCGGACGTACGCAACTGGCGACAGGCTTCGCCCAGGCATTGAAGCTGGAGTCGACGGCCCGCGTATTGCTGATCGATCTGAATTTGCAGTACGGCGGCGTAGAGACATTCTTCTCGCTGGACGCAGGCCGCACGCTGGCCGATCTTGTCCCGGTGATGAACGAGATGAACGAGAACCACATCCGCAATGTGGCACAGCGTGAAAGCCACTCCAAGCTGGAGGTGCTGGTCAGCCCCCGAGACGCAGAGACAGCAGAAAACATGCCGGAGGATTTTATCAGCCGGCTGATTCGGGCCAGCCGACGCAGCTATGATTTCGTCATTCTCGACTTGCCGACGCATATGAACGAGATTACCTATACCGCACTCGAGGAATCCGATGCGATCTACTACGTGATGAACCTGGATACCCCCTCTGTGCAAACCTACCGGCTGGTGGAGGAGTTGTTCCGAAAGCTGCGGATCGATACGGAGGGACGGCTGGAGATCGTCGTCAATCAAAAGGGACGCGACAACGAATTGAACGTGGCGGATCTCAAGGGACTGATCAGCACGCCGATCGCAGCGGAGATTTCCCGCGATCACCGCGGTGTGCAGGCAGCCGTCAACCAAGGGCTTCCGTTGCAGCGGGTGGCAAACGAGAAAAAGCTGGTCCCCGCTGCCAAAGACATTCGCAAATGGGTTCTGGCAAAGCTGTCATAGGAGGGGTTGCGCGTGGCACTATTCCGACGCAAGGAAGAGAAGAACGAACAACAGGAAGAACTGTCGACTCGTCCGGAAGCGGCTCCCGCTTACCACAATCCCTACATTGACGAGTTGGCGGAACATTACAAATCGCGTCTTTTGCGCGAAACCAACCTGGAGCGGCTGACCAGCCTGGCTCCGGGAGAGATGCGACTGGCCATCGAGCGCATGGTCTCGCAGTACATGTCCGAAGAAAAGGTCGTCATCCCGCGGAACGAAAAAGAGCTTTTGCTCACGCGGCTGATTAATGAATCGGTCGGTCTGGGACCGTTGGAGCCGCTTTTGGCCGACCCGGAGATTACGGAGATTTCGATCAACGGACACAAGGAAGTGTACATCGAAAAAAAGGGCCGCCTGGAGTTGACCGACCTGAAATTCCGCGACGAGGAGCATTTGCGCCATATCGTCGACCGGATCGTGGCTCCACTCGGCAGACGCATTGACGAAAGCTCCCCGATGGTCGATGCCCGCTTGAAGGACGGCAGCCGGGTGAACGCCGTCATTCCGCCGATCAGTCTCAACGGCACGCTCGTCTCCATCCGGAAATTTCGCAAAGACCCGTTTTCCATGGATGACCTGATGGGCTTCAACACGTTTGACAGCAAAATGTCCTTCTTTTTGCAGGCTGTCGTCCAGGCCAAAATGAACGTGCTGATCTCCGGGGGGACGGGTAGCGGGAAAACGACGCTGCTCAACGCCGTATCCAAGGCGATTCCCCACTACGAGCGGGTCATTACGATCGAGGACTCGGCGGAGCTGAAGCTGGACCGTCCCAACTGTGTCGGTCTGGAAGCGCGCCCGCCAAACATGGAAGGACGAGGCGAGATCACGATCCGCCATCTGGTTCGCAACTCGCTGCGGATGAGGCCGGACCGGATTATCGTCGGGGAGGTGCGCGGGGCTGAAGCGTTCGACATGCTGCAAGCGATGAACACCGGGCACGAAGGCTCGCTCACCACCGTGCATGCCAACAGCCCGCAAGATGCCTTCAACCGCTTGGAGGGGATGGTCATCATGGCAGGGATGGAGTTGCCCTCCTCGGTCATTCGCGAGTACATCGTCAGCGCCCTGGACTACATCGTGCAGGTGACGCGTCTGTCCGACGGGACCCGCAAGCTGGTCTCCATCTCCGAGGTGTACACCGGGCCGAACAAGCAAACGGAAGTACATGAGATTTTCCGCTTCCAGCGTGTCGGCATGGGCAAGCGCGGCGAGGTGCTGGGGTATTTTACCCCGACCGGAGTCATTCCACGTTCGCTGGAAAGGCTGCGGACGTTCGGAATCGACATCGACGAGTCGCTGTTTACGTCAGGGGAGGTGAAAAGGCGTGAGCATCTCCATCCTATTTAGTCTGGCTGTCTTGCTCGGGACCTGGGGGATCTACGAATTCCTGGGCTACCGGGCGAAAAAGACCGAGTGGAAGAAAAAAGCGGAAGAGTGGTACGACGTCAAATCCCAGCGCAAAAGTTTTCTGCTCGTCTGGGGCGACCGTTTCGACCGCACGCCGCACGCCCAGGAGGTCCAGACCAGGCTGGTTCGGGCCAACATCGCCCTGACACCGTCCGAGTATTACGGCATTTTCCTGGTCGGATCGCTGGGGCTGGCCTTCTTTTTCAACAGCGTCGTCGGGCTGAAATTTCCCTACAACATGATCATCGGCTTCGGCTGTATGTTTCTGTTGCAAAACCTGCTTTTTCTCGTCCGCCGCAACAAGTATCAGGAGCGGCTGAACGACCAGCTCTCTGAGGTCTGCCGTCTGCTTGCCAACTCGCTGCGGGCAGGGCTCACGCTGACGCAGGGAATCGAGCTGGTGGCCAAGGAAATACCCCAGCCGGCCGGTCAGGAGTTCAAGCGGATGGCCCGTGAGATCCAATTGGGCGTCAGCTTCGACAAGGCGCTGGCCGATATGGAAAAGCGCATCCCAACCCGGGATTTCCGCATCTTTGCGGCAACGCTGTTCATCCAGCGGCGAGCCGGGGGCAACCTCAGCGAAGTGCTGCAGGAGATGGCGGAGACGCTGGAGGACCGGCGGATCGTCAACCAGGAGATCAAGACGATGACAGCGGAGCAGCGCTACATCTCCATCCTCGTGCCGATCATGCCGATTGCTCTGGTGCTGATGATGAACACGATGAACAAAGGCTTCATCGATCCGCTCTTCTCCGGCTTTGGCCTCGTCCTGCTGGTTCTGTTTATTCTGGGGACGATCCTGTCCTACGTATTGGTCAAAAAAGTGACCAATATCAAGGTGTGAAGCTATGGACGCGCTAATGATTACAAGTCTGTTTTTGTTTCTGCTGTTTTACGGCATTTTCCTGAAAGAAGCCTACCGCTACTCCGTGGAGAAGGAGAGGCTGCTCAACCACGTACACGACACCGTGGGCAGGCGGAATGCCTTCGAACTGCGCAAACGGGAGACGACTTCCGAGAAATGGATCAAAAAACTGCTGCAGCACAGCGATGACTACGCGCAATTGGGGCAGCGGATCAATTTTTTCAGCGAGTCGCACGAGGTGGAGGATTGGCTTTTGAAGGCGGGCCGCCCCTACGATCTCAGCGTCGAACGCTTTCAGGGCACGAAAATCCTGCTGACCTTAATCGGCTTCATCATCGGTACGGTCCTGTTTGTCCTGGGGTTTCCGTTCTCTACGTACGGCTTGATCGTATGGCCGCTGGCTGGATACTTTTTGCCGATCATCCTGCTGAAGCGGCGCGCGAAAGAAAGGCAAAACCAGCTTCGCTACGACTTGCCCGAGTTCCTCGACACAGTCAGTGTCACGCTGCAGGCGGGCGTGAGTCTGGATCAATCGCTTCGCGCCGTCATCCAGTTTTTCCCCGGACCCCTGCAGGAGGAATTTTCCCGCTTCAATCAGGAGCTTGATCTCGGAGTCCCGCGCGAAAAGGCATACCAGCAATTGCTGCGGCGCAACGACAACCCCGAGTTTCAGATGCTGATCAAAGCGTTGATTCAAGGGATGCGCCTGGGCGTTCCGATCGCGGTGACGTTCAAAATCCAATCCGAGAACATGCGCCGGATACGCAAGGAGCTGATCAAGGAAAAGGCGGCGAAAGCCTCGCCAAAAGTAACCCTGATCACCACGTTTGTCGTCGCGCCTACGGCAATTGCCCTGATCGGCGGATTGATGGTGTTGAACATCCTGGAGAACACCTCGATGTTCTCCGGCATGTTTGGCAATTAAAACCTGCAGCTATTCGGAGGAGGTGATACCTCGTCAGAGAACGCTTTTTGACAAGGCTCATTAAAGTCTTTGAATGGTAAAAGAAAACAAATTTTCCGATTTTTGAAGGGAGAAATGGTATATGTTGACGAACACAATTCAAAAGTATTTTTCCAAAATGCTCGTTTCTTTGAACAATCAAAAAGGTGCGCAAGCGATTGAGTGGATCGCGCTGGCAGGTGTCATTCTCGCTGTGTTTGCTTCAATCCAGTTGTTCTTCAAAGGCGATTCGCAAACAGTTGGCAGAGCAGTTGCAGATACTCTGGCGAACATCATTGAAGGAATCGGCAATAAGTAACGGTCAAAAGAGCCATAAAAAAGATGCGGGCAAACAATTCCACCATGCCAGCATCTTTATACATAACGAAATCAGATGATGGATGCAAAAGGAATCGGGGGTGTCGATGTCGTCATGAACCTAAACAAGATAAGAGTATTCGCTATCCTCATGGCAAGCCTTCTTTGCTTGTCTGCTTGCTCGTCGGAAGAACCGGAACCCGTTGCTCCTGATGTTTCAACTACCCAACCCGGTGATTCGGGCGACAATCATCACACAGGAGAAGCGCCACATCCAGAAACCTCCAACGACCGGGAGAAGCAGTTGGAATCACTCAAAGCATTGATTCCTGACGGTCTGACCAAACTGCCAGAGACAGTAGGGGATTTTTACAACCTTCCCCCGGGCCTTTTTTCCGGTGCCACATACGACAAGCAGCATGAGGAAATTGTAAAGGTACTCCAACAATTCCCCGATATCGAAAATCCGGATTCCGAAACGCTTGAATTGTACTACCTCGCCCTGCTTGGTCTGTTTGCCGAGGACTATCCGGAGCCGCAGGACATCATCAATAAAATCAAGCTGGCCTCATTCGGCAGCCCGGATATGGATGATCCGCGCTTTCAGTTCAAGGAGCAGTACAACGTGATGATTGTGCTGGACGCAAGCGGCAGCATGGGCCACATGGCGGGGAACAAGACGAGAATGGAGGCGGCGAAGGATGCGATTCGTTCGTTTGCCGCTTCCCTTCCTGCCGATGCCCGTGTTGGACTGCGCGTCTACGGTCATGTAGGGACGGGATCAGAAGCAGATAAAGCAGCATCCTGCAGCAAAAGCGATGTGATGTACCAGCTTCAGGCGTACGATCAACAAAAGCTCGACAGTGCGCTGACTCAGTTCAAACCGGCAGGCTGGACGCCGATTGCCCTTGCCCTGGAGCAAGCACAGCAGGATTTGCAGGCGTACAAAGGGGAGCAGAACACAAATATCATTTACCTGGTCAGCGACGGGATCGAGACATGCGGTGGTGATCCCGCAGGAGTCGCCAAGCAGCTTGCCAGCTCCGATGTGACGCCGATCGTCAATGTCGTCGGGTTCGGGGTTGACGGGGAAGCGCAGCGTCAGCTAAAACAGGTGGCCGAAGCTGCAGGTGGCCGTTATGTGCTGATTCAGGATCAAGCGGCATTGGAGAAAGAGTTCGAGCAGGCCAAGGAAATTGCGCGCCGGTGGAAGGAGTGGAAAAACGACGTCAATCATGAGTCGTTTGGTGCTAAAATACAGCGCTCCCTAGACATCCACGAGTACGCGTTTTATTGGAACGATAAAAGACGGGCGCAGAGCCACAATTTTCTCAATGCTTTTATGGATTTGAAAAGGTTGGGAATATTGGATAGGCAGACGGTCTCGCAACTTGAGGAAATCGGCAAAGAACAAGAGAAACGGATTCAGGAGCATGGCAGGGAGTTGGAACGCTACCTCCGCGAACTGAATAACAAGACGTATCAGGAAACAGTTGACGCAATCAATCAGCAATTTAACGAAAATGTAGCAGGAAATTAGGAAATACGGACGGGAGGAGGGGAAGATGAGCAGACAAAGGAAACAGGTTCTAGTATGGCTTGCTATCCTTTTTGTTTGTTTGTTCAGCCTCTCAGCTTGTTCGGCTGAAGAGCAATATGTCGGGATAGATTCGTCAGGCTCCTCCTTGCCCACGACCGATCAGGAAACAGGTAAAGAGACAGGCGGCAAAGAAAACCCGGCAGAACGCGCCCATTCGAGCCGGGAAGCGCAAATTGAGGCATTGAAAGCATTCATCCCTGAAGGTCTGACCAAACGCCCGGAAACGGCGGAGGAGTTCTACAGCCTTCCCCCAGGCCGCTTTGCTGGAACTGCGTACGGCCAGCAGAGCAAGGAGATCGAAAAGGTGCTCAGGGAATTTCCGAACATCGAAAACCCGGATGCCGAAACGCTGGAGTTGTACTACCTCGGTCTGCTCGGTCTGTTTGCCGAGGATTACCCGGAGCCGCAGGACATCATCAACAGGATCAAGCTGGCCTCATTCGGCAGCCCGGATATGGATGATCCGCGCTTTCAGTTCAAGGAGCAGTACAACGTGATGATTGTACTGGACGCGAGCGGCAGCATGGCCCACTTGGCGGGGAACAAGACGAGAATGGAGGCGGCGAAGGATGCGATTCGTTCGTTTGCTGCTTCTCTTCCTGCTGATGCCCGGGTAGGACTGCGCGTCTACGGACATGAAGGAACCGGATCAGACGCAGACAAGGTGCTTTCCTGCAGCAAAAGCGATGTGATGTATCCGCTGCAGGCATACGACCAACAGAAGCTCGACGGTGCACTGGCTCAGTTCAAACCGGCAGGATGGACCCCGATCGCCCTTGCCCTGGAGCAGGCGCAACAGGATTTGCAGGCGTACAATGGCGAGCAGAACACGAATATCATTTACCTGGTCAGCGACGGGATCGAGACATGCGGGGGCGATCCGGTAGAGGTGGCAAAACAATTGGCCAACTCCGATGTGACGCCGATCGTCAATGTCGTGGGCTTCGGTGCGGATGGGGACGCGCAGCGGCAATTGAAGCAGGTAGCCGAAGCTGCGGGAGGCCGGTATGTGCTGATCCAGAATCAACAGGAGCTGCAGAAGGAATTCAAGCAGGCCGAAGAAATGGCCCGCAAGTGGAGAGACTGGAAGAGCGGAGCGTCATATGACGCATTTTCCGCCAATTTGGCGCAAGCATTAGATATCAGCGTGTATGGTTCCAACTGGCAGTTGACTGCCCAAAGGGAAAGCTATAACCTTTTCTCCGCTTTTTTAAGCATGCAAAGTTTGAAGGTATTAGACAAAGAAACAATAGAAGCACTGGAAAAGATGAAGGACGAACAGGAAAAGATATCCCGTCAGCGTGGAAGGGAGATAGAAGCTTTTCTTGATGAGTTGAATGAAAGTACCTACAAGGAAACGATCGACGCGATCAACCGGCAGTTTCATGCGAATGTGCCAGGAAATTAGATGACGCGAGGGGCAAAGCCAACGCCTGTCCCCGCTTGCGTGAAGTGAAATTGAGGATATGAACAGGAGGGTAAAGGTCGTGCGAAGTAGAGGGAGAAGGCCTTGGTTGGCGGGTATCTTCGCATTTTTGATTCTGTTGATGAATGCATTCCCGGTGGTGGTACTGGCACAGCCGTACGTACCCAATCTGGGAGGGGAAACGTACCAAGCCCCCCAAATGCAAGCACCGGATTTGCAGGCTCCGCAGTGGGAGATGCCGAATCTGGAAGCACCGCAATGGGAGGTTCCGAATCTGGAGCCCCCGCCTGGAAGTCCACCTGTGCTGGAATCACCGAACAGCACCACGCCGAATCTTCAACCGCCAGCGGGCAACGTCCCCGGACTTCAAACGCCGAATGGAACTGCCCCTGCATTGGGACCTCCGAACAGCACGGTACCAAACCTCGAAAACCCTGGTGGAACTGTACCCGATTTGCAGGCTCAGGGTGGCGCGCAGCCTTCCCAGACGCCTGGCATCGAGGCGCCTTCTATACAGCCGCCGAACAGTACCCCGCCAGCCTTGGACGGCGGATCGCTTGAATCAGTTCCGTTTGGCGAGACCGTGGGTTACAAGGCGATGGAGCTGACCTTTAAAGACATTTTCGGAGGAACACTTGGCTATTCGGCCGGTTTGCTGGAGAGTGGAACCGTGACGGCTGGCCAGGGAGCAGGCGGCTACGCCCACTTTTTGTTTCAGGTTGGGCTAAAGGGGCTTGATATTAGCGTGCAAGGCTCCAAATGGGCTGACCTGACCGGCGGCGCGCTGGACATTTACGGAGCCAAAGGGGCTTACGACAGCTACAAGTTCGTCTCGCAACTGAATCCTAGCTCGGTGTTAGGCGGAGTGAATACGCAGCGCTCCGTTACAAACGGCTTGCAAGGCGCCGCAGGGGCTGCGAATACCGTCCGGGTTCCGGGAATTGTTGCAGGCCTCAATGCCGGCGTGGCTGCGATCGCCCTGCCGTTTGACGTGTACAATACCTTCACCCAGTTTGGTCAGGCGTATAATCCCAATCTGAGTCAAAGCCAGCAAAACGAAAAGTTTGTGGACGGGGTAGGCAGCCTCGGAAGCAGCCTGATGGATGCGGGAATCATCGCTGCTGTCATCCCGGGCGGACAGACGGTAGCAGCGGCACTCGTCATTACCGGAGGAGTCTTGTGGGGCGGAAGCAGACTGGTAAAATGGATCAACAAGGGAACAGGAGGAGCCTTGGAGAAAGGAATCAACTGGGTCCGCGAAGGAATTGGCAATGCAGTCGGATGGGTGAAATCCATCTTTTCATAACGGAGGGTGTAGCACGTGGTTGTAAAAGAGACAGCAGAAATCCGTCAACAAATCGACAGGTACAAACGCTTCCTGGAAAAACCGGAACTGTTTAATCATGCTGCCCTGCTCGATGAGCGATTTTATTACAATGTCCAGTACTGGCGAATCGGCAAAAAAGAGGCAGTCGGATATTTGATCCTGCGCGAGGATGGGAGTGTGCCGCCGCGTGCGGAAGCATTGCCGGTACTCGAACGCTTTATGATCCATAACAACTCGGCAACCAATTTCCTGACGACATTTGCAAGGGATAAGGATAAACCGGTATGGATGTACGAACAGAAGCGGGATTACCTGCGCCAGTTGCTCCCGCATTGCGAGCAGCAGATGGATGCACAAACCCGCAAAGACGCCCACGATTTGCTTGAAGTGTGTACGTATATGGTCGACACTTTTGCCAAACTGCAGGGGATGTATACTACCGGACTGGGCTATCACAAGCAGTTTCTCGCCCGTCATTACGTGATAGAAGATGACATCCGACTGATCCGGGAAATTTTATACGAGTCTGATTTTCTGCTGTATCGGGGCGTACGCATGCAGGTGGATGTGCAAGACGCTGTGGATCGTCTGTACGGCTGGCTTCAATCGGTGGAGAACACATTGGGAGAGCAGCGCAAAAACGCCCAAAAGCTGCTCCGTCTGCTCAGCGATTACAAAAGACCCGGGGTCCGAAAAACGATGGAAAAATCGATTCGGGATGTGGAACTAAAGGGTGTTGCGTACCGCACTGTCGAGGACATGAAGCAAGATATTGAGGAGAAGAACAAGGAGATCATGCAGCAGAAGGTGTTTTCCATTCTGCGCAATCCCGGATAACGAAAACGCAGGAGTCGATTTTCGGTGACAAAGGAGGTGCATGTCCGTGAATCCGCTAAAGGAAAGCATCCGGTTTTACACGCGGAATATTGAATCGCTGCTGCTGTTGTCAGCCGTGATTTTGCTGCCGTTCTTGCTGGTACACAATTTTACGATGAATTACGTCAATTTCCTGGCTGCGCTGACCGGGGCGCCGGTAGTCTCGAGCTTTTACAATCTGTTTTTGCTGCTATTGTTTTTGACTGTCGTGCAGGTCGTCTTTGCCCAATATGTGATCAGCGATCTGGAGGGAGAGGAACGGCCGCTGCGCCATGCGTTTCGCACGTTTTTCGAGAGAGGCTTCTCGGTGTTTTTGTTCGGGATCGTCTACGTCCTGGCGGTATGTGTCGGCTTGATGCTGTTTGCCGTACCGGGAGTGATCGTCTTGATCCTGTTTTACCTGACGCCGTTTCTGGTCGTGTTGAAAAAGAAATCGCCCTGGAAGTGCATGCGGTCGGCGTATGAACTCGGCAAGCGGCATTTCGTTCCGCTCTTTGGCCTGCTGCTGCTGTCGAGCGTCATCCAGTGGCTGATCAGCGTAATCGGGCTTGCCTCTGTCATTTCGATCACGACCAGCTTCGGAGCGGTATTTTTCACCCAACTGCTGCTGACAGTGCTGATCTTTCCGTTTTTGGCGGTCATGTTCACGATGTACACCTACAAATGGAGCGAAGAGGGCATGCACACCACAAGCGCACAGGCAGCGACGGCGGTAGAAGGATAGACGGGCATGGAACAGCAAACGGAGGTGAACATTTCGGATGGGTGTGGCCAACAACTACCTGAAAAATGAAAAAGGCTCTGTCACTGTGGAGTTCATCGGAATCCTGCCGTTTGTCTTTCTCATTCTGCTGATTCTCTGGCAGTTTTTAACCGGTGTCTACGCGGTTATCATCGCCCAATCGGCAGCGAATGAAGCGGCCAAGGTATATGCCGTCACGAGAAATACCGACGAGGCGATGAACGCTGCGCGGCACATCGTAAGCTCCGCCGGCGCGGGGATTTCCTACGACAGCGGGAGATCGCTCATTTCCTATGACGGCAGCTACTTTACCGCAAGAATTGGCGTCGACCTCGACCTTTTCTTCATCCCGGACTTTATTAAGCAAAACATGGCGGAAGAAGACAAGGTCATCTCGCTTGGCCGAGAAGTTCGGGGACGGGTGATGAGATGAGAGCGGTGAAACAAGTGCTAGGCAACCAGCGCGGGAATGTGACGGTCTTCGTCCTGACGATTTTCTTCTTTATGACGCTGATCATGTTTACGCTGCTCTACAACATGTCGACTGTGTTCGTGGACAAGGAAGTGGCGGCCAACAGCGCACAGCAGGCGAGTATCGCAGCCGTACAAATCGTGTACGAAGAAGTGGAAGTTGCCATTAAACTATACGATGCTTCGCTCTCCAGCTGGACGAATCCGGTGTACATCTCGACGCTGGTCGGGGAAAGATTGATGGCGCTGCGCGCATCTAACCCTGATTGGTCCGAAAGCGAGGTCCGCTACAATGCCATCGATGATGTGCTGGACTGGGCGATTCCGATGTATCCCGCCCTGCAAGCATATATTCAAGAAGGATTGGTGCGAGCGCAGGGGAAAATACCCGGGGTCGTCGGCGGGATTTTGGATGGAAACGGAGCGACGCGCAGCGGGTCGGTCATCACGTTCTTTGACAGTGACCTGCGGATTACGGTAGAGACATCCGCGCGCTACGAGAGCGAAACATTTGGACTGGAGTTTCTGAACAGTCACACGGAACAGGTGAAACAGAGCGCGCAAAGCAGGCCCATCGGGTTTGCCGGGAAGATGAGATGGTACCGCAATCAGATCACGTTGTAGGACATAACGACACAGCAGACAAACCAGACGCCGGGGAGGCGATCACATCATGGCATTCAAAAGAAAATGGCGACGCATGCTGAGCGGCTTGGTCCTGACCATGTCGCTTTCCGGCTGTTCATGGGGGGCAGCGCTGACAGGCGCGGCACCGGAAGCTCCCCGCTTGCCGCAAACGACACAGGAGTTGGTCGCCTCACAGCCCGGGGCACTGGCCGGGACGCATTTTTACCGAGCGGATTACCCGTATCGCGAGGAGATCGCCAATATTCTGAACCGCTTGCCACCGCTGCCGGACGGCTTCGACAGCTCCATGACCGAAGTGTATTGGGGGGAGCTGCTCGGGCTGTTTGCAGAGGATTACCTCAGCCCGCAGATGGTCGTAGACCGCTGGCGCATGGCTTCCTTTGGCGATCCGGATGTCGGAGATTCCCGCCTGTTGTTCCGGGAGAATTTCAATGTGCAGATCATACTCGACGCCAGCGGCAGCATGAGGGAAAAGATCGGGGAAACAACCAAAATGGAGCTGGCCAAAGAAGCGATCAAGGAATTCGCACAGGCGCTGCCGCCGGAAGCCAGGATTTCTTTGCGCGTCTACGGACACAAAGGCACAGGCTCCGAAGCCGACAAACAGCTTTCCTGCAGCAGCAGCGATCTGGTCTACCAGTTGCAGGCATATGACGAGGCGAGGCTGGATCAGGCATTGAAACAGTTTGCGCCGAGTGGCTGGACAGGGATTGCCCATTCGCTGCGGTTGGCCGAGCAGGACTTGTCTCATTTTCCGGCGGACAAGAACACGAATATCATCTACCTGGTCAGCGACGGGATCGAAACATGCGGCGGCGATCCGGTGCAAGTGGCCAGAGAGTTGTCCGAGTCAACGGTGATGCCGCTTTTGAACGTCATCGGCTTTGACGTCAACGCCGAGGGACAGAAGCAGTTGAAGGAGATTGCCCAGGCTTCGGAAGGACTGTACGCCAATGTGACCAATCAGGAGCAATTCAGGCAGGAGCTGGAGCGCGCCCGGGAAATTGCGGAAAAATGGGAGCAGTGGAAGCGGGATGCGCTGTCGGAGGTGGATGCGGTCCTGATCGACCGGAAAAAATGGGTGGATGCCTACGACCGCGACTGGTACGACAAAAACTGGCGGGAAAGCCTGAATATCGAGGCGGCGATCAACTACCTCGCCCAGACGGGGAGGATCGGCAGCCAGGCGCAAGCGTACCTGACGCAAAAGAAGCAGGAGCGGGAAGCGTTTATCGCACGCTCAAAGGATGAGCTGATCCATTACCTGGTCAACCTGACGACCGAGACATACAGCGAAATGCGCAGGGAGATCGAGCAAAAATACAGCGGAGGATAATCGATATCTCCGAAAAAAAAACGGCTGCCGTCCGGGAAACATCCGGGCGAGCAGCCGTTTTTGCATAGGGAGCGGTCCTTACACCAGGTTCTCCGGGTTGAGACCTTGCAGCTCCGGCAGGACAAAGCGGCCGTCTTTGCGGATCAGTACGTCGTCGAACCAGATTTCGCCGCCGCCGTACTCGGGGCGTTGGATTTGCACGAGATCCCAGTGGATGGAGGAGCGGTTGCCGTTGTCTGCCACCGTGTAGGCATTGCCAGGCGTGAAGTGGAAGCTGCCGGCGATCTTTTCGTCAAACAGGATGTCCTGCATCGGATGCAGAATGTGCGGGTTGAAGCCGATCGCAAATTCGCCGATGTAGCGAGCTCCTTCGTCGGTGTCCAAAATGTCGTTGAGCGCTTTGGTGTTGGAGCTGGTCGCCTCGACGATCTTTCCTTGCTTGAACGTAAACTGCACGTCGGTAAAGGAAGTGCCGTGGTAGTTCGTGGCCGTATTGTAGTAGATCGTTCCCTCAACCGAGTCGCGTACGGGAGCCGTGTACACTTCGCCGTCCGGGATGTTTCGCTTGCCGTCGCACTTGATGGCGCCGATACCTTTGATCGAGAAGCGAAGATCGGTGTTCGGTCCGACGATGCGAACGCGGTCGGTGCGGTCCATCAGTTCCTTGAGCGGGTCCATCGCCTTGGACATTTTCGCGTAGTCCAGATTGCAGACGTCGAAGTAGAAGTCTTCGAATCGCTCCAGGCTCATGCCAGAGAGCTGCGCCATCGACTTGTTCGGGTAGCGCAGGACGACCCAGCGCTTGTTGGCGACGCGCTCGTTTGTATGTACAGGCTGGTACAAGAGGCGGGAGTAAATGCCCATTTTGTCCTCGGGCACATCGGACAGCTCGTTGATGTTTTCGTAGGCGCGGATGGCGATATAGGCATCCATCTCTTTCATCCGCTCATACTCGAACTTGGCCATAAGCGCCATATGCTCATCGCTCGTCCCTTCGTACAGCGCGCGCAGCACTTGCTCGTCTTTTAGCGTCACCAGCGGCAGCGCGCCGACAGCGAACGCTTCACGGACGAGAGCGCGAACCATCGCCGGCTGAAGTCCTGTATTTTCGATCAGCAGCTTTTCTCCCTTTTGCAGATTGAGTGAATAACGAATCAGGCGACTGGCCAATTCTTGAATCCGGGGATCTGCCATGTCTCCAACAGCCTCCTTGATAAAAAATTTTTTCTGGGTTCATTATGGCATAACTTGGTTGCAGGTTTCCACCAGCAAAAGCTACAGGCATGCCTCGTACAGCGCGACGACATCATCGGCATTCAGATTGCGCGAGCTGGGCAAGTATCCGAGGCCGCGACCGCCGATCCGGATCGCTTCTTCCGCCATCGCCGGCAACGCTTCGCGAGTGACGCCGAAATCGGACAGGCGCTGCGTAATGCCCATCTGTTCATACCAGTTGCGTACCGCTTCGATGGTCGCGCGGGCACATTCCTGCTCATCCTCGATTGCCAGACCGAAGCAGTTGCGTCCCATCCGGGCGAGCCGCTCCGGCCGCTCCGGCAAAATGATCTGTTCGAAGTACGGCAGCGAGAGGATAGCCAGACCGCGGCCGTGAGCCATGTCGAAATGACCGCTCAGCGGATGCTCGACCCCGTGCAGCGGCATGCCAGCGCCACGTCCGGCGAGGGCAAACGGGCTGATGCCTAAGGTGCTGGTCCACAGCAGCGTAGAGCGGGCTTCTTCGTCATCCGGCCGTTCGATGGCGACAAGCGAATATGTGACCAAAAGACGAATCAGCGTCTCGGAAATTCCGTCCTGTACATGTGTCCCTTCGGCGCTGATCAGATAGCTTTCAAAAATGTGCGAAAAAATATCGGCGCACGCTTCAGCCGTCACGTTGGCGGGAACGGTGTACGTAAGCGACGGATCGAGGATGGAGATTTTCGGATAGAGTGCAGGCCCGATGATCGACGACTTTTCATGCGTCTCCCAGTGGGTCAGCACGCTCGTCCAGTTGGCTTCCGATCCGGTGGCAGCCACTGTCGGTACAGTCAGCAGCGGCAACGCTTCCTGGACGGGGACAAGGTCCTTGGCCGTTCCTTTGGGATTGCCGCGCATGTAGTCGTAGATCGGTCTTCCGGAGACGGCGGCAGCGGCGATCGCTTTGGACGCGTCCATGACAGAGCCCCCGCCTACAGCGAGGACGAAGTCGCAGCCGTGTTCCCGCGCCAGCGCAGCAGCAGCGTCTACAGAGGTAGTGCGGGGATTGGGCTCGATTTTATCAAACAGAACAAAGTCCAGACCGGCTTGTTTGAGCAAGGTTTGCACGCGATCCAACAGACCTGTCCGCTTTGCGGAGCTTCCCCCGGTCACGAGCAGCGCTTTTTTGCCCAGTTTCGCTGCCTGTTCGCCCAGTTGGTCAATCGTGTTGGTGCCAAAGAGGATATAGGTAGGAAAAGAGACTTCAAACGGAATCATCGGATAACAACCTTCCTTCTAACACGTAATTCTTCCCAATTCAGTGTATCACAGAATGAAGGCAAAGATGTCGCGGTCGGCAGTTCGAATACCAATACGCGCTATTTTGCGAACAATAACACTCATGTCAGGTTAAATAACATTTAATATCCGAACATTTGTCGAAGTTAAGAACGGGATATTTCGTTGATAAATGCGTATGTTTATGTTTTAATGTAGTTGAATCGTTCGTATATTTAGTCAATCTCAACCTTTTTGCTGGGAAAGGTGGCTTCTGTTGTGGAAAAACAAGAACAACTTTATGAAGGAAAGGCGAAGCGCATTTATCGGACTTCCCTGGAGAATCAGTACTGGGTGGAGTACAAGGATGACGCGACCGCCTTCAACGGGGAGAAAAAAGCGCACATTACGGGAAAAGGTGAACTGAACAACCGTATCACCGCGATTTTTTTCACGATGTTGCAAGAGCGCGGCATCGACAACCATTTCATTCGTCTGTTGTCCGCTACCGAGCAACTGGTGCGCAAAGTGGAGATCATTCCGTTGGAGGTCGTGGTTCGCAACATTGCTGCCGGCTCGCTGGCCAAGCGATTGGGTATGGCCGAAGGCACCGTGCTGCCGCACCCGGTTGTCGAGTTTTACTACAAGGATGACGCCTTGGGCGATCCGTTGGTGAACGCGTCCCACATCAAGGTTTTGGGGATCGCCAGTGAGGAAGACCAGGCAACGCTTGAGCGGATGGGCCTGGAAGTAAACGAAGTGCTTCAGCCGTACTTGCGTGAGCGAAACATCACGCTGGTCGACTTTAAACTAGAGTTTGGAAGAACGCCGGAAGGAAACATCCTCTTGGCAGATGAAATATCGCCGGACACATGCCGGTTCTGGGATTCCACAACAAACGAAAAGCTGGACAAAGACCGCTTCCGCCGCGATTTGGGAAATGTCGAGGAAGCGTACAAGGAAATGTTGAAACGATTGGGAGGAGACGTCCATGTTTAAAGCAGTCGTATACGTAACATTGCGCGAGAGTGTGCTGGACCCGCAAGGACACGCTGTAAAAGGAGCGCTCAACACACTCGGATTTGACGAGGTGAAAAGTGTGCGCATCGGAAAGTACATGGAGCTGGAGCTCGGAACGAACGATCGTGCCCAGGCGGAAGAGCGCGTCCGCGACATGTGCGAAAAGCTGCTGGCCAATACGGTGGTTGAAGATTACCGCTATGAGATCGTGGAGGGCTGAGCCATGCGAGTAGCTGTCATCGTTTTTCCCGGCTCCAACGCCGACATTGACTTGTACAACGCTGTGGAAGACGTCATGGAAGTGCCGGTCGATTACGTCTGGCATTCCGATACCGACCTTTCTGCCTACGACGTGATTTTGTTGCCAGGCGGCTTCTCCTATGGAGACTACCTGCGCTGTGGAGCAGTAGCCCGCTTTTCGCCGGTCATGGAGCAAGTGGTGAAAGCGGCTGAAGAAGGCAAGCTGGTCATGGGTATTTGCAACGGGTTCCAGATTTTGACCGAGGTGGGACTGTTGCCAGGAGCTTTGCTGCGCAACCGCTCGCTGAAATTCCGCTGCAAGCTGTCTGCATTGCAGGTGGAGAACAACGACACGCCATTTACCCGCGATTACGCCCAGGGCGAGGTCATTCACATTCCGATCGCGCATGGCGAAGGCAATTACTACTGTGATGAAGAGACGCTGGCAAAATTGAAGGCGGGCAAGCAGATCGTGTTCCGCTATCACGGTGAGAACCCGAACGGCTCGCTGGAAGACATCGCCGGCATTTGCAATGAAAAAGGCAACGTCCTGGGCATGATGCCGCACCCGGAACGCGCCGTACACAAGTGGATGACATCGGACGACGGACGCCGCATGTTTACCTCGATCCTGAAGACGTGGAGGGAACGAAACAGTGTCACAGCTCACGCATAAAGAACCGACAGCCGAACAAATTGCCGATCAGAAGCTCTACCGTGAAATCGGACTGACTGACGACGAGTACCAGCGTGTGGTCGACATTCTCGGCCGCAAGCCCAACTGGACGGAGACGGGTCTGTACAGCGTCATGTGGTCGGAGCATTGCTCGTACAAAAACTCCAAGCCTGTGCTGCGCAAATTCCCTACCAAGGGGCCGCGTGTTCTGCAAGGACCGGGCGAGGGCGCTGGGATTGTCGACATCGGGGACAACCAGGCAGTCGTATTCAAAATCGAAAGCCATAACCACCCGTCCGCGATCGAGCCGTATCAAGGCGCTGCTACCGGTGTCGGCGGAATTATCCGCGACGTCTTTTCGATGGGGGCGCGCCCGATTGCCCTGCTCAACTCGCTGCGCTTCGGGGAGTTGAACAGCCCGCGCGTAAAATACTTGTTTGAGCACGTGGTGGCAGGGATCGCCGGTTACGGCAACTGTATCGGAATCCCGACTGTGGGCGGCGAAGTCAACTTCGATCCGACCTACGAAGGCAATCCGCTCGTAAACGCGATGTGCGTCGGCCTGTTGGACCACGACCAGATTCAAAAAGGCGTGGCTTCGGGGATCGGCAACCCGGTGATCTACGTCGGTTCCAGCACGGGACGTGACGGGATTCACGGCGCTACCTTCGCGTCGGAGGAACTGAACGAAGAATCGGAGAAAAAGCGCCCGGCTGTACAAGTGGGCGATCCGTTTATGGAAAAACTGCTTCTGGAGGCTTGCCTGGAGCTGATCGATGCGGGAATCGTCGTCGGCATCCAGGACATGGGCGCCGCCGGATTGACCAGCTCCAGCTCGGAGATGGCATCCAAGGCGGGTAACGGCATCGAGATGAATCTCGACCTGGTGCCGCAGCGGGAAGCAGGCATGTCTGCCTATGAAATGATGCTGTCCGAATCGCAGGAGCGCATGCTCGTCGTCGTCGAGAGCGGCAAAGAAGCAGAAGCAATCGCGATATTTGACAAATGGGGCCTCGCCTCCGCCGTCGTCGGCAAGGTGACTGACGACAGCATGCTGCGCTTGCTGCACAAAGGGGAAGTAGTGGCAGAGGTGCCGGTAGACAGTCTGGCTGAGGATGCACCTGTCTATCACCGCCCGTCCGCAGTGCCTGCGTATTACGAGAAAAACGCACAGGTTGACGTGCTGGCAGCGATCAGCGAACCGTCTGACCTGAATGTGACGCTGAAACAGCTTCTGGCCCAGCCGACTGTCGCCAGCAAAGCATGGGTCTACGAGCAGTACGACCACATCGTTCGCGCCAACACTGCCGTAAAGCCGGGCTCTGACGCCGCCGTGGTAATGGTGCGCGGCACTCGCAAGGCGCTGGCGATGAGCACGGATTGCAATGGACGCTACGTCTACCTCGACCCCAAAGTCGGCGGTGCGATCGCTGTCGCCGAATCGGCGCGCAACGTCGTCTGCTCCGGTGCTGAGCCGTTGGCGATTACCGACTGCCTCAACTTCGGCAGCCCGGAGAAGCCGGAAGTATTCTGGCAGTTTGAAAAAGCGTGCGAGGGCATGAGCGAGGCTTGCCTCGCGCTGGATGCGCCTGTAATCGGCGGAAATGTGTCTTTCTACAACGAACGCAGCGGTGATGCGATCTATCCGACCCCGACTGTCGGGATGGTAGGCTTGATCGCAGACGTCGACCATATTACGACCCAGGATTTCAAACGCGAAGGAGACGCGATCATCCTGATCGGCGAGACTTTTGCCGAGCTGGGCGGAAGCGAATATCAAAAGCTTGTGACCGGATCGATCTCCGGACGTCCGCCGCAAATCGACCTGAACAAGGAAGCGGCTGTGCAAAAGCTCGTGCTCGACGCGATCCGCAAAGGGCTGGTGCAATCCGCGCACGACCTGTCGGAAGGCGGACTTGGCGTAGCGCTGGCAGAATCCTGCTTCCAGGCGGAAATCGGCGCACAGGTGACGCTGGACAGCTCGCTGCGTCCTGACGTCCTGCTGTTTAGCGAGTCGCAATCGCGTATTTTGCTCAGCGCTGACCAACAGCATGCAGAGGCGATTCTGGCGCTGGCGGCCGAGCGCGGGGTAGCAGCCCAGGTGATCGGGACGACCGGCGGAGACAGCCTCGTGGTGAACGTGAACGGCAAAGAAGCGATCCACACCTCCGTACGTGAGGTGAAAGAAGCCTGGAAGGATGCGATTCCATGTTTGATCAGCTAATCTGGGACAAACTGAATGAAGAATGCGGCGTCTTTGGCATTTACAACCACAAGGAAGCATCTACATTGACCTATCTCGGATTGCATGCCTTGCAGCACCGTGGACAGGAGAGCGCAGGAATCTGCGCCTCCGACGGTGTGAAGTGGTATAAGCATCGCGGCATGGGATTGGTATCTGAAGCGTTTGGCAAAGGCGATCTGGAAAAGTTCAGCGGTCACATCGCCATCGGCCATACGCGGTACACCACCGCCGGCTCCAGCAAGATCGAAAACGCGCAGCCGCTGTTTTTCCGCTACGCCCAGGGAAGCATGGCGGTCGCGCACAACGGAAATCTCGTCAACGCTGACGTCCTGCGCAAAGATTTGGAAGCAAAGGGCTCTATTTTTCAAACGACCAGCGACACGGAAGTCATCGCCCATCTCATCGCCCGTTCGGAAAAAAGCGACCTGCCGGGTGCGGTCGAGGATGCCTTGCAGCACATCAAGGGAGCGTACGCGTTGCTCGTAATGAACGAGAAGCAACTGGTGATCGCCCTCGACCCCAACGGATTGCGCCCGCTTTCGCTGGGACGGCTGGGAGATGCGATTTGCGTCGCCTCCGAGACATGCGCCTTTGACATCATCGGGGCGGAATACTGGCGCGATGTACAGCCCGGCGAACTGATCGTGATCGACGAGCAGGGAATACACGAAAAGAAATTTACGCAGCAGACACAGCGCCAGATTTGCACGTTTGAATACATCTACTTCGCCCGTCCCGACAGCGATATTGACGGGATCAACGTCCATATGGCGCGCAAACGGCTGGGCAAGCAATTGGCGATCGAGTCGCCGATTGAAGCCGATGTGGTGACAGGTGTACCGGATTCCAGCATTTCGGCGGCGATCGGATTTGCCGAAGCGACAGGAATTCCGTACGAGATCGGCCTGATCAAAAACCGCTATGTGGGCCGCACCTTCATCCAGCCGAGCCAGGAACTGCGCGAGCGGGCTGTCTATCTGAAGCTGTCTGCCGTGCGCAAGGTAGTCGAAGGCAAGCGCGTGGTAATGATCGACGACTCGATCGTGCGCGGTACGACCAGCAACCGCATCGTCCGCATGCTGCGCGAGGCGGGCGCGACTGAAGTACATGTGCGAATCAGCTCTCCGCCGGTGATGAATCCGTGCTTTTACGGAATCGACACATCGACGCGTGAAGAGTTGATCGCCGCCACCAAATCGGTCGAGGAAATCCGCCAGATCATCGAGGCGGACTCGCTTTCCTTCCTGTCGGTAGAGGGCATGATCGCCGCTATCGGACGGCAGGATACAGCTCCCAACAACGGTCACTGCCTTGCTTGTTTCAATGGGCAATACCCGACCGAGATCAACTTTGAACAGGCGTTGCCAGCGCTGAAATGCTAGGCTGTAGCGTCTGTCCGGCGGCGAAGGCTGCACGCGAAATGGCAGAAACAGCCTCTAGCAAGGAGGAGAAACGATGAGTGAAGCATATAAACAGGCCGGGGTCGACATCGATGCGGGAAACCAGGCTGTAGAGCGGATGAAAAAGCACGTCAAGCGGACATTTCGCCCTGAGGTGCTGACGGACTTGGGCGGTTTCGGCGCCCTGTTTCGCCTGGATACGAGCAAGTATGAAAAACCGGTTCTCGTCTCGGGAACAGACGGTGTAGGCACCAAGCTGAAGCTGGCATTTGCCATGGACAAACACGACACGATCGGCATCGATGCGGTCGCGATGTGTGTCAACGACGTGGTCGTGCAAGGGGCGGAACCGCTCTTTTTCCTCGACTATCTGGCTGTCGACAAGGTGATTCCGGAAAAGATCGAAGCGATTGTCAAGGGCATCGCGGACGGCTGCTCCCAGGCAGGCTGCTCGCTGATCGGCGGAGAGACAGCGGAAATGCCGGGCATGTACGCCGAGGGCGAGTACGATATTGCCGGCTTTACCGTAGGGGTCGTAGACGAGCAGAAAATGATTACCGGTGCGTCGGTCGCAGCCGGCGATGTGATGATCGGGCTGGCCTCCAGCGGCGTACACAGCAACGGCTTTTCGCTGGTGCGCAAGGTGCTGCTGGCTGACAAAGGGATGTCCCTGCACGATCATGTAGACGCCCTGGGCAAGAAGCTCGGGGAAGAACTGCTGACGCCTACGCGCATCTACGTCAAGCAAGTCCTGTCCGTATTGGAAAAGCACGAGGTAAAAGCGCTGGCGCACATCACGGGCGGCGGCTTTACGGAAAATATTCCGCGCGTCCTGCCGGAAGGATTGCAGGCCGTGGTGGACGTCGGCTCCTGGCCGGTCCTGCCGATCTTTGAACTGGTGCAAGAGGCAGGCGCGATCTCCTATCCGGACATGTACAAGACCTTTAACATGGGCATCGGCATGATCCTCGTCATCAAGCCCGAGGAAGCGGATGACGTCCTCGCCTTGCTCCGGGAACTGGGCGAACAGCCGTATCGGATCGGCAGCATCCGTGATGGCGAGCGCAAAGTCGTCTACAACGGGGTGGAATGGTGAAAAAGATAGCCATTTTTGCCTCGGGCAGCGGCTCCAATTTCGAGGCGATTGTGCAGGCGGTCCGGTCGGGTAGACTGGAGGGCGTGGAAGTCTCGCTGTTGGTGTGCGACAAACCAGGGGCAAAAGTCGTGGAGCGCGCCGAGCGGCTTGGCGTGGAGGCGTTTGTCTTTTCGCCCAAGGCATATGCAGACAAAGCAGCTTTTGAGGCCGATATTGTAGCCGAACTGCGAAAGCGGGATGTAACGCTTGTCGTACTGGCAGGGTATATGCGCCTGATCGGGGAAACGCTGCTGGCTGCTTATGAAGGCAGCATCATCAACCTGCATCCGTCGCTGCTCCCGGCATTTCCCGGGAAGGATGCGATCGGGCAGGCAATTGCGCACGGGGTAAAGATAACGGGGGTTACAGTGCACGTGGTAGATGCCGGACTGGATACCGGTCCGATCATCGCGCAAATGCCTGTGGCAGTTGAAGAGACAGATACAACAGAAACGCTCGCTGCCCGCATCCATCAGGTGGAGCATCAGCTCCTCGTCGAAGTGATCGGCTGGCTCGCCGCTGGCAGAGTGAAACTCGACGGACGGCTGGTCAGAGTGGCGGCAGAATAGACAAAGAAGGGGAAACCTCTGCAGGGAGGTTTCCCTTTTTGCATTACAGCGGAGGATGCTCCACTCCGAGATGAATCCAGTCTTCCTTGGGCGGTCCATAAACGCCAAAAGGCTTTATCCCTGCTTGACGCATCAGGATCGTCATCTGGCCGCGATGATGCACGATATGCTTGATCAGCCCCATCAGGATCGTCGCGTTCGATTCCTGTCTGCCAAACGCTTCCTGTACGTGCCTTAGGGAATCATCGCTCCACTGCTCCTCGATCGCCTTGCTTGCCGCCATACTCGCTTTGCGAAACGTGTCCGCAATGTCCGTGGCGGAGGCAGGGACGTGATCAGCATTTTCGATGCTGTCAATCTTCAACCCGAAATGGGCGAGATACTCGGGGATGCTCGTCGTCAAATGCCACGCAATTCTCCCCAACGTGCGCCCCTCGGAATACACCTGCTGGGACAACGACTCATCTGTCAAGCCGTCTAACACCTGCTGGGTCAGCATTGCTTCCCTGTTCCATTCGTTGATAAAGTCCGAGACTGTAACATACATAGATAAAACCTCCCGAATCAGATTGGTCGATACGGAGCACGACCTGCCTGCACAGCGAAGCGCCGGTTGCTGCGGAGAATCCGGACAGTCTGCTGCATATCGTCAGCTGCGCTGTTGCCCGATCTGCACAGGCTTCTCTTTCTCATGCCAGGCGAAAACGGGCCGTGTCGCGGGGTACCCGTGTTGAGCCCGGTAGCGTTTTCGCTCTGCGGTGAAATCGAACCAGCTTTTTTCGCTTTGCGGGTGATTGGCGTGGTAGACGATACAGCGGAAACTATCTTCCACGCAAGGATCGACCCAATACCCGAGGCACTGCTCATAGCGGTCGACGAGTTCGGCGCCGTCCTCGTCACGTACCTCCTCCAGCGAGACATAGCCGAGCATGATCATCGCCTCTGCCATTCTCGGGCCGATTGACGGGATCGACTGAAACTGCGCCAGGGCACGCAAGAAGGTTGCGCGCTCCTTTGGCACGTCGAGCAGAGAGGCAAGCCTGTCGACATCCGTTTTGCAGATTTCTTTGGTTGTTATCTTGAACGTCCGCAGACGCGCTCTTTCCTGCGGCGTAAGCGGTAGCTTGGGCGAGCGGTTGGACATGCGGTCTCCCCCTTTTTTGGTTAGTACAAGTCGAACATGTGGACATCGTATCCTTTTGTCTTCATGTACGTAAACAACTGCGCCCGGTGATGCTGGGCGTGGGTGACGATTTCGATCAGCCACTTGGCCTGGATAGTTCCGTGATCCAGGTAAAACGGCTTTGTCTGCCGCTGCAAAAAGTCCTCGTCCGAGAGCTTGTCCATGTACTGCTTGAGTTCCTCTACGCCGCTTTGCATCGATCGGATCCAGGCATGCTTGTCTTCGCCAGCTTCGATCTGCGCTTCCAGCTCGCGTACCTCCTCCTGGCTTTTTTCCTGGAGAATGAGCAAGTCCACAGAAGGGACCGCGACCAGGTGACAGGCGAGCTCCTTTAGCGACCGCATGTTTTCCTGCGGGCGAAAGTCCCAGTCTTCCGGGGCGATCTTCTCCAGCAGATTGGCTGTCGTCCTCGTGATCAGCTCCAGTTCCTCGTACAGCATCTGCTTCATTTCCTTTACTGCTTCCATCCGTCAACACTCCATTTCGTATAGTGGGATGTTTCGTACCTGTACTGTATCGTATAATAGTGACAACAATTGTCATAATCACAAAAAAAGGAGTCCATTATGTCCAAATCCAAACGGCTGATCGAGTTGATGATGGCGGTCAACCGCATGCGCAAGTTTACCGTCAAGCAGTTGGCACAGCAGTTTGGCGTGTCGAGCAGGACGATTTTGCGAGATTTGCAGGAGTTGAGCGAGCTGGGCGTCCCCTTGTATTCGGAGGTCGGGCCGCATGGCGGGTATCAGGTGCTGCGGGAGAGAATTCTTCCCCCGATTGCCTTTACCGAAGAGGAAGCGGTCTCCTTGTTTTTCGCCAGCCATTCCTTGCGTCATTATCCATCCTTGCCGTTTGAGACGGAATCCAGCAATGCGCTGCGAAAATTTTACAACTACATGCCCGGGGATGTCCGCGATCGGATCGACCAGATGAAAAACCGTGTCGACTTTGTCGCCCCGACCAGACAGCAGGAGCTGCCGTACCTCCCCTTGCTGCTCGACGCCGCCATCCGACAGCGGGTCGTTCGCATCGAGTACGATTCGCGTGGCGGCGTTTCCAGTCGCCTGGTCCAGCCGGTAGGCATCTACGCCAAAAACGGCTTCTGGTACTGTCCGGCCTACTGTTTTCGCACAGATGACTTTCGCCTGTTTCGCTGTGACCGGATTGTTGCAGCAGCACCAGACGATTCCGTCGAACCGCGTGACCACCAGCATATCCATCTGGACAACTGGGAGTCGTACAGCACTAAACCGCGCGTCTACGTCCGGTATTACGTGGAGTTGACCAAGGCAGGCATGCAGCGGTGCGAGGCAGAGCTGTGTCCGATGCCGACACTGTATCGGCGCGAGGATGGCAGCGGCTGGCTGGACACAGACATGCCGGAGAGCGAGATCCCGTACTTTGCGAAGTTTTTCATTGGTCTGGGCAACGAGGCGACGGTCGTGGAACCGCCGGAGCTGATCGACCAGATGAAGCAGCTTCTCCGCGACATATTGGGCAAATACGGGTAACGCGGGCAAAACCATTTCAAGGCCGCCGACATACTGTAGAGAGAAGTCTACATCCAGGAGGGTGGCCATGAGCGAGGATTTGATTACTGGATTGCTCGGAAAGCTGAGTGAGCGCACCGGACGAGAATGGACCCTTGCCGACATAATGAAGCTGGCGGAAAAAATGCCCAAGGACGGCACGCAAAATTTTGATGCCGTGATGGATGAAGTGTCCAAGATGGGGTTGGATCTTTCCGACGAAACGAGGGAGCGGGTGAAAGACCGAATGAACAGCGGGAAGCCGCTCACGTTTCAGGAATTGGAGAAGATGGCGCCCAAAGATGTCAAGGCGAAGAGCGGGCAGGTCCGAAAACCATCCCGGGCGTCAGGCAAAAGCAAACACTTGTCGATGGCCAAGCGAATCAGGCACATGGCGGTTCGCAAAAAGAAAAAGAGCTAACGGAAAACAGGGCGCAGCCGCCAGTACATGCCACGTACCCGGGCGGCTGCTTTTTGCTGTTTCGCACTTGCGTACCGACTCGCGGACTTTCCTTAACAATCCTGTGAAAAGGTCGTTTTTCCACAGGGAAAGCCTTGATAGGAACGTACAATTATGTTTTAATGTTATAGGAATGTTCGTGTTTTCTTTTGTTCGTTCAAATAGTCAGGAGGTACGTATCTGTGAAAAGAGCGTTAATCAGCGTTTCCGACAAGACTGGATTGCTGCCGTTCGCGCGTCGTCTTGCTGCCGCAGGAGTAGAGATCATTTCTACGGGGGGCACTGCTTCTCTCTTGAAGGAAGCGGGGATTCCGGTCATAGGCATTTCGGAAGTAACCGGTTTTCCGGAAATTTTGGATGGGCGTGTCAAAACGCTGCATCCCACGATCCACAGCGGTCTTCTGGCCGTGCGCGACAATGAAGCACATCAAAAGCAAATGCAGGAATTGGGCATCGACCCGATTGATCTGGTGGTCGTAAACCTGTATCCGTTCAAACAGACGATTGCCAAACCGGACGTAACCTTTGCAGAGGCTATTGAAAATATTGATATTGGCGGTCCGACGATGCTCCGCTCGGCGGCCAAAAACCACGCCTTCGTCACGGTCGTCGTGGATGCAGCCGACTATGAGCAGGTCGCGGCCGAGATCGAGGCGAACCAGGATACGACGCTCGAGACGCGTCGCCGCCTGGCTGCCAAAGTATTCCGGCATACTGCCGCGTATGACGCCCTGATCTCCCGCTATTTGAGTGAGCAGGTGGGCGAACTGCTGCCGGAGAGCTACACCGTCACCTACGAAAAGGCGCAGGACCTGCGTTACGGGGAAAACCCGCATCAGCGCGCTGCATTTTACCGCGAGCCGCTGGCGAGTGCGGCGAGTGTGGCCTACGCCGAACAACTGCATGGAAAAGAACTGTCATACAATAATATTAATGATGCCGATGCGGCACTGGCGATCGTACGGGAATTTGACCAGCCGGCAGTCGTCGCGATCAAGCACTCCAATCCGTGCGGCGTAGGGATTGGCGCAGACATTCGCGCCGCCTACCAGAAGGCGTACGAAGCCGATCCGGTCTCGATCTTTGGCGGAATCGTCGCCGCCAACCGTACGATTGACCGCGATACCGCACTGGCGATGAAAGAAATTTTTCTGGAAATCATCCTCGCTCCTGACTTTACCGAAGAGGCATTGGCAGTGTTGATGGAGAAGAAGAACTTACGTCTGCTGCGCGTGCCGATCGAACAAGAATCCGCGCAAAAAAGAGACAACCTGTTTCGCACAGCTCCGGTCGCAGGCGGTGCCCTGGTGCAAGATTACGACACGAAGCAACTGGAAGAAGCAGAGATCAAGGTGGTCACGGATCGTCAGCCTACAGCCGAAGAGCTGGAGCAGATGAAATTCGCCTGGAAAGTCGTCAAGCATGTGAAGTCAAACGCCATCGTGCTGGCAAAAGAAAACATGACGATCGGGGTCGGAGCGGGCCAGATGAACCGCGTCGGCGCAGCCAAGATCGCCATCGAACAGGCCGGAGAGCAGGCCAAAGGTTCCGTGCTGGCTTCCGATGCCTTTTTCCCGATGCCGGATACGGTGGAAGCGGCGGCACAGGCAGGGGTCACGGCGATCATCCAGCCAGGCGGTTCGGTTCGTGACCAGGAGTCGATCGATGCCTGCAATCGTTTTGGCATCGCCATGATCTTTACGGGCACTCGCCATTTCAAACACTGATCAAGCGAGCGAAACCTCTACACAGGAGGAAAACCAAGATGAAGATTTTGATTGTCGGCGGCGGCGGGCGTGAACACGCCATCGCCTGGAAATTGATGCAAAGCCCGCGTGTCAGCAAGGTGTATTGCGCACCTGGCAACGGAGGAACAGCGCAAATCGCGCAAAATGTACCGATCGATCCCTTTGATTTTGCCGCACTCGCCCAATTCGTAAAAGACGAAGGCATCGAGCTGACGGTAATAGGGCCTGAGGACCCGCTGCTTCGCGGAATTGTCGACTTTTTCAACGAGCGGAACCTGCCTGTATACGGTCCCAGCTCGATGGCTGCCAAGATCGAGGGCAGCAAGTCGTTTGCAAAGAAACTGATGAAGCGGTACGGGATTCCGACTGCTGCCTATGAGACATTCCTCGACTACGAATCGGCGATTGCCTGCGTGCGTGAAAAAGGTGCGCCGATCGTCGTCAAGGCGGATGGATTGGCTGCCGGAAAAGGCGTCGTCGTAGCCGAGACGCTGGAGGAAGCGGAAGAAGCGCTGCGGCAAATCATGCAGGAAAACGTGTTCGGACAGGCCGGCGCGCGTGTCGTGATCGAGGAGTGCATGCGCGGCGAGGAACTGTCCCTGCTCTCCTTTGTCGATGGCGAGACGGTCAAGCCGATGATTACCTCCCAGGACCACAAGCGCGTCTATGACGACGACCGCGGTCCCAACACGGGCGGGATGGGCACGTACGCTCCTGTGCCGCATATGTCGGATGAGCTGGTGGCAGACATCGTGCGCACAATCGTACAGCCGATGGCATCGGGCATGGCGCAGGACGGCATTCCGTTCAAAGGGATTTTGTACACCGGTCTGATGATTACGACGGAAGGGCCAAAGGTCGTGGAGTTTAACGCGCGCTTTGGCGATCCGGAAACACAGGTCATTTTGCCGCTTCTTGAGACCGATTTGCTCGACATCTTCCTGGCTACGGTCAACGGCGAGCTGGATGCGATCGACGTCACCTGGAAACAGGAGAGCGCTGTCTGTGTCATCATGGCGGCTCCTGGCTATCCGGGCGACTATCCGAAGGGACAGCCGATTGCCGGACTGGACAAAGTAGCCGCTCCTGTCACCGTGTTCCACGCCGGTACCAAGGAGACAGACAGCGGTGTCGTGACCAATGGCGGACGCGTGCTGGGAGTAACCGGCACGGGCAAAAATCTGCATCATGCGCGCGAGGCAGCGTATGCCGCCGTGCGTACGATTGCCTTTGACGGGGCGCACTATCGCACGGACATCGGAGCGAAAGCGATGAATGCGCAAAACGGGAAATAAGAATAGATAACAAGTAAAAAAGGTTCCTGCGAACAGTGTCATACTGCCTGCGGGAACCTTTTTGTTGTGGTATGGCGAAATGAAGACCGTCATTTCGCGGACGGAGTTCACAGCGAAGAGTCCGCTTTCAGCCCGATAAGCCCTTTCTGTCTGTTCGTCACGTGATCGGGGGGTGCTTGATTCCCTCGCCCAACATTTCCCATACTGTGCTATGATAGTGAGTGAATGACGGGGCAAAATGGGGTGAGAAAAATACATCGTTTCACACAAAACAAGTTTTTTTCCGTTTCTCCACGAACGGTATCGATCGTGCTGGGATTCGTCATGGCCGTTATAATCGTATCCGGTTGTGCACAAAGCGGGTCGTCCTATGAACGAAAAATCAGGGAAGAGCTGACGGAGCGTTACGGCATTACTTTTGAAGTTGTCGACTCCCTCGGTTCCAACTCCAGCGGATACGATATTCTTGTGATGGCCCCTGACTACGATCCAGACTCGACATTTGCCGTGCAAAGAAAAAGCGGGTCCAGGGCCGAGGGCGGATTGCCCTACAGAAATGTATTATCTGAAGATTATGCGGACACCCGGTACTACTATTATTATCCCGCTCTCGTTGAGAAGCATTTTGGGATACAGCTGGATATTCCGATTTCGCTGTACTGGGATAAAGTACAACAGGAGGAATTGTCGCTGTTTAGGGCGATGATGACGGAACATCCGGAGTATTATATCGATATTACACTCGCAGATCTCGATGAGACCATCAGAAATTCCAGATCTTTCTTTGAAGAGGCGGCACAGCATGGAATGACGAGACTGTTCGTCTCATTCCAGGATCCAAGGTTTCCGATTCGGGATGCCTCTTCGCGACTAGACTATGTATTCACAATCGATGGGGCGGAAAAGGTGGCTCGCCACTCCGATGCAAGCGGTATTCTGTTTGATGAAGCCGAGCTGCGGCAACAGGTGCTGGCGGAAATAACGGAAATAGTCTCCAGAGATTTCGGCAGAGCCTTTAACGAGCTCTATCCGATTCACCAGCAAGCGCATATGTGGAGCATCACGTCGCAATGGAGCGAGACGTTGGACGAGTATACAGTCGAGCTTGCAATCGTTGACACGACGTTAGAAGAGATGGTCGAGGTACTGTACGAAGAGTACGTCAAGGTTATGGATTTCTCCCGCCGTATACCGGATTCCAGGTTAACCGGCATCGCGTTTCATGTGAATCAGCCAGGTGCACAGGATCTCGTTTACCAGCTTCATCCAGTCGTCGAGGAGACGCTGGAACCGGACGTCTTTTCCGATCGCCTGACAGGCCCAACGTATTGATAGCGTGGTCTGAGCTCCTGACGTAGTCGCCGATACTACTTAGACAAACACACGGAGAACCGTATCAAAAAATGCGGCAAACTACGCCACCTGCTGCTCGCTGAGCGCTTTGGCAAGCCTTCTTCTGCGCAAGTCGGCGATCGCGTAGACGAGCAGAAATACGACCATAAACAGTGCCGACCAGCGGTACATGACCGCGTAGCTGGAATAGGTGGCGACGATGCCGAGCAGCAGCGAGCCGACCCCGATGCCCAGATCGATGGAATTCAAAAAGGCGGCGTTGGCCATGCCCCGCTGTTCCAAAGCGACAGCCTGTACTGTCCACGCTTGCAGGGAAGGCTGCAAAAACCCGAAACCGAACCCGTAAAAGACGGCGGAGATGTACAGCAGAAAGGCCTGGTCAGCGAAAGAGAGCACAAACAGACCGATCCCTGTCATCAGCACACCGAGCGGAACGACGGCTTGATGCCCTTTTCTGTCAAACAGCTTGCCTGACAAGGGACGAACCAGCACTACGGTAGCGGCGAAGCAGAGAAAAAACCAGCTTACGTTGGGGAAGTTCGCTTCCTGGCCAAACAGGACGAGGAAGCTGATCAGTCCGCCGTACGTGATCGACAGCAAAAAGTTGAGCGTAGTAGGCAGCACGATCTTTTTGTCGTAAAAACGGGCAAATCCGGTAGCCTTCACCGTCGTCTGTACAGAAGGGGCCGGATTCGACTGGCGACGTATGCCTAACAGCAAAGGAAAGACCGCTGCCAACAGGCAGAGCGTGGTCAGTACCATCGTGCCAAATCCAAACTGCTGCAGCAGGTTGATCCCGATAATCGGACCCAGGGCCAAAGCCAGGCTGACCGATAGCCCGAAATAGCCCATGCCCTCTCCCAGGCGCTTCTGCGGCACGGCGTTGGATACGCTGGTGGCAAAAGCCGTACTGCCCAGTCCAAAGCCAATCCCGAACAACCCGCGCAGGATGATCAGAAGCGCGATGGAAGCGCTGAAGTGGTAGCCGACTACAGCCAGTCCGGAGATGATCAGCCCGGCGACAATCAGCGTCCTGCTGCTCGTGGTCTTGATCGCTTCCCCGGCGTATATCCGCGAGACGATGGCACACAGGTTAAACATCGTCACGACAAGCGACGCCATCATGTCGCTGGATACGTACGCCTCTTTAACATAGGCGGGCATGGTGGCGGCCTGAATTTGCACGACGATAAACAGCAGCAAATTGGATAGAGTAAGAAACAGAAAGTTTTTTGTCCAGAGTCGTTCTCGTTGTTGTATGTCAGCTTGCAATGGTTACACTCCTACTCGTTTGTATGTCGTTCAATGTTCTCACAGCATTGCTGCATCATTTGCCTGAGCTGCTCAAGCTGGGCCGGATCAAAGCCCGCAAAAACTTCGGAGATCGCTTTTTCTTCCGCGGGTATGGCTTGATCCATCAAGGCTTTGCCAGCATCCGTAATCGAAATGATGAAAGCGCGCCGATCGGAATCGCATGTTTTCTTTTCAACCAGGCCTTTGCGCAGCAGTACGTCAAGGATGCGGGTCATAGTCGGCTGGTCCTTGGACGTACGGGCAGCCAGATCTTTTTGCTTCATTCCGCCGGCCTTGTACAGTTGGAAAAGTACGGAAAACTGCTCGGGTGTGATTGCAAAAGGCCGCAGGTGGACGGAGACGTGTTGAACCATCCTGCGGTACGTATTTCCGATGGTAAAGCCCAATGAGTCCTCACGTCGCTGCAACAGGAGAATCATCCTTTCCGGGAAAATACTTGTCTTAGCAATTATATGTACAACAACTGATTGTGTAAAGAAAAAATACCGCCATCAGCTACTGGCGGTACCTTCCTCGTTTTTTGTTTGCAGTGTAGGCAAAGTAGATCATCACGGCGATGACGGCGATGATCATGGCGATCACGAACGCATTGTGCGACAGCCATTCGTATAGTCCCGGTCCGTAAAGCAAGGTATATCGCCCCTTTACGAGTAGGTCGGATAGCGGTATTCGCTGTTGCGATAGGCAGTGTGTCCGTGTGTTTCGCCTTCCTCCATGGAGACGAACTCACGCACTGATTGTTCGATCAGCTTGTCTTCGTCAGTCAGCTTTGCCTGGCTGTCGGCCTTTTGCGGACGCGATTCGGCAGAGCTGCTCTGATGCTGCTGCGCCGCGTTTTTCTGCTTGCTTGCCATCGGCATTTGCGCCATTTTGACTGCCTGCATCCCGGCGTCCTTGAGCTTTTCCATCATCCGCATCCGGTCTTTTTCGGAATGCGAATCCAGTCCCAGCGCCGCATACATCGGACAAAAGCGGGTTGCGCCCTCTGCTACTTTCATCGCCGATAGTCCCAGCAACAGCCATGGAGTTTTATGCGGTCTTCTGCTCATTTGCCCGACTCCGTATGCCAATCCCAAAATCCCGACCGTCATTCTGATCATCGCGTCAGTCGTTCCCACGTTTTTACGCATTCCCATTCCGTATGCCTCCTGTTGTACATGCCTGTATCTACAGGCTAGTCTTCTTCGGGAGGGAAGAAAAAAACGTGGAAATTGTTACTACCCTGCAAAGTGGGTCCGGCAAGTAGCGGGACAGCCTGCTGACACGGTGTTTTTGCCGATTGTAACGGGGGATATGGAAGCGCCTTCGGATGCGAAGCGTGCGCAAATACTTTATTTTACGAAAGCAAAGATATATCATTTCGATTTCAAAAAACAGAATTTAAAATCATACATATATCGAACTGATATGTTTTTTTAAAATATATT
This sequence comes from Brevibacillus sp. TJ4, assembly GCF_044627595.2. Lineage (NCBI taxonomy): Bacteria > Bacillati > Bacillota > Bacilli > Caryophanales > Paenibacillaceae > Brevibacillus > Brevibacillus sp. TJ4. Next base: position 3,747,693 of record NZ_CP185865.1, on the reverse strand, counting down.
TTTTCTCTTGTAAATTTTCTCATTTCTTTTACAATATAAAATAACCAAGCAAAATCAAAGTTTGATACGTTCTCGTACATACGATTTTACGTCTGCAACCTGGTAGAGAGATAACCTTTGCTTGGAAGATCAGAAAATTCCAAAAATAAAAAGGGGGATTCAATTCCGCATGAAAAAACTTTTTACTTTTCGTTTTTTAATTGCGGCATTGGCAACGAGTATCGTCTTGTCAGGCTGTGCAGGCGGTAGCAGTACGGGGGGATCAAGCACGGGGAGCGGATCGGGTGGCGGCAGCAGCTCCGGTTCCGGCTCGTCGGGAAGCGGCGGAGGTACATTGGAAGTCATCAAGATTGCGACCCAGACGCCGCTGTCCGGAAGCCAGTCGTCGCTCGGGGATGCGATCAAGACCGGTGCGGAGTACGCGCTGAACGAACGCAAGGAAGAGTTTAAAGAACTGGGCTTTGACGTGCAGCTCTTCCCGCAGGACGACCAGGCTGACCCGAAAATCGGCGTGTCCAACGCGGAGATGCTCGTATCCGACCAGCAGGTGCTGGGCGTCGTCGGGCACTTGAACTCCGGTGTGGCGATCGCGGCATCGGTGAAGTACGAGGAAGGCAATCTGGTCATGGTATCGCCGGCCAATACTGCGGTGAACCTGACGGAAGAAGGAAAGAAAACGGTACACCGCATCTGCGCGCGTGACGATGCCCAAGGACCGCAGGCGGCGCTGTACGCAAAAAATACACTGGGCGTGAAAAGCGCATTTATCATTCACGACAAGACCGCATACGGGCAAGGGCTGGCGGATCAGGTGAAATTACAGTTTGAAAAAGACGGCGTGCAAGTGCTTGGCTTCGAGGGGATCACCCAAGGGGAGAAGGATTACAGCGCGGTGCTGAACCAGGTAACTGTTCAGAAGCCGGACATCATCTTCTACGGCGGGCTGTATCCGGAGGGCGGCATTCTCGTCAAGCAAGCGCGTGAAAAAGGCTATGAGGGCTACTTCATGGGAGGCGACGGGCTGGATTCGTCGGAAATGATCAAAATTGCCGGCGATGCCGTCGACGGCGTCGTATTTACCTCTGTAGCCGGCGATGTGACCCAGACGGAGGAAGGGAAGAAATGGGCGGATCAGTACAAGGCGACTACCAACAAGCCGCTGGAGACATACTCCGTCTACGGATACGACTCGATGAACGTCATCCTCAACGGTCTCAAGCAGGCGATCCAGGCAAATGGCGGTGCGAAGCCAACCCGTGAACAGGTGCTGGAGGCTGTCCACAACACCAAAGACTTCCAGGGCCAATTCACCAAGGTTACCTTTGATGAGAAAGGCGACAACATCCACGCAGATGTCTTCGTCTACCGGTACGACAAAGAAAAATCCAATTTTGTCGGCAAGGCGGAATAAAACAACCGTACTCAGGCTATCCAGAGATCGCTTTGTGATTCGGCCTCAAACCACGCGGGGGGCACACGAAAGTGTTCGCCCTCCTTTTCTTTGCGAAAAAAGACAGATGATGTAGAATATAAACATTGTTTGTAAAAATATGAAGGATGAATCTTTTTGCATGAAGAATTAGTACCAGTACCTAACTACGAAATGAGGGATGAAAAAGGATGCTTGCTATTTTGCCTCAGGTCTTAGTTGATGGATTGACACTCGGATTTATGTATGCGGTTGTGGCCTTGGGTTACACAATGGTTTACGGGATTTTGGAGTTCATCAACTTTGCACACGGAGAAATCTTCATGGTAGGTGCATTTGTGGGCACAGAGGTGCTCCTGATCACCGACGCCATAGGTGCGCTCGACGGGATGAACCCGTACGTCGCACTGTTTATGACGCTTGTCATCACCATGATTCTGACGGGGGCGCTGGGCGTCGGCATCGAACGGCTCGCGTATCGCCCGTTGCGGGGAGCTCCCCGACTGGTACCGCTGATTTCAGCGATCGGGGTTTCGTTTTTGCTTCAGGATCTGGTGCGTTTTACCGAAGCAATTGCACGCAATGAGTTTTACTTGAACACGCCAGCTTTATTTTCGGGATCAATTTCACTTGGGATTGCGACGATTCCGGTAAAAGGCTTGGTCGTCATCGTCCTTGCGATTGTGATGATGATCGCCTTGACGTTGTTTGTCGGCAAAACAAAGTGGGGAATCGCCATGCGGGCCGTCGCACAGGATCAAAGCACGGCTGCGCTGATGACCATAAATGTGAACAAAGTCATCATGCTTACTTTTTTGATCGGCTCCAGCCTGGGAGGAGCTACCGGGGTACTGTTTGCCCAAAACTACGGGACGATTGACCCGTATATCGGCTTTATCATCGGAATGAAAGCCTTTACTGCCGCGGTACTGGGCGGAATCGGAAATATCCAGGGTGCCATGTTCGGTGGCGTTCTGCTCGGCCTTCTGGAGTCTCTCTCCGGCGCGTATATGGGCCCGCTGACAAATGGTGCCTTCGGGGCTGAATACAAAGACGTGTTTGCGTTCAGTATTCTCATTCTCGTGCTTCTCTTCAAGCCAGAAGGTTTGTTTGGTGAAGCTGTAAAAGAGAAAGTGTAGGTGAAATTATGGCAAACTTGACATGGAGATCATTCAAGGGAATTCCGCTCGTTGTCACTTTGGTCTGGATAGCGGCGTTTGCATTGCTTTTGCATTTTTTGGACAAATCCGTTCTGGCGTTTCTCGGGATTCTTAGTTCGATTGTTCTGATTTATTACACAAATACGAGCAATGCTTTCAAGCTCGCACTGGGGGCGCTCGTGCTCGTCGTCATTATCCCGTTGGTGGCTGGTGACAACCGCTACTACATGGAGGTCGCGTCCCAGGTCGGGATTTACGTCGCGATGGCGCTCGGCTTGAACATCGTAGTCGGCTTTGCCGGGCTGCTCGATTTGGGCTATGTCGCCTTTTTCGCCGCGGGAGCATACGCATACGCGATCTTTTCCACCCCGCAGGTGACCAATTTTATCGCCAGCGATCTGTTTCCGTTATCCGGGAACTGGTTCTGGCCGTTTCTCATCGTTGGCTTGATCGTCGCGGCCATATTCGGGATACTATTGGGCTTGCCGGTCTTGCGGGTGAAGGGCGACTACCTGGCCATCGTCACGCTCGGCTTCGGAGAAATCATCCGCATCGTCTTCAACAACCTGGATAAGCCCATCAACATTACCAACGGTCCGCAGGGGATTACGCCGATTCCCGCTCCCGAGCTGTTCGACATCAGGCTGGGAACGCCGTTTTACTTCTATTGCATCGTACTGATTGTGATTGCGTTTATCGTGCTGGCCAACATCCGCTTTGAAAACTCCCGTCTCGGCAGAGCCTGGATCGCGATTCGGGAGGATGAGCTGGCCGCACAGTCGATGGGAATTTCGCTCTTGCACACCAAACTGGCTGCATTTGCGACAGGCGCGTCGTTTGCCGGAGTGGTCGGGGTTATTTTTGCAGCCAAACAAACCTTTATCGACCCGACTTCCTTTACTTTGATGGAGTCGATCGGAATTTTGGTCATGGTCATTCTCGGCGGCAGCGGCAGCATCCCGGGGGTGGTACTGGGGGCAGCCTTCGTTACGATTTTGCAGGTGCAGCTTCTCAAGGAGTTCTCCAACTTCCTGCACTCGCTGCAGCAGTCCGGGATCATCAACCTCCCCAACCAGTTGGACCCTTCCAAGTTCCAGCGTCTTATTTTCGGGATCATGCTGATCTTTGTGGCGTTGTACAGGCCGAACGGATTGATTCCGGCGAAGCGGAAGAAAAACGATCTGGACGCGATCAAGAACAGTTCGGTTGGCAGAGGGAAACTGGGGATTTTGTCCAAGCTATCCCAGTCGTCTGCTGGCAAACAAACGTAACGGACAGGGAGGAAACAAACTATGGCGCTACTGGAAGCAGTAGGTTTAACCAAGCGTTTTGGCGGTCTGGTGGCCAATCAGGATGTGACCATCCGGATCGATAAAGGAAGCATTACGGCTGTTATCGGGCCTAACGGGGCAGGCAAAACCACTTTTTTCAACATGATTACCGGCTTTTACGACCCGGATGAAGGCGATGTTCTGCTCAACGGCAAAAGCATCAAGGGGCTGCGTCCCGACCAGATTGCCAGCCGCGGCATTACGCGAACCTTTCAAAACATTCGCCTGTTCAAGCAGATGACGGCTCTGGAAAATGTCATGGTCGGCATCCACAGCCGGCTTTCCGCCGGTCTGGTCGGCATCTTGTTCAAGACGAAAAAGGTGCGTGAAGAGGAAGAACTGGCACGGATTGAGGCGTACCAACTGATGGAGTACGTCGGTATTGCCCATGTCGCCAACGAGGAAGCGGGGAGCTTGCCGTACGGATTGCAGCGGAAATTGGAGATCGCCCGGGCGCTTGCCGCCAATCCGCAAATCATCCTGCTCGACGAACCGGCAGCCGGGATGAATCCGCGCGAGACAGTGGAAATGACCGAATTTATCCGCCGTCTGAAAAAAGAGCTGGACCTTACGATTATCCTGATCGAGCACGACATGAAGCTGGTCATGGGACTGAGCGAATACATCCACGTGCTCGACTACGGACGCAAGATCGCTGAGGGAACACCGGAGCAAATCCGCAATAATCCGAGCGTCATCGAGGCTTACCTCGGAAAAGGCGCTACGGAAGTGTCGTAGGAGGGGGGAGCACAAGATGTCATTGCTGGAATTGCACGATGTTCACACCTATTACGGCGGCATCCACGCGTTGAAGGGCTTGTCGATCACGGTAGACCCCGGAGAAATCGTCACCTTGATCGGCTCCAATGGAGCGGGCAAATCGACCACACTGAAAACGATCTGCGGGCAGACGAGGGCACGCCAAGGGAAAATCATTTTTGATGGCAAAGACATTACCCAGATGCAGACCCATGACATCGCCTTGATGGGGATCGCCCATGTCCCGGAAGGACGCCGGATATTTCCCAAGCTGACAGTGCGGGAAAACCTGGAGATGGGAGCGTTTTTTACGAACGACAAAGCCTTGATCGAAGAAGGCATCGAGCGGGCGTTTCGCTACTTCCCGCGGCTGAAGGAGCGGATCAACCAAAAGGGCGGCACGATGTCCGGCGGCGAGCAGCAAATGCTGGCGATCGCACGCGGGCTGATGATGAAACCGAAAATTTTGATGCTGGATGAACCGTCGATGGGGCTGGCTCCGATTCTCGTCGAGCAGATTTTTGAAATCGTGACCGAGCTGAATCGCGAGGGCATGACGATCTTGCTGGTGGAACAAAACGCCAACCAGGCGCTCTCTGTCGCGAACCGGGGCTACGTCATCCAGACCGGAGAGATTACGATGAAAGACGACGCGCACACCTTGCTTGCCAACCCGCAGGTGCGCGAGGCATATCTGGCGTAACGCCACAGGGTGTGTCGAGGCAGTGAACTGCCAACCAGCCAAATCGAAACTCGGGACCGATGGAGAAAGACTCTGTCGGTCCTGCTTTTTGTAGGCAAGCAAAAAGGTGGTCGGCTAGACGGGACACTTTTGTTATGATAGGGGACATGAGAGCGAGTGGGTGGACTGTGGTTCATCCCCAGAAAAATCAGGAGAGTGAGCCAATTTTGCATTCGACGACTGCCATGTATGGAAAAGGAATGAAGGATATTATGCCGGTGGCTGCGGCGGGGATCGTGGACGGGATCGTGTTCGGGCTGCTGGCGCGGCAGGCTGGTTTGGGAATTGCCGAAGCGATGCTGTTATCGCTGTTGGTCAATGCCGGTTCCTCGCAATTTGCCGCTGTTGGGCTGATTTCACAGGGGATCGTCGGGTGGCCGATTCTCGTTTCGACGGCACTGTTGAATGCCCGCCAGCTATTGTACGGCTTGTCGCTCGGTCCGCACTTTCGCGGGACGCCGGTGTGGAAGCTGGCGTTGATGGGAGGGACTTTGAACGATGAGACGTACGCGCTGAAGGCGACGTACCTGGAGCGGGGCGGCAGACCGAGTCTCGCCTACTATGCCGGAGCGAGTACGGCTGATTACGCGGTCTGGAATGTCAGCACGCTGATCGGAGCGTGGTTTGGCGCGACTTTCACGCAGACGGAGGCGTATGGGCTGGACTTTGCTTTTATTGCGACGTTTCTCGGGTTTCTCGCCGTCAATTTGCTCTCTTCTTTTCACATCAAGGTGGCAGCCTGCGCAGCCGTGACGGCATGCATCGGATACGCAGTGGCCGGGTCTACCGCTGCGGTGATCGCAGGGACATTGACGGCGGTCGTGATCGGGGCGGTGAGCGATGAACGATAATGTATTGTGGATCATCGTGCTGATGGCGGTGATTACGTATTTGACGCGATTTCCGATGCTGGTCATCAGTTCGCGCTGGGAGATTCCTGCCTGGCTGCGGCGGGGACTGGCGATGGTGCCGGTCGGGGTGTTCAGTTCGTTGACGATACCGCCGATTCTGTTCCACATGCGGGAGGGAGTCTGGAATCCGGAATACCTCATCGCAGGTATAGTGTCGCTTGCGGTTGGTTGGTGGAGAAAGCAAATCGTGTGGGCATTGGTGGCTGGGGTTGTCGTCATTGCCTTGTATCGGCAGGCCGTCGGAATCGTATAAAGTGGTGCCGCAGGATGTCATCAACGGCCAAATGCTGCAGGATGGCCAAGATGACCTGCAAAATGAGCAAGAAATATACCTTGCATTGCAAGACTAATGACGCTATACTTGATGAAGTATCATGTAATGCAAGGGAATGCTTGTCATCGTTACTCTTGTATTGCAAGGTATTGGGGGTGAAAGAAAATTTGTCGACAACACAGATGCTGAAAGGAATTCTCGATGGTTGTTTACTGGCGATTATCAAGGACAAAGAAGTATACGGTTACGAGTTGGCAGAAAAACTGGAAAGCTACGGATTTCATTCCTTCAGCGAGGGGACGATCTATCCATTGCTGATGCGAATGCAAAAAGAAGAATTGGTTACGACAACACTAAAAAAATCAACGGCAGGGCCAAGAAGGAAGTACTATTCACTTACACCGAAGGGCGAGGCAGAGTTAGAAAGGTTTATCGAGAGATGGAATTACTTGCAAATCAATGTAAACAGGGTTTTGCGCCATGAATCGGATTCAGAACACCCAAAAGGAGATGAGACGGATGAATAGTGATTTGAAGCTGTCGGATAAAAGCAGAGAATTCCTGGAACATTTACGCCTGTACTTATTCTCCAGCGGAAAACATTCGGATGAAATCGAAGAAATCGTGGAGGAATTGGAAGTTCATTTATCCGAAGCAGAAAAAAACGGAAAGCCAATTGAAAAAATCATTGGAAAATCACCGAAGGAATATATGGAGATGGTCTCCAATGAAATGACCACCGACTATCGATCATGGATCAAATCTATTATTCTCATCGTTTTCGGGTCATTTTCGTTTACGATTTTCTCGGATTTAATGAAGGGTAATCTCTCCTATTCTGTCCTGGAAATCGTCGGACATCTTTTTATCGGCGCTGTATTTATTGCTGCTATTGTAACGGGGTTTAAATATATATCAGCAACGAATCCATCGATAAAAAAACAAGGATTGCTTATAACAGCGATCGCGATCCTGCCCATCGCTTTGTTTGTAGGGTTGATCTACGCCAATCGAACCATCGATACGCCCGTGATTCATTTTGGCAGTACGGCAAGTCTGATCATCGGAGGAATTACGGCATTCTTTATCATCGGCGCATCCTTTTGGGCAAAAACATGGATTCTTCCCATTGTTGTAGCATTGTTGACACTGCCCGATTTTCTTCTGGGCCTGACGCCATTGACACACGAAGTACAGCTGATGATAAGTCCGTGGATTACCTTCGGGGGAATTGGCCTTTACCTCTGGTTATCGCAAAAACGAGCAAAAAAGAAGTAGTAAAGCTATGGCTAACCTTGATGCGCTTCTACGAAGTTGCTGCTTTTGGCCGCGGTTCCGCCTTTGGAGTGGAAGGCGGCCAGGGATGACCCCCAGCAAAGATTTCGACCCGCAGGAGCGCTTTTTCCTTTTTCCTCCCCATCACTACAGCCAGAACCACGTCTATCAAAAGGTAGAAGCAGTTTCACAATCGGAAATTCCGATGGAAAATGCTACAATTTATATGTAGACAAAACCGAGAAACAGGAAAGGACTGAGAAGAAATGGAATATCGTCGTTTGGGCAACAGCGGACTGCATGTGTCCGCTCTGGGGATCGGTACGAACTCGTTTGGCGGACGAGCCGATGAGGCGACTACGCTGCGCATTATCGATGCGGCGCTGGAAGGCGGCATCAACTTTATCGACACGGCCAATATTTATACGAATACGGAGTCGGAGCGCATCATCGGCAAGGCGTTGGAAGGACGCCGTCATGAGGTTGTGCTGGCGACGAAGGCCGGGCTGCCGCGCGGTGAGGGCCCCAATGAAAGAGGAGCGTCCCGCTATCATTTGCAAAAAGAATTGGAAGGCAGCCTGAAGCGACTGGGCACTGATTACGTCGATCTCTACCAAATCCACACCTTCGACCAGTACACGCCGCTGGAAGAGACGCTGCGCGCGCTCGATGACATGGTCCGCGCCGGCAAGGTTCGCTACATCGGCGCTTCCAACTACTTCGCCTGGGAGCTGATGAAAGCGCTCGGTATCAGTGAGTTGAAAGGGCTCAACCGCTTCGTGTCGCTGCAAGTCAGCTATTCCCTGGCAGACCGCACCCCGGAGAGGGAAATGATCCCGCTCTGCCTGGATCAAGGACTGGGAATCATCCCGTACTTTCCGTTGGCAGGCGGCATCCTGACGGGCAAGTATACGTCCGAGAGCCAGGCGCCGGAAGGATCGCGTCTGGCAAAAGAGCCGCGCTTTGCCGACAAGCTACAGGCGGACAAAATTGAGCTGGGACAACAGGTATCTGCCCTTGCCGCCGAGCTGGGGATTGCGCCGGGCGTGCTCTCCATCGCCTGGTTGATGAACAAACCGGCCGTCTCTACCGTGATCGTCGGTGCCTCGCGGGTAGAGCAGGTAACCGCCAACCTGGAGAGCGCCGCTGTGAAGCTGGATGAGGCCACGATGGCCAAACTGGACGAAATCAGCGATCGTTTCCGCCTGGGCGAGCCGTTCGGATTTTATCGCTTGCCGTAACCATGCAGGGGAAGAAAAAGGGACCACGCCGCTGTAACGCGGGTGGTCCTCACTATTTACTTGTGAGGTGACGTAATGCACATAGGAAATCTCGATGCCGGATATGAATCGTTGAAAACTTATCTTCCACTGGAAGAAGCCTACGTCCTGTACGGAAATCTTTTTGTACGGCCGCACCGATGCCTGACGCTCGTGGAAATGGCGGACGAGCATAGGCCTCGGGTCATCGGCTCCTATCTGAAAGGAATGCCGTTTCATGCCTTTACGTGTCATCTGTTCGCGGAGGAGGATGAATACGACTTCGCGGATATGGTGGAGCGGTTTCGCCAGGAGCTGCCCTTTCCGCCTGCGGGGACGGCACAGGGCGTTGTTACCGTGGCGGAGAAGCTGGTGCGAAGGCTCAACATTCCCGCGATCGAGTCAAAGCAGACGATGCTTTTGATGAAGCTGACCGACACACAGCGTCTGTTGCCACCGGGGGGCTCTCGGTTGGTGACGGAGCAGGAGGCAGCCGCCGCAGCAAAATTGGCTGTGCAGATCGGGATGGTCAGCTTTCAACCGGAGGAGCTGGTCACGATGCCGCATCTGGCGCTGTATGCGGACACAGAGCCGGTCGCTCTGGCAGGGTTCCACGTCTTTACGGAGGAATTTGTGGAAATCGGCAACATCGGCACAGCGGTCGCACATCAGAAAAAAGGGCTGGGCAGCCAAATTACGTCGGATATTTGCCGGCTTGCCTTGGAACGAGCACCTGCTGTCTACTTATGCGTATTTGCGGACAACTCCGCAGCGATCCACGTCTATCGCAAGCTCGGTTTTGCTGAAGTGGAGCGCTACTCGTTTGTCACCTTTGGCTTGTAGCTTCTACTCAACGATCGCTTCCGCTTCGATTTCGACCAACAGCCTCGGGTCGATCAGCGCCTTGACCTCGACCATGCTTGCCACAGGCTGAATATCCCGGAAAAATTCGCCATGGGCTCTCCCGATTTCTTCCCACTGCGAGATGTCCGTGACAAACATGCGGGTTCTGACGACGTGCGTCAAATCGGCCCCGAGTTCCCCAAGCGCCTTTTCAATCGTTTGCAAAATACATTTGGTCTGCTCGTAGGGATCGCCTACACCGACTACTTCACCGTCCTTCATCGCGGTCGTTCCTGCCACTTCGATCCGGTTCCCGACCCGAATGGCACGGCAATAGCCGACAACCGGCTCCCATGGCGATCCGGTGAATACCTGTTTTCTGGTCATTCGATTTCCTTCCTGTTTTCTTGACTTTTCAGAAAATAATATTGAGTATAGCGGAGGGTGTTCCGTTTTACAATTGCAGGAAAGTCATGGATTGGGTGTACGTCCGACAGCGATAATCAAAAGCCCCCTCCCTTTCACGTAGCAAGCGAAAGGAAAGGGGGCTTGTTTCGTAGACATCTGGCGAGATTACCGTTTTGCCTTGCGTGGAATGGTCATCGTAAAGCAAGGCCCGTCCGGCAGGTTGCTGGCGACAATCGTGCCGCCATGCGCTTCGAAAACGGCGCGGGAGATGGCGAGTCCGAGGCCGTGCTTGCCTGACTTGCCCTTGCGAAAACGCTGGAACAACTGCGGCAGCAGCGACTCTTCGATGGGAGGGCCGTCGTTGCAAATGGTCACGACGACATGCTCTCTCTCCTGTTTGCCCGTGATCGTCAGCCGGCTCTTGGCGTAGCGAAGCTGGTTTTCCAGGATGTTGACAAAAGCCGTGCTCAACTGTTCGCCATCCGCTTCCACGACCAGTGTCTCAGGCAGAAAGAGCTCCCATTCGACGTCTGGACTGAGCACGGAGAGGCGCTGCTTGAGCAACCGGAACATCTCGCTCACATCGACGCGGCCCACCTGCATCATCTGCGCAACCGATTCGATCTTGGTAATATACAGCAGTTGCCCCACCACTTTTTCCAGGCGCTTGCTCTCCTCCATGATTACTTCCAGCCCTTTTTCCGCTTGCGGTCCCTGGAACACGCCCTCGATCAAGCCCTGGGTATAGCCCTGAATCGCCATGATCGGCGTCTTCAGCTCGTGGGAGATGTTCTGGATAAAATGCCGCTGCGACTCATCGTAATCCTTCAGTTGATTTTTCATCGAATCAAACGATTTGGCGAGCTGCCCGATCTCATCGTTGCGGTCCATTGTCAGCGAGATGTCGAACTGGCGGCGGGCGATTTTTTTGCACAGCTCTTCCAGCACGCGCAGCGGTTTGCTCAGGTAGCCGCTGAACCAGACGGCGATCAGCCAGCTCACCACCAGCAGCAGGCTGAAAATGATCAGAAACTGGCGGGTCAAAATCCAGTTGATCTGGTTGAGCTCCTGCTCTCTGCTAAACAGCACGAGATAGTAGGGAAAGCCGTGGTAATCCATCTTTTTGCTGACGAACAGAAAGTTCCCGTGACTGCGGTCCAGAGAGCCGTGCAAAATGGATTCGCTCGGATGGGAGGCAGCCTGCCGGTACAGCGCGATGCTGTCCTGGGGCGAGATGCGTTCGTTGCTTCGGCCGCCCAGGTAGCTGCCGTTTTCCGAAAAAACGATCATATTGAAGGAGTACTCGTAGCGGGAGAGCAGCAGTTGCAAAAAGTACGGCGCTGCTGCAGGCACCGGGAGTAACTCGCGGTTTTCGTTGAACGTAATATGTTCGGACAGGGAAATCAGCTCGTCCTCCAGCAGCGCGTAGGTGTTGGAGACGAGGTACTGCTTGACGGCGAACGGATAGCCGATGCCAAGACCCAAGCCCAGTATGCTGGTCAAAATCATAAACAGGATGAGAATCTGCCGGGAGAGCGGCAAATGTTTCAGGCGGAATCTGTTCATACGCGCGTCAGCCGATAGCCGAAGCCGTACACGGTCTCCAGCGGAAATTTGCTCATTTTTTTGCGGATGCGCTTGACCAGATCGTCGACCGCCCGATCGGAACCGATGTAGTCCTCGCCCCAGATCGAGGTGAGGATTTGCTCGCGGTGAAGGGCCATGCCCTGGTTGTGCAGGAGGTAGAGAATGAGGTCAAATTCCTTTGTAGTCAGATCGATGAGCTGGTCCCCTTCTTTCACCAGACGGCCTTTTTCCGAGATCATGTACGGGCCGATGCTGACCCAGTCCTGATAGCTCTGGGTCGGGCTTGTGACGGGAATCGGTCCGGTTTTTTCATAGGTGCGCTGCAGCAGCTTTTTCGCGCGGATGACCAGTTCCCTCGGCAAAAACGGTTTGGCCAGGTAGTCGTCACTGCCCAGCTCCAGGCCGAGTATTTTGTCCACGTCCTGGTCGCGGGCCGAGATAAAGATGATCGGCACATCCGATTTCTGACGGATCAGGCGCAGCAGCTCGTATCCGTCGATATCCGGCAGCATGATGTCGAGAATCCACAAGTGGGGCTGCGCGGGTTCGTCCAGCACGGCGACGACTTCGCTTCCGTTCGCAAAAGACCGTACTTGCAGACCTGCGCTCTCCAGATACGATTGCAGCAACTGCAAGAGGTTGGCTTCATCGTCCACGAGATAGACGAGGTAGGGAGTGTCCATGGTTAGATCCCTCGCTTTGGTCAAAAATGCTTTACACCTGCCATTCTTCCATTGTAGCACAGCGAAAATAAGGATGTGTGGGAGGGTCGTAAGAGAATCGTGGAAAACGTGTGGAAGCAGGATTACGTCCCATAGTGGTGAAAAAGAAGTAGAGAACAACTGGAAGGAGCGATTTCATGCAACGATATCTCCCATCATTCCTGGTCTTGCTCGTGACCTTGGCACTCCTCACAGCCTGCACCGGCAAGCCAGTGGAAAACGAGCCCGACCCGACACCCGACCCGCCTCCCGCTCCTACCGTGGAAACGCCAGGCGGCAAAACACCGACATTTCCCTACACTGCTCCGCTTACCGGCCTTGGCAGCCACACATCGCCTGATCAGCGCCCGGTGATGGTGATGATCAACAACGCGCCGCAAGCCCGCCCGCAGTCCGGGATCAACCAGGCGGACATCGTCTACGAAGTGCTGGCGGAAGGGGAAATGACCCGCTTTCTGACGGTTTTCCAAAGCCAGAAGCCGGAAGTCATCGGACCGGTGCGCAGCATACGTTCTTATTTTATCGAGCTTGGCTCCGGTTTTGAGGCCGTGCTCATTCACTCCGGGGGAAGCCCGGATGCGCTGGCGACCTTGTCCCGCTCCAGATACAGCCACCTGGACGAGATTCCAAACGGAAAGTATTTCTGGCGCGAACAGTTCCGCAAGGCGCCTCATAATCTCTACACCAAATACGAACTGCTCGAGCAGGCGATCGCAGACAAAAACATGCGCGAGACGAGCGAGCCGATCCAGCTCCGCTTTTTGCCGGAGGACGCCGTGATTTCGGATGGGGACCCGGCGACCAAGATCGAGATTACGTTTCATTCCTTGAACAAAGCGATGTTTCAATACGATTCCGAGGAAAAGAAATATTTGCGCTTTACCAATGGCGACCCGCATTTTGACCTGGCCGACAACAAGCAGCTTTCCGCAACCAATCTGCTCGTCATCGCTTCGCGTCACCGCGTCGTGGACAGCGAAGGAAGGCGCGAGGTGGATGTCGCAGGTCCGGGAGACGGCTATCTCTTTCAGCAGGGCAAGGTGCAAAAGATCAAGTGGAAGCGCAGCAATGGCGTGATTCGGGCGTACAAGGACGAGCAATTGACCGAGGAGCTGCCGCTTTTGCCCGGACAGACATGGGTAGAGATCGTGCCCAATTCCCAGGGGCTGGATCAACATGTGAAATATGAATAAATACTTGCGGAGCACTCCTGTTTCTTCTAAGATGTGAGTAGGGCTTTAACGCATGAAAATTTCACAGTGAGAAACTGAGAAAGCATGTTAAAAACGAGGTGAACCGGAGTGCAATTGGAAAAATTAAAGGGCAAGGGAATCGAACAGCTTTTTGAAGCCATCTTGTCTTTGGAAACGATTGACGAATGCTATCAATTTTTTGACGATCTTTGCACAGTGAACGAAATGCAATCGCTCGCACAGCGTCTGGAAGTGGCACGCATGCTGCGGAAAGGATTTACCTACAACCAGATCGAGGCCGAGACGGGAGCGAGTACGGCCACCATTTCGCGGGTCAAGCGCTGCCTGAACTACGGCAACGACGGCTACCAAATGGCGCTGGAGCGGATCGGAAAATAGGGAGGCAGCATTGTTTTGATTGATTATCGTGGCTGGCGCCATACGTTTAAACTCGACCCGGATAAAGAAATCGACGACGAGGCGCTCGAAGCGATCTGTGATTCGGGTACGGACGCGATCATCGTAGGCGGCACGTACGGCGTCACCTTTGACAACACGCTGGCGCTGATGTCGCGAATTCGCCGCTACGCCGTCGATGCCGTGCTGGAGATTTCCTCGCTGGAGGCAGTCGTCCCCGGCTTCGACGCGTATTTTGTCCCGCTTGTGCTCAATGCCGGCGATCCTGACTGGACATTTGCCCCGCATGTGTCCGGTCTGTTGGCATACGGCTCCTACATCCATTGGGACGAGATCATCGCGGAAGGGTACCTCGTGGCCAATCCCGAAGCAGGGGTTGCCCGCTTGACCAAAGCCCGCCCGATCCCCGATGCCGCTACGGCAAAAGCGTACGCGCAGGTGGCGACGCATATTTGCCGTCTGCCGGTCGTCTATCTGGAATACAGCGGCACGTACGGCGATCCCGAGGTGGCGCGCGCTTGCAAGGCGGGAGCAGCGGAGGCCCACTTCTTTTACGGCGGGGGTATTCGCACGCCTGAACAGGCTGCGGAAATGGCCGCGATTGCCGATACGGTGGTCGTTGGCAATCTGGTATACGAAGATGTGAAGGCTGCCCTGGCGACAGTGGCGGCGGTGAAAGGATAGAAAAAGGCGAGTGCCCTTTGGCGGGTATCTCGCCTTTCCTGTTTTTCTCGTCCGTTTTCATCGGGAGACATTCAAAATGCCGCACTCGAAAAATGCATGCAACGAAACAGCCTTTTCGTACGTTTATAATAGGAAATCAGCAAAAAGGCACGGAGGGATGGTCACAGGTGAAACCGGTCCATAGAGGAAGGTTGCGCTTGGCTTTGGGGATCTGCTACTACCGCCTGAAACGGTACATAGAGTGGTCATGGCCCGGCAAACGCTATGCCCGCACAAAAAGAAAACAGCTTCTCGAGCATGTCCACTTTCGCCATCAGACTCCGCTGCTTCGCCGCCTGCAAAACGTGGAGATGTGGATGCAGCACAACAAGGTGCACAATCTGCGGCTGGCTGTCAGGCAGTTGGATGGCGTCGTCATTCTCCCGGGCGAGACACTCTCCTACTGGAAGCAGATCGGCAAACCGACCCGGCGCAAAGGCTATCTGCCCGGGATGGTGCTGTCCCACGGGTGTGTGACCTCGGGAGTGGGAGGAGGGCTTTGCCAGCTTTCCAACCTCGTGTACTGGATGACGCTGCATACACCGCTTACCGTCACCGAACGGCATCGTCACAGCTATGACGTCTTTCCCGACGCGAATCGGACACAGCCTTTTGGCAGCGGCGCAACCTGCTTTTTCAACTACCTGGACTTGCAGATCAAAAATGAGACAAAGCAGGAATACCAGCTCCATCTGTACCTGACTGATACGCATCTGGTGGGGGAATGGCGCTCCGCTATGCCCGCTACCCGCCGCTATGCGATCACGGAAAAGGATCATGTACTCCAGCCTGCCATCTGGGGCGGATATGAACGCAGAAACCGGCTGTATCGGCAGGTGTACAGTCTGGAAGGCGAGTGGCTGCAGGAGGAGTGGGTGACGGACAACCAGGCGATGCTGATGTACGAGCCGCTTCTGCCTCCGCAATCCGCGACCGTCTGATCGCCGCTCATGCAGGGTGATTCTTCCTGCTTTCGTTTGCAACTGGAACTCCACTTCATTCTGTGCGAAAATAGGAACATATGCTTCGTTTGAACGCGGAAAGGTGGATTCATACATATGTCGTTTGTAGAGCAAATTACCGCGGGCCTGAACCCGCAGCAGCGGGAGGCAGTGCTGACGACGGAAGGACCCGTATTGATTCTGGCCGGGGCGGGCAGTGGCAAGACCAAAGTGCTGACGCAGCGCATTGCCTATTTGATCAGCGCCAAGCAGGTCGCTCCCTGGAGCATCTTGGCGATCACCTTTACAAACAAGGCGGCCCGCGAGATGCAAAACCGCGTCGCGAACATGATTGGAGGCGTTGCGGCGCAGGATACGTGGATTTCTACCTTCCACTCGCTGTGTGTACGCATTTTGCGCCGGGACATCGATCGCTTGGGCATCAGCCGGAACTTTTCCATCCTGGACGCCGGGGATCAGCTTTCGGTCGTCAAGCAGTGCCTGAAGGATCTGAATATCGACCCGAAAAAATACGAGCCGCGGGCGATTTTGTCCAACATCAGCGGAGCGAAGAACGAGCTCACTGATCCGGCTGCCTACGCCAGACTCGCCGGTGATCCGTTTGACCAGGTCGTGGCCAAGGTGTACGAGGCGTACCAGAAAAAACTGAAAAGCAACCAGTCGCTTGATTTCGACGACCTGATTATGACGACGATTCGCCTGTTTCAGGAAGTGCCGGAAGTGCTGGAATTTTACCAGAAAAAATTCCGCTACATTCACGTCGACGAGTATCAGGATACGAACCGGGCACAGTACAAGCTGATCTCGCTTTTGGCGGACAAATCCCGCAACCTGTGCTGCGTGGGGGATGCCGACCAGAGCATTTACAAGTGGCGCGGTGCGGACATCTCCATCATCCTCAACTTTGAAAAAGACTACCCGGAAGCCAAAATGATCAAGCTGGAGCAAAACTACCGCTCCACCAAAACGATCTTGCAGGCAGCCAACCAGGTGATCGCCAACAACAAGCTGCGCAAGGAGAAAAAGCTGTGGACAGACAAGCAGCAGGGAGAGAAAATCACCTGCTTCCAGGCTGACTCCGAACACGAGGAAGCGTACTTTGTCGCCGATACGATCCGCCAGCAGATGGCGCATTACAAGCGCTACGACAAATTTGCCGTCCTGTACCGGACCAATGCGCAGTCCCGCGTCGTCGAGGAAGTGCTGATCAAGTCCAACATTCCCTACACGATCGTCGGCGGGACGAAGTTCTATGATCGCAAGGAGATCAAGGACATTCTCGCCTATCTGCGGCTGATCTCCAACCCGGATGACGACATCAGCCTGATGCGCATCATCAACGTGCCGAAGCGAAATATCGGCGATACGACCGTAGACAAGCTGCAAGCGTACGCTACCGCGCACGGCCAATCGCTTTTCGCAGCCATTCAGGAAGTCGGCTACATGGGCTTGCCTGCGCGCACGACCAACGCGATTCTCGCCTTCAACGACCTGATCTCCAATCTGATGCAGATGACCGACTACCTGAGTGTGACCGAACTGGTCGAAGAGGTGCTGACCCGCACAGGCTACCGTGAATCGCTCAAGACGGAAAAGACGCTGGAGGCTCAGGCGCGTCTGGAGAACATCGAGGAGTTTCTGTCGGTGACGCAGGAATTTGAACGCAAAAACGAAGACAAGAGCCTGCTTGCCTTCCTCACAGATCTGGCGTTGATCGCGGACATTGATTCGCTCGGCGAAGAAGAGAAGCCGGAGGAAGATTCTGCGGAAGGACAGGTCGTGCTGATGACCTTGCACAGTGCCAAAGGTCTGGAGTTTCCGGTCGTCTTTCTCGTCGGCATGGAAGAAGGCGTGTTTCCGCACAGCCGCTCCCTGTTCGACGAAACGGAGATGGAGGAGGAGCGTCGTCTCGCGTACGTGGGCATTACCCGGGCAGAGGAGCGGCTCTACCTCACTTCGGCGCGGATGCGCACGCTGTTTGGCCGGACCAACGTCAATGCGCCATCGCGCTTTTTGCAGGAGATTCCTGCGGAGCTGCTGGTAGGAAACGTGCAGGAGGAGCGCAGCTTTGGACAGGGGGGCGGCGCTTTTGGACAGCGCGACGGCGGATATCGGTCGTTTGGTGCGCCTGCTGCATCCGGCGGTTTTTCCCGCAACGGCACGGGCGCGACAGCTTCCCGGACTGGCGGGGCGGCAGCTTCACCGTTTTCCCGTCCGGCGCAGCAAGCCGGGACCCGCTTGCAGGGTCATGGCGGGGGAGCGGGTATTGACTGGAAAGTAGGGGAAAAAGTAAAACATGGGAAATGGGGCATTGGCACGGTCGTCAAAGTAAAAGGCGAGGGTGACAATATGGAGCTGGACATCGCCTTTCCAAGCCCGGTCGGCATCAAAAAGCTGCTGGCCAAGTTTGCCCCGATTGAGCGCGGGTAACAGAACGTATACGTTTGCAAAGGATGGACGGATAACATGGATCGATTGACGGCGGAAACGCGAATCGCAGAATTGACAAAGCAGATTGAACGTCATAACTATCTGTATTACGTAGAGGATCGGCCGGAGATTACAGATGCGGAATACGATCAGTTGATGCGCGAGCTGTTGGAGCTGGAGGGTCTTTTTCCCGATCTGGCCCAGCCGGATTCCCCTACCCAGCGTGTCGGCGGAGAGCCGTTGCCTTTCTTTGAAAAGGTGGTACACAAAACGCCGATGCTCAGCCTGGGCAACGCGTTCAACGAGGACGACCTGCGCGACTTTGACCGGCGCGTGCGACAGGCGGTAGGGTCACAGACCGTGCGCTATGTGTGCGAACTGAAAATCGACGGGCTGGCAGTCTCGCTCCACTACGAAAACGGCTTGTTCGTCAAGGGAGCGACGCGCGGCGACGGAACGACAGGCGAGGACATCACGCAAAACCTTCGTACGATCCGCTCGATTCCGCTGCGCTTGAGCGAGCCGCTGACGCTGGAGGCAAGAGGCGAAGCCTATATGCCCAAGCCCGCCTTTGAAAAGCTGAACAAGGAGCGGGAGGAACGCGGTGAACCGCTGTTTGCCAATCCGCGCAACTCGGCAGCCGGATCGCTGCGCCAGCTCGATCCGAAAATTGCTGCTTCGCGCCAGCTGGACACGTTCATCTACTCGATCGGCGACCTGCAAGGCATGCGGGTGGAATCGCACAGCGAAGGTCTGGCCTTGCTGGAATCGCTCGGCTTCCACGTCAACAAGGAGCGCCGTGTGTTCTCCGACATCGAGGACGTGATTGCCTTTATCGACGGCTGGATTGAAAAACGGCCGAGCTTGCCGTATGAGATCGACGGCATGGTAATCAAGGTGGACAGCTACGCGCAGCAGCAGGAGCTGGGCTTTACGGCAAAGAGCCCGCGCTGGGCGATCGCCTACAAATTCCCTGCCGAAGAAGCGATCACGATTCTCGAAGGCATCGAAGTCTCGGTAGGACGCACGGGAACGGTTACGCCCACGGCGATTCTCAAGCCTGTCAGCCTGGCGGGAACGACCGTGAAGCGGGCATCGCTGCACAATGAAGACATCATTCGGGAGAAAGGATTGCTGCTCGGCGACCACGTCGTCGTGAAAAAAGCCGGTGACATTATCCCTGAGATCGTGGCCGTCCTGCCAGAGCGGCGGACCGGGGCAGAGACGCCGTTTTCCATGCCGACCCACTGCCCGGAATGTGGCAGCGAGCTGGTCCGGGTGGAGGAAGAAGTGGCGCTGCGCTGCATCAATCCGATGTGCCCGGCGCAAATCCGCGAGGGGATCATCCACTTCGTCTCCCGTACCGCGATGAACATCGAAGGGCTCGGGGAAAAAGTCGTAGCCCAACTGTTCAACCAGGACATCGTCCGCAGTGTGGCTGACCTGTACTACCTGCACTTGCAGCGCGACGAGCTGCTGGGCATGGAGCGAATGGGAGAAAAATCGGTTGACAACCTGCTGGCCGCGATCGAAGCGAGCAAGGAAAATTCCTTGGAGCGGCTGCTGTTCGGGCTGGGAATCCGCCTGGTCGGGGCGAAGGCGGCGCGCGTTTTGGCTGAGCATTTTGGCGATATGGATGCGATCATGCAAGCCAATGAAGAAGAACTGACGCAAATTGACGAGATCGGACCGAAGATGGCAGCGAGCCTGGTCAACTACTTCCGTCAGCCGCAAGCTCAGGCGGTCATCGAAAGACTGCGGGATGCAGGCGTCAACATGACCTACAAGGGAATTCGCGTGGAGAGCGGGGCGGATCTGCCGTTTGCCGGCAAGACGATCGTCCTGACCGGTACGCTCGCGCAAATGACCCGTCAGGAAGCCGAAGAGGCGATTGCCCGCCTTGGCGGCAAGGTGACGGGAAGCGTCAGCAAAAAGACCGATTTGGTGATTGCCGGAGAGAAGGCAGGCTCCAAATTGGAAAAAGCAGAAAAGTTGGGTGTGGCAGTCATCGATGAAGCCGGATTCAGGGAAATCCTGGACAACAACTAGAGCACAGGTAGCCACATAGACGGGGAAGAAAGGGACGTGTTAAAACATGAATGTCTTCCTGCGTTGCGGAGTCGCCTTGCTCGTCGCGGCAGGTTTGACTGGCTGCAGCATGAGCGGACAGAATACCAATCCGTCAGGTTCGGAAGGACGAGTGCCTTTTGTGGGGGACCTGAGCTATCAGGAGGTCCTGGAGCGAGGGGGCATGGTGAACAACCTGGGCATGACGGAACAGCAGATCGTCTGGGTCGGAACCCACGCCGGCTTGTACCAGTCTGCGGACGGCGAAAGCTGGGGGCTTGTCGCTTCTGATCTGGAATACCAGGACGTGGTAGAGTGGTTCACTGATCCAGGCAACCCACAGGAAATTTTCGTGGCCGGACAGACGGGGGTAATGCGTTCGAGCGACGGTGGCAGGAGCTGGACTGCGATTGGCGAAGGCTTGCCCGATCCGGCACTGATTCGCTGCATGGCCTGGTTTGAGGATGAAGGCTCGCTTCACCTGGTTGCTTTTGTTTCCGGCGAAGGGCTTTACCATTCTACTGATGACGGCGAGAGCTGGAGCAAGTGGGTGCAAATGGATCAAGAAGTGTACGCCATGGACTACAATCCCTTGGAAAACCGACTTTACGTGGCTGCTCAATTTAGCTTGTTTTACTATGAAGACGGCGAGTGGAAGACAGAGGTCGTGCCAGAGGCGGAACAAACATATTCACTGTCTGTCGACAGACGCACGGGCGTGCTGGCGGTAGCGACGGAACAGGGTGTTTACGAAAAGGTGGACGGTACGTGGCAGTTGCTTACCGCCAAGGCGCCGGAAAAGCTGATTGTCGTCGCCCCTGGAGTGGGCGAGACGCGTTGGATCGGGATAGGAGAGTCGGCTATGATTTACACGCTGGTCGACCAGAAATGGAGAAAATGGAATTGATTGGGTCAAAACAAGACCCACCGACCAATTCGGGATAGAAGGAGTTATTATGAACGTGAAGTTTTGGAAGCGATGCAGACTGGCTGTTGCAGGGATTCTCACAGTAGCGGCAACAGGCTGCTCGTTTTTGCCAGGGGGCGGCGAGAATGACGTCGTGGAGCCGGCGACGCCATCCCTGTCGCCGGTGATCGAGGTCTCGGAGGATTACTACAGCAGCGCTTTGCCGTACATGCCAAACCAGACCAGGGGGATGCTGAAAGAAACCCGTTTTCGTATCGACTTCGCCCATCTGGAGTTGGGTATGATGGACTTTTCGCGGGACACGTTTCCGACGGACAAATACTTGTTTCGGGAAGGGCAGCAGATCCAGAAAAAGCAGGTGCAGGACTGGATCGCCCAGGAAAAAGAGGGCGCGACAGCAGACGGGCAGCGGAAAACGGGAATGCTGGTCCACGTCCTGGAGCACAACTACATGGAAAAGGAGAGCCAGCAGCTGGCCGGAATGGTGCTGGGCCTTTCGCTCTCCCCGGTGTATAAGGATGGCACGGGTCAAAACAAGGTATTTTCCAGAGAAGAACTGCAGGATCGCGGGAAGCAGCTGGCGGCGCAGATCGTCCAGTCCGTGCGTGTCGACAATCCGGAAATCCCCATGCTGATTTTCTTGTACCAGGTGCCGGATGCCAATTCCACGCTGGTGCCGGGCAATTTCATCATGTCGGGTAAGGTCAATGCCAACGAAGCAGCGATCTCCCAATGGCAGCCTATCGATGAAGAGTATCTGCTCTTCCCGAGTTCCAATGCCGAGAAACAATATCCGCAGCAATCGCTTCAGTTCGGCAAGCTTATCGATCAGACGCAGTTGTTTTTCGGGGAGTTTATCGGTGTGACCGGTTTGGGACGGTACATGGGAGGCAATCTCACGGAGCTGACGATCACGGCTATCGCGGAATACGATTCACGCACCGAGGTGCTGCAATTTACCCAGTACACGGCGAACCAGATTGACCAGCTTTTCGACAAAAACGTCCACATCAATTTGTACGTGCAGACGATGAACAAACCGCTGGCAGTCTATGTTCGTCCGGTTTCAGGCGAGCCGTATATGCACCTCTATCGCCAGTAACGATACGCAGAAAGCCTGTCCGTTTTCCGAAAGGGAAGCGAGCAGGCTTTTTTCATGTTAGGGGCATCCACAGGGGGAGTGTAGCTGTATATGAACATAATTGTTCACGAGTGTGCAACTAACTGAACACATTCGTTCAAAAAATGCCCAGCGTTCTGGTTGATGTTTCTTCCTTAAACTGCAAACACTAGCGTAGCAGCAGCAGTTACACACGGTTTGGCACGGTGGTTGCATAGTGTTATAGACAGAATGGAAATGGCAGATCAAACAAGGAGGCGTTCGTGATGCAAGTGGAGTTCAAAAATGAGCCCTTTACCAATTTCAGCCTGCCGGAAAACAAGCAGGCGTTTGAACAAGCGATGGCCAAAGTCGTAAGCGAACTGGGTCGTGAATATGAGATCATCATCGGCGGCAAGCGAATTGCGACGGACCGCAAAGTAAAATCGATCAACCCTTCCCGCGTCGATCAAGTGGTCGGGATCGTGTCCCAGGCGGACCAGCAGTTGGCAGAAGAAGCGATGCAGGTGGCTGCCCGCACATTTGAGACATGGAAAAAAGTTCCCGGAGAGGCACGCGCACGCTACTTGTACAAAGCAGCCGCAATCCTGCGCCGCCGCAAGCACGAATTCTCTGCATGGCTGGTGAAAGAAGCAGGGAAAAGCTGGGCGGAAGCCGATGCGGACACAGCGGAAGCGATCGACTTCATGGAATACTACGCGCGTCAAATGGATGCCCTGTCCCAGCGCCACCCGCTGACTCGCATTCCGGATGAAGACAACGAGCTGTACTATGTTCCACTCGGCGTCGGCGTCGTCATTCCGCCGTGGAACTTCCCGCTGGCGATCATGGTCGGCATGACTACCGCGGCTCTGGTCGCAGGCAACACTGTCGTGCTCAAGCCGGCTTCGACGACCCCGGTTATCGCCTACAAATTCATGGAGATTCTGGAGGACGCAGGCGTGCCGGCAGGTGTAGTCAACTACCTCCCTGGCTCCGGCAGCGAGATCGGCGACTTCCTGGTCGAGCATACGCAAACGCGTTTTATCAGCTTTACAGGTTCCCGCGACGTCGGTCTGCGGATCAACGAACTGGCTGCGAAGCACCGTCCTGGACAAAAATGGATGAAGCGTCTCATCGCCGAGATGGGCGGAAAAGACTCGATCGTCGTGGACAACGATTGCGATCTGGAACTTGCCGCACAGGCGATTGTCACATCGGCATTTGGCTTCTCCGGACAAAAATGCTCCGCTTGCTCGCGTGCGATCGTGCATAAAGATGTCTACGACACTGTGTTGAACCGCGTCGTCGAATTGACCAAAGGACTGACAGTAGGAGACGTGGAGAAAAACGACTACTACACCGGTCCGGTTGTCGATGACAAAGCGTACAACAAAATTCTCGAGTACATCGAGATCGGCAAAAAAGAAGGCAAACTCGTGGCAGGTGGCGAGAAAGGTCCAGACGGCGGCTACTTCATCATGCCGACTGTATTTGCCGATGTCGATCCGAACGCGCGGATCATGCAGGAAGAAATTTTTGGTCCAGTGGTCGCTTTCACCAAAGCGGAAGACTTTGACCACGCACTGGAAATCGCCAACAACACCGAGTACGGTCTGACCGGCTCCGTGATCAGCCGCAACCGCGCCCACCTGGAACGCGCACGCGAAGAGTTCCACGTCGGCAACCTGTACTTCAACCGCAAATGTACAGGAGCTCTGGTCGGAGTTCATCCGTTCGGCGGATTCAACATGTCGGGTACCGACTCGAAAGCCGGCGGTCCGGACTATCTGCTGCTCTTTACCCAAGCGAAGCTGGTTTCGGAAAAATTGTAAATGCTGCAAGCTGCCCTCAACAGGGCAGCTTTTTTCATCAATATTTTGGCGTCAGCCGCAATTTCTTTCTTGTCCCAGACGAAGGGTTTACTGGAAGTTGGCGAAAGTGGTAAAGTTAGTGTATTGATTACGTCTTTGCCCGGGAAAAGAACAAGGAGTTGTCTTATGCGCAAAAAGCTCTTGCCTGGTTTAATCCATCGCTTGCCGCAAAACGCATTGTCGCGCACGATGGGCAAAATTACAGCCTCTCGGTTCAGCCGACTGGCGATCCAAAGCTATATTCGTCACTATAAAATCGATGCCAGCATTGTCGAAAAGCCTGTTCACGAATACCGCACGCTAAAGGAATTCTTCACGCGTCGGCTCAAGCCCGGTGCCAGACCGATTGCGCCCGGCGAAGAGGTGATCGTCAGCCCCGTGGACGGAACGGTCTCGCAATTGGGGGATATTCGCGAAGGGACGCTGATCCAGGCCAAGGGGAAAGGCTTCAGTGTCGCTGAGCTGCTCGGCGGATCGGAAGAAAAGGCCAAGCGCTATTACGGCGGCAAGTTTATCACCATCTATTTAAGCCCGCGGGATTACCATCGCATCCATATGCCGGTGACGGGCAGATTGCAGCGTTTCAGCTACCTTCCGGGAAGGCTGTATCCTGTCAATCAACTGGGGGTCGAGTATGTGGACCGCCTGTTTGCCCGCAACGAGCGAATCGTCACCTACATCGAGACCGAGGACAAGGGAGAGCTTGCGCTGGTCAAGGTGGGAGCGCTGTTTGTCGGCAGCGTCAAGGTCTGCTACAACGCCGCTACGACCAATGTAAAGCGCGGGCGCTATACAGAAGGAGAGATCTCCGGATTCCCCGTATGCGAAAAAGGGGAGGAGCTGGGCTGGTTTGAATTCGGCTCCACCGTCATCCTGTTGTTTGAATCAGGTGAAATCGAATGGGAACCAGGCGTCGGCTGCGGCTCGTCCCTGTTGATGGGCCAGAAGCTGGCACAACTGAAAGCAAGTGAATAAGCAGGTGTAAACGGTGACTGATAGCCAGAAGGCCTTTGCAAGCAATATACGCTTGCAAAGGCCCTTTTTGGTTCTGCTGTGACGAAACATCCCTCTTTATTTTTCGACCGACTCCGCATACTTTTTGAAGTTGTCTAAAATCGACTGCCATCCGGCTTGCTGCATCTCGATCGTGTGAGTCTCTTCCGCATCGAACGTCTCAATGATTCGCGTATCGCTGCCTTGGCGGATAAAGGCGATCTTTACTGTTCTGCCGTCGTCCATCGTATAGGCTATACTCTCGTTTGGAATCACTTCGTCATATACCCCGCCGAACTCAAACCCAACGCTGCCGTCCTTTGCTTCCATTCTGGAGACAAACTTGCCGCCGACACGCAGGTCATTTTCTGCATATGGCGTGTGCCAGTCTTCCGTAGCTGCATTCCATTGCGTGATATGCTTCGGGTCAGTCCAATACTCCCACACCGATTCAACGGGAGAATGAACGAGAGTTTCCACTGTTATCGTGACCGGATTAGCATTTGCCAAGAAAAAGCCTCCTCTGAAAGTAGATTTATGAACAATTTGCCTGTACCTACTATAACGTAAAGCAGCAAACCAGATTTCTTTTTAATTGCTATTCTGGGCGTTCTCCCCCTTTTCCTGCACTACAGCCCGACCGGCATCACACGAAAAATTCGACCCACATATCACCAAAGGAAGAAATTGCCCCGAAAATTGACTGAACCTGCACTTTTCAAGTAAGATCAAAGTTATGTGAGATTGATACGGAGGTGGAAGAAATGAGTGCCATTTCTCGCAAGGAAGTCGAACACGTAGCCAATCTGGCGCGTTTGAAATTGACTGAAGAAGAGGCGGAGCGCTATACCAAAGACCTGAATGCGATCCTCGAATTCGCCGCCAAGCTGAACGAGCTGGATACCTCCAAGGTTGAGCCGACCAGCCACGCTACCGACGTGAAAAACGTCATGCGCGAAGACGTCAACAGACCGTCCCTGCCGCGTGAGGAAGTGTTGAAAAACGCTCCTGACCATGAAGACGGACAGTTTAAAGTACCTGCTGTTTTTGAGTGACAGGCTCGCCGAGAAGAGAAGGGAGGAACTTATTGTGTCGCTGTTTGACAAGCGATTGTCGGAGATACATAGCGCCTTGCGCGCCAAGGAAGTAAGCGTCACCGATCTGGTGCAGGCCTCGCTGGCAAGCATCGCGGAGAACGACGGAGAGATCAAGTCCGTCCTGCAAGTGGATGAGGAAGGTGCGCTTGCCCATGCTCGCCAGTTGGACGAGCAGTTGGCAAAGGGAGAGAAAGAGCCGGGACTGCTGTTTGGGCTGCCGGCAGGTTTGAAAGACAACATCGTGACAAAAGGTATTCGCACCACGTGCGCCAGCAAGTTTTTGTCCAATTATGATCCGGTCTACGACGGAACGGTATCGCAGAAAGTGAAGGACGCAGAAGCGGTCATCGTCGCCAAGCTGAACATGGACGAGTTTGCCATGGGCGGCTCCAATGAAAATTCCGGCTACTTCCCGACCAAGAACCCGTGGAATACCGATTATGTACCAGGCGGCTCCAGCGGCGGTTCTGCTGCGGCAATGGCTGCCCGCCATTTCTACTTCACGCTTGGCTCGGATACGGGCGGATCGATCCGTCAGCCAGCCGCTTTTTGCGGTGTCGTGGGCTTGAAGCCGACGTACGGACGCGTATCCCGCTTTGGACTGGTGGCGTTCGCCTCGTCGCTCGACCAGATCGGTCCAATCACGAAAAACGTCGAGGACTCTGCGTACGTGCTGCAAGCGATTGCCGGGCATGACGCGTACGACTCCACTTCGGCCAATGTCGAAGTGCCTGATTTCCGTTCTGCGCTGACGGGCGATGTAAAAGGGCTGCGCATCGGCGTGCCAAAAGAGTTGATCGGCGAAGGAATCGACCCGGAAGTACGGGAAGCGGTGCTGGCAGCGCTGAAGCAGCTGGAGAGCATGGGCGCGACCTGGAGCGAGGTTTCCATGCCGCATACGGAATACGCGGTGCCTGCGTACTACCTGCTCGCTTCCTCCGAAGCGTCTTCCAACCTGGCCCGCTTTGACGGAGTCCGCTACGGCGTGCGTGCCGACAATGCGGACAACCTGATCGATCTGTACATGGAGTCCCGCAGCCAGGGCTTCGGACCGGAAGTCAAACGGCGGATCATGCTGGGCACATATGCCCTGTCCTCCGGCTACTACGATGCCTACTACAAAAAGGCGCAGCAGGTCCGTACCCTGATCATTCAGGACTTCAACAACATTTTTGCCGAGTACGACGTGATCCTGCACCCGACGACACCGACGACGGCGTTCAAGATCGGGGAGAAGGTAGACGATCCGGTGAAAATGTACCTCGAGGACATTTGTACCGTTCCCGTCAACCTGGCAGGTCTGCCGGCGATCAGCGTGCCGTGCGGATTTGCCAAGAGCGGCCTGCCGATCGGCCTGCAAATCGTCGGTCGCGCCTTTGACGAGTCCACCATCTTGCGTGTGGCGCATGCCTATGAGCAATCGGTCGGCTATCACCAGCGCAAGCCGGAATGGGTGAGGGGGTAAGAACCATGAGCAAGTACGAAACCGTAATCGGCCTGGAAGTCCACGCCGAACTGTCGACCAATAGCAAAATTTTCTGCGGCTGCCCGACGGAGTTCGGTGCGCCGCCGAATACCCATACTTGCCCGATCTGCTTGGGCCATCCCGGTGTCCTTCCGGTAACGAACAAGCAGGCTGTGGAATTCGCGATGAAAGCCGCGCTTGCGCTGAACTGCGAGATTTCGCGCGAGACAAAGTTCGATCGGAAAAACTATTTCTATCCAGATTCGCCAAAAGCGTATCAGATTTCCCAGTACGACCAGCCGATCGGCTACAACGGCTGGATCGACATCGAAGTGAACGGCGAAACCAAGCGAATCGGCATCACCCGCCTGCACCTGGAAGAAGACGCGGGCAAGCTGACGCACAGCGATTTTGGCGGCGAGTCCCTGATCGACTTCAACCGCGTCGGCGTGCCGCTGGTGGAGATTGTCTCCGAGCCGGATATTCGCACGCCTGAGGAAGCCAAGGCGTATCTGGAAAAGCTGAAAGCGATCATCCAGTACACCGAGGTATCCGATGTGCGCATGGAGCAAGGCTCGCTGCGCTGTGACGCCAACGTCTCCATCCGTCCTGTCGGGCAAAAGGAATTCGGGACGAAGACCGAGCTGAAAAACATGAACTCGTTCCGCAACGTACAGGTCGCACTGGAATACGAAGTGCAGCGTCAGGTGGAGGTCGTCGAAGCCGGGGGCAAGATCGTACAGGAAACCCGCCGCTGGGATGAGGCCAACCGCAAGACGATCAGCATGCGCTCCAAGGAAGAAGCCCATGACTACCGCTACTTCCCGGACCCTGACCTGGTTCGGATGCAGATTTCCGAGGAGTGGATCGAGGCTGTCCGCGCCTCCATTCCGGAGCTGCCGGATGCCCGTCAGGCTCGCTACGTCAACCAGTTTGGCTTGTCCAAAGACGATGCCGCGGTCATCACGATGTCCAAGGAGACGGCTGATTTCTTCGATGAAACGGTGAAGACGGGTGCCGATCCGAAGTCGGTCGCCAACTGGCTGATGACCGATTTGCTCGCCTACCTGAACGCCAATGATCTGGCTTTTGCCGATGTGAAGCTGACGCCAAGCGGGCTGGGTGAGATGATCAAGCTGATCGAAAACGGCACGATCTCCTCCAAGATCGCCAAGACTGTCTTCAAGGAGATGGTCGAGACGGGCAAGGAGCCGAAGCAGATCGTCGAGGAAAAAGGGCTGGTGCAAATCAGCGACGAGGGTGCGCTGCGCCAAATCGTCGTCGAGGTCGTAAACGCCAATCCGCAGGCTGTAGCTGACTTCAAGGCCGGAAACGACAAGGCGGTAGCGTTCTTCGTCGGACAGGTGATGAAGCAGACCAAAGGCAAGGCGAACCCGCCGATGGTCAACAAGCTGATTCAGGAAGTATTGAAAGAAGTGTAAGGGCAAGTTGATACGATAGAGGCTGTCGCGGTCAGTTGGTGCAAATTGACCGTGACAGCCTCTTTTTTGTGCGTGCGGATGGTTGCGAGGTGCTTGGCTACGCGCTCCAAAAGAAAAAGGCGCTATCTGGGTAGCGCCGGGAAAAACAAAATATTGAGCCTGCCTTACTCGCGAGATAAGACTTCCAGCATTTCTTCCAGCAGTTTGACGGCTTCCCGTTCTTCGCTTTCGAGCTGCTCCAGCAGCGCAATCGCCTGTTTGCCGTTTGCCGGCTCGTTTGGCTCTCCGCCTGCGGGGAAGGGGAAGAGGCGGGAGAGTTCGGCGTACGTCTCGGCGATTGTCGTGTACTGTGCAGCAGCGTGGCGGAAAGCGGGGAGGATCGCCGTAAAGTCGGGCTCCGTCCAGGTGTCGGCCAGCTCGCTCCAGAAAAGGGCAGCATAGCGGCGGGCATCGCGGGCGACTGCGATGGTATAGGCGTTGCCGTTTGGTTCGATCTCGCCGTTTTGATACGCTTCCCGCCAGCTAGCGTAGGCAGCCAGACCGTTTACGGCGATCGTGGTGCTGCTGTGCTCCTGTTCGTGATAATGCAGCAGGGCGGACTCCACTGCCTGGCGCAGCATGGTGCGCCGATCCGTCTCCAGGGGGTGGTCGAGAGCGAGAACAAACAGCTCCTCGATCAGGCCGCGTCCCAAATCCTCGTATGCAATTTGCTGGTCATGTCCGCAATTGTCTGCCGCGTACAGCGTCTTTTTCTCATCGTCGTACCCGTAGATCAAGCCAAACTCGGGAATAAACAGCTCCCAGGCCAGCACGGGGTAGCCCCGGTCGATGGAGCGGTGGATCAGTTCCAATGCTTGCGGCAGTGCCTGGGGCAGCTCCCGTTTTTTCCGTGCAGCGAAGGTATTCAGCGAAGGCTCGACCAGGTTGGAATTGGGGCCGTATGTCTCACCGAGCTTCCCTTCGCAGACGGCGCTTGCGGCGTAGCCCATCTGGCGCAGTCCTTGCTGCAGCACCCGCGAGAAGTCGAACATCGTCGGGCCTGCAATGTGAATCTCCCCCGGTACCACTGTCAGGCGAAACGCGTGACCGCTCAGCCCCATGACGAGTGGGAAGGACGGCTTTTGCTGCGTAAACTCCATCAGACCGTACAGCGCCATCGCACACGAAACCCACGTCTGCTGGCAGAGCGCCTGCGGCTTGTTCAGCACTGCTTTTTTCATCGTACCCGCTTCCTTTCGAGATCGTACGTATTGGTCAACAGCGATGCGGGTTTTTTCCTGGATCAGTTTTTTGCGGGAGCGGGACAGGATCTGGTAGACGTTTCCGGTAGAGAGCTGGAACAGCCGGGCGATCTCCTGCGGCGAGAGATGCTCGAAAAAATGCGCCTCCACGATGCTGCGTTCCCGCGGCTTGAGGCAGTGAAGCAACTCGACGATCATCTGTGACAGTTCCTGGCGAACGAGAATCTCTTCGGGGGTGTGTTCGGGTGCAACCTGATTGGACCAGGTGCGTCCCAATCGGTACAAAATGCTGTCCAGATCGTTCCAGTCGGTGGTGATCTGCTCGTCTGCAGGACGCTCCAACCCGGAAAAGACGAGCTCTTGTTTCTGCGCTCCCTTGGCCAGCCTGGTGTACGCCTGATTGCGCACAATCCGGTGCAGCCAGGGCAAAAACCGGCGGCTGTCGCTCAATGTCCCCAGGTGAAGGAAGGCGCGAATCAGCGCATCCTGGACGATGTCCTCAGCGAGAAAAGACTCCCGTGTATAGGAGCGAGCGTAGCCATAGACGTTCGCCCGGTGACGGCGGATCAGCTCGCCAAACGCTTCGCGATCCCCCTCTTTCGCCCGCTCGACCAGCGCTTCGTCCGCATCTGCCGGAGGCTCGGACTTGATGATTTGGTTTGGCATCCACTTCTCCATCGGCAAAAAACTCCTCACATTTTGTTGACCTGTAGCATAGACTCTTGTTCGGGCGGATTTCTGACAGTCTGGAACCAACTTTTTTCGCAAGATCCTAATCGGTTATATTGGTAGCGGGATCCGGGCTGGTTTTTGCAAAATTGTAAAAAATTTTCTCCTGCTCTATAATTGTATAATACAGGATGTGTGAAGGAGGAAAACACGATGAAACTGATTTCTGTAACCGGAGAAAACGTGCCGCCGAGCAAAGGCGGCTCACCTGCTGATACATTTGACCGTTCGATTGCCACCTGGGAGGCTGACGGCAAGCAAAAGACGATCACCGTCACCTACGTGCGCTACTTTGCCAAGGTTTTGGCAGAGCAGGGAATCTACGATCAGGAGGCGCAGGGTGTTCCGGTCAGCCACCTGGTCGCCGTTTTGTATGTGGAAAAATACCCGCAGGCGCAAGGAAGCCGCCACTACATCAACAGCACCGAGGAATTCCTGTCATTGTTCGAGGGCTTTTCGCTGGCAGCGCTGATGGAGCGTTACCCCGGTATCACCATAACATCACCAGCTTGAGCAGGAGGGGGGCAGACGGTTGATTGAGGTACAGAATGTGAGCAAGCGCTTCGGCTCGTTCACAGCGCTGCACGATGTCTCGTTTCGGGTGGAGGCTGGAGAGGTGTACGGCCTGCTCGGGGAAAACGGCGCCGGAAAGACGACGCTGATGCGGATGATGGCGACGATTTTGCGGCCGACGCAGGGTGAGATCGAGATCGAGGGCTTTTCCGTCACCAAAGAGCCAGAGGTGGTACGTCGCCGCATCGGCATCCTGTTCGGCGGTGACGTCGGCTTGTACAGCCGTCTCACGGCGCGGGAAAACATCGCCTATTTCGGCAGTCTGTACGGTTTGCAAAAAGCGCAAATCGCGGCGCGCATTGAGCATTTGAGCCGGGTTTTTGAAATGGAGCCGTTTCTCGATCGACCTGTCGGCCCCTTTTCCCGGGGAATGAGGCAAAAGGTGGCGATCGCCCGTACTCTTGTCCACGATCCGGCTGTCATCCTGCTGGACGAACCGACGACGGGACTGGACGTGACGGCAGCCAACCTGTTTCGCCGGATGATCCGGATGCTGCAGGAGGAGGGGAAGACGATCCTGTTTTCCAGTCACAACATGACCGAGATCGACAAGCTGTGCAAACGGATCGCCCTGGTTCACCGGGGGAGGCTGCATTATGCCGGAAGCGTGGACGGACTTCGCGAGCGGTACGGGATGCACGATCTGGATGAGCTGTTCATGGCGGTCGTGGAAGGGAGCGATCGGTAAATGGGCAAACGCATCGTCTGGACCATTTTCCAAAAAGAGCTGCGCGATTTGTTTCGCGACCAGAAGACGTGGATGGGGACCTTCCTGATACCGCTGGTGATGGTTCCCTTCGTGTTTTTCCTGATGGGCAGCTCGTTTAGCAGCGTGGAGGAAGAAGCGCGCTCCCATGTCCCGGTAGCCGTGTACGGAAGCGGAGAGCTGTTGGAGCAGTTGCAAGCGATTCCCGGGATCAGCTTCGTCAGTCCGGCTGATCCGCACGCCGATCTGCAAAACGGCAAGCTGCGCGCAATCGTGACGATTCCGGATGATTTTTCGCAGCAGATTGCCGCGGGCGGTACTGCTGATTTGCGGGTGGAGTACGACAACAGCAACCAAAAATCGGTCTACGCGCGCGATGTAATCGAGGATGCGGTGGATGCCTACAGCAAGCAAATCGTCACCCAGCGACTGGAGCAGGCAGGCTTGTCCGCACAGGCGACGGAGCCGGTGCGAGCGGTCTATGAGCAAGTCTCTGCCGCAGAGCAGGTGTCAGGCGGCATGCTCGCTGGCATCCTGCCGCTGATGCTGGTCGTCTCGCTCGCATCGGGCGGCATCGCAGTAGCCAACGACCTGATCGCCGGCGAGCGGGAGCGGGGAACGCTGGAGTCGTTGCTGACAGCTCCGATTGAGGCCAACAAACTGCTCACAGCCAAGCTGCTTACGGTGATGGTAATGAGTTGTGCCAGTGCGGCGGCATCGCTGGTGTCGCTATCGCTGATTATGCGCTTCGGGCCATTTTCCGGAGCGGGGAGCCTGTTTACACTGGAGTCGCCGCTCGCCTTGCTGGTGGTCGTGCTGACTGTCTTGCTGCTGGCCGCCTTTTTCGCCGGGCTGGAACTGATGCTCAGCACCCTGTCTCGCTCGATCAAGGAAGGGCAAACGTACATGAGCGGAGTCATTTTTCTCGCTATGGTCCCTTCGTACATGCTGATGCCCTTGCATCCGGTGGACATCCCACAGCATTATTACCTGTTGCCGGTCTTCAGCAGTGTCGCGTTGCTCAAGGAGGCGCTTTACGGCACGATTGACCCGTTGCACATCCTGCTCGGGCTCGGTACGTCACTTCTTTTTGTCGTCCTGGTCATCGCGTTTTCCGCCAGGCTGTTTCGTCGGGAAGGAGCAGTCATCAAGCCTTGATGATCGCCCCGCTATTTCGTGAAAGCTGGTGAATTCCTGTGAATCCGCTGATCGTCGGTGTTAGTTACGTCGTACTTTCTGCCGCAGGCTTTGGCGTCATGTCGATCTTCGCCGTCTACGCCTATGGGGCCGGGGCTACTGTCTCGTCATTGCTCTTTTTGCGTTTTTTGTTTGCCGCGCTGATTTTCTTTGCGCTGATGGCCTGGCGAAAACAGCCGCTGCGCGTCGGGAAACGGCAGCTCATGGGTCTGTTTGTGCTCGGCGGGGTCTTGTACACGATGCAATCACTCAGCTTTTTTTCCTCGGTGCAGTACATTTCTACTTCGTTGGCGGCTCTGGTGTTGTACACCTTCCCTGTCTTTGTGGCGATTCTCAGCTACTTCGTCGACAAGGAAGCGTTGGGGTTCAAAACCGTGGTCGCGATGCTGCTGTCACTGGCAGGAATGGGGCTGGTGCTCGGGCTTTCCTTCGACGGGGTTGATCCGGTCGGGGTGTTGCTGGCTTTTGGTGCCGCGCTGTTTTATTCGGTGTACATCATCGTCGGCAACCGTATCGGCAAAGGATTGTCCGCCTATGCGACCTCTGCTTATGTCTCCTTATTCGCGGCACTCTCCTTGTTTGGCGTCTCCCAGGCCCAAGGGGGACTCAGCCTGACTTTTGACGCGCAGGGCTGGTGGGCGTTGGCGGGGATCGTCGTGTTTTCCACCGTGCTGGCGATCGGTTTGTTTTTTCGCGGCTTGCAGTTGATCGGCTCGACGAAGGCATCGGTCGTCAGTACGGCCGAGCCGGTCGTGACAATACTCTGTTCGGCGGCTGTCTTCGGGGAAACGCTGGGCTGGATGCAGTTGCTGGGGGGTTGTGCGGTGCTGGCAGGCGCCGTATTGATCGTCTCCGGCAAGGACAAAGAGCCTGTGAAGCAAAAGCCGGCAGAACAGCAGCCAGCGGCTCAT
Source organism: Brevibacillus sp. TJ4 (assembly GCF_044627595.2). NCBI lineage: Bacteria > Bacillati > Bacillota > Bacilli > Caryophanales > Paenibacillaceae > Brevibacillus > Brevibacillus sp. TJ4. Next base: position 3,712,946 of record NZ_CP185865.1, on the reverse strand, counting down.
TCGACAATGCCATAGCGTGTGCAGGGAAAAAGGCGCCAGACCGCTGTGCAAGGCAGCGAGCCAGCGCCTTTTTCGGGTCGAATACACGCGCGCAGCGGGGAGATGCCTAGGGGCTCATCCGCGAGCGGATCAGCCAGGCAGCTCCGTAGACGCCGGCGTCGTTGCCCAGGGTGGCCGGGACTATCTGTGTGGAGCGGCGGATAAAGGGGAAGGAGACAAAGCGGTCAAACGCTTTACGCAGACGAGAGAAGAGAAAGTCGCCGGCCAGTGCCACGCCTCCGCCGATCACGATATGGGACGGGTTGAGCAGCATGCCGAGGTGGGAGAGAGCAAGCCCCAGGTAGGTGACGGCCTCCTCGACGATCGCAGACGCGGCCGGGTCGCCAGTCTTGGCGGCATCGAAGACGTCTTTGGCCTGGATGTTTCCGTTGGTCTTGAGAATGTGGGAAAGCACCGGGCTGGCTCCGCTCGTGGCTGCAAGCTGTCCTTCGCGAACCAGGGCGGTGGCGGAGGAATACGTCTCCAGGCAGCCTGTTTTGCCGCAATTGCAGGCGCTTCCCTGATCGGGTGTCATCGTGATGTGCCCGATTTCACCGCCCGCGCCGTTGATGCCATGCACGATTTTCCCGTCTACGATCACCCCGCCCCCGATACCCGTGCCGAGCGTCAGGACGACGAGGTCTTTCGCGCCACGTCCGGCGCCGCGCCACATTTCGCCGAGGGCGGCTGTATTGGCATCGTTGTCGACTAAGACAGGCAGTCCGCTCAGCGCCTCGAGCTTTGCTTGCAGAGGAACCGGACGTTTCCAGTGCAGGTTTACGGCTTTTCGGACGACGCCCGTCTTTGTATCAACCGGACCTGGGACGCCGACGCCAATCCCGCATGCCTGCTTCGGCGTATAGCCGTTTTGCTGCAGCAGGGAATGGATCGTCTCCGCCATGTGTTCCACGATGCCGTCCTCTCCGGCAACAAGCGGCGTCGCCTGCTGCGATCGTGCTACCAGCTCTCCATCAGGTGTGATCAGGGCGATCTTGAGCGTCGTCCCGCCGATGTCCACGCCCGCAATAATCTGTTCCACGGCTATCCCCCCACCTTTGGCTGTTTTCCTTTTCTATACGTATATACGCAATCCGCGACTTGCAGCATAGCGATTCCCAAATTTGGCTATACAGGATATGATGAGTAGAGAGTCAAAAACCCGTGAGCTGTGGGAAAGGAAGAAGGGATCTGCCTTGAAAAAAGCCAGATTGATCTACAATCCGAGCTCCGGCCGAGAGATCGTGCGGCGCCGTTTGCCGGATATCCTGGAATTGATGGAGTCGGCCGGATATGAGACGTCATGCCATGCCACAAAAGGGCCAAACGATGCAACGCAGGAAGCCTCTCGCGCGGTGGCACGCGGGTACGATGCCATTATCGCCGCTGGCGGAGACGGCACTATTTACGAGGTCGTCAACGGGATGGCCAAACACAAGGCGCGCCCGTCGCTGGGGATTATCCCGACCGGCACGACCAACGATCTCGCCCGCGCACTGGGGATCCCCAAGTCGGTGACCCGTTCCTGCGGGATTATCAAGCAAGGAAAAAAGAAAAAAATCGATCTGGGCAAAATCAACGACCGCTATTTTATCAACATCGCAGGCGGCGGATCGCTGACCAACCTCACCTATGAGGTGCCGAGCAGGCTGAAGACGATGATGGGCCAGCTCGCCTACTATGTCAAAGGATTGGAGAAGCTGCCTTCGCTGCACCCGATCCGCGTCAAACTGGAAAATCGCAAGGAAGTGCTGCTCGATGAGGAGATTATGATCTTTCTCATTGCCAACAGCCCCTCCATCGGCGGCTTTGAAAGGCTCGCGCCGGATGCCAATCTGTCGGATGGCAAGCTGGATGTCATTGTCGTCAAAAAGGCGCATATCGGCGATTTTATCCGCCTTGCGACGCAAGCGATGCGCGGAGACCATATCAAAGATCCGCATGTTGTCTACTTTCAGACCGACTATCTCAAGGCGACGACATCGGGCAACGAGCTGGTGCAGATTAACCTGGATGGCGAACTGGGCGGGCAGCTTCCCTGTGTGATAGAGGCTTTGCCCGGGCATATCGAGATGTTCGTGCCATAGAGCCAGGACTAGGCAAGGAAGCAAGCAGGGATGCGCGCGGCAGCATCCCTGATGTACATACATCAACAGGAATGGAAAAAGGGGAATGGAATCGTGGCCAAGACAGCAAAGAAGCGGCGGGGACCGCACCAGAATACAAAAGCGGAGCCGGACGTACCTGTCCGTGTGGGACAAACCGTAGAGGTGGAGATCACCGGGATGAATCACGACGGGGCAGGAGTCGGCCGGGTCGAGGGTTATACCTTGTTCGTCAAGGGAGCGCTGTCTGGCGAGCGGGTACGCGCACAGGTCGATCATGTGAAGAAGAGCTTTGGCTTTGCTACCATGGTCGAGGTGTTGGAGCAAAGCGCCAATCGCGCCCTGCCGCCCTGTCCGCTCTACGACCGCTGCGGCGGCTGCTCCCTGCAGCATCTCGCCTACGAAGAGCAGCTTCGGCACAAACAGCAGATCGTCATGGACAACCTGCGCCGCATCGGCGGCTTTTCGCTGGAGGGAGAGGGAGCCATCACTGTCCACCCGACGCTTGGCATGAGCGAGCCTTGGCGCTACCGCAACAAGTCGCAGGTGCCGATCGGCGAGGAGAACGGTGCGCTCGTAGGCGGCTTTTATGCCGAGAAGTCGCACACGATCATCGACATGGACGAATGCCTGATCCAGCATCAGGCCAACGACGTGGCGGTCGCGACGGTGAAAAGGCTGGCTTCCGAGCTGAACATCCAGCCGTATGACGAGGTGCGCCATGCGGGCCTGCTGCGTCACGTCGTCGCCAAGGTCGGCGTAAAGACGGGAGAAGTGATGATCGTCCTGGTCACCGCGCAGGAGGAAATCCCGCAGCGTGAGCGGCTGGTCGCGGCGATTCGCGAGCAGGTGCCTGGCGTTGCGAGCATCGTGCAAAATATAAACCCGGACAAGACAAACGTCATTTTCGGCAAGACCACGCGCACGCTATGGGGCAGCGACGTGATCTACGACACCATCGGCCCGATCAAATTCGCGATCTCTGCCCGTTCGTTCTACCAGGTAAACCCGGCGCAGACAGAGGTGCTCTACAACAAGACGCTGGAATACGCCGGAGCGACCGGCACCGAGACGGTGATTGACGCCTACTGCGGCATCGGAACGATCTCGCTGTTTTTGGCGCAGAAGTCGCGCCACGTCTACGGCGTGGAAATCGTGCCGGAAGCGATCGCGGACGCCAAACGCAACGCTGCCCTCAACGGTGTGGAAAACGCTACGTTCGAGGCAGGACCTGCCGAGGTGGTGATCCCTGCCTGGTATGAGCAAGGGATACGCGCCGATGTAATCGTCGTCGACCCGCCGCGCAAGGGCTGCGACGAGGCGCTGCTGGCGACAATCCTGGAGATGGAGCCGCAGCGCGTGGTGTATGTAAGCTGCAACCCGTCCACGCTGGCGCGGGATCTGAAGGTGCTGGCGGAAAAGTACGAGGTGAAAGAAGTGCAGCCGGTGGATATGTTTCCACATACGGGGCATGTGGAGTCGGTGGCGTTGTTGGTGAGGACTGACGAATAGTAGAGATGTATTGGCGTAGCAGAGGAATCAAGATTCCTCTGCTTTTTAATGGAAATTGTAAAAACTTCTAAATCCAACGCTGTTTTACATAACTTTTGATCAATACAATTTACTAATAAAAACGAGGGAGAAAAGACCGGGACTGACCCCCTAAGGTGAGACAATTCAAAACACCTTCAAGAGAATGCGACCATGTCGTAAGATATGGGGACAACTTGGAGGTGTTTTTTCTATGGCCACGAGAGTAAGTTATCCTGCGGAAATTAAGTTAAAGGCTGTTGAAATGAGGTTGGCTGGTCTATCAGTGAAAGAAGTAATGGAGAACCTCTGTATTAAAAACAAAACGCAGGTGAAAACATGGGTACGTTGGTATAGAAACGGTGAAACTCACCGTTTTGAACAACCGGTAGGCAAACAGTACACGTATGGGAAAGGACCAGAGCCTTCATCTGACCTTCATCTGAAATTGAAAGATTAAAACAGGAAAATCGCTTCTTAAAGCAACAATTGGATGTCTTAAAAAAGTACAAGGAGTGGGAAAGGAGGTGTTACCAGAAGCAGCAGTCCAGTGGATGGACTCCATAAAGGGAGAGGTCTCCGTGCAACAAGCCTGTCAATGGCTGGGCATTGCTCGTTCCACCTACTATCGGTGGAAAAATCAAAGAAATACACAGCAGATTTCGAATCCAATTGTCACACGTATTCGGGAGTTGTGCTTAGCACATAAATTTCGCTATGGATACCGAAAAATCACAGCATTTTTACGGAAAGAGATGCAAGTGAATCACAAACGAGTGCAACGGATTATGAGAGAAGAAGGCTTGCAATGTCGAGTGAAAGTGAAAAAACGAAAGGTAACCGGACAACCACTACAAGTTGCTGATCATCTGTTGAAACGTAATTTTCATACGGAACAACCGCTGCAAAAGCTTGTCACGGATATTACTTACCTGCCTTTCGGCAGCAAAATGTTGTATTTATCTAGCATCATGGACTTGTACAAGAGTCTGTAAAATATTTTGTGTAAACTCTCAACCTCTAAACTACAATTAGGAGTAGAAAGGTTGGGAGATTTTTATGATGTCAAAAGAACAGATCAAGCAGTGGATCAAAGAGAAAAACATGAAGTCAGTGGACGACGTACAGTCAGCGTTAAAGGATCTATTCGCAGACACAATCCAAGAAATGCTGGAAGCTGAAATCGAGTCCTCTCTTGGATACGCCAAGCATGACATGAAAAACAAGCGGACAACCAACAGTCGCAATGGGTATAGCAAGAAAACCGTCCGTTCTGAGTACGGGGATGTCGACATCCAAGTCCCTCGAGATCGAGAGGGTGATTTTGAACCGAACATTGTAAAGAAACATCAATCCAATGTTACAGGGATCGAAGATCAAATTCTCGCCCTCTATGCCAAAGGCGTGTCCACACGCGATATCCAAGACCATCTGCAGCAGCTCTATGGCATCGAAGTCTCACCAACGCTCATATCGAATGTAACGAATAAGAATGTACCGATGATCAAAGAGTGGCAAAATCGCCCCTTGCAAGCGGTTTATGCTGTTGTTTTCCTTGACGCCATTCACTTTAAGGTAAAACAGGACGGAGCTATCGTCAATAAAGCCGCCTATATGGTTATTGGTATTGACCTTGACGGTCATAAAGATGTGCTTGGGATCTGGATTGGGGAGAATGAATCTGCAAAATTCTGGCTACTTGTCCTCAATGAACTGAAAAATCGTGGAGTCCAGGATATTCTCATTACAAGCGTCGATAATCTTCGTGGCTTTACAGAAGCCATCACAGCATGTTATCCGAAGACGGAGATTCAGAAATGTGTCATCCATCAAATCCGAAATTCCATCAAGTATGTTTCCTATAAGGATCTTAAAAAAATTACGTCCGAGCTAAAACCTATCTATAAGGCTCCAACGGAGCAAGCCGCGTTGGAAGAACTCGATCAGTTTGAACAAACCTGGGGCAGTAAATATCCCTTGATGGTTCGTTCCTGGCGGAATAACTGGGACGAGATTGCCACTTTCTTTAAATATCCTCCAGAGATTCGAAAGCTGATTTATACAACCAACGTCATCGAGAGTTATCATCGACAGCTTCGAAAGGTGACAAAAGGAAAAGCCATGTTTCCCACAGATGATGCCCTTTTGAAGATGTTATATCTCGTAACCATGGATGTTCTGCGAAAGTGGACGGGACGAGTTCAGAACTGGGGCCAGATTCTCTTACAGCTATCCGTTTTCTTTGAAGAGCGGGTACAGCCGTACATCCGCTAACAAATGAACGGCTTCATCCCCGAAGGGATTAGCTTTCTCTCCACCAATGCGTCAAGGGTTCGCTTTGCCTTACGCCCTTGACTCTATTGGTTTCGAAAAAGATGTCCCAATTAGGGGGATGAAACCTTTTCATATATCGGTTGATTGAGTTTACACAAAAATCTTGACAGACCCCCTAAATAGCCATCTAAGGCAATCTTGCTGTATAGTCAAGATACAGGAAAGAGGTGCTCAGGTGGTCAACTTTTTTATGAGCAATGTACCACTAGGTGGTCAATTATTAGATTAGCATTCACAAATTCTGTACTAATTGTCTTTGCCGTACTAATCATTGTTTATTATGTTCAAAAAAAAGTGCTACGAAAAAAAGACTAACATAAGTTTAGTCTTACATTGAGAATGAAACCTCCTCTTTCTCGATATATATCAGTAAATTTGAAGTGCTGATTAGCATGCATATAACCCAGAAAAAAAGAACTAAAGTTCTCTTGACAAATAAAAATTATTATGTTATGATTATTATTTAATGAATTGATTATGCTTCAAATCCTTCTATACTTCTTTATTCGAATGCCCACCGAAAGAGACAGCATTCAAAAGAGGAGGATGGTTCAGGATGATAGAAAATCAAGTCAGCTTAACTTCCATTCTGACCGCCTATGTTCGTGCCTTTCACTCTATGAACGATACCCCTAAAATTTTTGACGACCCTCTGGCCTATCAGTTAATACCGGAGGAGAGACGTATGCTCATTGAACAAGGCTTTGCAAAAGCTCTGCAATTTGATGATTCCGGGAATGCGGTCTCGAATCCGGACAAAATGACTGCCTTGAGGTTCTTGCTGCAAACCATGGGATTGCCCAATGTCGTCAGCCGATCACGGTATACGGAAGACAACCTTGAGCAAGCTGTCGAACAGGGGATAAAGCAGTATGTGATCCTCGGAGCAGGGTTGGATAGCTTTGCATTTCGTCGCTCAGATTTGGCAGGGGAACTACAGGTATTCGAGGTTGACCACCCTGCAACACAAGCATATAAACGCAATCGATTGGCGGAGTTGGGCTGGGAAGTTCCGCCAAATCTCCATTTTGTACCGATCGATTTTTCCAAAGAAAATGTGGCAGAGGCACTCAAAGGATTTTCGTTTGATTCGCAAACCAAAAGCTTCTTTAGCTGGCTTGGTGTCACGATGTATTTGACGCGAGACGATGTGTTCACTACCTTGCGCTCCATCGCCGAAGTTGCTCCAAAGGGTAGTATAGTCGTTTTCGATTACTTTGTACCAAAAGAAACTGCTCCGCTTAGTGAAGAGATACGCGAAGGGCTGCAAACGATAGGCGAGCCGCTAAAAACGAGCTTCGATCCGTCAACGCTGGCAAAAGACCTTGCACATGTAGGAAAATCATTGACGTAACGGTCAGTAAGGCTTTCCCGAAAAAGGGGCAGTGATGCCGTTCCAGTTCATCGACGATATTCGTAATGGCTAACGAGTAAATAAAGATTTTACCTCGGTCGAATACAAGCAGAAAAGATATTAGCAAAGGTGATTTCCATTCGAAATCCGACGCTAATGTCTTTTTTTAGGTTTTATTTTATAATTTTTAAAACATTGCCAGGCAAGCTTTCGCAATTCTTCTAAGGAGAGGATAAAATTGAAACGATTCCTGTATGTTGTTTCTTTCATCATTGCTTTCTCGATGCTTTTTGGTTGCTCTTCTGAAGTTGGAAAATCTGAATTTATCCAATCTGTTTCTCAAGAGATGGTTCATCTAAACGATGGAACCCCGAAACAAGCAAAAGAGTATTTCGAAAAGAAAATCACAGAAGAAGGTGATGGCGGCTTGCACGTTTTCCATCAAGATGGGAAGTCGTACTTGATGCTAGCCGAACAAAATAGAATGATTAGCTCGGTCCAGGAATTTACCGACCATGTTCGTGTTGTGACTACATTTTCACCTTCATCATCGGCGGGAGGCACGTTTAACGGAGAAAACAAAATTCCGCCTGTCTTGTATATTACCGTTATTGACAAGATTGAGAAACCGTATGGAGTCTTTCGTGAAGAACAAATAAGGCTGGATTGAGGATAGCCTGTTGTGAGTCCGCCATTTTACGTATAAGAAAGCTCCAGACGTCTTGCTTCATCCACGAGCCCGATTGAATGCAATTCTTTACGAACAAATGCCCTTAGTTCTGCATCCTCAAAGCAATGTTTTGCCTGGGCATCTCGAATAAAAGCGAATTTTGATTCCAACGAAACCCGCGAAAAGAAGCTCCGTACCATTTCGATATCCCCTACATCTGCACTCTCAAAATCGAACCGTTCATGCTGCTGAACAGGGGATATTTGCACAACACCTAAACGATTTAATGTAGATACTGCAATCGCTTGTTTCCTGTGGGTATGTAAATCCCTGACATATTGCGGCATGTCGTCTATAGGTTCGAGCGAAAAAGTTTCTTTCCATTTTTCCATTACATATCGTTTCTTTTCATCAGGCTCTTCCCGTGGTTTGTTTTCGATATAACGAACATACGAATCTACGTCTGAAAAGTGATTGTACAAGATGCTGTTTTCGGAGTAGACGACCCTTAGAAAGTCGCGAATGTTTTTTGCGACCAACCATACTTCATCGCCAAAATCCATCGGTGATACACAGACAATAAAAGCTTGCTCCAGATCTTCGACACTCCCAAAATCGGTCAAAAAACCATAGTGTATCCCGTCAACTCCAGCTCTTGCAAACGGAATGACATCAGGTGGAGTGGACATATACCGTATGTCTTCCTTTACCATAATCAGTCCCAGTTCACGATCAAGAGAATAGCCGCTTTTACTCAGCTTCGTCTCGAACTCCAACAGCATTTCAATCGTTTTCGGAATGAAATGATACTTGCCATAATAGTCAAATGCCTTCATAATCGGTGCCCTCCATTCTTTCAGACCTACAAGATTACCTTCATCGGATTCCTTCGAAGTCTTTCATTTTGCGGGGGAGCTGTTTAGAATTAATCATAATTATTGTCTTAGCAAACATTGTCGCGAACAGACAACAAAACGGATATTTGGCAGGACTGCCACTTCTATATCATATCGTTATTCTTGGAGAATCGTGAGGTATCCCATCGTGAAGCAACAATTTCCATTGAAGGATCCTCTACTCCTCCCATCATAAATGACACATACCCTGTATTATCATCAGGAACTGCCCTCCATTCTTCACTGGTAACGAATCAACCATTCGCTCGTGCGACCCAGATGTTGATTTCCCAGCTAATTCATGCGGACCCGCTATTCCAATTTTTTTCTTATACTTATTAAAAGGGGCTACTGCCTGTGCTGAAACGTGTGACCATTTGTATCGTGTTAATGATTTTACTTATTCTCTTAGTCGCTGGTTGTTCCGAATTCTTCGGAACAGTTTCAGGTAGAATTGCAGCCCAAAACCATGCTCTCGAGTATATACATAACGAGTATAATATTCCTCTTCAGCATTTGGAGGCAGACTTTCCTTCTTATCGATATGGGTTTCGTCAGTATATCACTACAGTCCATAATAGTAACGGTGATGAAGCCTATATCGTTGAAGTACGGCTACGAGATGGGGGAGAATTGTACACTATTGAGGTAGATTTACTTTCAACGACCGAATAAGCCTAGGCAATTCTACGGACGGGGGTCAGTCCCGTCCTGAACATGTACACTTTGCGTTGGCGATGGTCAAATGCCATACAAGCAGAGAAGACTTTAGCAAATGTGATTTCCATTTGAAAACCGCTGCTAATATCTTTTCTTTACATTTTATTGGGGTCACATGCATATCTCAATGAAATGATGAAACGATATTAAGGGAACGTACGTCTCGTAGTATGTAGCATAAAGTAAAAATGTTAGGTGTGTGACAACATGAAAAAAACAACTGGTTTTGTCATTGTATTTACTTTGGTGTCTGTCGTTTTTGCAGGGTGTGCCAATAAAACAACCGCTTCCGTCAACAGCGAACATGCACAGCAAACAGAGACAACGCAGTCTGAGCAAATGACGAATGTAGATGTGAAAGAAGAAGCTGCCGAGGTAAAGGTGGATGGCGAGCAAAACAGCGTAACGTATACAAATAGCGAGTATGGATTTACGTTCTCCTTGCCAGCAAGCTGGACAGGGTATCAGATTGTACTGGAGAAATGGCAAGGGAATTCGCTGCAAAGTCAAAATCAGGGAGAGGTTGTGGAAGAGGGGCCAATGATCCTGATCCGGCATCCTGAATGGAAAGCTGAAAATCCGCGACAGGATATACCGATCATGGTCTTTACCCATCAACAGTGGCAATCCCTTCAGCAAGAAAAGTTTCATATTGGGGCGGCTCCCATTGGCCCGAAGGAACTGGGTCGTAACCAAAAGTACGTATTTGCCCTACCCGCAAGATACAATTTCGCCTTCCTCCCCGGTTATGAAGAAGTAGAGAAAATAATCGAAAGCGGAGCACTGCAGCCAATAGAGGAA
>NZ_CP185865.1:3507500-3697500 GCF_044627595.2 Brevibacillus sp. TJ4 | reverse complement strand
ATGTCCAGGGTGAAGGTAGGGTAACACCTACTGGAGGCCCGAACCCACGCACGTTGAAAAGTGCGGGGATGAGGTGTGGCTAGCGGTGAAATTCCAATCGAACTCGGAGATAGCTGGTTCTCCCCGAAATAGCTTTAGGGCTAGCCTCGGAATGAAGAGTCTTGGAGGTAGAGCACTGATTGGGCTAGGGGCCCTCATCGGGTTACCGAACTCAGTCAAACTCCGAATGCCAATGACTTATGTCCGGGAGTCAGACGGTGAGTGCTAAGATCCATCGTCAAAAGGGAAACAGCCCAGACCATCAGCTAAGGTCCCCAAGTATACGTTAAGTGGGAAACGATGTGGAGTTGCCCAGACAACCAGGATGTTGGCTTAGAAGCAGCCACCATTTAAAGAGTGCGTAATAGCTCACTGGTCGAGTGACTCTGCGCGGAAAATGTAACGGGGCTAAACGTATCACCGAAGCTATGGCAGTCCTTACGGACTGGGTAGGGGAGCGTTCCAAGCAGCGGTGAAGCCGTACCGGAAGGAGCGGTGGAGCGCTTGGAAGTGAGAATGCCGGTGTAAGTAGCGAAAAGACAAGTGAGAATCTTGTCCACCGAAAGCCTAAGGTTTCCTGGGGAAGGCTCGTCCTCCCAGGGTTAGTCGGGACCTAAGCTGAGGCCGAAAGGCGTAGGCGATGGACAACAGGTTGATATTCCTGTACCACCTCTGTACCGTTTGAGCAATGGCGTGACGCAGGAGGATAGGGTGAGCGGCCTACTGGATGGCCGTCCAAGCAGCAAGTGTGGTGTGTAGGCAAATCCGCACACTGTCAAGCACAAGCTGTGATGGCGAGGGAAATTCAAGTACCGAAGTCCCTGATTTCACACTGCCAAGAAAAGCGTCTAGCGAGGAACAAGGTGCCCGTACCGCAAACCGACACAGGTAGGCGAGGAGAGAATCCTAAGGTGCGCGGGATAACTCTTGCTAAGGAACTCGGCAAAATGGCCCCGTAACTTCGGGAGAAGGGGCGCCCCGGTAGGGTGAGGGTCCCCGCCCGACGCGAGCGTAAGCTGGTGTCGGGCGGGCTGAGCCCGAGGGGGCCGCAGTGAAAAGGCCCAAGCGACTGTTTAGCAAAAACACAGGTCTCTGCGAAGCCGCAAGGCGAAGTATAGGGGCTGACGCCTGCCCGGTGCTGGAAGGTTAAGGGGATGGGTTAGCGCAAGCGAAGCTTTGAACCGAAGCCCCAGTAAACGGCGGCCGTAACTATAACGGTCCTAAGGTAGCGAAATTCCTTGTCGGGTAAGTTCCGACCCGCACGAAAGGCGTAACGACTTGGGCGCTGTCTCGGCAAGAGACCCGGTGAAATCATAATACCTGTGAAGATGCAGGTTACCCGCGACAAGACGGAAAGACCCCATGGAGCTTTACTGTAGCCTGGTATTGGAACTTTGTGCATCATGTACAGGATAGGTGGGAAGCTTTGAAGCAGGGGCGCCAGCCTCTGTGGAGCTGTCGGTGGGATACCACCCTTGATGTACGGAGTTTCTAACTCGTCGCCCTCATCGGGCGAGAGGACCATGCCAGGTGGGCAGTTTGACTGGGGCGGTCGCCTCCCAAAAGGTAACGGAGGCGCCCAAAGGTTCCCTCAGAATGGTCGGAAATCATTCGTAGAGTGTAAAGGCAGAAGGGAGCTTGACTGCGAGACCTACAAGTCGAGCAGGGACGAAAGTCGGGCTTAGTGATCCGGTGGTTCCGCATGGAAGGGCCATCGCTCAACGGATAAAAGCTACCCTGGGGATAACAGGCTTATCTCCCCCAAGAGTCCACATCGACGGGGAGGTTTGGCACCTCGATGTCGGCTCATCGCATCCTGGGGCTGAAGTAGGTCCCAAGGGTTGGGCTGTTCGCCCATTAAAGCGGTACGCGAGCTGGGTTCAGAACGTCGTGAGACAGTTCGGTCCCTATCTGTCGCGGGCGCAGGAAGTTTGAGGAGAGCTGTCCTTAGTACGAGAGGACCGGGATGGACGCACCGCTGGTGCACCAGTTGTCACGCCAGTGGCACAGCTGGGTAGCTATGTGCGGAAGGGATAAGCGCTGAAAGCATCTAAGCGTGAAGCCCCCTCCAAGATGAGACTTCCCACAGCGCAAGCTGGTAAGACCCCTCAAAGACGATGAGGTTGATAGGTTCGGTGTGGAAGCGCGGCAACGCGTGGAGCTGACGAATACTAATCGGTCGAGGACTTATCCACACACAATCCACAGCATGCATGCAGATCCAGTTTTGAAGGAACGATCGCCAAAAGACCTACTGTTTTCTCCAAGAGAGCAGTAGGTCTTTTGCTATGAAACGAAAAAGACCGCTCCAATAAAAACGGAAACGGTCTTTTTTTCATGGAGAGCAAAAGTCAAACTCCCCCTCTTTTGCTATTCCTCAAACCTTTCCAGCACAATCTTTCCGATCGCGCTGCCGGACATGCTCTTGCGGTACGCTTCCTTGAGCGTGTCCGCGTTGATAGGAGAGATGTGATCCGTCATCGTAGAACGGATGCTACCGGAATCGACCAGTTCCGCCAACTCATCGAGAATTCGATGCTGCTCGATCATGTCATCGGTCTGGAACATCGGACGGGTGTACATCAGTTCAAAAGCAAATGTCACGCTTTTAAGAAACAGGTTCGGGTCGAGTGGTTTTTGCGTGGGCAGAATCGAGCAGATTTTCCCCTGCGGCAAAATCACTTTCGCCATTTCAGCCATGTGCTCATCAACCTGCGTCAGGCAGAATATGTAGTGTACGCCTGGAAAACCAAGCTCCTTCAACTGCGGCTCAAATGGCTGATGGTGATTGATGGTATGGTCAGAGCCGTGCTCTTTTGTCCATTGGATCGTCTCCGGACGCGATGCGGTGCCGATGACAGTCAGTCCGGCCAGCTTGGCGAGCTGTGTAGCGACCGATCCGACGCCACCCGCTGCTCCAATGACAAGGAGCGTCTTGCCGGCATTGTCAGCCGGGTTGCGGGAGATGCCCAGGCGCACAAAGAAAGCCTCCCATGCCGTAATACTGGTCAATGGCAGCGCCGCCGCCTGTGCAAAATCGAGCGTCCTGGGTTTTTTCCCGACGATTCGTTCATCGACCAGATGAAACTGGCTGTGTCCTCCGGGACGAATATTGCTTCCGGCGTAAAACACCTCATCGCCGACCTGAAACAGCGTACACTCGCTACCGACCTCGACCACCACGCCAGCGACGTCACGCCCGACAATCGTCAGCGAATCGTCGTTGGCGTCCTTTCCGTTGTGTTGCCGCCAGTCCGTCGGATTGACAGAGATAGCGCGAACTTCAACGAGCAGATCCCGACCCGCAGGCTTCGGCTTTTCCACTTCTACCTGTTCAAAAGGAGGGGGCTCCGTCTTCGGTCCTGGCTTGAAAAATCCGAATGCTTTCATTGTAGGGGAAGATGACACGATCAACACCTCTTTTCGCTTGGTGGAAACATCTGGCTATCAGACACCATTATTATACCAAGCGACCCCTGGAAAAACACATCGCGGAGCAAGCCAAACTGCATTGCTGATTGCAAAGGCATTACCAGCTATTCAAAACCGACTGCAGCTTTTGCTGGTCGATGACACGGATCATGCTGCGGCTGGACAGTTCGATCATTCCCTGCTGTCTCCATTTTTGCAGAATCTTGTTGACGGTGATGCGGGAGGTGTCGACGTAGCGGGCAAATGAGGTCTGGTCGATCGGAACAGCTTCGGTCTCGTGGACGGTCGTCAGCTTGAGTAAAAACTTGGCCATTTGCTGCTCGACAGGACAGTCCTGGAAGGCGATAATTTCTGCGAGCAAACGAACCTTGTAAATCTGCGAATTGGTGAAAAGGATGGCTGCTTGCGGATGATCGCTGCAGACCCGGGACAACGCGTCGTCGGAAAAGTGGTACAGGACGGAATTGCAGGTGGTGGTTGCAGTCGTCAAATAAGTTCCGTTATATGCACCGTGTTCTCCCGACAAGCCGCCAGTGGGGACGTAGTCGATCGTGCGCTCATGGCCGTTGTGAGAGAGCAGCGTGATTTTCAGACCCCCCTTGTCCAGGTAGTAAAATCCCCTTCCCGTTTCGCCCTGGCGGTAGACAACCGTGTTCTTGGGAAGCTCCAGCTTTTTGCCGTACATTAAAAAAGGAGTCCACTTGTAGCGCAAGTCAGACATGCCCATCCCCCTTTTCGCTTGTTCGTATGGCGCCTTATACGCTTCTAGCCGTTCGTGCCTGCAGTTGTTCGGCTCGCAGCAACTCAGGCTTTTTGATCATAAAGTTGCGGTTTTTGTACTCGACGATGCCGTCTTCCTTCCATTGCTTCAAAATTTTATATACCGTAATTCGAGTAAGCCCGGCACATTCGGCCAACTCTTGCTGGCTGAGCGGGACCTCGTAGATTTTGTATTCTTCGCAAATGTTGAGCAGCAGGGTGGCGATTTGCTCCTCTGAAGTCAAGGTTTTCATATTGATGGCAAACAACAGGGTGCGCATTTTTTGACTGACTGTTTGTGTAAACAGCGAGAGCAGTTCAGGACGAACCTTCAGCATTTCCTGGAATTGCTCGCAGTTAAAGTGGTAGGCGACTGTATTTTTCACCGCGATCGCGGAAGTGAAGTGGATTTGCCGGTCCATCGACTGCACGCCCATGATTTGCCCGGGTACGACGATGTTTAGCAAGCGGGGGTTTCCTTTGACGGTGGAGCTGACGATTTTGACCAATCCCTTGTGGAGATAGTAAAATCCTTCACCCATTGTTCCTTGTTCGTAAATGACTGTTTTGCCTTTGAAAAATTGCCTGGTGCCAAACTCCAGAAACGACTCCCATTTTACATCCGTTTCAAAAGGGGTTACCATATCGAACACTCCTTGTGTTGTTAGTGGGCTAAGAAAGGCATGTTTCGTTACGGCAAACAAAGGGTCATTCAGTTTTACGAGTTGCTGTGAATCTGCGACATTTGCTGAAGGAGCAGGGATTCCTCGGTAATTTCCTGTATGGCGGAGGCCAATTCGCCCATTCCTTCCATTTGCGCTTGGGAAAGCGTGCGGGTAGCATGAACCATTTCGGAAATGGCTGCTATTTCCGTCTGTAGCGTCATCAGATGCGCAGAAATTTCCTTTGCCAAATTGCCAGACCTCGCAGCCAAACGCCGGATTTCTCCCGTGACGATGGTGAAGCCTCTGCCGTGTTCTCCGACGCGGGCAGCTTCAATGGAGGCGTTCAAACCGAGAATTTCCGAATGTTTGGCAATCTGCGAGATTGATTGCAGCACGGAAAAGGTGGACTGCAACTGCTCAATCATTCTGGTCATCACCTGAAACTGTTTTTCGCTGTGTACAGATAATGCTTCCGCCCCGTTTTGCATCGCCTGGGATTGGGCAGAAACCTGCTCGGCGATGGCAGACAGATGCTGGGAAATCTCCGCCAGCTTGTTTTGCCGGTCCAGGCTTACCCCAAAGACAAGCGTGCCTGCCACTTTGCCCTCGTGGAACAGAGGGAGCCCGCCGGCTATGTAGGCAATCCCGTATACGCTGGAGTCCATCACCCTGCTGATCGGCTTGCCCTGTTTCAGAATCGTATTGGCCAAACTCCCCTCTCGGATCGATTCGCCACGGGACAACCCGAACTGCAAGGTTTTCCCCGGTATATAGTGTAAAAATGTCTCGGTGTCGGTGATCCCCAAAGTGAAATCGTCCTCAAAACAGGTGACCATCTGGTGCATGATTGCGGCGACATTGACAACATTGTGCAACATATCCATGGTTTTCATTTCCTCCGGGAAACCAGGGTTGAAATGCAAAAGCAGAATTTTCAGAAACGATAGATTATTCACGTAGAATTATACACTGAAAAAAAGACGGATTCACACAAAATTAACAGTCATGTGCAAAAACAAGAAAAATACGTTAACTAGTTTACACAACAACATTCGACAGGAGCAGAAAAAATCTGCGGTTTACGTTAACGGCTTTACATTCGCAAACAGGCGGTTTTTGTAGAATGAAAGCAATCTGTCCGCATCAAACTGAAGTTACGTCCAATTGTTAGAAAATTCAGTTACTGAAATGGGGGTAGTCGTATGAAGAAATGGAAAAAGTGGGGGACAACCTTGTTGGCAGCTTCCCTGACGATTGTGATGACAGCCGCTTGTGGAGGCGGGGGCAGTACTACGAGTTCTCAGCCTGCAGCATCGGGCACGGGAGCATCGGGTGCGGAAGAGAGCGCGGCTGGACAGGAAAAGCCGACTTACTCCTTTAAATTGGCCCATATTACAGCGCCAGACCATATGTGGCATAAGGCGGCGGAAAAATTCAAGGAAGAGCTGGACAAGCGTTCTGACGGGCGGATGAAGCTGGATATTTACCCGTCCAGCCAATTGGGCACGGAAGCCGACATGGTACAGCAGATCGGCGCAGGTTCGGTCGATTTTGGCTTGATCACGGCAGCTTACTTGAGCTCCCGCTCTCCTTCGTTCGCTGCTTGGCTTACGCCGTACGCGTTCAAAGATTTGCATGAAGCAAACGAAGCGAGAAGTGCAGAAGTCTCCAAAAAAATTCTCGCTACCCTGGAAGAACAGGGGCTGGTCGGTCTGGACTATCTGTTTGCCGGACAGCGCGTCATGCTGTTCAAGGACAGGGAAGTCTTGAAACCGGAGGACATGGCCGGTCTGAAGCTGCGGGTTACGCCCAGTCCGCCACTGACTGACTTTTACCAGTCGCTCGGTGCTTCCACTGAGGGTCTGCCTTTGCCGGAGGTGTATTCCGCGGTGCAGACAGGGGTAATCGATGGCATGGATATGGACCTCGATGCGGCCATTACGAACAAGTACGATGAAGTCGTCAAATACGGTGCTGTGACCAATCACATGGTCTGGCCGGCAGTGGTGATGGCGAGCAAGTCCACATTTGACAGCATGCCTGAGGAAGACAGGCAGATCGTGCGTGATGCGATTGCGGCTGCTGCGGACTACTCCGCGACGACGCGGGCCGGTCAGGAGGAAGAGTTTAAAAAGACGCTGAGCGATCGGGGCATGAAGATCTATGAAATCGATCCAGCCCTCTTTTCCGCGCAAATCAAGGCATACGACGAGAAGTACGGTCCGACTGATCCTCTCATCCAGGAGTTCATCGATACATTCCGCAAATAGACAGACTTGAAGGGGAGGAGCAGATGAAAGCGTTGAGCAACGGGATTGCGACGGTTGAAAAATACGTGGCGATGTGCATCATGCTCGCAATGGCCATCCTGATTATCGTTTCAGTTCTCTTTCGTTATGTGTTTAATGCCCCGCTGTCGTGGGCGGGGGAAGTGTCCGTGTTCTTGCTGGTCTGGACCAGCTTTATCGGCGGCAGTCTGGGACTGAAGTACAGGTCCCAGGCTGCTGTGACGATCGCGCTTGATTACATGCCGGAAAGAGGCAAAAAAGTGATTGGCATGATCGGGCATGTCCTCATGCTGCTGTTTCTTTTGTTGCTGCTCTATTACAGCTACACGTGGGTGTTCTCGCCAGCAGTCTCCTTTCAAAAGTCGACAGCTTTGCTGCTGCCGATGTGGATTCCGTTCAGCGCTGTGCCGATCAGCCTGACATGTGCCGCAGTTCACATCACGTGTAATCTCATGGAGATGATCCGAGGGGAGGAAGCGGCGTGACGGCTTTGGTCATCTTGATCTTTTTGCTCCTCCTGATGATGGGGATTCCGATCTCGCTGGTACTCGGCATGATTACCGTCATCTACTTTTTCCTGATGGACAATACGACGTTGCTCGCCTCTACTCCGATGCGCCTTTACTCTGGGCTGGAAAACTTCGGATTGCTGGCGATCCCGCTGTTCATGCTTGCCGGGGAGCTGATGAACGGCGGCGGAATTACGACCCGGCTTGTCCGGTTCGCCAAGGTGTTTGTAGGGCATGTGCGTGGCGGGTTGGCCTATGTGACGATTATTTCCAATATGTTTCTGGCCTCGATTCTCGGGTCTGCCAATGCGCAGGCGGCGATGATGAGCAAGGTCATGGTTCCGGAGATGGAAAAGGAGGGCTACAATCGGGAATTTTCCTCGGCCTTGACGCTGGCTTCTTCGATCGTGGCCCCGATCATTCCGCCGAGCATGATCTTTATTATCTACGGTACACAGTCCGGAGCCTCGATCGGCGGTCTGTTCATGGCTGGAATCATCCCCGGCATCTTGTACGGAATCGGCTTTTTGTCGCTGATTGCCTATCTGGGGTATAAGCATAACTTTCCCAAAAGCCAGCGGGCCACTGGCCGGGAAATGCTCAGCAATACGGTCCAGGTATTGCCCGCACTGCTCGTCCCTTTCATCATTATTGTCGGGATTTTGAGTGGTGCCTTTACGGCCACTGAATCTGCCGGCATTGCCTGTGCAGTTGCCTTTTTGGTGGGGGCGTTTTTGTACAAGGAGCTGAAATGGAACAAAATTCCGCAAATTCTCGTCAATACCGTCATCAGTACGGCGACGGTCACGTTTTTGATCGCGATGGCCAACATTTTCGGCTGGATGATCGCTTTCGAGCAAATCCCGCAGCTCATTGCCAATTCCATGCTCTCCCTGTCGGAAAATCCGTTCGTCTTCCTGCTGCTGGTGAATGTCCTGCTGCTTCTGCTCGGCATGATCCTGGACGGAATCGCTGCGCTGATTATTTTGGTCCCGGTGCTGATGCCGCTGGTTACGGCGTTCCAGATCGATCCGATTCACTTCGGCGTAATTATCTGTATCAATTTGACTATCGGGCTGTTGACGCCGCCCGTGGGGACTGGTCTGTTTATCGTCTCCTCGATCGCTGAAGTGCGCTTCGAGCGGCTGGTGAAGGCGACCAATCCGTTCTTGCTGCTGGCGATTGTGATCCTGCTTGTCATTACCTACTGGGAGGATGCGGTGCTGCTCATTCCTCGCTGGCTGGGACTCGTGTAATGGACTGTGAATGTAACATGACTGGTGGAGAACGTGGCGTTCCTGCCAGTCTGTTTTTTTGAGCACGGCTGCTGCGGGTTCGTTTCGGAAAGTGACAGGGCGCATTTTTCTGCACGGAAAACGTTAACCGGACTACAATTTTCGGAATTATTCGATATTATAATGCACTCATATAGCAGCAAATATCACTGTCAAACGACACAAGGAGGTATCGCCATGGGAATTCGCACAGGCGCCCAGTACATCGCTGGACTGAAATCCCGGCAGCCGGAAGTGTGGCTGCATGGACGCAGGGTAACAAATGTCTACGATGAGGCCATATTTCGGCAGCCCATCCATGAAATAGCCAAGCTGTACGATATGCAGCACGATCCGTTATACCAGGAGAAGATTACGCACATCTGCGAGGAGACGGGAGAGAGAGCGAACAACGCATTTCTCCCGGTGAAGACTCCGGCCGATTTGCAGGCGCGCAAAAACCTCTACGAGGCGTACGCCAAAGCCACGTTCGGGCTGATGGGGAGAACCCCCGACTTTCTCAATGTCGTTCTCACTTCACTGTACTGCAACGCGTCTTTCCTGGAGGCGTACAATCCGCAGTGGGCGGAAAACGCCAAGAACTACTATCGCTATGTCCGTGACAATGACCTTTTCCTGACCCATGCCATCATCAATCCGCAAAATGACCGCAGCAAATCCTCGCATGAGCAGCAGGACATGTTCACCCATCTGGGCGCGGTCAAGGAAACGCCGGAGGGGCTGGTCGTGCGGGGGGCGAAAATGCTGGCCACGCTTGCGCCGATCACGGATGAGGTGATTATCTACTCCTTCCCTGGATTCAAACCGGGCGACGAGCGGTACGCGCTGGCTTTTGCCCTGCCGATCGAGACGCCGGGACTGCGGATCATTTGTCGCGAAACGATGCAGGATGGAACCCGCTCTGTCTACGATCATCCGCTGGCATCCCGCTTTGAGGAGATGGATGCCGTCCTCGTCTTCAACGATGTCGTGGTTCCCTGGGATCGCGTCTTCCTGTACAACAACGTGGAAGCGGCCAATCTGCTGTATCCCAAGACCGGGATCGGACAGCAGCCCGCCCACCAGACCGGCGTACGCGGGCTCATAAAGCTGCAGTTCGCCACCGAGGTCGCGATGCGGATTGCCGACTCCATCGGGGTAGATGTCTTTTTGAATGTCCAAAACGACCTGGGCGAGCTGATCCAGTCTGTGGAGTCGATCAGGGCGCTTCTGGAGACGGCAGAGCGGGAGTACGAAGTGTTGCCTTCTGGCGAGCTGATGCCGGGATACGTGCCGATCGAGACGATTCGCGGGCTGCTGCCCAAGATGTACCCGCGCGCCATCGAAGTGATGCAGATCATTGGCGCCGGCGGTCTGCTCATGTCGCCCACAGATGCTGACCTGGAGCATCCCGAGCTGGGCGAGGAAATGGAAAAGTATTACGTCGGTCGCGAGGGCATTTCCGGGAAGGAGCGGGTCCGCCTGTTCAAGCTCGCCTGGGATCTGTGCGGCGAAGCGTTCGGACAGCGCCTGCTGCAGTACGAACGGTATTACACGGGCGATCCGATCCGCAAGCGGGCGATTTTCTACAACAATTACAAGCGTTCCCGCCCATGCACGCTGGTGGACGATGCGCTGCGCATCTACGAACAGAAAGCAGAAGCGGCAAGCGGGCACGATATCGGCCCACAACGGGTTACGAACTAACAGAAAACAGTACGAAAGGAGGGGCTGACGATGAAACTGCTGGGCATTTCGGGTACGGTCATCGGCGCCAAGACGAGCATCCTCGTGCAATGCGTGCTGGATGAAGCAAAAAAGCTCGATCCCACAATCGAGGTAGAGCTGCTGGATCTGCGCAACTACCAGATGTCGCTGTGTGACGGACGAGAGCTGTCCGCCTACACGGACGATACCAAAACAGTTGTCGACATCGTATCTGCGGCCGACTTTTACGTAATCGGTACCCCCATTTTTCAAGGCTCGATCACCGGAGCGCTGAAAAACCTGTTCGACCACCTGCCTCCGAGTGTCCTCCGCCATAAGGTGATGGGCTTTGTCGCAAACGGCGGCACGTATCAGCATTACCTGGTCGTGGAAAATCAGTTGAAGCCGATCGCAGGGTACTTTCGGGGGTACGTGGCTCCGGGCTTTGTGTACGCACACGCCGACCACTTCAACGGGCAAAACGAGATTGCGGACGGTGAGGTGCTGGAGCGCATCACGAATCTTGCCACAGAAGTGGTGCAGATGCAAAAAGCGTTGAAAGGCGCCGGTGTGACGGGTGCCGGAAGGTAAAAAAGCGGGAACGAGCGCGACGATACGCGCAATCAAAAAGAAACGGGAGTGATTGGAATGGCGGTAGTAGCACCTATCAATCTTTGGAAGTTTATCGAGGAGAACAAGGATCAACTGAAGCCCCCCGTAAACAACAAGGTGATCTGGAAAAATGCAGAGCTGATGGTCATGGTCCTGGGTGGACCGAACAAGCGCCGCGACTTTCACATCGACCCATCGGAGGAGATCTTCTACCAGCTCAAAGGGGATTGCTACGTGGAGATTATCAACGAGGAAGGCAAACGGGAAGTAATCACGGTCAAGGAGGGAGAAATGTTCCTGCTCCCGCCCAATGTGCCGCACTCTCCGCACCGCGTCGCCGATACGATCGGGCTGGTGATCGAGCGCAACCGCGGCGAGGGCGAGCTGGAGGATTTCGCCTGGTACTGCGACAACTGCAACCATGAGATGCACCGCGTGACCATCCAGCTTACGAACATCGAAGTGCAGGTGAAAGAAGCGATTCAAGGTTTCAACGGCAGTCTGGAGCTGCGCACTTGCAAAAACTGCGGACACGTCATGCCGCCGGAAGCGAGTGAATGGAAATGCGAGTAGACTTCCATACGCATATCATCCCCGAGGATCTGCCCAATCTGGCCGAGCGCTTTCAAGGAGAGCGCTGGCCAGTCCTGCAGCGCACTTGTGCCTGCGGAGCCAATATCATGGTGGGCGGAAAGGTGTTCCGGGAAGTGACGGATCAAGTGTGGGACCCCCAGAAGCGAATGTATGACATGGAGCGGGAAAAGGTGGATATGCAGGTGCTGTCCCCGATTCCCGTCACGTTTTCCTACTGGGCCAAGGCAGAGGAAGCGGAAGTGATGGCGCGAATCCAGAACGATTTCATCGCCGAGACGGTGAAAGAGCATCCCGACCGTTTTATCGGGTTGGGGACCGTGCCGCTGCAGCATACCGAGCTGGCTATCCGGGAGATGGACCGCTGCATGCACGAACTCGGTCTGAAGGGCATCGAGATCGGCACGAATGTAAACGGCAACAACCTGGATGACGCTTCCTTGCTGCCTTTTTTTGAAATGTGCGAAACGTGGGGGGTTCCGCTTTTTGTCCATCCGTGGGAGACACTGGGCCGGGAGCGGATGCCTCGCCACAATCTGATGTATACCGTGGGCATGCCAAGCGAGACGGCATTGGCTGCGGCAAGCCTGATCCTCGGGGGTGTGATGGAGAAATTTCCGCGGTTGAAAATCTGCTTCGCGCATGGCGGCGGGTCTTTTCCGTACATTTTGCCAAGGCTGGACCAGGGGTGGAAGGTATGGCCGCATCTGCGCCTGATCGACCAGCCGCCCAGCCATTACGCTAAACAATTTTATTTCGATTCCTTGAGCTACGACCCGATGAATATCCAGTACATGGTACAGCGCTTTGGCGTTGACAAGATCATGCTGGGCTCGGACTATCCGTTCCTGTTGCGGGAAATTCCGCCCGGAGAAGTGATCGACCACACAATCGAACTGTCGGCTGAACAAAAGCAGGCGCTCCTGGGTCATAACGCGCTGCGTTTTCTCAATATTTCCAAGTAAAAGGAGGGCGAAGCATGGACAATCAAGCTGCGACGCCGGAAGAACGCTTGCAAACGCTAGGACTTGCTCTGCCCGCTCCGCGCCAGGCAGCAGGCAATTACATCGGCTGTGTCCGCGTGGGCAACTTGTTGTTTACGGCGGGGCAAGGCACAGATGAGTATCGCGGGAAGCTGGGTGACGACGTGACGATTGAGACCGGCTACCTGGCGGCCCGTCAGTGCATGCTCAATCTGTTGGCTGTCGTCAAGCAAGAGATCGGGGAGCTCAGCAAAGTAAAGCGGGTCGTCAAGCTGCTCGGCTTCGTCAACAGTCACCCTGATTTTACTGACCAGCCCAAGGTAATGAACGGCGCATCCGATTTGCTCGTAGAGATATTCGGCGAGAAAGGAAAGCATGGCCGCTCTGCGGTTGGGATGGCTCAGCTTCCCCTGAACAATGCCGTTGAGGTTGAGATGATCCTGGAAATCGAGGAGTAGGAGGATTCCCATGAACCAGACCAGACAGGAAGACCGCAAAGAAGTGCAAGATGCCAAGCTGTTCATCGATGGACAGTACGTGGATGCCATTTCCGGGGAAACATTCGACACGATCAATCCCGCGACCAACCAGAAGCTGGCTGCGGTCGCCAACGCTGGTGAAGCGGATGTCAAAAGGGCGATCGACATCGCCCAGAGAACCTTTGAAAGCGGCGTGTGGAGCAAGATGCCGGTCGAGGAAAGGGCGGACATTCTCTGCAGAATGTCGGATCTCGTCCTCAAACGGGTGAAACAGTTGGCTCTCGTGGAAACGCTTGATGTCGGCAAGCCGATCAAAGAAAGCCTCGGGTTCGATATTCCCAGGGCTGCTGCCAACCTGCGCTTTTTTGCCGAAATGGCCAAGTACGTCGTGCATGAGCACTACGAGATGCGCCATTTTATGTCGTACGCCAAATACGCGCCGGTTGGCGTGACCAGTTTGATCATCCCCTGGAACCTGCCGTTTATGCAGATGACGTGGAAAGCGTCGGCTGCGCTCGCGGCGGGCAATACCGTCGTGGTCAAACCGGCGTCCTACACGCCGCTCAGTGCCGTCATGCTGGGCGAAATCGCCAACGAAGCAGGTCTGCCGCCCGGTGTCCTGAACATCGTGACCGGACCTGGCGGGACTGTCGGCACGGCGATGACGACAGATCCTCGCGTGCGCCGGATTTCGTTTGTCGGAGAGACGAGTACGGGCAAGACCGTCATGCAGAACGCCGCCTCGCAGCTCATCCCCGTTTCGCTCGAACTCGGCGGAAAATCGGCGAATATCGTATTTGCCGATGCCGATCTGGATGAAGCGGTAAAAGGTTCGATCGAGGCGATTTTCCGCAACCAGGGCGAAATTTGCCTGGCTGGTTCGCGCTTGCTCGTCGAAGAGAGTGTCTACGACAAGTTTTTGGATAAGTTTACTGCTGCCGTCAAACGGATCAAGGTCGGCGATCCCCTCGACCCGGATACGGATATGGGCGCGCTTGTATCGCGCAGTCATTTGCAGACCGTGGACGAGTACGTGCAGATCGGACTTGCTGAGGGGGCCAAGCTCGGGTACGGCGGCAAGCGGATCACAAGCCTTGGGGACGGCAACTTTTATGAGCCGACCATCCTGTATGACGTAGACAACAAAATGAGAGTGGCCCAGGAAGAAATATTTGGACCCGTCATCGTAATCATTCCGTTTCGCACCGAGGAAGAGGCGATTCGGATTGCCAATGATTCCGCGTACGGTCTGGCGGGTGTCGTCTGGACCAACGACTTGCGGCGCGCTCACCGCGTAGCCGATCAGGTGCAGTCCGGTTTGCTCTGGATCAACTGCTGGTACGTGCGCGATCTGCGGACCCCGTTTGGCGGTGCCAAAGACAGCGGAATCGGCAGGGAAGGCGGACGGCACAGCTTTGAATTCTATACCGAAGCCAAGACGGTGACGATGAAATTGTAGCAAGGGGGTTTTTTCGTGGATGCAGCAAACATAAACCGTTACGCCGAGCATTTGGCGGAAGCCGAAAAAAGCGGCAAGGGCGTCGCTCCGATCACCTCCTTGGAGCCGAATGTGAGCGTGGAAGAGGCGTACCGAATCCAGGTAGCGACAATCGAGCGGAAAGTGGCGGCAGGCGCCAGGATCGTCGGCAAGAAAATAGGTTTGACCTCGCTTGCGATGCAGACGTTGCTGGGTGTCGATCAACCGGACTACGGTCAACTGCTGGATAGCATGGCGGTGGAAAACAACGGAGAGATCTCGTGCCGGAAGACGATTCATCCCCGCGTGGAAGCGGAGATTGCATTTGTATTGAAGCGTGATTTGATCGGCCCGCGGGTGACCACCCATGATGTCTTGCTGGCGACGGACTGTGTCTTCCCGGCGCTGGAGATCGTCGACAGCCGGATCGCCGACTGGAAAATCAAGCTGCAGGACACGATTGCGGACAATGCTTCCTCCGGCTTTTACGTGCTGGGGGGACGTCCCGTGAAGCCGGACCAGGTGGACCTCACACTGGCTGGCATGGCGCTGTACAAAAACGGCGAACTGATGAATACCGGAGTAGGCGCTGCCGCCCTGGGCAATCCGGCCACCTGTGTGGCCTGGCTGGCTAACAAGCTCGGGGAATTCGGTCTGCCGCTCAAAGCGGGGGAAGTGATTCTCTCCGGTGCATTGTCAGCCGCGATCGATGCCAAGCCTGGAGACAGTTTCACCGCGCGCATCGCCCATCTCGGGGCGGTAGGAGTCAGATTTGTCAGCGAATGATACGAAAGGAAGAGAGCCATGTCGAAAGTGAAAGTAGCGATTTTGGGCTCGGGCAATATCGGGACCGATTTGATGATCAAGCTGGGGCGGTCGCATCATCTGGAGCTTGTCGCAATGATTGGCATTGACGCCGATTCGGATGGTCTGCGCAGGGCGCGGGAGGCGGGCTACCAGGTGTTTGACGGAGGGTTGAAAGCGTATTTGGAGAGCGGTCCCGGGCTAGCCGAGATCGTGTTTGACGCCACCTCGGCAAAAGCGCATATCCGGCACGCCAAGGCATTGCGGGAAGCGGGGATCATCGCCATCGACCTGACTCCGGCAGCGGTAGGACCATACGTGGTGCCGGCAGCCAATCTGGATGCGCACCTGAGCGAGACAAATATCAATCTGATTACATGCGGCGGCCAGGCGACGATTCCCATCGTCCACGCGATCAACCGGGTGAGTCCGGTACAATACGCCGAAATTGTCGCCACGATTGCCAGCAAAAGCGCCGGTCCCGGAACCCGTGCCAACATCGACGAGTTTACCGAGACCACCTCCCGCGGGATCGAAGCCATCGGCGGCGCAAAACAGGGGAAGGCGATTATCATCCTGAATCCGGCGGAACCGCCGATCGTGATGCGGGATACAGTGTACGCGCTGGTAGAGGACGACGCTGACCAGCAGGCTATCGCCGCTGCCATCGAGGATGTCGTCTCCGATATTCAATCGTACGTCCCCGGTTACCGGCTGCGTACGGAACCGATTTTCGATGGGAAGAAAGTGACCGTATTTCTGGAGGTGGAAGGAGCGGGCGACTACCTTCCGACGTACGCGGGCAATTTGGACATTATGACAGCTACTGCGGTGAAAGTGGCAGAGGAGCTTGCCCAACACCGGACTCGCGCGTCAGTCGGCAAGCCTTGAAGGGAAAGGGGGAAAAAACGTGAGTGGAAACCGTGAAATCATTATCACAGAGGTAGCGCTGCGGGATGGGAGCCATGCGATCAACCATCAGTTTACCGTGGAGCAAGTGATCGATGTCGCGCGGGCGTTGGATGAAGCCAACGTACCGTATATCGAAGTCTCGCACGGCGACGGGTTGGCAGGCTCCTCGCTGCAATACGGGCTGTCCCGCACAGACGAGCTGAAGCTGATCGAAGCCGCTGTATCGGTCTGCAAGCAAGCCACGATCGGCGTGTTGCTGCTGCCGGGGATCGGCACGATCAAGGATTTGAACACCGCTGCCCAACTCGGGGTAGGCATGGCGCGCATTGCGACGCATGTGACCGAAGCCGATGTTTCGGCGCAGCACATCGCCCGTTCCAAAGAGCTCGGCCTGTTCACTGTCGGTTTTTTGATGATGTCGCACATGGCAGCACCGGAAAAGCTGGTCGAGCAGGCGAAACTGATGGAGAGCTATGGCGCGGACGTCGTCTACGTCGTCGATTCTGCCGGTGCATTGCTGCCAGACCAGGTAGCAGAACGAATCCGGGCATTGAAGCAAAGTGTAGGGGTTCCGATCGGGTTTCATGCACATAACAATCTGTCGCTGGCGATGGCCAACACGCTGGTCGCGATCAAAGAAGGTGCCACGCGTATTGACGGCAGTGTCCGCTGTCTGGGGGCAGGAGCGGGCAATACCCAGACGGAAGTGCTGGTTGCCGTGCTGGAGCGCATGGGGATTCAGACGGGCATCGACCTGTACAAAATGATGGACCTGGCGGAGGAAATCGTCGCGCCGATCCTGCAGGTGCCGCAGGAGATTACCCGCGACAGTCTGGTGCTCGGCTATGCGGGCGTCTACTCCAGCTTCCGCCTGCACGCAGAGCGGGCAGCCAAGAGATTTGGCATCGACTCGCGCGACATTTTGATTGAACTGGGCAGACAAAAGGCAGTCGGCGGCCAGGAAGACATGATCATCGATGTGGCAGCGGAAATCGCCAAGAAGAAGAAAACGGGAGCGGGAACCAGATAGGGGGAATCAGCATGCTCGCTGAAGAGTTGTACAGACCGTTGGCGCAAAAGCTGGTGGATGCAGAAATGAACAGACGGGAAGTGGTGAGGCTGACTGCTGAATATCCCGATCTGACCGTAGAGGAAGGGTACCGCATTCAGGATGAGCTGATCGCCATCAAGCAAGAGCAGGGACATCGCGTGATTGCCCTCAAAATGGGCTTCACGAGCCAGGCGAAGATGAAGCAGATGAACGTGCACGAGCCGATCTACGGAAGCGTCTTTGACTACATGAACGTGGAGGACGGCGTCCTGCATCTCGATGAACTGATTCATCCCAAGGTGGAGGCGGAGATCGCTTTCATCCTCGGGAGTGATCTCGAAGGACCGGGAGTTACCGGCGCGCAAGCCCTGGCAGCGACAGCGTATGTAGTTCCGGCCCTGGAGATTATCGACAGCCGCTATGAGAACTTCCACTTTACCCTTCCCGACGTGCTTGCCGACAACACCTCATCGTCGCGCGTATTTCTCGGTTCTGCGCTGCACAGGCCGGATGGGATGGAGCTTGATCTGGTCGGCGTAACCTTGTCGATCAATGGGCAGGTAAAAGACCTGGGCGCCGGCGCAGCGGTGTTGGGACATCCCGCCCACTCCGTAGCGATGCTGGCGAACATGCTCTCCCGAAAAGGACGCAAATTGCGCAAGGGAGACATGATTTTGACGGGCGGAATTACTGGCGCGCATCCGCTTTCCGAAGGGGATGTCGTAACAGGCATGTGGGGTGGACTCGGCTCTATCCAGTTTGTGGTGACGCGATAAACCCGATTTGCGTCGTTTCACTCGCTAACCATCGGCTCCACCAAAGTAAGGGTGTTGGTGAGCGAGTCCAGGTTCACCTCTGCTCCGATAGGAATGGCGGCTTTATACGCCCCATGCGCCGTTGTCACATTGGTGATCAACGGCTTTCCTAACGGGACGATCACATCGTTGATCAACTCTTCGTAGGAAGTGTTGTAGGAGATCGGGCAACGGGTGCACTCGCCCATGATGATGCCGATGCAGTCGTCAAATTTGCCAGCCAGCTTCAGATGATTCAGCATCCGGTATACCCGGTTGGTGGGCTCGTGTGTTTCCTCGATCAACAGGATTTTACCCTCGGTATCGATCTCGTACGGCGTACCCAAAGTATCCACAAAAGAGGTCAAGTTGCCGCCGACGACAGGACCGGTGACGTTGCCGGGCACTATGCTGACCATCGGGATTTCCGGCGGGTTTTGGATCAGACGCGGAGCTGACAGCGTAGAGGCAGTCAGAAAGAACTGGTCGAAGCTGTAGGCAGGCGTGGCCGGATTGAAATCGATCAGCAAGAGGCTCTGCAAAGTAATCAGATCCGCTCTTTGGTAGAGCACGTTTAACAGCACGGTAATATCGCTGTAACCGGTGACGATTTTCGGATTGTTGCGGATCACATCGTAATCGAGATGAGGAAGGATGCCTGCGACTCCCGTTCCGCCGCGCGTAGGCAGGATCAGGCGGACTTGCGGATTCAAGAACATGTCCATCAAGTCAGCCGCGCGCTCCTCGTCCGACCCGGCGACAATCCCGGTATTGGCATAAACCGATCTCCCCACAACCACTTGAAACCCCATGCTTCGCAACGTCTCGATCCTCGCATTGATCACGCTGGCATCCAGCGGACTTCCCAAAGTCACGATGCCGATTGTATCTCCAGCCCGTAAAAGGGGCGGCCTGATCGCCATACAATTCCCTCCTGACATATGGATAGGTGCACAATTCTATATGGTATGTTTATGAGGGTTGAGAATTTTAAGTGAATACGCGAGCCGGGCAAAACACACAAGGACGTATCCCGTGAAATCCGACACCTGTTGTTTGAGGACAGGCATGAGAGAATGAAAAAATGGTCATCGAAGAGATGGCCATTTTTGCTGTGAAGGTATGCGTAGCTATTGGGGAAAGCGGATGCTCGTTTGCCTATCTAATCCCGCGACATCCAAAGATAAAATTTTCGCACAATTGTCTTGCAGAGAGACTTTCCCTCTGCTATGATATCTGATATATCAGATATCTGTAATAACTCGGAAAGAGGTCAAATCGTGAACAACGAAAATCGACATTTTCTCATGATCGAAGCAGAGAAAGTAAAATCGATCCGCGACATCGCTGTGGAGTCGTTGCGGGAAGCGATTATCAGCGGGAAACTGAAGCCCGGTGACCACTTGAAGGAGCGGGAGCTGTCCCAGGCGATGGGCGTGAGCACGACCCCGATCAAGGAGGCGCTGCGCATCCTCGGACACGAAGGGCTGGTGGAAACCATCCCCCGCAAAGGCACCTTCGTCTCGGAGCTGGTCAACACGACGATCGAGGAAACGCTGATGCTGCGGGCAAGCCTGGAAGGACTCTGCGCCCGGCTGGCGGCAATCAAGATTACGCCCGAGGAATTGAAAGCGCTTGAACAAAAGGTAACCCTGATGGAAAGCCTGAAAGAAACCGCGCCGGACCAGCTTGTACACGAAAATACAGCCTTTCACACGATGATCCGGCAAATTGCCAAAAACCCGATGATTTATAACATATTGCTCAACATTTCCGCTTTCGATACGGCATTTCGCAAACGGGCGCTGCAATACAGAGTGGAAGTGCAAGAGGGTTATGTCGAGCATCGGGAAATTTTTGAGGCCATCAGGCAGGGTGATCCCGATTTGGCAGAGATGCGCATGAAAAAACACATTATGCGTACGACCGAAAATGTGCTGCGCATGAATGTGCAGGCGAGGGGGGACAAAGATGGAGAAGCATAAGGTGCTGATCCCGCAGGCGATTGCCAGGGAAGGCGTGCAGGTACTGGAGAATCACGGATTGGAGCCTGTCATCCTCGCGCAGCACGACCGCCAGACGATTCTGGACAGCGTGGCTGCATGCAGCGCGATCTTGGTGCGTACCGCGACGATTGACAGGGAGGTTATCGAAAAGGCCCCTTCCTTGCGGGTTATCGCCCGGCATGGCGTGGGCATCGACAATATCGATGTGCAGGCAGCAAGCGAACGAGGGATTTACGTGTGCAACACGCCGCATGCAAACAGCAACTCGGTCGCCGAGCATACGATCGGGCTGATGCTTGCTTTGGCCCATCAGATTGTCCGAGCAGACAAGGCGCTGCGGCAAGGACATTTTCATGTGAGAAACGAGTACATCGGGTGCGAACTGGCAGGCAAGCAATTGGGCCTGATCGGTTTTGGCAACAGCGGACGCAGGGTCGCGGAGAAGGCGGCGCTCGGTCTGGGGATGAATGTAGCCGTCTTCGATCCATACCTGAAGGACACGGCTGGCCTGTCCCATATCCGCCGCGAGGAGTCGCTGGAGACGCTTTTGGCAGAGTCCGATTTTCTCTCCCTGCACCTGCCTTATACCGATACATTGCACCATTTTATCGATGCGGCGGCGATTGAGAAGATGAAACCGGGTGCGATCCTGATCAACGCGGCTCGAGGCGGACTGATCGACGAGGAAGCGTTGTATGCCGCGCTGCGCAGCGGACATCTTGCGGCAGCGGGACTGGATTGTTTTGAGCAGGAACCGCCTGCGGCAGACCATCCGCTTTGGAGCCTGGACAATGTCGTCGTAACTCCGCATATGGCGGCGCACTCCCGGGAAGGTCTGGTCGCGATGGCGGCAGGCGCAGCGCAGGAAATCGTGCGCGTGCTCGCAGGCGAACCGCCTCATTCCTGGGCCAACCGTCCGCGAAAGGAGTGATGCCAGTTGACGCCCTGACCATGAACGGTTCAATTGGCAAAATACAAGAAAAAGAGAGCAGGAGTGGTGACGAATGAGTATACGCGATCTGGGAAAGAAGCTGGAGACGATCTCCGCGATCAATATTACGCCCTTCTATCCCGACAACAAAAAAATTGATTGGGCTGCCTTCGAGGACAATATCAACTATTTGGTGGAGCACGGTCTGGAAGTGATCGTCCCCTGCGGAAACACAGGCGAATTCTACGCCTTGACGCTCGATGAGGCAAAGGAAGAGATCAGCAGGACCGTCGAGATCGTCAAAGGCAGAGCGCTGGTCGTCGCCGGCATCGGGTATTCGCTGGATACCGCGATCGAGTTGGGAAAACACGCCGAGCAGGCAGGCGCAGACGCGGTGATGATCCATCAGCCGATTCACCCGTACGTGACCAACGAAGGAGCCACCTCCTATTTCCGCAAGATCATCGAAGCGCTGGACATCCCCTCGATCATTTACTTCAAGGACCCTGCGCTCAGTGACGATGTGCTGAAGGAACTGGCACCGATGGAGAAATTCGTCGCGGTAAAATACGCGATCAACAACCTGCCCCGATTCGCCAAGCTGGTGCAGGAGACTTCCGGGATTGCCGATCTGACATGGATTTGCGGCACGGCGGAAAAATGGGCGCCCTTCTTCTTTCAGGCAGGAGCCAAAGGCTTTACGTCCGGTCTGGTAAACCTCTATCCGGAGAAATCCTTCGAAATGCTTCAGGCACTAAAGTCCAATGACCAGGAGACGGTCTGGAAGGTGTGGAAAGAGGTGCTTCCGTTCGAAGACTTGCGTGCCAAATACAACAACGGCAACAACGTGGTAGTCATCAAGGAAGCGATGAACATGCTCGGGCTTGCCGCGGGTGTTACGAGGGAACCGGTAGACATGCTCAACGAGGCGGACAGGCGCGAGGTCGAGAACATTCTCGAAAGCTGGGGGATGCGCAACCGCGTTTCAGCCGACTAATTTTTTGCAATGCTCTGATATATTAGATATCAAATTTTCAGGAGGGCAATTATGAAAATATCCGACTTGAAGCTGACCGTCGTAGGGATTCCCCGCCATACCGGTTTTGTCAACAAGCATGTGATCGTGGAAGTGATGACAGACGAAGGGGTTTGCGGTATCGGAGAAATGTCCGATTTCTCCCATCTCCCGAGGTACGCACCCGACATCCGGGACCTGGAGGCGGTGTTGAAGTCGTTTCTCGTAGGCAAAAACCCGTTTGACCTGACGCTGATCAACAAGGAGCTCAACGACAATTTCCCGGCTGCGATGTACTACTACGAAAAAGGCAGCTTCATCAAGAACGGCATCGATGCTGCTCTGCACGATGTGTGCGCGAAGTATTTGAACGTCTCGGTCGCCGAGCTGTTGGGAGGCAGATACCACGAAAAACTGAAAGTCTGCTACCCGATTTTCCGGCTTCGCTTTATGGAGGAAGTGGAAGAAAACCTTGAGGTGGTTCGCAAGCGCTTTCAGCAAGGCTTTGACGTTTTCCGCTTCTACGTGGGGAAAAACATCGAGGCAGATGAAGCCTTCCTCGACGGAGTAAAAAGGGAGTTTGGCTCCAAGGTGAAGATCAAATCCCTCGACTTCAGCCATCTGCTCGATTGGAAAACGGCAGCGACGTATGTAAAACGGCTGTCTGCCTACGATTTCGAGATGGTCGAAAGTCCTGCAGCGCTAAATGATTTTGAAGGTTTGCGCAACTTCCGGATGAAGGTCGACCAGCCGGTGAGCGAGCACGTGTGGAGCTTCCGCCAGCAATACGAAATGATCAAGCATGACTCGATCGATATTTTCAATATTTCTCCGATCTTTATCGGCGGACTCAGCTCTGCGCAAAAGGCGGCAGCCGCAGCCGAAGTAGCGGGAAAAGGCTGCCTGCTCGGAACGACACAGGAGCTGTCTATCGGGACGGCGGCGATGGCCCATCTCGGAAGCTCGCTGGTCAACCTCAACTACACCTCCGATCCGACCGGACCTGAGCTGTACGTAGGCGATGTCGTAAAGAACCCGGTCAAATATGAAAGCGGTTACCTGTTGGTGCCGGACCGTTCGCTTCCCGGCTTTGGCATGGAGCTGGATGCGGAGAAAATCAACACCTATCGGGTCGAGGATTTGAGCTGGGGAGGGGGAGTCTCCGTCCATCAGTTGCAGGACCGCACGTCACAGACCAAATAAAAAAATGGGGGGATTGTCTATGAAAAAGCGTGTTGCCTTGGCTTTTAGTCTGTTTCTGTCCTTGTGTGTACTGGTTGGCTGCGGCTCGACGACGAACCAGGGAGCGGCTGCCGGAGGTGCTGATTATCCGACAAAGCCAATCGAAATTCTCGTTCCCGCCAACCCCGGAGGACAGACCGATGCGTCGGCTCGCGTAATGGCCGAATACATGAAAAAATACCTGGGCGGCGATCTTGTCATCGTCAACCAGGCTGGCGGCGGAGGAGCGATTGCCTTTGACAACGTAATGACGGCAAAGCCGGACGGCTACAAGCTGCTGTACTACCACCAGGCGCTGCACACAGGCAAAGCGACAAAAAAGATGGAGGATGACATCACGGCCTTGCGCGCGATCGGCACGTTCAGCGGAGTCAACCAGGTGTTTGTCGCGAACGCTTCGGCGCCGTGGAGCGACCTGAACGGATTCGTCGAACAGGCCAAACAAAATCCGGGCCAGTTGAAATTCGGCGGACAACTGGGCGGAACGACCCATTTTATGGGAGCGATGCTGGCGCAAGAAGCGGGAATAGACCTGCAAATTCTCGATATCGGTACAGAGTCTGACCGGATGGCAGCGCTGCTGGGAGGTCAGATCGACATGGCAGTGACAGGCGTATCCAACGCCATGCAATACGTAGAGTCCGGCGATTTCAAGATAATTGCGGTATTGGCTGACGAGCGCGATCCGGTAGCTCCCGATTTCCCGACAGCCAAAGAACAGGGTTACGAGGTCGTCTTCCCGATCGTGCATACGCTGTACGGCCCGAAAGACTTGCCGGACGAAATCGTCGATGCCTGGAACAAGGCTACCGAGGAGCTTGCCAAAGATCCGGATTACGTAGAGGGCCTGGCCAAGACAGGGCAGGTGCACATTTTGAAAAACGGAGCCGAAGCTGCTCAATCTGCACAGGCAGAGCTGGAGCGGATCATGCAGATCGGTGAGAAATTAGGCTTCTAGTGGAGGAGGGTGCCCATGACAAGATCGGATCGCTGGATAGGTGCATGCTTGATCGGGCTGGCTGCGATGATCATGTACCTGGCCGCAACTATGGATTACCATCAATTTTCAAACGACCCAGGCCCAGCGCTTCTCCCCAAAATCGTATCGGTTGGCCTGTTCCTGTGCGGTCTCGGGCTCTTGCTGTGGCCAAAACGAAAGACGGCAGCGCAGGAGGCAAGGCAAAAAGAAGCTACGATGCGCATGCTGGTGATCGCACTGTCGTTTATCGTCTACACCATCTTGATGAATGTACTCGGGTTTGTGATCAGCACATTCCTGTTTATCACCTTCGCCATCTGGTTTCTGGCAAAGGAGCGGAGCAAAAAAACTCTGCTGTGGGGAGTGGCGACATCCGTGGTAGTCACCGGTTGTCTCTACCTGACGTTTGTGAAACTGCTTAGTACAGTCTTGCCCAGTGGTCTATTGTAACGAAAGGAGAAGCCCGTATGGATTACATGTTTTCCGCGATGCTTGACGTCTTTTCTCCTGTCTCGCTGCTGTTCATGCTTGGCGGCGTCATCATCGGCACGATCTTTGGCGCCATCCCGGGGTTGACCTCCACCATGGGCGTAGCGTTGTTCGTCCCGATTACATTCGGTTTGGACCCTGTGTCCGGGATTCTCCTGTTGATCGGGGTGTATTACGGCGGCGTGTCTGGCGGTCTCGTTTCTGCCACACTGCTGGGCATTCCGGGGACACCATCCTCGATCGCCACTACCTTTGACGCGTTTCCGATGGCAAAGCAGGGAGAGCCGGTTCGCGCGCTGGGGATCGGGATTACCGCTTCCTTTATCGGCGGAATCTTCAGTTTTCTCGCTCTGATCACGATTTCGCCGATCGTCTCGCGGTATGCGGTGATGATGGGACCGTTCGAGTACGCAGCGTTGACTGTCTTTGCTCTGACGTTGATCGTCGTCTTGTCCAAAGGCAATCTGATCAAAGGGATCGCTTCCGGCCTCGTCGGCATCGCGATTGCCATGATCGGCTTTTCTCCGATCGACGGGACCGCCCGCTTTACGTTTGACGTCACCGCCCTGAAAGCGGGAATCAGCTTGTTGCCTTTAATCATGGGACTTTTCGCCCTTTCGCAAATTCACCATGAAATTCGATCAGGCCAAAAGCAGTCTGAAATGAATCTCAAGGTGTCGGGGCTCGGCATTTCCCTGGGAGAATTGCTGGGCAACACGTGGAATCTGGTCCGCTCGTCGCTGATCGGCATCGGGTTTGGGATCTTGCCCGGACTGGGCAGCGGCTCCTCCAACCTCGTCGCCTACGCGCAAGCCAAACAGGCATCGAAAGACCCGGAAAGCTTCGGAAAGGGCAATCCAGCGGGCATCTACGCCTCCGAATCCTCCAACAACGCGGCGGTAGGCGGAGCGCTGATCCCAATGCTGACGCTTGGGATTCCCGGGGACACGGTGACGGCGATCATGCTGGGCGGCTTTATGATTCACGGAATCCAGCCAGGGCCGCTGCTGTTTACGTCCAACCCGGATATTGTTTACACTGTATTTATCGGGTTCCTGGTGGCGATCATCATGGTCTTTCTCTTGCAGATGTTCGGGATGCGGCTCTTTCCGAAAATACTGAATGTTCCTGCGAATTATTTGTATCCAATCCTGTTGGTGCTCACAGTGGTCGGGGCCTACACGACGAACAGCACGATGTTTGACGTCTGGGTGATGCTTGTTTTCGGCGCGGTCGGCTATTTCATGATGCAGAACAACTATCCGATCGCCCCGCTCATCCTTGGGTTCGTACTCGCCCCGATTCTGGAAACGTATACGCGCAGGGCGCTGATGTACTCGGGCAATGTGCTGGACTTTTTCACCCGACCGGTATCGGCCATTTTTCTCTCGCTTGCGCTGATTATGCTGATCATCACGATCATCAAGGAATATAAAGAGATTGCCAAAAAAGAAGATACAGTTCCGCTGTAGGCTTCATGGGAAAGGATGGATGAGAAATGACGACAGACAAACAGGTTGCGACGTATCGCAACTATATAAATGGAGAGTGGGTCGCAAGCAGCTCAAACGGGGTAGAGGCGAGCATCAACCCGGCCAACCACAGGGAGATCGTCGGCTATGTGCAAAAGTCGAACCGGGAAGACCTGGCGCAAGCTGTAGCGGCGGCCAAGCAGGCACAGAAAAAATGGAAGAGCCTGTCCGGTACCGCCAGAGGAGACCTCCTGTTTAAAGCAGCCGATATCCTGGAGAAGCGGCTGGATGAGATTGCAGAGACGCTGACCAGGGAGATGGGCAAGACGCTTCCCGAAGCAAAGGGAGAAACGGCACGCGGCGTGGCGATTTTGCGCTACTACGCCGGAGAGGGCATGCGCAAGATCGGTGACGTGATCCCCTCGAGCGACCAGGAGGCGCTGATGTTTACCACCCGCGTACCGCTCGGTGTGGTCGGCGTCATCACACCGTGGAATTTTCCGGTGGCGATCCCGGTCTGGAAGATCGCTCCGGCGCTGATCTACGGCAACACAGTCGTATTCAAGCCAGCCCAGGAAGCGGCTGTGACTGCCGCGAAAGTGATCGAATGCTTCCATGAGGCGGGGCTGCCCGGCGGTGTGTTGAACATGGTGACAGGGGATGGCGAGGAGATCGGCATGGGCATCGTCGAACATCCGGACGTCGCGGGTATTACCTTCACCGGCTCTGACCGCGTCGGCAAGCTGGTCGGACAAGCGGCACTGGCGCGCGGTGCCAAATACCAACTGGAGATGGGCGGGAAAAACCCGGTGATTGTCGCCGAGGATGCCGACCTCGATCAGGCGGTAGAGGCGACCATCAGTGGAGGACTGCGCTCGACCGGGCAAAAATGCACGGCAACGAGCCGGGTGATCGTCGCAAGCAAGGTGTACGATGCGTTCAAAGAGAAGCTGGTAGCCAAAGTACGCCAGTTGAAGGTGGGAGACGGCCTGCAGCCCGATACATGGATGGGCCCGTGCGTCAGCGAAAAGCAACTTGGCACGGTACTCTCCTATATCGACAAGGGAAAAGCGGAAGGAGCTGCGCTCTTGTGCGGCGGCAAGCGTCTGGATGCGCCGGGACTGGCAGATGGCTACTTCGTGGAACCGACGCTGTTTGAAGAGGTAAAACCGGACATGGTCATCGCGCAGGAAGAGATTTTCGGACCCGTCTTGGCACTGATCAAGGTGGATACGTTGCAGGAGGCGATCGAGATCGCCAATGACGTTCGTTACGGCTTGAGCGCCTCGATCTTTACCAAGGACATCGGCTCGATCCTGGCGTTCATCCAGGAGATCGAGGCAGGGCTGGTGCGGATCAATGCCGAATCTGCGGGCGTTGAGCTGCAGGCTCCGTTCGGAGGCATGAAGCAGTCCAGCTCACATTCGCGCGAGCAAGGGCAGGCCGCGATCGAATTTTTCACCGCAGTCAAAACCGTCTTCGTCAAGCCGTAACCGAAACAGCTTTTGCTTGAACAAAGGTGCGGGAGATGGTGCGGGCGTGTGGATCGCTTGATGCCGATCTGCACACTCCTGCGCGTACCGCGCCCCCCAAAAAAACAGCGGCAATCTAGTACCTGAAAAGTCTAGTCAGCCGCTGTTTTTTTGTTGGCCGTCTGCACCGTGATAATAGTAGATGGGCAGGCAGGCATCAGGCAAAGCACCCCCTACTGACGGCATTCGCGTGAGTGTGGTGCGATTACCAACATCTTACGAAAAATGTGACATTTTCTAAAAATACTTGCTATTGTATGCGCTCTCATATAAACTGGAATTGATATGTAAAAAACAAAATAACGATATCGTTCAAAGAGGATTGATTTATTGTCAAATAATCGTCCTCTTTTTTTACAAGATCACAAAAGCTTGTATTGATGGGGGTATGTTATGGAGCACATCATTTTTGAGGTTGGCACCGCGCTGGTATTGATCGCGATCGCGTCTATCATTGCCAGCAAGTTGAAATTTTCCATTATCCCATTTCTTATCCTGCTGGGCATGATGGTTGGTCCGCATGCACCGACAATCGGAATTCTTGATTTTTCTTTCGTGGAGAGCAAGCAGGTCATAGATTACATGGGACGTGTAGGGGTTCTCTTTCTGCTTTTTTACCTCGGGTTGGAGTTTTCTGTTCCTAAGCTGATCAAATCAGGCCAAAACATCGTGTTTGGCGGAACTGTGTACGTCGTACTGAATTTCCTCTTGGGGATGGCATACGGTTTTTTCGCAGGTCTGCCTGTCTATGAAACATTGATTATTGCCGGGATGCTTTCTGTTTCCTCGACGGCAATTGTCGCCAAGGTTCTCGTTGATTTAAAACGGACGGGAAATACGGAGACGGAATTGATCCTTGGGATGATCCTGTTTGACGATATTTTCTTGGCTCTCTTTTTGTCGGTAATGTCCGGCTTGTTGCTGGGCGGAGCCACTTCGGTCGCCGGGATGGTTTTTTCGGTGGCGATCTCCATCGGTTATATGTTATTATTCTTCATTATTGCCCGAAAAGGAACAAAGCTGTTAAACAAATTCCTGGATATTAATTCGAACGAAATTTTTATTATTGTCGTATTCTCCATGCTGTTTTTTATTGCCGGATTTTCGGAAACCTTGCATGTAGCAGAAGCAATTGGCGCTTTATTATTGGGGCTGGCTCTGTCCGAGACGGAACATAGCAAAAGGATAGAAAAACTGGTTATTCCGTTTCGAGACTTTTTTGGGGCTGTCTTCTTTTTCAGTTTTGGTCTGAGCATCGATCCGTTTACTCTGGCAGATGCGTTCTGGCTTTCTCTTGGAGCCGCTATTTTGACGATCTTCGGCAATGTGATTTCGGGGATGATTGCCGGTCGCAACGCCGGATTGTCGCACAAGGCTTCATTAAATATTGGTCTGACTGTCATGGCGCGAGGTGAATTTACGATTATCGTAGCCAATTTAGGGATTGCCGCTGGACTCATGCCGATTCTGAAGCCTTTTTCCGCACTGTACGTATTGCTTCTGGCAATCATCGGGCCATTGGCGGCAAAAGAGTCGAAACATATCTACAAAATGTTAGACAAAATGCTGAAGTGGAGTAAAAAACAGGAGAAAAAAGAGAAGGCAAAACCCGAACAGGAGGAAATAAAACATGAATATTATTCGTGAATCCGATTTGCCGGGGATCGGAAAGAAGTATCTGGTTGAGTCGAAGTCAGGTGACAAAATGGTGATTGTCGTCCATGACGATGGCAGACGGGAGATTTATCATCTCGATCAGGATGACGCAGACGAAAGTGTATCGATGATCACACTGGAAGATGAGGAAGCCAGACAGGTGGCAGCGATCGTCGGAGGGATGCTCTACAAACCGAAGGCGCTGGAGACAGTCGAAGTCGCCCTGGATGAGCTGATTATCGAATGGTACAAAGTGGAACCGCATTTCAAATGTATAAACAAGACAATTGCCGAATTGGAGGTCCGTCAGCGCACGGGAGCGACCATTTTGGCGATTGTGGAAAAGAACAACCAAAAAATCAATCCAGGTCCGGGCGACAAGCTGTTGCCGGAGATGACCCTGGTTATTGCCGGGGAAAGAAAGCAGGTCAAGCTGTTAAAGGAACTATTGGTCAACGGCTGAAAAAAGGGTGCATCTGTTCGCGGAAAGCGGCAGATGCACCTTTTTATATGACATTTGTCATCCCCTTCTGTGACGTTTATGACTGTATGGCACAGCGCTCACAAACTTACAATAGAGATTAGAAAAACATGAGTGCTGGGAAGTTGTGTTCCGCAGCTTTCCGTCAAGGAGGGAATGTCCATTGCATCAATCCAACATCGCCCAATTGAAAAAAAGGGTCGCTCCTTTTGAACAGACCAATATAAAGGCAAGCATTTGGCAGTTGTGCAACACCCTGATTCCACTTTTTGTGCTGTGGTACGTGGCGTATCTCAGCCTCTCCGTCTCCTATTGGATCACCCTTCCCATTCTGGTAGTCGCCGCAGGCTTTACCATCCGAACCTTTATCATTTTTCACGATTGTTGTCACCAATCGTTTTTCCCTAGCCGCATAGCCAATGACATCGTCGGGACGATTACCGGCGTACTGACCCTCGTTCCGTATGAGCAGTGGAAAAATGCCCACTCCATCCACCACGCTACCAGCAGCAATCTCGACAAGCGCGGTGTCGGCGATATCTGGATTATGACAGTGGCCGAATACGAAGCAGCTTCTCGCTGGCTGCGCCTGGCATACCGCATCTATCGCCATCCGCTCGTGATGTTCGGGCTTGGTCCGATCTACGTCTTTGTCTTTCAGTACCGTTTCAACCGCAAAGGAGCCAAGCGCAAGGAGAAGCTCGGCAACTACCTGACCAACGTCCTGATCGTGCTGTTGTACGCGGTGATGATCTGGGCTGTCGGCTGGGAAGCGTTTCTTTTGATCCAGGGTCCGATCTTTTACCTCTCCGCCGTGATGGGCATTTGGCTCTTTTACGTGCAGCACCAGTTCGAAGACACGTACTTTGAAAAGGAAGAGGAGTGGAGCTACGTCAAAGCCGCCGTGGAAGGCAGCTCCTACTACAAGCTGCCCAAGCTGTTCCAGTGGATCACAGGCAATATCGGCTTTCACCATGTGCACCATCTCAGTCCGAAAATCCCGAACTACTACCTGGAAGAGGCGCATGAATCCACACCGCCGCTGCAAAAAGCGACGACGATCACACTGTCCACGAGCTTCAAGGCGCTGCGCTTCCGGCTTTGGGATGAGTACCGAAAAGAATTTGTCAGCTTTTCCGAACGCAGACGGCTGCATGCCCAGATCAAGCAGCGCAGTGAAGCCATTCACAGCCAAAAAGCCGGCTTGGAAGGAAAATAGACCTGCCATTCCTGTCTGATTTCCGATACACTTACCATAAAGCAGAAGCAGCCGAAAAAAAGGTGGAACGCATGCAAAAGTGGTATCAGATTTTTCACAAGAATGCCGGGCTTAGTCCGTACGTCTGGGTTGTGTTCTACATCCTGCCCTTTTATTTTATCTTCCGCTCCTCCTCGACGTGGGAGGTAGTGGTCGGTATCATTATGATTCTCGGTTTTTTCGCCTGTTACGTCTGTTCCTTCCTGTCCAAGGGCTGGCTCGTCTACTTCTGGACCAGCATGCAGATTGTGATTTCCATTACCATGACGCTGCTGTTCGGATACGTGTACTTTTCGCTGTTCCTCGCCTTTTTTATCGGCAACATACAAAACAAGGTCGGTTTTATTACGCTATACACGATCCATCTCGTCAGCATGATCGTGACGATCAACCTCGGGCTGATCCTGATCAAAATTCCCGATATCGCCTCGCAACTGCCCTTTATCCTCGTCAGCTTCATCGCGGCGATCCTGCTTCCGGTGACCACCTACAACCGGAACAAGCAGGGCAAGCTGGAGGGCGAGCTGGAGAGCGCCAACAAGCGCATCCAGGAGCTGGTGAAGCAGGAGGAGCGTCAGCGCATCGCTCGCGATTTGCACGACACGCTCGGGCAAAAGCTGTCCTTGATCGGGCTGAAAAGCGATCTGGCCGCCAAGCTGCTGGCGAAAAACCCGCAGCGGGCGCAAACAGAGCTCCAAGAAATCCGGCAGACAGCCAGGATCGCGCTAAAGGAAGTGCGCGAGATGGTGACCGAGATGAGGGGAACGCATCTGGTCGACGAGGTGTATCGCATCCGGCAGGTACTCCATGCGGCCGATATTGCGTTCACGCTGGAAGGCGACCCCGATTTGGGCAATACCTCGCTGATGACAGAAAATGTGTTGAGCATGTGCCTGAAAGAAGCGGTCACCAACGTCGTCAAGCACAGCAAGGCGACAGCTTGCACGATCCGCATCGAGCCTTCCCGTACCGACCTGATCGTGACCGTAGAGGACAATGGCATCGGCTTGCCGGCAGAGCCTGTCTTCGCACGGGGAAACGGGCTGCGCGGGATGCAAGAGCGGCTTGAGTTTGTGAACGGCAGCATGGAGATTTTCTCGGATCAGGGGACCACGCTCGTCTTGCGGGTGCCAAACGCATTGAAACGTCCGGAACAGGGGGTGGAAGGATGATTCGTATCGTGATTGCTGAGGACCAGCGGATGCTGTTGGGAGCGCTGGCTTCGCTGCTCGATCTGGAAGAAGACATGCAAGTGGTGGGAAAGGCGAGCAACGGCGAAGAAGCGTTGAAGCTCGTTTCCCTGCATAAGCCCGATATTTGCATCATGGATATTGAAATGCCGGTCAAAAGCGGACTCGATGCCGCCGAAGAACTGAAAGGCTCGGGCTGTCGCGTGATGATCCTGACTACCTTTGCCCGTCCGGGGTATTTTGAGCGGGCGCTGCGGGCCGGCGCGCACGGTTACTTGCTCAAAGACAGCCCCAGCGAGGAGCTGGCCAGCTCGATTCGCAGCATCATGGCAGGGCGGCGCATCTATTCGCCGGAGCTGATGGACGAGGCGTACGGCGAGTCCAATCCGCTGACGGAGCGGGAGAAAGAAGTGCTGCTGCTGATG
Source organism: Brevibacillus sp. TJ4 (assembly GCF_044627595.2). Taxonomy (NCBI): domain Bacteria; kingdom Bacillati; phylum Bacillota; class Bacilli; order Caryophanales; family Paenibacillaceae; genus Brevibacillus; species Brevibacillus sp. TJ4. The sequence goes on along the minus strand of NZ_CP185865.1, from coordinate 3,664,448 downwards.
GCGGACGGCAAAAATACGAAAGAGATCGCCAGTGCGCTGTATTTGACGACAGGCACGGTGCGCAACTACATTTCCGCGATTCTCGACAAGCTGGATGTGAGCAACCGCATCGAAGCGATCAAGCGGATCAAAGAAAAAGGCTGGTTCCAATAACGGCAAACGAAAAGACAATCCCCCTTCGACGAACATTATGGTTGAGGGGGGATTCCGTTTTTGGATATAATGTCAGATAATTCTTATAGTTTTGGACGCGGTTTTGTCGTGCCTATCAACCATGCGATGCATGGAAAGGGAGTGGTCCGGTTGGCAGTGGAGCAAGTATTGCGGGTAATGGAGGAGCGCAAGGAAGAGTACCTCGAGCAATTGTTTGCCGTCCTGCGCCAAGCGAGCATCAGTGCGCATAACAGCGGGATTCGCGAGTGTGCGGAATTGGTAAAAGGAATGATGGAGGAAAGCGGGATACAGACGCGCTTTCTCGAGACGGCGGGACATCCGGTCATCTACGGAGAGCTGATCCACGATCCCGAGGCTTTTACCGTGCTGATCTACGGACATTACGACGTGCAGCCTGCGGACCCGCTGGAAGAGTGGCTTTCCCCGCCGTTTGAGCCGACGATCCGGGACGGCCGGATCTACTGCCGGGGTGCGGGCGACAACAAAGGTCAGTTCATGGCGCACATTCTCGCGGTAAAGACGTACCTGGACGTGTTTGGAAGCCTGCCGATCAACATCAAAATGGTGCTTGAGGGAGAGGAAGAGGTAGGCAGCCCGAATCTGGCTTCTTTCGTCGAACAGCATGAAGAACTGCTGCGAGCGGACCTGGTCTACACAGCCGACGGACCGATGCACGACTCGGGCGCACCCTACGTCCTGTTGGGCGTACGGGGGATGCTCTACGTTGAGCTGACGGCACAGGGAGGCAAGTGGGACAGCCACTCCGGGAACAAGGGAAACATCGTGCCCAATCCGGCCTGGACCTTGATCGAACTGTTGCGGACGATGCGCGATGAAAATGGCCGCGTGCTGATCGCAGGCTTTTACGACCATATCCGCAAGCCGACCGAAGCGGAAAGAGAGCTGATCCGCCGTCTGCCGTACGACCGTGAGCAAATCGCGGAAAAGATCGGCTATCCCGCGCTGGAGATGGACGGGGAGACGTACTACAACAAGCTGACGATGGAGCCGACGTTTAACATCGCCGGTTTCACAAGCGGCTACGGCGGCGAAGGAGCGAAGACGATTATACCGGCAAAGGCCACCTTGAAAATGGACATGCGCCTTGTTGTCGATCAGGACCCTGCGGATATTTTTGGCAAGTTCTCGGCTCATGTGCACAAGCACGCTCCCGGGGTTACGGTGCGCAAGCTGGGTGAGATGAAGCCGTCGCGAACGCCGGGTGACCTCGAGGTCGTCCGGGTAGTGACGGATGCCGTCCGCAGCGCATACGGGATCGAACCGGTACTGCAACCCGGCATGGGCGGTAGCCTGCCTGATTACGTCTGGACGCAAATCTTGAAAGCGCCGTCTGTCATTGTCCCTTATGCCAACTTCGACGAAGCCAATCATTCGCCGAACGAAAACATCGGCCTCGACAACTTTTACAACGGCATCCGCTGCACGACCCAGCTCATCTGGCAGCTTGGGGAATTCGCCAAAAGCAAGTCTTCGAATTGACAGCGCCAAAGGCCTGGATTTTCGGGCTGTGTTTATCGTGACGGTAGAAAATATGCCCTTTCATCTGGAAGAATCGGAGGAGAGAGAAGTTTCGCTGCTGTACATCGGCATGACACGCGCCTTGGAATGGTTGTTTTTGACCTATAGCGGCGAATCGGCATTCACCAAGTATCTGGATAGGATCGTCGAGCAACGAAAGGCGAACCCATCCAAACAGCAATTCTCCAAATGATAGTAAGGATACATCTCTCCCCGGCAAAATCATGTATACTTGAAGGAACCAATCATGTCCACACAACAAGACCGGAGGGGAAAACGTGAAAGTATCGATTGCGCAGCTTGCTTCCAGTTTGGATAAAGAGCAGAACTTGCAAAAAGCGATTGCCTATGTGAAAAAGGCAAAAACAGCAGGGGCGGATTTCGTCATTTTGCCGGAGATGTACAGTGCGGCCGCCACGCCGAAGACGGGGGTGCGTCCGTCTGAGGTGGCAGAACCGCTCGATGGGCCGTTTGTCAGCGCTCTGGCGCAGGCGGCACAGGAGAACGGAATCTATGTCGTGTGCGGCGTATACGAAACGATACCGGACGACACCGAACGCGCCTACAATACGACCGTCTTTCTCAACCGGAGCGGCGAATTGATTCACGCCTACCGGAAGACCCATCTGTACGATGCGTTCTCCTATATCGAATCGGACTACATCAAAGCCGGAGAAGAGCCGTACCGGGTCGTGGAGACGGAGTTCGGAAAAATCGGGCTGATCGTCTGCTACGAAGTGCGTTTTCCGGAGGTTACCAGACAATTCTCGCTGCAAGGCGCAGACTATTTGTTTGTCCCTGCAGGCTGGGTAGCAGGTCCGATGAAAGAGGATCACTGGGAGACGCTGGTGCGGGCGCGGGCGATCGAGAACACGATGTACGTCTGTGCCGCTGACCTGGTGGGCGGAATTTTTTCCGGTCGCAGCATGATCGTCGACCCGATGGGGATCGTAGTCGCCAGCGCAGGTGAGGAAGAAAGCCTGATCACAGCCGAGCTCGATGCCGAGCGAATCAAGCGCGTCCGCGGCAAACTGCCGAGTGTCGCCAATCGCAGGCCGGATATGTACCGACAGCGATAAGCATACATTGTGAATGAGGAAGCAGGAGGGTGTCTGTAGTCAGCATGACGGTAGGGCACCCTTTGTTTATAACGAGAGGAGTGTCACCCATCGATGGATACCAAATACCCGATTGGCATGTTCGCCTGTCCGGAGAAGATCGAAGACGATCACATCTTCGCCTGGATTGCGGAGATTCGTGCGCTTCCCCAGCAGTTGAAAGAGGCAGTCCGCGATATAGACGATGCCCTGCTGGAAAAGACGTACCGCGAAAACGGCTGGACGATCCGCGAAATCGTGCATCATCTGGCAGACAGTCACATGAATGCGTACATTCGGATCAGGCTGGCATTGACGGAACAGACGCCTGTCATCAAGCCCTACGACCAGGATCAATGGGCGAAGCTGCCGGATTCGCGGCTGCCGATTGCTGTATCGCTGCAGCTTCTGGAAGGTCTGCACGAGCGCTGGACCTATTTGCTCGAACATCTGACGGCAGAACAGCGGAAGCTGCTCTTCTACCATCCCGAATCCGGGCTGATTGCTGTTGAAAAAAGCATCGGGATGTACGCCTGGCACGGCAAGCATCACCTGGCGCACATCCGGCAAGCGCTGCAACCGTGACAGGAGGAATGAAATGAAAGTCTCCATCCTGACGGGTCTGGGTCTGCTGCTTTTATCGACAGTCGGGTATTTGCTTACGAACGATCTCTTTTTCATCGTCAAACTGTCAGGGAGCGCCGGACTCCTGTGTTTCCTTCTTTCTGCCGTCTTTACCGGGTCGTTGAATAGCGGCGACCGCATCAGGGCAAACGATGCGACCGAGTCGAAAGAAGACAGGCGCACGAGGAGGAAGTGGGCCATCCATCTCGCTTTGGTCGGCTTGCCCAATTTCATGGCAGCCTTCGTGATTCTGCTCTACACGTTTTCCGGGTGAGAGGAAACAGCGGCGGTCGAAGACGTAACGATTACGTCCAAGACCCGCCGCTGTTTTTCGAAGTATCGCTTTGTACCTTTACTAAAACATTCAACCAATAACTGGCGGTGTTACGCCATGTGACCAGTCGCGAATAAATGGAGCCTGGTGAGGGTTCAGGTTTTCAGGGATGTCCCTTCGATGAGTGAATTGAAGCCATGTACTTTCTTCATTCGCCTGGATGCTTCCTTCGTATTTCGTGACGTGGAAAATAATCTGCACGCTAAAAACCTTATCTCCATTTGCGTATTGTGCAAAACCATTTTTGCCCGAATAAATGCCAAACAGCGTTGGCTGGTAGATGATGAGGCTCGTTTCCTCCAAAACTTCTCGTTTGACCGTCTCCTCCAATGTTTCGCCAATTTCCAGCAGACCACCCGGAATTCCCCATATGTCCTTCTTTTGCTGCAGCAAAATCCGCCCGGCGTGATCCTCAATGATTGCTCCACAGCCAACCGTTAAAAGGGTTTCATGGCCGATTCGCTTTCTCATTGTTTTGATATAGTCATTCAACGCTCACATGCCTCCCATGTATGGTTTTGGCAGTAGCAGTCGCCACAGGCAGCTTCAGCCCGGTTTTCTGCCGAGCTGAAGTTCCTATTGCCCGATCATAATCCGTTCCTTCGGATGATGGTAGCGCACCACCTGGTCGTGCCGCTTGAGGAACAGCAACAGGTTGATAATCCCGACCCGTCCGATGACCATCAGCAAAATCAGGGTGAGCTTGCCGGCAGGCCCCATCTCCGCAGTGATGCCGGCCGAAAGCCCTGTCGTTCCGAAAGCCGAGCAGACCTCAAACAGCACCTGATGGAAGGGCAGGTCCTCGAGCCAGACGATCAGCATCGCCGAAGTGAAAATGAGAAAGACCGCGACGAAAAAGACGAGGAAGGAGCGCATGATGTCTTCGTCAACCAGTTCGCGTCCAAACACCTTCACATCCTTGAAGCCGCGCATATGGGCGAACACAGTGGCGATGATCACGAAGAACGTCGTCGTGCGAATCCCCCCGCCCACGCTGCTGGGCGACGCCCCGATAAACATCATGCCCGCCAGCATGACCAGCGTCGGTGTCGAAAACAACCCGACATCCAGCGTCGTCAGCCCGCCGCTTCGCGAAGTGACGGAGTGAAACAGCGAGTAGAAAAGACCTTCATGCCAGCTCATTTGCTGCAGCAGGGCGTCGCGTTCAAACAGGAAGAACAGCAGAGCCCCGAGTCCGACCAGGCTAAAAAACGTCACGGTCGTTACTTTGGTAAACAGAGAAAAGGTAAAGCGCATCTTTGCCCGCCGATAGGCAAAGTACGTGCGCAGCTCGACCAGCACAGGAAAACCGATCGCTCCGCAAATAATCAGCAGCATCACAATGAGCTGAACCAGGTAGTCATGGGCAAAGCCTTGCAGTGAATTGCCGTAGAGGTCAAAGCCGGCGTTCGTAAAGGCGCTGACAGAAGCAAAAAAGCCGTAGTACAGAGCATCCAGCCAATTGCTTTCATAGCCGTTGACGAGAAACAGCATAGCCAGCAGCAGTGTCCCGATCAGTTCGATCAGAATCGCCAGGACCAGGATCGTCCGCATCAGGCTGACAAGTCCGGACAGGGTGGAGCGGTTGTGGTCCGTGGCGATCCAGATGCGCTGTTCCAGCCCGATCTTTTGCCCCATCAACAGCCAGAAAAATGTCCCCAGCGTCATAATGCCGATGCCGCCAACCTGAAACAGCAAAGTCAGGTATAAAATGCCAGCCTCGTTGTACACTTCATGGATGGAGAGCACGGTGAGCCCGGTGACGCTGATCGCACTGGCGGCTGTAAACAGGGAGTCGATATAGGAGACCTGGACCCCTGGCTGAAGAAAGAGTGGCGTATACAGCAGGATACTGGAAAACAAGATGAGACCAATGTAGAAAAAGACGATGATTTGCACCGACGTCAAACGCCGTTTGTTTGCAGATACCAAGAAAATGCCTCCTGTTTGCACAGATCACTAACGGTAATCTTACCGGAAAAACCGGTCATAGGCAAAAGATTCGTCAAATGCGAAAAAAGCGCTGGCCCAAACGAAGCCATGCGCTTTTTACGATGTTCCTAGAAAACGAGCACATACAGGATGATCGCCACTGCGATCCGGTAGAGGGCAAAGGGAATCAGCTTGACCCGGTTGATCAGCTTCAGGAAGAAGCGGATCGCCAGCCAGGCAAACAGAAAGGCACTGATAAAGCCGACTGCAAAAAACGGAATGACCTCGACCGTAAAGTATTGCCAATTTTTCAGAAGCGACAAAAAGCTCGCTCCTGCCATGATCGGAACCGCCATAATAAAAGTAAAGTCAGAAGCGGAACGGTGGTTTAATCCGAGCAGTACGCCACCCGAGATCGTGGAGCCGGAGCGGGAAAATCCGGGCCATAGCGAAACGCATTGGAACAACCCGATCAAGAATGCTTTTCCATGCGTGATCTGGTCGACGGACGTCACCGGAGGCTTCTTCGGACCAAACAAATCGGCGCAAATCATCAAGATGGCACCGGCAACAAGTCCGATCAGCACGGTTTCGATGGAGAACAGATACTCGTCAATGTAATCTTCAAACAAGACACCGAGTATACCGGCAGGCAGAAGCCCGACGATCACCTGCGAAAGACGCAGCTTTTGTCTCGGGTCGCCGCTTTCCGAAGGGATTTTTTTCAGCCCGACCAGGCTTAGCAGGCGGTCCCAGAACACAATGACAGCTGCCAGGATCGAACCGAGCTGGATGACGACCTTGAACGTATTGGCGACTTGCGGTGAAAACATTTCTTTGGACTGGAACAGGATGTCATCGACGATAATCATATGTCCAGTGGACGAGACAGGAGCGAACTCCGTCAGTCCTTCTACTAGTCCGAGTACGAATGCGACAAACATTTCCCAGAAATTCATGGCTACTCCTTTCCGTAGACCGCAAAAAATGGCTTCATCCACGCGGCTTTTTCCTGGTGTTGGTTGCCGAAGGAAAAAGCGGTGGGGTACGATGATGGTGGTCTCTCTGAAAGAGACGATCTTATTCTACCATTAGTAACGGTTTTCGTGAAAAAAAATCAGACAAAGGAGAAAAGAGAATGCCACACTTGCTCGTACGAGGAATCAAGGCAGAACAAATGGCGGCAATCAGTGAGCCGCTCACAGAGGAATTGGCCGCTATCTGCCAGTGCGGAACCGATAACTTCACGATCGAATGTCTGCATACGACAGGGGTTTTTGCAGGCAAAATTGTCGATTCGTTTCCGTTTATTCAGGTATCGTGGTTTGAACGCGGCCAGGAGGTGCGCGACAAATTCGCGGAGACTGTGACCAGGCATGTGCTCTCCCTGGGAGTGCCAGAGGTGGAAGTAGCCTTTACCTCCTTTGAGAAAGAAAGCTACTACGCCAACGGCAAGCATTTCTAGTTTTGGTCAGGCGACGTGAGAGATGATGTCGATTTCCCGGGAAAAGACAGCCGTTTTTGCCGTCTTTTGCATTACGCCATACCGTGTGTGGCGAGAAGCTGAGCGCTCCTTGTGTCGCTCAGCTTTTTGCTTCTGGAAAAAAATGCGTTGACAATATAAACCTACATCATGTAGTTTTATATTGAACTACACGGTGTAGGTTTTTAGGAGGTGTTTGTGCATGGAAAAGTGGCAGCGGATGTCGGAAGCGGAAAAGCAGATCATGGACATTATTTGGGCCAGTGATCGCCCCGTTACGACTGCTCAGATTATTGCCAGACTACCCGAAGACAAGGCATGGAAGCAAAACACGGTGATTACGTTTTTGGCCCGATTGATGGAAAAAGGGCTCGTTTCCGCGACGCGCGTCGGAAAAGCAAATCACTACCAGCCGCGCATGTCAGAACAGGAGTACCGCTACTGCGAGACTAGGCAGTTTATCCAGGACGTCCACAATGGCTCGGTGACAGGTCTGATCAGCGCGCTGTGCGAGAGCGGAGATTTGACCAAGGAAGATATCGAAGCCTTGATGAAACGGCTGAAAGAGTAGGTGACGGGCATGGACAATTTGTACGCGCTGCTGGTCATGTCTGCGGCAGCGAGCGGGCTGTATGTGCTGCTGCGACTGTCCCGGAGGTGGACGCATCGCTATTTTCGCGCTACCTGGCACTACTACACTCACGTTTTGCTGTACAGCTTTTTCCTGCTTCCGTATTTCAAGCTGGTCCCGCTTTTGGGGCTGCAGCTTCCGCACGTGCAGCCGATCAGCCTCGGGACACTCGCTCCTGGCGGGAGCCCGGCTGCGGCAGGCTACGCGGCGTTCGCTTTCCTCGATTTATTGCCGTATCTCGCGGCAATGGGAAGCGCAGTGTTCCTCGCCGTCATTCTCGTACAGAACAGCAGGCTGCATCGCCGCGTGTTCTCGCTCTGCGAGATCGCCGATGATCCGGAAATCGCCCGGGCGCTTGCGGCGTGCAGAAAAGAGCTGGGCATCGCCAAAAACATCCCGGTTTATCTGTCACCGTATACCAGTACGCCGTTTTTATGCGGAATATTCAGACCGAAAATCGTGCTGCCGGCTGCGCTCGATTTCACGCCGGAGGAGTACCGCCACGTCTTGCTGCATGAGATGACGCACTACAAGCGCCGCGATCTGTGGCTCAAATGTTTGCTCGTCTGTATCAACGCGCTGCACTGGTTCAATCCGCTGGCGTACTGGGCGAGACGGGACGTGGACCGGTACTGCGAGCTGTCGTGTGACGAGAAGCTGGTCCAGTCCATGGACAGCACGGAAAGAAAGCGTTACTGCGAGCTGCTGCTGACCGTTCTGTGGACGGCGGCGGATCAGCGAGTCAGACTGTACTCCGCTTTCAGCAGTGAGCGGAAGTACCTGGAGGGGAGAATCCGAATGATCTTGAACAGCCAGCACGTGACCAAAAAGCGAGCGGTGCGCGCTGTCGCAACGACGCTCGTCCTCGCCGTGATCGGCACGGCTTCCGCTTATGCGGCAAGCGGGGGCGTATCGCAGGATGCCGGTGCGCCGCCCAGGGAGTTGCCGGAGGGGGCCGGAGTAATCAGCGTTCAATATCCGGATGGAACCGTCAAATCGTACGATCGGGCTGGAAACGAAGTGCCGCCCCAGGCAAAAGAGCATGCGGTGCCACAACCGATCGACGCGGCGACACAGCAGCAGATTGAAGAGGTGCTAAGCGAGATCAGAGCGTACAACGAGCAAGGTCTCCCGGCACCGCAAGCGCATTTGGACAAACTCAACGAACTGTACGGAATCAAACCATACGCCACGAAATAAGGAGGATACCCGACATGCCTAGGAAACGCCTTGTTTGCAGTCTGTTATGTCTTCTCTTGATCGCCAGTCCTGTCCACGCTGCCGACAATTTCTTCTGGTCGGAAGCAGTGCCGATGCCATCCTGCTACCAAAGCCGCGACGGAGCGCAGAAGGAAATGGGCGTGGTGATCGACGGCCAGCGCGTGCAGATAGACCTTCCTTCGTGTGAAGAAGCGTTGAAAAACCGCGTCCTTGTGCGGGTCAACGGGAAGTATTTGCACATGAGAGGGGAAGGGGAAGCGGCGCCGTTTATCGAAAACGGGCGAACGATGATTCCGCTGCGGGCGATGGCTGACGCATTCGGATTTCAGGTCGAGTGGGAACAAAGCGAAAGAAAGATTACATTGACCAAAGACGGAAAACAGATTGTGCTGTACATCGGCAAACCGGAGATGTCGGTAGATGGCCAATCGGTGCTTTTGACCGAAGCCGTGCCGATGATGAAACACAACGTGACCTTTTTGCCCGTCAGACCGCTTGCGGAGATCATCGGCAGTGAGGTCGATTGGGATGCAGGCACCAGGACGGCGACATTTACCGCCAAGTAAATGCAAGCAAGGCTCGCTCCTCACGCACGGGAGCGCAAGGAGCGAGCTTGACATCCGGTTGCTTCTGATTATCCCTGCGTGATTCGCAACAGCTTTTCTTCCAGCTTCTTGCGCCACGGCGCAGCCAGCTCCTCGACGCTGAGCATCTCGCGGATCGTCTCGGGGTTCGGGGAGGCTTCGTGAAAATACAGATGATGAATCGCAGCGACCGTCACCTGCCTGGGATGGCTGGACAGCTTTTCGATCGCTGCATCAGCGGTGATGCGCCCTTCCTGCAGGACGCGGAAAAAATATCCGGTATAGCCCGTTTCGATGATCTGCTTGAGCAACTGATTTTGCTCGTTGCGCTTGTTGATCGTGGCACACGGATACCTTCCCTGGGAGATTTGCAAGATCGCCTCTCCGATCTGGAACACGTCGCCGATGCAGACCTGGTCTTCGCGCATATTGGTCGCGGAAATGTTTTCGCCAAAAGCGGAAACAGGCAGCTCCACGCCCAGCTTCTGGCGCCAGTGGGCATAATGTTCAAACGGATACAGGCAGACGACGCGATCGGGTCCGCCGTGATACTGCGGATTTGCCACCTGGTCGCCGCTGATTTGCTCGGACCCGACGAGAAGCGAGTCCGCCGCTTCTTTCCAGATTCCCGAGCTGTATTCGGCACCGTTGTACAGCTTGCGTTTTGGTGTTCCTTTGCTGAGCGAAACAATCACTTGTTTTGACATAGGGCGACCTCTCCATGATTTTCACATTTTTTCTACTATACTACAGCAGCAGGAGCAAGGAAGAAAGTGGCGATGCCTGGGACAGAAGCGAGCAGTTCTGCTATGATGATGGAAAGGAAATGACAGGAGGCTTACCTGAGATGCAATCATCAGGAGTGGTACTGCACACGGATAAATATCAGATCAATATGATGTACGCCCATTGGATCAATGGCACGCACAACAAGAAGGCTGTGTTTGAGGCCTTTTTCCGCAAGCTCCCCTTTGGCAACGGATATGCGGTCTATGCCGGATTGGAGCGAATAGTCGCCTATATCCGCAATTTGCGGTTTGAGGAAAGCGATATCGCCTATTTGCGCGAGCAGGAGGAACATTACGACCCGGCGTTTTTGGAGGAGCTGCGCAATTTCCGCTTCCAGGGTTCGATCTACTCGGTAAAGGAAGGGGCGCTGGTGTTCCCCAATGAGCCGCTGATTCGCGTCGAGGGCCGGATGATGGAAGCCCAGCTGATCGAGACGGCACTGCTGAACTACATGAACTACCAGACACTGATCGCGACCAAGGCATCGCGGATCAAACAGGTCGCTGGAGACGACGTGCTGATGGAATTCGGCACACGCCGCGCACAGGAAGCAGACGCTGCCTTGTGGGGGACGCGAGCAGCTTATCTGGCAGGCTTTGACGCGACCTCCAACATGCTGGCCGGCAAAATGTTCGGCATCCCCACAAAAGGGACGCACGCCCATTCCTGGGTGCAAAGCCACGACAGCGAAGAAGAGGCGTTCCAGCGCTACGCGGATGCCCTGCCAGGACAGGTGACGCTGCTGGTCGACACCTACGATACATTGAACAGCGGCGTGCCGCATGCGATCGAGCTGGGCAAACGGCTGCAAAAGCAGGGGAAACGACTGGCTTCGGTGCGTCTGGACAGCGGCGATTTGGCCTATCTGTCGATCAAGACGCGGGAGATGCTGGACAAAGCCGGGCTGACCGATGTCAAGATCGTCGCCTCCAACGACCTCGATGAGCATACGATTATGAACCTCAAGGTACAGGGCGCACGCATCGACAGTTGGGGAGTGGGCACGCAACTGATTACGGCTGCGGACCAGCCGACACTGGGCGGTGTTTACAAGCTGGTCGCCAGGGAAGCGGAGGACGGCAGCTACCTGCCGACGATCAAAATATCCGGAAACCCGGAAAAGGTGACGACACCGGGGATCAAGGACATGTACCGCTTGATAGACCCCGATACGGGCAAAGCGATCGCCGATTACCTGTGCTTCCCGGAGGAGCAGAAGGTCGTCAACCACGAGCCGATCGCGCTGATCAACCCCAGCCACCCGTACCTGAACAAAACGGTGAAGAAGTACCGGGCAGAGCCGCTGTTGACCCCTGTTTTCGTCAATGGCGAGCTCGTCTACGATCTGCCCAGCCTGGAGGAGATCCGCGCCTTTCATCGCGAGCAGCTTGCCCAGTTCTGGCCGGAGTATTTGCGGATGCTCAATCCGGAGCACTACCGCCTGCACGTAAGCGAGCTCCTCTGGGAGACGAAGACGAGACTGATGAAAGCGTATCTGGAAAAATAAGATTGGGAAGAGCCGCCGCTTGGTTGCACAACGCAACGTGGGCGGCTTTTTTTATAGCGCTGCAGCCAAGTTTGACTTGATGTCGGTTTTCTGAAAAGTAGGAAAACTCGTTGTAGCATTTTTTAACTTCGTATATAATTATTTTTTATATTGGCTCATACAGAGAAAGTGGAGGGAGAAACACAGATGCATGCTATAGGTGTAGAAAAAGAAAACCTCAATCCGTTTCAAATTGCCCAGCAACAAATTGATGCGGCGGCATCGCTGCTTGGCTTGCCAAAACACGTGACAGAGATTTTGAAGCATCCGAAAAGGGTCTTGTCTGTCACGTTTCCGGTCAAGATGGACGACGGCACGATTCGCGTTTTTCAGGGCTATCGTTCGCAGCACAACGACGCACTCGGCCCGACCAAAGGGGGCATCCGCTTTCATCCGGACGTGACGATGGATGAAGTCAAAGCGCTCTCGATGTGGATGTCGTTCAAATGCGGCGTAGTCGGTCTGCCCTACGGCGGAGGCAAAGGGGGAGTCGTTTGTGACCCGCGCCAGTTCAGCAAAGGGGAGCTCGAACGGGTCAGCCGCGGGTTTATGGAGGCGATTGCCGACATCGTAGGTCCCGAGAAAGACATTCCTGCCCCGGACGTCTATACGACGCCGCAAATCATGGGCTGGATGATGGATACGTACAGCCGTCTCAAAGGCTCGTACTCGCCCGGCGTAATTACAGGCAAGCCGTTGATCGTCGGCGGGTCCAAGGGGCGCAACGAAGCGACCGCGCGCGGATGCGTGTTCACGATAGAAGAAGCGATGAAAGATGCCGGACGGGTACCGCAGGAAACAGCAGTGGCTGTCCAAGGGTTTGGAAACGCCGGAAAAACGGCGGCAAAGCTGCTTGCGGAACAAGGCTACAAAGTGGTGGCGGTAAGCGACTCGACCGGTGGCATCTACAATCCGAATGGTCTCGACGTGGAGCGGGTCAGCCAGCTCAAGGAGACAGCTTCGATTCTGCAATACGAGGACGCCCAGCAGATTTCCAACGCCGAATTGCTTGAGCTTGACGTGGACATCCTCATTCCTGCGGCATTGGAAAATGTGATCACAGCAGCAAATGCAGAACGCATTCGTGCCCGGGTCATCGCCGAAGCGGCAAACGGTCCGACCACCCCGGATGCAGATGCGGTCCTGCGGAAGAAAGGCGTCCTCGTCATCCCGGATATTTTGGCCAATGCCGGGGGTGTCACCGTTTCCTATTTTGAATGGGTACAAAATCTGATGAACTACTACTGGTCCGAGGAGGAAGTAAACGAGAAGCTGAGGACGGCGATGGTCGAGGCATACCGCGCTGTTCGCGACCTGGCAGGCAAGTACGAGGTGGATATGCGGACGGGTGCGTACATGATTGCGCTTCTGCGGATCGCACAAGGGATGGAAGCGCGCGGCTGGATTTGACGAAACGCGTTTATTTGCGGGGAAAAGCAAGGATGCAGAAGGATTCTGAGTATTTTTACCGAATTACTCGGAATCGTATTCTCTTTATCTGTTTTGTTGTAAAATAGAGACAATACACGTCGCAAGCAGATAAAGACTGCCGTGAACGGGGAGGATGATTTGCATGCCAATCAAGATACCGGACGGATTGCCTGCTGCTGAAGTGCTGGCCAACGAAAACATTTTTGTGATGCCGGAGAGCCGGGCTTTCACGCAAGATATTCGCCCTCTGCGGATTGTCATTTTGAACCTGATGCCTGTCAAGGAAACGACAGAGACGCAATTGCTGCGCCTTTTGGGGAATACCCCGCTGCAGGTGGAGATCGTGCTTTTGCACATGTCCAGCCATACCTCGAAAAACACTTCGCAGGAGCATCTCTCGTCGTTTTACCATACTTTTTCCGATATACGGAAGCAGAAGTTTGACGGGATGGTGATTACCGGAGCACCCGTGGAGCAGCTTGACTTCGAGGAAGTCAACTACTGGAAGGAGCTGCAGGAGATTCTCGACTGGAAAATGGAGCATGTCACCTCGACGCTTCACATCTGTTGGGGAGCGCAGGCAGGGCTGTACCACCATTTCGGGGTGCCCAAGCATCCGCTGCCTGAAAAAATGTTCGGGATTTTCCCGCATACGCTCAACAAGCAAAATGTGAAACTGTTCCGCGGCTTTGACAACTACTTTTACGTGCCACATTCCCGCCATACGGAAAACCGGCGCGAGGACATCGAAAAAGTGGAACAGTTGGAAATTCTGTCGGAGTCGGAGGAATCCGGGGTCTACATCGTCGCCACCAGGGACGGCCGGCAGATTTTCGTCACGGGCCATTCGGAGTACGATCCGACGACGTTGCAGGACGAGTACATGCGTGATGTAAACAAGGGGCTGGACATCGCAGTGCCGCGAAACTACTATCCGCAGAACGATCCGACACGGCAGCCGATCGTCACTTGGCGCGCGCATGCCAACCTGCTTTTCTCCAACTGGCTCAACTACTACGTGTACCAGGAAACGCCATACGATTTGGGCAACAGCTAACCGGCCGAGGGGATGAGCGTCCCCTCTTTTCTTTTTCTCACCTTACTCTGGGCATACGCATATACATGGGTGTGAATGTGACGTGAAGGAAAGAGGAGGTTGCTCCATGATTGTGATTGCTGGACAGCCGGTCCATCCCCCCATGCTGCAGACAGAATGGGGATTGAATGCAGAGCAGCAGGAGATCATTCGCCGGATGGCCGCGAGTCCGGAAGTGTTTCGGTATCCGTCAGAGGAATTGTTGCTGTTTGAACTGAAGTTGCGTGACCATCTGATCAAGTCATCACGAGCCTTGTACATGAGCGGGTTGGCTTTCTCCACCTTTGAACATTCGCGGTGCAACCCGCAGTTCTGGATTCGCACGGAACAGGGAGGGTTTCAACTGCGCGACGACGTTCGCCCTTCCGAGGCAATCATCGATATTTTCCGAAACGGAAGGCTGTACGCGACCGAATGTGCGACCGCGATGGTCATTCTGATCTACCACGCTGTCCTGCAATCGATCCGCAGGGAGGACTTTGAACAGCTTTTTGCGAATTTGCTGCTGTACGACTGGCGCTACGACAAGGATTTGCAGTTGCGCACGATTCCGACGAATACGTTTTTGCCCGGTGACATTCTGTACTTCGACAACCCGGATCACAATCCGCAGACACCACAGTGGCAAGGGGAAAACGCCGTGTACCTGGGAGCGGGGCTCTACTACGGACACGGTGCGGGAATCCGGCCGGCGCCTTCGATGATTTCCTTTTTGAACGAACACCGCAAACCACAAGCTGCACGCTCTGCCTATCTCGTCTCCCAGGCAACCCGCCCGGGTTTTTCCTATCTGGCGCAATTCGACGATCGCGGCAGGGGCGGACTGATCAGGGGACAGATTACGCAGATGAGCAGCAAGATTATCGCAGAGATCGGGATGCTGTACGAAGAATGTTGAGAATACGGAAAGCAGCCTCGAGCCTGTATCCGGGCTGCGAGGCTGTGCCGATTGCAGGGACGTGCGGGACTGGACTGCTTAAAAACGGCTGAGCGAAAACAGCGAGAGGTCGAAAGAGGAGCTGCCTTCCGTCAGAAGCTGTGCGGCCACTTCGCCGATGGCGCTGGCGAACTTGAAGCCGTGCCCCGAAAAACCGGCAGCGATGACGAGGTGCGGGTACTCGGGATGGCGGTCGATCACGAAATTCTCGTCCGGGGTCACCGAATAGATGCACACCCTGCCCTGGCGCAGAGCTCCTGCTGCCTTGGGCATGTACGTTTCCAGAAACGAGCGAAGCTCTCCTTCATCGGCAGGATGAGTGCCAAACGTGCGGTCCAGCCGATCGGGATCGATCTCTTCACCGCTGTCGTGCCGCCCGATTTTTAAACCGGTGCCGTCGATGTCGGGAAAGCCGTAAAAGGACGAATTCTCGAGCGAAAAGACAAAGGCAGGGAAGCGCTCCTGGCTGTACAATGCTTCGTCTGCGGCAAACCAGCCGACCGTTTTGCGGGTCGGGACGATAGGCAGGTGCAGGCCGAGCGATTGCAGCAGGGAGGGGTTCCACGCTCCGGCGCTGAGCAACAGCTTTTCACCGCGATAGCTGCCGCTATCTGTCTCGACCGTGACGCCGCCCGTGTCCGGCTTGATGGCGGTGACGCGGGTATTGGTGAGCAAGTCGGCGCCGTGTTGGACGGCCAGCTTGCGGTAGGCGGAAATGCACCGTTCCGAGTAGAGGACGCCAGCCGCCGACTCCAGATACCCGCAGAAATCATCGGGCACGGTGATGCCCGGCCAGCGCTCGTGCAGCCCGGCGGCGCTGAAAGCCTCCAGGGGCAGGTTGAAGCGCTCTGATGATTCCCGTACGCCGCGCAAAAAATCATCGTCTTTTTTGCCGACGCTGACGACGCCGGTTTGCAGGAACAGCGTTTCCCCGGCTTCTTGTTCGAGTTCGTTCCACAGCTCCTGCGCCCGCAATGCCAGCGGTACGTAGTCACTGCCCTCGCCATAGGCGAAGCGGATAATTCGGGTGTCGCCGTGATGGCTGCCCATCGTATGAGGTGGATCGAAGGCGTCGATCAGGAGGGTGCGCACTCCTGTTTTGGCCAGGTAATACCCGGCTGCCATTCCCATCGATCCGGCTCCGACGATGACTGCATTGTATGTCTTCATGTGTATGCCTCCCTCTGGCGTGTATCGTGCATGCTGGTGCTGCGCTTGAGGATATGCGGCAGGGTCATGTTTGGGCATGTTTGCAAATCCTACTGATTATGATAGAGATATCAGGTAAGATGTACAAGATAGGACTAATGCAAACACCACCAAAAGCGTGCAAACAGTAGTGGGGGTAGCAAGATATGGATGAGCTTCTCATCGGCAGTTCATTGTCGGCTTTGGCCACCGGAGTAGGGGCATTGCCGATTCTCTTTTTCAAAACCGTCACCCATCGCTGGCGGGATATTTTGCTCGCCTTTACAGCGGGCATTATGATGGCGGCTGCCACGTTCAGCCTGATTCCGCAGGCGTTGGATGACGCTGCCTTTCCGATCGTGGCGCTCGGGGTCATCAGCGGGATGCTGGTGCTCACTGTGCTGGAAAGCGCGGTTCCGCATATCGATCTGGAGCATACGCGGATCAACGTATCGATGGATAAACAGGCGCTGCTGATTCTCTCCGCGATTACGTTGCACAACATCCCGGAAGGCCTGTCGGTGGGCGTCAGCTATTCCAGCGACAATCCGGGGCTGGGCGGCATGATCGCCTTTGCGATCGGTTTGCAAAATGCGCCGGAGGGCTTTCTCGTCGCCTTGTTTTTGATTAACCAGAAGGTCGGCAAAGTCACCGCCTTCATCCTCGCTACCATGACGGGAGCCGTAGAGATTGTGGCGGCGGTAATCGGCTTTCATCTCACCGCGCTCGTGGAAGGACTGGTTCCGTACGGCCTGTCGTTTGCCGCCGGAGCGATGCTGTTTATCGTCTACAAGGAGCTGATTCCGGAGAGCCATGGAGACGGACACGCGAGGTCTTCTACCTTTTCCTTTATCATCGGCTTGCTCGTGATGATCGGGCTCGTTCAATGGCTGGGCTGATATGTTCACAAAAACCACCGATTTTTCCGCAACTTCTACTCACAAATCGCGGCAAAAATACCGAAACCATATATAGATAGGATTTCGATTACGGAAGTAGGGAGTGTCACAATGGAAAAATCGACCGTGATAGGTATAGTACTTGGGATCGTTGCAGTCGTTGTCGGGATGATCTTGAAGCACGCGAGCCCGGCTGCCCTGCTTAACTCCGCAGCGTTCATGATCATTATCGTAGGGACAGTCGCAGCAGTGATGAACGCATTTCCTTTATCGGAATTAAAACGGGTCCCAGCCTTGTTTAAAATTCTTTTTAAAGAACAAAAACTCCCTGCAAAGCGTGAACTGATCAGCCAATTTATGAACTGGGCTTCGATCGCTCGCCGCGAGGGATTGCTTGCGCTGGAAAACACTTCGGATGAAATTGAAGATCCGTTCCTCAGAAACGGCATGAAAATGATTATTGACGGCGGTGAGCCCGATTTTGTCCGCGATGTACTGAACGAAGAAATCCATGCGATTGAAGAGCGGCATCAAATCGGAGCGCTCATTTTCACCCAGGCCGGAAGCTACGCGCCGACCCTCGGGGTATTGGGCGCGGTAGTAGGCTTGATCGCGGCACTTGGAAACTTGAGTGACATCGACGCGCTGGGTCTCTCCATTGCGGCGGCGTTCGTAGCGACCTTGCTCGGTATTTTCACCGGGTACGTCCTCTGGCACCCGTTTGCGACCAAGCTCAAGCGCAAATCCAAGCAGGAAATCGAGATCAAGAAAATCATGGTAGAGGGTCTTCTCTCCATCCAGGCAGGGGTGTCTCCGGCTGCGATCGAGCAGAAGCTGCTTGTCTACATGCCATACCAGGAGCGTATGGAATTGAAGGAAGAGAAGAAGGAGGAAGGAGCTGCGGTAAATGGCTAAACGACCGAAGAGACATGCTCAGCACGAAGAGCATATGGACGAGTCTTGGCTGATTCCGTACGCTGACCTGCTCACCCTTCTTCTGGCGCTGTTTATCGTGCTGTTTGCTTCCAGCGAGATGAACGCGAAAAAATTTGACCAGATGGTACGTTCATTCAACATCGCCTTAAACGGCGGAGTGGGTGTACTGGACCAGCCGAGCCCTGTTCCGCTCGATCCGGAGATGCAGCAGCAGACGCTGCACAAGGGAGCCAATGAAGCAGAAGAGGAAAA
The DNA here is from genome assembly GCF_044627595.2 of Brevibacillus sp. TJ4. Lineage (NCBI taxonomy): Bacteria > Bacillati > Bacillota > Bacilli > Caryophanales > Paenibacillaceae > Brevibacillus > Brevibacillus sp. TJ4. The sequence goes on along the minus strand of NZ_CP185865.1, from coordinate 3,645,755 downwards.
GACAGAGGAAGAGAAACGGCTGGAAGAAGCAATTCGCAAAGAGACCGAAGAACTCAGACAGTTGCAGCGGCAGTTGGATGGCTATATTATGACCAACCAGTTGGGAGACAAACTGCAAACCCAGCTGACCGACGAAGGTTTGCTGATCACGATTATGGACAATGCGCTGTTTGACTCTGGCAAGGCGGATATGAAGCCGGAAGCGAGAAAGCTGGCGGCAGAGATGGCCGTCATGCTCGTACCGCACCCGAAAAAAGTAACGGTGACAGGACATACGGACAACGTGCCGATCAATCGTCCAGAGTTCCCGTCCAACTGGGATTTGAGCGTCAAGCGCTCGGTCAACTTCTTGAAGGTGCTGCTGGAAAATCCGAATCTGGACCCGACGAAATTCAGTGCCACAGGAATGGGCGAGTACCATCCGGTAGCACCGAACACGACTCCGGAGGGCAGAGCGAAAAACCGGCGTGTCGAAGTCGCGATTTTGCGTGATCTGGCTGCACCGCCTGCAACGACGTTCAGCGATGAAAACAATGACAACGACACCACACAACCACAACCATAATCTACGTAAAGTGGCTGTCCTGACGTCTGGCAAAGACGCGAGGGGCAGTCTCTTTTTTTATGGTCCGCGCCATCTTTTCTTGACAATGAGTGGATTTCTTGTGGATAATCATAAAAAATAGTATTTAACTCGGAATACTAAGTTTTTAAACTGGGATACGGTACAAAGAATCCGGTACTATAAAGTAAAGAGGTGGATAGTGTGGAACGGACTCTTCAGATTGAGAGCGGATCGAGTACATTGACCGCAACACTACATGAACCAAAAACAGCAGCGGGAGACGACACGGGCCACCCACTCGTCCTGATTTGCCACGGCTTCGTCGGCAGCCGGATTGGAGTGAACCGCCTGTTTGTAAAGGCGGCCAGAGAATTGGCCAGCCACGGCTTGGCAGTGCTGCGCTTTGATTATGGAGGGTGCGGCGAGAGCGAAGGAGAGTATGGCGCAGGAGGACTCGATGTACTGCTGAGGCAGACGCGAGATGTTGTGGATTTTGCGACGCGGCTGGAGCAAATCGATCCGACGCGGATCATTTTGCTCGGACACAGCCTCGGTGGGGCGGTAGCCACGCTTGCCGCCAGTCAGGATGAGCGGATTCGTTCGTTGGTGCTGTGGGCGGCAGTGGCACGACCGCAGACTGACATCGTCCAGATCGTCGGACAACAGGGCTATGTGCAAGCACAGCAGACGGGGCGGACCGACTATCTCGGCTATACGCTGACGGAGCGCTTTTTCCATTCGCTTGGTCTGTTCGATCCGCTGCGGGAAGCCCGGAAGTTTTCTGGGGACGTTCTGCTCTTGCATGGAAATCGTGACGATGTGATCGCGCTGGATGCGATGTTTCAGTACGAGCGGCAGTTTCGCCTGCGGCAAGAGGGAAGCTGCGAGACGGGGATCGTGCTGGGCGGCGACCATACATTTTCCTCAGAGGAAGGCTATAACCGCCTGATGGCAAGTACGGTCGCCTGGGTCAGCAGTCAGATGGAGCAGCTAACGGTTACGGTGTGAGGAGTCAGCGGCGGTCCTGCCTGATTGACTCCAGCAGTCCCCGGCAGCCAGCCTCGACCAGATCATAGACGTAGGCGAACCGGCCAGTGTAATACGGGTCTTCGACGTTCGTTTCCTTGACTTCCGGAGCAAAGTCAAGGAGGCGGGCGATTTTTTTGTCTTTCGGCGCCATCCGCTTGAGTGCGGACAAGTTCTCCTCATCCATGCAGACGATGTAGTCATAGTGCGCAAAGTCATGCGCTGTAATCTGGCGCGCGCGCAGCGAGTCGTGGGCGATGCCCTTTTCCTTCAGCATGCGCTGCGTTCCCTGGTGCGGCGGTTCTCCGGCGTGCCAGCCGCCAATACCGGCAGAGTCGATCTCGAAGGAATCGGCGAGCCCCTCCTGTTCGACGAGGTGGCGAAAGACGGCTTCGGCCATGGGGGATCGGCAAATATTTCCCAAGCAGACAAAAAGAACACGGGTCATTTCGTTCACTCCTGTCATAATCTCGTATTAGCAAGCAGTCAACTGTATGATAGAATAGCATACAAAACGACTGGAACGGCAGTCTTTTTCAACGGCGAAGCAGATGCTTTTCCACCATGCAGACGAGGTGTTCCCATTGAAAGCGTACTTTTACCGACTCCGGTTCGTCCTCTCTGTGATCGTGGCGACGGTTCTACCGATTGTGATTACGGGTGTTGTACTGCTCGGCGCAGCCGAACAAGCCTTGCTTGATGAAAAGGAAAAAAAGCTGATTGCGATTACCGAACAAATGGATTTTGCCCTCATTCACAACTACGACGAGCTTTTGCGGCAAATGGGCGGGGAGGCGAGGACGAGAGAAGAGCAAATTCATCTGTTAAACACCGTTCTGGAACCGCTTACAAACCGCATAACAAAAGCTCATCCCGATGTGGGTGTCGGCTATTACTCAGCCCGTCTCGATGCGATCTTGACGTACGGTCCGGAGGTTGAGAGCCTGCACGTGGGCAAGTCGATCAGCGCCGATCATCCCGGGCGTCAGGTGATGGCAAGCGGCGACCCCGCCGTCGTCATCGGCGAGCAAGTACGAGGCAACATTATGAACGCGATGCTGCCGCTGGTCCGTGACGGGCAGGTGATCGGATACGTCTGGGCCAATGAGCTGATGTCCCAGATCGACATCCAGCTCGCCGGCATGCGGCAAAGCATCACGATCATCCTCGGGATCGGCTGTATTTTGGCAGCAGCCGTCAGCGGCCTGATCGTACACCGGCTGGAAATTATTCTCACCGAGATCAAAGAAGGATTGACTGCGCTGCGCTTCAATCTGTCCCATCGGATGAAAGCGCTCAAAGGAGAAGCGGGGCAGATCAGCGGCGCGATCAACAGGCTGGCTGACGATCTGCAGGCCAGCCGCAGTCATACAGAGACGATCATGGACAGCATGGACAGCGGGGTTATCGCGCTCGACCAGGGTGGGCGGCTGACGGCCTGGAACGAAGCGGCCGCCCGCCTGCTGGAGTTATCTGGCGAAGCAGCCAGGGGGGAATCGTACACCTGTGTATTCTCCCGCAACGCCCAACTGATCGAGCTGATCCAGGAGACGCTCCAGCACGCGCAAACGATCCGCGACGTCCAGTGGGAGCACCGCCACTCGCAAAGAGGCATGCTGTCGCTCAAGGTGAGTACCTCAATCTGGAAAAGCCCGACTGACGAAGTGCTGGGCGTGATCGTCGTCGTCGAGGACCGGACGGAGTGGAAGCAGATGGAGGCAACGCTGGCCCAGGCACAGCGGCTGGCGGTGATCGGAGAGTGGGCGACGAGCATCGCCCATGAGGTGCGCAACCCGCTGACCTCGATCAAAGCGTTCGCGCAGATTATCGAGGAAGAATTGCCCCAAGAAAACGAAAATCGCGAATACACGCGGATTATCGCCGAGGAAGTGGAGCGGCTGGACCGCTTTGCCGACCAATTGCTGCTCTTCTCACGCCCGTCCAGGGAGTCGAACATCCCGGTCGACTTGACGAAGCTGCTCGATCAGACCTGCAAGCTGGTTGAGCCGCGCGCAGCACAGCGAGGCATAGCCGTCCTGTTCCACAAACACGCGCCGCTGCCGCCGGTGATGGCGTCGCCCGAGCTGATGAAACACGTCTTTCTCAATATCTTGCTAAATGCCTTGCAGGCAGCTCCGACGGGCGGAGACGTGAAACTCGCCGCAGAGTGGGACGAAGACCAAGTTCGCGTCCATGTGACCAATGACGGTCCTGCGATTGCCGAAGAGCATCTGGTGCGCGTATTTGAGCCGTTCTTTACGACCAAGCACACGGGCACAGGGCTTGGTTTGTCGATCTCGCAGCGAATCGTGCAGGCGTATGGCGGACACATCGTAGCCGAAAATGTTTCCGGGGGAGTCCGGTTTACGGTTGTTCTCCCCGTGCAGGCAGAGGAAAAGGAGGGAGCTTATGGCGCAGAAAGTATTGCTGGTGGATGACGAGAGGAATGTGCGCAAAGCGCTGTCCATGACCTTGCAAAAAAGCGGGTACGAGATCGGCGAGGCAGCCAGCGGAGCAGAAGCATTGGACACGATCGGCAGCTTTCAGCCCGAGGTGATGCTGCTGGACTTGCGCATGCCCGAACTGGATGGAATGGAGACGCTGCGCAGAATGAATCGCATTGAGGGCAAAAAGCCCAAGGTGGTGATGATGACCGCCTACGGCTCTGCCAGTGATGTGATGGAAGCGATGAAACTGGGCGCATTTGATTACGTGCAAAAGCCGTTTGACTTGATCCAGGTCAAGCAGGTCGTCGCCAAAGCGTTGCAGCATGCTCAGTCGGAGCAGGGCGAGCAGGAGGGGGCGACGCCAAAAGCGGCGGACACCGCGGAGGAGGGCTCCGGGCTGGTGGGCTTGAGCCCGGCAATGCAGGAGGTGTACAAGCTGGTCGGCAAGGTCAGCATGTCCAAAGCGACGGTGTTGATCCAGGGCGAGAGCGGCACGGGCAAGGAACTGATCGCCAAGGCCATCCACGCCAACAGCCCGCGGGCGCAAAAGCCGCTGGTAGCCGTCAACTGCGGCGCGATTCCGGAAAACCTGCTGGAGAGCGAATTGTTCGGCTACGAACGGGGCGCGTTCACAGGAGCGGTCGGACGCAAGCAAGGGATGTTTGAGCTGGCGGACGGCGGTACGCTGTTTCTCGATGAAGTGGGCGAGCTGTCTCTGGCCTTGCAGGTCAAGCTGCTGCGTGTCCTGCAAGAACGCACCCTCGTTCGTCTGGGCGGCGTGGAAGCGATCCCCGTGGATGTCCGGCTCATCGCTGCGACCAACCGCGACTTGCGCGAGCGGATTCGCCAGGGACTGTTTCGCGAAGATTTGTACTACCGCCTGCACGTCGTGCCGATCCAGATGCCGCCGCTGCGCGAGCGCAAAGAGGACATTCCGCTGTTGATCAACCACTTCCTCGCCAAATACGGCCGCGAGACGGGAAAAGAGGGGCTGTACCTGTCCCGCGCCGCCCATGACATGCTGATGGCGTACGACTGGCCGGGAAATGTACGCCAACTCGAGCATGCCATCGAACGAGCCGTCATTATGACGAACATCGCGGCGATCCAGCCGGAGCATATCCAACTGCCCGGCCATGCAAGTCCGGCAGAAGGAAGCAGCCGGCAATCGCAACACGGTCACGCCATCAGTTACGAAGGCAGGACGATGCGGGACATTTTGCAGGAAGTGGAACGGGAGGTCATTGCCCGCGCGCTGAAAAACGAGCGGGGAAACAAGCTGCAGACAGCCAAAAAGCTGGGGATTTCCCGCCGGGCGCTACTGTATAAAATCCAGTTGTACGGACTGGATAGCGTCGGACAGGAACAGGAGTAGGAGGAACAGTGTGCAATCTGGAGTCACACTGTGCAAAAAGTAGTCAGTCCTGTCTCTAGCACAAATGAAAGCGGATACATGTTTCGCGTTTGCTAGCTCGTTTTTGCGTTTGGCATCCCTCTTGCAATATGAACGAGGCAGAACTCATTTTCAATGTTGCAGAAAGGGGTATGCCTCATGTTTCAAAGCATTACCAACTTTTCCGTCAAGCTGATCCAGCGGTATTTGCCTGACGCGTTTGTGTTTGCAATCTTCCTGACTTTTCTCGTTTTTATCGCAGGGATCGTCGTCAACGGCAAAACGCCGATGGAAATGGTCAGCTACTGGGGCGGGGGATTCTGGAGCCTGCTCAGCTTCACCATGCAGATGGTGCTCGTCCTCGTCTGTGGACATACACTGGCCAGCACCGATATTTGCAAAAAAGGACTGCGTTCCCTGGCTTCTTTGGCGAAAACGCCAGGAATGGCAATTGTGTTGGTCACGATCGTTTCCTGTGTCGCCAACTGGATTAACTGGGGATTTGGTCTGGTGATCAGTGCGCTGTTGGCTCGCGAGCTGGCCAACCAGGTGGACAAGGTCGACTATCGCCTGCTCGTCGCCAGTGCCTACGGCGGCTTTGTGGTCTGGCACGGCGGCTTGGCTGGCTCGGTACCGTTGACCGTCGCGACGGAGGGTCACAGCCTGGTTGATGTCATCGGCGTGATCCCGACGACAGAGACGATGTTTTCCGCGATGAACCTGACGATTGTCATTACGATCATGCTCGTGCTGCCGATCATCTGTCTGTTGATGATGCCGGCGGAAAAAGACCGTGTCTATTTCAAAGGAAGAAGCGTCGCCGAAGAAGAAACGGCTGCAGCCAGTGAAGCGCTGGAGAGCGACAGCCCGGCTGCAAAACTGGAAAACAGCAGGGTCATTTCGCTGTTGATCGGGATTATGGGTCTCGTCTTTCTCGTCATGTACTTTATGGAAAAAGGCTTTTTGCTCAACCTCGACATCGTCATCTTCGGCTTTTTGTTCCTGGGCATTTTGCTGCACGGCACACCGCGCAAATTTTTGAACGCGATGGGCGATGCAGTAAAGACTACGACAGGCATCGTAGTGCAATTTCCGTTTTACGCCGGGATTATTGGCATGATGACTGCGTCTGGACTGGCTGCAAGCATTTCCCAGTGGTTTATCAGCATCTCCACGCCGACGACCTTCCCGCTGTTTTCGTTCTGGAGCGCAGGGCTGCTCAACATCTTCGTTCCGTCCGGAGGGGGGCAATGGGCGGTGCAAGGCCCGATTATGATGCCGGTCGCCACTGAACTGGGCGTCTCCCACGCCAAGGTAGCGATGGCAATCGCCTGGGGAGATGCCTGGACCAATCTGATCCAGCCGTTCTGGGCTTTGCCGGTGCTCGCATTGGCTGGGCTGGGCGCGCGGGACATCATGGGCTACTGCCTGATGATGCTGATTGTCACCGGAGCGATTATCAGCCTGGGCTTCCTCATTTTCTGATCCGCTCATCTGCATCGCAGGAATTGCCAAACGACAGATGGTTTGGTAGGATAAAGAGGAATTTTCAAGGCAACAGACAATCGGATACACTTGTGTTTTCTAGGGTTCCGCGGAGGCTTGCTCCGGTCTGGACCGAGAGAAAACCCGCGGCGATGCCGTGTCACGGAGGGATAAAAGCCCGGGAGGATATCGATCATGGTATTCTTCCTGGGCTTTTTTTTGTTCGGCTTGTGTGTTGACCTTTGGTGGTTTGTCATGTTGTTTTGGGGAACGATACGAAGAAGGAAGGGGAAGCAGTACGATGAACAGAACGTGGATGTTGGTTGTTGTCGCCGCCGTCTTTGAAGTGGGCTGGGTAGCGGGGCTGAAGCATGCCGACGACGTGTTGACATGGGCGTTTACGATCGTGGCGATCGTCATCAGCTTTGGCGTGTTGATGCACGCATCGAAAAAACTTCCGGCGAGTACTGTGTACGCGGTGTTTGTCGGATTGGGGACAGCCGGTACCGTGACCAGTGAAATGCTTTTTTTCGGCGAGCCGTTTCGCTGGAGCAAAGTAGCGTTGATCGTCTTGCTCTTGTGCGGCATCGTCGGCTTGAAGCTGGTGAGCGCCGAACAACCGGATAGAGCGGATCGAGAGGGGGATGCCGCATGAGCTGGATTTCTCTTGTGCTCGCAGGCCTGTGTGAAGTCATGGGCGTCATCGGCATCAACCAGGTGAACAGGAATCGCTCGGTCACATCCTTCCTGCTGCTGATCGGCGGCTTTGGACTGAGTTTTGCCCTGCTTTCCTACGCGATGCAGGAGATCGCGATGGGGACTGCCTACGCGGTCTGGACCGGCGTCGGGACGGTGGGCAGCGCCTTGGTCGGCATGCTCTACTACGGCGATTCGAAGGATGCGAAAAGACTGTTCTGCATCGCGCTGATCGTCATTTCTGTCATTGGCTTGAAGCTGATTGAATAAAGTGGGATGACGTCGCAGCAGATGCATGGATTGCAAGGAGGATGATAGCAGTGGGATCATTGTGGGCTGCTTTGAAAAAAGGAAATACGTCTTCCGCCACCGCAGCTCTGGGCAACACCGGACTTGCCATCGTCAAAGGGTTCGCTGCGGCCTATAGCGGCAGCGGGCCGATGTTTGCTTCGGCGATGCACTCTGTCGCCGATGCGATCAACCAGGGATTCGTCTTTTTGGGCAGCGTGCTAGGGGAGAAGAAGCCGACCCGCCGTTTTCCTACCGGGTTTGGCCGGGTGATCAATCTCTTTTGCATGGTTGCCGTCATCGTCGTGACGATCATGGCGTATGAGACGATCAAGGAAGGATTTCATCTTCTGCACGAACCTGTCATCGCTACGCATTTTTGGCTGAATGCCTCGATTTTGCTCGTAGCGGTCGCTGTGGACGGCTCCATCCTGATCAAAGCGATGAAAGAGATCGTCCATGAAGCGCGGGTCGAGGCAAAAGGCTGGGCGATCCCGCAAGCCGCCCTCCGCAACGTCGGACGGGCTGCCCCGCCGACGCGGCTCGTATTCTACGAGGACATTGTCGCGACCTTGGGTGCTCTCTTGGCGCTGATCGCCGTCGTAGTCAGCGAGATGACCACGTTTTTGCTTCTGGATGGCATCGCCACGATTTTGATCGGCTTTCTGATGATCGGCGTAGCTTTTCGCGTCGGCTACGACAACATGGTCGGGCTGATCGGCGTAGCAGCGCCCAAAGAAATCGAGATGCGCATATCCAAGATGATATTGGACGATCCCGATGTGACCGACATCAATCGGCTGCGCATCGTTCAGGAAGGCAGGACGTATCACATCGAGGGCTATCTCGAACTGCGCAAAGGACTGCTGCTCGCAGAAGCGGATGACATCAAGTTCAGAGTCCGCGACACACTGCTCTCTGATCCCGACATCAGCGACGTCACCCTGGGGATCATCGAGGACGACAACGTCATCAGTTGGAATCCCGAGTCGCTTGACACCGCCCCAGGGGGCAAGGAAAAGAGCAGATAAGGTACGCATACGCACAAAAGCCCCCTGCTGCCGAGTGGCAACCGGGGGCTTGCTTGTATTAGGAGACGGTAAGCAGTTCTTCCGTCATATTTGTGTCGTCATGCAAAACTTTCTGGATCAGCACCCTGGTAATGCGGTGATTATCCATCTGCTTCACGATGAACAAGTGGTTCTCGTGCAAGATCGATGCGTCTACGGCAATCTCTTCTTCCAGTTGGCTGTAGAGCCAGCCGCCTATCGTGTCCACGTCTTCCGATTCCAGTTCGAACGGCAGGTGGTCGTTTAGGTCGGTGAGCATCATCATCCCGGATACGGAGAGTCCATTCTCCACCACTTCAATATCAGGCTGCTCATCCTCGTCAAATTCATCCTGAATGTCGCCGACGATCTCTTCGAGGATGTCTTCCATCGTGACCAGTCCTGCTGTACCACCGTACTCGTCGATGACGATCGCCATTTGCGAGCGTTTTTTCTGCAGCAGTCGCAGCACGGTACTGATTTCCATCGATTCCGGTACAGTCGTGATCGGGCGAATCAGGCTTTCCAGCTCCACATGCCCTTTTTCCAGGGCAGACAGATAGAAGTCGGATGCGTGGACAAACCCGATGATGTTGTCCTTGTCCTCGTCCGCCACAGGAAAACGGGAGTGGCGATTGGCGCGGATGATTTCCATGTTTTCTGCAAAAGTATTGGTCGTGTACAGGCAAACCATGTCGATGCGCGGGATCATCGTCTCGCGGGCAAGCGTCTCCGAGAAGTCGAATACTTGCTCCATCAGCGCGAGTTCAGTCTGGTCGATGTGTCCGCTCTGGTGACTCTGGTTGACCAGCAGGCGAATCTCCTCTTCGGTATGGGCCGCTTCGTGCTCAGAGATGACTTCCAAGCCGAGTCGTCTCATCAGCGCGTTGGCAGTCCCGTTGAGGAACCAGATCGCCGGGAAAAGCAGTTTATAGAAGAACATCAATGGTGCTGCAACCCACAGCGAAGTTGCTTCCGCTTTCTGAATCGCCAGTGATTTCGGAGCCAGTTCACCCAGGACGATGTGCAGGAATGTAATGATCGCAAAGGCAATACCAAAGGAAATTGCCGAGATCATGTAACCCGGGATACCTGTTTGGCCCAGCAACGGCTCCACAATCATGTGGGCAATCGCCGGTTCCCCGACCCACCCCAGTCCGAGGGACGCGAGGGTGATACCAACCTGACACGCGGAGAGATAAGCGTCGAGCTTCTGCGTTACCTTCTGGGCGTACTTTGCTCGCTTGTTGCCGTCATTGACCAGTTGCGTGAGGCGCGTCTGGCGTACTTTGACGATTGCGAATTCGGCGGCGACGAAAAAACCATTCAGAAAAACAAGGAAAAAAACTAGCAGTAGGTTGAGCACTATCGGAACGGTGTCCAAAGTAAACGTTCATCCTTTCTGGATTACAAAATATCCCATTGCTGCATGTGGGAAGATACACGTATCTATCATACTCTTTTTGTCAGAAATGCTCAAAATCGATTTATCGCCAATTGAGGGCGTTATTCCCCCCTGACTGGAGAAGAGAGTGCGTCAGTTAATCATGGCGCACGTTTTTGCGGCCTGAGAAGGTCTAAGATGGTCAAAGCCGTCCATAACCGAGGCTATGGACGGCTTTTTTCGCATCAAGGCGACATGATCTGCTGGCTGTAGACGAAAAAGCCGGAGAGGACCGCCGCCAGGCCGAGGTAGGCAAACAGCACCTTCCACTTGGTCGAGGCAGACGCTTCATAGTACGTGCTCAGGCGATGCATCTGCTCTTCTACTTCTTCCAAGCGCTCGCGAGCCTGCTTGTCAGCCTCGGTCAACGCCTCAGAAGGAACCGGCTGATTGGGGTCGCTGTCGACAAAAAGCACCGGCTCGCGCTCCCATTTGCGCCAGGTATCCTTCAGTTGGCGTGCGTACATCTTGTCCAGACGTTTCTGATCCCGCAAAAGACGCTTTTCATCCTGCAGGAACGGGAACAAAAACCCTTTTTGCTCCGGCATGTTCTCGAATCGCGTTACGTCTTCGTGAAGCTGGACTCGTCTCTCGGCATAGTTTTCCAGATGCGGCCATTGGGCGATCTCCTCGCGAAAGGCGACGAGCTTTTCCTGTTCGTAGCGGAGCACCTGGTGCTGGTAGCTTTCGCGCAAACGGCTCCACCACGTAATCAAACCGATGATGAAGATAATGACCATCAGCGGACCGGGGGAGAAGAACAGCATCAGCCCCAAGCCGAGAAGACCGAAGAACCAGATTTTCGTCGAGAGTACGGACACGATCCGTCCTCCGTCCAACGGGGAGATCGGCAGCAGGTTGAACAAGTTCAACAAGGCCCCGAGATGGACCACCAGAAGCCAGAACGGGTCGCCTGTCCACCAGTACAGAGGCAGGGCAGGCAAAAAGGAAATCAGCCCGGCCAATGGACCGCCGTACGCGAGGTACGCCTCTGTCTTGGCATCGCGAGGCAAATCCTTCATCGAGATCATCGCCCCGACGAAGGGCAGGAAGATCGCCGGGGAGGTGGCGATGCCTTTTCGCTTGGCGGCGACCAGATGTCCCATTTCGTGGACGAAAATCAGGTAGACGAGCGCTGCCGCAAACTTCCAGCCGTAAAACATGGCGTACGCCCACAAGCTGACCATCATCGACAGCAAGGTGCTGCCGAATTTGGAAAATTTCAATATGCTCAAGAGCCATTTCAGGTTAGCCAGCAAAAATGCGCCAACGGCTAAGAGAACGGAACCCTTTTTCTTCATTTGTTTCCTCCTACTCGTGCAGACGCTTCGTGCTTATCCCTCCAACAGCGGGTTGGTGAACGAGAAGCCGTACTCTCCGTACTGGGGATTGTAGTGCAGCTTGCCGCCGTGAAAGTACCAAAAGTCGCCGGGACGAATCACAAACCGCAGCCCTTCGACTTCAAAGAGGGCATCGTCTTCCATCTGTTCGTCTTTTTCAATTGCGTAAAACAGTCCTCCCGTCCCAGGGCCGCTGGTGCGCACGTACAGGCGCAAGGTATCGCCCGGGGAAAAACCGGCATAGCGCTGGTAGGCGAGGGAAAAGGCAGGTTCGATTTCGAGTGTGATGCTCATGGACAGACTCCTCTCCAGTGATTCTCTCCCATTCTACCACAAAGTCGGGCAGCACCATTTGTTCAAAAAAAACCACCCGTCCGGCAACAAGGCTCGTGCCGGCGGGTGGTCGCTTTGGTCAATCTTCCTTGCTTACATCAATCGTCGGGTGCATAAAGCGGGCGTGGCCAAATTCCTCGCCTTCCAAAAGTTCGCGGTTTTCCTCTGTATTCCAGCCGATGTCGTTCGTGGGATGGACCCACTGGTCACCAGCCATGATCGAAGGATCTGTGTCCGTGCTCCACTGGTTCAACGGCGAATCGGGGGAGTCGTAGAAGCTGTCCCCGATCACTACGCCGAATTCGTTGACAAACGGTTTTTGGATCGAACGATTCGAATCCTTATAGTCCGGTGCGCTGATCTGATGGGGCAGTGTGCCGTCCAGGGACACATCTTTTACTTCCTTGCGTTTGTCGCTGCGCTCCGTATCGTCCATACGGTACCCTCCTCTACTGGAAGATGTCAGCTTTAGCATGTGTAGCGGGGGTGAGGCTTATGCGCTGCCAGCTCGCATCCACGCTGCTGTCCCGGTGCGCCCAGCCCAAAATCGAGGCTGTCGCATACGCTACTGTAAACGTGAAGTCTCACGAATGGGAGGGGATCTGATGATTTCCAGCATCGTCATTCCTGCGCGAGATTCAGCCGATCAGCTCCTGTACACCTTGTTCAGTCTCAACCTGCAGCTGGTGCCGTTTGACCAGTTCGAAGTGATCGTCGTGGATAATGCCTCTGCGGACGAGACGCCATTTCAGGTCGCGCAATTTGCTTCCAACTATCCATGCCGTTATGTGCGCATGAACAAAAGGGTGACGCTGCACCGGCTGTTGGAGGAAGGACTGGCCCAGTGCAGCGGAGAGATCGTCATCTTTTTGTCCAGCAACATGATGGTTCCGCGCAATTTTGTCGGAGTCCATCAGCAGGCCCACCAGCAGGACAACAGGCTCGTACTGCTCGGTCTGGACACCAGGCGGATTTACTCGGTCTACGACCCGCGCTTCACGCCCCGCCAGCATGCCGAATGTAGCGCCTGGCTGGAGCAGTATCCGCAGATCAAGCGCCCCTATTCGCCTGCGAAAATCATTCCGCTACTGGAGGAAAACCAGATCGCAAGCGGACTTCCGTTCCACATCGGACTGCCCAGCAAGCAGGCCAGACAGCGTTTGGCGGCAAGGCAGCGGTACGGATTGAAGCTGGGGAGGCATCGCATGCCCTGGACGTTTTTGCGTTTGCACCACGTCTCCTTCTCGCGCCGGGCGCTTACGCTTGCAGGCGGATTCAAGCCGTTGCCAAGGCAAAAAATGGAGCAGGAGATCGGCAAACGACTGTGGAAGAATGGGTTTCGCTTTCAATTTGCCGACAAGCTCACCGTGTTGTGGCAAGAGCGTGTGTTGCACGATACACCGTATGGCAGCCCGGGAAAACAGCACCGCCGGGTCTGAAATGTCGGACCTGGCGGCATAGCGGATGTTAGCGGTTTTCTTTTAGTCTTTCTTGTGGTTCACTATTGATGGAGCCGTCGGAGCGAACAGCGGTTTGTTTGGCTTTCGGTCCGCGAATCTCTGCTGTTTTTCCAAAGTCTTTTTCCTTGTTGCGCACCATTGTATTCCCCTCCTTTGCTATAGCATTAGTATGACCGGTTCCGAAGCAATTGAACGAGGCAGTATTTACTACAGAAAGGACTGATGCTGGAATGGCCAAACAAAAGAAGCGGCAGCCACAGCAAACCCAATCCGGCGGCATGGCGAACGAAGCCGCAAAAAATGCCAACAGCCTGAAGGAAATCCTGAATACGGACACGTTGGGAAAATTGAAGCAACTCGAGCGGGAGATGAAGGAGGAAGGCGAGAGGAAGGCCCGGGAAGCAGCGGAGCAGAAGCGGCGCGAGCAGGAAGAGCGGGAGCGCAACAAGAGCTTTGCGGAGCTCCTCGACGATTACGAGAAAAAAGGGGGAGGCAAATACAGTTGAGGCAAGGTCATGGAGATACGCCGGACAAGCCCGGGCTTAGGCCTGACACGTCGAAAAACGGAATGATGAAAAAGCGGCAGCTGCAAGTGCGCGAAGAGCAGGTCCGGGAGCGCGGGCGACAGGTAGTAAACCGCTTGGGCAAAAAGGCTCCCAAGGAGTGATTTTTTCTCTCCCTTCCCCATATAGCTGTAGAAAGGAAGGAGGGAGATGATGATCATGGGGAGCCTTTTGCTCCTGATCAGTCTCCTTTGTGTTTCCATTGGCACCTGGAGGCTGATAGGGATCTACAAGTCGGGAAGAGCGGACAGCAAACCGTTTTGGTGGGGAGTAGCAGGTGGCGGAATCGCGCTCTTTTTTTTATTGAAGATGGTGACGGATACGTTCCCTGGATGACGGACTCTAGCGGTGAATAATGGAATTGATTTCCTTCAGAAAAGGGGTCAATTGCCTATGGTTCGTTTTGACAGTTCCAATGCGGTTGCTTTTTTCAATGATGGAGAGTGGGACCGGATCGCTCTGGCAGTCGGACATGCGCATGAGCTGCTTCACGCGCGGACGGGACCGGGCAGCGACTATCTCGGCTGGCTGGACTGGCCGATCCGCTACGATCCCGGTGAATTTACGCGAATCCAGCAGGCGGCAGCACGCATCCAGGCCAATTCCGACGTGCTGCTCGTCATTGGCATCGGGGGCTCTTGTCTCGGGGCGAAAGCGGCGCTCGATCTCGTCAATCACAGCTTCTACAACCTGCTGCCCAAATCCAGGCGGCAGACTCCGGAAATCTACTTCGTCGGCAATAACCTAAGCCCGGTCTACTTGTCCCATCTGATGGATATACTGGACGAAAAAAGCGTTTCGATCAACGTCATCTCCAAATCGGGCACGACTGCAGAGCCGGCAGTAGCGTTTCGCCTGCTGCGCGACTGGCTGGAGGCAAAGCTCGGTCCGGATGCTGCACGAAAACGCATCTACGCCACTACCGACCGCTCCAGAGGTACATTGCGCAAACTGGCGCAGGAGCAAGGCTATGAAAGTTTTGTCATCCCGGACACGATCGGCGGTCGGTACTCGGTGCTGACAGCGGTCGGGCTTCTGCCGATCGCCGTAAGCGGCGCCGACATCACGGCGATGATGCAAGGGGCGGCAGATGCGCGGGCTGCGTACCTGAACCCGAGGCTGCAGGACAACGCCTGCTACCAGTATGCCGCGATCCGAAATCTCTTGTATCGGCAAGGAAAATCGGTCGAGCTGCTGGTCAGCTACGAACCGCAATTCCGTTCCTTTGCCGAATGGTGGAAGCAGTTGTTTGGCGAATCGGAAGGCAAGGGCGGCAAGGGCATTTTTCCGGCGACAGCCGAATTTACGACCGACCTGCATTCAATGGGCCAGTACATCCAGGAGGGCCCGCGGATGATGTTTGAGACAGTGATGGCCGTACAAAAGCCGGCGCTTGACGTGTGGGTGAGGGAAGATTCGGGAGACTCGGATGACTTGCACTTTTTGTCAGGCAAAGGAATGGACTTTATCAATAAAAAAGCGTGCGAAGGCACACTCCTGGCGCATGTCGACGGGGGCGTCCCCAACCTCGTGGTGGAGCTTCCCGAAATCAACGCCTATCACCTCGGCAGCCTGTTCTACTTCTTTCAGAAGGCATGCGCGATAAGCGGCTACGTATTGGGCGTAAACCCATTTGACCAGCCCGGCGTGGAGGCGTATAAATCAAATATGCTGGCCCTGCTTGGCAAACCGGGCTTTGAGCAACAAAAAGCAGAACTGGAAGTGAGGCTTCGTGGAAAACAAGACGTATCTGACTGTTGGCGAGACGGCTGAGTACCTGGCCTTGCCGGAATCGTTCATCCTGGAAAAAATCAGGGAAGGGCGCATCCGCGCGGTCCATGACGGCAATGAATACCTGATCAACAAGGAGCAGTTCCGGCTTCATCTGGACGAACTGCAAAAGCTGCGGGAATGGGAAGAAATCACGCGAAATGAACCGATCCCGGAGAGCTACGACGTCAAGGACGAGGACTAGGCCGGGGAAAAGCGCTTGCCAGACCTTTGGCACAAGTCATATACTAGGTTTGTCAAAACAATCAGTATCGTGTGAAAGCAACTTGGGGAGTCCCACAAGCGGGGCTGAGAGGACGGAAGCGACGGCCGTCGACCCATTGCACCTGATCCGGATCATGCCGGCGAAGGGATAGGGTTGCGAGCAAAAATGCGTATGTTGGTCAAAGCGATGCGTATGAAGCCCGCCTTTTCCTGTCGGAGAGGCGGGCTTTTTGCATGATTTCCGGCAACTTGTCGAACAAAAAGGAGAGGGAAGAGATGGGAAACTGTCTGGTGATCGGCGGAGGAATTATCGGTCTGAGCCTGGCGTATGAATTGTCGCGGAGGGGGATGGCGGTCACGCTGGTGGAGCAGGGGCAGTGGGGTGGACAGGCTTCGTCTGCGGCGGCAGGGATGCTTGCGCCGTTGAAGGAGTTTTCCGAGCCTGGTCCGATGCTGTCGCTCGGGATGGAGTCGCTGCGTCTTTACCCGGAGTGGGTACAAGCATTGGAAGAGTCCACAGGACGGGATGTGCAGCTCACGCGAGACGGCATCCTGACCGTAGCGATGGCAGGTGAAGAGGAGGCGCTGGCTGCAAAATTTCGGCGGCAACAGGAAGCAGGCTACCCGGTCTTCTGGCTGGACGGCCAGGAAGCGCTCGAGCTTGAACCGCTGTTGACGGAAAGCGTATCTGCGGCAATCTATTCCCCCGAGGAAGGGCATATCAACAACCGTCTGTTGCTGCAAGCCCTGGTCACTGCATGTCGCCTGCAAGGGGTACAACTGCTCGACGGCTGTGTCGTCAGCAAGCTGGCGGTAAGCGCGGGACGGGTCATCGGCGCGCACACGTCGGCAGGAACGCTGCTCGCTGACCAGACAGTCGTCTGCTCCGGCGCTTGGGCGGGTATCATGCTGGAGTTGCTGGACGTAGCTGTCCCGGTGCGCCCGGTGCGCGGGCAGATCGCGGCAGTGTCCTCGGCGGGCATCGCGCTGCGCAAAGTGATTTTTGGCAGCGGCGGCTACATTACGCCGAAAAAGGACGGCAAAATCGTCATCGGGGCGACAGAGGACGACTGCGGCTTTCAGCAGGTTGTGACCTTGTCGGGGCTGTCCCGCGTCATGCAAGGAGTCATGCCGTACGTGCCCGCGCTGGAGAGTGCCGCATTCCTGGAAGCGTGGGCAGGCTTGCGACCAGCTACGCCGGACGGAAAGCCGCTGCTCGGCAAAGTCCCCGGCTGGGAGGGTCTGTTCATCGCGGGCGGCCATTTTCGCAATGGCATCCTGCTCTCCCCGGTGACGGCTGTCAGAATGGCTGATCTGCTGGAAAAAGGGACGGACGAAGCGCTTCAGCCGTTTGCGTTAGACCGCTTTATGGAGTAGCCCTTGGCGACAAAATGGGCGCGCATCCTTTCAAAACTAGACACCTCCCCATAGGCACCTGTATATGGTAATACAGAAACACCAGAAGGGGAGGAAGTGTCCATGGAATCTGATAAAAATCTGTACCGGGCTGATGTCCAGACGGTCAGCTTGATAAAGGATATGCGCCAGACCGTCCATAATATTTGCAGGGAACACGCCGACCAGAAAGTGCGGATTGAAGCTATTGACGGTCAGGTGTTTGAAGGAGTCATCGTCGATTACGACGACCAAAATGTGTACCTGGAAATCGAAGAGGAAGTCGGAGAAGAGGAGACCTATACGACGCAGGAGGTATCCGCGCGCGTTCCTTTTGGCGGTTGGGGCGCAGGTCCCGGCTATTCACCCTACGGCAGTCCGTTTTCCGGCTTTCCTTCCTATCCGGGTTATGAGTCGTATCCCGGCTATCCGCCGTTCGGTGGCGGGTACTTCCCAGGACACGGAGGCGGCTTTCCTTCCTATCCCGGCTACAGCTTTGGTTCGGAGAATCCATACGGCTTTTACCAGATGAATCCGTACGGCTACCAAACGAGCCCCACCTATCCGTACGGTGGCAAGAACTCGAAAGGTCAGGTCAGTCCGTTTGGCGGCAAGGAATCGCCTGCTCAGGTCAGCCCGTTTGCCGGAAAAGAGCAGCCGAGCCAGGTCAGTCCGTTTGGCGGCAAGGAATCGCCTGCCCAGGTGAGCCCATTTGGCGGAAATGAGCCGCCCGGCATGGTCAGTCCGTTTGCCGGAAACGAACCGCCGAGTCGGGTAAGTCCCTATCAGGATTTTGCACCATACGCGCCTTATCCGCCTGTCTCTCCGTACATGTACCACGGTGCTCCATTGCCGCCTCCGCCATTCCCGCCACCACCGCCGCCTGTGCAGCCTTTTGTCGTACCGAAGAAAAAGCGCCGCAGACGCAGACGCAAAGTCATTCCGCTCGCTTTGTTCACACTTTTGACGATCACGCTGTGCTGATTAGACGCACGGCAAAGGAAAAGCCTCACCCCGACAGTTCAAGCGGGCAGCGAGGCTTTTTTTGTTGTGCAAAAACGAAAGAGTATAACGGACTGCTTTGTCGCACACTAGCAATAGGATGTGGAAAGGCAGGGATCGTCTTGAAAGAAATACACGACAGCAACTTACCGGGGACGCGCGGGACATTCGGGTTCTTTCAGGAGGCGCTTGCCCCCGATTTTGTCCTGTCCAACTGGGATTACGAGGCCGGTTACTTCGACCGGCAATTGGATGACCAGGGCATGGTCTACCTGCGCATCCCGGTCAAAGTATTGCAGGGGGAGCTGGACAGCCTGGACGCCTGGCTGGAGATGGGCGTGCCTTTTGTGATCAAGCACGTATACCGGACCGGCATCGAGAACCATATCGGCTACATCGAGCCTGTCATCTCGGCAGCGATGAACCAGTTCCAAGAGCCGGTGGACAAAGATGCTGAAATTGAAGAAAGGTGGATTCAGCAAGCCAGACAGGTCGTACAGGAACTGGACAGGCGTTTTGCGTAAGCGGGCGAGCCGATGCTTGGCTCGCTTTTTCTATGGAGAGATTCCCCATTTTCACGTATGATGGGGGTAGGCGATTGTACCAAAACGCGTGCTTCGCTCGTATATATGGCTTGGACAGAGTAAAGTGAGGGTAGATCAGCATGAAGATCGCGACTGTATTGCGAAACGACGACTATACACGGGAAGTGGAACAGGCTCTGAAGGAAAAGGTGGGAGCAGCCAGTAATACGTGCAGCTTCGTGGAAGGGCCCAATGACGAGCCTGACATGGTCATTTCCATCGGTGGTGATGGGACTCTGTTGGAAGCCGTCCATCAATACGGGTTCAAGCCAGCGTATGTCGGGATTCACACCGGTCACCTCGGTTTTTACGCGGACTGGCGTCCGGAGGAGCTCGACCGTTTTGTCCATATCTTGTTGGAAGAACAGCAGCCGTACATCGCTGAATATCCGACCGTGGCCTGCAAAATCACGACGCGAAACGGGGAGACGCACGACAAGTGGGCGCTAAACGAGCTCGTGTTGCGCAACAATTCACTGTCTACCCTGGTGGCGTGCGTATACATAAACGGGACTGAACTGGAGACGTTTCGCGGAGACGGTCTGATCGTCTCTTCGCCTTCGGGGAGTACCGCGTACAACAAGGCGGTCAATGGCGCGATCGTGCATCCGTCCATCGAAGCAATCCAGCTTTCTGAGATCGCCTCGATCAACAACCAGGCATACCGGACGATCAACAGCTCGCTTGTACTGCCCAAGCACCACGAGGTGGAGCTGATCGTGATGAACCCGCAAATCATGGTCGGACTCGACCGCGAACAAGGGGTCTGGAACGATGTCTGCTCGATTACATGCCGGGTAGGCAGCGAAAAAATCCGGTTCGCCCGCTACAAGAAACTGACGTTTTGGAGCCGTGTGCGCAACTCGTTTATTACCGGATAGCAAGGGGGAGGGGATATCGTGAAAAAAGTGGGGAGCATCCAGGGCATTTTTCGTCACCCGGTGAAGGCGATGCGCGGAGAGCAACTGCCAGAGTGCCAGGTCGACCAATTCGGACTGTACGGCGATCGCAGCCACTATTTTCTGGACGATTCGCGCAATGGAAAGTACCTGAGTGCCGACGTCGTGCCTGCGCTGCTGGGCTATCATGCGACGCTGGAGCAGGGAGACGGACAAGACCAGTACCCGGCAGTTCGCGTACAAGCGCCGGACGGCAGCCTGCACAACTGGGGAGAGTCGCTGTTCGCACATGTCGGCGAGACGGCTGGCAGGCCGGTCACTCCGCTGAAAAGCACGCCGCAAGAAGGCGGGAAGAACTGGGAAGACCACATCTTGGTGGTGACGGACGCCTCTTTACGCGAAATCTCTCGCATTGCAGGAGTCGATCCGCTCGATCCGCGCCGTTTTCGCGGCAATCTGCTGATTGTGCTGGAGGAAGACGAGCCTTTTGCAGAGGAGCGCTGGATCGGCAAGCAGCTCACGATCGGCGACGTAGTGCTGCAGGTCAACAGGACGTGTGACCGCTGCATGTACGTCAATGTCGACCCTGACACGCTAAAGCAAAACCCGGCTGTGCTGAAGGCGTGCTACCAGCGCAACGGCAATCAGTTCGGCGTCTACGCATCCGTGGTCGCTACCGGAACCGTGTCGCATGGAGACAGTGTGTACGTGTCCGAAGACTAGGAGAATCGTATTCTCCGCAAAAAAAGGCTGTAATGCAGTCCGTGTGACTGCACTACAGCCTTTTTCCTGTTCCCTGCTCTACCGCAGTTGTTCGTATACTTCCCGCAGGTTGGTATACCCGGCCTCCTGTGCCTTGACCAGGTACTTCCCCCACAATGTTCCGGCTGCTACAGCATCGCAATAGGCGTGGTGACGACGGGAGATCGGAATGTCGTGCATGGCGCACAAGGCGTCCAATGAACCATTTCCGATCGGGCTGCTCAACAAGCGGATCAACAGCATCGTATCCAGCGTCCGATGGGTGAACGGCCGGCGCCCCATTTTCCAAAAAGCAGAGCGGAAAAACTCGCGCTCATGCCGGGAATGGTGGGCGACGAGCGGTCGATTCCCGACATACTGGAAAAAGCGAGAGAGGGACGTGACGAGGTCCGGTGCGTCTGCCGCCATCTCGTTGGAGATCCCGGTCAGCTTTGTAATATGCGGGGGAATCGTTCGGTTCGGATTCACGAGCGTATAAAAGGAATCGCCCAGCAGCAGCTTTTCACCACGCATCGCCACGGCCCCGATAGAGATGATCGCGTCTCCGTGATTGGGGTAAAACCCGGTCGTTTCCAGGTCGACGACGACCACTTCGAGATCGTGAAGCGGCAGGTCGATGCCGGCGTCTGCCTCGCGCCTTTCTTTGTGCAAAGAGCGGAGGTACGCGAGATGCTGTTTGTCTGCTTCCATGGGGCCTGCTCCCCATTCGCTCGCTCTGCTTGCCGATTCCCTGTTGAGGTTCCACAAGCGGCCGAAAAGCTCCCATTTTGCCATGAGTAATCCCCCTAACCCTTAAAGACAGACGGCAGCTTTGCTGTCATGCGCTGCAGGCGTATGGCCAGCTTCATCGCGCTTCGTGCCATCGTTGTCGTGTCTGGTGACAATTCCTTCAGCTTGATGTAGCTGTAGCTGGCGTAGTGGCTGTCCTCCCAGTGCAGAGGCGTAACCAGGCGAAGCCCGAGCAATTGGCGAAACAGGTTGTCTACTTCGTCGCACAGGCTCGTGCTCCAGATACCGCGTTCGCGAAGCAGGCTAATTCGCTCCAGCGTAGAGCTGACAAAGATTCCATGCGCCAGCGCAAAATGCCGGACACAATTGACGATCGGCAGGTACACGCCGTACTTCAGGTTGATCGCCCCGCGGAACCGTCCCTGCACCTCGGGGATGACTCTGCCGAACAGGCCGAGCGGGACGCGGTAGTGCAGCGTATTGCTGACGAGCCGGTCGAGGAGCAGAGGATTGTTGGCCAGAAGCTGGCGAAACCGCTCCTGTACCGGGATGAGCAAACTATTCTCCCCGTATAGCACGCGAACATCGCTAGCCAACAGCAAGTATCGGGCATGTTCCCAGGTCGGATTGGCGACCCAGCCCTCCAGCTTCATCACCCACTGATCGACAGTGCCTCGCCAGCGCCTGGACACGCAGGTGACGTTGCCGTGGCAGGGGGGATAGCCGATTTCCTCCAGGCCCTGGACGATCATCGCTGCCAGCACGTTGTAGTAATCGTGTACCTGCTGTTGTTCTTCTTCGCTCAGGTGGGGAGGCAGCTCGTAGATCAATCCGTTGTCCTGGTCGCTGACAAACGCCTGCTCACAACGCCCGCCGCTGCCAAACTGGAGAAAAGCAAAAGGAGAGGGAGGTCCTCCCAATCCTTTTTTCTCCAATTCTTTTACGGAAAGGTGTACACCCTGCCGAATCAGGTTGTCTTGAATCAAATTGACGACGATCACTAGTGGTGCCAGCTCTCCGGATCGTTTGAGCGATTGGATGTGCCCCAGGTCCAGGAGCTGTCGCCGCAGGGCAGCGAGTTCCTGGAAACTGGAGGCATGCTTGATTTGGTGCAATTGCTCAGGAGAGAGTGTGAGAGGAGACACCTGTGCTCTTTTGATTGCTGTTGGACTGCATGATTTCAGGGTATCCGTAGACTCCGTGTTCGCTGATGTCAAGGCCGACCACCTCTTCCTCCTCTGTTACTCGAAGACCCATGACAGCTTTCAGTACATACAGGATAATAAAGGAGACGATACCGACGTACACCATCGTAGCGACAATGCCGAGCGCCTGAACGCCAAGCTGTGCAAAACCGCCGCCGTAGAACAGGCCAGGGCCGCCTACGCCGACTTGTTCGGCCAGCTCAGGGGTAGCAAACAATCCGTTTGCCAATGTCCCCCAAATCCCTGCCACACCGTGTACGGAGAAGGCGAAGATCGGATCGTCGATGCCTTTGCGGTCAAACCAGATTGCTGTATAGAATGTAAGAATACCGGAAACAGCACCGATGACGACTGCTGCCCACGGATCGACGAAGGCGCAAGATGCGGTAATTGCCACCAGTGCGGCGAGTACGCCATTGAGCATGCTCGGGATGTCCGCTTTGCCCATGACGATCCAGGAAATAGCCAGGGCAGCAACTGCGCCTGCTGCGGTAGCGAGATTCGTGGTCATCGCCACATAGCCGAAAAATCCGTCAGCAGTTCCCAAAGTAGAACCTGCGTTGAAACCAAACCAGCCGATCCAGAGGAACAGTACGCCAAGTACGGAATACACCTGGTTGTGTCCCGGGATCAGGTTGGAGCTGCCGTCGCGGTTGTATTTGCCGATCCGCGGCTTCAGCATGATCGTAGCGACGAGCGCGACGACTGCGCCTTGCAGATGGACGACCGTGGAACCGGCGAAGTCCTGCTTGCCCAGTTCTCCCAACCAGCCGCCACCCCATACCCAGTGGCCAACAACGGGATAAATAAGTACAGTAAACAGTACGCTAAAGATAAAATATACGGATAATTTGGCGCGTTCGGCAAAACCGCCGAAGGCAATGGCCAGAGAGACGGCACAAAACGCCAGCTGAAACAGGAACAGAATCGTGACGGGTACAGAGCCTCCTGCAAAAGCGGAGAACGATGCTTCCACCTGTGCAGCTGATCCGTCAAAGAAGAATCCGGTGAGTCCGAGGAACGCGTTGCCATCCCCGAATGTCAAGCCAAATCCGAGGGCCCAGAATGCGAGTGTGCAAAGGCCGAAGGTGAGAATTTGCTTACCTGCGATGTGGCCTGCATTTTTCATCCTCGTCGATCCGGCTTCCAGCAGCGCAAAACCCATTTGCATCATAATTACCAGAATAGCGGAGATCATCACCCATGTGGCATCAATGTAAGAGGCGAGTTGTTCCAAGGTAAGTTCCATGCAATCCACTCCTTTTTTGTGTCAGATATTCTAACACAATTTTATTTATGTCAGATTATATGACATGAATTGTGGGATTGCAAATATTTTTTGAAAAAATATGAAAAACAAATTGTGGGAATTTGCAGCTTGGTTTCAAAGGAGGAAAAAGCGATGGTTCCACAGGCGGATCGCATCATTATTGTAGAAGGAAAGACAGACCGGGAGAGGTTGCAGCGTGTGCTGGCCGAGCCCGTCCCGATCTATTGTACATACGGCTCCTACAGCGTGGAAAAAGCGGAGCGTCTGGCAGAGCTGACGGAGGAGGCCAGCGAGCTGTTTCTGTTTATGGACGAGGACGAAAGTGGAAAAAAGCTGCGGCGGCAAATGGCTGAAGATTTTCCCGACGCGCTTCATCTATATACGCAAAAAGCGTACGGGGAAGTTGCCCGTACGCCGCTGGATGTGCTGGCGGACATTTTGGAGCGGGCCGGGTTTGCCGTAGAAAAAGGATAAAAGCCAAAATCCTCGGCAATAACAAGAGTATATGGATTGCTGGAGGTGCGATGAGCATGAATGGTTTTGCGTCCTTTTTTAACCGGATGAATATATGGTGGTGGCTGCTGGGCATTTTCGTAGCCCATCTGTTGTGGTACCTGGCGATCGGGACGGCTACCTGGCTGGCCACATCCCTGCTGGCTACTGCTTTTTACGGCGTCGTCCTGCTGGTCTGCAAGCTGGTGGCAAGCAAGTACAGGGACAGGGAAGGCAGCAGGTAGCGAACCGTGTCAGCGAATATTACAAAAAGCCGTACTGCAAGGCGAGGATGATTGCGCCCAGTATCCAGACGTAGATGGCAAAGCCCTTCATCGAACCGGTGCTGATGACTTTCATCATCCAGCGTATGGCAAAGTAGCCGGCGATCGCGGCACAAATGGTGCCGACCAGCATCGGTGCCAAGGCAGCCGTCTCGACGGGCTGCTTGACCAGTTTGACGGTTTGCAGCGCGGAGGCGCCGAGAATGGCGGGCAGGGACAGCAGAAAGGAAAAGCGGGCGGCGTCTGCCCGTTCGATCCCGCGCAGCAAAGAGCCGGCAATCGTCAAGCCGGAGCGGGAAATAGCGGGCAGGATAGCAGCTCCCTGCAAGGTTCCGATGAACAAAGCGTCGGTGTAGCTGATCTGATCGAGGGTACGCTTGCCTTTGGGCATCGATTCGACCGTCCAGAGTATGACCCCGGTGGCGAGGAACTCCCAGCCGATGGTTGCTCCGGTGCGGGAGATCTCTTCAAAATAATCTTCAAAGGCAAGGCCGATGACTGCTGTGGGAATCGTACCGACGATGAGCAGGCGAGCCATTTTGCCGAACGGATTTGTGGCCAGCTCCTTGATGTGCGGCCAGAAGACGATGGCGATGGCGATCAAGGTTCCGAAGTGCAGCATCGTGTCAAACAACAACCCGATTTCCTGCAAGCCAAACAGCTGGCGAAACAGCACGAGATGGCCCGTGCTGGAAATGGGCAAAAATTCGGTCAGGCCCTGGACGATTCCGAGGAAAATGTGTTCAAGCAAAAGTGTCATAGTGAGGATCACTCCTATCGGCATATGAGTCCGCTACTGTCATATGTATGTCCGATTTTTCCGGACTTGCCTCTTTTGATGACACAACGCTCGCAGGCTTTGCGCGAAAAAGTTGTGGAATTTTCCCTGTGCCTACAGGTATATTTAAGGGTGCATCAATCGGACGAGAGTGAGGAAGCGATGTTGAGAGCAAACAAACAAAAGGGAACGAACGCTGCCGCAGGCAAGCTCCAGGCCGGGATGATCGTGGAGATGCAGGTGGCGCGGAAAAAAGAAATCGGATACTTTCTGACCGACGGTAGCGAAGAGGTCTTTCTCCATCAAAGCGAAGCGACAGATGATTTGCGCCAGGGAGATCGGGTGCAGGTGTTCCTGTACCATGACCACGAGAATCGCTTGGCAGCGACGATGGCGATGCCGCATGTGGCGCTTGGCGAGTACGGCTGGCTGGAAGTCGTCGACATGTCCGCGCGATTGGGCGTGTTTTTGGACAACGGGACGAAGAAGGACTTGCTCGTGTTCGTCGACGACCTGCCCAAGCTGCAGGACGAGTGGCCGCGCCCCGGAGATCGGCTGCTGGTGACACTGAAGCGCGACAAGCTGGGAAGGCTGCTGGCCAAGCCAGTCACAGAGGAAGAGGTCGTCAAAATCGCCCAGCCAGCCGATGCGAGCATGAAAAACAGGCAGGTGGAGGGCACAGTCTACAAGGTCATTCAGGCCGGCGCGTTTTTGCTGACAGAGGATGAGCAAATTTTGTTTGTCCATCGCGAGGAAATGACGGAGCGACTCCATCTCGGACAGACGATCCGCTGCCGCGTCAGCTTCGTCCGCGAAGACGGAAGAATGAACGGGTCGATGCGGGAGAGAAAGGAAGTCCAGTACGGGGAAGACGCCGACAAGCTGTTGCGTTACCTGCTCCACCGCGACGGAGCTATGCCCTATACGGACGACACGCCTGCGGAAGTGATTCGCGACAAGTTCCAGATGAGCAAATCCAGCTTTAAGCGGGCGTTGGGCAAATTGATGAAAGAGCGGAGAATTGAACAGAAGGACGGTTGGACAAAAATCGTCAAAACCGATTGAAAAACCTCCCCTGCGGCCAGGCTGAACCGGCTTGGCGCAAGGGAGGTTTTTTGCTGGATAGTGCTACGCTTGGATTTGTTCCGATTGTTTCACTTTACGGTTTTTATACAGAGAGAAGCAGAAGCCGGCTGCCAATACGGTAATTCCGATTGCATCAGTCTGCCAGCCAGGGATGACAGCCAGGACGCCGCCAGCTACGGCGAGAAGACGCTCCGCTACATTCATCTTGGTCATCCAGTATCCGATCAATCCAGCACCTACACCGATCATGCCCAGAATGGAGGTGAGCATCACCCACATAGATTCGAGGAATGTAGTATCAATCAAGAGCAGAGCCGGTGAGACGACAAAGATGAAGGGGGCCATGAAGGCTGCGATGGCGAGCCTGGTCGATTCGACACCGGTTCGCATCGGCTTCGACTTGGCGATCCCTGCGGCGGCGAAAGCAGCCAGAGCGACGGGAGGCGTAATGTCTGCCACGATCCCGAAGTAGAATGTAAACATGTGAGCAGCAATTTCCGGAACGCCCAGTTGAACGAGGGAAGGAGCAGCCACAGTCGACGTAATGATGTAGTTTGCCGTGGTCGGTGTACCCATCCCGAGAATCAGCGAAGCGATCATCGTAAAGAGCAATGTCAGGAAGAGGTTTCCTCCTGCCAGATCGATCAGACCGTTGGCCAGCTTCAGCCCGATGCCGGTCAGTGTTACCGTACCGACGATAATACCCGCACAGGCGGTAGCGGCGATAATTCCCAGCGATACGCGGGCACCTGCGGCAAGTGCTGCCAGGATGTCCGCGATAGACATCCGCGTCTCCTTGCGAAAAGCACCGACGACGACAGTGGAGACAATCCCGATAATCGCAGCCCTCTCCGCTGACATATTCGTCATCAACGCACCGATAATGATCAAGATCGGCAGCAACAAATACGATTTTCTCAACACTTCTTTTTTGTTCGGAATTTCATCCTTGGTCAATCCGCGAAGACCAAGGCGTTTTGCTTCAAAGTGCGTAATAATCCAGATACCGGTAAAATACAGGATCGCAGGCAAGGCAGCAGCCTTGATGATTTCCATGTACGGAACACCGATAAATTCTGCCATCAGGAAGGCGGCTGCCCCCATGATCGGCGGCATGATTTGTCCCCCGGTAGAGGAGGAAGCCTCGACGGCACCGGCAAATTCCGAACGATACCCCAAACGCTTCATCAAGGGAATCGTAAAGGCTCCGGATGTGACGACGTTGGCGACTGAGCTTCCGCTGATCGTTCCCTGCAAGGCGCTGGAGAAGACCGCTACCTTGGCTGGACCGCCAATCCGCCGTCCTGCGACGACCAAGGCGAGATCGTTGAAGTATTCGCCCACACCTGTCTTTTCCAAAAATGCGCCGAACAGGACGAACAAAAAGATAAAGGTGGAGGACACGGCCAATGGCGTGCCGAGAATGCCTTCCAGGGTGAAGTAGCTGTGACCGATGATCCGTGTCACGCCGCTTCCGCGATGCTCGAGGAAGCCTGGCATGTACGGTCCGAAATACGTATACAGCAAAAAGATAGAGGCGATGATGGCGATAGGCAGACCGACAACCCGACGTGCTGCTTCCAGGACGAGCAAAATGGCGATGCCCCCGACAACTAAGTCCATGGTGGTATAGTTGCCTGTACGCGTGACTAGCCCTTCGTAGTCAAAAACCCAGTAGAGCGTCACAAAAACGCTTAACAAACTGAGCACAAGATTTAGCAATCCGATTTTTCCTTTATTGCCGCCGCGTTTTCCCGCGTAGAGCAGATAGATCAAGCCCAGTCCGAATGCCAGGTGAATAGGGCGGTGTATTTGCGGCGGGAGGGTAAGAAACAGGGTGTAGGCGAGCTGATAGACGGAAAAAAGCACCAGCAGTCCAAAGACGATCCACTTCATCGGTCCATCGTACTGTTTTACCGCGGACTCTTTGTCGTACTTGGCGATCATTTCTTCCATTTCTTGCTGTGTCATGTTGTTGGTTGTACTCATCTAGTATCCTCCAATCTCATTTAGAATCGATCGCTTTTCCACCTGAATCGTAATCGCCGCCCCCGGCGCGTGCAGGGAGCCGAGCGGAATTTCCGTTCCTGAAAAAAGCAATGTATGGCCAGCCCGTACCTGTCCGATAAACAGATGGAGGGCGGGAAAATGGCGGTTCATGTTCCGAATGTGAAACTGGCCGTCTTGGATGTCCAGCTTCTCACCCGGCGCTAATTCGTTTTCCATGCCGATACCGTAATCGTGAAAGGACATTTCCGTCAAGATGATCTGTCCGTCGTGTATGCGGTATTTCTCTTCAACCAAAGAGCGATGGATGGAATGAGTCCAGCGAAGGCCGAATGTGCTGTCTTCACTGATGCGGCTGCTCCACACCAGTTGCAGTGAATGAGTATCGCGAATGACCAAGGAGGGGATTGCAGGAATGCTGATGCAAATCGTACCTGCGAGCAGGAGGAGTAGTATGGAGAAAAGGCGGAGCTGACTCCGCCTTTTCTTGCCACTATGTTCTGGCCTCACAAGCATCAAACCTTATTGTACGCCGTGTTCGTCAAAGTACTTCTTTGCACCTGGATGAACAGGAATGCTCACACCTTGCAGGGCGTTTTCCAGTTTGATTTCTTTTGCTTTTGCATGTCCCAGTTGGTCGATGTTTTCGAAGATGGCTTTGGTTACCTTGTAGACCAAATCTTCGCTCAGATCGGAACGAATCACGAGCATGGATTTGACCGATACGGTTTCAACCTCTTCCGGCACAGTTTGATATGTGTTGGCTGGAATGGTGGTTTTTACATAGAACGGATATTTTGCGATGATCGCGTCGATTTTGTCCGCATCAATCGGAATGATTTTTACGCCTTTGGTAACTGCCAGCTCGGTAATCGCAGCAGTTGGCGTACCCGCTGTTTGGAAAGCAGCGTCCAGTTGTCCATCCTGGATTGCTTTTGCCGAATCAGCGAAGGAGAGGCGTTGCAGTTGGATATCGTCGAAAGTCAAGCCGTATGCTTCGAGAATTTGTTCTGCGTTCTTTTCCGTACCGCTGCCTGGAGAACCTACAGAGACGCGCTTGCCTTGCAGGTCCGCTACACTTGCGATGTTGCTGTCAGCGGAAACGACGATTTGGATGGTTTCATCGTACAGAGCGCCCAATGCCTGGAACGCGTCGATTTTTCCATCTTGCTCGAACATGGCTGTACCGTTGATCGCGTATTCTGCGATGTCATTCTGGATGAAAGCGATATCTGCTTGCTGGTCGCGAAGAAGGCGGACGTTTTCCGCAGAAGCGCCAGTAGATTGGGCAGTTGCGGTTACGCCTGCATTTTTGGTGATTTGATCAGCCATACCGCCACCCAAAGGATAGTAAGTTCCGCCTGTACCGCCAGTTGCGACGATCAGTTGGCTCGGATCGTTGTTGGCTGGAGCTGGAGTTTCGCTGGAGCCCCCGTTGGCTTCCGTGTTGGTGTTGCCACCGTTAGCGTTGTTGCTTGTGCCGCCGCCACATGCTGTTACCAGGGCTGCGGTAAGAAGCAGGGTCAAGGAGAGTAACAAACCACGCTTTTTCAATTGAATTCCCCCTATCTTATCATCTGTTTCTTTGTTACTACGTAATTGTATGTATATGCCTATAAAAAACTACAAAAAACTATACAAACTTATAGTAAAATAAGAACAATCACTACATGAAAGAGCCGGAATGAACATGCGAATGCGAGAAAGTGTTTTGATTTTGATCATCATGCTGGTATCGGTGCCGATCGCCGGCGAGCTGAAGCTCCATCCCTTTCAGGATGATTTTCGCATCAGCTTCGGAACGACTGCGTTTTTCTTCTTTTTGCTCTGGCTGCGGCCTTCGTTGCTGGCTGGGGTTCTGACAGGAGCGGTTGTAGTCCTGTTTCGCGTAGGGCTTGACTGGCTGTATGCGGAACACTTCGTCTGGGATATTTCGCTCTATCTCCACCTGCCTGCATTTTTCTTCTATGCGACATTTGCCTCGCTGTTCGCGCTGTTTCGCGTCAACCACTTGCATCATCGGCCGTTGCTGGTCGGCTTGCTGGGGACGGTCGTGGAAATCGCGGCCAACCTGGTCGAGCTGTTCTTCCGTTCGCCCGTCTGGGAAAACGTCTTCCAGTTTTCCGTCATCGGGCCGATCGCTGTCATCGCCTTGATTCGCAGCTTTTTTGTGCTCAGCTTTTTCAATATTATCAAGCTCAGGCAAGCCGTCTGGATGGAAGAACAACAGCGCCATCGCAACGAGCGCGTGCTGCTTCTGGTATCCAACCTGTACGAAGAATCGATCCACCTGAAAAAAACATTGCAGCAAGTAGAGGATATTACGCGTGAATGCTACGAGCTCTATCGGGAGCTGAAGGAGCAGGGGCAAGGAGAACGGGATCAGCGCTATTCCCGGCAGATGCTGATGATCGCAGGGCAGGTCCATGAAGTCAAAAAGGATAATCAGCGCATCTACGCAGGTCTGTCCAAGCTGATTTCCGACGAGAACGAGCGGGACAACATGCCGCTTGCCGAGCTGCTCTCCATCGTCGTGCGCGCCCATGAAAAGTACGCGCAAATGCTGGACAAGGACATATCGTTTACGAGCACCTTGGATGCACCGAATTTTCCTTGCCACATCTACACGACGCTCTCCCTGGTCAACAACCTCGTCGCCAATGCAGTCGAAGCAATTGAAGACAGCGGGCACGTCTGGATTACGGTAACGGCGTCGGAGACGGAACAGTGGCTCCAGTTTGCAGTAGCCGATGACGGACCCGGGATTTCCGTGAGGGACAAGTCGATCTTGTTCATGCCTGGATTTACGACAAAATACGATGAGTCTGGCCGCCCGTCCACCGGAATTGGTCTGAGCTACGTAAAGGAAGTTGTGGAGAGCTTGCAAGGCCAGATTGAGATCGCAGAGAAAGTCGACGGCGCCTCTACAAGTTTTGTGATTCGCCTGCCACAAGCAAGTCTCGTGCAAAAAGGGTGAGAAGGTACATGCGTTTTTTTATTGTTGATGACGATCCTGCTGTTCGCTCCATGCTCACCCAGATTATCGAGGATGCTGATCTGGGAGAGGTGTGTGGCGAAGCGGAAGACGGTTCCATGATCGATGGCGACTACCTGGAATGGAAGCGAATAGACATCCTGTTGATTGACCTGCTGATGCCGAAACGGGACGGAATCGAGACGATCCGTACGTTGCAGTCTTTTTCAGGGAAAATCGTCATGATCTCGCAAATCGAATCCAAGGAAATGATCGCAGAGGCGTATTCGCTCGGAATCGAGTATTATGTAACCAAACCGATCAATCGGCTGGAAATCATCAGCGTCCTGCAAAAGGTGTGCGAGCGATTGTTGCTGCAGCAGTCGATCGAGGACATCCAGCGTTCCCTGCGTGTCTTGTCGGTCGCCCCTGGCCGCAAGAGAGCCGTCAATACGGAGAGCGGCATACGCTCGGCAGCCAAATTTCTGCTGACCGAGCTGGGCATGATCAGTGAAAGCGGCAGCAAGGATTTGCTCGCTGTGATCGATTATTTGCAGCTTTGGGAGCGGGCGCACGAAGGAAGCGGCCACTTTCCCTCCCTCAAAGAGATGTTCTCCAGCGTGGCGGCAGCCAAGTTGAATACGACGGACGACGTGCAGATCCAAAAGGAAGTCAAGGCGACGGAGCAGCGCGTGCGCCGGGCGATCGATCAGGCATTGACCCACATCGCATCGCTCGGACTTGCTGATTACGGAAATCCGAAATTTGAGAATTACGCCACGACTTTCTTCGATTTTACCGAGGTGCGCAAACGGATGATGGAGATGGAGAGCAGCGAGCAAGCGGTCATTTCCACGGCGCGAATCAACACGAAGAAATTTTTGCTCGTCCTGTTTATGGAGGCAAAGCGGTACAGCGAGATGTAGCGAAAGCATCATCATTTTGGTTGCCCGCAACAATTGTGGTAAGATAACACTATTGTTGTCTGTTTGGAGGGAAACAAGTGAGTCAACTACGAAATCCCTGGCAGTTGCTCTTTCGGGTATACCGCTATGTACAGCCTGTGTTGGAAAGGGAGTTTGCTGCCTGGAAACGGCGGGCAGAGGCGATTCCCGACCCGGAATTGAAAAAACAAGCGTTAGCCAGCATCGAGACGAAAAAGTTTCATTGTCAGGGAGGAAGCGTATACGCCGCACAAGTCATTCCTCACGTGGAGACGATTGTGCCGCTCATTGTGGCGTACCAGACCATTAGCGACTACCTGGACAATTTGTGCGACCGCAGCACGTCGCTGGACCCCCAAGACTTTCGTCAATTGCACCGGTCCATGCAGGACGCATTGACACCCGGCGCCCCTCTGCAAGACTACTACCATTATCGGTTGGAAAAGGAGGACGGCGGCTATTTGGCCAGCCTCGTCCAAACCTGTCAGCATTTCGCGGCCAGGCTGCCTGCATACGCGAATGTGCAGGAAAAGGTTTTGGAGTTTTCCACCCTGTACAGCGACCTGCAAGTGTACAAGCACATTGAACCCCGTTTGCGGGAAGGCGAGCTGCTCGCCTGGTGGGACAAGTACAAAGCAGGGTATCCAGATTTGAAATGGCAGGAATTTGCCGCTGTTACCGGTTCTACGATCGGAATTTTTGCCTTGTTTTGCCTGGCAACCGATGAAGCAGTCACGCCAAAACAGATCGAAGCCGTATGCGAGGCGTACTTCCCCTGGCTATGCGGACTACATATTTTGCTCGACTACCTGATTGACCTGGAGGAAGACAGGCTGGGGGGCGATCTGAATTTCGTCAGCTACTACGAATCCGAGCAAGAGGCGACGAATCGCTTGCAATACTTCTACAAACAAGCAAAGGCAAGCGTCAGACGCCTGCCCAATCCTGCCTTTCACCGTATGATCGTAGATGGTTTGGTTGCCTTTTACCTGGCAGACCGCAAAGTAAATCCCGCTCAGCCGACCAGCTACACCATTGCAAAAAAATTGCTGCGCCAGGCAAAAGGCTTGCCATCCGTGCTCTTTTACGTCAACAGCTTGCGGGTACGCCGATAAATGCAGCGTAGACGCTAGCGCATGTGTTTACGCCTGTAGGAAAAGCCGAAACCCATCAGCAAAAAGGCCGTTACCAGGCATCCGACGATACCGAGGACGCTGTGCTCTCCGATGGAGATGCCTACTCCGATGAGGCAGATGGTTACACACAATGCCAAAGCCAATGTCACCACTTGATAACGATTCATCCGTCTGTACCTCCTAATCTGTCAATACAATCATTATACCTGATTTTTTGTGGAAGAACCCAAGCAAGATTCGGGAAACCCCGGTTTATTATTGAGCGAATTGGTGGAGACCGTAGATGGACAGGATTATACAGATTAAAAAAGAAAAGAAAACGATAGAAGGAACCGTTATCTATGAAGAAGGAGATTTGATTGAAGCCCTTTTTGAAACTGCCCCCGAGGTGGTGGTAGGAGATCAGCTTCCTTGTCTGCTCACTTCTGACTACGAGACCTTTGTCACCTTTCAGGGTGTCGTCTTGGCGAGAGAAAACAACCGTCTGTTTTTCTTCTACTCCCCGACGGTTGCGGAATTTCGCGAACAACGGCGGCGCTACCCGCGCTTTGATATGGACCTCAGGGGATGGCTGCAATACCCGGCGCAAGAGCCTACCTTGTTTTCAATCAACAGCCTGATGGTCGATCTGGTCAATCTGAGTCTGGGCGGAATGGCGTTTCGTTGCGACAGACAGGTGCCTTCCGAAGCTCCGCTCTATTTTTCGGCAGAGCTGTATGGACGCAACCGCCCCGACGGTGTCATTAGCGGGGAGATCGTCATTATCCACGAGCAGCATAAGAGCCCCTATTTCTTGTACGGCTGCAAGTTTCGGGGACTGACCTCACGCTACCTCCACAATTTGCGCAAGTACCTCCTTCAGCGGCAGCTCGACGAGCGACGCCAGCACTGCCGTGACAACTGAGCTTCATAAGCGCACCCAGATCCCGGACAGCATAATGCCGCCGGGAATTATTTTTGGTACAAGCGGTTCGGACTGCTGCTACTTGAAGTCGTCCAGGCCGTATTTTTTCATTTTGTTATAAAGCGTGCCGCGAGAGATGCCCAGCAACTCTGCTGCGGCTTTTTTATTGCCGTAGGTACGCTCGAGGGCAGCTTTGATCCGCTCGGGTTCGGCAAGCGGAAAATCAGCGGTGCGCGGAGCATATGCGAGCGGTGGGAGCGGCTCATCCGGTAGTGTATTGGCAGGACGAACAGCCTCCGCGTGAGGACGGATTACAGCAGGCAGGTGCTCGGGCAAAATGTACCCGTTTTCCTGCAAGATCGACAGCCGTTCGATCACGTTGCGCACCTGGCGGATATTTCCCGGCCAATGATAGGAGACAAGCGCCTGCATCACTTCCGGTGTGATGCGCGGAACAGCCTGTTCGTGCGCAACCGAATACTCCTGCAGGAAAAGCTGGACGAGCTCCGGCAAGTCCTCGCGCCGCTCCCGCAGAGGCGGTATTTCCAGGGAAAAGACGTTGAGCCGGTAGTACAGGTCTTCGCGAAAACGCCCTTCCGCCATCATTTGCTCCAACTGCCTGTTGGTAGCAGCGATGATGCGCGTATTCACCGTAATCGGTTCGGTTCCTCCGACCCGGTAAAACTGCTTCTCCTGCAACGCGCGCAACAGCTTTACCTGCAGTTCCAGCGGCAGTTCGCCGATCTCATCGAGAAACAGCGTTCCGCCGTGCGCCAACTCCAGCTTCCCTTTCTTCCCTTCCTTTTCCGCTCCTGTAAACGCTCCGCGATGATAGCCGAATAGCTCGGATTCAAACAGCGCCGCAGGAATCGCCCCGCAATTGATGGCGATAAACGGCTTTTCCCGACGTCTGCTCGCCTGGTGAATCGCCTTGGCGAACAGTTCCTTGCCCACGCCGCTCTCACCGTAGATGAGGACAGTCGCATCCGTCAAAGCGACCTTTTTCGCCGCCTGGATGGCTGATTGAATAGAAGCAGAGTGGCCTTTGATTGAATAAAATGGATCATCCGCAGCCTGAAAACGGTTCATCTCTTGCTGCAAATTGTGCAAGTTGGCTGTGGTGTGGGCCAATTCTTCGTTGAGCCTGACCAGCTCGGTAATGTCCTGCTCGATGGAAATCGCACCGATGATCTCGTCCTGCATCCGGACGGGCGCAGAATTGATCAGCACGTGGCGATCCGGTCGGGGGATATGGTACACCCGCTGAACCGTAGTGCCCTGGTGCAAGGCATCGAGCAAGCGCAAGGAGTCGCTGGAAAAATGCTGGTCCAGCGGCGTGCCGATGACGTGTTCCCGGTCGATCTCATAGATCGCTTCCGCGGACCGGTTCCAGAACTGCACGACGTTGTTGGCGTCGACGACGGTAATGGCTTCGCTCATCGTATCCATGAGCGTGCCGAGCAGCGCGGACTGGTACTGCGCGGTCTGGAAAAACAGGGCGAGCAGCTCGCTGGCCTGGTAGACGCCGCTGCGATCGCCGTGCTCGTCGACAGTGACGATGTGCGGCAAGCTCCTGCCGTCGAGTTTGTTCAACAGCTTCCAGATCGTCTCTCGTACAGGCTCCGTCTCCTGCACGATCCATTCCTCCCGTTGCTTCGCCTCGCTTGGGGAAGGATGCGTAAGCGGATCGTCAGCCTGCCGTTCGGGTGAGGAGAGCGGCCGGGCAAACTGTTGTACGGTCTGGTCGAGCGAGAAAAGCGGGTTCATTTTCATCACTTCCTGTCATGTACAGTGGTCTTCTTGATCAAAAGTGTATACGAATAAACATATTTTGTACATATATGTATAAATAATGTGAACAGATGTCGCAGCATGGTGAACGGGACTGGATCGAATACGCCGTTACTTCATTGGCACGCTTCATGCTAGAGAAAAGGGCAAGACTACTTGAGAGCACGTTTGGGAAGGGGAAACGTAGCCATGGAACAAGCCATGAAGAACTTTTTTCTGTTTCTGTCCAAAAATCAAACCTTGAATGCAGCGGCCAAAAAATGGGGTCTGCGCTTCGGGGCAAACCGTTTTGTGTCTGGCGAGACGATTGACGAGGCGATTGCTGTCGTTCGTCAACTGAATGAAAATGGGCTGACTTGCACGTTGGACCACCTGGGCGAGTTTGTCTTCAGCGTGGAGGAAGCAAACGAGTCTGCCGATTATTGCATCAAAACGCTGGAAGCGATTCACCGGTCCGGCGTCGATTGCAACCTGTCGCTGAAAATGACGTCGCTTGGCTTGGACATCAGCCGCGAGCTGTGCATGACCAACATGCGGCGGATTCTGGACACCGCCAAGCAGTATGGCAACATTTTCGTCCGCATCGACATGGAGGATTACGCCCACAACCAGGTGACGATGGACATTCTGGAAGAACTGCTGCACGAGTACGACAATGTGGGGACCGTGATTCAGGCGTATCTCTACAAGGCGGCGGATGACATCGAGAAGCTGAAGGACAAAAAGGTAAACTTCCGTCTGGTGAAAGGAGCCTACAAGGAATCGCCTGAGGTGGCTTTTCCGGAAAAGGCAGACACGGATGAGAACTACAAGAAGATCATCAGGCAGCATTTGCTCAATGGAGGCTACGCGGCGGTAGCGACACATGATGAACAAATCATTGCCTACGTGAAACAACTGGTCGAGGAGCACAACATTCCCCGCAGCCAGTTTGAATTCCAGATGCTGTACGGGATTCGCACCCAATCCCAGATCGACCTGGCCCGCGAAGGCTACAAGATGCGCGTCTACGTCCCGTACGGAAAAGACTGGTACGGATACTTCATGCGCCGCTTGGCGGAACGTCCGGCCAATGTCGCCTTTGTGCTGAAAGGAATGTTTAGCAAATAAACGGGTCGAAGCGAAGTGTCACCGATTGAAGGTGACACTTTTTTCTTTGAGGAGGTTTTGGTAGGATATGAAGGATGTGTTTTCGCAAGGAGGGAAGTACCCGTGTTTGCCACCACGATCTCGATGTGTCCCCCGTACTCGTTTGAAAGGCTGATGTACAGGCTGCAAACCCATCCCGATCCCCTGCTCACGCTTGATCCGACCAACCGAACGATCCGTTACATGTACGTGCTCGGAACAAAACCTGTATTGGCTCACATGCAGTTTACAGGCGGAGTGGATAATCCGGCGATCCGATTGTCTGCAGACGCCGCGCTGACCATTGCGGAGCAGCAACTGCTGGAGCAGAAAGTGCGCCATATGTTCAGTGCCGATGTGGACCTGACTTTGATCTATCGTCATATGCGGGAACACGAAAAACTCGCGCATCTGCCGGATAAATTTCGCGGACTTCGCTTTTTGCTCGATCCCGACCTGTTCCAGTCGATGGTCCGGACGATTATCGGGCAGCAGGTGAATCTCGCTTTTGCGACGGCGCTGACGTACCGCTTTATGGAGCTGGCAGGCAATTATATAGAAGACAGCGAAGGTGGCAAACAGTTCTCGTTTCCGACCGTAGAGGCTGTGTCCCGCCTGAAGCCCGAGGATTTGCGCCCGTTGCAGTTCAGCCAACGGAAGGCCGAATATATCATCGACTTTGCGCGGGCAATCGAGACCGGACAAATCGATCTGGAACGGTTGTGGCACATGGAGGATGAAGCGATTATCGCCTACCTGGGCAAACTGCGTGGAATCGGCAGGTGGTCGGTAGAGTGCCTGATGATGTTTGGCATGGGCAGGCTCGATTTGCTGCCTGCTGCAGATGTCGGGTTGCGCAACGGGATTCACCTCCTGTATGAGATGGCTGAAAAACCAGACGAAAAGCAAATCCGGCAGCTTGGCGAAAGCTGGGCGCCGTGGCGGAGCTATTATTCGCTCTATGTTTGGGAAATAATAGGGGAGGAAAAGCGGAAGGCAAAAAACAAGAAATAATTACAAGCGAAACAGCAGTTGATCAACGCAAAAAGGTGTAGTTATAATAAATAAAATTTCAAATAATTAAAAGTATTGGAGAGACAACATGAGAGATTTAACAAAAAGAGAGACGTTCACTGTAGGCTTGATGCTGTTTGCCTTGTTTTTCGGAGCAGGCAATATGATATTTCCTCCTGCTTTGGGACAGGCAGCAGGGGAGCATTTTTGGCAAGCGATGCTTGGCTTTGTCATCACCGGTGTCGGGTTGCCATTGTTGGGCGTTATCGCGGTCAGTCTCGGCGGCGGGAATTTGCAGGCGCTGGCAGGGCGCGTTCATCCTCTGTTTGGCATCATCTTTACGTTCATTGTATATTTGGCGATTGGTCCCCTGCTGGCGATCCCGCGCACAGGTACAGTCAGTTACGAAATGGCTGTCCTTCCGTTTTTGAGCGAAGAGATGAGAGAAAGCCGGTTGCCGCTTTTCATTACCACGATTGTCTATTTTGCGATCACGTACTGGCTCGCGCTCAATCCGTCCAAGCTGGTTGACCGGATCGGGAAAATTTTGACGCCAGCCTTGCTGATCATCATCGTCATTATGTACATTGCTACTTTCCTCAATCCGATCGGTCCAATCGGCGAACCTACCGAGGCATATGTTAACTCTTCCTTTATCAAAGGCTTCCTGGAGGGCTATCTGACGCTGGATGCGCTGGCTGCGATGGTGTTCGGGATCGTCGTCACTGCTTCTGTCAAAAACATGGGCGTAACGGAGCCCAGGAGCATTATGTGGTCGACGATCAAGGCTGCCGTGATCGCTGCCATTGGTCTGGGACTGGTCTATCTGGCTCTCGGCTACATGGGGGCGACGAGTTATACATTGGGACAGTCGGCAAACGGCGGGCAAATTTTGACGTCGATCGTACAATACCTGTTCGGCGGGCTGGGCTCTGCCATTTTGGGAACAGCCGTCCTGTTGGCGTGTCTGACTACCTCTGTCGGACTGGTGACAGCGTGCAGCCGCTTTTTCTCGGAAAATATTCGCGGCATCTCGTATCCGGTCATGGTCACTATTTTGAGTGTGTTCAGCGCTGCCGTCGCCAACGTCGGCCTGACGGAGCTGATCGCCTATTCGGTGCCGATGCTGATGATGATTTATCCGATCGGGATTGTACTGATGCTCTTGTCCTTCTTCCACAAGTGGTTCAGGGGTTATTCAGCCGTCTATATCGGAGCGATCGTGCTGACTGCTGCGATCAGCCTGGTCGATGGAGCGGTGATGCTGGGGCTGCCGGTTCAAGGAATCACGAAGTTTTACAGCTTTTTGCCGCTGTACGAGCAAGGTGTGGGCTGGATCTTCCCGGCTCTGGCAGGTGCTGTGATCGGGCTTTTCTGGGGAATCTTGACGCCCGCCCCGGAACGAATCGACTAAAAAAATACCAGCCGGAAAAGGGCGGTCTTGCGAGTGGTTAGCGCGCGGGATCGCCCTGTTTTTTGCGGGTGTACAGATGCCAATCATCTCCCGTCAACAATTATGTAAATCTGTGTTACCATAGAAAGGTTGAAACCTTTGGACACAATACGCCGTTTTACAGTTGGGGGGTTGAGATTGTGAGCCAAACAAAAGTGCTCGTCGCTGACGATGACCCGAATGTGTGTGAGATTATCCGCTTGTATTTTTCCAAGCAGCAAATCGAGTTGGTCGTCGCCGCGAACGGAAAGCAAGCAATCGAAATGGTAGAGAAAGAGACGCCGGATGTCGTTGTACTGGATGTAATGATGCCGGAGATGGATGGATTCGAAGCATGTCGGGAAATTCGGAAAAAATGGGATACCCCGATTATTATGCTGACTGCCAAAGACGAAGAGTTTGACCGCGTCCTCGGCCTGGAGCTGGGCGCTGATGATTATGTAACCAAACCGTTTAGTCCGCGTGAGCTGGTTGCCCGTATTCGCGCGATCCTGCGCCGGATGCAGCCGAAAGCGCGAGTGGAGGAAGAGGCGAGCGGTCCGCTCGTCTTCGATCAATTGACGATCGACATCGACAAGCGCGAGGTCATTTGCTGCGGGGAAAAAATCAGTTTTCGTCCCAAGGAATTCGACCTCCTCGTGCAACTGGCAAAATCGCCGGGCAGCGTCTTCTCCCGCGAACAGCTCCTGGAGCAGGTGTGGGGGTTTGACTACTACGGCGACGCCCGTACGATTGATGTTCATATCAAAAAAATCCGCAAGAGGCTCGATAAGCTGCCATACGAATGTATTCATACCGTGTGGGGCATCGGCTACAAGTTTGGGGTGGGCGACTGATGCTGGGAATGTCCAAAAGCATATTTCGCCGCCTGTTGTTCAGCTTTTTGGCTACTGTATTGTTAGGTTTGGGATTGTCCGGGATCCTCGTATCCTCGTTTGCCCGAACCTATATTTACGATGCCAAGGAAGAAGAACTGCTGCGGATGGCCAAAAAGGTAAACGCCGCCATCAAAAACAGTCCGCGCATTACCCGCAGCCTGCAAAACACGCTGATTTCGTACGACCAGTCTTTTGATACGCGCATCTGGCTGTTCGATACAAACGGAAAAATCGTCGCTACCTCGATGCAGGATGAAGTGTTTACCGGCAAATCCGTGGCGGTCTCGATCACCGAATCGGTATTGCAGGGGAAAAATGCGGTGTCGGAATTGCA
Organism: Brevibacillus sp. TJ4; assembly: GCF_044627595.2. Classification (NCBI taxonomy): domain Bacteria; kingdom Bacillati; phylum Bacillota; class Bacilli; order Caryophanales; family Paenibacillaceae; genus Brevibacillus; species Brevibacillus sp. TJ4. Next base: position 3,604,622 of record NZ_CP185865.1, on the reverse strand, counting down.
GATTGAAGGACTGCAAGACCCGATGCTGTCCGTCTCTGTTCCCTGGGGGGAAGGCGAAAAAGTGTACGGGGGAATCATCCTGCACGCCCCGATCGAAGGGGTAGAGCGCACGGCGGCGCAAATGCGGGAAACGATCTTGTGGGCGACGCTGTTTGGCGTCGTTTTGTCTACGGCAATGGTCTCGTATTTGTCCTGGTCGATTTCACGTCCGTTGCGCACGATCGAACGGACGGCGACGGAGATCGGCAGGGGGAATTACTCTGAGCGGGTCGTGGTCGACACTTCCGACGAAATCAATGACCTCGCCCAGACGATCAACACACTGGCGGAAAAGCTGGAAAAGGTCGAGCGGGAGCGGCACCATCTGGAGCAGGTGCGCAATGATTTTCTCGCCAATGTGTCACATGAGTTGCGTACGCCATTGACCGCCATCCAGGGCTTTTTGGAGGCGTTGCAGGACGGATTGGTGGAAGAGGAAGAGGCGCGGCAAAAGTATTACGCCGTGATGTATTCGGAGACGATGCAGATCAATCGGCTGGTCGACGATCTGATGGACTTGATGAAGCTGGAAAACAACGAGGTCACGCTCGCTCGCTTCCCTGTCAATGTGGCAGAGCTGATCAACAAGATCGCTTTTTCCTTTACTCCCGAAGCGGAGGACAAAGGGATCGACCTGGCCGTGGAAACGGCAGACGATTTGCCGCAAATTTACGCTGATCCGGACAGGGTGGCGCAAATTATGAAAAACCTGGTGAAGAACGCGTTGAAATTTACCGAACAGGGAGAGGTGCGCCTGATCGCCGATGTCGATGACAAATACGTCCGTATTCGTGTGCAGGACACGGGAATGGGCATCGTCGCGGAGGACTTGCACCGGATCTGGGAGCGTTTCTTCAAAGTGGATCGCGGCCGTTCGCGCAAGGATAAAGGAACCGGACTCGGCCTGGCGATCGTCAAGGAGCTGGTCGAGCTGCACGAGGGAAAATGCAGCGTAGAGAGCGTGCCGGGCGAAGGAAGCACGTTTACTGTCTGGCTGCCGACAGTGGCGTATTATCGCCCTGTATCCTCCTGAAGGGAAACATGGTCATCGTTTTTTCATATTTTGATCATGCTTTTTTCCCAAATCGCACACAGATTGATTATCTTTCCCCCTTACGATATAGGTGTGACGGTGATACGGTCACGACACTTTAGAGAATACGAAAGGGGTTAATCGAAATGAATAAAAAATGGTTTTCTCTTGCAGCAGTAGCATTGCTTTTGTCTGGTAGCTTGGTGGCTTGCTCCAGCTCGGAATCTCCTGAGCCAGCAACACAAGATGGTGTAGAAACTCCAGCAACAGCTCCAGTAGGTGAGTCCGATTCTTCTACTGACGCTGACGCTTCGACAGACGCAGATGCTTCCACTGACGCAGATACTTCTACAGATGCTGACGCTTCTTTGGATACTGATGCATCTACTGACACAGACGCTTCCACCGATGCTGATGCCTCCGGCGAAGGTGAAGCTGACGCTGAAACCACAACTCCATAACGAAGCAATCGGATTACACCGCGTTCACTCCCTACCCCATTTAGGGTTCTCATAGATCGAGCTGTCCCGCCGCATATGCGTGGGACAGCTCCTTTTTTATGCGTTATGTGCTCTGCTTTTCTGCCACCTCATGGGTGTGCGGCTGCATGGTCGACAAGGCGACACCGGAGAAAATAAAGCATGCGCCGATGAAATAGCCGACTCCCAAATGCTCGTCTAGCAGCAGCCAGCCGAGCAAGCCGCCTACGACCGGCTGGATAAAGAAAAATCCCGCCCCGCTTCCCGCCTGCATCAGCTCGAAGCCTTTGTTCCACAGGTAAAAGGCTCCCGCCGTGGAAATGATCCCGATGTAGAGAATGCCCAGCCATATTTCCCAGCCGACATGCCAGTTCACCGGGGTCACAGCCAATTCCCAGACCATGACCGGGCTTGTAAAAACAAGCCCGAACAGAGCAGCATAGGTAGTGACGGACAGCGAAGAGTAAAGCTGTGTCGCTTTTTTGCTCAATACGGTGTACAGCCCCCAACTGACAGCAGCGACGAGCAGAATCAGGTTGCCCGTCACAGACGAGGCGCTAGCTTCTTCCCCAGGGATGCCGACGACGCTGACGACGCCGACGGTCGCCAGCAGGATGCCAGCCGATTGCCGCCAGTTCAAGCGTTCTTTCAGCAGCAGGACGGCAAACAGCGCGATAAACGCCGGGGATGCGGAGGTAATCAGCGCTCCCATATGTGCGGTGGAAAGTTTGGTGCCGACAAATTGAGCGGAAATCGAGATCGTGACCCCGACGAAGGCGACCGCCATCAGCAGAGGATAGTCTTTTCTGGCGATGTATTCTTTGCGGACGACGACAAAAGCGCCCAGGACGATAAGCGCGATGGCAAAACGCATGATCAGGAGCGTAAAGGGCGGAATCACATCCAGCACCACTTTGCTCACGACGTAGACGCCGCCCCAGATTGCGGCCGCCAAGGTAAGGCAGATTGCCCCAAACAGTTGTTGCTTCCAAGCTGTACCCATCATGTACGTGCCCCTCTCGGAATAAAATGTTTCTTCGTATTCCGCAGCAGGGGGACTGACTGGTGCCACCCGCTGCTAGGCGAGTGTGGGCACATCGCGTTCAAACAAGCGTCGAGCCATCTGCTTCACCTCTTCCTGTGAGACATATAGCGCTATTATACGAGGAAATTGGCAGAGAGAGTAGTCATATTATTTTGAATAAGATGTGAATGAATGTTCACTCATAGTCGTGATGTAAGGTATACTAGGTGCAAAAGCGTAAAAAAGCGTAGGAGGGGTCAGCATGCCACATCTGTTCCATTTGACGGTTCGATCGACCGACATTGATTCGATCGGCCACGTGAACAACGCCAAATACCTGGAATACATGGAGTGGGCAAGGTTTGACTGGATTATCAGCAAAGGCTTTACGCTTGAGGAGCTAAAGCGGCTGGGAGTCATGCCTGTCGTCGTCAACATCACGATCAACTATCGCAAAGAGCTGCGGATGCTCGAAGAAGTACAGATCAAAACTTCGCTGATCAAGCACGGGGAGAAGAGCTTTGTCCTGCGCCACAAGCTGTTCAACCAGGCACAGGAATTGGCGTCAGACGCCGATGTGACGATGGTGATGATCGACGCCAAGCTGCGAAAAGCGGTGCCGTTGCCGGAAGCGATCGTACAGGCGATGAAGGACGAGATGTAGATGGAGGGTTGCGTGTAGCGGGATGGCTGGTGTCTGCGCCTCTGCGCCGACCGAAAGGCACTTTGCAACCCGGGTGAGGGGACCAGTCTCTCGCTGTAATCCAGCGAGTCGACCGGTTGGTTGGGGTGCGGCCCCAAGTGCTAGTGGATCGCTTTCTTTTTAAATTGCCCTCCGCGAACGTCGTGAATATTGCCGACAGCGAGAAAGGCAGCAGGGTCTAGTTCTTCGACGATCGTTTTCAGCTTTGCTTCTTCCAGGCGGGTAATAATGCAGAAGATGACCTTCTTGTCCTCGCCTGAATAGCCGCCTTCGCCTTGCAGGTATGTGACGCCGCGGCCAAGTCGGGCAACGATCGCATCGCCCAAATCCTTGTACATTTCACTGATAATCCAGACAGACTTGGATTCCTGGAACCCTTCGATGGTCAAGTCGATCATTTTAAAGGCGATGTAGTAGGCGATCAGGGAATACATCGCATGATTCCAGCCGTACACAAATCCGGCGCTGCTCAGGATGAACAGGTTGATAAACATGACGATCTCACCGACAGAAAAAGGAGACTTTCGGTTCAGCAAAACAGCCACGATCTCCGTACCGTCCAGCGAGCCGCCGTAGCGCAGGACGATTCCTACTCCGATGCCGAGAATGATCCCACCGAAAACCGCAGCGAGAAACGGATCGTCTGTCAGGCGAGGGACAGAGTGAAGCAAAACGGTGCCAATCGACATGACGGTGACGCCGAACAGCGTCGAGAGAGCAAAGGTTTTCCCCATTTGCTTGTAACCGATGAACAGAAAGGGCAGATTGAGGATAAATAAAAAAACGCCCAGTGGAATCCCGCTAACATGCGCAGCGATAATCGAGACCCCGGTAATGCCTCCGTCGATGATCTCATTCGGAACGAAGAAAATTTCCAAAGCTACAGATACCAGGATCGCGCCAAACATAATGAACAAAGCTCTTTTCAGGATTTTGCCGATAGACACGTTTTTGTGTTTGATAGGATGTGATGATTGTTCCATCGCGACCTCCCTAGTTTCGTTTCGTCGTCTCCCTTTATTATAGCATTTCATGGAACAATGCGGGTGAAATGAAAGTGCAAATGTATTTCTCCTGAAATGAGAAAAAGCCCCGCAAGAAGCAGGGCCGTTTCATGTCAGTTACAGTTTTACTACGTTTTCAGCTTGTGGACCGCGGCTGCCTTCAACCACGTTGAATTCAACGCGTTGACCTTCTTCAAGGGTTTTGAAGCCGTCGCCTACGATTGCGCTGAAGTGAACGAATACATCGTTGCCGCCTTCAACTGCGATGAAGCCGTAGCCTTTTTCTGCGTTGAACCATTTTACAGTACCTGTTTGCATGGTGTTACCTCCAAAAGATAAAATAATATGCAACTTTTATTTTGGTAAAAATAAAAAATCACACATTGGAAAAGGTTCAAACATACGTGTAAACCCTTTACAATATGTGAACACTCGCATACCTTTTCTATTGCTTTCATCATAGCACAGCACACTTACAATTACAACTGGGCAGTTTTGGTTTTTGGAAATGGCGGTGCAGAGTTTTTTCTCCCACCGCCGTTTGGTTTGGTTCTAGGAGAACAGTTTCACGCGCTCGTCCAGGGACATAAACTGCTTTTCACCTGGTTCGGCCGTCGGTTTGCCAAATGGCATTTGTGCGATCAGCGCCCACGAGGTCGGGATGTTCCAGGTGCTTTTCACTTCAGCGTCGATCAGCGGATTGTAGTGCTGCAAGGAAGCGCCGAAGCCTTCTGCCTCCAGGGCGGTCCAGACGACGTACTGCAGCATGCCCGAAGACTGGTTGGACCAGACGGGGAAGTTGTCCTTGTAGTCCGCGAACTGCTGCTGCAGCTTCTCCACGACGCTGGTGTCCTCGAAAAAAAGGACGGTGCCGTATCCGCTGGCAAAGGCATTCATTTTTTCTTCGGTCGAGGAAAAGTGTTCGGCCGGAACGATTTTGCGCAAGGTTTCTTTCGTAATCGTCCACAGTTTATCGTGATGCTCGCCCAGCAACAAGACTACACGGGCGCTTTGCGAGTTAAAGGCAGAGGGCGTGTACTTCACGGCCTCTCTGACCAGCTCGTGAATGCGCTCGTCGGATGCCACCGGTTCCTTGCTGATTCCGTAGTAGGTGCGCCGTTTTTTCACGGCAGAAAAGAAGTCATTCGTCATCGTTCCCATGCTGTTGCCTCCTGTGTATTGGTCCATGCTACTACAAAGTATGGGTGGATGCCGCCCATTTTATGCCAAATGCAGGCGACGGCAGTCCGGCGTGCTGCGAGGACTTTACACAAAACGAAAGTAGCAGTAACGTGGAGAAGGGAAATCGTATCGAAACTGGACCAGAAAAGCTGGACAAAAAAAGAGGTGGAATCGTGGCAGCAGACGAGAAGTATACAAGGGTGCTGGTCGTCGCTTCCGTAGAGGCAGAGCGGGAAGCGCTATTGCAGGGACTTGCAGGTGACAGCAGGTTTGAAGTCGTCGTCGGCGGAGTCGGCCCGATGGCAGCCGCAGCCAGTACAGCCAGACACCTGGCACAAGAGGAGTACGACCTGGTCGTATGCGCGGGGATTTGCGGCGGATTTGCCGGAGTGGCCGAAGTAGGCTCGCTCGTGGTAGCAAGCGAGATCATCTGTGCCGATCTGGGCGCGGAGACGGCAGAAGGTTTCCTGAGTCTGGACGAGCTCGGGTTTGGCTCTGCCCGCGTGGCATTGGATCAGACACTCGTCTCCCGGGTGACTGCGGGGATGCAGCAGGCCGGTCTGCCGGTGACAGAGGCGCCTGTGCTGACGCTGTCAACGGTCACGGGCAGTGCCGAGACTGCAAAAGAGCTGTTGGCACGCGTACCGGATGCGGCAGCCGAGGCGATGGAGGGGTACGGTGTGGCGTGCGCGGCACAGCAACAGTCGCTCCCTGTCCTGGAAATCCGTACGGTCTCCAACCTGATCGGCCCGCGTGACAAGTCGGCGTGGCGGATCAAGGAAGCGTTGCAGATGCTTCAGAGAGCAAGCTCAGTATTACGGGAGGTATTATGATGATGAAAATCGCGTTTTCTCCATGTCCGAACGACACTTTTGTCTTTCACGCCTGGGCGCATGGCTTGATTCCGGGTGCCCCTGAACTGGACATCCTGTACGCGGATATTGATATTACCAACAACCTGGCCGACCGTCGGGAAGGTCCGGAAGTAATGAAAATTTCCTATGCAGCCCTGCCCTGGGTATTGTCCGATTACGCGCTATTGCCCTGCGGCGGCGCTTTGGGCCGAGGCTGCGGTCCGCTGGTGCTGACCAAAGGAGACAGTGCGGACACGAACGATCCTGCTCAGCTTTCAGGCAAGCGGGTGGCAGTGCCAAGCGAACGCTCCACGGCGTATTTGCTGTTTCGTCTCTGGGCTGCCCAAAATGTTCCGGGCGGCGTAGGCGAAATTGTGGTCATGCCGTTTCACCAGATCATGCCAGCCGTTCGCGACGGCTTGATCGACGCAGGGCTGGTCATTCACGAAGCCCGTTTTACGTACCAGAACTACGGGCTGAACCTGTTGGAAGACATGGGGAACTGGTGGGAGCAGGATACCGGTCTGCCGATCCCGTTGGGTGCGATCATTGCCCGCAGACATCTCGACGTGCAATCTTTGACCAACTGGACCCGCGCTTCTGTGGAATACGCCTGGGCGAATCCGGACGCTTCCCTCGACTACGTAATGAGCCACGCCCAGGAGATGTCTCCTGAGGTGGCAAAGGCCCACATCGATCTGTACGTGAATGAATTTACGAGAAATCTGGGCGACGAAGGATATGCCGCCATTACCGCTTTGCTGGGACGGGCGGCAGAGCAAGGGCTTGTCCCTGCATTCGATTTGGCGCTGCTGAAAAAATAGCGAAACAGACGAAGACGCAGATTGGCGAAATCAATCTGCGTCTTTTCTTACATATAGCTCGCCTGTACGAGACCGCAGGCGAGACGTTTTCCTGCATTTCCGGACGGCTGGCTGCGAAAGTCGTCAGGGTTTTGGTGCAAAATGACGGTTTTGCCCACCGCTTCGGCGGCGCTCAGCTTGTTGGTGAAAAAGGTCATGCGGGCGTACCCGTCATTGGAGAACAGGACGGGAAAGTCGCCGGCGTGGTTGCCGTGGGGCTGACGGGTCGGATTCCAGTGCTCTCCTGCTGCCAGGAACGGATTGTTGGGATCGCCGACGGCGCAGGAGCCGTTTTCATGCAGATGAAAGCTGATCGGTCCGATCGGCTGCTGACCATCTCTGGCAGGCTGATAAGGAGGAAGGCCGCTCACCTCGATAAACACATCGCACCCGTAGGGCACGTCGGTGAAGACGACGTAGCCACGGATATGAGGAGCTAGCGGACCGCCGTGGATTTCGGCCACGGCTTCGCTCGGGCCGCGCCCGTACTGGGAGGATACGGGATGCGGAAAGGACAGTGGCATATACGCGTTGGGTAGAAAGCCATACATTCACTCGATCATCCTTGTCGTGTTTGTTTGGCTTATTGTATGTGCCAGGAGGGCGGCAGGTGCATGCCCAGCCCACCCGGAAAGTGTGCGTGTATTACGCCTGCTCGTTGCGCCCGACCAAGATCGAAAAGTCGACGCTGACCGCAGACAGCCCCGTCTGCAACAGCCGTTCGCGCTGCTCCTCCGTCGCTCCCCAGGACAGCGGGGTCATTTGGAGCAGGTGGGGCAGATTGCTCGGCTCGATTTGTGCCGTGTACTGGACCCGTATCGTTTCCAGCAATGCAAACTGGCGGCGAAACAGCGCGGTCGTCTCTTCATTGGTATACGTCTGCCGCTCATCCAGGACGTACAGGCTCTCCCGCAGCTCGCGGAGGTAGTCTTGTTCCGGGACGACCTTGAGCACGATCCCGTCTTCGCTGAGCAGCCGCTGGAATTGGGCGTAGTTGGCCGGAGAGAGGATGTTGAGGATCGCTGTGTATTGCTTGTCGGCAAACGGACAGTTGGCCAGATCAGCCACACACCAGAGGGAGCGCGAAGTCTCGCTGGTCGCCAGTGCGATCGCATCCTTGGACACGTCGATCCCGACGCCTATCACATCACTGCTCGTCCTGTCGCCGATCATGTGCTGGATGTGCGCCAGGTGTGAGCCTTCGCCGCAACCGGCATCGAGGATGCGAATCGGCTCTCGCGTATGCGTCTGCCGTGACAGAATAGCCTCACTCAGTTTGCTGAGCAGCGGATCGAAAAAGCCGCTTTTGCTGATCAGCTTGCGCGAGGCAAACATCTCCCTGGCGTACGCAGCCTTTACCGGGTGAGTCAGCAAATTGACGTACCCCTGCCTGGCAAGATCGAAACAATGCTGGTTGGAGCAAACCAGGCTGCTCTCTTGCACCACGTGCATCGGGCTTGCGCACAGCGGGCAGACAAACAGCTCCTCCCACGCCGCGAATAGCTGTGCCGCTTCGGTTTTTTTCTTGTTTTTGGACATAGATACGCTCTTTTCACAATGAGATTTTTTCCATGCCTATTGTAGAACAGATGAATTCCCAGGGGCAAGAAAAGAGGAGCAGCCAGTGCTCCTCTCATGCTTTAAGAACCGATATGGAATTTGTTGACCTGTTTTTCCAGATTGGCTGCCATCTCCGACAAACGGGAGCTGGCAAGAGAAATGTCCTCGGCGGTCGCAAGCTGTTTTTCGGTAGAGTCGGAGACGTTTTGCATCATCTGCAACGTATCTTCCGAGATGGAAGTAATACCGGACACCGACGCCGTCACTTCTTCCACGCTGGCTGACATCTGCTGGGCTGTAGCGGCTACATCCGTGATCTGCTCGCCGATCCGCTCCATGGAAGAGAGAATTTCCCGGAAGCTGTGCTGCGTTAGGGAGATGACTTCAAGCCCGCTCTGGACGTCGTCTGCCACCCGATTGATGGAATCGGTGGAGCGGATGATATCGAGCTGTACTTCCTGGATCAACTGCGAAATGCGTGCGGACGACTGCTGTGACTGCTCGGCCAGCTTGCGTACTTCGTCGGCTACGACGGCAAAACCTCGACCGTGCTCGCCTGCCCGTGCCGCTTCGATAGCTGCATTCAAGGCCAACAGATTCGTTTGATTGGCGATCTCGTTGATCAACGTAGAGATTTCGCCGATTTCTTTGGAGCGGTAGTCCAGCGCCTGGATCGCTTCCCCGCTTTCTTTGACGGAGTGGTAGATCGCCTGGATTTGCTGGGCGGTTTGCTCGACAAACTGTCCACCTTGTCTGGCGTGATTGGTCGCGTCAGTTCCTTTTTCAGCAGCCAGTGTAGAGCTTTCGGCGATGTTTTGAATTCCGTGGCTGACTTCCTCCAGGGCTTTTTCGCTTTCCGCCACCATTGTCGCCTGCGATTGCGCGCTGTTGGCGACTTCCTGCATGGAGGCTGTGATTTGCTGGGTAGCATGTTTGGATTCTTCTGTCCCGGAAGAGATTTGTCCTGCGGATGCAGCGACTTGCCCCGACATATGGATAACCTGTTGAATCGTTTCGCGCAGATTTTGCTGCATGTGGTTGTAGCTGCGTGCCAGATCGCCGAGTTCATCTGAGGATCGATCGTCCATGACGATGGTGAGATTGCCTTTTCCGGCTTGTTCCAAAGCGGTGGATACGGCGGCCAACCGCTTTCTCAGCCCTCGCGTAAACAACAGCAGGATCACCAAGGCGAGCGCGATACTGACGCTAAGCAAAAGCAAAAACGTAAAGCGGAATTGTTGGATCGTTTCGTCGATCATGGCTTGAGAGGCGCCCACATAGAAAATCCCGATGGCTTCCCCGGCAGCGTTCACGATCGGTCTGTAGGCGGTCTGGTAGTTATGCCCGGCTACATTTGCTTCTCCGTAGTAGTTGGACCGGTTTTGCAACACGATTTCCGCGACGTGAGGAGATACCTGGGTTCCGATGGCCCGTTCCCCCTCAGGAGTCAGGACATTGGTGGCGATACGCGTGTCGCCTTGGAAGATCGTGACGGTGTCACCTGTTAATTGACCAATTTCGTCGACAATGTCAAACTTTTCATTGAAGAGGTGGTTTCCTTTGTACAACTTCCCGTCTTTTATGTGCCAATCGCCGGGATAGAGGGTGGAGAGATAACGATAGGAGATCTCCAAATCTCCTTTTGCTTTTTCGATCGCGACATTCTTGATTCCTTTGGTGAGCTGGTCAACCACAGTGAAACCGATCGCTGTGCTCAACAGGAGCAAAATGGCGATGACAATGAGGTTGATTTTATTGCCTAACGTGAGTCTTTTTCTAAACTGCATGTCTATCTCCCCAATTACATAGTTGTATACTTTATCTTTGTCGGCAATTATATCGAAGGAGATTAGTATTAAGATACATATGAAAATTCAGTATAAACAAATTTTGGCAGCGAAGCGAGGGGAAATGACATGGATAAGCGGAAGTGCGTGGGAAATGCTTTGGCAGACATGCGGTTTCATCACAACTACAAAGATGATGCAGCACTGCGCGACAGCTTTTTCGCTCTGGCGGCGAGCACATTTGGCATCCGGTTTGACAAGTGGCATGAAAGAGGCTTCTGGAATGAGCGGTATATCCCGTATTCCTTTGCCGTCAAAGAGCAAGTGATCGCCAACGTATCGGCAAACCTGCTCGACCTGGTGATCGAGGGAGAGCGCAAGAGGGCTGTACAGATTGGAACGGTTATGACACATCCCGACTATCGCAATCAAGGCTTATCGACGGAGCTGATGAACCGGGTGATGGCGGAATATGAGGGGCGGTATGATGTCATGTATCTTTTTGCCAATGAAAGTGTGCTCGATTTTTATCCGCGATTTGGCTTTCAGGCGGTAGAGGAACGTCTGTTCACGCTTGCCTATACACCAACTGTAGCGGGCAGAGGGCGAGCGGGGGTCCGAAGGCTGGACGTGGAAAAAGAAGAGGATCTTCGTCTCCTATACACATATGCCTGCGAGCGGATGCCTGTATCCCGGCGCTTTGCTACCGAACGCGCTGAGGGGATTTTCATGTTCCACTGTTTGCAGGCTTTCCCGGATGATCTCTACTATTTGCCGGAGGAGGACGCCGTTGTCATCTGCAAGCAAGCGGAGAACCGGCTGGAGCTGTTCGATCTCGTCAGCAAGCGAGAGGTTCGCATCCGCGACGTCCTGGCGAAAATGGCTGGTCCGGATACCGGGCAGGTCGTCTTTCACTTTACTCCCGACGATCCGGCGATTGCAGTGGAGGACGCGCCGTTTTCGAGCGGGTTGTTTGTCATTGCCGAGGGCGGCAGTCGGTATCCTGCTGCTCTCAAGCATCCCCTGACGTCGATTGCCTGAGGTGGAGCCGGAAGTTCACGCAGTACAATGGATAAAAAAGGAGAGTGGTGCCAGTGGAAAACAGGCGTGTGCGCTTTTACGCCTTTGGACGCCCGGCGGAGGTGCTGCAGGTGGAGCGCCAGCACAGGGAGCGGCCAGCATACGGAGAGGTGTCGGTCCGCATGCTGGCAAGTCCGATCAACCCGTCAGACCTGATTCCGGTCACAGGAGCATATGCACATCGGATCGCGCTGCCCGGTGTGCCCGGTTATGAAGGAGTCGGCGTCGTGGAGGATGTCGGCCCTGGCGTCGTCCAGGACTTGCTCGGCAAGCGCGTACTGCCGCTGCGGGGAGAAGGGACGTGGCAGGAGTACGTCCGGGCGCCGGCGGAGTGGGTCGTTTCCGTACCTGCCGAGATCGATGACGACACTGCCGCACAAGCGTATATCAATCCGGTCACAGCCTGGGTCATCTGTACCGGGGTGCTTCAGTTGAAGCCGGACGACATCGTGCTGGTCAACGCATGCGGTTCGGCGATTGGCCGCATCTTTGCGCAATTGGCGAAGCATATGGGCTTTCGTCTGATCGCCGTGACGCGAAATGGCGTGCATACAGAAGAACTGCTGCGGCTGGGGGCATGGCGGGTGGTCGACACGGCGGTCAGCCCGTTGCAGCAGACCGTACGGGAGCTTAGTCAGGGGATGGGGGCAAAAGCGGCCATCGATTCGGTAGGAGGTGCGGCAGGGACAGAATTGGCGTTTTGCTTGCAGCCGCATGGCGTGTTTTTGGCGCTCGGCCTCTTGTCCGGCATCCCGGTAGACTGGGCGAGCATCGCGGGCAGAGGAGACATCGCGGTGAGCATGTTTCATTTGCGTCATTGGAATGAACGGGTGTCGGTCGAGACGTGGCAGGAGACATTTCATCGCGTGTGGAGCCTGATGCGAGACGGTGCGGTGAAGATGAACAAGCCGAAAGCCAGATTTGATCTGGCTGATGTGCAGCAGGCAGTTCGATTGGCTGAGGCTGGAGGAGTGGGCAAAGTGTTGCTCACAGGCGCATCGCTTGCAAACCGATAAACCTCCAATTGTATAAATAAACGAAATATTGTATATTTATGCGTATATCTGCAACCGGTATGGAGGGATTCGCATGTCTGGCAAAATGATCGAGGAACTGTCGCTGAATCACTGGCAGTCTTTGTCGACGCTGTTGTATGACGGATGGCTGCTGCGGTTTGCCGATGGCTATACGAAGCGCGCCAATTCGATCAATCCGCTCTACGGATCGTCACTCGACCTGGACGAGAAAGTGGCGTATTGTGAAAAGCTGTACGCCGCCAACCAGCTTCGGGCTGCGTTTAAAATCACGCCTTTTGCCCAGCCGGATGCTCTGGATGCTTCTCTGGAGAAAAAGGGCTACGTGCTTGTCGACCACACGAGCGTGCAAACCGTCTCGTTGGACGGGATCAGTCCTCCGCCCACATGTGCTGTCCATATCGACGACACAATACAGGATGAGTGGATCGGGAATATGTGCAGACTGAACCAGATTGCGGAAGGGCATCGGGATGCGATGCGGCGTATGCTGGCCAATATCAGGACGAAAAAAGCGTTCGTGACGCTGTATCGGGATCAGGTGGCGGTGGCATGCGGACTCGGGGTGATCGAGCGGGACTATATCGGGCTGTACGACATTGTGACGGATGCCCGCTTTCGAAACGAGGGGTATGGGACACAGCTCGTTCACCATTTGCTGCATTGGGGAAAAGAAAACGGGGCAAAATTCAGCTATTTGGCGGTTCTGCGCGACAATGCGCCCGCACATCGGCTCTATGCGAAGCTGGGCTACGAAGAGGTGTATACATATTGGTACAGAGTCAAGAGCTAGAAGCGTGAGGCAGTGAGTGTGCCAGAAAAGTTCGCGGGACTCTTTCGCCAAAAATTGATTTCACGAAAGAATCCCTCCACTGAAGAGAGACGAATGTCTCAGACGTGCAGCCACCAGATGCCGGCACATTCCGCTACACGCCTGCTCTGTTGGGCGAAGACGCGGTCCGCCAACTGCTCGCCAAAGAAAAAGCGGGTCAACTCCACGGCTTGCTCGACACTGTCAAACTCGTAGTCCGTCCTGATCCAGGTATGGGCAAAGCCGTATGTCTCCGCCAGTTCGCGGTAGTAGTCTCGCAAAAAGTCGGGCGGATTCGGGGTTTCGGTCCCTGTTCCCATCGTTTCGAAAATGATGATGGTGCCGCCAGGGCGGATAATGCGCTTCATTTCTGCGATCACGTCCGCCAGGTTTTGCTTCCAGCGCGGATCGTTGGAGCTGGCAAGGTAGCAAATCGTCCAGCCTGCTACAAGCAGATCGGCGCTTTGCTCGGGCAGCGGGATGTGGCGGTGGTCTGCCTGTTGGGTCGACCAGTTGGCAAGCCCTGCCTGTTTCAGCCGGGCCGCGGTGACGTCAAGCATCGGCTGTGAAGCATCGAGAGCGACGAGCGATTTTGCTTGCGGGGCAAGAACGGTAGCGAGTCTGCCGGTACCCGCTCCGAGATCGACGATGTCCAGGCCCGCAAACGGCCGGATTTCCTCGATATACAGGGCGAGATTCGGCTGCCTGGAGATGAGCAGGTGATACTTCTCGGCTTCCTGTCGGTAAATGCTTGTGTGATCGGGCATATTGATCCTCCTTCACTTTTCAGCCTTTCATCCGGATCATAAAAGGTGACGTAACGAGAAGGTCAATGCTTTTTTCAGCGGAGCGGAACAGCGCAGACGACACACAGCATGTCGTTGATTTGCTGATGCTTGACAAAGTACCCTTTTTCTTCGAGCCAGTGGAGCAGGTCGGATAGTCTCGCATAATGCTCGCCGTGATCGGGCGCTGCTTGTCCGTCTGCCAGCATCAGGTCGGCGATGCAGATGCGCCCGCGAGGCTTCAGTACCCTTTGCATCTCCTCAATCGCCAGCAGCTTTTGCCTGTCCGTCAGGTGGTGGAAGGCAAAGCTGGAAACCACAAAGTCAAATTTTTCGTCCAGGTACGGAAGTGCGAGAAAATTGCCGAGCTTCGTCTCCATATCGGGAAATTTTCTCCGGCATTGGGCGAGCATTTCTTTGGACTGATCGACTCCCGCCATGACCGCTCCTCGCTGCATCAATTTCCCCGCCAAATTTCCCGTTCCTGTCCCGATGTCGAGGCCGGTTTCGCCCTCGATGGGGGCGATCCATTTGACTGTGAGCTCCAGAGCTTTTTCGTAGTCTCTGTACTTGTGGGAATCATCGGTGACGTGTTGGTCGTGGATGTCCGCCAATCGGTCGAAATTCCAGCGGTCACGCCAGTTGTTCCGCTGGTCCCGCAGCCGTTTGGAGCCTTCCGCGAGCTGATAAATATCTTCCAGCGGCAGTGATTGTTCCCGCTTCACGATTTCGATCATACGCTCTGTCGTGTCGATCGTTTGTTTCAGCTCCAGCCATTTGGAGAACATGACGGAGCGTTGCAGTTCCAAATAGTACAGCAACTGGTGGTAGTCGTCTCCGTCCATGTCGGAGAGGACTTTTTTAATATCATCGATGCTCATCCCGGCTTCGCGGAGCGAGAGAATCGTCTGCAGGCGCCAGATGTCCTTTTCCGAGAAGGAGCGGTACTGATTCTGCTCCTGCTTGCCAGGCGCGATCAGTCCTTTTTCTTCGTAGAAGCGAATCGCGCGAGGGGAGATGTTCAGCTTGTCTGCGACTTCTTTGATTTTCATGTTGAGAACCTCCTTGCTTCGCTTCTTCATCGTATACCTTGACGCAGCGTACAGGTAAAGGACACATCAACGCCGAATCGCGAACTCCATCAACGGCAGCTTTCTGTCCGGGGATACCGCTGAAGCGACTTCGCCAATCCGCTTTGCGCCCATCAGCAGGTAGAATCGCTCTGCATACGGATCACTGTGGATGAGAATGGTACGAAGCCCCCAATCGGCCGCTGTTTCGATCATGTCGTTCCACAATGCTTTTCCGTAGCCCTTGCCGATCGCGCTGGAATCGATAAACAGAGAGTGAAGCAAGCCGCTGCTGTCACTTTCCTTGTTGAGGATGTAGACGCCCTTGACGAGACCATCTTCTTCTGCGACAACGACATGTGACGAAGCGATCTGCGCAGGCGTAATCTTCAGCGTTTCGCGGCATGCTTCCAAAAATGCCTCACTGTATCCCCAGTAAGCCTTTGAACGTAAGACGAGGTTACTGAGATCGTCAGCTTCATGCGTCATTGCTTTGCGAATGTTCATGCAAAACTCTCCTCTCCTGACTCGATATAAGGATCACATCGCATCAAATACGTAATCGACCGGATGGATGCAACCGCGCGAACGAGTAACACCAGTCGTGCTGTCGGACATGTCGATCCGTTCGCAGGTGGAGATCGTATAGCCGGTGACGGGCAGGGAATCATCTGCAATCGGCTGTATGTCGTCATCATCAATTCGGTATTTGTCACGATGCCTGATGCCATAAGAAACAAGTTGTCCATCGCTGTCTATGAGGATGGTTGCCTGGGATGACTGTTGTTGGGACAGGGCGCGATTTTGAACGTCATCCACAACCTCAAAAAACCGGGAGGCGAGTACGGAGCGTTCGTATTGCAGCCATTGATCGCCTACATTGCGGCGCCGCACGGTGTACCGATTTTTCTCTGGTGAATAGACAACATCGTAAAGCACGAAGCCGTTTTCCGAGCGGGCAACGATATCATAGGACAGCTCTTCGAGTTGGCCGTTCTTTTGATACTCGGCACGAAAATCGTCCAGACGGGCATCGGGATTGACCTCGAACTTCTTCTGGATCATGGCCCAATCCTCGTTGAAGTCGACCTGAAAGGGATGAGAGCTCGAAGCGGCTATTTCTCGCGGGCGTTCATATATGTACTCTTCAATGGCTGGGACGATGAGCTGCGACAAAAACAGTACAAGCCCGAGGTACGCTGCATTTTGTTTGGTGGCGCGGTTTTTTACAGGGCGGAAAAACAGGAGAAACAGCAAAAAACCGAGAGGCAGCGCCAGATCATTCAGGTTGAGGGTGAAGCTTCCCAGCAGGTAATAGCCTGCAATTTTCCAGCCGAGTCGTGATTCATCTTCTTCCCGCTTTTTGTAAGCGAGGACGAGCAGGGGGATGGAAAGGAGGGTGATAACATACAGAATTGTCGTCGTGCTCATTTTCGTTTCCTCCCATCGGATGTCGTCATCAGAATAACACAAACCGCTTTGTTTGTTCCATAATATCCCATCAGGCAACGGGAAAAGGTTGCCTCTTTGTGTTGGCAACCTGGATTTTGGGGGAGAGGACTATGCTGTTTTTCTTGCGAAAGCGATTGTGCGTGCGTACCGAGTCACAGGTTTTGCACGATCTTCTCCGCCTTTTTGTCCTTTTTGATTTCCGGATTGATCTGGTTCGTGTACTCCGTCCAGGAATCGAGTATCATTCGTGGCTCCGCTTCGATCACATCTTTGACTTTTTCGTGGTTTCCTTCTTTGAACAGACGGATGATTTCAATCAGATCGCTGCGGTCGAGCAATTTTACATGATTGACTCCGGCGAGGGTCTCGCAGGAAGCGGTAAAAGAAGAGGAAGCGATGACGATCGATTTTTTCGCCTTGTAGTAGCGCATCGCGGAATAGACTTCCTGCACCGCGCTGATCCCGACCGGATTCTCGACACTGTAGCGTTTTGCTTGTATGACAGTGCGAACGCCTTCGCGATCGGTAAAGACGAGATCGACTCCGAAGTCCCCGCTGCCAACTGTTTTGTACACGCCTTCGTACCGCAACGCGAGAAACAGTCGATACAAGTACATTTCGAATTCGGAACCGTCCGCCATCTGATCGATCTGGGTGATGTCGATGTGCAGCGGATCGAGGTCCTGGTCGGCAAATGAGACGGTTTCAACGGAGGTATTCTTTTTCTTGTAGATGACAATACCGGCGATAACAGCCGCCAGTATGATAGCCAGGAAAACATAGATCATGTAGTATCCTCCAATACGATCAAACTGTCTGTCTCTACCTATTCCCTGCAAATGGCCACGGAAAACCTGTTTGCTGTATTCGCTGCAAAAACCGCATATCATCATATGCGCACTTTTTAATATGATTAAATATTTTTAATAAAATTGATGATTATTTCATAACGAGGCTGTATACTACAGGAAAATATTCCTACATAAAGAGAGGAAGGGCACCATGAACTGGAGCAAAAAGGTATTATATGCATTGTTGCTTTCTTTGGCGTTGTCGCTGTCTTTTGAGGGGGGAGTAGCGAGTGCCTGTTCCCGGATTGCCATGCCGTTTTCCCCTGTTCTGACAGAAGTCGGATTTGCAGAAAACGGGAATTTGTCTGCATGGGTAAAAGTGGACGCTGGTTTTACGAAGCATATGGATCTGGTCATTACCGACAGCCGCGGGGAGCAAATCAAACAAATCCCGGTCAAAAGCATCACGAAAGCGAAGCTGGTGACCGAATACGTCCCTGCGTTTGGCGGAGGGGAGTTCGCGGTAGAAGTGCGCACGGGAGCGATCACGATTGCGGCGAAGGAGTTCCGGGATATTCCGGATGATAAATACCTCGTCTCGCTTGTCGTCCGTGATTTTGATCCAAGCGAGACTGCCAAAGGCGGATTGAGCATCGAGCCGCCATGCGGCAGAATTACGCTGGAGTCAGACGCTGTTTCTCTCTATATCACAGGCGGGGAGAGCGAAAAAGACGATCTCGTCTTTCCGGGCGGCATCAGCATCGATGAGGACGGAGATATTGAAATCACGATCAATATTACGGCAGCGTATGCCAAAGCGAAGTTTTATCTCGTGATCTACAACGAAGAAGAAAAAGAAGTAAAACGCATCACGATCAATACCAAAAATCCGAGGATTTCCAGCAGCAGCCTGAACTTGCCTGCTGGCAAATACGAAGTTCGACTGGAAGTTACGAATGAAGGACAGACAGCGCATACAAAATCCGTTCGCTGGGTGATCGGGGAGCCGGATTCAACCGGTACCGTTGTGATTCCGAGTGGTGCGGAATTCCCGGGTGGCATTACAGTGAATACCAACGGGACGATTACGATTGTGCTGCAGTCCCAGGAATGGTTGACGCAATACAATGTGTTCCTGGTCGCAACCGATCATTACGGGAAAGAAGTGCAGCGGATCAAGCTCAACCTGGCCAAACCGCAAATCTCGATTGCCGAATTGAAGCTTCTCACAGGCAGCTACAGTGTCTACATCGAAATCGTGGACAAGCAGGGCAGAGTGGCAGCTCATTCATTGCCAGCCGTATTCACGGTCAATCTGACGAACCAGATCGCGGTGTTTATCGATGGACAGCTTCAGGTGTATCCGAAAAATCCGATTGAAATCGATGGACGGACGCTGGTTCCTCTGCGCGCCATTTTCGAGTCGCTTGGCGCACGCGTAGAGTGGGATGAGGCCACACAGACTGTGACTGCCTATAAGGATGGGAATGTGATCCAACTGACGATCGGCTCCAAGATCGCGTATAAAAACGGCGAACGGATTGTTCTCGACGTGCCGGCACAACTGCTCAACGGAGATACGACGCTGGTGCCAGTGCGCTTTGTATCCGAGGCACTCGGAGCGAAAGTACAGTGGGACCCTTACTCCCGTTCCGTTGTCATCACACAATAGAAGTAACCTGGGAGCGTTCCCCTGATTGGCATGGGGGAACGCTTTTTTGGTTGCATCGGCAAACGGCGTACGGTCTTCGCTTGCCAAAAGTGAGGGAGAGCGGCTGCAAAAGCCGCTTGCTCGGTTATTATTGCGCAGATGTATCTGCAATCGGAATTTTTGTATGAAAAAATACGACACTCGCGATCTCTTTGTCATTAATGGCATTTTCGAATGTCTTGATCGTAAGCAATTGATTACGGAGATGATCGCTCACCGTCAATCCGGTAAAGATACTTGTCGTCGATGAGGTGCCATCGGCAAAGTTGATTGTGACAGGGTAGCGGTCCAAATATTCATGTTCACCTATGTCCTCCAATCCCCTAGCCGCTTCGCTGATCTCCTTCAACGCTTCGCTTTCAACCTGCAACGAAATGGAGATTGGCGAGATGGCGATCGTTTTTACTGTTGCCTGATAGCCGAACATATTCACTTCTTGATCGACCTGGTACAGGCTGGAGAAGTCCTGGAAAGCCAGTGTGGCCTCTGTTTCCCACATACCCGGTATGACCGTTTCAAAGATTCCGGGAAGCGGATCGGCCGCCTGCAAATCCTCGAATGTGAAAGCCACTGTTTGTCCCGCTAGCGAATCTTCGGTCAGGATGCACATGATCAGGCGAATTGTATTGTCATTTGTATTTCCATCGTCTACCACCGTAAAACCTGTGCTGTAAAACGGTTGATCCGAGCTAATCCTGACATGCTCAAAACGGTATCTAGCTGCATCTAAAATCGTTCCATCCGGGGCAGTAAAGTCCAGCAAGAGATAAGTCAGGTTCCGGTCGCCGATCACTTGTCTGATTTCGAGCGTCCCGTTCTCGTTGGTTATCTGCTTCCCAACCGTACCGGCCCCCGATGACAAATATTGCGTCTGCTTATGGTCAACCGGGTTTAAGAAGCGGAAGAAGGCTTCCTCCAATCCCATATAGGTCGCTGCAAAAGCGGTTGTCGTAAAACAAATCAGCAATAAGGCAACAGGAACGGCGAATCGGTATCGTCGTTGCGCGGGAGTACATTTGCTGTCTCGGTTCTTGTCAACCTGGCTTTGTACGAAAATGTTCTGGTACATTCTCTTTTTTTGTTCGGTCGTGGGCGTGAGCGCTGCAAACAATTGATGTATTTTTTTGTCAGTCAACGATGGTCCCCTCCCAAGTCAATTTTCAGGCGTTTGCGTCCTCTGAACAATTGCGTTTGGATCGTGCTTTCTTTCTGTCCGAGCATCGATGCGATTTCAGCTACCGCGTAGTCCTCGAAATAATACAGATACAAAACGGTTTTGTATTTTTCAGGAAGGGACAGCAATCTGGCAAGCAACTTTCCCGACGGCTCATCGCCATCCCAAGAAGGAATCTCCGGTAGAGCGTCTAAAGCAACGCGACGTGTTTTCCACCAGCTTTTCAGCAGGTCTTTGCACGTATTTCGGGTGGTAACCGTCAGCCAGGCTTTTTCATGCTCGTAATCGTTGAAAATCATTTGCGATTTGATTAGTTTCAGAAATACAGATTGAACAGCGTCCTCTGCATCAACGGGATTTTTCAAATAGAGATAGCACAGCCGGTAAACAAGATCGGCATGCCGTTGATAGAGTTCGGCCCATTCTGTACCTGTATGCAAGAAAGAATCGTTCTCCACTTTTTCGCCTCCTACATACAACACGATCGGCGTCTCGAAAATATCCCGTTGCCTGGTATCCTTTTTTGCAACAGTGTATAAAGACTGCGTGTCCAGCGCTCTGGCAAATGGGGCTTTTGGATTGTAGCGCAGATAGAATACAATGGACTGGACATTGTTTCAACGAAAAGGATGACAAAAGATGAAAACATTTATCGTTGTCGGTGCCGGGATTCTGGGCGCCTCTACGGCGTATCAACTGGCGAAATGGGGCGCGAAGGTGATCGTCGTCGACCGCAAAGACAAAGGACAAGCTACGGATGCCGCTGCGGGGATTATCTGTCCGTGGCTGTCACAAAGACGCAACCAGGCGTGGTATACGCTGGCGAAAGAGGGGGCGCGCTTTTACCCCTCCTTGATCGACGAACTGGAGCGCGACGGGGAAACCCAAACCGGATATGCCCGCGTCGGCGCGATCAGCATACAGAAGGACCCGAAAAAGCTGGGCGAACTGGAAAAACGGGCGGTAAAACGCAAAGAGTACGCTCCGGAAATCGGAGAAATCCGCCTGCTTGCAGCAAGCGAAGCCAAGGCGTTGTTTCCGCCGCTCGCCGATGACTGCACGGCTGTATTGGTAACGGGGGCAGCCCGTGTCGATGGACGAGCCCTCCGCGATGCGCTGTTGCACGCCGCTGCCAAGCATGGGGCTGAGCTTGTACACGGCGAGGCGGTCTTGCAATACGCCGGTTCAGGAGTTACAGGAGTACAGGTTGGCAAACAATCACTCGCAGCCGATACCGTCATCGTCTGCGCCGGCGCATGGGCGAACCAACTGCTGCAGCCTTTGGGCGTAGACTTTCGGGTGACCTACCAAAAAGCGCAAATCATCCACCTGGAGTGGCCTGGCGCGGACACGGGGGACTGGCCCGTCATCATGCCGCCGAGCGATCAGTATTTGCTGGCGTTTGAAAACAATCGGATCGTCGTCGGCGCAACGCATGAAAATAACCCGGAAGGCTATGACACGCGCATAACCGCCGGCGGCTTGCAGGAGGTATTCAACAAAGCGCTGGAGACGGCGCCCGGTCTCGACAATGCCACGTTTATCGAAGCGAGATCAGGCTTTCGTCCCTTCACCCCGGGCTTCCTTCCTGTTATCGGGGCATTGCCCGGCTGGGAAGGCATCCTCGTCGCAAATGGTCTGGGGGCGTCAGGTTTGACCATGGGGCCCTATATCGGATACCAACTGGCCAAGCTCGCTCTCGGACTGGAGCTGGACATCGAGCTGGACAACTACCGTGTGGCGGGAGCTTTGGGGGAGTGAGCTCGCACTCGAGATAGAAATAGAGAGACATGAGAGGAAGGAAACAGAGCATGAGTGAAATTCGAGAGATGACCATACATGATTATGAACCGATGGTTGCGTTATGGAATCGGATTGAGGGCTTGGCGCTAAGCGACGCCGATTCAAAGGAAAACGTGGAGGCATACTTGCGAAGAAACAAAGGGTTTAGTTTCGTATGCGCACAAGATGGTACGATCATTGGGACCATTTTATGCGGACATGATGGAAGAAGAGGTTTTATCTATCACGTAGCGGTAGATCCCGGTTACCGAAAAATCGGTAACCGGTTGGTGCAAAAGAGTTTGGCAAAATTGCGCGAAGAGGGAATCGGCAAGTGCCACATCTTTGTGATTGAAGAGAATACAGTCGGCAATGCCTTTTGGGCTTCGGAAGGATGGGAAAAAAGAAGCGGTTTCTTTGTCTATTCTAAGAATACATAGCAATGACTGCAGATTCCTTCTTGGAGCCATTTCTGCGGGAAAGGTATAAACGGGTGGCACGCCTTGGTCCATTCTATCCCGGCAGTGACAGTTACGGGCGACTGGGATATACTTCGCTCGTTCTTTGAGCGATTGCTTTCGTTTCATGAACGGTACCGAATGGATGCTCGGGCGGGGCATAGATAACGGACACTTTAAGGGGGCGATTACCTGTATTGGTTACATTGTGCCATTTTCCGGCAGGTATCAGTATTGCATAGTCTTCGTACGCCATTACTTGAAAATCTAAGTTATGTCTGCTATCACCCATTTGAACAAGTCCCTGACCTTGTTCAATCCGGATGAATTGGTCAGTTGTCGGATGGACTTCCAAGCCGATGTCTTCACCAACACGAATACTCATCAATGTTACTTGTAAATACTTACCCGTCCATAAAGCGGTGCGATAATTGTTGTTTTGCTCGCTTGCCTGGTGAATATTTACTACAAATGGCCTTGTTCCGTAATCTTGTAACGCAATGGTTCCATTTGGATTATAGTTGCTGTTGTTCCAGCTGTAATAGTGGGGATTCCAATTGTTATACCAGTTGCATTGCATGGGATGATGCCATTGATGGTGAAAGTATGAGGCAGGGTACATACTCATGCTCCTCTCCGTGGTTTTCTCATTGACCATTTATCCTATGCAAAAGCCTAGTTGCAGGTGAGCAAAATGGGCAAGAGTCCACTGGTTCGCAACGATGAAAAAAGAAGCGGCCTTTTGCCCGCTTCCTTACGAGATTCGTCAATCTATCTCAAACGATTAGTCTTTCCTGACTAACAGTGAACAGCACTCCACATATCTCGAGCAGGTTTAATCTCCATGGCTGCGGGAAATCACTTCATCAAGAAACTGATCGGCGTCACCATTGAACTTCCAGCAAACCCCAAACTTGTCTACCAACATTCCGAAGCACGAAGACCACGGAGTGCTGGACAATGGCATGATCACATGGCCGCCAACAGACAAACGAGCAAAGTGCCCTTCCAGTATTTGTTTATCTTCATTGACTACACTAATCCATACGTTGCTTCCTTTCACCAACTCACCTGTTACGCTCTTCATGGAAGGCAGCAAATCCGACAACATGATTTTCCCGCCCGCGAATTCGATCGAAGACTCCATAATCATATTCAACTCATGTTCGGGCAGCGGATAGCTTGGATCTTGCGGAAAATCCTTGAATGTCACTTTTTTCACTTTAGTCGCTTGTAATGCCTCCGAATAAAATTCAATCGCTTGTTCGGCAACTCCATCAAAGTTCAAATACGCAATAGCTGACATCTGGCAAAACCTCCTTCTTGAGATACATGTAGTATAATGGAGAAAAGGTGACGGCTTATTGTCACCATTCTGAGATCATGTAGAAAAAAAGAGGGCAAATATGGACAAGGTTGAGAGACTCATTTCGATTATCATGATATTGCTGAAAAAAGAGGTCGTTTCTGCGAAAGAATTCTCGCAACTGTTCAATGTTTCCAAAAGAACGATCCTCCGCGATATGGAAACGCTGAGTGTATCCAACATCCCGATTTACTCTGTCCATGGGGTGAACGGAGGCTATGGCATCATGGAGGAATACAAGGTCGATAAACGTCTTTTAAGCAGCTCCGATTTGGAGAATATCCTAACTGCCCTCGGCGGACTGGAACAAATCTTCCTTACTGAAGAAGTCCAAATGACGATAAAAAAAATAGAGGCAATGGTCAGGCCATTGTCTCTGAATCGCTCGGTTCAACTTTCGTTTTATGATTGGGAGGGTCGGTCCGAGATTCTTGAAACCGTAAAGAAATGTCAAGAATCCATCGTAAAGAAAAGACTCGTTTCGTTTGACTATACAGATCAAAACGGCACTGTAACGAATCGAATGATCGAGCCCTATGAGCTTCATTTTCACGAATCGAGTTGGTACTTGAAAGGATTTTGTTTGCATCGACAGGGATACCGAACATTCAAATTATCCCGGATCGATCATCTTACGGTGGATGACGATACATTTCACCCTAGAGATGATTGGTCAGAACAAGGACACGAAACAGGTTATCAATCGCAAC
The DNA here is from genome assembly GCF_044627595.2 of Brevibacillus sp. TJ4. Classification (NCBI taxonomy): domain Bacteria; kingdom Bacillati; phylum Bacillota; class Bacilli; order Caryophanales; family Paenibacillaceae; genus Brevibacillus; species Brevibacillus sp. TJ4. Next base: position 3,579,870 of record NZ_CP185865.1, on the reverse strand, counting down.
TCGTCGCGATCAAGGCTTTGATATCACCGAGCATAAAAGATCAACTCATTGAAAGGTATGGTCGGAATAGTATCGAGAACGATAATTCGGAATGTTTAATGGCAACCATTCATGTTCCTCAAAACCATACAGGATTTCAATTTTTAGCCAGCTTCGGCACCCATCTGAAAATCGTAGAGCCCAAAACCTATGTTGAAGACTTTCGAAATTATGTGCGCCAGATGTTGGAGAACTATTCTTGATAAGGTCCCGAAACGGCAATACAGCCCCCCAGTGCCGAATGAATCATTATTCTACTATTGAGTTACGTTTATCCTCGCTTGCCCCGTAGGATAGTTCCCCCAATCCATCTGTTTCCTTTACTCTCCCCCTTTAAGGGGGGAGTAGAGTTTCCTTATACAAATACAATGACACTAGACAGTAAATACAAGGGAATAATTAATCATCCAATGTTTATCTATGCTTTTAGTATCTTGTTAACGACTGGTCTTAAAACTATAAAGATTAGAAAGCCTATTAAACCTCCCAGCGTGTTTGTAATCAAGTCAGTTACATCAAAAGTTCTAGAATGTAAGCCGCCCCACCATGCACTAAGTAATTGAGAGCATTCAATAATTAAACTAAAGAAAAAGGTTAAAGCAACCGTGCTTAGAATACCCCTTTTGGTAATTGTTGGATATAAAAAGCCGAAAGGCATCATCATTATTACATTTAGAATTATTTCTCTAATCGCACCTTTGTGGTCTAATATGAAATCCCTAAAAGGAACAAAATTCGCCGTTTCCATAAAAAGATTATTCGTTCCACCAAATGGCATAGTAAATGGCATTAATGTAACAAATAAAACCATTACAATATAAGCATACATAAGTGTTTTCATTACGAATTGCATTTTCGGATTCTTTTTCCATTTTCTATAGAAGAACAAAAAATAAACTAACACTAACAATAAAAAATCAATGAAATAGTCCAAAGAAACTCTCCTCGAAATTTTCTAAGTTTGCCGTGATAATATTAAGTTATTTTAATCCCTTTTTCAGTGATGTTGCAAGTTACGGACATATCTTGCACAGCTTATAAAATCTTTATTGCATTATTGAAAATTTCATCGCAATTTTTTCCTGCCCCAAAGGCTTATCCACAAAATTGAAGTATTCGAGGGTGGAAAGATTATAATTTACTACAATCTTTCCCACCCTAACGATTTCTAACGAGATACGGTTTATTGAACTGTATCTTTTCTTTCCAGTCTTACTGTCACCTCCACATGCGCCGTATGTGGAAACATATCCACCGGCTGCACGCTCACCAGTTCATACGTTCCGAGCATCCGGGCCATATCCTTTGCCAGCGTAGACGGATTGCAGGAGACGTACACGATCTTTTTCGGCTTGACCTGCAAGAGCGAGCGGATCAGGGCATCGTCCAACCCGGTGCGCGGGGGATCGACCACGACGACATCGGGGCGGATGCCTTGCTGCTTGGCCCACTTTGGCATCAGCACCTCGGCACGGCCGACGTGGAAGCTCGCGTTGGCTGCACCATTGCGCGCAGCGTTGCGGCGTGCGTCCTCGACCGCTTCGGGGATCAGCTCGATACCGCGGACCTCACGCGCATAGGGGGCGAGCCACAGCCCGATCGTTCCCGTCCCGCAGTACAAGTCCAGCACCAGCTCCGTGCCGGTCAGACCGGCGGCTTGTTTGACCTGGTCGTACAGCTTTTTCGTCTGCTCCGGGTTTAGCTGGAAAAAAGCCCGCGCAGACAGGTCAAAGGACAGTTCGCCCAGCTTTTCTGCAATGGACGGTTTGCCCCACAGGGTCACCGTCTTGTCGCCAAAGACGACAGACGTTTTTTGCGCGTTCACGTTTTGCGAAATTCCGATCAATTCGGGCAGGCGCGTGCGCAGCTCCAGAATCAGCTCCTTCACCCGGGGAATGTCTGGTGTCGCCGTTACCAGCGTCACCTGCGCCTCCCCTGTCACAAACGCGACCCGAGCCACGATGGTGCGGACTACGCCTGTGCGCTTCCGCTCGTCGTAGGCGGGGATGCGCAGTTCTTCGAGGATGTCGCGGGTCGCTTGCACGATTTTCGTCGTTGCCTCATGCTGGACCTGGCAGCTTTCCAGCCCGACCAGCTTGTGGCTGCCTGCCTGGTACAGTCCGGCCACCAGCTTGCCGTTCTGCTTGCCGACCTGGAACTGCGCCTTGTTGCGGTACCCCCATGGATGGTCCATCCCGATAGTGGGAGCGACCGGAGGATTGTCCAGCTTGGCGTATTTGCGCAGTGACTCGACGACGATCTCCTGCTTGCTCGCCAGTTGTGCCTGGTAGTCCATATGCTGCAGGCTGCAGCCCCCGCATTCCGCGTATACCGGACAGGGGGGAGTCGTCCGTGCCGCCGAGCGTTCCACGATGCGCAACAGCCGGGCCGTCGCGTACCTTTCCCGTACCTCGGTGACCTCGGCGTGAATGACCTCGCCGGGCAGCGCCTTGTCCACGAACACGATCTTCCGTTTGAAGTAGCCGATTCCTTCGCCGTTGATGCCAAGACTTTTGATTGTCAGCGTCATTTGCTGGCCGACGCGAATGTTTGCTTCCTCATTTTTTGAAAGTGGCGTTTTCATAGTGCTTTCGTTCACCTCAGGCTGCTGCTCATATTGTCACTCTATTATAAAAGATCGGGCACGGATGTGCATGCGGTCTCAAATAATGGCAACTTCCTCCGCCACCACCTTTTTGATATAATAATGCGGAACAATAGGATGAGGGAGTTGTGCCTAGATGCAAGAGCTATTTGAAAAAATGAAAGAATATCTCAACATGGATACCGAGATTTCCTTCACGGAGTTTGATGATTACTATAAAAAGGTGGTCGAGTTCCTCAACGACAGTTGGACGGGCCTGAACGAAGATGACACCATGCATATGCTGTTCATCCTCGACAACCTCAAGTCCAACGCGGAAGACCGCGCCAAGCGCAAGGAAAAGGAAGCGAAGAAGTACGCAAAAATGGCGCAACGCACCGAGATTTGGGCCAACGCCCTGATCAAGCGTCTGCGCGAGGCTGGCTTGAACGACGAAGAGATCAGCAAGCGCTACGAAGCGATTTACGAAGCTGTGTAATTATAGAAAAGGCAGGTCCATTTCCCTCACGAGGCAATGTGGCATGCCTTTTTTGTTTGCCCGAATGGCGGGACGGTCGCGATTTCCCAGGGGAAAGCCCGCTTGCATGCGCCTGATGCGGTTGGAGGATATGAGCCGAATGAGTCTGGCTGTCATTGACAACCCGGACAAATCCCCGTACAATATTTTATTAACATTCGAACAACGGTAAACAAAGGCGTCGATAAGGAGAGTAAAAACAGGACGTGGTGCCCAGAGAGCCGTCTGAAGTGCTGAAAGGACGGACGCCAGCTTGTTTTGAAAATCACCTTGGAGCCTTGCCCTGGAAACGCGCAGTAAACGGGTTCGCCCGATTCTGCTGCCGAGTACAGGACAACGGATTTGTCCACGTTACCGGACAGCCAGTTCGTATTGTTTTCGAACTGTGTGAGTCTGTTTTTCGTGAGGGAAACAGAAAATGCTGAGTGGTACCGCGATGCTCTCGCCTCAGCCAGCCATGCCTGTTGGGCACGGCTGGAGAGGCGGGGGCTTTTTGTTATTTGGAAAGAATGGATTCGTGAACGGAGGAAGCTGGATCATGCAAAAAGTAAGAGTAGAGGAAATCGTCGTAGCCAACCACGTCCTCAAGGATGTGATCGAAAAAACGCCGCTACAAAAACACAAGCTGCTGTCCGAACGGTACAACTGCCATGTCTATGTCAAGCGGGAAGACATGCAGGTCGTGCGTTCGTTCAAAATACGGGGAGCGTACCATTTTATTCGCAGCCTGTCCGAGGAACAGCGAAAAAAGGGCGTCGTCTGCGCCAGCGCGGGCAACCATGCGCAGGGAGTAGCCTATTCATGCCATCACCTGGAAATCCAGGGCACGATTTTCATGCCGACGACGACGCCGCGGCAAAAGGTGTCGCAAGTCAAGCTGTTTGGCGGCCCTTTCGTGGAGGTCGTGCTCGTCGGCGACACCTTTGACGATTCGTTTGCCGAGGCGATGAACTACTGTGTGCAGGAAGACCGCACCTTCGTCCATCCGTTCGACGATGCGCTGGTCGTAGCGGGACAGGGAACTGTCGGGCTGGAAATTATGAACGACATGGAGGAACAGGTCGATTTTGTCTTTACGGGAATCGGCGGAGGCGGCCTGGCGGCAGGAATCGGCACGTATGTAAAAGGGATCAGCCCCAACACCCGGATCATCGGGGTGGAGCCTGCGGGAGCGCCGTCGATGAAAGCGGCACTGGAGCAAAACGACGTGGTGACGCTCGAGGAGATCGACAAGTTCGTCGACGGGGCAGCGGTAAAACAGGTCGGGCATCTGACGATGGAGATGTGCCGGGATGTCCTGGATGACATCGTCCTCGTGCCGGAGGGCAAAGTCTGCTCGACCATTCTCGAACTGTACAACAGCAGTGCCATCGTCGTCGAACCGGCGGGAGCGCTCTCCATTGCCGCTCTCGATTTTTACCGCGACCAGATCGTCGGCAAAAACGTCGTCTGCGTCATCAGTGGCGGCAACAACGACATCGACCGGATGCAGGAAATCAAGGAACGCTCGCTGCTGTACGAAGGATTGAAGCATTACTTCGTGCTCAATTTTCCGCAGCGTGCAGGGGCGCTGCGCGAATTCATGGAAAAGGTGCTCGGTCCACACGATGATATCACCCGTTTTGAATACACCAAGAAGACGAACAAGGAAAACGGTCCGGCGCTGGTCGGCATCGAACTGAAATGCAAGGATGACTACGAGCCGCTGATCCGCCGGATGAAGCAGCATGGAGTCGGTTATGTAGAGATTACGCATGATCCGTACCTGTTTAACCTGCTCATTTGAGAATATTGTGTTACAACAGATGATAAATTTACGAAAATGTATGAATACAGAGAGAAAAGGAGCAATCGGAAGAAAAAACGGTGTCCGGTCGTGCTAATGGCACGTAATGTACTATAACAAACTTTTATAAAATAGACGCTGTTGTATTACAATACAGTCAACAACAGCTCTGGAGGGAAAAAGGATGACACCGATCACCAGCTTTTTTCGCAGTCTCGAAGCAAAATGCTGCGCTTCTTGCGGCCAGGTTATGACAGAACAGGCGGAATCGTACGCTACCGAGTGCTTCACCTGCCAGGAGCAGGCATCCACTGATTCGTACAAACACTACTACAAAAAGAATGGGTAAGACCAAACTGTCCTGATACAGATGTGAAACAGGCATACCGCATGGGTATAATCCCCCGTTGCTGTATGCTTTTTTGTTTGCGGAAAAAGTGCTATGTCCAAACCAAACCGCTTATGTACGCTTGCGCTTGGCAGCCTGTTCCGTGACGTAATCGATCAGGCCCAGTTGGTACCCTTCCTGCGTCAACAGGCGCTGTGCCTCGTAGGGGCCGGGGAAAAAGGCCTGCACATGCGGATCATTTTCCAAAATGTCGCGGCATACGTCGTCTTCTGCCAGCTTCCGGTACCAGTCGGCGGCTTTGATTTGCGCGACCAGCTCCTCGTAGGCAGGCTCCGGCTTTTTCCATGGATTGAGACGATGAATGATTTCTGCCGCGATCGCGACGACGACGAGTATGGCAATCAAAAACATGGCGGTCACCTCGATGCTGGATTCTCTCTCATGGTAACACTCGGCGGGGAGGAGCGCCACGCTTGCGCTTCAGCTTGCAAAAAAGGGAAAAGGCGGGCATCCTAAGGATAAGCCAGGAGGGATTGGGAGAGGAGGAGCAACAGATGTTTCATCCGATAGCGTTTGACAACATAAGGGTCGTCCTGGAGGGCGGGATGTACGAGCGTGACTTCGACGGGGAGATCACGATCACCGGCCGTTCCGACACGATGGATTTGGCAATATACGAGCGTCGCTTTCAGGTGGAATTCCGGCTCGCGAACAGGGAAGGGGAAGACCCGGCGACGGTGCAGGCGCGGCTGCAGCTTGCTACCACCTTGTCCGATATTGCAGCCGAGCAGTTGCAGGAGCCGCGGTTGACCGAGGTGATCGGCTGCACGATTTGCATTCATTTTTTCTTGCGTGTTCGCGATGTGCCCAAGGAAGCTGCCGAGATCGCCGAGCTTCTCAACCGCGTGTGGGGAAACCGTCCTACCCTCACGCAGACGGTAAAAGCGGATTGGCACGAACTGCAGCCTTGGCCGCCGGGCTATTACACCAACCAGGTAACGCTCGACTTCCAGCGCAAAATCACGGAAGGCAACATCGAGGATTTGCGCGATTTGCTCGATCACATGGTCATATCCTTGCAGACTTTGCAGGAGTTTGCGGATCACAGATACAGGGCGCAATAATAGGCATTTACTTTTTTGTCCACAACGCTTATTATTTTGTTAACTAAAATACAAAATAGGTTAACAAAAAGTGAGGGAGAAAAAAGTATGCGAAACGAACGTCTGCGCTGGTTGCTCTTATCCGCTATTTTTGCTGCGATTACGGCTGTGCTGTCCCAGGTCACGATCCCGTTGCCGGTGATCCCGATTACCGGACAGACGCTCGCCGTCGGGCTGGCCGCGACGATATTGGGCAGCCGCTACGGTACGCTGGCAATGCTGATCTACATCCTGCTCGGGGCATTCGGACTGCCTGTCTTTTCCGGAGCAAAGGGCGGGCTCTCTGTCCTGATCGGCCCTTCCGGCGGCTATATTTTCGGGTTTGTGGCGACTGCTTACGTCACCGGACTGATTCTGGAAAAGACGACGTTTACGATAAAAAACGCGGTGATCGCCAACCTGGCCGGCATGGTCGTCACGCTGGCCTTCGGAACCGTGCAGCTCAAATACGTGCTGGCAGTGCCGTGGGCGGAAGCGATGGCATTGGGCGTAACGCCGTTTTTGCTCGTAGGCGTAGTGAAAGCGGTCCTCGCTTCCGTCATCGGCATCAAGGTACGCCAGCGTCTGATTGCCGGCCGTCTGCTGCCTGGCGGGAATTCCGAGGCCAAAATCGTTTGAGCGGTTTGCATAGAGTTCCTCCACTGCCAAATACTATGTGGGCAATCACCCCATAGGAGGAAACCATGAACCTGACAGTATCTGGACCAAAAGGACTTCCCATCTCCGGCAATCTGCTTGCCTTTCGCCGCGATACCTTGCACTACATACAAAAGATGGCCAGGGAGTACGGCGAGGTCGTCCATTTTCGCTTCGGACCCAAGCGACATGTGTACCTGCTGACCAACCCGGATCAGATCAAGGAGGTGCTCGTCACCAAGCAAGCCCACTTTCGCAAAGCGAAGGGATTGCAGGTAGCCAGAGCAGTCGTCGGGGACGGCATTCTCACCAGCGAAGGGGAGAAGCACATGCGTCAGCGCAGGCTGATGCAGCCCGCCTTTCACCGCGACCGGATCAAGGAGTACGGGCAGGTGATGGTCCGCCAGACTGTGGACCTGATGGAAGAGTGGAAGGACGGCGAAATACGCGACATCCATCACGATATGATGAAAGTCACGCTGGCGATTATTACGGAAACGATGTTCGGCAAGACGGTCAAGGAGGAAGCCGACAAAATCGGCCAGGCCATTGACGTCGGACTGAAGTACGTGTCAAACAAGGCGACGTCGTTTATCGACATTCCATTGTCGGTGCCGACGAAAAGCAACCGCGAATTTGTGGATTCGAGCGAGGTACTGGACAAGACGATTTACGATCTCATCGAGGAAGGGCGTAAAAACGAAAGCAAGGGTCGCACCGATTTGCTCAGCATGCTGCTGATGGCTCGGGACGAGGACGACGGCAAAGGCATGACCGATGAGCAGGTGCGCGACGAAGTGATGACGATTTTTGTCGCAGGCCACGAGACGACGGCGAATACGATGTCGTGGATCTTCTATTTGCTGGCTACCCATCCCGAGGTGGAACAAAAGCTGCATGAGGAGTTGGAGGCGGTACTGGAGGGCAGGCTGCCGACCGCTGAAGATGTGCCCAAGTTGGTATATGCCAACCAGATCGTACAGGAGACACTTCGTCTGTACCCGGCAGCATGGACGATCAATCGCGAGGTCGCAGAACAAGTGGAGATCGGCGGACATGTCTACGAGCCCGGGGACACGCTGATGATCAGCCAGTACGTGATGCACCGCGACCCGCGCTATTACGACGAGCCGGAACGCTTTATGCCCGAGCGCTTCGCCGGGGATTTGCTCAAGCGTATCCCGGCGTTCGCCTACTTCCCGTTTGGCGGCGGACCGCGCATCTGTATCGGCAACAACTTCGCCTTGATGGAAGCGGCGCTGCTCCTGGCGACGATCGCCCAGCGCTACCGGCTGCATTTAAAAGAACCGGGACAAGTCGTAGAACCGGAGCCGCTGGTCACGCTCAGGCCAAAAAACGGCCTGCCGATGCGGCTGGAGAAACGCTCATAAGCAAGATGCCAAGCTGCGAAGGCTTGGCATCGTTTCGTTTACAGGCAAAAAAAAAGGCATCTACTCACTTACGGTTGCGCCGCTCAAGTGCCAGATACCAAACTGGGGGTTATTTATCACTGGAAAGCAAATGTTTACAAAAAATATTTTATCAACTAATTATTAAAAAACGATAAATAAACAATAAACGTAAATAAACTATGCGGGGGAAAACGGAATCGTGAACGAAAATGCGCTGCCCACGCCCAACTCGCTGTTTACGCTAATTTCCCCGCCGTGGCGGCGAACAATGCTCTGACAGATGGAAAGCCCGAGACCGGTTCCGCCGTTGTTGCGATTGCGCGATTTGTCCGCACGGTAAAACTTGGTGAAGATTCGCTCCTGGTCCTCCTGGGAGATGCCCTCGCCTTTGTCGATCACGGAGAACAGCACATGGCCATCCCGCTGGTCGCAGGTAATCAGGATCGAGCCGTTCGGCTTGTTGTAGTAGATCGCGTTGTTGATCAGGTTTTCCATGACCCGCCGCAGCTTTCCTTCATCCGCTTCAATGTGCAGTTCGTTGGACACGCGCAGCTTCCAGTGGAAGGAAAGGCCGGCTTCCTTGATGCGCACGAGATAGTCCTCGATGATGCTCTTCATAAAATTTTTTACGTGGATACGGCTGACATTGAGCAAAATTTCCGAGTTGTTCTGGGTAAAATCCTGCAGCTCGTCCAGCAGCAGCTCCATATCGGACGTCTTCTGCTCGATCTTTTTCATCTGCTTCTGGATTCGTTCCAGGTCTGTGACGCGCCCGGAGGAAATGTAGGAAGCGTACCCTTTGATCGTGGTCAGAGGCGTACGGAAATCGTGTGCGACTGCGGAAATCAATTCCGACTGGCGATCCTCCGATATGCGCAGCTCATCGACCATTGCCCGAAAATAGTGGAACAGTTGGCCGAACTCGTCGTGCTTGCGGTATGAGAAGGAGACGAGCCGTTTGCCATCGCGGATTTCCTGTGTGACACGGGACAGATCGTTGACGGGTTTTAAAATCCAACGGACGAACAGCCAGACCAGCACCAGACCGATCAAGAGATGGGTTCCGTAGATAAACCAGATCATCATCGAAACGCCTTTGCTCGCCATGATGTCGTACACGTCGGTGTAAAAGTAGATGATCGTCTCGCGGGAGTCGTGCTGGTAGTGGTACTCGCCGACGATAGTCAGATCGTGCCCCTGATCCATGTATAGCGGTGTGCTGGACGGCGGGATCTTCAGGTCAAAGCTGTATGACGTCTTGGAAAAGATCACATTGCCGTTGGCGTCCTTTACGATCATCCGATACATCAGGTCTTCCGGCAGGGCTTCCTCCAATTCCTTCAGCTCTTCCGGGTCCTTGTAGTTGAGCGAACGCAGCATCTGGATCATCTGCACCTTTTCCGCGGCTTTTTTCTCATTTTGGTACTGGATGTGCCGATCCGTCTTCAACTGCTCCACAATCAAATCTTCAAAGACAAAGCGGAACAGCAAAAAGTTCAAGGCAATCAGGCCGATAAAAGAGAGAAACAGTTTGTTGCGCAGGCTCATTTAGACCTTCTCCCCGATAAACACATAGCCTGTTCCCCACTGTGTCTTGATGAACTGCTGATTCATCTCCAGCTTCTCCCGCAAATTTTTGATGTGGACGGTAACCGTGTTGAGTGAGCCGTACCCGTATCCCCAGACGCGGTCGTAGATTTGTTCCCGCGTAAAGACGATCCCCGCATTCTCGGCAAGAAACGTCAGCAGTTGAAATTCTTTCGTGGAGAGCTCGACCTTTTGCGAATCGACGTAGACCGAATACGTCTCTTTGTGGATGTCAAGCCCTTTGAACCGGAGGACAGTGATCGGCGCTGTCTTTGTGTCGCTTTCCACCTGTTCTTCGGACTGCTTGCGGATGCGTTCATAGCGGCGCAGATGGGCGCGGATGCGAGCGAGCAATTCCTCTGTGTCGAAAGGCTTGGTGATGTAATCGTCTGCTCCGATTTCGAAGCCGACCACCTTGTCGACTGCTTTGCCTTTTGCACTCAAGAACAAGATCGGCACATCCCATTCGCGGCGAATCTGCGAGCACAATTCGTACCCGCTCATATTCGGCATCATAATGTCGAGCAGTATCAGGTTTGGCGTGCTGCCTTGTTTTAGTTGCACGAGAGCGTCTGCGCCATCCTCTGCGGAGGATACCTGGAATCCTTCGTTTTCCAGAATATCTTCCAGCAGCTCGATGATCTCACGGTTATCATCCACGATGAAAATATGTTCGCGCACTGCTATAACCTCCCATGCCTTCTATAATCGTAAATCGTATCCAGTCAGCTTGTTTCTTCCTATCATATCATGCTTTCCCGGAAAGCGTCGGTAGAAGAATCAAGGAAAAGTGGCAACTGGATAAGCGGTTGCTGATCACTGCCACGTCTTGACACCAGGTACTAAATAAAGTCAGAAAAAGCCAGAGACATGCGTCCCTGGCTTTTTTTTATGTAGCCAACCATAAGCCTTTGCCTCGTTCGGCAAGGCTCCACTCTTACTCAGCCGCCGGTTCAGTGGCTGGTTCTGCCACAGCTTCCGGCTTTTCCTCCAGAGCGGGGATGCTGATTCGCTTCGCTCCCACGTAACGCTTGCTCCAGTAGTACGGATCGTTCAACTTGGTGTTGACGACGCCACGGCCTGATTCAGAGTGTACAAACATTCCTTCCCCGATGTAGATGCCCACATGAGAGATGCTGCGGCCGTTGGTATTGAAAAATACCAGATCACCCGGCTGCAAATCCTTTTTTTCGACGGGCGTCCCCACTTGATACTGGGATGCCGAATTTTGCGGCAGCTCTACACCGAGCTTCTCAAAGACGTAATGTGTAAATCCAGAGCAGTCAAACCCTTTTGTAGTCTTGCCAGCACTCTTGTAAGGGACGCCATACAGCTCATCGACTACTTGCATCAGTGCTGTCTGCTCAGCTGCATGCGCTGTGCCAGCTCCCCCAATAAGCATTCCGGCAATGACGAATGAAACGAGAACCTTACGCAAGAATACTGCTCCTCTCATCGGCCTACGAGGTTAGCTGAAGGGTTCGGTAGAAAGGTTTCCCTAGACTGTGCGGTTTCCACAGCCATTCACCCCAAAAACATGGTTCCCCCGCTTCCATATAGAAGAAATGGAATTCGGCATTTTCGATATTTTTTTACACATAGCCCTACGTATTCCATGCATAAGAGGCATTTCCTTCTTTTTTATCGTTTCGTTCACATTTTCGTCACAATATTCCGTCGAAATGTGTAACCTATTTTTTTGACAAGCGTAGTGGACTGCACATATCTGAGCGTAAAGGAGCTTGTCCGATCAAGGCTGGAAGGGCGATCCGTCCAGGGACGGAGAAAAAAACCAATCGCCCGCCCGTTATGGGAGACAGGGAGACAAGGCTACAATAAGGCCATGAGGTTGATAACCTGGCAAATGCACCAGCAGATGTCGTTAGGAGGAAGGATAAGATGGGAGAGCGGTCTGGAAAGATACTGCTCGGGCTAGTCCTTTTGATGGTCGGCGGTTTGATATTGCTGGACCTGATCGGGATCGACGGAGGGCGCATCATCGGCCTGTTGATCGCGGCTGTGATCATGGTGTACGGGATCCGCAAAATGATGCGAAGCACCGGCTCCCGCATATGGGGAGTGCTGATCTTTCTCTTTGGATTCCTGATGCTGATCGGAAAGCTGAATCTGTTCTTTACCAGCTTGCTGGCGATCGGTGTCATCTACATCGGTTACAAGCTGATTCGTTCTCAGGACGACTCCGAACAGGCTCCATCTGAATGGGAGCGGCAATGGGCCAAGCGCGTATTGCGGGAATCCGAATCACTCGATCAGTGGGAAGAACGACTGACCCGAAACAAACAGTAGCAACAGGTTTAAGCAAGAGTCTTTTGAATCGAGAATCCGATGTGATATGATGAGGAGGAAAATGAGATGAGTATTTTTAAAAGATTGCGTGACTTGACAGTAGCTTCGGTAAATGACGTGCTGGACTCTATGGAAGATCCGGTTGTAATGCTGAATCAGTACATGCGTGACATGGAAGTGGAAATCGGTCAGGCCGAGGTAGCTGTCGCCCGCCAGGTGGCACAGGAGAAGAAATTCCGCCAGCAATTGGAGGAAGCCAAGGCACAAGTGGAAAAACGCGATCGCCAGGTGAAGCTCGCCCTCGTAGAAGGCGAAGAGGAATTGGCGCGCAGAGCATTGGCTGACAAGAAGCTCTATGAAGCCAGAGTAGAGGAATACGAGCAACTGTACCATACTGCTTCCGAGGCAGCCGGTCAAATGCGCGAGAAGTTGGCGGAGCTGAAGGAAGAGTTCTATAAAATGCGTGCCAAAAAGTACACGCTGATGGCCCGAGCGCAAGTGGCTCGCACCCAAAAGCGCGTCAATGACGCAGTCGTAGGCATGGGGAAACATACAGCAGGACGCGGTTTTGCCCGCATGGAAGAAAAAGTGATCCGGATGGAAACGGAAGCACAAATCAGCGGTCAATGGCGCAGCAGCAGCATCGGTCTGGACTCAGCCTTCACGGCGTTGGAAAAAGACGAGCTGGATGATGAATTGGCAAGAATCAAGGAAGAAATGAAACAAAAAAAATCGGAGACCGTCAGCTCTGAGCAGGTGTAAGCCTGGAGGAACGGCGGAGACGTGCAGTGAATAGATTGTGGCAAGTAGGCAGCCTGTTAGCTCAGGCTGCTTTTCCCACTAGGAGGTACAGATTCTTGGCAGATTTTTTAGCCTTTTTTCGTCGGTTTATCGCTGAACCGGGACAGGTAGGCAGCGTAATCCCCAGCTCACGCTTTTTGTGCAAAAAAATTATGAGTCATATTCAATGGAATGAGACAGACGTCATTTTTGAACTGGGACCAGGTACAGGTCCGTTTACACAGGAAATTTACGATCAGTTACGCCCAGGTACCGGGTATGTACTCGTGGAGCGAGACCCGCAGTTTCGAGCCCTGCTGCAATCGCGCTTTCCAAATTTGCCGATTCGGGAAGAGGCGACGAGGCTTGGTGAATACGTAGAGGAATTGGGTTTTGAGAAAGTCGATGTGATCGTGTCAGGTCTTCCGTTTGCCAATTTTCCGCAAGATCTGCGCACGAAGATACTCGATGAAATCCAGTCTGTACTTGCACCGGGCGGGCTTTTCATCACGTTTCAATATTCATTGCAACTTCATGCCGAGCTGAAGGCTCGTTTTGCGCCTGTACAGATTGACTTCACGCTGCTTAATATTCCTCCTGCATTCATTTATATTTGTCGAAACAAGCATACGTGATAGGTCAACATGGGGCGTAAGAGAGGAGACTTTTGTGAAACTGTCCCGCTTGCACAAAATGATAGCCGGTGTCGTGATCATTTTGACTGGCATTGGGCTTTTACTGGATAGCTTGGGTCTGATTTCGTTCAGCCTGTTTGATTTGTGGCCGATGGTGCTCGTCTATTTCGGGGCCCGCCTGTGGAGCGAGAACAAACGAATCCGCGGGGGCGTCTTGCTGGTACTCGGAATCGGGATTGCCCTCGAAATATGGTTTTCCGTCGGATTGTTTGATTTGTTCGACTATGCGATACCGATCTTGCTGATCTATCTGGGCTTTCGCTTGCTCCGGGCGCGAAACCGGGAGAAGCAGGACGTCCCGCCGGAGCGGCAGGCAGAAGCAGATGTCGATGCTATACACGAAGTCTGGCGCGCCGAGGCAGAAGAGCCAGTGCGGCAGGCAGAGCCGATGGCGGAACCGAAGCAGCGGGACGACTGGTCCAGGTACGACCAGACGTCCTCGTCTCACGCGAAGAAAGCAGCGTCGCCAGGGGGCGTCCTGCGGCCAAAGGAGTCTCGCAGTTCCCTGATCGGCGATTTCCATCTCACTTCCGGCCGCTTCGAGCTGCATCATATGCAGATTTGGCACGGCATTGGCGACGTGGTGATCGACCTGTCGCGTGCCGTGCTGGAACAAGAAGAAGCGATGCTGTCAGTGGAAGGGTGGATCGGCGATGTGACGATCTACGTGCCCGTCGATCTCCCCGTATCGGTATCCGCGGATGTGAGCATTGGCGACCTCGAGGTTTTCGGGCATCGGCAAGGCGGGATCAGCCGCAGCATCATTCTTCGCTCCGAGCAGTTTGATCAGGCCTTGCATAAAGTGCATCTCCATATCTCGCTGCTAGTCGGCGATGTAAAAGTCAAGTACATCTAGGGGGTACTGGCGAAAATGCGACGACAGCGATTAGCGAGTATTCAATGGCAGACGATGCGCTACGGCCTGATGATGGTGTTTTTTTCCGTGCTGCTGGCCTCTGTTGCATTTGCCATCATATTCTTCATATGGCGCGACGATCCGCACATCATCCGGTGGTACAGCGAGCACATCTTTCACTCGCAGGCGGCGTACTGGCTGGAGAGCTACCTGCCGTTTTTGCTGCCGGAGGAGCCGACCTGGCTGGTAACGCTGCTCGCGTGGGCGGGTTCGCTGCTGGTAGGGGCACTGACCGGCCTGATCGGCTTCTACATTCACGGGAACATGCTCAAGAAGCGGGTGAACGTGCTGGGCGAAGCGGCGATGAAGCTGGGGCGGGGGAGCCTGTCGTACCGCGTCCCGGAGCTTGGCGCGGATGAGATCGGCGAGCTGGGGTGGCAGCTCAACAAGCTGGCCTCACAATGGCAGGAGCAGGTTGCCTCCTTGCAGCGCCTGTCCAATCACAATGCGGCGTTGGCCGAGCAGCTTCAGCATACGGCGGTGACCGAGGAGCGGCAGCGCCTCGCGCGCGAGCTGCACGACGCTGTCAGCCAGCAGTTGTTTGCGATCGCCATGACGACGGCAGCGCTCAAGCGACTCGTTGAGAAAAATCCGCAGCGTGCCGCTCAGCAGATCGAACTGGTCGAGGAGATGGCGGCGGCGGCCCAGGCAGAGATGCGAGCATTGCTATTGCATCTGCGTCCGGCAACCTTGCAAAACAAAAGCTTGAAGGAAGCGATCCAGGATTTGCTGGAGGAGTTGACCCGCAAAAACAGCCTGGAGATCATTTCCGAAATTGAAGACGTACAGGGGCTGTCGAGTGGAATCGAGGACCATCTGTTCCGTATCTTGCAGGAGTCGTTTTCCAATACGCTTCGCCATGCCAAAGCCAGTCAGATCGTGGTGAAGCTGTTTACGCTGGAAGGACAGGTGCGCATGCGAATCGCTGATAACGGCGTCGGCTTTGACCCTGACGGAGAAAAGCTGACTTCGTACGGACTGCGCAGCATGCAAGAGCGGGTCGCAGAAGTCGGCGGCTCCTTGGATATATATTCGGCAGTAGGCAAGGGAACGCAAGTCGAAGTGCGGATTCCCTTGGTGATCCAGACGGAACACATGGAAGGTGAGGGAAATCCGTGATTCGAGTGATACTGGTAGACGACCATGAAATGGTGAGAATGGGGCTCGCCGCCTACTTGTCCACCGAGGACGATATTGAAGTGGTGGCAGAAGCGGGATCAGGCGAGGAAGGGGTAAAGCTGACCGTAGAGCTGAAACCCGATGTTGTGCTGATGGATCTGGTGATGGACGGGATTGGCGGTGTCGAGGCGACCCGTCGCATCCGGGAAGCCTGCCCGTCGGCAAAAGTCATTGTGCTCACCAGCTTTATCGACGATGAAAAGGTGTACCCGGTGATCGAGGCAGGTGCCTTCAGCTATTTGTTGAAAACGTCGCGGGCAGCCGAGATCGTCCGGGCGATTCGCGCCGCAGCAGCCGGGGAGCCGATCCTCGAGTCACGCGTCGCGGGCAAGATCATGGCCCGCTTCCGGCACGGGCAGGAATCGTTCCCGCATGAGCAGTTGACCGCCCGAGAGATGGAGGTGCTGCGGCTGATCGGAAAAGGCAAGTCCAACCAGGAGATCGCCGATGAGCTCATCATCGGAATCAAGACGGTCAAAACCCACGTCAGCAATATCCTGGCGAAATTGCAAGTGGAAGACCGCACGCAAGCGGCGATCTACGTTCACACGCACAATCTGCTGTAAGCTGCATGGCGGCTGGCTCACTCCTGAAAAGGGGTGAGTTTTTTTTCGGGATGTGGTAAAGATAGTAAGTAACAGATCGGAGGAAGGAGGGAGATGAATGAGGCACAGGCCGCAATCGCGCTCCAAGGTTATGCAGGCAGGAAGCGGCGTGGACATCATCGGAGACGTGCACGGCTGCTACGATGAATTTATTCAGTTGCTGCACAAGCTCGGGTATGAACCGGATCGCAGCGATATTTATCGGCACAAGGATGGGAGAAAGCTGCTTTCACTGGGCGACATCACGAGCAGAGGTCCGTACTCAATCAAAATGCTGCAATTTTTTATTCGCCACACCGCGGCCAAAGCAGCGGAAATGGTCGACAGCAACCACGGCTGGAAGATTGCCCGCTGGCTGGATGGCAGGCCTGTCACACTGGCGCACGGGGATGAAAAAGTGGAAGAGGAGTTTCGCCAATACCAGCAGGAGCACGGCAGCAAAAAAGCGGAGATGCTCAAAGACCAAAGCCGCAGGTTGCTCTTTTCTTCTCCCTCGCACATGATGATCAAACAAAACGAAGAGGTTGTCGCGGTCGCCGTCCATGCGGGCATCCTCGATGATTACATAGGGGTCGACGCCCCGGTTGTTCACACCTTTTGCCGCTATGGCAATGTGGCCGGGGTCGGACCGGATGGCCGCCCGATACGTCTCGACTGGGCACAGGAACGAAAGGTATCACGGCCGTTGATCGTCTGGGGGCACGACCCCAGGCCGCAGCCGGAGAGGAAAAACGGAACTGTCAACATCGACCAGGGTTGCGTGTTCGGCGGCATGCTCACCGCCTATCGCTTTCCGGAGGACGAGCTGATCAGCGTGCCCGCGCAGAGCAATTACTCAGGATTGCACGACACTCCGCTCACCCGCTACATGGCGGAGTAATCACATCATTTTCAATCGTGGAATGTACTTCGCTTCCATCTATGGTACAATAGAGGGTGTACATTATTTACAAATAGAGGATGGTAATGCATACATGGCATGGTACAATTGGGTGATTCCCATCGTCACACTGCTCCTGGGGCTCGTCGGAGGGTTCTACGGAGCGACCTATTATCTGAAAAAGCAAATGGCGAACATGCAGATGGACGAAAAGCAACTGCAAGCAATGGCTCGTTCTATGGGCATGAATTTGAATCAGAAGCAATTGAAACAGATGAGCCGGACTATGAAAAATATGAAAATGCCTAATAAATTCGGCAAGTAACGGCGAAAGGGTGTCGCGTAATGAGCAGGACTCGTCTGCGCTACACGATGATCGGATTTATCATCGGGGTATTTTTTGTCTATATGAAAGAGCTGCCTGTGGCCGACGGCGTTCGGTTCGCAGCGCCCTTTTACGGGGCGGGCATAGGCCTGCTGATTGACGGGATCATCCTTCGTGTGAGACAGCAAAAAGGAAACGAAAAATAAAAGTCTGGCTGCATGCCAGGCTTTTTGCTTTTTGATTGACAACGGCGTCGGAAAAGTGGTAAAGTTCAAATGTGCTTTTGGCAGATACTTACATACGAAGGGAGAAATGCGTCGTGAAAAGCAATCGTTTGGCATACGCAGGCAATTGCATACATGACGTAACCACTCCATTTACGCAGCGATAACGGCGGGTTGTCTGCTCCAGACAGCCTGTACGATACAATGGCGCGGGTTATGGTTATGACTCGGGCCTTTTTCATGTTTGGCAGGAGAAGGCATATTGCTTCAGGGCAGTATGTCTTTTTGCTTCTCATCGCGCCAAGCTATCGAAAGCGCGCAGTCAGGCTCGCAGGTGGTGAACAAGAGAGGAGATGAGCGGATGTTTTCCGTCTTGAGGAAACTTGACTGGTTTTTCAAGGAGCATTGGAAGCGGTATACCATAGCCATTTTTTTTCTGGTCGTGGCCAGCTTCATCGAGTTGGTGCCGCCCCGGCTGATCGGCATGTCCATCGACGAAATTTACCTGGGGACACTGACGGAACAAGGTCTTTCCAACCTGCTGTGGCTCTACGTAGCGGTCGCCATCGGGCTGTATATCATCAAC
Organism: Brevibacillus sp. TJ4; assembly: GCF_044627595.2. Lineage (NCBI taxonomy): Bacteria > Bacillati > Bacillota > Bacilli > Caryophanales > Paenibacillaceae > Brevibacillus > Brevibacillus sp. TJ4. The sequence goes on along the minus strand of NZ_CP185865.1, from coordinate 3,561,279 downwards.
TACTGGTGGATCACGGCTCTGTTTGGCGGCGCGTTTTTGGCTGAGCGCACCCTGCGCCGGAAGCTGGTCAATCACTTCTTGAGCATGACCCCCGTCTTTTTTCAGCGCAACCGCACAGGGGATTTGATGGCGCGGGCGACCAATGATCTGAAGGCGGTATCGATGACGACGGGCAACGGAATTTTGAGCCTGGTCGACGTGGTCGCTTTCGCCGGAGCGATTCTCGTGATGATGTTCGGCTTCATTAGCTGGAAGCTGGCGCTCGTCTCGATCTTGCCGATGCCGCTGATGGCATTCTTGATCAACCGCTACGGCAAGCAAATACACACACGTTTTTCCCGTGCCCAGGATTCCTTCGGCCAGTTGAACGACCGCGTGCTGGAGTCAATCGCCGGTGTGCGCGTCATCCGCGCGTTTGTACAGGAGGCGGCAGACCAGAAGCGGTTTGGCGAGATGGCCGAGGAAGTGTACGCGAAAAATATGGAGGTCGCCAAGATCGATTCGCTGATTGAACCGACGATCAAGCTGCTGGTCGGGATCAGCTACATGCTCGGGTTTATTTATGGCGGATTTCTCGTCTTCCGGCAGGAGTTGACGCTGGGCGAACTGGTCACCTTCAACGTCTACCTGGGCATGCTGATCTGGCCGATGTTCGGGATCGGGGAGCTGATCAACATCATGCAGCGGGGCAGCGCTTCGCTGGATCGCGTCAACGAGACCCTGTCCTATCAGGTGGAGGTGCGAGATCCAGAAAAACCGGTCGATGTCGAGGTGCCTCAGACGATTTGCTTCGAGCAGGTCAGCTTTCGCTATCCGCTGGCGGCGTCCGAGCAGTTGCGCGACATTTCGTTCACACTGCGCCGGGGGCAGACGCTGGGCATCGTCGGACGTACCGGCAGCGGCAAAACGACGCTCGTGCGCCAGCTTTTGCGGTACTATCCGCTGGGGAGCGGATCGATTACCATTTCCGGACAGCCGCTGGAGAACATACCGGTGGATACCATCCGAAGCTGGGTCGGCTACGTCCCTCAGGAGCAGATTCTGTTTTCCAAAACCGTGCGCGAAAATGTGCAGTTCGGCAAGCGGGATGCGGCGGAAGAGGAGTTGCAGCGAGCCTTGCAACTGTCCGCGTTTGCCAAGGATGTTCACTTTCTGCCGCAAGGACTGGAGACGCTCGTCGGGGAAAAGGGAGTCGCCCTGTCCGGCGGTCAAAAGCAGCGGGTGTCCATCTCCCGGGCTTTGCTCATCCAGCCGGAAATTCTCATCTTGGACGATGCCATGTCTGCGGTAGACGGACGGACAGAGGCGGAGATGATCGCCAATCTGCGCCGCGAGCGGGCGGGCAAAACGACGCTGATTACGACGCACCGGCTTTCGGCTGTGCAGCATGCAGACCTGATCCTGGTGCTGGACGAAGGGAGAATCGTCCAGTCGGGAACGCATGAACAGCTTCTCGCCGAGGAGGGCTGGTACCGGGAGCAGTACGAGCGGCAGCAGGTGGAGGCTGCGATCCAGACAGACAGGCAGGTGAACGCATGAGTACGATGAGACGATTGGTTGCCATTGCGGCCCAGTGCAAAAAGACCATTCTGCTATCGCTGTTGATGCTGTCGATGGCGGTAACGGCGGAGCTGAGCGGGCCCTTTTTGGCGAAAAAACTGATTGACACCCATATCATGGGCATCGAGCTGCCCTGGTACGAGACGGGCGAGCAGCCGTATGCGGTCGAGTATCAGGGGAAGTGGTATACGCGCGAGGATCATATGCCAGAGGCGGGGGCAAGCGGGCAGGAAGTACGTATTTTGCAGGTGGGACGCTCCTACTACTTCGTACCGGGACCCGTCGCCTTTGACGGGGAGCGCTCCGTCACCGACGCGCAGCTTGTGATTGCGTACGGAGCAGATCGCGCCGTCTACCCGGCGGAGAAGTTGAGCGCCGAGCAGGTATTTGCCTTTTTCCGGCCGGAGGTAGAGGGGCTGCTCACGCTTGCCGCCATTTATTTCTTTCTGCAGGTGATCGCCGCCTTTTTCCACTACGGCCAAAAGTACAACCTGCAAAAAGCAGCCAACCAGGTCATCCTGAAGCTGCGCACCGATGTATTTGCCCACATCCAGCGCTTGCCCGTAACGTATTTTGACAACCTGCCGGCGGGCAAAATCGTCGCCCGCATCACCAACGACACCGAGGCGATCCGCGAGCTGTTCGCCAATGTGCTCGGAGCCATTTTTACGAGCAGCGTGTATCTGATCGGGATTTTCACCGCGCTCTTCCTGCTGGATGTGCGTTTGGCTGTAGCCTGTCTGTTCATCCTGCCGATCATGGTCGCCTGGATCGCACTCTACAGAAAGTATGCCAGCCGCTACAACTACACGATCCGCTCGCTCATCAGCGACATCAACGGCATGATCAACGAAGCGATCCAGGGCATGCCGATAATCCAGGCCTTTCGCCGGGAAAAAGAAACGATGCGGGAATTCGCCGAATACAACGACAAGCATTTCGCCTATCAAAACAAGCTGCAGCGCTTCAATGCGACTGTTTCCTTCAATCTGTCCATGCTGCTGCGGAATGCCGCTTTTATCGTTTTGATCTGGTACGTCGGCGGCGCGTCACTCGGGATAGGGACGATTTTCTCGCTCGGCGTCATGTACGCCTTTGTCGATTACCTCAACCGGATGTTCGAGCCGATCACGCAAATCATGCGGCAGTTGACCATGTTTGAGCAGTCGCGGGTAGCAGCCCAGCGCGTATTCGAGGTGCTCGATCAGCCAGGTACAGAGGTAGGCGAGGGGAGCATCCCCCGCTACGAGGGACATGTGCGCTTTGACAATGTCTCCTTTGCCTACCAGGATGAACAGTACGTGCTCAAAAATATTACCTTTGAAGCGAAAAAGGGCGAGACGGTAGCGTTGGTCGGCCATACCGGATCAGGCAAAAGCTCGATTATCAACTTGCTGTTCCGCTTCTACGATGTCAGCCGGGGAGCGATCCTCATCGACGGGCGGGATGTACGGGAAATGCCCAAGCAGCTTGTACGGCAGCATATGGCGATCGTCCTGCAGGACCCGTTTTTGTTTACTGGCACGATCGCATCCAACGTCAGTCTCGACTCGCCGGCAATCTCCCGCGAGCGGGTCGAACAGGCGCTGCGCGACGTCGGGGCAGGACCGTTCCTCGCCACCTTGCCCAAAGGCTGTGACGAGCCGGTGCTGGAAAAGGGCAGCACGCTGTCAGCCGGTCAGCGCCAGCTCATTTCGTTTGCCCGGGCACTCGCCTTTGATCCGGCGATTCTCGTGCTGGACGAAGCGACAGCGAGCATCGATACGGAGACGGAGGAGATCATCCAGCGGGCGCTTGAGGTCGTGAAAGAGGGCAGAACGACCTTCATCATCGCACACCGCCTGTCCACGATCAAAAACGCCGACCAGATCCTCGTCCTCGACCACGGAGAGGTCGTCGAGCGGGGCAGCCACGAGCAATTGATGAACAAGCGCGGCAGATACTATCACATGTATCGGTTTCAGCAAGGGGAGCTGTCCGTCGCTGACGCGCTGTCTCCTGCTTCCGGTTAACAACAAGCAAGGCTCCTCCCGATAAGTGGGGAGGAGCCTTGAGCTTTGTCTTGCATGTGTGTTCGATCAGGTAAAGATCAGTTCGTATATCATTTTGCCCATCAAGGCGATCGAGACGATCAAAAAGAGCGGACGGACGTAGCGAACCCCTGTCTTGATTGCCACTCTCGCCCCGATGCTTGCTCCCAGCAGCATGGCTACCCCCATCACCAGACCCGTGAGGAAGATCACTTTGCCGTCCAGGGCGAAAACGAACAGGGCGGAGATGTTGCTGGCCAGGTTCAGGATACGCCCGTTCCCTGCCGCGATGACGAAATCATAGCCGAACAACAAAACCATCAAAAAGACGAAAAACGAACCGGTTCCCGGCCCGAAGAAGCCGTCGTAAAAACCGATCAGAAACGTGATCGGGATGCCGAGTCCGAGGGAGAAACGGGTCAGTCCCTTGAAGTTGGAATCCTGGCCAAACCGCTTGTTGAACAAGGTGTAGACAAAAATCAGCGCCATCATAATGACGACGAGAATTTTCAGCAATTCCTGAGGTACAAACAGGACCGTCTTGGCTCCAAAATACGCCCCGACCAATGAGACAGGAAAGAGGATCAGCATCAGCTTCTTGTCAAACTTGCCGCTGCGGATAAAGGTGAAAGAACTGGTAGCGGAAGAAATGGTCCCGGCCAGTTTGTTCGTCCCCAGTGCCATGTAAGGTGGAATCCCCAAACCGAGCAGGGCGGGCAGCGAAATCAGTCCTCCGCCCCCAACGGTGCTGTCGATAAACGCGGCGATGAATCCAAAGACTGCGAGAAAGAGAATCGTAGATAAGTCCATTTCCATTTTCGGATCACCTGATTTTCTATGAATGTAAACTAATATTCAAAGTCTAGCACTCTCGCATCGATTTGCAAGAGAGAATTGAAAGAATATAATGGATCGATACTAGATTATGAAACTTAGCATACCGATTTGTTGTAAAAGTGTACCTCTTGAACTATAATAGTAGGTGTGGCTTGACCCCATACATATTAAAAGGAGGACTGTACAATGGCACATCAACTTCCTGAATTGCCTTATGCACATGATGCACTCGAACCGCACATCGACAAACAAACGATGGAGATTCACCACGGACGTCACCATGCTACGTACGTGAACAACCTGAACGCAGCACTGGAAGCACACCCAGACCTGCAAGGCAAAAGCGTGGAAGAGCTGATCAGCAACCTCGACGCTCTGCCAGAGTCTATCCGCACGGCAGTTCGCAACAACGGTGGCGGACATGCAAACCACACCCTGTTCTGGGAAATCCTCAGCCCGAATGGCGGCGGCGCGCCAACTGGCGAACTGGCTGACGCGATCAACGCAGCGTTCGGCAGCTTCGACAACTTCAAAGCTGAGTTTGCCAAAGCAGCTACCGGCCGTTTCGGTTCCGGTTGGGCTTGGCTCATCGTAGATGGCGGAAAAGTAGCAATCACTTCTACGCCAAACCAAGACAGCCCGGTAATGGAAGGCAAAACGCCAATCCTCGGTCTGGACGTATGGGAGCATGCATACTACCTGAAATATCAAAACAAACGCCCTGACTACATCGGTGCTTTCTGGAACGTAGTGAACTGGGATGAAGTAAGCAAGCGCTACGCTGCTGCGAAGTAACGAGACGCGTTTGTGGCAGTACAAGGCTTGTCGCATGGAATATGCGGCAAGCTTTTTTTGTACGCAGATTTACCTTGGTCCCTACATAAGGTAATCTGTTTATGGAATGAACTATCTCAGGCGGTGAACAGAGTGGGAAAAAGTAGGGTTTGTGATGAATAAGAAAGTAGGCATTATTGACTTGGGTTCCAACACGGCTCGGCTGGTCATTTACCAACAGTACGAACACAGCCAGCTTTATGAGGTGGATAATATCAAACGAGTGCTTCGTCTCAGCGGGCATTTGCAGGAAGGCCGTTTTGACGAAGCCGGTATCGAAAAGACGCTTGCCTGCATGCGCCAATTCAAGGATATGCTGGACGCAAGCAATGTTACGGAAATCAAGGGGGTAGCCACTGCGGCATTCCGCCAGGCAGAAAACGGGGCGGAGCTGGCGAAGCGGATCGAGACAGAGACGGGCATCCCGATCAAGATTTTGTCCGGCGAAGAAGAGGCCCGCTATGGCTATCTGGCTGTCATGCACAGCATGAGCGTAAACGAAGGCATCACGGTAGACATCGGCGGAGGAAGCACGGAGGTTACATACTTTCAAAACCGCCAGTTGAAGCACTGTACGAGCTTGCCATTTGGCATCGTCAGCCTGACGAAACTGTTTTTGAACGACGATCCGCCACAGCCGTACGAGCTCGCCCGGCTTTCCCAGTTTATCAAAGACCAGCTTTCCGTCCTCGACTGGATCAAGGACAAGCAATGTCCGGTGATTGCCATTGGCGGGACAGCCCGCAATTTGGCCAAGGTCGACCAGCGGCAGCGGAACTACTCACTCGGCAGCGTGCATCAGTACAGTATCGCTCCGGATCAAACCGCTCGCATTTTGCAACAGTTGAGCGCCTTACCCTGCGAGGAGCGCAAGCAAATTCCCGGGCTGTCCAAAGATCGGGCCGATGTCATCGTGGCCGGGATCGCTGTCTTTTCCTGCCTGCTGGAGTATGTCGGCAGCAACAGCCTGCTGATTAGCAACAAAGGACTGCGCGACGGCGTGCTGTACGAAACCGTGGGCCAGGACCAGCCTGTTCCGGCGGTGCGAGACATACGCCGCAACAGTGCCGAGCTGTTTATGTCCCGCTATCAGGTCGACAAGCAAATCGCCCGCCACGTAGCCGATCTGGCTGTCCGCTCCTTCGACGAGGGCCGGCGCCTTCAGCTGCACCCATACGGCAACGAAGAGCGGGAGCTTTTGGAGACAGCGGCATTGCTGCACGACGTAGGCAGATCGATCAATCTCTATGAAGCCTCGCAGCATACCTATTACCTGCTTTCCAATGTGTTGCTCTTAGGATTCAGTCACCGGGAGCGTCTCTTAATCTCCATGATATCTTCATATAAAAATAACAAACAACTGACGTCTCAGCTCTTAAAACATAAGGATATTATGATAAAATCAGACAAAGAGACGATAGAAAAGCTGGGTCACTTGCTCTTGCTGGCAAAGACGCTCGATCGCTCCAAGACACAGCGAATCAAAGAGCTTCGCTGGCGGGATACTCCCCAGGGCATCGTGCTGCAATGTACGAGCGAACGGGATGAGCTGCTGGAGTTTTCCCTGCTGGAAGACATCCTGGCAAAGCTCACCAAGGTGTTCAAACGCCCCTTTTCCTATGAAGTCTCGTAAGGAAAAAAGACATTCCTTTTATCCTGTTATCTGATTTCAGTAAAGAGGTTGATACGGCATGTATGACTTCGGTTCATCTGACTACTACATCAATCGCGAACTGAGCTGGGTTGCGTTTAACGAACGGGTCCTGGAAGAGGCAGCCAACCCGGCCAACCCTCTGTTTGAGCGTTTGCAGTTTCTCGCCATTACGAGCAGCAATTTTGACGAGTTTTTCATGGTCAGAGTGGCAGGACTCAAGGATCAGGTTCAGGCTGGTTTGACCAAGCCGGACAATAAATCGGGGATGTCCCCCAAGGAGCAGTTGGCAGCGGTTTCGGCGCGTACCCGCATCGTTTTGGACAGGATGTTCAGCCTGTTGAAAAACGAGATCAAGCCCGAACTGGAGAAGGTCGGTATTCGCTTTTTGAATCCGAAACAGCTCACCACCGTACAGCAGGCGTTCGTTACGGATTTCTTCTATCACCATATGTATCCGGTCCTCACTCCGATGGCTGTCGACGCCAGCCATCCGTTTCCTGCGCTGCTGAACAAAAGTCTGAACCTTGCCGTTTTATTGGACAACCCGGAAGAAGAGGAGCCGCCTCTGTTCGCTGTTGTTCAGGTCCCGGCGGTGCTTCCCCGTTTTCTGCAGCTTCCGTCTCCGGAGAGCGAAGCCCATTTTATCCTGCTGGAAGACGTAATCCAGGAGCATATTCACAGCCTGTTCCAGGGGTATACGCTGCTGGAAGCAAGCCCGTTTCGCATTACCCGCAACTCCGATCTGACGATACATGAAGACGAGACCGAGGATTTGCTGGAAGCGATCCAGCAGGAGTTGAAAAAGCGAAAAATGGGAGAGCCGGTGCTGCTGGCAGTCGATGCTTCCATGAGCGAAGTGCTGGAGAAGACGTTGCAGGACTGGCTGGAGCTGGAGGATTGGGAGATTTACAGAGTCGACGGGCCGCTCGACCTCAGCTTTTTCTTCAAGTTTTACGCCTTGCCAGGGTACGATCATTTGCGCCACGAAGGGTTTGTGCCGCAACCTCCGCAGGATTTGCAAGGGGTAGACGACATTTTTGATGCGATCAAGCGAAGAGACATCTTGCTGCACCATCCGTACGAATCGTTTGACCCCGTCATCGAGTTTGTCCAGCAGGCGGCGGAAGATCCCAAGGTTCTGGCGATCAAGCAGACGCTGTATCGGGTCAGCGGCGACTCTCCGATCGTCAAGGCGCTGCTTCGGGCCGCGGACAACGGCAAGCAAGTCACCGTACTGCTCGAACTAAAAGCGCGTTTTGACGAGGAGAACAACATCGCCTGGGCGAAGACGCTGGAGCAGTCGGGCTGCCACGTCATCTACGGCGTGTACGGCTTGAAGACGCACAGTAAAATCACGCTTGTGGTGCGTGCCGAAGAGGATGGCATCCGCCGCTATGTACATATGAGCACGGGCAATTACAACGATTCTACGGCACGGGTGTACACCGACATCGGAATGTTCACGTCACGGGAGGAATTCGGGATTGACGCGACCATTTTCTTCAATCATTTGACCGGTTATTCCCATCCGCCCAGTTGGAACGTCATCTCCACAGCCCCGGTTGGCCTGCGGGAAACCTTTTTGCAGTTGATCGAAAACGAAATGAACAACAGCGCACAAGGAAAACCCGCCCGCATCATCGCGCAGATGAATTCGCTGACAGACAAAGAGATCATAGAGGCGTTGTTCCGGGCGTCGAGTGCCGGGGTCAAGATCGACCTGATCGTCCGGGGAATTTGCTGCCTGCGTCCGGGTATCCCGGGAGTGAGCGAAAACATACGCGTCTTCAGCATCGTCGGACGTTTTCTCGAACACTGCCGCATCTACTATTTTTCCAACGCAGGGGAAGAGAAAATCTATCTGTCCAGCGCCGATTGGATGACGCGCAACATGACTGCCAGGGTAGAGCTGTTGTTCCCGGTCGTGCAGGCTAATTTGCAGGAGAGGATCAAGGGAATTCTCGATCGGCTCCTGGAGGACGACGCCAAAGCCCGCATGCTGCTGTCGGACGGGACATATATCCCCGTTCCGCCCAAACATTCGGTGCCGATGAGCAGCCAGTCGTACTTCCTGGAGGAAGCCTTCCAGGCGGCGGTGCAAGGAAATTTGAATCTGCTTGCGCTGGGAGGGCGAATACTTCCGGATGCATCCAATCCCTCGCGCTGACGAAACGACATTTGCAAAAAAGAGAGACCAGCTTGCCGGTGCGAACCTGGCGAGCTTTTTCTATTTTCGCCTGCACGCGATACTGCAATTGTTGCTCTTTGGGTAATCCTGTATAATTACGGATAAAACGGGCAACAACAGCGCAGACAAGCTCCCGGAACCTTTCCGCGCCCGAGGTTTGCTTGACAGTGAACGGATCGAATTTGTGAAAAGGGGCGTTCCCAGATGACAACTGATCGTATGAATCCCAAGGTGGACGGATTTTTACGGCAAGAGAAAAAATGGAAGGAAGAATTCGAGAAGTTAAGAGAGATCGTTCTCGACTGCGAGCTGACCGAAGACTTCAAATGGATGCATCCGTGTTACACATATGAGAATAAAAACATCGTGTTGATACACGGCTTTAAAGACTTCTGCGCACTGCTGTTTCACAAAGGAGCCTTGTTGCAGGACACCCACGGGATTCTCGTCCAGCAAACGAAGAATGTACAGGCGGCGCGCCAGATTCGGTTCACCAATGTACAAGAAATCGTCGAGCTGGAGCCGATCCTGAAAACGTATATTCAGCAAGCCATTGAAGCGGAAAAAGCAGGCTTGCAAGTGAACTTGAAAGAGCATGTGGAATACAGTATTCCGGAAGAGCTGCAAACCAGGTTCGATGAAATCCCTGACCTGAAAACGGCTTTTGATGCGTTGACGCCGGGGCGGCAGAGAGCTTACATCCTGTATTTTTCGGAGCCCAAACAAGCCAAAACGCGTGTGGCAAGGGTAGAAAAATGTGTGCCGCAAATTCTTGAAGGAAAGGGACTTCGTGATTAGCGTGTCCTTCCTGATTCAAACGGGGGCTTATGTGCAAAACGTGGGCGCCTGTTTTTTTCGTGGCGGAGCTGCATCTTACTCCATTCACAAAAGAGACTGCATCCAGTATAATTACTTACAAAAAGTAACCTGATGTAATTTGTAAAGGAGCAGATATATGATGATGCCATCCCTGTTCATTGCGCATGGGGCTCCCCTGCTGGCGATCGAACACAATTCCTACACGCAGGCCGTCAACCAGCTTCCGGCGCTTTTGCCTCGCCGTCCGCGCGGGATTGTGATGTTTTCCGCGCATTACGAGGCAGGCGTGCAAGAGGTCGGCGTGATGGAGACGTTTCCGACGATTCACGACTTCGGCGGCTTTCCCCGCGAGCTGTACGAGATTCAGTACCCGGCAAAAGGGGATCGCGACATTGCCAGGGAGACCGTGGAGCTATTGCAACAAGCGGGAATCCCCGTCCGCCTGAACGAAACGCGCGGGCTCGATCACGGACATTGGGTCGTCCTGCGCCTGCTCTACCCGCAGGCAGATATTCCCGTCATCTCGATGTCGGTCAATCCGCGGTTGCCGATCGCCGAGCAGTACGAGATCGGCAAGGCGTTGCAGTCGCTTCGCTCCAAGGATGTACTGGTTGTCGGCAGCGGCGGCACAATCCACAACTTTTCCTATCTGGACATGCGAGAGCAGTCAGGCAACGCCTACGCGTGGGCAATCGAGTTCGAGGACTGGCTGCAGGATACGCTGACATCGTGGAATTTGCCTGATCTGGAACAGTATCGCACGGCAGCGCCCCACGCCGAAAAAGCGGTCCCGGCATACGGCAGCGAGCATTTTGTTCCGCTCGTCTACGCTATGGGTGCGGCTGACGATGCGCGTACGGCACGACGCTTGCACATGAGCTTTCGCTACAACAGCCTGAGCCATACCATCTGGGAATTCGGCGGTCCTGCGCGCTTGTAATACAGCCATACAAAACGACGACACACCGGCTACGTGGTGTGTCGTCGCGTTTTTACAAATCCATCGACAGAGTTCTTCCCGGGTAAAACTGCTTTTCGTCTGACACCGGATTTCCTTTTGCCGACAATGAATCAGGCGTAATCCGAAAGACGGCAGTGGCACTGCCCATGCTGGAGCGGTATTTTTGCACATGCTGCATGGAGAGCGGCTCCGGATAATAGCCCGGCACGTACTTGTCCAGCATCGCCTGCATCGCGTCCCGCATTTCTTCCGGGGACTCCACGCGCTCGATCGTCCCGGAGATAAAGACGCTCATATAGGCAGTATCGGTCATCGCCGGGACGGGATCGGCAATCGTCCCGTACTCTTCACAGACGCTGAAGCAGACGCGGTTGTTGGCGTCGATGATCGCAATTTTACGGCCGGAGTCAGCGCCGTGAAAGTAAATCCTGCCGTCCAGCCAGCAGAAGTTCAAAGGGATCACATACGGCTCTGCACCGTCTGCCAGTCCCAAAAATCCGGTCTGGGCCTGCATCAGAAAGCGGTCGATCTGTTCGGAATCGGTAATCGTGCGTTTGGAGTAACGAATCGGCATCATGGGCATGTCCTCCTGTCGGCCATCTCGGCATGAATGTTTTCACTTGCGCGTGCAAGTGATTTGGAAAATTCGGAATTTGATAAAAATAATTTTTCTGCATGCTTTTGCGTTCTTTGGGAAGACAGCAAAAGGGGCAACCCCCTCTCTGGCGGAACTCGAGTCAGGATCGCCCCACTTCGAATTACGTTTTGTTCGGATCGAGCTTTTTGCTGAGCTGTTCTTCGCCGCGGTGAATCCAGCCGACGAAGGAATCGCGGATATTCAGGTCGTAATCGAGATAGACGACCGCGACAAACATATAGTGGCTTTTTCCTTGAAAACGGGAACGGTAGCGCAGGTCGATCCACTTCACCTCGTAGCCAAAGGGACGTTCCTTTGTTTCCACATGGACGTGGTGGGTGAAGGCGAGAAACGATTTGACGCTGAAGCTCTCCCGGGCAGCAGCGATGATCTCGTTCTCCGGTTTGACCGAAAAGGTGTCCAGCACCATCACTTCACCGGCGTTGACCTCGCCCACGTACCAGTGATGCTCTGTTCGCACCACGAAGGTCCACTGGTTCCAGGACAGCGTCGGAATGATCGTATAGCGTCCGGGACGGCCGATATGCTGGCGGACCAGCTCCGTCGTCTGCTTTTGCACCTGCCATCTCCAGACGTAGTAGCAGGCGATGAGCAGATAGATGGCGAGAAAGACTTTGCCCGGGTCCAATCCGATCGCCCACAGCATAAAGCCGACGAGGTGCATGGCGAAGATCAGCGGGTCGAAGATGAAGATGACATTGAAGGCGATCCACTTGTCGCGAAACGGATACATGCCTTTGGTACCGTACGAGTTGAACAAGTCGACAAAGACGTGGAGACAGACGGCGAGAAAAATCCAACCCAACAGATGCAGCCAGTCGCTTTGCGGCAGGAAAAGCTGGATCAGGGCAAAAATCGCTCCCGTCCAGAGAAACAAGGCCGGTACAGAGTGGGACACACCTCGGTGGTTGCGGATGTAGGCAGCGCTGCCGCGAAGGCGAACGACTCCGTCCAGATCAGGAGCTTGCGAGCCGATTACCGTACCTAGCATGACTGCCTCCAGCAGACCCGGGGAGGAAGCCACGACAGGGTCGAGATGCGCCAGCCCGGCTAACCCAAAGCCCATGGCAAAATGTGTGGCGGTATCCATCGAATGTTCGTTTTCACTCCTTACTGATCGCTTTTTTTCATCTGATCGGTATCATCCCTGTTGTTTTTCGTTGCAGCTTTGAATCAATCGGTCTGGATTTCTCCATCCGGCATGGAACACATTATCTGCTTGTTCCCCGTTATGTATGGATTGTATGATGAAAAGGGTTATCCTCGCAAGGGAGGAATCGTAAATGATTACTGTATTTATCGAATACAAACTGGAGCCCGACAAGCGGGACGAGGGCATCCGCCTGCTCGCCGGGATGGAAAAGCGAATGACAGCACTCGGTGCCAGTCACTACCGATGCTGGGAAGGCGTAGACCAGCCGGGATTGTTCGTCGAAGCCTTCGAGGTGGCAGGGATGCACGAGTACGAACAGGTGAAGAAATCTCGTCTCGCCGACCAGCCGTTCTGCAACTGTGTCGCAGGCGGTGCCGCCAAGCTGCATGTGTGGGCGTTTCGCAATGCCTCGCTGTAAAGAAAAAGGAGAAGAAGATGAAGTATTCATTGCCGGAAGAGTTTCACGTCTTTGGTTTTGCGCGCGATTTGCTGGAATGGTACGATTCGCAAAAGCGCGACTTGCCCTGGCGGATCAACCGCGACCCGTATCGGGTGTGGGTATCGGAAATCATGCTGCAGCAAACTCGCGTCGAGACGGTCAAGCCGTACTACATGAATTTTATGGAAAAATTTCCGACGGTACGGGCTTTGGCGGAAGCACCCGAAGAGGACGTGCTGAAAGCGTGGGAGGGGCTCGGTTACTATTCCCGCGTGCGCAACTTGCAGGCAGCGGCGCGCGAGGTGCAGGCCCGCTACGGCGGTGTCGTCCCTGATAAGCCAGAGGAGATTCGCACGCTGAAAGGAATCGGCCCTTACACAGCAGGCGCGATTTTGAGCATCGCCTACGAAAAGCCGGAGCCAGCCGTAGACGGAAACGTGATGCGCGTCTTTTCCCGCTTGCTCTACCTCACCGACGATATAGCCAAGCCCGCTGCCCGCATCAAGATCGAGCAGCTCGTCCGCCAGGTCATCCCCGAAGGCAGGGCCGGTGATTTCAACCAGGCGCTGATGGAGCTGGGTGCCATGGTGTGCACACCCCGTTCGCCCCACTGCCTGACCTGTCCGGTGTTTGACTATTGTCTGGCGCGGCGTGAAGGCGTTCAGGAGGAGCTGCCCAACAAGGGCAAGGCAAAGCCGCCCCGTCCGGTAGATCTCCAGGTAGCGGTGTTGCTGCGCGATCGCCAGGTGCTGATCCACAAGCGGCCGGAGCAAGGCTTGCTGGCAGGAATGTGGGTGTTCCCGATGGCAGAGGGCGACGCCTGGGGCGAAGCCGATCAGAAAGAGCTTCTCGCCCAAGGACTGTTGGCGCAATTTGGCGTCGAGGCAGAAGTGCTGCACAGCTTGGGGGAGGTCCAGCACACGTTTTCTCATTTGCAGTGGAACATGCGTGTCTGGCTGTGCGACTGGATCGACGGGCAGGAGCTGCCGCCATCGGCCCGTTTTGTCAGCATAGAGCAGCTGGACGAGTATACGTTCCCGGTGGCGCATCACAAAATTCGCCCACTCTTGCCCCGGACTTGAACAACAAAGCGAAGACCACCTGCCTGAAGCGAGGTGGTCTTCTTTGCGTCCAAAACACGGCCGCATGACATGCAGCCACGAAGCGGATTTATGTCCGTGATAACGTAATACTCTTACCGCATCCAGTATTCCGGATATTGCGACATGCGATAGTTTTTTTCCTGTTCCCATTCTGCATACGCCCGCTTTTTCTTGTACTCAGCCAGCTTTTGCTCGGGGGTCAATTTCCGCCGTTCAATCGTAATCGTAAAAAAGAGCAAAGGAATGTACATGGATACACCTCCATTCCGTTCCATGTAGGGTTGTTAGCCGCCATCTATCGATTTGACACCTGTAAATCTCATGCTTTGACGTTTTTCTTTCTTGTTCATAAAACATCACTCCTTCTGATTGGCCCGCAGGCAAATTTACATGCGTGTAATGAATCTTGCCGCTTCCTCTGCGTGGGCGGCTGCGCGTTCTTCCAGGTAGCGCTCTTGCTCATACATGGCGATGCGTTGTTCTTTTGTCTTTTGCACACGTTCGATCCTGATCGAAAAATACAAAAAGTTGAGTACCATTGCCGATTCACCTCCTTTCAAATAAAAAAACCGCGGGCGAAACCGTGGTCTTTTCATGTCCAAAAGAAATGAAAAGACCACAAGCATACGCCTGCGGTCTGGTATGTGACGAATTGGGTACAGGGAAGACACGGATTGCGTCAACTACTGATGATCGTCCGTCCAGGAGGCGCTGCTGTATGAAGTTGCTTGCTGTCCTACAATCTGTACACGCTGTTGCGTCATTGCAAATCCCTTCATCATGTTTTGCAGCCTCCTTTCCCTACTTGGATTTTGTTACATACATAGGATATGGCAATTTTTTCTTGATGTAAAGCGTTTTTTTCCTTATTTTAAAAAAATAAATATTCCGTATAGAAGGCTTCATGTGCAACCTGTACAAAACGGCACCGTACGCGCTGGTGCCGTCGACTCGAAACGATCCGGACATTCGGGTTAGAAGAACATGTAGAGCATGCCGATCATGGCGATCACGCTGAACACGACGATGGCGACGATCGCGCTGATCTGTCTCGTTGTGGTTTTCACGCTGCTCCTCCTCTCTTCGTGGCTAGTCGTACAACGGGGAGGAGGAACGGTCCCAGCCCCCGCTGTCTGTGCCAATCGGTCCGCGCGATTCCAGCTCGTGAATGATTTTATGATGCAGGGAAGTCCCTTCTGCGCTGAGGTAGGCTGCCAGTTGCGAAAAGACGTGGTGGTAATACATCAACTCCGTCGTCTCCCAGTCGTTCATCCGGGTCATTGTCAATGCGGCCAGATCGCGCCCTACGTACATGGGTTGTCCTCCTCGTGCCTGACTTTTTTGGTCGCGTGCAGCTTTCTTTTGCTGGCATTTTCACGCTTAGTATGGCCTGCCGGCGACCCATCCAGTCGTTACGAGGAAAAGCATCTTATGGTAAAACGGTGAAGAGAGAGGTATAATAAACAAGTGATTTTTTAGATTAGTACCAGATACTAATAGTTGGTGTGATGGGAGGCTGCAAGAACATGAATACAACAAAAAAGGTAGCGCTGGTAACGGGTGGAACCCGGGGAATCGGCAGAGCGATCGCGCTTCAACTGGCCGATCAAGGATACGACCTGGTATTGAATTACTTGCGCAACCGTTCGGCGGCGCGTGAGACGGCTGCAGAGCTGGAGGCAAAAGGGGCGCGCGTGCATCTGGTCAAGGCAAATGTCGGAGATGTCGCCAAGATCAAGGAGCTGTTTGCGGAAATCGACCAGGAATTCGGCCGTCTCGATGTGCTGGTGAACAACGCTGCATCCGGTGTGCTGCGGCCGCTGATGGAGCTGGAAGAAAGCCACTGGGACTGGACGATGGAGATCAACAGCAAAGCGTTGTTGTTTTGTGCCCAAGAAGCGGCAAAACTAATGATCAAAGGCGGAAACGGCGGCAAAATCGTCTCCCTGTCCAGCCTGGGTTCAATTCGCGTACTGGAAAACTACACGTCTGTCGGAGTGTCCAAGGCAGCAGTCGAGGCACTGACCCGCTATCTCGCTGTTGAGCTTGCGCCGCACAACATCGTCGTCAACGCCGTGTCGGGCGGTGCAGTCGATACCGATGCCCTGCGCCATTTCCCGAACCGGGAAGAGCTGCTGAACAGTTCAGCCGCACGTACGCCGGCAGGACGCATCGTTGAGCCGGAGGATTTGGCCAACGCTGTCATGTTCCTTCTGTCCGACAAAGCATGGATGGTGCGCGGTCAGACGCTGATTGTCGACGGCGGTATCTCGCTGTTGACCTGATCGGTTTTCCGCGCCGCCTGGGAAGCTGCATCATCGCATACAGAAGACAAAGTTGTCCAACTGGTGTACAATAGGGAGTAGAAGGCTACGAAGGAGGCAGCATATGCTGATTCGTCCGTTTCGACTCGGTGACTATTCGGCGATTACGAGCATCTGGCAGGAAACAGGGTTGGACCAATCGGAAACTGACTCATTGAATGATTTAGCCCAGCAACTGGCATGGGACAGCGATTTGGTCATGGTGGCAGAGGAAGACGGAACAGTGGTAGGCGTTGTAGTGGGCACGATTGATGGTTCTCGTGCCTATTTTCACCGGCTCGCCGTTCTCCCCAGCAAACAAGGCCTGGGCATAGGCCGCAAACTGGTGGAAGCGATCGAAAAGCGCTTCCGGCAGCGAGGCGTCAATCGCGTACTGATCATGGTAAACCAGAACAACCCGGAAGTTCTTCCTTTTTACCATGCGCTTGGCTATGAAGTGCAAAAATATGTTACACTTTCCAAAAAACTCTCTTCCTAAGGGAGTCTTCCCCCCAATCAAAGAGAGAAGAGAAGAAAGGGGAGAGTTATGACGCCAGTTCCAGGCTCCACTATCCGCATTGAAAGTTATAAACACGACCAGTCGCTGCACCGCATCTGGGACAAATCAACCTTGATTCATACCAGTGATGCGGTGGTGATTGGAGGAAACAATCGAGTCAAAGTGACTGAGGCAGACGGGCGGGAGTGGCGGACGCGCGAACCGGCTATTTGTACGTTCGGGCGCGGCCAATGGTTCAATACCATTGCCATGATTCGGGATGACGGTATTTACTACTACTGCAATCTCGGGTCCCCCTTTACCCTGAAAGGACAGCTTCTCAGTTACATCGATTACGATTTGGACGTCAAGGTTTTTCCCGATATGACGTATACGATTCTCGATGAAGAGGAATTTCTGATGCACAGCAAACAGATGAAATACCCTCCATTTGTCGTCGAGCGAGTACAACTGGCCTTGCAAGAAGTGATCGAATGGGTGCGAGCCAGACGGGGTCCTTTTCAAAACGGATTTGTACAGCGTTGGTATGACAGATATCTTTTGGTACGTGACGATGAGGAATGATCCCTTTCCCGGATGCGGGGGAGGGATTTCCTTGTTTGATTGAAAAGGAGGATTGGCCCCTTGAGCATCAGGCGTTATATGCGATATGTGCGCCCTTATTGGAAACAAATCGTCGGTACGGTTTTGATCGGGATCATCAAGTTTGCCATCCCGTTGCTGCTTCCGCTCCTGATCAAATACGTGATTGACGATCTGTTGCCCTCGCCGCTTCCGCAGGAAGAAAAACTGCAACAACTGGCCTGGCTGATGCTGGGAGCCTTTTTGCTTTTTACGGTAGTGCGAGTGCCTGTCGAGTATACGCGGCAGTATTTCGCCCAGTGGGTGGCGAGCAGAATTTTGTACGATATACGCAACCAGTTGTTCGCCCATCTGCAAAGGCTGTCGATGCGCTACTACAACAACCACAAGACCGGGGAAGTGATTTCCCGTGTCATCAATGACGTGGAATCGACGAAGAGCTTTATCGAGACTGGCTTGATGAATCTCTGGCTCGATCTGATTACGATCGTGCTGACTTTAGGCATCATGTTTTACATGGATGTCAAGCTGACGATCGTTGCGATTATCGTGTTTCCGCTGTACAGCTTTGCCGTCAAGTACTTCTACAAGCGGCTGCGGCAATTGACGAGAGACCGCTCGGCGGCGCTCGCCCATCTGCAAGGGCATTTGCACGAACGTGTGGGGGGCATGTCGCTGATCCGCAGCTTCGCGCTGGAAAAGCATGAGAGCCGCCAGTTTGCCCGGGAGAACCAGCATTTTCTGGAGAGAGCGCTGGATCACACCCGCTGGAATGCCAAAACATTTGCCGTTATCAACACCGTGACCGACATCGCGCCTTTGCTCGTCATCGCCTACGCTGGCTACAACGTCATCGGCGGCTCATTGACAGTAGGGACGCTGGTAGCCTTTTACGTCTATCTCGACCGGCTGTACACGCCGCTGCGTCGGCTGGTCAACTCGTCGACGACGCTTACCCAGGCAATCGCTTCGATGGATCGGATGTTCGAATTTCTCGATGAGTCCTACGACATTGTCGACCGCCCCGATGCCAAAGAGCTGCCGGTTGATCCAGTGACCAGGCGCATCCGCGGCGAGGTCAGGTTTGAACAGGTGTCCTTCCGCTATCGCGAGGATGGACCGTTCGTGCTAAAAGACGTCAATTTGACGATTCAACCCGGAGAAACGGTCGCGATCGTCGGTATGTCCGGGGGAGGAAAGTCGTCCCTGATCAGCCTTTTGCCTCGCTTCTGGGATGTTACAGAAGGGCGCATCACGGTAGACGGCATCGACATTCGCGAGCTGAAACAGCGTAACCTGCGCCATCACATCGGAATGGTGCTGCAGGACAACATTTTATTCAGTGAATCGGCCAAGGCGAACATCCTGATGGGCAATCCCGAAGCGGACCAGCAGGCTGTGGAAGCTGCCGCCAAAGCCGCCAATGCGCATGATTTTATTATGGAGCTGCCGGACGGCTACGAGACGGAGCTGGGGGAGCGCGGCGTCAAGCTCTCCGGCGGACAAAAGCAGCGGATCGCTATCGCCCGTGTCTTTTTGCGCGACCCGGGTATTCTGATTCTGGATGAGGCGACTTCCGCGCTCGACCTGGAATCGGAGCACATGATCCAGGAATCGCTGTCCCGTCTGACCAAAGGTCGCACGACGATCATCGTCGCACACCGTCTGTCGACGATTACCCACGCCGACAAAATCGTCGTGATGAAAGACGGAGAAATTGTGGAACAGGGCCGGCATGAGGAATTGCTGGAACAAAAAGGGGTATACCATAGCTTGTGGCATGTGCAGGATCTAGGAGGAACAGCCGACCAACAGTAGCCTTTTGGCTGAACACGCTGCAGGTCCCCGATTGCGAGGGGCCCGTCGTGCAGCGGATGGGAGGAGATGCCGTTGGAAACATGGCGACGCAATTTATACGTACTGTGCGGGAGTTTGTTCGTGGCAATGGTAGCCATGAGCATGATCATGCCCTTCTTGCCGCTCTTTATCCACGAGGATTTTGGCATTGATGATCCGGCCAAGGTGACGACCTGGGCAGGCATCGTCTTTGGCGCCAACTTTTTAACCGCCGGCTTGGTGTCGCCGATCTGGGGCAACCTGGCCGACAAGCATGGACGCAAGATTATGATCTTGCGTTCCGGCTTTTTCATGTCGATTACGATGGCGTTGACCGGATTGGCCGGCAACCTGTGGCAGCTGCTCGGGCTGCGGCTGCTAAACGGCCTGATCGGAGGGATTGTACCAGCCAGTACCGCGCTGGTTGCCTCCTCGGTACCCAAGGAAAAAATCGGCTGGGCACAAGGGATGCTCCAGTCTTTTATAACCGCCGGCTCGATCATGGGGCCGTTGTTTGGCGGATTGTTGGCCGATTCGATTGGCTACCGCAAGATTTTTTTCGTCACGGGCGGTCTGCTGCTGCTGGTGACGATTGTGATCGCGTTTACGGTGCATGAGAAATTTACGCCGCCGGAAAAGACAGAGCGCTCCAGCTTGCGGGAAGACTTCCGCATGATCTTTTCCTCCAAGGAACTGCCGACGCTGTTTTTCGTCACCGTGATGATCCAGTTTGCGCTGTTCAGCATCTTCCCGGTGCTGCCGATTTACATCTTGCAGCTACTCGGCTCGGAAAATCGCGTGGCGCTGTGGGCGGGGATCGTCCAGGCAGGGATGGGGATTGCCAACGTATTCGCGGCACCGCGCCTGGGACGGTTGGGAGACCGCTACGGTTCGCAAAAAGTGTTGCTCGTCTGTCTGCTCTTCGCCGCCGTGCTGTTTATTCCGCAAGGGCTGGTCGGGGCTGTCTGGCAGCTCTTGCTGCTGCGTTTCTTGCTCGGATTGTCGCTCGGGGGATTGCTCCCGTCGGTCAACGCGCTGCTGCGCCGGGCGACTCCGGTGCATATGGTCAGCCGCGTCTACGGCTACAACAACAGCTTTGTCAGCATGGGCAGCCTGTTTGGTCCGATCATCGGCGGTTTCGTTGCGGGCTATATCAGCATCAATGCTGTCTTTATGATGACCAGTGCCTTCCTGTTTCTCAATGCCGCCTGGGTGTACTACAGCTTTTTCTACAAGCGCAACAGGCAGCAGGAAGAAGCGGGGGCATAAAACTCGCATGGGAAGTGCGGACGAAAAAGAAGAAAGAGGCATTCCCGCGTCAACTGACGCTTGGGATTGCCTCTTTTTTTGCGCTGCTTGCGCTTTATGACTTTTGCTCCAGATGCCGAATAATCGCCATCAGATCCAGTTCGCCCAGCCCCTCATGCAGTGCGTGGCGATAGCTGGCATCGACCGACTCGGCAAGCGGAGTGGAGACGCCGGCTTCGCGGGCCAGCCGCAAGTCTTTGGCCATATGCTTCAGGGCAAATGCCGCCGGGTAGTCGTCCGCCAGGATGGAGGTAGCTTTTCCACGGATCAGCGGTGTTCCGACCGCACTTTCGGAAATGATTTTCAGCATCTGCTCGCTCTCGATTCCGAGCGAACGGGCGAACAGGAGCGTTTCCGCCACGCCCTGCACGGTAATGCCGAGCAGCAGGTTGATCGCCAGTTTGGCAGAAGTGCCTGCTCCATTGGCTCCGAGGTGCAGGGAGATTTTTCCCAGGTGCTCCAGCAGCGGCTTGGCTTGTGTGTAATCGCCTGGCTCGCCGCCTACCATGATTACGAGTGTGCCTTCCTTTGCCGGACCGACACTGCCGGAGACAGGAGCGTCGAGAAAGCGCACGCCCGCCTGCTGGCAGCGCTCTGCGATCCAGCGCGAGGTAGCAGGAGAGACAGTGCTCATGTCGATCGCCAGCTTGCCGTCTGCTCCCGGGCAGGCGAGGATTCCTTCGGGACCGCCGTAAACTGCTTTGACCGCTTCATCGTCGCTTACCATCGTAAACAGCACATCGCATGTCGCGACCAGTTGCGCGAGCGTTTCTGTCCGTGTTGCGCCCTGGGCGACGAGGGGTGCCGTCTTTTCCGCGGTGCGGTTCCATACGTATACATCATAGCCTGCAGCAAGCAGGTTGCCCGCCATCGGGATACCCATGTTGCCCAGACCAATCCATCCGATTTTCATTGGTACATTCTCCTTTTCTGTCATCATGCTTGTGGTGATGATTCCTGCTGTACGCGTTCTTTCAGCGCTGCGTGTTTTGCTTCCGTCATCGCAAACAGCTCGTCAAACGCACCGGGCAGACTCTTGTCCAGGACGCGAAGCCCTTCTTCCGTGATCCCGCCTTTGGTCGCCACCCGCTCGATCAACTGGTCAAAGCCGAGCTGTTCCTTCTGCAACAGCGTAGCCGTGCCGAGCATAGTCTCGACGAGCATGCTGCGGGCTTGCTCGACCGAAAGTGCCGGCGTCTTGCGCACAGCAGCCTGGGCAAATGCCTCCATGATTCCAGCCAATAGACCAGGGGCGCTGCTGGTCAAAATCGTCGCCGTCTCGATCTGTGCTTCGTCTACTGCTTCTGCCTGGCCGATGGAGCCGAGCAGCGCGAGAAACTGCTCCCGCTGCACCTCGGTCAGTCTGCTGCCGCAGGTGTAGAGAGAGACGCCGCGCAGCTCCTGCGAAGTTACCGTCGGGATGACTTTGCTTGCTGCACCTGTATGTACCTTCTCCAGATCAGCGACGCTGACTCCGGCTGCCACAGAGACGAGATGCGTGCTTGCGGGAATGTCCAGCGAACGCAGCAGCGGCAGTACATCCAGCGGCTTGGTGCAGACGAACGCAAGCTCCGTACGATTGAGCACATCTTGGGCCGACTCGGCGATTGCAAACGGGTATCGCGCTTGCAATTGCTCGGCTTTTTGCCGGGTGCGGTTGTAGACGACCAACTGCTCGGGCTCCACCGTGCCGCTTTTGCACAAGGCGGCAACGAGCATTTGCCCCATATTTCCTAATCCGATTATTCCGATATTCATGGTAAACACCCCTGTCCTATTGTAGCGCAGTTCACAAAAAAAGCACATGCTTCCTGGTAAAGCCGAATCGCTTTTTCTCGAAATTGCCAGGCTTGGTTTCGTTATTGTAGACAGCAAGGAGAGGAAGCGGATAGTGCCGAATAAGAAAAATATGTAAAAACCATGCCGATCCGAGGCATGAGCCAAGAGGGGGGGACTATGTATGAGCGAAAAAACAAAGGTCGTATACGAACGTGGAACGGAAGAGCTGAGAATGAAGGCGCAGCGTGTGTATAGGCTCGTGCAGGCATTCAACAACAGCGCAGCCGAGGATTCCAGGAAGCGAGTCGAGATAATCAGGGAGCTGTTTGGCACCGTAGGCGAGAACCCTTCTGTCGAGCATAATTTTCATTGCGATCTGGGCTACAATATTCACGTTGGCGACAATTTCTACGCCGGGTACAACTGCACGATTCTGGATATGGCAGAGGTACGGATTGGCCACAATTGCATGATCGGTCCAAATGTCGGGATCTATACGGCGGGCCATGCCATCGAACCGAAGGACAGGTACAAGAGCGGCTTTGCCATCCCGATCATCATCGGAAATGACGTCTGGATTGGCGGCAGCTGCGTTATCTTGCCCGGAGTCACGATCGGAGACAATTCCATTGTTGCAGCCGGTTCAGTCGTGACCAAGGACGTTCCGGCAAATACGATCGTAGCAGGCAATCCTGCCAAACCGATAAAAACGATATAAACAGATGACTTTTATACGCACGAAAAAACGCGGCAGTCGAGGACCTCGTCTAAGGTTCGCCTGCCGCGCTTTTGTCAATCAAGCAGCGGAATTGCTTATTCGTCGGAGCCGCGGAAGATCATAATGTACTTGATCAGCTCCAGGACGGAGATCAGAGCCGCAGCTACATAGGTGAGGGCTGCTGCGCCAAGCACCTTGCTGGCACCGCTTTCCTCGTCGTTGCGGATAAAGCCCATTTTGATCATCAGGTCTTTTGCACGGCTGCTGGCGTTGAACTCGACAGGCAGCGTGACCAGCTGGAACGCCACGGCACCGGAGAAGAAGATAATCCCCAGAAGCAGCAGTCCCGACCATTGGAACAGCAGGCCGCCCAGCAGCAGGAATGGGGCAGAGCCGGACACCAGGTTGACGACCGGGAACATGCGGTGGCGGGCTACCAGCATCGGATAGGAAACTTTGTGCTGGATCGCGTGGCCGACCTCATGGCAGGCGACAGACAGCGATGCAATCGAGTTGCCGAAGTAGACCGGATCAGACAGGCGGACGACGCGAGCAGTCGGATCGTAGTGGTCTGTCAGCGTACCCGGGATGTGTTCGACAGGAACATTGGTCAGGCCGTTTGCGTCGAGCATGCGACGAGCTGCTTCGGCACCGGTCATGCCAGAAGATGCAGGCACCTCCGCAAACTTTTTGAAGGTTCCCTTAACCCGGAATTGAGCCCAAATAGAAAGACCAAAAGCGATAAAAATCAGAAAGTCCATCGGGTGAAATAAAATCACGAGAAATCGCTCCTTTCATGTATGTCAGCATCTTGCTTGTTCCATAGGTTATAGTTTGACCCACATTACTGTTTACGAAAAGGCTGGCTTGTGGTTTCAGCCTGTTTTTATTGTACTATCTTTGCGCTTGCGTTGACAATATTATCGACGGCTTATATATGCAAAAAAACACTCTTCCCCATGCGGTGGGGAAGAGTGTACCAAAATTGACACAAATGTTTCGTTACTCAGTCGATACAGACGGATCAGCCTGTTCTTTGGTTGGCGAGATCACGATGAAGTGCGAAGCTGCCTCATCGATCCATGTCTGGACGCGGCTTGCGGTCTCGTACTGTTCGGTGGCGAGCAATTCTTCCTTGTAGGCGCCGAGCAGTTCCGCAACATCCCGTTTTCCGGCTTCATCCAGATTGTAGAGGGACACTTTCGCGCCTTTGGCGATCCGGCGTTCGAGCGCAGCCCGGTCAAAGCCCATTTCCGGCGTCAGCTTGACGTAGACGACACCGCCGGTCATCCCCGCGCAAATCCACGGACCCGGATCACCCAAGACGACAGCGCGGCCGTTTGTCATGTACTCAAAGGCGAATCCTTTCAGGTTGGCGCGTGCGCCGATGCCGCCGAGTTCATCGTTGATCGGCTCGGCAATTTCGCCGCCGAAGACGACGTCTGCCCCGGAGAGGCGAATGCAGGCGCGGGAGTCGGCATTGCCCTGTACAATGAACAGGCCTTTTTGCGCACCGTAGCAGAAGCTCTTGCCCACGGAGCCGTTGATGTACTCCCCGTGTACGCCTTTTGCTTTCAGGATGGAGACGCGGCCGCCGTAGCTGGTTTTGCCGACGCCGTCCTGGGCACCGCCCTGCACGCGGATATTCACGCCTGCCACGTTGTAGGCGGCAAGGCCGTTGCCTGGCACGCTGCCTGCCACGAAGTCGAGCGATACTTCCGGCAAGGAGTTGTAGCTGCCGTCCAGATGGTTTTCCACGCGCGCTCCTGCCCAGCGGCTGCCGAGGACGCGCTCATCCGACAAGATGCTGGTAAAGGTCTCCTTGATCGGACGATCAGGGCTGTAGTAGCGGGATTGCTCTGCCGTGCTGACTGAGCCTGCTGCCACCAGCACTTTTTCCTCCGCCTCTACCGCTGTAGCGGCTGGAGCCTTGTAAAGCGGATGCACCGTGAGCAGAGAGGTCAGGTCGATTTTTTCCAGCATGCGCGCCTGGACGAGCAGGTCGGAACGTCCGACCAGATCCTGCGTGCGGGTAAATCCGAGCTCGCCGGTGATGCGGCGCACCTCGTCGCCAAACGTCGTAAAGAATGTTTTCAGTCCCGAGACGGCCAGATCGAATTGACGCGGCACGAAGCGGCGCAGGCCCTTTTCATGGGCTTCTTCCATCGAGTCGATCTGGGTGGCGATCCCGACATGGCATGTGTCCAGGTGGCAGCCGCGGCAAGTGGTGCAGCCGACTGCGATCATCGCCAGTGTAGCGAAGCCGATGCGGTTGGCGCCCAACAACATCAGTTTGACGACGTCCGCTGCGCTTTTCACGCCGCCGTCCGCCCACAGCTCCACGCGATCGCGCAGTCCTGCTTCGAGCAGCGCGTTGTGCGCCGCTTTGACGCCGATTTCCGCAGGCAATCCGACGTGCTGCAAGGCGTGGACACGCGCCGCACCAGTACCGCCGTCAAAGCCGGAGAGCGTGATGTAGTCGGCTCCTGCTTTGGCGATCCCGACTGCGATCGTTCCGATGTTCGGTACGATTGGCACCTTGACGCAAACCTTTGCCTTGTCGTTGGCGGTTTTCAGCTCGGTAATCATCTGTGCCAAATCTTCAATCGAGTAAATGTCGTGGTTATTGGACGGCGAGATCAGGTCCGATCCTACCGTGGCGTTACGTGCAGCGGCGATTTTTTCCGTCACTTTGGAGCCAGGAAGATGACCGCCCTCGCCCGGTTTTGCCCCTTGCCCGATCTTGATTTCCAGCAGGTAGGCAGCATTGGCCAGTTCGACGTTGATTCCGAAGCGGCCAGAGGCTACCTGGATGCCCCGCGTTTTGCGGTAGCGGCCGAGCATATCCTTGATTTCTCCGCCTTCCCCGTTCATGCAGATCATGTTGAGCTGGTCAGCCGCTTCCGGATAGGCGCGGAATGCCGTTTCGTTTTGCGAACCAAACGACATGGAAGAGATCAAAAACGGCAGGGAGTGTTCGCCGACGCTGATGTCCACGTTCTCGGGAGCGACTTTTTCGCTTGCCTTGTCGAAGGCGAAGTCGGCGACGTGGCGGATCGCGATCGGATTCTCGCGCTCGTTTTCGGAAATTTTCAGGTCGTAGTCGGAATACGGGATGTCGCCCGCAGCCAACTGCCCGATTGCTTTCCACAGGCGCGGGAAGATATGGAATGTCTTCGCTTCGCGCGCAGATTCATTTTTGTAATCCTCGGCGCGGCGCACACTGTCTGCCTGCAGGTCGTCGAAGGACAGTCCTGCTTGCTCCGAACCGCAGAAGTTGACGATGCCGAGCGCATCGGCCACATCCTGGCGCAGCCCGATAGCGGAGAACAGCTTGCCGTAGCCGCGCAGCTCGTGAATACCGATCGTCGACGTTACTTTTTCCAGTCCTTTGTTCAGCGCTGCGTACAGATTGCCCGCAGAGACGGCTCCATCCTTGGCAGTCGCTGTCGCGAACATCAGGTAGGCCGAAACGGCATCAGCACCAGAGCCGATGCACAAAGCGAGGTCGTGCAGCGAGCGCACCGCACCGGAACGCAAGATGATGCTGGCTTTGCGGCGCAGGCTGATGCCCTGCTCGTCGCTCGCCGCCTTCAAACCTTGATCGACAGCGGCTACAGCGAGCAGCGGGTCAAACCAGAGCTTGCCGTCCTGGTGCGTGTCCGTGTCGTCGAGGATCAACAGCAGCGCGCCGTTTTGCACAGCGGCGAGAGCTGCATCCTGCAAATCTTTGAGCCCCGCCTGGATGCCCTTTTCTTCCGTAAAGGAGGTGGACAGGATAGCGATGCTGCGCGGATGGTTGTTAAAGTAGTGAACGACCTGCTCCAGCGTGTACGTGCCATGCTTTTTCGCTTCTGCTTGCAGCGATTGCCCTTCCATCAGCAGCGGGGAAGGCAGCTCCATGCTCAAGCCGCTTTTTTCGCCTGCGAGCGGCACGCGGGAACCGATGAAAACGCGGGTGGAGAAATGCTCCATCTCGCGGTCGCGGTCGATTGCCGGGTTGGTGACGACGGCGACGCTTTCTTTTATGAAGTCAGCCAGGTTTTGGCGCTCTCTGGAAAGCGCTCCGAGCGGGCCGTCATGTCCGAGCGAACGGATTGGCTCCACACCGTTGGAAGCCATCTGCTCGATGAGCTGGATCTGCTCGCGGTCCCAGCCAAACGCGCTGTACACCGAAGAGGTCGGCGTGTCCGCATCCGGCTCGGCCGTCAGGATTTCCAGATCGTAGCTGTAGTGCAGATGCTTGTGGTCATCCTGCAAATGGACTTTGCCCGCAAAGCGATCGTAGACAGCCTGCTGCAACTGATGGTGAGGGACGATCTCCACCTGCTGTCCCGGACGCAGCACCACCCCGACCTTTTCGCCAGGAGCGAGCGGCTTCGGTTCGCTCACCATGTTTTGCGCGGTGATGACTCCTTGCTCCGAGGAGAAGTACAGGGAAGTCGCGCTCTCCACCATCCACAGCGGACGCAGGCCGAGAGCGTCGACGCTGAATACGCACTCGTCGGCGTAGCGCGAGACGATCCCCGCAGGACCTTGGGCAAAATGACCCCACGCCTGGCGCAAGTATACGTACAAATCTTGCAGGTGCTGCGGCAGGTTTTTCATTTCGTGGTGAATCGGCGGGAAGACCACTTCCATCGCTTCGAACAGGCTCAGCCCATGACGATGGATGAAGGTTTCGATCGTCCGGTTCACGTTTTGCGAGTCGCTGCCGCCGTCGACAAGCGGCACGCCCAGCATCAGCGCTTCTTCTTCCAGCTTGCTGATCGTGTTGATCTCGCCGTTGTGGCCCAAGAGGGAGAACGGCTGGACGCGGAAGAAGTTGGACAGCGTATTGGTCGAGTAGCGGTTGTGGCCGATCGTCACGGACGAGAGGAATTGCGGATCAGCCAAATCATGGAAATAGAGCGGCAAAATATTCGCTGCGCCCATGACCTTGTACGACGTCGTCACCGGACTCAAGGAGGCGACGTGTACGTGATGGGCTGCCTCGATTGCCGTGTGAATATCAAACAGGCGGCTGGCGTACGCAGCACCGGTCAAACCTTCGGGGGCGAATACAGCGAGCTGCCAGAAGATCGGCTCGTCGCGTTTTCCGTTTTTGCCGAGGACGGAGGAATTCACGCAATTTTCGCGCTCCAGCAAAATGGAGACGCCCTCCTTGGCAAACAGGGAACGAATCTGTTCCTGCACGTCTTTGGCGTCATGTCCGGTCCGGGGAACGAACAGGTGAGCTACGGCAAAGCGGCTGTCATTGACGAGCGCGCCGTCCAGTCCGGCCTGTTGGAGGTAATGGGACCACAGGGCGCGGGGAATGTCGGTAAGCACGCCACAGCCGTCTCCTTCGCCGTCGATAAACCCGGAGCGGTGTTCCATTTGGATCAGGGAGCGGATGGTCTCATCCAGATTGGTCCGCGTGGGCACACCAGCTTTTTCGATGATGCAGATGATGCCACAGCTATCGTGTTCGATTCGCTGGTAGTTCTGGAATGTTTCGATGGTTTCTTTTTTCTCTCTGTTTAGCATGATTTCGGTCAGTGTAACCTGACCATCCACCTCCTATAAACAATTCTGAAACTTCTAAAAAAGGATTTGAATCCTAGAATAACACGAACATCGGTTTCGTACAATAAAGCTGGAAAGCATTTGGCAGATGAAAGCGTTTTAATTTTCAAAAAATTAATTTTATCGACAAAAACTCAGGATTTTCAGCATCAAAAATCGACGCCTCCCAGGAATGTACCCATGGGAGGCGTCTGTGTGCTGCCTAGCGATCGTGTTTCTCGGTTTTGTGATGTTCGGTTTTGCGCGGGTGCTGGAACCCGACTACCTCCAGCATTTTGGAGCTCATCTTCGAGTCCAGGGTCTTTTCCGGCGCTTGCGGGTAGATGTTGCCGCCTTTTGACATCAAAATCCCCCCTTGTTGGCTATCCGAACATCTGTAGTATGTCCAACGCGGGTATTTGACGCGCAGGCAAAATCCTTCCTCTTTCGATCAGCCGTTGAGAGCGGCAAAGCAGCGGTCGACGGCAGCGATCGTCTCCTGGATGTCGGCTTCGGTGTGCGCCGTTGTGACGAACCAGGCTTCGTACTTGGACGGTGCGATGCAGATGCCTTCGTCGAGCAGCAGGCGGAAGAAGCGGGCGAACAGCTCGCCGTCAGCCTGCTGCGCCGTATCGTAATCGTACACGGGCTGGTCGGTGAAATAGACAGCCAGGGCGCCTTTTACCCGGTTGATCTGGACCGGGACGCCGTGCTTGTCCGCCGCCTGGCGAATGCCTTCGCCGAGCATGCTGCCCAAGCGTTCGAACTCTTCGTAGACGCCTGGCTCCCGGAGCACCTCCAGGCAGGCGATACCGGCGCGGATCGAGGCGGGGTTTCCGGCCATCGTGCCCGCCTGGTAGGCAGGGCCGAGCGGTGCCACCTGCTCCATGATCTCGCGGCGTCCGCCATAAGCGCCGATCGGCAGTCCTCCGCCGATGACTTTGCCCAATGCGGTCAGGTCAGGCTCGACGCCGAGCAGGTTTTGCGCGCCGCCGTAGCAGAAGCGAAACGCAGTAATGACTTCGTCGTAGACGACCAGTGCGCCCGCTTCGTGGGCCAGGCGATTTACCTCTTGGAGAAAGCCTGGCTTTGGCTCGACGATCCCGAAGTTGCCGACGATCGGCTCGACCAGCACGCAGGCTGTTTCCGCCCCCCAGACGCGCATCGCTTCAGCGAACGCATCGACGTCGTTGAACGGGACGGTAATCACTTCGTTGGCGATGCTTTGCGGAATGCCCGCGCTGTCGGGAATACCCAGCGTGGACGGACCGGAGCCGGCTGCAACGAGGACGAGGTCGGAGTGACCGTGGTAGCATCCGGCGAATTTTACCACTTTTACCCGTCCGGTATAGGCGCGGGCGACGCGGATGCAGGTCATCACCGCCTCCGTGCCGGAGTTGTTGAAGCGGATGCGTTCCATCGACGGGATCGCTTCGCGGATCATCGTCGCGTATTTCACTTCCCACGGGGTAGGTGTGCCGTACAGTGTCCCGTTTTGCGCCGCTTCCACGATCGCCTGGGTCACATGAGGATGGGCATGTCCGGTGATGATCGGACCATAGGCCGCCAGGTAGTCGATGTACCGGTTGCCGTCGACGTCCCAAAAATAGGCGCCCTGGGCTCGCTCCATCGTGACCGGTGCTCCGCCGCCGACTGCCTTGAAAGAGCGGGAAGGGCTGTTCACGCCGCCTAAAATAACGTCCATTGCCTGCTCGTGGATGCGGGCAGATTGTTCACGCTTCATAATATGGATTCCCCTTTTCTGTACAAAAAGTCCTTCATTATCTTACCACACCAAAACTGTTTTTTTGGCAGTTTGCCTTTTGCACAAATGAGTGCCCTCATTTACACTAACAGATGGCGGATCTAAAGAAGAGAAAGAAAAGGAAGGTATTCCATTCGATGATACAGGTACAGCAATTGCAAAAGGAATTTCGAATCCACCAGGCCAGAGCAGGTCTTGGCGGAGCTTTTCGCGACCTGTTCAGCCGCGAGTACAAGAGTGTAAAAGCGGTTGACGGACTTTCGTTTTCCGTCGCGGAGGGAGAGATGTTCGCGCTGATCGGGGAAAACGGAGCGGGGAAATCGACGACGATCAAGATGCTGACCGGGATTCTCACCCCGAGCGCAGGCGAAATCGTGATCAACGGCTACGTTCCCTACAAGCAGCGGGAGGAGTACGTACGCTCCATCGGTGTCGTTTTCGGACAGCGCTCGCAGCTTTGGTGGGATTTGTCCCCGCTGGAGTCGTTTCGGCTGCTGAAAAACGTCTACAAGGTCGACGACGAAGAGGGAGAAAAGTGGCTGCAGCGTTTGATCGACGAGCTGGACATCGGCCCGTTCGTCAACCAGCCCGTGCGCAAGCTGAGTCTCGGCCAGCGGATGCGATGTGAGATCGCGGCTTCGTTGATACACAAGCCGCGTCTGTTGTTTCTCGACGAGCCGACTGTCGGACTTGACGTACTGGTCAAGCAAAAAATCCGCGAGTTTTTGCTCAGCTTGAATGAGACGGAGCATACGACCATCTTGCTGACTACGCACGATGTGACCGATATTGAAGCGCTCTGCAAACGGGTGCTGGTGATGGACAAAGGCAAGCTGATCTTCGACGGGCTGCTGACCGATCTGAAGGACAAGTGGGGCAATGGCACAGAGGTGTCCTTCCAGATGAAAAAGCGCACCCGCGCCGAGGAGGTCCGCCAGGCGCTGGGCGAGATGCCGTGTGAGATCGAGCAGGTGAATGACTACGCCTTGCGCGTAAAAGTGATGCGCAGCGAAGAGATGCTGCCATTTGTGCTCTCTACGGTGATGTCCACCTTTGAAGTAAGCGACGTGAAAATTGTGGAGGCGAGCACCGAGGATATCGTCCGCAATATTTATTCGGAGGACGCCGAGGTGGCCAACCATGGGTAAACTGTACAGAGAATTGATCCGCATGCGCTTCCTGACGATGCTCGCCTACCGGGTCAACTACTACAGCGGCGTGATCATCTACGGGATCAATATCGGCGCCTACTACTTTTTGTGGGGGGCGATCTACGGGGAGCGGCAGGAGCTGGGCGGGTTGTCCGTCGAGCAGATGACGGCCTACGTGGCGATCGCCTGGATGTCCCGCGCCTTTTACTTCAACAACATCGACAC
Organism: Brevibacillus sp. TJ4; assembly: GCF_044627595.2. NCBI lineage: Bacteria > Bacillati > Bacillota > Bacilli > Caryophanales > Paenibacillaceae > Brevibacillus > Brevibacillus sp. TJ4. The sequence goes on along the minus strand of NZ_CP185865.1, from coordinate 3,529,309 downwards.
GGAAATCGCCCAGGATGTACGCGAGGGCAAGGTGGCGATCGAGATGATCCGCCCCTACAACTACTTGTCGGTGAAGACGGCGCAGGCTTTCGGGGAAGGGATTTTCCGCCTGCTGTTTTTTGCCGCCCCGGGCATCTTTTTGATCAGTCTGGTCATTCCGTTTCACTTTCCGGCGACAGCCGCGGACTGGGGGCTGTATCTGATCAGTCTCGGCTTCGCGTTTTTGATCAACACGCAGATCAATCTGGTTACCGGCCTGTTGACCTTTTTCCTGTTCCGCAACGACGGCATGATGCGGGCCAAACGGGTAGTGATCGACCTGATGTCCGGTCTGGTGCTGCCGATCAGCTTTTTTCCGGGATGGGCGCAGACGGCGATGGGCTTTCTGCCGTTCCAGGCGATCAACTACTATCCCAGCCTGATTTTTACCGGCGCGGTCGCTCCGGGACGCGCCTGGGAACTGATCGGCCTGCAATGCGTATGGGTGCTGGTGATTCTCGTGCCAATCGCGCTGCTCTGGCGGAAGGCGCGCAACCGGCTCGTCGTGCAAGGAGGGTAACAGATGCAAGCAATACAAAATGCCAAGCACATCATCACGATTTTCGCCACCTATTTGGGGCAGTATTTTAAAACGAGGCTGGCCTACCGGGCGGACTTTTTGGGAGACCTCGCTTCCAACCTGATCTCCGAATTGATCAATCTGGTCTTTATTGTCGTCGTGTTTCAGCACGTTCCTCTGATGAATGACTGGACGAGGGACGAAATCATTTTCATCTACGGATTTTTCCTGATTCCGTACGCGCTGTTCTCGATGTTTTTCGGCTTTTGGGACTTCAACGAGCGATATATCATCCGCGGCGAGATGGACCGCATCCTGACCAGGCCGATCTACAACCTGGCCCAGGTATGTCTGGAGTCGATCGCGCCGGACCGCATATTCGGCGTGATCACGGGCCTGATCATCATGGGCTACGCGGCGATTCAGCTTGATCTTACCTTTACCTGGTACGATCCGTTTCTGTTCATCGGTTTGGTGATCAGCGCGGTTCTGATTTACGGCGGGGTCTACACGGCAATTTCCGCGATCAGCTTTTTCTCCGACTCGCGGACGGGGATTGCGCCGATGATTTACAACATCCAGCAGTACGGACGCTACCCGGTCGATGTGTACAACAAAGTGATCCGCTTTGTCCTCACCTACATCCTGCCGTTTGCGTTCGTCGGGGTCTATCCCGCCGCGTACTTCCTGCGCAAGGAGACCTGGTATGGCTACGCGGCACTGACTCCGTTGATGGGTGTCATTTTCTTTACCCTGGGTATTTTGGTCTGGAACTGGGGCGTCAGCAAATACAGAGGAGCGGGATCGTGATGATCCTGCTCTTTTTACGTTGACATCAGCATCGAGGGTCATTTAATCTATTTCATATTAAATAGATAGGAATTATTAATCATTCATGTCCCGACAACCGTTCGTGAGAGGTGGACCGCTTATGAAATCGTACGCAGAGCAACCAAATGGAGTATTTTCGTCTGTCTGTTCACTGGATTGTCCGGACCAGTGCGGACTGCTTATACACAAGCAGGATGGAAAAATCGTCAAGGTAGAGGGCGATCCGAATCATCCGGTGACACAGGGGAACATTTGCAACAAAGTGCGCAACATGCCGGCACGGCTGTACGACCCGCAGCGCCTCCAGTATCCGCTCAAGCGAGTCGGCAAAAAGGGCGAAGGGGAATTCGAGCCGATCAGTTGGGACGAGGCGATCGAGACGATTGCTTCCAAATGGAAGGAGCTGATTGCCGAAGCAGGACCGCAAAGCATCCTTCCCTACAGCTTTTACGGCAATATGGGACGGCTGAACGCCGAGTCGATGGATTTGCGCTTTTTTCACCGCCTGGGAGCGAGCCGCCTGGAGCGGACGATCTGCAATTCGGCTGGCGGTGTCGGCTACAGCTATACGATGGGCGCTGCCCTGGGGACGGACCCGGAGGATACGGTCCACGCGAAGCTGCATATCATGTGGGGCATCAACACGATCAGCACCAACATGCATCAGGTCGTACTGGCGGAAAAAGCCCGCAAACACGGGGCGAAAATCGTCGTCATCGACGTGCACAAAAACCGTACGGGGCAGTGGGCCGACTGGTTTATCCCGATCCGTCCGGGCACCGATACGGCTTTGGCGCTCGGCATGATGCACGTCTTGTTTGCCGAGGGCATGGAGGATACCGCTTTTCTGGAGAAGTACACAGTCGGGCATGACAAGCTGCGTGAGCACGTGCGCGCCTACGACCCGGCGACAGTATCGGCGATTACCGGGGTGCCCGCAGGGGACATCGTCAAGCTGGCGAGGCTCTACGGGGAGACGTCTCCTTCCTTTATCCGCATCGGCAACGGGCTGCAGCATCACGACAACGGCGGGATGTGCATCCGGACGATCGCCTGTCTGCCGGCGATTACGGGCCAATGGCTGGTCAAGGGCGGCGGAGCGCTCAAAGGCAACAGTGCGTACCTGCTGTACAACAAGCCTGCCTTGCAGCGCCCGGATGTGCTCGCCGATCCCGCGACGCGCAGCATCAATATGAATCAGCTCGGCCAGGCGCTCACAGAGCTGGACCCGCCTGTGCTCTCGCTGTTCGTCTACAACTGCAATCCCGCTCTCGTCGCGCCGGAAGGAAACAAGGTGCGAAGCGGGCTGGCACGCGAGGATTTGTTCACCGTCGTCCACGACTTGTTTGCGACCGAGACGGCGCAATATGCAGACATCGTGCTGCCGGCTACGTCGTCCTTTGAAAACACCGATTTGTACACATCCTACTGGCATCTCTACATGCAGCTTCAGCAGCCGGTGATTGCACCGTACGGCGAGAGCAAGTCGAACGTCGAGGTGTTCCGCCTGCTGGCAAAAGCGATGGGCTTCACCGATCCGATGTTTGCCGACAGCGATGAAGAGCTGATCCGGCAGGCGCTTGATCATCCGCAAAACCCGTATATCCAGGACATCAGCTACGAGACGCTGGCAGCGAACCATTTTGCCAAAGCGCGTGTAACGACGCCTTTTATCGAAAATTTGCCGACGCCGAGCGGACGCATCGAGCTGTATTCGAGCCGCATGGAAGCAGCCGGATACCCGCCGCTGCCGACGTATACGCCCTTGCCGGAAGACAGCAGCTATCCGTACCTGTTTATTCCCGGACCGAACCACAACTTCCTCAACTCGACGTTTTCCAATAACGAGAAGCATGTCAGCATGGAGAAGGTTCCGCGCCTGTACATGAATGAACAGGATGCCCAGGCGGCAGGGATTGCGGACGGCGATCTCGTCCGGGTGTTCAACGACAGGGGAGAATGTGAGCTTGTGGCGACGGTAGGAGACAGCGTTCTGCCAGGCGTCGTCGTCACCCAGGGACTGTGGGCCGACGTGCCGGGCACTGGAGCCCGCCACTTCGTCAATGCGCTTACCCCGGATCGCGTCGCCGACATGGGCGGAGGGGCTACCTTCTTCTCAGGGCGGGTGGCCGTAGAGAAAGGGCAAGTGCAATCTGCTATTGTCAACGGAAAATGAACCGCAGTATAATAAGCATACAACTACACATTCCTTCGGGGCAGGGTGAAATTCCCGACCGGCGGTGACCGTGGAAAACACGGCAAGCCCGCGAGCCTCCCGAGCAGCGATGCGACGGAGTGCAGGATCTGGTGAGATTCCAGAGCCGACAGTACAGTCTGGATGGGAGAAGGATGACGACAGTACGTTTTGACACGTGCTTGTTTGCTTATGCAAACCGGCAAACACGACGGGGGCAGTCTGTGTACAACCAGCCCTGTCTTTGTCATACGCCTGTGAACGCAAAAGCCCTGAGGATTCTTTTTTCCTCAGGGCTTTTTTGTCTGGCAAGCAACATTCACGTGAAAAAATGTAACCTGTTGCCATTCCTCAAGAAGGAGTAGTCAAAATGAGGAGATGGTAAACATGAAAGAAACAGCTTTGCACCAGACGCGCGCAACCCAGCGCCTGGTGACGATTCCTATGCTCGCTGCAGTCGGCTTTGTCTTGCAGTACCTGGAGTTTCCGATTCCGTTGATGCCGTCCTTTTTGAAGCTGGATTTCAGCACGCTTCCGGCTTTGATCGGGGGGCTGATCTACGGACCGGCGGCAGGGGTCATCATTGAAGTGATGAAAAATGCATTGCACATGCTCTTTAAAAATACTGACGGGCTGATTATCGGGGAGGTTGCCAACGCTCTAGCAGGGGGCAGCTTTATCCTGATTCCGGTGATCATGCATCGTTTGCGAAAAGGAAAAGCCGGTTTTGTACTGGGCCTGGCTGCCGGTACGTTGCTGATGACTGCTATCATGGGACTGTTCAACGCCTGGTTCCTGCTGCCAGCCTACGCTGCCCTGTACCAGATGCCGCTGGATCAGTTGCTCGCCAGCTTCGGCGCAAGCAGTGTCTGGTCACTGGTGCTGTACGGAATCGCCCCGTTCAATATCGTAAAAGGTGTGCTGATGGCGGCCGTCGCCTATCCGCTGTACGTCAAGCTGGCTCCCCGTCTGCTGGCGCGAACCATTAATTGACAATGCGCAAAAGACTTGCTAAGATGCCAGATAGAAAGGCAATGACAGGACCCGCAGCCACACAGCCTTGTCCCAGAGAGTCGGCCCCCGTCTGCAAGGCCGATACACAGGCGTGACTGTACCCCATCCTGAAGCCGCCGGCGATGAGCCGTGCCGGGTGCCCGCCGTTACCGGGAACAATGAGTGAATCGCAGCGACAGTTGCGGTTAATCAGGGTGGTACCGCGGAAGTTGATCCTCCGTCCCTATGTGGGATGGAGGATTTTTTGCATTTTGCAGAGCAAAGGAGATGAGCAGTCGATGAAACAGGAAAAATCATTTGTAAAGGAGATCACCCCGCAGTCAGAGGACTTTTCCCGCTGGTATATCGATGCGATCAAGAAGGCGGAACTGATGGACTACACGCCTGTGCGCGGGTGCATCGTGTTCAAGCCGGACGGCTATGAGCTGTGGGAGCGGATTCAGGCCGCGATGGACAAGCGTTTCAAAGAGACCGGCCACCGCAACGCCTACTTCCCGATGCTCATTCCCGAATCGTTTTTCCAGAAGGAAAAGGAGCATATCGAAGGCTTCAACCCCGAGCTCCCCTGGGTCACGGAGGCGGGCGGCGAGCAATTGGAGGAAAAGCTGGCCCTGCGTCCTACTTCGGAGACGATGATCGGGCATATGTACAGCCAGTGGATCCAAAGCTACCGCGACCTGCCTGTGCTGATCAACCAGTGGGCCAACGTCTTCCGCTGGGAGAAGCGGACGATGCCGTTTTTGCGCACCTCCGAGTTTCTCTGGCAGGAAGGACACACCGCCCACGCCACGGAAGAGGAAGCGCGCGAAGAGACGATGCAGATGCTGGAGATTTACCGGGACGTGGTAGAGCAGGAACTGGCCATCCCGGTCTGGAAGGGGCAAAAAACGCCGAGCGAGCGGTTTGCCGGTGCTGTCGATACGTATTCGATCGAAGCGATGATGAAGGACGGCAAGGCAGTCCAGGCTGGCACCTCCCATTACCTCGGAGAAAATTTCTCGCGCGGCTTCGAGATCAAGTACCTCGATCGCGACAACCAGTTCAAGTACGTCCATACGACCTCCTGGGGCAGCTCGACGCGGCTGATCGGGGCGATGATCATGGTGCATGGCGACGACAGGGGGCTTGCCTTCCCGCCGCGCGTCGCACCGACACAAGTGATTATGATTCCTGTCGGGCCGCTCAAGCTGCGTGAACAGGTGATGGCTGCGTTCGATCCGTTGTTTGACGCGCTCAAGGCGGCAGGCGTTCGCGTCCGCGCCGATTTGCGCGAGGAGACGCCAGGCTGGAAGTTCAACGAATGGGAAATGCGCGGGGTGCCAGTACGGCTGGAGATCGGTCCGCGCGATGTGGAAAACGGTCAGGTCATTTTGGCCCGCCGCGACACTGGAGAGAAGGTGACAGTGCCATTGGCAGAAGCAGTCGAGGCTGTGACGAATTTGCTGGCAGACATTCAGCAGCATATGTACCAGCGCGCAGTCGAGTTCCGCGAAGCCAACTCGCATCTGGAGATTGATACGCTGGAGCAATTGGTCGCCCACGTCGCCGCATGCGAGCAGGACAACAAGGTGAGCGGCTGGGTTCTCGCCGGCTGGTGCGGCGACGACGCCTGCGAAGCGAAGGTAAAGGAAGAGACGAAGTTTACCTCGCGCAATATCCCGTTTGAACCGCCGCAGCAAAAGCACACATGCATCACCTGCGGCGAAGTGGCCAGGCATACGGTCTGGTTTGCCCGGGCGTATTGATCTGCCAGTTTCAATAGGAAGCGCAAAAAAGCTGCTGCGATCTGGCTCAGCAGCTTTTTCTGTTTCGATCTGCCCTGTTCTTCTTTCCGCAATTCTCTTACAATGTAGTCATAATTGACTAATAGCTACCCATTTCTGACTAAGGGGGTTGCCGGATGAGGGAACATGCCGAGCTGCTGTTGCGATTTATTATCGATCATACCTTCGACGAGATTTTTATTACGGACGATCGTGGCAATGTGCGGGAAGTCAGCCCTTCCTGCGGCGAGCTGTACGGTGTCGAGGCTCAGGACCTGTTGGGACAAAATGTGTACCGCCTGGAGGAAGCGGGGGTGCTCCGCCCATCGGTCACGGCGCTCGTCCTCACCACGCGAAAAAGGCAGACGCTCGTGCAGCAAACAAAGACGGGCAGACAGGTCGTCGTATCCGCTTTTCCGGTTTTTGACGAGGCGGGAAGTCTGCTTGGGACGGTCAGCTTTTCCCGCGACATTACGGAGCTGGAGCAGTTGAAAAAAAGAAATGACCAGGTCGCCCAAACGATACTGCACTACCAGAAAGAGATCGAGGAGCTGCGGACCAAGCAGGTGCAGGGACTGTTTCTCCCCGAAGGCAAAATGAAAAAAGTGCTGGAGGTCGTATCGAAGGTGGCCGACCTCGATGTCACGCTGCTTTTGGAAGGCGAATCGGGCGTGGGCAAAAACCGTCTGGCGCACATGATTCACGAGATGTCGGAGCGAAGGGGTGAGCCGTTTGTCGAGGTCAACTGCGGGGCGATCCCGGAATCGTTGATCGAAGCGGAACTGTTTGGCTACGAGGAAGGCTCATTTACCGGAGCGAAAAAGGGTGGCAGAATCGGTTATTTTGAAGCAGCCGGACGCGGCACGCTGTTTCTCGACGAAATCGCCGAACTGCCATTGCATCTACAGGTAAAGCTGCTGTCGGTCCTGCAAAACCAGACTGTCACTCGCGTAGGCGGAACGGACAAGATCAGGCTGCATTGCCGGATCATCTGCGCCACAAACCAAAATCTCGAACAACTGGTGGAAGAGAAAAAATTTCGCAAAGACCTGTTCTACCGGATCAACGTCATCAAGCTCACGATCCCGCCGCTGCGCGAGCGTCGCAATGAAATTGTTCCGCTCATTTACGAGATCACCGAGGAGTGCAAGGCGAAATACAAGATCAACAAGCAGCTTGCGCCGGGCTTTGTCGACTGGCTGACACAGCAGGAATGGCCGGGGAATGTGCGGGAGCTGCGCAATTGTATCGAAAACGCGATGATTACCGCAAACGGTCCGTATATCGATTTGCCCCAGGATTTGCTGGAGGACAGAAACGAAGCGGTACGAGAGGAAGAAATCGGCTATCACCAGTACATGACAGCGATCGAGCGGGAATTTATTTCCCGGATGTACAAAAAGTACCCGAGCAGCGTGCTGTTGGCAAAGCATCTGGGCATCAGCCAGTCGACGGCCAACCGCAAAATCAACGCCTACGTTCGCAAACAGGGTAGTCAAACATGACTACGAATATCTGAATTTTCCGCAATATCCCGATTGGCACGGTGATTGCTACTGAGTATGGCAGTCCAAAAAGGAGGGATTATTGCATGAACCACAAGTATTCTCCGGTCGATTCACAGCAATCACCGCGCTTTACCGGGGTCAAAACCTTTATGCGGCTGCCTCATGTCCGGACAGAGGAGGACATCGACTTTGCCGTCGTCGGCGTTCCGTTTGACACGGGAGCGAGCTTCGCCGTCGGGACGCGCTTTGGGCCAGAAGCCGTACGCTCGATGTCTGCGCTGCTGCGCCCGTACAATCCGGGGCTCGAAGTCGATATTTTCCGTTACTGCTCAGGCGTGGACTACGGCGATCTGGCAGTCAATCCCGGCTATATCGAAGAGTCGTACGAATGGATCGTGGAACAGCTCGGCAAGCTGCTTGCACATCAGGTCGTTCCGATTTTGATCGGCGGCGATCATTCCGTCTCGCTGCCCCACCTGCGGGCGATGGCCAGACAGTACGGAAAAGTAAGCCTCGTCCATTTTGACTCTCATGGCGATACGTGGGATTCCTACTTTGGCAAAAAGTACAACCACGGCACCGTGTTTCGCCGGGCTGCCGAAGAAGAACTGGTCGATCCGTCTCGCTCGATCCAGATCGGGATGAGGGGAAGCCTGTACGGACCGGATGACTTGAAGGACGGGGAAGGATTGGGCTACCGCATTATCACCACCGATCAGCTCAAGCAGATGACGCCTGAAAGGCTGGGAGAAGAAATTCGCAAGCGCGTCGGCGACAACCGGGTGTTTGTTTCCTTTGACATTGATTTTCTCGACCCGGTGTACGCGCCGGGCACAGGAACACCGGAGATCGGCGGGTTTACTACTTACGATGCACAGCAGTTTGTCCGCCAACTGACAGGGCTGCATATCGTCGGCTTTGATCTCGTCGAGGTTTTGCCAGACAGGGACCCTGCGCGGGTGACGAGTATGGCCGCAGCCAATATCGCCTACGAATTTATTTCGCTGGTTGCCTGGAACAAGCGGGCAAAGACCGGCGTACAAACGGGAGGGGATGTACATGGTCAGCGGAATTGATGTCTCCGTCATGCTCGTGTATTTGGCGGTTTTGGCGATCATCGGCTTTGCCAGCGTCCGGTCGGTAAAAAACCACCATGACTTTCTGGTCGCCGGCGGGAGGTTGGGCTATGGACTGTACGTGCCGGCGATGGCTGCCGTTGTCCTGGGTGGGGCATCCACCCTCGGCGGCTCCGGCCTGGGATACACGTACGGCATCTCCGGCATGTGGCTCGTGCTGATGATCGGGCTTGGCATTACCGGCATGGGTGTGCTCTTCGCAAAACCGCTCAGCCGGGTGCGGGTATACAGCGTCAGCGAACTGCTGGGCAATCGGTTTGGCCCGGGCAGCAGGATGATCAGCGCGGTAATCATGGCCGTGTACGACCTGATGGTATGCGTGACCGGGGTAATCGCGATGGGAATTGTACTGTCGACACTGTTCGGGCTGTCTGACACGACAGCGATTGTCCTCGGCGGCTTCGTCGTCCTGATGTATACGATTGTCGGCGGGATGTGGGCCGTGACGCTGACGGATGTGATCCAGTTCTGGGTGATGACGCTCGGCCTGATAGGTTTGCTGCTGCCGATCGGACTGTATCATGTTGGCGGCTTTGGCGGCCTTTTGCAGCAAGTCGATCCGGCGCACGTACAGCTTTTGAATCTGGGAGAGTCTCGCATTTTTGCTTATTTTCTTCTGTACTTTTTCGGTATGATGATCGGCCAGGACATTTGGCAGCGGGCCTTTACGGCGAAAAGTGAAACGGTATTGCGGAGAGGTACGATCTACGCCGGGCTGTACTGCATCGTCTACGCAGTGGCGGGCGCTTTGATCGGGATGACGGCAAGCGTGCTGATCCCCGGCTTGGCTGATCCGCAGCAGGCGATCCCGCAAATGGCGCTCCAGTACCTGCCTGTCGGTCTGTTCGGTCTGGTGATGGCAGCCATTGCCTCGGCGGTGATGTCGACCGCCTCCGGGACGATCATGGCTTCGGCGACGGTCATCGTCAATGACCTGTTCCTGCCGTATGCCAAAAAGGAGTACAGCGACCGCGCCAAGCTCAACCTGACGCGCCTCGTTTTGCTGATCGCCGGAGCTTGCGCCATTATGATTGCTGCCTGGCTGAAAGATATTGTCGTCGCTTTGGATGTAGCCTACGCGCTGCTGACGGGCAGTGTGTTCATCCCGATCCTCGCCGCCTTTTTCTGGAAACGCGTAACGGCACGGGTCACACTGTGGTCAATGGCAGTCAGCGCCGTCGTCGTCATCGCTGATTTGAGCATCGAAGGGCTGGCTTCGCTCAATGCGATCATGTTTGGCATAGCGGCTTGCGGTATTACGATGCTGGTCGGGACGTGGATCACGTCAAGGCGTTCAGTGGACGACAACGCATCGATATAGAGAAAAAGTAGAAAAAGTGGAGAGAATACCTGCTGTCCCTAAAGCCTCAGACTTTGCCCGTCCCTTGGCAAGCCGTGCAGTCCAGTACGTGAACAGATTCAAAACCAGGCGCAAAAAAGCCTCTGCCTGAACAGTCCGGACATATTCCCCTCTCGATTCGTTTCTCCCGCCGTTTTTCTTTTCGATCGCCAAACAGATTGAACATGCCCATGCAGCTCACCCCATTGTCGTTTTTCCTAGTATTCGCTGGCGGCAAGCTGCCCTATTCTCTGCGTTCGGCAAGCCCTTCCCTGACGCTTGATGGCATAAAAAAAGCGCCTTTCCCTCAAGCAAAGACGCGTTCTGTCAAACCTTCAATTTTTGGTGGATTCCATGCCCAGCACCCAGTCGCGAAAACGGGCTACGTCGGTAAAGCGATGATCCGGTTCGGGATCAAATGAACCTGCATCCTGCGTCACGTCAAGCCAGTTGACACCTACAGTGACAAGACCCGCTGCTTTTCCGGCGAGCACATCGGCGTTGCTGTCGCCCACGTACATCGTCTCATTCGGAGACAGTCCCATTTGCTGCATGGCGGCGAGGATTCCTTCGGGATGCGGCTTTGGCTGCGATACCTCGTCACCGGTAATGACCACTTCAAAATACGAGTCCAATCCCCATTCCCGCAGCGAAATATCTGCACTATTGCGTCCTTTTCCGGTGACGACACCCATGCGAATTCCTTTTGATTGGAACAGCGCGAGCATCTCCACAATCTCGGGCGGATTGGTCACGCGATGATGCTCCTCTGTGTATCTGTCGTAAAAATAAGCGAGTCCCGTATCAAACTGGTCAGCGGGCAGCAACTGTTTCAAAATGACCGTTTCAGTAGGGCCGAACAATGAGAGAATCTGCGAGTCCGAGTAGTGCTTGCCCAGGAACTGTTGGAGAGTGGAGCGAAACGAGGTGAAAATAAGCGGCAATGTATCCGCTATCGTCCCGTCAAAATCGAACAAGATATGGCGCACGTTTGGTCCTCCCTTTTCCTAGACGAAAAGAAAACCATCTCGCCTGCTGATGGTTTTCTTGCTGTCTGTACTGTCTGCGTGGCGATTATGTGTTTGTTCCTATTCGTCGAGCGGTTCCTCAAACGCTTCGTCACTGTCATTGACAGGTTCGGCGGGTGTGAGCGGAAAAATCACGTGGAAATACTTCATTTTCCGTCTTCCGGGTTCGTTTTTCAGTCCCTTGTACTTCTTGATAATTGTGTTCAATTCGGTAACCATTTCGTTTCTTTCATCTTGACTCAGATAAAGTTCGGTAATATTAAAAGCGAAAGTGTTCTTGTACTCTTTGCGCATATCTTCATCGCTTTGCACAAAGCGGTTTAGTGTACGCAGGAGGTCTTGCTCCGTAGTGCGAAAAGGGGTAAACATGACGTCGCTGAGCTGCTGTGCATTTTCTTCAATCATCACCTGCAGCTTGACCTGAATGACCTTGGCAACCGGCTCGTAATACTTCTCGACGATCGAGCCCTTTACCCGGGTATCGACCTGTTCGAGCAAACCGACGCGCACCAGTTCTTTTACATGATAGTGCAGACGGGCGGCGTTCTCTCCCAGCTCAGTCGCAATTTGTTTGGCCGTGCGAGGCTCCAGGTCTTCAAAAAGTTCCAAAATTTTCACGCGTTCGGGAATCGCCAGCGACTTCAGCGCTTCTGGGTCTGTTACTTCATAAATTTCTTTCATGCCGTATAATCACCATCCAACTGACCAGAACAATTTTTATAATTCTTAACTTTATCACTCAATTCTATCGTTTTCTGACAAAAAGCGCAACGTATAGACAGGATGAAGTGGCAATCAGCTTGTGATAAAATGGAAGCACGAGATTGCACACAAAGGAAGGGATAGCATGATTGAAACCGGTCAAAAGGCGCCTGCCTTTACCTTGCAGGCAAACGACAACCAGACGATATCACTTTCACAGTATCACGGGAAGAATGTGGTACTTTATTTTTATCCAAAGGACATGACGCCTGGCTGCACGACAGAAGCGTGCGATTTCCGCGATTACCACCCGATGTTTGCCGAGCTGAATACTGTCGTGCTGGGGATCAGCCCGGATGGAGTGAAGTCGCACGAGAAATTTGTCGCCAAGCACGAGCTGCCGTTTCCTTTGCTGGCTGACCCCGAGCACCAGGTCGCGGAAGCCTACGGGGTATGGGTGCTGAAAAAAATGTACGGCCGCGAGTACATGGGCATCGAGCGCAGCACGTTCGTGATCGACAAAGAGGGGAATATCGCCAGGGTGTGGCGCAAAGTAAAAGTGAAAGGGCATGTGCAGGAAGTGCTCCAGTTTATCAAAGAGGAGCTGTAAGCCAGCCCGCAATCAAAGGCACTCTGCTGAGGAGGAAAAGAGAATGAGTGTATCTGTACCGTACATAATCGATACTTTTTGCCAGTTGGCGAACATTCCGAGTCCGTCCGGTCATACCGCCAACGTGATGAACTGGGTCGGACAGGAGCTCGACAAGCTCGGCGTGAAGTACAAGCGCACGAACAAAGGCGCGATTCTCGCCACGCTGCCCGGACGCGACAGCAAGAAGGCACGTCTGCTCACCGCCCACGTCGATACACTGGGCGCGATGGTGAAGGAGATCAAGGCAAACGGCCGATTGAAAATCACCCTGATCGGCGGCTTTACGTACAACGCGATCGAAGGCGAGCACTGCCTGGTCGAGACATCCGGCGGCCGCACCATTACCGGGACGATTTTGCCGACGAAAGCCTCCGTGCACGTGTACCGCGAATCCGGGAAACTGGAGCGAAACGAAGCGAACATGGAAGTGCGCCTCGATGAAAAGGTGAGTAGCAAGCAGGATGTGCTCGACCTCGGGATTCGCGTCGGCGATTTCGTTTCGTTTGATCCTCGCGTTACCGTGACGGAGAGCGGGTTTATCAAATCCCGCCACATCGACGACAAGGCCAGCGTCGCGATTTTGCTCGGCGTCCTCAAGCATTTGCAGGAAACAAAGGAAGCGCTGCCCTACACGACGTACTTTTTCATCAGCAACAACGAGGAGATCGGCTACGGCGGCAATTCCAGCATCCCGGCTGAAGTCGTCGAGTACGTGGCCGTCGACATGGGGGCGATCGGAGAGGGTCAGACGACAGATGAGTATTGCGTCTCGATCTGCGCCAAGGATTCTTCCGGCCCGTACCACTACGGTCTGCGCCAGCATATGACCGAGCTCGCCGAGCAGAACAAGTTGTACTACCAGGTCGACATCTACCCGTATTACGGCTCGGACGCCAGCGCCGCTCTGCGCTCCGGCTACGATATTGTACACGGCTTGATCGGCCCTGGCGTAGATGCGTCGCATTCGCATGAGCGGACTCATCGCGATGCGCTGGATAATACGGCCAGGCTTGTGCTGGCGTATCTGTACTCCGACGTGATGCAGGCGTAGGAGGGGAAAAGCGATGAGCGACATGTACCGGTGGACGGACTATTACGATTTGACGCAGCAAGGGATTGCCGGCGACGTGGACTTTTATCTGGACATGGCCCGCCAGGCGGGGGGAAAGGTGCTGGAGCTGGGCTGCGGCACGGGGCGGATCAGCATTCCGCTGGCGCAGGCGGGAATTGAGGTGACCGGTCTCGACCTGTCGTCTGACATGCTGGAAAAGGCGCGTGCCAAAGCGTCGGAAAGCGGCACAGGCGACAACCTGCGGCTTATGCAGGGCGACATGCGCAACTTTCAGTTGGAGGAGCGTTTTTCGCTGATTATGATTCCGTTCCGCTCGTTTTTGCACCTGCTGCATATCCATGAACAGATGAAAGCGTTGCGCTGTATTCGCCAGCATCTCGCCCCAGGCGGCAAATTCGTGATGAACGTGTTCGTGCCCAAGATCGAGCATTTTGTAGAAGAGCGGGAAAAAATGTCCCTGCGCGGAACGTATCGCCTGGAATCCGGGGAAGAAGTGACGATGTGGGACTATACTCGCTACGACCACTTCCAGCAGTTGGCGGAGGTGACGCGCATCTACGAGCGCTGCGATGTAAACGGCGTCGTGACAGAGCGCGTACAGGGGCGGTTTACGCTGCGCTACATCTATCCGGCAGAGCTGCATCATCTGCTGCGCCTGAACGGCTTCAAGGTACTGCAGCGCTACGGCAGCTTTGGCAAGGCGGCGTTTGACGCCAAAAGTACGGAATTGATTCTGGTTGCCGAAGCGACTCCGTAATTGATGGAGTGTACCAAATTGAAACAAGGGAGGGTGTTCCATGAAAATTTATACGAAATCGGGGGACAAAGGAGAGACGTCACTCGTTTCCGGAGTGCGCGTACCGAAGTTTGCCGACCGCGTAGACGCCTACGGCACGTGCGATGAGGCCAATTCGCAGATCGGTCTGGCGCTGTCGCTATTGCCTGCGGGAGAGGAATGGGCAGCTTCCCTGCGTTCGACTTTTCACGTGATTCAGACGAAGCTGTTTCACGTCGGAGCCGAGTTGGCTACGCCTGAGGGCAAAGAGGTGGGCTGGCCGATTGCCGAAGAGGACGTCACTTACCTGGAAGAGAGTATCGACAAACTGGCTGCCGACCAGCCGCCGCTGACCAATTTCATCCTCCCTGGCGGCCATCCTGCTGCCGCCGCTTTTCACGTCGCTCGCACCGTCGTCCGCAGAGCCGAGCGAAAAGCGGTCCATGTGGCACAGCAGGAGCAGGTCAACAGCGCTGTCGTCAAGTATTTGAACCGCCTGTCCGACTACCTGTTTGTCGTGGCACGGCATGTCAATGTGCAGACCGGAACAGCGGAGCAGTACTTGCATGAATAGGAGTATGGAAGCGTCGGAGCTGCTTGCTTTTGTCGAAGCCTCCGACATCGCGTACAAGCGTGCCTTTTCACGCATGGAGCGGCGATTGTGGGGCATTTTGTTCTGGAATGAAGGAAACCCCGGACACTACGATGCCAATCACGCCCATCTGTCCGGCACGGTGTCGGATGAGGAGGAGGCTGAGAGGATCGTTCAGGAGATCGTTGCCTTTTTTGCCTCCAAAGCCATCATACCGCGCCTGTACCTGTATGCACCCGAGAGGATGGGGCCACTGCTGGACGTCCTCGGAAGGCATGGCTTTCGCACGGAAACACTCCCTTCTATCGTGCAAGTATGGCAAGGGAAGCTGGCAGAAGCGCCACCTGTACCCGGAATGAGCATCGAGCCTGTCACCCGTGGCAACTACGAAGATTGCCTGCTGGTCGAATCCGTGCCGGAGCTAGGCGGAAGGGAAATCAGGGAGGAGTCGTTTGCGTGTGAATTCGCTCATCCAGCTTTTTCACACTTCCTGCTGCGTGTAGCGGGAGAGCCTGCTTCTGCTCTTTGTCTGCTGCAGGAAGGAAGTGTCTTTCGCATCGAGAATGTGGCTACTCTGCCAGCCTATCGGGGCAGGGGACTGGTCGGCCACCTCATCCGCCACGCCCAGGAGCAGTTTGTGCAAAAAGGCGGCAGCCGGTTATGGGTCTCCCCGATCGATCAGCGGGTGGAGAGGGTGTACAGCCGCTATGGATTTTCCACCGTCGGCAAGTTTTCGATGGTACACGCTTTTCGCGGCGGAAAAGGCATTCTGGAGCTTCGTTGAAGGATAGACAGACATACCGGCAAATCACAGCCCCTGCGCATAAAAAGGTGCAGGGGCTGTCTGTTTGCACATTTTATCGCTTCAGATAGGTAGCGATACCCGGACCGAACGGAATTTTGTCCGTGGAAAAAGTCTCGTACAGCTTTTGGTCGTCCCGGCAAAAATTGCCCTCCACGAGCATCGTAAGCTGGGTGTTGGTGATCGGGAAAAAGGAAAAGCCCTCCATGAGATTGACGACAGGCTTCATCAGCGGAAGCGGGATGTGCATTTTTCGGACCCGCGGCTTGCCCAGCACTGCACCGATTTCGTCCAATATCCGTCCGTAGGAGATCGGCTCCGGTCCGCCTGTCTCAAAGACTTGATTAAGCGCTGCGTCCGAGGTCAGCGCCTGGACAAATACGTCAGCGACCGTCTCGCGCGCTACCGGCTGCAGCAAATAGGAGCCGTCTCCGATTACCGGTGTCAGCGGGAGACGGACCAGATCTGCGAGCATGTTGACGAACTCGTCTCCTGGTCCAAAAATGACCGATGGACGGAAGATTACGTACGGGATGCCGCTGTTTTGCACGAGCTGCTCAGCCTCGTATTTTGTCTTGTGGTAGTCGCTGGTGGCATTTTCGCGTGCCCCGAGAGCGCTCATATGGACAAAGCGCTTGACTTGCGCTTGGCGGGCTGCCTCCAGGATGTTTCGCGTCCCCTCCACGTGGATGCGGGGAAACGTAACCCCTTTGGAAGGCCGCTCGCGAATGATCCCGACCAAGTGAATCACTGCATCGCATCCCTGCATCCCGCGAACCAGGGAAGGCAGGTCGAACAGATCGCCCGTAGAAAGTTCCAGACCTTCTGTGTCCACTGCATCGCCCGCGACTTTTGCTTCCGAGCCTGGCCGGACGAGACAGACCGTGGTGATTCCGGCCTGCTGCAGCCGGGCGCGAATTCCTTTTCCTACAAAACCGCTTCCCCCTGTGAGAAATACTTTCACCTGGCATCCCTCCCCAAAAGATCGTTTGTGTTCCTTCCATTATACACCATTTGTCCAAGGCAGATTTTTTCGAGGTCGGGAGCCGTCGCATCGGGAGATTGTCGTGTTGACTTCTAGCTGTATAATGATAGAGGAAGGGGGTTATACCAATGGCACAACGAAAAGTACCCGTCGAGGACATTCTCGACACCTTGCATCAGCTGTACCCGGATGCCCATTGCGAGTTGAACTACCGGACACCGTTCGAATTGCTGATCGCGACGATCCTGTCGGCCCAGTGCACCGACAAGCGTGTAAATGAAATTACAGCCCCCATGTTCGAGCGCCTCAATCAGCCTGAGCATTACCTTGATCTGACTCAGGAAGAGATGGAAGAGCACATCAAGGGGCTTGGGCTGTATAAAAATAAAAGCAAAAACATCCTGGAGACCTGTCGCATTCTGTACGAGAAGTACAACAGCGAGGTCCCGCAAACGCACAAGGAGCTGGAAGCGCTGCCCGGCGTGGGCCGCAAGACAGCCAATGTCGTACTCTCCAACGCCTTCGGAATTCCGGCGATCGCCGTCGATACCCATGTGTTTCGCGTCGCCAACCGTTTGGGTCTGGCGAAAAGCGACAACGTCGATGAAGTCGAGCGGCAACTGATGAAGCGGATCCCCAAGGAAAAATGGTCGGATGCCCACCACTGGCTGATCTGGCACGGGCGCCGAATCTGTACCGCGCGCAATCCGCAGTGCGGCGTCTGTCCGTTGCAGTCGATGTGCCGCTTTGCGCAGAATGAAGCGAAAAAGGCCAAACCAAAGGCTGCACCGAAAAAGAAAAAGGCGGCAGGATCGGCGCGATCGCAAGTATAGGGACGGGCCATCCAGAAAAAATCCGCCTAATTCATATTGACAGTTTTCGTTAGTTAGACGTACACTTATTTAAAGTAATTCTAATCAATGACACAAGTTCTGTCTTGCGAAAGACTGTGAGGTGCAACAACAATGACACAGCGCGTAGAAAAAGCTGTTGAAATCCTAAAAAATACCGGGGTTCGGATGACACCTCAGCGTCACGCCATTTTGACGTATTTGCTTGATACGATGACCCACCCGACTGCTGACGAGATCTACAAAGCATTGGAAGGGAAATTCCCCAATATGAGTGTTGCTACCATATACAACAACCTTCGCGTGTTCAAGGACGCAGGTTTGGTCAGGGAATTGACGTACGGTGATGCGTCCAGCCGATTTGACGCAAACGTAGAAGAAGATCACTACCACGCGATTTGCACAAAATGCGGTTCGATCAGCGACTTCCACTTCCCGTATTTGCGTGATGCGGAGGAGTCAGCCGCAAAAGACGTAGGATTTCAAGTTACCGGCCATCGTATGGAGGTTTATGGAATTTGCGAATCATGTCAGACCAAACCCCACTAGGCCTCATTTTTCCATGGAACTCTCTTCATTGACGGATCGATCCGTTGGCGAGGAGAGTATTTTTTTGCGTCCAGGTGTAACATTTTGTCGAGTGGCACGTCTTTTCACATAATTTGTAACAGGCCAAAGGTTGTGAATCGCTCTAATCTCTTATATGATGTGAACGAGTTGACAGTTTTCGGCATGATTTTTGGACAGGAGGTGTGTAGCGATGTCACCCAGAGAACGGGATGTGACCATTCGTCCGCGCAGAAAGCGCAAGCGTCTGCGACAATTTTTTCTCACGTTTTTGCTCTTTACGATCGTACTGTGTGGTGCCGCATTCTGGTTTCTGGAATGGAAGCCGTCCAATGCACAAGTGAAAGCGTACGACGGTGCCGACCGTGTGATTGTTTACGAAGGCACTCCGCTTGAAGGTTCCTATGTACTGGAGTCGGATCAGGTGCTGCTGCCTTTTGATTTCGTAAAGGAAGTGATCGATCCGTACCTGTTTTGGGACGAACCGACGCAGTCAGTCATCATCACGACGAAGGACAAGGTGCTGCGCTTGCCAAGCGATCAGGTCACCGCGTTTTTGAACAAACAGCCGATCGATTTGCAAGTGCCGGTCCAGGAAATAGACGGCGTGCGCTACGTGCCGCTGGAACCGCTCGAAGCATTGTACGATTACGCCTTTACCCTGCTGGGAGAAGGCAGCGTACTGGCGATTGAAAAAGAAGGGTACGCCGTACAGCAGGCGCAGGTGACTGGCGAAGACGAGGTCAAGATGCGAACAGGTCCGTCCCATCGGGAACCGATTGTGGCAAAGCTGTCCGCAGGGGAGACAGTCGATCTTCTGCGCGAAGAAAACGGCTGGTACAGCGTGTTTACGGCGAAAGGCATCGTCGGCTTTCTGCCCAAGGATGCAGTGGCTCTCACACAGGTACGCCAGGTGAAGCTGGAGGCCGAGCCGCGAAAGCAAACAGCCGGATGGAAGCCAGTCGGGCAAAAGATCAACCTGGTCTGGGAGCAAGTCGTCAGTCGCAACCCGAATACGGCGGAGATCGGACCGATGCCGGGAGTGAACGTCGTATCGCCTACGTGGTTCGAGCTGACGGACGCCGAGGGAACATTGCTGAACAAAGCCGATCCGGCGTACGTGAGATGGGCCCATCAGCGGGGGTATCAGGTCTGGGGGCTGGTGACAAACGGTTTCAACCCGGATTGGACGACAGCCGTGCTCAGCAACTACGAAAAGCGGGAAAAGCTCGCCGCGCAACTGATCCACTATGCGCATATTTACAATCTGGACGGGATCAATATCGACTTTGAAAACGTCTATTTGGCTGACAAGGAGCGGCTGGTGCAGTTTGTGCGGGAGCTGACTCCGTACTTGCATGAGCAAGGGCTGACCGTTTCCATTGATGTGACGATCAAATCGACGGCGGAGACGTGGTCGATGTTCCTGGATCGCAAGGCGCTCGCCGAGGTGGTCGATTACGTGGCAGTTATGACCTATGACGAGCACTGGGCTGCCAGTCCCAAGGCAGGTTCGGTCGCCTCACTTCCGTGGGTGGAAAATGGTCTCAAGGGAGTTTTGGAGGAAGTGCCAGCCGACAAGCTGTTGCTCGGGGTTCCGTTTTACACCCGTTTGTGGACGGAGGCGCCGCAGGCAGATGGCAGCGTCAAGGTAAGTTCGCGTGCCTTGTATATGAGCGGTGCCCAAAACTGGATCAAGGAGCGCAATCTCACGCCTGTTTTGGATGAAGCGTCAGGCCAGCACTACGTCGAGTACAAGGACCCCGCAGACGGAAATACGTACAAGATGTGGCTGGAAGATGCGATGTCGATGGAAAAGCGAATCGAATTGGTTCACAAGTACGATCTGGCCGGAGTAGCAGCATGGCGCCGGGGATTTGAACTGCCGGAGATTTGGACGACGATTGACGCCGGTTTGTCCGGCAACTGAGGAAGACAAGACA
Organism: Brevibacillus sp. TJ4; assembly: GCF_044627595.2. Classification (NCBI taxonomy): domain Bacteria; kingdom Bacillati; phylum Bacillota; class Bacilli; order Caryophanales; family Paenibacillaceae; genus Brevibacillus; species Brevibacillus sp. TJ4. The sequence continues at coordinate 3,508,996 of NZ_CP185865.1, read as the reverse complement.
AAAGCCACCTGCTGGTTCGCCCATGCGAATGACAGCGGTGGCTTTTTTGTACAGCTTTCGGTCGCGAAAGCCGCTTATTTGTCTCAAAGGATCGCTACGTCTGCTTTTGCGGCTGTTCGTCTTCCAACAGGAGCGGTTGTCCGCAAAACATACAGGCGTCTTCTTTTCCAAGCATTTTGGTCACCTTTTGGCAGGAAGGACAAGTTACCTGTGGCGCCGAGGTGGAGATCATGCCGGAAATCATAAATAGTACCGTGCTGGCCATTGTGAGCAAAAAACCGATGATCAACAGACAAGTCATAAAGAAGTAGGAGCCTTTCAACAATGGGCCGAGCAAAGGGATAAAGTCCAGGTATCCAGCAAAAAACGCGTAACCGGCGTACATGAGCACGAGACCGATTACCATGCTCCAGTTGCCCCACGTACGCATGCGTTTGATTTTACTCAGACGTTCCGTTTTTTTCATTCATCATTCCTCCTGCCCCTTAGTATAGCACAGAAAGGATTGATCTGTTGACAAGCAGGAAAGAGAAAGAATCTGTAGAATCCATACAACTATCAATTTTTTGGGAGAAGGGGTGCGAGATCATCATGCGACCGGATGAGAGCGAAAAAACCTATCTGGAAATGCTTCATAGCCGTACCGATGTCCAGGCAGTGTTGATGATGCCTGATTCGGGTCCGCATATGACGTATCGCGAAGGAACCTTCTACCTGCTTGTGTTGAACCAGCCGCTGGACGATTTCGTGATTCGCTGTCTTCATGTTCAGGACAAGCTGGTGGTTGAGCAGCACATCAGCAGTTGGCATGTGGAGCGCGGGATCGTCGAGGGACTGGACGAACAGGTGGCAGCGCTCTTGCAACAGGCTGTCATCGTTTGGGAAAAGGACGAGTATATCAGTCGCGTGCGGGAGCGTTTGTGCAGTGTCAGCAAGGACAGGCAAAAGAAGCACATCTGCCGCGAATACTCCCGGGTGCTGCGGTTTTTTTATGAGACAAAGGAGTACGTGCAGCAAGGTATGTTGCTGGACGCCTACGATTCTTTGGTCAAGTCGATGCAGGCGTGGGCGAGGCATATCGTCTACGAGGCAGGGCAGCAGCCGACAGCAGCGCTTTGGTCACAGGTAAAGCAGCTCGAGCCGTCCGTCTATAAGTTGTACGAAGAGCTGTCGCATAGTACGGAAGCATTGCACAAGCGAATTGATTTGCTGGTGCTGGCAATTGAGTTCTGGCTGTCGTCCAATGTCAAGGAGTCTGCCTGTTTCCTGGTAAAGGTGATGGCGACCAAGACCAGCCCGTGGAGACTGTCCGAACTGCTTCAGCATCAGGACATTCGAGGGGTTGGTCTGGAAATACCACTTTTGCTTGAAAAAATGGTGCAGCGCTCCTTGGTGCAGGAAGTCGTGATTTCATGCGATGATGCTGCGTACAAGGAAATTGGCTTTATATTGTCGGAGTAAAAGTTTTTAAATACTGTTGACTTCTTGGTAGCAAA
>NZ_CP185865.1:1220000-3505000 GCF_044627595.2 Brevibacillus sp. TJ4 | reverse complement strand
GCCTAAACCGTCAGGTTTACCTGACGGGGTTGTGGGGCGTCTCACACGGAGTTACAAAAGACGCGCGTAGGTGAACAGTTTGGGAAAGCTGACCATAGAGCGTGACAGTCGCGTAACCTAAACGCGCGTCTCTCCGAGACCAACCCCGAGTAGTGCGGGACACGTGAAATCCCGTATGAATCTGGCAGGACCATCTGCTAAGGCTAAATACTCCCTAGCGACCGATAGTGAACCAGTACCGTGAGGGAAAGGTGAAAAGCACCCCGGGAGGGGAGTGAAATAGTACCTGAAACCGTGTGCTTACAAATAGTCGGAGCACGATCAATGTGTGACGGCGTGCCTTTTGTAGAATGAACCGGCGAGTTACGGTAGCGTGCGAGGTTAAGTCGAAGAGACGGAGCCGCAGCGAAAGCGAGTCTGAATAGGGCGAGAGTACGTTGCCGTAGACCCGAAACCGTGTGATCTAGCCATGTCCAGGGTGAAGGTAGGGTAACACCTACTGGAGGCCCGAACCCACGCACGTTGAAAAGTGCGGGGATGAGGTGTGGCTAGCGGTGAAATTCCAATCGAACTCGGAGATAGCTGGTTCTCCCCGAAATAGCTTTAGGGCTAGCCTCGGAATGAAGAGTCTTGGAGGTAGAGCACTGATTGGGCTAGGGGCCCTCATCGGGTTACCGAACTCAGTCAAACTCCGAATGCCAATGACTTATGTCCGGGAGTCAGACGGTGAGTGCTAAGATCCATCGTCAAAAGGGAAACAGCCCAGACCATCAGCTAAGGTCCCCAAGTATACGTTAAGTGGGAAACGATGTGGAGTTGCCCAGACAACCAGGATGTTGGCTTAGAAGCAGCCACCATTTAAAGAGTGCGTAATAGCTCACTGGTCGAGTGACTCTGCGCGGAAAATGTAACGGGGCTAAACGTATCACCGAAGCTATGGCAGTCCTTACGGACTGGGTAGGGGAGCGTTCCAAGCAGCGGTGAAGCCGTACCGGAAGGAGCGGTGGAGCGCTTGGAAGTGAGAATGCCGGTGTAAGTAGCGAAAAGACAAGTGAGAATCTTGTCCACCGAAAGCCTAAGGTTTCCTGGGGAAGGCTCGTCCTCCCAGGGTTAGTCGGGACCTAAGCTGAGGCCGAAAGGCGTAGGCGATGGACAACAGGTTGATATTCCTGTACCACCTCTGTACCGTTTGAGCAATGGCGTGACGCAGGAGGATAGGGTGAGCGGCCTACTGGATGGCCGTCCAAGCAGCAAGTGTGGTGTGTAGGCAAATCCGCACACTGTCAAGCACAAGCTGTGATGGCGAGGGAAATTCAAGTACCGAAGTCCCTGATTTCACACTGCCAAGAAAAGCGTCTAGCGAGGAACAAGGTGCCCGTACCGCAAACCGACACAGGTAGGCGAGGAGAGAATCCTAAGGTGCGCGGGATAACTCTTGCTAAGGAACTCGGCAAAATGGCCCCGTAACTTCGGGAGAAGGGGCGCCCCGGTAGGGTGAGGGTCCCCGCCCGACGCGAGCGTAAGCTGGTGTCGGGCGGGCTGAGCCCGAGGGGGCCGCAGTGAAAAGGCCCAAGCGACTGTTTAGCAAAAACACAGGTCTCTGCGAAGCCGCAAGGCGAAGTATAGGGGCTGACGCCTGCCCGGTGCTGGAAGGTTAAGGGGATGGGTTAGCGCAAGCGAAGCTTTGAACCGAAGCCCCAGTAAACGGCGGCCGTAACTATAACGGTCCTAAGGTAGCGAAATTCCTTGTCGGGTAAGTTCCGACCCGCACGAAAGGCGTAACGACTTGGGCGCTGTCTCGGCAAGAGACCCGGTGAAATCATAATACCTGTGAAGATGCAGGTTACCCGCGACAAGACGGAAAGACCCCATGGAGCTTTACTGTAGCCTGGTATTGGAACTTTGTGCATCATGTACAGGATAGGTGGGAAGCTTTGAAGCAGGGGCGCCAGCCTCTGTGGAGCTGTCGGTGGGATACCACCCTTGATGTACGGAGTTTCTAACTCGTCGCCCTTATCGGGCGAGAGGACCATGCCAGGTGGGCAGTTTGACTGGGGCGGTCGCCTCCCAAAAGGTAACGGAGGCGCCCAAAGGTTCCCTCAGAATGGTCGGAAATCATTCGTAGAGTGTAAAGGCAGAAGGGAGCTTGACTGCGAGACCTACAAGTCGAGCAGGGACGAAAGTCGGGCTTAGTGATCCGGTGGTTCCGCATGGAAGGGCCATCGCTCAACGGATAAAAGCTACCCTGGGGATAACAGGCTTATCTCCCCCAAGAGTCCACATCGACGGGGAGGTTTGGCACCTCGATGTCGGCTCATCGCATCCTGGGGCTGAAGTAGGTCCCAAGGGTTGGGCTGTTCGCCCATTAAAGCGGTACGCGAGCTGGGTTCAGAACGTCGTGAGACAGTTCGGTCCCTATCTGTCGCGGGCGCAGGAAGTTTGAGGAGAGCTGTCCTTAGTACGAGAGGACCGGGATGGACGCACCGCTGGTGCACCAGTTGTCACGCCAGTGGCACAGCTGGGTAGCTATGTGCGGAAGGGATAAGCGCTGAAAGCATCTAAGCGTGAAGCCCCCTCCAAGATGAGACTTCCCACAGCGCAAGCTGGTAAGACCCCTCAAAGACGATGAGGTTGATAGGTTCGGTGTGGAAGCGCGGCAACGCGTGGAGCTGACGAATACTAATCGGTCGAGGACTTATCCACACACAATCTACAGCATGCATGCAGATCCAGTTTTGAAGGAATAATCCTTCCTTGTTCCTCGGTAGCTCAGTTGGTAGAGCAATCGGCTGTTAACCGATCGGTCGGCGGTTCGAGTCCGTCCCGAGGAGCCATAGTTATGGATGGATGTCCGAGAGGCCGAAGGAGCACGATTGGAAATCGTGTAGACGGGGATAACTCGTCTCGTGGGTTCAAATCCCACTCCATCCGCCATATGGCCCGTTGGTGAAGCGGTTTAACACAGCAGCCTTTCACGCTGTCATACAGGGGTTCGAATCCCCTACGGGTCACCATACCTCCCCACAAAGCGAGTGGAAAGTTCCTTTGTGGGGATTCCCAACCACATTCTGTTTGGGAGGCTTAGCTCAGCTGGGAGAGCATCTGCCTTACAAGCAGAGGGTCGGCGGTTCGATCCCGTCAGCCTCCACCATATCCTTGTACACGAACGAGTGCACTGGGAAGTGGATCATATCGTCGCGGGATGGAGCAGCTCGGTAGCTCGTCGGGCTCATAACCCGAAGGTCGCAGGTTCAAATCCTGCTCCCGCAACCAATACTCTTTCTGTACTACGTCGATTAGGCATCATTGTTCAGAAAGGAAGGTAGTACCCGCAGGGTGCAACCAATACTCTTTCTGTACTGCGTCGTGCAGATGCACTGTTGTCTTAATAGCGAAATTTCCAAAAACATCTGGAGCTGTGGTGAAGTTGGAGTTCACGCCGGTCTGTCACACCGGAGGTCGCGGGTTCGAGTCCCGTCAGCTCCGCCATTTCTTTTCTGCAATGGCGGTATTTATATGAGGCTCGGTAGCTCAGTCGGTAGAGCAGAGGACTGAAAATCCTCGTGTCGGCGGTTCGATTCCGTCCCGAGCCACCATGTACAGGGGCATAGTTTAACGGTAGAACGAAGGTCTCCAAAACCTTTGGTGTGGGTTCGATTCCTACTGCCCCTGCCACTTTTGGATAGGCATTTACCATGGCGGTCGTGGCGAAGTGGTTAACGCACCGGATTGTGGCTCCGGCATTCGTGGGTTCAAGTCCCATCGATCGCCCCATTATTAACTCTATTGGGGCATAGCCAAGCGGTAAGGCAACGGACTTTGACTCCGTCATGCCTAGGTTCGAATCCTAGTGCCCCAGCCATTTATGCGGACGTAGCTCAATTGGTAGAGCGTCGCCTTGCCAAGGCGAAGGTCGCGGGTTCGAGACCCGTCGTCCGCTCCATAAGTATTCACAGGGTCTCTCACCCGTACCGGGTTTACCCTGAAGTGAATAAGCGGGTAAGTGCACGGGTACTTCTGATCTGGCTTTTCCAAGAGGGATCTCGAGGAAGAGACGCCAGCGAAGCGAGACCCGTCGTCCGCTCCATCTTTTACATGTATCTATGGAGGCATAGCCAAGGGGTAAGGCACGGGTCTGCAAAACCCTTATCCCCGGTTCGAATCCGGGTGCCTCCTCCATCTGAATAGGCCGGTATGGCGGAATTGGCAGACGCGCGCGACTCAAAATCGTGAGGGAAACCGTGGGGGTTCAAGTCCCTCTACCGGCACCATATTAACAACAAACAGTCCATTAGATAGAATTCTAATGGGCTTTTTTTATTTTTTTATATCTTCATTCATTGTATTGGCTGAATAAATATTGGAACTGTACTCCAAGTGAGCCGGTCTGGTGATATTGTCATTTCGCCCATACGCTACAACAATGCGGACCTGTTCCTTGCAAATGCCGCGCCTACGTTTCTCCTTCCTTTCGTCCTCTTCTCTACGACCACGTTTACGAGCATCACGGTGTGGAATCCCGCCCTTGCGACCTTTCTCCGATCCAAGAAGTGTGTTTCATCGCTTACGATGATTTCGTTAAGCTGACTATTTCCAAGCGAAAATAAAAACCAATTTGTTAATAAAATGATTCAATTTCCGTATTAACTAATGTGAGGCTCATACAACCACAGCAAATTGCGCAATTTGTCTTGTTAGTTGCATCTTAGCAAGTGAGGGGAGGGGAAATAGTTGGAGGTTTCTAATGTGAATACAGGAATCAGCCACAGCAATATTCGTGATCTTCAAAAAGGGATCATGTCAGAAGAAAAATTTACAGCGATCTACGATGCGTACTATAGCCGTGTCTACAAATATATTTGCTACCGTATCAATAACCACTATGATGCGGAAGAGATTTGCAGTCATGTATTTGAAGTAGTGATTTCAAAATACAACAGCTACTCGCCACAAAAGTCCAATTTTGAAGTTTGGTTGTTTGCGATTGTTAGAAACGCTGTAACTGATTACTTCCGCTCACAGAAAAAAAGGGCCACCTTTTCTCTGGACTCCATTCTGGACGTGATTTTACCAAGGTCAACTCCAGAAGAAGTTGTCATCCTTGATGACAGCAACGAAATCTTGTACAAGGCTCTGGCAAAGCTAAGCGATAAGGAACGCAATATTATTGGCATGAAGTATGCGGCGGGGTTGAAAAACGCGGAAATTGCTGACCTGCTCGGAGTCAGCGGTTCAAATATCGGTGTAGTCCTTTACAGATGTCTAAAGAAGCTGCAACAGGAACTGGAAAAAGGAGGGTTTCAATATGAAAAATAGGAAGAATGTAGATGAATTTTCCGACCTAACCAACTTGCTTGCCAATTTGGAGCTTACTGACAAAGCCTCCAAAGAGCGAATCTACCATCGTCTCCTGTTCAAAATGAGATCAGGAACCATTCAATCCAATTTAATGAAAAGGGATGAGATCGTGATGAAAAAAAATACACGGAAAACTGTAATCGTCAGTGCTATGGCTGTTGCTATCTTGACAGGCACTTTCTCGACTACCTCTTTTGCACAAGATATGATAGAAACCATTCTGGCACGTTTTCAGGTGGGAAATATGCAAATCGTCCAGTACGACAAGGAGCCGATTGTAGATAATAGCGCATCTGAACAAGCAGAGGGCGATGCTTCCCATATGGTCGAACTTCAGGCACGTCCTAATCTGACTGTGGAAGAGGCTCGTGCCGTATCAGGGCTAAACTTCCCGGCCCCATCTTGGCTGGCAGATTACAAGTACGTCAACACGGTCATTCATGGCAATAACATGGCGGAAGTACAGTTCAGTAAAGGTGAGCAAACCGTCAACTTCCTAATTTCCAAGGGCGGCGAAAACAGCATCGGTACCACAGGCGAAGTGAAAAAAGAAGTGATCAAGGGAACCACAGTTTACTTCGCAAACGGGATTGTGATTTGGGAGAACAATGGCTTCACGGTAGAACTGTATGCACAAGACGATTTTGATACGGCGACACTGGGCAAAATTATTGAAAATTTCAAGGTTGGCGCACCTCTGAAGCAGGAAGAAATCGAGAAAGCAAAGGAAAAAATGCAAAACACACCTCCAACAGAAGGTGCTGGCCCAGCCCCAGCTGCTAACTAAAGAGGATGTAAGTCGAACACTATAGTTTTGATAGCGAAGGGATTCCTCCAGGGGAATTCCTTTTTTCTTGGACGCGCGATTACGGGCTTTTTTCATGGAGCCTGTAGGGTGTGTACTCGGATTGATCAATTTTAAATAACTTTGTAAGAATTGAAGAAGTTTGAAAAGCTACCTGTTACATCTGCAGTTACACTTGACCAAGCTGCATAATCTGGAACTGCATGTATTGTGACAGTTGTACAGTAACAGCCAAAATAATGTAAAATTATGCCTCCGCAATTGACAATGTCTTTAGGAATTGACCGTCGCTTTCAGGGAGGAGTATACTTGAACAAGTCGTTATGTTCAGCGAAAAGAAAGCAAGGTGTTCCCGATGAAATACGGACTATACGACAAGCCGCCTCTCATTGCGACGGTACTGACCGCCTTGCAATGGGTGATTGTTACGGTTTCCAGCAGTGTCGCCGTGCCTTTGATGATTGGCGATATATACGGCTTGCAGCCCGACGAGATCGGGAATTTGATGCAGCAGACATTATTTTTTATCGGGCTCGCTTCCTTGCTTCAAGTATGGATCGGGCATCGCTACCCGATGATGGAAGGTCCGGCCGGACTATGGTGGGGCATTTTTGTTATTTTGGCGCAGATCGGCACGAGTATCGGCTTGCATCCCAAAGAGATCGGGCAATCGTTTCAGCTCGGTCTGATCATGGCGGGGCTTTTGTTTCTCGTTCTCGGCCTGGCTGGCTGGATCGACAAGCTGCAAAAGTGGTTTACTCCGCTCGTGACGGGAACGTACATGATCTTGCTCGCAGTCTCCTTGTGCAGCAATATGCTGGGCGGTATGCTGGGAATCGGATATGCCCATGCTACAGAAGTAAATCCCGTCATTGCCGTCGTCTCGGTCGCGATTGTCGCGGTCGTCATCTGGCTGATGCGGATTCAGCGTCTCTCCAGCTTCGCGGTACTGTTCGGAATGGTCGGCGGCTGGCTGTTTTACGCGATCATGGGCTGGACAGAACCGGTCAGACCTGCTGACGCGTTCATTTCCATGCCGTCGCTGTTCTTTTGGGGAACGCCTCGCTGGGATTGGGGTGTCGTGCTGACCAGCATGCTGACAGGCTTTGTACTCTTGACCAACCTGGTCACCAGTATCGTCGTCATGGGAAAAGCGACGAATACCGAGCCGAGTGCGAAGCAGTACAACCGCGGCGGTGTGTTCACCGGTGTTTCGCACATCCTCTCGGGTCTGTCCGGCGTCGTGGGGATGATTCCGCTGTCGCTCGCGGCAGCCGTCATCCAGACCAGCAGGGTAGCCGCCCGCCTGCCTTTTTTCGTGGCGATGGGCGTCATCATGTTGATCGGGGTATTCCCGGCCGTCTCGCATTTTCTCGCGGCAATCCCGACGCCTGTGGCATACGCCGCGCTGTTTATCACCTATACCAAACTGCTCGGCTTCGGCTTGAAAGACTTCGCCTCCTTGCCGATGGATGAGCGGACGCTGACGGTAGGGGGAAGCTCTCTTTTGGTCGGGATCGGCATCATGTTCGTGCCGGCGACCGCTTGGCAAAGCATGCCGCCGCTGTTCAGCTTCCTGTTTGGAAACGGTTTGCTGCTCGGCGTCATCGTCTGTCTCGTGCTCGAACATGTCGTGTTTCGCCAACGTGAAAATACACAACCACAAAAAGACGGCCATCTGTAAAAAGGCCGTCTTTTGCATAGCTCCTAGCGCAGTGCAGGGGCAGAGGCAATATACGATTGTTCCAGATTGCCGCCATTGATCTCGGTAAACATGCGGCCGACCGAACCGAGAATCTCGTCTTTTTTGGCTGCGGGAAGCTGCTCGTGAAAGAAGATCACCTGCATCAGATTGCGGCTCGCTTCGGTCACGCAGGAACGCGTGGAGTCGACGATGGGGCTGCCGAAAGCGGAGGTGGCATCGGACAAGAGCAGTTTGCCCTCCATGTGCACCTCGCGTCCGTTCAAGCCTTCGTAGCGATCATCGGCTTGCCCGATCCGGCACAGCACGTCCCCGTCGAGCTTGTCCTGGTCGTAAATCCCGCAGGGGAGAGCGTACAGCACGGAGAAAAAGTTATTGACGTCAACGGCGCTGTTGATCCAAAAAAACGGGTTTCCCTGCAGCAGCCGACGCAAAAGCGCTTCCGAGGAAGGACGGTAACGCGATGGGTCGATCCCGAGCTGCTTGAAACAGGAGCGCCATTCGGCAATGCCCTCCACATCTGTCAGGCGGGAGAGCTCGTAATCGAGGCGGAGTTTCTCGACAAAATAGTTGATGCGTCCCTGCAGCATTTTCGGGGAATCCGCCACAGCGACATCCGTATAATGTAAAATGCCCAGGGACAAGCCGGGAAGACGATCGGTTACAGAAGAGTCCAGCCGTACAGTCATCGTATGTCCCTCCTTGAAAGACCTATTTTTGGTAGTATAACAAAATATTTTTGTGGAAGCGACTAATGTTCGTTACAATAAAAGAGAACAGGAGGCCTGGAAACATGCGCGAAGTAATCATATATACCGATGGTGCTTGTTCGGGAAATCCGGGACCCGGCGGCTGGGGTGCAGTGCTGATGTATGGCCAGCACATCAAGGAAATGTCCGGAGCCGAACGGGAGACTACGAACAACCGGATGGAGCTGACAGCAGCGATTGAGGCTCTCCGCGTTCTCAAGGAAGCGTGCAAGGTCACGCTGCACAGCGACAGCGCCTATCTGGTGAACTGCTTTAATCAGGGCTGGTACAAAGGCTGGCTGAAAAACGGCTGGAAAAACAGCAAGGGACAGCCGGTCGAAAACCAGGATTTATGGAAGGAACTGCTTCGTCTGATGGACATTCACCAAGTGGAGTACGTCAAAGTCAAAGGCCATGCCGACAACAAGTGGAACAACCGTTGCGACGAGCTGGCCACAGGAGCGGTAAAGCAACTGTGAGAGACCTCCAGTACTGGGAAGAGACGAAGCAGGCGATACGTGCATATGCCAAGGAAATCGGAATAGACAAGATCGGCTTTGCCGCCGCAGACACGTTTACGGAACTGCGGGAGCGACTGGTCGAACATCGCGAGAAAGGGTACGAATCAGGCTTCGAGGAGCCCGATCTGGACAAGCGGACGGAGCCGGAGCTGTTGCTTCCGGGAGCGCGCTCGCTCATCTCCATCGCCTTGGCCTATCCGTCCAAGCTGGAGAATCCGCCCAAGTCGGAGCCGGGTGCGTACCGCGGCATTCTCTGCCGCGCAGCCTGGGGAACGGATTACCATCACGTCCTGCGCGAGAAGCTGGACAAGCTCAGCCGTTTTCTCGTAGAGCTTGAACCGGGAGCGAGGATCGAGTCGATGGTCGATACTGGAGCGCTTTCCGACCGGGCTGTGGCCGAGCGGGCCGGGCTTGGCTGGGTAGGGAAAAACTGCGCCCTGATCACGCCGGAGTACGGATCGTGGGTCTACCTGGGCGAACTGATTACCAATCTGCCGCTTCCGCCCGACCAGCCGATAGAAGAAGGCTGCGGCGACTGCAACAAGTGCGTCGATGCCTGTCCCACAGGCGCTCTGGTGCAGGGCGGGCAGTTGAATGCGCAGCGCTGTGTCGCCTATTTGACACAGGTGAAGGACTTCATTCCGGACGAGTTTCGGGCAAAAATCGGCAACCGCCTGTACGGCTGCGACACATGCCAGACCGTATGCCCGAAAAACAGGGGGATTCATGTTACCCACCACAGCGAATTTATCCCCGACCCGGAAGTGGCCAAGCCGTTGCTCGTTCCGCTGCTGGATATGAGCAACAAGGAATTCAAGGAAAAATTCGGCCTCTCGTCTTCATCGTGGCGAGGGAAAAAGCCGATCCAGCGAAATGCGATTTTGGCTTTGGCCCATTTCAAGGATCGCACTGCCGTCCCGGCTTTGATCCGCCTGCTTGAGAGTGATCCGCGCCCGGTTATTCGCGGGACTGCCGCTTGGGCACTGGGCAAGATCGGTGGCGAACAGGCCAGGGAAGCATTGGAGCGGGCGCGCCAAGCGGAACAGAGCGCCGAAGTCGTGACAGAAATAGAAAAAGGAATCAAGTTGCTGGGTGAACAGACAGCCGTGTAGCACACACATTGCGTTTATATCGAAAATTAATAGACGGAAGGGGATTGGGGCGGATGACACTGGCAGTAGGGTATACGACGATGGATTCGCCGATCGGAGCGCTGTTGCTCGCTTCGACGGAGGAAGGCTTGTGCTTCATCGAATTCGGGGAAGAGCAGGATAGTGTTGCGGCGTTGCAGCGCTGGTGCAAGAAGAATTTTCTCGGTGTCCATCCCGTGCCCGATGAAGCGATGAACCAGCAGGCCAAGCAACAGTTGCAGGAGTATTTTGCAGGCAAACGGCGCGAGTTTGAACTGCCGCTCGTACTGCACGGGACGCCTTTTCAAAAGGAAGTCTGGACGCAGCTCACCAGGATTCCGTACGGCCAGACGCGTTCGTACAAGGATATTGCGCTGGCCATCGGGGCTTCCAAAGCGGTCCGGGCAATCGGCGGAGCCAACAACCGCAACCCGATTCCGATCGTGGTCCCCTGCCATCGTGTCATCGGCTCCAATGGTGCCCTGGTCGGGTACGGTGGAGGTTTGCCGATCAAGGAATACTTGCTTAAGCTGGAAAAAGTGGCGCTGCCCGATCACCATACATCCCGTACAGCCATCCGTTAGTCGCGGATGGCTTTTCTTTTTCTTCTGAAACCTCTGCTTCGAACATATGGCTATGTAAGAAAAGGGCGGAGTGTTTTTTTACGCCAAAAGAATATCGAGAAGAGGGAGGAGCGGGGATGGACTGGAGGGGATTTATTCAATCGTTTTTTGATGCTCTCCACTGGTCGTGGATGGACGGAAAATACGAGCGTCTGGCTTCTTTTTTTGCCAATCAGGGATGGATGGAGACAGCGGAATGGCAGCGTCTGGTCAGCAGGCTCGGGAAAAGGGCGGAGCAGGAAGAGGTCATTTTCGCCGTGAGCGGGCAGGTAGTGCCGATAGGCTGGCTGGAGAGGGAAACCGATATTCAGGCCGTATTTTCCTGGAAAGGCTGGCGACATTCGCGAGTGGGAGAACAACGCAAGCTGGACGAAAACAGCCGCCTGTTTGTCATTCAGATCAAAAAGGCAGGGGAAGCGTGGTCGATCGAACACATTTACGAGCTGAATGAAGAGGACGAGGAGCGAAATACCGCTTCGCAAGAAACAATCCAGCCTGCAGCAAACGTCCAGCGCAAGCCAGGCTACGACCGCGAACGGGCTGTCGCTTACGCCCACAGGCATTGGAATTCGGCCAATCCGGCCTATCCGCGCTTCAACGACGACTGCACCAATTTCATCTCGCAGTGTTTGCATGCGGGAGGAATTCCGATGGTGTACGCCAATGAAAAGACGAAGGGCTGGTGGATGCGGCCGGGCAAGACGAGCGTGTGGAGCTACAGTTGGTCGGTGGCGCACAGTCTGTATTTGCTGCTCAAGTCAGGCAAGGCGCCCATGTATGCGGAGCAAAAAAGCACGGTGGAGGAATTGCAGCCTGGCGACGTCATTTGCTATGACTTCGACGGCAATGGCCGGTTTCAGCACAATACGATTGTCGTCGCCAGGGATGCTTCCAACATGCCGCTGGTCAACGCGCGTTCCTCCAACAGCCAGTTGCGTCCCTGGAAGTACGAAGATTCGACCGCGTACACGCCCAATATTCGCTACGCATTTTTTCATATTCGCGGGACGTAGGAGAAAAACGTGTGGGGCGCGACCCGATTATCGCTTGTGTCGTGCCCGAATTGTTCTTGCAAAGGAAATGCTTCGCACCGCCGCGACAATCGCCGCGAGCCAGAGGAAGTCGGCAAAGCTGTGGGGATTTCCTTTAATCGAATGGACGTAGATAAGAGCGTGAAAGACGACCAGAACAAACAGAAACGGATTGCCCATGTGGAGACGTTTCCAGGCAGGAGCGCCGAGCCAGCTCGTCGCCTTGTCGGAGGAAGTAAGCCACAGGCACAGCACGATCAGCAGGGCTGCCAGTCCCAGGTAGTTGGCGATACCGACGAGCGACCAGTTAGGGTAGAGGGCTGTTTCTTCACCAGGATAGACATGAATGAACAAGGACAGGATGCTGTTTGGCGGATTGGCGCCGCTATTGATCAGCATGAGCCGGTGCTCACCGGAAAACAGAATGAACACCAGGAGCACATGAGCGATCGCCGCCAGTCCGGCCAGGATCCCCAGATCGCGGCGAAGGTACTGGCTGTGCGCAGTCCAGCGCTTCGGCAGCCACGGACGGATCGGCCCGATCAACAGCGTGATTGCGATACATACATAGGCGAGATAGCCGAGGATCATGCTCCACGTTTCCAGCGGCGGAAAGGCGGCATACTGCGGCTTGATCCACAGTGCGGTCAGGACAAGCAATACGAGACAGACGATGTACGTGTACAGGCGAACGGCATGAATTTCTCTCATGTGTTACTCACTCTCCCGAAGGTAGTTTTGCGGCTGTGCGGAAAACACTCTCGTTTTTGATGCGGCTGACCCGATTTTGTCACAGGCAAGTGTGCTTTGCCGCCTGCCAGGGTGGTCATCGTCACATCAGTTTCGGTATAATAAGGAATGTTGGATTGAAGTTCGGTACATAAGGAGTTTTTGCTGCCATGCCGTTGCACATTGTTTTGCACGAGCCGTTGATCCCCGCCAACACGGGAAATATTGCCCGTTCCTGCGCGGCGACCGGTGCTCATTTGCATTTGATTCATCCGCTCGGTTTTTCGACGGAAGACCGCTATTTGAAACGGGCGGGACTGGACTATTGGCACGCTGTCCAGGTCCATCACTACGAGAGCTTCGAGCATTTTGCCGAGCTGCAGGGGGATGGAGGCACGTTTTATTTCGTGGAGACGTGGGGAGAGACATTGTACACCGATGTTTCCTTCCGCGACGGAGATTACATTATTTTGGGCAAGGAGACGACAGGCCTGCCGGAAGAATTGACCAACCGCTACCGCGAGCAGACGATCCGGATTCCGATGAGCGGCGCGACCCGGTCTGTCAATCTCTCCAATTGCGCGGCGATTGTTCTGTTTGAAGGCTTGCGACAGTTGGGCTTCCCCGGTCTGAAGTGACGATCGAAAGGGACGAGCCTGACCTGTTGGCGACTGCGAAAAAAAGGAGCGTAATACGATGAGCGCACAGACGATTTTGTTTGATCTGGACGGTACGTTGCTGGAAATGAAGACGGAGACGTTCGTTCAGGAATACTTGAAGGAATTGGGCAAACACGTGGGAGATCGCGTCGACACGAAACAGCTGCTCGGTTTGATCTGGGAAGCGACGAAGGCGATGATTGTCAGCCAGGAGCCCGAGAAAACGAATGAGCAGGTGTTCATGGACTATGTACTGAAGCATGGCGAGTGGAAGAAGGAAGAGCTGTGGCCGCTGTTTGAGGCTTTTTATCGGGATGTGTTTCCCGGCTTGTCCCACCTGACCTATCCTTCGCCGTGGGCCAAAAAGATCGTGGAGACGGCCAAAGCGCAAGGCTACCGCGTCGTCGTGGCGACGAATCCGGTATTTCCGCGGGATGCCATCCATTCCCGTCTGTCCTGGATCGACATGCAAGCAGATGAGTTCGACCTGGTGACGGTATACGAAGAGTCGCACTACACCAAGCCCAATCCCGGCTACTACCTGGAGATATGCGAAAAGCTGGGCGTACAGCCGGCAGACTGTATCATGGTCGGCAATCACATGCAGGAGGATATGGTCGCCTCCCAGGTCGGTATGAAGACATTCCTCGTCACGAACTGGCTGGAGGATCGCGGCGAGCCGCAGTATCCGGTCGATCAGCGGGGAACGCTGGAACAATTGCATACGGCGATTGCCGAGCGCAGCGGCGTATTTGCCCGCTGACCGCCGACAGCCACGAAAAAAGCAGGTGCCCGAAAAGAGGCAGCCTGCTTTTTTACTGGGAGTCCATCAGACTTACAGGTTCCAGGTTTTGTCCTTGTCGTAACCTGCTGTAAGAATGAAGAAGACAAAAGATGCGAAGACCAACCCTACGATAAACGTACCCATGTTGGACTCCTCCTTTCGACACCAAACTACCCCCATTATAGCGTAGCCTGCCCATTTTGCAAAAGAGATAAAAGAGGAATCGATGCGGATACAGGTAAATTTTCTCTCCTTCCACGGAATGCTGCCGTGAAGATACCCGAAACTTGCGAAGACAGCTTGCATACACATATGAAAAGGCTGCATCTGTCAGCCCATTCGAAATTGCCTTGCACCGCTGTACAGGAAGAATGTACGACAGCAGACGGACATATACTGGAGAATACATTGTCGTAGGGGAAAGAGAGAGGGGCTTATGAGGGAGGAGTGACAGAAAAGATGGATATTGTAAAACGCATAGCGGAACATCGGGCCCGAGAAGAAAAATTGATGTGGAAAGGCACATTTGCCGAATATTTGGAACTGGTTCGTAAAAATCCGCAAATTGCCCAGACAGCTCACTCGCGCATTTACAACATGATCAAAAGTGCTGGTGTGGAAGAAAACGAGGATGGCTCTCGTTCGTATCGCTTTTTTGGCAAGGAGATTTACGGGTTGGACCGTTCCATTGAGCGGCTGGTGGAGGAATATTTTCACTCGGCTGCCCGGCGTCTCGATGTACGCAAACGCATCCTGCTGCTGATGGGACCGGTCAGCGGCGGCAAGTCGACACTTGTCACGCTGCTCAAGCGCGGGCTGGAGGAATACTCGCGAACGGACGAAGGAGCTGTCTATGCCCTGGACGGCTGCCCGATGCAGGAAGAACCGCTGCACCTGATCCCCCGCGAGCTGCGCCCGGAGATTGAAGAAGAGCTGGGCATCAAGATCGAAGGGGAACTGACGCCGTACAACCGGATGAGGCTGGAGGAGGAATTCGGGGGACGCATTGAAAATTTCCCGGTTCGCCGTATTTTGTTCTCCGAAGCCAATCGCGTAGGGATCGGGACGTTCAGCCCGTCCGACCCGAAATCGCAGGATATTGCCGACTTGACGGGAAGCATCGACTTTTCCACGATCACCAAGTACGGCTCGGAGTCAGACCCGCGCGCGTATCGCTTTGACGGCGAGCTGAACAAGGCAAATCGCGGCTTGATGGAATTTCAGGAAATGTTGAAATGCGATGAAAAATTTCTCTGGCACCTGTTGTCGCTCACTCAGGAGGGCAATTTCAAGGCGGGCCGTTTTGCGCTGATTTCGGCTGATGAAATGATTGTCGCGCATACAAACGAATCGGAGTACAAAGCGTTCATCGCCAACAAGAAAAACGAGGCGCTGCAGTCGCGTATTATCGTCATGCCGATCCCCTACAATCTCAGGGTCAGCGATGAGGAAAAGATTTATGCCAAGCTGATCAAGCAGTCTGATCTCGGCCACGTGCATATCGCGCCGCATGCCCTGCGTTCAGCGGCGATCTTCTCGATTTTGACCCGGTTGAAGGAATCGAAAAAGCAGGGAGCAGATCTGCTGAAAAAAATGCGGCTGTACGACGGGGAATCGGTGGAAGGCTTCAAGGGCTCCGATCTGGAAGAGCTGCGCAATGAACACGCCGATGAGGGGATGTCGGGAATTGACCCACGCTATGTGATCAACCGGATCTCCAGTGCCCTGATCCGCCGCGATACGGAGTGCATCAATGCCCTGGACATTCTGCGCGGGCTCAAGGAAGGCTTCGACCAGCATCCGTCGATCACCAAGGAGCAGCGGGAGCGGTACATGAACTTCATCTCCATCGCCCGCAAAGAGTACGACGAGCTGGCCAAGAAGGAAGTGCAGAAAGCGTTCGTCTACAGCTACGAAGAGTCGGCCAAAACCTTGATGGATAACTACCTCGACAACGTCGAGGCGTACTGCAATATGAACAAACTGCGGGATCCCGTAACGGGCGAGGAGATGGACCCGGATGAGCGTCTGATGCGCTCCATCGAGGAGCAGATCGGCATATCCGAAAACGCCAAACGGGCGTTCCGCGAAGAAATCCTGATCCGCATTTCTGCCTATGCGCGGAAAGGGAAGCGTTTTGACTACAGCACACACGACAGGCTGCGCGAAGCGATCGAGAAGAAGCTGTTTGCCGACCTGAAAGACGTCGTGAAAATCACCACTTCCAACAAAACGCCGGATGAACACCAACTGAAAAAGATCAATGAGGTGACCAAACGGCTGATCGAGGAGCATCAGTACTGCCCGGTATGCGCCAACGAACTGCTGCGCTACGTCGGCAGCCTGCTCAACAGATAACGAGGGCGCGAAGCATTCGCATCATACATTCGGCGCAGATTGCGCCAGTTGCTAGGAGGAGACGGCATGAAAGATGAGACATCGTTCATTGTCTCCCGGGAAGACTGGTCGCTGCACCGCAAAGGGTACCAGGACCAAACTCGCCACCAGGAAAAGGTAAAAGAAGCGATCAAGAAAAATCTTCCCGATCTGGTCAGTGAAGAAAGCATCATCATGTCCAAAGGTCGGGAAGTGATCAAAATCCCGATTCGTTCGCTGGATGAGTATCGCTTTCGCTATAACTTTCAAAAAGGCCAGCACGGCGGCCAGGGAAAGGGAAACAGCAAGGTAGGAGATGTCGTAGCCCAGGACGGCGACCAGGCGCAAGCACCCGGCAAAGGACAAGGAGCGGGGGACCAACCCGGTCTGGATTATTACGAGGCGGAGATCAGCGTGGAAGAGCTGGAGGAAATGCTGTTCGCCGAGTTGGAGCTGCCCAATTTGCAGCAAAAAGACGAGGACCAGATCGTCATCGAGGAGACGCGCTTCAACGACGTCCGCAAAAAAGGCTTGATGGGCAATATCGATAAAAAACGGACGCTAATCGCCGCCATCCGCCGCAACGGGCTGGCCGGCTACAGCGATCTGGAGCTGGGGATTACAGACGAGGACCTGCGCTTCAAGACGTGGGAGGACATCATCAAGCCTCACTCCAATGCGGTCATTATCGCCATGATGGACACTTCAGGCTCGATGGGCGTGTTCGAAAAGTACATTGCCCGCAGCTTTTTCTTCTGGATGCTCCGCTTCCTGCGCACCAAATACGAGAAGGTCGAGATTGTGTTTATCGCCCATCATACGGACGCAAAGGAAGTAAACGAAGAAAACTTTTTCTCCAAAGGGGAGAGCGGCGGAACGATCTGTTCCTCGGCCTACAAAAAGGCGCTGGAGATCATCGACAGCCGTTACCCGCCGTCGCAGTACAACATCTATCCCTTCCACTTCTCCGACGGCGACAACCTCACCTCGGACAACGAACGCTGCGTGAAGCTGGTCAAGGAACTGATAGAACGCTGCAACATGTTTGGCTACGGAGAAGTCAACCAGTACAACCGGCACAGCACCCTGATGTCGGCTTACCGGCATATCAAGGAGCCGAAGTTCATGCACTGCGTGATCCGCGAAAAGGGCGAGGTGTACAAAGCGCTTCGGACGTTTTTTGGGAAAAAGGAAGTCGCTACGTAAAAATCACAACCAACCGGGCGCACAATCGTCCGGTTGGTTTTTTTTGCGGAATGGAAGCGCGCGGGTTATATAACCGGGGCAAAAAAATACACTGTAGGGACGATATCGATGAGGAGGTTTACCGATGTATCCGCAAAAACATCGCAGGCGCAATACGCCAGCTTTTACGTTCCTCGCGTACTTTACCCTGGGTGCAGGGGTGCTGTTGTTTTCCATCGGTCTGTACAATGCAACGACGCTGGAGCTGAATGAAAAGGGGTATTACATCGCCTGCATGCTGCTCGTGGCAGTAGGGGCGATCCTGACGCAAAAAGTGGTGCGGGACAATGAAGAGGACAAAGCGATTATCGAAGAGCAGGAGCGCGAATTTAACCTGAAGGTATCGAAAGCGGAAAAGGATGCGCCGAAGTAGCTTTTCGTGAGGGAGAGGAGAGCGGGGCGACTGCACAAAGCTGCGCCCAGCAAGCCGTAATGAGAGGGAGACGGCTTGCTGGGTTGTTTTTTATATGCGTACGCAGCTAGTTTTACCCGGTCTGGGCGGCTGGCCCCGGTTGGACGCTCGCTTCTTCGGTTGCGGCTGCCTTGCGCGATGCGCGAATCTCCCGCCAGAGAGAGGTAAACCCGTCTCCACATCTAGCGGAGGCGGGTTTTTCGATTCACGACTGTTAACGATTTTGGGGAGGATTGTAGCTGGTACTGTCAATAATTTCCACTAACTCTTCTAGCGGAATTCCAGATGCTGTTTCTGCCTCTACCCCCACAAGACTGGATTCACGATCTTTGGCATGGGAACTCTTAGCTAAGTTAACCGATATAGGGTATACTTTTCCATCACTGTTCAGTGTAAAGTGGCCTTGTTTTAAGCCGACAATTCGATAGGCATTATCTATCACTGGCCCTTGATATTTTTTTAAAAAAAGTATCAGTTCTTTCCTCTCTTCCACAAGAGGATCTTCAAGAATATCCGTTTGTAATAACGTAATTGTATCACCTTCTGATACGCTATCCATACCTCTATACAATTTGTTAATCGTAATCTTCGTGATGTGAAATGTCACATCATTATAAACGATACTTTCTGTATCATCAGCCACTGAACCAGAAATCACGAAAGGTGAAGAAGCCGACAATTCATCCATATCCTCATAGTATTCTACCAATTGGGCTGAGGAGACGCTGTTGTCTTTGAGATAATTGTATCCCACAAAACCGGAGCCGATTACTGCTAAAAATCCAGCAATTAGAATTACTTTCTTCACTGAATCCACCCCTATCTTTTATTCCTTGAACATCACCGTCATTTGGAGTGAAGACATGAGTATGAAATGTATTCATAACCTCGTCTGGGCAATCGTAGTGATCTAAACCATGTGTATGTCCAAATTCGTGCAGCATTGTATTCTCATAACAGGAATATCTGAACCTATGGCCATCTACAGGGCTGTTGGCGTGATACCACTCATTTAATCGAATTTCTTTTGGGTCTCTATTGTAATAGGCTTTTCCCAACCATCCTGTATCGCCAAAATCATCACTCGTAACAATTAAATTTGCTCTTGATTTTTTTGAAGTTTTGGATATCACAAATGGTGAATAATCGATGTTTTCCCATGAATCTGATGCATCTTTGATTTCATCTGAATAATCATAGTTACCATTGGCAGAGTAATGGTAATCAATATAAACTGTTCCGTTATTTGCCCTTGGCCACTTGTCGTAGAAGAAAAACTTATCGTAGTGCGTACGGTGTGATGCGGCTAATCCTGTTGAAGCAGATAATGAAATTGCAGCAATTAAGGTTAGTAAAGATAACCTTGTTGTTAATTTCAATTACAACAACCCCCTTCGAACACTACACATTACATAATTACCATATTTTCAATTATTTGTAAATTATAAAATGATAGAAAATTGAATTTCTTTCCATATCTAAACTATCATAGTTTTATTTGTCGGTATTTTGGTAATGCATGTAAAGTGACCTGCAAAGATAAGTTTGCCACCAGAAATCATATACCTTTCAACCTTTGCTCTAGTGTATGATGAGCGAGTGCCTCCCCACGATAAAAGCTTGAGCACTACCCAACAGTCGATTCGTTCGAGAGTCCAACAAGGGGATTCTGCATGACCGGAATATGTCAAAAAAACTTTGGGTATAACTAGGTCAATGCCACAGTTATTTTGCGATGTAGAAAAGAAAGTCCCACAAGTCAAAAGGTCTGACTTATGGGAAAATTTCTGCGCCCAGCAAGCCGTAATGAGAGGGAGACGGCTTGCTGGGTTGTTTTTTATGTGCGTACGCAGCTAGCTTTACCCGGTCTGGGCGGCTGGCTCCGGTTGGACGCTCGCTTCTTCGGTTGGGGCTGCCTTGCGCGATGCGCGAATCTCCCGCCAGGCCATGAGAGAGATTCCTAAAATCAGGATGGCAGTCATAATCAGGTAGATGCCCAATTCAGTGGCGAAGTGGCTCAGTTCACCGCCGCGCATTCTTCGGAGGCGAGGCACAATCGTAATCGTCGCCGCCGTGAGCAGGGAAATAAAATTCGTATTCACAAACCCGATCACACCAATGTTCATCGCGTCATTCGTGGGGTTGTAGAGCATTTGCTGCTGCAAGGACAGGCCGTTGAGCGTCCCCATTGCCTGCAGGTCTGTCATGCCCATCGCTTTCAGCTTGCCGACGGACGAGTCGTTCTTTTTGCGTATGCAGTGTTTCCAATTGGACTTGCAAGGCGTCTTTTTGTTTGTAAAGGAGGTCTATGTTGTATAGGCTGTTGGCAATCTCATCCTTGAGCTGTTCTGCCTGTTTGACGGCAGTTTGGGCTTTCTCCGTCGGCAAGACAGCTTGATTGCGTTCCTCCGCTGTAGCCCCGGCCTGGAGTTTTTGCAGGGCGACTTCTTGCTGCTCCAGCGTATTTTGGGCTGTCGTGTACTGGCTTTCGTAAAAGAAAAAATTTGATAATAATGGATGGGGTGGGATAAAATTGAATCCGGTGTAACGATAAGCCGGTAGTAAATATCGCATTCTATCAAAACGAGAGGAGAAAATGATGAAAGTGCGCAAAGCTCTGGGAATGACGTCTTTCTTTGCTGCTGCACTTGTTTTGGGAGCCGGGTACGGGAACACAGAAGCGAATTCAAGTAATTCTCAGCCGTCCTATCATGAGTGTAAAGCTGAAACAACAAAAGAAAAAGCATGGAGCGATTATGTAGATCAAGAAATCGAAGCGGTATTGCTCGCAAGCTATCAGGATGCCTTCCGATCTTTCGAGATCGATGCAAGCGAGTTCAGTTATTACAGCCTGCATGAAGCATCGAAGAATATCAAGGAAATCACATCTCCGACGCACTCCTATCTCTTGAAAAAAGCTGCTCTGGAGGCGGTGGTGCAAGATATTCAGACCGGAGACTTCATGCCCGGACTCTTTGTACACAAAGATGGCTCGCGCGCCTTTCTCACGTTTAAGCAATTGGAAACGGGTGAAAATTACATCTATTGGCTGCAACTCAATCCGCAAAGGCAAGTCAGTATGAACGCAGAAGGGGAAATAACCAACGTGTGGGAAGTGGCGGAAGCGGAGAAGAAAGACGGCAAAAAAATCGAGAAGCCAAAGCTGAAAAGTCTCCAGGATTTTTTCTGAGCGAGCCATAAAAAGCCGCGATGCCACAGTTTGCGCATCACACACAGCTACCCGCCCCAAAGGAAGAGGGGCGGGTTTTTGCTGTTCACGGTTACTCCTGCGGCTCTTTCAGATCGTCGGCTCTGTCCGCAAGCAATCTCTTGATCAGTATTTTCGATACTAGTCGTCAGCGAACAAGTCGGCCAGCATGGATGTACGGTTGTCAAAAAAGCGCTTCGTAATTTGATAGTGCATCGTTTGTTCATACGCGATCTCCGAGAGCGGAGCGGAATCAAAATTCAGGATTTGGGCTCCGGGATAGGCGAGCAAAATGGGCGAGTGAGTCACGATAATAAACTGTGCTTCGTCTTCGAAATCTTTGAGCAGCCGCAGCATGGCCAATTGACGGGCAGGGGAGAGTGCCGCCTCGGGCTCGTCCAGCAAATAAATGGCCCGTTTCCCGAAGCAATGGGCAAACAGCGAAAAAAACGACTCTCCGTGCGACTGTTCCTTGAAAGAATCTCCGTAGTAGTCCAAAGTTCCCCGCGCCGATTCCAGATGAGAGGAAAATTGGTAGAACGTCTCGGCCCGAAAGAAAAAGCCGTTGGACACCTTGGGAAGCCAGGAAAGGCGAATGTGATTGCCGAGAGCAGGTAGCTCTAGCTGATCGACCCGGTAGCTGTTGTTTCTGCCGCCACCCGCGGCATGGAATCCGCACTGGTAGGCGATCGCTTCCAGGAGGGTGGACTTGCCCGTGCCGTTTTCCCCGACGAAAAACGTAACCCGACTCGTAAATTCAATCGTCTCCAGACTGCGCAAAGCCGGGATCGTAAACGGGTACCTGTCGGATGGGGAAGCGGGTGATGGTTCGAGTGACAGAGCGCGAAGGAACATGAGGACCCCCCTTGCTTTCAAGAATGTACAAAATGATTACCCCCACGCCGGTTCTTCCTTACCGTACCTCTCGTAAAACTCGTTTTCAAGCATGGACATCATTACCATATCATGGAACGTCCCGTTTGCGAACAAGACATCGCGCTGAACGCCTTCCCGTTTGAAGCCGATTTTTTCGTACACGTGGATTGCTCTCGGATTAAATGTGTAGACCCCGAGATGGATGCGGTGCAGGTTCAATGAAACAAATCCTACGCGCAGCATGAGCAGCATCGCCTCGGTACCGTAGCCTTTGCCTCTGAATGTGCTGCCCTGGATGCCGATGCGGATGTTGGCACTGCGGTTGACGGTGTCCATTTCATTGAGCACAACCTCTCCGACAAGCATACCGGAGGATTTCTCGACAATCATGTAATCGACGCGTTCCCCGCTGTTTACGATACTGATTTTGCGCAACCATTCCTCTATGTCTTTACGTGAAAATTCCGTTTGCGAGCCTGTCAGACGATTCATTTCTTCATCCTGCAAAAAGGCAGCATACGCTTCTACATCATCCAGACGGGCATATCGCAGCCTGATATGTTCCCCTTCGACGGGACGGCCGGAAAAAGGCATAATCATTCTCCTGTCTTTGCTTTTTCTTTTCACTTATTCCAATGTTCCAGCCATCGCATCCAGCATCGAATTCCATGCTTTTTCCGCATGCGGCGCGTATTCGCTCCAGTTGGGATGCATCCGGTGGGTAAGCGTGAGCGCTGAGCCTGTTCCCGACGGTACGATTTCGACGGTTACCTCATCGGCATCCGGCAGGTCATCGACGGTCGCCCAGGTGAATACGAGCCGCCGGAGAGGATCGATTTCCAGGTACGTCCCGATATGTTCGATTAATGCGTCGTCGCGCCGGACGACAAAGGAGAAGCTGCCGCCGACACGCGCGTCAATTGCGGTCTGCACGATTTCATCCTGGGGAAACATCCACTGTTTTACTTGTTCGGGATCGATCCAGGCCTGGAAGACATGCTCGGGAGCGGCTTCCAACTGCCGGACGATGCGTGCGGCCGGGGAGGAAGACGGGGCTTCTGCCTGCATGCTGCGGTACTTGTCGTGGTACTCCTCCCAGCGATTCCAGGGGAATGCGATAGGGTTGTCCGCCAGCGCTCCATCCAGCATCTCCAGGTGGACGTGCCAACCAGCTTGCATGCGCGGCAGGTCGTATGCGCCCAGAAAAGTGTGGCTGAGGATGAGCAGGCAGCCTTCTCCTTCCGCCGACAAATCCCAGCGCACGACAGACTGTCCTGCGTCGGGGCTGTTCCAGGTATATTCGATCAGGGTCGGGGGATTGACCTGCGTGATCGCACCGCTCGCTACATCCCCTGTGTTGCCAAAGCGGAATCCCACCTTGCCGCCTGCTGCCAGCTCGATCTCTGTTTCAGCCGTCAGCCACTGGGCGACCATGTCGGGGCTTGTAATCGCTGCCCATACTTTTTCCAGGGAGTGATTGAGATGACGGATAAAACGAACCACGTACCCTCCATCCACTTGTTCGACTCTTCCAAGCATATCTACTCCTCCTCATGTAACCATGTTTCCGGATTGTCCGGCTTTTTGGACCAGAATTTCCGGTACGGCAGTAGCCAGTTGTCCATCTCGGCGAGCGGTTCCGGACACAGGCGATAGATATGGGTCTGGCCGCGCCGCTGGACTTGGACCAGTCCAGCCTCGCGCAAAATGCGCAGATGCTTGGACACCCCGGGCTGGCTCAAATGAGACTGCTCGACCAGCTCCCCGACCGAACGCTCCTTGAGAAGCAAGAGATCGAGGATATGGCGGCGATTTGGTTCGGCCAGTACATCAAACACACTACCTTGTCTCATTGTCGACGTCGATCCATCCCTTCTTTATGCAGAAGTTCTCTCCTTATATTTCCGTTATGTTATATAACTGTCAAGATATAATTGGCAAATCGTTGGCATGTAGCGGTTGACGGCGTATGAGGGAATCTGCTTTCCAAATCATTTCGAAAATTAGATTGATTTTTTACAATAACCTCGTTTATTATTTAATAAACCGATTTAGTAAACCGATTTAGGAGAGAGAAACGAGAAGGGGTGTTCTATGAAACCAGTCACGATGGCAGATGTAGCTGCCCTGGCGAATGTTTCGAAGAGTACGGTTTCCCAGTACATCAACAATCGGTATGACTACATGAGCGAAGAGACCAAGCTCCGCATCCAGGATGCGATCCAACAGTTGGGCTACAAGCCGAATTACGTTGCCAAAAGTTTGAAGCAAAAGCAAACATCAACGATCGGCGTCATCGTAGCGAATATTTTGCACACGTTTTCAACCCAAGTGATTCGTTCGATCGAAGACGTCTGTCGCGAGGCCAATTTCCACGTCATCGTCTGCAATGCCGACGACAACCCGCAACAGGAGAGAGAGTACATCGAAATGTTGCGAGCCAAGCAGATCGACGGACTGATCGTCTTTCCGACAGGTGGAAACATGGCTTTGTACGAGAGCATGGTAAAGGAACAGTATCCGCTTTTGTTCGTCGACCGTCTCGTACACGATTTGCAAGTAGACAGCTTTTTGTTGGATAACGAAAAAGCGTCCGAGCTGGCAGTTGATCACCTTGTTGAAAACGGATACAAACGGATCGGCATGCTGACCACCTCCCTCGAGACGAATATCACACCGCGTATCGAGCGGATTTCGGGCTATAAAAAGGCGTTGAAAAAGCACGGGCTGCCGGTTCTCGAAGAGTACTACACGGGTGTCGATGTGAGCAGGATGGAAGCGGTGCTCGACGAGATGTTTCGCTTGCCGGAACCCCCGGAAGCGCTGATCGCCGGCAACGACTTGACGATTATGGAAATCTTGAAGTTCGCCAAAAAACGTGATTTGTCCATCCCGCAGCAGGTGGCACTCATCGGGATCGACGAAGTGTCGTTCTCCGGCATTTACCATCCTGCGCTGACGACGATTGCCCAGCCTGCTTTCGAAATGGGCAAAAAGGCTGCGGAGAAGCTGCTGGAACAGATCAAGGGATCTTACGAGGAGCAAAAGGAAGTGCGGCGGTTTACGCCGACGATCATCATTCGGGAATCGACCTGAGCAGACGAAGTAAGGGATGAGGAGACGTAAGGAGAGATCACATTGCTAGACGTAATCACAATAGGGGATGCCCTGGTAGCGATGACCCCTATGAGTTCAGGGAGGTTGAGATTCGTCCATACCTTCGAGAAAAAAGTGGGCGGTGCCGAACTGAACGTGGCCATGGGCTGTGCCCGCCTGGGACTTAGGGCAGGCTGGATCAGCCGCTTGGGAAATGATGAATTCGGCCACTACATTCGGCAGGTTGTCCGCGGCGAGGGAATCGACACCACACATGTGCAAATGGTCGATGGCTGTCCGACCTCCCTGTATTTCAAAGAAATGTTTGACGATGGACGAGCCAGTTCGTACTACTACCGCCAAAATTCGCCGACCGCGACGATGCGTCCGGAGCAGATCGACGAATCGTATGTGGCGCAGGCCAAGATTGTGCACGTATCGGGCGTGTTTCCGGCCGTTACCGAATCCAATCGCGATGTGCTGCTGCATCTCGTCCGACTGGCGAAGAAAAACGGCGTGCTGGTCACTTTTGACCCGAATATCCGCCTGAAGCTGTGGACGCCGGACGAAGCGCGGGAAACACTGCTTGCGCTGATGCCGTACGTCGATGTGGTACTGGCCGGCGAAGAAGAAGCCGAGCTGCTTGTCGGGACATCGGAGCCTGCTGAAGTGTTCGCCCGATTTGCGAAGCTGGGCGTCGACCACGTCATCATCAAGCAGGGCGAGCGAGGAGCGGTCGGCTGCCGCGATGGCGCAGTCCTGCATCATCCGGCGATCCCCGCACCGGTCGTCGTCGATACGGTCGGAGCAGGTGACGGTTTTGCCGTAGGCTATCTGTACAGCCTGTTGCAAGGATGGGATTTGCAGCAATCGCTGCACCTGGCCAACCTGATCGGCTCGATCGTCGTAGGCGTACGCGGTGACAACGAAGGCTTGCCTTATCTGGATGAGATCGAGGTTTACCTCGGCCATAAAAAGCGAATTGAGCGTTAAACGACGGTCAGCGTAAATTTCCTCGGGAAACATCAGCTCGGGGGGATTTCAATCGATTCCTCGTAAACGCTTTCAACAAAATACAAAATAAACAAGTAAGAGGGGTAATGAAACATGAAAAAAAGCACCAAATGGACAAAAGTGATTTTTTCTGTGGTAACAGCTCTGTCGCTTGCAGCATGTTCCTCCGGCGGCAATTCCGCTGCTCCGGGCGGTGAGACGGGTGGCAGCGGCGAGAAGATCGTCGTGAATATCGCGTACGGCAACCAGCCCGGCGAGCCAATCGACCAGCAGGCCAACAAATGGAAAGAGCTCGCCGAGGAAAAAAGCGGCGGCCGCCTGGAACTGAAGCTGTTCCCAAGCTCGCAGCTCGGCTCTGAAAAAGACGTGATCGAGCAGGCGATGATGGGGAACAACACCGTCATCCTGACAGGCTACGACTTCCTGATGGACTACGTTCCCGACATGGGGATCTTTACCGCTCCGTATTTGACGGACAGCACAGATGACCTTTTCTACCTGACGACGACAGAGTGGTTCGACGGACTGCGCTCCGACCTGCGTGAAAAAGGGCTGGAAGTAGTGACGACCAATACACTGTACGGCCATCGCCACCTGATGACCGTAAAAGAAGTGAAAACACCGGAAGATTTGAGCGGGATGAAAATCCGCGTGCCAAACAGCAACATCTACACCAAGACATTTGAAGCGATGGGAGCGACACCGACACCGATGCCGCTGGCTGAGGTTTACACTTCGCTCCAGCAAGGCCTGATCGACGGCGCTGAAAATCCACTGCCGGTTCTGCAAGGTTCCAAGACAAATGAAGTAGCCAAATACCTGGCATTGACCGAGCATACAAAAATTATCAGCCCGTGGGTGGCTGGTACAGCGTTCTTTGACACCATGCCGGAAGATCTGCAGCAAATCCTGAAAGAAACCGGTGACGAAGCTGGAGAATACGCAAAAGCAATCACGAATGAGCAATCGGAAAAGGTACTGGAAGAATTCAAGCAACAGGGTGTCACTGTAACGGAAGTGGATCTGAACGCGTTTAAGGAAAAAACCAAAAGCGTGTACGATGCATTCCCGCAATGGTCTCCCAACCTTTACGACACCGTTCAAGAACTGCTGAAAAACCGGCAGTAGGGCTGGATTTAAAGGGGCCTTCGGCGAAGGCCCCCCTTTCATACAGGAGGGAATAAATGGTGAAAAAATGGCTGTATTTCGTTGATGATGCAATTGCCGGAATCGCCTGCGCCGGGGTCATTTTCTTGACGTTTTTCAACGTAGTTGCCCGCTTTGTGTTCAATAACCCGATAGGCTGGGCAGAGGAAGTGACGCTGGGGCTGTTGATTTGGATGGTGTTTATCGGATTGAGCTCCTCTATGAAAGACAATGGCCACATTGGTGTCGACTACTTCGTGCGCAAGCTGCCAAAGCCTGCTGCCCGTTTTGTCCGTGCCGTAAAAGTGGTCGTGATTTACTTCGTGCTGCTCGGAATCTTCGTAGGCTTCGGCTATCAATTGACAGCCCAGGCAGCAAGCAAACTTACGCCGATATTGGGAATTAGCTATCAATACATCGACATGGCTGTGCCGCTTGGCGGACTGCTTGCGGCCATTCACTACACGATCCTTCTGATTCGTTCGAGGAAATCTGCCGGGAAGGGGGAAAACGCCTAGTATGCTGCTCACATTGACCCTGATTGTCTTGCTGGTTTTGCTGTTTATTGACATCCCCATTTCGTTTGCCCTGGCAGGCAGCGTCGCCTTTTACATCCTGTTTAATGACAGCGTCCCTGATGCGATTTTGATCCAGCGAATGGTCGGAGGGATCGAATCGGTTCCTTTGCTTGCCATCGTATTTTTTATCGCCGCAGGGATATTGATGAACTACACGGGAATCACGCAGCGTATGCTGAATTTTGCGCAAGTCGTTACCAAGCCGTTGCCGGGCCGTCTCGGTCAGGTGAATGTCCTGCTCAGCACGATGATGGGCGGAATTTCCGGTTCCAACGTAGCGGATGCAGCCATGAGCTCCAAGATCCTGGTGCCGGAGATGGAGAAGAAAGGCTATCCCAAATCGTTTGCCACCGTTTTGACGGCTGCCTCCTCCCTGATCACGCCAATTCTACCCCCGGGCATCGCGATGATTATGTACGGCTTCGTCGGCAACGTGTCGATCGGGAAGCTGTTTATGGCCGGGATTTTGCCGGGACTGGTGCTGTGCGTGATCTACATGCTGTATGTTCATTACATTGCCAAAAAGCGCAATTATGAAACGGAAACACGCGGCTGGCCGACGGCAAAGGAATTCGTGTTTTCCTTGAAAGACGCTCTGCTCGCGTTCATGCTTCCGGTAATTATCATCGGCGGGATTCGTTTCGGCATATTCAGTGCGACAGAAGCGGGAGCGATCGCGGTCGTGTTCGCTCTGCTCCTGGGACTGGGGATTTATCGTGAAATGAAGATGAAACACATGGTCATCGCGGTTGTCGAGACGGTGAAAACATCGGCATCTATCCTGCTGATTATCGCTGCCGGTTCGGCTTTTGGCTGGATCTTGACGCTGGAGCAGGTGCCGCAGACGCTGACCGGCTTCATGCTGGAATACGTCTCCAGCCCTACGATGTTCTTTTTGATCGTGATGGTCTTCCTGCTGCTGATCGGGATGTTCGTCGAAGGAAACGTCGCACTGGTCATCCTCACGCCGCTGTTCATGCCGATGCTTCAGGCCTATCAGATCGACCCGGTTCACTTCGGGATTTTCTTTATCATGTGCCTGAGTATCGGGACGCTGACGCCGCCAGTCGGAACGATTATGATCGCAACGAGTGCGATTACCGGTACGAAAATCGAAGACTTCGTCAAGCACAGCTTTCCGTTTCTCGCCCTGCTGATCATCGCCACGCTGCTGATCGCCTTTATTCCGGGCATTTCGCTGTGGCTGCCGAACTTGCTGTACTGACGACCAAACAGTTTGAACAAAAATGAGGTGGGACTGTGGAAGAAACCAAACAAGGCTTCATCCAGATACACAAATCGGACAATGTGTGGATTTGCCTTCGGGATGTCAAAAAAGGGGAGAGCGTCGAAGTAAACGGACAGACTGTCGTCGCCTGTGAAGACATTCCGAGCGGACATAAAATCGCCAACCAGTCGATTGCGGCAGGATCTGACATCGTCAAGTACGGCTTTCCGATCGGACACGCGACGGCAGGCATCTCGGCCGGTGAATGGGTACACAGCCACAATGTAAAAACGAATCTGGAAGGCGAAGTGAGCTATTCCTACAATCCGGTTGCGACCAGTGTCTACCCGCATGCGCGTGACGAGAACCGGACCTTTCTCGGCTATGTGCGGGAGAATGGCGACGTAGGGGTTCGCAACGAAATCTGGATTGTCAACACTGTAGGCTGCATCAACAAGGTAGCGGAGCAACTGGCAAAGATGGCGGATCAGACGTATAAATCCGAGCATATCGACGGCGTCTACCATTTCCCGCATCCGTTCGGGTGTTCGCAGCTCGGGGACGATTTGGTGCACACGCAAAAAATTCTCGCCGATCTCGTCAATCATCCCAATGCAGGCGGCGTCCTGGTACTCGGACTGGGCTGCGAGAACAATTACATTGACTTGTTCAAAGAGGCGATTGGTCCGTACCACGCCGATCGGGTCAAATTCCTCGCCGTCCAGCAGGTGGAAGACGAGATGGAAGAAGGTCTGGAGCTGATCGAAGAGTTGGTGGCCTATGCTTCCCAGTTCAAGCGGCAGGAAGTTCCTGTATCCAAGCTGAAGGTAGGTTTGAAGTGCGGAGGGTCGGACGGCTTGTCTGGGATCACTGCCAATCCGTTGGTCGGCGTTTTCTCCGATCAGCTCATCTCGCTGGGGGGCGCTACGGTACTGACCGAGGTACCCGAGATGTTCGGCGCGGAGACGATCCTGATGGAGAGGGCAAAAGACGAGCAGGTGTACGCCAAGATCGTCGAGCTCGTCAACGATTTCAAACACTACTTCGCCAAAAACGGTCAGCCGATCTACGAAAATCCGTCGCCGGGCAACAAAAAAGGCGGCATTACCACTCTCGAGGAAAAATCGCTCGGCTGTGTTCAAAAAGGCGGATTCGGACGGGTAGACGATGTCCTGCAATACGGCGATCGCGTAACCCGCAACGGGCTCAGCCTGTTGCAGGGGCCGGGAAATGACCTCGTCTCGGTGACGGCCCTGGCTGCTTCCGGCTGTCAGATCGTGCTGTTTACGACCGGACGCGGGACGCCGTTTGGCGGCCCTGTGCCGACCGTGAAAATTTCCACGAACACGCCGCTGTACGAGCGCAAGAAAAACTGGATTGACTACAATGCCGGAAAACTGGTCGAGGGCGCGGCGATGGAAGAAGTGGCCGAAGACTTTTTCCAATACGTGCTCGATCTCGCCTCCGGTCGCGTCCAGACGAAAAATGAATTGTACGGCTACAAAGAGATCGCGATCTTCAAAGATGGCGTCATGCTGTAAGGAGGGAGCGGCGATGGATCAAGGACAGATCCCGGCACTCAACCGTAACAGACTGCAGGCAAGCGATCCGGGGAGCTATGCTGCGCTCCCGGAGCGTGTTTTGCAGATCGGTGAAGGAAACTTCATGCGCGGCTTTCTCGACTGGATGTTGTACCGCATGAACCGCAGCGGCTGCTTTTCCGGTCGCGCCGTGGCGATCCAGCCCACTCCGCGCGGCAAAGTCGTGCCCAAGCTGAACAGGCAGGACGGGTTGTATACCTTGGTGCAGCGCGGTCTGGAAAACGGCGAGGCCGTCGAGCGGATCGAACTGGTCGATGCGATCAGCAGAGGAATCAACCCGTATGACAACTGGGCGGCAGCGCTGCGGACGGCTGAATCGCCCGACATTCGCTTCGTCGTATCCAATACGACCGAAGCCGGGCTGCAATGGAGCGAGGAAGCGTGGGAGCCGGAAAAATCGCCCCTGTCATACCCGGGCAAACTGGTTGCGCTGATGTATCATCGCTATCGGCATTTTGAGGGGGCGGCAGAAGCTGGCTGGGTGATTTTGCCGTTGGAATTGGTCGAGGACAATGGCCGCGTCTTGCAGGAACTGTGCAAGCAGGCAGCCGTCCATTGGGGGCTGTCTGACGACTTTCTTGACTGGATGGACCACTCTTGCGTGTTTGCCAATACGCTGGTGGACCGGATTGTCACAGGCTATCCGCACGGGGAGGAAGAAGCGTGGGCGAGCAGGCTGGGCTATCAGGACGAGCTTTTGACGGTGTGCGAACCGTACCACCTGTTTGTCATCGAAGGACCGGACGGTTTGGCAGATGAGCTGCCGTTTCGGCAGGCAGGCCTGCGCGTCCACTTTGACCGGATCGACCAGTACCGCGAGTTGAAAGTGAAGCTGCTGAACGCCCCGCATACGCTGCTGGCGGCAGTGGCCTTTTTGGCCGGGGTGGATACAGTGAGAGAAGCGGTAGAGGATCGGCAGTTGCGCGGCTATTTGCTGCAGGCGATGTCGGCAGAAATCACAGAGACGCTGTCGGCGACAAACCGCGAGCGGGCGGAGGGTTACATCGACGATGTGCTGCAGCGCTTCGCCAACCCGTATTTGCACCACCGTCTGCACGACATCAGCTTAAACGGGCTGTCCAAGTACAAGACGAGGGTGCTTCCCTGCGTCCGTGCCTACCAGGCGGAAAAAGGGACGCTGCCGTTGGCGTTGACGTTTGGCCTGGCAGCATTGTTCGTCTTCTATCGCGGAAAGAGCGATGGGGAGAAGTTCGTCGGTCACAGGGACAACAATGAATCATACGAAATTCGCGATCATGCGGTGTTTGTCGCCGAGCTGGGCGAAGTGTGGGAACGAGCAGACTCGCTTTCGGCTGGTGTGGAGCATTTCCTCGGCATGACCGGGATCTGGGATGAGGACCTGAATCAGGTCGCCGGACTGACTGAGGAAGTGACGCGGCACGTGGAGGCAATCGTACGGCACGGCATTCGCCAGGCATTGCAGCAAATCGGGTTTTCAACAGCGGAAGGGGTAGAGCGATGAGAACAATCGTATGTCAGCAACCGGGAAACATGGAGATGATCGAGACAGCTCCCGCCAGCGTGGGGGAGCATGAAGTGCGCGTGACCATCAAGCGGATCGGCATCTGCGGCACAGACATTCACGCATATGCCGGGAATCAGCCGTTTTTTGCCTACCCGCGGGTGCTCGGCCATGAGCTGTCAGGCGAGGTCGCCGAAACAGGCGCAGGTGTGACCGCGGTCAAAGCAGGAGACAAGGTCACGATCATCCCGTACATGCACTGCGGCACCTGCGTATCCTGCCGCAGCGGAAAAACGAACTGCTGCACGCAGATGCGCGTACTGGGCGTCCATATTGACGGGGGAATGCGCGAGTCGCTCGTCGTACCTGCCACCCATGTGCTGCCTGTACCGCATCTGTCCTGGGAGGAAGCGGCGATCGTCGAGCCGCTGTGTATCGGTGCGCACGCGGTGCGCCGCGCCCGCCTGCAGCAGCAGGAGACTGTGCTGGTGATCGGGATGGGGCCGATTGGACTTGGGGTAGCGCGTTTTGCCAAGCTGCAGGGAGCCAAGGTCATCGCCATGGACATGAGCGAGGAGCGGCTTGCGTTTTGCAAACAGTGGGATGCGTGTGACGAGATCGTGCTCGCTTCCGATCAGCCGAAGGAGCGTATTCTGGAGCTGAACGGGCAAGATTTGCCGACCGTCGTGTTCGACGCGACCGGGAACAAGCACTCGATGAGCGGCGCTTTTGACTTTGTGGCGCATGGCGGAACGCTCGTCTACGTAGGCTTGGTCAAGGATCAGATCGCGTTTTCCGATCCTGACTTCCACGCCAAGGAGCTTACGCTGATGGGCAGCCGCAATGCGACGCGGGATGATTTTTCCTACGTGATCGACTGCATGAATGAAGGCAAGATCAACTCTGCCGCGTATATTTCCGAAATCATTCCGTTTACGCGCTTTGCCAAGGAGCACGAGGAATTGATGAAGCCCAATCGAGGCGTGATCAAGTCGATGATTACGCTGGATGAAGAGGAGTGTGGGAAATGAGCAAACGGCTGGATGTCTATCAGCGTCTGCAGCAGGCGGGAATCGTGGCGGTCATGCGGCGAATGAAGCCGCAGACCGTCGTGGAGATCGTCTCCGCATTGAAGCGGGCAGAGGTGACGGCGGTGGAAATCACGGTCGAGCATCCCGATGGCTACGCTTGTCTCGAAGTGTTGAAAAAAGAATTCGGCCAGGACATTTTGCTCGGAGCGGGCACGGTGCTGGATGCGCCGACAGCCAAGCGGGCGATCGAGTCCGGCGCTGATTTTCTCGTCACCCCGGTGGTGAAGACGGACGTCATCGCCTTGGCCAATCGTTACGGCGTGCTGATGGCTGCGGGTGCGATGACTCCGACGGAGATTTTGACCGCCTACGAAGCGGGGGCAGACATCGTCAAAGTCTTCCCGGCCGATGCGCTGGGACCCGAGTACCTGAAGCATGTAAAAGGCCCGCTGGGGCATATCCCGCTGATGCCGACCGGAGGAATCAATCTGGACAATCTCGCCGACTACCTGCGCCAGGGAGCGGTCTGTGTGGGCGTGGGCGGCGCGCTCTACCAGTACGAGACGGCCGAGGAGATCGAACGTGCCGCGAAGCAGTTTGTGCAGGTGTATAAAAGCGTGCGGGCGTAGGTCCGGCTAAACGCGTATACGAGTGTAACAGGCTCTTTTTTTGCGAGATGCAAAGAAGAGCCTGTTTCTGTTTTTGCATATAGTATAACTATACTCTCGACTCTTTCTTTTAGCTGTGCTATCATATTATCTTGTTAATGAGTTACCACTTTACCATAGTAAACAGAGAAACAGGGGGAGAAACATGAAAAAGCTAGCAGGAATCTGTCTGATGGTAGGAGCGATGCTCTCGTTGGTTGTCGGCTGCTCCAGTGCAAATACGGGCAGCGATGCCACAGGTGCCGCAGAAGGAGCGAAAGAGCAGCTCATCATCGGAATTGACGACAAATTTGCGCCGATGGGTTTTCGCGATGAAAACAATGAAATCGTCGGTTTTGATATCGATTACGCCCGGGCAGCCGCAGAGTTGATGGGCAAGGAAGCGGTGTTCCAGCCGATCGACTGGAGTGCCAAGGAATCGGAGCTGAACAGCGGCCGTATCGACCTGATCTGGAATGGCTATACCATTACTGAGGATCGCAAGGAAAAAGTGCTGTTCACCAAGCCGTACCTGAAGAACGCGCAGGTGATCGTCACCCTGGCCGACTCCGAGATCGCAAGCATCGACGATCTGGCAGGCAAGGAAGTAGGGCTGCAAAAGCTGTCTTCCGCAGCAGACGCGCTGAACGCCAATCCGATCAAGGACGAGATCAAAACAATCGTCGAGTTTGGAGACAACGTACTCGCTCTGAACGACTTGAAAATCGGCCGCATCGAAGCGGTCGTGATCGACCAGATCGTGGCGGACTACTATATGGCGAAGGAAGAGGGGACGTTCAAGCTGCTGGATGACTCCCTGGCGCCGGAAGAGTACGGAATCGGCGTGAAAAAAGGCAACGAGGCACTGCTTGAGGAGCTGCAAAAAGCGCTGGACGAGCTGAATGCCAACGGAACGGCAGCGCAGATTTCCGAGAAGTGGTTCGGCGAAGATCGCGTATTGAAATAACGAAGCTGCAAGCAAAAACCGGATGACGACTGACAGTCCGGTTTTTGCCCTTGTTACAGAGAAGTGCAGTATACAGATTAGGAGTATACGAAGATGAGTATCGATTACCTGATTACGATAACCGTGCCCATGCTGGAAGGGGCGCAGATGACGGTACTGCTCTTTTTGATCGCGATCATCTGCTCGATTCCGCTGGGCTTTCTCATTACCTTGATGGCAAAAAGCAGCAACAGGGGACTGGCCGGGTTTGCCCACGCCTACATTTACGTGATGCGGGGAACCCCGCTTCTCTTGCAGTTGTTGTTTATTTGCTTCGGATTGCCGCTGCTCCCTTTCATTGGCGAATACCTGGTCATGGATCGCTTCGTCGCGGCTTGTGTCGGCTTCGTCCTCAACTACGCTGCCTACTTCGCGGAGATTTTTCGCGGCGGATTGCTTGCGATCGACAAGGGCCAGTACGAAGCCGCGCAGGTTCTCGGATTTTCCAAATGGCAGACGACGCGCAAGATTATTTTGCCGCAGATGTTCCGTGTGGCTCTGCCTGCTGTAGCCAATGAATCGATTACGCTGGTGAAGGACACGGCTTTGTTGTACGCGGTCGCCGTTCCGGAGCTGCTGCATTTTGCGCAGACAGCGGTAAACCGTGATTTTACGATTGTGCCATTCTTTATCGCCGGGGTTATCTACTTGCTGATGACGCTCGTCCTGACGATGTTCTTCAAATGGCTGGAAAAACGATACAGGTTTGAATAGAGGGAGCATGTGAGATGGCAATGTTACAGGTGTCTCATCTGAAAAAGTCGTTTGGCAATCTGGAAGTATTGAAAAATGTCTCGTTTGAGGTCGCGAAAAACGACGTCATCGCCGTCATCGGACCGTCCGGCTCGGGCAAAAGCACGATGCTGCGAAGCCTGATTCACCTGGAGGAGGTAAACGGGGGCAGCATCCGCGTCGAGGACGACTACCTGGTCAAAGACGGGGTCTACGCCAGCAGCCAGGCGATCAGGCGGATTACCTCCAGGATGGGAATGGTGTTTCAGCACTTCAACCTGTTTCCTCATCTTACGGTCAAGGAAAATCTGGAGATCGCGCCCAAGATCGTCAAAGGCGAGTCAGGCGACCAGGTCGCGAAGCGCAGCATCGAGCTGCTCGCCAAGGTAGGACTGGAGCAAAAGGCGGACGCCTATCCGGCGAAGCTGTCCGGCGGTCAAAAGCAGCGGGTGGCAATCGCCCGCGCCCTGATGATGAAGCCAGACATCCTTTTGTTCGACGAGCCGACCTCCGCACTGGACCCGGAGCTGACCGGAGAGGTGCTGCAGGTCATCAAGCAGTTGGCCGAAGAGCAGATGACGATGATCGTGGTCACGCATGAAATGGGCTTTGCCCGGGAGGTCGCCAGCCAGGTCATGTTCATGGACGGCGGCGAGTTTATCGAGGCAGGTCCGCCGCAGCAATTTTTCGCCAATCCGCGCCACGAACGGACGAAGGCGTTTTTGCAGCGCGTTTTGTAAGAAGGCTCCGAAGCAGCTTCCCTGCTGCTTGGCGGGGCTTTTTTTGCGTTTAATCCTGATTAAACATAGTTATTGACTAGGAAATAGCTCTGATGTATAGTTTCTTCTATACAGAATGGAGTGGGTTTCCTGTAAACGCGGGAATGGTGCTTTGTCGATCGCCGTAAAGCGCGTGGCAAAGCGTATGCTTGTACATTCTATTCACACTAATCATACCTGTTTACATGGAAATTGAAGGGGGACTTATCACATGAAAAAAGTAGTACGTGTATTGGCATCGGGTTTGCTTGTTTTGGCACTGGCTGCCTGCGGAAGTTCGGAGGCAAGCACCACAATCAGTGAAAACAAGATCGTAGTTGGGGTAACGTCAGGCCTTCACGAAGAGATTTTGGAAAAAGTAAAGGAAGTGGCGGCAAAAGACGGACTGGAAGTAGAGATCAAGGCATTCTCCGACTTCCAGATGCCCAATATCGCGCTGGTCGAAAAAGAAATCGACGCAAACAGCTATCAGACAATTCCCTTTTTGGAAACGTACAAATCCGAGCATAGCGCTGATCTGACCCAGGTGGGCGAGACGGTTCTCAACCCGATGGGCGTGTACTCCAATAAAATCAAGAGCCTGGACGAGCTGAAGGAAGGCGACATCATCGGGCTGCCGAGCGACCCGACCAACAGCGTACGGGCATTGCTGGTGTTCCAGAGCGCCGGACTGATCAAGCTCAAGGACGGTGCAGGCGACGAAGCGACGGTACTGGACATCGAAGAAAATCCGAAAAATTTGAAGTTTGTAGAATTGGATGCGGCACAAATTGCCAAGCAGTTGGACGATCTGGCAGCCGCTGCGATCAATACCAGCTACGCCATCAAAAATAATCTCCAGCCGGGCAAGGACTCCATTTACCTGGAGCAAAAAGACTCCAAGCACCACAACGTCATCGTCGTCCGTACCGAGAACAAGGATGACGCAGCCGTGCAAAAACTGGTTAAGGCCTATCAGAGTGACGAAGTCAAGACCTTCATCGAGGAACATTTTGAGGGCTCCGTAATTCCCGTCTGGTAATGCCACTGGCTCCACTCGTCTGAGGGTGGAGTCACAGCTTTTTCCAAAGACAACATTTCAGCCAGAGATTAAAGGAGGTTCCGTACGGGTGTGATTACGCTTTCGCATGTATCCAAGACGTTTCATACGAAAAAAGGTCAAATTCAGGCAATTCAGGATGTTTCCCTGGAAGTCAAAAAGGGAGAAATTTTTGGCGTTATCGGCTACAGCGGTGCGGGCAAAAGCACGCTGATTCGCTGTGTCAACCTGCTGGAAGCGCCGACGTCCGGCTCCGTCATTCTCGGCGGGCAGGATGTAACCCATCTGTCTGCCGAAGAGCTGTTGCAGGTGCGCCGCAAGATCGGCATGATTTTTCAGGGCTTCAATTTGCTCAAGACGGCAACGGTGTATGAGAACATCGCCATTCCCTTGCGTTTGACGGATGTGAAGCAGGAGGAGATCGACGCGCGCGTCTCCAAGTACTTGCGCATCGTCGGACTGGAGGACAAGCACGACGCTTACCCGAGTCAGCTTTCCGGCGGGCAGAAGCAGCGGGTGGCGATTGCCAGAGCTCTCGCCCAGGAGCCGGAAATCCTGCTCAGCGATGAGGCGACCAGCGCACTGGACCCGGAAACGACAGAGTCGATCCTGGAGCTGCTCTTGGAAATCAACGCGAAGCTGGGCATCACGATTTTGTTGATTACCCATGAAATGCACGTGATCCAAAAAATATGCGACCGTGTAGCGGTAATGGAAAATGGCCGTGTGATCGAACAGGGGAGAACCGTCGATATTTACGCACAGCCTGCCCATCCGACGACGAAGCGGTTCGTCAACAGCACCTACCACAAGGAGCTGCCTCCCGCACTGCTCGAAGAGTTGCGGGCGACAGGGCCGGTGGTTCGCCTCTCCTTTGTCGGTGAGAGTACAGGAAAGCCGGTGCTGACGTCGATGAGCAGCCGTTTTGCGGTATCTGCCAACATCCTCGCGGGTGGCATCATCCAGCTCAAACAGGAAAAGATCGGTACGCTGGTCGTGCATCTCTTGGGCGAACAGGAGGAGACGGAAAAGGCGATTGCCTATCTGGTCGAGCAAGGAGTAAAGGTAGAAGGAGTGAAAGTGGCAGATGAGTGAGCTGCAGCAGTTTATCGAAGGGCGCATGCCCATCATCGGCGAGTCGATCATCCAGACCTTTCAGATGGTATCGATCTCGCTCGTGTTTTCCGTACTGATCGGTTTGCCGCTGGGGGTATTGCTGATTTTGACCCGACCGGGAAACGCGCTGGAAAATCGACTGGTTTACCAGGTGTTAAACGTCATCATCAATATCGTTCGTTCGATTCCGTTTATTATCCTCCTGTTCTTTATCCTGCCGTTTACCAAGCTGATCGTCGGCACCTCGATCGGGATCAAGGGAGCGATCGTTCCGCTGATCGTACACGCTGCCCCTTCGATCGCACGCCTCATGGAAAATGCGCTGGTGGAAGTGGACAGCGGCGTGATTGAAGCGTACAAATCGATGGGCATTCGCACCCGCCACATCATCTGGCATGTGATGCTGCGCGAGGCTCGCCCTACGATTATCCTCGGCTTGACGATTGCCCTGATCAACCTGATCGGCGCGACGGCGATGGCCGGTCTCGTCGGAGCTGGCGGTCTGGGAGATTTGGCGTACCGATTCGGCCACCTGCGCTACGAGGTCGACGTCATGTACGTGACCGTGTTCATTTTGATTGTGATGGTACAAAGTTTGCAATCGCTGGGGAACAAACTAGCAGCGAAGTATAAAAAAGATTAGTGCAAATCTGACAGGGAGGTGTGAAAATAGGATGGAAGAAAAAAGTTTGTACATCACCAAAACGGGAGCGGTGGCGACGATTGTGCTCAATCGGCCGCAAAAGCGCAACGCGTTTACGCTGGACATGTGGATCGGACTGACGGAGATACTGGATGAGTTGGAAGCTGATGACGAGACCAAGATCGTCGTCATTCGCGGGGTAGACGATACGGCGTTTGCCGCCGGAGCGGACATCAGCGAATTTTTGACGAATCGCTCGTCTGCGGAGAAGGCAAGGGCGTACAATGACCGTTCGATGGAGGCGGTTGACCGTCTGCATCGCTTTCCCAAGCCGACGATCGCGATGATTCAGAAGTACGCTGTAGGCGGCGGACTGGACATCGCGCTGTCGTGTGATTTCCGCTTTAGCGCGGGAGACGGGATTTTTGCCATCACCCCGGCCAAGCTGGGCATTGTCTACAATTTGACGAGCACCAAGCGCCTCGTCGATCTCGTAGGTCCGTCGAAGGCCAAGGAAATTTTGTATACGGCCAACGCGCTGGATGCAGCCGAAGCGTACCGCATCGGCCTGATCGATCGCCTGTACGATACGGACGAGATCATGGAAAAGACGTACGAATTCGCCCAGTTGCTCGCGGAGCGCTCCCAGGTTTCCCTGCGCGGAACCAAACAGATGGTGCAAGCCATTCTCGAAGGCCATACGGAGGAAGACGAGAGAATCGCCCAGATGGTGCTGCAATCGTTTGATTCCGATGACTACAAAGAGGGCGTACAGGCTTTTTTGGAGAAGAGAAAACCACATTTTCGCTAACCAAGAAAGGAAGAGAGCAACATGGCGCCAACAAATAAGGAAACCTTGCTATTCACAAAAGTACAAAAAGAGACGGAGGCACTGCCGATTTCCTTCGAGGATTGGGAGCAGAGGGCGCGAGAGCTCGTGCCTCCAGGTCCGTTTGATTATACGTACGGAGGATCGGGAGCGGAGGAGACGGTTGCCGCCAACAGGGCAGCGTTTTCCCGCTGGGCGATCGTGCCGCGGATGCTGCGCGATGTGAGTAGCCGCACGATGCAAATCAGCTTGTTCGGACAAAACCTGAAAACGCCGGTATTTCTCGCTCCGGTCGGGATGCAGGCGATTTCCCATCCCGAGGGCGAACTGGCGACGGCGCGGGCAGCAGCGGCAGCCGGCGTACCGCTGGTGGTCAGCACCGTGTCCTCCTACTCGCTGGAAGAAATCGCCGAAGTCATGGGCGATGCTCCCCGCTGGTACCAGCTCTACTGGTCGACCGATCGGGAAGTCAGCGCCAGCATGGTCAGAAGGGCAGAAGCGGCTGGCTATTCGGCAATCGTCCTGACCGTAGATACGATCATGCTCGGCTGGAAGCGGCGGGATTTCCGCAATGGCTACTCGCCGCTGCGCGAAGGCAAAGGCATGGCGAATTACCTCACTGACCCGGTCTTTTGCTCGCGTCTGTCGGAAGTGACGCCGGAGAAAGCGGTCGAAGAGATTTTGCGCACGATCTATACGCCTGCCCTCACCTGGAACGATATCGCCTATTTGCGCGAACAGACGAAATTGCCGATTCTCGTAAAAGGAATCCTGCACCCGGAAGATGCCAAGCTGGCGCTGGAGCACGGCGTAGACGGAATCATCGTCTCCAACCACGGCGGGCGACAAATGGATGGAGCGATCGCTTCGCTGGAGGCGCTGCCTGCGATTGCCGAGGTTGTCGCCGGTAAAATCCCGCTTCTGCTCGACAGCGGCGTACGCACTGGCGCAGATGTCGTCAAGGCGCTTGCATTGGGAGCGAATGCGGTATTGATCGGCCGACCATTCATTTACGGCCTGGCAGTTGCCGGAGAAAAGGGCGTCGCCAGCGTGATCGACACGCTGCTGAACGAACTGGATGTGGCGATGGCTCTCTCCGGGAGTACGTCCGTAGCCGATCTCAACCGGAGCATTCTGATACAACGGTAAATACAACGTGGAGGCTTACAATAATGCAACAAGCGTTACGAAACATGAAAGTGGTGGATTTGTCGCAAGTTCTGGCCGGACCGTACTGCACGATGGTGCTCGGTGATCTCGGTGCGGACGTCATCAAGGTGGAGAAGTATCCAAACGGCGATGACAGCCGGACGATGGGGCCGTACGTCGATCAGGAGAGCTACAGCTTTATGATGGCAAACCGGAACAAGCGGGGAATTCGCCTCAACATCAAAGAAGAAGCCGGCAAAGCGATCCTGTTGGACCTGGTCAAGACAGCAGATGTGTTCATTGAAAACTTTCGCCCCGGAACTGTGAAAAAGCTGGGGATCGACTACGATACATTGCGTGAAATCAATCCCGGATTGATCTACTGCTCGATCTCCGGTTACGGACAAACAGGACCATACAGCCACAAGGGCGGCTACGACATCATGGCCCAAGGCTTGTCCGGGCTGATGAGCATGACTGGAGAGAAGGGCGGACGTCCGGTGAAAAACGGCATCGCCATCCACGACATCGCAGCAGGGGTAACGGCTGTATACTCGATCATGGCGGCGTACATCCACAAGCTGCAGACGGGCGAGGGACAGTATATCGACATCTCCCTCGTCGATTCGGGTCTTGCCTGGACGGTATGGGAGTCTGCCGCCTACTTCGGCGCGGGAGAAGTATCCATGGCGAATGGCTCCGCTCACCGCGTAACGGCACCGTATCAAGGGTTTGCCACCCGCAATGGACACATTCTCGTCGGCGCGGGCAATCAAAAGCTGTGGGAAGCGTTTTGCCGGGATGTTATCGAGCGCGAGGAGTTGATTGCCGATCCGCGTTTTGTGACCAATACGGACCGCAAAAACAACCTCGATGAACTGGAGACGGTGATCCAGGAAGTGCTCGAACAGCAGGACACTGACTACTGGCTGGCCAGACTGGATGCGGCGGGCGTGCCTTCCAGTCCGATCAACCGCTACGACGAAGCCTTGAATGATCCGCAGATTCGTTCGCGGGAGATGGTCGTGGAATACGAGCATCCGCTGGCGGGAAAAGTCCAGAGCCTGGGCATCCCGGCCAAAATGTCGCGTACACCGGGACAAATCAACCGCCCTGCTCCACTGCTCGGCCAGCATACCGAGGAAGTATTGAAAGAGCTGGCGTACACCGACGAGCAGATTCAAAAGCTGGCGGAAAACAAGATCATTTAATCATGCGACGTGCCATCCCGAGAAGGATGGCTCTTTTTTATCCCGTGCCCGTGTTTTCAAAAATGTAACGAATCGGCGCCTGCAAAATCCCCGAATCCAATCTGTTCCATGGTACAATAAAGCAAATTCACGCGGTACCGTATAAAAGCTACGTATATCATTCACATTGGAAAGGGATCAGATATGGCATACCAAACGATGGCAGAACTTTCTGCACAGGAATGGGAAGACCTGTTGCGCGAAAAGGACGACAAGCTCAAACAGGCACTGCAAAAACTGAAGGATGTCCGCTACGCGCTGGATCAATCGACGATCGTCGCGATTACGGATCAGCGCGGCGCGATTCTGTCTGCAAACGACGAGTTTTGCCGCATCTCCCAATACGGACGCCACGAACTTATCGGTCAGGATCATCGCCTGTTGAATTCGGGTACACATCCCAAGCAGTTTTTCCGGGACATGTGGGCGTGTATCGGCTCCGGAAAAATTTGGCGCGGGGAGATTTGCAACCGGGCGAAGGATGGCAGCCTGTACTGGGTCGATACCACGATCGTACCGTTCATCAACCAAGAAGGGAAAATTTACCAGTACATCTCCATTCGCAACGACATCACCGCCCGCAAGCAAATGGAAGAGGAAATCAAGA
Organism: Brevibacillus sp. TJ4; assembly: GCF_044627595.2. NCBI lineage: Bacteria > Bacillati > Bacillota > Bacilli > Caryophanales > Paenibacillaceae > Brevibacillus > Brevibacillus sp. TJ4. Next base: position 3,461,818 of record NZ_CP185865.1, on the reverse strand, counting down.
AGAGCGAGGAGCTGTACCGCTTCATCGCCGAAAACACTTCCGACGTCATTTCGATTATCGACACCGATGGGAACTTTCAGTACCTGTCTTCTTCGCACAAACAAGTATTCGGACACGAGATCGCGAATGAGAAGACGTACAGCCTGCTGGACTGGGTAGTCGATGAGGACCGCGACGTGATGGAGTCGGCGATCCGTTACACGTGCAGTTCGCGCAAGGAATACCTCGTGGAATGTCGGCTCAAGGCACAATCCGGAGAGACGATCTGGACAGAGACGAAGATGAATCCGGTCGCAGACGAGCAGGATCAGGTGAAGAGCTTGCTTCTCGTGACCCGCGACATCACCGAACGCAAGCATTCCGAAGAGATGATCCATCATCTCGCGTACCACGACCCGCTGACCGATTTGCCGAACAGACGGATGTACATCCAGCACCTGAACAGGGAAATACGCCAGGCAAAGCGCTTTCGTTCCCGGCTTGCCGTCCTTTTCCTCGACATGGACCGGTTCAAGGACGTCAACGACACATTGGGACATGAGGCGGGAGACATGTTGCTGGTAGAAGCCGCCAAACGCCTTGGCGAATCAGTCAAGCCGGGCGATATGGTCGCGCGTCTGGGCGGAGACGAGTTTACCATTTTGCTGCATCAACTGGCGAATGAACAGGAAGCAGCCAACGTGGCAGAGCAGATCATTTCGCGGATGCAGCAGCCGTTTTCCATCTTGGGACAAGAGCTGAACCTGTCCTGCAGTATCGGGATTTCGCTGTTCCCCAAGGACGGCGATCAGGCCGAGGACTTGCTCAAACGGGCGGATACGGCGCTGTATACGGTCAAAGCGCGCGGCCGCAGCGGGTACGACTTTTTTGACGAGACGATGGAGACGAAATCACTGGAGCGCATCCTGATGGAAAACGAGCTGCGCAAAGCGATCGAACTGGAGCATTTCCAGGTGCACTACCAGCCCAAAATGGATATTCGGACAGGTCGACTGACAGGGATGGAGGCACTCGTCCGCTGGATTCACCCGGAGCTTGGCGTCATTGCCCCCAACCGTTTCATTCCGATCGCCGAGGAGACGGGAATGATCCTGCCGCTGGGCGAATGGATTTTGCGCGAGGCATGCCGGCAAAACAAGGTGTGGCACGACGAAGGACACAGCCTGAAAGTCTCGGTCAACCTGTCTGCGCGCCAAGTCTATCAAAAGAACCTGGTGTCGGTCATTCAGCAGATCCTCGAGGAAACGCAGCTTTCTCCCGAATGGCTGGAGTTGGAGATCACGGAGAGCATATTCCTGAAAATGGAGGAAGCTACCGCGGTGCTGCAGCAAATTCGCAGCATCGGCATCCAGATTTCCATCGACGACTTCGGTACGGGCTACAGCTCGTTTAGCTACATCAAAAGCCTGCCTGTCGATACGATCAAGATCGACGCCTCGTTTATTCGCGATATTCACCACAATCAGGAAAGCCAGGCGATCGTCAAAGCGATCGTAACGATTGCCGAAAGCCTGAACATGAATGTCATCGCCGAAGGAATCGAGCTGACCGACCAGGTGAAAGCCTTGCAGGTCAACGGCTGTGACCACGGGCAGGGGTATTTGTTCAGCAAGCCTCTGACCAAGGCCGACTTTGACCGCTACTTGCTGCAAACGAGCTAGAAGCATGCGACTCTCGGAGAAATACGAAGAAGGTCCCGCCATCAATGTGACGGGGCCTTCTTGTTTTTACTTCACGCCTGTGTAGATGTGAATGGCGTCGCGCAAAAACGCGGTCATGCCCGGCTGTTTCTCGTAGTAGGCGGTAAACCGTTCGTCATCTACGTACATTTGCGCCAAGCCAGCATGCGCTTCCTTGCTGTAGGCGCTCCAGCTATGAGTCAGCCATTGCTTGTGCAGCTCTGCCGTTTGTTGTGCCAGTTCGCTGCCGGGATCACCGGTCTCAAACGCTTTTGCCAGCGTATCCAGCACCGCTTGCCCCAGTCGCTTCATTTCGTCATACTCTTCCTGGGTCATGTTTTTCAGCTTTTCATTAGAGCGTTTGACAGCATCTTCGCCGTATTTCTCACGGATTTCCTTTCCGTATTTCGCTTCGTTCTCCTCGATCAACTGCTGCTTGAAGCCTTCGAATTTTTCCTGGTCGGTCATCGTAGCTCTCCCTTCCCGGGATGCGATCGTTTTCTCCACATTGGCGATCAGCGCATCCAACTGTTTTCGCTTGTCGAGGAGCTGTGCGCGATGTTCCTGCAGTGCCCGGGCTTCGTCATAGCCGGGAGAGGTCATTATTTGCTTGATCACGTCGAGTTTGACGCCCAATGCCTTGTAGAATAAAATCTGCTGCAAGCGACCAACCTCTGCCTGCCCGTAGATCCGGTATCCCGACGAGTTGATTCTGGCCGGCTTCAGAATCCCGATCTCATCGTAATACCGCAGCGTTCTCGTACTCACTCCGGCCAATCGGCCCAGCTTGTGCACCGAGTATTCCATGCCGTCACCTCCTGACACCCATACTGTACACCTTTCCGTATACGTCAATGTCAATCGTATGTTTCCAAAAAAAACGACCTTTCTATCGGGGAGAAGAAAGGTCGGTGTTTTTGTTCAGGAAATGCTGTCCACAATTTGACGCAGTGCCCGGTCGACAGGCGTGGCAGGTCTTCCGAGCAGTTTTTCGAAATCGTTGCTCTCTACCTCGAGCGCACCTTCGCGGATGCCTTTTTGAATCTCGACCAGCATCGGGATCACGAAGTCCGGTACGCCAGCGCCCTTCATAATATCGGCATAGGCAGCGTCGTCGACTTGCTGTACAGGCACGTCCTTGCCCAGAACAGCGCCGACAGCAGACGCCAGTTCTTCCTGCGTGAGCAGCTTGCCGGACAGTTCGTAGATCGTATGTTCATGCCCCTCGCCGGCGAGGACGGCTGCCGCAGCTTCTGCATAATCCTGCTGCAGCGCCCAGCCTACCTTTCCGGCACCGGCTGAGGTGACCCACGGAGCGCCTGCCAGCACACCTTGAATGCTCGCAGTCTCGTTTTCCAGGTACCAGTTGTTGCGCAGGAAGGAGTAGGGGATGCCGGTTTTCAAAATGGCTTGCTCTGCCGCCTGGTGGGGAGGGGCGAGGAACAGCTTGCTTTCTTTCGCATTTGCCAGGCTCGTGTAGGCGATAAAGCGTACGTTTGCACGCGCTGCCGCTTCTACTGCATTCGTGTGCTGGCGAATTCTCGTTTCATTGTCGCCATCCGCAGAAATGATCAAGATTCGGTCGACTCCGGCAAAGGCAGCATCGAGGCTCGCCGGATCGTTAAAATCTCCCGGGCGTACGTCAATGCCGCGCGCGCGAAGGCCTTCCGCTTTTTGTGGGTCGCGTACGCTGACAGCGATCTGGCTTGCCGGTACGGTTTTCAGCAGAGCCTCTACTACTTTTGATCCGAGTTTGCCTGTTGCGCCTGTCACCAACATCTTCATGGCCAATTCCTCCATTTTGTTGTAAGTATTCCTGTTATAACAACAAAAGTTACAACAGGTGTATAAAATAAATGCCCTGACAAAAGAGCAAGTATTTTACGTAAACTGTCCGATCAACTGGCTGAGCGAAGTCTGGGCGAGCCTTTGTTCCATCGCGGCTTGCGCATCTGTTAGCTCCGCTTGCAGGACCTGTTCGATATTGCGTCCGACCGGGCATGCGATGTTCGGCTTGTCGTGGATGCGAAAGAGCTGGCTCTCTTCTGCCACGTTCACAGCCCGATAAATGTCGAGCAGCGTAATCTGCTCCGGCTGTTTGAGCAGCGAAGCGCCTCCTACTCCCGGTCGCACCTCTACCAACCCCGCTTTTTTCAACATGCCCATGATTCTGCGGATGACGACGGGATTCGTATTGACGCTGCCCGCGATGTAGTCTCCGGTGCAGTCATGGGGTTCGAGGGCGATCAGGGAGAGGGTATGCACTGCAATGGAAAAGCGTGAACTGATCTGCTTCAAAAGGCATCACCACCGTTGTAACCATTATAGTTATATCGAATGGGAAACGTCAAGCTCTTGGATGGCCAGTTGCACATTACAGAATAAGGCCATTCCCGCTCGTCCGATCCCGGGAATGGCCCGCTCTGCTTTCTCGCTTACAGGAAAAAGGAAGCAGAGTCAGTGAGTGTAATGTTGTACGCTTTTTTCCACTTGGCAAATGTCTGCTCGGTCTGCTCCTCAAATCCGGGAATGGGGCTCATGCAGTCTTCGAGGACGACGATTTTGGACGTAACCTGCTGATCGTCCGCGTAAAACTCCAGCATTTGCCCGAGCGACTCCAGCACGCAATGCGACTTCGCCTCGCCTGTGACAATGATCCGCTCGTACTGCTTGAGGCTGTGCAGAAAACCGAGCTGCTCCTCTTTGTATGTACCGTGCTCCGGTTTGAAAATGCCGTACATTTCACTCAGTGGTTCCTTGCCCTTGACGATGCGTATCGGCACGGATTGGCGGGCGATAGAGTGAAAGTAGACCATGTGGGAAAATTGGCTCTCAAGCGCGGCGCCAAAGCTTCCTTCCAGGCAGTGGTAAGGCCAGATGCACAGTTCCTTTTTGCTCTGCTCTTCGAGGTGCGTCACGTACGCCAGGCTTTCCTGCGGATGGCTGACGGCCCGCCATTTTCCGCTTTCCACGTCTTGTCGCCTGATGATCGTAAAGGGAGCGGGGTGATGATGGTGCTCGTCGATCCACCAGCTCGGATGAAAAATTTGCTGCGGCTGATGCGTGTCCAGGGAGACGGCGACCTGTGTGATTTTCTCCATGTTTTCATATAGAAAACGCGCTGCCCTGGCGACGTCCTGATGCGAGCCCGGCACGGCAAGCTCGCCGCGTTCCATGAAGTCGTTTTGCATGTCGATCGCCAGAAACAACACCTTTTGCCTGTCTTCGTCAGCAGGACTGAGAGTTTCGGCTGTTGCTCTGGCGAGGATGTCATTTACGTTTCCGTGATCGGACAAGCCGATTCGCGATTCGTCAACAATATCGTGAAATGCCGTTTTCATCTTGCATTTTCCTCCTTTGCATGAAAGCTCTTACTATGTATGGTAACGAAAGCGGGCCAACTTGCAAATGGAAAACTCCCCAGCAGTTCGGTTCTTGACGTAAACGTAATGGAATATGGTACATTTGACAAATAGAGAAACCGAGTTATTGGATAGAAGGAGAGGAGCTACAAACAAAATGGAAGTCGCAACGAAACATGATGTCGTCCAAGCGGAAGAGAAGAAGGTGTACCGCACCACACACATCATCGCCTCTTTTCTGATCGCGGGATTCATCGGTCTCTTCAGTGAGACCTCGCTGAATATGGCGCTTCGGGACCTGACGCAAATTTTTGGTGTCCAGCACGCGACGATTCAGTGGCTGACGACAGGATACCTGCTTACCCTGGGGATCTTGGTACCGGTATCCAGCCTGTTGCTGCAGTGGTTCACGACCAGGCAGTTGTTCATCATTTCTCTGGCCTTTTCCATTGTTGGCACACTGATTGCGGCTGTTGCTCCTAGTTTCAGCTTCTTGTTGATCGCCCGCTGTGTCCAGGCAATCGGAACTGCGCTGATGCTGCCATTGATGTTCAACACCATTCTCATTATCGTTCCTCCGCACAAACGCGGTGCCACGATGGGAATGATGGGGCTGGTCATCATGTTCGCCCCTGCGGTAGGCCCTACGTTGTCAGGATTGATTCTGCAATACCTGTCTTGGCATTGGATCTTCTGGATCAGCTTGCCGTTTTTGCTGCTGTCCCTGCTGTTCGGGATGACGTACATGCAAAATGTCACGGTACCGACCAAACCGAAAATTGACGTGTTTTCGATCGTGCTTTCCACGCTTGGCTTTGGCGGCGTCGTATACGGGTTCAGCCATGCCGGGGAAGGCGAAGGCGGATTTGCCAATCCGGTAGTCATCGCTTCCTTGATCGTCGGCGGGATTGCGCTGCTGCTCTTTGTCTTGCGCCAGTTGAAAATGGAACAGCCGATGCTGAACATGCGCGTGTTTCACTATCCGATGTTCGTCATCGGTCTGTTGCTCGTGCTCGCCAGCTTTATGGTGATTCTCTCGTCGATGATCATGCTGCCGCTGTACTTGCAGACGTCGCTCGCATTGACGACCTTCGCGGCAGGGTTGATCCTGCTGCCGGGTGGCTTGATCAACGGGTTTCTGTCGCCTGTCATGGGCCGCCTGTTTGACAAGTACGGTCCGAGATGGCTGGTGATTCCTGGTTTGAGCATCTGTCTTGTGACGCTGTACTTGTTTACGAACATTTCCATGGAGACACCGTCCGCGTTTATTATCGGCCTGCACGTCGCCTTGATGGTCGGCATTTCGATGGTTATGATGCCAGCCCAGACAAACGGGCTGAACCAGCTGCCGCGGGAGCTGTACCCTGATGGCACGGCGATTATGAATACATTGACGCAAGTAGCCGGTGCTGTCGGAACAGCGGTCGCTGTGTCCATCATGGCAGCCGGGCAAGCGCGATTTCTCGCCCAGTCCCCCAATCCGGAGGACCCTCTGCAGCTTCAAATCGCCTTTACCACAGGGGTGCAAAGTGCTTTCCTGTTCGGGACGATAGCTGCCGCCATCGGGCTGTTTATCGCCTTTTTCCTGAAGCGAGTCAAAGTGTAAAGCGTTCGAAGCATAACAAAAAGGGCAGTCAAATTCAGGGTTTCGTCCCGATTTGACTGCCTTTTTCATTTTGGAAAGCAGCACCCGGGCATGCCAGAGGAGGACAAGGAATAGCCATAATGGAGAGACCCGTTGAATACACTGTTTGCGAACGCGGGAAATTCCAGACGAGAACGGAGGTCATGCGATGAAAAGCGAGCGCACAGAGCGACATCATCCCCCGACTGCGCCTGTATCCTGGAGAGACAAGCTGCGGCAGATCGGACCGGGACTGCTCGTGGCTGCGACAGGGGTAGGCACTGCTGACCTCGTCACATCGCTCGTCATCGGCACTGCTTTTGGCATGACGTTCGTCTGGGCGGTCATCGTCGGCGCGATTCTCAAATACACGTTGAACGAAGGGGTCGGACGATGGTATCTGGCTACCGGAAGCACGATCCTCGAAGGATGGCAGAAGCTCGGCTCGTGGGCCACAAACTATTTTGGCGCATATGTGATCGTCTGGGGGCTCGTCTACGGCGCGACAGCCGCATCGACATCGGGCATGGCGATGCACGCCCTGCTGCCGATCATGCCGCTGTGGGTCTGGGCTATCCTCCACGCCATCGCCGGATTCTTGCTCGTCTGGACGGACCGTTACGTGCTGTTTGAGCGTGTGATGACCGTGTTGACCGGGATGATGTTTGTGACCGTCATCGGTACGGCGATTCTCTTCCTGCCCGGGATCGGCGCATTGGCCGGAGGTCTTGTTCCGCGCGTACCAGAAGGCTCCGTGCTGCTGATGCTGGGACTTGTCGGCGGCGTCGGCGGGACGGTCACGATGGCGTCGTACGGCTATTGGCTGCGTGAAAAAGGCTGGACGGGCAAAAGGTGGATCTCCACGATGCGCCTCGATGCCAAAATCGCCTATACCCTTACCGCGCTGTTCACGCTGGCAGGGCTGGTCATCGGGGCACAGTTTCTTGCCGGATCGGGTGTCAGCATCCGCGACGACAACGGACTGATCACGCTCGCCGAGATGCTGGGGGAACAATTCGGTGCGCCGATGCGCTGGATGTTTTTGCTCGCATTCTGGTCTGCCGCCTGCACGTCGCTGCTCGGTGTGTGGAACGGGGGGCCGTATCTTTTTGCCGACTTCATCCGCATCCTCCGCGCCAAAAACGCCGGTAGAACCGAGCAGGATGTATCGGGAAAATCGCCAGCCTATCGCTTCTATCTGGCGTGGCTCACATTTCCGCCGATGATCTTGCTGTTTTTCGGCAGGCCGGTTGAGTTGATTCTCGTCTACGGCGCACTTGGATCGCTGTTTATGCCGTTTTTGGCCATCTCCTTGCTGCTGCTGCTCAATTCCAATCTGGTCCCCGCCGACTGCCGCAACAAGAGCGTGACAAATGCCGTCTTGCTCGGCTGCCTGGCGCTTTTCGCGCTGCTTGGACTGGTCGAATTGTTCGCGATATTTGCCGGATAAATCGGGGAGAAGTCCCGTTTCTGTCAGGAAAACCCGGTTGACAAGGGGCGAAAACCTTTCTATAATCTGAGTCATTCAGTAAATGAACACGACAACTGCCGTGAAGAGGACAGTAAAAAAGGGATTTGACGCCAAGAGAGCCGCCTGCTTGCTGGAAGGGTGGCCGCAAACTCTTTTTGAACGCCGCCTCGGAGCACTGCTTTTGAATGGAACTTCCTGTAGAAAGCAGCGGATAACCCACGTTACCGGGTGCATGTCCTTTTGGGACTGCGTGAGTTTGCCTTTTGCGAAAAGGGCAAAAAAGCTGAGTGGTACCGCGATCGTTCGCCTCAGCAATCGGAACCGAGTCAACAAATCGGTCCGGTTGCTGAGGCGTTTTTGCTTATATCGAGAAAAAAGACAGGAGTGGTGGAGAATGGATCGTCACAAACAGATGGAATTGCTGCGTCTCTTGGAAGAGGACAGCAAGCTGGAGGCAGCGCAATTGGGCAAAATGCTGGCCGAGCCGGCAGAGGTGGTGGAGCAGGCGATCGCCGCTCTGGAAGAAGAAAAGGTGATCGTCAAATACCCGGCTCTGATCAACTGGGAGCGGGTCGACGACCATCCGTACGTAAACGCGATGATCGACGTGAAGGTGACGCCCAAGCGCGACGTGGGCTTTGACGAGGTGGCGGAGCGCATCTGCCGCTTCCCCGAAGTAAAGGCCGTCTACCTGATGTCCGGGGCCAGCTACGACTTGTCCGTGGTGCTGGAAGGAAAGACGATGCGGGAAGTCGCTTCGTTCGTTTCGCAAAAGCTGGCGACGCTCGACTCGGTCGTCTCCACGGCGACGCATTTTATTTTGAAACGATACAAGCACGACGGGATTCAGCTTGAAGACCGTGACGAAGATCGCAGGATGGTGGTCACTCCGTGAGTACACAGCAATTGACCGTCAAACGTCGTTTGTCCTCTACTGTCGCATCGCTCAAGCCATCGGGGATTCGCCGCTTTTTTGATCTGGCGGCGTCGATGGAGGGGGTCATTTCCCTCGGGGTCGGGGAGCCGGACTTCGTGACGCCGTGGCGGATGCGGGAAGCGTCCATCTCCTCGCTGGAGCGGGGGTATACAGCCTACACCTCCAATGCGGGGATGCTGGAGCTGCGCGTCGAGATTCAGAAATACCTGGAGGAGCGCTTTTCGGTCAGCTACCATCCGGAGAAGGAAATTCTCGTCACAGTCGGGGCCAGCGAAGCGATCGACATCGCGTTGCGCGCGATCCTCGACCCGGGTGACGAAGTGCTGGTCGTGGAGCCTTGCTACGTCTCCTACGAACCGGTGATCCGTCTGGCGGGAGGCGTGCCGGTTTTCCTGAAAACGACGATGGACAACCAGTTCAAGCTGACTCCTGAAGAGCTGGAGAAGCATATATCGCCACGCACCAAGGCAATTATTTTCTGCTATCCGAACAACCCGACCGGCAGCACGATGAGCGCTGAGGAGTGGAAGGCGCTTCTGCCGATTCTCGAAAAGCATGATCTGTTGGTCATCTCCGACGAAATTTACGCCGAGCTGACGTATGGCAAGATGCATGACAGCATCGCCGCGCTGCCTGGAATGAAGGAGCGGACGATTTTGATCTCCGGCTTTTCCAAGGCATTCGCGATGACAGGCTGGCGGTTGGGCTACGTCTGCGCCGAGCCGGAATTGCTCGCGGGCATGCTGAAAATCCACCAGTACACGATGCTCTGCGCCCCGACGATGGCGCAAATGGCCGCACTGGAAGCGCTGCGCCACGGTCGCGCGGACATGGAGCGGATGATCGAGAGCTACCGGCAGCGGCGCAACTACGTGGTCGACGGCTTCCAGCAGATCGGCCTCGCCTGCCATGAGCCGGAAGGAGCGTTCTATGCCTTCCCGTCCGTGGCGGCAACCGGACTGTCCGCCCCTGACTTCGCGGAAAGGCTGCTGCTGGAAGAAAAAGTGGCGGTCGTACCGGGCGATGTATTTGGCCAAAGCGGCGAGGGACATATCCGCTGCTCCTACGCGACATCGATGGAGCAGTTGAAAAAGGCGCTCGATCGCATGGAGCGCTTTGTACAGTCACTTTCCAAATAGCAGAAAAGGCTCCGCCATATCGCTTGGCGGAGCCTTTCGTTTGCCTGCATGCTATTCCTTCACGCTAAAATCGACTTTATCCAGCGGTACCAGCTTGGTTTTTTTGTTCCACTTGTACCCGAGCCAGAGGACGAGGAACAGCGGGACGCCGACGTAGGAGACGAGCACGCCGTACCAGTCGATGTTCTCGCCCAGGAATGCCCCGTAGTTTTGGCCGATAATCACGATGCAGCAAAGAATGAACGCGAAGATCGGGCCAAACGGGAACCACTTCGCCCGGTATGGCAGGTCAGCGAGGCTTCTGCCTTGCAAGAGATACGCCTTGCGGAAGCGGTAGTGGCTGATGGCAATTCCCAGCCAGGCGATAAAGCCGGACATCCCGGAGGCGTTCAACAGCCAGATGTAGACCGCTCCATCGCCAAACAGCGATGACAGAAAGGCGACGCCGCCGACCAATGTGGTTACCATCAGCGCGTAGATTGGTACGCCGTTGCGCGCGACCTTGGTCAGCCATTTTGGCGCTTTTCCTTCTTTGGCGAGGTTCCACAGCATCCGGGTGGAAGCGTACATCCCGGAGTTGCCCGCAGACAGGACCGAGGTGAGGATCACCGCGTTCATCACCGATGCTGCGAAGGCAAAGCCGGCATTTTCAAAGACAATCGTAAACGGGCTGATGGCGATGTCCGTGATATCACCGCTGACCAGGTTGGGGTTGTCGTACGGAACGAGCAGACCGATAATCAGGATCGCCAAGATGTAGAAGAGCAGGATGCGCCAAAAGATTTGACGGATTGCCCGGGGCACATTGCGGGCCGGATTTTGGCTCTCCCCTGCGGCCACACCGACCAGCTCTGTACCCTGGAAGGAGAAGCCCGCGATCATAAAGACGCCGACCATCGCCATGAAGCCGCCGCTGAACGGCGCATCGCCCTTGGTAAAGTTGCTGAAGCCGACTGCCTGCCCGCCCATGATGCCAAAAATCATCAGCAAGCCGATGACGATAAAGACGATAATCGTGACAACCTTGATCATTGCAAACCAGTATTCCGATTCGCCAAAGCTCTTGACCGACAACAGGTTGAGGCCGAGCATCAGAGCGAGAAACAGGGCGCTCCAGACGATGCCGGGCACGTCCGGCAGCCAGTATTTCATAATCAGGGCTGCGGCTGACAGCTCGACGGCAATCGTAATCGCCCAGTTGTACCAGTAGTTCCAGCCGAGGGCAAAGCCCAGCGACGGGTCGACGAACCGCGTAGCGTACGTGCTAAAGGAACCAGGGACAGGCATGTAGGCAGCCATTTCCCCGAGGCTTGTCATCAGGAAGTAGACCATAAAGCTGATTGCGATATAGGCGAGCAGGGCACCGCCCGGACCTGCGGAGTGAATCGACCCGCCGCTCGCCAGAAACAGTCCTGTACCAATCGAGCCACCGATGGCGATCATCGTCAGGTGGCGTGATTTCAGGCCCCGTTGCAGTTGTTGCGTAGACATGATGTGTGAACACGACCTTTCTATAATGATAGAAGTTTTTGCGGAAGGAAGGTCGGAAAATGAAAAACCGCCGTGGCCATCATACAGGCACAGGGCGGCATACTCCAATCCCCACCAAGCCTTCACGGAAGATAGCTCAACACGTTTGCCCTGGCTGACAAACGTGACAGTTCTGTCCCTTTCGAGTACAGCCCCAACCTGCGCGAACAGCGATTCAGCGCAGACTTCGGCGGTTTTTCCCTCATCTGTAGTCATCGATGTCGGCTGCATCTCGTACAGAATCTTATAAAAACCGCGACCTCTACCCCCATCGTGAAGATGAGGATACTGTGTATGAAATTGTTATACCCATCCATTATATAAAATAATTTATCGATTACAATACTTTTCGGCGGTTTGCAATTTTTTCCCTGTCCAAAAAAACGGATTCCACGCCGGGCGGGTCAGCAGAATCGTCGCAATCCTCAAACCGCCACTACAATGGATCGGCTTGCTTGGGCGGCAGCACGTGGAATACTGTCGGCCTTAACGCTGGGCCGGCCAGGAACCTTGCAGCTTGCGCAGTTGCACAATCTGTCCGGTGTGGTAGGCGTCGTGCAGGACGAGACTCATCGCGCTATCGAGGACTGTCCTGGTCGGCAAGGGGCGAAGCAGCTCTTCATCTGTCAGGGCTGAAAGTGCTTCCTGAATGTGCAGATGAACTTCTTCCATGCGCTTTAGCGTCGCCTGCCACGCTTCTTCGTCACCTGCGCCTCCGGTGGGAGCAAACGTCTCTTCATTGGTCGCATCCTCATGGGGAAAAGGCGTTCCGGCAAGCCGATGCAGCAGTCGCTCCTTGTAAAAAAGCAGATGGCTGACGTTTTCCCAAATCGTGTTGGTGCTTCACCGGGCGGTCTCCAGCTCGCCTGGGCGGCATCGACTCCTTCCAGAGCAAGTTGAAGCGGCGGATACCAGTCTTCCTGGTCATAGACGTACTTCCATTCCTGCAAAAGCAGATCCTTTGTATTCATTCCTGTGCCTCCTTACCTGTCTTCCTGAGAGGGAGTGCAGTATAATCAGGTTGTTGTCTCAGGATTTTTGTAACGACCATAAATCATTACGATAGTTACAAATATACATTACCATGTTATGGATTTTATTGGCAAGCAGAACGTAAAATGTGTGAGGAAAACGGGGGAAGCTGCTGTGGAAGTGATGTGCATTGACTTTTTGAACAGCGACTGGCGGGACTGGCGCGGTACAGGCAGACCGCGTGAAAACAGGCTGGACAGCCAGGAGTGGGTGGAAGCGTTTTTGCAAAAGTGGGGGCTTGCTGCCCCGTGGCCGCCGGAGGAGCCAATCCGCACACAACTGCTGGAGCTGCGGGAAACGATGCGGCACATCGTGGAGAAGGTGGCAGGCGGGGCACAAGCAGCCCCGGAAGAGCTGGCAGCACTGAACCGGGCCATGGCGCTGGCCCCTGACTGCTTGCGCATCGATCTGCTGGATGGAGCGTACCGTCTGAAGCGGACAAGCCCTGTCACGGGCTGGGAGCTGGTCATGGCCCGTGTCGCCGGTTCGTTTGCCGAATTGTTGGCGACTGAGGACGTGCGACGGATCAAGATTTGCGATAATCCGGACTGCCGGTGGATTTATTTCGATGAAAGCCGCAACCGCGTACGCCGCTGGTGCGACGACAAGGCATGCGGCAACCTGATGAAGGTAAGACGCTTTCGCCAGCGCCAGAAGCATAATGGTCAGGAAGGGTAACCGCAGAAAAATATGCCAATACTAAGCGAAAGGAAAGCGCAACGGAAAAGAGGGACGATCCATGGGCAAACTGCGCAGGCGCTTGTTTCCGGTTTTGATTTTGCTTTTCCTCGCGGTGGCTTGTGTAGCAGTCTGGTTTTTGCGACCTTATCCGGTGGGCGAGGCTGCTGTAGAGGCGATGCGCGGAGGGAGCGGCATTACCGTGACGGATACAGCGGGATGGATTCGCTTTGAGGGAGGACAAACCTTTCAGCCTTCCGTGATTTTTTATCCGGGGACCTTGGTGCAGGCAGAGAGTTATGCGCCGTTGGCAAGACTGCTGGCGGATAAAGGGTATCGCGTGTTTGTCGCGAAAATGCCGCTGCACCTGGCTATCCTCGACGCTGAGCGGGCCAACGGGCTGTTCAAGTCATTCCCCGACGACGTGTTTGTAATTGGCGGCCACTCGCTCGGCGGTGCGATGGCTGCCCATTTTGCCGCCGAAAACCCGGATCGCGTCATCGGGGTGTTTCTGCTCGGCGCCTACCCGGATCAGCGCGGCGACCTCAGCGAGACGGGGCTCCCCGTACTCTCGATGCTTGGCTCGCGTGACACAGTGGTGAGCCGCGAGAAGTACGAGGTGGGCAAGACGTACCTGCCGGAAGACGCTGTATACATCAGCATCGAAGGGGGAAATCACGCCCAGTTTGGCAGCTACGGCCCGCAGCCGGGAGACGGCGCTGCGCTGATTTCCCCCGAGGACCAATGGAAGCAGACGGCTGTCATGCTGGAGCAGTGGTTGATTACCTTGATGCTGGATATGGCCAAATCGCCGGAAGAAGGAACGGCGGGGTAGGCGCACAAAAAGCAGAACCCGATGCGACAAGCAATCGGGTTCCTTCCGTTTCTGCCAGCCTAATAGCCGGCTCTCACATTTACGACATTGAGCAGTTCCTCGCCCCTCACGTAGCGGATCAGGTTTTGCCTGAGCAACTCCATGTTGCGCTCCAGCGTACGCGGCGAGTAGTAGGCGTTGTGCGGGGTGACGATTACGTTTTCCATTTCCCAATACGGGTGGTCGACGGGAAGCGGCTCTACTTCGAAGACATCCAGTGCAGCCCCGGCCAGGTGCCCGCTTTGCAGGGCGGCGATCAAATCGCCATCGTGCACGGTATTGCCCCGCCCGACATTGATCAGATAGGAACCGGCCTTCATTTTGACCAGTTTCTCACGGTTGAGAAAGTGATACGTCCCTTCGCTCGACGGCAGCGCGAGCACGAGAAAATCCGACTCAGCGAGGATCATGTCCACCTGATCCAGTCCGACGACGAGGTCGGCTGCATCGTCACTCGCGCGAGCAGCAGCGGGGTTGCGCCGACAGCCGATTACCCGCATGCCCAATGCCTTGCAGCGCTGGGCAATCTGTCCCCCGATCTCTCCGTAGCCGAGAATCCCCACGGTTGAGCCGAGCAGTTCCTTCATCTCGACGTTCTGCCACTTTTTTTGCGCCTGGTTGCGCTGCATCGTCGGGAAATTGCGGGCGAAAGCGGTGATGCACATCACCGAATGCTCGGCAATGGGAATCGACGTACACCCCTTTGGATTGGTGATGACTACAGACGGGTTGAGCCGATCCGTTTGTACGGCATCGATTCCTACACTTAGCGAATGTACCCATCTGACCCGGGGCGCTTTGTCCAGAATTTGCAGCGTATCGCGCAAGCATACCGTGATGATGACATCACAGTCGCTTATGTCGGCTTGCGGTTCCGGTTCGGGAGTGCCTGGCTTCCACGGCTCCACGATGACGTCGGCGGCAAACTCCCTCAGTTGCGAGACGTACTGCTCGACCATCGGAATGCGCACGTAGATGCGCGGTTTGATCGTTTGCTTCGGCGAATACACATCCATTGCCATCCGCTACTCACTCCTTCTCTATTCGCTTATTGCTTTCCCTGGCTGGTTCGTGCTGCCTCGGCCAGCGCCGCGATCGCCTTGGACATCTGTGTCTCGTCGCAGTATGTAAAGCAGAGACGGGCGTAACGGCTGCCTTCCCCGTTCAAGAAAAAGTGTTTCCCGTCCAGATAGCTGACCCCGCACTCAAGTGCAATCGGAAGCATGAGCGAAGTGTCCACGCCTTCCGCGAAGCGCGCCCACACAAAATAACCGCCTTTTGGCACCTGAAACTCGATGTCGCCGCCTAGCTGACTGCGCAGCTCGGCGACCATATGGCTACATCGCACATGATACAGCGATGCCATCCTGTTCAAATGGGCGGAGAAGTCCATCTGCATGAGCAATTGACCGACCACCTCCTGCATGAAGACGCTGGTCAGACCGTCTGGCTTGAACAGGCGCATCTTTTCCAGAATACGGCTGTCCGCGATGGCCCAGCCCATCCGCAGGCCCGGCGCGATGATCTTGGAAAATGTGCTGATGTACACGACCCGCTCGGGAGCAAACGAATAAATGGAAGGCTGATACATGCCGCTAAAGCTGAGCTCGACATAGGCATCGTCCTCCAGGATGAAAAAGTTGTATTCCAGTGCCAACTGAGCGAGTTTTTTGCGCCTCTCCAAAGAAAGGCTGACCCCTGCCGGATTCTGGTAATTGGGCATGGTGTAGAACAGCTTCGGGAGAGGGGAGTTGTCCTGGGCGGCTTGCTCGAGGGCTGCTTCCACCGCATCTACGCACAATCCTTGCTCGTCGACAGGAAAGGAGCGAACCTTTAATCCGTTCGTCGTAAAGGAGCGGATCGAGCCGAAAAAGGTGGGAGCCTCCACCCACACTTCATCGCCGACATCGGACAGCACGCGTGTCGCCATATCGATCGCCTGCATCGAGCCGGTGGTGACCAAAACCTGATTGGTCTCGGGCGACATATGGCGCAGCGTAGACCGTTGGCAGATCCAGGAGACGACCTGCTGTTGGCCGGGGCCGCCCGTGTATTGCAGGGCAGTCGTTCCCTGCGTGCGGAGCGCGGATTCGGTCGCCTGGGCAATCGCATCGATGGGGAAACACTCGGGAGCGGGATAGCCGTAGGAAAGCGGCATGACATGCGGGTCTTTGTTTGAATACGCTGCGCCCATCAGCGCCAGTTGAGGGGTTCGCCGGGAAAAGGGGACCGGCGGGGTAACGGAATGCATGGACTACACCACCTTAATACAGGATTGGTAAAGAGAGTTCCGATTCCGAATATTGCGTCATCTTTATGGTACCAACTATAACATAGGATGAATCGTCACCAAAAAAGATACAGGAATCCAAATAACTTGTTTCTGCGCGATTGTTGCCAAATGGAAACGCTTTTCTGAAGTTTTTCTCGCTGTAAGTCCATTTTTCAAAATTTTGAATTGTCAGATTTATTTGCTACTATAAGACCCAATTATCAATATTTGTTAGATAACCTGACATAAAAAGGCGCTGTGGTACGCTTCACCACTTATTTTACCACAAAGAAAAGTGACACGAAAAAGGGGGTTCTTTATGAACATGTTGTCTCGCACCTTTTTTGCAGCAGTCATGGTTGCCGCATTGTTACTCAGCGCATGTGGAAACTCGGCGGCTCCCAGCCCGCAAGCGCAAGCACCGAGCGGAACAGGGGAGTCTGGCGGGACCGCGGCCGATCCGGGCGAACCGGTCCAGGGCGGAACTCTTGTCCGCGCAGCGATCTACGGAGATCCGCA
Organism: Brevibacillus sp. TJ4; assembly: GCF_044627595.2. Taxonomy (NCBI): domain Bacteria; kingdom Bacillati; phylum Bacillota; class Bacilli; order Caryophanales; family Paenibacillaceae; genus Brevibacillus; species Brevibacillus sp. TJ4. Next base: position 3,444,701 of record NZ_CP185865.1, on the reverse strand, counting down.
AAACCTCGATCCGATCGTTCGCGGTCATTTGACCTCGGTATCGATGATCACATGGAACATTTACGAACCATTGATCCGCTACGACGCCGTCGCAGGGAAATTCGTCCCGGCGAATGCGCAGAGCTGGTCGGTGAGCGAAGACGGAAAGACCTACTCCTTCACATTGAAGCAGGGCGTCAAGTTCCACAATGGCAGGGAAGTCGTTGCCGAAGACTTCAAATACTCCCTGGAGCGGCTGATGGACCCGCAAAACGCTTCGCCCGGGGCAAAGAGCATGTTTCCCATCGAGGGCGCAGAAGCATTTTTCAACGGACAGGCGACAGAGGTTCCCGGAATCAAGGTTGTCGACGACCACACGCTGGAAATCACACTGGCCATCGCCGACAACAGCTTCCTGCACAGTCTGACCATGCCGTACGCTGCTGCCGTTCCCAAAGAGGAAGTAGAGGCGAAGGGCGCATCCTTCAGCGAACAGCCGGTCGGAGCAGGGCCATTCATGCTGACGAAATGGGTGCGTGACAGCGAGATCGAGTTGACCGCCTTTGAAGACTATCACCAGGGCAGAGCGTATCTCGACAAGGTCGTCTACAAGATTATGAACGATCAGGCGGCCCGCGACAACGCGTTCGCTTCCAAGCAGCTCGATATGATGACGTTGGGTGACGCGCAATACGGAAGGCTGAAAAACGATCCGTCGATGAAGGACAACCTAGTGGAAGTACCCGAGGTGTTTACCCGCAATATGAAGTTCAACCTGCAAAAAGAAGGACCGTGGCAAGATGTCCGCGTACGCCAGGCGATCAACCATGCCATCGACCGCGAGACGATCGTCAAAACCGTGCTGCAGGACAAAGCGTATCCGGCGATTGGCATTTTGCCGACTACGATTCTCGGCCACAACCCGAATGTAAAAAGCTATGAGTACAATCCGGAAAAAGCGAAGCAGCTTCTCGCCGAAGCCGGTTATCCCAACGGCTTTGACGTGACGATCCTGACGACCAGCCACCCGGCCTATGGTCTGCCTGCCGTCGAAGCGGTAGCCGGTTATTTGAAAGAGGTAGGGATCAACCTGATTCCCGAACAGGTGGACAGCGCGACTGCGACCGATCGTCTGAGAAGCGGGGATTACGAGTTCGGCATCACGTCAAACGGCGGCAATGTCCATCCCGCAGCTTATTTGGCTACCTACTTCCACAGCCGCAACTTCGGCGCTTCCGGAAACAACAGCTACTACCATAACGAGAAAGTAGACCAGTTGCTCGACGAAGCGATCGTACAAACCGACGAGGCAGAGATGATCAAGCTCGTGCAGGAAGCGGAAGAAATCATCATGGAGGAGGCACCCTGGTGGTCTTTCAACTACAACAAGGCGGTCATCGCCCATCAGCCATGGGTGAAAGGCGTCCAGGCGGTACCGACCGACATTGATTTCCAGGACCTGACGAAAATCTGGATTGACCCAAGTCTGAAATAGCGAAGAAGCGACGAGAGGAGGTTCGGTTATGGCGCTGTATGCCGTACGCAGGCTGATTGAGGCAATTCCCATCTGGATCGCCATCACGCTGGTCACATTTCTCTTGATGAACTGGATTCCGGGCGATCCGGCTGCCCAGTTGATGGACCCCCGCACCGGGGCGATGGACGAGGAATCGATTGAGCGCATCCGCGAGCAGTGGGGTTTGAACGATCCTCTCTACGTCCAGTACCTGCGCTTTCTGCAAAACCTGGCGACAGGCGACCTGGGGGTCTCCTACCAGAGCAGAAGCGATGTGACGACGATTGTCATGGAGCGGATTCCAGTCACGGTCCAGGTCACCATGCTCGGGCTGCTCTTCGCCATCGTCTTCGGCATCTCCATCGGCATACTGGCGGCAATCTATCGGGGAAGCTGGGTGGATTCGCTGGTCAGCGCCCTGTCTATTGGGGGAGTGTCCCTCCCCTCCTTTTTCCTCGGCTTGATTTTGATGTACCTGTTTGCTGTCCGCTGGCAGTTGCTTCCTTCGACCGGATACGACGGGGGAAATCTCAAGTACCTGATTCTTCCTTCGCTCACGCTTGGATTTGGGGTCAGCGGGGTGCTGGCCCGTATCACCCGCTCGTCCATGTCGGAAGTGCTGAAGATGGATTTTATGACGACTGCGCATGCCAAAGGACTGCGCGAGCGGCGGATCATTTTTCTGCACGCCCTGAAAAATGCGCTGCCGCCGATCCTGACGATTATCGGGGTACAGATGGGATTGCTGCTTTCGGGAGCGGTGATTACCGAGACGATTTTCGGATTGCCGGGGATCGGCCGCCTGTTGATCGATGGCATCCTGCAGCGCGACCTTCCCGTCGTACAGGGCTGTGTCGTATTTATCGCAACCGTCTTTTTGCTGGTCAACCTGCTGGCTGACGTGCTCTGCAGCTGGATTGACCCGCGCGTCAAGGTAGAGTCGTAACCTGGAGACGAATGAATGGAAGGGGGAGTGAGGACGATGGAGAACGCTACATCGATCGGCACCAATGTACATGCAGAGTCTGGCCGGCAAAGTTTGCGATACAGGCTGTCTACGCTGCGGCAGTACCTTGGCACAAGCGCCGTTCTGGGCATACTCCTGACGGGCACGATGGTCATCGCGGCACTTTTCGCTCCGCTGATTGTGTCGCATGATCCCAATCAGAACCATTTGCAGGACGCCTTGCAGCCGCCCTCTTCTGCCTACTGGTTTGGCACCGATCACCTGGGGCGCGACCTGTTTGCCAGAGTGGTGTACGGCGCCCAGATGTCGCTGTTTATCGCCTTGATGGTGCAGGTGATCGCGGTCACTACGGGGACGTTGCTCGGCCTTTTGGCGGGCTATTTGGGAGGCAAAGCCGACAAATTGATCATGGGGCTGGCCAATATCATGTTCAGCTTTCCCGGCATCCTGTTTGCCATTGCCATCATGGCCGCGCTCGGTCCGGGGATTTTCAACCTGTTTATCGCCCTGGGCGTGGTAAGCTGGCCGGAAATATGCCGTCTGGTTCGCGCCGAGACGATTTCGCTCAAGCAGCGCGAGTTTGTCGAAGCGGGCTACGCGATGGGAGCGGGCACGTGTCGAATCCTGTTTCGCTACATCCTGCCGAATTGCTACGGCAACATCATCGTCCTGGCTACATTGGGCATGGCCAGTGCGATTTTGGCCGAATCCAGCCTGAGCTTCCTCGGACTGGGGGTACAGCCGCCCGATCCAAGCTGGGGATCGCTGGTCGGGCAAGGCAAGGACTACATGTACCAGGCTCCGTGGTTTATGTTCATTCCCGGCATCGTCATGTTCATCACCATCCTCGGCATCAATTTGCTGGGCGATACGTTGCGGGACTGGTTTGATCCGAAAATGAAATCCAATCGGTAAAGGAGGGATAGTGTCATGGCACCCATTCTGGACGTACAACAGCTCCACGTTGGCTATCAGAAGAAAGGGAAGTACACCGAAATTCTCAAAGGCGTTACGTTTGCCCTGAAAAAAGGGGAAAGCCTCGGCATTGTCGGCGAGTCCGGCTGCGGCAAGAGCATGACTTCACTGGCGATTATGGGGTTGCTGAAACAAAAAGGAGTACAGGCCACCCGGGGAAAAATCAACTGGGAAGGAAGCAACCTGCTGGATCGCAAGAACAGTGAGTTGCGCAACCTGCGCGGCAAGGAGATCGCGATGATTTTCCAGGAGCCGATGACGGCCTTGAACCCTCTGCTCACGGTCGGACAGCAAATTACCGAGCAGATACGCGTGCATGAGGGAATCGGAAAAAAAGAGGCGGAGCTACGCGCGATCGAGATGCTGCGTCTGGTAAACATCCCTTCTCCGGTGGACCGGTTGAAAGCATATCCGCACGAATTGTCGGGCGGGATGCGCCAGCGGGTGATGATCGCCATGGCGCTGTCCTGCCAGCCCAAGCTGTTGATCGCCGACGAGCCGACGACCGCCCTCGACGTGACCGTACAGGCGCAAATTCTCGACTTGCTGCAGCAGTTGCAGCAACAGATGGGGATGTCGCTGATGCTGATCACGCATGACCTGGGCGTCGTGTCCCAGGTGTGCCAGCGTGTCATCGTCATGTACGCGGGAGAAGTCGTCGAGGAGGCGACCCGGGAGCAACTGTTCAGCCAGCCGCTTCATCCGTATACGATCGGCCTGCTGGAGTCGGTCACGTCCCTGGACGGAGAAAACGAGCGGCTGTATTCGATTCCCGGGCGCGTGCCAGCGCCTGGTGAAGCGATGGTCGGCTGCGCTTTTCAGGACCGCTGTCCCTATGTCGCCGAAGCGTGCCGCAAGACCACTCCCTCGCTGGTCGAAACCGAAGACGGACGGAAGGTGAGCTGCCTGCGTTACAGCGAGATCGTCGAGGGGGTGGCGTGATGGCGGTGGCATCCGATCTGTCTCAGAAGGTATTGCTCGATATACAAGGCTTGCAAAAGTTTTTTCCGGTCAAGAAAAGCTTCTTGCACAGCATTGCCCGCAAACAGACATCTGTCGTCAAGGCGGTCGACGAGGTCAGCTTCACCATCCGGCGCGGCGAGACACTCGGCATCGTCGGCGAGTCCGGCTGCGGCAAGAGCACTACGGGCAGGGCGATCATGCGGCTGATCGAACCAACCGGGGGGAAGGTGCTTTTCGAGGGAAGAGATTTGGTCGGATTGTCGGCAAAGGAAATGAAACAAGTCCGCAGAGAAATGCAGATGGTGTTTCAGGACCCGTACGCCTCGCTTCATCCGCGAATGACGATCGGGACGACGATCGCCGAGCCGATGCAGATTCATAACATCGGCACTTCTCAAGATCGAGAAGCCCGGGTGGAGCAACTGCTGGAGACTGTCGGGCTGGCTCCAGGTACGAAAAAGCGGTACGCGCACGAATTTTCCGGCGGACAGCGGCAGCGCATCGGAATCGCCCGCGCACTCGCCTTGCAGCCCAAGCTGATCGTCTGCGACGAGCCCGTATCGGCTCTCGATGTCTCCATCCAGTCCCAGGTGATTAATCTGTTCCAGGATTTGCAGCAGCAGTTCTCGCTCACCTACCTGTTTATTTCCCACGACCTGAGCGTCATCCGTCACATCTCCGACCGCGTAGGGGTGATGTATCTGGGCAAGCTGGTGGAGCTGGCTTCGACAGAGGACTTGTTTCACCAGCCCGCTCATCCGTACACACAGGCTTTGCTGTCCGCTCGCCCGCACATACACGGCACTACGCCAGGCAAGGAGCGGATCATTCTCCAGGGTGAACTGCCCAGCCCGCTGAACCCGCCTGCTGGCTGCCGCTTTCATACGCGCTGTCTGTACAAAATGGCTCGCTGCGAGACGGAGGAACCGACCCTGTCGGCGATCGAGACCGGGCATCAGGTCGCTTGTCATTTGCACGTCAGCTAACCAAAGGATAAGGAGAGATGTGCCGTGATTATGTTGAGAAACGACCAACTGGTGCCAAGCGAGAAGGTTCATATCGCCCCGGAGGACCGCGGCTATCAGTTTGGTGACGGAATCTACGAGGTGATGCGGGTGTACCACGGAGTGATGTTTGAATGGGAAGCCCACCTGAAACGGTTTCAAAACAGCGCAGCCCAGCTTCGGTTGAACATCCCGCTGGAAGCGGAGAGGCTGACCGAACTGCTAAAAGAGCTGATCGCGGAAAACAGTCTCGTCGACGGCTCGGTCTATCTGCAATTGACGCGAGGAGTAGCCCCACGCTCGCATGCGTTCCCCGAAGTGTCGGAACCGGTCCTCACCGCCTCGGTACGCGAAGGCAGTTTGCCAAAAGAGCTGCTGGAAGCCGGAATGAGCGCGATTACTACGCCCGACATACGCTGGCTGCGGGTAAACATCAAAAGCCTCAACCTGCTGGGCAATGTGCTCGCCAAGCAGGAAGCCAAGGATGCCGAGGCGGATGAAGCGATCCTGGTTCGCGACGGCTATGTGACGGAAGGCAGCACCTGCAATGTATTCGGGATCAAGGACGGGATTTGCTACACGCATCCTGCCAACAATCTGATCCTCGATGGCATTACCCGCCAGGTCGTGATTCGATTGCTGGCGGATGGCAATATCCCGTTGGTGCAGCGGGCGATGACGCGGGAGGAAATGCTCGCCATGGACGAGGTATTTGTCACCAGTACGGGGCACGAAATATGTCCGGTGATCCGGATCGATCAGTACCCGGTAGGCAGCGGCGCACCCGGTCCTGTTACCCTCCGCCTGAAAGCCGCCTTCAGCCAATTGATCATGCAGTACGCGTAACGAAGCCAAGCAATTCGAAAACTAAAACTAGCACGGGGAAGCCTGCCCGCTTTGGGAACAGGCTTCTTTTTTCCATCAGGGGCTAGGTGCAAGGATGAATAATAATTTACAGTTGACAGGAGGAATTTGAAACTGGCTGTGGAAAAAGTAGTCGTGGTTTGAAGCCAAGATTAACAATTCTTTCTATTATGACAATAAAGGGGTACAACGGCGATGTTTAACGAGCGGAAAGCATTGCAAATGACATTGCAGGCATTGCTGGAACAACGAATGGTCCTTCGGCGGCAATACGTCGATCAAGACAAGCAGCTTGGAGCAGAAATCAAACAGCTATTGAGCAGAATCAGGGAAATTGATTTGGAGACAGGGGCTGACAAAGGCGATGTTGTTGCAGAGATAGCCGCTACAGCAGAAGAAATCCCCATGGAATTGATTCCGCAATTAAAAGTGCGAAAAGCCCATGTGCGTCACGACTATGAGATGGTGGCAGAACAGGTGAAGGAGATTCTGCGGGAAAAAATGTCACCGCTTTCATTAGGGGAATTGTGTGACGAGTTGAAGCAAAGACACGGCATCGAGTTCTCCAGTCCGTACATCGGCGTGCAGAAAGCACTTCGCTATGCGCCAGAGGTCAAGATTGAGAAATCAGGCCGCAAGCTCCTCTTTTCCCTGTAAAATCACGCAGGAGGCAATATCGTCTTCCAGTACGCGAAAAAAGGCAGTGGAACGTCACTGCCTCAGACTGTTGAGAAAGCCATGCTTGATAGCAGGGATTATTTTCTGTAGCGAAAAGTTCCGGGTTTTCTCAGCTAAAAAAGGATTGCCCTCCTGTTGCTCTTGTTTGGCAAGATGGAGGGCAATTTTTTCATATTCTGCACCATTGCGGTCATTCGGCATGGCGGGACGCAGACCGGAGCGGAGAATGGAAACAGGCTTCTCACCACTACAGCTACTTTCTCGACACCCTGCTTAGCTTATTTCAAGAAAGCTCTCAGCATCCAGTTGTGTTTCTCCAGGCTTCGGCGGATGGCGAGCAGCATGTCGGCGGTTTCTTCGTCGCCAGCTTCACCAGCTGTTTCCATCGCCTGCTTCAGTTCGTCGATGATCGTGGAGAAGTCCTGGATCAGGATCTCGACCATTTGTTCAGCGGTTTCCGAGCCGCTGGCGTCGGCGATGCTTGCTTCCCGCAGGCAGGCGGACAAGGTGGCGACAGGCGTTCCTCCAAGCGTGAGGATGCGTTCTGCCAGATCGTCGATGTATTGGGATGCCTCGTTGTACAGTTCCTCGAATTTCGGATGCAGGGTGAAGAAGTGAGGCCCTTTCACATTCCAGTGGTAATTATGCAGTTTCGTATACAGTACAGTCCAGTTCGCAACTTGTGTATTCAGGGCTTGAAAAAGAGTATTTTCCATGGTTGGTTTCTCCCTTTCCTTTTTAGAATTATTTCTTGTTTATAATTATTATAAAATAAAAACCGGAAAAGTCAACCCACCTTTGTCCAATTTCTCAAAAGTGATAAGAAGTTTCTCATTTTCTGTCCTTTTTCATGTGACGACGCTGTTTTTCCGCCTTTTTTCCATCCAAACTGCTGGCATCATTCTTGCTGGGTATCAAGAGTGAAAACAGAGATGAGGAAGGTGGATACGAAATGCAGCAAAAAACCCGTGAAGAATCGCTGGCGTTGGCGACGGAAATTCTGGAGCTGATTGAAAGCGAGACGCTTACGATCGAACAGAAGAAAAAGATTGTCGAGGATTCCGTCAGCAACTTTACCAACCATGTGACCAAAGCGATCCTGACGCACCGCAAATCGGTCTCACACGATTTCTCCGTAGTGGAGTGGGAAGATGAAGGAGCTGTTTTCCGCGATACGATGGGGGATGAGTATATCGACTGTTTGGGCGGCTACGGCGTCTATCTCCTGGGGCACCGCCACCCCAATGTAGTCAAGGCGGTCGAAGCTCAGTTGAAGCGCTACGCCCTGCACAGCCAGGAGATGGTCGACCCGCTGCGCGGCTATTTGTCGCAGCTGGTGGCTGCCATTACGCCAGGAGATTTGCAGCACTCCTATCTCGTCAACTGCGGCACCGAAGCCAACGAGATGGCGTTGAAGCTGGCTCGTCTGGCAACCGGGAAAAAGTATTTCATTTCCATGGAGAAAGGTTTCCACGGCAAAACGATGGGGTCGCTGTCCGCATCCGGCAAGGCGATGTTCCGCGAGCCGTACATGCCGCTTGTCCCTGGCTTCCAGCACGTACCGTACGGCGATGCCGACGCGGTGGAGCAGGCGATCCGGATGCTGATCGCGACCGGAGAGACTGTTGCCGGCGTGATCGTCGAGCCGATCCAGGGCGAGGGTGGGGTCAACGTCCCGCCAGCAGACTTCCTGCCGCGGCTGCGCGAAATTTGTGACCAGTACGAATGTCTGCTGATCGTCGACGAGGTGCAGACCGGCATGGGCCGTACCGGTACGCTGTTCGGGGTCGACCACTGGAATGTCGTGCCCGATATTATGACCTTGGGCAAGGCGTTTGGCGGCGGAGTCATGCCGATCGCCGCGATGGTAGCGAAGAAAAAATGGTGGGGCAAGATGGAGGACAATCCGTTCCTGCTCGGCTCGTCCACCTTTGGCGGCAATCCGCTCTGCTGCGCTGCGGCAATCGCCGGGATCAAGACGATTCTGGAAGAGAACATTCCGCAGGTGGCCAAGGAAAAAGGGGATTACATCATGGCCCGCCTCGAAACAATTCGCAGCCAGTATCCGGACATTCTGACAGAGGTGCGGGGAAGAGGTTTGCTGATCGGCATGGAGTTCGCCGACAACTCGCTTGGCTACACGCTGGCGAAAACCTTGTTCGGCAAAAAAATTCTCGTCGGCGGCACACTGAACAACGCCACCGTCATCCGCCTCGAACCGCCAGCCGTCATTTCGTACGAACAGCTCGACTACGTGCTGGCCTGCATCGAGGAAGGCATCTCCCAGTTGTCCAAAGAGATGAAAGTGGCACGCTAACAAAAACAAAAATCCCGGGCGCAGCCGCTGCGCTCGGGATTTTGCTTTCATATAAGCACCTCATTACTGGGCGCTTTTGACCTCGGACCAGATGCGGTCGTACAGTTGCATCGCGTCGCCGATGTCGAGGATCGTCTCGGTCCGCTTCAATTCGTCGGCAGGCAGATAGACCGCGGGGTTGTCGAGGATGTCCTTGTCGATCATCGGGTGTGCTTCCTTGTTCGGATTGATATACGGGAACGACCGGGAGATTTCCGCGCTGATCTCCGGCTCCAGCAGGAAGTTGATAAAGGCTTCGGCCGTTTCCTTGTTCTTGGCTCCAGCGGGAATGACGAAGTTGTCAAAGGAAATCATCAAGCCTTCCTTGGGCAAAACGGTCTGGAATTGCGGCTTTTCCCGCTGGGCGAGAGCGATCTCCGCGCCCCAGACGAAGGCGACGTTCACTTCCCCGTTCACCATCAAGGTTTTCGGACTGTCACTGTCAAAAGCCTTGATGTTGGGCATCAGCTCCAGCATTTTTTGCTTGGCCTCCTCCAGTTTTGCCGGATCGGTTTCATTGCCGGAATAGCCCAGCGACTTCAGCACCATTCCGAGAATAAAACGGAGGTCATCGACCATGACGATCTGGTTTTTCAGCTCCGGCTTCCACAAATCCGTCAGGCTGCTGATTTCCGTCTGAATGACGTCCGGATTGTAGGCCAGCGAGACGGTGTTGCCCATGTAGGGGACGCTGTACTGGTTGCCCGGATCGTGCTCTTTGTCGAGATATTCCGCGGAGAGATTTTTCAGATTGGGAATGTTGTTCAAATCCAGCGGCTGGATCATGCCCTCATGGACCATCGGCTGGATGTAGTAGTCGCTGGCAACGGTCAGGTCGTAAATGCCATTTGCCACAGCAACTTTGGCGAGCATCTCTTCATTTGAGGAGAAGGTGCTGTAGTTGACCTTGACCCCGTGCCTTTCCTCAAACTTTTTGATCACTTCCGCCGGCAAGTATTCGGACCAGTTAAAGACGTTCAGTTGTTTGCTGCCGCTGGCGGAAGAACCGGTCGAAGCTCCTCCACAGCCTGCCGTTACCGTAAACAGAACCACCGCTGCTGCGTATCCGATGGTTTTTCTCCAACTCTTTCTCATGTGAAGCCCCCCAGTTTGATTGTATCTCTATGGCGAGGCCGCCAAGCCCGCGGTTTGTCGCGGCTATGCCTGGCAACCCCGGTAGAGGTTTTTTTGTTTACGTTCTGTTCATGCGGATGCGTTCTGCGATGATGACGAGAACCAAGGTGACGACCAGCATCAGGGTAGACAAGGCGTTGATCTCGGGTGTGACCCCGAACTTGACCATGGAAAAGATTTTCAAAGGCAGCGTCGAACTGCTCGGTCCGGCGACGAAGAAGCTGATCACGACGTCGTCGATGGAAAGCGTAAAGGCGAGCAGCGCGCTTGCCAGAATGCCCGGTGCAATCACCGGGACGGTCACTTTGCGAAAGGTCTGCCACGGTGTACAGCCCAGGTCCATCGCCGCTTCTTCGATGCTCTGGTCAAAGCCGGCGAGACGGGCGCGGACGACGACGATGACGAACGGGACGGAAAACGTGATGTGCGCCGCGATCAGCGTAAAGTAGCCAAGGGGCACCTGCAGCTGCGCAAACAAGGCGAGCAAGGAAATGCCCATGACGATTTCGGGAATGACGATCGGCAGGTAGAGCATCGCATCCAGAGCTGTCTTGCCGCGAAATTTGTAGCGGTACATGCCGACGGCAGCCAGCGTGCCGATCATCGTGGCGGCAATCGAGCTGATCAGCGCGACGAGGAGCGAAGTGCGCGTCGCTTCCAGCACTTCGGCGTTTTGCATCAACTGGAAGTACCAGTCAAACGTAAAGCCGGTCCATACCGCATTCAGCCTCGATTCGTTGAAGGAGTACAGGATGAGGATGGCGATCGGCAAGTACAAAAACAGATAGATCAGCGATGCGTAGACAAAAGAGAGCCTGCTCGCGAGCAAGGAGCGCATCTACACCAGCCCCTTTCCCTGCTTGTCTTTGGTCACCATGATGTAGACGGCGATAAAGACGAGCGTCAGCGCCATCAGGACGATCGAGCTGGCGGAGCCAAACGGCCAGTCGCGAGCTGTCAGGAACTGGTTTTTGATCAGGTTGCCGATCAGAATCGTCTTGCTGCCTCCCATCAGATCGGGAATGAAGAACAGGCCGAGCGACGGGATGAAGACGAGCAGCGAACCGGCCATGATCCCCGGCGAGGTAAGCGGAAGCGTGACTCGCAAAAAGGTTTGCCACGGCTTCGCGCCAAGGTCGCGGGAAGCCTCCAGCAGCGAGCGGTCCAGTTTTTCAATCGACGCGTACAGCGGCAGCACCATGAACGGAAGCATCGTGTAGACGAGTCCGATCAGCACGGCTGTGTCGTTGTACAGCAGGGTGAGCGGCTGGTTGATCAGGCCGATTTGCAGCAAAAATGTATTGATGACGCCTTCTGTCCGCAGCAGCACGACCCAGGCATAGGTGCGGATCAGCGAGTTGGTCCAGAACGGGACGATGATCAACAACAGCAGAATGTTGCGGTATTTGAGCGGTGAACGGGCGATGATGTAAGCAAACGGATACCCGAGCAGGAGGCAGAGAATCGTGGTGAAAAAGGCGAGGACGCAGGATATCCAGATGATTTTGAAATACAGGGGATCGAAAAAACGCGTGTAATTTTCCAGCGTCAAGGGAAGCACGATACCCCCGAATGTACTTCGCGAAAAAAAGCTGACGGCAAATACCAGAAGCATCGGCAAGACAAACAGCAAGAGCATCCAGACGAGCACAGGGCCGAGTGTCCAGAGCTTGCCGTAGTCCCGTTTGCTCGCGGGCTTTGGCATCGCGGCTGGCTGCGTAGAAGCCGGGGAGCCTGGGGCCGGGGGTGTCATCGTGTTACCACCACCCCGTGGCTGGGCTGCCATTGTACGTAGAGCGGGTCGCCGACCGCAACGGGCAGAAGCTGGTCAGTCTTTTCCAGGGCGACAAACTGCTTGCCGTTTTGCAGCGTCACGACAGTTTTCGTCGAGCCCCCGCAGTAGATGCGCTCCGTCAGGCGTCCGCTGATCTGTACGATGCTGTCCTCAGGCGAAGGCTCCAGTGCCAAAGTCGATTTTTCCGGGCGGATCGCGACGGTGACCTGCTCCTCTTCTGCCACCTGGATGACGGGCGCTGTCACTTTCAACCCTTCGCACTCGATCAGCATGAGCTGGTGATCCCTGCGCTTTACCGTGCCGGACAGCAGGTTCGTCTCTCCGATAAATTCGGCGACGAAGCGGGTCGCCGGATGCTCGTAAATCTGGGTCGGGCTGCCCACCTGTTCGAGAATGCCCTGGTTCATCACAGCGATCCGGTCCGACATCGTCAGCGCCTCTTCCTGATCGTGGGTGACGAAGACAAACGTAATGCCAAGCTGTTTTTGCAAGTGCTTCAGTTCGACCTGCATTTGCTTGCGCAGCTTTTGGTCCAGCGCGCCCAGCGGTTCGTCCAGCAAGAGCACCTTGGGATTGTTGACCAGGGCGCGGGCGATCGCTACCCGCTGGCGCTGTCCGCCGCTCAGTTGCTCCGGCTTGCGGCTGGCATACTCCTCCAGTTGGACGAGCTTGAGCGCGTCTTTGACCCGCTTGTCGATTTCGCTTTTCGGTACCTTTTTCACCCGCAGCCCAAAGGCGATGTTGTCGTAGGAAGTCAGGTGCGGAAAGAGGGCGTAGCTTTGAAAGACGGTATTTACGTCTCGCTCGTAGGCAGGCTGGTTATGTACGTATTGCCCATCCAGCATGATCTGCCCGGATGTCGGCTGTTCAAAACCGGCGATCATCCGCAGCGTCGTCGTCTTTCCGCAGCCGCTCGGACCGAGCATCGTAAGAAATTCGCCTTTTTGAATATCGAGGGAAAGATCCCGGACTACGGTTTGCTCACCGAATTGTTTGACCAGATTTTGCAGCATTACCATGGGACCGCTCAATGATTACCCTCCCTTTACTGAAAACTGAAAATTTAGATAAGCAAGAATAGTGCCAATCCAATTCGGCGGGAACAAAAGTTGGGCGGTTTGCGTTGTCCATGCGATCTTGCTGGCAGTTGCTACTTCTTGAAACTTAGAAAACTTTCTCATCGCTGAGAAGTTTATGCGCCTCCAGCTTGCGGTAGAGGGTTGCCAGTCCGATTTCGAGCTTCGCTGCGATCCGCCGTTTTGCCTCCAGGGAGTGGCCGTACTGGTGCAGCAGCGAAAGGAGAATTTGCCGCTCGTGGCGGTGCAGGCGCTCGCGCAATGGCAGTTCGCTTTCTGCGGGATTGGCAATCGCGCTGATGCTTTGATGCTGCCTGATGCGGGCGGGGATGCTTTCCAGGCCGATGTAGGGGGTCGTTTCCATGTTGACGGCGTACTCGATCGCGTTTTCCAGCTCGCGTACATTGCCGGGCCAGTGGTACTGGCAGAGGATGGCTTTTACTTCCGGTGTGAAGTCGAGGACGGCGTGGTTCAGGATTTGCCTGTATTTGGCCAAAAAGTAGTCGAGCAGAAGCGGGATGTCCTCGGCGCGCTCGCGCAGGGCAGGCATGTGCAGGGGGATGACGTTCAGTCGGAAGTACAGGTCTTCGCGGAATTCTTTGTCCCGTACCATCTCCTCGAGGTTTTTGTTGGTGGCGGAGATGACCCGGATGTCGACCGGGCGCAGTGTGTTGGAGCCGACGCGCTCGACTTGTTTGGTTTGCAGGACGTGGAGCAGCTTGACTTGCAGGTGCAAGGGCAGATCGCCGATCTCGTCGAGAAAGATCGTGCCGCCGTCTGCCAGTTCGAATTTTCCCGCTTTGCCTTCCCGTTTTGCTCCGGTAAAGGCTCCGGCGTCATAGCCGAACAGTTCGCTTTCCAGGAGTGCTTCGGGAATCGCGCCGCAGTTGACGATGATAAACGGGCCTGATCGGCGCGAGCTGGCGGAATGGATCGCGGCGGCGAGCATTCCTTTGCCCGTGCCGCTCTCTCCGGTGATGAGGATGTTGGAGGTGCCGCGGGCCACCTGTTCCGCCTGTTTGATCACCAGCTCCAGCGCCCGGCTTTTGCCCATGATTTCGGAAAAGTACAGATTTTTGTGCTCATTGGTCAGGATATAGGCCAGCCGGCGCATATCGACCATCCGGCGAAACGAGGCGACGACGCCTGCGACACGGTCGTGGACGCGGATCGGACGGGCGGTGACGATCAGGTGCATGTCGTGACCGTCGAGGTGGTAGTTTTCCTCCTGCTCGGCGTAGCCTGTGCCGCTCGTCAGCACGGCGAGCATCGGCGAGTTGTGCCAGATGCTTTGCAGGGGGGCGCCGATCAGCTCCTGCTTTTTCTTTTGGATCAACTGTTCGGCGGTGGCGTTGCAGGTGGTAATGACGCCACGTTCATCGATGGCGATGATGCCCTCATGGATCGATTCGATCAAGGTCTCCAGCTGCAAAAACGTCTTTTTCCATTCGGCCCACGCCTCCTGCTCGGCGATTTTGCCGGTCAACAGCTCTGTCATTCGCTGCAGGAAGGTGAGGTAGGCGAGCCGGTTGTGAATCAGTCTGTGCCGCTGCGCCTCGGTAAAGGCGATCAGGCCGATGACCCCGATCACGTTGCCCTTGTACTGGATCGGCGAACACAGCTCGGCCAGCTCCTCGGTCACGCCTTCCAGCACGGAAGGGTCGTACTGCGGATCGCTTCGCGCATCTTCGATAAAGTAGGGCTGCTTGGTCGTGATCACCCTGCCGTACAAATACCCGGCATGCACCTGCCCGAACTCTTCCTGGCTGTTGATCCGCTTTTTGTAGATACCTGTACCGGCGATGATCGTCATCTGGTCGTCGACGATCTCTGTCTCGATTTGCAGGGCAGCGGAAATCGCCTCTGCCACCTGCTGGGTCATTTCCTGAAATTGCGCTAGCAAGCTCACGGTTTTCCCTCCTGGTTCACGAAAAGATAAAGAGCAGAACGGCGGATTCCATAATTTTCAATATTGAGAATATTTATAAAAATAACATACTTGACAAGCAAAGGGAAGAAGCGGAACAGTAAAGGCAGTGAAGATCAGGAGAAAATCGAGGAGGTAGGCGGCATGAAGACGATAGCAGCAGTCATTCTCGCCGGCGGGAAAAGCAGCCGGATGGGCAAGCCAAAGGAGCTGCTGCCGTGGCGCGGCGGCACGATGATCAGTGAGCTGGTGAAAGAAGTAGCGGCATTGCAGATGCCCTGTCTGATCGTCTCCAACCAGCCGGAGCGGCTGCGGGAACTCGAGTGGCCTGGGGCAGTGAGCGTTACTTCCGACCTGGTAGCATCTGCCGGGCCTGTCAGCGGACTGGTCACCGCGTTTCGAGCCAGATCGGAAGACGTGCTGCTGGTGCTCTCCTGCGACCTGCCGTTTCTCGATCGTACGCATCTGAACACGCTTCTGGCCTACGCGGACACGGTGTCAGACTGGGACGTTGTCGCGGTGCGGCAGGGAGAGCGGCTCCATCCGCTATTGGCGCTGTACCACCGGCGATCGCAGCAGGTGTGGGAGGATGCGCTGCGCAAGGGGGAGTTGCGGCTGATGGACGGTCTGGCTTCGCTGCGAGTGGTTGAGACGCCGCCTGATTTGCTGGATGAGTGGGCTGTGTTCAACGCAAACACGCCTGCCGAGTACGAGCAGGCGCTGTGCGAGGAGAAAAGACGAAAAACGGGAGAGCGATAATGCGCTCATCCCGCTTTTTTTATAAGTCAAGCATCTAGTCCAGCGCGATGCGTTGGGTGTTGGTGTAGACGTTCATCTTGTCGTTGCGGATAAACCCGACTGCGGTAATTTGCAGCTCTTCCGCCAGGTTCAGTGCCAGCTCTGTCGGGGCGGACTTGGAGAGGATGATGCTGGCGCCGATCTTTGCGGCTTTGAGCAGCACCTCCGACGAAATGCGTCCGCTGAAGACGAGAATTTTGTCCTCGGTCGAAATGTTTTTGCGCAAACATTCTCCGTAAATCTTGTCCAGCGCATTGTGGCGGCCGATGTCCGAGTATTGCAGGATCACTTCATCAGGCGTGCAGAGCGCGGCATTGTGCACGCCTCCGGTCTGCCGGTGAATCAGCGAGGAGGATTGCAATTCGTTCATCAGGCGCATGCACTGCTCTGGCGTGACCGTGATCCTGCCTTCCACAGGTTTGGCTGTGCGGGCGTCGCTGAAAAAGTAAAAGGATTGCCTGCTTTTGCCGCAACAAGAGGTGATGCGCCGCTTGGAGTAAAAACTTTGCGACAGCATGCTCTTCTGATGCAGGTCTACATAGGCAAATCCCTGGGCTTCATCGATGCTGAGCTGCTTGATTTCGGCGTAGCTTTTGATCGCCCCTTCGGCAGCGAGAAAGCCGATGACCATTTCCTCCAGATCGGCAGGGGTGCATACGATTGTGGCAAACTCCTCGTCATCGAGAAAGATCGTCAGCGGATATTCGGTTACGATCTCATCATCTTCCCAAACGTGGCCGCCTGCAGCAAACTTCAGTACCGGTCTGCGAATCGTTTTGGTTAAGTCTGACATGTACTGCCTCCTACTCCCTGGGTTAGATTTTCCCATATGTGTGTTTCCAGTGTAATTTTTTTTGTCGAAATCTGTTGTCTTGGGCAACGCTTACATGGTAGTATACTATTTGGAGTTAGGGAAGTCACAGTTTTTTCATTGTTTGTTCATCATTTATACATAAATCCAGGCAACAAATTGATGCGGGATAGCGTACCTGTCGCCGGTTCTTTTTTGCCTGAATGAATTGCAAAATGGACACTTGTTAGTTGATGCTGATGTAGCGACCCTGCTGATGATTAACTGCTGTGTTCCATCCAACCTTCTGTTTTCCATTTGTAGCATGGGAGACAGGGGAGGGGTGGACTCAGCAGTTTTTCTTATTTTTGGGAGCCTGAACAAGGCATCCCTAGACAAAAAAGAAGGAGATGAAACGCATGGAGCAAAAAGTGAAAAACCGCTGGCTGATTGCTTTGGCCGCAGTAGGAATTCACATCTCCATCGGTTCGGTGTACGCCTGGAGCGTATTTACCAAACCAATCGAACAACAGTTTGGATGGAGTCTGACGAACATCCAGTTCACCTTCAGTATCGCTATTCTGTTCCTTGGTCTTTCCGCCGCTTTTCTCGGTCACTACGTAGAAAAGCACGGACCTCGCAAAGCAGGTATTTTGGCTTCGATCTTTTTTGGGGTTGGTGTGACTGCATCCGGTTTGGCGATCCAACTGGAAAGTCTGCCGCTTTTGTACCTCTGTTACGGTGTATTTGGCGGGATTGGACTTGGCGTAGGGTATATTACACCGGTATCGACCCTGGTCAAGTGGTTCCCTGACAGACGCGGCTTGGCTACAGGGCTGGCGATCATGGGTTTTGGCTTTGCATCGATGATTGCAAGCCCGATTATGAATGCACTGATCAATAGCGTAGGTCTTGCCAATACGTTCTACATCCTGGGAATTATTTATTTCGTCGTTATGATTGCATCTGCACTATACCTGGCTCCGCCTCCAAAAGGCTGGCTGCCGAAGGGGTATACTGCCGATGCCAGCGCCTCCGGTGCAAAGCAAATCAAAAAAGACCTGGCGCAGCTCACTGCAAACGAAGCGGTGAAAACCCGCCGTTTCTACATGCTGTGGCTGATGCTGTTCATCAACGTAACATGTGGGATCGCCATTATCTCTGTAGCGTCTCCGATGGCGCAAGAGATGGTTGGCATGTCCGTAGCCATGGCTGCTTTGATGGTTGGCTTGAACGGCCTGTTTAACGGTGCCGGTCGTATCGGGTGGGCATCCTTTTCCGACTTTATCGGCCGTCCCAACACGTATACCGCATTTTTCGTGATCCAGGTCATCCTGTTCTTTGCACTGCCGTACCTGAGCAATCCGATTCTGTTTATGATCGCGATGTTCATCATTATGACTTGCTACGGCGGCGGATTCTCCTCGATCCCTGCCTACATCGGCGACATCTTCGGAACGAAGCAATTGGGCGCAATCCACGGCTACATCCTGACTGCCTGGGCTGCGGCTGGTCTGGCAGGCCCGATCTTCACTTCCTGGGTCTATGAGACAACGCAAAGCTATACCAACACGATGATGGTCTTCTCGGGCATGTTCGTCGTAGCGCTGATCATCTCCCTGTTGATCCGCCTCGACATCAAGAAACTGCAGGAAGAAGCAAAGAGGAAAGAAAACTCAGTTGATATCGCAAGTTAAGAAGTGGTAAAGTCATAAATAAGAATGAGAAAATAAAGGTGACTTTACAAGATGAATAAATACGAAGCGGAATTCAGTAATCTGGTTCGAGCCTTCCGAAAAAAGCATATGGGCAAGGGCCCCAGCAAGATTAACACCACGTTCTGCAAGAAATGGGCGATATGCGAAATGGAGGGCAATCTCTCCCCTGTGGAAAAGTTTATTGCCACCTCGGAGGACGGGAAACAGACGTTGCGTTCAGCGCGAACCGAAATGGTTAAAGAGATGTACCGAAAGCATAAACCATACGACATGGAAGCGTTTTTGGGGGCAACTCTCGTCGATTTATTCGTCGATATTGACATTGAACGTGATTTCGGGATGTCCATCTTCGTATTTGACCAGGACATTGAGAAAAAGTGGAAAAACGAACCCTAAGTCGTAACGAAGCAGCGACCCTGTTCATCGGTTAGACAACGGGTTCGCGACATCCGCACGTTGATTAACTTGGTAGCGAACCTGCTGGAGGGAACCACCGTGAACACGCTCTTATCCACTGGACAAGGGATGGGTTCACGGTGGTTTTTTCTGTGCGGGCACACATAAGATACATGGAACAGGAGTGGAGTTAAGAGAGGAACCGTTGATTGGGGAGGGACAATGGTATGGGCAAAACCAAACATGAGGGACCGCAGAAGCTGGATACATCATGGAAACCGTCCCTGTGGTCGTCATGGGTGCCGCTTGGCTTGGGAAAAGTGAAGCCGCATCACGTGATCGACACGTTGAAAGTGGTGTACGAAAACAAGGACCAGCTCGGTTACGCGTACCGCATCTTGACGCAAGGGGTGTGCGACGGCTGCGCGCTCGGTGTGTCCGGCCTGCGCGACCAGACGCTTACCGGTCCGCATCTGTGCAGTACCCGATTGAATGTGCTACGTCTCAACACCATGCCGGCGATCGCGTCTGCCTGGCTGGAAGATGTAAAGGCGCTCAGAGAGTTGTCCAGTGCCGAGCTGCGCCAGTTGGGCCGCATCCCGTATCCGCTGTCTCGCAAGCCGGGAGAAAACAGCTTTCGCCGCATAAGCTGGGATCAGGCGCTCGACCGGATCGCAGCCAAGATCAGAGGGATCAGTCCCAAGCAGCTCGCTTTTTTTCTCACCGCCCGCGGCATTACCAACGAGGTCTACTACACCGGCGCCAAACTGGCTCGCTTTCTCGGGACGAACAACATCGACAACGCCTCGCGCATCTGCCATTCCCCCAGTAAAACAGCGCTCAAACGCTCGCTCGGCATCGCAGCATCCAGTTGCAGCTATCAGGACTGGATCGGCACCGACGTGCTCGTCTTCTTTGGCTCTGTCCCCGCCAACAACCAGCCTGTATCCACCAAGTACATGTACGCAGCCAAAAAAGCGGGAACGAAGATTATTCTCGTCAACCCCTACAAGGAACCGACGATGGAAAACTACTGGATTCCGTCGATACCGGACAGTGCCTTGTTCGGGACAAAACTCGCCGACGATTTTTACCAGGTCAACGTCGGCGGCGATATCGCCTTCATGCACGGCGTGATGAAGACCTGGTTTGAGATGGAAGAAGAAGCCGCGGGTCAGGCGATCGATCACGCCTTCGTGCGGGAGCATGCCAACGGCTTCGAGGAGCTGAGGCAGCATGTGACGCGTCTGCCCTGGGAGCAGCTGGAGAAGTCAGCGGGTCTGGACCGCGAGCGAATCCGGGAGTTTGCCCGTTTGTTGGCCCGCTCCCGTTCTGGTGTCTTCGTCTGGAGCATGGGTTTGACGCAGCATCACTTCGCTACGGACAATATTTCACAGGTTGCCAACCTGGCGATTTTGCGCGGCTTTCTCGGACGGAAGCACTGTGGAGTGATGCCGATTCGCGGCCATTCCGGGGTACAGGGAGCAGGCGAGATGGGAGCCGACCCGTTCAGCCTGCCCGGGGGCGACTTCGATGCGACTGCACGCGAGAGGCTGGAAAAGCTGTGGGGCTTCCCGATCCCGAGCTGGCAGGGCAATACGGTCGGAATCAGCATTGAGAATGCGCTCTTGCCGGATGGACATGAGCAAAAGACAAGGCTGTTTTACACCAGCGGAGGCAACTTTTTGGAGACGATGCCCAATCCGGCGTTTATCAAGCAGTGTCTGGAAAACGTCGAAATGCGGGTCCACCAAGATATTGTCCTCAACACCTCGACACTGTTAGATGCCAAAGAGGAAGTGCTGGTGCTGCCAGCGATGACCCGCTATGAACAGCCCGGAGGCGGCACGTCCACCAGTACGGAACGGATGGTGTATTTCAGCCCCGAGATCGATGGACCGCGAATCGAGGAAGCCCGTGCCGAGTGGGACATTTACGTCGAACTGGCAGCCCGGGTCGACCCCAAGCGGCAGCACCTGATGCGCTTTTCAGCCGCGCAGGACATACGCGAGGAGATCGCCAGGGCGAATCCTCATTATAATGGGATTCAGCATTTGCACAAACGCGGCGATGTATTTCAGTGGGGCGGAGCCTGGCTCTGCGAAGGAGGCGTCTGCCCGACAGCGGACGGACGGGCCAACC
Source organism: Brevibacillus sp. TJ4 (assembly GCF_044627595.2). Lineage (NCBI taxonomy): Bacteria > Bacillati > Bacillota > Bacilli > Caryophanales > Paenibacillaceae > Brevibacillus > Brevibacillus sp. TJ4. Next base: position 3,423,623 of record NZ_CP185865.1, on the reverse strand, counting down.
TGATCGCCATCGACGTGCCGGAGCTGAACAAGCCGGAAGGGCATTTTTACGTCTCGACGCGCCGCGGCAAGCAGTTCAACTCGATGCTCTACGGCAAGATAGACCCGGCCAACGGTGCTGACCGATACGATGTCCTGATCCATCCCGACGACGCCCGGAAGCTGCGGATTGCCGAGGGAGAGAGCATCGTGCTGTACAACGATCACGGTACGTTTCTCGGACGTGCCAAATACGCCCAGACCAAACGGGGGAACCTGCAGGTATACTGGCCGGAGGGGAATGTCCTGATCCCCAAGGGCGTCTATGAAAAGCATGCGGGGATTCCCGAGTACAATGCAGCGGTCAAGGTGGAGAAGGCTGACAGCTTCCACGCCAGAAAGGACCTCGCCTACGCCGAGAAGCCGATTGCAGATATCGATACGAACGCTAGCTGAACAATACAGGAAACGAAACGATACACGCACCTGTGATGGATGACTGAAGGAGGAACAAGCCGATGCGCTTTTCGCGACAAATGATGACAGTGGAGGAGGCGTTGCGCAGACTGTTGGGACGTCTGACCAAAATGGAAGAGGAAGAGGTAGGGATCGGAGAGTCTTACGGGAGAATTCTCGCCCGCGACATCGTGGCTACTTGCGATATGCCGCCATTTGATCGCTCTCCACTGGACGGATATGCCGTGCGAGCGGCGGAAACGGAAGCGGCTAGTGTGGATTCTCCGGTCTACCTGCAGGTGGTGGAGACAGTCGCGGCCGGAGAGGTGCCGCGCATCGCTGTCAGCCCGGGCTGCGCCACGCGGATTATGACCGGGGCGATGATGCCGGATGGAGCCGATGCGGTGATCATGTTTGAGCAGACGGAAAATCCGGGCCAGTTGGCACAACAAGTCGGGGTCAAGCGAGCGCTGCGCGCAGGCGAGAATATTTCTCGGCGCGGAGAGGAGATCGCCGAAGGCAGTGTCGTCGCACGTGCCGGCGAACGGATCAATGCCGGAACGATCGCGCTGTTGGCGACGTTTGGCTACGCTCGGGTACATGTATACCGCAAGCCGCGGATTGGCCTGATGGCGACGGGAATTGAACTGGTGGCGGTGGATCAGCCTCTGGACGCGGGCAAAATTCGCAACAGCAATACGCCGATGCTGTCCGCGCTGATCGCCGAGGCGGGGGGTATTCCGCACATTTTTCCCGTACTGCCCGATGACCGGAAGTCGGCAAAGGAGACCTTGCTCGGGTACATTCGCGAGGTCGATCTGCTGCTGTCCAGCGGGGGAGTCTCAGTCGGCGACTTTGATGTAATGGCATCGCTCGTCGACGATGAGGAAGTGGAGCTGTTGTTTAACCGCATCGCGATGCGTCCTGGCAGTCCAACGACGGCTCTGCTTCTGTCCGGCAAGCCGCTGCTCGCGTTGTCCGGCAATCCTGGAGCCTGCTTCGTCGGCTTTGAATTGTTCGCCCGGCCCGCTCTGCACAAGCTGGGAGGATGGGAAGAGACAGGTCCCCGCACGATCCAGGCACGACTGGCGACCTCCTATGAAAAGCCATGCCCGCATCCGCGTTTCTTGCGCGGCAGGCTGGACCAGGAGGGCGGCATCCTGTTGGCGCGCCCTGATTTCAACGACAAGGCGGGCAATCTCGGAACGCTGAAAAACAGCGAATGTCTGATCGTCATCCCGCCAGGCGGCAAGGGAAAACAGGAGGGAGAGTTGGTCGACGTGATCGTCCACGCCAATTCACGCATTTCTTTTGGCGGTGAAAGACAGTGAGCATGAAGCCGCGGGTCGTGCAGTTGGTAGGGTACTCTGACAGCGGAAAGACGACGCTGTTATCCAGGCTGATTCCGCTGTTGCAGCGGCAGGGGCTGCGCGTGGGCGTCGTCAAGCACGACGGTGGCCACGACTTTGAACTGGACCAGCCAGGCAAGGACACATGGCGCTACCGGGAGGCGGGAGCGTCGCTGGTGGCGATCAGCTCGCAGACGAAGACAGCCTTTATCGAGCAGCAGCCGCTGCCGTTGGAGCAGATTGTCGCGCGGATGGGGCAAGCCGGAGCCGATCTGGTGCTGGTGGAGGGCTTCAAACGGGAGCATTATCCGAAGCTGGTGTTGATCCGAAAGCCGCAAGATCGGGAATTGCTTGCGGCAGTGACCAATGTGGTGGCAATCGTGACCTGGGACGAGTGGGAGCATGGCGGACTGCCAGTCTTTCACGTGGATGATGCCCAGGCCATCGCCAGCTTTGTCCAAAAGGGAGAGTAGCAGCTGTTTTCAGCTATTTGCGCGGAGGGGCAGTTTGTGGACATCCGCCCGTTGACAGAGATCGTCGACTTCTGCTAAACAGAGATTATGTCCGTACCTGTATCCGAAAAGGAGTTTTTTCATGCTGATTACGTTTCTTTACTGGGCCGCAGTCATCATTGTGGCTCTCTTGCTCCTTGCTTTCGCCTTTCTGGTGTACAGCTACCGGAAGCACATGAGCAATTTGCCCAAACCGGACGGACGAATGTTGGAGCATAAGCCGGTGCCCGGGGAATGGTCTGATTCTGCGGTTACGTTTACGTGGGTCGGACATTCCACGATTCTGATTCGCATGTTTGGCACGAAGATTTTGACCGATCCGGTCCTCGGCGAACAGTTGGGCATCCGCATCGCAGGGGTGATTCCGGTCGGGCCGAAGCGCTTCACGCCGCCAGCCCTGCAGCCGGAGGAGATCGGCGAAGTGGACCTCATCCTGCTGTCCCATGCCCATATGGACCACATCGACCTTCCGACGCTGCGCAAGCTCGCCACTCGCAACATCGACGTCATTACGGCGAAAAACACCTCGGGACTGCTCCGGCGAATGCCATTCAAAAGCGTGGCGGAGTTGGAGCCGGGGCAAACCGTACAAACGGCGGATGGCCTGACAATCACGGCGATTCCGGTCCGGCACTGGGGGAACCGCTTCCCCTGGAACACGGACTACGGCTACAACGGCTACATCATCGAGAAAAACGGCGTGCGCATTCTCTATCCTGGCGATACGGCCTACATCTCGATGAGCTTTATCCGCGAACAGTTCGGTCCGATCGATCTCGCCTTCATGCCGATCGGCGCCTACAAGCCGGATTCGTACCAGCGGGCGCACTGCACGCCGGAACAGGCATGGCAGATGTTCAAAGAGAGCGGAGCCAAGTGGCTTGTACCGATCCACCACAATACGTTCGTGCTTTCCCAGGAGCCGGTCGACGAACCGCTGGAGCGGCTGCTGACTGCAGCAGGAGCGGAAAGAGACAAAATTGTGGTCGAGAAGCAAGGAGAGACGTACACGCTGCCCACAACAGAACAATCGTGACGATGACCAAACAACCCCGCCGACGGCTGACGCTGTCGATGCGGGGTTGTTTTTGTATTTACGCCTCTTCCTCGCTGAAGACGAGCATTCCTTTGGCAGCCAGCGCCTTGCAAGCTGCTTCCAGCTTGTCGCGGGAGTCGGCTTCGATGGCGTGCAGATGAATGCCGTCGGTTAGAGTCAGCAGGTACGTGGAATTGGTTTGCTTGATCTTTTCGATAAACAGATCGACTTCGTTGCGCGTGCTGACCCGCAATGCCGCCGTCAATTCTCCGTAAACCGGGTGCTCGACCGTGACGTCATTGACCGAGACCCCATGATCCACCAGAATGTACAGCTCCTCGCGCGTCTGTTCGGGCGTGTGTTTGCAGGCGATTACCATTCGCTCCCGCGCGTGGTCTTTTTCCTGGTTCAGATAAATATATCCTTGGCTCGTCGCCAGGATCGGTTCATTTTTTGCCTTCAGGATGGAGATGTCCTGGACGATCACTTGTCTGCTCACGTTGGCGGCTTCCGCAAACTGCCGCGCCGTGATCGGGTTGTTCGCTTCCTTTAACATCGACAAAATGAGCTTGTGCCGATCTGCAGCCAGCATTTTGTCCGTCTTCATAAAACGTCCTCCTTTCGCGCAATGGATCAGCCGAAGTAGGCTTCGGCAATGCTTCGCAAAACGGCTGCAGCTCGCAGCACGTCTTCTTTGGTCGTGGTTTTGCCGAAGGATAGCCGGATGAATTGCTTCGCTTCCTCATCGCTTCTGCCCATTGCTTTCATCGTTCGCGACGGCTCCTGGCTTCCGACTGCACACGCGCTGCCTGTGGAAATGGCTACACCGTACCGATTGCATTCGAGCATGGCAAGCTGGCCTTCCAGCCCGACGATGCGCAGTCCGGCAATCGCAGGCAGCGTGCGGCGCGGATCGCCTTCCAGCACCACCTGGGCATGCGGGATGTTCTGCAGTTCGCGGATCAATGTATCGCGCAAGCAGTGCAGGCGTTCGCGTTCTTCATCCATCGTATTATAAATCGCCTGGGCGGCAGCGGTAAAGGCGGCGATACCCGGTACATTGACCGTTCCGGGGCGAAACCCGTTTTCATGCGTCGTGCCGGGGAACTGCGCCATCCATTTTCGCCGTGGGTTGATGTATACGGCACCGACACCTTTAGGACCGTAAATTTTGTGGCTGGATACGCTCAAGGCATCGATGCGAAGCCGCCGTACGTCAATTGGCAGTTTTCCAAAGGCCTGGACAGCATCGCAGTGGAAGATCACGTCCCGTTCGTGCAAGATCTCGCCGATTTGCGCAATCGGCTGAATCGTGCCGATCTCGGAATTGACATACTGGATGGAGGCGAGGATGGTATCCGGGCGAATCGCCTGTATCAATGCTTCGGTGTCGACCTCTCCCTGCCCGTTGAGTGGCAGGTACGTGACGGACAGCCCGGACTGCTCCCACTTTCGAAAGAGATTGTACACGGACGCATGCTCGCAGCGCGTAGTGATGACATGGTTTCCTTTTTCCCTGTTCGCCTCAAGCAGCGATTGCAAGGCCAGAATGTTGGATTCGGACCCGCCGCTCGTAAAATAGATGCCGTTTGTTTCGCCATGCAAAAGTTTGGCGATCTCTTCTCTCGCCGCTTCCAGCAGGTTGTCGGCGCTGGAGCCAATATCGTGCAGGCTGCTTGCATTGCCGTACACATGCCTGGCGATTTTCGTAAAAACCGCAAGCGCTTCGTCAGACATCGGGGTCGTTGCGGCAAAATCCAGATATATCATGCTTGGTGCTCCTTTGCAAGAATTCGGTTGATCGTATCTTAAATCTGTGTAAATATAGGTGTCAAGACATATGTAAATACAAAACGCCGGGTTGCTGGGAGGCATTCACGATGCAGCACTATGATGTCATTCTCATCGGAAGCGGGATTGCTGCCTTGAGCGCGGCGACCCGACTGATGGGGCATAAAAACGTAGCGATATTTACCAAATCGGCAAAGACGGTGAGCAATACCTACCTGGCCCAAGGCGGGATTGCGGCTGCCATGGATGCCGCTGACCATTGGCAGGAGCATTTTCACGATACGATGACGGCCGGCGTATATCACAACGATCCGGCAACGACACAACTGCTGACAAAAGAAGCACCCCGTTACATGGCCGAGCTGATTGGCAGCGGGATGAAGTTTGACCGGGACGGGTCCGGCGCCTTGCATCTGGGCAGGGAAGGCGGACATTGGAAGCGGCGAATTCTCCATGCGGGAGGCGACGCCACCGGGAGGGCGCTGGTGACGCATCTGCTGGAACAATTGCAGGAGCAAATCGACATCGTAGAGGGCGAGATGGTCATCGACCTGCTCACGTGTGACGGACAATGCCTCGGTATCCGGACACGGACGGCGGGAGGCGAAAACAAAACGTATCTCGCCGCTCACACGATCCTGGCGACGGGCGGCTGCGGTCAACTGTACGCGCATACATCCAATGCCCCGACGATTACGGGAGACGGGATCGCCATGGCTTATCGCGCAGGTGCGTTTCTTACCGACATGGAATTCATGCAATTTCATCCTACCGTTCTGTACAAGGATGGAAAAGCGCTCGGGCTCGTATCGGAAGCAGTGCGCGGCGAGGGGGCTATTTTGCGCAATGCAAAAGGCGAGCGGTTCATGGAGCAGGTGCATCCTCTGCAAGAGCTGGCGCCGCGCGACATCGTGGCGAGGGCGATCCACCATGAGCTGCAAAGCGGGCAACAGGTATACCTGGACGTATCCCCGGTACGAGGCTTTGCCAGCCGCTTTCCGACAATCTATCGGCTCTGTCTGGACTGCGGGATCGATATGCAAGCAGGTCTTTTGCCGGTGATTCCCGCTGCCCATTTTCTGATGGGCGGCATAAAGACGGATGAGCAGGGGCGGACGACGGTAAAGGGATTGTACGCAATCGGGGAGGCTGCCTGTACAGGTGTGCATGGCGCAAACAGGCTGGCCAGCAATTCCTTGCTCGAGGGGCTCGTGTTCGGACAGAGGACGGCGGATGGCATTTTGCACAGCAGTATCACCTTGCCGGATCGGGTACAGCCAGACGAAACGGCGGGGAGTGTGGCGACAGCGCTTCCGTCCAAACAGGAAATCCGCGAGATGATGACGGAGCACGCGGGAATCGTGCGCAATGAACAAGGCTTGACCGCGCTGCGAAACTGGCTGGCAAAGTACGACTTTGTGCATCTCGATCACAGCCGTTTGACGAATGAGCAAATCGAGGTTGTCAACATGTTGACGGTAGCCTGGCTGATCACAAACTCCGCACTGGAGCGCAAGGAAAGCATAGGCAGCCATTACCGGTCTGATTATCCGCAATCGGGCGGGAAGAAGGCTCGCACGGAGATCGTCCGGCATCTCGTGCAGGAACGAGTCGTGCGAGGATAAGGGGGAGAAACAGATGAACATCGTGCAGGTGAGAAGAATCGTGGAAAACGCGCTGCTGGAGGACATTGGTTCGGGAGATTTGACCAGCAATGCGATATTCCCGCAAGCAAGCAAAGGAAGGGGCGTGTTTTTGGCAAAGCAAAACGGCGTCGTCGCGGGCTTGGACATCATCCGCGAAGCGTACCGTCTGCTGGATCCGGACATGCGCGTGGAATACCGTTTTACAGACGGAGACGAGGTGAAAAAAGGGGATGTCATCGCCGAGGTGTACGGACCGATCCGCGCCATCTTGTCCGGCGAGCGGGTCATTTTGAACATCCTCCAGCGGATGAGCGGAATCGCCACGATGACCCGGACATGTGTGAACATTCTCGACGATCCCTCGATTCGCATTTGCGATACGAGAAAGACAGCGCCAGGACTGCGCATGCTGGACAAATACGCGGTCACATCAGGCGGGGGAAAAAATCACCGAAACGGCCTGTACGACGGCGTAATGATCAAGGACAATCACATCGCCTACTGCGGCTCGATTACCCGTGCTGTGCAGGCCGTGCGCGAAAGTCTGGGGCATATGGTGAAGGTGGAAGTGGAGACGGAATCGCGCGAAGAGGTGCTGGAGGCGGTGGCAGCCGGGGCTGACGTGATCATGTTCGACAACCGCACGCCGGAAGAGGTGAAGGATTTTGTCCGGCTTGTCCCTGCTTCGATCGTAACAGAAGCGTCAGGGGGAATCGATCTGGACAATCTGGCGAGCTACCGCAATACCGGCGTCCACTACATCTCGCTCGGATTTTTGACGCACTCCGTCAAAGCATTGGATATTAGTCTGCAAGTTCATGAGGGGGCAAAACGATGAATTTCCTGGAACTGGTTCAACAGCAAAGCGACCGGATGATGCCGGAGCATTACAAAAGCCTCGGCGTGGAAGAAATGGAAGCGAGAGTCCGCCGGATAAAGGAAAGCATGGGAAAGCGGCTGTTCATCCCGTGCCACCATTACCAGAAGGATGAAGTGGTGCAGTTCGCCGATGCCATCGGTGACTCGTTGCAGTTGGCGCAAATCTCTGCGAAAAATGCGGAGGCGGAGTTTATCGTATTTTGCGGCGTGCATTTCATGGCGGAAACGGCTGATATTTTGACGAACGACCGGCAGCATGTCATTTTGCCGGATATGCGGGCGGGCTGCTCGCTGGCGGACATGGCCGACTTTCCGCAAACCGTGCGCGGGTGGGAAGAGATGCAAAAACAGTTTGGCGACACGATCCTGCCCTTGACCTACATCAATTCCACGGCTGCCATCAAGGCGTTTGTCGGCGAGCACGGCGGTGCGACCGTGACTTCATCCAATGCCCGTCAAATGCTGGAGTGGGCCTTTACCCAAAAGGAACGGGTGCTCTTTTTGCCCGACCAGCACCTGGGCAGAAACACGGCGTACGAGTTGGGGATTCCGCTGGATCAGATGGCGGTGTGGGACCCGATTACGGAAACATTCGAGTACGACGGAGACTTGCGTCAGGTGAAAATCATCTTGTGGAAGGGGCACTGCTCGGTACATGCCCTGTTTACCCCGGAGAACGTGAAGCAAGTCCGCAGCCGTCATCCCGACGCTGCGATCATCGTCCATCCCGAATGCTCGCGGGAAGTAGTAGAGCTGTCCGACTACGCCGGTTCGACGAAGTACATTATCGATACGATTCAACAGGCGAAGCCCGGGACGAAGTGGGCTGTCGGTACGGAAATGAATCTCGTCAACCGGCTGGCGAAGCAGATGAGCGACAAGGAAGTATTCTCGCTGAATCCGGTCATGTGCGCATGCCTGACGATGAATCGCATCGACTTGCCGCATTTGCTGTGGGCACTGGAAAGTATAGAAAAAGGCGAAGTGATCAATCCGATTACGGTGGAGCCGGATCTCGCTAAGAAAGCGAAATGGGCGCTGGACCGGATGCTGGCGCGGTAAACGTGTTTTCAATAACATTCATCTTGGGTTGCCGGGACATGCCGGCAGCCTTTTTTTGCTTCATACCTTGGAAAGCCGTACAAGGTTACTTTCGCAGCGGTGGGAGTTCTTGACAAATCGTGAGTGCTGCTCTATCATCGCATTAAATGGATTAATGTGCGTAATGCGATGACAAACAGGAGGCGTCTATCTATGAGTCCACGATTGGCACGCCAGGACTACTTTCTTCGAGTGCTGAATGAACCGGATGCTACCCATGCCTATTGGATCGAACAAGGAGGAGCGTTGGCGGAAAACATGCATCGCTTGTTGCTCCGCATGGCTGCATCGATCCGCGACAAAATGCCTGTTTCCGAACAGGACATTCACGATTTGAACCAGATTTTCCACGAGTATCGAGCTGTGCGGCTGACATTGTCCGTAGCGGGGGAAGAGGGGGGCAGTTTTCCTCTGTCCTTTCGCTTTGATTCGCAACGACTCGCGTTGAACGCCAGTCTCGAAGACGAAAATCAAGGGAAGCGCGTGTACATGGAGGCGCTTATCAGCCTTTTTGAACGGCTGGAAGCTGCTCCGTTCGAATTGCGCATGTGTATCGAGTGCGCGGGCTGGTACATTCCCTACAACCGGGCCCAGGTATCCAAGTTTTGCTCGGCAAAATGCCGCAACCAGTTCAACTACCGGGCGAGAAAGGAAGAGGGATTCGTTTGCGGCGTGTGTGAGCGGGAACAACCGTTGAACATGTTCAGCGGCCTCGTTTTGCAAGATTCCGACACCCGGCAGTTCACGGTGGGCTCCGTTCACCATCGCTCTCCCGTTTGCCTCGGATGTGCAGAGGCGGCCTCGCCAGCGAGATTTCAAACCTATATCCAAGAGATGGCGTTGGATCGTCAAAACAGACAATACGGAGGCGGTGCAGAAGATGACCGTACTAAAATCCTCTCGCGAAATTAGCACGATGAGAGTTGCAGGAAAAATTGTAGCCGAATGCCATGCGCTCGTGGCGGAAAAAATCAGACCCGGAGTGACCACCCGGTACCTGGATCAGCTGGTGGAAAGCCATATCCGAAAAGCGGGGGCTGTTCCCAGCTTCAAGGGTCATCAAGGTTTTCCGGCATCGATCTGTGTTGCCCCAAACGATGTCATTTGTCACGGATTTCCTTCAGATGTCCCTTTGCGAGAAGGAGATGTCATCACGATCGACATCGGAGCTTTTTACAACGGATTTCATGGGGATTCCGCCTGGACGTATGCCGTCGGAAAGGTGTCGCCGGATGTGCGAAGGCTGATGGATGCTGGTAAACAAGCGCTTTTTCTGGGGATTCAACAGGCCTGTCCAGACAAGCGGATCGGAGACATTGGGCACACGATTCAGACGTACGTCGAAAATCTCGGCTACGGCGTAGTGCGCGACTTTACTGGTCACGGGATCGGGCAAAATTTGTGGGAAAAACCGACGATCCCTCACTATGGAAAACCGGGTAGGGGACCCGTCATCAAAACAGGAATGACGCTTGCGATCGAACCGATCCTCACGTTGGGAGATTGGAAGGCAAGAATGGATGCCGATGGGTGGACAGCACGGACTAGGGATGGCTCCATCTGCGTCGAGTATGAACATACAATCGCTGTTACGGACAATGGACCGGAAATACTGACGGTGTTATAGTACATTTGGATATTTTTCCAGTATACGTGACTTGCTTTTCTCTGGAAGCGCAGGCGAGAGCAGAAAGAGCAGGCGAGAGTGGAGCGGGGACGACAAGACAACAAGTGAAACGACGCGCATGCAAGACAGATTATCGGAAATGCCGGTAGTCTGTTTTCTTTTATTCAGAAGCAGGTCGGATGAACTTCGCAAGCAGGAGCTCGGGTGGATTGTATAGGTTTTGGATAGTTCGATATGGTATGCTGTCCGTTGGTCCTTATCGATCGGGAGCCGAAAAAGTCTGGTGAAACACATCTGGCAGCGGCAGCATTTCGAGCGCTCTCATTATTATGAGGAAAGGAATGCATGTGAATGTGGTTTGAAAAGAACAAGCTTATGATTCCGCTTTCATTTGGCATGATCGCGCTCAGCTTTTTGATTCATTTTTTGCATCGCGGGTTGAGCCTGTTTCAGTCGGGACACGGGCATGCTGCTCCTGTCAGCGGGATGATGGAAGGTTACACGTTCAGCCTGAACTTGCTGCTGGTTTTGCCTGTCGTGACCTGGGGAGCGGCATACATCATGTCGCGCATCGGGAGCAATCATCGTTCTGTTCCTGTGCTGATTACCTTGACGCTTACGTTTTCCAGCATTTCGATCATTGCAGGAGCAGGCGGGGCGGTCGAGTTTCATTTTTCGATTTTTATGGTCATGGCTATGCTCGCCTACTATGAGAGCGCGCCGTTGCTCGGACTGATGACAGTGTTGTTTGCCGCCCAGCATTTGTTGGGGTATTTTTTTGTGCCGCAGCTCGTCTTTGGGACGGACGCATATTCGTTTACGATGCTGCTGGTCCATGCCGGATTTTTGGTGCTGACCGCTGTAGCTACACACATGCAGATACGCAGCAAGATTCGACTGAGCAACGCCTGGGAACAGGAGAAGCAACGACAGCGTGAGGAATTGGAAGGAATGCTGGCCAGCGTGGAGGGCATCTCCGGCCAGCTCGAGCAGGCGGCGTCTGCAGTCTCGCAAAAGACGGCGTTCCAGTTCCAGACGAGCGAGCAGACGGCTCAATCGTTTGAAAACGTGGCCTCCGGGCTGCAAGTGCAGTTCCACTCCATCGCCGAGATTGAAAAAAGTCTGGGAGAGATCGCCCGCATGATCGGCGAGGCGTCCCGCTATTTCGCCGTCATGGAAGACAAGGCACAGCAGACTTGCCATTGGGTAGAAAAAAACGATCAGGAAATCAGCTCTCTGGCTGGACAAATCGCCGTATCGAAGTATTCAATCGAGCAGACCGTCGATGTCATGCAAAAATTGGCTGTCTCCAGCGGACAGGTCGAAGGGATCATCGATACGATTCGCGGATTGGCGAACCAGACCCGGATGCTTGCCCTAAACGCGGGCATCGAAGCGGCCAGATCAGGCGAGGCAGGACGCGGATTTGCGGTAGTCGCCGGTCAGATCGGAGAATTGGCGGAAAAGAGCGCCAGGGCGGTAGAGGACATCAGGCCGATTCTGACATCGCTGCGCACGGAAAGCCAATCCGCTTCGCAGCTTATGCTCGAAGGAGAGCGGGCGACAACGGAATCTGCCCGCATGGCGGAAGTGTCCCTGCAGCAATCCGCCAGTATGAACCAGTCGATGCAGGTAGTAATGGGTCACATCCAGGAATTGAACCAGGCAATTATGAAAATCAGGCAGCGATCGGCCGAGATCGAGGATGAGATGACGGCCATCAGTGAAGTGACGAAGTCGAGCTCACACTCAGTCGACGGATTGCTCGACGTATCCCGCAACCAGCAGGAGGCGGCGTTGGGAGTCCATGAGGAGATGAGACGAATCGATGAATTGTCGCAACAATTGCGGGAACAATTTATAGGTGATCGCGGCAGGATATGACTCCTTCCTTATGGAAAATATTTGATCGAAAGAGTTTTTTCGCAACATGAGTCTCTTGGAAAACGAAGGAGGGATACAGTATGGAACATACATTGCCGCAACGCTGGGATTTGGAGGCACTCTTCCCGGGAGGAAGCGAATCGGCTGAATTTGCTGCGTTTTTGCGTTCGCTTGAGGAGGATATTGCAGCTTTGCAAAAAAAGGTGGCAAATCCAGAGCTTGACCTGGAGCAAAAGCAGCCTTTCCTCGAACTGGTCACAGATGTGCAAAGTATCGCGGTGCGGATCAGACAGGCGGGCGCGTTTATCTCCTGCCTGACTGCCCAGGATGTGAAGGACGAAGCCGCCAAGCAGTTGGGCGGACGGGTCAAGTCGCTGTCCGCCGCCTATTCCGCCGTGTTGAGCGGATGGGATGAACATTTGCAAAAAATCGGGGAAACACAGTGGAGCGCTCTCCTGGCTGACGAAAGAATCGCCCCGATTGCCTTTTCGCTGGAGGAGCGTCGCCGCCGTGCCCAGGACAAGCTGCCCCCGGCGCAGGAGGTGCTGGCGACAGAGCTCGCTGTCGACGGCTATCACGCCTGGCAAGACCTGTACAATACCGTGGTCGGGCGCATTGGCATCGAGGTCGAGCTGGATGGCGAGAAAAAGACGCTTTCCGCAGGTCAGGCAGCCAACCTGATGAGTCATCCCGACCGAAGCGTGCGGGAGCGCGTGTTTGGCTTGTGGAAACAGGCATGGGGCGAGCAGGCAGAGCTGTGTGCCCACGCGCTCAATCACCTCGGCGGCTTCCGGCTGGCGTTGTACCGCCAGCGCGGCTGGGATTCCGTGCTGCGCGAGCCGCTTGAGATCGGGCGTATGCAGGAGCAGACCCTCGACGCGATGTGGCAGGCGATCAACAACCGCACCGAGAAGCTCGTTGCCTATCTCAACCGCAAGGCCAAACTGCTCGGTGTGGACAAGCTGAGCTGGTACGACATCGGAGCGCCGATTGGCAAGGAGACGAAAAAAGTTTCCTACGACGAGGCGGCAGCGATGATCGTGGAGCAATTTGGCCGCTTTAACCCGAAAATGGCCGAGTTTGCCAAGATGGCCTTTGACGATGCCTGGATTGAAGCAGAGGACCGCCCCGGCAAGCGACCTGGCGGGTTTTGCACCAGCTTTCCGGTGAGCCGGCAGTCGCGCATTTTTATGACTTACGCGGGAAATGCCAGCAACGTCTCTACGCTCGCTCACGAACTGGGGCATGCGTACCATCAGCAGGTGATGTGGAATCTGCCTCCGCTCTCGCAAAATTACGCGATGAACGTGGCGGAGACAGCGTCTACCTTTGCCGAAATGATTCTGGCAGACGCAGCGGTCAAACAGGCCAAAGACAAGGAAGAGCGGCTCAGTCTGCTGGAAGACAAGCTGCAGTCGGTCGTCGCCTTTTTTATGAATATCCAGGCGCGCTTTTTGTTCGAAAAAGAATTTTACGAGCGGCGCAAGCAAGGACTGGTTCGCGCCGCTGAGCTGGATGAGCTGATGGTCGCAGCGCAAAAGCAGGCGTTCGGCGATGCTCTGGCGGAATACGAGCCGCATTTCTGGGCTTCCAAGCTGCATTTTTACATCACGACCTATCCGTTCTACAACTTCCCGTACACGTTTGGCTACCTCTTCAGCCTGAGCGTCTACGCCCGTGCGCTGGAGGAAGGGGAGAGCTTTGCGCCGAAATACGATGCGCTCTTGCAGGATACCGGACGGATGCGCGTCGAGGATTTGGCGAAAAAGCATCTGGACGCCGATGTGACTACGGTGGAGTTCTGGCAAAAAGCAGTCGATCTGGCCGTAGCCGATATCGACGAGTTTCTGCGCCTGACGGAGTAGGACGACAACAGTTTCAAGGATACACACATGAAAACTTGCCAAGCAATTGGCAGGTTTTCTTTTTTCTGTACAAACAAAGAACTGTAGGGTAATATATTGAAAAAGTTCGATGGTGATCGAATGAATAATCAATATTCTATTAAAATCGAATGGAATGAAGTGTACGAGTGCATCGTCAGCCTGTATGCCTTTATCGATGAAAAAGAGCAGAAACATTTTCATCTGGGACCAGAGTGGAAGAAGCGCGCTGTCGAAATGCTGCCTCCTGCCTTTGCACGCGAACTGGCTGATGAACGCTGGGAAGTGCTTCATCGGCTCGTTCTGCTCGCGGCGCAATCGCCGGAAACAACGACAGTCCCGTCCTTTCTCAACTGGCTGGAGAAGCTCCCCGCCGGGGATATTTACGAGCGTCTCGCTCCCTGGGTTCAGACAATTCCGCTGGATCTTGCAGCGGTGCGCGATCACATCCTGTCTGTGCTAAAGCGCTGGCACGAGCATTATTTTTCCAATCTGGACCCAGCCATCTTGACTACGCTCGCGCAGAGCGCGGCCAGGCTGCGGGAGCGGGCTGAAACAGAAACACTGGTGTCAGCCGAACTGATCGATCATGCCACCGGCGGGATCTGGATTGATGACGTACCAGGTTTGCAGCAGGTGGTACTTGTGCCGCAGTATCATTGTGCGCCGGCTTCCGTTCTCGACTTTTACCGGGGGATGGCTACCTGCCTGTACCCGGTTTCCCTGGCAGGACAGGACGATCTGCTTCGGGAGCTTTTGCCGATCACACAGTGTCTTGCGGATGCCAAGCGGCTGCAAATATTGCGCTTTCTGGCCTCTGGAAGTCGAACACTCGGAGAGTTGCAGCAGCACGTTGGGCTGGCGAAAAGCACCGTGCATCATCACGTAACGGTACTCCGTCGGGCTGGACTGATACGCGCCCACTACACGGGAACGACGACGAGTGTAAGCTGCTACAGCTTGCGGGAGTCTTTTTTGGACCACTTGCCTGTCATCTTGCGAACTTATTTGCACAGAGGGGGCTAAGCAGGTGAGCAAGCTCAGGCAGGCTTGGCAAAACTATCATCCCGTCGTACATCTGTTGATGGGCGGGACCGTTTTTGTTATGACCACGCAGATGATGAGCATTCCGTTTCTTGCGATCTATCTGAGTGAGACAACCGATCTGGGGCCTGCTGCAATCGGCTTGATCGTCGGAGCAGGACCGTTGGCGGGCACGTTTGGCGGCTTTCTGGGAGGAGTTTGCTCTGACTTGTTTGGCAGAAGAAAGCTGCTTGTGTTCTCCATGCTGACAATGGCAGTCTCGTTTATCCTCTTCGTCATGGCCAGCCACCCGGTCTCGCTGTTTGCAATCAGTTTGGCAAAAGGGCTGGCAGGGGCATTTTTCGGGACGATATCGAAAGCGATGATGGGCGATTTTACGCCGGCGGAAAAGCGTTTTCGCGTATTTTCCAACCGTTATTTGGCGATCAATGCTGGTGCGACGCTCGGACCGCTGCTGGGTGCCTGGATCGGGATTGCCGGAAGCGGAGTGGCGTTCGTATTGACCGCACTGTCGTACGTCTTGTTTGCGATTTTGCTCACAGTAGTCGGAAACCGGTATCGGGAAGACGAGAAGCGGTTTTCGGCGGAAGAAGGACAGGTGAACGAGGATAAAGCGGGGTTTTTCCAGATATGGGACGTGCTCAGGCGCGATACAGCTTTGCAACTGTTCGTCATCGGTGGAATCCTGCTTGTGACGGTACATGGGCAGATGTCCGTCACGCTTTCGCAGTACCTGCGCGACAATGTGGCCGGGGGAGTCGCGTTGTTTGGTCTGATGATGAGTGTCAACGGCTTCACTGTACTGGTCCTGCAAATCACCATTACCCGGCTGGCGGAGCGGTACTCCTTGTTTTCACGCATTGCTGCAGGTGCCGTATTGATGGCTGTCGGAGAAGCGGGCTTCGCCTTTTCGTCCGAGTGGAGTGGTTTTATCGTGGCGATGATCGTCTTTACCCTCGGAGAAATTCTGCTCATACCAGCCGAGTACGCACAAATCGATCAAATCACGCCGCCCCGGATGCGCGGAACTTATTACGGAGCGCAAAGCGTCAGCGAACTGGGCAGCTTTCTCGGCCCCTGGGCAGGGGGGATGATTCTCTTCGCATACGGTGGTCCGGCAATGTTTTTGACGATGGGCGGCATTGCTCTGTTCAGCCTGGTCTTTTATCGGCTTGGACGCAGCGTGTATGAGCGTCGGCGAAGTGACGTCGGACTGTGACAGCCGGGATCGTAGCGGCGACGAGAACACACCAGATCACCAAAAAAGCCGGATATGACTTGCAGTCCGCAGGCCCATCCGGCTTTTTGCTTTGTCTCGCTACAGACGACGATCAGCACATTTCGTAGCTGTCCGGTGAAACGCTGGAAAGAAACGGACTGATCTCCCCGATGAAGTACAGATGAAGCTCGTGCATGGCGCGCGTGCAAGCGGTGTAGAACAGTTTGCGCTCGCTCTCGTCGGCGTAGCGTTCGCGCGAGGCGTCGTAGAGCAGCACGGCATCAAACTCCACGCCTTTTGCCAGGTAGGCGGGGATCACCAGCACACCGGTGTCATAAGAGCTTTGCTCGCTGTCCAGCAGTTGGATCGGCAGGTTTTCGCGCAAGCGGGCATGCGCCAGACGCGCCTCTTCCGCCGTCTTGGTGATGACCGCGATCGTATTGTGCCCCTTTGCCTGCAGCTCGTGGACGCGGGCGCTGATTTTTTCTGCCAGCTCTTCCGAATTCGCTGCCGAGGTGATCGTCGGCAGCCGTCCATCCCGCTGAAACGGTTCGATCTGCTCTCCGCCGGCGATCAACTGGCGGGTGAACAGGACGATCGGGCGTGTCGAACGGTAGCTTTTGGCCAGGACGACTGTTTCCGTCTCTTCCGCTGCATAGAGCGAGGCGACCGCCGCAAATCCTTCTTGTTCCTGGGCATGCGCGTAAATCGCCTGGTTCCAGTCTCCCAGCACCGTCATTTTGGCGCGCGGGAAAAGACGCTTGAGCAAGGCAAACTGAAACGGCGAGTAATCCTGTGCTTCATCGAGGAAGACGTGGCGGACGAGGTTGTTCGTCTGCTGTCCTTCCAGTCGCTCCAGCAAGTAGAGGAAGGCAGGGGTATCCTCGTACGAAAGCTGCCCCTGGTCCAACTGGCGGATCGTGCGCGCGCAGATCGCCGGCCAGTGCTCCAGGACCGCTGCCTCGGTCACACCGAGCTTGGAGAGCAGCGATTCCTCCGCAAAAAACTGGCGGTAGACCGCTGGTGCGTCAAGAAAGCGAAGCTGCTTGATCCATGTGCGCAGCTCGCGGAAGGCGCGCTTGACGACCTTGGCGGCGAGCGCGTCACGTTCACGGTCGAAATCGTCAAAGGACTCCTCGTGAAACTGGTTTTTGCGGCGCAGTTGCTGGTACGTCTGCACGAAATCGTCTTTGTCCAGCAGTTCGAGCTCATCGTCCACCCATGGCTTCCGCCGCTCGGATCGCTCCCGTTTTTTCAGCTCGGACAAAAGCCATCTTGCTGCAAGATGCAGCCGATTGGGAATCGGCAGCGAGCGTTCCAGGCTGTAAAAGTAGTCTTTGATCTGCTCGCCCGAGATGATCGTGTGCTCGCGAAACAGCAGGTCGCGAAAGACCATTCCGGATTCCATCAGCAGTTGGACGTAGGAGTCCAGCACTTGCAAAAAGCGCGCTGACGATTTGAAGCGGATGCTCTCCAGCCGGGTTGCGTAGCCCGCTTTGCCGCTGTTTTGCAAAACGGCTTCCATATGGGCGAGCGGATGCTCCAGCGCAAAGAGCGAGCCCAGACGATGCTCGGCGTACTCCTGAAACGTGCTTTGCTCCATGTTTTCCTCGCCCAGCTCCGGCAAGACGGTCGAGACATAGCTGGAAAACAGCCGGTTGGGCGAAAACAGCACGATCTGGTCGGCACGCAGGGATTGCCGGTAGCGGTAGAGCAGATAGGCGATGCGCTGCATGGCAGCAGAGGTCTTGCCGCTGCCCGCTGCCCCGGAGACGATCAGCAGTCGGCTGCGCTCGTTGCGGATGATCTGGTTCTGCTCTTTCTGGATAGTCGCCACGATGCTTTTCATCTGGTTGTCGGCCTGTTTGCCCAGTACCTCCTGCAACAGCTCGTCGCCAATCGTCACTCCCGTATCGAATACGTGGAGCAGGCGGCCGTCGCGGATCACGTACTGCCGTTTTGCGGTCATTTCACCGCTGATGCTTCCTGCCGGCGTCTCATAGGTGACCGGGCCGGGCGCGTAGTCGTAGTACAGGCTGGATATCGGCGCGCGCCAGTCGTAGACGAGGAACTGTTCGTCCGACTCATCTTGCACGGAGGCGATGCCCAGGTAGATCGGCTCGGCATGCGCTTCGGATTCCTCGCGAAAGTCGATTCTGCCGAAGTACGGAGAGGCGGCAAGCCGCTTCAAGGTTTTCAGCCGTTGCAGGGCGTGTTGATGGACCCGCTCCCGCTCTGAGAGGACCTCTGCCTGCTGCTTGATGCTGGCATACGTATCGGCGGCTTCGACGGCGTCATCGAAGTTGACGGTGACATCGTCCCAAAAATGCTTGCGGATGCTGACGATGTCCTCGCCGACATCGCTTGCTTCTTTCGAAAGGCTGTCGATTTGCCTGCCGATTTCCGCAACCACCTGCTCCACGCGTCGTTGTTCGGCTTGGCGCTCTTGTTCGGAAATGCTCATGGTACCGCTCCTTTTTGGGTGATCGTTGTACACGAGAAGATGTTGACAGAAAAAACGATGTGTGGTATGATAGAAGTAGAGAAATATGCCCGATAATTATCTTTAAAGGGGTCCATTCCCCAGTTTACCATAAGAGTGTATCACTTTCAATGCGTATGTATGAGAAAAAAGGCATCGTCGACTCCATGACGTTGCCTTTTTCGTTTATCCAAACACAGGCTGCTCCCACCATCCTGCCGCAAACAGCCATTCGCCGCTGTCGCTTTCCCCGCGGGCTGGCAGCAAAACCATCACCGCCGTCCCGGGATCGAGAATCCAGTGTCCGCCCTTTTCCGAGGGAACGGTCGTCATCGCGGGCAGGATGCGGGTCGAGACGGTTACGCCTTGGCGCGGGATGTCGGCGCTGCCGCTGGCAAAGAGGATTTTACCGTGAGCAGACGGACAGGCGGAAAGCTGGACATAGCCCGGCGAAACCTGGTTCGAGGTTTTTGCCCCGACGATCGACTTCGTCGCGCCAAACCAGATTTGCGCTTCCTGCGGCTGGGCGGAGAAGTTGGTCAGTACAAATTCATTGATGTACAACTGCACGCCGGAACCGGCAGGATTGGCCAAAGCAGCGTAGCTGCAGCCTCCTGCTCCAAGCGGCATCTTGTCCGTCTGGCCGAGGTAGTATCTGCACTGGCTGGCCATCGCCATCGCGTACGGAGTGACGATATGCCGATTGAGCGTGTCGGCGGCTGGCGGGGTGGGAAACGGGAAGTACCCCATCTGCATGTACATATCCGGCATTCCGTAATAGTAGGAGGGCGGGGTGTAGGATGTGCTTGGCATGGCGTCCACTCCTTGGAGGGTGTAGTAACCCTACACCATATGGCGGACGCCGTTGTCTTGTGCCTGGTTTTGCTGTCAGCCGCTTCCTTTTGCTCAGGGAATTGTTTTAGGAAGCGATTTTCCAGGCGTGTACAGCCAGCAAGGCCCACCCGATCAAAAACAGTACGCCGCCGATCGGGGTAATCGCCCCGAATGTCTTGATCCCGCTTATCGCCAGCGTGTACAAGCTGCCGGAGAAGATCAGGGTGCCTGCGACAAAACACCAGCCTGCCCAGGTGAGGCCGGTTGCTTCCGGATACCATTTGATCAGCATTGCCACGAGAATGATCGCCAGGGCATGTGTCGTCTGGTATGTCACGCCTGTCTGAAAGACACCGAGCGAGTATTCGTCAAGACGCGCCTTGAGCCCGTGGGCGCCAAACGCCCCAAGCGCTACGGACAAAAAGCCGCTGATGCTGCCGAGCATAAGAAACAGTTTCACGCGTATTCACTCCTTGTAGTATGTCAAACCGCCCGTCTGACAGGCAGTCCGCTACCGTTCACGCATATTGTACCTCATCGGCATGGACGATGCCCAATTGCAATTTGGTGAACCGTTTGTAGACATGTGTACAAACCGTTTCTCTCCTTTTTCATAACATGTAGGGACGGCTGCAGACCATACGCGCTGTCACGGGAGGTGAAAGGGAGATGAGTGTCAGATGGCTCTCTTTTCTCGGCGGTTTGCTGGGAGGATTCGGGCTGGTGAGAGCTCCGTTGGAGAATTCTTTTCTCTCCGGTCTTGATCCTATTGTGGATGGAATCGGGATTATCGCGATCCTGATCTTCTCGGGTGCGATGATTTACTCTGCGGTTCGCGATTGGTTCCAAGGCTAAAACCTATGTACTCTTTCTTTATGAACAGGCGCCTCCACAGAGGGAGCGCCTTTTTTCTGGCTTCTTTTCTCGCTTTCCGCCATATACATGTAGAAGCAGCAGCAGAAAACAGGAGGGGGAAAGCATGACCAACGACGAGCGCAGGGAGCTGGAGCGTTCCATCGATGAAATTACGGAGATTGCCAAAGGCTTTGGACTGGACTTTTACCCGATGCGATACGAAATTTGTCCGGCCGATATTATTTATACATTTGGCGCGTACGGGATGCCGACGCGATTTTCTCACTGGAGCTTTGGCAAGTCGTTTCACCGGATGAAACTGCAGTACGACTTGAACCTGAGCAAGATTTACGAGCTTGTCATCAACTCCAATCCGTGCTACGCCTTTTTGCTCGACGGCAATACACTGATCCAGAACAAACTGATCGTCGCCCACGTCCTCGCGCATTGTGATTTTTTCAAAAACAACGCGCGCTTCTCCAACACCAACCGAGACATGGTGGAGAGCATGGCCGCCAGTTCGGAGCGGATTCGCCAGTACGAAATCCAGCACGGCAAGGAAGCGGTAGAACAACTGCTCGACGCCGCGCTCGCCATCCAGGAGCACATCGATCCGAGTCTGCTGCGGCCCAAGCTGCGCTGGAAGCGGGAGCAGGACGAATCGCCGGCAAACAAGGGCAGAGAGCGCACCTCGCCCTACGACGATCTGTGGAGCCTGGATAAAACCGACAAACAGCAGCCCGAGCCAAAAGCGCCGCGCAAATTCCCGCCCGAACCGGAAAAAGACCTGCTGCTGTTCCTGATGGAATACAGCAATGTCCTGGAAGACTGGCAGCGCGACTGCCTGACGATCGTCCGTGACGAGATGCTCTACTTCTGGCCGCAGTTGGAGACGAAGATTATGAACGAAGGCTGGGCTACCTACTGGCATATGCGCATCCTGCGGGAGATGGAGCTGACGGAAGCGGAGACGATCGACTTCGCCAAGCTGCACTCGTCGGTGATCCAGCCGTCGACGACCAGCATCAATCCGTATCACCTCGGCCTGAAAATTTTCGAGGACATCGAGGAGCGCTGGAACAACCCGACGAAGGAAGAGCAGGAGCGCTTCGGACGCAAGCCGGGCGAAGGGCGGGCGAAGATTTTCGAGGTGCGCGAGCTGGAGTCGGACATCAGCTTTATCCGCAACTTCCTGACCAAAGACCTCGTCAGCAAGCTCGACCTCTACATGTTCGGCAAGCAGGGCAATGAATGGGTAGTCACGGAAAAGCAGTGGGAGCAGGTGCGCGACGGACTGGCTGCCACCCGCGTCAACGGCGGATTCCCCTACTTGCTCGTCCACGACGGCGATCATTTGCGCTCCGGCGAGCTGTACCTGAAGCATCACTTCGAGGACCTCGAGCTGGATGTGAAGTATGTGGAGAAGACGTTGCCGTACGTCCATACCCTCTGGGGGAAGACGGTTCATCTGGAGACAGTGCTGGAAGAGCGTCCGGTCCTGTTTACGTACGACGGGAAAAAGGTGCACCGGCGGTTTTTGTAGGGTGAAATGACTTGGATCTGCGTTTCATGTGCCGATGATCTGTGTTGACAGCAAAAACGATGCAAACAAACGCGCCAGAACGGGAATCCTACACAGACAAATGAATCGAGTCGTTATCGAATATGCGATAACGGCTTTTTCTTTTGAAAAAATGACAGGAAGTAGCTGGAAATTTTACTGCACAATACAAAAGTTAGGTCTATTATAAACAATATCATCTCTTTCTTTGGGGGCACTCCAATGACCGATTTTCTCTTCAATGTCTTGCAACTGGTTATGGTCGATCTCGTTTTGAGTGGGGACAACGCAGTGGTGATTGCGCTTGCTTGCCGCAACTTGCCTCCACAGCTGCAGAAAAAAGCAATCTTTTGGGGGATGATGGGTGCGATCGGGATGCGTGTCATCCTGACCTTCATCGCGATCTGGCTGCTGAAAATTCCACTGGTGCAAATGATCGGCGGCTTGCTGCTCTTCTGGATCGCGGTCAAACTGCTCAAAGGCGAGGATGACGAGGCAGAGGTGGCGGGCGGCTCGACGATGTGGGGAGCGATGAAGACGATTATTTTCGCGGACATGATTATGAGTCTGGACAATGTCATTGCGGTAGCGGGTGCGGCGAAAGGGAGTTTGCCGCTCGTCATCATCGGTCTGGCCATCAGTATTCCGATTATTATTTGGGGAAGCCGTATTCTGATGAAGCTGATGAGCCGATTCCCGGTAATCATCGTGGCGGGAGCGGCGGTTCTCGGATTTACCGCAGGCCAGATGATCGCGGAGGACAAGCTGTTTGGCAGCTTTTTGCAGGCGACACTTCCTGTTCTGCAGCCGGTAATTCCGCTATGCTTTGCGCTCATCGTGATCGTGTTTGGCGTGTACGTGAAGCGCAGGGAGAAAAAGAATGGGGTCACATAGAATTTTGTAGGGAGACAGGATAGCCTATGGAGAATCGAGACTGGTCGATTTTGCAAATCTTGTATCAAGAACAAAACATTACGCGGGCGGCGCAGCGCTTGTACCTGTCGCAGCCTGCCCTGACCAAGCGGCTGAGACAGATTGAAAAAGAGTTTGGCGTGCAAATCGTGCATCGCGGCAGGCGGGGCGTTCACTTTACGCCGCAGGGCGAGTACCTGGCAATGTGTGCCGATGAAATGCTGGTCAAGCTGAGCAAGATCAAGGAGCATGTCGCCAATATGGGGGAGAGGGTAAAAGGAACGCTGCGACTCGGCGTATCCAGCTATTTCGCCCGCTATCAGCTGCCCAACCTGCTGAAGCATTTTTCGGCGGCGTATCCGGACGTGGAGTTCAAGGTGGTAACGGGCTTCAGCAAGGATGTCTACAAATCGGTATACAACCAGGATGTCCACATCGGGTTTGTCCGCGGAAACTATAGCTGGGCCGAAAAAAAGCTGCTTTTGTTTGAGGAAACGATATGTGCGGTCGCCAAAAATCCGTTCTCCTTGCATGATTTGCCAACCATGCCGCGGATCGATTACGAGACCGATCCGCTGCTTTTGGCGTTGGTGAACAACTGGTGGTCCGCCCACTACTCCCAGCCGCCCCTGATCGGGATGGTGGTCGACAAGGCCGACACGTGCCGGGAAATGGTGTCCTGCGGATTGGGCTACGGCATTTTGCCCCGGCTGATGCTCAAGGACATCGACGATCTGTATCTGTACGAGCTCACGGACACATCCGGCAAGCCGATCAAGCGGCAGACGTGGATGTTTTGCCACGAAGACTCGATGGAGCTGAAGATGGTGGCTGCCTTCGTCCGCTTCATGGAGGAATGGACGAGGAAGCATCATCGCTAGCAGTGCTGACAAACAGGAGGAGGGCATTACAGGCGCTGCAATTTCCTGGTATTCGTATTGTTGATTGCTCTCGATAACGATTTTCTATTTTGTCCTGCCTTGTTCATTCGTTTACACTGGAGAACAGACCGAGGCTTAGCAACGAGAGAAAAGGATGTGATGACAGATGCTGCTTCGGACGCTGGCAACCTTGCTGATCGGCTCCATGGGCGGCCTGCTTTTTGCTGCGATTCACAGTCCGCTTCCGTGGCTTTTGGGTGCTTTGGTAACCACCGTGGTCGTGAAAGTCCTCGGCTATGACAAGCTCTGGGCTCCCCGCTGGCTGCGCAGCATCGGGCTTGTCGTGGTGGGAATCTCGCTCGGGCTGAGGATGACGCCGGCCATTATGGAGACGATGACGGACCATATCGGCTTGATGCTTCTTGCGACTTTCATTACGCTTTTGTTTGGTCTGATCAACATGCTGATCATGCACAAAATGGCAGATGTCGATTGGGTCACTGCGTTTATTAGCAATGTTCCCGGCGGGCTGTCGGAAATGCTGTCGATCGGGGAAAAAGTCGGGGGAAATCAACAGATCATTTCCATTTTTCATTCAATCCGCGTCGTCGTGATCGTCCTGTCGACGCCGTTTCTCGTCACCTGGCTCTATGCGCATCCGCTGTCTGCGGCAGCGAGCGTGCAAAATGGAGAGATGGGACTGGTGCCGACGCTGCTGATTCTCGCGGCAGGCGCCGTGGCGGCCGTGCTGGCGACGCGAATCTCGATTCCGGCTCCGTACATGCTGGGGCCGATGCTGTTGACTGCCGTGCTCTGTGTCAGTACCAACGTGCTGCCGGAGGACCACGCACTGCCTGCTTTTCTCGTCCAGGTCGCGCAGGTTTTGATCGGGGTCAGTACCGGGCTTCAGTTCTCGCGGGAAGACATCATCAAGCATCGCCGGCTGTTCAGCTTTGCGCTGGTGCATGCCTTCCTGCTGCTGGGCATGACCCTTACCCTGGCGCTGTCGATTTCCTATCTGACGAGTACCGATGTGATTACCAATATCCTCGCTACTTCACCCGGCGGCTTGACCGAGATGGGGCTGATGGCACTGTCGGTCGGGGCTGATCCGCTGCTGGTGATGGCGTTCCAGTTGTTCCGCGTGCTGTTTATCCTGTTCGCCGTCTCATACGGCGTCCGTGCCTGGTTGAAGCGGTATCGCAAGGAAGAGTTTAGCTAAAGCGCATGCGCCATAAGGCAAATGCCTGACAAGCCTGTATCTTTTCTGCCCGGAAGGCAGCGAGGATGCAGGCTTTTTTCGTGCCATTCACGCTTTTGTCACAAAGGAAAAACATGACATGCCAGCAGACAAGAGGATTCCGCGAAAAAAATTGACCATTTTTTGATTATTTTTTGAACAAAACATGAACAAGAAGTGAAAATTATGTTACAATCACATCAAGAGGAAAACGATTTCATTTTACGATGACAGGGGTATGGTAGCATGAACGAGGATAAAAGAGCAGCGGACACATTGAAATGGATGGCTTGGACAGCCACGATCGTCGGAACGCTTCTTTTGGTGTTTACTGCAAGCGATTTTCGATCGGAGAATTTGCCACTGATGGTTTCCATCGGATGCTTGATCGCTGGCATGAACATTTTCCTGCTCAGCACCGTCTTTCGCCTGATGCACATGTGGAAACAAAGAGTGTAAACATATAATAAGGAAAACAAGTATTTGAACCCGGAGCTTGCCTGGCTCCGGGTTTTTTGCTGTATGCAGAAGCAAAAGATCCCAGAAAAATTCCTCAATCGTGAGTTTCATGGCTTTTATGGCAATCCTGAACAATATTTTGATCAACTCGTGACCGCTTCGTGAAAACTTTGTAACAAAAAAGATACGAAAAAATGAACGTGCGCAAAAAGCGATAGCAAAACGGGATTACTTTGATAACATGTAAATGCGCATACGAGTCATGTTCAATTATATTGAAATTGCCTTTTGTGAATTGAGGAGGGATCAGGAGAATGAGAGGAACCAAATTGCTAAGACAAGTTCATCTTTGGGTCTTGGCAGCGCTGGCAAGCACTCTGCTGGCAGGGTGCGGAGATGAGTATGTTGTCCTCAATCCGAAGGGGCCAGTGGCACAGACGCAATATGATCTCATCGTTATTTCCACCATATTGTGTGCGATCATCATCATTCCGGTACTAGCGCTTACGGCATTTATTGTATATCGCTATCGCGACACGCCGGGAAACAAGGCTTCGTACAAGCCAGAATGGGCGCACAGCACGACGCTTGAGGTAATTTGGTGGGGAATTCCTGTCATTATCGTCGCGCTGTTGGGCTACTTCACGGTTCGGGACGTGTACGCTTTGAAAGAGTCCCCAAATAAAGAAGTACCGCCGATTACGATTCAGGTGACGTCACTGGACTGGAAATGGTTGTTTACTTATCCTGAACAGGGAATTGCTACGGTCAACTATCTGGAGATCCCTGCTGGTGTCCCGGTACAGTTCCATCTTTCGGCAGAAGCGCCGATGAACTCGTTCTGGGTGCCTGAGCTTGGCGGTCAGATTTACGCCATGTCCGGGATGACTACGGAATTGTATCTGCAAGCAGATGAACCGGGCGAATTTGACGGAAGAGGAGCCAACTTCACGGGTGAAGGCTTTGCACATATGAACTTCAAGGTTGTCGCCAAACCACAGGAAGAGTTTGACCAGTGGGTAAAAGAAGTAAAAGGCACGACTCCTGCTCTTACCAAAGAAGATTACGAAGAGTTGAAACAGCCAGGATTGGCTGAAGTGATGACCTTCTCATCGTTCCCGGAGGGCCTGTTTGAAGAAATCGTATCCAAGTACAGTCACGGACACCCGATGCATTCAAGCGATGCCGCTCCACAGACGAACGAGTAGCACTGGTCGCTGAACCGAAAGTAACAGTCGAATCGCATGCATGGCATGGACAGTTGAAAGGGAGGGGAAATACCAGATGTGGGAGAGCCTAAAGGAGTTTGCATCCACATTCTTTGTTACTGGTGATCCGCTGATTTACGGTGCGATGGTCTCCATTGCTCTGACAATGGTGGCAATCGTCTTCGTATTGACGAAATATAAAAAATGGGGCTGGCTGTGGCGCGAATGGCTGACTACAGTCGACCACAAAAAGATCGGGATCATGTACCTGATCGCTTCGCTTCTGATGTTGTT
Organism: Brevibacillus sp. TJ4; assembly: GCF_044627595.2. Lineage (NCBI taxonomy): Bacteria > Bacillati > Bacillota > Bacilli > Caryophanales > Paenibacillaceae > Brevibacillus > Brevibacillus sp. TJ4. The sequence goes on along the minus strand of NZ_CP185865.1, from coordinate 3,396,492 downwards.
CCGCGGTGGTGTGGACGCGCTGTTGATGCGTGCCCAGCTCGCGTTTCCAAACGTAGAGTTTTTGCACTCGGACCACTACAATGCGATCTTTACCACGCACGGCACGATTATGATTTTGTTCATGGCGATGCCGATGATGTTTGCTTTGTTCAACATGGTCGTTCCCCTGCAAATCGGGGCGCGCGACGTCGCTTTTCCGTTTTTGAACGCCGTCAGCTTCTGGGTGTTCCTGTTTGGTGCGATGCTGTTCAACCTGTCGTTTGTCATCGGGGGCTCCCCGGATGCAGGCTGGCTGTCGTATCCGCCATTGTCACAAAATGAATTTAGCCCCGGTCCAGGGCAGAACTTCTGGATTTGGGGGATACAGATTTCCGGTATCGGTAGCTTGGCGTCCGGGATCAACTTTATCGTAACCATTCTGAAAATGCGTGCCCCTGGCATGACATTGATGAAAATGCCGATGTTCACCTGGTCTGTATTCTCCAGTTGCGTGATGATCATCCTGGCATTCCCGATCCTGACTGTAACACTTGCTCTGCTGTACCTTGACCGTTTCGCCGGTGCCCATTTCTTCACGATGGATGGCGGCGGTAACCCGATGATGTACCTCAACCTCATCTGGATGTGGGGACACCCTGAGGTATACATCGTAGTCGTGCCAGCGTTCGGGATCTTCTCCGAAGTGGTGGCGACCTTTGCCCGGAAAAAACTGTTTGGCTACACCTCGATGGTCGCGGCTGTCATGGGGATCGCTCTTTTCTCGTTCTTCACCTGGGCCCACCACTTCTTCACGATGGGTACGGACGCCAGCGTAATCGCCTTCTTCGCCGTTACGACGATGCTGATCGCGATTCCGACCGGGGTGAAGATTTTCAACTGGCTGTTCACGATGTATCGAGGCAGGATTTCGTTCAAACAGCCGATGCTGTGGACGATTGCCTTTATCCCGTGCTTCGTCGTCGGGGGAGCTACCGGGGTCATGCTGGCGGTTGCTCCGGCTGACTACCAGTACCACAACAGCTACTTCCTGATCGCTCACTTCCACCAGGTACTGATCGGTGGGGTCGTGTTTGGATACTTGGCCGGGATTTACTACTGGTGGCCAAAAATCGTCGGCTTCAAGCTGGACGAAAAGCTGGGCCAATGGGCTTTCTGGCTGTGGAATATCGGTTTCTACGTCTGCTTCATGCCGCAGTACGCGCTCGGCTTCATGGGTATGACACGCCGTTACTACACGTACGGCTGGGATTACGGTTGGGATATGCTCAACCTCATCTCCACGGTCGGTGCTTTCCTGATGGGGATCGGCTTTATCTTCCAGGTATGGCAAATCGCCTACAGCATCAAGCACGGGGAGCGCGACACGACAGGCGACCCGTGGAATGGACGCACGCTGGAATGGTCGATTCCGTCGCCAGCGCCATTCTACAACTTCGCTGTCACGCCAAAAGTAAAAGAGCTGGATGACTGGTGGAGAATCAAAGAAGAAAAAGCAAGTGGCACGTATAAAGAAGAGCCTGTGCATCTGGAGCCGATCCATATGCCGAAAAACTCAGGGATTCCGTTCGTTATGTCCGCCTTCTGGTTCGTCGCTGGTTTCGGTTTCGTCTGGGAATGGGTCTGGATGGCTGTCATCGGTATGATCGGCGTATTTGCCTGCATGTGGGCGCGCTCCTTCGTCTACGATGACGACTACTACGTGACCGTGGACGAAGTGAAACGCACGGAATCCTCGCTGGGGAGGGTTTACTAATGCAACAAGTGGCAAATAAACATGAGCATGGCCATGGTCACGATCACGGCCATGCGGATCTGGAAGAGATGAAAGTATTAGGTTTCTGGATCTTCCTGGTGACGGACTGCATCCTGTTCGGTACCCTCTTCGCGACCTTTGCGGTTATGAATCACAGCTTTGCCGGAGGGCCGACGGGCGCGGAACTGTTTGAAATGCCAGGGATCATCGCCTCCACCTTTATCCTTTTGACGAGCAGCTTCACCAGCGGCTTGGCGATTCTGGCGATGAACAAAGGCAAAGTGAAGGAACTGATCGGCTGGCTGATTGTTACCGCGCTGCTGGGTCTGTCCTTCGTCGTATTGGAAATCAACGAGTTTATGCACCTGGTTCACGAGGGAGCGACGATTGGTACGAGTGCCTACTGGTCTGCCTTCTTTACACTGGTAGGAACGCACGGATTGCACGTGTCGATCGGTCTGTTCTGGATGGTAGCGATTATGATGCAACTGCGCCGCCGCGGTCTGACTCCGGTGACGCGCCGCAAAGTAACGACGCTCAGCCTGTACTGGCACTTCCTCGACGTCGTATGGATTTTCCTCTTTACAGTCGTCTACCTGATGGGGGTGATGTAGGATGGCACACGGAAACCACGGCGCACACCATGAAGAACATCATGGCTCGCTCAAGTCTTACGTAATCGGGTTTGTCCTCTCAATCGTGCTTACGGTCATCCCGCTCGTACTGGTGATGAATCCGCTGTTTAGCAAAACGATGACCATCGTCCTGATCATGGTGATGGCGGTCCTGCAATTCGTGATTCAGCTGTTCTTCTTCATGCACATTCGCGAAGGAGAAAAGCCGCGCTGGAACGTCCAGACGCTGATCCTCGGCATGGTGATTGTCTTGACGATCGTGCTGGGTTCGATCTGGATTATGACGTTCAACGTGTAACGGAAAAAGCCTATACAAACAAGAGCATGGCAAGACGTTTCTTCGTCTGTTGCCATGCTCTTTCTTTTTGTCGCAGGGACTGAAAATGAAACGATCGCCCGAACCATAAATCGGGTGGTTTCAGGCGCGCAAGAAGGCGGCTGTGCGCCGCCTGCGTCCCATATATCGGTCCCGCGTACGCAAAGGTCTAACGCCGACGGATAAAAAGGGGCTCACGATTCCTGGCGATGCCCGTGCTCATGTTCATGTTCATGTTCATGTTCATGTTCATCATGTTGCTCGCCTGCCTGACACATCAGTCCGGGATGGTGGATGTTGGCATTTTCGATCTGGATGGTGGCATGGCTGATGTGGAATCTTCGTTCCAGAAGCTGCAGCGCTTCACGCAGGATCGGGTAGCTTTCGATACCGTCTTTCACCCGCAGATGGCAGGTGAGCGAGTCAAATCCCGAGGTGACGGTCCAGACGTGCAGGTCATGGACATTTTGCACTCCGGGGATATTGGATAATGCCTGGCTGACCTGTTCGACGCTGACTGAAGAAGGCGTTCCTTCCATCAGCACGTTGACGGACTCCTTGGTCACCCGCCAGGCGCTCAAGAGGACGAGTACGCCGACGACGATACTGATGAGCGGGTCCGCCACATACCAGCCAAACTGCCACATGACGAAGCCTGCGGCGATAGCGCCGATCGAACCGAGCATATCGCCCAGCACGTGCAAAAATGCGCTGCGCATGTTCAGGTTGTGCTGGTAATCGCCGCGCATCAGGACGAAAGCCGCAACGATGTTAGCCAATAACCCGAGAAACGCGATGCCCATCATTTGCAGGCTGGCTACCTCCGGGGGAGCGGACAGCCGCTGGTACGCTTCCCAGAAAATGTAGAGCGATACGAGCACGAGCGTAACGCCGTTGAGCAAGGCGGCGAGTATTTCAAAGCGGTGGTAGCCGTACGTTTTGCGGGCAGAAGGCTTTTTGCCTGCGACATGCAGGGCGACCAGGCTGAGCAGCAAGGCCGATGCGTCGCTGAGCATGTGGCCTGCGTCGGACAGCAGGGCGAGGCTGTTAGTGAGAAGACCGCCGATGACTTCGACGACGAGGAAAACGGCAATGATCGCCAGGGCGATCGCCAAAGCCCGCTTGTTCGCTCCTTTGCCGTGATGATGATGGCTATGTTCATGGGAGTGGTGGTCATGGTGTAGTCCCATACGAACCCTCCTTTCGTTGGATAAACATTCCTGCTGTACTTCAAAGTATAGGGGATTACGATCAAACATTCAAGTGATTATTTGAATATAAACTCAAAGCAGTTTTCTCTCTCTAATTTTTCTTTGTATTTTTTCATACATAGTATATAATAATGTATGAAAAAGTTTTGAAAACGAGGAAGGGAGCGGTTTACATGTACGATATCGTAGTTGTTGGTGGCGGTCCCGCAGGGGGAAGCGCAGCGCTGTTTGCAGCGAAGGCGGGCAAGAAGACTTTGCTGATTGACAGCGACAAAAGCATGACCAAACGCGCATGGATGGAAAATCACTACGGAATCATGGAGATCGCGGGACCGGACCTGATCGAGACAGGCAAGAAGCAAGCTGCCAAATTCGGAGCTGAAGTGATCACAGACCAGGTGACCGATGTGCGCAAAAACGGGCAGGGGCTCGTTGTGGAAACGGAAGCAGGCAGCTTTGAAGCGAAGCATGTCATTCTGGCGACAGGTGCAGTCGTGGAACTCGCGCAAAAAATCGGAGTCAATACGAAAGACGGAACCGAACCGCGCATCAAGACTGTCGTCGATGTGGATGGACAAGGCAAAACCAACATCGAGGGAATTTGGGCTGCCGGCACATGCGCAGGTGTGAGTGTACATACGATTATCACATCTGGCGACGGAGCCAAGGTCGCGATCAACGTCATCAGCGAGCTGAACGGCGAACGCTACGTCGATCACGATGTCCTGAAGACGACCTGATAGCGTCTTTGAGCCAGTAACGAAACGGTTGGAAGCGGCCACTCTCCCAAAGCGAAATCTGCCGGGAGAGTGGCTTTTTTGCGCCTGCTTATGAACGAATTATGAACATTCGCAAACAGTGATGTATTCTAATAGAATTCAGCTATAATCAGGGTAGTGAAGTAGACAGATAGCAGGGAGGACCTCCTTTTTATGATGAAAACAGCGTTGGGACGCTTTCGACTCATCAGCCTCATCGAAGGTATTTCATATCTCGTATTGTTGTTTGTTGCCATGCCGCTCAAGTACATGATGGATATTCCCATCGCTGTTACCGTAGCAGGGATGCTCCATGGTGTGTTATTCTGTTTGTATATTCTCGCTCTTGGTCATGTGACGTTCGCCAACCGCTGGTCATTTTTGCGGGTGGTTGGAGCGTTTATAGCGTCTTTGTTGCCCTTTGGCAATTTTGTATTGGACAGGCGGATTCGTCACGAAGCGTAACCGTGCTGTCATATAAATAGCGTAGGGAGAAGGCGGGTACTCTACCCGTCTTTTATCTGTGCTCATCTTACAAAAAAAGGAAATTACCACAGGTCAAAAGCAAAAAGGAGATTGTGACGTGGGCTTCACATTTATTGGGATTATCATCGGGATCAATATTTTGTACGTTTCTTTTTTCACACTGCGCATGTTGATGGTAATCAAGGGGTACCGCCTTCTCGCTTCCCTGTTGGCGATGGTGGAGGTGTTTGTCTACCTCAAAGGCTTGGAGCTCGTCCTGGACAATCTCGACAACCCGATCAATCTGGCAGCCTACTGTATCGGCTGGGGGATGGGGGTGTTCGTCGGGAGCAAGATCGAGGAATATCTGGCTCTCGGCTACGTCACCGTACAGGTGGTCGTCGACTCGCTGGAAATGGAGTTGCCCGGAAAGCTCCGTGAGCACGGTTTTGGTGTCACCTCCTGGGTGGCGGAAGGCAGAGATGGCCCACGTCTGATGATGCAGGTGTTGACCAAGCGCAGCAACGAGCAAAAGCTGTGGAAGCTGGTAACCAGTATGGCGCCGAAAGCATTTATCGTCTCCTTTGAGCCGAAGAACCTGAAAGGCGGATTTTGGGTCAAGCGCTTGCGTTGACAAATATTCGCAGCCAGAATACGGCAAAAAAGCAGCCAGTCTCTTTCCCGAAATAACGGGAGAGGCTGGCTGCTTGTGCGTTTAGTCCTGGGAGCGCCCTTTGATTGTCACGTTGACGCCAGGTTTGGCTTTGTCATGCGCTGCTTGGCTATCCGACGATACTGGTTCGGCTGCGCTTGCTTGCGGCGGGCGGGAAAAGAGGGCGGAGAACGCTCCGTGGAGTCCAAGCTCACCGTATTTCTCACGGAATTCCGCCACCGTGCCGCTCTGTGCCACTTTGCCGTCCATCAAAAAGAGCGCCCGGTCCGCGACAGCGTCTGCGACCTGCAACTGGTGGGTGGTAAAGATGACCGATTGGCCGTCTTCCTTCAACCCTCTGACCAGATCGACGAATGCGTCCATCCAATACGGGTCCAGCCCGTTGGTCGGCTCATCGAGCACGACCAGAGCCGGATCTGCCAGCACGGCCTGGGCGAACAGGAGGCGCTGCTGCATCCCTTTGGAAAACTGGCCGACGCGTCTGTCTTTTGCTTCGTACAAGCCGACTGCTTTCAGCGCCTGGTCGACGACCGATGCGGGCACTTCCCGCAGTCCGGCGTAAAACGACAGCGTCTCGTGCGCCGTCAGCCCCGGAGCGAAGTTGAAATGGTCGGGCATGTAGCCGATTTGCTCCAGGTAGTGCACCCGCTGCTGCTTCCAGGTGCAGCCGTTCAATTCGATCGTGCCGGCGCTCGGTTGGAGAATACCGACGATCATCCGCAAGATCGTGCTTTTGCCCGCGCCGTTTCCACCGCACAAGGCGACCACTTCACCCGGTGCGATCGTCAAGTCAAACGGATGCACGATTTGCTTTTTCTTGATCGTCTTTTCCACCTGCCTGATGACCAGTCCGTTGTCAGCCATGGTATCTCCTCCTTTCCCAGATGAAGATCGCCGCGTACATCGTAATGCAGATCCACATGAACAAGAGCATGAAAAAGCCGACTGCCCCGAAAGGCGAATCAAACCAGTTGACCCACTGGAAGTACTCCGGCCCGAAAATAGAGCCGCCGCCGAGCCAGATCACGGAGAAGAAGCGGACCAGCTCGGCAGGATTGCAGATGATCGCTGCCTGGAGGATCGGCTTGATCCAGGTGTAGGGAACAAAGCTGAGCACCGAAATCAAAAGCGTCGGCCAGGCCAGGATGAGAAAGAACCAGACGCTGACCCCCATCGTAAGCGCCTGCCAGCGGTTGTTGCTAATGGCGCCGATCAGCATGGCGATCCCTAAAAACATCAAGATGATGAGAATCGAGAAGCAGAGCAAAAATGCCAGCGTTGCCAGGGAAAAACCGGCTCCGACCAGCGCTCCTGCGACCCCGGACAGACCAAAGCCGAAGCAGACGATCACGATCAGGACGACAGATTGTCCGAAGTATTTGCCCATCAGATAGGAAGCGCTGGTCAGCGAATAGGTGGATAGCAACTGCCAGCTTCCGTCCTCTTTTTCACCCGTCAGCGAAAAAGAGGAGAGCAGAATCGTCATCAAAGGAAGCAGGTACAAAATCAGGGTGAGCATGCTGCCTGTCGTGTACGTGTACCCTTCGAGATAGGAACGCGATTGAATCACCATCAGGGCGAGCGTAAACAGGGTGAACAGGGCGAGAAACGAGTAGGACCAGGGATTGCGAAACCCCAGCTTCAGCTCCCGTTTGGCGATATGGTAGAAATGCACTATGCCCTCATCCTTTGCTAGTTGTGTGTTTGGTCGCTGTCCGTGCTTCCGTGATGGTCAGAAGTGCCTTCATGGCTGCCGTGCTGTTCATGCCCGGCTCCGCCATGCTGCGTCATGTTGCGCTCCCAGCTATGGCTGGCGAGATCGTCAAAGGTCAAAATTTTGCCTGTTCCCTTTTCCTGTACAAACGATTGTGCCGAGACTTCGTCCTGGAAAGAGTAGATGCCGTATCCCATCGGGGTCTGGAAGCTGGAATCGTAGACGAAAGCCGCCTCTTTTGCATCCAGCCATTCCTCCGTGTTGTAGTCGCGGACGTACTGGACATGGACGTGATCCAGGCCGTTTTTGTGTGCCCACTCGTTCATGCAGCCGAGGTCGTCAAACTTCAAGGCCCGCCCGTCATTGAGCAGCAGTTGGGTAGCGTTGTGATCGTCGGCGATGTGCATATGGCATATCTCGCACTCATCCACGCCTTCCTGGATGGCGACCGGCTGCGCTTCATTCGAGCCGCATCCCATCAGCAAAAATCCCATTCCTGCCATACCGAGTAACGCTTGTTTCCACTTTTTCATTTTCGTTTCACTCCTATATACATAAATGTCATACTGAACAGGAGCAAGCACGCTCCGAGCAGTCCAGCGGGAAGCGAAGAGGCTTCCGCCTGGGGCAGCGCATCATCCAGCGGGGGTGCCATCAAGGGCGCAGTATCGCGGATGGTGACCGAACCGGCGGAAAACAGACTCTCCAGGAAGGCGAATCCAGGAGCCTGAAAAAACAGTTGATAAGGCGGGACGGCATCCGTCAGGGCGAGAAAAAACGGGTTCATCTCAAAGGGCAGATCGCTTCGCCCGTCTCCGTCCACATCCAGGGCTTGCAGGTTGTCCCAGTAGTTGCCGTCGAACTGGTTGCGTTCGCTATCCTGTGCCTGCGCCTGAATCACATTGGAGACAAATTGATTGCCGACGACCTCGTTGCCGGATGAATCCACAGTCTGCATCCCGATAAAGTTCAGCGACAGCTCGTTGTCCGCAATCGTGTTGCCGGTCGAGTCCTCGATGTAGAGGCCGACGCGGTTGCCTTCGATGATGTTGTTCTCCAGCACAGAATCGGTGACGGTGAACAGCAGCACGCCCTGGGAGTTGGGATTGTCCCTTTGCTTGAGAAACTGGTTGCCGGTTACCGTGGCAGTGCTCGTGTCCATCAGCATCGCGCCAGTCACGTTGCCGCTGCCCGTATTGTCGCGCAGCACCGTACCGGAAGTAGCCATCAGGTGATAGCCGTAGCGGGATTTTTCCACTATGTTGAGCGCGATGGTATTCTCCTGGCTGCTTTCCAGGTAAATGCCGTCGTACATATTGATGACCTGATTGGCGACGATCTCGTTTTGATGCGATGCGAGCAGATCGATGCCATTGCCTTTTCGCGGCTTGACGCCCGGCTGCTGGACGGGCTGGGTAAGCTGCTGGTGGGCTGCGTGGTCATGGCCGATGTCTGCCGCCGCCTCGTTGGGGTCGAGCACGTGTCCGGTGATGCGAATCTCGCGCAGCATATTGCCGCTGGCATTGCGCAGTTGAATCCCGGTACCCATCGTGTCGATCTCCACCTGTTCGATCCGGTTGGCGTTGCCGCGAATGACCAAAGTCGCTTGCGGATTGTTGATCCGGTTGTCGAGCAATTGCACGCCTTTTATCGTCACCTGGTCACTGTCGATCGTCAGTACCGGATCATCATTTTGGGTCGTGATGACGACAGTGCCGGACGCTTGCAGCACGATCGGTTTGTTCACCTGAATCGGTCCCTCGTACTCGCCTTCGGGGATGGTCAGGACGTCGCCGGGTGCAGCCTGGTCAATCCGTGCCTGCAGCGAGAAAATCTCCTCTTCGGCCTGACCGGCAAGCGGCATACAGACCATTGTGAGCAGACAGAGCGACAGCGGTACGACAAGGCGTGCGAGGAGTAGTTGATTCTGACGCGAAAACAACGGTTCTCCCTCCTTCCTCTCTGATGCTACTATATATGATAACAGGCAAATCTGCTCTGTAGATGACCCAACAGGGCTATGAAAAAAGGCAAAAAAGCAAAAACTTCGTTTGGCTTCTCTATATTTTCCATATAGAAAGGAAGGTAGACTGTGAAAAGCGAATTGGAAAAAGCCTTCCAGACGATGCTCGACAACTGGGAGCGCATGAAGCGCAGTGTCGAGGACGATGCAGAAGAGGACGCTGATCAGTTCCAGTCTTCATTTTACAAGCTGACGGAACAGCTGCGCGACTGGTTCGGGCAAAGGCAAGATCAACCGAAGTCGCTCGATGAGGCGATGCAGACTGAAGAGATCAGCCGCATGCTGGATCGTCTTCCGGCAGAACTGCTGCTCAACTTTGAGACGGAGCTGGAATTGATTGTGGAAGGGCAGCAAAGGGAAGAGGATGCGAGGTACGACTAGAGAAGAGGATGAGTCTACCACAGAAAACCCCGGGGCTTTGCTTCGGGGGTTTCTGTGTGCAAACGAGCTGCACTCTCAAGGGGGCAATATTTCCAGGAAAATCCAATGGGATCAAAAGAAAATGTATGAATCTTTAAAAAAGTGTAAATCCATGCTGCAATTACCGTATGCCTCCCATGGACAACGATAACGAATGAGCAAAGTTCGTAAGTTTGTTATCTATTATTCCGCTTCTGTCCCGATTACATTATTTGATATGTAAGAAAAATCAAAAAAATGGGGGATGGCCGGAAGAGAAAGGACAAAAAGAACGGTTCGCTCTGGAATTGCAATGGAAACTGATCTACTGGGGTAAAGGGGGATGAAATCATGTCAATGGTTACGAATAAAGCGGACGCAGTGGAAACAACAGCGGATCAAAAGAAAACCCGGAAAGGGGTGTTTTGGCCCGCTTTTCTCGTCGTAGGCGGAGGAGCCCTGCTCGGAATCGTCAACAACCAGTTGTTGACCGATATTTCAATGAACGGGTTTTTGGCCTCGCTTCGCGGGCTGGGATGGCTCTATCAAATCGTGTCGATCGTGGCGTTGCTCATTGTTGTTATCGTGACGTTCTCCAAAATAGGAAACATTCGCTTGGGAGGAGAAGACGCTAAAGCCAAGTATTCGTTTGGTACGTGGTTCGCCATGGCTCTGAGCGGCGGAATTGCGACAGGCGTGGTCACATATGGGGTCAATGAACCGATCATTTACTTTGCCAACATCTATGGGGAAATGGAGAATACCGGGGTTACTCCGGGAACGCCTCTGGCCGCCATTTATGCCATGGGACGAAGTTTTTACAACTGGTCGTTTATCCCGTACGCGATGTACTCGCTGAGCGGATTGATCGCCGCGTATCTCTATTTCAATCGCAAGCAATCGCTGTCGGTGACTTCCACGTTAACGCCCCTGTTCGGCGCAAAGGTACAGAAGGGGATATGGACAAGCATCATCGATACATTGGCAGTCTTGGCGATTGCACTCGGCCTGGCGTCCTCTCTGGGAGCTGGCCTTGCGCTGATCGGGTCTGGCATCGAGGCGACGTACGGCATCAAGCAAGGGCCGATGATGTGGCTCGGGTTGACATTTCTCATTACCGCGACTTTTACGCTCTCGGCTCTCAAGGGACTGGACAATGGAATTCGCAGGCTATCGAATATCAATGCAAAGGTCTTTTATATCTTGTTGATCGCACTTGTCATCATCGGTCCTACATTATACATGTTACGAACCTCTACTGCGGGAATGGCGTACTGGCTGCAGAATTTTTGGGGATGGGGGCTCGACCCGATTGATTTGGGCGGAGAGGCGCTCGTCATGTGGTGGACCTTGTACGATTGGGCGATCTGGATTGCCTACGCACCGCTCATGGGCATTTTTCTCGCCGTCATCTCGCACGGCCGGACCATTCGCGAATTTATGATTGTCAACTGGATATTGCCTTCTGTCTTCGGCCTGATTTGGTTCGGAGTTTGGGGAGGAACTGCTTTGTACTGGCAGCAGAACAACATTGTCGACCTCGCAGCCACGATCAAGGCCAGCGGGGCAGTTGCCGGGCTCTGGGCATTTTTGGCCAACCTTCCGCTGGGAGCGATCATTATCCCGGTTGTCATGCTGACCTTGATTTTGTCCTTCGCGACCGCTGCCGATTCGATGGTGCGGACCATTTCCACGTTGTGTACGGCCAACATTCGCCATGACGAAGAGCCGGCAAAATGGAAAACGCTTCTCTGGGCTCTGTCCATCGGTGTTATTTCGTTCGTCATGGTGGCGTTTGCCGGCGGTGCCCAAGGGGTCGACGGCGTGAAATATCTGGCTGCCCTTGGTGGCTCGACGGTCCTTTTCGTCTTCGTGTTGCAGGTCGCCTCTGCGATTAAGCTGTTCTTCATGGACAAAGCGGATAAATGATCAACGCAAGGAAAGGAGAAGCACATGCGAGCAAAAGACATCTCGAAAGTAACTCTAGGGGCTCCGCTTACACTGGAAGAATTCGTCGCGGTAGCCCGGTTTCGTGCCGAGGTCCAGTTTTCCGACGACTATCGAAAACGGGTGGAGCGGTCCCGTCAACTCGTTGAGCAGTGGATAGAAGAAGGCATCGTCATGTACGGGGTGAATACAGGTTTCGGCGCCCTCTGCACGGAAGTGATCTCTGCGGAGCAAACGGCAGAGCTGCAGCGCAATATTTTGCTGTCCCACGCCACTTCGGTCGGAGAACCGCTGTCGGAGGAAGACGTGCGGGCGACGATGCTGATGGTCCTGCAAAACCTGGGGCAAGGGTATTCCGGGGTTCGGCTTGAGACGCTGGACATGTATCGGAAGTTTTTGCAAGTTGGCCTCACCCCCTTTGCTCCCCGGGAAGGCTCTGTCGGGTATTTGAGTCCGGAATCCCACATGGCTCTCGTCCTGATGGGTGAAGGAAAGGCGTATGTGGCAGGAGAGCTGCTGCCGGCCAAAGAAGCGCTGCGCCGGGTTGGGCTGGAGCCGATTGTGCTTTCTGCCAAAGAAGGATTGGCCCTTGCCAGCGGGACGACGAGTCCGACAGCTATCGGGGCGTTGGCGCTCCACGACATGCTGAAGGCTGCCAAGACTGCCGATGTGATCGGCGCGATGACGCTGGAAGTCCTGAAGGGAACGACGCGCGCCTTCGACGATCGGCTGATGAGCGTACGCCCGCATCCCGAGCAGAGACAGACGGCCGCCAATCTGCGAAATATTTTGGAGGACTCGCAAATTGCCAAGACATTCGTCGATTACCGCCTCCAGGACGCGCTTTCCTTGCGTGCGATTCCACAACTGCACGGAGCCGCAAAGAAAACATTGTACGACGCGTTGCAGACGTTTGCAATCGAGCTAAATGCGTGCAGTGACAATCCGATTATTTGGCCGGACGAGGACGCGGGAGCCATCTCAGGCTGCAACTGCGATTCGTCGTATGTAGGGATCGAGCTGGATTCGGCTTGTATAGCCGCCACAGCCATCGCGAAAATGTCGGAGCGGCGCAACAATCGGCTCATCAACAGCCAGCTTTCCGGGTATCCGGCCTTTCTCATCGCCAAACCCGGACTCAACTCCGGACTGATGATCCCCCAGTATACCCAGGCGGGGCTCCTCAATGACATGAAGATATTGTCGCATCCGGCGACGGTGGACAGCATACCGACATGCGCAGATCAGGAAGACTATGTGGCGATGGGCTACAATGCCGCCAAAAAAGCGCGCCAGGTGGCTGAAAAGCTCGAATATGTACTGGCAGTCGAACTATTGTCTGTGTACTGTGCCCATTCGTTTGTGGAACGCGACCTTTCCCCAGGCTCTGCATCTCGCGCTGTCCTTGCGCGAATCTCGCAGGTTGTGCCCAGGCTGGAAGGCGACATCTACCTGTACCCGCATCTGGAAACGCTGCGCGCGATGATTCATTCGGGGGAAATCATCGATTGTGTGGAGGAAGCTATCGGCGCATTGCAGTAACGATGGTCCTTTGCTGTCTTTTCCAAATATTCTTGAAACAGGAAGAAAAGGGCGCTACGATGAACGCAGGGAAGACACTGCCGCTTATGAAAAGTCCGGTGAAATGCCGCGACAAAAGGACGGTCAAAGGAGGTCTTTGATGCTGCGCTCATTTATCGAGGTAAGTCCCGAAAGCCATTTTCCCATTCACAACCTGCCATACGGCGTGTTCCGTACGCGGGCTGGCGGCACTGCGCGCGTCGGCGTGGCGATTGGCGACTATGTGCTGGATCTGTCCGTCCTGGATAGAGCCGGACATTTCCGTAATACCGCAGTTTGTGGCAAGGAGGTCTTTTCCAGGGATTCGCTGGATGCTTTCATGGCGGCTGGTCCGGCGGCGTGGCACGAGGTCCGGCAGATCGTCCAGCGATTGCTGCGCGCAGACGAGCCGCTGCTGCGGGACAATGCCTCGCTTCGCAGTGCGGCATTGGTGCGCCAAAACGATGTCGAACTGCTTTTGCCAGTCCGCATTGGCGACTATACGGACTTTTACGCCTCGAAGGAACATGCGACAAATGTAGGTGTGATGTTTCGCGGCAAGGAACAGGCACTGATGCCGAACTGGACGCATTTGCCGGTCGGCTATCACGGACGCGCCAGCTCGGTAGTCGTAAGCGGCACAGATATACGCCGTCCACGCGGGCAAATCAAGCCGGCTGATTCGTCAGATCCTCTCTTTGCTGCCAGTAGCCAGCTTGATTTCGAATTGGAAATGGGACTGTTTATCGGTCCCGGCAATCCTCTGGGGACACCGATTTCGATCGCAGATGCGGAGAGCCATATCTTTGGGCTTGTATTGGTAAACGACTGGAGCGCCCGTGACATCCAGGCCTGGGAATACCAGCCGCTCGGGCCGTTTTTGGGGAAAAATTTCGCGACTTCGATCTCGCCCTGGGTGGTGCCGCTGGCGGCGCTGGAACCATTTCGCATCGAAGGGCCGCCGCAGGAGCCTGAGCCGCTGGCGTATTTGCGCACGACAGGAAAGACGTCTTTTGACATCCAGCTTGAGGCGTATGTGCAGGGAGATGGCATGGAGCGGCCTGAGCGGATTTGTGCCAGCAACTTTCGCTATTTGTACTGGAGCATGGCCCAGCAGATCGCTCATCACACTGTCGGAGGATGCAATTTGCGTCCGGGTGATCTGCTCGCCTCAGGGACGATTAGCGGACCGCACAGACAGGCACGGGGCTGTCTATTGGAGTTGACCTGGCGCGGAACAGAGCCGCTGGTTCTGAAAAACGGAGAGTTGCGGCGATGGCTGGAGGACGGCGATCGGGTGACGATCACCGGGTGGTGCCAGGGGGATGGATACAGGGTTGGCTTTGGAGAAGTAACAGGCCGTATCCTTCCGGCTTTGCCGTAACCGGACACATCCCAAAATAACCCGGTATTCTCCTGTGGGGAGATGCCGGGTTATTTGTATGGAAGCAAGCATGTTCGTTCATGGGCGGCGAGGCTAGGTCGCCCGCGCCCAAATCGCTCGTGACACGGACGATCCCGGATTGACAAAACGGTGCGGCGAGGTGCTGTTAAAGCCGATGCTGTCGCCTTCGTACAGATGGTATTCGCGATCGCCCAACAGCACCTTCAGCTCGCCTTGCAAAATGTATCCGCACTCTTCGCCGGAGTGGGAAATTTGCTCCTGCTCCAGCGCTTGTCCCGGTTCGATTTCGATCAGCAAAAATTCGATTCGCCCTTCTTGCAGAGGTGTGAGCACCTGGTACTTGGTCTTGCTGTTTTTCAACTGGATGAGCTTGTGCATCCCTTTTCGGATGATCGGATCGGGATTGCTTTGCGGGCGAAAGAAATGGTGGAAAGGCACGTCCAGTGCGGAACAAATTTTCCAAAATGTACCTACCGTCGGGTCTACCAATCCGCGCTCGATCTGTGACAGCAGGCTGACGCTCAAGCCTGTCTGATCAGCGAGGTTTTGCAGGGTAAGCTGCTTTTCTTTGCGAAGTTCCCGCAGTTCTGCTCCGTTAAACATGAGTATCCACCTTCTTCTGGAGAGTAGGGAGCGATGACAACAAAGTTTGCGTATACGGGTCAGACGGATTGTTGAAGATTTCGCCGACAGAGCCGGTTTCTACGATACGTCCTTTTTGCATGACGCTCATGCGGTCACACATGTAGCGGATGACCGACATGTTGTGCGAGATAAACAAATAGGTAAGATTTCGTTCGCGCTTCAATTCCTGGAGCAGATTGAGCACGTTGGCCTGTACGGATACGTCCAGCGCCGAAGTAGGCTCATCTAAGACGACGAAGCTGGGATCGGTAATCAATGCCCGCGCGATGGCGATGCGCTGCCGCTGCCCGCCGCTGAATTCGTGGGGATAGCGGTTCAGATGCTCCGGCTTTAAGCCGACGCGGCGGATCAGCTCATGGAGCCGTTCGGGGCTTCCTTTTTCCCGACGCAGCTCTTTGGGCAGGGCGAGCAAGGGTTCAGTGATGATCGCCTGCACGCGCATGCGCGGGTCGAGTGATGACTGCGGGTCCTGGAAGACGATTTGCATTTCACCGGGCTTGAGACCGGAGAATTTGCCGGCTTTCCACAGCGGCTGTCCTTCGTAGAGCAGCTCTCCCGAGGAAGGCGGCTCCAGTCCGGTAATCATTTTCCCGATCGTGCTCTTCCCCGAGCCGGATTCGCCAATCAGTCCGAACGTCTCGCCGCGCTCGATGGAAATGTTCACGTTCGTCACTGCCTGGAAGCGCTGGTTGCCTTTTTTGTATTCTTTTCCGATGCTGTGCAGTTCGAGCAGTGGATTCATCCGGTTTCCCTCCCCCAGCAGGAGACGTAATGCGTAGTGGATGCAGCGGAGACCAGTTCCAGTACAGGATGATCCTCCTGGCAGATTGGCAGCGAGTGGGGGCAGCGCGACGCGAACGCGCATCCTTTTGGACGGTTGCGCAAGTCGGGCGCGTCACCGGGAATCGCCGATAGCGGCTGCCCTGGATCGGCGAGGTCGGGCAGAGCGCCGATCAGAGCGCGCGTGTACGGGTGACGGGGGTGCTGCAGCACCTCTTCGGTCATGCCCGTCTCCACGACTTCGCCTGCGTACATGACCACCACGCGCTGGCAGACCTGCGACACGACGCCGAGATCATGGGTAATCAGCATGATCGAGGTGCCCCGCTTTGCCGCCAGCTCCTGCATCAATTTCAAAATTTCGTTCTGGATCGTCACGTCGAGAGCGGTCGTCGGTTCGTCTGCGATCAGCAGGTCGGGAGGCGAAGACATGGCCAGCGCGATCACGACCCGCTGGCGCATGCCGCCGCTCAGCTCAAAGGGGAATTTGCGCGCGACCAGCTCCGGGTCATTGATTCGCACTTCAGCCAGGCTCAGCACGGCCTGCTGGTACGCTTCCCGATACGAAATATTGCGGTGACGATGAATCACCTCAGCGAGCTGGTCGCCGATCCGCATTGTCGGGTGCAAGGCTGTCATCGGCTCCTGGAAAACCATGCCGATCTCCTTTCCCCGCAGGCTTTGCAGTCCTTTTTTATCCAGCGTGAGGAGATTCGTTCCTTTGTACTGGATTGTCCCGCTGGCGATTCGCGCGTTTTTCTCCAGCAATCCGAGGATGCTCAGCGCGGTTACCGACTTTCCCGAACCGGATTCCCCGACGATCCCGACGATTTCGCCATCGTTGATCGCAAGCGACACATTTTGCAGCGCCACGATCTTGTCTTGCATGGACGAAAACTCGACGGTCAAATTATTGATTTCGAGCAGCATCTTTCATTCCCCCTATGAACGGTTCGCTTTTGGATCGAGAATGTCCCGAATTCCATCACCGATCAAATTAAAGCCGCATGAAGCCAAAAACAGGGCAAAGCCGGGAAATGTGGGATACCACCAGTAGTCCAGCAAATATTTCCAGCCAACGCTGATCATCGCGCCCCACTCTGGTGTCGGAGGCTGCGCGCCCAATCCCAAAAAGCCCAGGGTAGCCACAAGCAGGATCGCATCGCCGATGTCCAGCGTGACCTGGATAATCACCGGGGAGATGGCATTGGGAATGATGTGGCGGGCGATGATGCGCCACGGCTTGATGCCAAACGTCACTGCCGCCTTGACGTACAGCTTTTCCCGCAAAGCAAGTGTTTCCGCACGCGCCAGCCGCACGTAGACGGGAATTTTGATGATGGCGATAGCGATCATGGCGTTTTGCAGGTTGGGCCCCAGCGTAGCGGCGATCGCCATGGCCAGGACGAGAGCAGGGAAGGCGAGAATAATGTCCATCGCCCGCATGATGATCTGGTCCAGTCTGCCGCCAAAGTAGCCGGAGATCGACCCGATGATGGTCCCGATCAGTCCGGCGCCGAGGACGACGGCTACGCCGACGCCAAGCGAGAGCCGGGCACCGTACAGGATACGGGTAAAGATGTCGCGACCGACCTCGTCTGTGCCAAACCAGTGATCCGCGCTGGGCGGCGCAAAACGCTCCGCGATATTGATCTGCGTCGGGTCGTAGGGGCTGATCAACGGTGCGAAAGTCGACATCAGGATCAACAGCAAGAGCAGGAACAAACCCAGCAAAGTGAGCGGATTGCGGCGGATTTTATACCAGAAGGGGTTAACCGTCTTGGCTGCCGTTGCGGTCGACAGGTCTTTTGGATGCGCCGTCATACCTGACATGGAAGTGTCCCCTTTCTATTCCTTGATTTGCGGATCGAGCGCATAGTACGTGAGGTCGACAATCAGGTTGATCACCACGTATCCCAGCGAGATGAAGAAGGTGAAGCCCATGATTGCCGGAAAGTCGAGAAAGGCAATCGACTCGACCACGTATTTGCCCATTCCAGGCCAACTGAATATCGTTTCTGTGACGACAGCTCCCCCGAGCAGGGAGCCAAAGGACAGGCCGACTACCGTAATCGTCGGGATCAGCGCATTGCGCAGGGCATAGCGGAACAGCAGCACCGGCCCGTGGATGCCGTTGGCAAGCGCTGTCCGGATGTAATCCTGGCTGAGCACCTCCAGCATGCTGGCCCGTACCTGTCGCGTGACGATCGCCAATTGTGCGAAGGCGAGTGTAACAGCGGGCAGGATCAGATGCCACAAGCTGTTGGAGAACGCCGCCCAGTTTCCGGTCAACAGGCTGTCCAGCAGGTAGAAGCCGGTTATCGTCGTCGGCGGAGGGACGGTCAGCGCGAGTCGCCCGCCGGCCGGCAACAGGCCGAACACTTTGTAAAACAAGAGAATACCGACCAGGCCGCTCCAGAATACGGGAGTGGAGATCCCCGCTATGGAGAAAAAGCGTCCGGCGTGATCCCAGCCGGTGTCTTTTTTGACTGCGGAGAGAATGCCGATCGGAATGCCGATGATAATGGCGATGATAAAAGCGGTGAGGGCAAGCTCGAGCGTAGCGGGAAAAAATGTGAGCAGATCGTCGATGACCGGCTGCTGTGTGCGGATCGACTTGCCAAAATCACCTGCGAGTAGCCCGCTCATGTAAGTAAAATATTGGACCCAGACTGGTTGGTCTAGGCCCAATTGACGACGGACTTCTTGCAGTGTTTCCTCACTGGCGCGCTGCCCCACCATCATCCGTGCCGGATCGCCGGGAATGACATGCGAGAGAAAGAATGTGATCAGCGTCACTCCGAACAACACCAGCACGAGCATGGAAAGGCGTTTGACGATGATTTGTCTCACGAGGAAAGCACTCCTTCACACGTCGTTATTTTGACATTTCTGGCAGGTTGTAAATGCCTTCCAGCATCGGGTTGTAGACGAAGCCTTTGACGTTTTTGCTGACCGGGAGCAGGAAATCGCGCTGGTAGAGATACAGGTAAGGAGCTTCGTCGATGACGATTTTTTGCGCTTCCTGGTACAGCTTTTCGCGCTCAGCCTGGTCGTTGACCGCGGCTGCCTGGCGCACCAGCTCGTCCACTCTGTCATTTTTGTAGAAGGCGCGGTTGCCGGCCAAGCCGAAGTTGTTGGAATCAAACCAGTAGTTCATAAACATGTACGGGTCGCCGAAGTCGGGGCTCCATACACCCATGGCCAGGTCGAATTCGCCGGTGTCGATCATTTCCCGCGAAGTCGCGTAGGCGATCTTGTTCAGCTCCAGCGTGACGCCGATGTCGGAGAAGAACGATTGCAGCGCGAGGGCTTCGGTCTCCCACCATGCCCGGTTGTCCGAATAGAGCAGGTTGATTTTCAGGTCTTGTACGCCTGCTTCGGCGAGCAGTGCTTTTGCCTTTTCCACGTCGCGGCTGTATTGGAAGGCAGATTCGTCATGCCCCCACAGTCCTTTCGGGATCGGGCCGCGCATCTGTGTGGCGAAGCCTTCCTGTACAGACTCGGTCAGAGCCGGATAGTCGATGGCGTAGCTGAGTGCCTGACGCACGCGTTTGTCTTGCAGAGCTGGATGCCCTTTGGATGTGTTGACGTAGATGTAGTCGACGAAGAGGCTTGGGAACTGGAGCACTTCTACATTGGGCATTTCTTTGACAGCCTTGATCTGTTCGCTCGGAATTCCTTCGGCGATGTCGATCTCGCCCTGCTCGAGCTGCAGACGCTGTGAAGTGGCATCAGGGACGATGCGGAAAAAGACGGTTTGAAGGGTTGGTTTGACAGGGGAGTGCGGGTTCGTGGTGAGCTTGATGTATTCCCCTTTTCTCCATTCAGAGAGTTGGTAGGGACCGCTGCCCATGGTGTTGTTTGCGAGGTAGTTTTGGCCGTGGTCGCCGTTTTGCTCATGCTCCATTACTTTCGGATTGACGATGCTGCCGTAGTTGGCCGCCAGGGTAGAAAGGAATGGAGGGAAGTTCTGGGACAGTTCAAACGTGACAGTGGTAGGCGAGTCTACGCGAACTTCCTTGATGACATTGTACACGTCGGATGGGCCTTGCTTGATTGCCAGTGTGCGATCAAAGGTGAATTTGACGGCTTCTGCAGTGACAGGTGTGCCGTCGGAAAACATGTTGCCCTCCTCCAGCGTGAACGTCCAGGTCAGGCCGTCATCGCTGACTGTCCATTCCTTGGCCAGTCCTGGCTTTACTTCGGTCGATGCGCCATCGTACTCGACCAGTCGCTGGTAGGCGTGATAGGTGATTTTCCATGCGCCGTTGTCAAAGGTGACAGCCGGGTCGAGCGTGCCCTGGTCGGCGTTGATCGCGACGAACAGCGTATCAGATGGCGTGGCCGAGGCGGCCGGTGGCTGTTCCGTAGCGGTCTGCGGAGTTTCGCTTTGTGACTGATTTGCAGGCGTACTGTTGCCGCATGCTGCTGCCGTGAGTGAGAGGACAAGCAGCAGGCTGGTGAAAAGTGATTTCCTGCGCTTCACGTACATCTACCCCCATGTGAAATATATTTAATTATTTTTTAATATATTGCAATGATTCGGACTATTCAACTGTTTTTTCTGAAAACTAGCAAAATTCTCGTAAGGTTGTTATTGCGGTTGGGGAGAAAGCGACAAAATCCCGCCGTAAATTGCTTCCTGTCCGGTCTTGCGCGCCCAGACCCGCGTTCCGTACTCGTAGTGCCACCACTCTCTCGGATAATTGACAAACCCTGCTTCCGCCATCAAGTGGTAGAGCATCCGCCGGTTCTCGCGGACGGTTTGCACGTGTTCGGATGTTTCCGTCAGTTCTTCGAAATAGCGGGTTGCCGCCAGGTCGCTGAAATCGTCAAACGGCGTGCCCATGTCCAGCCAGCCTTCTGGTCCGGCAATCGTCAGGTCGACGGCACCTCCGGAGAGATGGGGAGACGGCTTGATGATGTCGGTTGTCGGCTTGGCCACAAATTTGCCCAGTTCAGCCGTCAGTTGTTCGCCTTCCTCCCAGCCTTGGGCGAGCAGCGTCTGGCGGAAGCGATCGTATATCGACGCCTGCACGATGTGAGAACGCCAGCCGTCCAGCACGACCAGCCTGTATTCCGAAGGCAGCTTTTCCGCGACAGTGACCAGCCGGCGGGCAACACCTTCCCGCAGGTAAATTTCCGGTTGGGCGCCCTCATAGCCCTGGTGGTAGTAAGCGGCGTATACGGTTAATTTGGGGGTAAGCGCGGAGAGCGGGATCAGCGGTTCGCCGCACTCTTGCCGAACGGGCGGAATTTCATTCGTTTCTCCCGGCAAGTTCGGGATTGGTGGAAATGACAAAGCGTTCACCTGCCTAGATGGTTTTGCCAATTATGGTAACGGAAATGCTGATTCTAGTAAACTACAATTTTTTTCATATCCTGCAAAAAAAGAATGCGCTTTCAAAAAGCCGCGTAACAGTTGGACATTCAGCTTTTGCTTGAATCCCGACCAGTATTTGCTATTATTAAAGCAAGTATCAGTCGTAAACTGCATATACGTTTTGCAAACAGGTCCCTGTCTAGGCGCATGTGCTTCCAAGCGGCCAGACAGGGTTAAAAGGGAAGTTTGGTGAAAAGCCAACGCGGTCCCGCCACTGTAAGAGAGGAGCTTTTCTTCGCGGCGTATGCCATCCACTGCCCACATGCGGGCGGGAAGGAGAAGAGAGGCGTCGATCCTCGATCCAGGAGACCTGCCTGTTTTTGTGTAGCACTGATTTCCTTCGGGTCAAAGGAAAAGGTGAGGATTGCGGCTTTGGGCTATCCACGCTTTGTTTTCCTTGTCATGCAGGGAGGACAAGGCGTTTTTCTTTTTGTTCTGGCATAATGGCCGGCTTTTTGCGCGACGGCAATGACGGGACGGACATGTCGGGAGGGGTATCGAGTGGACAAACAGGCAAGCAAACGGGGACTTCTCCTGGTGTACACGGGAGATGGAAAAGGAAAGACGACCGCAGCTCTCGGGCTGGCGGTACGGGCGACGGGACGCGGCAAAAAGGTGCTGATGATCCAGTTTATCAAGTCGCCGGAGCGCACGTACGGGGAAAAAATCATGTTTGACAAAATCGGCATCGAAATCGTGCAAAAAGGCGTCGGCTTCACCTGGACGAAGACGCCCGAAGAGCATCGGGCAGCGCTGGCAGAGGCATGGCAGTTCGCCAAGCAGCGAATTCTTGGCGGAGCGTACGACGTCATCATCCTCGACGAGTTGAACAACGCCTTGGCGATCGACAGGTTCCCCATCGATGATGTGCTGCCGCTCGCCGATGTACTGGAGACATTGAAAAAAAGACCGGAGCACATGCACGTCGTCGTCACGGGACGCGGTGCCCGGGAAGAGCTGGTCGAGCTGGCTGATCTGGTGACGGAGATGAAGCCGGTCAAGCACTACTACGACGAAGGGATACCGGCTGTGTTGGGGGTAGAGTTTTGATGGAGGTGCTGGAAAAATTCGGGCACGGCGGAGATTTGCTGACGGCGAAAGAGCGATACGGGATCGGGCCGGATGCGTTTCTCGACTACAGCGCCAACATCAACCCGCTAGGACCGCCAGAGCGCGTGATCGAGGTATTGCAGGACCAGTTTTTGCAAGTGGTGCGCTATCCGGACCCTGCCCATCGCGCCTTTCGCCATGCCTTGTCCGAGCGCTTGCAACTGCCTGCGGAGTGGCTGCTGCCGACCAATGGCGCTGCCGAAGCGATGGCGCTCGCCATTCTCGCCTGCGAGCCGAAGACAGTCGGCCTGGTCTACCCTTGTTTTTCCGAATACGCGCAATTGTCCCGTCAGTTCGGGGCGAAGCTGCACGGCATATACGGTCGTGAAGAAAACGGCTACAAGCCGGACGCGCAGGAGCTGTACGCACTGTGCCGACAGGCTGACATGGTGTTTGTCGGCTCGCCGAACAATCCGACGGGTCTTTGCTACACGCCCGACGAACTGGTCAGGCTCGCGGAATGGTCCGAAGAGACGGGCACCTGGCTGGTCGTAGACGAGGCGTTTCTCGATTTTCTGGAAGAAGAGAAGCAGTTCTCGCTTGCAGCAACGCTGGCACGCTACCCCCGTGTCATCCTGATCCGCTCGATGACAAAAATGTACGCGATCCCCGGACTGCGCCTGGGCTATGCCATCGCGTTGCCGGAGGTGGTCGAGCGCATGCGGGAAAAGCAAGTGACTTGGAGCGTCAACGCGCTTGCGCTGCTCGCCGGGGAGCATTGCCTGCGCGAAGTGGCGTACGAGCAGAAGACGCGGGCGCTGATCGCGAAAGAACGCGCATACCTCATCTCTGCCCTGTCCAGTCTGCCGGACTGGCAGGTGTGGCCGGGAGAAGCCAATTTTTTGCTCGTTCGCACACCGGCGTGGACAGACGCGCATGGGCTGCAGGACGCACTCGGCAAAAGCGGCGTGCTGATTCGAAGCTGCGCGATGTACCCGGGACTTGATTCTCGCCATGTACGCATAGCCGTGCGCAGGCGGGAGGACAATGAACGGCTGATCGCACGGCTTCGCGAGTTCTGTGGTGCACACGGGAAAGGGGGCGAGTAAGCGGCATGAACGCGTTTTTTCACGCCCTTACCTTTTTTACTCGCATTCCTGTCCCTTGGCTTAGAGCATCCGAAGAAGCCTGGAAAAAAAGCGTCTGCTGGTATCCGGCAGTCGGGCTTGTCATCGGGGCATTGTTGTGGGGAGTGTACGAGGCCGGCCTTGCCCTGTACAGTCCGCTGCTTGCTGGCGCTGTCACCCTGATCGTCTGGGTGTACATCACCGGAGGACTCCACCTCGACGGCTGGATGGACCTGGCGGACGGACTGGGCAGCAGCAGGCCGAAGGAACAAGCCCTGACGATTATGAAGGACAGCCGCGTTGGCGCGATGGGCGTGTTGGCGGCACTGCTGTTGCTGCTGCTGAAAATGGCGGCACTGATCGAGCTGGCACAGGCCGGGACAGCGATGCTGCTGCTGCTCGTGCCGATGGCTGCACGGACGCATGTGCTGTTGTCGATCTACTACTGGCCGTACCTGAACGCCGACGACGGTGTAGGAAAAGGCATCCGCGATGGACTTACCCCGCTTGCGTTTCTGCTCGCCTACGCGTTTTTGGCGCTGGCGGGCTGGCTGATCGGCGGCTGGCAGGTGCTCGTGGCAGTCGCTGTCTCCCTGCTTTTTGCCCTTTGGCTATCCCGTTCAGTGACGCGCAAGCTGGGCGCGCTAAACGGGGATTGCTACGGCGCAGTGATCGAGAGCAGCGAGGCGGTCATGCTGCTCGTCCTGGTCGGGAGCTGGTGGGCATGAAGCTGATCTGGGTGCGGCACGGCGAGACGCGGGAAAATCGTCAGCGAAGGTATCTCGGTCATAGCGACCCGCCGCTTTCCGATGAGGGCATCGCACAGGTATCACGGCTGGCTGAGCGATTGTACGCTGCCATCGATCAGCCACAGGCGGTCTACACGAGCGATCTGCAGCGCTGTCGGCAAACAGCCGAGGCGATCGCCCGGCGCTGGAGTTTGCCGCCGCAGGAGGTGCCGGCGCTGCGCGAGCTTTCCTTTGGCGACTGGGAGCTGCTCACCTATGACGAGTTGATGCAAAAAGACGCCGTCCGAGCGCAGCATTGGTACGACGATCCGTATACCCGCAAGCCGCCAAACGGCGAGAGTTTGCAGGAGCTGGGGGCACGGGTGGACGCCTGGCTCGGTTCGCTGCTGGAGCAGTCGCGGGACAGCGAGCAGACGATCGTGCTCGTCTCCCACGGAGGAGTGATCCGCTGGTTTGAAGCAGCTTGGCTCAGGCAAGACAGGGACAGTTACTGGCAGGTAGAGGGGCTCAAGCATGGCGATGCGATGCTGGTCGCCTTGGACGGCGAGCGCTGGCGCGGACAGCAGTGGCAGAACGGAGGGATGCGCGCGTGAATCAGGAGATGTGGCTGCTCTGTACGGCATACCTGCTTGACCGGATCGTCGGCGACCCGCGCAGCATTCCCCATCCGGTCGTCATCATCGGCTGGTTCATCACCCGGCTGGAGCGGTTGATCAGGCTGATGGTCAGGGACGAGCGGCATATGAGGGCAGCGGGGCTGCTGTTTCCCCTGCTGATCGTCACCGGCAGCTACGGCGCCGTCTGGCTCTTGCTCTACGCGGCGGCGCAGCTCTCGGTCTGGCTCGCTTTTGCCCTGTCTGCCTGGTTGATTTCCACGACGATTGCCAGCAAAGGACTGGCCGACGCGGGAAACGAGATCAAGCGATTTCTCGAAGCTGGCGATCTGCCGCAGGCAAGGCGCTCGCTGTCCATGGTCGTGGGGCGCGATACGGACAAGCTGGACGAACCGGAAGTGTGCCGGGGAGCGGTCGAGACAGTAGCGGAAAACATCGTCGATGCGATCGTCTCTCCGCTCTTGTACGCGGCGGTTGGCGGAGCGCCGCTGGCGATGGCGTATCGCGCCGCCAACACGCTCGACTCGATGGTCGGGTACAAAAACGAGCGGTACCGAAACCTGGGCTGGGCCTCGGCCCGCTTTGACGACGTCGCCAACTACATTCCGGCCCGCTTGACCGCGCTTTTGCTGATCGCGGCGAGCTGGATGCTTCGCCTCGACTGGCGGCGGTGCGCACGGATGATCCGGCGTGACGCGCATCTGCACCCCAGTCCCAACAGCGGCCTGCCGGAAGCGGGAGTGGCGGGGGCGCTGGGCGTCCAGTTGGGAGGAAGAAATACGTACCAGGGAGTGGTATCCGACCGGACCCGGATGGGAGATGCCCTGCGGCCACTGCGCGC
This sequence comes from Brevibacillus sp. TJ4, assembly GCF_044627595.2. NCBI lineage: Bacteria > Bacillati > Bacillota > Bacilli > Caryophanales > Paenibacillaceae > Brevibacillus > Brevibacillus sp. TJ4. Next base: position 3,370,441 of record NZ_CP185865.1, on the reverse strand, counting down.
GGCAGACATCGGCGAGACGATTCGCCTGATGTACCTCGTCTCCCTGTTGTGCCTGGGCGTATGCCTGCTGATTCGCCTGGTGCTGTCGTGAGGGTACAAACGAAAATAGTGCAGCAGTATTCGAAGGGAGGAGCAGTCCGGGAAGATCGGAATCTCGCCAGTTCGCCAACGAATTGGCGGGAAGTCGATCCGCTTTCCTTCGTCAACGGAGCGAAGCGGGCGTAGCTGGAAGACGGCGAACAGGTCGTGATGACCGGCTGATGTCGGTGCGAAGGGGATCGAGTCGGTTTGGAGAAGCGACGGGCTGCCTGTCTGACACCGCTTTATTATTCAGAAAAGTCGGCCTATTTTCCTTTGCGTATGTATGCACCGAATCTGAATATAGATGACGGTAAGCTCATGGACGTCTGGATGTTTCGGTGCGTCTGATTGCATCCCTGCTTGTTTTTAACAAGAAGAGCAAAACAAGGAATAACAGTCCCAAATTGGAAATAAATTACTTATCGAAAGACGATCCTGGCACATTCCGGCGGCACGGAAAGGCTCTTTCCGATTGCGGCAGATGTGGGGAGCTCCAGGCCTATTTTTTTTGCGCTTTCGCCAGGGGGATTTATTGCTGTTATGAAGGGAGGAGGGAGAATAGAAGCGGGAAGGCAACGATATTTTTTGCATTTTATTGGAAAATTTTTACTTACCTTACATAATATACGTAATACTGGTCGAACAACTTGCACCCCGCAATAGAGAAGCGATACGGCCGCGTATGCCTGAAATTGTTATATTTTTACATAATATCAAAATAAAGGATTTTTGATTAGCATGGCAATTCGTTCACGACGGAGGAAAATTGCGGCCCGGCAGTCAGAGCAGAATGCGAAACGATCCAAACAGCGTTTATTCGAGGAGGTCATCCAGTGTTGGAAGTTAGTCGTACCGACGAGATGGGAATCTTTGAAGAGTTGGAATCTGCCGTACGAAGTTATTCCAGATGCTTTCCAAAAGTATTCGAGCGCTCCGTCGGATCCTTCATATGGGATAGCGACGGTCAGGAATACATCGATTTTTTTGCCGGAGCGGGTGCGCTCAATTACGGACATAACCATCCGGAATTGAAGAAAAAGCTGATTGAGTATATCTCCAACGACGGGATCAGTCACAGTCTGGACATGGGAACAGTGGCGAAAGCGAACTTCCTGCGCCGGTTTCAGGACGTGATTCTCTCGCAAAGAGGGCTCCACTACAAAGTCATGTTTCCCGGTCCGACGGGAACGAACGCAGTGGAAAGCGCATTGAAAATCGCCAGGAAAGTAACCGGCAGAACCGCCATCATCAGCTTTACCAATTCCTTTCACGGTATGTCCATCGGCTCTCTTTCCGTAAGCAGCAATGCGTTCAAGCGAAAAGGGGCGGGCATTCCCTTGGCCAATAGCATGTTTCTTCCCTATGAAAACTATTTCGAGAATCTCGATTCCCTGCTGTATGTGCGCAGACTATTGCAGGACAGAGGAAGTGGAATCGATATGCCGGCGGCGATTATCGTCGAATCCGTGCAAGGAGAAGGCGGATTGCACAAAGCCAGCTTTCCATGGCTGCGAGAATTGCGACATATATGCGACGAGTTCGGCATTTTCTTCATCCTTGACGATATCCAAACGGGGTGCGGTCGCACCGGCACATTCTTCAGCTTTGAACCGGCCATGATCGAACCGGATGTGATCTGCCTGTCAAAATCGATCAGCGGATACGGTCTGCCCATGGCGTTAACGCTGATAAAGCCCGAGTTTGATCAATGGCTGCCGGGCGAGCACAACGGAACCTTTCGCGGCAACAATCTCGCATTCGTCACAGGGGCTGCTGCCCTGGCATACTGGGAAAGCGACGAATTCGAACAGGAAATCGCTCAAAAGGCAGCGTTTTTGGCGAAAGGAATCGAGCATCTGCTAGAAAAGTACCCCCGATTGGAAGGCGAGCGCAGAGGTAGAGGACTGATGCAAGGAATCTACTGCAAGAAAGCAGGTTTTGCCGAAAGCGTCTGCCGTACCGCCTTTGAAAACGGGCTCATCTGCGAGACGTCGGGTGCTGACAACACCGTAATCAAAATGATGCCTCCTCTCGTCATCAGCACAGAGCTGCTGGCGAAAGGTTTGGAAATCATCGACTTTTCCATTCGGAAAAATCTGTAATGCACAGCAGGAAGGGATGATTGCGCGATGCTGCATGTGGAAGAAAAAAAGGAAAAGATATACCCGCTGTCTATGAATCAATACGGCCTCTGGTTTTTTGACCGCCTCGTTCCAAACAGCCCGCTGTACAGCGTTCCCTGGATGGTGAGAATAACGGGCGAACTGAACGTAGCTGCCCTCCAGGAAGCGCTGCAGGCGGTGTGGGAGAGGCATGATGTGCTGCGCAGCAAAATAAGGATGGCGAACGAGAAACCCTTTGTTGTTGTTTCCAATGAGAGGGAGGTTCCGTTTGCAATCATAGACGTTGCACAAGACGGCATGAATCCGCAAGCAGTCGAAGATCGGGTCACCGGGATGCTGTTGGAGCATTCTTTGCAGCCCTTCGATCTGTATCGCGATACGCTTATGCGATCCATCCTGTTCTCGTGCGGGGCTGGCCGTTATATTCTGTTCTTTAACATGCATCATATCATCTTTGACGGTTGGTCGATGGAGATCCTGCTGCGCGAGATTGCAGAGGTCTACAACGCACGCAGCGCAGGCGCCGCAGCTGTCCTGCCTCCTCTACAGCATGATTTCTTTGATTTTGCCAAATGGCAGAAGAAAATGGTGCAGGGCGATGAAAAAACGCAACTGTTGGAATACTGGCGAAACAAGCTGAAGGAACCGCTGACGGGAAGCCAGTTTCCCGCCGATCATGCGAGAGCGCAGGAGCAAAGCTACAGCGGAAGCATCGTCACGAAAAAACTCCCGAAGGATCTGTCCGACAAGCTGATCGAGTTGGCCAAAAAAGAGAGGGTCACCCCGTATATGGTGTTTTTGGCCGGACTCCAGGTACTGCTGCACACATACACGGGTTCCTCAGAGATCGTAATCGGCTCTCCCATGGCTGGGCGTTCCAACAGCGAATTTGAATCGGTTATCGGATATATCGTGAATCTCGTTCCGCTGAAAATCAGCTGCCGAGGCGATATGGCGTGCAAAGAACTGTTGCGGGAAGTGCGCAGAACGACGCTGGAAGCCTATTCGAATCAGGCGATTCCGCTTGATGTGCTCATCTCCGAGCTGCTGCCCTCGCGAAGCAGCGCCGAGCCATTCATTCGCACCGTGTTCGCGTACGAGGATGACGCTACCTTGGGGATTTCCATGAATGGCGTGGAGCTGTCGCCCATCGAAGGCTTGCCGACGAATACGTCCAAATTCGATTTGACCTGGACGATTACCAATAAAGGCGATTTCTATGAATTGAACGTGGAATTCGCCACAGATTTGTACGCCGAAACCACGATTCACAGGCTTATCCAGCATTACGAAAACGCGTTGGAAAGCATCGCAAAGAGCCCGGAGAGCAAGGTTTCCCAGATTGCAATATTTACAGAGAAAGAAGAAAAGATCCTGACGGAAGGCAACATCTTGGTCTTGAACCAGCATCTCCAGCTCGCTCCCATCGGCACTCCCGGCGATCTGTACATCAGTGATGTCAGCCTGGAGCAACAGTACATGCGGCAAAATGCAGAATTGGAGAAGCATCTCGTCGACCATCCCTTCAAAGAAGGTTCCCAGCTCATTCGCGCCGGCCGAGCCAAGCGGAACGCGGACGGCAGCATCCACATTATCGAACTGTTCGGCTTCCGCCCCGAAGATGAGGATCACCTTCATCCTGCAGACCGAACCGAAGCGGTTTCTGACAAACTGGAAACCGTCGCTGGCCAAGAAATCCTGAAAATTTGGAAAGAAGTGCTGGGTGTCGAGGACATTCATGCTGACGATAGTTTCTTTGAGCTTGGCGGCCACTCTCTTTTGGCTATTCAAATCATCGTACGCGTGAGAGAGTCTTTTGGGATCGACGTGCCATTGCGCAGCTTGTTTGAGGCGGAAGACATCGTAGCGTTTATAACAGCCGTCGAAGATTGCTTTGCACGCGATCACGACCAGCGTTCCTTCGAGAAAGAGGCAGAGGTGGCGGAATAATGGATCCCAACCGCTCGACGAAAGAACGGAAATCGATTCAGGAGCTCATCTCGCAACGGCTGCAAAGCAATGCTGCCCACGACAGGCAGAGAGAGAGGATGGAACGTGTCCCTCGCGACAGGCCGGTTCGCGCCTCCTTTGCGCAGGAAAGACTTTGGTATTTTCAGCAGTTTCAGCCGAATGATACATCATATAACACGCGCTTTGCCTTCCATGTAAAGGGGCCGTTGAACGAATTTGCCCTCAGGCAAACATTGAATGAGCTGGTCAAGCGCCATGAAGCCTTGCGAACGACTATCGTAGAGATCGAAGGAGAAGCGTATCAAAAAATCAACGATCCGTATTCCATTCCCTTGCATACCAAAGACTTCAGCGGCTTTTTCTCAGAAGAGAGAGTCAAGCAATATGTCGAGCAAACGGTAAATAAGCCGTTTGATCTGGAAGCAGGTCCGTTGTTCGAGGCTCATCTGATTCGGATCGACAGCGGGCATCACATTCTGTTATTCCACATGCATCACATCGTTTTTGACGGCTGGTCTGTCGGCATTTTCATGAATGACCTGAAAAACCTATACGAAAGCTACTGTCGCAAGCAGCGACACACGCTTGAACCGCTTGCTTACCAATATGCCGATTTTTCCACTTGGCAACGAAAAACGCTAACCGACGAGCAAATCGACAAGCATTTGCAGTACTGGTTGACGAAACTGGACGGAGCGCCGCAAACGATAGAACTGCCTTACGATAAGGCAAGGTCGCCTGTCCAGTCCTCCAGAGGAAACCTCCTGAAGCTGGTTCTGGCAGCGGATTGTGCCGAAAAGGTGCGCGAGTTTAGCAGACAAGAAGGAACTACGCTTTTTATTACGATGTTGACCGCATTCTACATCCTTCTGTACAAATACACGAAACAAAGCGACCTTCTGATCGGATCGCCAATAGCGGCGCGCACGAGCAAAGAGCTGGAGTCGATCATTGGATTTTTTGTCAATATGATTTGTTTGCGAGGGACGGTTCGCGAAGAGGCGACCTTTCGCGACCTGGTCAGAGAAGTGAAGAACGTATGCCTGGAAGCGTACACGCATCAAGACCTTCCCTTTGAGAAGCTGGTGGAAAAGCTGCAGCCCGAACGGGATCTGAGCAGGTCCCCGCTGTTCCAGGTCATGTTCGAAGTACAGCACGGCAGCCACACGGTTTCGATTGAGGGGCTTGAAATCGAAAGCATGGAGGATTCATCCGTTACTTCGAAGTACGATTTGTCGTTGATCGTTGAGGATATTGAGGACGGCTCGCTTGTGCTCAATTTCGAATACTGCACGGATCTGTTTGAAGACGAGACCATCAAGCGTTTTGGCAGCAATTTCATCCATTTCGTCAAAACGATCGTCTCGCAACCGGATCAAAAAGTCTCCGAATCAGATATTATCTGCGAATCCGAAAAGCGTACGCTGCTGGTAGAGTGGACCGACACTAGCAAAGAGTTTGCGTCAAAGCAAGACTATTACACGCTCTTTCGAAAGCAAGCGCTGCAAACGCCTGATAACATCGCGGCTCAAGATGACAACGGGCATTACACCTATGCACAGCTGCTTCATTTCGCCGATCGCATCTCTCTCCATCTGCGGCAAAGCGGGGTTGGCCTGGAAGATGTAGTAGGGTTGCTAGGAAAACGAGATTTTTCTTACCTGGCGAGCATCATTGCCATTTTGCAATGCGGGGCTGTGTACGTGCCGCTCGATCCGGGCTATCCGGAGCAGCGCATCCGCTATATTTTGCAGCAAAGCAAATGCAAATTGCTGCTGCAGACCGGCACTTTGGAGAGTGAATCGGACACATGGACCGCTCGAGCGGATGGTTCGCTTGCGCACCGGGTCCTGCGACTGGAGGATGTGCGAAGCGCGGAGCCCTGCGAAGAGGAAAAGCGCGCCGCTGCACCGATCATTTCGCCCATGAATGCGGCCTATACGATTTTTACCTCGGGTTCTACGGGACTGCCAAAGGGCTCCATGGTCGAACATCAAGGGCTGATGAATCACCTGTTTTCAAAAATCGACGACTTCCGGTTGACTGCCCGGGACACCATCGCGCAAACGGCATCCCAGTGCTTCGATATCTCCGTGTGGCAATTTTTGGCCATCCTGCTTGTTGGCGGAAAAGTGCGCATTTACAGGGAAGAGACCGTCCACGACCCGGCGCTGCTTCTGGAACTGGCCGAAAGAGATGCGGTAACCGTGATGGAAGCCACCCCTGCGTACTTGAAAGTTCTTCTTCAAGCTGCCAAAGACTGCGGTTCCTCCAACAAAGCCTTGAAACATATGCTGGTGACCGGCGAACAGGCCGATTCGAAATTGCTGAAAGACTGGCTCGACGCCTTCCCTGCTACGACGATCGTCAATGCGTACGGACCGTCGGAATGCTCGGACGACGTCACGCTCTATCACGTTCGCGACGCGACCGTCTTGCCCCCAGGGCTTGCTCCAATCGGCAAAGCGATCAGCAACATGAGAGTCTACATACTGGATGACTCCCTGCAACTGCTGCCAATCGGCGCAAAAGGCGAGATATACATTGGCGGGGTAGGAGTAGGGCGAGGATACATCCATCATCCGCGAATGACGGCCGACAGATTTCTCCCTGATCCTTTTCGCTCGGAAAAAGGCGCCAGATTGTTTCGCACGGGTGATTTGGGCAGGTACCGTTCGGACGGAACGCTCGAGTTTTTGGGAAGGGCAGACAATCAGGTAAAGCTTAGGGGATTCCGCATCGAGCTAGAGGAAATAGAAGCGAATGTAAAACGCATCGAATTCGTGCAAAATGCCGCTGTCACGGTGCAGCCGGACCACAACGGGGAAAAGCAATTGGTTGCGTATGTGGTCTTGAAGGAGAAGCAGAAGGAAGTCGCATCTTCGCAACTGCAAAAGGAGCTGGAAAAAATACTGCCCAAGTATATGATTCCCGCCTGCTTTGTTCAGTTGGAAGCATTGCCGCTGTCTCCCAATGGAAAAATCGATAGAAAATCGCTTCCCGCCCCCCAGTTTCGGGACGTTTCGAAAACGGTCCCGCCAACGACGAAGACCGAGAAAGAATTGGCGGCGATCTGGTCGGAAATATTGGGAGTTTCCCAGATTGGAAAAACGGACCATTTCTTCGACATCGGCGGACATTCCTTGCTCGGCATCCAGGTCGTCGCTCGGGCGAGGAAAACATTCAATGTGCCGCTCCCCGTTTCCTGCATATTCGAGGCGCCGACGCTGGAGAGCATGGCTGATGCGATCGATACGATCAAGTGGATTGCGGGTGACGACGACCCGGGAGAAGCGTGAAGAGGCAGCAATATACGGTATCGAGAGAGGGACTGATCGAGCATGATCGAATTGCTGGCAAGGCTGAAAAAGGAGAAGATCAAGGTTTGGATCGAAGGAGGGAAGCTGCGCTACCAAGGTCCGCAGGAAGCCATTGCGGAGGATTTGCTGGGAGCATTGCGCAGCCATGAGAATGAAATTGTGTCGCTTTTAAAAGAAGTCGCCCACGGCAAGAGGACAGAGTCAGCCGAAAAAACTCCCGTGCCGCGAAAGGATAAGGGGAGAGGGCAATTCCCGCTTTCCTTTGCGCAAAAACGGTTGTGGTTTATGGAACAGCTGCAGCCCGGAACTACCTTTTACAACATTCAGGATGTGCGGCGGATCGCAGGCTTATTGAATCCGGAGGCGCTCAAGCGAAGCTTCGACGATTTGGTGAAAAGGCATGAAGCCTTGCGCACGACCTTTTCGGAAGCGGACGAACAGCCAGTTCAAGTCATCGCCGACTTTTTGCCGTATCCCTTTCGTTTGGAGGACATCAGCCATTTGCCCGAGGCGGTGCGGGAAACGGAAGCGACCCGGATCATCGAGCAGGATGCGTCCGCCCCGTTTGACCTGGCGCACAGCTTGTTTCGCGTCACCGTCGTTCGTTTGCAACCGGAAGAACACATCCTGATCATGTCGATGCATCATATCATTTCGGACGGTTGGTCAATGGGGATCTTGTTCCATGAACTGGGGGTGCTCTACGACGCTTATGTGAACAACCGGCCCTCTCCGCTGCGCGAACTGCCTTTGCAGTATTCCGATTATGCGCTGTGGCAGCATGATTTTTTGCAGAGCGAACGGTTTCAAGAAGAGCTCGGCTACTGGAAGAAGCAATTGCGCAACGCCCCGGCGCTGATCGAGTTGCCAACCGACTTTCCCAGGCCCGCGGTTCAACGATACAAAGGCAGCCTTCACACGTTTTCGCTGTCCGGCGCCGATGTGGAAGAGCTTGAAACCATCTGCCAGCAAAATGCCGCTACTTTGTTCATGGGATTGTTGAGCATTTACAAGATTTTATTGTTCCGTCACTCAGGCCAAGAAGACCTCGTCGTCGGTACGGTTACGGCAAACCGGAATTCGACCGAGTGGGAGAATATGATCGGATTTTTTGTCAATACCTTGCCAATACGCACCCGATTTACCGAAGAGCAATCTTTTGCGCACCTGCTGAAAGAAGTGCGAAATGCCTGCCTGGGCGCCTTTACCCATCAAGAGGTTCCGTTTGAGATGCTGGTCGAGATCACCAATCCAGAGCGGAACCTGAGCTATACGCCATTGGTGCAGACCCTGTGCATCTTGCAAAGCGCATCGGAGTATGTCGAGATCGGCGGCCTGCGCACAAAAAGAATCGAAGTCGACTATAACACCGCCAAGTTCGATCTGACTTTCGCGTTTGAAAATGATTCCAACGGACTGCTCTGCCACGTGGAGTACAACACCGATCTTTTCGCGGCTGGCACCATCGAAAAGTTGGCGAGACGGTTCCGCTCTCTCGTCAAGAGCGTCATTGCCAATCCGGAAAAAAGCATCGCCCAGTTGCAGATGATCACGCAAGCGGAGAAAGAAAAGGTCCTGAAGACCTGGAATCGCACGGAAGCCGCTCCGGCAAGCCCCATGTGCCTCCATCAGGCGTTCGAGCAACAGGTGCTGGAAAGGCCGGATTCGATCGCGCTATATGCGGGCAAAGAGATGTTGACCTACAGGGAGCTGAACGAACGGGCGAACCAGCTTGCCCGCCACCTGAACGAAATGGGAGTACGCGACGAATCAAGGGTCGGCATTTGCGTCGAGCGCTCCTTTGACATGCTCATCGGAATTCTCGCAATCTTGAAAGCCGGCGGAGCCTATGTTCCGATCGATCCGCATTATCCCGACGAGCGCAAGCAGTATATCTTGCAGGATAGCCAGGCCGAGATCCTGTTGACCAGTTCGCAATTGGATGACAGCTATTGCGAAAAGCTGACGCTGCCTGTGATCACATTTGAAGGCGACAGAAGAACGATCGCTTCCTACGAAAGAACGAATCCGCAGCGCGAAGTACGCCCGGACCAGCTGGCTTACATCATCTACACCTCAGGCTCGACGGGCAGGCCGAAAGGGGTAATGGTCCCGCACTCCAATGTGATCCGGCTGTTCGCGAACACGCAGAGATGGTTTCATTTCCACGCTTCAGACAAATGGGCGCTGTTCCATTCCTTCGCCTTTGACTTCTCTGTCTGGGAAATCTGGGGAGCTTTGCTGTACGGCGGCCAACTCGTGATCGTTCCGTACAGAACGAGCCGTTCTGCCGACGAGTTTTACGAGCTTGTCGCCAGGGAAGGGATAACCGTGCTCAATCAGACCCCGTCGGCTTTCTATCAATTTGCCAAGGCGGATGAGAGGCTGGCAAAAGATTTAGAGGTGCGGTGCATCATCTTTGGCGGGGAAGCGCTGGAGCCCGAGAAATTGAAGGGCTGGCTGGAAAAACACGGGGATGCGAAGCCGAGCTTGGTCAATATGTACGGAATTACGGAAACGACTGTCCATGTCACCTACCGCCCGATCACAAAAGCCGATATGTTCGGCAAAAGCATGATTGGCGAAAAAATTTCCGATTTGGAATTGTATATTTTGGATAAACAGTTGGAACCCGTACCGGTCGGCGTGGCGGGGGAGATGTATATCGGAGGAGCGGGACTGGCGAGGGGGTACAACAGCCTGCCCAAAATGACTGCCGAGAGGTTTATCCCCAACCCGTTCAGCAGCGAATACGGATCACGTCTATACAAAACCGGCGACGCGGCCCGTTTTACGGAGAACGGGGACGTGGAGTACCTCGGCCGCATCGATCGCCAGGTGAAAATCAGGGGATTTCGCATCGAACTGGAAGAGATCCAAAAGACGCTGCGAAAGCATCCGGCCGTCCAGGACGCGCACGCAATCGTCCATCAGGCCGGCGACGAGGATAAAAGAATTGCCGCCTATTACATTGTCAAGCCGGGATGCATCGTAGAGCCGAGCGATCTTCAGGAGTTTGCGCGGGGATTCCTTCCCATCTACATGGTTCCCGCCTGGTTTCAGAAAGTGGATGCTTTCCCGCTCACGGAAAACGGAAAAATCGACGAGAAAAGCCTTCCGCTGCCAGCCGCGGACCGGGCTTTGGCGAAACAAGCGCTGGTACTCCCGCGAAACCGGGTGGAAGAAGCTCTCGCCGGCATTTGGAGAGACACGCTTCAGCTCGAGGAGGTCGGCATCCACGATAACTTCTTTGAATTGGGAGGACACTCGTTTACAGCCGTACAGCTGATCCGCAAAGTGGAAAAAGAATTCGGAAAAACCATGCCGACATCCGCTATTTTTCAGTATCCGACCATAGAAGGGTTTTCCCGGCTGCTGGCGGGACTGTCGGAGCGGCATACGGAAGGCGTAATGGTCGAGCTGCGGCAGGGTCGAACCCAGCAGGCGCTATGCTTTATCCATCCGGTTGGCGGTACGATTTTCTGCTATTCCAAGCTCGTTTCGTTGTTGACGAGCGAAAGGACCATGTACGGCTTCAAGTCTGCTGGGCTGGACGGCAAGGAAAGCGCCGCGACGACCATTCAGGAAATGGCGAGACACTACGTCTCCCGCTTGCTGGAAGTCGGCAAAGAAGAGCCTGTGCTCCTCGGGTGGTCGATGGGCGGAATTATCGCTTTTGAAATGGGCCTGCAGCTCTACGACCAGCTTGGGCGTGCTCCGAAACTCATCATGATCGACAGCTGGGCCAAAGACGTACGGTCGCAAACGCCGGACAAAGAAGAGGCGGCGGAAGCGTTTATCGACGATATCGCAAGAAGCAGCGGGATTTCTTTCAATCCGGATGACACCCCGGGCAAAGACAGGATGGAACAGCTCTTCTTCGCAATGAAAGAAGCCGGAATCGCCACGACGGACAGCGACGTTTCCTACATCAAGCAACTGTTTTCCGTGTATACGTCCAATCTGCGGGCTCTGCGCGCGTACAGTCCTTCCGGGAAGTACCCCGGTGACATTGTCTTGCTGCGCGCTTCCGAGTCCGTAGGAGAAGACCATGCATTGGGATGGAATGATTTTTCATCTAACCCAGTTAAAGTAAGTGTGATTCCCGGCGACCATTACTCGATATTTACGGAACCGAGTCTTTCCACGCTCGCGAAAAAAGTGGAAGAGTCGCTATAAGCGGCAGATTTTGGCAGAGGAACAGGGAGGGTGCCATGGAAAATCAAGGAGTGTTCTACAAGGTTGTGGTCAACCATGAAATGCAGTATTCCATTTGGAGAGCAGACCGGGAGAATCCGTTGGGATGGGAGGATGCCGGTTTTACGGGGGACAAAGAGAAGTGCCTGGACTACATCGAGAGCGTCTGGACGGATATGCGCCCGCTAAGTCTGCGCAAACAGATGGACAACGGCAATTGATCGAGGAGGGAAAGCATGCGGTACGGCCCGGCTTTATTGGAAGATTGGATGCGAAAGCATTATTATACGGCAACTACGGATATTGGAAGCAGCGGCGTTCAGCCTTGGTCATTCGGCCAGCTTCGGAACAAGCTGAGTATCGCCGTAGAAGAGCTGGACGGCATTGCGCTGACGGACAGCACCTCCTGCGGCAGCGAACAGCTTCGCCAGGCCATCGCCGCGCGCTGGGGCAATGGCGAGCGCGATTGGGTCATGGTTACCCACGGGTCAAGCGAAGCAATTTACCTGGCCCTGCACTCGTTGCTTGCCGCCGGGGATCACGTCGTCCTTGTGGAGCCATGCTACCATTCGATGGAATCCATTGCGGAGGTGATCGGCTGCGACGTATCCAAGTGGCGCCTTCGCGAGGAGAATCGGTTTCAACCTGACACCCGGGAATTGAAAAAGTTGATTCGGAAAGAAACAAAAATGGTGATCTTGAACTTTCCCCACAATCCGACCGGGGTTACCTTGACAAAAGACCAGGTTGAAGAGATTGTTTCGCTGGTGTCCGAGGCAGACGCCTATCTGATGTGGGATGCCGCCTTTTCCGATTTGGTCTATGAAGGCGAGCCGCTTCCCGATCCTACGAAAATGTACCGCAAAGCCATTTCAACCGGCACGTTCTCCAAGTGCTACGGACTTCCCGGCTTGAGATTCGGATGGGTAATGGCACATCCGCAGGTATTGGAGAGCCTGATTCCGTTGCGGGACCGGCTCACCCTGCACCTTTCCCCGCTCGTCGAGTTCGTGGCCTATCGCGCCGTCATGCAGATTGAAGAGTTATGGAAAGAGCGCTATGACCAGGCAAAAGAAAACCTCCGCTATCTGTCGGATTGGATGGAAAGAAACGCGGAATTCATGGAGTGGGTGCAGCCAAGCGGAGGCGTTACGGCATTTCCGAAGGTCAAACTGCAGATCGATGTCGAACACATGTGCCAAGAACTCGGCGAAAAGCGCCATGTACTGCTGGTTCCCGGCAGTTGTTTTGGCCATCCCCAGAGGGTCCGACTGGGGTTTGGCGGCAGCGCTGAAGAGTTGCGCGAAGGACTGTTCCAATTGGAAACCTATTTTCGAAATTACACGAGGTGAATACGGGTATGCACATAATCGAGTTAAGCAAGGAAGAAGTCGACACGGCTATGAAAATTGTGGCCGAACTTGCGTCCACTTACACGACTGTGGAAAACGACGAATTTTTGCTGGCGGCCCCAACCCGGGCGCAAGAGCTTCCGCGCCGGCTCAGGGATGAAATCAACCGCTTCAGACTGTTGGAATCCGGCGGGGGACTTTGCGTAGTCAGAGGCTTTCCCGTCGACGACAGCAAGCTTGGCAAAACGCCGGCCCACTGGAATGTAAAGCCTTCGCATTCGCCGACGATTCAGCACGATATCTTTTTCTACCTCTGCGCTTCTCTCCTCGCAGACCCGATCGCCTGGGCCACGCAGCAGGACGGTTATATCATGCATGACATCCTGCCGATCAAAGGATACGAGTTCGAGCAGTTGGGGGCAGGCAGCGAGGTACTGCTCACCTGGCATACAGAAGACGCATTCCACCCTTATCGTACCGATTACTTGGGCCTGATGTGCCTGCGAAATCCCGATGGCGTCGAGACCACGTACGCGTCGATCGAAGAGATCGAACTGGATGAACAAACGAAACGGATCCTCTTCGAACCCCGTTTTGTGATCCGACCGGACGAATCCCATTTGGAGAAAAACAGGGGACAGCTGCGCAAAGAGCTGGCAGCTTCCGAAGAATTGCTGCAAAGAAGTTATGAGAAGATCGAGCGCATGAACAACGACCCGGAAAAAATCGCGATATTGTTCGGTGACCCGAATCGGCCATATATGCGAATCGATCCGTATTTTATGGACGATGTGTTTGAAGACGAAGAGACAAGGTCTGCCTTTCACACGCTCGTCACGAAAATTGACGAAAACATCAAGGGATACGCCCTTCAGCCAGGCGAAATCTTGTTTCTTGACAATTACAAGGTCGTGCATGGAAGGATGCCGTTTAAAGCGAGATTTGACGGTACGGATCGATGGTTAAAGCGGTTAAACATCGCCAGAGACATGCGAAAATCGAGGGATTCGCGCATTAGCGCCGAGCATCGAGTGATCTTTTAAGGCGAAGAAAGCAATTGTCAAAGCAGGAGGGAGTTCATGCTGTACAAAAAAAGGCTGATGGTTCCCGGTCCGACCCCGGTTCCGCATCAGGTTGCGCAAGCCGGCGCGAAACCGATGATCGATGAACGCACCCCCGAGTTCGGGGAGCTATTCGCGCGAGTAGGCACAAACATCAAGAAGATCCTGCATACAAGAAACGATGTGCTCGTTTTTACCTCAAGCATCACGGGCGCTTGCGAAGGAACTGTGCAAAACCTGTTCAACCCGGGCGACAAGGTGCTGGTCATCAACAACGGATTTTTTGCGCAAAGATGGGTGGAAATGTGCAAGGCTTACCGCCTTGCCGTCATTGAGTGCGATTTCGGATTTGCCGGGGAAATTGACTTCGCGCAGGTAGCGAGGGTGCTGGAACAAGACCGGGAAATCGTTGCGGCGATTTGCGTGCTCTGCGAAACCTCCACCGGAATGGTAAATGATATCGAACGGTTCGCAAAAGTGGCGCAAAACGTAATTTCCATCGTCGATGCAGCCTCCGGCGTGGCCGTGACGGAAATCAGAGCCGATCAGTGGGGAATCGACGTCGTCGTGTCCGGCGGCCAAAAAGCGTTGATGACCCCGCCCGGAATCTCGTTTGTCAGCGTCAGCGACAAGGCATGGGAGCGGAATGCGAGAGCAGGCTCGCCGCGATTTTACTTCGACTGGCAGAAGGCAAAACGATACAGCCAGGACAAATACCCGCACACCCCGTGGACGCCGGCCATCAGTTTGCTGTATCAATTGGACGCGGCACTAGAAATGCTCTTGGCGGAAGGACTGGAAAAGGTCTACCGCAGGCACGAGGTGCTGGGGCGGGCGACGAGAGAAGGACTAAAGGCGGCGGGGCTTCAGCTTTTGCTGGAAAAAGAGCCGCGATTTGCTTCGGCGGTCACCGCAGCGTATTTGCCGTCTGGCCTGCACGCCGACGAATTTGTGGAAACATTGGCGGCGGATTACGGCATCCAAATTACCGACGGGCCGGGGTTGTACAAAGATAAACTTATCCGTGTCGGTCACTGCGGCTACATCGATCCGTTTGAAATCCAGGCTGCTTTGTCCGCGATCGAGCTGTTGCTGATCGCATACGGCTGCCGATTGCAGCCGGGGGAGGCTGCCAAAGCTGCCCAAAAAATCGTCGCCGAGGCCGTTGCCGATCAAGTTTGTTGAGAAGGATGAAGAATATGATCCGGAATCAGACGGATAGGTTGTTGCGCTCAAAAAACAGGTGCGTGCACGAATCGTTTGCGGATGTAGTCCGAACAAACCCAAATAACCAAGCAATCAGAGATGAATATGGAGAATTGGCGTACCATGAACTGCTGAACATGGCGAGCAAACTGGCCCGGATTCTGCGGGAGCAGGGAGTAGAGCGGGAAACGCGGGTTATCATCCACCTGCCGAAGTCGAGGGATTACGTGATTGCGATTCTCGCTGTTCTCCAGGCGGGGGGCGTGTATATTCCCGTCGATGAGCACTATCCCGGCGAACGCATTGCCTACATGGTGAAAGACTCCCGGGCTGCCCTGATCATCACGACTCAGGCATTGAGTCGGAAGCTCTCCGGTACAGGGGCGGGCATACTGCACATCGAACAAATCGCATGGCACGAATCAGGTGACAGTTCGTTCATTTCCGAAAAAGGAAATCCCGATCAAGCCGCATGCATCATTTACACGTCGGGATCGACCGGCAAGCCGAAAGGAATCGTTTTGTCGCATCGAAGCCTGCTAAATTTGGCCCTGTCCGGCTCCATTCACTTTGCCCTCGAGCGAAGCGACAGGTTTTTGCAGGTGTCCTCGATCAGTTTCTCGGCGGCGTTGGAAGAACTGTATCCTCCTTTGCTGACCGGGTGCACGATTGTATTTTCGTCCAGCGGCAGTTCGCCTCCATCGATCGCCGACCTGCTGCGAACGATGGAGCAGGAAAGGGTGACCGTGTGCGAGCTGGTCACGCCGCTCTGGCATGAACTGATTCACGCAATTGAAAAAGGCCGTGCTGCTCCTCCTTCTTCCTTGCGCTTGGTGATTACGGGCGGAGAGCGGCCTCTCCTCGATAAATACGAGATGTGGTGCAGACACGGGATCAAACTGATCCACGTGTACGGCCCGACGGAGTACGCTGCCACGGCTACTTATCACCATTGCGAGGAAAGCGCCGATCTGAAGCAACTTCAGCCCGATGCCGCTTCGGAGTGGAGGCTTTCTATCGGGAAGCCGATCGCAAACACGGCGGTGTATGTACTGGACGAAAACATGAATCAAGTACCTCCGGGAGCGGTAGGCGAGATCTATATCAGCGGGGATTCGCTTGCCACCTGTTACGTGAATAAGCCTGGACTGACCGCTGAAAAATTTCTGCCAGACCCGTTCGCGAACTACCCTGGGGCAAGGATGTACAAAAGCGGCGACGCCGGGCTATTTCGTTCCGACGGGAGTCTGGAATTTATCGGCAGGATGGATAGCCAGTTGAAAATACGCGGCTACCGAGTCGAACCGGCAGAGGTGGAAACAGCGCTGGAGACCCATCCAAAAGTAAAACAGGCCGTCGTTCTCGGAAGGGAAGACGGGCTGGGCGGCCAGCATTTGGTTGCCTTCCTCGTAGGAAGAGACGAGAAAATTCCCTCGACAGGCGAATGGAGGGCCTACTTGCAGGATTTGCTGCCTGCCTACATGATCCCGTCCTTCTATGTCCAGGTGGATCACATTCCTTTGACGCTGCACGGAAAAATTGACAGGCAGGCGCTGTTGCAAAAAGGCGAGAGAGAAAAAGAACGGGCGGTTGAAAGAGCCGCTCCCTGCAATGGGGAAGAAGCAAAATTGCTGGCGATTTGGCGGGATACATTTGGCCATGCCGAGATCGGCTGCCTGGATGATTTTTTCGACTTGGGCGGCCACTCCCTGCTCGCATTGCGCATCGCTTCCCGGATTCGCGAAGCTTTCGGCATCGATTTGCAGCCGGATGCCATCCTGCAGCACAGGACGATCAAGGAAGTGGCGAAGATGCTGGAAGAAGGCGGCGAGCGAAGCGGGCTGGCCGAGAGCTTGCAAGAAATAAAGCGCAAGAGGCAGATGTTCGCAGGAGAGATTGGAAGCAAGGCGGGGATAGCGGACTGCTCGCCAATCTCCATTTCGCAAAACGGTATATGGTTTTTGCAGCAATTGTTTCCCGACAGCTCTCTGTACAATGTGCCCTGGAGATTCGCCATTTCGGGAAGATTGGACGTGCAACTGTTCGAGAAGACGATCGCCGAACTGGTAAAACGGCATCCGGCGCTTCGCAGCAATTTCCGGATGGTGGACGGCCAAGTGCTGATGTTTGTTCATCCGCAGCGCTCCATCGACCTGTGCTACCGCGATTTTCGCCGGCAGGATACGGCCGACATCTCCGCCCGGGTTTCCCGATACCTGAAGGAAGAAGCCTCCAGGCCGTTCGATTTGGAAAAGGATTCGCTGCTTCGGGCCTACTTGGCGAGAACGGGCGATCGCGAGTACGTGGCGATGTTCAACGTCCATCACATCGTTTTTGACGGCTGGTCTTTGGAAATCTTCATGCAGGAATTGGGCTCGATTTATTCCGCCTTTGCCGCCGCCAGACCGCCTGAGCTGCCGGAGCAGAGATGGACATACGGCGACTACGCGATGTGGCAAAGGGAACGCTTGCAGGGGGAGCGGTTGGAAAAGGAACTTTCGTACTGGGTTTCCAAGCTTGGGAAGATAGAAGGATTGTTGGAATTGGCGGATCGGTCCGAGCAGACCGATGGCCCCGTGAATGCGGGAAAAACCGTCGCCTTTACGCCGCTTCTGGATGAGCAGGCCATACGGATCGCGGCTCAAACGCGAAAAACGACGCCATTTATTCTGTTGCTGGCCGTCTTCAAAGTTGTCTTGTACGACTTTACCAAACAAGCCGACGTCATTGTCGGCGTTCCGGCGGCGGGAGGGAGAATCGTACGGGAGTTTGGCAGCCTGATTGGTTATTTTGTAAACACGCTGGTCATGCGAAACACCGTGGATGAGCGTCTGCGCTTCAGCCAGTTCCTCGAGCAGGTGAAACAGACCGCCTTGGAAGGCTACCGGCATCAAGAGATTCCCCTCGATATCGTCGCGCAAAAGGTTCGCGCCAAGCGGCAAAAAGGGCGAAATCCATTGTTCCAAGCCGACTTCCTTTTGGAAGAGAATCCTTTGCGGAATGTCGAGCTGGCGGGCTTGCGAATTTCCCGGCTGGAAGATGTCGACACCGGGCTGTCCAAGTTTGATTTGACCTGGATGATGAAGCAAAGGGAAAAAGGAATTCAAGTCCATGCCATATTCAACACACGATTGCTGTCAGAGGCCAGGGTCAACGACATATTCAGCAGGTTTGTCAACGTCTTGGGCGTCATCCTTGACGAACCCGACACGACGATTGGAGAGCTGCTGTCAAAGGAAATCAGCGGATAGGAGGAGTGTCAATGGCTCAGGAAAAAATTGAGCAATTTCTCGTTCATGTATGGGCGGATGCGTTTGAAAAGCAAGACATCACAGTCGATGGCGATTTTTTTGATCTGGGTGGCCATTCGTTGCTGGCAGCGCAACTGGTAACGAAAATTCGCGAGACGCTGAAGGCGGACTTGTCGCTTCTGACATTCTTCGATTACCCGACGATCAAAGAATTGGCGGAACAGATCGGCCAGATGACATTCGACGAGCAGGCTTTGGACGATTTTCTCAAAATCAAAAGCTGAGGAGGAAACATGGATGCCGAAAACCGGAGAGACCCGTTTTGCCGAGTCTGCTTCGATCGATTCGACATGGAACGGGACCATAACGTCCAAATTGCCGCTTCAGCCCGTGCATGAGCTGTTTCGGGAGCAGGCCAAGCGTACACCTGACGCCGTTGCCTTATCCTGCAAGGGCAAAGAAATGACCTACCGCTGCTTGGACGAGGTGACCGATCACCTCGCCAACTGGCTGGCGGAGCGCGGGATTGGCCCCGAGAAAGCAGTGGCCGTGCTGGCGGAAAGATCATTCTTCACCATTGTCTCGATTCTCTCCATCCTGAAAGCCGGAGGTTGCTACCTCGTCCTGGAGCGCGATATGCCTTCCTCCCGCCTGGCATACGTGCTGAAGGACGCACGCCCCGAGCTTCTTCTCGTGCAGGGATGCCGTCAAGTAGAATTTCCCGATTTTGACGGTAGCAGAGTGTTGGATCTTGACGCCGGTCTGGAAGGAATCGGCACCTATACTCCCTTCCGCGGCAAGGTGAAGACAGACCCTTCCCATCTCGCGTACATCAGCTATACGTCGGGCACGACGGGCAATCCCAAAGGCGTTTGCGTGACCCACGGGGCGGTATCCAGGCTGGTAAAGGGAGAGGCGTCCATTTCCTTTTCGCCGGAAACGACATGTCTGCAAATGGCGCCCGTATCATTTGACGCGTCGACGCTGGAGATCTGGGGGACGTTGACGAATGGCGGCAGGCTTGCCATTTATCCATGCGACGAAGTTACCCCGGAGGGAATTGCTGCCGTCGTCGAACGGGAGGCGGTGAATACCGTTTGGTTGACTGCCGGTCTCTTTCACGTGATGGTCGATACAAATATCGACATGTTTCGCCACATCCGGCATGTTCTCGCTGGCGGGGACGTCATTTCCAAAAAGCACGTGGAAAAGCTGGTTCATCATGTTCCCGCTATCACGTTTACGAACGGGTACGGCCCTACGGAAAATACGACGTTCACCACGACCTGGTCGACGCAAGACGGTTTTTATCCCGATGCCGGCATCCCGATCGGCAAACCGGTCAACGGCACAACCGTATACATCCTTGACTCGGACTTGTCGCCGATGCCTGTAGGGGCAATCGGAGATGTGTATACCGGCGGAGCGGGGTTGGCGAGGTGCTATCTGAACATGCCCAGACATACCGCCGAGCGCTTCATTCCCAATCCGTACTCCGCTGTACCGGGGGAGCGGATGTACGATACCGGCGATCAGGCAAAATGGAACGACGACGGCACGATCGCGTTCGTAGGACGAAAAGACAGCCAGGTCAAAATCAATGGCTATCGCGTGGAAACAGGCGAAATCGAAGCGGCGATCAAAACCTGCCCGGAAATCGCGGATGCGGTCGTGGTCGTCCAAACGGTGGAGACGGCGAAACGAATCGTCGCCTACGTAACGCCAAAACAGCCCGGCTGCGCAAGCGACTCGATCAGCGCCAAGCTTCATGCGTTTCTGAAAGACGCGCTTCCTTCCTACATGCTTCCCTGGCACATATCCGTCATTTCCGCTCTCCCGCTTACGAGAAACGGAAAAGTCGACCGGAACGCACTTCCAGCCATCGGCAAAAAACCAAGAGCCCTGGCAAATGAATACGTCGCTCCACGCACGCCCACGGAGGCTTATCTGGCCGATTTGTGGGGCCGCATACTCGATATCGATCCTGTAGGGGCAGAGGATGATTTTTTTGAACTGGGAGGGCATTCCCTGATCGTCGCCCAGGTGATTTCCCAGATCAGAAGCGACCAGGACGTGAACATACTCTCCAGAACATTGTACCTCAATCCGACTTTGGAACAGTTGGCGAGCGCGATTGACGAGGAAAAAACCAAACAGAAAGAGGAGGGCCATGCATGAGGCTGACCAGACCGACAGACTCGTCCCATGTCGTCATTGAAAACTACAATTTGGCTGATCCGCATTTGCACAGCGAAGGCGATATCCATCTGATCTGGCACGCGATGCGAAGGAGAGCCCCTGTCTATTGGCAGGAGGTTGGAAACGGCTTGGGGTTTTGGTCTGTGACCAAGCATGAAGACGTGGGAATGGTACTGAGCAACCATGAACTGTTTACTTCCGAGCGGGGAACGCTCCTAAACCTGTTGGGCATCGACGATCCGGCAGGAAAAAAGCAGATGACGGCGACCGATCCGCCAAGACATACGCAAATGAGAAGGCCGATTCAGTCGGGCTTTACTCCGAGAACGCTAAAAAAACATGCGGATGTGATTCGCAATGAGGTGAGAAGGCTGCTCGAACCAGCGGCAAACGGGGAGACGATCGATTTCGCCGCTGCCATGATGGCCTTGTCTACCGCAGTGGCGGGAACCATACTCGGATTGCCTTCCGCGGACTGGCCGAAACTTACCCGCTTGACGGCGATGGCGATCGCGCCGGACGATCCGCAGTTCCAGCTCCCCGAGGGAACAAAAGCGACGCTGCACAAGGCCCACCGGGAAATATTCGCGTATTTCGAGGATATCATCTACGAAAAGAAACACTGGGAAGAGGACGAAGTACTGGGGATTCTGCAAAAAATGGAGGTCGACGGAAAGAAGATGGACCTCGGCGCCATTTTGGCGAACTGCTACAGCCTGTTGCTGGGAGCCAATGTGACGACACCCCATGTTCCTTCCGCTGCGCTGTTTACGATGATCGAAACGAATGTGTACGAAGAGTGGGCGAAAAACCCGGAGTTTCTTACCATCGGAGTGGAAGAGGCCCTGCGCTGGTCTTCTCCGGCAAGCCACTTTATGAGATACGCCCTGCAGGATGTGGAGATCAAAGGGGTACGGATTAACAAAGGGGACGCCGTCGTGGCATGGATCGGTTCGGCAAACAGGGACGAGGACGTATTTGAAGATCCGTTTACCTTCGACTTGCGGCGCAAACACAATCCGCACATTGCCTTTGGCAAAGGGGCCCACTATTGCGTAGGCCATCCGGCAGCCCGGCAAACCATAAAAATTTTGTTTGAGGAGCTGTTCTATCATTTTGAGGCATTCGAACTTGCCGGACCGGAGCAGCATTTGGCTTCCAATTTCATCGCCGGGATCAAGTCTTTGCCGGTGAAAGGACATTTGCGGCCCGGGATTGAGAAAATCCTCGATCCGATTCACGAAAAAAGCGTAACTCGATAAGGAAACCCGGAAAGAAAAGGTGAGGGAAATGGGGAAGAAAAACAAATGGTTCCTGCGAGAGCCTGATTCCCAAAGCAAAGGGAGATTGTTCTGCCTGCCCTACTCGGGATGCGGAGCGAGCATGTATCGAAACTGGCCGCACTATATCGGGGACATTGAAGTATGCCCGATTCAGTTGCCAGGCAGAGAAAATCGGCTTGTCGAGAAATCCTACGATACCTACGAAGAGCTTGCGGCCCAGCTAATCGAAGCACTGTCGCCCTATTTCGACCGTCCCTTCGCGTTCTTCGGCCATTGCGGTTCGGCTCTTCCCAGTTACGAGACAGTGGCGCAACTGCAAAAAAACGGGTTGAACATGCCTGCCCACCTATTCATTTCATCCCAGGTTGCGCCCCAAGACGGCCCCTGCGGCAGATTTTTGAAAATGTCGGACGAAGAATTGTACGAAGAGCTGAAAATGCTGATCGTAAAAATGGGAGGGCAGCCCATTCCCGATCTTCTCGAGTTGAATCTGGGAGTTTTGCGCAAGGACGTCGAGGCAAACAAAAAATACAAACCCGAAACGATCTCGCGGCTCAATTGCCGTTTGACCGCGATCGGTTGGGACAGCGACGCCGAGGTAGCCCCGGCAGCCATGAAGGGATGGAAAGAGTGCGGCGAATCCGTCTTTGTCACTTTGCCGGGAGATCACTACCGCTTCCTGGACGCTCCCGGGGATTTGCTCCACCTCATCCGGGAACGCTTTGCTCTCTGAAGACAGCCGGGGCGTTTTCCGCCCCTTGGCTCCGGCTGTCCCCTTTCGACTAGAATGTCAAATGATCCCGCAACTGTTCAGGAACGCTTTGTTCCACCACGATGTCATTCGCTTGATGGAAGCGGGCAAACGACAGCAGTCCTTTCTGCAAGGAGGAAACCAGCGTTTTGCTGATGCGGACGCCGTTTTCCAGGTGAAGCCGCCGAATGACCAGCTTCTTCTGTTCGCGAAGACAGCGGGGGTCCATTCTCCCGATCAGCATGTCTTTGTAAAGAATCGGCATGGCGTAGTAGCCGAACTCGCGCTTTGACTCGGGGAAGTAAATTTCCCACTTGTAGGAAAAGGAAAACAGGTCTTCCAGCCGCGGCCTTCTCCACAGCAGATTGTCCAGCGGCGGCAGAAACCTGACGATTTTGGGAGAAGGCGCTTGGTCTCTGCTTATGCTCTCCACTGTCGCCACGTCCTCTGCCAAAATATAGTATTCCCTTCTGACCCCCTCGATGTGAAGCGGAACGATCTTGTTGGCGGCGAGGAATCGGCTGCATAGCTGCTTCCTCTCGCTCGCCGAAGTCTTGTACCAGCCGAAGCGGGAATCTTCGAAGTCGAAAATCCGATAAGCCCGCATGTATTTTTCCGCCAATGCCATTTTGGCTTCCGCTTCCTCTATTTCGTCCGCTCGTTTGCGAAGGGAATCGGGAATGTGCTGTTCCGTAAGCGAGTAGAATCTTTCGCTTCCCACTCTTCTAGCTACCGTGATTTCGCCGGTGTCTAGCAACACGTTCAAGGCGAGAGTAGTTTCTTTTGTTTTTGCTACGGTGTTATCCCAATACCCTCTCACCAGCCTGTCAGACCGAAAGGCCCGCGAAGGGAGGGGCCCCTCTGCGGCAAGCCGCTCTTTGATTTGGGCGATGACCGGGGCAAGTTCGCTTCGTTGTTTGCCAAGCGCCAGACGGTATTGATTGCGGATCGGTTCGAAGATCGGATAATCTTCTACCGGAATCAGACAAGCGGCGTTCGCTACGTATTCAAAGAGCGAGCCGTTGCCGATCAATTGCTCCAAATCGTTCGTTTGGTACGTGCCGTTTCGGGCATGGAGGACCAAATGGTGGTTTCGTTCCACCGCAGCAACAGGGTCCAACTGGACGCATTCCAAACTCTCGATCAGATCTCGCGTCCGGGATTCCCGCGCGCCGGACTTCTCCGCTCTGTTGGACCAGAGGTGCTGGGTTTGCAGCAAAAATGTTCTCGCTGTTCGTTTATCGATAGAAACGATATTTGTGATCACTTTTTTCTCCTTATTCTGTAATTTTTTCCATCAAATCTAGTATAGTGTAAGAAATGAGAAAAAGAAAAGTCGCTATCAATGCTAGAGGAGTGAAAAATCGTGACAACCTTGGGCGGAGAGGAAAACAAGCCTCCCTTAAAAGAACTGCTGTTTCACAAGCGGTATATGCTGTGGTCCCTTTCTGTACAGTGCATGCGGGCGCCTTCCATCATGACTTCACTGGCGTTCATCATCATCAGCTACTATGCGACGGGAAGCTACGCCCTGGGAGGATTGATGGTAACCGTGTATACGGTTGGCCTGATCCTATTCGCCGTACCGGGCGGCCGCTTCGTCGACAAGCTGGGGATTGCCAAAGGTCTCCCGTTTTTATTGCTAGGAAGCTCTCTCATGTTTTTCTTGCTGCTCCTGGCGACGATCTTCAAAGCGCCGTCGTGGATTCTCATCGTCCTGGCCGGCTTTTCCAGCGCATGCTTGGCGGGTGCAGCGGGCGGTTTCCGTACCTTGCTAAGCCGGGTTATTCCGAAAAGACTGATACCGTCGGCGGTGGCCATCGACGCAACGATGATCGAGGTCGTCGTGGTAACGGCGCCTCTCGTCGTTTCGATCATTGCGACTTTTTGGGAATCGGGTGCCGCCATCGCGATGGCGACCGCCTCTCTGGTCTCTGCGATTCTGGCCTATAGCCTTGCCAGGGGGACGGAGAACAACAAAGCGGAGAACGAGTCAAACGTGACCGAGTCCTACGCTGTTCCCAAAAGTCTGTGGCTCAATCCGCGTTATATTTTTTGGGTTTTGGCCAGCGTCGCTTTCGGCCACGCATTGGGGACAGCGGAGACGGGGGCTTTTCCGATATCCAAATCCTTGAACGGAGGGCCGAATACTGCAGCGATATTGATCGGCATCGTATCTGTTTTCAGTATTGTCAGCGGCTTGCTTTATGCTTCCCTGGAAAAGCGGATTAAGCTGTCCAAGTTTTTGCAAGCCAATCTGATGCTGTTCGTCATCGTGTCAGGTTGTTTCGGACTTTACGCCAGCCAATCCTGGCCGGTGGTGGTTATTTCGCTCATCCTGATCGGGACCTGTACGGCTCCCTTGATGATTCTCAGGTCGCAGGCGATCGAGGATGAAATTCCCGACGACCGCAAATCGGAGGGGTTCAGTGTCGTCGGGGCGGCCCATTCCGTCGGCTTTGGCCTAAGCGGAATATTCCTGTCGATCCTGCCGTTGAAGGGAATGCTTGTGTCGGGTGCGATTAGCGGGCTTGTCGTCATTTTGTTGGCGCCGATCCTGCTGAGCAACAAGCTGTATCAAAAGGCTACGGCTCTCCCGGCGGACTCGTCGAACAATTCGGCCTCAAATACGGTGAAGTGAAAAGCTTGCCAGTTGCCGGCGACCGTTCGTTGCAAAAAAATCCTTGTGCAAAAGGAGTAGATTGCATTGTATATTCTCGGGATTGGCGGATCGGAGCACGACTTTTCGGCAACATTGCTGAAAAACGGCGAAATCGTATGTTCCATTGAGGATGAACGGCTGACAAGAGTAAAACACTCGCTAGACCGCGACTTGGCGATTACGCCTTTGGCAAAAGAGTGGAGGGCGGTGCGATACTGCCTGGAGGAAGCTTCGCTCTCGATTGACGACGTGGATCTGATCGTCGGCAACGACCTGATGAATCCCCGGTACATTCCCGATACCAAGCAGGAAATCCTGCTCATCAATCACCATCTGAGCCATGCGGCGAGCGCGTTTTTTCCTTCCCCGTTTGAAGAAGCCGCCATTCTCGTCGTCGATGGAATCGGCAGCAGGATCGATTCGCGCGACCGGATCCATGAGACACTCACCTTGTACCACGGAAACGGAAATGAAATCAAGGAACTCGCCAAACTGGGCGGGAAAGAGATCGCCAACCCCGTTACAGGGTGGACGATGTATGAAAATTCGGTCGGCCGCTTTTACTTCCGGGTTACGTCCGAGATCGGATTTGCCTTTTTGCAGGAAGGAAAGACAATGGGATTGGCCCCGTACGGCCGGGATACCTACGTGAAGGAGTTCGCCAGATTTTACAGCATAGACGGATACCGCTTCAGACAGACGTTCGAGCAGAAGCTGGAAATGGTCTCCTACATACGCGACGTTCTCAAACGAGAGGAGCACAGTTTCGAAGCAAAGGCCGATCTCGCATACGCTGTCCAGCACCATACGGAGACGATCTTGCTTTCGATCTGCAATGAATTGTACAAAGCTACCGGCTGCAAAAACCTGTGCATCGCGGGAGGCGTCGCCCTGAACAGCGTCGCCAACGCAAAGATACTGGAAGATACTCCGTTCCAACACGTGTTCATCCAGCCGGCCAGCGGAGACGCCGGAACCAGTATCGGCGCCGCTTTGTACGGGTATCATGTCTTGTCAAACCGACCGCGAGAAGCGACGGGGCAGTTGTTTTCGCCCTATCTCGGCAAGCAGTATGCCGAGAGCGAGGTGCTTGCCGCTCTTGAGTCATGCAAGGAATCGATTCAGGTCGAGAAACCGGCCGATTGTGCCGAAACGGTCGCCCAATTGCTGACGGAAGGGTACATCGTCGCCTGGTTTCACGGGCGATCGGAAATCGGGCCGCGGGCATTGGGAAACAGAAGCATTTTGGTGGACCCGAGACGCAGTGAAATGAAAGACATACTGAATGCACGGGTCAAACACAGAGAGCCGTTCCGCCCGTTTGCGCCAATCGTTCTGGAAGAGTATCAAACGGCGTACTTTGAATTGGACCACCCTTCCTACTACATGCTGCTGGTTCCTCGGGTCAAGCCCGACAAGGTGGAGGAGATACCGGCAGTGACCCACGTAGACGGAACGGGACGGGTACAAACCGTGTCGAAGAAGTTGAATCCGTACCTGTACGGGTTGCTGGAAAAGTTCTACGAAAAAACCGGCGTGCCTGTGCTTTTGAATACGTCGTTTAATGACAACGGCGAGCCGATCGTGGAAAGTCCGGCGGACGCGGTGAAGTGTTTCCTTGGGACCGATATTGACTATCTGGCCATTAACGGTTACTTGGTGCGAAAAAAGCGTCCATGAGTGCAGGAATGGACTAGCAGGCAGAGCAGTCCGGGGAGGCGCACAGGATAGGAATCGAAATGGGGGAGGAAGCAAATGGTGAACGTATACGCTGTCCCCGTCCCGGATCATCTGCCGCAGGAAATGTATGAACGCTTGCTGAACCGGGTTTGCTTTCAGAAACGACAACAAGCGTGCCGCTTCCGAAGACGGGAAGATTCGCTGCGAACGGTGCTCGGAGATGTGCTTGTAAGGCAAATCGTTTGTCGGACGTTTCAGATCGAAAATGACCGTATCGCGTTTCGGCGCAATCGATTCGGAAAACCGTTTTTGCCCGATTTTCCTCGTTTTCATTTTAACCTCTCCCACTCCGGCAAATGGGTGGTCTGCGCTACGAGCCATTCCCGTATCGGAATCGATATCGAGAAGGTGGAATCGATCGACTTGGACATCGCAAAGCAGTTTTTTTCCAATGCAGAATACGAAGATTTGGCAAACAAACCAGATGAAGAAAAACGCGCTTCCTTTTATGAAATATGGACGTTAAAGGAGAGCTACATAAAGGCAGTGGGAATGGGGCTCTCGCTGCCGCTTCAGTCTTTTGCTGTCAAAACATCCGGCAGCGGGGATATCGGTTTGTATCATGGACTCAAACAGGTGCGTTCGTGGCATTTCCGCCAGTACGACATTGACGTAGGGTATAAACTGGCGGTTTGTTCGGCCGACAGCAGATTGTCCGGCGAGATCGCGTTTCTCGATGCTGCTGACTTGGCGTAGCGGGCGGAGCTCTTGTCCAGCCAGCCGTCAGCGGCGTCAGCCACCTGCTCAAGGGGCTCCAGCCGTCCGGTACGACCAAGCGGCGTCCGGGCGTCTTTTGCCGCTTCCGCAGGACAGGCTTGCCGTCACTGGTTTCTGTTGGCATGGATGGTAGGGGAGCGGAGACCCGCCACAATGCTTGCCAGCTTTTGCTTGAAACTCGACCAATATTTGCTATGATTAAAGTACATTCGATGTACCGAATAGACGATTTCGCGAACAGGTCCCTGTCTGGGTACGGCGATGCCGTGCGGCCAGGACAGGGTTAAAAGGGAAGTTTGGTGAAAAGCCAACGCGGTCCCGCCACTGTAAGAGAGGAGCTTTTCTTCGCGGCGTTTGCCATCCACTGTCCTATGAGGGCGGGAAGGAGAAGAAAGGCGATGATCCTCAAGCCAGGAGACCTGCCTGTTTGCTGTACAGCACTGATTTCCTTCGGGTCAAAGGAAAGGTGAGGATTGCGGCTTTTGGCTTTCCGCGCTTTGTTTTCCTTGTCATGCAGGGGAACAGAGCGCTTTTTGTTTTGCGGCGATGTGTGTACAAACGAAAATAGTGCAGCAGTATTCGAAGGGAGGAGCATTATGAGCGGCAAGCTGTTTGTCATTGGATTTGGGCCGGGGAGTTTTGAACATATCACCCAGCGTGCCCGTGAAGCGATAGAGGACAGTGATGTGATCATCGGCTACTCCACGTATGTAGACCTGATCCGCGGATTGTTGACCGACCAGGAGATCGTCAGCACGGGAATGACCGAGGAGGTGTCGCGGGCGCGGGAAGCGGTCCGCCAGGCGGAAGCGGGCAAAAAGGTGGCGGTCATCTCCAGCGGCGATGCCGGCGTCTACGGCATGGCCGGATTGGTGTACGAGGTGCTGGTGGAAAAAGGCTGGACCGAAAAAACAGGCGTGCCGCTGGAGGTCATTCCCGGCATTTCTGCGATCAATTCGTGCGGGGCACTGCTGGGAGCGCCGATTATGCACGACGCCTGCACGATTTCGCTGAGCGACCATCTCACGCCATGGGAACTGATTGCCCGACGCATCGAGGCGGCCGGTATGGCGGATTTCGTGATCGCCCTGTACAATCCGCGCAGCGGTCGACGCACCCGTCAGATCGTAGAAGCGCAGCGGATTTTGCTTACGTACCGCTCGCCCGACACCCCGGTCGGGATCGTAAAAAGCGCATACCGGAGCCGGGAGCATGTCGTTGTTACCACGCTGGAGCAAATGCTGGAACATGACATCGGGATGCTGACGACGGTCATCATCGGCAACTCGTCCACATTTGTCTACGACGGCAAGATGATCACGCCGCGCGGGTACCAGCGAAAATACACGCTTTCCGTGGATGAGCAGCCGCTTTTGCCGCATCAGCGCCTGCGCGTCGAGAATGAGCCGTGGTCGCTGGAAGCGCAAGGCGGATCGGGGCAAGAGCCAGCGGGAGCAAGCATCGCACAGAGCGTTGCCGTACAGGAACGAACGCAATCTCCGGCAGCGCAGCCAGACAGCGGGACGCCGCAAGCAGCAGCAATCGCGGTACAGTCACCGCCCGCCCCGGCACATCCGCAGCAGTCGCCGCTTTCATGGGCGCTGGAGGCGCTGGCTGTCCTCGACGGAGAGAGCGAGGCCTCGTCTGCAGCCGCAGCCCGCACTGTCCAGTCGTTTACGCCGGAGCTGATTTTTGAATGTTCGGTCAGTCCGGGCGTCGCCAACAAAAAAATCACCCCGCAGCAGATGATGCTGCTCGCCGAAGTAACGAAGGACAAGGGCGAGATCGAGTACACGCCGCATCACCAGTTGATCCTGCGCGTTCCGACCGCAGAGCCTGAGCGCATCACCGAACGACTGCGGGCAGCAGGGCTGATGGTCAGTCCGATCGGCGACGTGGTGCAGATAAAAGCGTGTGATTTTTGCGATGGCGAAAAGAAAGATAGCATACCGTACGCCGAGCAAATCCAGCAGAAGCTGGCGGGCAGACAAAGCCCAAAAGAGCTGAAAATCGGCTTTAACGGCTGCGGCATGGCTTGCTACGGAGCTGTTCGGGAAGATATCGGAATCGTCTTCCGCAAAGGAAAATTCGATCTGTTCCTGGGAGCGAAGACGGTCGGGCGCAACGCTCATTCTGGCATACCCGTCGCAGAAGGGATCGATGCGGAGGAAATCGTGCCGCTCGTCGAAAGAATCGTCGCCCGCTACAAGCAGGATGCCTTTCCGAATGAGAGGTTCCACAAGTTTTTCCAGCGGGTAGGAGAGATCGAAGGATACAAATGGCGTGAGCCGGCCAAGGCGGAGATTGAGACGGCCGCATGCGGCGATTAAAAAAAGGAGGCTGTGCAATGGACGCTGTACTGTTTGTCGGCCACGGGAGCCAAGATCCCGAGGGAAATGAAGAAGTTCGCCAGTTTGTCAACGAATTGGCGGGGCAGATTGACGTACCCGTACTGGAAACCTGTTTTTTGGAATTTGAGCAGCCGGATATGCTGGCAGGACTGTCTGCATGCGTGAAAAGGGGAGCGACGCGCGTAGCCGTCATCCCGATTATCCTGTTTTCCGCAGGCCACGCGAAAATCCACATCCCGGCGGCGATTGACGAAGCGAAGGAACTGTATCCGCACGTTCAGTTTATATACGGCAGACCGATCGGCATCCACCAGGAGGTGCTGAACATCCTGGAGGCTCGCTTGCAAGAAGCGGGGATTACATCTGAGCAGAAAAAAGACGATGTAGCCGTGCTCGTCATCGGCAGAGGCAGCAGCGATCCGGACGCCAACAGCGACATCTACAAAATGTCCCGCATGTTCTGGGAGAAGAGCCAGGTGAAATGGGTGGAAACCGCGTTTATGGGCGTCACTTTCCCGCTCTATCAGGACGGAATCGAGCGCTGCCTCAAGCTGGGCGCGCGCCACGTCGTCGTACTCCCGTATTTCTTGTTCACTGGCGTGCTGATCAAGCGCATGGCCGACCAGCTCGAGCAATTCCGCCTTCGCTATCCAGAAGCGCAGTTTACGCTCGCGGCGTATTTCGGGTTTCACCCGCTGCTGCAAGAAGTGCTGAAGGACCGGGTGCAGGAAGCACTGCACGGCGAGGTAAAGCTCAACTGCGACACCTGCCAGTACCGTCTAGCGGCGATGGAGCATATCGACCATCATCACCACCATCACCACGACCACGGTCACGGGCATCATCATCACCATCATCACGGGCACAGCCATGACCATGATCACAGCCACGATCACGACCACCACACAGTCAAGCACGGACACAAATAAAAGCACGGTTATCGAACGAGGAGAGCGAGGAGGAATGCCACATGATCCTGGTACTTGCCGGAACGAGCGACGCCCGTGAGCTGGCGGAAAAAATCAAGCAGGCAGGCTATCCGCTCCTGGCCACGGTAGTGACGGACAATGCAGCGAAAAGTCTGGAGGAAGCGGGCATCCCTGTACAGGTAGGGCGGCTCAACGCCGAAGCGATCAAACAGTTGATCGAGGAAAAAGGAGTGGAGTGCGTCGTCGATGCGAGCCACCCGTTTGCCGAGGAAGCCTCCCGCAACGCTATGGCAGCAGCGCAAGCAGCAAACGTCCCCTACATCCGCTACGAGCGGGCCGGCAGCGACGCTCCGCAGAACGAGAAGCTGATCGTAGTCGACGATTACGTGCAGGCTGCTGAACTGGCTGCACAGAAAAAAGGGGTCATTATGCTGACGACGGGCAGCAAGACGCTGAACATTTTTGCCGACAGGCTGATCGGGCTTCCCGATACAACCCTGGTCGCCCGCATGCTGCCTCGCGTCGACAACATGGTCAAATGCGAGGAGCTGGGCCTTGAGCAGAAAAACATCGTCGCGATGCAGGGGCCGTTTTCCAAGGAACTGAACAAGGCGCTCTACGCCCACTACGGCGTCACCTTGATGATCACCAAGGAAAGCGGCAAGGTCGGAGCATTCGATGAAAAAGTCGAGGCGGCCCTGGAGATGGGCATCGAAACGATCGTCATCGGGCGTCCGCGCATCGAGTACGGCAGTCGTTTTTCCGACTTCGACGGCGTCCTCGACGAGTTGAAAACAAGCATGGGAGGGAAGTAAGGATGGATTTTCGCACACAGTTTCAGCCGCTTACCGTACAGCCGCAAGAGATCGAAGACTTGAGCTTCCGGATCATTACCGAAGAGTTGGGTGAGCATTCCTTTACCGACGAGCAGTTTCCCGTGGTACAGCGGGTCATTCACGCATCGGCAGACTTCGAACTGGGGCGCAGCCTGATCTTTCACCCGGATGCCGTACAGGCGGGGATCAAGGCGATCCGCAGCGGCAAAATTGTCGTGGCCGACGTCCAGATGGTGCAGTCCGGAATCAGCAAAAACCGGATCGAAAAGTACGGCGGCGCCGTAAAGGTGTACATCTCCGACCCCGACGTCATGGAAGAGGCAAAGCGTCTCAACACGACCCGTGCGATCGTCTCCATGCGCAAGGCGATTCGCGAAGCAGAAGGCGGCATCTTCTGCATCGGCAATGCCCCGACCGCGCTCCTGGAGCTGATCCGTCTGGTCAAGGAAGGCGAGGCCAAGCCTGGACTGATTATCGGGATGCCAGTCGGCTTCGTCTCGGCGGCGGAGTCCAAGGATGAGCTGGCCAAGCTGACGGAAGTGCCGTTTATTACCAACCAGGGACGCAAAGGCGGCAGCCCGGTCACGGTAGCGGCGTTGAATGCGCTCTCGCTGCTCGCGGAGCGAATGGGGTAAGGCAGATGGCGGCAAAAGCGGCAAAGGAGCAGACCGAAGAAAAACCGCTTCGCCACGGCTACACGACCGGCTCCTGTGCGGCTGCGGCGACCAAAGCAGCATTGACTGCGCTGATCGCGCAAAAGCCGCAGCAGGAGGCGACGATCCGCTTGCCGATCGGACAGGATGTGACGTTTCGGATGGAGAGCTGCACGTATGATGCACAGTCTGCCGTGGCGGCGACGATCAAGGACGGTGGCGACGACCCCGATGCGACGCACGGGGCTTTGATTGTCAGCAGCGTGGAATGGAGCAGCGAACCGGGCATCGTCCTCGACGGAGGAGTAGGCGTGGGACGGGTGACCAAGCCGGGGCTGCCCGTTCCGATCGGGGAAGCGGCGATCAACCCGGTGCCGCGCAAAATGATTCGGGAAGCGGCGCAGGCGGTCCTCGACCAATACGGCATCACACGCGGTGTCCGCATCGTCATCTCTGTGCCCGACGGAGAAGAGATCGCCAAAAAAACGCTGAATGGACGGCTCGGCATCATCGGCGGCATCTCGATTCTCGGAACGCGGGGGATCGTCGTGCCGTTTTCCACCTCCGCCTACAAAGCCAGTGTCGCCCAGGCGATCAACGTAGCCAGAGAAGCCGGCTGCGAGCACATCGTCCTGTCGACTGGCGGGAGGAGCGAGACGTTTGGCATGGGGATGTATCCGGATTTGCCGGAGGAAGCATTTGTCGAGATGGGCGATTTCGTCGGCTTTGCGATCAAGCAGTGCAAGAGCCGGCAGATAAAAAAAGTGACCCTGGTCGGGATGATGGGCAAGTTTTCCAAAGTTGCGCAGGGCGTGATGATGGTTCACTCGAAAAGCGCTCCTGTCGACTTCGGCTTTCTCGCCGCGCTGGCAGAGGAAGCGGGCGCGGAAGCAGACTTGCTGGAACAAATCCGCACCGCCAATACAGCGTCCCAGGTAGGGGATCTGATGGCAGACAAACCTGCCTTTTTTGAAAAAATGTGCGAGCACTGCTGCCGCGCTGCTTTGAATGAGGCTGGCGGCGGCATCGAAATCGAAACGGCAATCATCACGATGAAAGGGTCCCTGTTGGGAAGGGTGACGATCAATGACACAGACGATCAAAGTGATCGGAATCGGGGATGACGGACAGGCGAGTTTGCTGCCGCTGTATCGCCAGTGGATCGAGGAAGCGGAGCTTTTGGTCGGAGGGGAGCGGCATCTCGCCTTTTTCCCGGAGTTTCGCGGGGAGACGCGGCTGCTCAAAGGCGGCCTTACTGCGTTGGCAGAAGAGCTTCGCACCGAGACGCGCAGGACGGTCATCCTCGCTTCCGGTGATCCGCTGTTTTACGGCATCGGCAGCCTGCTGGCGAAAAAGCTGGACGTGCACATTTACCCGCATCTCAGCTCGATCCAGCTTGCCTTTGCCAAAATGGGAGATGCGTGGCAGGACGCCTTCTTTGCCAGCGTTCACGGACGCAGCATCAAAGGCCTGGCGCAGCGCATCGACGGCAAGGAGAAGGTGGCGCTTTTGACCGATGAACAGAACAATCCGGCGGCGATCGCCCGCTATCTGCTCGACTTTGGCATGAATGAGTACGATGCTTTCGTGGCAGAAAATCTGGGCGGAGCGGACGAGCGCACAGGCTGGTACACGCTGGCGGACATGGCGGAGCAGACGTTCTCTCCACTCAATGTCGTCATTCTGAAAAAGCAGCGACCGGCTCCGGTCTGGCCGCTCGGTATTCGCGACGAGGAGTTTTCCCAGCGCAAGCCGGACAAGGGGCTGATTACAAAGCGGGAGGTGCGGATTCTCAGCCTCGCCCAACTGGAGCTGCACGCCAAAAGCATCGTCTGGGATATCGGTACCTGCACCGGCTCTGTCGCCATCGAGGCGGCGCGCATCGCGCGTGACGGGGAAGTGTACGCGGTCGAAAAAAACGCCGACGATCTAAACAACTGCCGCCAGAACATGGCGAAGTTTCGTACCGATTTGACTGTGGTACACGCCCGTGCGCCCGAGGGACTGGAGCAGTTTCCCGATCCCGATGCGGTCTTTATCGGCGGCAGCGGAGGCGAGCTGCGCGAGCTTTTGCACATTTGCTGCACGAGGCTGCGCGCAGGCGGCAGGATCGTCGTCAACGCGGCAACGATTGAGACTTTGTACGAAGCGACACAGTCATTCGCCGAGGAAGGCTTCGAGACGTCCGTCACCCTGGCGCAGCTTTCCCGCAGCAAGCCGATCCTGAATCTGACCCGTTTTGAAGCATTGAACCCGATCTACATCATTACCGCATGGGCAAAGCAAACAGAAAAAGGAGGGGGTCCGGTGTGAGCACGATTGGAACACTGTACGGGGTAGGCGTTGGCCCTGGCGACCCGGAATTGATCACTGTCAAGGCGTTTCGCCTGCTGCGGCAATCACCGGTGGTCGCCTACCCGAAAAAACGGATGGGCAGCAAAAGCTACGCCCACCAAATCGCCGAACTGTACGTGAACGGGGAAGAGAAAGAGATGCTCGGACTGGTATTCCCCATGACCCGCGATCAGGAAATTCTCGACCGCGAGTGGAACAAGACGGTGGAGATCGTCTGGGAGCGGCTTGCGCAAGGCAAGGATGTCGCGTTCGTGACCGAGGGCGACCCGATGTTTTACAGCACCTTTATCCATCTGATGCGCTTGATGCAAAAGCTCCATCCCGAGGTACCGATCGTGACGATTCCCGGTGTCTCCTCGTTTTTGGGAGCGGCTGCCCGCCTGAACCTGCCCCTGGCTGATGGCGACGAGCGAATCGGCATCATCCCGGCGACGGACGACCGCGAGGCGATGCGCGAGGCGATTTCCACGCATGATTGTGTGGTGTTTTTGAAAGTAGCCAAGGTCTTGCCGATGATCATCGATTTGCTGAAAGAAATGGAATTGCTCGACCATGCTGCCGTAGCGACCAAAGTCACCTCTGCCGAGGAAATGATCTGGACGGACGTACGGGAGCTTGAGCGAGCCGAGCTTGGCTATCTTACGCTGATGGTGGTGAAAAAGGGATGAAACTGTACATCGTGGGAGCAGGACCGGGCGATCCCGACCTGATTACGGTAAAAGGATTGAAGCTGCTGCAAAAGGCCGATGTGATCATGTACACCGATTCGCTGGTCAACGAAGAGCTGGTGGCGCTGGGCAATCCCGATGCAGAGGTGCTGCACAGCTCCGGCATGGCCCTGGAAGAAATGGTCGCGTTGATGGTGGAGCGGGTGCGAGCCCACAAAACGGTCGTCCGCTTGCATACGGGTGACCCGTCCGTGTACGGGGCGATCATGGAGCAGATCGCGCTGTTGCACGCCCAAGGCGTAGAAGTAGAGATCGTTCCCGGCGTCAGCTCGGTATTTGCCGCCGCCGCCGCCGTGGGGGCAGAACTGACGATTCCCGAGCTGACCCAGACGCTTATTCTGACCCGCGCGGAGGGGCGTACGCCTGTCCCCGAGCGGGAAAAACTGAGCGCTTTGGCACAGCATCACTGCACACTGGCGCTCTACCTCAGTGCGACGCTGACGAAAAAGGTCGTGCGCGAGCTGCTGGAAGCCGGCTGGAGCGAGGATACGCCCGTCGCGGTGGTGCAGCGGGCGAGCTGGCCAGACCAAAAAGTCGTGCGCACGACGCTTGAGCACCTGGACGAGGAGATGGGCAAGCACGGAATTCGCAAGCACGCGATGATTCTCGCCGGCTGGGCGCTCGATCCCGACATCCATGAAAAAAATGAGCAGTACCGCTCCAAGCTCTACGACAAAACCTTTACGCACGGGTACAGAAAAGGTGTGACCGAAGGATGATCGAGCTGGTCGAAGGTCAAATTCCGCGCATCGAGCAAAAACACGATTATGCGCTGATCGCCATTACCAAGCACGGGGTCGAGCTGGGACGCCAGTTTGTGCAAAAGTTCCCCGGGACGGATTTGTACTACATGAGCAAGTTTGCCCGCGGGGACGAAGAGGCTCGCGGCATCCAGCTCTTTTCCGGCAGCGTGCGGATGTTGTTTCCCGCATTGTGGCCGGTGTACAAAGGGCTGATCGTGATTATTTCGCTGGGGGCGGTAGTACGGATGATCGCCCCGCTGCTGGAGGATAAAAAGAAAGACCCTGGCGTCGTCGTCATCGATGACCGGGGCGAGCATGTCATCAGCGTGCTGTCTGGCCATCTCGGCGGCGCGAATGAGCTGGCGCGCGAGGTAGCGGCCGTGATCGGGGCGCGTCCGGTGATCACGACGGCCTCCGATGTGCAAAAGACGATCCCGGTCGACCTGTTTGGCCGCCGCTTTGGCTGGGAATGGGAGTCGGCAGAAAAGCTCACCCCGGTTAGCGCCTCTGTCGTCAACGAAGAGCGTGTCGCCGTCATCAACGAATCAGGCGAGCGCGACTGGTGGATGCACGATACGCCGATCCCGCCATCGATCCGCGAATACGCCACGATCGGGGAAGCCTTGGCAGATTGGCCGCAAGCTGCCCTGGTCGTGACCCATCGGCTGCTCACCGAAGAAGAGATGCCGATCTTGGAAAACGGCGTGCTGTACCGTCCGAAGGTAATCGTCGTCGGCATGGGCTGCAACCGCGGCACTTCGGCAGAGGAGATCGAGGCAGTGATTCGCGAGACGTTGCAGGAGCTGCGCTTCTCGATCAAGAGCGTCAAGGCGCTGGCGACGATCGAGCTGAAAAAGGATGAACCGGGCCTGCTTGCCGTCTGTGAAAAATTCGGCTGGCCGCTCGTCTGGTACACGCCGGAAGAGCTGAACCAGGTCACGCTGGATGAGCCGTCCGAGACCGTCTATAAATTCACCGGTGCCTACGGAGTCAGCGAGCCTGCTGCCAAGCTGTACGCTGGCGTAGACAAACTGGTGCTGACCAAGAAAAAATCGGGAAATACGACGATTTCTATCGCCTTGATGCCGTACCGTGAGGAGGAGAGACGATGAGCGAAAGCCGCCGGATCGTCATCGCCGGCACGGGGAGCGGCGCGGGAAAAACGACCGTCACCATCGGACTGATGGCTGCTTTGCAAAAAAGAGGGCATGTCGTGCAAGGCTTCAAGTGCGGGCCCGACTATATCGATCCGACTTACCATACGGCTGTGACCAAACGGGCATCGCGCAACCTGGACAGTTTTATGCTCTCGCATGACGTTGTGCGGGAGATTTTTGTCCGCGGCAGCGAAGGGGCGGACATTTCCATTATCGAAGGCGTGATGGGGATGTACGACGGCAAGGAGCCGACAAGCGACAAGGGGAGCACTGCCGAAATCAGTATTCTCACCGACTCTCCCGTACTGCTCGTAGTCAACTGCCAGAGCATGGCGCGCAGTGCCGCAGCGATTGTCAAAGGCTTTCAACTGCTCAATCCCGAAGCCAACATCGTCGGCGTGATCGCCAACAAGACCGGCAGCGAAGGGCATTACAAGATCGTCAAGGCGGCGATCGAGCAAGAGTGCGCGATTCCGGTCGTCGGCTATCTGAAACGGGAAGAGTCAATGGAAATTCCGGAGCGCCATCTCGGCCTCGTTCCTTCGGTGGAACGGGGAGAGCTCGATCCGCTGTTTGCCAGACTGGCCGAGCTGATCGAGCAGACCGTCGACATCGAGCAGATTTGGGAGCTGGCCAAGCGTCCGGCTCTTGCGGCAAAACCGCAGTTGTTTGCCGTCAGGCGTCCGTTACAGGAAGTGACGATCGCCGTGGCGAAGGATTCCGCTTTTCACTTTTACTATCCGGAGAATCTGGAGCTGTTGCAGGCGTATGGAGCCACGGTTCGCTTCTTTTCGCCGCTAGCCGGAGAGCGCGTCCCTGAGGAAGCGCACGGCTTGTACATCGGGGGAGGATTTCCCGAGGAGTTTGCCGCCGAGCTGTCCGCACGCACAGACGTGCTGGAGTCGGTGCGCCAGGCGATTCGAGCCGGGCTGCCAACCTTGGCGGAGTGCGGCGGCTACATGTACCTGACGGAGGCGATTGTGACCACGTCCGGGGAGAGCTATCCGATGGCAGGGATCATCCCGGGCAAGGTGACGATGCAGAAAAAGCTCGCTGCGCTTGGCTATCGGGAAGTTCGCGGAGCCGCAGACAATTTTCTGATCGGCCCCGATGATACAGCAAAAGGGCACGAGTTCCACTACTCGACGTATGCCGCCGACGATGTGCTGCCGTACGCCTATGAGACAAAAGGCTTGCGCGGCAGCAAGCAGGAAGGGTACGCCAGCGGAAATCTGGTAGCGGGCTACACCCATCTGCATTTTGCTTCCAATCCGGTGCTGGTCGAACGCTGGATCGGGCGTTGTCAGGAGGTGCAGAGGACGTGAATAAAGCCCTTCCGCTAATGATCCAGGGAACCAGCTCGGATGCCGGAAAAAGTGCGATTGCCACCGCTTTTTGCCGGATATTTGCCCAGGATGGCTACAAGACTGCGCCGTTCAAATCGCAGAACATGGCGCTCAACTCGTACGTCACGCTGGACGGCAAGGAGATCGGGCGGGCACAGGGCGTGCAGGCGGAAGCAGCGGGCATCGTCGCGACCGTCGACATGAACCCGATCTTGATCAAGCCCTCGCGCGAGTCGGAGTCGCAGATCGTCGTGCGCGGCGAACCGTATGGCAATATGAAGGCGACCGCCTACCGCAGCGATTTTTACCACGAGGGGCTGCGGATCATCGGGGAGTCGTACGAGCGGCTCGCCGCATCGTATGAACGTATCGTCATCGAGGGAGCGGGCAGCCCGGCCGAAGTAAATCTCAACGACCGTGAACTGGTCAACATGCGGGTGGCACGGCTTACCGGCGCTCCGGTCATCCTCGTGGCGGACATCGAGCGAGGCGGTGTCTTTGCCAGTCTCGTCGGTACCCTCCAACTGCTGGAACCGGAAGACCGCGAGCGTGTGATCGGCGTGATCATCAACCGGTTTCGCGGCGACCTCAGCTTGCTCAAGCCGGGTCTGGACTGGTTTGAGCAGTATACGGGAAAGCCCGTGCTGGGGGTCGTCCCGTTTTTGCCCGACTTGTGGATCGACGCCGAAGATTCGCTGATCCTGCAGCGCTACCAAGGGCAGCAGGAGGCACAACGAGAGCTGGACATCGCGGTGATCCGCTATCCGCGCATCTCCAACTTTACCGATGTGGACCCGTTTCGGGTGGAGCCGGACTGCCGGGTTCGTTTTGTCACCAAGGCGGAGGAGCTCGGTGCCCCTGACTTGATTGTTTTGCCGGGGAGCAAAAACACGATTGAAGACCTTGATTTTCTGCGGCAGAGCGGCTTGGCGACACGGATTGAGACAATCTGGCGGGCAGGTCGGTGCCAGTTGATCGGGATTTGCGGCGGCTACCAGATGCTCGGCAGTGAAATACGCGATCCGCATGGCGTGGAGTCGCCGCAGCAGATGAGCAAGGGGCTGGCCTTGATCCCGATGGTGACGACGATGGAGCAGAAAAAGCGCACCGTCCTGTCAAAAGGAACGGCACGATTTGCCGGGCAAAGCCTGGAGCTGGAAGGATACGAAATCCACATGGGCCAGTCGATTTACACCGATAGCCAGTCTCCGTTTCTCGTCATGGAGGATCGCTTCGACGGGTACTGTGACGAGAGCGGCACATTGATCGGTACCTATTTTCACGGGATTTTTCACAATGATTCCTTTCGGACGCTGCTGCTCAATCAGCTTCGGGCAAAGAAAGGCTTGGCTCCGATTGAGGATCGCCCGTCGTTTGTGGCATTGCGCGAGCAGGGCTACGACTTGCTGGCTGAGACAGTCCGCAAACATGTGCGTCTGGATTTGATCGAGAAAAAAATGAGACAATTTCAACAGGAAGGAAGTGGACGAAAGCGATGACATCTTTTTTCGGGCAAATCCCCACTATTCCGCCGCGAGATGAAGCGGCAGCCGCACAGACGAGACAGCATGTCGATCAGTTGACCAAACCATTGGGCAGTCTGGGCCGTCTGGAATCGCTGGCGATCGAGCTGGCAGCGATGACCGGCCAGCCGATTCCGCATGTCTCTCCTCCCGGTGTGATCGTTTTCGCAGCCGATCACGGGGTGGCGGCAGAAGGCGTATCCGCCTATCCGCAGGAGGTAACCGTGCAAATGGTGGCCAACATGGCTGCCGGAGGGGCCGGGATCAATGTCTTTGCCCGCCAGATCGGGGCTTTGCAAATGATTGTGGATGTAGGGGTCAAGGAGGAAGTGAACGCCCCTGGTGTGCACAACAGACGCGTGCGGGCTGGCAGCGGCAATATCTTGCGCGAACAGGCGATGACCTCGGAGGAAGCGGAGAAAGCCCTTGCCGCCGGGATTCAATCTGCCTATGAGATCATCGAACAAGGGACGAAGCTGTTGATCGTCGGAGAAGTGGGCATTGCCAACACGACCGCGAGCAGCGCTGTACTGGCTGCACTGACCGGAGCTGACCCGGAAGAAATCGTCGGCCGCGGCACAGGAGTCAGCGACGAGGGCTGGCAACGGAAAAAACAAGTGGTGCGACAGGCACTGGCACAGCACCGTCCGGACGCTGCGCAGCCACTCGATGTACTCGCCAAGGTAGGAGGACTGGAGATCGGCGCGATGACCGGAGCGATCCTGGGTGCGGCATCGAGACGCGTACCCGTGCTGTTGGATGGCTTTATCGCCGGGGTAG
Organism: Brevibacillus sp. TJ4; assembly: GCF_044627595.2. Lineage (NCBI taxonomy): Bacteria > Bacillati > Bacillota > Bacilli > Caryophanales > Paenibacillaceae > Brevibacillus > Brevibacillus sp. TJ4. Next base: position 3,329,126 of record NZ_CP185865.1, on the reverse strand, counting down.
CCGCCCTGCTGGCTGTGCGGTTGAGTCCGCAAGCAGCCGACTACCTGATCGCAGGACATCGCTCCCAGGAGCCAGGACATGCTTTTGTCCTGCGAGCGTTGGAAAAAGAGCCGCTGCTCGATCTGAAGCTGCGCCTTGGCGAAGGGACGGGGGCTGCATTGGCTTATCCACTGGTGGAGGCAGCCTGCCGGATGGCAAGCGAAATGGCGACCTTCTCCTCGGCGGGGGTAAGTGAAAAATGAGCAAAGGCGGAAAAGTGTATTTGGTCGGAGCCGGTCCAGGCGATCCCAAGCTGATTACGCTAAAAGGAGTGGAGGCATTGCGCCAGGCAGATGTCGTCGTCTACGACCGGCTGGCCAATCCCGCCTTGCTGGAGCACGCTCCTGTGCAGGCAGAGCGCATTTACTGCGGCAAGCTGCCCGATCAGCACACGATGCGCCAGGAAGCGATCAACCAGCTTTTGGTGGAAAAGGCCGCATTGGGGCATACCGTCGTCCGTCTCAAAGGAGGGGACCCTTGCGTCTTCGGCCGCGGGGGAGAGGAAGCAGAGCATTTGGCGAAACACAACATCCCGTTTGAAATCGTTCCCGGCGTGACTGCCGGAATCGCTGCTCCCGCCTATGCGGGCATCCCTGTCACGCATCGCGAGCACGGCTCGTCCTTTGCGGTAGTCACGGGCCATTTGCGTGAAGAAAGACCGGACTTGGCGGTAGAAAAATGGCAGGCGTTGGCACAGGGGATCGATACAATTGCCTTTTACATGGGCATAGGCAATCTGTCCATGATCCGGGAGCAGTTGATCGCTCACGGACGAGACGCGAACACTCCGGTGGCGATCATTACCTGGGGCACGACAGAGCGCCAGGCTGTGGCAACTGGCACGTTGGCGACGATCGAGGACAGGCTGGCAGAGCATCCGGAGATTGCCAATCCCGCGATCATTCTGGTCGGGGACGTAGTACAGATGCGCGACAAGATCAACTGGTTTGACCCGCAAATGTTGCAATAGGGGAGTCGGGTACCAAAGCAGACAGGTTGGGAGGAAAAGCAATGGGATACTATCCGATGTACGTCAGGCTGACTGACAAACCATGCCTGGTCGTCGGCGGAGGGAAAGTGGCACAGCGAAAAATCGCCGGCTTGCTCGCGGCGGGGGCATCGGTGACGGTCGTCTCGCCCGAGGGCACAGCGTCTGTAGAAGAGTGGTCGCGTTCAGGTGCCATTTTCTGGCAGCGTCGCCCGTTTCTCCCGCAGGATGTACAGGGGATGGTCGTGGTCGTCGCAGCGACTAGTGATCCGGCAGTCAACCTCATTGTCTATGAGGCGACCTTGCCGCAGCAATGGGTCAATATCGCAGATCGTCCCGACCTGTGCAGCTTTGTCGTACCTGCCGTCGTGACCAGGGGAGACTTGCAGGTTGCCATTTCCACGGGGGGACACAATCCGGGGCTGGCGAAAAAGCTCCGCGCCGAGTTGGAAGACTGGCTGGGAACAGAATACGAGGATTACACGCTTTTTCTGGGGAAGATGAGGCGCAGGCTGCTTTCGCTCGATCTGGATGAAGAGGAGAAGCGTTCGATTTTGTCGGCTCTATTGGACGAGCGTTTTTACAACTGGACCAAGTCTGGCGAAATCGAACGCAGGGATGTGGAGGCAGAGAAGCTGTTTACACGCCCTCTGTCGCCGTAACCGAATCAGCCTCAGGTTTGCGTACAGCTTTTACTTCATAGCGGCCCACTTCTACATTGAGCAAATAATCCGGTTTGGGCTTGCCCATGTTTGCCTTGTGCCCGGCGATATGGGCGTCGCTTTTCTCCCAGTTTTTCCACGCTTCTTCCGATTCCCAGCGAATCATTACGATCACTTCTTCTTCGCCGCGCGGCACTTTTTTAACCATGACGGTAGAATCGACGAATCCTTCCTGCTGATCGATCAATCCCGGCTTGCTGAAACGCTCGACAACTTGCTCGGCATATCCTTCTTTTACGGTCATTTTTCGCATTTGGACAAACATGCTCATCACTCCATTCTGGCAGCCCCGTTACAGGGACTTCTCTTTTCATTGTAATTGATAATGATTCTTATTTCTAGTGCAATTTCAACTTGTCCGGCAGTTATACAACCAAAAAAACACTCGGCTGCGCCGATTACAGGCAGCCGAGTGTTTGCATTTTTATGAATGGGTCTCATGTTCAGGCGGTTTTGCCTTTTGCTTTTTGTCCATAGGGAACACTTTGTTCAACAGATTGTAGACGTGCTTGGACTCCTTCGTCAGCAACGGCCCCAAGATGGCCAATATGAGTACGTAGAGAGCGGCGAACGGTTGCAAAATGTCCAACAATCCGCCGGACTTGCCCAGATTGGCCATGATAATGGAGAATTCACCCCTGGACACGATGGTCAAACCGATGTTGGTAGATGCCTTTGCAGACAGACCAGCTTGCCGTCCGGCGAGCAATCCGGCCACAAAGTTACCCACCAGCGTAACGAGCACGGCACCAATCGACAGCCAGACCGCACCGCCAAGGGACATCGGATCGATCGTCAAGCCGAAGCTGAAGAAGAACATGGCCCCGAAAAAGTCGCGGAACGGCAGGATCAGATGCTCGATTCGCTTCATATGTTCGGTCTCTGCCAGGATCAACCCGACGAGGAGAGCACCGATGGCTTCTGCTACGTGAATCGTTTCGGAAAAACCGGCGATCAGGAACAGTCCTGCGAATACGGTGATCATAAACACTTCATTGGACTTGATGTTGAGGAAGCGGTTGAGCAAAGGAACCAGCTTGCGGCCGACGATAATCAACAGCAGCATGTAGCCGAGTGCTACGACTGCAGATGTCAAAACCTCGCCAAGGGAGGTCGCGCCGCTCAGGACCAGACCGGATACAATAGAGATATAAACGGCCAGGAAGATGTCCTCGAACATGATAATACCGAGAATCATTTCGGTTTCACGATTCGCTGTACGCTTCAGGTCGACGAGTACCTTGGCTACGATCGCACTGGAGGAAATAGTCGTGATCCCCGCGATAATCAATGTTTCTTTCAGCGGGAAACCGGCAAAGTAACCAAACAATAAACCAAGCGTAAAGTTGATGGCGATGTAAATCGTACCGCCGATAGCGATGGACTTGCCCGCCTTGATCAGACGTCCGACAGAAAATTCAAGCCCGAGATAGAATAGCAGGAAGAGGACCCCGACACGGCCTAAAAATTCGATGAGCTCTGCGCTTTCAATAAAGCGCAGGTCAATCAGGCCGAGATGAGGGGCATGGGGCCCCACCGCCATCCCAATCAAAATGTAAAAGGGGACAATCGAGAATTTCAATTTGATCGAAAAGTAACCGGCTACTGCCATCAGGACAAGAGCCAGGCCAATTTCAAACACTATATGCTCCAAGGTCACTCACCTCCCGAACTCAGCTTCGCTTTAAGCGTCTTCACCTGCTTCCTTTCTCCCGCGACGACGAGAGTAGAACCAGCAGACAAAACCTGATCAGGTCCGGGATTGATCGTTTGCTTCTGATCTTTTTCAATGATCGCGATAACGGTTGTTCCCGTCTCCTGTCTGAAGTTTAGTTCACCAATTGTCTTGCCGACACAGACGAATCTCGGATCGATCTTAAACCATTCGATCACCAGTTTGTCCAAAGCTATTTCTACTGTCTCCAATGCAGACGGTTTGTATGTCATGCCGCCCACGATCGCGGAGATTTGACGCGCTTCATCGTCATCCAGCGTAACCATGGAGATGGATTCGTCGTTATCGTCATGGTCGAAGTGGTACAGTTCTCTGCGGCCGTCATCGTGAATGACAACTACGAGCTTGTCTCCGCTTTTTGTTTCAATTTGGTATTTTTTACCAACACCAGGCAGATCAGATTCTTTGATTGAAAACATGCAACAGCCTCCTTTAGCAACATTTGGGGTTTGCTTCGGTCCCTATGGATCAAAAACCATTATGGATAGATTCACGCAACCGTGATTATGGTATTAGTATCTCCATGTAGCGGGACATAAAGCCATCAAAAAACTGTTTACACTTATGATTATACACTAATATAATGTCAAGATAATAATAAAATGAAACGAAATTGCGAAAAATCGACACATCTTATAAGGGTGATGGAAAATGGCGAACAAACAATATCGCTTGACAGAGGTGGAATGGCACCTGATTCAAGAGATTCGCGCGATGAATCTCGATACATTTCTCGATATTGTCATCGCCTTGCGCAACGAGAGCAGAGAGCTGGAAAAAAAGGCAGAGGTCGTCCATGAAGCCCAAAAAAACGGATGGGAGGATGAGTACGGGGCAATCAAGCAGCGTATTCGGCTGCTAAGCCAGTTTGAGCATGATCTTCGCAAGGCCAGGCCGATGGATCATGGGAAGTAGGCAAAAAGCGCGAAAATCGCGCTTTTTGCTTTTTTGCTGTAAACAAGTCTCCCTGGGACACACTTGTTCTTTCCGTCGTGTATTCTCAATCAGGCTGTCACTTGTTCGGATTCGACGCTTCGTCCGCGGCTCGGATCGAATTCGCCTTCGTGCTTGGCGATGACCACAGTAGCTACACCGTTTCCGATCAGGTTGGTCACCGCGCGCGCTTCCGACATGAAGCGGTCGACGCCGAGCAGCAGAGCCATGCCTTCCACCGGAATCATCGGGAAGGCAGCCAGTGTAGCAGCCAGCGTGATGAAGCCGGAGCCCGTCACTCCGGCAGCTCCCTTGGATGTAATCATCAGGATGCCGAGCAGGGTAAGCTGCTGCCAGACGCTCAGGTCGACACCGTAGGCCTGGGCGATAAACAGTGCGGCCATCGACAGGTAGATCGAAGTGCCGTCCAGGTTGAAGGAATACCCGGTCGGAACGACAAGGCCGACGACCGACTTGGAGCAGCCGTACTTCTCCAGGCGGTCCATCATCCGCGGCAAGGCCGATTCAGAGGACGAGGTACCGACGACCAGCAAAATCTCTTCGCGAATGTATTTGATAAACGAGAAAATGCTGAACTTGTAAAAGCGGGCAATCGAGCCGAGAATGATCACGATGAACAAGAACATCGTAATGTAGACAGCAGACATCAATAGCCCCAGTCTGGTCAGCGAGCTGATGCCGAAATTGCCGATCGTATACGCCATGGCACCGAAGGCGGCAATCGGAGACACCTTCATAATCATGTTGACGACTCCGAAAAAGCCGTGGGAAAGTTTGTCAAAGAAATTGATGACCGGCTGGGCAGCAGAGCCCATCGCAGCCAGCGAAAGACCGAACAGGACGGCGAAGAACAGGATTGGCAGCAAGTCTCCGCCAGCCATCGCCGCGACGACGTTGTCAGGAATGATTCCCATGAGGAATTCTACGAGGCTCTCGCCTTCCGCAGCAGCCGTCGTATACTTGCTGACGTCTCCTTCCTCCAGGCCGCTCTTGTCGAAGCCCACGCCAGGCTTGATCCAGTTGACGACCAGAAGACCGATGGCCAACGCGATTGTGGTAACGATTTCAAAATAGATCAACGCTTTTCCGCCAATCTTTCCGACCTTTTTCATGTCGCCCATCCCGGCTATCCCGTTTACGACGGTGAAGAAGACGATCGGGGGGATGACCATTTTGATCAGTTTCACAAATACATCAGCCAGTACCTTGAGCTGTGCGCCAAACGCGGGAGCAAAATGTCCTACGATAATGCCGAGTATAATCGCGATTACTACTTGCACAGTCAGGTTACGGAAATTGATCCGCATGATGTTCATCCTCTCTTTTGCATATCTGCATGTAAGCGCTTTTTTTCTTCCTGTTCGAAATTGTAAGAAATGGCGGAGAGGTTGAGAATAATCCGGTCATATTGGTTGTTTTGGTCTTTTTGATCGCGTGTCAACTGTCTTTCTCGCAGGAAAGTTTTAGAAATTGGAATGATAGGGTTTTTCTAAATCTTCCTGTTGTGGTATGATTCGTAATGTATTGACATACTCTCGACATGTTTTCTATGTAATGTAGGAGAAGTCGAAGAGTCGTGGTACATAGTTACACGTCAGACAAAACACATCCGGGGATGGAGGAGTTTGTTTATGAAAAAGCGCTATGTAGCGTCCGCTTCTGCTCTCTTGCTCGCAGGGGCAGCTGTAATCCCATCAGGTGCAAGCGCAGAAGTAGCAACAAAAAACCTGCAGGCAAAGTACAACAATATCAAGGTCTTGTATAACGGGTACCAAGTTTCGACACCGATCGAGCCTTTCATCGTTGACGGAACTACGTATATTCCGGTACGCATGATGGCAGGTGTATTCAACAAGGACATTTCGTGGGATGGCGTAAACTACACCATCAACGTAACAGACCGTCCTGACCCTGCTCTTCAGGCTCAACTCGCTGCCAAAGATGCTGAGATCACAAGACTGAAAAACCAAATCAGCAGCCTGGAAGATGAGATCGAAGACCTGGAAGACGAACTGGACGACAAAGACAGCAAAGATGGCGACATTAAAGATTTGGAAGATGAACTCCACGATGAATTCATCGATTACTTCAGCGCATTTGACTTTGAAGACATCATCGTTAAAGGCGACGAAGACGAAGTGGAAATTACCATCGAACTCGATGGCTATGACTACCTGGAAGATTGGGAAGATCTGAGCAAAAGCAAGATCGAAGCGTTTGTAGAAGACATCGTTGAAGCAGTTTGGGACTGGAAAGAATTCGAAGATGCTGATGTCATCGGCGTCGTTGTCGACATCGACGATGATGATTACGAATTGATCGAATTCGAAGGTTTCGCGAAAAACGGCGACATCGAACTCGATGGCAAAGTAATCAACTAAGCCCGTTCATTGACAAAAAGCCTTGCTCCCCTTTTATACAGGGAAAGCAAGGCTTTTTTCCTATTTTCAAACAACACATCCTCTACTATAAAAGAGAAAAGGGGTAACAGAGCGAAGTACCATGTCTGTACTATTCAGGAGAGGCTTTCCTATGAAGGAAATTTTATTGGTCGAAGATGAACAGGTCATCTCCCGGATTTTAAAAGCGTATTTGCAAAAGGAAGAATACCAGGTATGGCAGGCGCGCGACGGTGCAGAAGGGGTACGCCTGTTTGAGGAAAAAAAGCCCGATCTCGTCCTGCTCGATGTCATGCTGCCGCAAATGGACGGGTGGGATGTTCTCAAATACATTCGCGAGCGCAGCGCATGCCCGGTCATCATGCTGACGGCTCTGGGAGGTACAAAGCAAAAGCTGAGAGGGCTCAATGAGGGAGCGGATGACTACATTACCAAACCCTTTGTCGCCGAAGAAGTAGTCGCCCGGGTGAACGCCGTGCTGCGCCGACCGTCCGTATTGGTACAGGATCAGCAGACGCGCATCTTTGGCAGCCTGAAAATCGACTTCAAGGCCCACAGTGTCACCTTGCACGGGGTCGAGCTGCAGTTTCATCCCAAGGATTTGGCCTTGTTGCTGTTTCTGGCGGCGCGCCCCAATCAGACGTTTACCCGCGAGCAACTGATCGAGCATCTTTGGGGCATCGATTACGAAGGAAGCGATCGGGCTGTCGACTTGGCGATCAAGCGCATCCGCAAAACATTGCAAAATTGGCCCGCAAACGAAGGGGAGATTCGGACCTTGCGCGGAGTCGGCTATCAATTGAGCGTTTTCAAATCATAAGAAAAGCTTCACCACTGGCGGTGAAGCTTTTGTACTTCTTCCATCAGTTCCTCGCCGATGCCTGGAGCGAACTGATCGTACACCGGCTGCAGAGCGTCCCGCCAGATGTCTCGCTCTTCTGCTGTCTGGATGTGGATACTCATGCTCCCCTCTTGCTTAAGCTCGGTGAACTGCCGCTCATTCATCTCGACGGAGAGCTGGTTGTTGAATTGCGTCGCTTCTCGCAGAGCCTCTGCAATTGCTTGCTGGATGTCAGGCTCGAGGCCGTTCCAAAACGTCTTGTTGACGATGACGGCGTAGCCCAGGTAATTGTGGTTGCTGACAGTCATATGCTTTTGCACCTGGTACAAGCGCTTCGTGTACACATTGGAGATCGTATTTTCCTCGCCGTCCACCTTGCCCGAGGCGAGCAGGCTGTACAGGTCGATAAAGGAGGAGCCGACCGGAACGGCACCCAATGTACGGAACTGCGCGTCAAGCACAGGACTGGGGATGATCCGGATTCGCTGCCCGGCAAAATCTTCCGGCATGATCAGCGGGCGATTGGCGGTGACTTGTTTAAAGCCGCTCCCCCAGAAGGCAAGCCCCTTCATATCCAGCTCTTCCAGCTTGGCAAACAGGATTTCTCCGATTTTTCCCTGAAACGCGCGTTCTACATCTTTCTCGTCCAGGAACAAGTACGGCAACTCCAGGACTGCCCACTGCGGAATCCGATTGGAGAGGTGCGAGTAAGCAGGGGCGATCATCTGAATATCGCCTTCTATCAATGCGGGAATTTCCGTCTCTTCGGAATGGAGGATGCCATTCGGGAATATTTGCACTTCTACTTTGTCGTTTGTCTTTTCTTTGACCAACTCCGCAAATTTCTCCACGGCAAGACCCTTCGGTGTATTTTCCGCCACAACATGGCTGAACTTGATCACCAGCCGTTCGGACAGCCCCTCCTGCTCCTGGTCGTGGTCGTATGTACCCGCGACGAAATCAGAGCCAAAGCCGATGAAAAAGGCGCTTGCCAGGCCGAGCAGTACAAGTAAAGCGATGCTCATCATCGATTTCAAGGGGACCACCTGCCTGTTTCAGTTGATTTCCTGTATGCACTGTACCAAACTATAGGGTAGCAGGCAATTCTTTCGGAGAGGAAGAGCTTTTTGTTTAAACGGCTGAAAATCAAATGGAAGATCATGCTGCTGTCCGTAGGCATTGTCCTGTTTTCGCTGATCATCAGCCAGTTGACGATGATTGGCGGGATTATTCGCATGGCGGAGACGCAGCTGGGCCAGCGCCTGATGACGATTGCCCGGACGGTAGCGGAAATTCCCGCGATCCAGCAGGGAGTACAGCAGCCCGAGGGCTGGGAGGTGATCCAGCCGGCGGCGTACAGAATGCGCATCGTCAATGACGTCACGTATATCGTAGTGCTGAACATGGACCGGGTTCGCTACTCCGACCCTCTGGAAGGGCGGATCGGCACCGTGTTTGTCGACAACGGAGCGGAAGCCGCGTTTACCGAGCATTCCTACTTGCAGAAGGTCAAGGGCGAACTGGGAACAGCGTTGCGCGCCTACGTCCCGATTATGGATGGTCAGCATCAACAGGTCGGGGTCGTGATGGTCGGCAGGGTAATCCCGGGCTTTTGGGAAATCATCCGGGAAGAGCAGAGAAGCATCATCATCACCTTTTTTCTCTCCCTCTTGTTCGGCATGTGGGGCTCCTACCTGTTGGCACGGCACATGAAAAAGCAGATGCTGAATCTGGAGCCGGATGAAATCGCCCGGATTCTCGTGGAGCGGACGGCGACGTTTCACGCCATGCACGAGGGCGTGATCGCCATTGACAATCGGGAAAACATCACAATATTCAACAACAAGGCGAAGCAGATTTTCGGCATTGAGGGAGACGTGCTGGGCAAGCCGATCCGTTCTGTTCTGCATGATACCCGTCTGCCGGAGGTTTTGGAGCTGCGGCAGAACTTTACCAATACCGAGATTCACGTCGGGAACACGCTGTTGTGGTCCAACCGCTTTCTGATCAAGGTCGAAGGGAAAATCGTAGGCGCGCTGGCGATTTTTCAGGACCGGACGGAAGTCGCCCGGATGGCCGAAGAGCTGACCGGCGTAAAAGAATTCGTCAACGCGCTGCGGGTGCAAAATCACGAGCACAGAAACAAGCTGCACACCATCGCCGGGCTGATCCAGCTCAACCAGAGTGAAAAAGCGCTCGCCTACCTCTTCGAAGTAAGCGAACAGCAGGAGGAGCTGACCAACTTTCTCAGCGCCAAAATCATGGACGAGAGCGTGTCCGGCTTGTTGATGGGCAAGGTCAGCAGGGGCAGAGAGCTGGGCATACGCGTCATCATCGACAGAATGAGCCATCTCGAAAAATTTCCGCCACGCATGGACCACCACGACTTTGTGCTGATTTTGGGCAATCTGATCGAAAATGCGTTTGACTCGCTGGAGAGCTCTCCGCGCAAGGACAAGGAAGTGACGATCAGCATCGAACAGGACGAGGAAGTCTGCTCGGTGCTGGTGGAGGACAACGGAATCGGCATGGATGAACAGACCCGGATGCGCATGCTGGAGCGAGGCTTTTCTACCAAGGAGCGTGGACATCGGGGGCTCGGGCTGCATCTGGTGCATCAGCTGGTCACAAAAGGACGGGGAGAGCTGGTCTGCGTATCGCAGCCGGGAGAGGGAGCCAGTTTCCTTTTGACTTTTCCCATGAAGGAAGTGTGAGTGCATGACCCAGGAAGACATTCGCGTCCTCGTCATCGAGGATGATCCGATGGTACAGGAGATCAACAAAACATTTATCGAGCGCGTCCCCGGCTTTCGCGTCATCGGCATCGCAGCCAACGGGGCAGAAGGCGTGCAAATGGTCGCTGCGCTGCAGCCCGATCTGGCCATCATGGATGTGTTCATGCCGGTGCAAGACGGCGTCCAGACGCTGACGCAGCTTCGCGCGGCAAGCGAAGCGGTGGATGTCATCGTGATTACCGCAGCCAAAGACAAGCCGACGATTCAAAACATGCTGCGGTACGGGGTGATGGATTACATCATCAAGCCGTTTTCGTTTGAGCGCATTTCGCAGTCGCTGGAACAGTACCGGCGTTTTTACAGCGAGATGCGACGGGAAGGGACGGCTTCGCAGCAGGATGTGGACAAGCTGCTGTTCGGCAAGTACCAGCAGCCTGCGAAAAGACTCCCGGAGCAGGTAAGAGAGGAGCTTCCCAAAGGGCTGCACGCTGTCACCCTGGAGCAGATCATCCGCCAGCTTTCCGGGCAGTCCGAACCGCTTTCCGCGGAAGATGTCGCAGAACGGGTAGGGATCGCCCGAGTAACCGCCAGAAGGTACCTCGATTATCTGGTCAAGTCGGGACGCGTCCAGCTCGACGTCACATACGGGGGAATCGGCAGACCGACCAACCGCTACATGCTTGTCACCTGAAAAGCAAGGGTGGCATCGAACCAATTTTTCGATTATTCTATTTTTGAATTGCAAACGGGCTGTCGGCTCGAGAGGGGAAATGGGAGATGAACAAAGGAAAAGCACTGCGTGCGGGAGACACGGTTGGTCTGATCGCTCCTTCCAGCCCGCCGAAGAAGCTGGATGTGGTGCCCAAGGCGGTCGCAGCAGTAGAGGCCCTCGGATTCCATGTAAAGCTGGGCGAGACGTGCATGCAAAACTACGGGGGGTATTTGGCGGGTACGCCGGAGCAGCGGGCAGCAGAACTGAACGCGATGTTTGCCGATGACGAGATCGACGGAATTCTGTGTTTGCGCGGCGGCTACGGGGCACCGCAAATTCTGCCTTTGCTCGACTACGACTGCATCGCGGAAAATCCCAAACTTTTCGTCGGGTACAGTGACATTACAGCGCTGCATACAGCCTTCGGACAATGCGCCGATCTGGCTACGCTGCACGGACCGATGGCAGCTTCAGAACTGGCGGATGGTCTGGAAGACTGGTCGATGCAGGTGCTCAAGCGGGCGTTGATGATCCCCGAACCGCTGGGGGTGCTGCACAACCCGCCCGAGGAAGAGATCGTCAGCCTGTACGGAGGAAAGGCGTCCGGCCCGATCGTAGGCGGCAATCTCTCGCTCGTCGCCGCTTTGATGGGGACGCCGTATGAACTGGACACCAGAGGAAAGCTGCTGTTTTTGGAGGATATTGACGAAGAGCCGTACCGGGTCGACCGGATGCTGACGCAGATGGCACTGGGCGGATTGTTCGACGAGTGCACAGGTGTTATCCTGGGGACGTGGACAGGCTGCGAGCCAAAAAAAGGGGAGGGCTTCACGGTGCTTGACGTGTTTGAAAACATCGTCCTGCCGTACCGGAAACCGACCATTTTGAACATTCAGATCGGCCACAGCCCGGTCAACATGGCTTTGCCATTGGGCGTGTGGGCCAGTCTGGATGCGACGAATTGCCAATTGACCATCGAGGAGAGTGTCACGATATGAGTTCGGTAACAAAGGAACAAGTCTGGCAACAGGGGCAGGAAATCCTGCCGTGGCTGGTCGAAGTAAGACGCGATTTTCACCAATACCCGGAAATCGGCTTTGAGGAGTTCCGCACGCAGGAGCAAATCATGCGCTATCTGGATGAAATGGGGATTCCCTACACCAAATCTGCGGGCACCGGGATCGTCGGGCTGATTCAAGGCGGGCGTCCGGGGGCAACCGTCGCGCTGCGTGCCGACATCGACGCCTTGCCGATCACGGAAGCCGAGGATCGCGAATACCGTTCCAAAATTCCCGGAAAAATGCATGCCTGCGGGCACGATGCGCATACGACCTGCCTGCTGGGAGCAGCGCGGATTTTAAACAGCTACAAGGATGAACTGGCCGGGTGCATCAAGCTGTTTTTCCAGCCGGCGGAAGAGACAGACGGCGGCGCACTGCCGATGATCAAGGAAGGGGTATTGGAAAACCCGAAAGTCGAGGCGGTATTCGGCTTGCACGTCTCCAGCGATATTCCCGTCGGCCAAATCGGTGTGAGATACGGTCAGATGAACGCATCCTCCGACGAACTGATCATCACGGTCCGCGGTGAGAACGGCCACGGCGCCTACCCGCACAGCGGACGCGACGCTATCGTCATCGCTGCACACGTGATCACGGCTTTGCAGACGATCGTCAGCCGCAACGTCGACCCGCGCCAGGCTGCCGTCATCACCCTGGGCGTCATCCAAGGGGGGACTGCGAACAATATTTTGGCGCAGGAAGTGAAGCTGTCGGGGACGATTCGCACCCTGGACCCGGGCGTGCGCAAGCTGGTCAAGGAACGGGTGCGCGAGCTGGCTGACCTGAGCGCCCGCAGTCTCGGCGGTACGGCGGAGGTGACGATCAACGAAGGCTACACCTCGCTGATCAATAACGACAATCTGGTCGATCTGGTCAAGCGCAACGGCGAAGAGCTTTTGGGCACGCAAAACGTCCGGATCAATGCGATGCCAAACATGGGCGTAGAGGACTTCGCCTACTTCGCCGAACATGTCCCAGGTGCATTTTACCATCTCGGTGTGCGCAATGAGGAAACCGGGTGCGTCTACCCCGTCCATCACCCCAACTTCGACCTGGACGAGCGCAGTCTGGCGGTCGGCGCATCGCTTCAGGCGTACAACGCACTGGTCTATCTGAAAGAAAACGAGAAGCGCTGACATCCGCTTGGCAGCCTGCTTCCAAGACTTGAGACAGTATAGCGTTCGGCTTGTCGCGGCACACTACTGACGAAAAAGTTTTCCATGAAAGGAAGAGAGTCGTCAGATGACAATCACGATGAGCCGGCCTGTGACCGAAGTCTTGAACAAGCAGGTAGCCAACTGGACTGTTCTGTATATGAAGCTGCATCACTACCACTGGTACGTGAAGGGCTCCGACTTTTTTACGCTGCACAGCAAGTTTGAAGAATTTTACAAAGAGGCAGCCTCCTATGTCGATGAGCTGGCTGAACGAATTCTGACCATCGGCGGCAGACCCGTCTCGTCACTCAAGGCCTGTTTGGAGATGTCCTCCATCCAGGAAGCAGCCGGCGGCGAATCGGTCGAGATCATGGTCCAGTCGGTCATCAAGGACTTCTCGACACTGGTCGAGGAGCTGAACGAAGGGATCAAGGCAGCGGATGCGGCTGAGGATGAAGTGACAGCAGACATGTTTATCGGAATATGCGGAAGCCTGGAAAAGCATCTGTGGATGCTGCGGGCTTTCCTGGGACAAACCAAGTAAGGAAACGTGAAACTGATGCCGGATTGCCGGCGTCAGTTTTTTCATGGCACGGGGGGTGTTTTGCCAGCGTAAGCGAACAAAGGAGCAAAGGGTAGTTTGTCCCGTACCCGTTATTCCCAACTGAGTGCGACTAGTGTAAACTAGCTTTGTGAGTTTTAGCCGAAAGCACTTCCAAGACGGAAAGGGTGTACACCGATGGCATCTCCCTACATAATCTTGAACCGCGAGCAGTGGAGCTCCCTGCGGGATTCCACGCCGCTTACGATATCTGATGAAGAATTGGCCAGTTTGCAAGGCGTTAACGAAAGTATCTCGATGACCGAGGTCTCGGAGATTTACCTGCCGTTATCCCGGCTGCTGAACCTGCATGTCGGAGCGACACAGGAGCTGTATCAGGCGTCCCACACATTTCTTGGAACACAGGACGCCAAGGTGCCGTTTATCCTCGGTATCGCCGGCAGTGTCGCAGTGGGCAAAAGCACTACTGCGCGCATTTTGCAAACGCTTTTATCCCGCTGGCCGAACCACCCGAAAGTGGACCTTGTGACCACGGACGGCTTCCTCTATCCCAACCGCGTCCTGGAGGAGCGGGGGATTATGAAGCGCAAGGGGTTCCCGGAAAGCTACGACCTGCCCCGGTTTATCCAGTTTTTGTCCGATGTCAAATCGGGCGTTCCCGAGGTGTCGGCTCCGGTCTATTCCCATCTCTTCTACGACATCGTTCCCGACCAGTGGCAGACGGTGCGCCAGCCGGATATTTTGATCGTGGAAGGGTTGAACGTCCTGCAGCCGCCGCGCAGCCGCAATTCGGAATTAATTGTATCGGACTTCTTTGATTTTTCGATTTACGTGGACGCAAAGGAAGAGGACATCGTGCAGTGGTACGTGGAGCGCTTCAAATTGCTGCGCCAGACCGCGTTCTCCAATCCGCTCTCTTACTTCCGCCGCTACGCCAGTTTGACTGACGAAGAAGCGGTTGAGGTGGCGACCGGCATCTGGGAAGAGATCAACGGGATCAACCTGAAAAAGAACATTCTGCCTACTCGTTTGCGCGCCCGCCTGATTCTGGAAAAGGGAGCCAACCATTCGGTGCAGCGAGTAAAGCTGCGCAGACTGTAAAACGTAGACCGCGACAGAGAGGTGAGCCGGGATGAAACTGATCAGCGCCTGTTTAATCGGCTGTGAGTGCCGCTATGACCAGAAATCGTGCCGTGACGAAAAAGGTGTGGAGCTGCTGGCGGCAGGCGGAGCGATCCCCGTCTGTCCGGAGCAGCTGGGCGGCTTGCCGACGCCCCGTCCGCCGGCGGAAATCGTCGGGGGAGACGGCTTTGACGTGCTCGATGGACGAGCCCGCATCGTCGATCGGGAGGGGCGGGACGTGACTGAGCTGTATTTGGCCGGAGCCAGACAAGCGTTGCGCATGGCCCAGACCGTCGGAGCGAAGCAGGCCATTTTAAAGGAAAACAGCCCGTCCTGCGGCAGCTCGTTTATTTATGACGGGACGTTTTCCGGCAACAAGCTGGCAGGAGTCGGCCTGACCGCAGCCTTGCTGATGCGAAACGGCATCGAGGTGCGATCCGAGGAAGGGGAAAAGCCTGCATTACCCAAACATCGCCAGAAAGCGCCGGGCAGCCTTTGAGAGATGACGGTCCGACTGCCAGACGATAGCCGCGGAGGAGGAGATGCTCGTCCCTTCGATGATGAGGCTGTGCATCTGGCTGTTTTGGTGTGTCTCCCAGGCTGAGCGGGGGACGATGGAAGCCCCGATTCCGGCGCTTACCATACTGACGATCAAGGAAATGTCCGGGCATTCGCAGATGACGCGGGGCTGTACGCCCAGACGGGAAAAATCCTTGACCAAAAGCTCGTAGATGCCCAGCCCGGGGATGCTCGGCATGATCAGCGGGAGCGCGGCGACTTCGTGCATGTGGATCCGTTCTTGTGTCGCCAGTGCCGAGGCAGCGGGGACGATCAGGACGAAGGGCTCCTCTTCCAGCGGGATCGTCGTACAGTTTGTCAGCGAGTGAGGGAGCCGGACGATCGCGACCTCGATGGTGCGCTTTTCCAGCCACTCGTTGAGCAACTGTGTGTCGCCTTTCCAGACTTTGTATGTAATCAATGGATACGCTTGCTGAAACAAACGGATTTTCTCCGGCAAAAAGTAGGCGGACAAGGCGCTGACTCCAATCGACAAGCTGCCGCGAATCCCTTCCCCCGTTTCTTTTACCTCGGAAATCATCTCCTCCACTTGATGGACGATGTTCTGTGCCTGCCTGTACAAGGTACGGCCAGCCTCCGTAAGCTCCGTACGCTTTCCTTTTCTTTCCACAAGCGTTACTCCCAACTCTTCTTCCATTTGCTTCAACTGCTGGCTTAGCGGCGGCTGGGCCATATTCAGGCGTTTGGCTGCCGCTGTGATCTGGCCTTCTTCGGCGATGGCGATGAAGTAGCGCAACTGGCGAATATCCATGACGTTCCTGCACTCCTGTATGTTCGATATGAAAATGATATGGAAAACAGATTTACTCGATATTTTTCATATTGGTACACCTATGATAGCATAGCAATCGCAATCATTCCGAACAAATACAAGAGAGAAAGAAGGGACTTTTTGTGCGTGTGTGGCTGGAGAGAGTGTTTCGCCTGCGCGCTTGCGACACGACGATTCAACGGGAAATCACAGCCGGGATCATCGGCTTTGTCACCATTGTATACATTGTTGCCGTAAACGCTTCGATTTTGCAGGATGCAGGAATTCCGTTGCAGGCGGGGATTCTCGCGACTGTATGTACCGCTTTTCTCGGTGCGCTGCTGATGGCTTTCTGGGCCAATGCACCGCTCATTCTGGTGCCCGGCATGGGCATCAATGCACTGTTTACCTACACGCTCTGCCAGACGATGGGACTTTCCTGGCAGGAAGCATTGGCCGCTGTGTTTGTATCAGGGTTGATCTTTAGCGCGATTGCCTTTACGCGGCTGGCCCAGCATATTGCGCAGGCCATCCCCGCATCGCTGAAAGAGGCGATTACCGTCGGGATCGGCTTGTTTCTTACGTTTATCGGGTTGCAAAAGGGCGGCTTGATCGTCACCCACCCGACTACCTTTGTCGCCCTGGGGGATTTGTCCAGCCCGCAGGTGGTTGTCACGATTGTTTCGCTCGTCGTCATGCTTGTGCTGTTCGTCCGCAACATTCCCGGTCATTTTCTGATTGGCATCGCCGTCGGTACCGGAATCGGGATGATGCTCGGAGTCGCGCAGCCCGCCCAAAGCGGCGGCTTCTCCCTGGGCGAATACGGACAGTTGTTTGCCGGGCTGTCGTTTTCCGCTTTGTGGACGCTCCCGTTTTGGATCGCCAGCTCTTCGCTGACGCTGGTGCTTTTGTTTGAAAACATCGGTCTGATTCACGCTCAGACCGCGATGGCTGGCAGAGAATCTGCCTTTCGCCGTTCCTTGCAGGCGAATGCAGTCTCGACGGCGCTCTCCGGCTTGCTCGGGACGAGTCCGACCGTGTCGACGGCGGAAAGCGCGGCAGCCATCGCCGCTGGCGGACGTACCGGACTGACTGCGCTGGTGACAGGTACGCTTTTGCTCCTTTCGCTGTCGATGCTGCCGGTCATTGCGCTGATTCCCGACGGGGCGATCGCGCCGGTGCTGATCATCATTGGCGCATTGATGCTGCAAAATGTGCAAAAGATCAACCTGAAGGACTTCTCGGAGGGCTTCCCGGCGTTTTTGATCATCGCCGTCATCCCGCTTTCCTACAGCATTGTGGATGGGATTGCCTTCGGCTTCGTCGCGTATCCGCTGCTCAAGCTGGCGCTGGGAAAAAGACGGGAAGTACCGGCATTGCTGTACGTGGTGGCAGGACTCTTTTTGGTCAACCTGATCCTGCCGACGCTGATGTAAACTTACCGCCAATACTGATCGGAAAAGGTCCTGGCTGATGGAATGCGCAGGTCCTTTTTCTTTTTGCTTGCCCGGGGAAACAATAAGGCGTAGAATGGGTGACTGGACGCCCAGACTGGGCCGCGGTTCGGAATCTCCCGCGTTACCAAAACTAGGAGGCACTTTATATGTACAATCTTTGGTTAGGCATTTTTTTTGTGATCGTCAATTTTGCCCTATTCCTGCTCTGCTACCGCTTGTTCGGCCGGATGGGACTGTATGCCTGGGTCGGCTTTGCCACCGTACTGGCCAACTTGCAGGTTGTCAAGACGATCGAAATGTTCGGGCTGGTGATGACGCTGGGCAACACGATCTACGCGTCGATTTACTTGACGAGCGACCTGCTGAATGAAAAATACGGCGAGAAGGCGGCGAAAAAGGCAGTCTGGTTCGGTTTTTTCTCGCTGATTGCGACGACGATCATCATGCAGCTCGTGCTTCGCTTCGAGCCTGTCGAGACGGACATGGCGCACGAGTCGCTCACCGTCCTGTTCGAGGTGATGCCGCAGTTGGCGATCGGCAGTCTGAGCGCCTATTTGCTCAGCCAGTTCGTCGACGTCAAGCTCTATTCCTGGCTGAAGAAAAAATGCCCGCGCCCGGAGCAACTGTGGATTCGCAACAACGGCAGCACGCTGGTCAGCCAACTGCTCGACACGCTTACCTTTTGCACGATCGCATTTTGGGGGCTGTACCCGTTGGACGTCTGGCTGGAGATTTTGCTGACGACCTATCTCATCAAATTCGTCGTGTCAGCCGCCGCGACGCCTGTGCTCTACATCGCGCGCAGGATGAAAGTGGCGGAAGAATAAACAAGGGGCTGTCCCTCGCAAACGGATTGCGAGCGGACGCCCCTTTTTGTATTGGCATGTTCGGTACACTACAGCCGGGCCATTCCCATCGCTGTTTCTACCTTGTGCAGCATCTGGCTGGCGGCATCGTTGGCTTTTTTGGCCCCGGCAGAGAGGATGTCGTCCAGCTCGGGCGAGTCGATCAAGGCGTTGTAGCGCTCCTGCACAGGGCGGAGTGTCTCCACGACTACTTCGGCGAGGTCGGTTTTAAACGCACCGTAGCCTTTTCCTTCGTACATCGCCTCGATCTCCTCCAGCGTTTTGCCGGAGCATAGCGAGTAGATTGTCATCAGGTTGGAGACAGCCGGCTTTTCCGTCTTGTCGTAGCGTACCGCGCTGTCCGAGTCGGTTTGCGCCCGTTTGATCTTTTTCGTGATCGTATCGGCATCGTCGAGCATGGAAATGAATGCCCCCTGGTTGGGATCGGACTTGCTCATTTTCTTCGTGCCGTCGGCGAGCGACATGATCCGTGCTCCCGTTTCGGGCAGGCGGATTTCAGGAATTTTGAAGGTCTCGCCGTATCGGCTGTTGAAGCGGGCAGCCAGGTCACGGGTCAGCTCCAAATGCTGCTTCTGGTCTTCGCCTACGGGGACGAAATCGGTATCGTACAGCAAAATGTCAGCAGCCATCAACGGCGGGTAGACGAGCAAGCCGGCCGGAATGGACTCGCCTCGTCCGTCAGACTTGTCCTTGAACTGCGTCATCCGCTCCAGTTCGCCGACGTACGATGTGCACATCATAATCCAGCCCAGTTTGGCGTGAGCGGGAACCTCCGACTGGATAAACAGCGTGACCTTGTTCGGATCGAGGCCGACTGCCAGGTAGAGTGCTGCCAGGCGGCGGATGTTCTGCTTCAGCACAGCCGGGTCCTGCGGGACGGTAATCGCATGCTGGTCGACGATACAGTAGTAGCAGTTGAATTGATCCTGCAGCGGCACAAAATGCTTCATCGCCCCCAGGTAGTTGCCCAAGGTGAGAATACCGCTTGGCTGAATCCCGGAAAAAATCGTTTTCATCGTTACCTACTCCTTTTCGCAATCTGTTGTATGAAAAACAAAAAAGGCTCATCCGTCCTCGACAGGGACGAATGAACCGTGGTGCCACCCTTGTTATTTTGCTGCATGCCAAGAAAGCATGGGCAAAATCGCTTTGCTCCGTACCATCATTTTCGATACGGTGTCCCTGGTAACGTCGGGACAAAGGACGCCAGAGCCTACACACCGCCACAGGACGGCTTCGGTCTGGAGCTCGGAAGCCCATTCACCATCTGCTCGACGCTGATTTGCACCACCCATCAGCTCTCTTCGGTCTCGCACAATGGCTACTCTTCTTCCTCATCGCAATCGAGTCTAGCTTTTGATCACTAATTTTACTCACTGCTTGAAAAAAAAGCAAGAGGGATGGCAGTCCCGACTTTGATCTTTCAAAAATTGTCTGTCTACTCTACAATGGGTTCATACCAACCTTGCTTTCTGCACAGATGAGGATTGGCAAAAGCAGGAAAAAGAGGGTGACTCAGCTTATGATCAATGCAGAGCGTTTGTGGGACCGTTTGATGCAACTGGGGAAAATCGGACGGCAGGAAGTGGGCGGCGGAGTGAAGCGCCTCTCCTTTACTGCGGAAGAGCGGGCAGCCAAAGATTTGGTCGCAGGCTTTATGCGGGAAGTGGGTTTGACGGTGCGGGAAGATGAGGCAGGCAACCTGATCGGTCGCAAGGAAGGGAGAAATCCTGCCGCTCCTGTGGTGCTTGTCGGTTCGCACATCGATTCGGTTCCGCATGGCGGCGACTTTGACGGACCGCTGGGTGTGCTAGCAGGCGTGGAAGCCCTGCAGACGATGCAGGAGCAAGGGATTGAGACCGATCATCCGATCGAGGTGATCGCGTTTACGGATGAAGAAGGGACGCGCTTCGGATTTGGCATGATTGGCAGTCGGGCGATCGCCGGACGCCTGAAGCCGGAAGATTTGCAGGCCCGGGACAAAGACGGCATCACGATTGCCGAGGCGATGCGGCAGAGCGGGCTGGACCCGGAGCAGATCGGCAATGCGGTACGCAAGCCGGGCAGCGTGAAAGCGTATTTGGAGCTGCATATCGAGCAGGGAAAAGTGCTGGAGAGCCGCGAGCTGGCCGTCGGCGTCGTAAGCGGCATCGCCGGACCGATCTGGGTGAAATTCACACTCGAAGGCGAGGCAGGGCATGCTGGCACTACGCCGATGACGATTCGTCGCGACGCACTGGCTGCTGCCGCGGAAATCATGTTGTGCATCGAGCGGGAGGCGTCCCGGACGGGCAGCACGGTCGGCACGATCGGCAAGCTGCAAGCATTCCCCGGAGGCGTGAACGTGATTCCGGGAAGAGTCGAGTTCACGCTCGACCTGCGCGATGTGGACGAGGCGGTACGCGACGAGGTAGAAGAGCGGATCATGCGCGATGCCAGCGTGATTTGCGAACGCCGCGGCATCAGGCTGCAAGTGGAAAACATGCAGCGTGTCGCTCCGGTACGCTGCTCCCGCGAAGTGCAGGAGGCGATTCAGGAGGCTTGCGAAGCGGAGGGGCTGCCGGTATTCACCTTGCCGAGCGGCGCGGGGCATGACGGGATGCAGCTCGTCGACCTGTGCCCGGTAGGAATGATGTTTGCCCGCTCCAAAGACGGCATCAGCCACAACCCGGCGGAGTATACGTCAAAAGAGGACTGTGCCAAGAGTGCGGATGTGCTGTATCGCACCATCCTGACTTTGGCGACGGAACAATCGTAATTTCCCGACAGACGAAATAATCAGTCCGTTGCCAGCAGCAGCGGGCATACATAAAGGAGGAGAAGCAAGGATGACGACAGCGAGCGCAGTGGAAACGCTGAACAAAGCGGTGGAAGAAATCAAAGAGCAGGTGATTGCCTGGAGGCGGTATTTGCATCAGAATCCGGAGCTTTCCTTTCACGAAGAAAACACAGCCCAGTTCGTCTACGATACGCTTGTTTCGTTCGGCAATCTGGAGGTGACCAGACCGACCAGGACGAGTGTCGTGGCCCGATTGATCGGCCCTGCGCCGGGCAAGGTGCTGGCGATGCGCGCCGACATGGACGCCCTGCCGATTACCGAGGAGAACGACTTGCCGTACGCCTCGCAAAATCCCGGAGTGATGCACGCCTGCGGACATGACGGGCATACGGCAATGCTGCTGGGAGCGGCGAAGCTGCTCGCGGGGATGAAGGAGCAGATTAAAGGAGAAGTCCGCTTCCTCTTTCAGCATGCGGAGGAGCTCGCTCCCGGCGGGGCCGAGGAGATGGTGGAGGCCGGCGTGATGGACGGCGTGGACCTGGTGATCGGCTCGCACCTGTGGGCGTCGATGGAGTTCGGTACAGTCGGGATTTGCCCGGGGCCGATGATGGCTGCCCCGGACACTTTCTACATCGTGGTCAAAGGAAAAGGCGGTCACGCAGCGCTGCCGCATCAAACGATCGACAGCATCGCCATCGCCGCACAGGTCGTGACCAACTTGCAGCACATCGTCGCCCGCAATACGGACCCGCTGGACAACCTGGTCGTGTCCGTGACCAAGTTCGTCGGCGGTACGACGCACAATGTCATTCCCGGTTCCGTGGAAATCCTCGGTACGGTACGCAGCTTCAATCCCGAGTTGCGCGCCAACATGCCGACATTGATGGAGCGCGTCGTAAAGGGAATTACGGAAGCACACGGAGCCAGCTATGAGTTCGAATACGAAAACGGCTATCGCCCGGTCATCAACGACGCGGAAGTGACCCGTCTGATGGAAGATGTCGTGGTCGAATCGCTGGGCGCGGAGTGGGTCGAGCACATCCGTCCGAACATGGGCGGAGAAGACTTTTCCGCATTCCAGCAAAAGGCGCCTGGCTGCTTCTTTTACATCGCGGCGGGCAACCGGGAAAAAGGGATTACCTACCCGCACCACCACCCTCGCTTTGCCATTGAAGAGAATGCGCTGGAAGTCGGCGTGAAGATGTTTGTCAACGCCGCTCGCAAAATCGTCATGGAAGGCTAGGCAGCGATACGAAACAATACAACAAGACCTCCTGTCCGATGGATGCAGGAGGTCTTGTCAGTGTACGGCTATTCGATGCGAAACAGACGGTGCCATATCGAGCTTTTCCTTTGCTGGTTTTGGATTCGTGCGAGCTGGGCCTTGGTGTCGAGGATGTCTTTCATCGCCTTCGTCAGGCGCCTGTCTCGCTCTTTCAGGCTGCTGCGAATGTACGCTTCATGCTTTTCAATTCGCTGCAGCAAATCGTGCTGGGCAAGGTCCTGCATGTGTACCCGGGCAGCCAACGCTTGCAGCTTGGCGTCAAAGGTCGCAGAAGTCAACTCCACAGGCTGCGGTGCTGGCATGCTCGGTGCCGCGGAAAGACTGGGCGCGCTCTCTCTGCGGGCCGGCTCGGGCATCTGCTGGCTCGCGATCATTTGTGCCGCTTCTTCCTGGGGAAAGAGCTGATCTTTGGTCAGGCGGTAAAACCGCTGCAGGGCGGCTACATCGATTTGCCGGTACTCGCGGCGATTCTGGCTGTCCCGCACAAACCAATAGCCATGCTGCTCCAGCAGCATGCTCCACTTGCGCAAGGTACTTGCCCCGATGCCCAGCATATGGGCTACCTCCCTGCCCGTATACGTCTTTTCTCTTGCAACCAATTCAATGACGTTTCCCATCAACAATCCCTCCTGTCGCATCCCAACCTCGTGCACAGTTTTTGCTATAGCCTTTCTGTGTCAGGCTCGTCATTTCCTGTGCCAATCGTGCGACAAATTCCTGCACCCTTCGGTAACAAAAAGCGCTTGTGGCACGCCTTGATCACGAAAACCTTCTCACTTTGTCGAGCTTGCGTAGATTTCAGCGGAAAAAAGCAGTCAACTCACCAAGGAGAGATGAGGCACTTGTACATCGTATACTCGTACATTTTCCCCTGTTCTCCGCATGTGCGTAAGAGGGTGATGCCGCATGTACATAGGATACAAGGGAAGGAGGGATCGAAGATGGCTTTCAGAGATCAGGTAGAACGATTTTTGGGAAAACAAGTACGAGTAGAGACGGTTGATGGCACCTACACGGGGAGGTTGGACGAAGTAAAATCGTCGACCATTATCTTGCGTGACAACGACGGAAAACACCGCACGATCATCCGCAACTCCAAAATTGTCGCTGTAACGGAGCTGGGACGCCATCACTAATGGCGAAAGACGGCACACGACAGTTACGTCACATCAAGCTGCCTGGACAGGGCAGCTTTTTGCCTGTGTGGCAAATGCGAGTTTCGATGAAATACGAGATTTCACTGCATAGCCTGTACATGTTACCATAGATAGGTAATGAATATGACACAAAGGCAGGGGATACCATGTTGGAAATCACGTACCACGGTCATTCTTCCGTTCAATTGACTGCTGGAGACCATTCAATCATGTTCGATCCGTTTATCTCAGGCAATCCGCTGGCGACGACGAAGCTCGCTGACATTCGGGTTTCGCACATTCTGCTCACGCACGGGCACCAGGACCACATCCTGGATGCAGTCGAACTCGCGAAGCAAAACGATGCAACCATTGTGGCGACTCACGAATTGGCTACATACCTCGGGTGGCAGGGGGTCAAGACGATCGGGATCAACCTGGGCGGATCGCTTCGCCTGCCGTTTGGCAAAGTAAAAATGACCCATGCGTTCCACAGCTCGGGGGTCATCGCAAGCGAGCAGCAACAGATCGTGTACCTCGGAATGCCAGGCGGGTTTATCGTCGAAATGGGCGGCAAAACGGTCTATCATGCCGGAGATACGGGGCTGTTCGGCGACCTGAAGATGTTTGGCGAGCTGTATGACATCGATCTGGCGTTCCTGCCGATCGGCGATCACTTTACGATGGGACCCGAAGACGCACATATTGCCGCAAAGTGGGTCAAGGCCGATTTCGTCGTGCCGATTCATTACAATACGTTCCCGCCAATCCAGCAGGACGGGGATGCATTCGTAGCTGCATTGGCAGAAGAAGATATTCGCGGCAAGGCATTGAAGCCGGGCGAGTCATACCGTTTGCCATAACGGGAGCAAGCCAATTATTTACTGACAGCCAAGCTGCCATCCGTACCGATGGCGGCTTTTTTATATGGGAGCGCACAAGTCTTCCGCGTATTGTTGTTATGAAATATTATTTAATATTTGATAATTGACTAAAGAAATATTACTCCATACAATAAGAGGTAAGATTTGGATGGAACGGCGGTGGCGTAATGTTAAACGGAGGTTTGGTAAGCCTGCAGGCGGTTGTGGACGAGTTGAAACCGTCAGAGCGGAAAGTAGCCACGTATATTTTGGAGCATCCGGAGGAAGTCGTAAAGCTCTCGGTACAGAAGCTGGCGGAGCTGAGCGGCGTCTCTGAAGCGACGATCATTCGCCTTGCGCGCTCGCTCAATATGAAGGGGTACCAGGAGCTAAAGCTGCGGATTGCCGGTGATTTGAACAAACAGACGACACTCGGGAGCTATCAGGAAATTATGATGGAAGGCTCGGTCGACTCAATTATGAAAGCGGTTAGCTGGAACAATATCCAGTCGATCCAGGACACCCTGTCCGTCTTGTCGAGCGAAGAGGTGGAGCGTGCCGCGGAGGCTCTTTCCCGAGCGAGAAAAATCGATGTCTACGGAGTCGGCGCATCTGCCGTCATCGCGGCTGACATCCGGCAAAAGTTTTCGCGGATCAACCTGTGGTGCGATGCCTACAGCGATTTCCACGCACAGCTTACGTCTGCGGTGAGCCTGACTGAGCGGGATGTCGTAATCGGCATCTCCTACTCGGGGCAGACAGAAGACGTGATTCAATCGCTGACGGAGGCCAAGCAGCAGGGAGCGACGATTATTTCGCTGACCAAGTTCGGACCGTCTCCCGTCGCGGAACTGGCCGATATACGCCTGTTTACCAGTTCGGTGGAAAAAAGTATTCGCAGCGGGGCGATGGCGTCGCGTATCGCGCAGTTGAACGTGATCGACATCCTGTTTATGACAATGGTGAGTAGACAGCAGGACCAGGTCATCCCGCTGCTGGAAAAAACGAGACTGGCGGTCAGCCGAACGAAGCGGACACCGGAGTGAGGGGGAGCTTTATGGAGTCGGTCAGGAAATTGCTAATGGACTGGACCCGGCAAGGTCTGTTGCCGGGTGCGGCGCTGCGCGTGGTGCATAAGGGAAGCATTGTCTTTTCTTATGAAACGGGCGTCACCGATGTAAAGAGCCGTGCCCCTGTGACCAGTGAGACATTGTACGATCTCGCTTCCTTGACAAAGGTCACGGCCACCTTGCCGGCGCTGTTGCTGCTCATGCAGGAGGGACGCATCTCGCCAGACGATCCGCTCGGCGACTACTTTCCCGGCGCACCGGCAGACAAGAGAGGCATTACCGTCTCGCAGCTTTTGACGCACACGTCGGGGCTGCCCGCAGACTTGCAAGTGCGCAGACGTGACCAACCGATGCCGCTCCCGGAGCTCGTATACGAACAGCCGCTCCTGCACGAGGCAGGCAGTCGGGTCGTGTACAGCGACCTGGGCATGATCTGGCTGGGACTGCTGCTGGAACGCGTCACCGGCGAGCCGCTTGATGCGTATACGTCTCGTCGCATCTTCTCTCCGCTGGGGATGGAGCATAGCCTTTATTGTCCGAATAAATCCCATTTTCAAAATATTGCATCTACAGAATTTTGCGCATTGACGGGCGACTATCTCGTGGGTGAGGTGCATGACGAAAAGGCGTACGCCATGGGAGGAGTCGCGGGCCATGCCGGGCTGTTTGGCACTGCAGACGACCTCGCTTTGTATGCGTTGAGCTGGCTTGATGAAGAGCGGGCAATCCTTTCAGCCAACTGGCGCATGGAGGCAATCCGCTGCCACACCCAGGGACTGAACGAAGACAGGGGATACGGCTGGGAGCGAAAAGGCAGCAGCTCCGGCAAAAGCTGCGGCGGCGGATTTCATCCGGACAGCTTCGGACACACCGGGTTTACCGGCACCAGCCTGTGGATAGATCCGGTACACGAGTGGGCAGTCGTGTTTTTGACGAATGTGGTCCATCTGGGGCGCAACCACCAGCTTCGCGCATTGCGCCCGCTTTTACACGATGCAGTCACGGCCGAGCTTCGGCAGAGCCTGACTTGATAGAGTAGGCGAGGAGAGAACCAGAAAAACTGGATTTCAGGAAAAATGGGGGAGGATTTGGCATGAAACAAAGTCGTCTTCACAGATTGGCATCTGTCAGCCTGGCCGCTTTGCTGGCGCTGGCAGGATGCAGCAGCACGTCGGATTCAAACACGGGTACAGGAACAGAACCGACAGGCAACGAGGGAGGAGCAGAGCAGGTCACTGTCAGCATGCATAGCTGGCGGGTAGAGGACACAGAGGGCTACGCCAAGCTGATCGCCGCATTCGAGGCAGATAATCCCGGCATCAAGATCGACTTCAAACCGTTCAAGGCTACCGAATACAACACGATCCTCAACACCGCGCTGCAAAGCGACAGCGGCCCCGACATTCTCCAGCTTCGCCCGTATGCCGCAGGGCTGACGCTGGCGGAGGCAGGGTATTTGGAACCACTCGACAACTTGCCTGGCATCAACAACTTCCCGAAAGAGACACTGGCTGTAGCGACAGGCAAGGATGGCAAGATTTACGGAGTCCCGCTGAATCTGAGCACCACGCAGTTCTACTACAACAAGCAAATTTTCGAGGAAAACGGGCTGAGCGAGCCGCAGAGCTGGGATGAGTTGATCGCGACAGCACAGGCGTTGAAAGACAAGGGGATTACGCCGATTGCCTTCGGTGCAAAGGAAGGCTGGCTGTTGTCGTTGGCACATGGCGTGATCGCCCCCGGCACGTACGGCGGCAACGCGTACGTCGACAAGCTGCTGAACGGAGAGACCGATCTGAAAAGCCCCGAATTTCTCCGCTCGATCCAGCGAATGCAAGAACTGATTCCTTATTTCCCGGAAAATTATATCGGGCTGGATCTGAATGACCAACGCACCTTGTTCGCGACGGGAAAAGCAGCGATGTTCATCAACGGCAACTTCGAACTGGAAGGTCTGTTGAAGCTGAACCCCGATCTGCCGCTCGATTTCTTCCCGATGCCTGGCGACGACGGACAAAAAATTCTCACCACCTGGGTTGACGGTTCCTACGCCGTGAATGCCAAGTCGAAAAACAAGGAAGCAGCACTCAAGTTCATGGAATACATGACGACTACGCAGTTTGGCCAGCAGTTCGCCAACGAGTTCAAACGCATCAGTGCCGTACCTGGCGTCTCGGTAGACGATCCGCTGGTGAACAAAATGTCAGAATTGGCGCAAAACAATTCCTCGTCCTACTTGATGGTCGTTCATTTTACTGGAGGCAATCCGACGACCAAGCAAACGCTGGAAAACGCCCTGCAAGGCATGTACCTCGGCGAAATGACGCCGGAGCAGGTCGTGGAAGAAGTGCAGAAGTCCGCGGAAACCTGGTTTGAGCCATTCAAGAAGTAAGAACAGGCCGGTGCGGGAGGGACGCTCTTGCTGCTCTCGCACCGTGTTTTCCACTGGGGGGTGAAGGTCATCAGCAATTACAGCAGATATACAATCCGGCCGAAAGGAAAGCTGGGCTGGCTCGTCCACCTTTTCCCGATCCCGGCGGCGATTGTGTATGGACTCTTTGTCGTGTATCCGATCTTTTCCGCTTTCACCTACAGCTTGTACGAGTGGCAAGGATTGAAGCGCGGAGTGTTTGCAGGGCTGAACAACTTTTTGACGCTGTTCCAGATCGAGCCGTACAACGCGATGTTCTGGAATGCGTTTCGCCACAATGTCCTGTACTTCGTCGTGGAGATGATCGTGCAAAACGGCATCGCCTTCGCGCTTGCCTTCGTCATTTACCGCAAAATCCGCGGAGCGGGGTTCCTGAAAGTGGCGATCTTCATGCCGCGTCTGCTCTCGGTGATCGTCGTCGGGTTTTTGTGGAAGCTGATTTTGAATCCGAACTACGGGGCATTGAATACGCTTCTGACCAATGTCGGGCTGGGGCACTGGGCGCAGCCGTGGCTCGGTCACCCCGATACGGCACTCATGTCGATCATTCTCGTTAACTGCTGGTTCGGAATCGGGTTTGCCATGCTGATCTTTCTCGCCGGGCTGCAGTCGATCCCGGAGGAGTTGGTGGAAGCGGCACGGCTGGATGGAGCGAAGGGCTTGACCCTGTTGTGGAAAATCTACCTGCCGCTCTGCATGCCGTCCATCACGATTATGACAGTCTTTACCTTCATCCAGGCATTCGAAGCGTTTGAACTGGTCTACGCGATGCAAGGCTCGATGGGCGAGCCGTTCCGTTCGACAGACCTTTTGGCCGTGTACTTCTACCGCCTGGCATTTAGCAGTGCGGGCGGCGGAGACGTGTCGATCGGTCTTGGTTCCGCGCTTGCTGTCGTGCTGTTTGCCATCGTCGGTTCCGTCTCCGCGCTGTCACTCTATCTGATGCGCAAACGGGAAGTGCAGCATTGATGGGGGAAGGGAAGATGACAGCGTCGAGAAAAGGAGGAAAAGGTGCATGAAGACGAGTATCGGCACGCGGGCGTTGCAGTATCTGTTTGCGTATTTGTTTATGGTGGTGGCCGTCTATCCGATGATTCTGATGGTCGCCTCCTCCTTCAAAAGCAACATGGACATTTTGGCGAATCCGTTTTCGCTGCCGCTATCGCTCCATTTGGAGTCGTACCAGAAATTGTGGGAGGCCGTTCCGTTTGGCAGTTTTCTGCTCAACAGTGTCATCGTCAGCGTCGTTTCGGTGGTGCTGGTCGCGCTTTTTTCAGCGATGGCAGCCTTTTACCTGGCCCGCTTCTCCTTTAAATGGACCGGTTTGCTCTACTTCTTTTTCATTGCCGGGCTGATGATTCCGATCAAGCTGGGCATCGTGCCCTTGTTTATGCTGATGAAAAATCTCGGGTTGATCAATTCGCTCTGGTCGCTGATCCTGATTTACACGGCGACCGGAATTCCGATTTCGGTGTTGATTTTGACAGGTTTTTTCCGGGCGCTTCCGGTCGAGCTGGAGGAAGCGGCGCGCATCGACGGCTGCACGCACTTTCAGGTTTTGTGGAAGGTGCTGCTGCCGCTCATCCGGCCTGCGCTGGGAACGGTCGTCATCATCAATTTTATCGGTGCCTGGAACGATTTTTTCTTTCCGCTCATTTTTATACAAGAGGATGCGCTAAAGACGATTCCGGTAGGGATGATGGTGTTGTTCGGCGAGTACGAGACGAATTGGAGCCTGCTGTTTGCCGGTCTGACTCTCTCTGCCTTGCCGATGATCGCCGTGTTCCTGGTAGCGTCCCGGCAATTTATGGAGGGGTTGACGGCAGGTGCGGTCAAATAAGCAAAGTCGCTGGTTTATCGGCATAGACGGAGGAGGTACCCGGACGAGAGGAGCGATCTGCGACGAGGCGGGCCGGGTGGCAGCGATCGCAGTCGGGGACGGCTCCAATGCGCTGTCCCGTCCCTGGAGCGAAGTCGAGCGGACGCTAAGGCAGTTGATCGACGAGTTGATCCAAAGCGCCGGAACGAGCCGGGATCAGGTTGAAGCCTTGTACCTCGGTCTGGCAGGCGCGGATCGCCCGGCTATTATGCAGCTGCTCACCGACGCTTTCGCAGAAGAGTGGCAGGAGCGGCTACATCTCGACAACGACGCGGTCGCAGCCCTCTACGCGGGAACGTGGGGGAAGCCGGGAATCGTGCTGATCGCAGGCACCGGTTCGATAGCCTACGGGATCAACAGCAGGGGGGAGCGGTATCGCGTCGGCGGCTGGGGCTATCTGGTCGGCGATGAAGGCAGCGGATTCGATCTGGGCAGGCAGGCTGTGAGTGCGGCACTGCGGGCTTTCGACGGCAGAGCGGAGCCGACCGCGCTGAGCCAGTTGCTGCTCGCCCATTACGCGGTACAAACGGTCCCCGAGCTGATCGCGATTCTCTACGGCAGCGGCAATCCGCGCAAGGAGCTGGCGTCGTTGAGCAGCCTGGCGGAGACGGCGGCGCGTGGCGGGGATGCTGTCGCCAGGCAGTTGGTGCGGCAGGCCGCTGCCGAGCTCGCCGGGCTTGCAGCCGCCTGCCAGCAAAAGATGGGGGAAAGCCTGCCTGTCGTATTGGCTGGCGGACTGTTGACGACAGACACATTGGTGCGCCAGGAGCTTCTGCACATTGCAGAATTTCACGTATGCCAGCCGGTCGTTACGCCTGTGACCGGCGCGTTGGCGGCTGCGCTGGAGCGTGCGGGAGCGCTCCTGGACGAGAAGGTCATCAGGCAGCTACAGATGAACGAAGCGTGGAAAGGAAGCTATGTCGATGAATGATAACTTGTACCAGCTTCAGACTGAAATGCGCAATGCGGCGAGCGAACGACTGGACGAAATGTCCGCTCTGGAAATCGTCACGCTGATGAACGAGGAGGACGAAAAGGTGGCGCGTGCTGTACGCCAGGTTCTCCCCGAGATCGCCCAAGCTGTGGAGCTGATTGTAAGCGCGATGGAGCGGGGCGGCAGGCTGCTTTACTTCGGAGCGGGAACCAGTGGTCGGCTCGGTGTATTGGATGCTTCCGAGTGCCCTCCGACCTACGGGACAGAACCGTCCCTCGTGCGGGGCATCATCGCGGGCGGCCCTGTGGCATTGAGCGAAGCGGTAGAGGGAGCAGAAGATTCCCTGGAGTTGGGATACGAGGATGTCGAGCGCGCTGCTGTCAGCGCACGCGACGTGGTCGTCGGGATTGCCGCCAGCGGCAGAACGCCTTACGTCCGCGGCGCGTTGGAGGCAGCCAAGAGCCGTGGGGCGAAAATCGTCTCGCTGTCATGCAATCCGACTCCAGAGATCAGCCACGGGGTCGATGTGTCCATCAATGTCGTCGTCGGCCCGGAAGTCGTCGCCGGTTCTACCCGGCTTAAGGCGGGCACTGCCACCAAAATGGTCCTGAACATGCTGACGACAGCCAGCATGGTGCAGCTCGGCAAGGTGTACGGCAATCTGATGGTCAATGTGCAGGCGACCAATCAAAAGCTCCAGGAACGGGCCAAGCGCATCATCATGCAGGTGACCGGCGTGGATTACGGCGAGGCCGAGAAGCTGATTGCAGCGGCGGCCGGCGATGTCCGGGTGGCGATCGTCATGCAAAAAACGGGCGTGTCCCATGAGGAGGCGCTGCGCAGAATCGCGCGGGCGCAAGGCAAGGTGCGTCTGGCAATCGAACAAGAGAAGTAGCAAACCATGCAGCTCATGCTCCGTTAAGGGGAGAGCTGCATGTTTTTTTCTGCTAATGGCGGAGCTGTACGCCGTTTCCCCTGCAGGAATTCGTGCCCTTTGCCCTTCCCCTACAAATCCTTTACAAATACTGGGTTTTTGCGTGTACAGAATGGTAGCTGGACGTTTGCCATGCTCTCTCTGACGGAAGACTTCATTCTTTATATAATGGTGCACATTTTGATAGGAAAAGGATGGAAAATAATAAAGGAGTAATGTAGAATTAATAATCATTTGCTATCAATTTGACTTCTAGGCTATTTCTGTATCAGAGGTAGCCGTTTTATCGTCCCATTGCAGCAGGCCTTGAGCGCGCAATTTCAGAATGTAGTGGAGGAATGAGTGAGTGAAGCCAGGATGAACAAGCGGACTGTCTTAACGGCAGGCTTTGCCCAAATCCCCAAAGGGACTGCTCTGTACGAAGTATCGACGGTGATCGGGTGCGTGCTGATCATTGATTCGGAGCATGACGTAATTTGTGACGCCAGCTTTTCATTTGTCATGGAAAAGACAAACGGATTTCTGGTCGATTTGGTGGTGGGAAAATCTGTTTCACATGGAATGAAGGAGCTGACCCAGGAAATTCAGGAGCGTTTTCTCGGTCCTGGACAAGGGGCCGTCCTTCAGGCGATCCGCGCCGCTGTCGATCGTTATTACGAAAAAAAAAGGTAAGCTACCCAGTGTCGGAGGGTTGTACATGCACGAAGATTTTGCAGACAAAGATGCGTATACTCGACAGCTATTGGAGCGGTATAGCGTGTGGTTGAACCAGATCGAGCACATAAACCGGGAAGAGGTTGCAGCAGTAGAGCGAGAGCTTGCCTTTATGCTGCCGCAGGCTGATTGCGTTGTGCACGGACAGGTGATAGACCAGATTGTCCGGTTGCACGAACGTGTACACAAAATGTTTTCGATGTCAGAATATATGAAAATTTTGGGTGATCTGACGCATACGTTTGCCATGACGTTCGAGGAGGACCAGATTTTATGGAAAGCCTTTGAGCTTGTCTCCCGTGTCATGCGGGCCGATGCCTTTTTGATCGCTTTTTTTGATGAAGGTGATAGCGAAATCCAGATCCCGATCAGCGTGGATGGCGGGGTCAACTACGGTCCGTTGACGATTCCGTTTGGGCAGGGGATGATCTCCCGCGTCATTCAGACCGGGCAGACGATCCATATTCGCACGATGCAAAACGAGCCGAGCGAGCCGGAAATGATCCGCTGGGGCAGCCCGGAGATCGATACCAACACATGTATTTTCGTGCCCTTGAAGGTGGGGCAGCAGGTGATGGGTGTCATTTCCGCTCAGTCGTATCGTGAGTACGCTTACAAGCAAGAGCATGAGGAACTGTTGAAAATCATCGGCTTCCAGGTAGCCAGCGCAGTCACGACAGCCCGCATGTACGACCGGATGTACCAGATGTCGTTTCAGGACGAACTGACGGGCTTGTATAATTACCGTGCATTTCACCGTGACCTGGAGGCGATGCTGGTCAAGCCGGATGCTTCCGTCACACTGATCATGCTCGATTCCGACAGTCTGAAATCGGTCAACGACCTGTACGGTCACCATCTCGGCGACGCGATGATCAAGCGCATTGCCGAGGCGATGAAGCTGATCGCCGGACCACGAGACACTACGTACCGATACGCCGGAGACGAATTCATGCTGCTTTCGCCCAACATCACAGCAGAGGAAGCGATGGAGAAGGTGCAGCAGATTCGTGACTATTTGCGCGCCAATCCTCTTTATCAGGACAACCTCTCCATCCCTGTCGAGGTGAGTGCCGGTATCGCATCTTTTCCAGCCGATGCCAACAATGCCGACGGGCTGAAGCGGGCGGCCGATGAAGCCTTGTACATCTCCAAGCGGAAAGGGAAAAACTGTACGACCGTATATGCGACCTGACCCGGCCGATGGCACAGCCAGTGGCCGCTGCGAAAAGCATGCACTTGATTCCTGAGTGCGTGCTTCTTTTTTTTGAAAAAAAGGTCAAAAATAGGAGAAACGATGACAATCATTTCGTAAAGATGCAATGTAGTTTACAATTATTATAAAAAGATATTGACTTTATTTGGCGTTCAGGTAAAATGAGAAATGTTCCTAGTTTATAATAATTTTAATGTGATAGCGAGAAAGGGGGAGCCGCCATGTATGATGTCATCATCATTGGTGGAGGACCAGCAGGAGCATCTGCTGCGATCTATACAGCGAGAGGGAATTTGAAGACGCTGGTCATCGACAAAGCACCAGGCTCCGGTGCACTTGCTCTGACCCACAAAATTGCCAACTACCCTGGCGTTGAAGGAGAATTGACAGGGAAGGAATTGCTGGATAAAATGCGTCGCCAGGCAGAGAGCTTTGGTGCCGAATTCATTCAGACGACGATTACGGCAGTAGACGTGGAAGATGAGGAAAAGAGCATCTTTACCGCTCACGGGACGTTTACAGCCAAGGCAGTGATCGTCGCGACCGGTTCAAAAGGACGCAACCGGATGCTGCCCGGCGAAGAAGAATTGCTGGGACGCGGTGTAAGTACATGCGCGACCTGCGACGGCGCTTTCTACGAAGGAAAGCACGTAGCGGTCATCGGAGATTCCGAGGAAGCGCTGGAAGAAGCACATGCGCTGACCAAGTTTGCGGACAAGATTACGTTCCTCGTTCCGCGCGCCGAATTGCAAGGTGTCGACGAAGTGCCCGAGTTGCCCAAGACTGAGCTGCTCTTCCGCACACGTCCGCTGGAAATCGTCGGGCAGAACGCGGTCGAAGGCGTGAAAATCCGTACGGCCGAAGGTAGTGAGGAAATGCTCGACGTAGACGGCGTATTCGTCTTCCTGTCCGGCAGCAAACCGGGAACGGATTTCCTCGATGGACAAGTTCCCCTCGATGAGGAAGGCTTTATGATTCTCGACGAGTTTATGCAATCTTCCGTTCCTGGCGTTTTTGGAGCCGGTGAAGTGCGGAAAACACCAGTGAAGCAGGCTGTTGTGGCTGCCGCTGACGGCGCGATCGCAGCAATGGCTGTGGACCGCTACATAAACAAGCGCTCCAAAATCGTTCCCCAATATAAATAATCTACGAAAAAAGGAGAGTTAACCATGGCACAAGCAATCGTATACTCCAGCACTAACTGCAGTTTTTGCAAGCAATTGAAAACATACCTGGAAGAGCAAAACATTTCCTACGAAGAGCGCAACATCGATCTGTCTGAAGAAGCGCGTCAAGAGCTGAGCAAAATCGGCATTATGTCTGTTCCGTTGACCGTGATTGGCGAAAAGCAAATTCTCGGCTTCAACCCGAACCGCATCAAAAAAGCTCTCGCAGCCCTGGAAGAAAAAGCGGAGTAATCCGTCTTTCGATTCAACCAAAAGCGCTGTTCCACCTCCCATATACGCGTATGAAAACCCGTTGTCTTGTTGACAGCGGGTTTTTTGCTGTCGTTTTTTCGTTTTGATTTTGGGTGCAACATCCTGTTTTTTACAAAAAAATCTGGATGCCCCGGCTGAGCGAATAGTCGTGACACGGGCAACACGATGGGGCAAAAGAAGGTCCTGGTTGCATGATACGTCTCCCAAAAATGTAGGACCAAATAGACAAATGATGCTGAGTTTTACATTTTGATTACAAAGCGTGATTAATCAGATTAGGGAAATCAGTCTATGGGAAGGGCGGACCGGCTTTGTATACAATTTACGCAGACGATCAGCCTTCTGTCTGGTTTTGTCGCAAGGGTTCCCCGATGGCGTATCACCTGTTCTTCTGGCGAGTTCATTGGAGGTGAGAGAATTGGGAACGAATCGAAAGCGTCTCTATACGTGGGCGTCCGTTTTCGTACTGGCTGCCGCGATTTCTGGCATGTGGTGGGCACTCGATGGAAATCGCGTGGAAAGCATGGAAACAGACGACGGAATTCGCATGAAATTTCGGACGAATGGGGACCGACTGGAAGTTTATGAAAACGAGGCCTGGAAGCCGTTTTTTGCAAAAGGAATCAACCTGGGGGCGTCCTTGCCGGGGCATTTTCCGGGAGAGCTGCCGATCACCAAAGACGATTATCTTCGCTGGTTTGCGATGATGGATGAAATGGGAGCCAATGTGCTGCGCGTCTATACGATCCATCCGCCTGATTTTTACACGGCGCTCGTTGAATTCAACCGCAGCAAGGATGGCGCTCCGCTCTACCTGATGCAGGGGATCTGGAGCCCCGAGGAGCTTTTGATCGAAAAGCAGGACGCGTTCTTGCCGGAAATCCGCGAGCAATTTCGCGAGGAGATTCGTGACGCGGTAGCCGCCGTATACGGCGAGGCGACACTACCGGAAAAAAGCGGAAAAGCAAGCGGCGAGTACCGCAGCAATGCCGGAGAATACCTGATCGGCTGGCATGTCGGAACGGAGTGGGACCCGCTGATGGTGGACAGGACCAACGAGCTTCATCGCAAGACAGCTCCCTATCGCGGCAGTTTTTTTCAGGCGAAGCAGGAGGCGAGTCCTTTTGAAAGCTGGCTGGCAGAGATGATTGATCTCGTCGCCGAGGAAGAAAGCAAGTACGGCTGGCAGCATCCGATCAGCTTTACCAACTGGGTGACGACCGATCCGCTTGCACATCCCGGAGAGCCGCTCTACCACGAGGATTTGGTCAGCGTCGATCCGACCCATGTCGAGCCCGTCGACTGGGCAGCGGGGTACTTTGCTTCCTACCATGTCTACCCGTACTACCCTGACTTGTTTCGCTACGATGCGAACTTGCAAACAGTGCGCAACGACAAGGGAGAAATCGACACGTACAAGGCGTACCTCCGCCAGCTGAAGCAGCATCACAAGGACATGCCGATACTCGTCACGGAGTTTGGCGTCCCCGCTTCCTGGGGGATTGCGCACATAGGTCTGCTCGGGCGGGATCAGGGCGGCCACACCGAACAGCGGCAAGGCGAGATCGACGCGGAGCTGCTTCAAGAAATTCACAACGAAGGGTACGCCGGAGCGATTCTGTTCGTCTGGCAGGACGAGTGGTTCAAAAAAACATGGAACACAATGCCTTTTGAATTGCCCACGGACCGGCGCTCGCTCTGGCTGAACGTGCTGACCAACGAAAAGCTGTTCGGCATCATCGGGATGCACGCCGGCAAGGAACATGTACTGGCGATCGACGGGGAGACAGGCGATTGGGACAAGCTCGCAGACAACGAAAAACAGCGAATCGATGTTGCTGCGCCGGGTTTTGAAGAAATCTGGATGGCGCACGATGAGGCGTACGTCTACATCATGGCCCGGTTGGAGAAGCCGTTTCAGCCGGAGTCGGCAGTCGTGTCGTTTGGGATCGACACCTTGCCTGGCGGAAACCGGCATGCGCCGCAGCTAGGCGAGCTGAAGCTGGACGAAGGACTGGAACTGCTGGTCCGTCTGGGAACAGCGGAGGACAGCCAGATTCAGATCGCCTCCAACTACGATTTTCACACCCGTCTTTACGGCAAGCGCTACGGTATGCTGCCCGTCGACGAGCAGGCGATGCAAGACGATTCCGGTCTGTTCGTGCCCTGGAAGCTGGCTGTCGGACTAGAGATGGAACCGCCGGACAGCAAGGCCCACTACCCGATGGAGGAAGTCGTCGTCGGGAGTCTGCGCAGAGGCACGACGGATTGGGATGATCCGGCCTACGACTCGCTTGCTGCCTGGCAGGCAAAAGGAAATGTGGTCGAGCTGCGTATTCCCTGGATGCTGCTCGGATTTGCCGATCCCAGCTCCTTGCAGGCGATCAGCTATCAGGATGCGGGCAGGGAATTTGTCACCGAAACAGCCGAGGGAATCCGTTTGCTGCCCTGGATGGAGCGAAGCGACGGCACCAGTACCCTCGCGAGTGATGCGACAGATGTGCCGTACACGCTCTCCCGGCTCCCCGTCTATACCTGGGAGCCGTGGGAAGAAGTGCGCTATTACGAGCGAAAAAAGCAAAGCTATTACGCGATCCAAAAAGCGTTTCAGGAAATCGACCAACCTGTGCATGTAACGAACAAAAAACCTTGAGTGGATGGAGTGTGGAAATGTGGAGATGCCGCTGCGATTTGCCGTCTTCCTCCTCTACGGAATCGGCGGTGCCGCAACAGTCGGCCTGCTCGTCCTGTTTGTGCTCAAGCTGCGCCATATTGCAGCCGACAAACAAACAGCCCGCTGCCTGCATACGTACCACGACTATCTGATCTACTTGCAGGCGCACGCCGAGGAAGAGGAACGGTTCAAACTGCCATACAGGAATCCGTCGCAAAAAGAAAAACAGATTTTGCAAAAGCACCTGTTTGAACTGATGGATCGCGTCACGGGTGTACACCGCCTGAAGCTGATCGCGCTGTTGCAGGAGATGGGGTTGGAGGAGTACGACCTGCGCCGTCTGCAAAGCGTGCGAAAGTGGGTGCGAATCGATGCCGCCTACAACCTCGGAATGATGCGCTCCCAGGCGGCTGTTCCGGGGATGCTGAAGCTGTTGCGAGCGAGCGCCTACGACTCGACGATTTTCATCGTGGCCCGCGCGATTGCCAAAAGCGCCCCCCGGCTCGAAGATGTGCGCGAGATGGTGGAAAGCGTGATGGCCCACGGGAAGAACTGCCAGCAACTGCTTGTCGACATTCTCCATGAAAGCCCATTGGATACCGGACCGCTCTATGCTTCCTTCTTGCAGGCGGAAGACGAAAAGCTGGTCAAGCTCGGGCTGATCGGTCTCTCCCCGCTCTCGCTGGCGGAGCGGGAGCGGCTGCTGCACAGGCTCGTCGCATCCCGAGACAAAGAGATTCGTATTCGCGTCGTAAAGCTCATGTGCCGGGATGCACGCTTGCTTTCCGCGTCGACGGTCAACCTGCTCTTGTCCCATTCCGACTGGGAGATTCGCGCCGTCACAGCCAAAGCGATCGGAGAGCTGGGCATGAGCGAATACATCCCGCAACTCAAACAAGCGACGGCAGATGCGAACTGGTGGGTATCGTACAACAGCACACACAGCCTGGCCCAGTTGCAGGTGGAAGGATTTCTCGCGCTGTGCGAAATCGTTGACGAAAACGAGGAAAGTACAAGAAAAGAGCTGGCCATGCAAGTCCTCCAGGGACAACTGGAACGCAGCGTCAGGCAGCCTCCTGCCGCAAAGGAGCAGCTTCCGCCCGAAGCCAAACGGCGACTGTACGATACATGGAGCAGAGGTTCGCTGCAGACTGCCCATTCCATGGAAAAATAAACGAAGGAGGGGCAGCGATGAGAGATTTTCTGTTGTACTACGGAATTTTCGCCACCGTTTACGTGATCGTGATCAACTCGCTCTACGCGGTGATCATGGGCTTTTCGTTCAAAAAAATCGTGGGCATTTTGAAAAGCTCCCTGTATTCCCGGTACCAATCGCTTTCCGGCTCCGAGCAGGTTCCGCCGATCTCGATTCTGGTACCGGCGTACAACGAGGAGCTGACGATTATGGAGAGCGTCAGATCGTTGCTGTCGCTCAACTATCCGATCTACGAGGTGATCGTCGTCAACGACGGCTCCACAGACCGGACTTTGCAAGTGTTGATCGAGGAATTCGGGTTGCAGCGGTCCGAGGGCAAAGTGACGAAGCCGCTGCTCCACACTTCGGAGCTGCGCGGAATTTACCACAACCCGGACTACCCGAACCTGTACCTGATCGACAAGGCAAACGGGGGCAAAGCGGATTCGCTGAATGCGGGCATCAACCTCTCCAACTACCCGCTGATTGCATCCATCGACGCGGATTCGCTGCTGGAAAAAGACGCGCTGATCCGCATCGCCAACGTCTACATGGAGAATCCCGACGAGACAGTGGCGATCGGCGGAAATGTGCGGATCGCCAACGGCTGCACGATTGAAGACGGGGTCGTCAAGGAAATCCGCTTGCCCAACAAGTTCTGGCCGATGATGCAATGCGTGGAATACATGAAGGCGTTTTTGGGAGGGCGGATCGGGTGGAGCGCGATCAACGGCCTGATCATCGTCTCGGGAGCTTTCGGTGTCTTTCGCAAGGATTACGTCACCAAGGTCGGCGGCTACCGCGAAGGCTACCCCGGAGAAGACATGAACATCATCATCAAGCTGCACAAGTACATGCTGGAAAACAAACTGCCGTACCGCGTCGCGTTTTGCCCCGATGCCGTCTGCTGGACCCAGGCGCCGGATTCGTTCAGGATCCTCGGCAGCCAACGCCGCAGATGGGGGCGGGGAAACCTGAAAAACATGATCGAGTACGGAAAAGATATGGTGTTTCGCCCGAAATACAAAATATTCGGACTGGTGACACTGCCGTACAACATCCTGTTTGAGACGCTGAACCCGTACTTCCGCATCTCCGGGCTGTTGGCCCTGATTGGCTACGCCCTGATGGATATGACCAATGCCCACGTCTTGTGGCTGTACGGTCTGCTCAATCTGGCGTTTGGCGTCATGCTGGGGATCGGCGCGCTTTTGCTGGAGGAAATCGCATTTCGCCGCTATCCGCGTTTTCAGGATATCGTCAAAATGCTTTTCTATACCATTTTGATGTTCTTTGGCTATCGGCAGCTCGGTGTCATCTGGCGTTTCCTCGGTCACATCGAGTATTTCCGCAACAACAATTCCTGGGGAACGATGACCCGGACGAGCTGGCAGACCGAAGACAAAAAACCGACCATTTCAGGACTGGAGGCGAGAGGATGAAACAGGCAAACATCGATCAGCTCATGTCAAAACTGCTGCCCGGCACACAGGCGTGGGGCGTGATTTTGGCAGTATGCAAGGAGGGGGCAGACAAGTCGCTGGCCCGGCTAACGAAAGATTGGCAGACCAATCACAAGGATCAGTCCGCTGAATTTGTGTATGACGGACAGCGGCAGATGCTGGCGGTACTGCTGGAGAATCAGAGGCTTGCGGGCACGCACTACTACGCGCTGATGCTGAAGGAGTATTTGCTGGAGCGCAATCTGCTGGCGGGCAGCTTGCTGCTCGCAGGGTTTTCCGAGCGTTCGCCAGCCTCTCCCGAAACGGTAGAGCGAATGGTGCGGGAGTTGCTCGGATTGGAAGGCTTTGCCGAGATTCGCTTCTTCGACCAGAGGCTGCTCGACAAAGAGGAGAGCGCCCGGATTTTGCTGGTCAACCACGATCAGACCGTTACTGAATTTCTGCGCATTTACTTGCAGCGCAAAGGCTACGAGGTGACGGTTGCCAGCGACGGCATGGCAGGCATGCAAAAATACCGGGAGATCGCTCCCGACCTGGTCATCACAGACCTGAATTTGCCGGTTATCAACGGCTACCAGCTGATTCAGCAGATTCAGGGAGATCAGCCGGGGCAAAAGAGCAAGATTGTGGTGCTGACGGACAAACGTCTGGAAGAAGACGTGCAAAAATCGTTTGCTCTCGGAGCTTCCGACTACATCACCAAGCCTTTTTCACCGGTGGAATTGGCAGCGAGAGTAAAGCGTCTGATTTCATAAATCGAAAATGGAAAAAGGAGAGAAACGAGATGGGGAGATACGAGGAACTGAAACAAAAAATTGCTGCGAAAACGGCAAAAGTCGGCGTGATCGGCCTTGGCTACGTCGGGCTGCCGCTCGCTGTCGAGACAGTCAGAAGCGGGTACAGCGTGTACGGGATCGATCTGCATGTGGGCAAGGTGGAGAGCCTGAAGACAGGCGTCTCGTATGTCCAGGACGTGTCGGATGAGACGATCCGGGAATGTAACAAGACCAACCGCTTCCATCCGACTGCGGACTACAGCGTGATCGGACAGTTGGATGCGGTCAGCATCTGCGTGCCGACACCGCTTAGCCCCAATCAGGACCCGGATACCTCCTACATCATCAATGTCGTCAACCAGATCAAAACCTACATGCGCCAAGGCATGCTGATTACGCTGGAGAGCACCACCTACCCGGGAACGACGGAGGAATTGATCCAGTGGGAGCTGGAAAAGCTCGGATACCGGGTGGGCGAAGACTTTTTCCTTTGCTACTCGCCGGAGCGAGTAGACCCGGGCAATCGCACGTATTCCACCTATAACACGCCAAAGGTAATCGGCGGGACGACGGACAAATGCGTGGAGCTGGGGAATCTGCTCTACAGCCAACTGGTCAAAACGGTAGTCCCCGTCTCATCGCCAAAAGTAGCAGAGATGTCCAAACTGCTGGAGAACACCTTTCGCAGCGTCAATATCGCCTTTATGAACGAAATGGCGCTGATGTGCGACAAAATGGGCATCGACGTCTGGGAGGTGATCAAAGCTGCTTCGACCAAGCCATTTGGCTTCATGCCGTTCTACCCGGGACCGGGTATCGGCGGACACTGCATTCCGCTCGATCCGATGTATTTGTCCTGGAAGGCAAAAGGCTTTCGCTTCCACAGCCAGTTTATCGACATCGCGCAATCGATCAACGACAGCATGCCGGAGTACGTGCTG
Source organism: Brevibacillus sp. TJ4 (assembly GCF_044627595.2). Classification (NCBI taxonomy): domain Bacteria; kingdom Bacillati; phylum Bacillota; class Bacilli; order Caryophanales; family Paenibacillaceae; genus Brevibacillus; species Brevibacillus sp. TJ4. The sequence continues at coordinate 3,286,717 of NZ_CP185865.1, read as the reverse complement.
CACAAAACCGTGCAGGTGCTCAATCTGTACGCGAAGTCTACGAACAACTCGCGCATCCTGATTCTCGGCATGGCGTACAAGCCGGACGTTGACGACCTGCGGGAATCGCCGGGACTGGAAATATACGAACTGTTCGCCAAAAACGGAGCCAAGGTGGAGTACTACGACCCGCATGCACGCCAATTTGTCAACAAGGCTGGAGCCATCGTCGAGTCGATCCCCTACGATCTGGACAAGTTCCGTACCTATGATTGCATGGTGCTGATTACGAACCACAGCAGCTTCGACTACGAGGAGCTGGCAAGTCTGGGGGTAGCGGTGATCGACACGCGCAACGCCTTTGACGGAGTGGAGGGTTCGCATATTTTCAAGCTGGGCAAGGCAGTCACGATCCAGCCACAAAAGCAAAAGGTGAGCCTGCTCGCCTGATACAAACGAGGACGCGGCAGACTCGTCGCGGAGGAGAAGGAGGAAGGCGAAACATGTGTGGAATCATGGGATACATAGGCTACCGTCAGGCACAGCCTATCTTGCTCAATGGACTTAGAAAACTGGAGTACCGCGGTTACGACTCGGCGGGAATTGCTGTTTGCAATGGGCAGGGCATCACTGTGCGCAAGAAACAGGGGCGCATCGAGGCGTTGGAGCAACAGGTCGCAAGCCAGCCTCTGCTTGGAACGGTCGGGATTGGCCACACCAGATGGGCCACCCACGGAAAACCGTCCGACGACAATTCGCATCCCCACACAGACCAGTCCGGCGCATTTACGGTTGTCCACAACGGAATTATTGAAAACTACCTGGATATCCGGCAGGAGCTGATTGAGGAAGGGGTTGCCTTTGCTTCCGAGACCGATACCGAGGTGATCGCCCATCTGCTGGCCAAATGGTACGACAATGACCTGGTCGCGGCGGTGAAAAAAGTCGCCGGCATCATCCGCGGTGCATACGCTTTGGCGGTCATGTGCGAATACGAACCGGACAAGCTGGTCGTGATTCGCTATGCCAGTCCGCTCATTATCGGCATAGGCGCTGGCGAGAAGTATATCGGCTCGGACATTCCGGCCATTTTGGAGCATACCCGGGACGTATACGTCCTCGAGGATGGAGACCTTGCCGTGCTGACCAAAGATTCTGTCACGCTCTTGGACGTAGATACGAGCCGGCCGGTTCAGCGGGAGCTGGTGCGCATCGAGTGGGACAAGGAGCAGGCGGAAAAGGACGGCTTTGACCATTACATGCTCAAAGAAATTCACGAGCAGCCGCATGCCCTGCGCCACACGATGACCGGGCGGATCGACGAAGCCGGAGGCATGGTCGTGCTGCCCGAGCTGCGCATCCGTCCCGATGAGCTGCGGCAGGTCGAAAAAATCTACATTGTCGCCTGCGGGACGGCATACCATGCAGGGCTGATCGGCAAGCACGTGTTTGAGCACCTTGCCCACATCCCGGTGGAAGTCGATGTCGCTTCCGAGTTTCGCTACCGCAAACCACTCTATACGCCGGGCACGTTGACGATCGTCGTCAGCCAGTCGGGGGAAACGGCAGATACACTGGCCGCCTTGCGCGAAGCGAAGCGAAACGGTTCTCGCGTGCTGGCGATTACCAATGTAGTGGGAAGCACGATCGCCCGGGAAGCGGACGAGGTGATGACGACCAACGCCGGACCGGAAATCGCCGTCGCATCGACGAAGGCCTACACCTCGCAGTTGCTCGCCTTTTACTTGCTGGGCATCTATTTTGCCCAAGGGAAAGGGACGATCGACGATCAGGAGCGCGCCACCCTGCTACAGGCGCTGGCACAGCTTCCCGACCAGGTGGAGGCGATTTTGTCCCATGCCGACAAACTCCGCCAGTTCGCAGATGCGATCAAAGAGGAGCAGCAACTGTTTTTTATCGGTCGGGGACTCGATCATGCTGTCTGCCTGGAAGGCTCGCTGAAGCTGAAGGAAATTTCCTACATTCACTCCGAGGCGTACGCCGCAGGGGAGCTGAAGCACGGCACACTGGCCCTGATCGAAGAAGGAACGCGCGTCATCGCCTTGTCGACACAGGCGGATTTGCACGAAAAAATGGTGAACAACATCACCGAAGTCAAAGCGCGAGGCGCCGTTGTGTTGGGAATCGCCCTGGATGATAACGTCGAACTGCATCGCTCGGTCGACGATGTCTGCCTGATTCCAGGCACCCTTCCCCTGTTCACCCCGATTCTTAGCGTCATTCCGTTGCAGCTCATCTCCTACTATACGGCTGCAGCACTGGGAAATGACGTGGATCGTCCGCGCAACCTGGCCAAAAGCGTCACGGTTGAATAAATAGAGAGAGCATGCGGGCAAGCGAAGAGAGGAGGATGGTTTCGTGGGCAATCAGGAACCGAGGCTGAGTCAGGACGTTTTGCTTGGGATCATGCTGCAGGCGTACTTGCTGGGGACGCAAAAACACGATATTGGCGCGCGGGCGCTCATCGACAGATTGGCCGAAGAACTGCGGCCGTACTTCTCCCGGGAGGAGCTCGCATCCAGAGCGATTTCATACAACACGAGCAACAGACAGGAGGCGGCAGGATGAACATACACGCAATCGTACTGGCGGCTGGCAAAGGCACGCGGATGAAGTCCAGACTGTACAAAGTGATGCACCCGGTATGCGGCAAGCCGATGATTGCGCATGTCGTGGACATGCTCGACGAGCTGCCGTTGGACAAGCGCGTCGTCGTCATTGGGCACGGCTCGGATGCCGTCCGGAATCTTTTGGGAGAGCGTGTCCGCTATGCGTACCAGCATGAACAGTTGGGGACAGCTCATGCCGTGTTGATGAGTCGAGAGATGTTGCAGCACGAAGACGGCGTGACCATTGTACTCAACGGCGACACACCGCTTGTGAGAAGCGAGACGTTAAAGCAGTTGCTCCTGCATCACACGCACAAGCAAGCGGCTGCGACGATACTGACCGCAATCGTCGAAAATCCCGCCGGATACGGGCGGGTCATCCGCGATGAACGCGGCGATGTGATCCGCATCGTCGAGGAAAAGGACGCGACTCTGGGGCAGAAAAAGATAAGCGAAATCAGCACCGGCATCTTTTGCTTCGACAACCGCAAGCTGTTCGCCTATCTTGCGCAGGTAAAAAACGAAAACGCGCAAGCCGAGTATTATCTGCCTGACGTCATTTCCATTTTGCATGCAGAGGGCTGCACCATCTCCGCATACGTCGGGGACGATCCCGATGAAGGCAGGGGCGCGAACGATCGGGCACAGCTTGCACAGCTGGAAGCCCTGCTGCGCCGGCGAATCAATCAGCGGCACATGCAAAACGGCGTGTCGCTGATCGATCCGGCAGCTACCTATATCGATGCAGATGTGGAGATCGGACAGGACAGCGTGATTTATCCGGGAACCTTTTTGCGCGGGAAGACGAAAATCGAAGAGGGCTGCAGCATCGGTCCTCACGTCCAGCTTGTCGATTGCCAGGTGCTAAGCGGGACGAGCCTCTCCTTTCTCCATGCAAAAGACAGGCTGATCCAGGCAGACGAAGCCGTCGGGCAAATCGGCGAGCACATACATCCTCGCTTGCGGGAGATTGTCACAGCAAGATGAGCAGACAGGCGTTTGGGCGCGGGGTGGCTGTGTTGAAATGGTACACACTGTTGGCGGCTGTGCTTGTACTCGTGCTGCTGTCGTTGTTGTCCGTTCACAACCGCCCCGCACATACGATGGCGACGTGGATATGGGATGCCAAGCGGATCGAAAGCCAGACGGAAGAGATCATCGCCTTTGCCGAACAAAACGGAATCACTCTGATTTACTTGCACATCAAGCCGGTCGAGGTATCGCCCGAAGCCTATCGCCGTTTCAACCAGCATGCACATGCGGCCGGGATCAAGGTGGAGGCGCTTGGCGGCGATCCGAACTGGGCGTATGCAGCCAATCGCGGCAGTATCGGTTACTTCGTCAGTTGGGTCAAGGCGTTCAACAGCCAGGTGAAAGAAGAGGAGCGCTTTGCGGGCATTCACGTAGACATCGAGCCGTATGTGCTGCCGGACTGGAAAAAGCAGCAGGAGCAGATCGTGCGACAATGGCTGGAAAACATGGAATACCTGGTCGTCGAGACGAAAAAAGACTCCGCCCTGCCGGTTGGCGCCGACCTGCCCTTCTGGATCGATGAGCTGCACGTACCCGGCACCGAGCAAACAGTGAGCGGCTGGATGCTGGAGCGGCTCGACAGCATTACGCTGATGGCCTATCGCAACCATGCGCAAGGAGCCAACGGCATCGTCGACATCGTGCAAAACATCATCGTGGAAGCAGATGGGCTGCGGGATCGCTCTGTGATCGTCGGCGTCAACATCCGCGATTCGGGGGAAGGGGAGAACGTCAGCTTCCACGCCCACGGCACGGCTGAAATGAAGAGCCAACTGGCACTTTTGCAAGAGGAACTGGGCCGCAACCCGTCCTATGCGGGAAGTGCAATTCACGATTTTGAAAGCTGGACGACGATTCTTGAGCGAGAGGAGAAATCATAATGAATGAAAGACGTCCGTTTTACCCTTAGCGCTCTCGGGCTGAGCCTTTGCTTCCTGTACGGCTTTTCTTCCGAAGACGGGGAAGAAAAAGCGACCTGGCTGTGGCAGTCGGAGCGGATGATCGAGGAGCGCCAGGAAATTCTCGACTTTGCCAAGGAGCAAGGGATCAGCCTCATGTACGTCAGATTTGACATGGACAGGCCGTTTTCCGCATACCGCCCGTTTCTAAGGGAGGCAGCACAGCGCGGAATCGAAGTGCACGCCGTGGCGGGTGATCCGGCGTGGGCGCTGACAGGACACCGGGACCGCATGCTGCGCATCGCCAAATGGGTCAGGCAGTACAATCAGCAGGTACAGCCAGAGGAGCGGATTCGCGGGATACAGCTCGACATTGAGCCGTACTTGCTGCCCGCCTGGGAGCAGGAGAGGGAGCGGGTCGTCCGGGAGTGGCAGGAAAACATCGAGGATTTTTTGCAGGAAGTCCGAGCGGAGTCTGGTCTGCACACGAGCGCTGCGATCGCGTTTTGGCTCGATGAGATTCCTGCTGCGAGCGAGCCGGAACTTTCTCTTTCCGCCTGGATGATTCGCCGGTTTGATACGGTTGTGGTGATGGCGTATCGGGATCAGGCGGAAGGAGCAAACGGGATTGTCGAGCTGGTCGAACAGGAGTTGCAGCAATCGGCGGAGCAGGGCAAAAAGCTGCTGGTCGCCGTCAACCTCAAATCGCAGGATGAGCCCCATACGACGTTCGCCGACGAGGGCGTTGCCGAAATGGAGAAGCAAATCCGCATCGTCGCGCAATTGCTTGCCGAACATCCCGCTTTTGGCGGCATCGCCATTCACGATTACCGGTATTGGCAAGAACTGCGGGAAGTGTCGCTACCGGTAGCGAACAAACAGGTACTCGGCACCTACATCTGGAGGGCTGAGCAGATCCGCTCGGAAAAGCAGGAGATTCTCGACTTCGCCCGCAAGGAGGGGATCAACCTGCTCTACGTGCGCATCGATATGGGTCTGCCGCAGGAGGTGTACCGGGAGTTTAACCGCGCAGCGAGCGCGCAGGGCATCGAACTGCACGCGCTGGGCGGCCATCCCGTCTGGGCGCTGACGGAGAGCCGGGAGAAAATCTTCCGCCTGGTAGATTGGGTGCGCGCCTACAATGAGCAAGCCGCTGAAGACGAGCGCTTTGTCGGCATCCACCTCGACGTCGAACCGTACGTGCTGCCGCTCTGGTCGCTCGACAAGGAAGGGCTTTTGCGGCAGTGGATGGGAAATATTCAGGCATTCGCACAGCGGCTGGAGGAGCATCCGCGCCTGCAAAGCAGCGTCGACCTGGCCGCCTGGCTGGACAATGCAACGACTCCGGGACAGCCGGATTTGCCATTTAGCCACTGGATGATCAGCCAGTTGGACCATACGACGCTGATGGCGTTCCGCGATTACGCCGAAGGAGAGGGCGGCATTTTGAGCCTGGTCGACAGCGAGATCCGCTACGCAGAGAGCATAGGCAAGGAGCTCGTTGTAGCCGTAGAGATCAAGGAGAGCCACGAAGGGAACTTCGTCAGTTTTTTCGAGGAGGGCAAGTCCGCGATGAACATGCAGCTCGCGCTGGTGCGCCAATCGCTGAAAGCGTACGGGGCGTTCAAGGGAATCGCCGTCCACGCCTACGATTACTGGAAGAACGCCAAAGAGTGACTTTCCGCAAGCCTGGCGCGCGGCAATGTTGTACAATAGAAGAAAAGCGTTTGGAAAAGAGGCGAGCAACAGATGCGGGACGTAGAAAACCGCTACAAGGGACTGCCTCCCCGCACGCCGGAGATGCTGTACAACATCGTCCGCAAATTTTACCGGGGCGCCGTCAGTCACTACGAGTTGATCCAGGAAAAAAAGGCAGAGGTGCGAAAGGCGTGGGATGAGTGCCAACACAGCGGCGATGACGAGCAAGTACGCGACAGCCTGCACACGCTGTTTCTGGAGTACCACTTTTACACGACCTGTTGGCTGCAAATCGACCTGGCCCTGTACAGGCTGGCTGCCGATAACGAAGAACTCGCCCGGGTCAGGGAAGCATTTCGGACGATTTTGCACACCCATCTCGAGGTTCGCAGGCAGTTGGATGATCCGAGCCGTTGTGTCCAGGCACAGCACGAGCAAACACCTGACTGGTCCTGCATCAAGGAGGATGCGTACTCGTTTGGCGGTATTCGCTTTACGGTCGATGATACGAGCTTGCAGCAACTCCACGAATTGTACGAGGCCGTACAGGCGACGAGGGCGTGAAGAAGAGAACTTGCGTACGTGCAGGGGAATACATGGGAAAACAAGCAGTCTGCTTATGAAGCAGGCTGTTTGTTTTTTTTTTTTTGTAAATGTTGTGCAGCGGTGCCGAAAGACGCTTTACTTTTCCGATAAATAGTGCAAAAATACTACATGAATATAACTTTAAATGTCATATTTTATTACGTTATAAGTCATAAAATTTAATATGGTGGGTGGATCGCGTGGATTCCATGCAGACATTGCAGATGAACGTCAACTTTATATGGGTTGTCCTTGCCGCGGCGCTTGTATTTTTTATGCAGGCGGGTTTTATCTTGCTGGAAAGCGGGTTGACGAGGGCAAAACATTCGATTAGCGTGGCGATGAAAAATATCGCAGACATCATCGTCGCGACCATTCTTTTCTCTACATTCGGGTTTGCCCTGATGTTTGGTACCTCGCTGGATGGCTGGGTTGGCGGGAATGGATTTTTCTTTTCCGGTATGGGAGATGATCCGTGGTCATGGGCTTTTCTGTTCTTTCAGATCACGTTTGCCGGCACAGCGGCGACGATCGTTTCTGGAGCGATCGCGGAACGGGCCAAGTTCTCCGGCTACATCATCGGTACCGCCTTCGTTTCCTTGCTCGTATACCCGATTGCCGGGCACTGGATTTGGGGTGGAGCGCTGGACGGCGGTCAGCCAGGCTGGTTGGCAGGCATGGGATTCATGGACTTTGCCGGCTCCACCGTTGTCCACTCCGTCGGCGGGTGGATTGCCCTGGGCGCGGCGATTGTCATCGGGCCGCGGATCGGAAAGTACGGCCCCGATGGAAAGTCTACCAAGTTTTCTGCTTCCAATGTTCCACTTGCAGCTCTTGGCGTGTTGATTCTATGGTTTGGCTGGTTTGGATTTAATGCGGGTTCTACTACCATTGCTGACCCGAAAATTGCCCAGATCGCCCTCAACACAACGCTGGCGGCCGCTGCCGGCGGGATGGTGGCGATGTTCACGAGCTGGTTTCTGGATCGTCTGCCGCGCGTAGAGGACATCCTCAATGGCGTACTCGCCGGACTCGTCTCGATCACAGCCGGATGCAATGTTGTCTCTCCGCTCTCTTCGCTGTTGATCGGTGCAATCGGAGGTGTGCTGGTCGTCCTGGCGATTCGCCTGCTCGATGAGAAGGCGAAAGTGGACGATCCTTTGGGTGCGATCGCGGTACACGGCTTTTGCGGTGTGTGGGGAACGCTGGCTGTCGGCTTTTTTGGCCAGTCCGATATGTTGGCGGCTGGCGGCAGATGGGAACAGGTCGGCATCCAGGCGTTGGGGGCAGGGGTCGTATTCGTCTGGTCGTTTGGTCTGGGCATCCTGATATACTGGCTGCTGAAGAAAACAAACCTGCTTCGCGTAAGCCGCGAGGACGAACTGGTCGGACTCAATATCTCCGAGCACGGTGCCCGCACCTCCCTGTTGGATACCGTCACGGCGATGCACGAGATCGCTTCGGGAAAAATCGACCTGACTCGCAAACTCAGCGAGGAGCATGGCGAGGATACTTCGGAGATCAATCGTTCGATCAACTATTTGCTCGAACGGATTCATCATCTCGTCGAGCAAGTCCAAGGACAGACCCGGCATGTCTCCTCCAGTTCCCAATCCATTTTGCAGTTGAGCGGGAAGCTGGAGGTCAATTCCAGGGAACAGTACGATTCGATTCATCACACCTTTGATTACGTGCAAAGTATTCATAAGCAAATGGATGCCGAAATGGAAGCGGACAAGCAGGTGATCGCCGCTTTGTACGACAATTACGCCAGTGTCCGCCAGATCGGGCTCGACATGCAGGAAATGAGCAAGCGAATGAGCGATATGGCTTTTTACATCGGAAGCGTGGAGGAGCACTTGGAACAGGCGCGGCAAGCGGTAGAAGGGCTGGTTATGTCCATGCACGAAATTTCCAAATCGTCCGAGGAAAGCAAGCATGTGACCAATACGATCCGGGAAATATCCGACCAGATCAATCTATTGTCGCTCAATGCCAGCATCGAAGCTACGCGGGCTGGTCGGTACGGTGCCGGATTTGCCGTCGTCGCCAATGAAATCAAAAAGCTGGCTGCCGCATCCCGGCTGTCCGCCGATCAGATCGGTGGCGTGATGGACGATACAGGCAGAGTGATCGTGAGCGGAGAGGAAAACATTGTGCATTTTCGCGAGGTGTTCCAGAAGCTGAATCAGGAACTGACCAGTGTTCCCGATAAAATCCGTAAATCGGCGCAAGGGATCGGCGACATGTACAAAAAGGTTCTCGGCTTCCAGCAAAGCATGGAGCTGGTTCAGACCAATACTGCCAGCATGCAGGAAAACCGGCTGCTGCAGCAAGCAGAGTTTGAAAAACTGATGAAGCAGATGAGGGAAGTCATCGAACGGATCGAGCAAAATTACGATTATTCCTTCCAGATCAATGGCACCGTAAACGAATTGCGGAGTGAAAGCAGCCTTTTGGATCAAATGGTCAAAACCTTCAAAACGGGCCGTTCTCTCCCCGAATCCTGATCGCATGAAAAAAACCGTGACTGTCGTTGGACAATCACGGTTTTTTCGTCTTAGAAGCTGCCTTGTGTCAGCGAACCGCCAAAGGGAGAAAAGTGGGCGCGTACCTCTTGCGGGTTCGTGCCAGCGAAGCCAGACTGGAACATCGCTTGCGGATTCATGCCGATGCCGGCCGAATTGGCGAACGATTGGAATTGCTGTTGCGGCTGGAACTGCTGCTGCTGCTGCTGGTATTGTTGCTGCTGTTGGAACTGTCCTCCGTAGCCTGTTTGGTTTTGTGCGGACAGCTGATTTTGCTGGCGGACCTCCTGGACGTTGGTGCCGGCAAATTGCGGAGAAAAGATGCTGTTGGTCGCCTGGTTGTTCAGTCCGAAGCCGGATGCGCCTGCGAAGCTGCCCAAACCGTAGCCGCCAAAGCTGTTGTTGTTGCGTGCCTGAACTTCCTGCACATTGGTTCCGGCAAAGCCTGGCGAGAAGATCGAGCCAGCCTGACCGGAGAAGGCAGATTGGTACGAAGGCTGCTGGAACTGGCCAAATCCGCCGAATTGCTGCTGTGCACCTTGATTTTGCTGGGACTGCATGTTGTTCTGTCTTACCTCTTGCGCGTTAGTACCGGCAAAACCAGGCTGAAACATTGCTTGTGCCCCGCCAAATCCGCCCGCGTTGGAAAAACCGTATGTACCTGCGGACGAAACCTGGGAGAATTGAGGTTGGTTTTGCTGCTGTACTTCCTGCGCATTGGTTCCGGCAAAGCCGGGTTGGAACATGGCTCCTGCTGATTGTTGGGAAAAGCCAGATTGGAATGCTTGTGTTGGTTGATTGAAAAATTGATTGTAGGTCATCTGTGACCACCTCCTGCCTATATTTTTTCCAAGGTTTGCAAGATGATGCATGACAAGCCGGGTACAAAAGTATTCGCATTTGGCGAAATCATGCGCAAAAATCGACAAACAGGCTGCCATCTCGCCGATAAACGCGAGGACAGCCTGTTTCCCGTGCTTGCCATATGCCATAACGCCAATGTCAGCCGACTGCTGTCTCCCGCTCCTTTTGCAGATGGGAGACGTACTGGGCGTAGTGAATGAGATTGGACAGCGAGCGGCTGCGAATTCCCGGTTCGTCGAACTTTTCCGGTTTCGCATTGGCTTCGAAAAACCAGATTTCCCCCGTCGCTGTCAGGCCGAGATCCATCGACATCTCTGCCAGATCCTCAATGTTTTCCTGCAAGGCCCGGGCGATCGTCAATGCTGTCTGGCGGATCTGGGCTTCAACCTGGGCGGGGTTGTTGGGGAAGAGGACGGAGAAGACGCTTGTGGCGGAATGGATCGAGCCGCCACGCGGTACATGCGTGGTAATGCTTTGCCTGCCCGCCCTGCGGATGCCGATTCCCGTCACGCCCCATTCGCCGACGCCGTTTTTCTGGACCAGCACCCGGACGTCGAACGGTTTTCCCTGGTAGCGTGCCCGCCTGATCCCTTGCTGCATGATGTAGCGCTGTTTGCGCGTCAAGCGATGCACGTGCTTCCACATTTCCTCCAGACTGGTAAAGCGGTTGGTGATCGCCTTTTGCTCCTTGAGCCGTTGCAGCCGCCAGCGGTTGTTTGTAAAGTCGATGCGCATAATTCCTTCCCCGGCCTTGCCGCGAACGGGTTTCAAATAGACGTAGCTGTGTTCGGAGCAGAAACTGCGAAAGCGCGCCAATGTATCCAGCTTCTTCGTATCCGGCAAGTAGGGGCGGACTTCCGTGTGCTCGCCCAGCATCGCAAACAGCTCCTGCTTGTCGAAGAAGCAGCGGTTGAAGAACGTCACATTAGGCAATTCATGGATGCGCCGTAGTGTTCTCTTCACCTCGGGACGTTGCTCGGCCTTGCGGGTCGGAATGCGGTTGTAAATGACATGGGGAAAGGGGAGGATCAACTCCTGCCAGTGATTTTCCCGTTCATTGTACACGTAGCCGCGAATCTTTTTTTTCTCCCAGTTGATGCCCTGGGGAGTAAAGACGTAGACCAATGCCCCCAGCTTTTTTCCTGAGAGAAAAATGTCGCGGAAGTTTTCCCGATTCCCGGTAAATGCGGCCCCTTCGCCCACAGTCAAAATGCCGATCAACGGGCCGAGCCGCAGCGTATCGTTGACGAACTTCCAGTTGACGCGGGTGCGAATACGGCCTGGTTGCTGGGAAGGAAGGCCGATGTACAGTTTTTTCTTCGAGGAAAAAGGGCCGACTCTGGCAGTCAGCGGTTTGCGCCTGCGTTTTCCCGTCGTTTGCCGAGAAATCTGCAAGTACCATCTGCCGCTAGGGAGGACGGTCAACCAACTGGAGTGCATTTGAGGCATGGGTGTTCCTCCTTCCTACGTAACAGGATGACGGGGACAGCTAAAAGTTGGCCAGATAACAACTGTAGTCGACAAGGAGCTTGCGCGATTCCTTGTCTGCCTGCTTGAGACGGGCGTGCTTAAAGATCGAACGGCCCGGTTTGGAGTTGGCTTCAAACATCCAGACATGTCCTCTGGTATCAATGCCAATGTCCAGCCCCAGCTCGCCCAACTCCATCGCTTTGGCTTGTTCGATGGCCGACGCCAGGCGGATGGAGGCTTCCTTGACGCGATCCATCACCATGGCGTGCTGTTTGCCGAACAGGTGGCGCAGCAGATCATCGCCGGGAATCACGGTTCCCCCTGTGCGAACGTGCGTCGTGACGCTTCCGGAACCGGCCACTTTGGCCGCGGTGCACGAGACGACCCACTCATTGAGCTGGTTTTTATGCAAGTGGACGCGAAAATCGAAGGGCCGTCCATGGAACGTCAGCAAGGGAATGCCTTGCTGGGCGAGGTACGAGCTGATTCGGCGTGTCCGGAACACGTGCTGATAGAGCGAGGACAGCTTGGAGAAGAAGCGTTTCACATTGCCGCTGCCCGTATGGTAGGAGACATCGTATCCTTTGGCCTGACGGGTCACTTTGATGATGCCGTATCCCAGGCTGCCGTTTTTCGGCTTCAGGTAGACGATCGGGTACTTTCGCAGCAGATTGCGCAAGGTTTGCAAATTTGGAGAGGTGTACGTTTCCGGTATGTGCTGGTTGACTTCGGGGTTGGGGTACAGCAGTTGATGAATGCGCCATTTGTTGAAAAAGCCTTGGTTGAACACAGGGATATGCGGATAGTTGGCCAGCTTGTATTTAAACGCCTTGACCGCTTCATGCTTTTCGGCCGAGCGGGAAGGGATCCTGTCGTACACGACGTCCGGGATGGCGGTGGTCAGCCTGCGCCATACGTAACCTCCGCTTTTGGTGCGGCGCAAAAACCAGGCGTTTACCCGGTGGTTGTTCCAGTCGACATCGTGGGGGGAGAAGATAAAGTAAAAGACGCCTTTTCCTTCCTGTGCCTGCAACAGTTTATGAAAAAACGAAGTTCGCTGACCAATTGGCATGCGCGGGTCTCTGCGCAGGCCAGTTGTGACGATTCCGATGGATGGACCGATGCGAAGCGCATCCCCCTCTCGCTTGAGGCTGATCAGTCCGCCGTGCGGGATCCCCAGTTCTGTACGCATCAAACTGGTCACTTTGACGATGTTGCTGTCAGGATTGCGTTGATCCTGCAAGACTGTGGCGACGATTTCTTTTTTTCCCAGCATGACGGTGATCCTCTGGCGCGGTCGAAGATCCAGTTTCTGGAATAGTTGAGCCGGCAGGACGATCCCGCAGACATGGGGATGAGAAAGAAAGCGTAATCGCACTCGAATCGTTTCCATGCTTAGTAACCTCCTACACGCGCTTGCATGAGATAGTGGGCGTAACGAACCGGCTGGGTGATCGAATGCAGGCGAGCCTGTGGATCGCCGATCTTGCGGAAGACAGTTCGGCCCGGTCTGCTGTTGACTTCAATGACCCATACATTGCCATCGGTATCGATTCCGAGGTCAATTCCCAACTCGACCAGCCTGCCGTGCGACTGTTCGAGAAAGACGGGCAGTTCATTCGCCAGTAACGATACTTGCTGCTCAATGCGACTTTTGATCTCTGGTGAAAAATGGCGGGAGAGAAATGGCGACAGAGGGACTGCCTTGCCTCCGCCGTGCAGGTTGGATGTAATGCTTCGCTTGTCGCCGACTCGGACTGCAGCGCCAGTCGTCTCCCATGCGCCATCGCCGTTTTTCTGGACCAGTACGCGCACATCGAAGGGGACTCCCGCCGGTGTATGCAGGTTCAGGTACGGTTGGACAAGGAATTTTCGTCCGGTAGTGAAAGAGCGCAAAAAAGTGGCAAGCCCTGCCTGCCCTTTGACCAATCGGCGAAACGGCTGGTTCTTGCGGTTGCGTCCGGCAATCTCGTACCTGTCGTTCATTGCCTTGATGCGGGTAACGCCAATCCCGTGTGTACCGGCAATCGGTTTGATGACAGCGGCACCGTGCGTGCGCAAGGTTTCCCGCAGGGTCGATAGCGAAAAAAGTTCCGTCCGAGGAAGATAGGGAGCGAGTTTTGGAGATTGGATCAGCATCTTGTGTACCTGCCATTTGCCGGACAGACCGTGACCCAAAAACGTGATGGCGGGGTCATTTTGCAACCTTTCTACAAATGGTTTATAGTGGCGGTATGACGGACCGACAAAGCAGCGGTCATAAATCAAGTCGGGCAGTGGAAAGACCCGGCTTTCCCAAGTGCCCTGCCGATATTCGAATCCTCTTACCGTGCGAGCGTCGAAATTGACATTGCGCGGCGAAAAGACGAAGACGCGCAGCCCTTTTTTCCGCCCGTACATCGTCAGTTTACGGTAGAACCCTTTGTCAACGAAATAGGCTCCTTGGCATCGGGTCATAATCCCGAGGCTGTGTTGCTTTGCTGGCATGTGTCTGTCACCTTCGTCCAGATTTCTTGCCTGATCGTTTTGAGTTTGATTTGGATTTGCGGGGAAACCCGCACAAGTGGGAGACGTAGTCATACATCCGCAGCACGGAAGGACGGGCCCTTTTCGGCGGCTCTTCTACTCCTTCGGGCAAGGGCCGGGCGCTCGTTGTCTTGGACGGTTTGCTGTTTACTTCCAGCAGCCAGATCCTGCCGTTTACATCCACTCCCAAATCGACACCCAATTCGGCATAATGACCAGGTAGCGCTTTTTCCAGCAGGTCGGCCAGCTTCAAGGCTACGTTTTTCAGCTTCTGGGGCGTAGGTCGGGCACCGCCGTGCCACGGGCCGCAAATGTGCAAGGCGCGCAGTGCGCTTACCATCGAACCGCCGCGAGAGACGTTGGAGACGATGCGGTTTTGTCCGAGACGGGCGATCATGGAAGTTACGGCCCATTGACCTGTGTTGTTCTTTTGGACGAGTACGCGAAAATCTGTCGGACGGCCGTTTACGCCGATCAGACGCAAGCCTTGCTGGAGCAAATACGATTTGCCGTGTCTCAATTTGTGCAAATACCGGTGCAGCCCGGCGAGATTGGAAAAATGTTTGTTTACGCCCCCGGGACTGACAGCTTGATAGCCGCTTTGCGTGCGCCGCAGGCGAACGATGCCGCGACCCATGCTCCCGTTGGCCGGTTTGAAATAAACAGTGTGAAAGTGGGAGAACATTTCCTGCAGTTGTTCTTCGCCTTGGTAAGATACCATCCGCGGAAGGTAAGGAATGGCTGATTCCTGCTTTTCCAAAGCGGAATGTACGTGCCATTTGTTCAAAAAGTTTTCATTGAAGAAGGGGATGGACGCATCCTTGCATCGCTGTACCCAGGTTGTCATCGCTTCGCTTCGTTCCCACTGGCGGGAAACTACCCGGTTGTACACACATTGGGGAAGCGACAGGACCGTTTTTCTCCAAGCGCCAGCTCTGCGGATCAGCCCGCGGACAGTCCGCGCCTCCCAGTCGACATCCTGCGGCCGGAAGACACTGATGACACCGCCCCGTTTGCGGTAGATGTCTGCAACCTCATTAAAAAAAGAGGTAGTCGGACCGAACGGCGAGAATGAGTTTTTGGCATTGTAGCCGGAGACCAGGATACCCAGATACGGTCCAAAAACAAGGGTTTGCTGGCTGGGCTGATACCTTGCGAAAAGAGGCATTCCCACGGGCAAATGGAGCGACTGGGCCAGATTCCGGCTGACCAGGGTCTGGCTAGTTCGCTCGGAACCACTGACACGGGCGTGAACGATGCTGCTGCCAAATTGGACGCATATCGTGGACGGGGTGAGACTCCATTTGCGCATGTACCTCTGGGGCAGGTAGAGGTCTACTCCTGATTTTGGCTCGTGTGGGTATACGACAGTTGGCAAGTATGACATGATGATCCCCTTCCCATCAGGCGTGAAGTTAGTCTTATGGTATGAGGTCGAATAAGGTTTGGTGCCTTGAAGAAAAGAGAGGTTATTAGAATTTATGAACAGTTGGTTGATACTGCTAAACATTGCGATTGGTTCACTGATAGGCGGGTTTACCAATCACGTCGCGATTCGCATGCTTTTCCGGCCGCTTCGCCCTTGGTATATCGGCAATTGGCGCGTCCCTTTTACGCCGGGATTGATTCCCTCCAGGCGGGATGAGATCGCACGACAAATGGGCCGATTGGTCGCCGAGCACCTTTTGACCGCGGAAGGAGTAAAACGGGCCATTACCCAGGGGGACATGGAAAAGACGCTCGTCTACTGGCTGCAGGATGTGTCCGGCAAATGGATGGCAGAGGAGCGCACGCTGCGCCAGTTGGTACGTGCCGCAGTGCCGCAGGTGCTCGATGAAAACGGGCGTTGGAGCGAATCGCTGCGCGCACCGGTTGCCCGGCACTGGCATTCGTTTGTCCAGCGCTTACTGGCTCGGCATGAAGATAAGCAGCTCCGCGAGCTTCTTTCGGATTCGGGGGTGCAGCGGCTGGAGGCGTCATCCGGTGCCTTCAGCGAACTGCTGCTGACGCGGGTGCGGGACTATCTGCACTCGCCGCAGGGGCACCAGACGTTGCAGACGATGGTCCGCTCTCTTTTGGGCGGCGGCGGTGGCATGTTCGGCGGGTTCGTCGGCATGTTTCTGGGCGACGACAAAGTGATCGGCAAGCTGCTTCCGCATCTCGACGAGCTGCTGCAAGGCAAGGAACTGCACGGCAGGCTGGAGCAGTTCATCCGGCAGGAGATCGACAAGCTGCTGGACAAGCGGGTGGGGGAGGTCGTGGCCTGGATCGGCGCGGAGCAGGTAGAGGAGTGGACGGACGCCCTGTTTGCCAAGCTGGAGGACCAGAGCCTGCGCCTGCTTGACGAGCCGCTGTCCAAGCTGACACAGCCGATCAGGGAGCCGCTGCTCAACGAGGCGATCCCGCGACTGGCGCGCTGGCTGCTCGACACCGTAGAGCGCAATGCAGAGCGAGTATTCAGCAGCCTTCCGGTGAGCGAGATCGTGACGCGGCAGGTAGAGGGATTTCCGATCGAACGCATCGAGCAAATGGTGCTGGGCATCTCCGGCAAGGAGTTTCGCATGATTACGATTTTGGGCTTTGTGTTGGGCGGCATGATCGGTCTCGTCCAGGGGCTGTTGTCGATGTGGCTGGGTTGATTACCAATCTGAAACGAAATTGTAATTGTGCTGTAATAATCCTGTAATATTTTGTGGGTATGATGAAATCACGATGAAAACCCCCTTAATGATATATTTCTTTGCGGAGTAGCTTTCAAAAGCTACCCTTTTTTTTTGCCGCGCCTTCGGGTATATTGTTCGAAGAAGCTGCGCACGCGGATGAAAGAACAGGAGGGGGATGGAAGCGGAAATGGCAACAAAACATGAACAAATCTTGCAACATATTAATCGCCTTCCGATCGGCTCAAAAATTTCCGTGCGACAAATCGCCAAGGATCTTGAGGTAAGCGAGGGGACCGCTTACCGCGCGATCAAGGAAGCGGAGACGCAAGGGTACGTCAGCACCATTGAACGCGTAGGGACGGTCCGGATCGAGAAGAAGCAAAAGGAGAATATTGAGCGGCTTACGTTCGCCGAGGTCGTCAACATCGTCGACGGCCATGTCTTGGGCGGACGGGAAGGATTACATAAAACACTGAACAAATTCGTCATCGGTGCGATGCAACTGGAAGCGATGATGCGCTATATCGATGCAGGCAGTCTGTTGATTGTGGGGAACCGCATCCAGGCGCACAAGATCGCGTTGCAGCAAGGAGCTGCGGTACTGATTACCGGTGGCTTTGACACCAGCGAGGAGATCAAGCAGCTTGCAGACCGGCTGGCGCTGCCGATCATCTCGTCCAGCTACGACTCGTTTACGGTCGCGTCGATGATCAACCGCGCGATTTACGACCGTCTGATCAAAAAAGAGATTATGATGGTCGAGGATGTGTTGAAGCCGTTGGCGGAGACGCCAGTGCTGTTGCCTTCCGACAGCGTGGCAAAATGGCATCAGTATACCGAGTTGTACCAGGATACGCGCTTTCCTGTCGTCGATGAGCAGATGAGGCTGATCGGCATCGTCACCTCCAAGGACATTATCGGCCACGACGAGACGGCTACGATCGACAAGGTGATGACGAAAAACCCGATTACGACATCGCCGCGCGTCTCGGTCGCCTCTTCGGCCCATATGATGGTGTGGGAGGGCATCGAGCTTTTGCCGGTGGTGGACAACTACCGGAAGCTGATCGGGGTGCTTACCCGCAACGACGTGTTGAAGGCGCTACAGTTCACGGCCAAGCAGCCGCAGATGAGCGAGACGTTCCCGAACCTGATCATGTCCCACTTCCGGGAAGAGCGGCAGGGGGATGAGCTCGTATATACCGGAGATGTGTCTCCGCAGATGACCAACCACCTGGGGACGATCGCGAGCGGAATAATGACCACGGTGATGGTCGAGGCGGCCTGTAACTTGCTGCGCCAGCATCGTCGCGGCGACATGGTGCCGGAAAACGTCACTGTCTACTTCCTCAAGCCGGTCCAGATGGAAAGCCAGGTGCAGGTGAAGCCGCGCCTGCTCGACATCAGCCGCCGCTTCGGCAAGGTCGAGGTTTCCGTCTACCATGGCGATCAGTTGGTGGGCCAGGCGATGGTTGCTGCCCAAATCATCGAAAGATAGACGATACGAGAAATAAAGGCCAACTGGCAGAAGGGTTATCCCCGCGCCCGTTGGCCTTTTTTATGCAAAAAAAAGACAACCGTCGGCACTGCACTCGGGTTGTCTGAAGCATTAGGATGTCACACAAACTGATTATAGCGCAATGAAAAAAAGGTAAGCTAGCCTAAACGGTTGGCAATAAAGGAAAAATGTCCCCGGAGTGTACTAGCTTTCTTTTTGCAGCTCTGCGCGCCACAGGCTGCGGTAGCGAAAAAAGTTGCGCGAGCCGAGAAACAGGTTCACGGCACCGACAAAGACCAGCAGCAGGGCGATGATGATACGGATTGCGTCAAGCGGTTCAAAGGTGAACTGGTTGACGCCGAGCAGGGTGACGAGAATGCCCAGCGAAACATTCATCTTGCCCAGGATCATCCGGGATTCCAGCGGATGGATTCCTCTTCTGCGTGCCGTAATGCTGTAATAAACGCTGCTCACCAGCGTAGCGATAACTCCTGTCAGGAAAAACGCGTACCACATGGAAAAATTCATCCTCTCTAGCCTTCTCGCTTTATCCTAGCAGAAGCGCGAGAGGTTGGCAAATTCATGTAGGAACAAATGTTTGCACTCGATTCCTCCTCTTCTCGCTTCGTTTCCGCTATAATAGATAGAGAGCAAAAGTACGTTCGCCTAACATTTATCATAAAAAGGGGTAGGGTACGCGATGGATTCCTTTGTCCACCTGCACATACATACAGAATACAGCTTGCTGGACGGCGCCGCCCGCATCGACAAACTGGTGGCTCGCGCTGCCGAGCTGGGCATGTCTGCCCTGGCGATTACCGACCACGCCAACATGTACGGAGCGATTCCTTTTTACAAGGCGTGCCGGCAGGCGGGGATCAAACCGATTCTCGGCATGGAAGTCTACCTGATTGAAGGCAACCTGCAGGATCGGGTGCGCAATGCCGCCCCTCCCTTTCACCTTGTGCTGCTGGCGGAAAACGAGCAGGGGTACGGCAATCTGCTGCAGTTGGCCACGATCGCCAACACCGAGGGCAACTACATCCTGCCCCGCCTGAACAAGGAAGTCCTGGCACGTCATGCCCAGGGGCTGATTGCGCTTTCTGCCTGTCGGGAGGGAGAGGTGGCCCGTCTGCTGCTGGCAGGCGAGACAGCCGCGGCAAGAGAAGCGGCTCTCTGGTATAGCCGTACATTCGGACCGGAGCATTTTTACCTGGAACTGGCCGATCACGGGCTGGAGAATGAGCGCAGGCTGAACGCCCTGCTCGTCAAGCTCGCCGAGGATACGGGGCTTCCGCTCGTCGTGACCAACAACGTGCATTACGTCGAGCGGGAGGACCATGCCGTCCACGACATTTTGCTTGCGATCGGGGAAGGCAAGACAGTCGGCGAGGAAGGCCGCCGCCGCTACGAGACCGACCAGTTTTACCTGAAGAGCGGGGCGGAGATGGCGCAGATGTTTGCCCATGTGCCGCAAGCCTTGGCCAACACGGCACAGATCGCCGCGCGCTGTCGGGTGGAGCTGTCGTTTGGGCAGCATATTTTGCCGGAATTCCCCCTGGAGTCAGGCAAAGATCCGGCTCAGTTCCTGCGTGAGCTGTGCGAACAAGGCTGCCTAGCCCGCTATGGCGAGATTACGCCGCAGGCGAGAGAGAGGCTGGATCACGAGCTGTCGATCATTACGCGCACAGGATTTACCCATTATTTCCTGATCGTCTGGGACTTCATGCGCTACGCCCACGAGCAAGGGATTCCGACCGGACCGGGACGCGGCTCTGCGGCGGGGAGCCTGGTGGCGTATGTACTGAACATCACCAATGTCGATCCGCTGCGCCATCAGCTCCTGTTCGAACGCTTCCTCAACCCCGAGCGGGTCACGATGCCCGACATCGACATCGATTTTTCCGTAGAACGCAGGGATGAAGTCATCCATTACGTCGCAGACAAGTACGGACACGACCGGGTAGCCCAGATCATCACCTTCGGAACGATGGCTGCGCGTGCAGCCGTGCGCGATGTCGGACGGGCGCTCGGGCTGTCGCTGGGCCTGATCGACCGGGTGGCGAAAATGATCCCGCAGTCGCCCGGCATGACGATCGACAAGGCGATGCAGCTCAATCCCGACATCGGCAAGCTGTGCGCCGAAAACAAGCAGGCGGGACAGTTGATCGAAGCGGCCAAGGGCGTGGAAGGACTGCCTCGCCACGCTTCGACGCACGCCGCAGGTGTCGTCATCTCGCGCGAGCCGCTCACCCGCTACGTACCATTGCAGACCGGGCACGAGGGGCTTGCGCTCACGCAGTACCCGATGGAAGTGCTGGAAGACGTCGGACTGCTGAAAATGGACTTTCTCGGCTTGCGCAACCTGACGATCATTCAGGAGACGCTGCGCCATTTGCGGCAGCAGGGCGTCGCACTCGACCTGGAAAGCATCCCGACGGACGACGCCAAAACCTTTCACATGCTCTCTCTAGGGGATACGACTGGCGTGTTCCAGCTTGAGTCGGCAGGGATGCGCAACGTCCTGCGCGATCTCAAGCCAGGCAGCCTGGAAGACATCATCGCCGTCCTCGCCCTGTACCGCCCGGGACCGATGGAGATCATTCCGCAGTACATCGCGGCCAAGCATGGACATAGCGAGGTGAAGTTTGCCCATCCGGTGCTCGAGCCGATTCTTCGGGAAACGCACGGCTTTATGATCTACCAGGAACAAATCATGCAAATTTCCTCCACGCTGGCCGGCTTTAGCCTGGGCGAAGCCGACATCTTGCGGCGGGCCGTGGGGAAAAAGAAGCGGGAGTTGCTGGCCGAACAGCGCGAAAAGTTCGTCGCCGGCTGCATCAGACAAGGGTACGGGGCAGAGCTGGGCAACGAAATGTACGACCTGATCGTCCGTTTTGCCGACTACGGGTTCAACAAGGCACATTCCGTCGCCTACGCGGTGATCGCCTATCAGATGGCCTACCTGAAAGCGAACTACCCGCTCGCGTTTATGGCGGCCCTGCTTTCGCTGTCGATCGGCAGCCAGACGCGAATTGCCGAATACACCGAGGAAGCGCGACGGATGAAGCTCACCGTGCTGCCCCCGGACGTCAACAAGAGCGAAGCGTTTTTTACAGTGGAACAGGACGCTATCCGCTTCGGTCTGGCAGCGGTGAAAAATGTCGGGTACAGCGCGATCGAGTCGATCGTCAGGGAGCGGCAGCGCAGGCCGTACCGCGATGTGTTTGACTTTTCCGCACGCGTCGATTCGCGCCTGGTCAACCGCCGCGTAGCCGAGTCGCTGATCTTGTGCGGAGCGCTCGATTCCCTGCCGGGGCATCGCAGCCAGTTGCTGCTTTTGCTCGACGAGGCGATCGGCAAGGCTACAGGCAAACGGATCGAGCGGGATGCGGACCAGCTCAATCTCTTCGCTGGCGCCGATGAGGCGGCGAGCGTACGCCAGCCCGCTGATTATCCCGAAGTTCCGCCGTTTTCTCACAGCCAGAAGCTGCAGGAAGAGCGCGACCTGCTCGGAGTCTACCTCTCCGGCCATCCGCTCGACCAGTACGCCCACCTGACTAGTCGGGCAGAGCTGACACCGCTTGCCGCACTGGATGAATACCCGCGGGACAAGACGGTGAAGGTGTGCGGCATGGTCACGCATATCCGGCGGATTCAGACGAAAAAGGGAGATCCGATGGCATTCGTCACGCTGGAGGACAAGACGGCGCAGGTGGAGCTGGTCGTTTTTCCGCAGGTGTTCGCCAAGCATGCCGAGCTTTTGGAGCGGGAACGCATCCTCGTGGTCGAAGCGCGCATCGATCAGCAGGACGATGCCGTCAAGCTGCTGCCCGGTCGTATCTGGGATGCGGCTGCCTTGCCGCAAACGCCGCCGCCACAGCACCCGGCGGCCTCCCAAAAGGCGGTGCAGGAGCCAGCGCGAACGCCCGAGCCAGCCCCGGCGCCAAAGTCGGCACCCGAGCCGCCGCCGCCAGCCACGGAGCCTGTCATTTTTGTCAAAATTACGGCTGCCCAGGAGCAGGATTCGACATTGCAGCAGCTTCAGCAGTTATTTGTCAGAAAAAAGGGAACGATTCCCGTCATTTTGTACTATGAGGGAAGAAAGCAGTCAATTCGCCTGCCGGACTCGATTCTCGTGGATGCCGACCGTTCATTTTTGGAGCAAGCGCGAGAAATTGTGGGGCCTGACAGCGTAATTCGGAAAGAATTGCCTATAAACAAGGGAGGATGATCGTTGTCCTCCCTTTTTTGCCGTTTTCGGCGGGTTTACAGGATAACGCGTTTTGTTATAATGGGAACATAATCGAACCAGTGGTCAGACCACTGCCGAGGCACCATAAAAAACGATTGAAGTTTGTGAAATGGGCAAGACTGCAATAGAAAAAGATCAAACGTGAATGGAGTGGTTATTGTGTCCAATCTCAGAGAGGAAGCGTTGGAACTTCACAGAAAGAATAAAGGAAAGCTGGAGGCAGTGACGAAAGTGCCGGTTCGCGATGCGCGCGACCTTAGTCTGGCTTATTCTCCTGGTGTAGCAGAACCGTGCAAGGACATTTTTGACGACACATCCAAAGTGTACGAGTATACGATGAAAGGCAACCTGGTTGCTGTTGTAACGGACGGAACGGCAGTTCTCGGCCTGGGCAACATCGGACCGGAAGCGGCGATGCCAGTTATGGAAGGCAAAGCGGTACTGTTCAAATCGTTTGCTGGCGTAGACGCTTTCCCGATTTGCCTGAACACCAATGACGTGGATAAAATCGTGGAAACAGTCAAACTTCTGGAGCCGACATTTGGCGGCGTCAACCTGGAAGACATCGCAGCTCCTGCCTGCTTCGAAATCGAGGAGCGCCTGAAAAAAGAAACGAACATCCCGGTGTTCCACGACGATCAGCACGGTACCGCGATCGTTACTGCAGCTGGTCTGATCAACGCCCTGCGCGTCGTCGGCAAAAAGCTGGAAGACATTCGCGTGGTGACCAACGGCGCTGGCGCTGCCGGTATCGCCATCATCAAGCTGCTCTTGTCCATGGGCGTCAAAGACGTGATCATGTGCGACACCAAAGGCATTGTCTATGAAGGCCGTCCGTTCGGAATGAACGCTGTAAAAGAAGAGATGGCGAAAATCACCAACCGCAGCAAGATCGAAGGCAACCTGGCCGACGCGATGAAAGGTGCAGACGTATTCATCGGCGTTTCCGTAGCAGGAGCTGTCACAGCGGACATGGTTCGCTCCATGAACCGCGATGCGATCATCTTCGCGATGGCCAACCCGGTTCCGGAGATCATGCCGGAAGAAGCCAAGGCTGCCGGAGCGGCTGTCATGGGTACCGGACGTTCCGACTTCCCGAACCAGGTCAACAACGTACTTGCCTTCCCGGGCATTTTCCGCGGAGCGTTGGACACGCGCGCGACCACGATCAACGAAGAAATGAAACTGGCTGCTGTATACGCGATCGCAGATTTGATCGCACCGGAAGAGCTGTCCAGTGAAAAGGTCATTCCCGCTCCATTCGATCCACGCGTCGCTCCAAGCGTCGCCGCGGCAGTGGCAAAAGCGGCAATGGAGAGCGGTGTCGCCCGCATCACGGTCGACCCGGAAGAAGTAAAAGCGAGAACAGAAAAGCTGGCGGCGATTTCCTACCAGCAAGTATAATAGACGGATGATTCGCCTGGCGAAAGCGGGATCGGGGTTTTCGGCAGGCGCCAAAGGAGGAGAAAGCGTGCTCGACGCTTCCCAAGAGCGAAAGGTATACGAAGGAATTCTCCTGCAAATCCATCAGATTGTCCAAGAGCGCAACCTGCGTCCCGGCGACAAGCTCCCCTCCGAGCGGGAGCTGTCGGAGCAACTGGGGGCAGGCCGTTCTTCTGTTCGCGAGGCATTGCGGGCATTGGAACTTCTCGGGCTGATCGAAACGCGGCGGGGAGAAGGGACGTTTCTGAAGCACTACCGCCACAACCGCTTCATCGACATTCTCGGGTTTTTTATCCTCCAGGACGGGAAGTCGAAGAAAGACCTCGTGGAAATGCGCAAAATTCTCGAACTCGATGCCGTGCGGCTGGCCTGTCGGCGGGCGACGGATAAGCACTTTGAGGAAATGGAGCGCATTCTCAAGATCGCGGAAGAGCGTGTGGAGCGCGGAGAAGTACCCGCAGAAGAAGATTACCAGTTTCACCGCGTAATTTGCCGATCCAGCCGCAATTCGATTCTGCACCGCATCTGGGCGCCGCTTGTCGAGTACAGCAACAGCGTGCGCGTCGAGTCGCTGTCTCGCGAGGGCAGAGCCAGGGCAGCGGTGCAGGAACATCGGGAGATCATGGAGGCAATCCGTGCCGGTGAAGTTTCGGTCGCAGTAGAGAAGATGAAGCAACATTTGGACAATAGCAAGCTGTGATCCCTGTATTTGCGGCGTGCGCGGGCGCTGTGATATGATGATGCAGACCTGTATTGGTGATGAAGGAGGAAGCCAGCATGTGGACGGTCATCTACATCGCCCCCAGCGCAAAAATAGCTGATCGGATTCAGCAACGATTGACGGAGGAAGGATTTCTGGTCAAGGTTCGCGAAGGGAAAGTATCCAAGCAATTCGAGATTCTCGTCCCGGAAAGCGAAGTTCCTGAAGTCCAGGAAATTTTTGGCACGATCCTTCACTGAAGAGAAAGGTGGGGTGCAACGGTGCTCAAAGACCTGTTTGGAAAAAAACGCAAATTTGCTACCGTCCCCTCGGTATCGGTCTCACGCGATCCCGCTTCCGCAAATGATGCAAAGGAAGCGGGTGTCCGCGAAAAGGAAGTTCCCGAGGGACTGATGAATAAATGCCCGCACTGCGGGACGATCCACTACTCCAAGGATCTGGAAAAAAACCTGCGCGTCTGCAAGGGCTGCCAGTACCATTTTTCCATGACCGCCCCGGAGCGTCTGGCTGCTTTGCTGGATGACGGCGCGTTGCTGGAAGAGTTTGACGCCAACCTGATTACCTCCAATCCGCTCGGGTTTCCGGGATACCTGGAAAAGCTGGAGAAGGACATGGCTGCGACCAACCTGAACGAGGCAGTGGTCACAGGCGAGGGACTGCTGGAAGGAAACAGGGTCGTCATCGGGGTAATGGACTCCCGTTTCCGGATGGCGAGCATGGGGTCTGTCGTCGGGGAAAAAATCACCCGGGCGATCGAGCGGGCGATTGAGAGACGTCTGCCGTTTATCCTGTTTTCGGCTTCCGGCGGTGCGCGCATGCAGGAAGGCGTACTCAGCCTGATGCAGATGGCCAAGACGAGCGCGGCTTTGTCCAGACTGGACAAGGAGCGTCTGCTGTTCATCTCGGTCTTGACCAACCCGACGTTTGGCGGCGTGTCGGCGAGCTTTTCCTCTCTCGGGGATTACAATATCGCCGAGCCGGGCGCGATGATCGGATTTGCCGGGCGCAGGGTCATCGAACAGACGATTCGCCAGGAGCTGCCGAAAGATTTTCAGACAGCAGAATTCTTGCTGCAACACGGTCAGCTTGACATGGTCGTACACCGCAAGGAAATGCGTACGACGCTGGCGAAGCTGGTCGAGATGCACACGACGCAGGAAGGAGTGGAAGCATGGCTGGAGAGCTCCCCTTTGAAAAGCCTTTAGTAGAACTGCGCGATAAAATCAAGGAACTGCGTCGCTTTACTGAAGAAAAAGGAATCGATGTGTCCGAGGAAGTAAAGCGGCTGGAGCAAAAGGCCAAGGATCTGGCAGAGGAAATCTACGGAAACCTGACGCCGTGGCAGCGCGTGCAGTTGGCAAGGCATCCGGAGCGGCCGACGACGCTTGACTACATAAAGCTGTTGTTCACCGATTTTATCGAGGTTCACGGGGATCGGGTCTTCGGCGATGATCAGGCCATCGTGGGCGGTATCGCCAAGCTGGATGGCCGTCCGGTAACGATCGTCGGCCACCAGAAAGGGAAGGACACAAAAGACAACATCAAGCGCAACTTCGGGATGGCGCATCCGGAAGGGTACCGCAAAGCGCTGCGCATCATGGAGCAGGCAAACAAGTTCGGCAGACCGATCATTTGCTTTATCAATACAGCGGGCGCATATCCCGGCAAGGCGGCAGAGGAACGCGGGCAGAGTGAAGCAATTGCGCGCAACTTGCGGGAAATGGCCACTTTTGGCGTGCCGATCATCTGCATCGTCATCGGCGAAGGCGGAAGCGGCGGCGCTTTGGCGATTGGCGTGGGCAACCGCGTCTGGATGCTGGAGAACTCCTACTACTCCGTCATCGCCCCGGAGAGCGCTGCGGCGATTCTCTGGCGTGACGCGGGACTGGGCATGAAGGCTGCCGAATCGATGAAAATCACTGCTCCGGACTTGCTCTCTCTGCAAGTCATCGACGGTATTATCCCGGAACCGTTTGGCGGTGCACACCGCGACCTGGCAAAACAGGCGAGCGACGTCAAACGGGTGATCGTTGAACAATTGCAACAGCTCTCGCATTTGACTCCTGAACAATTGGTACAGGACCGTTACGAGAGATTCAAGAAGATTGGTGAA
Source organism: Brevibacillus sp. TJ4 (assembly GCF_044627595.2). Taxonomy (NCBI): domain Bacteria; kingdom Bacillati; phylum Bacillota; class Bacilli; order Caryophanales; family Paenibacillaceae; genus Brevibacillus; species Brevibacillus sp. TJ4. The sequence goes on along the minus strand of NZ_CP185865.1, from coordinate 3,259,813 downwards.
TTCGCCTCCTTGTAATTGCAGGGGGCGTTTTTTCCTTTTATCTGCAAGGATTATCTGCTACAATCAGATTCGGATAAGCGAGTTGTCTGATCTTTCGAAAAGTATGGCACATACCTGTGAAATTGTATAACAGATATGGTTTTTGGAATGATACAGCGTGTTTTGTTGCAGGTATGACACATACTGTTTCCGGTTGAAAGACATGCTAATCAGGATAAGGAGTGGGTGCACATGCAAAAGATCGCTGTACTGACAAGCGGAGGCGACGCACCGGGCATGAATGCGGCCGTCCGTGCAGCCGTTCGCCGGGCAGCCTATCACGGTGTGCAAATGTACGGGGTGTACCACGGATACGAAGGTCTGATGAACGGCCACATCGAAGAGATGACCCTCGGCTCTGTAGGGGACATCATTCACCGTGGCGGTACGATTTTGTACTCTGCGCGCAGTGAAGCATTCAAGACGGACGAAGGGCAGCAAAAAGCGGTGGAGCAATTGCGCAAGCACGACATCGAAGGCTTGATCGTAATTGGCGGAGACGGCTCGTTCCGCGGCGCCCAGAAGCTGACCGAAAAAGGCTTTCCGACGATTGGCGTGCCGGGCACGATCGACAACGACATCCCCTGCACCGACTTTACGATTGGCTTTGACACTGCCTTGAATACGATTGTGGAAGCGATTGACAAGATCCGCGACACAGCGACTTCGCATGAGCGCACCTACATTATCGAGGTGATGGGACGCGATGCCGGCGACCTCGCGTTGTGGGCAGGGCTGGCCGCCGGGGCGGAGTCGATTATCATTCCCGAGGAAGACCATGACCTTGAGGATATTGTAGAGCGTCTTCACGCCGGACAAAAGCGCGGCAAAAAGCACTCGATCATCATCGTCGCAGAAGGAGTGGGCAGCGCCTCCTCCTTTGCCGAAGCGATCACCAAGGCTACCGGCTGGGAGACGAGAGTGACCGTATTGGGACACATCCAGAGAGGCGGTTCGCCGACTGCGATGGACCGGATGCTGGCCAGCCGGATGGGGGCAGCAGCCGTCGATCTTTTGTTGGAAGGCAAGCGTGACAGAATGGTGGGAATCCAGAACAACGTCATCGTCGACGTCGATTTTGCAGAGGCGCTGGCAAAAAAGCACAAGCTGGATTTGTCCGTCTACCATCTGGCCCGCACGTTGTCGATATAAACAGGCGTACTGCCGCAGGGAGTATTAGAGGAGGCTTACACACATGTTGAGAAAGTCAAAAATCGTATGTACCATTGGTCCCGCAAGTGAATCGGTGGAGATGCTGAAAAAGCTGATCTTCGCCGGAATGAACGTCGCCCGACTCAACTTTTCCCACGGTTCCCACGAGGAACACGCCGCCCGCATCGCCAATATCCGCCAGGCAGCAGAAGAGACTGGCAAGCCCGTCGCGATTTTGCTCGACACCAAAGGACCGGAAATTCGCACCGGCACGCTGTCTGTTGACGCCGTCGAGCTGGTGGAAGGCGAGCGGATCATTCTGACCACAGAGGAAGTGGCCGGTACCGCCGAGCGCGTCTCGATCACGTACGGACAATTGACCGAGGACGTGAAGCCGGGCGATACCATCCTGATTGACGATGGCCTGATCGGGCTGAGCGTGGAGGAAGTAAAAGGCAACGACATCGTCTGTCTGATCCGCAACGGCGGCACGCTGAAAAGCAAGAAGGGCGTCAATGTGCCCGGCGTCAAAATCAACCTGCCGGGAATTACGGAAAAAGACGCGCAGGACATCGTCTTCGGCATCCAGCAAGGCGTCGACTTCATCGCTGCCTCGTTTGTCCGCAAGGCATCCGACATCCTGGAAATCAGGCAGATTCTGGAGCAAAACAACGCCAGCATCGACATCATTGCCAAAATCGAAAACCAGGAAGGCGTAGACAATGTAGATGAAATTCTCGATGTGTGCGATGGGCTGATGGTAGCGCGCGGCGACCTTGGCGTGGAAATCCCTGCGGAGGAAGTGCCGCTCGTCCAGAAACAGTTGATCAAAAAGTGCAACGAGCGAGCCAAGCCGGTTATTACCGCGACACAAATGCTCGATTCGATGCAGCGCAATCCGCGTCCGACGCGTGCGGAGGCGAGCGATGTAGCCAATGCGATTTTTGACGGGACCGATGCGATCATGCTGTCGGGAGAGACGGCAGCCGGGAAATATCCGCTCGAGTCGGTGCAGACGATGGACCGCATCGCCGTACGTGCGGAGCAGGAGCTGAACTACCGGGAAATCCTCAACACCCAGGCCATGCTCAAGCAGGTGACGATTACCGATGCGATCTCCCAGGCAGTCTCCAATGCCGCTCTCGACCTGAATGCGGCAGCGATCATTACGGCGACGGAAAGCGGACATACGGCGCGGATGGTGTCCAAATTCCGTCCCAAGGCGCCAATCGTGGCTGTCACTCCGCATGCCCATGTGATTCGCCGTCTGTCGCTGGTCAACGGGGTCTATCCCGTCCACGGCGTCATGGCCAACACGACCGATGAGATGCTGGAGATGTCCGTGCAGGAGGCGCTGCGCAGCGGCTTCGTCCGCCACGGAGACCTGGTCGTGATCACGGCGGGCGTGCCGGTGCGCGAAGTAGGCACGACCAACCTGATGAAAATTCACGTGATCGGCGATATTGTCGCCAAGGGACAGGGGATTTTGCGCAAGGTCGTATCGGGCAAAGTCGTCATCGCCCGTTCGGCAGCGGAAGCGCTGGCCAAGACCGAAGAAGGCTCCATCCTGGTTATGATCGGCACGGATGCCGAGATGGTCGAAGCCTTCAAGAAGGCGGGCGCTGTCATCACCGAGGAAGGCGGCTTGACCTCCCATGCGGCGATTGTCGGCTTGAACCTGAACGTCCCGGTCATCCTCGGAGTACCCCTGGCGACCGAGATCTTGAAGGACGGCATGGTAGTGACAGTAGATTCCGAGCGGGGGCATATTTATTCCGGACATGCCCGAGTGCTCTAGGAAAAAAGAATCAATTTTCCATCTGGAAAAAACAGGAGGGCGACAAAATGTCGCCCTTTTTCTCTTTCAATGGTATCATGTTGTCTTCTGCGCGCGGTGACCGACGCCCGATTTTTCGCCGTTTTTTTGCCGTGAAAAAGAACGGGTTTCACCCGGCGATCGGCTGTATCTCATCGTCTGCGAAGGCAGGGTAAACTAGTTAAAAATACCTGTTTTGTTGTCAAGCATTATTTTTGTAAAACACTAGATATAGTATTGTCGAAAATTATTGCTTACTACATATTGAGAAAACTATTGAGTTTTTCCAAGAAAAAGAGTTAACTAGGAAGTATAGATTTGAAGGAGGAAACGATATGCTAGCCACTGAGTCGATTACGAGGACCCACTTTTTGAGGGATGAATTTTTAGCGCAGTATCCTGATTTTCCAGCACATATGAACCCGCTTGGGCAATTTGTTTACTACCGTACTTATTCTCGTTTTATCCCGGAAAAAGGAAGAAGGGAAACCTGGAAAGAGACCTGCCGTCGCTCGGTGGATTACAATATCAAGCTCGCCTATCAGCACCTGCAAAAGATCGGCCTGGACATCGATGTTCAGAAGCTGGAAAAAGAGGCGGAAGGCTTGTTTGACAACATGTTCAACCTTCGCCAGTTTCTTTCTGGACGCACGCTGTGGGTTGGCGGTGCGGAAAATGGCGTAGCCGATTTGTACCCGCTGGCCAACTTCAACTGCTCTTTTTTGAACATCAAGTCCTGGAACGATCTGGGCGATCTGTTCTATTTGCTGTTGGTCGGTACGGGTGTCGGCTTCAAGTGCACAAAGGAAATGGCGGCTGGCCTGACTCCGATCCGCACGAATGTCACCCTGCTCTCATCCGAGTACAATCCGTTGCCGAAGCACCAGCGCCTCGAGCGTTCGGAGCTGAACGTACTGGAAAACGGCTTCGCCAAAATTTACGTCGGGGACAGCAAGGAAGGCTGGGTCGAATCGCTGCGCCTGTACCTGCAAATCCTGACGGAAAAAGAGTACGAGCATATCCATACGGTCAAAATTTCCTACAACAGCGTCCGTCCAAAAGGGGAGCGGCTGAAGCGCTTTGGCGGAACGGCAAGCGGGCATGAGCCGCTTCGCGAAATGTTCGAAGGCATCGACAAGGTGCTGAAAAACAAAATTGATCCCGAGCTTGCGCCGATTCAGGCAGATGAAAAAGGATACGGCAAGGTTCGTCCGATTCACATTCTGGACATCGGCAACCTGATCGGAGCCAACGTGGTCGTAGGCGGCGTGCGCCGGACAGCGGAAATCTTCCTGTTTGACCATGACGATTACGAGTGCATGCTCGCCAAGTACGGCATCAACGGGTTCTGGACAGAAGAGCAGCTCGCTCACCATCGCAGAGTGGGAGAACTGTTGGGTGCGCACAAGCCGAGCTGGTTTGACAGCATTCAAAAAGTCGGTGATGGCCGCTTTGGGCTGGACCACCGCAGAATGTCCAACAACTCGATCGCGTTCCAAAGCAAGCCGTCCCGCGAATTTTTGCATCTCGTCTTCACGCTGATGCAACTGGAAGGCGAGCCTGGCTTCGTCAACCTGGAAGAGGCAAACCGGCGTCGCCCGAACGCCGAAGGGCTGAATCCGTGCGCGGAAATTTTGCTCGATTCCTACGGTGTCTGCAACTTGACGACAGTCAACCTCGTCGGCTTCGTCAAGCAAAACCCGGACGGTTCCCACTACCTCGATCTCGAAGGGCTGCTGGAAGCACAGCGCAAATCGGCGCGCGCAGGCTTGCGCATGACGCTGGTGACGCTGGAGCTGCCGCACTGGGACGTCGTGCAGCAGCGCGACAGACTGCTGGGTACGTCGTTGACAGGGGTAAAGGACGCGCTGGCTACGCTCGGCTACACCGAGGAGCAGGAGCTGGAACTGCTGCGCATGCTGGGCGACGCAGCGCGTGATGAAGCGGATCGCTACGCGTATGAACTGCGCGTCAACTCTCCGCTGCTGGTCACGACCGTGAAGCCTGAGGGTACACTCTCCCAGGTGGCGGGTGGAGTCTCCAGCGGCTTGCACTGGTCCCATTCGCCGTACTATATCCGCCGTATTCGGATCAATGCCGAAGATCCGTTGGCGAAAGCAGTACAGCAATTGGGCTGGACGATCAATCCAGAGGTGGGTACGCCAGGCGAGACGTATGAAGAGCGGATGGCCAATGCCCGTACGCTGGTAATCGATTTCCCTGTCGCCTCTGGTGCGCAGGAAACGAAAAACGAAGTGAGCGCAAAGCGCCAATTCGATACGTACTTCCGCTTCCAGAAGGAGTACACCGAGCACAACTCGTCCAACACGATTACCGTGCGCAAGGAAGAGTGGGGCGAAGTCGAGGAAATCGTCTACGGAAACTGGGATAATTTCGTCGGCGTCTCCTTCCTGCAGCTGGACGGTGGAAACTACCAGCTGGCTCCGTACGAGGAGTGCACAAAGGAAGAGTACGAGCGCCTGAAAGCCTCCATGAAGCCGTTTGATCCGGCGATTCTGCAACGCTTTGAGACCGGTGCGGATGCAGATTTGTCGACTGCGGAAGCATGCGAAGGCGGAGCGTGCCCGATTCGCTAACAAGCCGAATGAAGAAAAAGAGCAGGACTGCCTGGTGCAGCCTGCTCTATTTTGTTGTGTACCGAGAACGCGGTGCCTTTTTGCTGCGTTTTCTCATCATAGAATTTCACTGCTATGGTAGAATGAAGGTATGAGAAAGGGGCGATGTACGTGAGTCCGATTATTCATTCCCACTCCTTTCGCGTCCGTTACGGCGAGACCGACCAAATGGGTGTGGTGTATCATGCCAACTACTTGAACTGGTTTGAGATGGGGCGTACCGAGCTGATCCGCAGCGCTGCGCTCTCCTATCGGCAACTGGAAGAAAAAGGGGTGCTTCTGCCGCTTACCGATGCCGTCGTTTCCTATAAAAAACCGGCGCGTTATGACGATCTTCTGGAAGTGCGCACAATCGTCGAAGAAATTACACCTGTGCGTCTGACCTTTGCCTACGAAATTTACCGGATGCCGGACGAAGAGCTGCTGGTGACCGGAAAGACGATGCACGTCTTTACCTCCACGAGCTTGCGGCCGATCCGCCTTAACCGCGTGGAACCCGAGTTGTATCAATGGCTGGAGCTGCAGCAGCAGGGAGAAGGTGCGCGATGATGTTTCGCATCCTGCTGGTTCTGTTTATTGTCGTGCCTGCGATAGAACTGTGGGGGATCATCACGGTCGGCAAGCTGATTGGCGGCTGGCCTACGGTGGGCCTGGTGATCCTGACCGGTTTTTTGGGTGCATGGCTGGCCAAGCGGCAAGGCTTGCAGGTGTTCCGGCTGGTCCAGTTGCAGCTCTCCCGCGGCCAGATGCCGACCGAGTCGCTCATCGACGGCGCACTGGTCTTGGTGGGCGGCGTCCTGCTGCTGTCCCCCGGTTTTTTCAGCGATACGATCGGCTTTTTGCTGCTCATCCCCTACACGCGGATGATCGTTCGCCACCTCTTGAAGCTGTGGCTGTGGAGGCTGATCGCGACAGGGCGGATTCACCTCATTTTCCGCAGATAGATAGGCATGCCACTCGACCATTCCACCATGAAAAAACCGCTTGCGCCACGATCCGGTGCAAGCGGTTTTTGCGTATCGGGAGAGCCTAAATCTTGCCGAATTTTATGTAGCGCCACAGGTCGGAGAAGACGTTTGACTTGACCAGTGCGTTGATCAGCACCAGCGACACCGGACCGATGATCAAGCCGATGAAGCCGAACAACTGCAAGCCGACAAACAGCGCGACGAGGGTGAGCAGCGGGTCCAGCCCGACGTTTTCCGCCACGACTTTCGGCTCGATGATTTGCCGGAAGACGAGGACGACGCCGTAGAGGATGGACAAGCCGATGACCAGGCTGTAATTCCCTTTGAAGAACAGGTAGATGATCCAGGGAACAAACACCGTTCCTGTCCCCAAATAGGGAAGCAGGTCGACCAGACCGGTAATCAGGCCGATCGTGATCGCGTAATTGACGTCGAGAATGAGCAAGCCGATGATGACGATTGCCGCCGTCAGCGAGATCAATGTAATTTGGGCCTTGAGGAAGCCGAAAAGAGCGGAGCGCAAATCTGCGACGATCTGGTCCATCCGCGAGTTGACGACCTTCGGCAGAACCCGGCGCAAGCGGATTTTCCAGACGTAAAAATCTTTCGAGATGAAAAATGCGCCGATCAGCGAGATGACGGCAACCGTGGCCAGGCTGGGCAACGACAGCAAAAATCGTCTGAGGCCGTCCAAAAAGCCGATAATCAGGTTTTGTCCCGCTTGCGTAATCGTGGAAATGCCGTCGGCCAGCAGACGGTCCACACGTTGCTCGAAATCGGGCCCCAACTGCGTGTACAGCCACTGGAGCTGCTGGTACAGCCCCGTCAAGAACTCCTGCGAAATCGTCGTCTGCAAATAGTGGGACAGCTCGTTGACGAAGCCGGGCAGAAGCCTGGACAGTTCGTTGATTTCCATCACGATCTGTGTGACGGTCAGGCCGATCGCAGCACTTGCCAGCAGGATCAACAGCAGCAGGGCGACAGTAACGGACAGCCAGCGGGGAAAGCGGAATTTGGTCGTCATAAAGTTGACAGGCCGATTAATCAAAAGCGCGATGAGTAAGGCAATCAAAAATGGGTAAAGTAAGGGTGTTCCGAATGTAACGAGTACATACACAGCGTAGACAATCAAGCAAATCACGAGAAAACGAATGATCTGAAACAGGCGGTCGACCCAGTTTTCGCGATTCAACAAACGCTCTCCTTTCCGCGAATGCTGCCAGATGATGGATTGTACCTCTATTATGCAGCATGCGGAATGGGCGGAGCAAGGTCCAACAGTACCGTGCTGTCATTGCGGTACTTTTCGAGGCAGATTTCACAAAAAAACAAAACTCCGTTTCACCCTTCGAAACATTTTTTCGCTTACCTTATTCACAAAGTCGCAATAATCTTTTATAATTGGGTCGAATTAAGGTGGATTCTTTTAACTCGCCATGCGAAGTGGAACGGTGCCATTCGGTATTCTCTTCTCTAGCCCCTGTCGCATCTGAGGGAATCAGGTAGGGATTTTGCATGGAGTACATTCCCAGACATGAGTGGTGGGTGAAAGAACCCCTGCTTACAACTTCATAAATACGTCATCATAGCCATCAGTTCTTTCGTTTAGCCGGTCATCAGGGGACAAGCGAGGACTGGGAAGCACTACTACTCGAATGGAAAAGGAGAGGGAATTCTATGACAGCTACCCGTGGACTGGAAGGAATTGTTGCCGCTGAATCATCCATCTGTTCGATCGTTGATGGTGTTCTCTGTTACGGGGGAATTAACATCGATGAACTGGCAGAGTATGCAAGCTTCGAAGAAGTAATCTACCTGCTCTGGCATGGAGCGTTACCGAAGCGCGATCAGCTGGAAGAGTTGAACAAGCAATTGGGTGCAAATGCTGCGGTACCGGCAGAGGTACTGGAGAGCATCCGCAACTATCCGCAAGGTGTACACCCTATGGCGGCTTTGCGTACAGCTGTCTCTTCGTTAGCGCTCTACGACAAGGAAGCCCAAGAGATGACACCGGAGGCTAACTACCGCAAGTCGATCCGTCTGATGGCGCAAACGCCGACACTGGTCGCTGCTTTTGCCCGCATGCGTAAAGGACTCGAACCGGTAGCTCCGAAAACGGACTATAGCATTGCCCAAAACTTCCTGTACATGCTGACAGGTGAAGAGCCGACCGAAACAGCCGTAAAAGCATTCAACGTCGCGCTGATCCTGCACGCAGACCACGAGTTGAACGCATCCACCTTTGCTGCACGTGTAACGGTAGCGACCCTGACTGATATCTACTCCGGAATCGTGTCCGCAATCGGCACGCTGAAAGGTCCACTGCATGGTGGCGCAAACGAAGCGGTTGCCAAAATGCTGACTGAAATCGGTTCCATGGACAACGTGGAAAGCTACGTCCGCAAGAAGCTGGACAACAAGGAAAAAATCATGGGCTTCGGTCACCGCGTCTACAAGGATGGAGATCCTCGCGCGAAATGGCTGAAACAGATGTCCAAGGAACTGACTGCGCAAATTGGTCGTCCTGAGCTGTACGAAATGTCCGTCAAGATCGACGATATGGTCAGCAGTGAAAAAGGTCTGAAGCCAAACGTGGACTTTTACTCTGCGTCCGTTTACATCTCGCTGGGACTGGAGATCGACCTGTTTACACCGATCTTTGCCATCAGCCGCATGTCCGGATGGACGGGGCACATCATGGAGCAGTATGAAAACAACCGCCTGATCCGCCCGCGCGCTGATTACACAGGTCCTGTCAACCAGCATTACGTACCGATCGACCGTCGCTAGAGGGCAGTTGCCGCGGTTTTGACAGACGTCTTGCGCGGCAGTCCTGGCGAAACAAACTGAACTACCACCCGCAAGTGGTAGTTCTGCTGCGTCTTACTTCGATTCTTCACCATTTCACATATTTTGGAGGGATTTTACGTGTTCAAAAACCTGTCGCTGCCGACAAACGGCGAAAAAATCACAGTAGACAACGGAAAACTGGTAGTGCCAAACAACCCGATCGTGCCTTTCATCGAAGGTGACGGTACAGGTCCTGATATCTGGAACGCTTCTGTCCGCGTCCTCGATGCGGCTGTAGAAAAAGCGTACAAAGGCGAGAAAAAAATCGCGTGGTTCGAAGTATTTGCAGGTGAAAAAGCATTCAACCAGTTTGGCGAATGGCTCCCTGAGGACACTCTGACTGCTGTCCGCGAATACCTGATCGCGATCAAAGGACCTCTGACCACACCTGTTGGCGGCGGAATCCGCTCCATCAACGTAGCGCTTCGCCAAGAGCTGGACCTGTATGCATGCGTGCGTCCTGTCCAATACTTCGACGGCGTTCCTTCCCCGGTGAAGCATCCTGAGCTGACTGACATGGTCATCTTCCGCGAAAACACTGAAGACATCTACGCTGGCGTAGAATGGGCAGAAGGCACTCCGGAAGTGAAAAAAGTAATCGAATTCCTGCAAAAAGAAATGGGCGTGAAGAAAATCCGCTTCCCGGAAACATCCGGTATCGGTATCAAGCCTGTATCCAAAGAAGGTACCGAGCGTCTGGTTCGCGCAGCGATCAACTACGCACTCGACAACAAACGCAAATCCGTAACGCTGGTACACAAAGGCAACATTATGAAATTCACCGAAGGCGCGTTCAAAAACTGGGGTTATGCAGTAGCTGAAGCGGAATTCGGCGACAAAGTGTTCACTTGGGCACAATACGACCGCATCAAAGCGGAAGGCGGCGACGCGGACAAAGCACAAAAAGAAGCAGAAGCAGCAGGCAAAATCATCGTCAAAGACGTGATTGCTGACGCCTTCCTGCAACAAATCCTGACTCGTCCTGCTGAGTACGATGTCGTAGCTACCCTGAACCTGAACGGTGACTACGTATCCGACGCGCTGGCTGCACAAGTAGGCGGCATCGGAATCGCTCCGGGAGCAAACATCAACTACCTGACTGGTCATGCGATCTTCGAAGCGACACACGGTACAGCTCCGAAATACGCAGGTCTGGACAAAGTAAACCCTTCGTCCGTCATTTTGTCCGGCGAAATGCTGCTGCGTCACCTGGGCTGGAACGAAGCGGCTGACCTGATCATCAACTCCATGGAAAAAACGATCTCTGCGAAAACAGTAACGTACGACTTCGCTCGCCTGATGGAAGGCGCGAAAGAGCTGAAGTGCTCCGAGTTCGCGGATGAACTGATCAAAAATATGTAAGACCCGTTAGGCCATACTGTGATGTACCTTTCTTACACATGCATATAGGAGGGAACGTAAAGATGGCATTCCAACGCAAAAAAATCGCTGTCGTCGGCAGCGGCTTCACCGGAGCTACCACTGCCTTTATCCTCGGTCAAAAAGAACTGGGAGACATCGTGCTGGTGGATATTCCACAGTTGGAGAACCCGACCAAAGGGAAAGCCTTGGACATGATGGAATCATCGCCTGTACTCGGCTTTGACGCCAACATCACCGGTACGGCAGACTACGCCGACATCAAAGACGCCGATCTGGTCATCATCACCGCAGGGATTGCCCGCAAGCCGGGCATGTCCCGCGACGACCTGGTCAACACCAATGCAGGCATCATGCGCTCCGTAGCGGAACAGGTGAAAACCTATGCGCCAAACTCGACTGTAATCGTCCTGTCCAACCCGGTAGACGCGATGACGTACACCTTCTTCAAGACTTCCGGCTTTCCGAAGGAGCGCGTCATTGGCCAATCCGGCGTGCTCGACACCGCTCGTTTCCGCACCTTCGTAGCGATGGAGCTGAACGTGTCGGTAGAAGACGTCACCGGCTTTGTACTGGGCGGACATGGCGATGAGATGGTTCCATTGGTCCGCTACTCCTACGCTGGCGGCATCCCGTTGGAAACATTGATTCCGAAAGAGCGTCTGGATGCCATCGTGGAGCGTACCCGCAAAGGCGGCGGAGAAATCGTCAACCTGCTGGGCAACGGTTCCGCTTACTACGCGCCTGCCGCTTCCCTCGTGCAAATGGCAGAAGCGATTCTCAAAGACAAGAAACGTATTCTTCCTTCCATCGCCCTGCTGCAAGGCGAGTACGGTTACCAGGACATCTACCTGGGCGTACCAACTTTGCTCGGCGGCAACGGTATCGAGAAGGTCATCGAGTTGGAACTGACTGCTGAGGAAAAGGCAGCTCTCGACAAGTCTGCTGAAGCAGTACGCAACGTACTGTCCGTACTGAAATAAATCGGCAAGCCAACCCAAAGGCGCCTCTCCATTTCGGAGGGGCGCCTTTGTCTTTACAAAAAAATTACTTGTCTTTTATAGAGCCGATTTGGCAGACTGAGAATGTAACAATGGCGACTTTGGGGGGAAAATACGAGATGATAAAGATACTGGTTGTGGACGATGAAGTTTCCATTGTCAAGCTGCTGCAATTCAATTTGGAAAAGTCCGGTTTTCAGGTTGCGACAGCTTTTGACGGCAAGCAAGCGCTGGAAATGGTGAAGAGCGAGCAGCCTGATTTTCTTATACTTGACTTGATGCTGCCAAAAATGGACGGCATGGATGTATGCAAGACGCTTCGCCAGGAACGCAACAATATCCCGATCCTGATGCTGACAGCAAAGGATGATGAGCTGGATAAAATTCTCGGATTGGAGCTGGGAGCGGACGACTACCTGACCAAGCCGTTCAGCCCGCGCGAGGTCGTGGCCCGGGTCAAGGCGATTTTGCGCCGCTACCAGATCACCCCTGAGGTTGGTGACTCTCCGGAGCATGCCGTGATTACCCTCGGTGAGATTCGCATCTACCCCGAGAAGTACGAAGTGTACCGCAACGAGGACAAGATTGAACTGACACCAAAGGAGTTTGAATTGCTCCATTACCTGGCTAATCACCAGGGAAGGGTCCTGACGCGCGATCAACTGCTCAATGCCGTCTGGAACTACGACTTTATCGGAGATTCGCGGATTGTCGACGTGCATGTCAGCCATCTTCGGGAAAAACTGGAGGATGACACGAAAAATCCGCGCTACATCAAGACGGTTCGCGGTCTGGGGTACAAACTGGAAGGGTAACAGAACAGGAGGCCTGACATGTGACGCGTTTTCGGATGAAACTCACCTTGACGATACTAGGTCTGATCTCGCTTGTTTTGATGGTGATGGGCCTCTATTTTGCAAAGGTATTGGAGAATTCCTACCTCCAGACACTGCACGAACTTTTGTACCGGGAATCCAAGCTGATCGCGAAAGTAGTTCAGTATCCCAGCGTATACTCGGATCAAGGGACATTGCAGGAGCAGGTCGAGACGATCGCGCCCAGCCCGGATGTGCGGGTGACGGTGATGAACAGCAGCGGAGAGGTGCTGTACGACAATTACTCGACTCCGCAGCGAATGGAGAACCACATGGATCGGCCGGAGTTCCAACAGGCGCTGAGCGGCACGACGGGAACAGCCCGACGCTACAGCGAGACGATCGGCGAAGAGATGATCTACGTCGCCGTCCCCGTCATGGATGGAACGAAAACGGTCGGCGCTGTGCGCTCGGCGATGTCGATGAAAGATATTACGGACACGGTCCACAACATGTGGTACAGCTTGTTGACAGGGCTGCTCGTGACGCTTGTCGTCGGTTCTCTCGTCGTCTCCCGCATTTCGTTTTCGATCACCCGACCGATCGAGGAGATCACCCGGGTGGCGCGCAATATTACGCAGCGCCAGTTTGAAGACAGGGTACGGATCAAGGCGACTGACGAAATCGGCCAGCTTGCCGGTGCGATCAACTTTATGGCGTCCAGCCTGGAACAACAAATGTACGAAATCTCAGAAAACCAGCAGCGTCTCTCCGGGGTGCTCAACAACATGACGAGCGGCGTCATCTTTATCTCGGAACATCGCCGTATCATGCTGGTCAACCCGGCGGCAGAAAAGCTGCTCGGTTCCTCGGGCAGCGATGTGGTCGGCAAGCTGCATATCGAAGCGGGAAAAAGCTTCGGATTGAGCCAGTACATCGACCGCTGTCTCGACAGGGGCGAGAAGTTCCGGCAAGAGATCCACATCTACTACCCGCAAGAGCGTATTCTCGACGTCAACTTCGCTCCGTACATCAACTTCAAAGGGGAGTCGAGAGGGGTCGTCGTCGTGCTGCACGACATTACGGAAATCCGCCGCCTGGAGAAAATGCGCAGCGATTTCGTGGCCAATGTCTCCCATGAGCTGCGTACGCCGATCACCTCGATCAAAGGCTTTACGGAGACGCTTTTGGATGGCGCCATGCAGGACCAGGATACGTGCCGCAACTTTTTGCAGATCATCTCCGACGAGAGCGAACGGCTCTACCGGATGATCCGCGATATTCTCGATCTCTCGAAAATCGAGCAAAAACGGATTCAGCTTCACCTGGAAAAAGTCCACGTCCAGGAGCTCATTTCCGCTACCGTCGCACTGATCCAGGAACAGGCCCAGCGCAAAAGCCTGACCATCCGCCTGCCAGCAGCGCAACCGGAAATCTGGACGACGACGGATAAAGACTGCCTGCAGCAAATTTTGCTGAATCTGCTGTCCAACGCTGTCGCTTACACGCCGGAACAAGGAAAGATCGCGATTGAGACAGAAGTAGAGCAGAAGCGCCTGAAACTCAAAGTAATTGATACGGGAATCGGCATACCGGAGCAGGACATCCCCCGCATCTTTGAACGGTTTTACCGCGTGGACAAGGCGCGCAGCCGTGACTCAGGCGGGACCGGTCTGGGGCTGGCCATCGTCAAGCACCTGGTGGAGAATTTGAACGGGCATATTCACGTAGCCAGTGTGGAAGGAGAAGGGACGACATTTACCGTAATTCTTCCATACGACTAACTTTACCGAAACGCAATCGTTTCTTTACCTCTGCTTTACAATTTGTAGGTACGATGGTGGAAAATTGATTTGAGAGGATGAACGGGGATGACACGTCACGCTTTTGAAGAGCAAATGGACGTCCTTCATCGCAAAATGATGACGATGGGGACGCTCGTTGAAGAAGCGATACACAAATCAATCAAGAGCCTGGTAGAACGAAATGTACAACTGGCTGAAGAGGTTATCGAGAACGACAGGCTCATTAACGAATTGGAACACGAGATTGAGAGCGGCTGCTTTCGCGTCATCGCGCTGCAACAGCCTGTCGGCAATGATTTGCGCCGTCTTGGCACGATGCTCAAGCTGGTCACCGACCTGGAGCGGATGGGAGACCACGCTGTATCGATTTCCAAAACGACGCGCCGCCTGATGAACGAGGAGTACGTCAAACCGTTGATCGACATTCCACAGATGGCGGACCACGTCAAGGAGATGGTGCGCGAGTCGCTCAACGCCTATATCGCCCGTGACAAGGAAGCTGCGGAACAAATCGCACTGAAGGACGATGTGATCGACAAGCTGTACTCCACCATTTTCAAAGACCTGCTGGAAGTGATGAACAAGAACAGCAACTCCGTTTCCCAATGTACGCATCTGTTGCTGGTCGCGCAGTATTTGGAGCGCATTGCTGACCATGCAACCAACATTTGCGAATGGATCATTTACATGACGACCGGAAAAATGACAGACCTCAACAAATAGGCGTCCGCCTATTCACGAATCGAATGAAACCCGTCCGACTGCTCATACTACTGTAAGGAGGTGAGCGGCCGGATGGGTTCTGTTTTTACTCTTGCCCTGTTTCTATTCGTCGCTCCGTTAGAGCCGCTTGAGCTGCTGCAAATAGAACTGCAAGACCAAGTCTTTGCGATCATGGATCGGGAAGACTACACACTGCCCTTCTCCGGCGTGCCGCTGGTTGATCCGGATCGTTTGGAACAGCTAATCGAGCAAGTAGCCCAACAGGTGTACCAGCCGCCCATCAACGCCCAGATCAGTCCCGGCGGAGCCATCCTGCCGGAAAAAATGGGACGTGCCCTGGACCGAAGGCATTTTGCCAGAGAGGTGTACGACTTTTTTTACGGAAAAGGCTCGAACAAGCTTGAAGTGCGCTTGCAGGCTGTGCATCCCAAGGTGGATCGCACCCTGCTCGAACAAGTGCGAAAGAAGACAATCGGTTTTTATATCACCTACTATAATAGTGGCAACAAAAATCGCTCCCATAATATCAAGCTGGCATCCACGGCAATCAACAACTACATCGTCTTGCCGGGGGAAGTATTCTCCTTCAACAAGGTTGTCGGAAAACGTACGCGGGCAAAGGGTTATCTCGATGCGCCGATTATCGTCCGCGGCGAATTGTCCGAAGGGATCGGCGGTGGGATATGCCAGGTATCGTCCACCCTGTACAACGCTGTCGACAAGGCGGGCTTGCACATTATCGAACGCTATTCACACAGCAGGAACGTCGCCTACGTACCACCCGGACGGGATGCCACGGTGAGCTGGTACGGACCGGACTTTGTTTTTCAGAACAAGTACGCCTACCCGATCCTGGTCAGAGCGGGCTCTGGCGGCGGCAGTATGTATGTATCGATCCATTCCTTCCCGGAGATTGAGTACGAGCCGCGCCACGTGCCGAGCGTCCGCAACCAGACTCCCGAGGAAGGACCGGCACCGATTTTGGATGAATCATCCCTTACGATTGACTAGAAGCACCTGGATATCCAGGTGCTTCAGCCTGTAGACAAAGTTCCGTAAGGAACAGGGTCTGCAGGCTTTTTTGTTGAATATAGAACATGTTACGTTTTCAAAAGTTATTTTTTAGAGGTGGCATTATGCTTAATAAGCAAGAGGCCGAAGGGCGTTATCAGATATCTGCATTCTCGCTAGATGAGTTGGTGCCAGAAGATCATCTCGTAAGAAAAATTGAAAATGCAATCGACTTTTCGTTCATCTATGACTTGGTGGAAAGCCTCTACTGTCATGACAATGGCAGACCCAGTGTTGACCCTGTAGTCTTAGTTAAAATTGCTTTCATCCAATATATTTTTGGAATTCGTTCCATGCGACAAACGATTAAAGAGATCGAAACCAATGTTGCCTATCGGTGGTTTATTGGCTATGATTTCAGTCAGCCCATTCCCCATTTCACGACCCTAGGCAAGAACTATGTTCGCCGTTTTCGGGATACTCAACTCTTCGAGTCGATCTTCCTTCGAATATTGGAGGAGGCGGTTCATCATGGATTCGTGAAGCCTGATGTGCTTTTCATTGATGCTACGCATGTAAAAGCCAGTGCGAATAAGCATAAATACGTGAAAGAAATCGTTGAAGAACAAGCGAAGAAATATCAAGAGCTGCTGGACGAAGAAATCAATCAGGATCGTATTGCACATGGAAAGAAGCCCCTTGAAAAAAAGACAGAAACTTCGAAGAAGGAGGTGAAAGTCAGCACAACTGACCCGGATTGCGGATTGTTTGTAAAAGGGGAAAAGGAACGTGTATTTGCTTATAGTTTTCATACAGCATGTGATCGAAATGGATTTGTGCTTGGTGCCAAGGTAACGCCAGGCAATGTGCATGACAGTCAGGTTTTTGAGGATGTTTTGAATCAAGTGCGAAAGACGTTTGCACAGCCTCAAGCTGTGGCAGTGGACTCGGGATACAAGACGCCTTACATCAGTAAAACACTCCTTGATGACCAGATTCGCCCCGTTATGCCCTACACAAGACCACGCACCAAAGAAGGTTTTTTTAAAAAGCACGAATATGTGTATGATGAATATTTCGACTGCTACATCTGCCCGAACGAGCAAATCTTAACATATGAGACAACAAACAAGGATGGGTACCGTATCTATCGATCAAATTCTCAAGTTTGCCGAAGTTGTCCGTTCTTGAAACAATGCACGGAAAGTAAAGACTACACAAAGAGAGTGAGTCGCCACATCTGGGCTGATTACCTCGAAGAGGTAGACCACCTCCGGCATACCGAGGAAAACAAACAAATCTATAGCAAACGGAAAGAAACGATTGAACGTGTATTCGCTGATATGAAGGAAAAGCATGGCATGCGTTGGACGACCTTACGAGGACTGGAGAAGGTCACGATGCAGGCGATGCTTGTTTTCGCTGCCATGAACTTGAAAAAAATGGCGACCTGGCTATGGAAATCAGGTCGCCAAAAGGTGAACGATCAAAACACCTTCGGTATTTTCATCAAATTATTAAACAAACTCCCTCTGCTGTTCGTTCAGCGAGGGAGTTTGTCTGCAATCTGAAGCACCTGGATATCCAGGTGCTTTTTGCATACGAGCGAGCTGCTTGCAGATGGCGACTTTCGCATATGCGCAACCCATAATAATGTTGTCAACCTGAACAAATCGGCGTATAGTATTTCGTGTTGATAAAATTTCGGACACGAAATATTTGACGAGGGAAGGAGAGTACGATGAACAAACCTTTGTACATCCGCGATTTGCTAAAGCGAATCAACAAAACGATGGTCGATCTTTTTCGGGATGAACTAAAAAAGTACGGCGTGACGATACCTCAATTAATGGTGATCTCGCAGATCAAAGACGAGCCGAAAACGATCGGACAGATCAGTAAAGCCGTGCAGTTGTCGTACAGCACCGTTTCCGGGATTATCGACCGCCTGGAGCGAGAAAAGCTGGTGGAGCGCGTGCGCGACGAGAAAGACCGTCGGGTAGTCTGGATTCGCAAGACAGAGAATGTCGCGGGTTTGTTGGCAAAGGTGGATCTTATTTCAGGAGAATGGTATCAGCGCAGTGTAGATGGTTTTACTGACGTTGAACTGGATGGCATCATTCAATCTTTGGAGCTGTTGGTCACAAAAATGGAAGAGAAAGAGAAGGCAGAGGAGAAAAGATGAAACGAAAACTTGTCTTGTATGTCATTTTGCTCCTGTTTGTCGCTGGCGGTGGGGGCATCGGGTACTACTACTGGTACCAAGGTCAACATTATGTGGCCACGGAAGACGCACGCATTGCAGGAGAAATTTACCGCATCATGCCCAAGATGGTCGGCAAGCTGACTGACTTGACGATCAAGGAAGGCGACCGAGTGATGGCAGACCAGGTAGTAGGCCAGCAGGACCCGGCGAACCTGGCAACCAATATGCTGGAGAACAGCTTGCTGCGCTCGCCGATCAGCGGCACGGTGATCAAAACCCAGGCCAAGGTCGGCGAAATCGTATCCACAGGACAGACGGTAGCGCTCGTCATCGATGAAAGCAGCCTGTATGTATCCGCCAATCTGGAAGAGACGGAAATCGGCCGCGTGAGAGTAGGGCAGCCCGTCGACATTTATGTGGATGCGTACCCGGACAAGAAGCTGAGTGGTCATCTCATGGAAATCGGCCAGGCGACCAACTCAACCTTTTCCCTGATGCCCGCTGTAAACACGAGTGGGAATTTTACAAAAGTAACCCAACGCATTCCAATCAAAGTGGCTATTGACGACCTCGCTGGCGTATCCTTGTCAGCCGGTTTGAATGCCCAGATTAAAGTGCACGTGAAGGAGAGTTAATAAGGATGCATAAAACAGCAAAGTGGAGAGCACTTGGTGTAGCCATCGCAGCGGCATCGTTGATTACGGCAGCCTGTAGCGAGTCATCCTCCCCTTCAACTGAGAATGTGCCTGTCGTCAAAACATGGAAGATCGCCTCGATTCAGACAGGTCTGACCGTAACGGGCAAGATCACGGCGGCAGAAGAAATTCAGGTGGTGCCCAAGGTATCAGGCCGAATTGCTTCTGTAGCTGTACAGGAAGGCGCCGCGGTCAATCAGGGGGATGTCCTGGTGACGCTGGAAGCGAGCGATTATCAGGATCAGATCAACCAGGCCGAGGCTGCCATTGCCGGGGCGCAGGCAAGGCTGCGCGAGGCCAAGGCAGGTACGCGCACGCAACAGTTGGAACAGCTTGCCGGTACCGTAGAGCAGGCAGAGGCTAGCTATCAGGTAGCGCAAAACAACTACAATCGCATGAAGGCGTTGTTTGACTCGGGAGCGTTGTCACAGGCCGAGCTGGAACGAACCCAATTGGAGCTGGAAAAAGCGAGGACGGGACTGAACCAGGCGCGGGCGCAGTACGACCTGGCGAAGGAAGGACCGACAGCGGATTCGGTGGCGGCTCTGGAAGCGGAAGTCAGCCGCTTGAACGCGACTTTGGATATGGCTAAAAACGGCTACGCCAACACGGTCATTACGGCGCCGATCTCCGGCGTCGTCGCCAAGCGCAACGCAGACCCGGGAGAGCTCGCTGCCGCGGGAGCGCCGCTGATGGTTCTGGTGAAAATGGACCAGGTAAAGGTAGAGGCGAGCGTGCCCGAAGGACAGATCAACCAGTTTTCGCCAGGCACCGTCGTCGATGTACGGGTAGCCAGCGCGGGCGGCAGGACGTGGAAAGGAGAGGTCGAGTTCGTCTCCCCTGTCTCCGATCCTAACACGAGCTCCTTCCCGGTCAAGATCAGGCTGGATAACGAAGATGGCAGCCTGCGTGCCGGTATGGTCGCGGAGGTGTCCCTGCAAGGCGATGCTAATGAAGGCGTCAAGGTGCCATCTGCGGCGATCGTCACAAAGGATGGCAAGCAATACATTTACACTGTGGACGGAAATGTGGTTCACGAAGCTGAAGTATCTGTCAGCCAGATGGAGAGCGACTGGGCCACGGTAACAGCGGGCGTCAGCGAAAACGACCAGCTCGTCATCAATCCGACCGATCAGCTTTCCGAAGGCAGCAGGGTGATCGCAAACTAGCGGGGGTGATGACATGGCAGAAGCGACGGCACTACATGAAGAAAAAAGCAGGTCCGGGAACATCTGGCTCCCGCTGCTTGCGATTCTCTCAGGGACGTTCGTTGCTATTCTCAATAACAGTCTGATTACTGTCGCCTTGCCAGCCATGGTCAACATCTTCGGATCGACGACGGATACCATGCAGTGGGTGTTGACGGGCTACATGCTGGCAAATGCGATTATGATCCCGATGAGCGGGGCGCTGTCAGCAAAGTACGGGTCGAAGCGAATATTCGTCCTCTCGCTTGCGGCGTTTACCTTTTCTTCTGTGCTTTGCGCCATTGCCTGGAGCGATTCCGTACTGATCGCGTTTCGCGTGCTGCAGGGAGTCAGCGGCGGGATGATTATGCCCATCGGCATGTCGATGATCTACATGATCGTACCTCGTGAAAAAATCGGGATGGCGCTGGGGATTTTCGGGATTGCCTCGATGACGGCTCCTGCATTGGGTCCTACCTTGGGTGGATACTTGATCGAGTTTTTCAGTTGGCAGTTTCTGTTTTTGATCGGTGTTCCCGTCGGTGTGTTTGCGGTTGTAATCAGCGCGTTTCTGCTGGAGGAAACGCCGACCAAGCCCGATCTGAAATTCGACTTTTTGGGTGCATTTCTCTCGATTGTCGGGTTTGGCGCATTGTTGTTGGCTTTCAGCAAAGGGCAGACCGAAGGATGGGATTCGTTTTTCATCGTCAGCCTGTTTTTTGTCGGGATCATGTCGCTCGTCCTCTTCGTCTGGGTGGAGCTCGGAAAAGAGCAGCCGCTTTTGGACCTGCGTCTGTTGAAGATCCCCGCCTTTAGCATCAGCATTTTCACCTCGGGCTTTGTTATGATGGGGATGATGGGCGGCGTCTTCCTGATGCCGATCTACTTGCAGAATATCCAGGGCTTGACGGCGATGGAATCCGGGATTTTGCTGATGCCCCAGTCGATTGCGATGGCGTTGATGATGCCGGTCAGCGGAAAGCTGATGGACAAATACGGAGTCGGACCGATCGGCCTGGTTGGCCTGATCGTGATGAGTGTCACCACCTACGAGCTGCACAATCTGGAGGCTGACACGATGCACCGCTGGCTGGACACGGTGCTGACGATTCGCGGTCTGGGGATCGGGCTGTGCATGATGACCTTGTCGACGGCGGGAATGAACGCGGTGCCGCGGCATAGTGTAGGCGATGCTTCGCCGCTCTCCAACGTGCTGCGGCAGGTGATGAGCTCTTTCTCGATCGCATTGCTGACAGTTGTAATGCAAAATCGGCAAAACTTTCACATGTCCTCGATCTCCGATAACCTCAATCCGGATGTCGCCACGTCGCTGTTGAGCAGCCTGACGGGTCTGTACACACAGGCAGGAGTGGACAGCGCGACAGCGACGGCAGGAGCGAGCAGTCTCCTGTACGGAATGATGGCGAAGGAAGCGCTCGTTCGCGGGATTGCCGACACCTTTGTCATAACTGTGATTCCGATTGTGGTCTCGATCTTCCTTTTGTATTTCTTGCATGAACAGACGAAGCCGTCCAAGCTGGCGGTTCAGGAACAACAAAAGACAGCAGCCTGATGATGGGCTGCTGTCTTTTTTGTACGCTACATAACGGTCATGCGGTACAGCAAGTAGATGATCCGTCCGACGATGTACCCGAGGACGATCGTCCAGCCGATCTTGGCCCAGACGCTCAGTCCCTTTACGTACTCGCGCAGGCTTTTCCGTCCTTGTGGTGGTTGGTTCACGCAAACCCGCTCCTTTTGCTTCCATTGACTACCATTCTACAGCCTTGCCCGGCAATTCTCAATGTTAGTGAATATGCAGGGGACAGAGATGTTTTTATACGATCTGGAAATCCTACAATCATGCGAAACAGACTCTTGCTTGTAACCTTGTTGACTGTTCTTTTGGTCGTTCTTCCCAGCCGGAGCGAGGCGTTGCCGCTCACGTCGTTTCACATTCTCATCGATGTCGGACACGGAGGTGTTGATTCAGGCACGACATATGGCGACTTGTACGAAAAAGACATCAATCTGCAAGTAGCCAGACAGTTGTACCAGCAGCTGACCGAAGCGGGGTACGAGGTGGCGATGAACCGCAACGAGGATGTAGCGCTAAGCGACGACAATCGCTGGCTGAACAATCGCTCCCGGCACTTGCGCGACCTCGCCCAGCGCAGGGGGCTGGTCAAGCTGATCGACCCGCAGATCATGCTCAGCCTGCACGTCAACTGGTCCGCCGATCCCCGGAAGCGCGGGCCGATCGTGCTGTATCAAAGCAACGAGCAAAGCTTCATGCTGGCGCACCTGCTGCAAAACGCGCTCAACCGCAACGCCGGCACGAAAAAAAAGCCGGTCAAGGGCGGGACCTACTACATGCTGCGGCACAACTACTGCCCTTCTGTCATCGTAGAGATGGGGTTTATCAGCAACAGCAAGGACCGGGCCATGCTGACCGATCCCGAGGAACAGAAAAAAATCGCTCACGCTATCCGGGATGCGGTGAGCGAATATGTGACCTTGATCGGAGAATTGCAGGAGGCAGAGGACCTGGAAACGGTAGAGGAAAGCATGCGGCGCAGATTACTCGAACGGTATTTGGATCAGTTTTGAGACAGTCACGAATTCGGCCTCCTTCTGTATGCGCGGGATGTACTGGCGCAGGATGGAGGCTGTTTTCTTGCCTGCCGAACCGACGTGGCCGATGGCGACACAGATTTTGCGTTCACGAAGCTGAAAGCACACCTTTTCCATCTGTTTTGTGATGTGCGCGGCTGTATGGACGTCATCGAGGAACAGTTGGTTGACGGCGTACGGCACTCCCATTTCCCGGGCTACTTTGGCAGCGACGCTCTTGTAGTTGGTCTTGCTGTCCAGATAAATCAATCCGCGTTGTTTGACGACTTCCATGATGACGCGCATGATCCGTTCGTCTGCCGTTACCTTGGAGCCCATGTGGTTGTTCATCCCGACGGCATGCGGTACGTCGTCAATCGCCTTGTTGACGCGCTCCCTGATCTCCTCGTCGCTCAGGTCGCTGGTGATCGCTCCGGGGCCGAGCCAGGAGGCATTGCCCTTCAATGGCTCCATCGGCATGTGGACGAAGACTTCGTGCCCGTTTTTGAACGCCAGTTCCGCGTCCCGCTTGGTGCTGGGCAAAAACGGCATGACAGCCACGGTCAACGGTACGTTCAGGGAGAGGATGTCATCCGTCCCCTTCATGTTGTTCCCGAGATCGTCAATGATAAAGGCCACCTTCTTTTCGGGGACTGGCGCAGGTGCGGGTGAAGGCTCTGCCTGAACAGCGGCGTGGACAGTGCCTGTACACATGAGGAGAACAGCAGACAGCAGAATCGAGGCTGTTTTTTTCCTGTACATGAATTTCGCCTGCCTTGTCATTTTTGTTTTCTAGTTTGTTCAAGGGGGGAAATCTTTACCCGCCTTCCGGGCTGATTACTTGGCTTACCTCTTTCCCCTATGGTACGATGAAAGCTAGTACGTTTTGTAACGAGAGGAGTATGGATCCGTGGGCCATTTTGTGTTGATTGATGGAAACAGCGTCGCCAACCGCGCCTTTTACGCGCTTCCGCTGCTGTCCACTTCGGCGGGACTGCATACGAATGCCGTATTAGGCTTCACGACCATGTTGTTGAAAGTTTTGGAAGAAATGAAACCCACGCATCTGATGGTGGCGTTCGATGCTGGCAAAGTCGTGTTTCGCCACAGCGAGTTCGCCGAGTACAAAGGTGGACGGAAAAAGACGCCACCGGAGCTGTCGGAGCAGTTTCCGCTCATTCGGGAGCTGTTGGACGCTTTTTCGATCAAGCGATTTGAACTGGATGGCTACGAAGCGGACGACATCATCGGTACGCTGACGAAGAAAGCGGACGAACAAAAGTGGAAAACGACGGTGATTACCGGAGACAAGGACATGCTGCAGCTCGTGTCGGAGCATGTGTCTGTCGCTTTGACACGCAAAGGAGTCAGCGAGATCGAACTGTACACGCCGCAGGAGATAACGGACAAGTACGGTCTTTTGCCGTTGCAAATCATTGACCTGAAAGGGTTGATGGGCGACACTTCCGACAACATCCCGGGCGTACCCGGTGTCGGAGAAAAGACTGCATTGAAACTGCTGCACGAATACGGTTCGGTGGAAAGCGTCCTGGAACATGTCGACCAGATCAGCGGCAAAAAGCTGCAGGAAAACATTCGGGAAAACCAGGACAAGGCGAAGCTGAGCAAGGCACTGGCCACGATCATGCGGGATGCCCCTGTCGAACTGGACGTGGAAGAAACCGCCTATGCGGGATATGACGGGACGGCAGTAACGGAGTACTTTAAAAAGATGGAATTCAAGTCGCTTCTCGGGAAAGTGAAAGGAACGTCTGCCAAGGACGCGGGCGAGGAAAGCGCTGAAGCAAAGCCGTTTGCCTATGAAATCGTCCGTGCCGAGACTGCCGAGCGCTACGCCGACAAGCTCGTTTCCCCGATGGCGATCTACGTGGAAATGGACGGCGACAACTACCACCACGCACCGATACTGGGCTTCGGTCTGGCTGATGCGGATGTCTCGCTGTACGTACCGTGGGACGTCGCTTCGCAATGGCCGGCATTTCGCGAATGGCTGGCAGATGAGACGAAGGAGAAGTGGACATTTGACGGCAAGCGAGATACGGTCGGCCTGAGCTGGCACGAGCTGCAGATCGCCGGGATCAACTTCGACGTCTACCTGGCATCGTATTTGCTCAATGCGACGGAAAGCAACCCCACAGTCGACAGCATCGCCCAGCAGTACGCACAGGTGCGCGTACACGCCGACGAGGAGCTGTACGGCAAGGGGGCAAAGCGGCTCGTTCCCGAGACAGATGTGTTAAGCGAGCATGTGGCGCGCAAGGCTGTGGCAATCTGGGAGGCTGTGCCTGTCTTGCGGACGCAGTTGGAGGAAAACCAGCTGACAAAGCTGCTCTACGATCTGGAAGGCCCGCTCAGCCTGGTGCTGGCCGAGATGGAAAGACAGGGCGTGAAGGTAAACAGCGCACGTCTGGAGCAGATGGGTGAAGAGCTGGATCGCAAGCTGGAAGAGCTGACCAAGGAGATTTACGAACTGGCCGGAACATCGTTTAACATCAACTCTCCCAAGCAACTGGGCGAAATTCTCTTTGACAAGCTCTCTTTGCCCGTGCTGAAAAAGACGAAGACGGGACCGTCCACCAGTGCCGATGTGCTGGAAAAACTGGCGCCCTATCACCCGATTATCGAAGCGATCCTTACCTTCCGGCAACTGGGCAAGCTGCGCTCCACCTATATCGAAGGCTTGACCAAGGAAATTCACACGAATACCGGCAAGGTGCACACCTTGTTCAACCAGGCGACGACCGCCACTGGCCGTCTGTCCAGCACAGAGCCGAATCTGCAAAACATCCCGATTCGCATGGAAGAGGGGCGCAAGATCAGGGAGGCGTTTATTCCTTCCGAGGAAGGCTGGTACATGCTGGCGGCGGACTACTCGCAGATTGAACTGCGGATTTTGGCCCATATTTCCGGCGACGAAAACCTGATCGATGCCTTCCGCAAAGGAATGGATATTCATACCCGCACGGCGATGGATGTCTTTGGCGTGAGCGAGGACGAAGTGACTTCGCTGATGCGCCGCCAGGCCAAGGCGGTCAATTTCGGCATCGTCTACGGGATCAGCGACTACGGGCTTTCGCAAAACCTGAACATCACCCGCAAGGAAGCAGGCGACTTTATCGAGCGGTATTTTCAGGTCTTCTCCGGCGTGAAAAACTGGATGGAGGAGATCGTCAAGCAAGCCAAGCAGGACGGCTACGTTACCACCCTGCTGCACCGCCGCCGCTACCTGCCAGACATTCGCAGCAGCAACTTCAACCTGCGCTCGTTTGCCGAGCGGACGGCAATGAATACCCCGATTCAGGGGACTGCCGCGGACGTCATCAAGCTGGCGATGATCCGCATGAAAGAGACGCTGAAAGACAAAGGCTTGCGCAGCCGGATGCTTTTGCAGGTGCACGACGAGCTCGTGTTCGAGGTGCCGGAGGACGAGCTGGAGACGATGCAGAAGCTCGTCCCGGAAGTGATGGAAAACGCGCTGGAGCTGAACGTCCCGCTCAAGGCGGACGTCAACTACGGCAGAAGCTGGTACGACGCCAAGTAGAGACGACGCCCCATACAAAAAGGAGAAGACAGCGAGAGGAGGAGACTTATGCCGGAATTGCCAGAGGTGGAAACGGTCGTCCGCACCTTGCAGACGCTGGTGCAGGGCAAGACGATCGAACGCGTCACGGTAACGCTGCCGCGAATCGTGCGCACACCCGATGACGTCGAGAGTTTCAAGCTGCGGCTGGCTGGTCAGACGATCCAGGCGGTCCAGCGCCGGGCCAAATTCATCCTGTTCATCCTCGATCAAGACGTGCTGATCTCCCACCTGCGAATGGAAGGGCGGTACGGCTTGTACGCGGCGGGTGATCCGGTGGAGAAGCATACCCATGTGATCTTCCACTTTACGGATGGTACGGAGCTTCGCTATCGTGACGTACGACAGTTTGGTACGATGGATGTATATACACGCGGGTTGGAAAACACGACCGGTCCGTTGGCCAAGCTGGGTGTAGAACCGCTGGATGAAGGCTTTACGCCTGCGGTGCTGCGCACGCTGCTGAAAGGCCGTCCAACGAAAGTCAAGCCGCTGCTCCTAAATCAGGAATGTATCGTCGGACTGGGGAATATTTATGTGGACGAATCCCTCTTTAAGGCAGGCATTCATCCCGAGCGACCTGCAGGCAGTCTCAGCAGCCAAAAAGTGAACAAGCTGCACGAGAGCATTGTCGCTACCTTGCGCGAGGCTGTGGAGCAGGGAGGCAGCTCGATCAAGTCATACGTCAACGGGCAGGGTGAAATGGGCATGTTCCAGCAGTCTCTTTTGGTCTACGGTCGAAAAGACGAGCCTTGTGTCAAGTGCGGGACGCCAATCGTCCGGCTGGTAGTCGGGGGCAGAGGCACGCATATTTGCCCGAAGTGCCAAAAGAAGTGACCATGTAAAAGGGGGGAGGATGGAAATGATCATTGGACTGACAGGCGGAATCGCGACAGGAAAAAGCACCGTAACCGGCATGCTCCGGGAGCGGGGGATTCCGGTCATCGACGCAGACCAGATTGCCCGCGAAGTCGTGGAGCCGGGGAAGCCGGCGTACGCAGCGATCGTGCAACACTTCGGTCGCGAGGTCTTGCAGCCTGACGAGACGCTGGATCGCAAACGCCTGGGGGAGATCGTCTTTTCGGACGAGTCGCAGCGACAAAAGCTGAACGCCATCGTCCACCCCGAGGTGCGGCGCGTGATGCTGGAAGAAGCCAAGGCAGCCGAACAGAACGGCGCGCCAATCGTATTTATGGATATTCCGCTGCTGTTTGAGAGCAAACTGCAGTACATGGTGGAAAAGATTGCCGTCGTCTACGCTCCGCCCGACATGCAGTTGGCGCGGATGATGGAGCGGGACGAACTGGAAGAAGAGCAGGCAGTAAAGCGGCTGCGTGCACAATTTCCGATCGACCAGAAAAAGCAGGAGGCTGACTTTTTGATCGACAATTCCCGGACCCGGGAAGAAACAGAGAAGCAGGTGGAGGACATGTTGGCCAAACTGCGCGCGGAGTTGGGAACATGAAGGGAAAAAGGAGAGGTGTCTTGATCCTAATCGTCTTGACCTGCCTCTTCCTGCTCCTCAATACTTCGTTTGTCTGGAAGTGGATGTATCCGATCAAGTACCGCAGTGAAATTCTGGCGGCCTCCCAGCAATTTCAGGTGGACCCGTATCTGATCCTCGCTGTCGTTCGTTCCGAGAGCAGCTTCGTGCCTGATCGTGTATCGAGCAAAGGGGCGATCGGGCTGATGCAGGTGATGCCGGATACGGCGGAGTGGATCGTCTCCCAGGCAGGCTTGCAAGTTCCGCACACGGAATATTTGTACGATCCGGTGACGAACATCTCGATCGGGACGTGGTATCTCAACTATTTGATGGCTCGCTACGACGGCGATATGGTGAAAGTGATCGCGGCTTACAATGCGGGACCGGGCAAAGTCAGCAGCTGGCTTCGGGACAATCAGTGGAACGGAACGAGAGAAACGATCGAGGACATCCCGTTTCCCGAGACGCGAAAATACGTGGAGCGCGTCCTGTACTACCACGATCGTTACCAAAATGTATACGACCATGAGTTGCAATGAGAAAGCGTCCGCATAGTGGCGGATGCTTTCTTTGCTAGCTGGTCATTTCAGGCTTTTCAAAAACCAGACGTCTAGGAGGACACCTCATAATGAGTTTTATCATTGCCTATTTGATCGTGTTTGTTTTGGCAGCGACGCCTTTCTTTGAGGTGGTTGCGGTCATCCCCCTCGCAGCATTGGCCGGGTTGAACACATGGGTTGCCGTCGCCGTTGGCTTGCTGGGCAACATTCTTACGGTTTTGCTGGTAATCGCCTTGATGGACAAGATCAAAAGCTGGCTGGCAAAAAGGCAAAACGGCAAAGCGAACAACAAGCGCGGGGAACGGGCGGAACGCATCTGGAAAAAGTATGGACTGCCAGGCTTGGCCATTTTGGGCCCGATTCTCGTCGGAAGCCACTTGGCGGCATTTCTCAGCATGAGCTTTGGCGGCAACAAACAATCAGTGGCAGCCTGGATGATCGGCAGCCTGGTCGCATGGTCGGTCGCGGCCGGAATCCTGACTTCTTTTGGCATCAATCTGTTTGAGTTCGATGCGGAACGGCAAGGCTTTCTGAGTGATTTGCTGAAGCAGTACCAATAACTGTCTGCAAGAGCCCCTTTTGTTGCACATACCCCCAAAAAGATGATGACACAATCCGCGATTAATAAGAGATTAATCGTACAAATTATAATTTTTTAGTAAAACACATTGATAATTGTGTCATACTTATTATAATAAAGATAGCAGATAAGCGTAACTTTATTGGGGAAGGGGTTTCTATATGACAATCAAAATTGGTATCAATGGTTTCGGCCGAATCGGGCGCATGGTTTTTCGCCGCGCTATTCAGGACCCCAACATGGAAATTGTTGCGATCAATGCGAGCTATCCCGCGGAGACGCTGGCTCATTTACTGAAATACGACACGATTCACGGACGTATGCAGAATAAAGTAGAGGTGCAAGACAACAAAATTATCGTGGACGGCAAGCCGACCCTCGTTTTGTCCGACCGCGATCCGCTCAAGCTGCCATGGGGAGAGCTGGGCGTGGAGATCGTCGTAGAGGCGACCGGCAAGTTCACCAGTCGTGAAGGGGCAGGAAAGCACCTGCAGAGCGGTGCCAAAAAAGTCGTTATCACCGCGCCTGCAAAAGAGGAAGACGCGACGATCGTGATGGGCGTCAACGAAAGCATCTACGACCACGACAACCATCACATCATCTCCAACGCTTCCTGCACGACCAACTGTCTGGCTCCTGTAGCCAAAGTCTTGCACGAGGAATTCGGCATTGAGCAAGGCCTGATGACCACGA
The DNA here is from genome assembly GCF_044627595.2 of Brevibacillus sp. TJ4. Taxonomy (NCBI): domain Bacteria; kingdom Bacillati; phylum Bacillota; class Bacilli; order Caryophanales; family Paenibacillaceae; genus Brevibacillus; species Brevibacillus sp. TJ4. The sequence continues at coordinate 3,229,996 of NZ_CP185865.1, read as the reverse complement.
TTCACTCGTTCACCAACGACCAGGTCAACATCGACAACCCGCACAAGGACCTGCGCCGTGCCCGTGCGGCGAGCGAATCGATCATTCCGACGACGACAGGCGCTGCCCGCGCTGTAGGCAAGGTGCTGCCTGAATTGAACGGAAAGCTCAACGGCTTCTCGCTGCGCGTACCGACGCCAAACGTCTCTGTCGTCGACCTGGTGATCAACACGAAAAAGCCAGCGACGGTAGAAGAAGTCAACCGCGTATTGCGCGAGGCCAGTGAGGGCAGCATGAAGGGCTATCTGGAATTTTGCGACGAACCGCTCGTTTCCAGCGATTTCAACGGCAATGAAAACTCCGCGATCATCGACGGACTGTCCACGATGGTAATGGGGACAAACCAGGTAAAAGTGATCGCCTGGTACGACAACGAGTGGGGCTATTCCTGCCGGGTCGTCGATCTGGTGCGCCACGTGTCCGAACTGCATAACCGGGCAAGCGAAAAGGAAGCGGTTAGTGCAGGTGTTACCCGATAATACAAACCAAAAAGGTTCCCGTAGCCTAGCGGCATAGACGGGAACCTTTTTTGCTATTGCTGACCATTCGCCGCGGAAGTCTCCTGCAGCGTACTCAGCTCGAACAGCTTCTCATCCTCGAACCCGACGATAAACAGCTTGATGTCTGTTTTCAAATCCAGGTCGTACGGTGTATGCACGTCATTGCCGCGTCCATCGCGGATGATCCGCACGGTGGGGCGGTGGCTGTAATCGGGATCGACCCGGCTGACGACGCCCAATTCCCCTGTATTCAAAATGACGCTGCTGCCGATCGGAAAAATGGCAATATGCTTGATAAAGGCATTGATCAGATGATGTTCGAACAGATGACCGCCGGAACCGAGCAAAAATTCATGCGCATCCTGGGGCATGAACCGTTTGCGCCAGGGCTGCGGCGACGTGAGCGTGTCGAAAATATCGCAAATGCCCACGATTTGGGCGTATTCATGTATTTGCTTGCCTCGCAGTCCTTGCGGGTAGCCGCTGCCATCCAGCCGCTCGTGGTGCTGCAGGCAGACATGTGCAGACAACAGGGAAATATCATGCTGCTTGCGGAGCAGATCAAAGCCGTTTTGGCAATGCTGCTTGGCGATCTCCTGCTGCTCCTCCGTCCAGCGCTCTGTCGTTTGCTGCAGCAGTTCTTCCGGCAGTGTAATTTTGCCGATGTCGTGCAGCATCGCCCCGATCCCCAGATCCATCAACTGGTTGCGGTTGTAGCCGAGCGACATCCCGACCGCTGTAGCGAGCACCGCGACGTTGACAGAGTGGTGGTAGAGAGAGGGCGAATAGGAGGAGATGTTCGTCAAATGGGATACCATTGACTTGTTGTGCATCAAATCCTCCAGAATGGCGCTAAATGCCCGCTGAAAGTGGAGACCCATCTCTTTCAAGGAGATTTTCCGTGCGAGCTTGTTTGAGTTGGTGATTTGCTTGACGGTTTTTTCAATAGCTTCTACCGCTACTCTCCTGGTTTCCTGCCGGAGCACATCCTCCACTACGATGTCTTCTGTGCGAGGATCATCGATATAGACCGCGTCTACATGGGATCGTTCCAGTCCCTGGATCAGCCGGTCGGTCAGCGCCATGCCTGCTCCCAGCAATACTTTACCGTCTTCGGTAAAAACGGTCCGCGCCAGCTTCATTCCTGGCTGAACATGTTTTAATGATACTAGCCGCATATTAATCCCTCCAACTTATTCCATTTTACCTGATTGTATGATTCATAGAAATAGGTACAAGGATTGACTTGACTTCCAGTGTGAAATTGAGGGACACTTGGAATAAGTATGTTCGATAGGGGAGCTGAATCCGCGATGCGTTGTCCATTTTGCGAATACAACGGGACCAGAGTCCTTGATTCGCGACCTTTTAACCATAACAAGTCGATTCGCCGGCGGCGCGAGTGTGAACAGTGTGAGCGTCGTTTTACAACATTCGAAATGGTGGAAGAAACTCCTCTGCTCATCATAAAAAAAGATGGTACTCGTGAAGAATTCAGCCGGGAAAAGGTGCTGCGCGGTCTCGTGCGCGCCTGTGAAAAACGGCCGGTTTCCCTCGAGGAATTGGAATATGTGGTAAGCGAGATTGAAAAAGAACTGCGAAGCTGCGGTCAGCCGGAGATTCCCAGCAACGATGTCGGGGAAAAAGTGATGGAGCGTCTCTATCACGTGGACGAGGTGGCGTATGTCCGCTTTGCTTCGGTCTATCGCCAGTTCAAGGACATCAAGGTGTTTATGAAAGAGCTGGAAGAATTGCTCGCGCAAGCCCGCAAAGACCAGACCCCCTTTCCAAAAGGGGAAGAGTAGGCCGGGTACTGTCAACATTTTCATGCTCTCGCGGCAACGCAGGGGGCTTTTTGCGCTTTCCTGATGATTTCATCTTTGGCATGCGGGGAGCCGTGCTATAATAGGAAAACGAGACTGTCAGGAAGGAACGATCACATGCGCCGTCTAGTATGGAATGAACTAACTCCAAAGGATCGCTATCTGGTGCGGATGATCAGACCGATCAGCTTTGCCGAGACAGGATATGTCGTGCAGTTGTACCTGCCGATCATCGGGGTGGAGGCATACTCACTCTATCAACTGTTGATCCACGAGGTAGGGCAGGGGAGCGGAGCTGCCGCGGAAAGCTCGCATCGCAGCCTGATGCTGGCCACGTCGCTGTCGCTGGACAAGCTGCTCGACGCGCGCGAGCGGCTGGAGGCGATCGGCTTATTGGATGTGCGTCGCCGGGAAAACCAGCAGCGCGATTATTTTTACGAGTATGTGATAAAGCCGCCGCTGGCTCCGGGAGAGTTTTTTGGCGACTACGTCCTGTCCCTGATGCTATTGAACAAAATTGAAAATATTCGCTTCCAACAGCTTCGTCAGCAATATGCCGACCCGAGAGGCAGACAGTTGGAGCAGGAATACACGATCGTGGAGACGATCACCAAAGATTTTCACGAAGTGTTTCAATCGCTGAAACCTTCCGAGCTGGAAGTGCAGAAGGGATCGGAGCGGGAGCAGTTTTTGACGCAGATGGAAACGGCGTTCCCGCCTGCGCAGTTGAAGTCGGATTTCGAGCCGCAAATCAATCACATGCTCAGCGCTTCTTCGCTGCGCCTCTATCTGCCGGACAACGCGGACCCGCAAAAAGTGCTCAGCGGAAGCAGCATGGAATTTTTGTACCAGCTCTGTCATTTTTATCAGTTGGATAGCTGGGGAATCGGACAGGAGCTGCGCGACTGGACGCTGTACAAGCCCGACCGCAGCCTCGATGGCGAAGTGCTGCGCAAGCGTCTGATCCAGCGCTACACAGACGACAAGCTCATGCGTGACCCGGCACCGTCTGCTGGTACAGATGCGGAAGACTGGGGTGTGGGCAGGCTGCCGCAGGCCGGCAGCGAAGCGTTCGCGCGTGCCTGCCGGACGATGTCGCCGCTCGTTCTGCTGGAAAAGGTCGTCGGCGGCCGGATCAGCAAGGTGTTTTTGGAACGGGCCGAGACACTGGTCTTTACCGACGGCATGCAGGTGGAAGTCGTAAATGCGCTGCTGCTGCACACGCTGGCGAGCAGTCAGATGGAGCTGCCGAAGGCGTACATGGAGACGATCCGCGACAGTTGGAAAGCGAAGCGGATCAGCACCGTGGACGAAGCGGTGAAGCTGATTGTGGAGCGCGGCGAGCAGCGCAGCCAACAGAGCGGCAAGCCAGGCGAAAAGCCGGCGCGGGCCAAAAAGGAGACGTCTTCAGCGGTGCGCCGCAACGGCAGGGCTGTCCTCGAAGACAAGCTGCCGGCTTCCGTCGAATGGCAAATGTCGCAGGAGAAGCAGGGGACTGAAGCGAAGAAGGGGCAGTCGATTCAGGATTTTCCCGATTTGCAAAAGCGTCTGGCAACACTTCGCAACAGACAGAAGGGAGAGTGAGGTAAATGGAGTCAATCGGACAGTTTATGCAGGAGCTGTCAAAGCGCACGCCACGCCAGCTGTTGACACCGGAGCAGCAGCTGGACAAGATGTTTCGCTCGTCGTCCTACCTCCAGGCGTTTTCCCAGCAACACCCGGAGTTGACCCGGGACGACTACATGCGGTCGCTCTCCAGCGTCTACACGGCTGTGAAGGAGCAGTACTGGTGCGAGCGCTGTCCGGGACTGGAGGAGTGCCCCAACCTGGTCAAAGGGCATCGCACGCAGCTTGACCTGGTCAACACGACGATTGTCAGCGCCATTTCCCCCTGCTCCAAGCAGTTGTCCCGCGAAGAGGAGATCAAACGCCGCCGCCTGATGCGCAGCTACTACATCTCCGAAGAGACGATGAAGGCCAGCTTCGAGGGTCTCGTGATCGACAGCGGGAACCAGGCGGCAGTCGGTGCAGCGTTGCAGTTTTGCGAGAAAATCAGTGCAGGCGAGCGGGTCAAGGGCTTGTATTTGCACGGACCATTCGGCGTGGGCAAAAGCTACATCATGGGAGCGATTGGCCGCGAGCTGGCAGAGGCAGGGGTCTCATCGCTGATCGTCTACGTGCCGGATTTTATCCGCGAAATGAAAGATTCCATCTCTGATCACTCGTACGTCGACAAGCTGGAGCTGCTGAAGCAGGTGCCCGTGCTGATCCTCGACGACATCGGAGCGGAAAACCTGACGCCGTGGGTGCGCGATGAGATTTTGGGCGTCATCCTCAACCAGCGCGTCAACAACCATCTGCCCACTTTGTTCACGTCCAACTACGCGCTGGAGGAGCTGGAGGAGCATCTGTCCATTTCCAACGGCAACCGGATCGAGCGGACAAAAGCGGCGCGGATCATGGAGCGCATCCGCCACTTTGTCGAGGTACACGAGATTTTGCGCAACAACCACCGTGTGAACAGCGACTAGGCAAACAGGCGGGTAAACTGCCAGTGTGCCAGGGCGAGAACTTCCCGCGCTTTGTAGTACGTTGTGGAGAGGACCTGCGATTTCGTGCCGAGCGGAGAGGCTGGAATCTCCAGGTCTTCTGCGATGTAGAGCGCACGTACCAAATGAAAGTCGTGACTGATTAGCAAAGCCGTTTCCAGATCGTATTCGTCCATGACCTCCTGGCTAAACAGGAGGTTTTCGTATGTACTCGTCGCCTTGTCCTCCAGCAGGATCGCTTCTTCGGGAACGTCCTGCTCGATGAGGTAGGCGCGCATCACCTCGGCCTCGCTCAGCGTCTTGCCTTCGCCCGTCCCGCCAGTTACCAGCAGATAGCGCACATAGCCGTCCCTGTATGCTTGCAGCGCGCAGTCCAGCCGTTCGCGCAGACTGGGACTCGGCCGCTCTCCCCAGACCGCAGCTCCGAGTACGATGCCCACGTCTGCGTGGCGAGGGCCTGCTTCCTGGGCCGTGCGATCGATCATTTGCCACAGGCAGGCAAACCATACCGCTGCGGCGATGAATATGGTTGCGAGAAGAAACCACATGCGTCTCATCCAGTTTTTCTTTGATTTGTGCATCATTCGGGCAGTTTCTCCTTTGCTGACATCTCTCTTTCTTGTTCTTGTTGTACTTTCCAGAATGTTTGACGCAGCAGGGTGGCGAAGAGTTACGAATATTGTCGGGAACATTCCTCCTCCCTGGAAAATTTGAAATAAATTTGATTAAGAAATGTCGAAAAAAGACCGATATAGGTAGAGAGAAGTCTACTAGCAGGGAGGGTAACAATGTTCTGGAGAAAAACGATGTTCATGTTTCTGGCCGTCTTGCTCGCAAGCGGGCTGGTAAACACGGGAGTCGGATTCGCTGCAAACGAAATCAGCCGATTGGTACTTTCCAAAAACCAGGTATCCTTGGAGACGGGAGATTCGGCTTCGCTGACGGCGACGGCTGTGTACGTCTCGGGTTCTACAGAAACGGTAACGATTAAGACGGATTGGCAAAGCAACAATCCCGATGTAGCTACTGTGTCCGCTGGGGTAGTCGCCGCCAAGGCGGAAGGAAAAGCGACGTTGACTGCTACGTATATGGGAAAAACCGAGATTGTGGATGTCACGGTTTCGAAAAAAGTAAAAGCCCTGACGACCGAGCCACAGTCCTTGACGATCCAGATCGGCCAGGAGGAAACGATAGAGCTGACCGCTGTGTACGATGACAGCAGCACCGAAATCGTCACGAGCAAGGCAGACTGGTTGATTGATAACGCTTCGATCGCAACCGTGATCAACGGAAAAGTAAAAGGCGTCAGCTCGGGGACGGGAACTGTGACTGCCAAGTACGGCAGCCAGACGATCACGGTCCCGCTGAGCGTGGAAATCGCACACCGGCTTGTACCGAGCAAAAGCAAGGTCTCGCTGTTGATGGGCGAAAAGGAAAAGGTTGAAGTGAAAGCGATTTTTCCGGACGGTTCGGAAAATGATGACGTCGCCGACAAGGCCGTCTGGTCTTCCAGCAACCCGGATGTAGCCGATGCCTTGATGGGGACGATTACGGCGTATGGAGCGGGAACAGCAGTCATTACCGCCACGTACGGAACGAAAACGGCAACGATTCAGGTCGACGTCGATACCACGCAGAAGCTGGAAGTGGACAAGCAGGACATTTTCCTGAAGGCAGGCAGTGAGACAGCGATTACGCTGACCGCTACGCTTGCCAACGGCAACGGCACGACAGACGTGACCGACAAGGCGACGTGGTCTTCCAGCAACGAAGATGTAGCCTACTACAGCAATGGGAAAATTCACGCTGTCTCTTCGGGCGAAGCGGTGCTTACCGCCACGTACGCCAACAAGTCGGTAAAGGTGATGGTGGACGTGGAAGTGCCGCGCGCACTCGACATCGTGCCGTCCTTCCTGACGATGAAAAACGGCGAGACGAAGGATGTCATTGTACGCGCTTCGTTTGCCAACGGGACAACGGAGAACATTACAGAAAAAGCAAGCTGGTCTTCCAGCAATGCTGATGTTGTATTCGCAAAAAGCGGCGTAATCTCCGCGTACAAGGCGGGGACAGCGAAGATCAGCGCTTCCTACGGCGGCAAGACGGCTACGCTCACCGTGGATGTGGACGTGCCGCAGAGCTTTACAGCAGATGCGACTACGGTGGCCTTGCAGGTAGGAGATACCAAACAAGTGAAGGTGACGGCTTCTTTCCCGGAAGGCGGGACTGAGGACGTGACTTTCAAAGTAACGTGGGCGTCGGGCAATGACTCCGTCGCAACCGTGCGCCAGGGATTGATTACCGGTGTCGGAACAGGTACGACGACAGTGACTGCAACGATGGGTACACGTACCCTCTCGATTCAGGTTTCGGTCGGGGTGATGCAGACGCTTTCCGTAGACAAGAAGAAAGTGGTGCTGGGCAAAGATGGCTCGGAGACCGTCAAACTGACCGCCGTTTACCCGGATGGAACGAGCAAGGACGTGACCGCGCAAGCAGCCTGGACGACTTCATCCGCAGCAATTGCCGAGGTGTTCCAAGGCAAAATTACGGCTGTAGGACCAGGTACGACGACCATCAGTGCGACCTTCGAAGGAAAGACGGTAACGGTCTCGGTCGAAGTGGATCAGGCGCAGACCTTGTCTGTGGAACCGCGTATGCTCATACTGAACGTAGGGGAAACAGCGGATATCATCCTGACTTCGACTGACTCTGCCGGCAATTCCAGCCGTGTGACCAGCGGTGCGGTATGGAGCACTTCCTCCGTCCGGGTCGCGGATGTCGTCGACGGGAGAGTAACCGGCGTATCCAGCGGTCGTGCGACGATCACTGCAAAGTACGGCGGCAAATCGATCAGTATTCCCGTCGAGGTAGGCATTGTGACCAAGCTGGAAGCAGACCGCCGCTTTGTCTCCGTGAAGTCGAAGCAGTCGGTACAAGTCGTGCTGACCGCTACATTCTCGGACGGCAGAACTCTCGATGTGACCTCGATGGCTGATTGGAGAACGAGCAACTACAAGGCAGCCGATGTATCCAAAGGTCTGATTACGGGGATCGCCTATGGCAAGTCGACGGTAACTGCCCGCTACGGCAACAGGAGTGTCTCCATCCCTGTCGATGTGGACACCCTCAAGTACCTGAAGACAGATGTCGTGCAGCTCGTGATGAACAAAGGCGAGACACTCCAGGTAAAAGCGATTGCTACGTACATGGACGGCTCTGAGGAAGATGTAACGAAGCCTGCACTGTGGACTACATCCCGTCTGCTCGTAGCTGATGTCAAGGACGGCGTCATCAAGGCGACCGGCTCCGGCAAAGCGACGATTTACGTGCAGTACGGTGGCAAAAAGACGCCGATCGTCGTCACGGTGAGGTAAGCCATACGTTTGAATCAATGAAAGAAGCATCCCGGCAGAAAGCTACGCCGGGATGCTTCTTTTTTGCTGGTGGGCATGGGCACAAGCAGTATCGGATCAGCGGTAGCCCGTAACATCAGCCGGTTTTCCGGCTTCGACGACCTCCACCAAATAGCGAAAGCAATCCGGCTGTGAGCCATCCAGATCGGTGAACCCGTACAGCTTCGCCACTTCGCCGCTGGAGAGCGACTGTCCGCTCCAGCGGGCGTTGTTCGTGTCTGCGGCTAGTGCCGCAACAGCGCGTCCGATGTAGCGGGGAGTTTCGGAGATCAGAAAATGAGGATCTTTTTCTGCTGCATCGCGCCAGTTCTCCTCCGTGATGCCGAAGTGCTCCAGCATGATTTCCGATCGCATCCAGCCGGGTGTCAGCGCCAGCGCCGTCCCGTGGTAGGGAAGCAGTTCATGGGCCAAAGACTTCGCCATGCGCAGCACCGACATCTTGGCCAGGTCGTAGAAAAGCGACAGGCGGTACTTGTCCTGATTGTATGCAAGCGTCCCGTCGGTCACCTCCACGACCAGTCCGTTCCGGTTCTGGATCAGCAGGGGCAGGGCGAAATGGCTGGTGATAATATGCGTGTCGATCGCCAGACGAAGCATGCGAAAGCCTTTTTCCAGGGAATGTTCCCATACCGGGATATTCCACTGTGCCAAATACTCTGCGCCCCAAATGTCGTTAACCAGGATGTCGAGACGCCCCTGCTCCTGTTCAATCCGGGCCACCAGCGCCTTCACCTGTTCCGGGACGAGATGATCTACCTGCACGGGGATCGCGGTACCGCCGGCAGCCTGTACCAGCTCGGCTGTCTCCTCAATCGTCTCGGGTCGATTGTACTCGGAGCGCTGTGTCCGCGTGGTCCGGCCCGTACAGTATACAGTCGCGCCAGCAGCGCCCAGTTCAATGGCGATGCCTCGTCCGGCGCCGCGCGTCGCACCGGCTACCAGTGCTACTTTTCCTTGCAGTGGTTTCATTGGCATTGTCCTCCTTTTGTTACGTCTGCCCATATTGTACACAGGTCAATATGTCACCTAGTGTCATAGTGAAAGGAGGACATGCCTGAAAGTTGATCAGCGCAAATTGACGAAGATGGCATCAGGGCCAGTCGCGGGGAGAAAGGAGCCTTTCGGTTCGATGCTGACAGCGATGTTCTCCACCTGTCCGAGCTCGCCGCCCTGGAAATAGAGATGCGCCATGCCGTTTTGCCAGTGCAGCAGCCCGACATGCGAACGCCTGCCTCGCGTGATGAACCAGACCTTGTATTCCATCTCGTCTGAGGGCACCAGATCTTTTGAGAGAATCAGCATTTCATTTGAACTGTCGTTGACCCAGACGTAGAACTTGGCATTGTTGGGAACGCCAGGGACGACGTGCAGGACGGTTTCGGGGTCCATCACCATCGTGACATCGGGAAAAATCTCATGTTCCGGTACAGAAGCTGGCGACACGCTGTCTCTTTGCAAAACAAACAACCCGATCAGACAGAGTGCCAAAACACCCACACGCAATACCAAAAGCCTCGGACGCAAGCGGTAAAGCGATGAGATGCTGCGTCTAACGGAAATGCTGCGCATGAGCCGCCGTTTGAGCGCCGGCGGAGGAGAAGGCAGTGTGTCGGCAGGAGAGAGCACCTCTGACCATTCGCGGTACAGGCTGGCGCATCGACTGCAGGCGAGAAGATGCTGCTCCAGCCGCAGGCGCTCTTCATGTGCCAGTCTGCCCATTGCCAAGTCTGCAATGTTTTCTTCGCGCCAGGTGCAGCTTTCTCTATTCATGCTTCTTGCCACCTCCCGACGGTTCGATCCAGCCGAGGTGGCTCAACTGCTTGCGAATATTGGCAAGTCCATAGCGAATCAACGATTTGACGGTGCCGAGCGGGCGGTTCATCTGCTCGGAGAGTTCACGCTGACTCTGCTCCTCGTAATACATCCCGTGTACGGCATTTGCTTGCGAGACGGGGATGTTTTGCATCGCGCTGCGCAAAGCCTCGCGTTCCAGCCGGGAAAAGACACTGTCTTCGGTTGAGCGGGCAGTTGCCATCGCTTCGAAGGGAGGGCGCTCTTCCGGTGTGATTACCCACCGCTGCTTTCGCCGCATCCAGTCGAGCGAGCGTGTGCGCGTCTTCACTGCCAGCCAGGCCTCCACGCTGCCACGCTTGGGATCATATTGCTCCGCCTTTTTCCATACCTCCAGAAATACGTCGTGGCAAATATCCTCCGCTTCCATCTGATCGTCCACAATCCGCATGGCAATGTGCAGGACGAGAGAAGCGTAGCGGTCGTAAAACCGTTCAAAGGCCGTTACCGATTGATTGGCGATTTCGCGTAACAGCCGCTGTTCGTCAACCTCACCATGGGCCAATGGTTCCCACCTCCGATGATGTGCTTCCTGCTACTATTACTAGCAAATTTTCTTTCAATTTGGAACCCGCACAAAAAATTTTGCTTTTTGATAAATCCGTTTGCCTAATCGGTGCGTACTGTTGATGAATGTCAAAATGATGATAAAAACAGGGGGAAGAAAGAGATGTCGAAGAGTTGGGGAAAACACGTGTCATTCGTCCTTGTGTTTGTGTTGGCCATGATGGCATGGGGAAGCTCCCCGTCACAAGCAGCCGGGGAGGTTACCTTGTACACTCCCTACACGAGTATCTCGGTAACGCCAGGGGAGTCGATCAACTACAGCGTCGATTTGATCAACAATACGAGCAGTGTGCAGGAAGCAGCGCTGTCTGTGCGGGGGCTGCCGCAGGGATGGGAATACCAGCTTACCTCGGGCGGCTGGAGCATCCAGCAGATTGCGGTCCGTCCCGACCAGTCGCAAAGCATGTCGCTGCAAGTAGAAGTGCCGCTGGAAATTGACAAAGGCACGTACCGCTTTCAACTGGTCGCGGATGGGAAAGCAACCTTGCCGTTGACAGTGGAGGTGACCGAACAGGGCACGTTCAAGACCGAATTGACGTCCGACCAGCCGAATATGGAGGGAAGCGCCAGTTCGTCTTTTACCTTTGAAGCCAATTTGCGCAACCGGACAGCAGAAAAACAACTGTACGCGCTGACGGCCGATGTCGCCCAGGGCTGGGATGTCCAGTTTATGGTCGATGGCAAAGCCGTAACCTCGGTCAATGTCGATGAAAATGCCACCAAGGAAATCCAGATCCAGGTCAAACCGCCCCAAGGCGTAAAGCAAGGCAGCTATTCCATTCCGGTAAAGGCGTCGACCAATGCCACATCCGCCGAAACGACATTGGAAGTCGTCATTACGGGTACGTATGCCGTGGAATTGAGCACGCCAACAGGGCTGTTGAGTACCGATGTGACCGCTGGCGGGGAGAGGAAGCTGACCTTGACGGTGAACAATACCGGGTCCGCCGATTTGCGCGATATCCGGCTGCGCGCCAATACGCCACTCAACTGGGAAGTGACATTTGAGCCCGAACAGATCACCAAGCTGGAAGCGGGCGGTACGACAGAGGTGACCGCGACAATCAAGGCGGATAAACAGGCGATTGCCGGCGACTACGTCGTCAATATGACGGCGAGCGCACCGGAGGCTACATCTGAGGCGCAGTTCCGTGTTGCGGTGAAAACCTCGGTACTGTGGGGGTGGATCGGCGTTCTGGTCATCCTCGCCGTGATAGCGGGCGTGTACTACCTGTTCCGCACGTACGGGAGGAGGTAACCGATGAGCGAGCCGATCATCCAACTGGTTGACTTGACCAAACAATACGGGGAACAGACCGCTGTAGACAGGCTGAATCTGTCGATCTACCCGGGGGAAGTGTACGGTCTGCTCGGTCCCAATGGAGCGGGCAAATCGACGACGATCCTGATGATGCTAGGACTCGCCGAGCCGACGTCGGGTACAGTGACCGTGTGCGGGGCCAATTCGACGCGGGACCCGATTCAGGTCAAGCGAAAAGTCGGCTACATGCCGGACGACGTGGGATTTTACGAGGATATGACCGGGCTGGAAAACTTGCTCTACACAGGGCGCTTGAACGGCCTGTCCCGCCAGGAGGCGATGGATCGGGCCAAGCGTTTGCTCGAGAGGGTAGGGCTTTCTGATGCGGCAGAGAAAAAGGCAGGTACGTACTCGCGCGGCATGCGGCAGCGGCTGGGGCTCGGCGAAGTGCTGATCAAGCAGCCCGAAGTGATCATTCTCGACGAGCCGACGCTGGGAATCGACCCGGAGGGCGTGCGCGAGTTTTTGCAGTTGATTCAGCAGCTAAGCCGCGATGAGGGCATCACCGTGCTGCTCTCTTCCCATCACCTGCACCAGGTCCAGCAAATTTGTGATCGCGTCGGGCTGTTTGTCGCCGGGCGACTGCTGGCTGAAGGCGATATTCACAGCCTGTCTCAGCAGCTTTTTCAGGAAGAAGCGATCGTCATCGAGGTGGAAGCGGAGCCGGTCACAGAGCAGCTCATGGAAAGCCTGCGTCAGATAGAAGGGGTAGGTCGGATCGAGGGAGACGAACGGCGTTTTGTCATCTCCTGCACGAAAGACGTGACGACGCAGATCTCCCGCACGATCGTCAACCAGGGCTGCGCGCTGCTGCAATTGGCACAGAAAGAGTACGGCCTCGATGAAATTTACCACCGGTACTTCGAAGGGAGGGAAGCGAGATGAGAGAGAACGATAGACAGTCCCATCCTTTTTGGGTGATCGTCCAAAAGGAAGTGGCGGATCATCTGCATAGTTGGCGCTTTCACATTCTCCTGTTGCTGCTGGTGCTGACCTGCTTCGGTTCGCTGTACACGGCGATGATGTCGATTCGCGATGCGGTGCCATCCAACGATTCGCTGAATTCCCATCTGTTTCTCAAGTTGTTTACTGTATCCGACGGGACTTTGCCCGCGTTTTACACGTTTGTCGGCTTTCTCGGGCCGCTGCTTGGGATCGGGCTCGGGTTTGATGCGATCAACTCGGAGCGCAACAAGGGGACGTTGAGCCGCTTGCTGTCGCAGCCGATACACCGCGACTACGTGTTGAACGCCAAGTTTGTCGCCGCCCTGCTGGTGATCAGCGTGATGTTTTTGGCGCTTGGCTTTCTCGTCATGGGACTGGGGCTGCTCGTGATCGGCATTCCGCCGACGCCGGAAGAGTTTTGGCGGATGGTCGTCTTTTTGCTGCTCAGCATTTTCTACGTGGCATTCTGGCTGAACCTGGCCATCTTGTTCTCGGTTCGCTTTCGGCAGCCGTCCACCTCGGCGCTGGCGAGCATTGCCGTCTGGATTTTTTTCAGCGTTTTCTTTGCGATGATCGTCGGCCTGATCGCCAATGCGACGTTTCCCAGCCAGGCGGCAGACGTGGGCAGCTTGCTCAGCCATCAGCAGTTCGTCACGTACATGCAGCGGCTGTCACCGAGCCAGCTCTTTAGCGAAGCCACGACGACCATGCTTACGCCTTCGGTTCGCAGTCTCGGGCCTCTGACAATGGAGCAAGTGTACGGTGCGATCCCCAGTCCGTTGCCGCTGGGACAAAGCATGCTCTTGATCTGGCCGCATCTGACAGGTCTGATCGCAGGAACGGCGGGGTGCTTCGGATTGGCGTACATGCTGTTCATGCGCCAGGAAATCCGCTCTCGCTGATGGAAACCAAAAGTCCGCAGCCTTCCTTTCACCTGGATGGAGGAAAGGGGCTACGGACTTTTTTATGGATTGACCGGGCTGTATCCGGTCCGTTCGACGAGCCATTGCCCTTGTGGCGACAAAATCCATTCGATCAGCGCTTCGACATGGGGGTTGTCACTGCCAGCCGTGACGGCGTAGAATTCGGCTGCGAGCGGGTACGAGCCATCTGCGATCGTCGTTTTGTCTGGCAGTACGCCGTCGACAGCCAGCAGACGGATATTGCCGTTGCGTACCATTTCGCTGGAGAAAAACAGGAACGAGTAGCCGATTGCGTTTTTGTGGTTCCGGTAATCGGCAGTCTGCTCGATAATCCCTCCCATGCCCCGCAGTACATCCTCCTGGGGCGGCGTCATCAGCTCTTTTCCTTCCATTATCTTTTCGAGCATCGTCTGGCTCCCGCTATCTTCGGGACGCTGAAAGGCCTGGATCGGCTCGTCACGACCGCCGACTTCCCGCCAGTTGGTAATCTTACCAGCGTATATATCCTGAATCTGCTCGGTGGTCAATCCTGTTACCGGGTTGTCGGCATTGACGAAAAAGACGAACGCTTCCCGCCCGATCGGGGTCAGCTTCAGCTCTTTCCCCATTTGCTGTGCCTCACCACGCTGGCGAATGGATGGCTCTGCGACGAAGATGATGTCGACCGTACCTTTTAACAGGTTGTTGTACGCCTCCGGGGTGGTATTGACCATGACCTCACTGTCGTGGGGCGGATATTCCTTTTCGGGATAGACGGCTTGAGCGAAAGCGGCATACAGCGGATAGAGTGCGGTCGCACCATCGAGAATCGGCAGGTCGGAATCGATGGAAAGGGCAGCCGGCTCCTCGAGCGAGACGACTTTTGACTGCTGGGCAAACGGCATGTACTCCCAGACGTCCACGTCCTGCTCGCTCACGACAGGAACGCTGCGTTCATAAGCCTTGTTGATCTCGTAGCCGCCAAGCGTGACGGCGATCAGAGCCAGTACGGCGTACAGCGAGCGATTGAGAATGCGCGGGTTGATGCTGCTCAGTACGCGCAACGCGTTCCAAAGAACGAGAGCCGCGCCGGTGACGATAATGAGCGGGATATAGAAACGCTGCGAGACAGAAGAGAAGGAGATAAAAAACGCAGCAATCAACCCGACCAGTCCGATCAGGGCAGCAAATAAGAGACAAGCGAAAATTTTGCCAAGCCATTTCCAGACCATAGCAACCTCCTGTTTTCCATATTTTTTCATTATACAGAAAATGATGCGGGTGTTGGGTTTTTACAGAAAAAAACTGTCCTTTGGCAGTATGATTTCTGCCGGAGGACAGTCTTCTGTCGAGTTTTTCGTTTTTACAGCTTGAAGCGGGAGACCAATGTCTGCATATCTTCGGCCAGGACGGACAAGGTTTGGGCAGAAGAGGCGATTTCCTCCATTGTGGCGAGCTGTTCTTCGCTTGCGGCAGCGTTTTCCTGGGCTGCGCTCGCACTTTCTTGCGCCACTTTGGAGATGACTTCAATCGACTGCACGATGTGCTGGCTGCCTTCTGCGATTTGTTCGATCGAGGATGCCACTTCGCTGATTTTCTCGGCGACGTGCGTAACGGCCTGGTCGATGACCTCAAAGGAGGAGCCGACTTGTTCCGTTTTTTCCACGCCGTTTGCCACTTTATCGGTGCCTTCTGTCATGGAGGCGATTGCCTGGTCAGTTTCCCGTTGAATATGTGCAATCAGATCGGAAATTTGCTGTGCAGATTCGGAAGACTGTTCTGCCAATTTCCGTACTTCATCGGCGACGACGGCAAATCCGCGGCCGCTCTCGCCGGCACGTGCCGCTTCAATCGCTGCGTTGAGGGCGAGCAGGTTGGTTTGGTTGGCGATATCGGTAATCAGTTGAACGATGTTGCCGATTTGCTTGGAACGCTCACCGAGACCATAGATCATTGCCGAGGTTTCCTGTACGGTACCCTGGATTTCACGCATTTGGTCGATGACATCATGGACAGAGCCAATGCCTTGCTTGGAGATTTCCAGTGCTTGTTCTGCCATTTTCGCGACTTCATCGCTGCTCATCGCTACCTGTTGGATACCGACGGACATCTGGTTGACTGTGGTTGCGGAATTGCGTACGCTGCTCAACTGCTCTTCGGCACCGGATGCCACCTGTTCGGTCGTGGACGCGATTTGCTCAGACACTTTGCTGCTTTGTTCGGCGCTGGCAGTCAACTCCTCCGAGGAAGCTGCCAGTTGGGTAGAGGTATCGCTGATTTGCGACATGATGCCGCGCAAATCCTTGACCATTTTATTCACGGATTGGACGAGTACGCCAATTTCGTCCTTGTTTTTTACTTTCACTTCTTCTATCGAAAGATCGCCATTCGCTACGCTTTGCAGAACCTTTGAGACATTTTGGACAGGCAGTGAAATCTGTTTCACAAACATGTAGGCCATGCCGAGTGTAGCGATCAGTGCGACGACACTTACTGCAACAATGACGATACGGGATTGCAATGCGGCATTTTCAAAATTTTGAAGAGCTTGCTGATTCATGTTTTCAACTTCTTGTTCAATGGCACTGTTGATCTCAAGATACGTATCAAACAGAACCTTTCCTTCCCCGACCTTCAGGCGTGCCAATTCCAGGTGTCCATCTTTTCCAAGCGTTACCATTGATTCGTAATATACTTCAATGGCAACGATCTGGGGCTTGACGCTTTCAATCAATTGGACGATTTGCGGGTTGTTGATGTTAAGAGAATCAATGATTGCCAACTGTTGTTGAACTTGCTCGCGTCCGGCGTTATAAGCATCGAGATAATCTTCTGCACCTGTTACCAGATAGCCGCGCACGCCTGATTCTTCGTAGATCAGCGCGGTCAGGATAGCTTGAGTGGCATCGCCCAGCGGAACAAAATCCTGTACGATGGCATCTGTCTCTTTCTTTAATTGGTTTAGTCCATAAAAATTGGAAGCGGCGATTCCAGCTAGCAACACCCAAATGACAATGTAGCTGGAAATAATTTTTTTCCCTAATGACATGTAGATAATCTCCTCCTACGAATTGGAATAATGCCCCAAAAATACCTTTACCCGTTTCTATTGAAGAATAAACAAAAACGGTATGAAAGAGAAGAGATTTTTTTGCAATATTGTACGTAATTTGCCAAGTGTGAAGATGCTCTATTATCTGCAGATCAATTCCCTACTTGACACTCGGAATTGGAATCGATAAAGTAATTTTATGACAGCTATTCGTATGAATTTTCTAATAGAAAAATGGGGTGAGCAGATGGCAAACGATCTGATTCAAGCGTTGCAGTTTTTGAAGGGAAAAGAATGGGTGGACCTGACGCATACATTCGGTCCGAATTCTCCGCATTTTTTTGCATTTGACGATGCCGAGTTCACGACGTTGTTTACGCATGACGACGGCTTTTTTGCGCAAAAATTTTCATTTGCCGGACAATACGGGACGCATATCGATGCGCCGATCCATTTTGTCCGCAACAAGCGGTACCTGCATGAAATCGAGCTGAAGGAGCTCGTTCTGCCACTGGTCGTCATCGATAAATCAAAAGAGGCTGCGGAAAACAACGACTACTCCTTGAGCGTAGAAGACATTCTTGCATTTGAACGCGAGCACGGACGGATTGAAGAAGGGACATTCGTCGCGCTTCGCACCGATTGGAGCAAGCGTTGGCCGGATGTGGAGGCGTTCAACAACAAGGACGCAGAAGGAAACAACCACGCACCAGGCTGGTCGCTGGAAGCACTGAAATTTTTGTTTGCGGAACGCAACATCAAAGCGGTCGGACATGAAACCTTCGATACCGACGCGAGCGTAGACTACCGCAAAAACGGGGCGCTGTTGGGCGAGTACTACGTGCTCGAACAGGACACGTACCAGGTCGAGCTGTTGACCAATCTGGACAAGCTCCCGGCAAAAGGCGCGGTCATCGTCAATATTGTCGCCAAACCGGAAAACGCATCCGGCTTCCCGGTGCGCTCGTTTGCGATCCTGCCGTAAGTGCGACCATCTGGAAAAAGAGGGCTGTCCCTTGTCTGAATGAGACAAAGGGGCAGCCCTTTTTGGCATCGTGAACGTCCGGACACAGCCCGGGGTAGCCGGGCAATTAGCGGGAGTACGTCGTCCAGGCATTCGCCCGATATTGTCCAGGAGTCGCTCCCGTCCACTTTTTGAATGCATTCTGAA
Organism: Brevibacillus sp. TJ4; assembly: GCF_044627595.2. Lineage (NCBI taxonomy): Bacteria > Bacillati > Bacillota > Bacilli > Caryophanales > Paenibacillaceae > Brevibacillus > Brevibacillus sp. TJ4. The sequence continues at coordinate 3,211,860 of NZ_CP185865.1, read as the reverse complement.
AGGCGCTTGGTTCGGAGAAATGCAGCAAGTAGGCGATCTCGGCAATGGAATATTCCTGCTTGGTCAAGTACGCCATCGCCATTTCCTTGCGCACGCTGGCCGCCAGTTCGTTGTAGGAAGTGCCCTCATCCTTGAGCTTTGCCTGCAACGATCGCGGACTCATCGCAAATGCCTCTGCCGTCTGCCGCAGGGTCGGGAAACTGGCAGGCAAGCACGCCGTCATCCATCGGTATACGCGGTCGGAGACGACGCTTCCTTTCATCAGTTTGTCCCTGGTTTGCTCAGCGATTGGCACAAACGCGCTGAGCAGCCTTGGGTCCGAGTACAGGATCGGGTAGTGCAACACGTCCCTGTCTACCAACAGGTACGTCTCATTCCCGTTGAAGCGCGGCTCGACCCCGAACAGGGACAGGTAAGGGGTGAGGTCGGACGTAGCGGCGTGTGCGAACTGAAGCTCCAGTACCGGGATCGGGCGGTTGCTCATGCGCATCATCAAATGGTACAAGGAGCTGACCATATCTTCGCAGCAATGACGGGACATGGGGCTGGAATCCCCTTTGCAAATGAGGATAGCTACGCCATTTCCGCGTTCCTCCCAGCGCAGGCTGTACCCGCTGCAAAGAATTACATGATACCGCTCGTATGCTGCCAGTGCGTCGGCAATCGTGCCGGAATGAATCATCACGTACCCGAGAATCCCCAGATCGGCCACATCCGTCAACTGACCCTGATGCAAACCGAAGTATTCGTCTTGTGTGTAAGCGGCAGCTTCGTACATGAGCCGCTCGAGTTCCCGTTCTTCGATACGCGCTTCGACATCTTGCAGCAATGCCGGATCAAATGAACTCTGGCGGCAAAACCCCTCAAATCCAAGCCCCTTTTGTTCGATCGTCTTTATGATCGGGTAGAGCATGGAAACAGCAAATCCCTGATCAGTAGGCAATGCTGGCATCCTCCTTTTGCGCAAAACATCAAGATTGCTACGCGTTCTATCATTTCAGCCTATTCAGGCATGGCGGTAAACTGAATATAGTCCAGTTTACCAAAAGGAGAGACAAAACATTGAATATTCTTGTCATCATCGGTCATCCCGACCCAAAGAGCTATTGTTCAGCTTTGGCCCAGTCCTATATCGAAGGAGCAGCCAGCGCATCAGCACAGATTCGGACAATTGACCTTGGCCAGATTGCCTTTGAGCCGAATTTGCGGTACGGGTATCGCAAGCGGACAGAGCTCGAAGACGCACTCAAAGAGGCCCAGGAATCAATTCGCTGGGCCGAGCATCTCGTCATCATCTATCCTACGTGGTGGGGCACGATGCCCGCAGTCCTCAAAGGCTTTTTTGATCGTGTCTTTCTGCCCGGATTCGCTTACCAATACCGAGAGAACTCCCCGCTGTGGGATAAGCTGTTGGCCGGAAAATCAGCCCGCGTGATCGTCACGATGGATACGCCATCCTGGTATAACCGCCTGGTGTACTGGCGTGCAGGGCATCTGGTGATGAAGCGAAACATCCTGCATTTTTGCGGCATTAAGCCCGTGCATATAACCGAGATTGGTCCGATCAACTCCTCTACGGAGTCCAAACGTGCGGGGTGGCTGCAAAAAATCAGGGCGCTCGGGAGCAGGCTGGGTTGAGAAGGGACTACTGCATCAGTTTGGGCAATTCGTTGATCATCGTATAAATGCCCATGAACGCCATGCTGACGACGACGATACCGCCGAATACTGTCATCCAGAGAGGGTGCTTGTAGTCTCCGACGATCTTTTTGTTATAGGCAGCGAACAGCATGACACCCAGCGTAAGCGGCAAAATCAGCCCATTGAGGGCGCCGACGAGGACGAGAACCTTCACCGGACGGCCGATGAGGACGAAGACGAGCGTAGAGATGGCGATAAACGCGATGATTATCCACTTGTGGGCATACTCGATTTTCGGGTGGAACGTACGGATAAACGAGACGGACGTGTAGGCGCACCCGACGACAGAGGTAAGCGCCGCCGCCCACATGACGATCCCGAAAATTTTGTAGCCGATGTCTCCGGCAGCCAACTGAAAGACAGAGGCGGGCGGGTTGTCGGGATTGAGCACAAGGCCTTGCGAGATGACACCGAGCGCGGCCAGGAACAAAAAGATGCGCATAACCGAGGCGACAGCAATTCCGGAGACCGAGCTTTTGGTCACTTCTCCAAGCGAGGAGACGCCCTTGACGCCTGCATCCAAAAGCCTGTGGCCGCCTGCAAACGTAATGTACCCGCCTACTGTCCCGCCGACCAGGGTGACAATCGCCAAGACGTCGATCGTGTCTGGAGCGAATGATTTGATCACGGCTTCCCCGACCGGGGGAGAGGAGGTGATGGCGACGTACAGGGTGAGGAGGATCATTACAAAACCGGCGATCTGGGCAACACGGTCCATCAGCTTGCCGGCTTCGCGGACGAGAAAAATGCCGATGGCAATCAGTCCGCTGGCAAGTGCGCCTATCTCTGGCGTGATTCCGAACAGCACATTCATTCCCAGACCGGCTCCCCCCAGATTTCCGATGTTGAAGGCAAGCCCGCCCATGACGATCAGGAGTGCGACGAGATAGCCCAAACCGGGCAAAACCAGATTGGCAATGTCCTGGGCGCGTTTTTCCGATACAGCGATAATCCGCCACACATTCATCTGCGCCCCGATGTCGAGGAGAATCGACATCAGGATGACGAAGCCGAAGCTGGCGGCCAATTGTTGGGTAAAAACGGTCGTCTGGGTGAGAAAGCCCGGACCGATTGCCGAGGTCGCCATCAGGAAAGCGGCGCCCAACAGCAGGCTCCATTTCGATTGTTTCATATGGTTTCCTCCAATTGTTCTCTCTCTTTATGAAAGTGACATAGCCTTTACAGTAATTCCTGACATTTCCAGTTCTTCTCGGATGCTTTTGGCAAAGGAGAGGGCGTGCGCTCCATCGCCGTGGATGCAGACAGTCTCGGCTTTGATCGTAAAGTCGCTTCCTTGGCGGGTACGCACCTTGCTTTCCTTGACCATGCGGATGACTTGTGCGACGGCGTCTTCATCGCTTTCAATGAGTGCATCCGGCCGGGTTCGCGGCGTGAGCGTGCCATCGTGCTGATACGTGCGGTCGGCGAATACTTCGCTTTTCGTGCGAAGCCCGATCTTTTCGGCCTGTTCGATCAGTTGGCTGCCCGCCAGCCCGACAAGGTACAGCGCGGGATTGACCCGGTAGACAGCTTCGGAGATGGCGCGGGCCAGGTCAGGATTGGTGGCTGCCATATTGTACAAGGCACCATGCGGTTTTACATGCTGCATGACGCCCCCCTCGGACTGGACAAAACCTTGCAGTGCTCCGACCTGGTACACGACCATCTCGTATGCCTCCTCGGCAGAGACCGCGATGTTGCGTCTGCCGAAGCCCTGCAGGTCGGGCAGTCCGGGATGTGCCCCGATCCTGACATCGTTGCGCAGTGCCAACTGCACGGTTCTGCGCATCGTCGCCGGGTCGCCGGCGTGAAAACCACAGGCGATATTGGCGGACGTGACATATGCCAGGATGGCTTCGTCATTTCCCATCCGATAGGCACCAAAACTTTCTCCCATGTCGCAATTCAAATCTACGTAATACATGGTTTCAGCCCCCCATTGAATATTTGAGCGAGATTCCGGTTTTGAGCTGGCGCATTTCATTTTCCCGCATCAGCAATAGTCTTTCCGCTTCGTCGCGCTTGATTTCCACAAAGCGGAGCGTGTCTCCCGGCTTCATCTGTGCGATGACAGGCAAATCGACAGCCGCGATCTGGGCGATTTTGGGATAGCCGCCGGTCGTTTGCCGGTCTGCGAGAAGCACGATCGGCTTTCCTTCTGCCGGTACTTGCACTGTTCCAAAGGCGACAGCTTCGGAGAGAAGCTCCGTTTGCTCGTTCAATTCCAGAATCGGTCCATCGAGCCGGTAGCCCATGCGATCAGACTGCGGCGTGACGCGGAATGGTTCGGAAAAGAAGTGCCGTACGCTGTCAGATGCAAACCAGTCTGCTTGATTGCCGCGGATGGCGCGAATCGGTCGTTGCCCGCCGTAACGGGGGAGAAGCTCTTGTGCTATGCCCCAGTCTGTGGCGGCGAACACGTCTTTGGCATCAAGCGCCAGGCGGTCGGCAATCCGTCTCGCCAGCGCAGCGGGCTCCCCATAGGCGAGTTCGTCACCGGCTTGCAGCGCTCTTCCATAAAAGCCGCCGATTCCGGCACGCAAATACGTAGAGCGGCTTTGCATCACGCGAGGCACACTCCAGCCTCCAGCGACGGCGAGATAAGCGCGGATGCCAGAGCGGCAATGGCCAAAGTCAAGAACGCTGCCTTTTCGCAGAAAAACCGGCTTCCACAAGGGAATCGGAATGCCGTCCGCAGTCGGGCTCATATCTCCTCCGCATACCGCGATCAACGCATCGTCCCGAAATTCCAGCGTGGGGCCTTTTATCGTCATTTCCAGAGAGGCATCCGTATCTTTGTTGCCGACGAGCATATTGGCGATCCGGTGGGCGAACGTGTCCATCGCCCCGCTGACGATCACGCCGTACTTTTGAAATCCGAACCGGCCCATATCCTGTACAGAAGTGAACATTCCCGGACGTATCACGCGAATCGTCATCTTGATCCCTCCTGATACGCTGTGTATTCCTCGGTCGAGATCGGGGAGAAGCGAATCCGGTCTCCCGCTCGCAAAAGAGTCGGAGGATTGTCCTCGGGACGGAAGAGGCGAAGTGGTGTCCTTCCGATGATTTGCCAGCCGCCCGGCGTCTCCAGCGGGTAAATCCCGGTCTGCTTACCGGCGATCCCGACAGAGCCGGCGGGAATCGACAGGCGGGGAGATTTCCGACGCGGCGCAGCGATGCGTTCGGACATGCCGCCGATGTACGGGAAGCCGGGAGCAAACCCGATCATGTAGACGAGGTAGTCTCCTGACGCGTGAATCTCGATGACATCCTGTTCGCCCATCTGGTTCAGCCTGGCTACTTCCCCGAGATCAGGCCCGAACGCTCCCCCGTAGCAGACAGGTACCTCGACGATTCGTCCTGCTGCTTCGCGGGTGTGCTCGGTCTGGCGCAGCAGATCGGAAATGAGGTCACAGTAGAGCCCGTACAAGGAGACCGCAGGCTGTTCGCGTTCGGTTGCGGCATGGCGCCGCTTGTGCCATTCGAACAACTCCACCGGGTTGTAAAAAATCGTAATCGTGGCGAAGGCAGGGATGTATTCTACCATCGCTGGCAGGGGCGACTCGTCCAATAACGCGGCGGTGCGCTGTACCTTTTCGTAGGACTCCAGGTTCATGGATGTGCCGAATTGTACGACGACCGCATGCTCTCCCAATGGTTGAAACGTGGCGTCCATCAACACATGTCTCCTTTCTGCGCACCATGCCAACCCAATCGGCAGGAGATTTCTTTGGCTGCTGCTACTGTTTTTTCGATAAAAAAGGGCAGTTGATCGTCGCGGTAGCGATTTTCCGGACCTACGATGCTCAGTCCGGCGACGACCTTTCCCGAATAGTCAAAAATGGGGGCGCCGACTGCCGAGGTGTAGTTGTACAGCTCGGAGTGGCTGACGGTGTAGCCGTTGGCTCGATCGATGGCGATCCTTTCGCGCAATTGCTCTACGTCCGTACAGGTGTTGTCGGCAATCGGTTCGAGCGTTGCTTCGCGCAGGTAGGCTTCCCGTTCGTCGTCTGGCATAAAGGTCAGCAAAACGCGGGGACATGCGCCGGCGTACAGGGGAGCGCGACGCCCGATCGCCGTATAGACGCGGATCGGTTCGGTCGTATCGACTTTTTCGACGTAGATCGCTTCATTGCCGTCCCGGACGATCAGGTTGGCAGCTTCCCCGCATTCCCGGACCAGCTTCTGCATGACGGGCAGCGAGAGTTGGCGAATATCCAATCGGTCAGCAACAGCATGTCCAAATTGCAAAAAGACGAAACCTAGCTCGTACACGCCGTCATCCGTACGCCGGAGGAATCCGGTCTCTTCCAGCGAAGAGAGCATGCGATGCACCGATGTTTTCGGCTGCCCGGACAGCTTGACCGCTTGCGGCAAGGAAAGCTGGTGATGGGTTAGAAACAGGCGCAGCAATTCTGCAGCTTTGATCACGGTTTGATTGGTGTCAGCCAATGTACATCCCTCCGTTCCGAATTTCGGAACAGTTGTTCCGATTTCGTAGTCTTTTCCATGATTATACGGATTTCACCAATCGCTTGCCAATACGAAATTTTCTTTCAATTTCTGTCAGACGTCCCGGAATACATCAAAAAAGCACGCCAGTTGCGGCGTGCTTTTTTGTATGCATCCAGCTGATAGCGTTACAGCAGGAACAAAGCCAGGATGGAGACGACGATAATCCCGGTGACACCTTGCACCAGCGTCGCCAATGTCTGCGCGCGGTAGGCGGTAGTCAGGCTCATCTTGGAGAACTGGGAGACGACCCAGAAGTAGGAGTCGTTCACATGGCTGACGACCATCGCGCCGCAACCGATCGCCATCACGGTCAGGATTTGACCGATCGGCACCGTGCCCATCATCGCGTCGAGTCCGAGCGAAGGCAAGAGCGGCATGACGATCGTAGAGGTAACGACCAGTGCTGTAGTGGAGCTTCCTTGTGCTGTCTTGAGCACGGCGGCGATCAGGAAGATGACGACCAGGCCGCCGACTCCGACCAAAGCGGCGTTTCCGTTCAGGAGTGACGTGACGTAATCCGCGATCGGTGTGGCCCGGATCACAGCGCCAAGCGCTCCCCCGGCACCTGTAATCAGGATGATGATGGCAGAATCGATCAAGCCTTCGCCTACCCATTTCGTCAATGTTTCTTCATTGCGCTGTGGCAATAGTCCAAAAATCGCGAACAGCAGACCGACGAACAAGGCGTTTACGGGCGCACCCAGGAAGGTCAACAGCGTATGGGTGAAGCCGCTTGCCAAAAGCACTTTTTCTCCCTGGGCGTCAACACCTACCGGAAAGTTGGCGAACGAACCGATCGCCATCAGCACAATCGGGATGATGATCGGAGCGAAAGCGGCAAAACCGGACGGCAGCTTGCCGAATCGCGCTTTGTACTCTTCGAATGTTTCCACGGCCTCATCCAAATCCGCGGGGAGCTTGTCAGCAACTCTGCGTGCCCATACATGACCAGCCAGTGCGACGGGAATGGAGACGACGATCCCGACGACGATTACCCAGAACAGGCCGTCTGGTCCGATTCCGACATTGGTTGCAGCCGCGATCGGCCCCGGAGTCGGCGGAACCAGCGTGTGGGTCGCATACAGCCCGGTGGAGAGGGCGACGGCCAACGTAATCATGCTCACGCCGGTTTTTTTGGCCAGCGATTTTTTCAGCGATGACAAAATGACGTAACCGGAATCGCAGAAAACAGGGATCGAGACGACCCAGCCGATGATCGTCATAGCCAGAGCCGGATGGCGGTCGCCCAGCAGGTTCAGCACGACTTCTGCCATCTTCACGGCAGCTCCGGATTTCTCCAGGATTTTTCCGATGATCGTTCCGAAAATGATGACCAAGCCGATGCTGGTGATAATGGAACCGAATCCGCCCGTGATTTCCTTGGCGATATCGCCGATGATCGGAGCTTCCAGGCCGCTGAATTTACCGGCCAGATTGGTCAGCAGGGCAAAGATGTAGGTGCTGGATATAATCGATAAGAACGGGTGGAGCTTCCATTTTGCAGTCGCGTACACAATAAAAATAATCGAAAGAAGAAGCAGAAATAAGACAATCGGACCTAGTGCTACGACTTCGGGACTCATGGCAAACCTCCTTTGATCGTATAGATACGCATTACTTGCTCGGCCGTCTGCTCCAGCAGTTCGGCAGCGCGTGTCATCGATTCTTCCAGGGAGAGCGGCTTGTTGGCAATGCCCATGACTGCCGTTACCCCTTCGTGGTACAGCGCCTCGATGCCTGTCCCTACGGAACCGGCCAGGACAATGACGGGAATGTCGTATTGCTTGGCCAGCCGGGCGACGCCACACGGAGTTTTTCCCTGTGCTGTCTGAAAGTCAACCTGTCCTTCGCCGGTAAAGACGAGATCGGCGCCCTCCAAGGCTTGGGCGAGCCGGGTCGTCTCCAGGACGATCTCGATGCCGGATTGCAGATGTCCATCCAAAAAGGCAAGCAAGGCTCCCGCTACACCGCCGGCAGCACCTGTTCCCGGCAAATCATGGATGGAGATGCCCTGGTTGGTTTCGATCAGGTCGGCAAAATGGTGCAGGTTGGCATCAAGCTGCCGGACGAGCTCAGGCGTCGCTCCCTTTTGCGGTCCGAACACGTGAGATGCGCCATTGGGACCGACAAACGGGTTGGTTACGTCGCACGCAATGATAAATTGACAGTCGTCCAGCCGCGGGTCTTTTTGGCTGGTGTCGATGCGTGCCAGCTTTTCAAGCTCACCTCCTCCAAAAGCGAGTGGGTTTCCATCTCGGTCAAACAGCCCGAATCCCAATGCTTGCAGCATGCCTGCACCCCCGTCGTTGGTGGCGCTTCCACCGAGACCGAGGATAAATCGCCGGCACCCATGATCGAGTCCGGCGCGGATCAATTCCCCGAATCCGTAGGTCGTGGTCAACAGGGGATTGCGTTCGTGTGTGTCGATCAAATACAGGCCGGAAGCCGCTGCCATTTCGATGACACAGGTCACCCCGTCTCCCAGCACTCCGAATGAGGCTGGGATTTCCTGACCTAGCGGATTGGTAACAGTCGCCTGCAGCAATTTTCCATCCGTAGCGTCCACGAGGCATTGCAAGGTGCCTTCGCCTCCGTCTGCCATTGGTTTGATGACGACTTCACTTTCGGGAAGCACCTTTTTCACGCCGGCAGCGACGGCCTCGCCCACTTGCAGGGCGGTCAGGCTCCCCTTAAAGGAATCTGGTGCGATAACGATTTTCATGCTGACGTTCCTCCTGTAGCCAATGTCTCGATTTTTTGCTCGATTTCGTCCACGTATTGCACCAGCGACTGTAGAGCAGTGGACTGTTCATGGGCTTTTTCGCTGTTTCCTTTGGCCTGCTCGGAGATTTGTCCAAATGTCACATGGACTTCATGCAGGATGTCCTGGATTTGCTTCACCGTCGCTTGGCAGACGGTAGCCAGCTTGCGCACCTCCGCGGCAACGACCTGGAAACCGCGCCCGGCTTCACCTGCCCGTGCAGCCTCGATCGCCGCATTCAAGCCGATCAGATTGCTGTGGTCTGCGATCTGCTTGATCATTTTCAGGGCTTCGGTAATTTGCTGAATCTGCTCTTCGCCTGCGGCTACGACCTGCACGGCTTCGCGGCTTGTGCCAGCAAAATCTTCCGAGCTTGCGGCAATCTCCTCGATGGTCGCAGCCATGTTGTGCAACTGCCCGTAGATGTGGTGAGAGGCTTCCTGCCGCTTTTGCAGATGCTCGCGGTTGCGAATCCACAGCTCGACGGTACGGACGGCGACACGGACGATCGGCAGGAGCGTGTCGGGGTCGCCGGACATCCCGAGGACGCCAACGCGTTTTCCTTCATGCGTGATGGGCAGATTGGAACCGGGACGCACCCCTTCCAGCTTTTGCGCCTCTTCTTCGGTGACCAGCGCCTGATCGATGATTCCGAGCATGATTTGTTTGGCCGCCTCATGGACCGTCCCGATTCTCTCCGGTCGGGTAGATGCGAGGATGACCCCGCCTTCGCCCATGATATTGATGTGTTGCTTGGTTTCTTCGTGCAGCATTTGTACGATTTCGTCGAAGAACCCGCCCTGCAAACTGGAAAAGGACTCATTCATGGATTATCACCCTGTAGCTGTTAATATCTTCACTATAACGGAAAGCGCTTTAGGAAAGCATTTTGTAAAACGAACAAAAATCGGTGCGCAATGGAGACTATTTTTTGTATGATTTATCCAATTTTTGCATTCTGTACAATTCCAAGGCGAGCTGAATCCTGACCGCGTCCGCAAAATTGCGCGGATTGCGTCCAAGTATGTCCTCGATCCGGTCGAGCCGGTACAAGAGTGTATTGCGGTGGAGGTTCAGCCTCTGGGCAGCCAGTGACAGATTCAGATCCGAGGAAAAGAGCGTCTGCAACGTCTGCATCAACTCGCTGTGCTTCAACAGAGGACCGATTGTCTCCTGAATGACCAGCTCCCGCGAGGCAGCAGGCGTTTCCAGCAGCAGCACCTCGATTGCTGCGTCCTCGATGTGGCAAATGCGGCCTTTTTCCGGAAAACGCTCCAGCACATCCAATGTTTTTTGCGCCTCGCGAAACGACAGCTCCAGCTCGCGTACGTCCTCGTAGCCGTTGCCCATCGTGATCAGCAGGTCGCAGCCGACGACAGGCGTCAACAGGTTGCGCAGTTTTTCTGCCGATGCGTACAAGTAGCGCTTGCTCTCATCATGTCCGCCGATGCCGGACAGATCGGTGAGGATGATCCATAGATTGTGTTTGATCGCCGACAGAAAGACCTGCTCAGGGTGCGAAAAGCATGACGCCATTTTTTGCTGCAAATAGCGGTGCGACTGTCCGTCGGCACCCTCGGCGACGTCGGCAAACTGCACGAGGATGATTGAGCGGGGGCCTCGGAACTGGATGCCGAGCAGTTCCGCCCGGGAGCGGATGACATCAGGCGCATCGTTGAGCGAGCCGGAGATGATGTCCTGGATCAAAAAATTGAGGGAGCGTTCTGCCATCGCCATCTGCTCGGTCAGGTACGCTTGCTGGAGCATCATCTCCGTCATCATCCGGACCGCTTTGCCAAACGGAACTACCTCGCGCGGAGAACCGGAGATGCCGATAACGCCGACAATTTCATTCTGAAAGCAGATCGGCATGTTGATCCCGGGCCGGGTCCCTGTCCATTTGCGGGACTCCTGCGGGGAGAGCAGAAAGTCCTGCCCGGACGCGACCACGTGCAGCGCCGCGGCGTGAAACGTATTGATCCGGCTGGCATCGCTTGAGCTGATGATCATTCCGTTCTTGTCCATCACATTGATGTTGAGTTGCGTCACCTCCCTGGTTCGTTTGACGATCGTGTCGGCTAGCGTTTTGTTCAGTTTCATCGCGGTTGCTCCTTCAGGTGTTGTTGTCATCATCTATATGATATATCGGAATATAAATTGGATCTGATTTGTAAATAAAGTGAAAATTTGTAATGATATCTTTTTAAAAGAACAGCTTGATGTACTAAGAAATTTTTCATGCCCCTTTGAAACAAAATGCGTCCATCGACGCTGTGACGGGAGAAGTGGTAGACTAGAATCCGTTCGTGTCTATATGCGCTTGTCAGCGAAAAAAACGAGCGAAAAAGACGGTAGTGTTTATGCCGTCTTTTTGCTTTATTGGCGTATTGTACGATTCTTTTTTTTCTGTCACGTTTTGCAGGGGCTGGTTCGTTGTATAGGGTGAAAGGGGTGAGGAGCTTGGAAGAGGCTGATCTACGTCAGGCAGTTGCTGACGTATTGAAAGGCGACATCGAGAAATTCGAATCGATTATGAAACATTTTCAGAAATCGATCTTTCTCTATTGCTACCACATGCTGGGCCATCACGCCGAAGCTGAGGACAGCGCACAAGAGGTGTTTTTGAAGGCATATCGCAATGTAGGCAAGTACAAACAAGACATTCCGTTTGGCGCCTGGTTGTACAAAATTGCCTACAACCACTGTATCGACATGATTCGTAAGCGAAAACTGGCGCGATATTTGCCTTTCTTTTACCGTGATGAGAGGGAGCACAAACCCGTAGATTTGCAGATTGAAGCCAATTATTTCGATGAATTCGTACATCAGGCCATGTCGAGATTGTCTGTGGAAGAGCGGACTTTGTTGCTTTTGCGTTGTGTAGAGGAAAAGGGCTATCAGGAAATCAGCCAGATCCTCAACCAAAGCAGCGCCACTCTGCGGAAAAAATACGAGCGTTCGGCGGCAAAATTCCGCAACCACTACGCGCAAGTGAAGGGAGTGGGGGAGTATGACAACGGACAAGGACCGGAATTTGAAAAAACTTTTTCATGACCCGCGGATTCCCGAGGTCGACGTGACCGGAACCGTAATGAAGCAACTGTACGCAGAACAGAACAAAAAGGAGCGATTTTTCGTGAAATCCAAAGTAACCGTGTTGGCAGCAGTGGGCATGCTTTTGACAGTATCCAGCGCGTTTGCGGCGATGAACTTTACTCTGACGGACAAGGAAGGCAGAGTCGTGTTTGAGGAAAAATCGCTGGAACAGGCAAACTACACGCCGCCTACGATGGAAGAGATCAAACGCGAGGGAAAAAGCCGGGATTATGCGGAAAAGCTGTTGGCAGAAGGGACGGCTGGCATCTTTTACATCGTTACCGACTTGCCGGATATGAAGCTGTACACGCAGGAGAAGTCCGCGCACTATACCGATTCCGCTGCGCTTAAGGCCAAGATGGAAGGGCAATCCGTGGCCATTATGGACAGCCTGGACGGGGGGTACGCGTTCAAGGACGCCGCTGTCACGTTCACTCCGATGCCATACGTGAACCCACTTTCTCCGGAAGAAGAGGCGGCTTTGGCGGCAAAGCTGAAGAAGCAGGCGGAGGAATCGAAGCAGGACTACGCGATGCAGCCTGTGGAGCTGTCGAAAGATCATTGGCGGATCAACAGCACGTATGCAAAAGACGGAAAGGAAGTTCGCGTTTCGATGCTGCGCACGAGCGGCAAAGAGACGCTCATCTCCAGCACAGCCGGGGACGTTCAGCGGGAAAAACTGGTCGTAGACGGTGTCGATATTTGGTACACAGACTTTGGCACAGGGAAAAACGTGATGTGGATCTACGACGTACCCGACACCGAGCAAACGATCCGCTACCATATCGAAACCGGCAATCCGGTCAGCAAGGAAGAATTGATTCAAATGGCCAAACCTTACCTGCAGCAGTAAAAACTTGCAAACAAGCCAAAAAAGTCCTCCTCCATTTTTTTCGTGGAGGGGACTATTTTTTTTCGGGCAGCGGCACATGTGCCTGCCGGAAGATGGCCCGATTCAGGTACCTGGCAGTCAGAATGATATCTTGGAAAAAATCCGAACAGAAATTCGCATCGACAATCCTGCGATCAGCAGGGCAAGCAAAACGAGCAACAGATCGAGCGCGAATGGCGGAAGCGGAAGCGGGACAGCCGCCAGCATGTCAGGGACTTGCACGGACTCCCGGAGCGTAGACAGACCGAATGGCAACAGGAATACCAGCAGGAAGAAGATCAACCTCGATTTTTCATAGCCAAAGCGGTACTGGATCGGGATCATCACGGCAAAAATCAGCGTGATGGCAAAGAATGCCCGGACCGTGTCGGAGATTCCCAATGTGTCCGCTTGTACGGGACTAAGCAAAATCGTCAGTGTGTACAAGACGTAACAACCGAGAAAAACGGCCAATACAAACAAATATCTCGCCTGGACGATGGCGCTCCGCGTGTACGGAGTAGTGCAAAGCAGCGCAGCCCCTCTGTATTTGTAATCCATCATGGAAACGGCGTTGAACAGCAGGAAAGCGATATACAGGGTGCTGAGAAAAAAGGAGAGGGACCCACCTGCTGCCGGACCCGTCCTGGTATGAAGAAAAAACGGCACCGCGATGGCGGCAATCAGCATGATGAGCCAGTATTTTTTCGCAAGCATAAAATCCTTTTTCACGAGATGAACAAGCATCGGCGTTACCTCCTGATGTAGCTTACCAGAATGTCTTCGACAGTCGGCCGTTCGATCAGCACGTTTTTCATCTGTTCGCGGACGGCTGCCTTGTCAGCAGTCAGACCGGAAAACCCGTACCCGGTTTCGTGCAACGATACAAACAGAGAGCGAGTGAACTCGTTCAGTTCTTGTTTGTCTCCTTTAACCAATCCGTGACTGTCGAGCAGGAGGTCTTTTTCCTCGCTGAACACGATGTGGCCGTCGTCAATGAGAACGAGCACATCGGCTACCTTATCCAGGTCGGACGTGATGTGCGAGGACAGGAAGACGCTGTTCCCGTCCCGTACGTAGTCCAGCAAGATGTCCATCAGTTCCAACCTGACCTGCGGGTCCAGTCCGCTCGTCGGCTCGTCCATAATGAGCAAATCGGCATGGTGGGAAAGCGCCAGAGCGATCGCGTACTTCATCCGCATGCCTTTGGACAGCGTGCCGATTTTTTGCTGTACGGGCAGGTCAAAACGCTTCATGTAATCATGGAATAACGTGTCGTCCCAATTCGAGTAGGCAGGGGCGACAATGTTTTTCATTTGCAGCAAAGTGAGGTCGTCATAGAAGCACCCGTCGTCTAGCACGACGCCGATGCGGTTTTTGAACTCCCGCTCGTTTTTGTCAATATTCTCGCCACGAAAGGCAATCTCGCCAGCGTCTTTATTCATCAATCCGAGCAGTAATTTGATCGTAGTCGTTTTTCCCGCGCCGTTTACGCCGATAAAACCGGTGATGCAGCCTTCCAGCAAGGAAAAGTGTAGGTCTTGCAGGCGAAAGGTGCCCAGTTCTTTCCGCAATCCTTTTACCTCTAAAATGGGTTTCATTCTTCGTCCTCCTCAAACAGTAGATCCATCATCGCGTACAATTCGCTTTTGCTGATGCCCAGCGAACGGGCGGTTTCCCAGGCTTCGCTCAGCTTCGCTTCGACCATGTGCCGCTTCGATTCAAGCAGCAGCTCGTAATTTTCCTCAGCGACGAAAGAGCCTTTGCCCGCTTTGGTGGTGATGAACCCTTCTGCTTCGAGTTCGTCGTATACGCGCCGGGTGGTCAGCACGCTGACGCGCAGATCGCTGGCCAAAGCCCGTATCGAGGGGAGCATTTCGCCCGCTTTGACTTCGCCGCGAAGAATGGCATCCCTGATCTGGTTTTTGATCTGCTGGTAGATCGGCGGGTCCGACGTATTGGAAATGATAATTTTCATGTGGCCTCCATGAACGGTCAACTGTGTATGTCATACATGCACAGTATAAACAGCATGCACACGATTGTCAACGATCCTGGTTGTTCCACAACCTGTATGAAAAGGCAAACGGGCACTGGAAAGCCGAAGGAAGGGAAGGGGAAAGAGTCCTTTCATCAATACCTGGCTCCGTATCTGGGAAGCTACACGTACGACAAAAGCTCCCTAGACTTGATGCCGTTCTACGGTGTTTCGCAAGCAGGTTTAGCCCGCTCATCCTTTTCCATGCCGGCGCTGTATGGAAGCCAGAATAGCTGGGGCTACGATCCACTGCGTATGGTATTGTTCGGGAATGCCTGGCACGGCCATTCGCCTCAATTGAACTTTGGCTATCCCGCTGATTGGGGCGCCTATCGTCTGCTAAACAGCCCCTCTCTTTTTGATTTTAGGCTGTAATTCGAATAACCTCCCTGCATGCCACAGGGAGGTTTATTCATGGCTGACGGCGCTTTTGGGAAATGTTGGCCGCCCTCTTCGAACTTCTTTCCAAAGCGTTTCACGGCCGATTTTCCCAAACGAGTTGCTGGAAAATTGTGCTATAATGGGACTGGCACGTAGAATGGCTTGCAAGGGCGGTCGGCTACCTCTCGGATGAAGGGAGGGATGCCTATGGAGGTTAAGGACGCTTTGACGCTGATGATCGGTTTTGGTGCGCTGCTGATTGCACTGCTTTCCCTGATTGTCGCCATCATTGCTGCGATTAACCAAAAGAAATAGACCGCCCTCGACAAGGTGAACGGTCTATTTCCTGATCGTCATACCCGAAGCCGACCGCCTGGAAGCGGTCTACTGTGCCGAGGAGTCGTGTTGGCGCACGGCTCCTTCTTTAGTTTTATTATATGGTTTCCGGTTCATACGTGCAAGAAGGCGGGAAGCCCATACATCCGGGAACGGATAGGGTAAGCTTGGGAGCATATCTTTGATTGTTGTTATATTGTTTCGTTCAAGTCTGTAACACCGAAATAATACCATTAAAATATAGTTAAATATCCAATTTATAAAACTGTTGTACTTTTAAAGTGAATGTTGTTATAGTTTTCTGTGAACGCTGTTTCTACTAGGAGGGAAAAAATTATGGCACATCATTCGTCTTCCGGTCCATCTTTGCATGAGAAAGAGTTGCGCTACATGGAAACATACGATCAAAGCCTCTCGCTGTGGCCTGTTTCCTACGAGAGTCTGTATATTTCAACCCGCTTCGGAGCGGCACACGTTCTCGCCAGCGGGCCGAAAGAAGCCCCGCCGCTTGTCCTGCTTCACGGGTATTTATTCAGTTCCACCATGTGGTTTCCCAACGTAGCCGAGTTGGCTGGTTCACACCGCGTGTACGCGATTGACATCATCAATGACAAAAACAAAACAGAGGCAAGCAAATCATGCGTTACGCGCGCGGACTTTGCCAATTGGCTATTCGATATCCTGCATGCATTAGGCATTGAGCAAGCCAATTTTGCCGGCCTTTCTTACGGTGCGGCACAAATCATGAATTTTATCCACTACTTCCCGAATCGAGTCGAAAAAGCGGTTTTGATGAGCCCGGCGGAAGGACTCGTCCCATTCCATCCCGATTTTTATCACTATGCATACGGCTTGACCCAGCCCAATGGATACGAAAACATGTTGAATTGGATGATGGGAGATCGCTACGTTTTGCCCCCAAGCTTTGATTCGCAATATCGCGCCGCTGTCGACTGGCAAACTTCCAGTCCACCAGCTCCATTGCACAAGGACGGGTTCCCTTATGTATTTACGGACGAGGAATTACGCAAAGTGAGTGTACCGATGCTTCTTCTGCTTGGCCAGGAAGAGGTCATGTACAACCCGTTTGAGGCAGCGGAACGAGCGACGAAGCTCATCCGGTCCATTCGAGTCGAGATGGTGGAGGGAGCGGGGCACGTTCTTACCATGGAAAAATCAGATGAGGTGAACAAGCGCATGGCCTCTTTTTTCCAAGCGTAACGCAACGGATCACTCGTCCAGCATATGTTAGGGGAATTGTGTATGTATGTAGTGACAGTTTACGAGTATGATAGGAGGTAAAAAAGAAAGAGGCTATCATATGGATTCTTCCTCATCAAGAAAGACAGACACGAAAATGCTTGTAATCAACGCCCTGTTTATCGCATTTACCCTGGCAGCGACGATGTTTATTAACATCCGGCTGCCGATTATGGGCAATGGCGGACTCATTCACCTGGGCAATGTACCGCTTTTGATCGCAGCCTTTGTGTACGGCCGCAAAACAGGGGCGATCGCAGGCGCTTTCGGGATGGCTCTGTTTGATCTGTTCTCCGGCTGGACAGCATGGGCGCCATTTACCTTCGTCATCGTCGGCGCGATGGGCTATGCAGCCGGACTGATCGCAGAAAAAATGCCGGGCAAACGCGTACTCGCATACGGGCTGGCAGTTGTCGTGGCACTCGTGTTGAAAGTGGTCGGCTACTACTTTGTGGAAGTGATCCTCTACGGAAACTGGATTCAGCCATTCGGCTCGATTCCCGGAAATGTGCTGCAAGTCGTCGTAGCTGCTGTCATTGTCATACCGCTCGTTGGACGGTTGAAAAAGATTGTCGGGCAGCACTAGGCGCTGACCAGTGGAAAACGCTCAGGGGAGACAGTCCCTTGAGCGTTTTTTTCGGGTCTGTCAAGATTTTTGTGTAAACTCAATCAACCGATATATGAAAAGGTTTCATCTCCCTAATTGGGACATCTTTTTCGAAACCAATAGAGTCAAGGGCATAAGGCAAAGCGAACCCTTGACGCATTGGTGGAGAGAAAGCTAATCCCTTCGGGGATGAAGCCGTTCATTTGTTAGCGGATGTACGGCTGTACCCGCTCTTCAAAGAAAACGGATAGCTGTAAGAGAATCTGGCCCCAGTTCTGAACTCGTCCCGTCCACTTTCGCAGAACATCCATGGTTACGAGATATAACATCTTCAAAAGGGCATCATCTGTGGGAAACATGGCTTTTCCTTTTGTCACCTTTCGAAGCTGTCGATGATAATTCTCGATCACGTTCGTTGTATAAATCAGCTTTCGAATTTCTGGAGGATATTTAAAGAAAGTGGCAATCTCGTCCCAGTTATTCCGCCAGGAACGAACCATCAAGGGATATTTACCGCCCCAGGTTTGTTCAAACTGATCGAGTTCTTCCAACGCGGCTTGCTCCGTTGGAGCTTTATAGATAGGTTTTAGCTCGGACGTAATTTTTTTAAGATCCTTATAGGAAACATACTTGATGGAATTTCGGATTTGATGAATGACACATTTCTGAATCTCCGTCTTCGGATAACATGCAGTGATGGCTTCTGTAAAGCCACGAAGATTATCGACGCTTGTAATGAGAATATCCTGGACTCCACGATTTTTCATTGCCAGCCTTTGTTGATCTGCTTCGGTTAGCTCTTCGGCTGACTTATTCCGACCTCGACGATCCTGTAGGGCATCCTGCCCGCCTGCTTCGTATTTCTTGACCCATTGGTACACTTGTTGATAAGACACTTGATAATGGCTCGCTGTCTTCTGATAGTCATGTTCATGTGCACGGCAGTAGTGAACAATCTCAATTCTCTCCTGCCATGTTGTGGTCCGGCCCCTTTTAAGCTGCTATGACTATTATACTTGTCCACCCAACTTCTGAGTTGAGTGCGGCTGGCGATTTTATATTTATCGATAATTTCATTTTGAGAGAATTGACCAGACAGATAATCTTGAACGGCTTGAAACTTCAGCTCTGCAGAATTACATCTATTGTGAGTTCGAATCTCTAATCCTTCGTATCCGTACATCTCATAACGACCTCGCCATACCGTTAATGTAGATTTGTTAATCCCGTATTTTTTCGCTGCGTCCATAACGCCAATGTGAATGTCAACCAAAATGTTGACCACAGTGCTCATCAAAAAATTGACCACCATGGCAAAAATCAATCCACCCGTCGGGTGGGTAACTTTTTCATGATCACGATCTTTGAATGCTCTGTTTAAAGCGATAACTGTCCCCATTCATTGCAAAGATGTGGGCACGATGGGTAAGCCGATCAACCAGGGCTGACGTCATTTGCTCATCTTTGAAAATCTGTGTCCATTCCGTAAATTCCAGATTACTGGTAATGATCATGCTTCCTTTCTCATAGCGGGCCGCACAAAATTGGAATAATAACTCCGCCCCGGTCCGACTGAGAGGGACAAACCCGACTTCATCCAAAATAATCAAATCTGTTTTCAACCATTGCCTCTCTAGCTGGAGAATTCGCTTTTGGGACTGAGCTTCCATAAGCTCATTGCATATTTTAGCGGCAGTCCAAAACTGGACGGAATAGCCATGATGGCAAGCTTCCTTCCCGAGTGCAATGGAGAGATGAGTTTTGCCAGTGCCAGAGTTTCCGATAAACATGATGTTCTCTGTCTTTTCGATGTACTCACAGCGAGCCAGTTGAAGCAATTTGGGCTTGTTGAGAGACGGAATGGCTGAGAATTCAAATTGATCGATCGTTTTCATAGAAGGGAATTTGGCATGCTTGATGCGACTGGCGATTTGGTTAGCATCCCTTTGCTGAACTTCTTGCTCTAGTAGGGCTAAGAGGAACTCCTCGTAGGGAATTTGCCGTTCAGCAGCATCATGGGCAATTTCCTTATAGACACGTTTAATCGCAGGTAAGCGAAGGCGTTTCGCATAGGTTTCAAGCAAGAAACTCGTACTCAATGAACCACACTCCTTTTCTGTAACAAACGATTGTACTGGCTAAGATCTGGGGCCTTTACCTGAATACGTGGAACAGAGCTATCCTCCACCAACGAGAGTTGGGGTAGACGGTGTTCCGGCAATGTTCGCTGAAACAATAATTGCCTTACGGCATCATATTGGAACATCCCTTTTTGGCAGGCCTCCTCCAGTGCTTCTTCGACAAGAGAAGTATCGAATTCACGGTGCAAAAGCAAGAGTCGAACGAACTCCTTCATCCCTCCTGGTCGGTTGCGGCACTTGTCCAAGAACTTTTGGTAAATGGCGGGTAATCCTGCCTGATGCAATGGTCTAGCATAAAGAACTGCTCCTGGACGAATAAGAAGTAAATCCAGATAATGATCGTATTGCAAAATCTCCTTTCCCTTTTCCAAACACCGCTCATGCGTCGCAATCAGGCTTTTTCCGTGATACACCTCAACTTTTTCAGCAAACACTCGGCAAGTAAGCTGGGTCGATGCATAGGAAACGGGGACGGAATAGGCATTTTTCTCAATGTGGATCATGGATAGCGTATTGCTTTTCACGGGTACAACACGGAAACAATCCAATGGCCGTGGAGGCAATGGAAGCATGATAGGCAACTCTTGAGCAAATGCTTCTCCAACCGTTAGTGAAGACCTTGGAACGGTTGTATTCTCGTAAGAGATACATTTTTCGAGGAGGATTTGATTGAGCTCCTCCAGAGAAGAAACACTGGGTACAGGGGTAAAAAATTGCCTCTGAGCAAACTGTACGAGGTTTTCCACCTGGCCTTTTTGATGCCCTTTTCCGGGATCACAGAAATAGCTTTCAAACAGGTAGTGGGCACGTAGCTGAGTAAATCGCTCTTGTTCCTCGCGATTTTTACCCTCCAATACCTTCTTAACGGCTGTTGTCAGGTTGTCGTATGTGATGACTTGGGGAACAGCACCGAAAAATTCAAAAGCATCTACATGACCTTGGAGAAGAGCCTCTTGCTTCTGATGAGCAAATGTTTTGATAAAAATCTTTCTGCTGTATGTGCAACGCATACAAAAGACTTGAACCTTTACTTGTTTCCCTTGTAAATGAACCGTAACCTCACCCCAGTCAAATTGAGCAAAGCGCCCTGGCGGGAAATCGAGAGGGACAAATGCTTTAGGGGGAGAAACCCGCAACTCTCTGACGTAGCGTCGTACAGTAGATTCACCGCCGGTGAATCCATGTTCGTCAACGAGTCTCTGGTAAATGCGTTTGGCAGTATGACGCTGCTTCGGGGGAGCTTGTTCATCTTGATGCAGCCACTCCAAGATGATGGGCTTGACAGAATCAATGACTGGCTTTGGCTTCGGTTTTGAAAGCTGATACACAGGAATCTCAGAGGATTTCAAAGCCTTTCGTATCACTTGACGGGAATAGCCGGTCTCTCGAGAAATTTGGCGAATCGACTTTCCTAGCAGAATGTGTTGTTTCCTGATAAACTCGTAATTAGCCATCTGAAGCATTTCCTTTCCTCCTATATCTTGTGGTCCGACAACTTCAAGATACAGGAAAGAGGTGCTCAGGTGGTCAACTTTTTTATGAGCAATGTACCACTAGGTGGTCAATTATTAGATTAGCATTCACACGCCAATCTGTCCGATTTCAATTTCTTGTAGGACGGCAAATTTCATCGATGCACTATATTGTACTTTGGACATGAAAAAGCTCCCCTTACGAAACAGGTTTTATTATTTCACCTGTCTACTTAATGGGGAGCATATCAAGTTTTTAGTTCGTCTTTTGTTTTTTTGGAACTGAATTTTTTTCTGTAGCCTTGATGAATATACCTTCGTCTTTTTCAATTGCAATATGAATACTCGGATCAACGTCTTTGATTGCAAATAGTTTAGTCCCTTCTTCCAGATAATTAGAGACAATAGTTAATGTTGATTGTTGTTCCTCCTCTTCATGATCGTACTTCTCTTGCACTGTTCCAATTTGCTCTCCGATATTTTCTTTTTCTACTAGGTTATCTGCGTCTTCACTAATGATATAAACACGGTTTTCGATTTTCACATAAAAGTAGGCCCAGCTTGCTTCCTCGTTTATTGTTTTTTGTGTACTTGTCGATGGGGAGTTTGTAGCACATGATGTAAGCAGTAAAGCTGCAAGGATTAACTTTACTGTGAACCGAACTTTTCTCATTTCTTAATCCCTCCTATACTTAAAAATGGAATGTAGGTAATTTTATAGTACCACCTACATTCCATTTGGTGAGTATTCATCATTTTGCTTTCTTGGCTAATTCAGCAATCGTATCTAATCCTGCTTCGATAACCTTTTGATTGATTTCCACATCTGAAAACGAGGAAATGGAGAAGTCATTTAATCCAGAGTCACGAGCTTTCATTAGTTTTTTTACATTTCCGTTTAACTCATATAACCCCTGTGGGCCTCCAATAACTTGATATTTTCCATTCCGTTCCGTGTCATCTTTGATTTTTGTTAAAAATAACAGATATGTCTTGGATTTCTCTAGTAATGGTAGGTCGTCAAATACTTCTACTTTGCCGTCTTTTCGGACTCCACCGTATTGAGATAAAACAACTTCATCAAGGGATGGGCCCTTTAATACACGTTTCACCTCAACAATACCGTCAGTAAATGTAAATTCATGGCCGTCATATGGTTGGTACGATTTAAGCTCTTCTTTTAATGTCCCTAATATAACTAAGTCTGATACGTCTATTAATGATTCAACGGATGGCTGCTCTTCCGCCCAACTTGCATGCATTGTGATGATATTGCTTTCTTTAGGCGTCGAAAGAGTGTATCCTGCTGCTCCAGATAGTAGGATAGAAGACAGTAAAACTATTTTTATTGTGTTTGTCATGTCACTCTTACTCCTCTCAATCATCATAATGTTCCTTCAATATTTTCTCTTCTTTAGTTGATATGATTTCTGTTGTTCTAGCGTCAGATGGATACATTAAATACTTTTTTGAAGAACTCTGATGTTGTAATCCGACAGCGTGTCCAAATTCGTGTGCAATTACTCCACGTATTGTAGATTTACTATAGTTATCCGTATAGTACTCGTTTATTTTAATTTCGACTCCTTTGTAATAACCTTTTGAATCCCAATTGTAGGATGCTCCTTCGGCTATTCCACTCCATGTAACAGAGGATAAATCTACGTTTTTTACGTGAATATGACGCACGGTAGTATCTGTAATTTTCTTAAAAGTAACTACATCCTGATTATTATTCCAGTTGTCTAACGCTGCGTCGTTGACAAGACTTTTCAAAGTGCTATTTCCGGATACGTTGTTAATGTAAGGTACTTTATCAGGGTTCTTCCAACGACCTTCCCAGACGTCGGCTGCATGCGCTAGGCTTACCCCAATTGTAAATGACAACACCGCTGGGATAGACCACATGGCTTTTTTGGCTAAACTTCGCATGTTCATTGGATAGATCGCTCCTTTTACCCAAAATAAAAAATACAAACTATTCTACGCGAAAAAAGTTGTAAAATAATTACATTAGAGGGAATTTATAACGCACCTCCCTATTAATTACATAAAAAGATAAAATTCTTCCATATATTACATCAAATCCAAATTTATGTAAATACTTGTATTTTTGTATGGCCGTATCCCTCTGTGCTTCGCCAAAAATCATTACGATCAAATCGTTATTTTCCCTACAATAAGTGAAATAAGGACCTAATGTAACAATGGACAATCTTATTCAAATCCATATCCTCGCAAGCCGGAGAGCATTACCTGGATTTGGTTGATTAACGTATGCCGCTCCAACACCGCCCATAAAAGCTCCTGCTTCGAGGTAAAGTAATGATAAATGAGACCATCTGTTACTCCAGCTTGTTTGGCTATATCTTTTGTTGTACTCGCAGAGAATCCTTTCGTGGAAAACATCTTCAAAACGGAGTCGATCAAATTTGCTTTTGTTTGTTCTGCTTGCTTCTGCCGAGGCTTCATAGGGTATCCACCATTCATCAGTTTGTTTATTGAGTACTTACTTAGCAAATCGTAATGCCAACTCGCATCGTTGCCAATAATTCTTCTGAGCCAACCCCGCTATCGTAAAAAACACAACCCACGTCAGGTTGCGTATCGTTTCAAATGCGTCGCAGATTGCCAACATTGCCGGTTTTTGCAATAAAAAAAAGCGACATACCCTGTCGCTTCTTTCGTGAATCATATGGTGGAGCATAGCGGGATCGAACCGCTGACCTCTACACTGCCAGTGTAGCGCTCTCCCAGCTGAGCTAATGCCCCGTAACGAAATTTATTCTAGCATGGAAGAAATTTAATGTCAACAGATTTTTGGAAAAAGAACGCTCTGAAAAGAGCAGCATGCACAGATGTATATTTACCCGTCTGACACGCAGCATTTCGGCAAAAGCCAGCACCATTCCTGCCACTCCCCGGCATTGCAATACAGGCCTCGCGAGTTGAGGTCTTTTATTTTGCGGGGAGAAGGTATACTATGATTAGGAAGCTAACTATCCAATATCCTGACAGGAATGGTTGTGGTTTCAATTCAGCATGGTCGATGTCCTGGATGGGGTGAGGCGATGAAGCATTACTACAAGTATGTGAAAAAATATTGGGTTCCTTTTCTTGTTTCGTTTGTTTTTCTTTCGCTGGAGGCGGTCAGTGACCTGCTTCAGCCGACGATTATGGCAATGATTATCGACGAAGGCGTGGCGAATCGGGACATCGATTACGTGATGAAAATGGGCGGCGTAATGCTGCTGATTACGGCCTTGGGTGCAGTCGCGGCTTCGATGCGCAATATTTTGGCCAGTTACGTCTCGCAAAATTTCGGAGCTTTGCTGCGTTCTGATTTGTTTCGGAAAATTCAGTCGCTTCCGTTTGCCAATGTAGACCGATTTGACCGTGCGTCGATGGTGACGCGCCTGACCAACGATGTAAACCAGGTGCAAATGTTCGTCAACAGTGTCATGCGGATGTTCGTCAAAGCGCCGCTGCTCTGTATCGGCAGCCTGATCATGGCCGTACATCTCAATCTGCATTTGTCTGTCGTACTGGCCGTGGTAGTCCCGATCGTCTGCTTGTTTATCGTGCTGAACATGAAGCTCGGCTTTCCGATGTTCACCAAGGTGCAGCAAGCATTGGACCGGGTAAACGGGATCATGCGCGAATACTTGTCCGGGGTGCGGGTCGTCAAGGCATTCCATCGCTACGACCACGAGACGGGAAAATTCGAGCAGGCCAATGAAAAACTGCAGGACCAATCGATCTCGGCGATCCGGCTCATGTCGGTGTTGGGACCGGTCATTATGCTCACGGTCAACCTGGGGATCGTCGCCGTTCTCTGGCTCGGCGGATACGGGGTGGAGCGAGGCGAGATCCAGGTCGGGCACGTCATCGCCTTTACCAACTACATGACGCAGATTTTGTTCTCGCTGATGATGATTTCCATGGTCTTCAACCTGTTCGTCCGGGCCAAAGCCTCCGCCAGCCGGATCGGCGAAGTGTTTGCCGAAGAGCCGCTGATGCACTGGCAGGAAGAACAACCGCAAACAACGACCGAGAGCACCGGGCGGATTGATTTTGAACAGGTGAGCTTTTCTTATGAAGGAGAAGGGGGAGAGCTCGTCTTAAAAAACATCAGCTTCACCTGCATGCCGGGTGAGACGGTAGGGATCATCGGGTCGACCGGTTCCGGAAAAAGCAGCCTGGTCAACCTGATCCCCCGCTTTTACGACGCGACTGCGGGAGAGGTGCGCATCGACGGAATCGATGTGCGGCAGATCGATCCAGCCAGGCTGCGTGAGCGAATTGCCGTCGTACCGCAAAAGACGGTGCTTTTTACCGGTACGGTGCTGGAAAACATCCGCTGGGGCAAAGAGCAGGCGACTGAGGAGGAAGTCGAGCAGGCGATGCGGATCGCGGAGGCACATTCGTTCGTCATGGCGACGCCAGACGGCTACGAATCGCGTGTCGGCCAGGGCGGAGTCAATTTTTCCGGTGGACAAAAGCAGCGCCTGTCGATTGCCAGAGCGCTGGTCCGCCAGCCGGAAATCCTGATTCTCGATGACAGCACGAGCGCTGTCGACGTGGCGACAGAAGCGCGGATCAAGGAAGCGCTGCGCACGTATGCCAAAGGATTGACCTGCATCCTGATCGCCCAGCGCATCACCTCCGTAATGGACGCAGACAAGATCGTCGTGCTGGACAACGGCGAGCTGGTCGGTCTCGGGACGCATGAGACGCTGCTGGCAAGCTGCAGCGTGTACCAGGAAATTTACCAGTCGCAAATGGGACGGGAGGTGAGCTGACATGTCGCAGCAGCAAGAACAACCGCGGTTCGGCCAGACCAGACCAGGGCACCGCTTCGGGATGGCGGGGCGAATGGCGGTAAGCAAGCCGAAAAACTTCAAGGTGACGATCAGGCGGCTGTGGCATTCCTTTGGCAGGGAAAAGCGCGTCCTGCCCGTCGTCTGCCTGATTCTGTTGATCGATGTGTTGCTGATGCTGGCCGCTCCGTATCTGATCGGAAAAGCGGTCGACGCGATGGCGGAAGGCCAGGGCATGACGGGGATGCTCGGTATTCTGATTCTCGCCCTGCTGATCGCCTACCTCGCAGACGGCGCGCTTACCATGATGCAAGGCTGGATTATGGCGGGAGTAGCCCAGCGCGTGGTCAAAGGGTTGCGCACTTCCTTGTTTGACAAGCTGCAAAAGCTGCCTGTCTCCTTTTTTGACTCACGTACGCATGGCGAACTGATGAGTCGTTTGACAAACGATATCGACAACGTCTCCAACTCGATCTCGCAGTCGACGACCCAACTGATCTCCGGCGGACTGATGATTGTCGGCTCGCTCGTGCTGATGCTGGTGATGAGCCCGATCCTCACACTCGCCTGCCTGGTGACCGTGCCGCTCGTCTGGCTGTTGACGAAAAGCATCGCCAAGCGTACCAGTGTCTTGTTCAAAAACCAGCAGATGCAGCTTGGCAGGCTGAATGGCCACATCGAGGAGACGATCTCCGGAATTCACGTGGTCAAGGCGTTCAACCAGGAGCAAAGCGTCACCCGTCAATTTGACGAGATCAATGACAACCTGCTGCGCGTCGGATTGAAGGCACAGATTTTGTCCGGCTTTCTCATGCCGATGATGAACGTCATCAACAACCTCGGCTTTGCCCTGGTTGCGATCATCGGCGGGGTTTTGGCTATTCAGGAGATGATTACCGTCGGCGTGATCGCCAGCTTTCTCAGCTACTCCCGGCAGTTTGTCCGGCCGCTCAATGAGCTGGCCAATATCTTCAACATCCTGCAGTCGGGCGTAGCCGGAGCGGAGCGCGTCTTCGAGGTGCTGGACGAACAGGAGGAAAAAGCGGATGCGCCAAATGCGGCTACACTGCGCCATCCCCAGGGCCATGTCGTCTTTGACCGGGTCAGCTTTGGCTATCGGGCGGATCAGCCGATTTTGCAGGATGTCAGCTTTGAGGCGAAGGCCGGCAGCACTACGGCGCTGGTCGGTCCGACAGGGGCGGGCAAGACGACAATTGTCAATCTGCTGACGCGTTTTTACGACGTGACGGAAGGTGCGATCTACCTGGATGGCAGAGATATTCGCGACTACACGCGAGACAGCCTGCGCAGCAGCTTTGGCTTTGTGCTCCAGGACACGTACCTGTTCTCCGGCACGATCAAGGAGAATATCAAGTACGGCAAACCGGATGCGACCGATGCCGAGGTGGAGGAAGCTGCCCGGATGGCAAATGCCGACGTGTTTATCAGGCGGCTGCCCAAAGGCTACGACACGCTTTTAAGCGAAAATGGGGGCAATCTGAGCCAGGGCCAGCGCCAGCTTTTAGCGATTGCCCGGGTGATCCTGGCCAAACCGGCTCTGCTGATTCTCGACGAGGCGACGAGCAGCATTGATACCCGGACGGAGATCCATATCCAGGAGGCATTGCTGAAGCTGATGGCAGGGCGGACCAGCTTCGTCATCGCCCACCGTCTGAATACGATCCGGGATGCCGATACGATCATGGTCGTGGACGGCGGGCGGATCGCGGAGTGCGGCAGCCATGACGAGCTGATGGCCAAACGGGGGATGTACTACCAGATGTTTTCCAGTCAGTTCAAACACGCAGAAGTGGCACAGTAGGAAAAAGCTGTCCCGGCGCTCAAATAAGCGTTGGGACAGCTTTTTGTCTTGTCGAGTTATCGAGTCAGGAAGGAAGGTATCCCCCGGTTCCCTCCATCGACTCCACTACCGAACGAACGATGTGAAGCGAGTCAAACTCCCCCTCGGAAATCACCGTCAGCGGATGAACGCGTTCGAACAGCCGGTGGTTGATCTCGACGGGCTGGCACCCCATCTGGTGCAGGCGGAGTATTTCGCCGGACACATGCTCCAGATACGCCAGCTTTTCGCTCAGCCGCTCCCTGCCTTGGGCGAGGTAGCCTGCGTGTCCGCAGTAGACCGACTGAAACGGGCAGGCCAGAACAGCGCGCAACGAGGCAATTTGCTGCGGGATCGATTCCGAGCGGAGGATGACGGCTGTTTTGGGACCGAGAAACAAATCGCCGGCAAACAGGCGGCCCGTCTCTTCGTCGAGCAGGGCGATGTGATCCTCGGCATGCCCCGGTGTCTCCAGCACCTTCCATCTGGACGAGCGCGAACTGAACGTCTCTCCCAAAGGCAGCGCAGAGAATGCCTCCCTCACCCCCCAGGCGTCCTGTCGGTACTTGGGATATTCGGCGGGAGCCGTGCACAGTGGGATTCCTTTCGGGTGAATGTAGAGCGGAACGTGAAGGTGGCTGCTGATCCAGGCGGCAGTCCCGACGTGATCTTCATGGCTATGAGTCAATACGACGGAATCAAAGGAGACTGTAGGGTAAAAAGCCGTCAACTCCGCTTCCGCAATCTGTGGTCCCGTGTCGACGAGCATGCCGTCCGTCAGGTAGACGTGGACGACGGAGGCAGGGCCATTCGGTTTCAGCGTCACTTTGACGCAGACTACATCTTCATGCGTGGTAATGGAAAGCATGGCGTCACCTCCATGTGCAAAAATGGATGTAGTTCCATTATACATCTGTCCATCGGGCTGGATGGGTGTTCATACCCAATTTGCTAGTTCCATGTTCGCGAGTGAGCCGATTTGTGAAACCTTTTCTGCATGTTCGGCGGTCAGAAGGGTACTGCCGTTTTATTCACGTACCCCCTCAGATTGATGGCTGCCTGATCGTTCGCGACCGGGCAGCCTCTTTCTATGTATGCCCGCTCGACGAAAAAGAAGAGATATTCGGACATTTGTTTGACATAATTGTTTCATACGCTATCAGAAAGCCTATCGGATTTCAGGAAGGGAATGAAACAGGCATGAAAAGCATCCTGGTGGTAGAGGATGAACTACCGATTTCGAGAGTCCTAAAAGCGTACCTGGAAAAACACAACTACCAGGTTGAACAGGCGTTTACCGGAGATGAGGCGCAGCAAAAATTCGATGCCTTGCATCCGGCGCTCGTCTTGCTGGACGTGATGCTCCCCGGTCGAAGCGGGTGGAGCATCCTGGAGTATATACGGGCAAAAAGCTCCTGCCCAGTAATCATGCTGACGGCACTCGGGCAGATCGACAACAAGCTGGCCGGATTGCGCCAGGGAGCAGACGATTACATCACCAAACCGTTTATCGCCGACGAGGTAGTAGCACGGGTCCAGGCGGTGTTGCGGCGCTCCACGCAAATTATCGCCGAAGACGAATGCAAGCAATTCGGGAGCCTGAAAGTGGATTTCAAAGCACTCTCCGTCACCCTGCACGGTATCGAGCTGGTCTTTACGCCGCGCGATCTGTCCCTGTTTTTGTTTTTGGCGCAGCATCCCAACCAGGCGTTTACACGGGAGCAACTGATCCAACAGGTGTGGGGAATCGACTACGAGGGCAGCGATCGCGCTGTCGATCTGGCAATCAAGCGTATCAGAAGAACACTGGAGAACTGGCCTGTCACCGAAGGGGAAATTCGCACCTATCGCGGACTGGGCTATAAGCTGTGTGTCTATGAGTAGACAAAATCGCCCTTCGTTGTTTCGCTACTGGACAACCCGTTATTTGTTGACCTTGCTGATCGGGCTTGTGGTCATCGGCATCGCCACCACCATCTGGATTCGCTACATTGAGGAGCAAAACCGTCTGGATATAATGCGGCTGATGGGAGCGGAGATTGCCGAGCGGGTCGTCGACACCGATGGCACGATCAGAGTAAAGCCGTTTTTGACGCGAATCGTCGACAGCAGACAGGAATCGCTGCGGCTCAACTACAAACCGTACATGCTGATCTTGGACGAACACGACAGACCGTTGTTTGGCACGGCGACTCCTGCCTTGCCACCAGGCTTTGAGCAGAAGGCTGCTGAGCTGGCGCATAGCGAGGATGAAATTACGCGGTTGCGCATTGCCCATGGCGAGCGGATGCTCGTCGTCAGACGACCGATTGAGGTAGAAGGGGAAGAAAAAGGGACTGTGCTGATCTTCTCTCGGGACAATGAGTTCGGCCGCAACGCCACCCAAATGCAGCTTTTGCTGATCATGCTGGGCAGCCTGGGGCTGCTGGGCTGGCTGGTCATTTACCTGTTGACCAAACGGCTGGCGCAGCCGATCAAAAACGTCGCAGATGCAGCCAAGCAAATCGTGCAGGGAGACTACGACGTACATCTGGACAAGAATCGGCCGGAGCAGGAGTTGTACGAACTGAACCATTCTTTTATCGAGATGGCGGATCGCTTGCGCCAGTTGGAGATCATGCGAACCGAGCTGCTCGCCGGAGTCACGCATGAGCTGAAAACGCCGGTTACCTCGATCAGCGGACTGGTCCAAGCAGTCAAGGACGAGGTCGTCACTGGCGACGAGTCGAAAGAATTTCTGGAGATATGCGCCAAGGAAACCGTCCGGCTGCAAAAGATGGTAGAGGATTTGCTCGACTTCAACTCGTTTGCAGTCGGGGACATCCGTATCCGTTGGGAGCAGCAAAACCTGAACGAGCTCGTCCGCGAAATCATTCACCAGTGGCGGATCGCCCATGAGGATGAATCGATCACCGTCGAGATGGAGCAGCCGGATGTTCCGGTTCTGATGCAGACTGATCCGCTTCGCGTGCAGCAAATTCTCTACAATCTGCTGAACAACGCAGCGCAAGCCATCGTCGAGGACGGGCGCATTGAGGTCCGGCTGCGCGATGCGGGCGAACAGATTGCCATCGACGTGATCGACAATGGACGCGGGATTCCCGAAGCGGAACAGCCGTTGATTTTCGAGCGCTTTTACCGGGGAGAAGAGAAAAAGCAGACCAGGCGGGGGCTCGGCTTGGGATTGTCGTTTAGCCGGATGATTGCCCAGGCGCTTGGCGGCAGTCTGATCTTGAGCCAAAGCAGTCCGGAAGGCTCCGTGTTTACCCTGTTTTTGCAAAAACAAAACGATTGACGAGCAGGCAGCTTCGCAATGTGGCGAGGCTGCTTTTTTTTATGGTCAGACCATGTGCGCAAGCGGGAGAATCAGCCATGTGAAGCCGTACAAAACAGACAGCAATCTGACATGATGCTGACGCAATTGGCTCGTATAGTTAGGAAAAAGCAGGATACATCTTGCAGCAATCTACCAGAAGTAGGAGGAGTTTCCTGGTGTCTGAGACAAGTAGCAAGAAACGATTCGGGTTTGCCAAAGCTGGCAGCCTCAAAAAACGCGTCATCATAGCAGGGGTGGCTGTCGCAGTTCTCGGAGGGGGTGGGGTGTTTGCCTACCAGACCTTGCTGACGCCGACCCAGGCAGAAACGACGTACCAGGTGGTCAGAGTCGGCAGAGGTGATGTGACGGAGACGGTGCTGGCATCTGGTACGGTCCAGGCGTCGAAAAGAACCTCCCTGTCGTTCTCCGATGCCGAGTCGGCAAAAGATGTCGTTTCCTCGATCAACGTACAGGTAGGAGACGAGGTGAAAGAAGGCCAGGTGCTGGCGACGATGGATGACAGTGTAGCTCAGATGAATGTGACCAAGGCAAAAGCCAATTTGATGTCGGCGCAAGCCAAGCTGGAGGAAGCAGAAAAAAGCCTGACCTCCGCACAATTGGTCACGCTGCATGCCAACCTGAATAAAGCCAAGACAGAGTACGACAATGCCAAGCAGAAAATGGATCTGGAACAGGCGCGCAATACGGAAGCGCAGGCGAAGACGACCTTGCAGCAAGCCGAAAAGACGTACAATGCGCAAAAGGAGATGTACGGGCTGGGGGCGATCTCCCAGACCGAGTACGAGCAGGCACAAATCGATTTGGAGAAAGCCCGGCGCGATTACCAGACTGCCGCCCTCGCCCTGCAGCAGGCGGAAGCGCAGGCAGACGTGCTGATCCAGCAAGCGGAGGCGGTCTACCAGACGGCTCAGGAAGAGTTGCAAGAGGCGCAAAAAGGACCAGATTCTGCGACCGTGCTTTCGGCGCGAGCAGAGGTCGAGCAGGCCAGAGCGGAGTTGCAGGAGGCACAGGCGGCACTGCAGGCTGTTACCCTGCGTGCGCCAATGGATGGCGTCATTGTCCAGGTGAACGGCAACGTCGGCGAAGTCCCGGGCGATGACTTTATCATCATGGACAATTCCAACTCGGGAGAATTGGAAGTGCTGGCGCAAATCAGCGAAAGCGACATCGGCAAGGTGAAAAAGGGTCTGCCCGTCACGTTTACGACCAGTACATACAGCGACAAGGCGTTTACCGGAGAGGTCAAACTGGTCTACCCGGAAGCGACAACGAATTCCGGAGTCACCTCTTATGACGTGCTGCTCTCTGTAAACAATGCGGAAGGCATGCTGAAAATCGGCATGACGACAAATGTCACGATTGAAGTCGGGACCAGTACAAATGCGCTGGTGATTCCCGCCATCGCCTTGCAAAGCGTAAACGGCAGCGACGGTGTCTTCCTGTTGAATAGAGGCTCCTCTGCTGATGCCGCGACAGACAGTGCAGGCGGGCCGGCACAAACAGGACAACGGCAGTCAGGCCAAATGCAGGAGGGGCAGCACCAGGGGCAAGAAGGCGAGCAAGCGCAGCGTCAGGAAGGCGTCAGACGCATCGCGGGCGAAGCGGGCAGAAGCAGCCTGCCGTACCGCTTCCAGCCAGTAAAAATCGGCTTGTTTTCCTCGGATCGGGTGGAGATCCTCGAAGGCTTGGCGGAGGGAGACCAGGTCGTCATTTTGAACACAGTCACGCAAAGCTCGGGTGGCATGAACCAGATGCGGGGTGCAGGCGCTGTCGGCGGCATGGGAGCATTTCCGGCCGGCGGCGGAGGCGGAATGAGGGTGATAACGAGATGAAGCCAGTCATCCACATGAAAGAGCTGCGCAAAATATACACCATCGGAGACCAGGAGATCCACGCCCTGCGAGGGGTCAGCCTGTCGATCGAAGAAGGAGATTTCGTCGCGATTATGGGTCCTTCCGGTTCGGGAAAGTCGTCGATGATGAATGTGATCGGATGTCTGGACAAGCCGACCTCCGGCGAGTTTTACCTCGACGGCTACCCGATCATTGATGCGCATGATGATGATTTGGCCGTGATTCGCAACGAAAAGATCGGCTTTGTCTTTCAAAATTTTAACCTGCTGCCGCGTACGACCGCAGTGGACAATGTCGAGCTGCCTTTGCTGTACGCAGGCGTCCCGCCCAAAGAAAGGCGCGAGCGGGCGATTCGCTCCCTGGTCAGCGTCGGACTGGAGCAGCGGCTCAACAACAAGCCAAACGAGCTGTCGGGCGGGCAGCAGCAGCGCGTCTCCATTGCCAGAGCGCTTGTCAACAACCCGGTGATTCTGCTCGCGGACGAGCCGACAGGCGCTTTGGATACGAAGACGAGCGTGGAAATTATGGGCATCTTCCAGCAGTTGAACGACGCGGGCAAGACCGTCATTCTGGTGACGCATGAACCGGACATCGCCGAGTATGCCAAGCGTGTAGTCCGCTTCCGCGACGGACAGATCGTCTCCAACGAAGTGGTAGAAGAACGCAGAAGAGCGATGCCAGAGGAAGTGATCAGATGAGTTTGCTGGAATGTGTGCGCGTCTCGTTTCGCAGTATACGCGCGAACGGACTGCGTTCGATCTTGACGATGCTCGGCATCATTATCGGGGTGGCGGCAGTCATCGCCATGGTAGCCATCGGCGAAGGGACCTCCGCCAGCGTCGCTTCGCAAATTAACGGACTGGGCAGCAACCTGCTGATCGTCTCGCCCGGCCAGGCTACCCAAGGCAGGGTGAGTCTGGGTGCAGGCTCGCTCAATACGCTGACACTGGCTGACGCCGAAGCGATAGCCCAAAACGAGTCTGTCTCGGGTGTCGCCCCCAGCGTGAACGGGCGCGCCCAGCTTGTCTGGGGCAGCAACAACTACTCCACACAGCTGGAGGGGACGACCGAAGCGTTCCCGCAGGTGCGCAATGTTTCCGTGGAACAGGGACGCTTTTTTACCAATTTTGAAGTCAAGCAAAAGTTCAACGTGGCAGTGATCGGAACAGAGGTCGTCGAAAATTTGTTTGAAAACCAAAATCCGCTCGGCCAGATCATACAGATCAACCAGATTCCCTTTGAAGTCATCGGCGTGCTGAAAAGCCAGGGAAGCTCCGGCATGACCAACAATGACGACCGGGTGATTATCCCCGTAACCACTGCCTTAAGCCGTCTGACCGGAGGACAACATGTAGGAACGATCTACGTCTCGGCGAGCTCGGCTGACGAGATGAACCAGGCGATGCTGGACGTGCAGCGCACCTTGCGCTCACAGCACAGTTTGCGAGGCAGCGAGGCGGATGATTTCCGCATCACGTCGCAGTCGGATATTCTCAGCACGGCACAAGAAATATCAGGCTCGATGACAGCGCTGCTCTCCGGGATTGCTGCCATCTCGCTGATCGTCGGAGGGATTGGCGTGATGAACATCATGCTCGTATCGGTCACCGAACGGACGCGCGAGATCGGGATTCGCAAGGCGATTGGAGCCAAGCGCAAAGACATCCTCCGCCAGTTTTTGATCGAAGCCGTCACCCTCAGTCTGATCGGCGGCCTGATCGGGATTTTGCTGGGCGTGGGGGCTGCGCTATCCGTCAGCAAGCTGGGAGGGATGGCTGCGGTGGTAACCTGGACACCAATCGGCTACGCTTTCCTCACCTCTACCCTCGTCGGTGTCATATTCGGCGTCTACCCGGCACAAAAAGCAGCGCGGCTCAAACCGATCGACGCTCTGCGCTACGAGTAAACAAGCAAACGGACAAAACCAAAAAACCAGCCACTTCCCTTCTGTTGGCGGATCGTGAGCCACTGTGGGGAGAGGGCTGGGTTGGTTTCGTTTCGTTTTGTTGGGCGGCGCTCATGGGCGTGAAAAAGTTGGACATCCTATTCCACATGAGGTGATAAGTGGAAATGGAGAAGAATGTACAGTTTTTCGTCTCGTGGAAAGATGCCTCCGGCGTGGCGCGCAGGATCAAATCGAGCCAGATCAACTACACCATCCGGCAAGTAAGCGGGAAGTCCACCTTGCTGTTCGTCTTCCCCAAAGTAAGCGTCAGCCAGTATATTTACCTGTATTTGTTGTTCGGAACGAAGGCGGGGGGATAAAACCTGCTTTTCCATGCATGGGAAGGGCGTACTTTTCCAGGATTCCTTGCTCTTTTTTCAATATTTTTTTACATTTTTCCAAAAAAACAAATGATGACACTTTTCGATAGAAGAGATTCATAGTACAATGCCTGTATGAACGAACTTGGGGAAGTTCGGACTGGCGGTCCCAAACTGAGCAGTAGGGCCGCCCTTTTTTTAACGATTAGCAAAAGTAGGTATAAGTACCTAAAAATACAGGTGGAAGTTCTCGTGAGCTATAGGTAGAATAGACTCATTCACGTGAATCATTCAGTACTACCCTCTACCCAGGTTGCAGAGCCTGGGATTTTTTTTTTGAGTATTGCTCGGAAAAAACCGTATCTTCTCCAGGCGGCCTGCCTACGAGGGGGAGGGCGGGAAGGAGCCTTGAAGCAAGGCATCGATCAGCTGCTCCAGGGTCAGTGTGATCGTGATTCCCGGTTCCGGCAGATCGATGAAAAACTGCTTTTCCCGGTACATATACGACAAGGTGCCGCACGGATGGACGGAGTAAATCAGGACGTTTTCCTGGAGGCGTTCTCCCTGCTTGGCAAATTCGCGAAGCGCGGTAAACAATTCACCCCAGATCGGCAAATACGGTTTTGTTTTGTATTGGTGCAAGGCTGAAAGCAATTGCTCTTTCGCCAGGGCGAGCTGATGGACAGGTTGTTTTTCCGACAAAAGCATCGCGCCTTTCATCCTCCTTTTTTTGTAGTCTGTATAGGAAAGGAAATCGGGACTGTAGTCTGGTGGCAGGAGAGAGATGAGTCCCAACAATGGGTATGTAGAATCTTGTCGAATTTACTGTACCAGTCTAAAATAGCGAATTATAGCTGGCAATAGGAGAGAAGTAGGATAATCTCTTTGAGAGGGTGTTTTCGTTGCTGAAGGAATTTAAAGAATTTGCCCTGAAAGGAAATATTGTGGACCTGGCGATCGGGGTTGTGATCGGTACCGCCTTTGGGAAAATCGTCACTTCGCTGGTAAATGATATAATTATGCCTCTGGTCGGGCTTCTCTTAGGAAAAGTCGATTTTGCCAACCTGTTCCTCAATTTCAGTGACGTTTCGTACGCGACGCTGGACGCAGCCAAGGAAGCAGGGGCTGTTACGCTCAACTACGGATTGTTCCTCAATTCCGTGATCGACTTTCTGATTATATCTTTTTCCATTTTCTTCGTGATCAAACAACTCAACCGCTTTAAGAAAAAGCAGGAAGAAGTAAAACCGCCGGAAGAAAACAAGGAGTGCCCGCACTGCATCTCCAAGATCCCGATTCGGGCGACGCGCTGCCCGCATTGCACTTCGGTTTTGGAGACGGCTGAGCAGCACTGAAATGGTATATAGTAGAAAGAAAAAAGAGAGACAGGGCAAAAATGATGCCGCTTCTCTCTTTATTTTTCTCTCAACCTGAAATATTATTTACTGAAAACTAATTGACCATAGTAATTTTATTTCATATAATGAAACCGCAATCAAGTATGAATTCTTTCGCAATTCAAAGTATCCCGAATAGAGGGGTGTATCCATTGGATCGATCAGCGAAATTGCTGCAATACCGCGCCAAACACGAGCATTTGCTCGTAGGACTGATGTCGGGGACGTCGCTGGACGGGATTGACGCCGCATTGGTCGCTGTGCAGACCGATGCCCAGGGCGAGATCGAGCGCGTGTCGCTACGAGAGTTCGTCTATGTGCCGTATTCGGATGAGCTGCGCGACTGGCTGATGAATTTGTGCAGTGTAGAGACGGCTCGTCTCGATCAGCTTACGGTTGCCCATTACGGATTGTCGGAGTGGTACGCACATGCAGTCCGGGCTGTGCTGGACAAGGCAAAAGTTGAGGCTGACCAGGTAGATGCTGTCTGTATGCATGGACAGACCGTATGGCATATCGCAGGACGTGCCGCGTTTCCCGGTCCGACGGGGCCAGGTGAAGTCCGCGCTTCGCTGCAAATCGGCGAATTGTCGACGTTGGCGGAGCGGACGGGGATTGCCGTCGTCGGCAACTTCCGGGCCCGCGATCTGGCTGCTGACGGCGAGGGGGCACCGCTCGTGCCGTACGCCGATTACATCCTGTTCCGCGACGCGAAAAAAGGCAGACTGCTGCAAAACATCGGCGGAATCGCCAATGTCACGGTACTGCCGGCAGGGGCTGGCATCGAACAGGTGGTGGCATTCGACACCGGACCGGGCAACATGATCATCGACCAGATCGTCCAGCACGTCAGCGAAGGCAAGCTGCGCTACGACGAGGGTGGCAGACTGGCCGCTGGCGGCAGCGTCCATACGCCGCTGCTGGAGAAGTTGCTGGCAGACCCGTACTACCAGCTCACACCGCCAAAGAGCACCGGTCGGGAAGTATATGGCAAAGCATTCGCCCAGGAGCTTGCGGCCGAAGCGCAGAGACAGGGAATCGGCGGGGCTGACCTGATCGCGACTGCCACCGCGCTGACTGCTGCTACGATTGCTGATGCGTACAAGCGATTCGTCTTTCCATCCACCAGGGTGGAGGAAGTGATCGTCTCCGGAGGCGGAGCGCACAACGCTACTTTGCTGCAGATGCTGCGCAGCCGACTGCCGGATGGCATGACTGTGACCACGACGCAGCAGTTCGGAGTGCCGGACGATGCCAAGGAAGCCGTCGCCTTTGCGATTTTGGGACATGAGACACTAATGGGCCGCCCATCCAATGTACCTTCTGTTACAGGAGCCAAGCGGGCAGTGCCGTTAGGAAATATTTGTTGGTAAGACATGTAAACACAGGGGGGTAGTTCATCGTGAAGAAACGAATGCTGGCAGGGTTTTTTCTATCTTTGACGCTTGTTCTTTCTGCATGTTCGCAAGGAGGCAATGCGCCGGCCGAACAAGGACAGCAGGGAAGTGAACAGCAGCAGGAAACAGCCGCGAAGACGGAGTTGATCGTGGCAGCCGACCAGGAGCCGGTCGGGCTTGACCCGCACAAGGTTCCGGCAGCGTCCAGTGCCCGTATTTACGGCCTGGTCTACGACAGCTTGACCAAGCTGGACGAGAATCTCGATTTGGTTCCGCACCTCGCCGAGAAATGGGAGACGAGCGAGGACGGCAAGACGATTACCGTTACGCTGGCACAGGGAGTCAAGTTCCATGACGGAAAAGACTTGACAGCAGAAGATGTGAAGTTCACCTTTGAACGCATTCTCGATCCTGAAGTTGGCTCCATCTCCAAATCGTACTTTTCCAGCCTAGAGTCTATCGAGGTAAAAGATCCGACAACAGTCGTGTTCCATCTGAAAAACCCGGATGCCGCCTTCATGGCGAATACGAGCAGCGCCTCCACGGCGATCGTGCCAGTCGGCGCTGGCGACCTGACGACAGAGCCAGCGGGCAGCGGTCCGTACATGCTGGAGAAATACGAATCCGGCCAATACGTGCTGCTGAAGAAAAACCCGAACTACTTCAAGCCGGAACTGGGCCAATTCGAGACGATCAAGTTCCAGATTATGAAGGATGAAGCAGAGCGTCTGGCAGCAATTCGCGCCGGCAAAATCGACATCACGATGGTTTCTGCCGATTCTGCGACCCTGCTGCAAAACAGCCAGGGCGTAGAAGTGAAAAACTACCAGTCGCTGGAATACAGCTACCTCGGCATCAACGTCGCCAAGAAGCCTTTTGACGACCCGCGTGTACGCCAGGCGATCAGCTATGCTGTAGACCGCAACCAGATCGTGCAAACGGTGTGGAAAGGCGAAGCGGCACTGACTGGTCCGATCGCTCCGGCCGCGAAGAGCTGGGCACTTGATCCGTCCAACTACGATTCCTACACGCCAAATATCGAAAAAGCAAAAGCGCTGCTGGCCGAAGCGGGCTACCCGGACGGCTTTGAAACGCAAATTGACACAGCTTCCACGTATCCGGACATGATCGAGTCTGCACAGGTAATCCAGCAGCAGCTTTTGGCTATCGGCATCAACGCCAAGATCAACCAGCTGGAGTGGGGCAACTACGTCGATACATGGTCTTCCAAGGATACGACATTGATGGTCGGACGCAATACTTCCGGCGTCGATGCAGACCGCTCGATGCGCTTCTTCTTCCATTCGGAAGGCTCCGCCAACGTGTGGAACTACTCCAACCCTGCGTACGACCAGCTCGTGGAGCAAGCGCTGGTGACAGTGGATGTGGAAGAGCGCAAAAAAGTATACGAACAAGCACAGCAACTGCTGGTAAATGAAGATGTTCCGAACCTGTTCCTGGCGTCTCCGAAGAACTTCTACGCAGTCCGAGACAATATCGAGTTCAACCCATCTGCAGCAGGAGAAGGCTACTCGCTGGTTCGAGCCGCAGTCAAGTAAGATATGCAAACGAGTGGCTCCGCCCATGGAACGGCGGAGCCATGTTTGTACGCACTACCTCCGCCAGCCGGAGGTTTGGAAAGAGGGGGAAGCCTTGTGGGAGCCTATTTGCTCAAACGCGTCGTCAGCCTGATCCCGATTTTGTTTGGCATCTCCGTATTGGTGTTTACCATCTTGCATCTGGTACCGGGTGATCCCGCCTCCATCATGCTGGGCACAAATGCCACGGAGGAATCCATTGCAGCCTTGCGAAAAAGCATGGGGCTGGATCAGCCTTTACTGACCCAATACCTGACGTGGGCAGGGGGATTGCTTCAAGGGGATTTCGGCGTATCGGTACACTCCGGCCAGGAGATTTTGCCGGAAATTTTGAAACGCTTTTCCATAACATTGCAAGTGACACTGTTCGCAGTATTGATCGGGTGGACGATTGCCATCCCGTTTGGCATCATTTCCGCCATTCGCGCTCAATCCAAGACTGACATCACAGTCCGCATCGCCACGCTCTTGGGCATTTCCGTGCCGAACTTCGCGGTCGGTACGCTCTTGTTGCTGGGGATGTCGCTGTACTTCGGCTGGTTCCCGCCGATCGATGTCGTCAGCTTCTGGGAAGATCCGGTGGAGGCCTTCAAGGTGTTCATCCTGCCCGCCACGACGATGGGCATTGTCGTCGCAGCCGGAGTGATGCGCATGACGCGCTCCGCTTTCCTGGAAACGATGGAGAAAGACTTTATCCGCACAGCGCGGGCCAAAGGCAACAACAAGTGGACAGTGGTAATGGGACACGCTTTCCGCAACTCGTCCATACCGATTGTAACCATCGCAGGCATGCAAATCGGTTCCTTGCTGGGCGGCTCTGTCATCGTCGAGCAGCTCTTCTCCATTCCCGGCTTGGGCCAATACATTCTGGAAGCCATCAATCAGCGTGATTATCCGGTGGTACAAGGAGGCGTACTCTTTGTCGCCCTGGTATTTGTCCTGGTCAACCTGCTCATCGACCTGATCTATACCTGGATTGATCCGCGCATCAAGTACTGACAAGGGGAATCCGACATGAACACATTTCGCAAACGATTTTTGGCAAATAAAACGGCCGTATGTTGTTCTGTTCTGCTGGCGATCCTGTGCCTGGTCGCGCTGCTTGCCCCGCAGTTGGCACCCCACAATCCAACCGAAATGTTTCACGACCATCGGATGGAAGGGAGCTCCTCCGAGTTTCTGATGGGAACGGACCAGTTCGGACGGGATTTGTTCAGCCGGGTCATCTACGGAGCGCGCGTCTCCTTGTGGGTGGGTTTTTCGGCGGTATTGATCAGCGTCGCATTTGGCACGCTGTTCGGGCTGATTGCCGGCTACTTTGGCCGCTGGATTGACGGCTTTATCATGCGCGTGATGGATGTGCTGTTTGCCTTTCCGGATATTTTGCTCGCCTTGGCGATCGTCGCGGCATTGGGGCCGGGGACGTTCAATACGATTTTGGCGATCGGAATAGTCAACATTCCTGTCTTTACCCGGACAGTGAGAGGTGCCGTGCTTTCCATCAAGAACCTCGAGTATGTGGAAAGCGCCCGGGCGATTGGCGCCAGCACACCGCGCATTTTGTTCCGCGAGATTTTCCCCAACGTGACCGCGCCTCTGTTGGTGCAATCCTCGCTGGCGATCTCCGGTGCGATCCTGACCGAATCGGCGCTTAGCTTCCTCGGCTTGGGGATTCAGCCGCCAGACCCGTCCTGGGGCGGGATGATTGCTGAAGCGCGTCGCTACATGGAGCTTGCTCCGGGCATGATCATCTGGCCGTGCGTGGCGATGACGATCACGATCCTCGCCTGCAACATGTTCGGGGACGCTGTTCGCGATATTCTGGACCCGCGCCATCGCGGGAAGTAAGCGGAGGAGAGGACATGGATCAGATAGCGCTCATGGAAAAGATGCAAAACAGCTTGGACGCAGGCATTGCAAAAGGGATCTTTCCTGGCGGTGTTGCATGTCTGATGCAGGGTGGCAACACGACGGTTACCGCAGCCCGGGGAAGGATTGGCACGGCTGACGGTGAACCGCTTGCGGCCGCCGGCACGCTATACGACATGGCTTCCTTGACCAAGGTCATGGTGACGTTGCCGCTCGTTCTCCTCAGTGTGCAAAGCGGCAAGTTATCCCTGTCCGAGTCGGTGATCGACTACCTGCCTGAGCTCGGCGAGGGACCCGACAAGTCGTTCAAGGAAAAGATCAAGGTGATTCACCTGCTTACCCATTCGTCCGGTCTTCCGGCATGGCGCCCCTATTTTTTGCGGGCGAGCAGCCGGGAAGAGTACATGCGCTTTATCGCCGCAGAGCCGTTGATCGGGCAGCCGGGTGAACAGGTCGTATACAGTGACTTGGGCTTCATGCTGCTGGGCTTTTTGCTCGAGCGCGTCTGGGAAGAGGAGCTTGCCTCCCTGGCAAAGCGGATACTGTTTTTGCCGAGCGGCATGCATCAGACCGGTTATGCGCCGCTTCAAGAGCTGGCTTGCCAGGAGCGCTGCATCGCTCCGACAGAAGAGGGGAATCGCTTCGAGTACGACATGGCCCGCCAGTACGTGATCCAGCTTGAGGTAGCGGGCGACCCGCGCGCCGCAGTATGGAAGGAAGCGCTGGAGAGCTTTGCCTGGCGCCAGGAGGTCATCCGCGGCGATGTTCACGACTGCAACGCCTACTACGGCTTGCAAGGCGCGAGCGGCCATGCCGGGCTCTTTTCCACCTTGGAAGACACAGCCCGCTACATGGCGATCTGGACGACAGCGGATGCACCGGTGCGGATCGATCCCCTTTTGCGAGCCTTTTCTACGCGTTCCCTGACAGACCCGCACGCGCCGCGC
This sequence comes from Brevibacillus sp. TJ4, assembly GCF_044627595.2. Taxonomy (NCBI): domain Bacteria; kingdom Bacillati; phylum Bacillota; class Bacilli; order Caryophanales; family Paenibacillaceae; genus Brevibacillus; species Brevibacillus sp. TJ4. The sequence continues at coordinate 3,169,355 of NZ_CP185865.1, read as the reverse complement.
AGAGCGGCGGGATGGGAAGCATCCGCTACCGGCGGGAATTTGAAGCAAGCGGCGCACGGCTGCACAGGAGGAGACGCGATTTCCGAGCTTGCCTTTGGGCATACGGGGTTTACCGGGACATCGATCTGGTCCGACCCGATGCGGGGGGCCACGCTGATTACCTTGACCAACCGCGTCCATCCCGTGGTCAGCACGGAGATGAACAGATGGCGGCGAGGGCATCACAACCAGTTGTTCAGCGCTATACCGCCAGTGGGCACTTTTTAAAGAAAGGGGGAGGTCATCTTGCCAGCAATGCTAGAGATCAAGGATTTACGGACATCCTTCGTCCAGTCGGGGGAGAAGCTGACTGTCATCGAAGGCGTCAGCCTGACGGTAGAGCCGGGTGAAACCGTAGGCGTCGTCGGGGAGTCGGGATGCGGCAAAAGCGTGACCAGCCTGTCCGTCATGCAGCTATTGAGCAAAAATGCGATAATGAGCGGCAGCATTCGCTTCCAGGAGACGGATTTGCTCTCCCTGACCGAAAAACAGATGGAAAAAATACGCGGCAACCAGATCGCGATGATTTTTCAGGAACCGATGACGTCGCTCAATCCGTTGCACACGATCGGAAAGCAGATTGGCGAACCGCTTCGCCGCCATTTCGGGATGTCCAAGCAGGAAGCGAAGGAACGGACGATCGAGCTTTTGAAGGAAGTAGGCATTCCGCGGGCGGAGGACATCGTCAACGAGTACCCGCACCAATTGTCCGGCGGGATGAGACAGCGGGTAATGATCGCCATGGCGATGGCGTGTACGCCCAAGCTGTTGATTGCCGACGAGCCGACGACTGCTCTCGACGTGACGATTCAGGCACAGATTCTGGAGCTGATGAAAAAGGTGCGCCAGGAGCATGGCACATCGATTCTCCTGATCACTCACGACCTCGGTGTAGTGGCGGAGATGTGCCACCGTGTCATCGTCATGTACGCGGGCCAGATTGTCGAAGAAGCGGACGTCGCCCAGCTGTTTGATGATCCGAAGCATCCGTACACGAGAGGGCTGTTGCAGTCGATGCCTAGCCTGAGTTCCAATCAGGAGCGGCTGAATGCGATTCCCGGATCGGTGCCGATGCTTTCCGATATGCCGAAAGGCTGCCGTTTTGCGCCGCGTTGCTCACTAGTCATGGACATTTGCAAAGAGAAGAATCCCGAACTGCTCAATATCTCCGAGAAGCAAAGATGCCGGTGTTGGCTGTACAGCGAGGAGGAAGCGTAAGTGACACAACCACTGTTGGAAGTGAAAGGATTAACCAAGCATTTTACGAGCAAGCAGGGGTTGTTCCGAAAAGAAAAGGTTGTCCGCGCCGTAGATGGCGTCGACCTTGTCATCTACCCCGGAGAGACGGTCAGTATCGTCGGAGAGTCAGGCTGTGGCAAATCCACGACCGGGCGCTGTATCTTGCGCCTGATCGAACCGACAGACGGTCAAGTCCTGTTTGAGGGAAAAGATATCCGCCGGCTGAGCGGGGAGGAGTTGCGCAAGGCGCGACGCGATATGCAGCTCGTCTTCCAGGACCCGTTTGCCTCGTTGAATCCGCGCAAGTCGGTGGGGCAAATTCTCGAAGATCCGCTGATTGTGCACGGGATCGGCACTCCCGCCGAGCGCCGCAATAAAGTGGAAGAGATGATTGAGATCGTCGGCTTGTCCAAGCAGCAGTTGGACCGCTTCCCCCACGAATTTTCCGGCGGACAGCGGCAGCGAATCGGGATTGCCCGCGCTTTGATCCTGCGCCCCAAGCTGATCGTAGCCGACGAGCCGGTATCTGCGCTCGACGTCTCGATCCAGGCGCAAATTCTCAATTTGATGCAAGATTTGCAAAAGGAATTCTCGCTCACCTATTTGTTCATTTCCCACGATTTGAGCGTGGTGCGCCATATATCAGACCGGGTCGCTGTCATGTACCTGGGCAAAGTGGTGGAAGTAGCAGACAAAAAGAAGCTGTATGAGCAACCGACCCACCCGTATACACAGGCATTGCTGTCGGCAGTGCCGGTGCCTGATCCGCATCACACGGCACAGCGGATCATTTTGGAGGGAGACATGCCGAGCCCGGCCAACCCTCCGTCCGGATGCACCTTCCACCCGCGCTGCCGCCACTGCATGGACATTTGCAAGACGACTGCTCCGGCATGGAAAGAGCGCGCAGATGGCCATTTGGTCTCCTGCCATCTGGAGTAATGTTCATCAGAGAGACGAAACATCGGGAGGTTGGAGTGAAATGAAGCTGGATAACTTGGAGCAGTTGACGACAGAAGAAAAAAATGAGAGTTCGCGCGACCTGGATCGGCTGAGCGCGAGAGACATCGTACAGATGATGAATGACGAGGACAAAAAGGTGCCGTTTGCCGTTGAACGCGAGCTGGATCAGATTGCAGCAGCGATCGAGGTGATCGTCGCTGCACTGGAAAACAACGGACGGCTGTTCTACTTTGGAGCGGGGACGAGTGGCCGACTGGGTATTCTCGACGCTTCCGAGTGCCCGCCTACCTTTGGTACCGACCCGGAGCTCGTGCAAGGCGTGATCGCCGGCGGGCCTTCGGCAGTAGTCAAGGCGGTCGAGGGCGCGGAGGATTCGCAGGAGCTGGGACAAGAGGACGTACGTACGTATGGAGTGACGAATAAGGACGTAGTCGTCGGTATCGCCGCCAGCGGACGCACGCCGTATGTGATCGGGGCATTGCGCGAGGCGCGGAATGTCGGAGCGAAGACGATTTCGCTGTCCTGCAACGCCAATGCGCTGATCAGCGAAGGCGTCGATGTGGCGATCAACGTCGTGGTCGGTCCGGAAGTGCTGACCGGCTCCACCCGACTCAAGGCAGGAACGGCGCAGAAGCTGGTGCTGAATATGCTGACGACGGCTGCGATGATCCGCTTGGGCAAGGTGTACGGCAACCTGATGGTCAACGTCCAGGCGACCAACCAGAAGCTGCAGGAGCGGGTAAAGCGCATCATCATGGAAGTAACAGGTGTCAACTATGCGGAAGCGGAGAAGCTGGCGAAACTCGCGGACGGAGACGCAAAAACAGCAATTTTGATGAGGCTGACCGGGACGAGCAAGGAAGAAGCGACCCGTCTGTTGAATGTAACAAAGGGAAGAATTCGTGAAGCGATTCAGCAGTTCGGCTAATCAGGAATCGCTTGCAGGGAACCGGAGATTGATTTCAACAGGAGGATGGTTTCCCCATGGTAAATGAGACGATTATCTCCGAATTGCGCTCGATTGTAGGAGAGAAGAACTGCCTGTCCAGGCAGGAAGCGCTGGTCGCATATTCGTACGATGCCACGCCGATGCAGCAATCGCTGCCGGATGCGGTCGTCATGCCCGCCAGTACAGAAGAGGTGCAGCAGGTGATGAAGCTGGCTGCACGTCACCACATCCCGATCGTGACCCGTGGCGCAGGCTCCAACCTGTGCGGCGGGACGATTCCCATTACAGGAGGGATCGTACTGTCGCTTCATCGGATGAATCAGATTGTGGAAATCGACGAGCAAAACTTGACGATTACCGTACAGCCAGGCGTACGCACGGTCGATATTCACCAGGCCGTGGAGGCGCGCGGTTTGTTTTATCCACCTGACCCGGGCAGCATGGTGATTTCCACCATCGGCGGCAACATAGCTCTCAACTCTGGCGGACTGCGCGGCTTGAAGTACGGGACGACCAAGGATTACGTCCTCGGACTGGAAGCAGTGCTGCCCAACGGCGAAGTGATCCGCACGGGCGGGAAGCTGATGAAGGACGTGGCCGGCTACGATCTGACGAAGCTATTGGTCGGCAGCGAAGGCACCCTGGCAATTATCACCCAGGCGATCCTCAAGCTGATCCCCAAGCCAGCCACCCAGCGCGTCATGCTGGCCATGTACGCGGATATGGAGCAGGCGGCAAGGTCTGTGTCCGACATCATCGCCAACCGGATCATTCCCGGTACGCTGGAATTTTTGGATCAGGGGACGATTCGCGTCGTCGAGGACTTCAAGCAGATCGGATTGCCTACCGATGTAGCGGCGATCCTCTTGATCGGTCAGGATGGCGAAGCAGAAATCGTCGATCGCGATATGGAAAAAATCGCGGCGATTTGCCAAAAGAATCAGGCGGTGCAAATCAAGGTGGCGACGACTCCGGAAGAAGCTGACGATGTGATGACGGCGCGAAGAAGCGCGCTTGCTGCTCTGTCGCGGATGCGGCCGACGACGATTCTCGAGGATGCGACTGTGCCGCGCGCCCAGATTGCGCCGATGGTCGCGGCGATTCAGGAGATTGCCAGCCGCTACGACCTCAACATCTGCACCTTCGGCCACGCCGGAGACGGCAACCTGCATCCCACCTGCATGACCGACGCCCGCAACGAAGAGGAAATCCATCGGGTGGAAGCAGCGTTTGAAGAAATATTTGCCGCCGCCATCGACATGGGCGGAACAATTACAGGCGAGCATGGCGTCGGCATCGTCAAGGCTCCGTACCTGGAGTGGAAGGTGGGAGCGGCCGGAATTGAAGTGATGAAGGGGATCAAGATGGCGTTTGATCCGCACAATCTGCTCAATCCCGGCAAGATGTTCGCCAAGGAATCCCGGAACAGAGTGGTGGTCAGCCGTGCTTAAAGAAGCGTTGCGAGAAAAACTGGATTACGACGAGCTGTCCAACTGCATGCGCTGCGGCTTTTGTCAGCCTGCCTGTCCTACCTTTCGCGAGACGGGCTACGAGGCTGCTTCGCCGCGCGGGCGCATCGCCCTGATGAAAGCGGTAGCGGATGGTGTCATGGAGCCGGATCAGGACTTCGTCGACCAGATGAACTTGTGTTTGGGCTGCCGTGCCTGTGAGCCTGTCTGTCCAGCTGGCGTTCCTTACGGCCAACTGATCGAGCAGACGCGGGAAGCGATCGAACAGGAAGCCGATCATCCCTGGCTGGTGCGCTTTGCGCGAAAAGTGGCGTTTACCCATCTGTTTCCCCATCAAAATCGCCTGTACCGGCTCGGCGGGTTGCTGCGCCTGTACCAGCGCTCTGGCCTGCAGACGGCAGTGCGCAAGCTCGGGCTGCTGAAGATACTGCCGAGTCATATGCGGGAAATGGAGGCGATCATGCCGAAAGCCTCGTCCGCTGCGTTGTCGGATGTGCTCGGGGCGACAGTGATTCCTCCGGCAGGAGAGCGGAAGATGCGGGTAGGCATGTTTCACGGATGTATCATGGATGTGCTGTTTCAGGAGACGAATGTCAACACTGTGCGCCTGCTGGCAGATGCGGGCTGCGAAGTTGTCATCGCGCCCGGCCAGGTATGCTGTGGAGCCCTGCACGCCCACAGCGGGGAGCGGGAGACGGCACGTGAGCTGGCGCGCCAGAACATCGCTGCCTTCCAGGAGGCGGATGTGGACGTAATCGTCTCCAACGCTGGCGGCTGTGGCGCTTTGCTGCAGGAGTACGATCACTTGCTGCATGACGATCCGCAATGGCGTGAACAGGCAAAATGGTTTGCGGAGCGGGTCCGCGATGTCAGTGAAATACTGGAGCCAGTCGCCAAGCCGCAAGCCTGCAACGAACAGCCCATACGAGTGACGTACCAAAGCTCCTGTCACCTGCGCAACGGCATGAAGGTGACGACACAGCCTGTCAGCCTGCTGCAATCGATCCCGAATGCGACCTACGTCCAGCTTCGGGAATCAGATCGCTGCTGTGGTTCGGCGGGTATTTACAACCTCGTGCAGCCGGAGATGGCAGGCAGCATTTTGGACGAGAAGATGGGCCATGTGGCAGCGACCCAGGCGGATATTCTCGTCACCTCCAACCCCGGCTGCCTGTTGCAGATGAAAGCAGGGATCCGCAAGGCGGGACTCGAAGACAAAATGGAAGCCGTCCACCTGGTCGATTTGCTGGCCCGCGTGAAAAAAACGGAGGGTGACATCGAGGTTGGCTAATATTTATTCTTGTCTTTTGCTCTGATATTTGGTAAGATAGGAAAGTTACAACTTCACCCGATCCTTTCACAACTCCCCATAGAGGGATTTCCCCTGGCACGGTCTACGGAGCCGTAAGGTGAAAGAGAGGTAGGGCTTTCTGAAGGAAATCTTGATTGTATAGATAAAGGAGTTAGGGAGAGTAGCGTTGCCCCTAACTCCTTCTCTATTTGTATCTCCACTCATGCGACCGCTATGTTTCCCCTGCGCATTTCCCTCACTTTGAGACTTTTTCCCTGATCTGCCCTACATATTCTCGTGAACATTGTGGTAAACATCGAGCGCAGCTTGCACCGCCCGCCCTGCCGCGATTAGCGCGCCGTGGCGCAGCAGCACAGCCTCCAATGCGCCCAGCAGGTAGAGTACATTTTTCTTGCGGCAACTGTAGCCCATGGTGCCAATTCGCCATATTTTCCCTTTCAGCGGACCAAACGAACTGGCGATTTCCAGGTGAAAATCTTCCAGCAGCATCGCTCGTACCGATTCGCCGTCGATGCCGTCCGGGATCAGGACACAAGTGACGACGGGGAGCTTGCAGGCAGGATCACCGTATAATTCCAGACCCATCGCGGCAAGTCCGTCTACGAGTGCGTGCTCATGCAGGCGGTGCCGGGCGAAGCGGGCTTCCAATCCCTCTTCGAGCACGATGCGCAGTCCCTCGCGCAAGGCGTACAGCATCGTCGTCGCCTCCGTGTGGTGATTGAGCCGGGTGGGACTCCAGTAATCGATCAGTTGGCTGAGGTCGAAATAGTTGCTCTGTATGGTACGGGTGTGGGAGAGTGACAAGTCATCGGGATCGGTTAGTCCGCGTTCGATTTTTTTTCGTTGCAGCAGCCGCGCCTCGACCCGGGAGTTAAACGTGACCGGCGCCATCCCGGACGGAACGGACAGGCATTTTTGCGTACCACCGATGCAGGCGTCGATGTTCCACTCGTCGACCTTTACCTCAACACCTCCGATCGTGGCGACCGCATCCACGACGAACAACACGCCCAGTTCGCGGCAGGCTGCACCGATTTCCTGCAAAGGCTGAATCCGTCCTGTCGAGGTTTCTCCGTGCACCATCGCGACGATGCCAGGCTTCACGCTTTTGATTTGGGCAATGACAGCTTGCGGGTCGAACACATCGCCCCACTGCGTCTCGATCGTCACTACTTCTGCCCCGCAGCGCTCTGCGATTTCGGCGAGCAGATGGCCAAAGCGGCCGTAGATCGGGACAAGCACCCGCTCTTCCGGCTCAATGATGCTGCACAGCACCGCTTCAATCCCGGCCCGCGACGTCCCGTCCACAGGAAAGCACCACTTGTGTCGGTCTGAAACAGCCGCCGCAGCATCTCCATCGTCTCGTTCATCATGGCGGTAAACTCCGGGTCGAATTGTCCCAGGATCGGGGTGCTCATCGCCCGCAGCACGCGCGGTTCGACCTCGACCGGACCGGGTGTCATAATCGTGCGCAGGGAAGGGTTCAACTCCTTGTACATGCCTGCATCCTCCTCGTCTCATTCGCTCGCACAGCGATGTCTGCTCATCTCCCTATGATCTACGCCGCATTGCTAGAAACTCCTGTCGGAAGAGTGACAATCTTTTTGATTTACTGCAATATTTAATAAAAAACTAAAAATTTAATCGTGCTAAAATATATGCTACTATAACTACATAAAAGAGATGTCACCACACTTATACATCATGTTTGGTTTTAGAAAATCCGGAGTGAGGTGCGAGGATGAAAAAGTATGGTTTAGCGATCCAAATTCTCGTCGGTCTAATTTTAGGTATTGTCGTCGGGGCTATTTTTTACGGCAACCCGGCCATCGCTACGTATTTGCAGCCAGTCGGGGATATATTCCTGCGTTTGATCAAAATGATCGTCGTTCCGATCGTCGTTGCCACGCTGATCGTCGGCGTCGCCGGAGTCGGAGATGTCAAGAAGCTGGGGAAAATTGGCGGCAAGACGATTTTGTATTTTGAAATCGTTACCACAATTGCCATCGTCGTCGGCTTGCTGGCGGCAAACCTGTTCCAGCCCGGTGTGGGCGTAGATATGTCTGCCCTGCAAAAGACGGACATCCATTCCTACGTCGATACGGCAGAGTCGACGCAAAAAAGCGGGTTGATCGAAACCTTTGTGCACATTGTTCCGACCAATGTGTTTGACGCCATTGCCAGAGGTGACATGCTGGCGATTATTTTCTTCTCTGTCATGTTCGGTCTCGGGGTGGCAGCAGTCGGGGAGAGAGGAAAGCCTGTCCTGAGCTTCTTTCAGGGTGTAGCGGATGCGATGTTCTGGGTCGTAAACGCAGTTATGAAATTTGCGCCGTTTGGCGTCTTCGCCCTGATCGGGGTGACGGTGTCCAAATTTGGGCTGGCTTCGCTGATTCCGCTGGGCAAACTGCTGATTCTCGTTCATGCTGCCATGATCTTCTTCGTGCTCGTAGTGCTGGGCATCGTTGCGCGGGTCAGCAAAATCGGCATCTGGACGATCATTCGTATTCTCAAGGACGAGCTTTTGCTGGCGTACTCCACGTCCAGTTCGGAGACTGTATTGCCGAGAATCATGGAAAAAATGGAGCGCCTCGGCTGTCCAAAAGCGATTACGTCGTTTGTCATTCCGACCGGCTATTCGTTCAACCTGGACGGTTCCACGCTCTATCAGGCCATTGCCGCGCTCTTTATCGCGCAGATGTACGGAATCGACATGCCGATCAGCGCACAGATTACGTTGATGCTCGTCTTGATGGTGACGTCCAAGGGCATCGCCGGTGTTCCGGGCGTCTCCTTCGTCGTCCTGCTGGCTACCCTCGGTTCGGTGGGCATCCCGCTCGAGGGACTTGCCTTTATCGCCGGAGTCGACCGCTTGATGGACATGATGCGCACCGTCGTCAACGTCATCGGCAACTCGCTCGCCGCAGTCGTCATCTCGCGTTGGGAAGGGCAGTTTGATGACCAGAAAGCAAAGCAGTATATCCGGGACATCTCCACGAAAGCAGCCTGATCGGCTGATAGTGTGGTACGGATGTCACGAAAAAGGAGCTTTTTCCTCCGTCTTGCACAGGCGGACGAAAAAGCTCCTTTTCACGCATTTTGAGCATAGATGCAGTCGGATCTAACCTGAGCGTTCACACAATTCGGGATGTTTGCACAAGGGAGAGGATTTGACAGGCGCGATGACGAAAAGAGAAGGACAGAACGAATCCACCAAGCGAAAGGAAATTACGATGAGCCAAAACCACTATCGGGTCGCCATCATCGGTGCCGGCGTCATGGGGCAGCGAATGATCGAGGCGATTGCCAAGCACCCTCAATACGATGTAGCTGCCATCTGTGATGCCTCAGAGTCACGTGCGCAAGAGACAGCCGAACGTGCGGGAAATGCCGCCTGGTACACCGATGCCATACGACTCCTCGACAACGAGGACGTGGATCTAATCTATCTGGCTGTCCCGCCCAAGTTCCACCATCCGATCGCGCTCGCGGCACTGTCGCGCAACAAGCATCTGCTCTGTGAAAAGCCGCTGGCCAACTCGATCGAGGAAGCGGAAGACATGCTGGCGGCAGCAAAAGCGGCAGGTGTCATTCACGCCATGCACTTTCCGATCTACTATCAAAGTTTGCTGCCTGTCATGCAGGAACGTCTGCGCGAGCTGGGCGAGATTCGCCGGATCGACATTCTCACCCACTTCCACCAATGGCCGCGCCCCTGGCAGCAGGTACCGTGGCTGGCCGGACGCGAACAGGGCGGATTTATCCGCGAGGTCCTGCCGCACTTCATCCATTTGACCTACGCATTGTTTGGCGACCTGCAAGTCATCCGCTCCCACGTCCAGTACCCGCCAGACCCGCTGGCTTGCGAAACGGGCATCAGCGCCTACCTCGAGCTGGCAGACGGAACACCTGTGACGGTGAACGGCCTGGCCAACATCGCGCACCAGGAGCATCTCGACTATCGCGTTTACGGGACTGAGGGCACATTCAGTCTGGTCAATTGGACCAATCTGCACATGGGCGGGCAGAATGAAGCGCCGCAGCGACTGGAAATTCCGCTGCATGAGCGCCTGATCCAGTTGCTGGATGAGTTCGCCCTGGCGATGGAAGGAAAAAAAGCCAGACTCGTTCCTTTCGAGGTCGGGGTAAAGGTGCAGCGCATACTGGAAGATTTGCGAGGATAAAAAAGGTGTCCCGACAGGCGATGCACGAAGGGACGCCTTTTAGCATCGATCGGACAGGAGCTGGTAAGATTGGAGGATCAGCGGGCACGAATTTGACCGCAAAGGCATCCGCTAGGTTCGATCCTCCCGCAGCTTGCTTTGCATCAAAAAGTCGACAAACGTGCGCATGATTCCCTGAAACGGTGTCTCCTTCAGGTAGATCAACTCGAAGTTGCGTTGAATTTGCGGCAGGTTGAGAACCTCGACTTCATGCAGTTCTCCCTTTTCCAAATCTTTCAGGATCGAAAAGCGGGGAACAAAGGCGATGCCGAGCTTCTGCTTGACCATCCGCTTGACTACTTCGATATTGTCTACCTCCATCACCACTTTGTTCTTCAACTGGTGATGGGTAAAGGCGCTGTCGATCAGCTTCCAGTCCAACGAGCCGCGGTTGAACAAGATCAGCGGCTCCTGCGCCACCTCCTCGATCGTCACCTGCCGCCGCTCGGTAAAGGCGTGTCCGGGATAGATCGCCAGCACCATCTGGTCCGACATCAACTGAATCTGGTTGATCTGGGGATGGGTCACGGCGCGCGCGATGCCAAAGGCCACCTCGTGATTGAGCACCATCTCCAGCACCTGATGCGAGTGTCCCGTCAGGATGGTCAGCTTGATTTTCGGATACATCTTCTGGAATTGCTCTACCAGGTCAGGAAGGATGTAAAAGGCAGCGATAAAGACAGAGGAGACGGCCAGCTCGCCCTCCACCTCTCCGGCAGAGCGCTTCAGCGCCATCTGTCCCTCCTGCAGCGAATGTAAAATGCTTTTGGCGTACGGCAGGAACAGCTCTCCTTCGCGAGTCAGGCTGATCGTATGGCCCGTCCGACGGAACAGTTTGCAGTCCAGGTATGCTTCCAGCGCCTTGATCCGCATGCTTACGGTAGGCTGGGAGAGGTACAAAAGGTCGGCTGTCTTGCTAAAACTTCCGGTCAACGAGACAAAAATAAACGCTTCTATCTGCTCCATGTTCATAGCAATTGCTCCATTATGCGAAATTTTGATGAGCGAAATGGCAATCTTTTATTTGCTTTCCTATTAGAAATACATTACCTTACAACTGAATGAGGTGCAATAATTCAAATAAGTCACAAAAAAAGGTTGGGATGACACATGATGGGTATCATTGATCTGCACTGCGACGTGCTGTACAAATTGTGGCTCGCAGAGGGAAAACTGTCTTTTGCCGATTCGCCGGAGCTGGACACGAACAAGCAGCGCCTCCTCGAGGGCGGTGTCAAGGTCCAGAGCTTTGCTATTTTCACGCCTCCGAGTCTGAAGGCAGAGCATCGCTTCCAGGCCGCGCTCGACCAGATTTACTACTTCCAGACAGAAGTGCTGGCAAAGAACCCGGAAATGAAACAGATCAAGGATTGGAGCGACTTTGACAAGCTGCAGGACGGCGAAGTGGGAGCGATGCTCACGCTGGAGGGCGTCGAGCCGATTGGCAACGACCTGAAAAAGCTGCAGCTCTTTTACGAGCTGGGCGTGCGCGCTGTCGGCCTGACCTGGAACTACGCCAACCTGGCTGCGGATGGTGCCGACGAGCCGCGTAACGGAGGGCTCTCGCTGTTCGGCAGGGAGGTCGTAAAGTTTCACAATGAACACAAAATTCTGACAGATGTCTCGCATCTGTGCGAAGGCAGCTTCTGGGATGTCATTGAACTGGCCAAGTACCCGGTCGCCAGCCACTCCAATGCCAGAGCGCTGCTCGATCACCAGCGCAATCTGCGGGATGAACAGGCAAAGGCGCTGTTTGAAAAAGGCGGTACCCTGCATGTCGTCTACTGCACATGGTTTATCAACGATCAGGAGACGGTGACGATTCCCGATCTCATCAAGCATATCGACCATTTCTGCTCACTGGGCGGCGTCCGCAACATCGGGCTTGGCTCTGATTTCGACGGGATCAATACAAAGATCGTGGGACTGGAGCACGCCGGGGTCAGCTACAACCTGATCAATGAACTGCTCAAGCATTATTCCGAGGAAGAAGTGCGCGGTTTTGCCGGGGAAAATTTCTTGCGCAACCGCCCGTCCTAAACGAAGACAAAGACCTGTGAAGAAAAGGAAGGGAACGGCATCATGGCCTATTCAGGAAATCAGAAAATTCGCGCATACGGCATTACCGTCGGAGGGCTGCCGACAGGCGAGAAGAACGACATTACCGATGTGGCAGACGTGCGCGTGGGGCATGTGACGCTCGACTATCCGCTCGACGAGGAGCAGCAGGAGTATGCCTGCACCGGAGTTACCGCCATCCTGCCTCATGGCGGCAGCCTGTTTCGGGAAAAGGTGACAGCGGCCAGCTACGTTCTGAATGGCTTTGGCAAGACGACCGGGCTCGTACAGGTAAACGAGCTGGGGGTATTGGAATCGCCGATCATGCTGACCAACACGTTTTCCGTCCCCGCTGTCACGCAAGGCACCTTGCAGTACATGCTGCAGGAGCACGAGGAGATCGGGGAGACGACAGGGACGATCAACATCGTCGTAGGCGAGTGCAACGACAGTTATCTCAATTCGATTCGCGACTGTCCGGTAAAGCCGGAGCATGCGATCGAGGCCATCCGCAGCGCGTCGACAGACCCTGTAGCCGAAGGAGCGGTCGGTGCCGGCAAGGGCATGATCACGTTTGGCTACAAAGGCGGGATCGGTTCATCTTCGCGGGTTGTGCGTGTTGACGATGACCAATCGTTTACGGTTGGCGCACTGGTGCTGTCCAATTTCGGCAAGCGGGAAGAGCTGCGCCTGCCGCAGTTGATTGCAGCCCAAAAAGCAGGAATACCCGCCCTGCCAAATCCTGCCGACGGCTCGATCATCATCGTGCTGGCGACAGACGCCCCTTGCAGTGACCGCCAACTGCTTCGCCTCGCCAAGCGGACGGGCATTGGCCTGGGACGGACGGGCAGCCATTTTGGCCACGGCAGCGGCGACATCGTCATCGCCTTTTCCACTGCGCACAAGATATCCCACCAGTCGGACAGCTGGCAGGAGACGCGCCGGCAGCTTCGCGAAGACCATCCGGTGATGAACGACCTGTTTGCAGCCTGTGCTGAGGCTACCGAAGAAGCGATCTACAACGCGCTTTCGCAGGCGGAGACGACGACCGGCAGAAAAGGCCGCATCGTCCATGCGCTGGATATCGGCCAACTCGCAGCAGACGCTGAGAAAGCCTAGCAGACGGAGAAACTTTCACTGGAAATCCGCCAAAATTGTTGCTATTTTGACGACATTATGGCGTACTAGAAAGAGAGTAGGATTACGATAAGGGAGATGGAGAAAGATGGGGAGTCAGCTACGCATTCAACTGACCGAACAGAAAAAAGAGAAGCCTGCCAGCGACAAGCTTGGATTTGGCATTCACTTTACCGACCACATGTTTAGCATGGAATACACCGAAGGAAAAGGTTGGCACGATCCGCAAATCGTCCCGTACGCTCCGCTGGTGCTCGATCCTGCGGCGATGGTGTTTCACTACGGCCAAGCTGTGTTTGAGGGACTGAAGGCGTATCGCAACCAGAACGGGGAAGTCCGCTTGTTCCGTCCTGACCAGAATTTCAAACGGCTGAACCGCTCGCTTGCTCGACTGGATATGCCGCAAGTGGACGAAGCGCTCATGCTGGAGGCGTTGCAAAAGCTGGTCAGCATCGAAAAAGAGTGGATTCCGACAGAAGAATCGACTTCGCTGTACATTCGTCCGTTCGTTATCGCCACGGAGCCGTACATCGGCGTACGTGCCGCCCACAGCTACAAGCTGTTGATTCTCCTGTCCCCGGTAGGAGCGTACTACGCGAGCGGGATGAAGCCTGTCAAAATTTACGTGGAAAACAGCTTTGTCCGTGCCGTGCGCGGCGGTACCGGAAATGCCAAGGTCGCAGGCAATTACGCGGGCAGCCTGAAAGCCCAGACCGAAGCGCATGCCAAGGGCTACGAGCAGGTTCTGTGGCTGGACGCTATTGAAACCAAATACATCGAAGAAGTAGGCAGCATGAACGTCTTTTTCAAAGTGAACGGCGAAATCTGGACTCCGGCGCTCAACGGCAGCATCCTCGAGGGGATCACCCGCGACTCCACCATCCAACTGCTGAAACATTGGGGAATGCCTGTCATCGAGAAGCGCATTTCCATCGAAGAACTGCTGCAAGCCCATCAAAACGGCCAGTTGGAAGAAGCGTTCGGTACAGGTACGGCTGCGGTTATCTCTCCCGTCGGCGAGATGTGCTGGAACGACAACATTATGAAAATCAACGGTGGCGAGACCGGAAGCCTGACGCAAAAGATATATGACAGCATTACCGGCATTCAGTATGGTTTGGCAGAAGATCCTTTTGGCTGGTCTGTCAAAGTAGAAGAGTAAGCTAGTACGAAATCTCATCTGCCTGTTTCGGGCAGGTGGGATTTTTACTTTATCTTGAATAATCTGGAATCTTGCTTTACCATTTTCTGTGAAGGAATAGAATGATATAGAAGTAGAACGATGGAGGTGTTGATACGATCGTGGAAGAGATTCGTCCTGTCACGCTGGCAGACCTTGAGGAAGCTGTAAGAATCATCGGGATGGCCTACCCGGGGAACGAGCTGTTGACCGAAGCAAACAGACAGCTCTATACCGCAAGAGTCAAAGATACGATCGAAAACGATACACATGCCAGTTTTCACGGATGCTACCGTGGCGAGAAACTGGTCGGGACCATGAAATGGTTTGACTTTTCCATGAATGTCCACGGCACCAAAATGCTGACGGGCGGGATCGGCTCCGTCGCGGTCGATCTTTTGTACAAAAAGGAAAAGATCGCCAAGCAGATGCTGCACAGCTTCCTGTATTCGTATCGCGAGCGCGGGATCAGTCTCGTATCCCTCTATCCGTTTCGCGTCGACTTTTACAAACAGATGGGCTTTGGCATCGGCTCAAAAATCAATCAGTACAAAATCAAACCGTCCAGTCTGCCGTATCGCAACAAGGGCGAGATTGCCTATCTGGGGATCGCGGACAAGGAGGATGTGCTTGCCTGTTACAACCGGGTGGTGCGAAAGACGCATGGCATGATTAGCCGCAACGAGACGCAAGTCAGGCAGTTTCTGGAGCAGCCGCAGCGGATCGTCGTGGGCAGCCGCGATCGCGAAGGCGGACTTGGCGGTTATCTCGCTTTCCGTTTCGAACGAGCCCATCCGGAAAACAGAGGATACAATAACATCGCGGTAGATGAATTCATCTACGAGACGCGGGAGGCCTTTGCGCAGCTTCTCTCTTTCCTGCATAGCCAGGCCGATCAGGTCCAGCGCATCCTGCTCTCGACGCAGGACGAGCACTTCCAGCACCTGCTGTCTGATCCCGGCAACGGCTCGAACCGGATGCTGCCCAGCATCTATCACGAGAGCAACGCTTCAGGGGTCGGGTTGATGTACCGGATTATCGACGTTCCACTGTTTTTCCATCAGTTGTCCCGCAATCGCTTTGGCACGCAAAGCTGTCTCGTCCGCTTTACGCTCCGCGACACGTTTATACCGGAAAACGACGGCTCCTGGCTCATCCAGTTCGAGGAAGGGCTGCCGCAGGTAGTGGATGGCGGACAGGCCGACGCAGAGGTGACCATGGACATCTCGGACTTCTCTTCTTTGGCGATGGGAGTCGTCAGCTTTGAGAAGCTGTATTTGTACGGGTTGGCAGAGCTGGACGATGAGAGCAAGCTGCCGCTCGTGCAGCATCTGTTCGCCGGCTTGTCCAAACCGACCTGTATGACGGCTTTTTGACAATCGAATCGTCACGAAAATGACATAATTTCAGGTTCAGCCAGCAAGTTCGGCGGCCCTCCCCCATATGATGGTAAAAAGGGAGGGGGCTTTGCCGATGATTTATCTTACACTGGTTGTTTTCTTCGGCTTTTTGTTGGTCATCTGGGTAGTGGTGAAACTTTTGTTCAAATTGAATCGTCAGGACTCGTTTCATTTCGACCGTCAGCATGTGTGGGAGACCCATAACATCAACAAAAAGGATATGTATCCCCCGGGACCGCCGAAAACGTAACAGCCCTGTTCGAAAGAGGTGAACGCAATGAATGGCATTACAGTGGGACATAAGCGTGAATTCTTTCGGCTGAATCTGGATCCTCCCTTGTGCGCGGATATGACAATCGTTCTCGTGAAAGGCAAAACGCTGGAAACTGGCAGCACTCGGGTATTGATCGAAGACCTGGGGGCGGGCGGACTGCGCTTTCTGTCCCATCTGAAAATGCCTGCCAGCGATCAGCTTGTCCTGCAATTCGATACGGAGCTGTGCGGGAAAAAGATTTCCATGTATGGACACGTCGTTCGCAGTATTCCATGGGAAAATGAATTTTACGAATACGCGGTCCGCTTCACGATGGACGAGTCACAGCATTTGGAAATCAACCGGCTGGTCAATCAAATTGCGATTCGCTTCCGAAACCGGCGTGTCGCTTACGAAGGACGGACGTATTCTGGCGATCGCCGGGAATTTTTGCTGGAACAGCGAAAAAACACATAGGACGCATTTTGCACTCTGTACGCTCCTATGGAGGATGAGGCGTTCTCAAATGAAAACCAAACAGCCCCTGCCGCCAGCGAGGGACTGTTTTTTTTGTGGGAACGATTGTTGTTGTACGATTGTTTACCGCATTGGCTGCGCTTGCTGCGCGAAGTAGTTCAGCTCTTCATCAGCGGTAATGTAGTCGGTATGGACCATCAAAAGCAGGTAGCGTCTGCCCGTTTGCGGATCGCTGAGGATGATGTGGTCGCGGCCTGCGGTCTCCAGTACGCCGCGGAAAATTTTGGCGTTCCATTGGGTATTGTTTTCAAATGTTTGGTAGACTGTAATGACTTTTCCGCGGTTGAGGCGCAAGATGTTCTCGATGTAGGACTCTTCGACGAACGGCTGCTGTCCGGGTGCCAGCGGGAGGCCGGGGATCATCTGGCCGCTTGGCTGCATCGGCACCATTTGCGGCTGCTGCATTTGCGGTTGTGGGGCAAAGCCGTATGGATACTGGGCAGAAGGATACATTTCATACCCGAACGAAGGATAGGGCATTTGTTGACTCATGATGTACTCGCTCCTTTTTCTGTCTGTTCTCAAAACACTTCTGGACAATCCTCACGTGATGGGACGAAAAAGCAGTGTGCCTTGAAGCGGCCAGAATTTTGCTGGTTCCACCAGGTAGGCGGGCAGTTTCCTGTCGGACGGTAAAACCAGAGCGCATTGGATGCCGGATGCTGCCGCTCGCCTTTAATGACACGTCTCGCCAGACGTCTATCCTTGTCTCGGGCAGGCTGATAGAAATACGATTTCTGGACTGCTTCGAAGCCGCCGGGGGATTGATAGACCATCTGCCGAACGCTGCGGATATTTCGAAAATCAAGGCAGTTGCCACGAATGCGGTTGACCCCGACATTGCCCACCATCAGCATGCCGAGCTGGCCTTCTCCTTCCGCCTCTGCGCGCATCAGCCTTGCCAGCATATCCACATCGCTGCTGTTTGCTTTGATGACCGCCAAGTGCTTCACCTCCTCGAAAACTCACAGTATCAATATATGGGTGGTACTGTGATGGGTGAATGACAATGGCGAGATTTCCTGCCGCTCTACCGCCGCTTTTTTGCGAGCTGCTTCACGACGATCCAGATGATCGCCACTGCTGCGGCTGCAGCCAAAAGGCTGGCTTCCATGTATGTATCCAATAGCTCCTTGGCATGCTTCCCGTAAAAATAGAACAAAAATCCGATCAAAAAAAACTTCATTCCCCGCCCGAGAATGGCAAAGAGCATCAGTTTTGTCAGCGAATAGTTGAAAACGCCGCACAAGATGGTGAACACCTTGAATGGAATCGGAGTAAATGAGCCGACCAGTACGGCGGCATCCCCGTTTTTTTCGAACTGCTTGGTCGCCAGAAGCGTCCACTTTTCCGGCAGCAGCCGGTTCAGGATGGGTTGTCCCAGCCATTTGCCCATCACGTATCCGACAGGTGCTCCCAGCAAGGAACCGGTAAAGGCGATCAGGGCAATCCAGAGCGCCTCCGTCGGCTGAATCAGACTGAGTCCGATTTGCAGAAAAAAAGGCGGCAGGGGGAGCAAAAACGAATCCAGCAGGGAGACAATAAACAGCCCCCAATTTCCGTAATCCATGAAAAACTGCGAAAGTTGTGCAAACATCGGTTTCTCCTTCGAGTATCGACTTTTCTCTTTACTACTTGCGCGCACCCGGCGCATCGGTACCTCACTACTATAATATGAAGTTGTCCAAAGACAAAGACCGGTTCGCTTTTTGCACTTCCCCGTCACGCTTCTAGGCTGCAGTCCGGTTGGACATACTGTTAAAGATTTTCGCTTCGTCCAGAAAATAGGAAAGCGAACCACCACAGCCTAGAAGGAGGTTACCGATGTGATGAACGGACATCAGCGGTATGGAGCCCATGAAGTGATCGAGCTGCACGAAGTATTGAACAACGCCCTTGACGCACTGAATACGGTGCAGCTATACGCGCCTTATGCGACGGACCCGGAACTGGTCCAGCTTGTGAACCATCAGATGAATTTCATGCTGCAGGAGTACAATGCCATGGTCCATATGGTGAACGGCTTGGGAGCAGGGGAAAGCGTGCCGTATCGGCCACGCACACAGCCGTACACGGGAGCGGGCATGATGTCCGGCTTGCACCAGTCTGCGACCCAGCAGTCTGCACCCGTGCAGACAGCGCCAGTCGACAACCGGGACATCGCGTCAGCCCTGCTCGGGATGCACAAGGCAGGGGCAAAAGGAAAAATGGCAGCAGCGCTGGAGACGGCACATCCGCACATTCGCGAGATGCTCGTGAACGGTGCAGTCAACTGCTCGCATCAGGCGTACGAAGTGTGGGGCTACATGCAGCGAAAAGGCTTGTACCCACTGGCCGTTCTCCCTGTCGAGGCAAACGCGCAGCTCCTTCGCGGGTACCAGCCGCTCGACAAGCCGAATCCGGCTGCTACGTCTGTCCCGTCAAACACTGCCCCTTACCAGGTGCCAGCTACACAGTCGCCTAATAGCAATAACGGGGCTGTGATCGGCGGGGAACAGCCATACAGCGCGGTCAATGCCAACTATCCGTACGTACCTGCAGCAACGCAGGACAATTCGATCCTGTCCGTAACCGCAGATGATGCGTCCCTGTCCGCAGCAGTGCTGTACAACGAAGCGGAAGACCAGATAGGTGTATTGACCCAGCAAACAGAAGGAAAACAGCCTCGCGGACGCAAAAAAACGACGTGAACAACTGGGAAGTACGGATTAAAAACAGCTGCGGTTGTCATTGACGATAGGAAAGAATATCCATTACTATAGAAAGAAAAGACAAACCAGCAGGAGGAGCCATGAAAACGCTAGGTTCGGGGAAAGTCGTCTACTACGCACCGGATGGTACCAATTTGCAGCTATCTGGTGAAATCGATGTCCGCAACGACCGTATCTCTGTCACGGAGATCATTTATTTTAACGGCAAACCAAATGGCGCTCGCGAGACGAATGTGCCTTTGGCAGGCTCGGTCATTTACTGGGAAGCAGAAGTATACGAAGAAATCGGTTTTGAATAACGCTGTCCATCTAGCTGACAAGACAGCCCCGCACGGTATACGACGCGGGGCTGTCTGTTTTTTCCTGTCGGAAGGTGCTTACCCCCCAGCTATAGCCGGGGGGATTGTCATATGGTATGATGTGTTGTGATATGGAACAACGTATAGGAATCAAGGAGTGATCCTGATGATCGACAGCATCCTGGAAAGGGCGCTCGCAGGAGAACGTCTGGGCCTGGAAGACGGTCTGGCACTGTTCGCGAGTGACGAGATCGAAAAAATAGGCCATTACGCCAATCTGGTCATGGAAAAATGGCATCCGGACCCAATTGCTACTTTTGTCATTAGCCGCAATATCAACTATACCAATGTTTGCGACACGTACTGCCGTTTCTGCGCCTTTTACCGCCCGCCGGGATCCGCAGAAGGATACGTTCTCCCCAGAGAGACGATTTTCCAAAAAATTCAGGAAACCGTCGACGTCGGCGGCACGGAAATTCTCATGCAAGGCGGGACCAATCCCGACCTGAAGCTGGAGTATTACACCGATTTGCTGCGCGCCATCAAGCAGCGTTTCCCGAACATCACGATGCACTCTCTGTCAGTGGCAGAAGTGTTGAAAATCGCCGAAGTTTCCAACATGAGCGTGGAGGATGTGCTGCGCGAGCTGAAAGCGGCCGGACTCGATTCCTTGCCGGGAGCAGGTGGAGAGATTTTGGACGATCGCACGCGCCGCAAAATTTCCCGTCTCAAAGGCTCCTGGAAAGACTGGATCGAGACGCAAAAGGCGGCTCATCGCGCCGGACTGCCTGGAACGGCGACGATGGTCATCGGCTTTGGCGAAGAGATGGAGGAGCGCGTCCTCTCCCTGATGCGCATCCGCGAGGCACAGGACGAGACTGGCGGCTTCAAGGCGTTTATCGTCTGGACGTTCCAGCCGGATAACACCAACATGAAAGCCGTCAACAACACGCCGGAGGAATATCTGAAAACGCTGGCGATCAGCCGACTGATGCTCGATAATGTGGAGAACCTGCAAGCCTCCTGGGTGACGATGGGACCGGAATACGGACAGCTTTCCCTGCGCTACGGGGCGAATGACTTCGGTCAGACGATGATGGAGGAAAACGTCGTCTCTGCCGCTGCGTGTACATACAAGGTCAACACCAACCAGATTTTGGAGTTGATTCGCGGTACAGGCAAAATCCCCGCACAACGCGACACCCAGTACAACATCTTGCGCATCTTCAAGGAAGGCGAGACAGCCGAACGCGATTTTGTGATGCAAAACTAAAAAGCAATACGCAACGCGCTTCCCGGTTTCCCTGTTATGTCAGGTGGAACGAACTGGGAAGCGTGTTTTTGTTGTCCGCCTACTGATACTCCTCCCACTCTTTTACAGCTTCCGCTCTAGCAGCATGGCATGCACCCGTTCGCTGTTTCCAACCGTTTAAAAGTATATCGCCTACTGCGGGACATATACTGTAACTACAATTTGCGGTTGGGGGGATGGGCATGCAGTCATTCCGTGTATGGGTGGAAAAGGTCCCTGCGCTTCGCGACACGTATCGCAGTATCGTAAACAAGATGACAGAACGGGTCAACACCGCACCAGTGCGCATTACATACAAGGAGCTGGAGCAGGGGGAGTACGTCCTGTTTCACTTTCAAAGCTGGTGCGAACGGGAGTATGACGCCCAAACCATCGAGTGGGCGAGAGCATTCGTAGCCCTGACCATTGCCGAGTGGGTTCTGGAGGAAAAAGAGCCGCAGGTCATGGACGAAATCGCGGCGCAATTGCTGGAAGCAGAGCAGTTGGAAGAGGAATGGCCGGAAATCATCCCCTACGTCAATCGCATTTGCCAGGAAAGCGATCTGGCTGACGGGCTCGCGCACGAGCTGTTTACCGCGACGACGCGAAAGGCAAAAGTATATCGAAAAGCGTTTGATTATCTCGAAGAGGAAAGGTCAGTCAATCTGTCCGGCTTCGTCCGTTTTCGCTTGCAGGAGCATTGGCAGGAATTGTACGAATCGATCGAGACAGCTATTGACGACTATCTCGAGGATAAGCAGTACCACGAATTCGTCGAACTGCTGCGCTATTTCATCTCCGTGCAGGACATCAAGCAGGAGGTCGTACACGTCGTTCCTAGTGTGGACAAACCTTTCCACCTTTATGATAAAAAAGGAAACCGCCTGTGGCTGGAGCAGCTGGATGCCGTGTTGAGCCTGGAAGAGCAAAAATACCGGGACGAGGATTATCTCGTCAGTGCGCTCGTCACATTGGCACCGAAAAGCATCGTGCTGCACATGGCTTCGGACAAACCGGCGCTGGTCCCGATGATCCGCAGCATTTTTGACAATCGCTTGACCACCTGCCATTCGTGTCAGCTTTGCCGTGCGGGCAGACGCCTACTTGACGCGCACAATCCGACTAAACTATAATGAGTTAACAACTGCACAGTACGCAAAATACGATGAGAAGGACATGGACCTTGTGCCAAGTCGCTTTCAGAGAGGCGGGACATTGGCTGGAAGCCCGCTGCGAACGCATCTGGATCTACCCCCTTCGAGTTGCTGCCGGGAACGAAGCATTTCATGCTTTCAGTAACGGCACGCCGGTGACAAGCCGTTATGCCAATGAAGAAGTTTGTTTGCCTATGTCGCAGACAAGCTTGAATCAGGGTGGTACCGCGAGACAACACTCGTCCCTTTGTGGGATGGGTGTTTTTTTATTTTCTCACTACAATTACGCAGGAAAAAGGAAGGAAGAAAACAAGTGGCACAAATCAACATTACGTTTCCAGATGGAGCAGTACGTCAGTTTGAAGCAGGGGTCAGCATCGCCGACATCGCGGGCGCAATCAGCGCCAGCCTGAAGAAAAAGGCGGTAGCAGGCAAAAAAGACGGCAAGGTCGTCGATCTTAACACGACATTGGAAGAAGATGCGGCGATTGAAATCGTCACGCTCGATTCACCGGAAGGGCTGGAAGTGTATCGCCACAGCACTGCCCACTTGCTGGCGCAGGCTGTCAAGCGAATTTACGGCAAAGAGGTCAAGCTCGGCATCGGTCCGGTTATCGAGGATGGATTTTACTACGACATGGACATCCCCGTTTCGCTGACACCAGAGGACCTTGCCAAGATCGAAGCGCAAATGGAAAAAATCATCAAGGAAGACTTGCCGATCCAGCGCAAAGTCGTCAGCCGCGAAGAAGCGATCAAGATTTTCGAGGGCATCGACGATCACCTGAAGCTCGAGCTGATCCGCGACCTGCCGGAAGATGCGACGATCACGATTTACGAGCAAGGCGAGTTTTTCGACCTGTGCCGTGGTCCGCATTTGCCTTCTACCGGCTACATCAAGGCATTCAAGCTGATGAGCGTAGCAGGCGCCTACTGGCGCGGCAAATCCGATAACCAGGTGCTGCAGCGCGTATACGGGACAGCCTGGCCGAAAAAAGCGGAGATGGACGAATACCTGCACTTCATCGAAGAAGCGAAAAAACGCGATCACCGCAAGCTGGGCAAAGAGCTGGAACTGTTCATGTTCTCCGAGGAAGCGCCGGGCATGCCGTTCTACCTGCCAAACGGCTTTATCGTCCGCAACGAGCTGGAACAATTCTCCCGCCGCTTGCAGCAGTTGGCGCAATACACAGAGGTTCGCACTCCGTTTATTATGAACGAACGTCTCTGGCATCAATCCGGTCACTGGGACCACTATCACGAGAATATGTACTTCTCCGAGGTGGACGATACGAAATACGCCTTGAAGCCGATGAACTGTCCGGGACACATGCTGATCTACAAAAACACGATGCACTCCTACCGCGACCTGCCGATTCGTTTTTCCGAGTTCGGACAGGTGCACCGCCACGAGTACTCCGGTGCGCTGAACGGGCTTTTGCGGGTGCGCACGTTCTGCCAGGATGACGCTCACGTCTTCGTCCGTCCTGACCAGATCGAAAGCGAAATCAAGTCCATGATCAAGCTGATCGACAGCATTTACAAAGTGTTTGGCTTCGAATACAGCGTCGCCCTGTCCACTCGTCCAGAGGATTCCATGGGCTCCGATGAACTGTGGGAAATCGCGGAAAGCTCGCTGAAGCGCGTGTTGGAGGAAGCGGGCATGCCGTATGAGATCAAGGAAGGCGACGGTGCTTTCTACGGTCCGAAGATCGACTTCCAGATCACCGACGCCCTGAAGCGCCGCCACCAGTGCGGAACGATCCAGCTCGACTTCCAGATGCCGGAGAAATTCGACCTGACCTACGTCGGACAGGACAACGAAAAGCATCGTCCGGTCGTTCTTCACCGCGCGATGTACGGCTCGATGGAACGCTTCATCGGCATCCTGATCGAGCACTATGCGGGTGCTTTCCCGACCTGGCTGACACCGGTACAGGCGCGTCTGATGACGATCAACGAGGCGCATGTGGCGTACGCCGAGCAGGTGAAGGAAAAAATGCAGCAGGCTGGTATTCGCGTGGAACTGGATGCGCGCAATGAGAAAATCGGCTACAAAATCCGCGAAGCCCAGGTGCAAAAAATCCCGTACATGCTCGTCATCGGGGAAAAAGAAGTGGCAGAAGGTGCCCTGTCCGTACGCCGCCGCGGTGTAGGGGACGAAGGCTCGATGACCGTGGATGCCTTTATCGAAAAAATCACGACCGAGATCAAGGAACTGAAATAGCAACATCGAAAAAAGGAACTGCTCCTCACAGAAGAGAGCAGTTCCTTTTTTAGTGCCCTACGTATTTGGCGTACAAGGTGCGCGCAGTGGCAATGTCATCGGTGCCTTGCACCAGCACGCGTCCGTCGGCAAAGAAGACGAGCGTGTGGCCGTCCACTTCAAACCGCAGCAAAAAGCGATTTTGCTCGATCCGACCGAGCTTTTCCAGGCGCACGGCCAGCTTCTGAAAATCGGTCTTGTGTGGAGCCGCCGGACGAATCTGTACCGTATCCCGCCCGCATAAGCTGGCAAACTCATCACTTTGTGCGCCGCCGATCTCCAGGTAGTCAAACTTCCCATTTCCACAGGCGGGACAGTCAGGGCTGCGCCCGTTGGCCAGCGGGATGGACAGCGAGTCGTTGTCCCACAGATCGAGTTGTTCCAGATTGGGATTGAGGACGTCGTATGCCCCCGTCAACAGCTTCAGTCCCTCCGTCGCCTGGTACGAGGCGATGACGTGAATAATCGGACCGATGACTCCTACTGTATCGCATGTCTCGCCCTGTCCGGCAGGCGGATGGGGGAACAGACAGCGAAAGCACGGCGTCTCACCCGGTCTGATCACTGCGTACATCCCTCTTGCTTGGACGGCACCGCCGTACACCCAGGGAATGTGGTGTTTGACGGCGACATCATTGAGCAAATAGCGCACCTGAAAATTGTCCGTCCCATCGAGAATGAGGTCGGCATCGGCGAGGAGACTTTCCGCGTTGCCCGCGTGCAGGTCGGCTACGATTTCTTCCACCTGCACCAGTGAGTTGATGGCTCTCAGCTTGCTGGCGGCAGCTACTGCCTTGGGCAGATGCCCGGCAGCGTCCTGCTCGTCGTACAGCATCTGTCGCTGCAGGTTGCTTGGCTCGACAAAATCCCGGTCGATCAGACGCACATGCCCGACGCCGGCTCTGACCATATGGTTGGCGAGAACGGTGCCCAGCGCGCCCATGCCGACGACGGCAACCTTTTTTTGCCCGAGCAGCTCCTGTCCTTTCGCTCCGATCGGCGCAAACAATACTTGTCTGGAATAACGCGAGCGGTTGTCCATCCCGAATCCCCCCTCAACAGATCATCCTGCCCAAGACAAAATCCTGCAGCATCGGCGAAGCAGGACGGTTGAAAAACGATTCTGTCTCTGCTTGCTCGACAATCTCCCCCTGGTAGACGAACAGGCACGACTCGGCCAAACGCCTGGCCTGCGGCAAATTGTGCGTAATCATCAAAATCGTCGTCTGTCGTTCTTGATGAATCGTTTGGATCACCCGTTCAAAAATGGAAATGTTGTACGGATCGAGGCTGGCAGTAGGCTCATCGAGCAGAAGCAGGGCAGGCTCGAAGACGAGCGCGCGGGCGAGAGCGACTCGCTGCGCTTCGCCCCCTGACAAGGTATCCGCACGCTGGTTGGCGAGGGAAGCCATTTCCACCAGCTCCAATGCATCCATGACCAGCGGGCGGATCGCTTTCTTGTCCCGTTTGCGGTAGCGCAGCCCCAAGGCGACATTGTCGAACACGGTCGCCTGGAACATCGCCGGTTTTTGCGCCACGTAGCCCATCTGCCGCTGGATCGGCAGCCCTTTCTGGTAGCTTAGCGAGGCGAGGTCCAGCTCCGTGCCAAAAAAGTGCAGCGTCCCTGTCTGCGGCTTTTCCAGCAGGTTGATGATGCGCAAAAGCGTGCTTTTTCCTGAACCGCTGGGACCGACCACGCCGTAGAAGCGGCCGCGCTCAAAGGCAATCCGCTCCGCCTGCAAAACGGTGCGCTGTCCGTAGCTCACTTTCAGATTATGCAATTCCAGTCGCTTCATGTGGTGTGTCGCCGTCCCTTTTTCATTTGATTGAGTACCCCGACGAGCAGGAAGCTGTTAAACGCAAAGCTGATTGCCATCAGCACGAGCCCGAGCTGCAAGCCCGCGGCAAAGTTGCCAGTCCGCGTTTCCAAAATGATCGCAGTCGTCATCACCCGCGTGTGATGCTCGATATTTCCGCCGACCAGCATGACCGCTCCTACTTCGGAGATCGCTCTCCCGTACGCTGTCGCCACACCTGCCCAGATGCCCCCTTTGGCCTCCCGGATGATCGTCAGCATCAGCTGCAAGCGGCTTGCCCCCAGGCTTTTCGCTGTCTCCCAGTAGCTGCTTTCCTTGGCGTGGACGGCGGCCATCGACAATCCGGTGAGTATCGGGGTGACCAGTACGACCTGGGCGATAATCATCGCCTCCGGGCTGAACAGCAAGTCCAGAAAGCCAAGCGGTCCGTAGCGGGAGAGCAGCAGGTAGACGAGCACACCGACGAGTACCGGCGGCAGTCCCATACAGGTGTAGACGATCGCGATGACGATTTGCTTTCCGGGAAAAGTGGACAGTCCTAGGAATGCTCCGAGCGGGATGCCGATCAGCATGCCGATTAAGACCGAAGTTGTAGTTACCTGCAGGGAGAGCCAGATGATCTCTCCTACATCTGCTGACATATACATGGCTGCAGGCTCCTACCTGGGTCGGGCGTCAGGGACGAACAGTCCTTTCCCGTATGTCTCCTGTCCGAATTCACCGATCAGCTTCTGGCCTTGCTCTCCGGTGAAAAACTCGATCAGCTTCAGCCCTGCTTCCTGCTTTTGCGACGATTTCACCTGGATGATCCCGTACGGGTTGAACAGCGCCTCGTCTCCTTCAAGCAGCACTTCCAGGTTCAGGTCGCGCGAGAGGAAGGTGGCTTCGTCCGTCAGGGTGTAGGCACGTTTTTCGTCCGCCATCTGGAGCGTTTCGCCCATGCCCTGGCCCGATGAGAGATACCAGTCGCCTTCTGGGGCAATCCCTGCTTCCTGCCAGATGCTTTTCTCCTTTTTGTCCGTACCGGAATCATCCCCGCGGGAAATAAACGAAGCCTTTTTGTCGGCAATTTGTGCGAACGCTTCCGTAGCCGAAGAAAGCTGTTTGATGCCAGCCGGATCTTCCGCCGGTCCGACGATGTAAAACTGGTTGTACATCACATCGTAGGCATTGATCCCGAAGCCTTTTTCCACAAATTCGTCTTCCGCAGGCCGGGAATGAACAAGCAGCACATCGGCATTCCCGTCCTCGGCCAGCTTGATCGCCTGCCCGGTGCCGACTGCGACTACCTTTACCTTGATCCCGCTCTGTTCCTCGAAGACGGGAAGAAGTGCGTCGAGCAGACCGGAATCCTCTGTGCTCGTCGTCGTGGCCAGCGTGACCTCCTCTGCGGGTCCGGCAGCAGTCGGGCTGGTCGAACAGGCCGCGAGAAGCAAGGACGTCATTATTAGCAGTAGAAAGGAGAATGTGCGAACGCGTTTCATCTTTTTCAGCTCCCTGGAATAAAATCATAGCAACATCAGTCATGTGGCAGCAGGTGTCTAGGGCCTGGCATTGGCGGCATCATCCAGCCTGATGACCGAGCCGGTGCGGGCGATGCTGTATCCGCCCTGGGCCACTACAGCTTGTCTGAATGAAGGGTCATGCAGGACGTCGAGCAAGGTTTGGAAGCGTTCCTGCTGTACGTAACGGGCGGGGATGACGAGGTCGTAGCGTTCCTCGTGAATGGGGAAAAAATCAAGTCCGAGCCCATTGGCGACGCTTTCAATTCCCAGTGCGACGTCGGCTTGACCTTGCAGGATTGCGGCTGCCGTCGCATAATGCGTGGTCAGCTCTTGCTCGTAGCCGGGGATGTGCTCCGGGGAAATACCCGCGTGATTGAGCTGGTAGTCCAGCAGCATCCTCGTGCCGGAGCCTCGCTGTCTGTTGGCGATTCGATGGCTGCCGCTCAAAAGCTCCTGCCAGCTCGTAATCATCCGAGGGTTTCCTTTGGGAACGACGAAGCCCTGCCAGCGGCTGACCAGGTTGATCACGCGCACATCTTCATAGGGCAGGAGGCAGCGGATGTGCGACAGGTTATACTCGCCTGTCAGCGGGTCCAGCAAGTGGCAGCCTGCTATCTGCACCCGTCCCTTGTACAGCTCGATCAACCCGTCGAGGCTGCCGCAATAGGCGGGGAGCAACGTGACGCCTCTCCCGGAGAGCATGCGAGCCAGAAGATCGACGGCCAGGTCGTGGCTGCCGGCAAAAGCGATATCCCCAGCCTCCACTTGGCTTATGGCAGTCGGGACGGCGAAAGGAGGGAGATGCTCATCACGTGATCTGTTGCGCTGCATGAACTGACCGAGATCGCTGCGAGCGATGCGCAGCGTCCGACCGATTTTCGAGGCTGGCAATTCTCCGCGCTTGATCATTTCGTAGACGGTATAGCGAGTCAGTTTTAGTTCGGAGGCCACCTCGTCGGGAGTCAGGTATTCTTGCTCCATAAAAGTTTCCCCCTTGCTCCGTCATGTTGGTTTTGTTTGGTTGCATTTGGTCTGTTTTGGTTGGGAAGTTTTTACTTGTAACCAACATACTGTACCAGTGGACACGACGCAAGATTATATTTCCAAAATTCCATATTTTCTAATTTAAAGCGCTTTTTTTGCAGGGAAAATCAAGGGAAAAGTCGAACTTTGTTAGCAACTGCTTTGTGTTGCCAAATACGTTTCCACGATGGATTAAGAAGGGGGCATGAACCGTGAAATTGGGTGGATTCAAAAACCGTGAAATGGTGGTTGACCTCTCCGCGAAATCAGTCGACTACCGGGAAATCAACGAAGAACTTGCACGCAAGTTTGTCGGAGGCCGCGGTCTTGGCGTAAAGTACGTCTATGACAACGGTCCGCAGGTGGAGCCTTTTTCCGAGGAAAACATCCTTTGCATGATGACAGGGCCGGTTACGGGTTCCCGCTCTGCGATGAGCGGTCGTCTCTGCATGGTGACCAAATCCCCGCTGACGGGAACGGTCACTGATTCGCACATGGGCGGATGGTCTGCGGCGCGTCTGAAATGGGCTGGCATCGACAACGTCATTATCAAGGGAGCGAGCGACAAGCCCGTCTACCTCTACATCGAGAACGGCCAGGGAGAGCTTCGCGATGCGAGCGATCTGTGGGGTTCGGGAACGCGAGCGACAGTGAAGGCGATGCAAGATCGCTACGGCAAGGAAGACTTGAGTGTGATCTGCATCGGACAAGCGGGAGAAAATCTGATTCGCTACGCCGGCTTTATGAACGAGCATGACCGTGCGGCAGGGCGCGGCGGCACGGGAGCCGTTGCCGGGTACAAAAAGCTGAAAGCGATCGTCATCAAGGGAGCGCAAAAAGGCAACATGCCGGTCCCGGCTCTGGACGAAGATTACAAAAAAGCCAACCAGAAGGCGCTCAAGGCGATCATGGAGGGCGGTTTGACCGCGCCGAAAAAAGGCGGCCTGTCCGTGTATGGCACCAACGTCCTGACCAACATCATCAACGAAGTGGGAGCGCTTCCAACGATGAACTCCAAAGTCACCCATTTTGCCGGGGCGGAAGGGCACAGCGGCGAGACGGTCAATGCCACACTGTTAGTCGCGGACAACACCTGCCACGCTTGTCCGGTCGCCTGCAAAAAAGAGGTCGAAGTCAAGGAAGGCAAGTATAAAACGCGCGTGGAGAGCTTCGAGTACGAGTCGGGCTGGGCACTGGGTGCCAACTGCGGCGTGAGCGATGCGGCGCCGATTTCCTATCTGATCAACATGTGCAATGAGTACGGCATGGATACGATTGAGCTGGGCAATACGCTCTCCTGTATGATGGAGGCGTACGAGCGCGGCTTGACGGAAGAGAGAATCGACTGGGGCGACGCCGACCGGATGATCGAGCTGGCAGAAATGCTGGTCTTCCGCAAAGGCATCGGCGACGTGCTGGCAGAAGGAACGACGCGTGCGGCAAAATACTTCGGCGATGAAAATCTGGCGATGTGCGTCAAAGGGCAGGCAATTCCTGCATACGACCCGCGCGGCATCCAGGGAATCGGCCTCGGCTACGCGACCAGCAACCGCGGCGCCTGCCACCTGCGCGGCTACACGGTAGCGAGCGAAATCGCCGGCATCCCGATGCCGACGGACCGTCTCAAGCCGGAGGGCAAAGGCGAGCTGCTGAAGGTGTTCCAGGATATGCTGGCATTCTCCGACTCGATGAACATCTGCAAATTCTCTTCTTTCTCGGAGAACGCAGAAAATTACGCGGAGCAGTATTCGGCGATGACAGGCGTACAGGTGACGGCTGACGACGTGATGAAGATCGGGGAGCGTATCTACAATCTGGAGCGCCACTACAACAACCTCGCCGGCTTCAACAAGCGGGAGGACGACTACCTGCCCAAGCGCTTCACGGAGGAGCCTGCCACGGGCAACAGTGCGGGCCATGTCAGCCAGCTCGATCTCATGCTGGACGAATACTACCAGGTCCGCGGCTGGGTGGATGGCGTCGTTCCGGAAGCCAAGCTGAAGGAATTGAACATCGTCTGAAAGCAGAAAAAGGTGGATGTTCCTCCACCTTTTTCTTGACTTGTTGTGCTACCCGCCTACTCGCAGTACCTTGATGCGAAAACGGTCCAGCACGCGGGAGAGAATGGCTTCATCGGCAGCGGTAAAACGGATGAAGACAGCGTTGACATGAAAGCGGGAGGTAATCGTCACGACCTCCTCCCGCAGCATTTCCGCCTGCCACTCACCGCTGTTGACGCACAGGGGCAGTGTGATCTTTTCGCTGGCGCTGCCGGCATCCGCATCGGTCTGCCCTGCACATTCCCGCAGGTAGGTGGCCAGTTGGGTCAGCGAGATGCCGCGCAGCTCCAATGTCTGCTCGACCATTGCGTCAGCCCCCCGCTACTGGCGGGAAGAGCGCAAACTGGTCCTCTTCCTTGACGCGGGTTTGCAGCCCTTCCAGGTGGATGATGTTTTGACCGTTTAAAAACACGTGCACAAAAGGCTTGAATGTGCGCTCCGGTGTGAAGACCTCCTCCTCCAGAGCGGGGTACATCTGAATCAGGGTCTCCATTACGTCGATGACCCGATTTCCGTTGTCGAGAGGGACTTCCACCGTTTTTCCCTGACAGATTTCACGAAAGTTGGCAAACACTTTTACTTTCATTTTCGGAAAAGTCTCCTTTTTCCCAACATTATAAACGATCACGAGAAGAATCGAAATCACGGATATGGTGGGAGGCCGTTATGAAGTTCTTCAATGTTAAAACGGTAGCACAAACTTTGGAACTGATCGCAAACGAATACAGGCCCATCCGCGAGCCGTTCGAACTTCCCTTGGCCGAAGCGTTGGGGATGGTACTGGCGGAGGATGTTCGTTCCGGCGAAGAGGTGCCCCATTTTGCCCGTTCGACAGTGGACGGATACGCAGTTCGTGCGCAGGATACGTACGGCGCTTCCGACTCGCTGCCTGCTTTCCTCGATATCCAGGGCAAAATCGAGATGGGCAAGGCTGCGGACATCCCGCTTGGCGAAGGACAGGCTCAGGCGATTCCTACAGGCGGAATGTTGCCTGTTGGAGCAGACAGCGTAGTGATGATTGAGCATGTCGAGGAAATAGGCGATTTGCTCAATGTATTTCGCCAGGTTGCGCCCGGGGAAAACGTGATCCGCGCCGGCGACGATGTAGCCCAAGGGGAAGTCGTGATGACAGCGGGACAGAAGCTGCGTCCGCAAGACCTGGGCGTGCTTGCCGCGATCGGCAGGACGAAGGTACATGTCTATCCGCGTCCGGTCGTGGCGATTTTGTCCACAGGCGACGAAATCGTTCCTGCCGACAAGGCCGAGCTTGCGCCGGGGGAAGTGCGCGACGTGAACAGCATGACGATCGCGGCGGCAGCCCGGGCGTGCGGCGCCGAGGTCATCGAGGGAGGAATTGTGCAAGACGAGTACGAGCGCTTTGCTGCGCGGGCGCACGAGCTGTTTCAGCAGGCTGATTTGCTGATTTTGTCTGGCGGCAGTTCGGTCGGCACTCGCGACTATACAGAACAGGTGATGACATCGCTTGGCGATCCTGGCGTATTGGTCCACGGTGTTTCGATCAAGCCGGGCAAACCGACGATTCTCGCCAAGGCAGCGGGAAAACCGGTGCTTGGACTGCCGGGTCATCCGGTCTCTGCGCTGATCGTCTTCCATCTGTTCGCTGTCCCGCTGTTGGCCAGACTGCAAGGACAGCGGGCAGAGCAGGCGGATAAGCGAGTGACAGCCCGAATCGCACGCAATATCGCCAGTGCAGTAGGCCGTTCCGATTACATCCGCGTGCAGCTCGAGGAGCGCAGCGACGGCTTGTGGGCGATACCCGTCTTTGGCAAATCAGGGCTGATCTCCACACTGGTCAAAAGCGACGGCATGGTGGAGATCGAAGCCAACAAGGAAGGTATACTTGAGGGCGAGTTTGTCCGTGTACATTTGTTTACGTAGTCTGGTACATTGAAGACAGAAGTGATGCAGGAGGAGTAGCATGCGGAAAATCTACTTGGAAGACACGCCGCTGCAGGAAGCGCAGGAGCAGATCAAACAGCGCATTCACTTTTCGCCGCAGGTGGAATGGATTCCGACGCGCGAGGCGCTGGGGCGAGTCACGGCAGAGCCGATTTACGCCAAAGTATCCATGCCCAATTTCCACGCCTCGGCGATGGATGGCATCGCCGTCAGGGCGGAAGCGACGTACGGAGCTGACGAGCAGCATCCAGTGCGGCTCAAGCGGGACAGCGATTATGTAGAGGTAGATACGGGCGATCCGATACCCGCTGGCTATGACGCTGTGATCATGGTGGAACACATCCATCAGGTGGATGAGAAGACCGTGGAAATACTGGAGTCGGTCGCCCCCTGGCAGCACATCCGGCCAATCGGCGAGGACGTGGTGGCAGGCGAGGTGATTGTACCTGATCGGCACAGGCTGCGGCCCGTGGACTTAGGAGCGCTATTGGCGGGAGGAAACGTCACGGTACCCGTCCTGCGCAAGCCGCGCGTCGCCATCATTCCGACCGGTACGGAACTGATCGAACCCCGTGAACAGGTGGCGGAAGGGGAAATTATTGAGTTTAACGGGACGGTGTTTGCCGCCTACCTGCAAGAGTGGGGAGCCGAGCCGGTGTACCTTGGCATCGTCGAGGACGACTATGGCAAAATCAGGGATGCACTGAAAGCCGCCGTACAGGACGCAGATATGGTACTCTTAAATGCAGGATCTTCTGCCGGACGGGAAGATTTTACCGTTCACGTCGTGGAAGAACTGGGAGAAGTGCTGACCCACGGTGTGGCTACGCGCCCGGGAAAACCGGTTGTAGTCGGAGTTGTGGAGGAAAAACCGGTAATTGGACTGCCGGGCTACCCGGTTTCTGCATACCTGAATATGGAATGGTTTGCCCGTTTGCTCGTAAACCATTACTATGGTCTAGTGGAACCAGAGCGGCAGCGTCTGAGCGTGACGATGGGCAGACGCATCGTCTCCGTCATGGGTGCGGAAGATTTTATCCGGCTGACGGTCGGATGCATCGACGGGACCTACATCGCCAATCCTTTGACACGCTCTGCCGGAGTGACGATGTCGATGGTGCGGGCGGACGGACTGTTGCGCATCCCCCCTGGCCATCTCGGCTATGAACAAGGGGAGACGGCAGAAGTGGAGCTGTTCCGCTCACCGGAAGAGATTCGCCGTACGATCGTCGCGACCGGGAGCCACGACCTGGCGATGGACGTACTCCATTCGCTGCTTCGCAAAGCCAATCCCGGGCGTTTCCTCGTCTCGTCGCATGTCGGCAGCATGGGAGGAATCCTCGCGATCCAAAAAGGCGAGGCGCATGTGGCCGGGGTTCACCTGTTTGATCCGGATACAGGGACGTACAACCTGCCTTATCTGGAAAAGTATTTGCGGGATCAGGATTACGTTCTCGTTCAGCTCGTGTACCGTCAGCAAGGATGGCTGGTGCCAAAGGGAAATCCGCAGGGAATCCAATCCGTGCGCGATTTGACGAAGCCAGGAATAACCTACATGAACCGCCAAAGAGGAGCGGGAACCCGACTGCTTTTTGATTATCTGCTCGCCCAGGAAGGCCTGCAGCGGGAGCAGATTTACGGATATACGCGTGAGGCAGTTTCCCATTTGAGCGTGGCAGCCGCCGTCGCCGGGGGAACGGCTGATGCAGGACTTGGCATTTTCTCAGCCGCCGCTGCGATGGACCTCGATTTTGTTCCAGTAGCAGAGGAGCGGTACGACCTGCTGTTCAGCGGCTCTTTTTTCCGCAGCGAGGAAGGCCGTGAACTGCTGGCATGTATTCGTTCGCCATTGTTCGCACAAGAGGTGGAGGCTCTCGGAGGGTACAGTTGCCGCGATTCCGGCACGATCCTGTACCAGTCTTTCTCCGGCTGTACGAGCCAAACCTAGCAGATAAAGAAAGGAGAGTGGTCTTCGATGTCCAATCACATGCTAGATAAACGAAAGCGTCCTCTCCGTGATTTGCGCATTTCCGTTACTGACAAGTGCAATTTTCGCTGCCAGTATTGCATGCCGGCAGAGATTTTCGGACCGGATTACCCGTTTTTGCCGCAGAGCAAATTGCTTACTTTTGAGGAAATTACCCGCCTGACACAAATTTTTACATCACTCGGCGTACAGAAGATCCGCATAACCGGCGGAGAGCCGTTGATGCGCCGGGATTTGCCCGAATTGATCCGGATGATCCGCCAGGTGGAGGGTGTCGAGGACATCGCCATGACTACCAACGGATCGCTGCTGCCCAAGCACGCGGAAGCGTTGAAGGCGGCGGGACTGGATCGCGTCACCGTCAGTCTGGACAGTCTGGATGACGAGTTGTTTGGAAAGATCAACGGCCGGGGCTACAAGGTCGAGGATGTGCTGAAGGGAATCGAGGCGGCCAAGGCAGCCGGTCTCGGAATCAAGATCAATATGGTCGTGCAGCGCGGCGTCAATGACGGCGAAATCTTGCCAATGGCCCGTTTCTTCCGCGAAAAAGGACACATCCTGCGTTTTATCGAGTACATGGACGTGGGCAACACCAACGGCTGGCGACTGGACCAGGTCGTACCTTCGCGCGAAATCGTGGAGATGATCAGCCAGGAGATGCCGCTTGCGCCGGTCGACCCCAATTACTTCGGCGAGGTCGCCTCGCGCTATCGCTACGTCGGCGATGAACAGGAGATCGGCCTGATCTCGTCTGTCACCCAGGCGTTCTGTTCCACGTGTACCCGCGCGCGCCTTTCTGCGGAGGGCAAGATGTACAACTGCCTGTTCGCCTCCAACGGGACCGATTTGCGCGACCCGCTGCGCACCGGGAAATCGGAGAAAGAGATCAGCGAGTTGATTCGCGGCGTCTGGGAGAAGCGGGATGACCGCTACTCCGAAGAGCGCCTGAATCAGACGCCGGGGCTGGAACCGCGCGAAAAGGTGGAAATGTCCCATATCGGCGGATAAGCGACAAGCAAGTCTTGACAAATACAGGAGCACCCTGTATGATTAAGTATGTGTAAAAACACTTCATACTTCGAGAACAAGCAGAGGCGCCCAGCTTCTCACCTGGGTCGACGTCCTAACAGACTGTTGACAGGTCACTTTTCAGGCAAAGATCATCTTGATTGATCTGTTTTTTTGCTAGGTGAGATATGTGCGGGCGCGGAATGCGTTCGCACATTTTTTGTGAAAGACGTATCAGCGTTTTTCACGAAATGAGAATGTGACCGAAAACGGTCCCGACCGTTTTGTTCCTTCTCGAAATAGACGGGGGTGGCAAGTATTAGCAAGGATCAAATGTTAGTGAACGAAGCGATCCGTGCCCGCGAGGTTCGTCTGATTGGACCTGACGGGAGTCAATTGGGAGTCGTGCCCTTCAGAGAAGCACTGCGCATTGCCCAGGAAGCCGATTTGGATCTGGTAAATGTTGCTCCTACAGCCAAGCCGCCTGTATGCCGTATTATGGACTACGGAAAGTTCAAGTACGAGCAGGCGAAGAAGGAGAAGGAAGCACGCAAGAACCAGAAGATTATTGAGCTGAAAGAAGTGCGTTTTTCTTCGAACATCGAAGAACACGATTTCCAGACGAAGCTTCGAAACGTCCGCAAGTTTTTGGAGGATCAGCACAAGGTGAAGTGCACGATCCGTTTCCGTGGACGTGAAATCACCCACTCCGAGATCGGGCTTGCAGTTATGGAGCGCGTCGCTGCCCAATGCGAAGATATCGCCGCCGCTGAGCGCAAGCCGAAAATCGAAGGGCGCAGCATGATCATGATTCTGGCTCCGAAATCGGAAAAGTAAGTATCGTAGTTTAGACAGGAGGACTTTCAGATGCCTAAAATGAAGACCCATAAAGGCGCAGCTAAGCGCTTCAAAAAGACCGGAAGCGGCCAACTGAAGCGCGACCGCGCGTTTGGCAGCCACTTGTTTGCCAACAAATCAACCAAGCAAAAGCGCCATCTGCGCAAAGCTGCCCTCGTTTCCAAAGGGGATCAAAAACGTATCGAACAAATGATCACGTACTTGTAAGATCTGATTTCTTTACACACCATTACGCAGCATGAGCTCCCTAAGCGCCGACTAGCTGGCCGCCATGCTGGAAAGACCAGGAGGAGTTAGTATGCCAAGAGTAAAAGGTGGCATTGTATCACGCCGTCGTCATAAGAAAATTTTGAAGCTGGCGAAAGGATACTTCGGTTCCAAACATCGCCTGTTTAAATCCGCGAATGCTCAGGTAATGAAATCCCTGATGTACGCATACCGTGACCGTCGCCAAAAGAAACGCGACTTCCGCAAACTGTGGATCACACGGATCAACGCGCAAGCTCGCATGAACGGTCTGTCCTACAGCCGTCTGATGCACGGTCTGAAAGTAGCTGGCATCGAAGTAAACCGCAAAATGCTGGCTGACCTTGCTGTAAACGACAAAGCTGCTTTCAACGAACTGGCTGCTGTCGCAAAAGGCAAACTGAACGCGTAATTGCCAAAAGCAAACCGACCATCCCGACTGGGAGAGGTCGGTTTTTTTGTGTTGCGCTGCTGTTTTGCGCTTTCGCTGACGGATTCTTTTCGCGGGACGAATCTCAACTTTTGTTTCCACCACATAGGATGAGGGAGGAAAGATAGCAAGAGGCAAGAGAGGAGCTTCGCAGATGAGTAACGTAAAGATGGATGAAGAATTGCAGATCATGGCCTACCGTTTGGAATCAAAAGCCCCTCAGGATGTACTGGTGTGGGCGATTGAGCAGTACGGTTCCAGTCTGGTTCTGGCCTCCAGCTTTGGCGCGGAAGACGTGGTGCTGACTGACATGCTGCACAAACTTGCCCCTACAATTCCCGTGTTTTATTTGGATACCAACAAGCACTTTCCGGAGACATATGAGACGCGCGACCGTTTGCAGGAGCGGTACGGCGCATCCTTTATCCAGGTATTGCCCTCCCTCACCCTGGAAGAGCAAGCCCGGCAGCACGGGGAGCGTCTATGGGAGCGAAACCCCAATCTTTGCTGTCAGATTCGCAAGGTGGAACCGCTGCAGCGGGTCCTGTCCGGCTACAAGGCGTGGATTACCGGCATCCGTCGGGAGCAGTCTCCAACACGTGCAGGCGCGAAAAAGGTGGAGTGGGATCAGAAATTCAACCTCGTCAAGTTCAATCCGCTCGCAGACTGGACGTATGAACAGGTGTGGGAGTACATTCACACCTATGATGTCCCCTACAATCCGCTGCACGACAACTTCTATCCGAGCATCGGCTGCAGTGTCTGCACGCGTCAGGTGATGCCGGGAGAAGACCAGCGGGCCGGCCGTTGGTCCGGCTTTGAAAAGACGGAATGCGGTTTGCACAAATAACAAAAAGGGGACGAGAATGTTGGTGACAAAGGACAATCTGCCGCACGGAGGAACTCTCGTCGAGCGGCTTCTCCCGCCGGATGCAAAAAGTCGTGGCGTCCGGCCTGACAAGGAAATTACAGTAGACAGATGGACGCTGTCCGATCTCGATTGCCTGGCGATCGGCGCATTTTCACCGCTTGGCGGATTTCTCGAAGAAGACGATTACCATTCCGTCGTGGAAACGATGCGACTGACAGATGGCACGGTATGGCCCCTGCCTGTCACGCTTGCTGTAGATGAGCACAAGGCGAGCCGGATCAAGCCGGGAGATACGGTGCTGCTGCGCGGAGAGGACGGGGAAGAATACGCGGTTTTGCACGTGAGAAGCTGCTATGTTCCAGACAAGCAAAAAGAAGCGCTGCACGTGTTTCGCACGACCGATGAGGCGCATCCTGGCGTGAAACAGCTGTTCAAGAAGCCAAACGTGTACATCGGCGGTCCCGTCGAAGTATGGCGCAGACCAAAGCCGGAATTGTTCGCCGAATATTACCTGACCCCGGCCCAGACGAGAGAGACAATGGCGAAAAAAGGCTGGAAGAGCGTAGTCGGTTTTCAGACCCGCAACCCGGTGCACCGCGGTCACGAGTACATCCAGAAGGCAGCGCTGGAGATCGTCGACGGCCTTTTTCTCAATCCGTTGATGGGGCAGACGAAAAGCGATGACGTTCCGGCACAGGTACGAATGAAAAGCTACCTCGTCCTGCTGGAAAACTACTACCCCAAGGATCGCGTCCTGCTCGCAGCCTTTCCTGCCGCGATGCGCTATGCCGGTCCGCGCGAGGCGGTCTTTCACGCTTTGGTGCGCAAAAACTACGGATGCACGCACTTTATCGTCGGGCGCGACCACGCAGGGGTAGGCGATTACTACGGGACATACGACGCCCAGCGCATTTTTTCCGAGTTCGAGCCGGAAGAATTGGGCATCCAGTTGCTGTTTTTTGAGCACAGCTTTTACTGCAAGTCCTGCCAGGGCATGGCCACGACGAAAACATGCCCGCACGACAGCAGCGCCCATTTGACTCTGTCGGGAACAAAAGTGCGGGAAATGCTGCGCAACGGCCAGACGCCGCCGCCTGAATTCAGCAGACCGGAAGTAGCCAAAGTTCTGATCGAGGGAATGCGCGAGCAACTGGGAATCGGAAAGTGAGAAAACATGACATGATCGAAGGGAACGAAATGGATCGTTCCTTTTTTGTTGGAAAAAAGGGTCTGGATGTATGCGCTTTCACTTATGTTGCGCCTGTCGTTGTCTGCTTTTTCTGAGCATTCGTTCGGGCGAAAGTGGGGAGAAATCTTGGCAGAATACGTTGACACCCCTGTAGCCCGTGGCTATAATCAACGTAACACTTTATTTTCTGACAACGACAATTTTGGAAAAATTGCAATAGAAGCAGGCTATGACGAGGATAGTGCGCGTTATCTCTTTTCCAGAGAGCCCGGGATGCTGCGAACCGGGTAAAGAGTGCGAGGCATTGCTCACCTCCGAGCCGTTTTGCTGAAACCGTCGAGGTAGTAGGTAAAACCGATTGACACCCGTTAGCGTGTTACAGTCCGCTATTTGTAGAGACTGGCTGAGATCGGCCGACCGTGAGGCGCCGATGAAGTTGGGTGGTACCGCGAACCCTTTCGCCCCAAATGACATGGAACATGAACCGTGTCGGGGCGAAAGGGTTTTTCTATGTGGTTATAGGTATTATCAATAACATTTATGAAAAGTGGGAGGGGAGAGAACATGAGTGTTGAAATCGCCGAATTACAGAAAAGAGAGAGCATGCCGCCTATTCAGTTCGGTGAGGAATTGACAGGAGCAGAGACGCTTCTGCGCTGTCTGCTTCTGGAAGAGGTAGAACACATCTTCGGTTATCCTGGTGGTGCTGTTCTGCCCATCTACGACTCGCTGTACGGGAGCTACTTCAAGCACATTTTGACCCGACACGAGCAAGGAGCGATTCACGCCGCCGACGGCTACGCCCGCGCTACTGGCAAACCGGGTGTCTGCATCGCAACATCCGGTCCGGGGGCGACCAACCTGGTAACGGGAATCGCCACCGCGCAGATGGACTCCGTGCCGCTTGTCTGCATCACGGGCAACGTCGCGCAAAACCTGATCGGAACCGACGCCTTCCAGGAGGCGAACATCACGGGTATCACCATTCCGATCACGAAGCACAACTATTTCGTACGCGACATCCGCGATCTGCCGCGGATCGTCAAGGAAGCATTCTACATCGCCACCACCGGGCGTCCGGGACCTGTCCTCATCGACATCCCGAAAGACGTAGCCAATGCCAAGGCGCCGTTCTACTACCCGGACAAAGTGGAGATTCGCGGCTACCGCGCGACACTGGTTCCCAGCGACGATGACGTCAATGCGTTCGTCTCCGCGATCCGGTCCGCGAAAAAGCCGGTCATCCTTGCAGGGGGCGGCATCATCGCCGCAGGGGCAGACAAAGAGCTGCTCGCATTTGCCGAAAAGGCGCGCATCCCTGTGATCAACACCTTCATGGGTCTGGGCGGCTTCCCGGGCGTACACGAGCTGTCGCTGGGAATGCCGGGGATGCACGGCAACTACACGGCAAACCAGGCGCTGCTGCAAGCAGACTGTGTCATCGGTCTGGGCGCGAGGTTCGACGACCGGATTACGATGGGACGCACCAAGGAGTTTGCTCCGAATGCCCGCATCGTCCACGTCGACATCGACCCGGCTGAGCTCGGGAAAAACGTCTCGACGGCCGTCGCTGTGGCAGGCGATGTCAAGAGCACGCTGCAAAAAGTGTTGCCGCTGGTCACTGCTTGTGATTCCGAAGCGTGGATCGGGCAGTTGAAGGAGTGGCAAAAGCAATATCCGTACAGGTACAAGACAAACGGAGACGTGCTCAAGCCGCAAGCAGTCATTGAACTGTTGTACCGCAGCACGAATGGTGAAGCGATCGTCACCACTGACGTCGGACAGCACCAGATGTGGACAGCGCAATACTACAAGTTCAAGTACGCCCGTTCCTTCATCTCCTCCGGTGGTCTTGGCACCATGGGCTTTGGCTTTCCTTCCGCGGTAGGGGCGCAAATTGCCAACCCGGATCGCACGGTAATCGCCGTAGTCGGGGATGGCGGGTTCCAAATGACCAACCAGGAGCTGGCAATTGTCTCCCAGTACAAGATTCCCGTCAAAGTCGTCATCCTGAACAATCAATGCCTGGGAATGGTGCGACAATGGCAGGAGCTCTTCTATGACAACCGCTACAGCCAGATCGACCTGAGCTGCAGCCCTGACTTCGTGAAGCTGGCGGAAGCCTACGGCGTAAAAGGATTGCGCGCCAGCACGCCGGAAGAAGCGGAAAAGGTATGGGCCGAAGCGCTGGAACATGACGGTCCTGTCGTAGTAGACTTCCGTGTCGAACAGGAAGAAAACGTGTATCCGATGGTAGCAGCCGGCAACACCTTGGATCAGATGGAATTGGGGGAAGACTAGATGCAGCGACACACGATTGCCATTCTGGTAAATGATCAGCCCGGCGTTTTGACCCGCGTGGCAACGCTGTTTGGTCAGAGGGGCTTCAACATCGACAGCATTACCGTTGGCGGCACAGAGGAGCAAGGTTTGTCCCGCATGGTAATCAGTACGGGCGGCGATGACCACCAGATCAATCAGTTGATGAAGCAGCTTCACAAGCTGATCGACATCATCTCCGTCACCAATCTCAGCGCCAACCCGTACGTTTCCAGAGAGCTTGCCCTGATCAAGGTAAGCGCGACTCCGAGCCAGTTGGCAGAGCTGAACGGAATCGTCGAACCGTTTCGCGCAGCGATTGTCGATGTCGGACCGGAATCGCTGATCATCCAGGTGACGGGCGACACCGAAAAGATCGACGCATTGCTCATCTTGTTGCAAAGCTACGGGGTAGTCGAATTGACCCGTACCGGGTCGGTCGCGATGGCCCGCAGTATCGTTCCCGCGACAGCAGCAGAAACGGTATAATCCAAAAAATTCAGAATTGAAACTCGACCTAAACATTTTTAAGGAGGCTACACACAATGGTAAAAATGTACTATGAAGCAGACGTTAACAAAGAGGTATTGCGCGGAAAAACGATCGCGATCATCGGATATGGCAGCCAAGGACATGCGCAAGCGCAAAACCTGCGCGACAGCGGCTATAAAGTAGTAGTTGGTCTTCGTAAAGGGAAGTCCTGGGATCAGGCAGAGCAAGACGGTTTCGAAGTGCTGACTGTAGCAGAAGCAACAAAACGCGCAGACGTTGTGCAAATCCTGATGCCGGATGAGCGCCAGGCGCAAGTGTACCGCGATGAGATCGCACCAAACCTGAAGTCGGGCGCAGCGCTCTGCTTCTCCCACGGCTTTAACATCCACTATGCGCAAATCGTGCCGCCAGCTGACGTAGACGTGATCATGTCCGCGCCAAAAAGCCCGGGTCACCTCGTGCGCCGCGTATACCAAGAAGGCTTCGGCGTACCTGGCCTGATCGCGATCTACCAGGATGCGACCGGCAATGCGAAAGACATCGCACTCGCATACTCCAGCGGAATCGGCTGCACGAAAGCAGGCGTTATCGAAACAACCTTCCGTGAAGAGACCGAAACAGACCTGTTCGGTGAG
Source organism: Brevibacillus sp. TJ4 (assembly GCF_044627595.2). Classification (NCBI taxonomy): domain Bacteria; kingdom Bacillati; phylum Bacillota; class Bacilli; order Caryophanales; family Paenibacillaceae; genus Brevibacillus; species Brevibacillus sp. TJ4. Next base: position 3,126,515 of record NZ_CP185865.1, on the reverse strand, counting down.
CAAGCTGTACTTTGCGGTGGTGCCAGCGAACTGGTAAAAGCGGGCTTTGACACACTCGTAGAAGCAGGCTACGCGCCAGAGATCGCCTACTTCGAGTGCCTGCACGAGCTGAAACTGATCGTCGACCTGATGTATGAAGGCGGTCTGGAACGCATGCGCTACTCCATCAGCGACACTGCCGAGTACGGTGACTACAGCGTAGGACGCCGCATCATCACCGAAGAAACACGCAAAGAAATGAAGAAAGTGCTCTCCGAGATCCAAGACGGTACTTTCGCTCGCAACTGGATCCTGGAAAACCAGGCAAACCGTCCGGCATTCACATCCCGTCGCCGCATCGAAGCCGAGCATGGCATCGAGGTTGTCGGTAAAGATCTGCGCGGCATGATGTCCTGGCTGAACAAGGAAGAGAAAAAAGAAGAAGTCAAGGCTGGCAAGTAAGCCTGTCTGATACAGAGATCGAAACAAAAAAAGTGACTGGGAAAAATGTGGAGGTGAAAGTTCATGCGGACCATTGAGATTTTTGATACGACATTGCGCGACGGAGAGCAGTCTCCGGGCGTCAACATCAGCACGAACGAAAAGGTGGAGATCGCCCTTCAATTGGAGAAGCTGGGTGTTACACGGATCGAGGCAGGCTTTGCTGCTGCCTCTCCGGGTGACCAAAAATCGGTAGCCGAAGTGGCGAAACGTGTCAAAAACGCAACGATTGTCAGTCTGGCCCGCTCTGTCCAAGCTGACATGGATAAGGCGTATGAAGCGTTGCGCAACGCGGAGAACGCATCCCTCCACGTTTTTCTGGCCACGTCTCCGATCCACCGTCAATACAAATTGAACATGAGCAAGGAACAAGTGCTGGAGCGTGCGGTTGAAGCCGTCACCTACGCGAAAAAGTATTTCAAAGAGGTGCAGTTCTCCGCAGAAGACGCTGCCCGCACGGAAATCGACTTTTTGAAACAGGTCGTAGAGGCTGTCATCAAGGCAGGCGCGACTACGGTAAACATTCCTGACACAGTGGGTTACATGACCCCTTACGAATACGGCAACATTTTCCGAGAGCTGTTGACTGTACCGGGCGCGGATCAAATTCGCCTGAGCTGCCACTGCCACGACGACCTGGGCATGGCTGTCGCCAACAGCCTCGCCGCGATTGAAGCGGGTGCCACGCAAGTCGAAGGCACGATCAACGGAATCGGCGAACGCGCCGGTAACGCAGCCCTGGAAGAAGTAGCGCTTGCCTTGGAGACTCGCAAAGATTTTTATCAGGCGACGACCAAGCTGAACCTCAAGGAAATCGCCCGCACCAGCCAGTTGGTCAGCCGTCTGACCGGCATGATTGTACCGGGCAACAAGGCGATCGTCGGGGCCAATGCCTTTGCGCATGAATCCGGCATTCACCAGGATGGTGTCCTGAAAGAAGCGACCACCTACGAGATCATCCGTCCTGAATCGGTCGGCTTCAAGTCGAATAAACTGGTGCTCGGCAAGCACTCCGGCCGCCACGCGTTCAAGGAGAAGCTGATCGAACTGGGCTATCACCTGGAGCAGGAAGAGGTAAACACCGCGTTTGCCGCATTCAAGGTACTGTGCGACAAGAAAAAGGAGATCACCGACGACGACATTCTCGCGCTTGTGGACAACAAGGTGGAGCGCGAAGCGGAAGCGTTCAAGCTGGAATCCATTCAGCTTTCCTACGGCAACATCTCGGTTCCGACCGCGAGTGTGCGCCTCGCCTGCGCAGATGGCTCGGTACGCGAAGAGGCAGCCGTCGGAAACGGCTCTGTCGACTCCATCTACAAGGCGATCGACCGTGCGACGGGCGAAGACGTCACGCTGGTTGACTACAAAATCCTCTCTGTGACACACGGCAAGGACGCGCTCGGCGAAGTCTACGTCCGTCTGCAGCAAGGAGAGCTGAGTGTCACCGGCCGCGGCGTCAGCACGGACGTCCTGGAAGCGAGTGCAATCGCCTATGTCCATGCCGTCAACAAAATCCTGCAACGTCGCCAGGAGGTAGTACCTGCAACAGTCAGCTAGGGTACGCACTGATTACAGAATAACTATTACGGAATAGAAAAGCGGGAGAGAAGATGAAGAAAAACTATCGCATCGCTGTTCTGCCTGGTGACGGAATTGGTCCGGAGATCATGCAGGAGGCAGTCAAAGTTCTGACCCTTGTTGGTGAGGCTGAAGGAGTTACGTTTACATGTGAAGAAGGCCGTATCGGTGGTATTGCCATCGATACGGATGGTACGCCGTTGCCGGAAGCAACAGTAGAACTGGCAAAATCCGCAGACAGCGTCCTCCTGGGTGCCGTTGGCGGACCGAAATGGGATCAGAATCCGGGACATCTGCGGCCGGAGACAGGGCTTTTGGGCATCCGCAAAGCGCTGGGACTGTTCGCCAACATCCGTCCGGCGACCATGCACAGCTCGCTCGTCGAGGCGTCCAGCCTCAAGCCGGAGGTAGTGTCCGGCGTCGACCTGATCGTCGTGCGCGAACTGACCGGCGGCATCTACTTCGGCGAGAAAAAACGCTACGAGGGAGCCAATGGCGAAGTCGCCGAAGACAACTGCATCTACAACGAAAATGAGATCGAACGAATCATTCGCGTCGCTTTTGACATCGCACGCAAGCGCCAAAAACGAGTAGTTTCCGTCGACAAGGCCAACGTGCTGGAAACGTCCCGCCTCTGGCGTAAGGTGGCCGAGCGCGTGGCAGCGGACTACCCGGATGTGGAGCTCAGCCATCAGTTGGTCGACTCCTGCGCGATGCAGCTGGTTCGCGAGCCAAAGCAGTTTGACGTGATCGTGACGGAAAACATGTTTGGCGACATCTTGAGCGACCAGGCAGCGATGCTGACCGGTTCGATCGGGATGCTGTCCTCGGCAAGCCTGGCCGAAGGAAGTTTTGGGCTGTACGAACCGGTTCACGGCTCGGCGCCTGACATTGCCGGCAAAGGAATTGCCAATCCGTTGGCGACGATTCTCTCCGTCGCGATGATGCTGCGCCTGTCCTTGCATATGGATAAGGCAGCAGACGCTGTGGAGAAAGCGGTCTGGTCGGTTCTGGAAGCAGGGCATCGCACAGGCGACATCGCTTCGGACCGCAGCAAGGCAATCGGCACCGTCGAGATGGGCGAACTGGTTCGCAAAGAACTGGCTGCCATTTTGAAACAGTAAAACTTCAAAAATCCTGTTGTTCTCGTTAGCGAAAACAGCAGGATTTTTTTGTGTGTTAGAAACCGACCCGGGAACAGTGGTGCAAGCTGGGCGGGCATCACGAGTATGGTGATTGATCGCACTGGGGAGCAATCCGTCATCTGAGCCGCACGCAAGCCCCGAATCGCGCTGACCAGCAGGCTGGATTCGGGGCTTGCGTGTAGTGCGCTCAACGGAGCAGTGCTGCTCCCAGGCGGTGAAGCCAATGCTTCAGCTCGGATACTTCGGTATGGCCAAAAGGAAAGCGCACAGCAGGACGGCGCAGCGTATCGGCTGCCTCGTCCGGGACGCGGAAGGCGCTGCCGGGAGTCAGCTCCAGACCTTCTTCGAGCAGGATGGAGACGACCCGGTTTTCCAGGGCAGCAGCATTGGCGGTGGGGGAACCCCACTCGATCCACGTGTTCAAGCCGCCATGCACCGGCAGTATCCGGGCGTGCTCGGGCAAGGCGTGCCGCATTTCCTTCCACAAGCTGTGGTAGCGGGAGGCAAACAGTGCCCTTCTGTCCGCCAGATACTCTTCGGAGAACCACGGATCTGCCAGCAACCGTACTGCCGCCTCGACGACGAGGAGCGAAGGCTCGGCACCGGTCATCGCCACAAGCTGCCGGTTTCGCTCCAGCTCGTCTGCTTCCAGAGCCCACGGCAGCAGCAGAACGCCCAGTTGCAAATCGCGGGCCAGCGTCTTCGACAGCGAATGTAAATAGTAGACATGGACAGGGCGATTTTGCTCATGGGTCATCTGGTACAGCGTTTCGCTCGGGTGCTCAAACCACAGATCGCCGTAATGGTCGTTCTCGACCAGGCGCACGTTGTGCCGGGCTGCCCAGGTGAGCAGCTCGCTTTTTCGCTCTTCGGTGTAGCTGATCCCGGTTGGAAAATGGTAGTGCGGGTTGACCAGCAGCCAGTTGGCCGGATAGCGTTCCTGCTCCTTTTCCAGAGCGGCGATCGAAATTCCGCCGTCGTCGAGTGGGATCGGTCTCACCGTTACTCCGCACTGGCTGAGCAGCCGCAGGAAGACGGGATAGCTGTACTCCTCCACGTACACGACGTCGCGCGGCGTCATCACGCGTTGGGCGAGAAAGGCAAAGCCGCTGGTGCTGCGGTTGAACAGCAGTACGCGATCCGCACTGTGGGGCAAGCCGCGCCGCTCCAGATGCTCGGCAAATACCGTGTCCGCCTCCGAGCGTCTGTGCTTTTTTTTCGCGGACGGCTCATCGAGTACAGCGAGGCTGTCGTAGAAGGCAGCCCGCAGTCGCTTGACCAGATCCTCGCCTGGACGCGGGGAAGAGTCGGAAAAAGACGCGATCGGGATATCGGTCAAGGGTAGCCGGCTGTCCATGCGCGCTTCCTTTGCCTGGACAGTCAGGTAGTAGCCTTTTCCGTGGACGGCTTCCAGCCAGCCTTCTGCTGCCAGGTAGTCGTAGGCTTTTTTCACGGTTTCCAGCGAGCAGCCACTGGCTTGCTTCATCTCCCGCAGCGAAATCAACTGCTGTCCGTCGACGAGAAAAGCACCGCGCAGGATGGCGGTCTGCAATTGCTCGGCCAGCTGTACATATATAGGCGTATGGGATTGCTTATGAAAGTAAAAAGAGAAAAAAGGGCGGTTTGCCATGCGGCCACGCCTCCTTTGTTTGTGAAAACTTCGGGCTATGAGCATTATAGCGGAAAGCACGGGAAAAGAGTATAGAAGAAAGACGAAAATTCGCCTCGAGCCACAGAGAAAAAAGACCCGGAATAATGGTATGATAGACGGTAGATGATCGACGAGGGCGAGAGGTGGTTGGTTCGTATGAGTACACAAGAGCATAAGGCGGAGGCACCGAAGCAGGTAAACTGTATGGTTATCACCGTATCCGATACGCGTACAGTCGAAACGGACAAGAGCGGGCAGCTTATGAAGCAGCTTCTCGAGGAAGCGGGTCACGCCACCCGTCTCTACGAGATCGTCAAGGACGAGCCTGTACAGGTCGTCGCAGCGATTGAGAAGGGACTTGCTGACCCGGACGTGCAGGTTATTTTGCTCAACGGCGGGACGGGAATCTCCCCGCGCGACAATACCTTCGAGGCGGTCAAAAGTTTGCTGGAGAAAGAAATTCCCGGATTTGGCGAGCTGTTTCGGATGCTCAGCTACACCGAGGACATCGGTTCGGCTGCCATACTGAGCCGCGCTGTTGCCGGCACACGCAACGGCAAGGCGATTTTCTCTACTCCTGGCTCTACAGGGGCAGTCCGGCTGGCGATGAACAAGCTGATCGTACCCGAATTGGGACATGTTGTGCGGGAGCTGAACAAAAAGGCATAGCGACAGCCAGACGTGGCCAGACAGGTGCAATTGCTCCTGCTGGCCCGTTTGTGTTACTGTATCGAAAGGGAAGATCGGCACAAGCCTGTGACAGAAACAATCACAGCAGGCTGTTTGGCCGGATCGTGCAAGGAGAGTAGACAAATCCATGAAGATCGTTTTGACAACATTAAACGCCAAGTTTATCCATTCATCACTAGCCTTGCGTTATTTGCGCAGCTACACGCGTGCTGCTTTTCCGGCCCTGGAGCTGGTTGAATATACGATTAACGACGTGACGATGAACATCGTAGCTGACATTTACAAACGACAGCCCGATGTCGTGGCCTTTTCCTGCTACATCTGGAATATACGCGAGACGCTCGACGTGATACGCAATCTGAAAAAGGTGTGCCCCGACGTGCCCGTCGTCCTGGGCGGACCGGAAGTGACGTACGATGCGGACTTCTGGATGAAGCAGCACCCGCAAATCGACGCCATCATTATCGGAGAGGGTGAACAGACCTTTCTCGAGCTTTTGCAGGCGTACGAGGAAGCATCGCGGACAGGACAGCCGCCGCGGCTCAAGGAAGTAAACGGCCTCGCTTACCGTGATGGCGACATGGTCCGCTTTTCCATGCCGCGCGCGCAGATCGAGGACTTGGATTCAATCCCATCGCCATACGAGGATCACCTCGACGAACTGAACAACCGTGTCGTCTATTACGAAGCGTCGCGGGGCTGTCCGTTCAAATGCCAGTACTGCCTTTCTTCCATTGAGGACGGCGTCCGCTACTTCAGTCTGGAGAGGGTAAAGTCCGACTTGAAAAGGCTGATCGACCACGGGGTCAAGACGATCAAGTTCGTGGACAGAACCTTCAACATCAACAAGAAATACGCGATGGAGATTTTTCAGTTTCTGATCGACAACCACAACGGAACCGTATTTCAGTTTGAAATTACCGCCGATATTTTGCGTGCGGACGTTCTCGACTTTTTGACAGAGAACGCGCCGCCCGGTATTTTCCGCTTCGAAATCGGCGTCCAGTCGACCAACGATGAGACGAACAGGCTCGTTCAGCGAATCCAGCGTTTTGACCGCTTGTCGCGAACGGTCACACAGATCAAGGATTCGGGCAAAATCGCCCAGCATCTGGACTTGATTGCCGGATTGCCGGAGGAGGATTACCAGTCTTTCCGCAAGACGTTCAACGACGTATTCGCGCTGCGGCCGGAGGAGTTGCAGCTCGGCTTTTTGAAAATGCTTCGCGGCACCGGAGTGCGGATGCGAGCGGAGCAGCACGGGTACGTCTACATGGACGAAGCACCGTACGAAATACTCGGCAACAACGTCTTGAGCTTTGCCGACATGCAAAAGATCAAGCGGGTGGAGGACGTGCTGGAAAAGTACTGGAATGCCCACCGCATGGATCATACTCTGGAATGGATTTTGGCCCATCAGTTTGAGACGCCGTTTGATTTCTTCCAATCCTTCGGCGATTACTGGGAAAAGCAAGGCTGGAGCCGCATCGGTCACCAGCTGGAAGATTTGTTTACCCGGCTGCGCAGCTTTCTTGCGTACAATCAGGTGGAACGGCTTGAGCATGTCGTCAGTCTGATGAAATTTGACTACCTGTACAATCAAAAGCACCGTCCGCGCAAGCTGTGGTGGGACGATCTCATGGACAAGCCCGAATTGCAGAAGGGATACGAGGCCGTCTATGAAGTGCGGGATCGCCTGCCTGCAGACTTTGCCAGACATGCCGCCTCGGAAAAAGAGTATTACAAGCATACGTTGTCCACCAAGGCATCCTTTGATATTCAGACATGGCTGGAGACGGGTGACGTGGTCGAAGGGGAGTTTCTCCTCGTCGTCTACTTCCCGTACCTGGAAGGGAAGAACAACTCGTTTATCGTGGTGGAACAAGACCTGTCTGCCGTTCGGTGATGACCGGGCAAGCCTGCGTAGACAGATGCGTTAGAGAAGGAGATAGTACCTGATGGAAGTCGATCTTCTAATGTCAATCATCGAACAATACGGATACCTGGCCATCTTTTTTCTCCTCTGGCTGGGGATCGTCGGTTTGCCCATCCCGGATGAGCTGGTAGTGGCGACGGCAGGCTTTTTGGTGTCGATCCATCTGTTGGACCCTTATTACGCCTTGCTGGTCTCCTATTTGGGCGTGGCATCTGGATTGACGATCGGCTTTTTGCTGGGGAAATACTTCGGCAAGCCGATCCTGGGGTGGCTTTCCAAAAAGGAGAAGATGAGAAGCAAGGTCGAGCGTTCCACTGCACTATTGGAAAAATACGGGACAACTGCACTGTGCATCAGCTATCTGTTTCCCGTCGTGCGCCATCTCGTGCCGTACCTGGTGGCGATGGGAGGAATGACGTACCGGCGCTACGCACTGCTTTCCTATCCGATCGGCCTGATCTGGACGGTAGCGTTTTACCTGCTCGGATACGTGTTTGGCAAAAACGTCGGGATGATCGTGGAAATGATTCGTTCCTACGGGGCGTATACGCTTCTTTGCCTGGTCGTCATCCTGGCGGCAATTCTGTTGGTGAGAAAACGGATTACTGCGGTTTCGAGGCAAAAAGGGGAATGAATGAACATGCAAACACAATTGGTCGCTCACAGGCGCAAGCGGAATGGGGTGCTGGCGACGAGCGTGATCGTGATGGCGATTGGCGCCTTGACCGCCTTCTTCGAGTTGTTTCTGGCCGGGTTTCTGCTGGCGAATGGATACGCATTACTGGTGATGGCCAAGGATAAAAGTGCGGCAAAACAGGGCGGCTTCCGCATTCCCGAAAAAAGCCTGCTGCTGACTGCCGCTTTGGGCGGTGGAGCGGGAGTCCTGCTGGCGATGCTGCTCTACCGACACAAGACGAGACATGTATCCTTTCAACTGCTCGTTCCGCTCTGTTGTCTTGTCCATCTCCTTTTGCTGCTGAGGTGGATCGGCTGGATTTGAATAATGGTAGACAGTACCCGCATCGTTGCGATGCGGGTTTTTTGCATGCGCGAAGAGATAAGGGATCGGGGATTTCCATTCCACTTTTGGATACACTATCCTTACTTGCTATTTTGTGAACCATATATGCGAGAAGGGAGAGCATGCTGGATGAGTCAATTCTGGAGTGCGTGGAAGGCGAGAAAGCAGGCTCTGCAGGACCGCGTCTTACGGGAGCATGCTGATAAGAGTATGCAAGACGTGGCAGATGTAACTCTCTCGCCAGATCTGGAGGCAAATATTGCGCTTATTGAAGAAGAACTGGGAAAAAGCGACGACCTGATCATTCGCCGCTTTCAAATAAAAACAGGCGAAGCCGCCGCCCTCGTCTTTCTTGAGGCTTTGGTGGATCGAAACGCGATTAGCGATTACGTCATTCAGGCTTTAAATAGCAGCGATCTTACTTATTTCGCTCCGATCACAAACGAGATCGAGATGACGGACGGGTTGCGCTCCATAATCAAGCAAATTCTGGCCGGATCATCCGCTCTGCTGATCGATGGAAAAAGCGAGGCTTGCATTACCAATACGCGTGGCTGGGAAAAACGAAGCGTCGAAGCGCCGCAGAGCGAATCGGTCGTACGGGGGGCGCGAGAAGGCTTCACCGAAACGCTTGACGTCAATTCTGCACTCGTCCGCTATCGGTTGAAGGACCCCAAACTGCGCGTTCGTCGTTTGGTCGTAGGCAGACGCACCCATACGGATGTGATGGTGATGTATCTGGAAGACGTGGCAGACCCGCCGGTTGTCGCGGAGATCATCAAGCGGATCGAAGAGATCAAGATGGACTCTGTGCTGGAAAGCGGCTACATCGAACAAATGATTCAAGATCGCAAATGGTCGCCTTTTCCGCAAATTCAAAACACCGAAAGGCCTGACAAGCTCGTGGCCAATCTGCTGGAAGGCAAGGTGGGGATTCTCGTCGACGGGACACCGTTCGCCCTGATCGCACCAGCCATTTTTGGACAGTTCTATCAAAGTCCCGAGGATTATTACGAGCGCTTTTACATCTCGTCGCTGATCCGTGTGATTCGGATTATCAGCATCGGCATCGCGTTGCTCTTGCCTTCGCTGTATATCGCGTTTAACTCCTTTCACCCGGAGATGATTCCGTCCCGGCTGATGATCGCGATGACGGCTGGACGCTCGACGGTTCCCTTTCCAGCCTTGGTGGAGGCGTTTTTGATGGAGATCGCGATTGAAATCCTGCGTGAAGCGAGTATCCGCCTCCCCGGTCCCATCGGCCCCACGATCGGGATCGTAGGTGCGCTGGTCGTCGGGCAAGCTGCCGTATCCGCAGGGCTCGTAAGCCCGATCAAAGTCATGGTGTTGGCGCTCACCACGATCGGTTCGTTTGCATCGCCTACGTACAGCGCAGCGATCGCGCTTCGCATGCTGCGTTTTCCGTTAATGGTCATGGCAGGGCTGTTCGGGCTGTACGGAATCATGCTGTTTCTCATTCTCATCATGATTCACCTGTCTTCCATCAAATCGTTTGGCGTGCCGTATCTGTCTCCCATCAGTCCGTTAAATTTGGCCTCGATGAAAGACTTGTTCTTGCGTTTACCTCATCATTTGCTGACCAAGAGGCCGCCGATCTTTCATCCGCATGACAAAGTACGGCTAAGAGAGAAGGAGGAGTAAAGGATGGGCAGCTCGGAAGCAAACCAAAAGACAATGAATATTACGCTGTGGCAGCAGACATGTCTGATTACAAGTACGCTCATCGGCGTAGGGGTGTTGACTTTGCCGCGCACGGCAACCTCCCACTTGTATGAAGCGGGGTGGATGTCGCCGGTCTTCGGGGCGATGTTTGCATTGGTCTCGATCTGGATGATTGCGATGCTGAGCCGACGCTTTCCGGGCATGACGTTTATCGAATACAGCCCGATCATCTTTGGCACGAAAAAAACAGCTGCAGCAGGCCGGCTGCTCAGCTTGCCGTGGATTCTTTTCTACCTTCTCTTTCTGCTCGTAACGACAGCCTTTACCGCGCGCATTTTCGGATCTGTAGTCGTCACCGCCGTACTGCGCGAAACACCGCTGGAAGTCATTATTGTCACAATGTGTTTTCTCGCCGTATTTTTGTGCATGCATGAGGTGGAAGTCGTGGCCCGGGTGAACGAGCTTTTGTTTCCGCTCATCGTGCTGCCGGTCTTGATCATCTCGCTTGCTTCCTTCCAGAAGGCAGAGTGGGAGTATCTGTTCCCGCTGTTTCGAGGGGATGTGATGGCGATTTTAAAAGGGGTGAGCGAGGCCTCCTACTCCTACCAGGGATATGAGATCATGCTGATTTTCTTTGCCTTTGCCAACCGCAATTCGGGCAAAGGCAAGGCCGGATTTTACGGAATACTGATCACGATGATCGTCTATACCCTGATCGTCGTCGCGGGTATTGCTGTCTTCGGGTACGACGAATTGCAGCTTGAGACATGGCCGACATTGGAGTTGGTAAAAACGACACAGGTTCCTGGGCAAATATTGGAGAGACTGGAATCGGCATTTCTGACAGTTTGGGTGGTCGCCGTGTTTACGACGGTTGCGAACAGCTTTTACGCAGTCGTGTTCGGGTTGCGCCAACTGTTTAACAAGGGAATCGGGTTCCAGCGCATCATCTCGATTCCCCTGGCGTTCCTGATGGTCTATATTTCGCTGCTGCCGGAAAACGTCGCGGAAATTTTTGAGATGAGTGCTGCCATGGGCATGCTCAGCCTGATTATCAACCTGGGGATACCTGCCCTCTACTGGCTGATCGTCTTGCTTCGCGGCAAAGGGATTCATCCCGAGGAGAGGAAAGTGGATGGGTAAACAATGGAAGCTCCTGCTCTGTTTGCTGATCCTCGCTACTTCTCTGTTAAGCGGCTGCTGGGACAATCGCGAGCTGGAGGAGCGCAACGCAGTTCTTGGCATCGCCCTGGACCTGGTTGAAATAGACGGGGAAGAACAATACAAAATGACCGTACAGATTCCCATCCCGATCAAGATTGCCGGCAGCAGTGGCGAGGGCGGCGGCGGGAACGAAAATGCCGTAAAAATCGTGAGCGGCATCGGCAGGACCGTCATGGAAGCCTCCCGCAGTTTGCAGCTTCGCCTCAACCAACAGCTCTTCGTCGGACATACACGGATTTTGGCTGTCAGTGAAAAGTTGGCGAGAAGAGGGTTGTCCGATATCATGGACTCTTTTCGCAGAGACCCGATGATCCGCCGGTTGATGTGGACCGTTGTCGTTAAAGGGAGGGCGGCTACCCTTCTGGAGATCAGACCGCAGCTTTCCCAGATCCCGGTTATCTTCCAAATGGAGCAGATCGAAAACGGAATCAGGATGGGCACCATTCCCGACCAGTCGCTAGGGGAGTATTTCAATGATTCCGCGAGTAAAGTTGCCCAGCCCTTTCTAAACTACGTGGAAGCCAGTCAAAACGAGCTGAAGTGGAGAGGTGTAGCCGTTTTTCGGGAGGATCGGATGGTCGGGACGCTTACCCCGGTTGAGACCTGGACGTTGATGCGACTGCGCAATAAACGTCGGGGAGGAATGGAGGTCGTTCCTATTCCGGGAACGGAAAATGAGTTCATCACTTTTCGTCCCAAGTTTATGGAAACGAAAATCACATTCCAGAAGAATGACAATGCACCGGGAGATACTAACATTACGGCAACCTTTCACTGTGAGGTCAAAGGAGATCTGCTTGAATCGACCGGACAGAAGGGAGGGTTAACCCACAGCCGGGAAATCACGGAGTTGGAGGGCATCATCAAGCAGGAAATGGAGCGCAGAGCCCATGAAGTCGTAGGAAAAGTGCAGAAGGAGTTCAACAGTGACGTGTTGCGGCTCGGGTTGAAACTGCGTGCCCAGCACTACCACGACTACTGGAAGCATCACGACTGGAACGAGGATTTTAAAGATTTTCCGATCCGCATCGTGTACACGATTAAGCTGCAGCGGCTGGGGATGGCGATGTAGTAGCGCAAAAAAGGAGGGGAAATGTAACCCCTCCTTTGCCATCCCTATTCGTTTTTACACGGGAGATTGAGTCTGGGCAGGTATGTGTTCGGCGATCGTCTGCACCATTTTTTGCCGTGAAGCAGCATCGCTGTTCTGCCACAAGACTTCAAACAGGACACCCAGTCCCGGCAAGGTTTTTTCCTGGGCGCTGGTAATCGCGTCGTTGATCGTATGCTGAACGTCACCCGCATCCGAACCTTGCATTTTGTACATAATCGCCTGGCGCAAATTTAGGGAAGCTATGTTCATGTACGTACATCCCCCTCTCGTATAGGATTGGTTGCCCGTTTAGTATTTGTCCGTGTACGCCTGCTCATACTGCTTTGTGGCGGGGAAGAGCGGTGTGGTATAATGCTTTGGAGAAAATGGGACCACAAAGCCAGGCTAGACGCGTGGAGCCGGTTAAGGAGAAGATGAAACCGTGTCAAAACAATTTGCCATAATCGGGATGGGACGCTTTGGTTCCAGTGTGGCCCGTACATTGTACGAAATGGATTACGAGGTCATGGGGATCGACGAAAACGAGGAGCGCATCAATGAAAACCTGCAGTTTGTGACGCATGCTGTCGTGGCGGACACGACTGACGAACGAGCGCTCAAAGAGCTGGGGATTCGCAACTTTGACGTCGTCGTGGTTGCGATTGGCGTCGATATTCAGGCGAGCATCCTGACCGTACTGACATTGAAAGAGCTGGGCGTGAAAAAAATTGTCGCCAAAGCGCAAAACGAACGGCATGGGCAAGTGCTGTACAAGGTTGGCGCCGACCGCGTCGTCTTTCCGGAGCGCGACATGGGCGTTCGCGTAGCCCATAATCTGGTTTCGTCCAACGTGCTCGACTTTATCGAACTGGCCGAGGATTACAGCGTCGCCGAGGTCATCGTCTCGTCCAACATGGTAGGGAAAACGCTGCGTCAGCTCGATATTCGCGCAAGGTACGAGGTCAACGTCATCGCGATCAAAAGCGGCGACGAGTTCAACATTACCCCCAACCCGGACGATGTCATTCAGCAAGGGGACGTATTGGTTGTAGTCGGCAATAACAAACACCTGCAAAATTTCGAGGAGAAGGCATAACCTATGGTGCACGAAATGATAACGTCTGTACAAAATCCGCTGGTCAAAAGGCTGCATCAGCTATTGGAGAAAAAGGGGAGAGAAGCGCAAAAGCGCTATCTCGTCGAAGGTGCGCACCTGGTCGAAGAGGCGTTCAACAGCGGAGCCAAAGTGGTGACGGTGCTGTACGATCCGCAGCGCGCTATCGATCCGGCTTGCCAGCGCGCCATGGCCGAACACGAGGGTGGGCTGCAAATCCTGACGGCATCGGAGGCTGTGCTCGCCAAGCTCTCCGAGACGAAGTCACCGCAAGGCATCGTGGCTGAGGTAAAGCGAAGAGACGGTGACTGGGACTCCTGGCTGACCCAGCGTCTTGCCGAAGGGGACCAGCTGCTTTTGCTGCTGCTCGATGAAATCCAGGACCCGGGAAACCTCGGAACAATCCTCAGGACTGCCGAGGCGGCGGGAGTAGACGCTGTTGTTTTGGGCAAAGGCAGCGTCGACTTGTACAACGGAAAAGTGATTCGTTCCACGATGGGAGCCATATTCCGACTGCCTATTTTCTCCATGTCACTGCCGGAATTGGCCGACCAGTGGAAGTCGCTGGGGGGAAAACTGCTCGTCACTGCCATCAGCGAAGGCAGCTCTCCCTATGATATGGCTACCTATTCAGGCAAGACGGCCATCGTCATCGGCAACGAGGGCAGAGGCGTATCCAAAGCAATGATGGATCGTGCTGACGAAAAGCTGTACATCCCGATCTACGGTCGCGCAGAGTCGCTCAATGCAGCAGTTGCGGCTGGCATATTGATCTATGAAGCGCGGAGAAAGCAGACAGACCGGACGATCTAGTCGAGCTGCGGACTTTCCATTCCCGTCTTTTGCTTGTACTCTTCGCGAGCGATTTGCCACTGGTCCTGTGCCATTCGCAAAATACCGCTTTCAATCGTCTGGTTGCGAAATGACAGTGCCTTGCCGAAATAGCGGATGGCCTGATCGAATTCACCCAGACGGCGGTACAGTTCGCCAAGCAGGTACATCAGTCTGACTTCCGACATTTCCTTGTCCGTGCGCATGTAATCCGAATGTATGTAGGACTCTTCGTATTCCGCAGCAGCCATGCGGATAAAGCGGATTTCTTCGGCTTCGTTCGCTTCGAAGCGGTAGAGCCAGGCGAGTCGCAGGTACAGCCCTGCTTTGACGGAATGAGGCTGATTCGTCAACTCCGCGGCGAAGATGGCCAGCTTGTAGCTGACGATCGCCTCGATCCGTTGGCGGACTGATCCGAATTCTTTGGGCGTCCACTTGGCTGTTATTTTCTGCTGGACTTCCTGCGCCTGTGAAAGAGTCAATGTTTTCTGAAACTGGTCGTTAAAGGCAAAGCCGCATTGGGGACATACACTGACAGAGTAGAGAATCGGATTGAGTGCCTGTTCCTTGAAATGGGTACAGAAGTCGCTGTCGCGGTGTGCCACTGTCAAACTGCCGCTGCGGATTCGCTTGGTCGTAAAAGGCGTTTCGCAATGGGGGCATGTGACGGTTTTATCGTACAGCGCGGATGCTTTTTCAATCATTCGAAAAATCCCCTTTCTGGATGTCGGTTCGATGTACTGCGATGGGACACATATTTGCGGGAGAAGAATTGAAAGTTGATTCTGGTTGCGCTATAATCGGTTCTAATTATAACGTAAAGCGATGACGGAGACTAGTAAGCAGGAACTACGGCTTTTCAGGGAGAAGATGCCACAGACTGAAAGCATCTTCAAGCACAGTAGCTGCCGAATTCACTCCTGAGCAGCACTCTGAACCGTTCTGTTTGGACGCAGTAGGAGCAGCCGGGTCATTCCCGTTACCAATGTCTGAAGTGAGGCAAGAAATCCGTTTTTTTGCCTAACAAGGGTGGTACCGCGAGAAAAAGTAACTCGTCCCTTCTGGGGCGGGTTTTTCTTTTTTTTAAGGCAAGACAATCACCAAAAAGGAGCGATTCAGCGTGCAAACAAGGTTGCAAGAAATGAAGAATGCGGCACTCGGCCAAATGGACCAGGTGACGGATTCGGCACAACTCCAGGACTTGCGCGTCAAGTACCTGGGCAAAAAAGGGGAGTTGACCGAGCTTTTGCGGGGAATGGGCAGCCTCTCGCCGGAAGAGCGTCCACTTGTCGGACAACTCGTAAACGAGGTGCGGGAAGCGCTGGAAAAAGCGTTTGCCAGTAAACAACAAGACCTCGAACAAGCTGTCTTGAACGCCAAGCTGGCGTCGCAGACGATCGATGTCACCCTGCCAGGCAGACCGGTGCCGGCCGGGACGATGCATCCGCTCTCGCGCATCATCGAGGAGATCGAAGACATCTTCATCGGGATGGGCTTTGAGATTGCCGAAGGGCCTGAGGTGGAACTCGATCACTTCAACTTTGAAATGCTCAATCTGCCGAAGGATCATCCGGCACGCGACATGCAAGACTCCTTTTACATCACGGATGAAATTTTGCTGCGCACCCACACGTCTCCTGTACAGGCGCGCACCATGCTGAAAAAGGAAGGCAAGACGCCTGTGAAAATCATCTGCCCGGGGAAAGTATACCGCCGCGATGACGACGACGCTACACACTCCCACCAATTTACCCAGATTGAAGGGCTGGTCGTCGCAAAAGGAATCGGCATGAGCGACCTGAAAGGCACCTTGCTCACCTTCGCCCGGAAAATGTTCGGACCCAACCAGCAAGTAAGGCTGCGCCCCAGCTTCTTCCCGTTCACCGAACCGAGCGCCGAGGTTGACCTGCAGTGCTTCAAGTGCGGCGGTGAAGGATGCCGCGTCTGCAAGCAGACGGGCTGGATCGAAATTCTCGGCTCCGGAATGGTCCATCCGCGCGTGCTGGAAATGGCTGGCTACGATCCGCAGGAAGTCAGCGGTTTTGCCTTTGGCATGGGTGTAGAACGGATTGCCATGCTGAAATACGGGGTGGAGGACATCCGCCATTTTTATACCAATGACGTTCGTTTCCTGCGTCAGTTCAACCGAGCGTAAGAGAGGAGAGCGAAGATGAAAGTATCGTACCAATGGTTATCAGAATATGTCGATCTGCATGACGTCACGCCCCAGGAGCTGGCGGAAAAGCTGACTGCAAGCGGCGTCGAGGTAGACGCGGTGGAGTCGCGCAACGCCGGAGTATCCGGTGCGGTGATCGGTTATGTAAAAGAACGCAGCAAACACCCGGACGCGGACCGCTTGAATGTCTGCATCGTCGATGTCGGGCAGGAAGAGGATTTGCAAATCGTCTGTGGAGCGGCGAATGTGGCCCAAGGGCAAAAAGTGGTCGTCGCGCTGCCTGGCGCCCATCTGCCTGGCGGTTTGAAAATCAAGCGTTCCAAGCTGCGCGGCGTGGAATCCCAGGGGATGATCTGCTCCGCCAAGGAATTGGGCTTGAACGACAAGCTGCTGGCCAAAGATCAGCAGGAGGGCATCATGGTCCTGCCGGAAGACGCTGCAGTCGGCACCGATGCCGTCACTTATCTGGGAATGGACGACACTGTACTGGAGCTGGGACTTACCCCGAACCGTTCCGACTGTCTGAGCATGCTCGGCGTCGCCTATGAAGTAGCAGCGATTTTGGGCAGAGAGGTGAAGCTGCCGTCTGTCGACCTGGCGGAAGAAGGCGATGCCAACCCGGTACAGGTGACGATCGAGGCACAGCAGGAGTGCTACCAGTACCACGGCCGCCATTTTACCGGAGCGCGGATCACAAGCTCGCCCCAGTGGATGAAAAACAGACTGATGGCCGCCGGTATGCGCCCGATTAACAACGTCGTCGACGTGACCAACTACGTGCTTCTGGAGTACGGTCAGCCGCTGCACGCCTTTGACGGCGGAAAGGTCGCCAATCGCTCCATCGTCGTCCGCCTCGCGAAGGAAGGCGAAGAAATCGTCACGCTGGATGAGCAACAGCGGACATTGGACGACCAGACGCTGTTGATTGCAGACCCGGAAAAAGCACTGGCGATCGCGGGCGTAATGGGTGGTGCCAACTCGGAGATTACAGACGAGACACAGGAGATTGTCCTCGAGGCAGCCTGGTTTACGCCGCAGACTGTTCGCCGTACAGCGCGCAAGCTGGGCATGCGTACAGAAGGCTGCGTACGCTGGGAAAAGGGAGTCGACCAGCTTCGCGTCAAGGAAGCGGGAGAGCGTGCGGCTGCCCTGATCCAGCAGCTTTCCGGGGCAAAAGTTTCCAAGGGCGTGACGTCCGTAGTGGTCAAACATGCCGAGCCGGTCGTCGTAACCGTTACCCTGGAAAAAATCAATCAGCATCTCGGAACCGCCCTGACGGTTGCCGATGTGTCGCCGATCTTTGAGCGCCTGCAGTTTCCGTACGAGCAAAACGGCGAAGCGTGGAGCGTGACCGTGCCGACGAGACGCGGAGACATCACGCTGCCCGAGGATTTGGTCGAGGAAGTCGCCCGTCTGTACGGATACGACAACATTCCGACCAGCCTGCCGGTCGGGGAGACGACCCAGGGCGGTCTGACACCGGATCAGCAACTGCGCCGCGACATTCGCCACCACCTGATCGGAGCAGGATTGAATGAAGCGATCTCCTATGCGCTCGTCCATCCGGAGCGGGTGGAGGAAGTCGCCGGTTTGCACCGGGAGAAGACGAATCCGGTCTCGCTGCTCATGCCGATGAGCGAAGAGCACAGCACCTTGCGCACGAGTCTGATCCCCAGCTTGCTGGAGACGGTCTCCTACAACAAAAAGCGGCAAAACCACGACGTCGCCCTGTTTGAACTGGGCCGCGTATTTCTGCATACGAAAGAAGAGTTGACGGAGCTGCCGGAAGAGCGTACGTACGTGGCAGGAGCACTGTCGGGCCAATGGTATCCGCAAAACTGGATGGGCACCAAGCAGCCGGTCGATTTTTACCAGCTCAAAGGCATCGTCGAATCGCTGCTGGCGCGTATCGGCATCCGGGATGCGGTCTACAAGGCGACTTCCGAACTGGCTGGCATGCATCCGGGCAGAACAGCAGAAGTATGGGCAGGCGATGAGCGGCTGGGCTACCTCGGCCAGATTCATCCGGCTACGGAAAAAGCGTACGATCTGACGGAAACGTACGTGTTCCAACTGGATGTTGCCACTCTCGAGAAAGTGGCGAGCGACATCGGCTACTACAATCCGCTGCCGAAATTCCCGGCGATCACACGCGACCTGGCGCTTGTCGTCAACCGCGACGTCACAGCAGAAGCGCTGCAGTCGACGATCCGCGAGGCGGCAGGAGCATTGCTGGAATCGCTCACGCTGTTTGACGTCTACACAGGCGAGCGCATCGCACAAGACAAGAAGAGCATGGCGTTCTCGCTCGTGTTCCGCGATCCGGAGCGCACCTTGCAGGATGAGGAGATCCAGCAATTGACAAATGCGGTGGTCGAGGCGCTGAAAGAAAAAACAGGTGCCGAGCTGCGGATGTAGCTGCCAACAAACAACACGGCTTGACGAAATATGACATTTTCAGTAACCTAAAAAGGATACAGTAGAGCAAAGGTCGCAGTTGGGAGGAACCCTTCGTGCAAGGTGATGGGAAAAATCGTTTGACGGTGGACATCTTTGGCCAACAATATAGACTGAGTGGCAAGGCGAGTGTCAATCATATCCGTATGGTAGCCGGTTTCGTGGACGATAAAATGAACGAAATTGCAAATGGCAATCAGCGGCTGGACACAGCAAAAATTGCCGTGCTTACTGCTGTCAATATTGCGGACGAATACTTCCGCCTGCGCCAAGAGTACGAAGAACTGCTCAAGATCCTACAGGAAGATGCAAACGAAGGTTTATAAACCCAAGTGAAAAAAGAGCAATGCAATGGGAGCTCCCCGTTGTATTGCTCTTTTCGTGTTTCAGCGCTTCTTCAGAATTCCCAGATACGCCTCCCACGGCCCGACATCCGCCTTGTAGCGGACAGCCATCACGCGGACGATTTGCGCGATGTGCGTAAGATCATGGACGACCCACGTAGAGATCAACTCCCGCAGCTTGACGACGCCGAATTCGGGATGGATACCGGTCTGCTCGAGGTGCCGTGCCGGGTCGACTAGGCTGCGCAGCTTGTGCAGGTTTTCCGTGCGGATTGCGGCAAAGGCCTGCAGCTTCTCTTCGATCGTTGTTGCAGCCTTTTCCTGTAAATGGGCATAACGGTCGAACGGGGGAAACGGCCGGCTCTCTCCTTCCCGCAAGATCGTTTCCAGCCGGGGCAGCCAGTTGGTTTTCTCGGCCTCGATCAGGTGGTCGACGACTTCGCTGGCATTCCAGGTGCCATCCCCTTCATTGCACCGCAGCCACTCCTCTGATAAACCGGACAACGCCGCCGCCAGTGTGCGCGGTGTACGCTCCAAAATCTCGATCGCTTCCTCCAGGCGAAAATGCATGCCAATCCCTCCGTCCCATACATTGGTTTACAGGTACTGTATTCGACCTGCCCGCATGTATTCCCCTGCTGTGTGCCCGAAACAAAAAAATGGATAGAGCGTTGGCTCTACCCATTTTGTCTATACGGTTTGGAGTGTCTAGGTCTGTTGCTTGTTTTGTTTGTCTCCGTCGCTAAACGAACTTTTGATCGGGATAAACAGGTCAATAATGCCGATCACCAAGGAGGCAAGCAAGGCACCTAAAATCGTGACGCGAAAGCCTGTTACGAAAAACTGGGTAACGTAAATGACGACCGCACTCACGAGAAAGCCGACAATTCCGCGATTGTACGGGGAAATTCGATCACCGAACATGGCTTCCACGATCCAGCCGATGATGGCGATTACGATCGCAGCCATAATCGCAGTCCAAAAGCTATTTACAGTAAAGCCGGGTACGAGAAATCCGACGAACATCAGCACGATGGCTGCAACAATAAATCGGACAACGTGGCGAAGAAACGTCAAGTTTACTCCTCCTTTGCGAAGTGTTCGTTTACATTTTTTCTTACTTGCACGCTGTTTATTCCACAACTGGAGTGTAAAAATATCCTTGGCTTGGCGGACGTGATATAATGGGCAGGAATGGCTGGCTTGCGAATCGGCCACTCTCTGCGGGAGCGACCGGTGATCCGCGTCGCCAGCGGGAATCAGTAAGGAGGATCAGAGTGGAACAACGGGTGTTAAAAACGTTGGAATACGACAAAATCGTCGCTCTTTTGGTCGAACGGGCGACGTGCACATATGGAAAGGAAAGAGCGGCAGAGCTGCAGCCGTTTACGGCGCTGGAGAAAGTCTCGGCTGCCCAGCGGGGGACGGCGGAAGCAGCCAATGTCCTGCGCTTGAAAGGAAGCGTGCCGCTTGGCGGAATACGCGACATCCGCGGGGCTGTACAGCGTGCGAGGCTCAACGCGATGCTCGCGCCGAGCGAACTGCTTGACATAGCAAGTACGATCGCGTCTGGCCGCAGACTGAAAAACTTTTTGCTGGACATGGCAGAGGACGTGGAGCTGCCGCTGTTGCGTGAACAGGCCGAGCGGATCGAAGGCTTGCGCGAGCTGGAAAGCGAAATTCGCCGCTGCATTGATGAGAACGGTGACGTGATGGACAGCGCCAGCCAGGAGCTGCGCCAGGTTCGGCAGGAAATCCGGCAATCAGAAGCGCGGATTCGCGAACGGCTCGATCAGATGACCCGCTCGTCCTCCTACCAGAAGATGCTGATGGAAAATATCGTCACGATCCGTGGCGATCGCTTCGTCATTCCGGTCAAGCAGGAATATCGGCATGTGTTCGGCGGAATCGTCCACGACCAGTCTGCGTCTGGAGCGACGCTGTTTATCGAGCCGGAAGTGATCGTCAGCATGAACAACAAGCTGCGCGAAGCACGCTTGCGCGAGGAGCGGGAAGTAGAGCGAATCCTCTTTCTTTTGACCGAACAGGTCTCCTTCGCCGTAGAAGCGCTGATGGAGAACGTGGCGGCTCTGACCGAGCTCGATTTCATGTTTGCCAAGGCGCAATTGGCCTGGAGCATGAAGGCAGTATGCCCGAAGCTCAACGATCAGGGGTACGTCCGGCTGAAAAAAGCGCGTCATCCGCTCATTTCGCGTGACGTAGTCGTACCTTTGGACGTAGAACTAGGCGGGGAGTATCAGGCGATTGTCATTACCGGTCCGAATACGGGCGGAAAAACGGTCTCGCTGAAAACGATTGGTCTGCTCTCGCTGATGGCGATGTCAGGCTTGCACATTCCCGCTGAGGAAGAAAGCGAAGTGACCGTCTTTTCCTCTGTCTTTGCCGACATTGGCGATGAGCAGTCGATTGAGCAGAGCCTGTCTACGTTTTCCAGCCATATGACAAATATTATCCATATTTTGGAAAAAATGGACCGAAACAGTCTGGTGCTGTTTGACGAGCTGGGAGCCGGAACAGACCCGACAGAAGGGGCAGCGTTGGCGATGGCGATCATCGACCACGTCCTTTCGTCCGGTGCCAGATTGGTTGCCACCACGCACTACAGCGAGCTGAAAGCGTATGCCTACGACCGTCCGGAAGTGGTCAACGCCAGCGTGGAATTTGACGTCGAGACGCTGCGTCCTACCTATCGCTTGCTGATCGGCGTGCCAGGCCGCTCCAACGCGTTTGCCATCGCAGGCAGGCTGGGACTTCCCCAGGAAATCATCGATGTCGCCCGCGGCTCGATCAGTGAAGAGGATAACCAGGTCGAGAGCATGATCGCCTCGCTGGAGCGCAACAAGAAGAGCGCAGAAGCGGAGCGGCAGGCAGCAGAGGCGCTTCGCCGGGAAGCAGAAGAGCTGCGCCGCCAGTTGGAAGAGGAGCGCAACCGCTTTGCCGAAGAGAAAAACAAGCGGATGGAACAGGCCGAAGACGAGGCCCGCATCGCCGTCCAACTGGCCAAGGAAGAGGCCGAAGCGATCATCCGGGAATTGCGCCAGATGCGCGACGAAGGCGTAGACATCAAGGAGCACCGCCTGATCGAAGCGAAAAAGCGGCTGGGCAATGCCGTGCTGGAGCTGGACAAGGAAAAGGTGAAAAAGCCGGCAAAAGCAGTCCGGGCGACGCAGATCAAGGTCGGAGACGAAGTGATGGTGACGAGCTTTGGCCAAAAAGGAACGGTGCTGGAGAAAGTAAACAGCGAAGAGTTCCTGGTGCAGATCGGCATTATGAAAATGAAAGTCAAGCGGGACGACATGAATGTCCTCAAATCCCCTCCGGCACAGCAGCAGGCGGCAGCGTACACCTCTGTCAAGCGGAGAAGCCAGGACATCAAAATGAGCCTCGATTTGCGGGGCTACAACGTGGAGGACGGAATCCGGGAGATCGAGCAGTTCCTCGACGACGCCTTGCTGGCCGGACTGAATTCCGTCTCGATCATCCACGGGCATGGAACGGGAATGTTGCGCAAAGGCGTGCATGAATACTTGCGCCAGCACCGCAACGTCAAGTCGTTCCGTCTCGGCGGCCAGGGAGAAGGCGGCGTCGGCGCGACGATTGCAGAATTGAAATAAGCAGGGGGAAAAAACATGGAGGGGCTTCTACACAATCCGTACTTTGCGACGGCAGCCTTTTTTGCCGTGACAGGATTGGCAATCGTTTTGTTCCTCACGATTTTTGAGATGGTGACGCGATACAAGGTCTGGACAGAGCTGCAACGGGGAAATGTCGCTGTCGCCATGGCCACCGGAGGAAAAATTTTCGGGATTGCCAATGTCTTCCGCTTTTCGATCCAGCAGCATGATTCGATCGGGCAGGTGCTGCTTTGGGGAACATTCGGTTTTTTCCTGCTGCTGGTCAGTTACTTTATCTTCGAGTTTATGACTCCAGGCTACCGGATCGACGAAGAGATCGCCAAAGGCAACAAGGCAATCGGTTTTATCGCGCTGACGATCTCCGTCGGCTTCTCCTATATTATCGGGGCCAGCCTGATTCGCTAGGGGAGGCGTGTCCCCCTGGTTGATGCGCTGTACAAACGGGAGTATAATAGAGCCTTGGCAGAGAGTGAAGGTAGACTTCAATGGACGAGGAGGAGTTTTCCTTGGAAACCTTGTATAAGGTCCTCATTGTTTGCTGCGCGCTGTTTGTCGTTGCAGGAGTATATTATTTGATGTAATCAGATCGTGCCAGGAATGGAAAGCGAATAGAGATGTGAAAGAGGAGATATACATGACTCAACCTGTACGCGTTGCTGTAGTAGGATTGGGATTTGTCGGTTTGCCGCTGGCGCTAACCTACGCGATGAAGGGAGCAAGCGTCATCGGAATCGATATCGCACCGCATGTCGTCGAAGAGATCAACGCGGGACGATCCCATCATTTGGAGTCCTATCAGGGGAAAACATTGCCGGAAATTTTGCGCGAGCAACTGGATGCGGGGCGTTTTCGCGCGACAACTTCCTATGAAGAGGCAGCAGCGCATGTCAATGCGTACATCGTCACGGCAGGCTTGCCGGTACACAATGGCGATCCTGACTTAGGCCCGCTGAAAAGCTGTGCCCAGTCGCTCGGAAGCGTACTGAAAAAGGGCGACACGGTGATGATCCGCAGCACAGTCGTGCCGGGGACGACCGAAGAGGTCATTTTGCCGATTCTCGAAGAAGTAAGCGGACTTGCCGCCGGGAAAGACTTTTACCTGACCTACTGCTCCGAGCGCATTGCGGAAGGACGAGCTTTCGAAGAGTTCATCAAGATGCCGCTCGTGCTCGGCGGACTGAATGAGGAGAGCGCCAAAAAAGGCGAGGAGCTGCTTTCCTTTATCAGCGAGACGGATGTGACGATTTCTTCGATTCGCATCGTCGAAACAGCCAAGGTGATCGAAAACATCCAGCGTGACGTCAATATCGCCATGGTTCAGGAATTTGCCCGCTTTGCCGAGGCATTCGGCATCGACACCTTTGAACTGATCAAGGTGGCCAACACCCACACGCGGGTAAATCTTTTGACACCGGGCCCAGGCGTAGGCGGCTTTTGTTTGCCAAACGCCCTCTACTACCTGCAGCCAAAAGCACAGGAGCTCGGCGTAGGCTTGCAACTGTTGCAACAGGCGCGCCAGATCAACGATGGCGTTCCAGACGTGCTGGTCGGCATGCTGGAGCAGGCGTTGCAGGAGCAAGGCAAGAACTTGCGCGGCAGCAAGGTAGCTGTCCTCGGCCTGGCAATGAAGGACTTCTCCAACGATGACCGGGTGAGCCCGGTGCATGATCTGATTGCACGCCTGCTGGAAAAAGGCGTAGAAGTGGTCTCGTACGACCCGGCTGTCCCTACGAGCTACGGACACAAGGCAGACAGCCTCGAGGATGCCGTACGGGGAGCAGACGCCCTGTTCTTGACCGCCGTGCAAAAAGAGTTCGCCGAGATGGACTGGACTGCTCTGGTCAAGCAAATGGCCGCCTCTGCTGTATTGGTCGATACGAAAAACCGCATTCCACGCGAGCTGGATGGCTCCGTAAAAGTGGTGCGCATCTGATAGATGGAACAGGAAACCCTCTACAATGATTTGTAGAGGGTTTTTTGCTGCCAAACGCGGCAGGCCTGCGAATCCTGTACGCAGACAGTACGTACCGTTAAAAGAATTCCGCAGTACCGGCGAGATTGAGCATGGCGCGCATCGTTTTGTACATGTCCTGCTGATCAGCCGGAGTGTAGATGACAGTGTTCGTTTCCTGTTCATAGCGCGTACCGGGGACGATGGCTGCCATTTCCGCCTGGCCTGCGTGGGAAAACTCAATCGCCATCTCCAGCGGCTGCGCCATTCGCAGCGGCGCGATCTGGTTGAGCGAGGAGAGAGCGGCTTTCGTCTTTTGTTTCAACTCCGCTGTCGCTTCCTCGCGGGACAGACAGATGGCGGCAGTGCGGGAGACAGCCTCTTTGACCACTGCCGTGCTGATTCCGGGAATCAAATCACGCGCTTCTTCGGCAATCAGATTGTCGCCCGATACCATGATGACCGGAACCTGGTACATGCCGGCAAAGACCGCGTTGAAGCCGAACTCCCCGACAACGCGTCCGTTTATGTACAGATTGCGGATCACGTTCGACATCGTATGGCTGAGGACGCCGGGCACTCCTTGCCTGGTGTGGTAGCCGATAAACAGTGCCGCATCAAAGCTGTCATCCAGTCCGTGCACCATCGAGTGATCCCGGGGGGAACCTGCCAAAAGCCGCGCTTTGGGGTGCAACGCTTCCCACAGGATGTTGTTCATCGTGTTATGGCTGTCCGCCACGAAAATTTCTTTGGCACCCCACTCCAAAGCCGCTTCGATGACTGCATTGGCGTCGTCCGTCATAAACTGGCGGCCACGCTGGTAGTTGTTTCCCGCATCAGGATTGATGTACGTAGTGTCGACGATTCCCGAAATGCCTTCCATGTCTACCGAGAGAAAAAGTTTCATTGCCCTACCCAACCTTTCACGACTGCTCTTTTCAAAAAATTGTGTCACTTGCAAGCAAAAAAAAACGATGTTGCCTTCCACATGCTTCTTCCCTATTGTAGAGCCTATGCTTCGATTCGGCAACAACGGCAACAACAATGAAAAAGCACGACAAGTGCCTGGTGGCGTACATGCCGTGCTTTTTCAGGAGAGGATCTTTTTGTACAAGGCCAAAATGCGCCTCGTCATCTGTTCGATCGTAAAGGAGCTTTCCACTTTGTCCAGAGCCTGTTTTGCCAGCGTATCACGCAGGGCGGGAGACTGCCAGAGGCGTTCCATCGCCTTGCACAAGGCGGAAGCGTCGCCGGGGGGGACGACCAGTCCCGTCTGTTCCTCGAAGACAAATTCCTTCACTCCGCCCACGTGGCTCGCCACGACGGGAACTTCGGATGCCATCGCTTCGATGATCGTATAACCCAGCCCCTCGTACAGCGAAGAGTGAACAAAGGCGTCACAGGCATGCAAGCAGGCGGGAATGTCCTGGCGAAATCCGGCAAAGCGTACCCGGCTTTGCAGACCGTATTCCTGCACCTTTTCCTCCAGGAGTGCTCGTTCCGGCCCGTCCCCGACGAGAACCAGATAGGGAGCATGCTCATGCTCAGCGGCAAGCTGTGCGTACGCGTCGAGCAGGATGGGCAAGCCTTTGACCGGGACAAACCGGGCTACCGTCCCAAACAAAAAGGCTTCCTCCGGTATATCCCATTCCTTGCGCAGTCTGCTTCTGTCCGCTTCCCGCAGATGGACCTGGCGATAGGGGGCGAGATCCGTGCCGTTGTAAATAACACTGATTTTGTCGGCAGGTACGCCCTGCTCGCGCATAATGTCAGCCAATGCCCCGCTGATGGCGATAAAATGCCTGTTCAGGTGGCGCGTGCTTTTTTCCATCATACTGACGATCAGGTAGGTGAGCGAACCGCTGTAGTCATAGCGAAGCGAGCTGTGCACCGTCGTCACAAGCGGCACACCCAGCGACAAGGCAGCGAGTCTGGAAAAGAAATTCGCCTTGATCCCGTGCGTATGGATAACGTCTGGCTGAAACGAAAGAAAGGTTTGCCGCAATGCCTGCAAGAGACGCAAATCAAACCGCCCAAACTGATGCAGCGTGATAACGTGAATTCCCGCCTCTCTGAGCTTGTCAGCAAAAAGAGAGTCGTAAAAGCAGACCACTGCTACCTCCACTTCATCGGACGGGAATGTGGTGACGAGATGCAGAATATGCTGTTCAGCGCCGCCAAATTCCCCTCCGCCAATCACGTGGAGGATTCGTAATTTGTTCATGTACTATTCACCCGAATCGTAGTTACAAAGCCATTTTCACTATAGCAGATGGCTGGTATATTCGCAATAAGACGCCACTTGTGGTATCGTGTAGGTTGTACGCAAATGGCGCTGGGCCGGGCTTTTTGCCGTAGCGTAGCAATGTTTTGGATGAGGAAGGTATTTTGATGAAAGCAAAGAACGTGTTGATCATTTGTTATATTTTTCCGCCTATTGGCGGCGGTGGCGTGCCCCGTCCTTTGAAAATGGCGAAATATTTGGGGGAGTTTGGATGGAATGTTCATGTCCTGACCGTCGACCCCACGTATCATGCGACACTGGACCCGTCTCTCCTCGCGCAATTGCCGAAGGACGTCTCTGTCTATCGGGCAAAGGAACTGCCTGTGCTGCCCGGACGAGGCGCTTCAGCCCAGGCGCAAACAAAGCCTGCGACGGCTTCGGCAGTGAAAGAAGCGGCGACACCACCTCGCGCTTCTTTGAAAAGCGTATTGAAACAACAGCTTTTTCAGTTTCTCAAAGGCATCAAGCCGTATCTGTTAATCCCGGATGACCAGATTCTCTGGCTGCCGGGAGCGATCCGGCTGGGGCGGGAGATTATCCGGCGCGAACAGATCGACGTCATTTTCTCGACCTCCGGCCCTGTTACCAACCATCTGGTCGCTCGCCAGCTAGCGCATGAAGCAGGCTGTAAATGGGTGGCCGACTTCCGCGATCCGTGGACGCAAAACATGCACAACTCGGGTATTGCCTGGAGAGAACGGTTGGAAGAGCGGATGGAGGCGAGGGTGATGGCCGATGCGGATGCGATTACGACCGTGACGGCTACGTTTGCGGAGAACTTCCGGAAAAAGCATGGCAACCGCATCAAGCGGATGGAGTTGATCTACAACGGCTTTGACCAGGCCGATTTTGCCGATTTGCAGCCAAGCCAAGCCGTCCCCGAGAAATTCCACGCCGTCTACGCTGGTATCTTGTACCAGAAGCGCAACCCGCGCCTGCTGCTGCAAGCGATTCGCGAACTGATCGACGAAGGACAGATCGATCCCGACGACGTACTGCTCAGCTTTGCCGGAGTTTTCGATTATCCCGGCTACTCGGAGAACCGCGACTGTGTGGAGCGGCTCGGACTGGGCGAGCAGGTTCGTGTATTGGGCAACCTGCCGCACCAGCAGGCGCTCGGCTTGATGAAAGGGGCGGACGCGCTTTTGTTGATCGGAGACGTCTCCGCGGACGCAGGTGCCTACATCCCGGGCAAGCTGTACGAATACATGGGCATTGGAAAGCCGATTCTCGCACTCAACAAGGCAGGGGAGGCGACCGAGATCATCCAGCAGTTCCGTTTGGGGCAAGTGGCTGATCCGGAAGACAAGGACGCGATCAAGCTGGCGTACCTGGACCTGTACCGGGAGTGGAAGGAAAAAGGGGAGACGCAGGACGCAGAGCGCGGTACAGACTTTGCCGAGCGGGTCAAGCGCTACGAACGGCGCGAGCAGGCGAGACAGCTGGCGCAATTGATGGACGAGTTGATCGGCTGATTCACTTGGCCAACCGATATACAAAAACGTGGCGACAGGCAGCCGGTGCTGCGCGTGACGCCACGTTTTTTGTCTCGCTATGGGGGTTCTCCCACAGCAGGCTATTGCCCAAGCAATTCCTCTGTCTTTGTGATCACGTTGTCCCAATCGATCTGATACACTTTTACCCCGACCAGCTTCGCCTTGCCGTCGACAGATTGGTAGATTTTCTCGGTAAATTCCCGCGTCGCTTCGTTGAACGAAAGCGTGCCGGTAACGGGCTCGATCTGTCGCGAAAACACTTTCGCAATCTCGCTCTCCACCTTGTCGATCTTGTAGCCGTTGATAAACGTCCCTTGGGAATTGGTTTCCAGCATATAGAACATATCGGCGTGTACGATCCTCGAAATTTCCCGTAGAGTGCCGGTACTCTCCATCTTCGGAAGCGGGATTTGTTTGCCGTTTACGACATTGATGACCGAATCGAAATTGCCGTTGGAACCCCAGCGCAGCGAGTACACGTAATCCAGCGGATATGGATAGCTCTGGCGCGCCAGCATGCCCATGTACTGCGGTGAGCTCGTCACCCGGTCCAGGCCCTCGAAACGGACGGCAGGGGTGCTGTTATCCCACTCTTGGCCGATGCCGAACATGTTTGCAATCGTTGCGGCAGGAACATAGACATTGCCGTTATACGTAAACGGCTCTGCACTCGTCTTGATCTCTTTTCCATTGATAAACAGCTTGATGTTGGCGTAGTTCACACGGATTGCTTCCGACGCCTTTTTCGCCAGTGCGCCGTCGTTTCCAGCAAGCATCCCTGCAGTGCACATCAACACTCCCGTCAGACTTGCAAGCAGAACCGTTTTTGATACTTTCATCTGTCTCTCTCCCTTTCAGAAAAAGGAGGAATGTTGCAAAGACAGGTAATGTTGTGCGATCGTTCGTGCAATTTTTTGCCGATACTGGATGATGTCATGCCTGCTTGCAAACAGTAAACCAAAAGACTGCAGTGGAAAGGATGAACGAAATGACTGGATCAAATCATCAGGTGTTTCCGTTTTTGATGTTCGAAGGAGTAGCAGAAGAGGCCATGACGTTTTACACATCGCTGTTTCCCCGCTCGGAAATCGTCAGCATCACGCGTTATGGAGCAGACGAGCCTGACAGAGAAGGGACGGTCATGCAGGCAGTATTTTCGATAAAGGGCCAGATGATTATGTGCATCGACAGCCACATCAAGCATAACTTCACGTTTACGCCGGCATTTTCGCTGTTTGTGATCTGCGATTCAGCGGAGGAAGTAGACCGGGCATTTGAACAGCTGTCGCAAGGAGGCTTCACACTCATGCCCCTCGGGGAGTATCCCTTCTCTCCACGATTTACCTGGGTGCAAGATCGCTACGGCGTATCCTGGCAGTTGAGCTTGCAAGCGTGATGGGATACATCGGATAAGCTGTGTTTTTTCGGATCAGTACGCAAAAAAAGACCGTCCGTGCTTTTTGGCAAGCAGGGCGGTCTTTCTCGTTCTTCTCGTTTTTTAATACAGCAAATACCTTTCGACTTCTGCCGGGTCTTTGATCTCGATCCCCGGGTCGTCGTATTTGTACAACTGGAACAGCACTTGCTGATCGAGCGTTCCGGCGGCAGGCAAAGGCAGGATAATCCACGTCTCGTACTGATGGATCAAGCGGTCTTCCTTGCCGATCCAGAACGTGGTCTTGATCGTCGACTCACGCAAAATGTACTCCAGATCCGGCCGCTCTCCCAACTGCTGGCGCAGTGGCTCAAACAGCGGGCTTTGGCTTTTTGCCAGCCATTCGGCTCCGGTGATCCTCAACTGGAAGGTTGCCGTCTCCGTACCGTACACCTTGTCATCTTCGATCTGAACGGCCTGGTCCATAAACGGCAGCCAGTCTTCAAAGCCAGCCAGCACGTCGAAGGCAAGCGGCTCGTCACGCGCTGTCACCCAGTAGTCTTTCGCCCGGATGAAGTGCTTGTTGTCGATCCGGTAGTACTGGTAGGGCTGGGCGGCGATCCGCGCATCGACGTTGTAGCCTTTTTCGTTGATGACGGCACCGTTGAACATGCTCGTTACCGAGCGGGCCAAAATCTGGTTTTTGACATGTCCCTTGTACCAGTATTTTTGCGCCTCCGGGTCGGTCCGTCCCTTTTCCAGAGCGACTTCCAGCCATTCCCGCGGAGATTCCGTCAGCCCTTCCGGCGGTGCTTGCGGCGTCGTATTGAAGTTGGTGGAGCCAAACTCCTTGGGTCCTGACTCGTACGTGCATCCGCCGAGCAGAGCAGCGGCACAAAGCGCACCAAGCAAGGCAGCCCATTTGTTTTGCTTACGCATGACGTACCCTCCTTACGACCGCATATCCCAAAAGCCCGACAAACAGCGCAATCGTCAGCGGAAAGACGGGGATATTGTGCTTTTTGAACACCAGGATGCGATGCGTGTTGTAAATCGTCGCGACAATTTCATTTTCCTGGTCGCCATCGACATCGCCCACCTGGACGTTGATCAGTGGCAGGTAAATCCGCCAGTTTTGCTTCAAGCCTTCCGGGGTGTAATCATATCCGCTCAGGTAGCGGCTGTCTGTGGTGCTTACCCAGCTTTTTGCCTTGGCGATGATTTCCGGCTGTCCGCCGCCTACAGCGGCGAAGTTGGAGAAGCGGAAGCTCGGATCGTTTTCCGCGCTTGCCCAGATGATGTCCCACGTACCTTCCGGCGTCGGCTTGAGGATATAGGACGGCTTGCCCGCCAACAGCAGCTCGTCGACCTGGTCGTTGTCGATGTCGGCCGGGATGAACTCTGCGGTCGCCAGTTCAGCTTCATTGCGCGTCAGCGTGTACGCTTCGCGAATGCTGCCGTCTGCCTCGACGACGATGACGCCGAGATGCTGGCCCATGATCATCAGCCCTTCGCGTCCGTCCGGCAGCATCATCGTCGTGAGAATTTTGGTCGCGTCGGTAGGTCCGCTAAACGGCTGTCCGTCGTACGAACCGGTCAGCATGCCGTCCTTGATGTGCAAATCCTTGTACTTGCTGCCCAATTCGTGCCGAACATCCATGCTGCCTTCACTATCTTCCAGAAGGTTGGCGATGTTGGCCATGTCCAGCATAAAGGCGCGGTACGGCGCAGTCCCGATTTGCAGCATGCCTTCCGCGTACGGCTGGCGCTGCACGTTCGGGATCAACTGGTCATCCTTCATCGTGTAATACGGGAAACCGGGATAATCCGTTGGCATTTGCTCTTTGATTCGCTGCAGCGTATCGGCAGGAATCTCGTCGTTTGGCAAGCGGACAAGCTCGCCGTCCTGCCAGCTCAGCACGTAGAGGGAAAGCGGCTCTGTCTGCAGATGCGTCAGCTTTTCAGCAAACGCCTTTTTCTCTTCCTCCGTCTCCGGACGTTCCACGGTTTCCGGCAAAGGAAGCTCCTCTGCGTTCCCGTAGGTGATAATTTCCATTTTTCCGTCTTGATTTACGTCGTAGAGGGTAATCGGGAAATAGTCGACCCACTCTCCGTTGTATAGCCGGTCGGTCTGGTGAGTCACGGTGAAATGGCTCAATGCCGTCAATGTATCGCGATGAAAGGTTGTATTTGCCAAAAGGGCAACGATCACCAGGGCTCCGACTGCTTTCCAGGACAAGCGCCCGTACCACTTGGCGAGCAGGGCGATGACGATCACGGCGATGGCTCCGCCGATCAGCAGCGCGGCTGTCGTTTTCACGTCCACGCGGGTCAGGGAGCGATCCAGCAGCAAGAAGGCAATGGTAAAGACGATCACCTGGCGCCGTTCGCTCGGGTGCACGACGTAGTAGCAGAAGGCGAGCAGCGGCAGGAACACCAACAGGGCGATCCAGGTCAGGTCGAGAAAGGCTGGTTTGACGAGCAGATGGTAGATCAGTAACAGAGCGATGGCGAACAACGCCCAGCTTATCGTTGAAACTACAGGATTGCGGCGCATGAGCTCACCCCTTTTTTGTCAGAGTCTGTTCGACGTACAATGCGCTGAATAAACCGCAGAACAGCCAGAAGTAGAGAGCCATGAACGGCACCTCGAAAATGTTTTCCACAAAATTGTGCATGGCGACCGCGAACAGCCCGCCGAATAGCCCCAAGAGCAGGAAGAAAGAAGGAGAGTTCTTCGACTCGCGGATTACGCGGATGCTGTAGCGCATCATCACAAAGATAACGGCAATCAGCAGAATAATCCCGATCAGTCCGAACTCCGCCAAACTTTTGAAGAAGTAGCTGTCTGAGTAGATCGTACCGAAGTGACGGGAACCGACAGCTCCGCCGTGATGGCCGAGACCTACGCCAAACAGCGGTTCGATACGCATCTTGTCATAGGCTGTGCCCCAGCGCTCCAGACGCCCGGCCTGCATGCTGGAAGCGAAATACTCGGGGGTAAACAGACCGAAAATGCGGTTTTTCACTGATCCGATCAGGGGTACGGAGTTCGGGACCATGAACAGTCCCGCCACGCCGAGCGCGCCGATGCCGACCAGGATGGCTGCGATTTTTTTGCTCCATATGTAGCAGCAGACGAACAGCGCAAAGGCGAGTGCAAACCAGGCTCCGCGCGAAGCGGTAAGCAGGAGTGCAAGCAGAGTAACCCCGGTTACGGCAACCCAGAGAAGCTGTTCCTTGCGGCTTGTCGCTTTCAGGACGAGTCCTGCTGCGAGCGGAGCGATCAGGGCCATGTAGCTGCCCAGCACGTTCGGACTGGTGACGAAGGAAAAGGCGCGTGTCGTGATCGCTTCGCCTTCCTGTACCCAGGCACCCGGCGTCTGTACCCCGATGACTACCTGCATGACGCCGACCAGTCCGGCGAGAAACCCGACGAGCACGAGGACCTTCAGCAAACGCTCCAGTTGTTCGGTCGACTTGAACAAGTAGAAGCCGATGAAAAAGGCCAGCACATACTGATAGACAGCGCGGAATCCTTCCACGCTCGCTTTCCAGTTGGCCATGTCAGACACCATCAGGGCCGCGCCGAGAACAAAGAAAGCGGCCAGCAGATGTTTGATGCCAGGCATCTGCCTGTCTCCCTGAAGGAAGGCGAACATGGTGAAAAGCAGCAACACAATAAGCAAACCCTCATCCCAAAAAGAAGAAATCACGGGAATTGGTAGAATGTTTCGCAACACGTAATCAATGACCGGGTAGGCTAGTAACAGGTAGAGCCAGGTATTAGACTGGCTTCCCCACTTTATCACGGTTTCTCTCATCGAATTTGTCGTCCTCCTGTATCGGGATTAACTTACCCATTATAATGAATCTGACAACCGAGTAGCAAGTTAAGAGGGAAAGTGCTTGGTAGGAAGGGAAAAAATAAGATATGATAACGAAGTGCTTTTCGTATGTTTACGCCGTTTTAGGTTTTCTTTCAGAATAGGAGATTTGCGAAATGAGTCTGATCAAAACCGCTTCCATGATCGTCGTCTTTACGCTCATCGGAAGATTGCTAGGTTTTTTCCGCAGTGTCTATGTATCGAGTTTGTACGGTACGGGAATGGAGGCAGACGCCTTCAATATCGCTGCGACCATACCGCTGACCTTGTTCCTCGTCGTGCCGGGAGCGATCAATGCCGTCCTGATCCCGACGATGCGGGGACTGCTGGAAAACAGGCAAGGGACTGGCGAGCTTTACCATAAAATGCTGACGATGATTCTTTGCTTCTTCGGGGCGGTGGCCGTACTCGGAGTCGTTTTTGCCCCGCAGATCGCCGCGCTGTTTGGACTCACGGGAGACAAGCTCGACCTGACCGCAGAGATGCTGCGATGGATGTGGCCGTCTGCTGTCTTCATCGGCCTGGCGGGACTGTGGCAGAGCGTGTGCAATGCGCACCAGCACTTTTTCACGCCGACGCTCGGCACAGTCGCCAACGGAGCTGTTGTCATCCTCGGCATGTACATCCTCGTGCCGCTGTACGGACCGACAGGACTGGCTATCGCCACGACGCTCGGCTATTTGGCGGCGATGCTGACCATGCTGCCGATCTTGCGCCGTTTTGGCTACCGGCATCAGCTTTCGTTTGCCTACCGAAACGACAAGGCCTTGGCGGGGATGGGCGAGCGAGTCGTGCCGATTATGATCGGTGCTGTCGTAGCTCAGGCGACTACATTTCTCGAACGCGGCTTTGCCGAATCGACGGGCACTGGTGCGATTTCAGCCTTGGCGAACGCCAACCAGATCGTCCAAATCCCGATGGCGATCTTTGTCGGTGCCTTTACCTTGCCGCTTTTCCCGCTGCTGGCCAGTCACGTGAAGCGGGGAGAAATGGCAGAGATGAAGGGCATTTTGCAAAAAGGACTGGCCTATCTGTTTATTTTGCTCGTACCCGTTACGGCAGGGCTTGTCCTTTACGCCGAGCCTGTGATCCGGCTCGCTTTTGAACGCGGTGCTTTTGACGAGCACTCTGTTGCCCTGACAGTCTGGGCCCTGCCATTTTACGCACTGGGTCTGTATGCGCTGGCTTCGCGCGACTTGCTCACACGCGCTTTCTACGCGCTGGAAAACACCCGGACACCGGTGACCATCGGTGTCGTCGGGATCGGAATCTACATGCTGACCAACTGGCTGCTGATCCCGTTGATGGGACATGGCGGGATCGCCCTCGCCAACGCCGTTTCTGCCTTCAGCCAGGCGATCCTGCTCTTTGTCTTGCTCTGGCGTGCTGTGGGAATACCCGTAGACAAGGGCTTTCTTCGTACGATAGCGAGAACCTTGGCAGCCTGTGCGGTCATGGGCGCCGGGATTTTGTTGCTCGATCCGTGGTTCTCGTCACTTCCGCTATGGGCTTATCTCGTCGTCGGGATCGGGTTTGGCGCGGCTGTGTACGGTCTGTCGCTCATCCTGCTGCGAGAGCCGCTTGCAGGCGAATTGCTGCACAAGCTGCGCAGCCGCTTTACTCGCGCAAAAGGTCAGTCGTAAGCGGAAACTCACGGATCGCATAACGGAATTTGCCAGATGCGCTGGGCGCAATTTGCTCCACATAGGAGACCTGGACATCGACGTTGCCCAGTGCGGCGCGTATGCCCTCCAGAAGTTGGGCTTCCTCCGCAGGCAGGTACACTTTCGGTTCCTTCACCAGCTTCAGGCTGACTCGCTGGCGTTCG
This sequence comes from Brevibacillus sp. TJ4, assembly GCF_044627595.2. Taxonomy (NCBI): domain Bacteria; kingdom Bacillati; phylum Bacillota; class Bacilli; order Caryophanales; family Paenibacillaceae; genus Brevibacillus; species Brevibacillus sp. TJ4. Next base: position 3,090,615 of record NZ_CP185865.1, on the reverse strand, counting down.
TGCTGCACGATTTGGAAGGTGCGAAAGCTGCTCATGTTGCGGATGATGTGGTTAAAGTAATGTCCGTGCACAAATGTGCCGTGTTCCGAGACGAACATGTCGTCTTCCCTGCCGTCAATATGTTCGATCAGGGGATAGCCGATGCCGCAGTCACATGTCTGTGCGGAGAGGGCGATCAGGTCGCCGAGCTGGTAGCGCAAGCGGGGCATGACCGTGTTGTGCAGGTCGGTCACCAGCAACAGTCCAGTCTCGCCCGCGCGCAAAGGAATTCCGCTGATCGGATCGACGACCTCCAGATAGCAGTTTTCACTGAAGGCATGCATCCGCCCGCTGGGGCACTGATAGGCGATAATCCCGCCGTCGCGCGCTCCGTACTCGTTGATGACAGGAGCTGCGAACGCGCGTGCGATCACAGCCCGCTGATGCTCGTGCAGGCTCTCTGCTGTCGAGACGACCGCTTTGAGCGGGACATCGAGCGTCAGTCCTTTTTCCAGCATCATGCTGGCCAAAGTATACAGCGCCGAGGTGTAGCCGTACAGGTAGACGGGCGAAAAGCGCCGAATGAGCCGAAGATACGTATCCAGCCGGCGCTCGTCCAGGTCGTAGGCGGGAATGATCAGCCGGTTTTTCAGCCAGCGTTCCTTCCAGCGATACCGCTTTTGCTGATGCTGCGACAGCTCCAGCGGAGAGCCCCAGATCATCACGCACGGGTCGCCAATCTGGATGCCGTGCCAGGACAGGCCTAGCCAGCGGGCGGCTTCATACTGCTCGACAGCAGGCCGTTCCAAATAAAAGCTGACGGGCTCGCCTGTCGAGCCGCCGGTTCGGTTGGGAATAAAGGTGGAGCGGTCGCCGTTTTGCGCTATGTATTGTTCCGCGTTTTGGCGAAACCGCGATTTGCTCAGGATGGGCAGCCGCAGCAGAAAGGCTTCCGGATTGTCATGGCTCTCCTGCCACTCCTGGGCGTACGGAGCGTAGGCCGGGACGTTGTGTACGGCGTGTTCCAACAACGTCCGCAGCTTTTCGCGCTGGCTTGCTTGCAGTGCTTCGGTCGGCAGGCTCTGTCCCTGCCGCAGTTCACGTATATACTGTCGTGTGCGGTTTTTCTTCCATCTTTCCATCAGCGGCCATTGCACATGTCGGATCAAAAAACCGGTTACGGGCACGTCCCATCCTCCTCGTTTGCGCCAGACGATTCTAAGAAGTCGTTGCAATCTGTTTTCACCAGTATTCCTGTCAGATTGCGTCGTTATACCTGTTTGCTGGAACAGGCAAATGATAGTAGGATAGGGAGGGGCGTTACGCTCGTTTGATGGAGCCTTTCTATTCAGGATGAAAAAAGGAGTAGCCCATGGTAAAGAAAAGTCATTTCCTCGCAGGGGCGCTGATACTGGCGGTAGCGGGGGTTTTGTCCAAAATAATCGGGATGTTCTACCGGATTCCGCTGCAAGAGATCGTCGGGGATAGCGGACTCGGTTTGTATCAGGAAGTATATCCGCTGTACCTGACGTTTCTCGTATTGGCGACTGCGGGTGTTCCCGTCGCTCTGTCGAGAGTGATTGCGGAGGCGCTTGCGGAGGGCAAGGAAGCGACGATCGGGCAAATTCTCGCCCGCAGCATGGTGATGATGGGAGCGATCGGCCTGGGGCTGTTTGCGATCCTCTACATCAGCTCCCCGTTGATCGCCAGACTGATGGGCAACTTGCATCTGGTCGAACCGATCCGGGCGATATCCCTGTCGCTGCTGTTTGTTCCGCTGATCGCCGTCTTGCGCGGTTTCTTTTACGGCTATCAAAAAATGATGTTCGTAGGCTTGTCGCAGATCGTCGAGCAGACACTGCGGGTCGCCTTTATTTTGATCGCCTCGCTGTACCTCGTCAGTCTCGGCGAAGACACGGATACCGTCATCACCGGAGTCAACTTCGGGACGATGATCAGCACGTTTTTAAGCCTTGGCTTTCTGATGTTTCTGATGTGGCTGCACAACCGCAAAAGCCCTGTGTTTTCCAATGTTTCCTGGAGACGGATGGACTGGTGGTATGACCGTTCTTTCTTCGCCTTGATGTGGCGCATCGCCTGGCCGATCTGCCTGAGCGCCTTGGTCATTCCGATCTTCAGCCTGACGGATTCATTTCTCGCCATCAACATTTTCCGCACAATCTGGGACGTGGATGGGCTGACCGCGGATACCTGGTTTGGGATTTACAGTCGGGGTGGTCCGCTGTTGCAGATGGCGAGCCTGTTCGGTTCTTCCATCGCGCTCTCGATCGTACCGGCGATTGCCGAGGCAAAACGGCTCGGAGACGAGGAGCGGGTCGCGACCTTGACCAAGCTGTCGCTTCGCTTTGCCTGGCTGATCGGTTTGCCGGCTGGCCTCGGTCTGACGGCCGTAGCCGAAGGTGCGAATCTGGCTCTGTACGGCGACATGGAAGGAACGCGCGCGATGGCGATTCTTGGCGTCAGTGCCGTACCGCTTTCGCTGCTGCTGGCGACCAACGGCATTTTGCAGGGCGTCGGCAAAGAAAAAATCCCGGCCCGCCATCTGCTGTACGGCGTTATCGTGAAGATCGCAACAACGCTTGTGTTTACTTCGCTTCTCGGAATGGACGGGCTGTCCCTTTCCTGGCTGTGCGCGACGACGTTTGTCTGCATTTTGAATATGCGGGCGATTACGCGACTGGTTCCGCTGCAGCTCAATTGGCGCTTTGATACGCTGCACCCGCTGCTGATCGCCAATCTGATGCTCGTCCTGGCTTGGGGAGCTACCGAGGCGACAGGCTATGTCGTTGCGTGGGAGCAGCCGCGCCTGACGGGTGCGATTGAAACGGTAGTCGGTGTAATCGTCGGGATGGTCGTCTATTTGGGCTCGCTGCTCTTGATTCCGCTCGTGGAGGACAAGGAGCTGGAGTATTTCCCGGGCGGGAGCAGGCTGTTGGCGTTTCGCAACATGATCCGCAAAAAACAGGCGTCCTCCAAGTCTTCGTAAGAAACTCGGCTGGTGCGGACAGCAAAGAAATTCGACCGTTGGAAAAATGTATGCATTTCCTGCCATTCCTGGAAACAAACTAAGGCGAGTCAATCAATTGGTTTGCACAGGAGGCAAAAGAGATGTATTTCTACAAAGAAGACTTGATCAACCTGATCGTCCCGGACGAGCCGGACCCGCAAGCGGCCAAAGTCATGCAGGAAACACTCGGCGGCCGCTTCGGGGAAATGCGCACGATGATGCAGTTCTTTTTCCAGAGCAACAACTTTCGCGGCCAGGCCATCCAGTACCGCGACCTGATTCGCGGCGTGTTTTTGGAGGAGCTGAGCCATGTTGAGCTCGTCCAGCATACGATCAACCAACTGCTGACCGGAAGCGGTGCCGGAATGCCCGGGAATGCAGGGGAAAATCAGGCGCCACTCGACCAGGCGGTGAAGCATGCCAATCCGCATCACTATATCATGGGTGCCCAAAGCTCTCTGCCTGTCGACGCAGCCGGCAATCCGTGGATGGGCAACTACGTCTACGACCACGGCAATCTCGTTGCCAATCTGTTGGACAACCTGGTGCTGGAATCGACGGGGGTCCTGCAAAAATCGCGGATTTACGAAATGAGCACGAACAAAACATTCCGCGAGACGCTGGCTTTTCTCATCGTGCGGGATAATGCACATCAGAACGCGTTTGCCAAAGCCCTGGAAACGCTCGGGGTCAACTGGGGGAAGCTGTTCCCTGTGCCCAATTACGACATCAACAAGTATCCGGAGTGCCGCAAGTACGTGGAGATGGGCTTCCACAATGCGCAGTTTAATTTCCGGCTGGATCAGACGCGCATCGCGGAAATTTTCAGCGGACAGACCCCGAGCCGAAATGGTGGCGAGCTGCAGGTTGTCGCACCGCCTGAAGGCTTCCCGGTGCCCGTCCTGCCGGAGTTGCCTGATGAACACAGTCCCGGTCTGTACGACCTCCAGGCGTAGGCACGAAAGACGCAGCACTAGCGATATGATCGCAGCACACCTGTGAAAATGCGCAAAGAAATACCGGGAAAAGCAAAAGAGGATACCACGGGAGCTTTTTGCAGCGTCCCAGGTATCCTCTTTCTTTTTTATTGTTGCAAGCAAACCTACTGTTCTTTTCGGTAGACACAGACGACCATCTTGACGAAAAATTCGCGCAGACCGGGCAGTTTGGCCAATGCGCTCAACTGATTGCGCAGCGGAACTTCCCGTTCGTAGACAGCCGGATGCTTGACCCCTTGCTGGATTCGCCGAAAGCGTTTGATCGTCATCTGGTTGATGTAGGAAATCGTCTCGCGCCCATCCGGCTGAGTGCTGAAGCGGAACGAGATGCGGTCAGCGCCGTCTGGCAGGTCACGTACGAGCTGCTTGTATGCCTGGATCAATGCCTGTTCGGGGAAGAGAGCATGTACCCACGGAATTCCGATCGCATCGGAGAGATGGGCGCCGTAGGGATGGTAATAGGGCGGAAAGTTGATGTAGAGATGGCCGCCCGGCTTGAGCACGCGGAAACATTCCTCCAGCGTTTTTTCCGGCTCGCCGACATGCTCCATGGCGTCGTTCATAATGATCGTATCAAAGGTGTTGTCCGCAAACGTCATGTTGGCGGCGTCCTGCGTCATAAAGGAGACGACATCGGACAGCCCTTTTTCCTTGGCGAAGGCATTCCCTTCTTCTGCGTAATGCGGGACGATGTCAATGCCGATCATGCTCTTTGGTTTGAAGGTGGCGTAGTAGCACGTCTTGCCGCCACCGCCGCAGCCGATGTCGAGAACCGTTTTCCCGGTAAACATCTCTGCTTGCGAGTGAAAGGGGAGGAAGAACTGAATGGTCTGATCCCCTTTTTGAAATTGCCATTCTGTATAGCTCATCTGCCCGTCGTTGGCGAGGTTGAAGGGATGGACGGGCAGGGGAAAAACGCGGTTCAGCCGGAGTAGCAGTTGAGCCGAAACGGACATGGAAACCAACCTTTCTTCCGAGGTTTGTAGCAGCAGCGGTCAGCCTTTTCGACGCAGTGCCTGTAGTACCAACTCGCTGCTTTTTGCCGCTTCCTGTTCCAGAAGCAAGGCGTGTTTGGCGATGCCTTCCCGTTCCTGGTCGAGTACGGCCAGCCGCTCCTGCAAAAGCGACAGGAAAGAAGCTGCGTCCAGTTGGGTGATATGCCCGGCGTTGGGCATACCTGCACGCTCGACAAACCGGTCTATTTTCGGGTCGTAGGAAATCCCGGTAAACGGGATGCGCAGCATGCACGCCAATATGAGCGAGTGCAGGCGCATGCCGACGACGTAGTCGCACTGTTTGATCACGGACATGATATCATGGAAGGGGACATGGACATCCAGCAGCTTGGCGCCTTTTCGCTCCATCTGCTCGATTATGTGCCGCGAAGGTGCCAGGTCGCTTGGAAAATGCATCGGCAGAAACAGGACGTTCCAGCCCTGCTCGATAAACCAGTCGGCAGCTCTGGCAATGCTTTGCTTGAACTGCTGCTCCTGCTTCCAGTCCCGAACGGAGATGGCGACCAAGGGCTTGTCCGGCTCGCCGAACAAGTCGTGCAACAGTTCCTTGCCGCGGACATCCGAGACCTGTTCCGGCAAAATCGTCAATGCCGGATCGGCGGTGACGTGAATCGGGGCGCGTTTGACGCCGCACGCCTTGAAGTCTTCGCCAGACTCTTCATCGCGGACGGTAATCACATCGACCCGATTGACCACCTGCTTGATCATGGCGCGAGAAAGAGATTTGAGAATCGGTCCAAATCCTTGCGCGTAGAAGACGACAGGCTTGCCCAGCAGCTTGGCGATCATTACGATGCCCAAATAGTAGAGCACACTGCGCGGGCTGGTCACGTCCTGCATCAAGGTTCCGCCGCCCATCACCAGCATGTCGCTGCGTTTCAGTTCACGGAAAATCGTGCCCAGGTTCCAGCGGTCATAAGCCTCGATCCCGAACAGCTCGGCAGTCCGGTCCGGCTGGTTGGAGAGCACAGCCAGGGAAATATTCGGTTGTTCCCGCTTCAGCGAGCTGATGATGCCGTACAGGACCACATCGTCTCCGGCATTGTTGAAGCCGTAATACCCGGAGATGAGAATTCGCGACATGGAGTGAACCTTCTTTCTATATCAAACGTACAGGAAAAACACATTCTCAAGTATAATCGAGTAAACAATAGGAAGTAAAGCAAGCCTACAACAAATAGAGCACGCCCATGACGAGCATGGCGACGGCCAGTACCATCATGCCGATCATAAAGTAGTACAGGCCCTTGTTTTTCCGCCGTCGATAAAAGAATTCGTCAAACATATGAATCCTCCCTTAGAGGTAGATAGTCCATTCTCGTATCATACCATGCAGGGCACTTCCTTGCTATGTCCAGTTGTGGCAATCATGGGTGAATCCTAGCAGGAAAAAAGAGAGGAGAGACAACAGATGGAGCCGAGATGGCTGAAATACATCGTACATGTGGAACCAGACAGAGAAGAAGAATTTGTCGCGGCGGTATTGGACAGTCCGTATACACTGGGCTGGGTGGAGCCGCAGATCGAAGTGCTGACGACCGGTAACGGGTATGACTACACCGAAAACAATAGCGCGCCGTCGATCGCCTACCTGTTCGAGCCGCTTGAGCAGACAAACGAGGAGCACGTGCACAGGCTGGAACGCTACCTGGCGCAATGGGGCGGGGCTGTCACGTTCGAGTCCGTGGAGGAGGTCGCAGAAGAAAACGATTCCTGGAAAGAAGAGTTCCGTGAAGTCCAGGTCGGCGAGTGGTGGGTGGCTCCGACGTGGACGGAGCCGGAAAAGCTGGCCGCGGCACAGAATGTCCTCTGGATTGATCCGGGAGCAGCGTTCGGCACGGGCTATCACGGGACGACACAGGATTTGCTGTTGCTGCTGCAACAGCTTCCGCTGGCAGGAAAGCGGGTGCTCGACATCGGGGCAGGCTCGGGGATTCTCTCGCTGTTCTGTGTCCGCAACGGCGCTGCCCGGCCGGTCTTTGCCGTGGACATCAATCCGCAAAGCGAGTGGCAAATCGAGGTCAACGCCGCCAACAACAAAGTGACAACGGACAGCTTGCAGATCGTGATCGGCGATGCGCTCGATCCGGCGGTCCGCTCACAGCTTCCCGATCAGGTGGAGGTCGTGCTGCTCAACATCGGCGGGGATGAGGACGTCGCCATGCTCCCTGTCGTGGCAGAGCGGCTGGCAGATGGCGGACTGGTGATGCTCTCCGGAATTGTCGAGTGGAACCGTGAGCAGGTGCTCGCGGCTTATCAGCAAGCTGGCTTTCATTTGCTTAAGGAGCGCACAAGCGACGAGTGGGTGACGATGATGATGCGCTATCAGCGAAGCTGAAAAACGCGATTTTGAGCGGTCTGCAAAGGTTTAAACGAAGCCTCCCCTGTTAACAATGAGAGCAAGTCCCGGTTGGAAAGCTGCACCTTTCGGGTCTGTTTGCACGGGGGGAGGTTTTGGCATGTCATTTCAACGAATCACATTACGCCTGCTCGTCACAGGTGTGATCTTCTGTCTTGTGGTCATCGGCTATACGGTCTACGAATACAAGCAACTGGCGCAGCAATGGTATGTCCCGATTGACGGGCAGACAGTTGATACTGCCGACGGTGCAGGCAGCACGGCAAAGGCCGACCAGCCGCAGCGCGAGGTGTTGGCGGGAAAGGTGCCGCTAGACCCGTTTGTACTGCTCATTCTCGGTGTGGACAGCAGGGACGGGGAAGCAGCGCGCTCCGACACGATGCTCTTGGCTGCGGTCAATCCGGGAAAGCAGTCCGCCTACTTGATATCCATCCCGCGTGACAGCTATCTCGACATCCCGGGCAAAGGCTACGACAAAGTAAACCACGCCATGGCGTTTGGCGGTCCGAAACTGGTCAAGCAGTCGCTGGAGTCGTTTCTCGGCATCCGCATCGACCGCTACGTGACGGTCGACTTCGAAGGGTTTCGGCAGATCGTGGATCAATTGGGCGGCGTGACGGTCGATGTCCAGAAGCGAATGAAATACAGCGATCCGACTGACGATACGTACATCGATCTGTCGCCTGGCGTGCAGAAGTTGTCCGGCGAACAGGCTCTCGACTATGCCCGTTACCGGATGAGCGATCTCGGAGCGGAAGACAGCGACTATGAGCGCATCGCCAGACAGCAGGAAATCATTCGCGCACTGGCGACCGAAGCGGCCTCCTCCAAGGCGCTGACGAACCTCTATCCGCTGCTCGAAATTGTCGGCCAACACGTGAAGACTGACCTCACAGAAGGGGAAATTGCCTCGCTTCTGCTCTCCTTTGGCACGTCGGGCACCAACCAGGTACAGACCGACACGCTGCGTGGCAGAGACGAGCGTATTTGGCATAACGGCGTGCTTGGCTGGTATCACCTCGTCACCAAGGACGAGCGGCAGCGCGTTCGCAAACAGCTTGAGCAGGCACTAATACCATAACCCGTCGGGAAGGGGCGAGAGATTCGCTACCTTCCCTGTTTGTTTGGACATGGTGTAAATTTCCATTTTTGATATTGGAAAATTCCATATTTTTCGACTACAATAGAAACTGGAAGAGGTTATGAATGCTGATCGACGGGAAGGCAAGGCCAATACGAGATGGAGGGAAGAGCCATGTCACATGCCAAGCCTTGGTTTGCCAGTTACCCACCTGAAACTGCACCGTCACTGGAATACCCCCGTGTTCCAGTGACGCATTTTCTGGAACAGTCAGCAGCGACGCACCCCGATCACTACGCCATCTACTTCATGGGCAAACGCATTACCTACCGCGAACTGTTGCACCTGTCGTACCGGTTCGCTGATGCGCTGCAACAGCGCGGCGTCAAAAAAGGAGACCGTGTAGCGATCATGCTGCCCAACACCCCGCAGGCGGTAATCTGCTACTACGGCGCTCTGTTCGCCGGAGCCATCGTGGTTATGACCAATCCGCTCTACACGGAGCGGGAACTGATCCACCAGTTGAACGACTCCGGTGCAGAAGTCATCGTCACGCTTGATCTACTCTTCAAACGCGTCAATGAAGTAAAGTCATCCACTCCTCTCAAACGCATCATTGTCACCAGCATCGGTGATTATCTTCCCTTTTTCAAAAAAATGCTGTACCCACTCGTTCAAAAAAGGCAGGGTTCTGCGCCGCAAGTCACATACAGCAGCGATGTTGAGCCTTTTCTTACCGTGTTGAAAGAAAGCGCTCTCACTCCGGTGGAAACTGACGTCGACCCGGAGCAAGACATCGCCCTTTTGCAATACACGGGAGGTACGACAGGTGTCGCCAAAGGAGTCATGCTGACCCATGCCAACCTGATCGCCAACACCGTACAGTGCCGTGCCACCTTGTACAAGTCGCAGATCGGCAAGGAGCGGATTCTCGGCGTCCTCCCGCTGTTCCACGTGTACGGGATGACGGCGGTGATGAATCTGGGCGTCTCGATCGCGGCAGAGGTCATCCTCGTGCCCAAATTCGACGTGGCGCAAGTGCTGGAGCAAATCGACAAAATGAAGCCGAGCTTGTTTCCGGGTGCGCCGACGATGTACATCGCCTTAATCAACCACCCCGATTTGCAAAAGTACGACCTCTCCTCGATCGAAGCGTGTGTCAGCGGCTCAGCTCCACTGCCGGTCGAAGTGCAGACCCGATTTGAGGAATTGACCGGGGGCAAGCTGGTCGAAGGCTACGGCTTGACCGAGAGCTCGCCTGTGACCCACTCCAACCCGATCTGGGGCAAGCGCATTGCCGGCAGCATCGGACTTCCCTGGCCCGACACCGACAGCCGGATCGTCGACAGCGCGACAGGTGAGGAGCTGCCCCCCGGTGAAATCGGCGAACTGGCGGTAAAAGGCCCGCAGGTGATGCGCGGCTACTGGAATCGCCCCGAGGAGACGGCCGCAGTCCTCAAGGACGGCTGGCTATTGACCGGAGACATGGCCTACATGGATGAGCAGGGCTATTTTTACATCGTCGACCGCAAAAAAGACATGATTATCGCAGGCGGCTTCAACATCTATCCACGGGAAGTGGAGGAGGTGCTGTTTGAACATCCGGCGATCCAGGAAGCGGCAGTGATTGGCGTTCCTGACCCGTACCGTGGCGAGACCGTCAAGGCGTACGTCGTTCTCAAGCAAGGGATGCAGGCAAGCGAAGAGGAGCTCGATCAGCACTGTCGGGCGAAGCTGGCTGCTTACAAAGTCCCGCGCCTGTACGAATTCAAAAGCGACCTGCCCAAGACGATGGTCGGCAAGGTACTGCGCCGTCAGCTTGCGGAAGAAGAAAAGCAGAAAAGCGATTCCCTGGAGCAACCGAAATCGAGCTGACCCTAAGTGGAAGGCCAGGATGTCCAAGGGCGGCAAAACCGCTTGCGGAGCGTCCTTTTCTTTTGCCGTCAGGCGATTGACAGCCATGCGCAGGGTACTATACACTGAATATGAATGAATAGTCATTCACAATATCATCGGCGTGAGTAAAACAACGGAGGTACATATGGCAAAGAAAACGGGGGAAAAGTATCAGGCCATTATCGATGCGGCTGTTCGCGTTATCGCTCAGCAGGGCTATCACAACGCCCAGGTTTCCAAAATAGCTAAGGAGGCGAAGGTAGCGGACGGTACCATCTACCTCTATTTTGAAAACAAGGATGATATCCTGATTTCGCTGTTTAACGAAAAGATGGGTCACTTTATCGAAACGTGCAGGCAGCGCATCATGGAACAGACGTCCACGGAGCAGAAGCTGTACGTGCTCGTCCATGCCCATTTGAGTCAGCTTTCCCAGGACCAAGACCTGGCGAAGGTGACGCAAATCGAGCTGCGCCAGTCCAACCAGGAGATCAGCGTCGGGATCGGCAATGTGATGAAGCAGTACTTCAACCTGATCGACGAAGTGATCGGGGAAGGGATCGCCACAGGGGTGTTTCGCACTGATTTGGATGTGCGGATGACGCGGAAAATGATCTTCGGGACGCTGGACGAAGTGACGACATCGTGGGTTATGAAACAGTGCAAGTACGACCTTGTCTCTCATGTAGATCCCATTCATAACCTCTTCCTGTACGGTTTGAAGGGAAAGTAGCCAGAGGTGCTTTCAATTCCGGGGGCGAATCTGGTACAATGAAAACAGAACACTGAGCGGTCGTTCAGGTTGCGATCGCTCTCTATTGTTTATGATTGAAGTGGAGGGAGCGAAATGGGGACACATTGGAGTGTGCAGGTTGAGAACCGCGTCGCTGTGGTGACGATTTCCAACCCGCCCGCCAACGCTTTGAGCAAGCACGTTCTGGAGGAACTCTCAGAGAGCTTGACGGCGCTGGAAAACGATCCTGCCGTCAAAGTGGTGATCATTACCGGTGAAGGGCGATTTTTTATCGCGGGAGCGGACATCAAGGAGTTTACGCACATGGATGGGGCGGACGGCAAAGCTGCTGCTGAAAGAGGCCAACGCCTGTTTGACCGTCTGGAGACATTCCCCAAACCGATTATTGCCGCCATCAACGGCGCGTGCCTGGGCGGAGGGCTGGAGCTGGCGATGGCTTGCCACATTCGTTTGGCTGCTGCCGAAGCGAAGCTGGGCCTGCCTGAACTAAACCTCGGCCTGATTCCCGGGTACGGCGGGACGCAGCGCTTGCCACGTCTGGTCGGCAGAGGTCGGGCCACACAAATGATCCTCACCTCCGAAATGATCGGCGGTGAAGAGGCATGCCGGATCGGCTTGGCAGAGGCGGTGTACCCTGCTGAACAACTGCTGGACGAAGCGAAGAAGCTGGCTTACGCGATCAGCGAAAAAAGCGCTGTCACGATGAAGCTGGCTCTCGAAGCGGTTCACGGTTCAGCTACGCTCCCGTTGGATGAGGGGTTGGCCCGCGAAGCGGCGTTGTTCGGGCAGGCGTTCCAGACACAGGACGTCAAGGAAGGCGTCGCGGCCTTTTTGGAGAAGCGGAAGCCGAAATTCTCTGATTTATAATAGCATCGCTTCGCCGAACGTGGCATAATGGAGCGGACATTCGTCACTGATTCACAAAAGATAGCGTCTTGAAATGGAGGGAGAGCAGTATGAATATTCTGGTCGTGTTAAAGCAGACATTTGACACAGAAGAAAAAATTGTAGTCCAAAACGGTGCGATTTCCGAAGAAGGCGTGGAGTTCATCATCAACCCATATGACGAGTACGCCGTCGAAGAGGCAATCAAGCTCAAGGAAGAGCACGGCGGAGAAGTAACCGTCGTAAGCATCGGCCCGGATCGTGCCGAGACAGCACTGCGCACGGCATTGGCAATGGGTGCGGACAAAGCGGTGCTGGTCGACGATGAATCGCTGTTTGGCGACGAGTACACGACGGCCAAAGTATTGGCTGCTGTAGCCCGCAAGGAAGGATACGACCTGATCATCGGCGGACAGATGGCTGTCGATTCCGGTGCTGGACAAGGTGGACCGCGCCTTGCCGAAGAATTGGGTATCAACCACGTATCGACCGTTGTGAAACTGGAGATAGATGGTACGACTGTACGAGCTGAGCGTGACGTCGAAGGCGACCTGGAAGTGGTAGAGACCAGCTTGCCTGTCCTCATCACGGCGCAGCAAGGCTTGAACGAACCTCGCTATCCTTCCCTGCCAGGGATTATGAAAGCAAAGAAAAAACCGCTGGAGCGCCTCTCTGCTGACGATTTGGGCCTGTCTGCCGACGATGTGAAGGCGAAGACCGAAATCGTGGATCAATTTTTGCCGCCGACCAAGCAGGCTGGACGGATTTTGTCCGGTGATCTGACGGCACAAGTGTCAGAATTGGTGCAACTGCTGCGCAACGAAGCGAAAGTGATCTAGGAGAGAAGGAGAGGATTTCCATGAAAAAAGTACTTGTTTTGGCAGAAGTACGGGACGGACAACTGCGAAATGTGTCTCTGGAAGCCCTGGCCGCAGCGAAGACGATCGCGGCAGGCGGAGAAGTAGTGGCGGGCGTTTTCGGCGCGGAAGCACAGGCGCTTGCCGCTGCACTGGGACAGCACGGAGCTTCCACGGTGTACACCGCCAATCACGAAGCGCTCGCAGCGTATACGCCTGATGCCTATGCGCAGGCGGTCGTGCAACTGATCGAGCTGGCCAACCCGGATGCCGTGGTCATGGGCCATACTTCCATCGGCCGCGATGTGGCGCCGCGTGTGGCAGCGCGTCTCGGCTTCGGGCTGGTGTCGGATGTGACCGCTCTCGACGAAGGTCCCCTGTTCACCCGTCCGATCTATGCCGGAAAAGCGTTCCAGCAGCGTAAATTTGTCGATGGCAAGACGTTTGTCACGATTCGTCCGAACAACATCAAGCCGGGTGAAGCAGACGCCAGCAAGACGGCGACAGTTGTTCCGGTTGACCTGGAGATCAAGGCCCTGCGTACGATCGTAAAAGAAGTCGTGCGCAAGACGAGCGGAAAAGTTGACTTGTCCGAGGCCAAGGTAGTGATCGCGGGCGGGCGCGGCGTGAAGAGCGCGGACGGCTTCAAGCCTCTCTACGAGCTGGCAGAGGTGCTCGGAGCTGCTGTAGGCGCATCCCGTGGGGCGTGCGACGCGGACTATTGCGACTACTCCATGCAGATCGGCCAGACCGGAAAAGTGGTCACGCCTGATCTGTACATCGCCTGCGGCATTTCCGGTGCGATCCAGCATCTGGCCGGCATGTCCAGCTCCAAGGTGATTGTGGCGATCAACAAGGACCCGGAAGCGCCCATTTTCCAGATCGCTGACTACGGCATCGTGGGTGACTTGTTTGAAGTCGTACCGCTGCTGACAGCCGAATTGAAAAAAGTGCTCGTCTAACGGGCCTGCGGATAGTCAAAAAAGCGTTCCGACATGTCGGGACGTTTTTTTTATCCCAGCCACCTGCCGTAGGATGGGCGTACATGGTATGATTTTGGGTAAGCGAGGTGGGCCTTGATGAATGAAAAGTTGCTGGAACAACTGATTCACATGGTGGCGGAAAACAACCGGATCGTGAAGGAGACGCAAGCGGAACTGCGCGAGTTCAAAACGGAGATGTACGCGTTTCGCGACGAGATGTACGCGTTTCGTGACGAGATGTATGCGTTCAAGGATGAAATGTATGCGTTTCGTGACGAGATGTATGCGTTCAAGGATGAAATGTACGCCTTTCGCGATGATGTGTACAGGCGCTTTGATCGCATCGAGCGTGACGACAGATTCCACACAGCCGATCTGGACCTTTTGCATCGCAAGGTAACCGATCACGAACGCCAGATCAACCGCTTGAAACAGACGAGACAGTAATGCGTTTGGGCGAAAATCGCATTTTCATCATTAAAGCGTGACTGTCAAGGGCAGACTATGATCGGGTGCAGGCAAAGTGTCTGTTGACGTGGTCAATTTGCAGTTTCGATGATATACTGATTGACGTCAGGTACTTTTTTCCGAGAGGATTTCAAGGAGGTAACTTTCCATGGCGATTGTAAACGCTACAGATCAGACATTTTCCCAGGAAGTACAAAGCGGTACTGTACTGGTTGACTTCTGGGCACCGTGGTGCGGCCCATGCAAAATGATTGCACCGGTTCTGGAACAAATTGACAGCGAAGTAGGCTCGCAGCTGAAAATCGTCAAAGTCAACGTAGACGACAATCCGGATTCGGCCGGCAAATTCGGCGTCATGTCGATCCCGACCCTGATCGTGTTCAAAGACGGTCAGCCTGTTGACAAGGTGATCGGTTTCCAACCGAAGGAAGCGCTGATGGCGACAGTGGGCAAACACCTGTAAAACGTACGAAAACGAATTGCAAGCAGGCAGCATTTGCATGGAAGTGGCAAATGCTGCTTTTTTTTCTTCTCTTCCCTCATTTTCATCACGTAGGAAATTTGATACGATGTTGCAATGGAACGAACTGTTGAAGGAGGGAGCAGACGAATGAACAGCTCCTTGAAAGACAAACTGGCCGTTCTGCCGGATAAGCCGGGCTGCTACCTGATGAAAAACGCCGCAGGCGACATCATCTACGTGGGAAAGGCAAAAGTGCTGAAAAACCGCGTCCGCTCCTACTTTACCGGCAGCCATGACGGGAAGACACAACTGTTGGTCAGCGAAATCGCCGACTTTGAATATATCGTCGTTTCTACCGTGATCGAAGCGCTCGTGTTGGAATGCAACCTGATCAAACAGCACAACCCGCGCTACAACGTCATGCTCAAGGACGACAAGACCTATCCGTACATCAAGATCACCAACGAAGCGCAGCCGCGTCTGGAGATTACGCGCAAGGTATTAAAAGACAAGGCTCGCTATTTCGGACCGTACCCGAACGCCGGTGCCGCCCAGGAGGTCAAAAAGCTGCTTGATCGGCTGTATCCGCTGCGCAAGTGCAAGACGATGCCGAAGCAGGTCTGCCTCTACTATCATCTGGGCCAGTGTCTCGCTCCCTGTGTGCAGGATGTGGCGGCCGAGGAAAACCAGCGGCTCGTGGAAGAGATCAGCCGTTTTCTCGACGGCGGCCACGAGGAGATGAAGCAGCAGCTGACAGAGAAAATGCAGCAGGCTGCGGAAGCGATGGAGTTCGAGCGGGCCAAGGAATACCGCGACCAGATCAAGAGCATCGAAGCGGTCATGGAAAAGCAAAAGGTAACGATGGCCGATACCATGGACAGGGACATCATCGGCTTTGCCGTGGAAAAAGGCTGGATGTGCGTGCAGGTTTTCTACATGCGCAAAGGCAAAATGATCGAGCGGCAAACGACCTCCTTCCCCTACTACGGAACGGAGTCCGAAGATTTTATGTCCTTTGTCAGCCAGTTTTACTACGACAAGCTAAACGCTCTGCCGAAGGAAATTCTGCTGGCGGAAGAAAGCGATCCCGAGCTGTTGGCCGAATGGCTGGGCGTCAAGGTGTACACGCCAAAACGGGGCACCAAGCGGGAGCTCGTGCAGATGGCTTCGGAAAACGCACGGATTGCCCTGCAGGAGAAGTTCGCCCTGATGTCCAAGGACGACGCCCGTACGATCCAGGCCGTCCACAACCTCGGCCATGCGCTTGGAATCGGCACGCCGCATCGCATCGAAGCATTCGACAACTCCAACATTCAGGGGACCGACCCGGTGTCGGCGATGGTCGTGTTTACCGACGGCCGCCCCGACAAGAAAGAATACCGCAAGTTCAAGATCAAAAGCGTGGAAGGGCCGGATGATTACGGCTCGATGCGGGAAGTCATCCGCCGCCGCTATTCGCGCCTGCTGAAAGAGAACCAAGAGATGCCCGATCTGATCGTGATCGACGGCGGAAAAGGACAGATCAGCGCGGCGGTAGATGTGCTGGAAAACGAACTCGGTCTGTACATCCCCGTCTGCGGCCTGGCCAAGGACGAACGGCACCGCACCGCGCAGTTGCTGTTCGGCGATCCACCGGAGCCGGTGGAAATGAGACGGGACAGCTACGAGTATTACCTGCTGCAGCGGATTCAGGACGAAGTCCACCGCTTTGCCATCACGTTTCATCGGCAATCGCGGGCAAAGACGATGCTCTCCTCCCAACTGGATGAAATCCCCGGTATCGGAGAGAAGCGCAGAAAGCTGCTGTTCACGCATTTTGGCTCGCTGAAAAAAATGCGGGAAGCGACTGTAGAAGATTTTCGGCAGCTCGGGATTGGCGACAAGCTGGCCCGGGAGATTATTGCCCATTTGCGCAAGATGGAGTCATAGCCCCATTTTGCGCATTTTTCATTGAACCGTCCGGCACTGCGTGTTATAATCCTTTTCAAACAGAATATAAGGCCTCACTTCCCCAAAGGAGTGAGGTAGAGGCGCGAAGACCAAGAGTACCACCCTGAGATCGGGAATCTATGAAGGGTACGGGAAAGGGGAATTCGCCGAAGCTCGTAGGGAGACCCGCTTCCCTGCTTGCTGGGCTTGCGTTGAAGAAGCGCAGGACTGTCATCTGGGCAATGACCAGTTGCCAGATGGAGTGCTATCTCACGGTTTGTCAGTGTGAGTGTGATGACGGTGTATTTTCTTATGTCATCCCCCACTGCGGCGTGTATTGGGAAGGGAGGAACCGGTATGTCGAAACAGTAGACAGCGACAGGTGCGATTCCTTGTTGGTGTCTTTTTTGTTTTTTGGGTGGAGTTACGAGAGAAAAACGGATAAACAGATAAAAAGAGAGAACACGGATAGAGATCAAAAAGGAGAGAAACCATGGGACTGATCGTGCAGAAATACGGCGGTACATCCGTCGGGACCATTGAGCGAATTTTGCGAGTAGCGGATCGGATCGTTGCGTATAAACAGGAAGGCCATGACGTGGTCGTCGTCGTCTCGGCCATGGGAAAATCTACGGACGTTCTGGTCGATATGGCCAAACAAATTTCCCAATACCCGTCAGAGCGGGAAATGGATATGCTGCTCTCCACCGGCGAACAGGTGTCGATCGCGCTGTTGGCGATGGCACTGCACCAGAAAGGATATGACGCGATCTCGCTGACCGGCTGGCAGGCGGGCGTGGTGACCGAATCAATCCACGGCAGGGCGCGGATTACCGCCGTAAATCCCGAGAGGATTTCGCAGGAGCTGGCTCGCGGCCGCGTAGTCATCGTAGCGGGCTTCCAGGGAATCAGCGACGAGGGAGAGATTACCACGCTGGGACGAGGTGGCTCCGATACCTCTGCCGTCGTGCTGGCCGCAGGGCTGCAAGCGGAAAAATGCGAGATTTTCACCGATGTCGCGGGCGTGTACACAGCCGATCCGCGCGTCGTGCCCGCTGCCGGAAAACTGGACAGCATCTCTTATGATGAAATGCTCGAGCTGGCCAATCTCGGGGCAGGTGTGCTCCACCCGCGCTCGGTGGAAGCGGCGAAAAAATACAAGGTACGGATGGTGGTGCGCTCCAGCTTTACCACCGAAGATGGCACAAATGTAGAGGAGGCAGCGGAAATGGAAACGGGAAGAATCGTAAGCGGTGTGGCACATGACGACGAGGTGGCGAAGGTGACAGTCGTGGGCATGCCGGCACAGGTCGGGACGTTGTCCAAACTGTTCAACACGCTCGCCGACAACCAGGTAAACGTCGATATTATCATCCAGAGCACGTACGATGCACCGGTCACGAACATTTCCTTTACCGTCGCCTCAGGCGATTTGAAAAAGACGTTGGACACCCTGGAACAGCACAAGTCGCTGCTTTGCTTCGAGCAGGTCGACTACGAGGAAGGGCTGACCAAAGTATCGATCGTTGGCGCTGGCATGGTCAACAATCCGGGCGTGGCGGCAGAGATGTTCCGCGTGCTGGCCGATCAGAAAATCACGATCAAAATGGTCTCTACTTCCGATATTAAAGTATCTTGCGTCGTGCCCGCCGAGGCAACCGAACTGGCGGTTCGCAGTCTGCACACCGCATTTGGTCTTGATGTGGCGGAAACGGCGGTCGTCCACGGCCTGTCGTAAGCTCCTTCCCCCTCTTCCACGTCGGCAGAGGGGGATTTTTTGCCGCCGATCCTAAAAGCGGACGACGATGCGAACGCTCTCCTGCTCCTCGACTTCAAGCTGCGCTTCTACCAGCCTGCCCTGCCACCGCTCGACGCTTCCGGCGATGACGCCGGATTCGAAGCCGAGGGTGCGGCAGAGGCGCTCTTTGGTCATGTACTTGTAAATGGTGTGGGACAAGCTATAGCAAATCTGGCCGGATGACTCTTCCAGCAAATCCAGCTTGCCCAGACCAAGGCGGACAAACGGAAGAATGATTCCGTTCGCCGAGCGGATCGGGATCTTTTTCCCCATGTCTTTGCCGATCCAGTAGAGAATGGGACTTTCGCTTTCCCCCAAGAGGGTGCTGGTCAAAGTTTCCCGCAACAGATGGTACCCGAGGTAGGGCATGTTGATCCTCTCGGCGTATGCTAGCGACGGAGCTGGCAGCAAGGCCGCCAACTGATCGTTCTCCTTCATGTTCACTTCCCTCCTGTCTGCTACTAGACTATGAGGAGGGAGAGTCTTTCATGCCAACTTTGCAGTAGATTGCTAGGAAGGGATCAGGGAAGTTTGATCTATCAATGGATTTAGTCTATTCATTGTCTTGACGCTCCCTAGCGTCAGGAGTACAATTGTTGTGGTCAATGTTTTGCCATTCTTTTTTTCATATTCCGACACAATTTGTCGATTCGGGACAAGGAGTGGCGGCTTGTACCGTCATGTCTAACCGAAAAGGCAATGGGTAAGGATATGGGAGAAAGAACGAGTAAAAGTAGCGTTATATATGTTGAAAGGGGGACATTGTATGGCGAAAGGCCATAGCTTTCTCAGTCACAGGCTCCACTCACTTCTAGGCGTAATTCCAATCGGGCTGTTCCTGCTGTTCCACTTGACGGCGAACTTCCAGGCAACCCGAGGGGAGGAAGCTTTCAACTCGACTGTCGGTCTGATTGAAAGCCTTCCATTCGTACTCACTCTCGAATTTATCTTCATTTACATCCCGATTCTGTTCCATGCGGTGTACGGTCTCTATATTGCCTTCCAAGCGAAGCATAATGTAGGGAACTACAGCTACTTCCGCAACCAGTTGTTCTTGTGGCAGCGGTTGACCGGTATCATCACGCTGATTTTTATCGTATGGCACGTATGGGAAACGCGGATTCAAAAGGCGTTGGGAGCCGAAGTGAATTTCGACATGATGGCCGACATACTTAGCAATCCTGCAATGATCGTATTCTACGCGATCGGGATTATCAGCACTACGTTCCACTTCTCGAACGGGATCTGGTCGTTCCTCGTCCACTGGGGCATTACCGTAGGACCTCGTTCGCAGCGGATTG
Organism: Brevibacillus sp. TJ4; assembly: GCF_044627595.2. NCBI lineage: Bacteria > Bacillati > Bacillota > Bacilli > Caryophanales > Paenibacillaceae > Brevibacillus > Brevibacillus sp. TJ4. Next base: position 3,070,820 of record NZ_CP185865.1, on the reverse strand, counting down.
CAACATACTTTACAATGGCTGTATTCGTAATCGTGACGTATATTGGGTTGCGCGCGATGGCGGCTTTCATTTAATAGGGATAGGGGGACAAAGTCATGGCAAAAGGTAAACTGATCATTGTCGGTGGTGGTCTGGCCGGCTTGATGGCTACCATCAAAGCAGCAGAAAAAGGCGTTCCCGTCCAACTGTTCTCTCTGGTTCCGGTAAAGCGTTCCCACTCCGTTTGCGCCCAAGGCGGTATCAACGGTGCAGTAAATACCAAAGGGGAAGGCGACTCTACCTGGGAGCACTTTGACGATACAGTATACGGTGGTGACTTCCTGGCTAACCAGCCGCCAGTAAAAGCGATGACCGATGCGGCTCCAGGGATCATCTACATGCTGGACCGGATGGGCGTCATGTTCAACCGTACGCCAGAGGGTCTGTTGGACTTCCGCCGTTTCGGGGGAACCAAGCATCACCGTACGGCTTTTGCAGGCGCGACGACTGGTCAGCAGCTTCTGTACGCGCTGGATGAGCAAGTTCGCCGCTACGAAGCAGAAGGACTCGTAACCAAATATGAATACTGGGACTTCCTCGGTGTAGTTCTGGACGAAGCAGGAACCTGTCGCGGGATTACCGCACAAAACCTGCGGAACAGTGAAGTCGTCTCCTTCCGTGCTGACGCCGTCATCCTTGCTACTGGCGGACCTGGCATCATCTTCGGTAAATCGACCAACTCGATCATCAATACCGGTACAGCAGCATCCGCGGCGTACCAGCAAGGCGTCATCTACGCTAACGGTGAGATGATTCAGATTCACCCGACAGCAATCCCAGGCGACGACAAGCTGCGTCTGATGTCTGAGTCTGCTCGCGGTGAAGGCGGTCGCGTCTGGACGTACAAAGACGGTAAGCCGTGGTACTTCCTGGAGGAAAAATACCCAGCGTACGGAAACCTGGTACCGCGCGACATCGCGACTCGCGAAATCTTCAGCGTCTGTGTAGACATGAAACTGGGGATCAACGGCGAGAACATGGTCTACCTCGATTTGTCCCACAAGGACCCGAAAGAGCTGGACGTAAAACTGGGCGGTATCATCGAGATTTACGAGAAGTTCGTCGGTGACGACCCGCGCAAGGTTCCAATGAAGATTTTCCCTGCCGTTCACTACTCGATGGGTGGCATGTGGGTAGATTATAATCAAATGACAAACATCCCTGGCCTGTTCGCTGCCGGTGAGTGCGATTATTCGCAGCACGGCGCCAACCGTCTGGGTGCGAACTCGCTCCTCTCCGCGATCTACGGCGGTATGGTAGCAGGTCCGAAAGCGATCGAATACATGAACGGTCTGAGCCAGTCTGCAGACGATCTGTCCTCGACGCTGTTCGATGGCTTCGCCAAACAGGAGCAAGAGAAATTCGACAACATCCTGAAAATGGATGGCACGGAAAACGCGTACCTGCTCCACAAGGAACTGGGCGAGTGGATGACGGACAACGTAACGGTAGTTCGCTTCAACGACCGTCTGAAGAAAACAGACGAGAAGATCGTGGAGCTGATGGAGCGCTACAAAAACATCAACATCAACGACACGAGCAAATGGAGCAACTCCGGTGCTTCCTTTACCCGCCATCTGTGGAACATGCTCGTTCTCGCACGCGCGATTACGATCGGTGCCCTGATGCGTGACGAGAGCCGCGGCGCTCACTACAAGCCAGAATTCCCTGAGCGCGATGACGAGAAGTTCCTGAAAACGACGATGGCCAAGTACAACCCAGAAACGACTGCGCCGGAAATCTACTACGAAGAAGTCGACGTTTCCCTGATTCCACCGCGTAAGCGTGACTATACGTCTGACAAGAAGAAATAAGAGAGGAGGAAACGATCATGGCCGAAGAAAAAGTGATTCATCTGATTATTACCCGTCAAGACAGCCCTGACAGCACTCCGTACAAGGAAGAGTTCAAAATTCCGTACCGTCCCAACATGAACGTAATCGGGGCGCTGATGGAAATCCAGCGCAATCCGCTGAACGCTCAAGGCCAAAAGACGTCCCCGGTAAACTGGGAGTCCAACTGCCTGGAAGAAGTGTGCGGTGCCTGCTCGATGGTAATCAACGGCAAACCGCGCCAAGCGTGCTCCGCGCTGATCGACAAGCTGGAACAGCCGATCCGCCTTGAGCCGATGAGCACCTTCCCGGTACAACGCGACCTGTCCGTTGACCGCAGCCGCATGTTTGATGCGCTCAAACGCGTCAAAGCATGGATTCCGATTGACGGTACCCATGATCTCGGACCTGGTCCGCGCATGCCGGAAGTAGAGCGCCAGTGGGCGTATGAGCTGTCCAAATGCATGACCTGCGGCGTATGCCTGGAAGCATGCCCGAACGTAAACGCAAAATCCGAATTCATCGGTCCTTTCGCAATTTCCCAGGTTCGTCTGTTCAACCAGCACCCAACCGGTCAAATGAACAAGCACGAGCGTCTGGAAGCGCTGATGGAAGACGGCGGCATCGCCGATTGCGGAAACTCGCAAAACTGCGTGCAGGCTTGCCCGAAAGGCATTCCGCTGACGACCTCGATCGCGCACATGAACAAAGAAACAACCAAACACGCCGTGAAGAAGTTCTTCTTCTCGTAATCGATTTGCGGCAAAGAAAAGCGTACCGTCCGAAAGGGCAGTACGCTTTTTTGCATGTTCCAAGCCGTCTTCACAGCCAACGATTTTTAATGTGAGGGAATACCAGCCTGCCTCCCAGTGAAAACTGATTGAAAGGAATCATTTCCAAAGGGGGCAAACGATGAAAAAACAGATTTTCAGCATTGGGATGACGCTGGTTTTGCTTCCGGCAACGACGGTGGGCGCAAGTGTGGAGAGAGGGGGACTTTCATCATTTCAACAGCAGGTGATTGCGGATCTTCAGCAATCGACGGCATTCTTACATACGCAGCAGGCAGGAACGGATACGAAGCACGCGCATACGGTGACAGCAGACGAGTGGTTGCACACTCAGGAGCGGATTTTGGGGGAGCAGGTGGCACAAGCTCCTGCATCCTCACTGGAGATGATTGAAGCGACCAAAGCCTGGCAGGAAGCAGGCGTGAAAGGGGAAGGAATGTTGATCTCCGTAATTGATACGGGGATCAATCCGAAGCATCCCGATTTGCCGCCACCCCGGGACAAACGGTTGGCGCAGCAAAAGTCGGGGTCCACTGAAAAGGTCATTTCCGGTTACAACTGGGCGGATCGCAACCAGACGACGGTCGATGTCGGCGATTCACAGCACGGCGCCCATGTAGCCGGGATTATCGCCGCGAACGGCAAGCTGAAAGGAGTAGCGCCGGAAGCGCAACTGCTGAGCCAGAAGGTGTTTTCCAACTACCAGGGCGAAGTGCCGGGACTCAGCGAATCGATCTTGTTTGCGATCAACGATTCGATCGAAAAAAAGGCAGACGTCATCAACCTGAGCCTCGGTTCGTCGGCGGGCTATGTGGATGAGACGAATACGGAACAGTACGCGATCAAACGCGCCGTCGACAACGGCGTGATCGTCGTCGCTGCGGCCGGGAACGACGCCTATTTTGGCAGCGACAAGGTCAAGGCGAGCAATCCTGACGTGGCGATGATCGGCTCGCCAGGATTGTCCCCGGATGCCTTTTCGGTGGCGTCCGTCAATGCGACGACGCTCGCTGGCTACAGCTTCGCGGTAAAGGGCATGCCGGAGCTGGAGCGGGTCGTCTACCTGCACGGGTACGTGGGCAAAGGCTCGGCGGTCAATCCTGTCTCGGCACTGGGAAAACCGCACGAGCTGGTCTACATGGGCAAAGGCAAAAAAGAGGACTACAACGTCTCCGTCAAGGACAAGGTGGTGTTGCTGGAGCGCGGCGACATCTCGTTTGACGAGAAACTTCGCTTGGCCAAGGAGGCAGGGGCAGCCGGTGCCGTCATTTACAACAGCGATTCCGGACCGTTGATTATCAGTGCGGAACATCTCAAGCAGATTCCCGCGGTCTCGATTCTCAAGGAAATGGGAGAAAAGCTGGCACAGGCTTTGAAAAAGGGACAAAAGATAACGATCGCCTTTGACGGACAGTACGGGCAAAATCCGATGCCGTATCCGAACGGCGGCACGATTTCCGCCTTTTCCTCCTGGGGTCCGACGCCTGATTTGCAGTTCAAGCCGGAGATCGCTGCACCGGGCGGAGGGATTTTGTCTACCGTGTACGACAGCGACTACGCGGTAAAAAGCGGAACGTCGATGGCGACACCGCATGTAGCGGGCGCTGTGGCACTGATGAAGCAGGTGTACCAGAAGCAGGGGCGGCAGCTTGCGGGCAGGGCGCTGGTGGAGACGGTGAAGGCGGCGGCGATGAACACGGCTCAGCCTGTGCTCGATCCGCGCGAAGCGGCATCGGCGTCTGCGAACAAGGAGGAAGCGAGAGAGCGGCTCCCCTATACGCCCCGTGTGCAGGGAGCAGGGCTGATCCAGGTCGCCAAAGCGATCCAAACCCCTGCGATCGTCGTCGATGCAAAGGGCAAGGCGGGCGTCTCTCTGGGCGAAATCGGACCGAGTACGACGTTTTCGCTGTATGTGGAGAACAAATTTGGCAAAAAGCCGATCACCTACCGGCTATCAGATGAGTTTGGTGTCTTGACGGACTTGAAAAAGGACGGCATCAACCTTTTGACCGCGACCCGGTTTGCCGACGCCAAGCTGCAGTTCTCCAAGCAGCAGGTCACGGTCGCTCCCGGCAAGCGCGAAGAAGTAAAGGTGACCTTGCAGATCCCGCAAGGTGCGGAGCACAACCAGTTTGCGGAGGGCTTCATCCTGTTTTCGCCCGAGGACAAGCAGCTTCCCGAGCTGCGCGTTCCGTACTACGGCTTTTACGGCGACTGGAACGAGCCACGGATCATGGACGAGCCGATGTGGAACGAACAAAGCCAGGAGAAGCGCACGGGCGTGAAAACGACCTGGTACCACGACAAGCAAAACGACAAGTGGAAGTACCGTGACTACCTCGGGGTAAACGGCGTCAACGAGGATGGCACGGTGCTGATCGAGCCGGACAAGATCGCCTTTTCGCCGAATGGAGACGGGCACTATGATACGGCTGCTCCTTCGATCACCTTTTTGCGCAACGCCCGCCAGGTGATGGTCGAGGTGACGGATCAAAAAGGCAAGCCGATCCGCTCCCTCGTCCGCGACGAAAAGGTGAGCAAGTTCGATCAATCGAAGCTCGGCATCCCGTATTACTACACCGAGCGGGAGGAATGGAGCTGGGACGGGACTGTGTATTCTGCTGAAAAAGGCGTTTACACCAAGGTGCCTGATGGAAAGTACCAGTTTGTCATCAAGGCGAAGATCGACGGGCGCAACTCCAACTGGCAGACGCTCACACTGCCGATTCGGGTTGATACGAAAGCGCCTGCAGTGACGGCTTCGCTCTCGGGAAATCGCCTGCAGTGGAGCAGTCCGGACAAGGATGTCCAGGGATACTTGCTCTACGTCGACGGCAAGAAGACGGGCGGCCCATACTCGGCACAGGTGACCAGCACTGTCGTCAGCCAGCCCGACAAAAAAATCAGCCTGGTAGCGTATGATTACGCGGGCAATCTGAGTGTCGCCCATATCAATGGCAAAAGCGACAGCAAGCCGCCTGCCGTCGAGTTTCCGGAAAACCTGTTCAGCTTTGTGAAAATAACAGGTAGACCGGAGCTGGCGGTGAGCGGGAAAATCAGCGGCGAAGACATGCTTGACCGGGTCAGGCTGACGGTGAACAAAACGCCTGTCAAAGTGGAGACGGACGGCTCCTTCCAGACGATTTTGAAGCTGGCTGAGGGGCTGAACTACGTCGAATACAGCGCCCAGGACATGTACGGAAACACGCGGCAATTTACGCAGCGGGTGATCGTGGATACGACGCCGCCACAGCTTCAGTTTGCCAATGACGGAAAGGAAGACGTACTGTTCGATGCCAAAAGCAAGCGTGTGCTCGTGCCGGTCCGCTTTGTCTACCGGGATCAGACATACAAAGGAAAGATCAGCGTAAACGGGCAAATTGTCTCGAGTTTTGAGGAAGACCAGTTGGAAAACCCAGTGTACAAGCATGTCACCCATCCTTTGGCGCTCGTGCACGGAGAGAACCGCATCCTGATCGAAGGCAAGGATGGCGCCGGAAACAAAACGGCGCTCGTCGTCCACGGCTACGTCGACGCCAATGCCGGCTCCGTCGTTCTTCACCAAGGAGAGCAGCGGCTGACCTACCAGGCGAGGACTGTTCCTGCACCGACGATCTCGCTGGCACATAAGCAGGTAGAAGCAAAAGAAGGGGAGGCTGTGACGATCGACGGAAAAGTGCTCGGATACGGCACATTCAGCCTCCACATGCAGTACGACGAGCGGAACTTGCAGGCAGATGTGAATGACCGCGGGGAATTCCGGCTGGTGCTGGACGGGGTAAAAGCAGGCAAGCACAAAGTGGTCGTAGTCGCCACCGACACCCTGGGCAGAGAAGCGAAAACAGAGATGACGGTTGTCGGAAAAAAACAGTAAGGGCATGTGCGAAAATCCCGGGACTGGGCAGTACAATTGCTGTCCCGGGCATTTTTTGTGCAGCGGAACTTTTTTCAGGAGGAAAATTCATGTTTTACCATGGCATCAATTGGGTATATGTCAAGAGGGAGTATCCTTTGCTGTCGCCGCGACGGACGGTAGGCGGAAAACGGAGAGATCAACTGTTGGATCGACTCCACCTGGTCCAGCAGTTTGGACTGGAGCCGATTCATTTGCTGGAAGCCGATGAAAATTATCCACCCGAGCGATGCATTCAGGCTTGCCTCGCATTCGGGGATACGGTTTTTGCCTTTGCACAATTGCCGCATCCCATCTGGCAGCTCAGCGCTCACGAGGTAGGCGTGGAAGTGCTTGATTTGCGGACCTGCAATCATATATTTACAAACATGAATAACCCGGAGACAGCCGAATTTTTTCCGGGAACACCGTGCACGCAGTTGAATGGTCGGCAAGGTTTTCCAAAATCTATTGATTTCACCCCAAAATCGACATTATTATAGGAAAATAAGGACGAGCATTGCCCGGGAAAGGAAGATAGCTTGATGAAAATGACGTACATCGATCATTTTGTGGAATCTGCTTCTTCTGTCATCCAACAGGTGTGCCAGGTCGAGATTTCCCGGGGAGAAAAGGCGGAACGGGACTGGACGTATCGGGAAGGACATACCTGGATTCACATTGGCATGACAGGACACTTCAAAGGAGACGTGTACTTCGGAATCGAAACCGGCTTGGCATTGCAGATCGTCTCCGCGATGATGGGCGGATTTCCGATTCAGGAAATGGACGAGATCGGGAAGAGCGCCATTTCCGAGCTTGGAAACATGATCTCTGGAAATGCCAGCACACTTTTATCCCAGGAGGGGATCGTGATCGACATCTCTCCTCCTCATTTTATGCATGGTGAGGAACTGGCAGGGAAAGGCGGCTCCGCTGTAACGGCTGACCTCGAATTGCAGAACATGGGACGCTTTGAAATTCAAATGGTAGTGATCGAATAGGAAGAAGAGACGGCAGAGGTGGATCTGTCGTCTTTTTTATTCGAAAAATAAAGAATCATAAACAATGAATAAATATTTTTTATTGTCTGGATTTATTTTTTTCTATCGTATATTCTGATAATCAGCGAGGAGGGTTGTACGCTTGGCATATGTAAAACAGGGAATCGCAATCTTTTTGCTGGTCATCGTCATTTGCGGCGGACCACTGATCTTGTATTCGGTCAAGGAAGAGGTCGTGTTCGCACCGGAAAACATCGTCGCACCGACGCTGTTCCTGCTCGAGGAAATGGCGGGAGGCTCGCTGGGCCACTACTACGTGGGAGAGACGAAGAGGAGCATTGCGGAAGACATCGTCCCCTTTGCCCAAAACACGTTTCAGCTTTTGTTCGCCAGCACCTTGATCGCGGTCGCGGCCAGTCTGCTCTTCGGTCTTTTCCTGCAACGATTCCGGCCGGTCCGCAGGCTGCAAAAGCTGCTGGCTCTGACTACTGTCGTACCGGATTTTATCCTAATCATGCTATCCGTTCTGGCTGCGATCAGCTTTTACAAGTGGACCAATATTCGCATCATTACGCTTTCGCCGACGAGTGATGCTCCCAACGAATGGTTTCCGATCATGCTGTTGGCGATCGGCCCGACGATCTTTTTATGGAAGGTCGTCAGCATGAAGTACGTCCAGATCGGCGGGGAGGATTACATCAAGACTGCTCTCGCCAAAGGAATGGGTGTGTGGCATGTCCTGATCCATCACGTCTATAAAAATATCAAGCCGACGTTGATCGCAGATTTGAAAAAGACGATCGCGATTGCCGTCACCAACCTGTTCATCGTCGAGTATTTGCTCAATGTAGTCGGGGTGACCCGCTTTATTTTCAGCAAGTCCGCTGGCTATCAGTTTGCCCCGTCAGTGATGGGACTGCTCTGCATCATCGTGCTTTCGCTGCTCGTCTATTCCCTGATCCGGCTGATCTTGTACCTGTTCGAACGGGCAGTCGTGTATAAATAGCAAGGGTGAGGTATGTCATGCGAAATGGAAATGTTTCCTTGTGGATCGGATGTGTCTCGGTGCTGGTGCTGGTCATCTTGGGGATCGTCGGCCCGTGGGTCGCTCCGTACGATCTGGATTTTCAGGTGACGGTGAAGACTGAAGAGATCAATGGCAAAACGGTCATAACCTATCCGCCGCTGCCGCCGTCGCCAGAGCATTGGCTCGGGACGGACAAGTGGGGATACGATCTGCTGACCTTGCTTTTGTACGGGGCGCCGTACACGGTATTTGTGACCATTGCCATCGCGCTGCTGCGTGTCGTGCTGGGTACGGTGGTCGGGCTGTACATCGGCATGCAGGACAAGCCACAGGGCTGGTGGCTCGCTGTCGAAAACGCCTGGAGCTACATTCCGATCTTTATTCCGGTCTATTTTTTGCTGCTCGGCGTCAACATCAATTCCGAGCTGTCGGTTGCCACCTTGGTCACATTGTTTATCGCTGTCGTCGCTGTTTTGGGAATTCCCAGCGTCGCCGGGTCGGTCCGCCAGAAGACGGAGCAGGTCAAAGTGACGCAGTACGTCCTCGCCGCTGTCTCGCTTGGAGCAGGTCGGGAGCAGATCATCTTTCGCCACATCCTGCCGCAATTAAAGGAACAGATGGCGGTTATTTTCGCGACGGAAATGGTTGCGACGATGACGCTGACGGGGCTTTTGGGCATGTTTGACCTGTTCGTCGGCGGGACTGTGATGACGTTTGACCCGGTCATCTATTCACCCGTCACCTATGAGTGGGCAGGCCTGCTGGGAGCGTCGCGGGGATTTGTCAACAGCAGTGCGATCTGGATCTTTTTGACACCGCTGTTTGCCTATATACTGGCGATATCAGCCTTCTCCCTGCTCGCCAAAGGGCTGCGGGAGAAGTATGAGCAAACGTACAGCAGGACGCCTTTTCTGTAAAGGAGAAAGACAGATGGGGGGATCGTATGACGAAAGAAAAAATCAAGGCGGCGGCACTCGAATTGTTCGCCCAACACGGCTTTGCAGCTACGACCGTAAGCCAGATCGCCAAGGAGGTGGGGATCAAGGCGCCATCGCTGTTTTCCCACTTCAAGAGCAAGGAAGAGCTGTTTGTTACGATTTTTCAGGAAGTGAACCAGCAAATCGTGGAGCATGTCAGACAGTTGGCACAGGAGCCGGGGGATGTGGCGGCAGCGAAAAAGCTGGAGCTGATCTTCCGGCGAAATTGCCAGTTTTACCTGGAAGACGAGGCGCGTACGAGATTTATCAAACAGACGATGACGCTTCCTCCGGCTTTTGTCAAAGAGGCGATCATGGACGATTTTTTCGATGCGGAATCGCGGCTGTCGGCGGTCCTGACGGAGTTGTTTCAACGCGGAGTGGCCGAAGGAGTGTTCTGCGATGTGCCCGTTGAGCAGTTTCTCGCCGCTTACTACTGCATGATGGACGGGGTGTTGATGCAGATCAACATCTACGAGCCTGTACAGATGGAAATGCGCATCGGTCATATTTGGGAGCATTTTTGGCGAGGAGTGCGCGCCTAGGCTTCCTGTTGCGAAATTATATCAGAAAATTTTGTTTTGACAGAATATTTTTGTCTGCTTATTATGTACCTAACGAATATTCGTTAGGAGAATAGAAGGAGGACTGGTTACCTTGGAATTGCCGCACAGACCAACTTTGCAGCGGACTCTTTCGCTGCGCCATACGCTGTTGTTTGGCATGGCCTTCATGGCGCCGATTACCGTATTCGCCACGTACGGGATCGCCGTTTCGGAGACGAACGGGATGATTCCGACAGGCTATCTGATCGCGCTGTGCATCATGCTGATTACGGCTGGAAGCTACGTCCATCTGGTCAAGGCGTTTCCGAATGCAGGAGGTGCGTATTCATTTGCGCAAAAGGGAATAAATCCGCATGTCGGGTTTCTCGTCGGCTGGACGATCCTGATGGATTACGTCTTTAGTCCGCTGATCAGCTCTCTTTTGGTGGCAATCATGCTGTCTGCCTTTTTCCCCGCGGTTCCGCTCTGGATTTGGATTTTCCTGTTTGTCTGTGCAATTACGACGATCAATATTTTGGGAATTAAAATTGCCGCCAATGTCAACATGATGCTGGTTTTGCTGCAAGTGCTCATCTGTGTGGCCTTTCTCGCACTGGGAGTCCAGGACCTGCTCACCGGACAGGGAGCAGGAACATTGTTCTCCTCGCTTCCTTTTTACGATTCACAGGTCGCCCCTGCGTCCCTCCTGGCAATCCTTCCCTTACTCTGCTTTTGCTTTCTCGGCTTTGACGCTGTAACCACGCTGGCAGAAGAAACGGTGGAACCGGAAAAAACGATGCCCAAAGCAGTCATGCTGATTCCGTTGATTGGAGGAGTCCTGTTCGTCGCCGTTACGTATGTCGCCCAACTGGTCCAGCCTAACCTGCAAGGCTTCAGCGACCCGGAATCGGCTGGGATGGAGCTGTTCTTCCAGGTCGGGGGCAATCTGATGGCAGCCTTTTTTCTGGCGGTCGTGGTTCTCGCTGGACTGGCCTCCGCCGTCGCTTCCGGGGCGAGCGGCGCGCGGATTTTGTATGCGATGGGCAGAGAAGGCGTGCTGCCCAGACGCTTCTTCGGCTATCTCTCGCCGCGTTTCCGCACGCCTGTCTTGAATCTCGTCGTTATCGCTGTGATCGCGATGATGGCTACTTTCCTCGACATTTTGACGGCTACCGCCCTGATCAACTTTGGCGCTCTGCTGGCCTTTACATGCGTCAACCTCGCTGTCATCACGCATTTTTACGCCCGCAGCAAGCGGCGCTTTGGCAAGGACGTGATCGTGTATTTGCTTCTGCCGTTAGTCGGTGCGTTTTGCACCGGGCTGTTCTGGCTCAATCTCGGTGCCGCCGCCCTGATCCTCGGCGGCTGCTGGACTGCTGTTGGTTTCGCCTATTTGCTGTATGTGACAAAAATGTTCCGGCAACCGCCGCCCTCGCTGCATATCGAGTCGTAGGAAAAAAGAAACGGGCACTCGTGGCTGTCCGTGCGAAAAACAGGAGGAGTAGATGGACATGCATGCACAGTACGCAGACATCATTATAACCAGCAAGGCAGTATTTACCGGATTGCAGGATCAGCCGCATCCGGCAGCGATCGCAATCTGTGGCAACCGGATCGCGGCAGTCGGGACGAGAGAGGAGATCGCGCGTTGGCGGGGAGAGGATACGGTGGAGATGGATGCCGGGGAGCGCCTGGTGATGGCTGGCTTTCACGATTTTCACCTCCACCTGATGATGGGCAGCGTGGCGATGCGCAGTGTCCAGCTTGCCGCCGCCCGTTCGCGCGAAGAGGCGGTGGAGCAGGTCAGGCAGCACGCCGCACAGCGGCCGGATGACACGTGGGTAATCGGTTTTGCCTGGGATGCCGGGTACTGGACGGATCAGCGTCTGCCCAACCGTTACGATCTCGATGCAGCAGTCGCAGACCGGCCAGTGCTTTTGTTCCACGCCGAAGGGCATTACGCGTGGGCGAACAGCAAGGCGTTGGAGGCAGCAGGCATCGGCAGGGACACGCCAGACCCGCCCTTTGGCTCGATAGCCCGGGATGAGGCAGGAGAGCCGACAGGCATTTTGTACGAAGGGGCGATCTCTCCATGCGGCGAGCTTGCTTTCGACTTTTCCGACGAGGAGCAAAAGGAGCTGCTGCGGGATTTTTTGCGGCACGCAGCGGAGTTGGGCGTGACCTCTGTCAACGATCTGTACGGACTGGAGATGAACCGGAAGCTGGTCAATTTCGAGCTGTATCGCGAATGTGAGGAGAGTGGCGAACTGACGGTGCGAATCCATTTGCAACCGGAGTTGAATGGCGATCTCGAACGGGCGAGGGGGCTGCGTGAGAAGTATCGTTCTCCTTTTTTGCAATTCACGGGTCTCAAGCAGTTCATCGACGGGGTGATCACAGGCTATACCGCGTATATGCTCGAGCCATACGCCGATGATCCATCGACGAGCGGCAGCACCACCTATCCCCCGGAAACGATCAAAGAATGGGTCGTGGCGGCGGATCGGGAAGGGTTCCAGATTCGTTTTCACGCGATCGGAGACGGTGCGATCCGGCTTGCCCTGGACGCCTTTGCAGCCGCCAGGGAAGCAAACGGGGTGCGAGATGCCCGCCATTGCGTCGAGCACGTCGAAGTGTTGCACCCGGACGATCTCCACCGCTTCGCCAAGCTGGGCGTCATCGCCTCAATGCAGCCGGAGCATCTCGCCCAGTCCGAGCGCGGCGTCTACACCGCACGGATTGGTGCCAGCCGGGATCGCTACGTGTTTGCCTTGAACAGCTTGAGCCGGACAGGAGCGGTGCTGGCCCTGGGGAGCGACTTCCCGATCGCCTCCCTGCAGCCGATGCTGGAGGTGTATCGGGCCGTGACGCGGATCGACAGCAGCAGCGAAGACGCCTGGCATCCCTCAGAGAGCCTGACGCTCGCCGAGACGCTGCGCGCCTACACGGCTGGCCCTGCCTACGGTTCGTTCCGCGAGCATGAACTGGGAACGCTGGAGCCTGGCAAGCTGGCCGATCTCGTCGTCCTGGACCGCAATCTGTTCGCTGTACCCGCAGAGGAATTCCTCCAGACGCAGGTATGGCTGACCATGGTAGATGGACAAATCGTCTACAAAAAGGATGCGTTCACGAAGTAACGAGGAACCCTATGCCTATTTTTGGAATAGGATGTAAGGCAAAAGCCTAAAATGCTTGAAATTCCGGCACCACCACCCACCCCCCAACATAGGATAAGGTGACTCTGTAATCCCTCAACCTTGTTCCTGTAGAGCCCACAAGGAGGGGTGGCACGATTGAAGGGGAGCGACCAAACCAAGCCGCTGTTAACAAATCGAGAAAGAGAAGTGTTTGAACTCTTGGTCCAGGATAAGACAACCAAAGAGATTGCCGGACAACTCTTCATAAGTGAAAAGACTGTACGCAATCACATCAGCAATGTCATGCAAAAATTAGGGGTCAAAGGTCGATCTCAAGCAGTAGTCGAACTGGTTCGACTTGGTGAATTAGAGATTTGAGCCCGGTCCACCCAGCCTCCCTTTTCTTCCCTTGGTCGGAAGGGAGGGTTTTTTGTTTTTGCCAGAAAGTCTTTTATTCAACAAGACAAAAAAGCAAGCACAACCTTTGGATAGTGCTTGCCGAACTGAATAGATGAGTACAAACCCAGCGATTTGGGTGTAGTGAGGCAGAGCGTTTCTGTAGATCACCCCAAGGAGATCGTTTCTCCTGACTCCAGCACTTCGCTGCGCAGCTTTAGCAAAGCAAAATCCTTGTTCTTGCACTCCAGCATGATGTCGATCCGATTGCCGGTCAACAGCCTGGCAAATCGCAGGAAATCTTCCACGTCAATATCGTCGGCATGACTGCGGAAGTCGCGATCCGATTTCGGGGATGAAAAATGAATTTTGGGGGTACGGTCGCCCCACGTACGAAAAATTCGCGGCAAGTATTCTTCTATAGCCTCACCGTCATTGATGCAGTTGTGATGGTGGATATCCAGGACCATCGGGGCCTGGATGGATTCGCACAGCTCAAGCACGTCCCGCATAGTAAAGGAAGTGTCGTCGTTTTCAACGACGAGCCTGTTCTTGATCGCAGCGGGCAGCTTCCGGTAGTTTTCGGCAAAACGCTCCAGGGAAGCGCGTTTGTCGCCGTACACTCCTCCGACGTGGGTTACCATGACAGAGTCGGCATCCAGCCCCAACTGGTCCAATACGCGGGCATGGTAGTCGAAGTCCTTGATCGTTGCCTCCAAAACTTCCGGGTGGGGTGTATTCAGAATGCTGTAATGGCCCGGATGGGAGGTGATCCGCATCTTGTGCGTGCGTATATAATCACCTGCCTTGTCAAAATCCCAGCGAAATTCACGTTCCCAATCCCAGTCTTGGGCGATCGGGTGGGTGGCAAAAGGGACGAATTCGGAGGGAAGGCGGTACAGAAAAATGTCGTGCTGCCTGTTGTATTCCAGTACCTCCATCAGATTGAAAAAGTTGGACTGCAAAATGCTTCTCAATTTTTTCCGTTGGCCGGCCCGGTCCAGTTTTTGCAATTGACCAAGCGTCGTTTTTTTGTTCGGATTGTTTTTCGTCGCCATGCTGATGCAGGCATACCCCAGCCGAATCAAGAGTCACATCCTCCTTGTCAACCGTCTGCCGCTAGTATCCCCCGTTGACGTGAAAAAGCGGAAATGAATGTCCTTCGATCCTTCCGCTATGTGGCAGCTTCCACCACGCATACCCGAACAGCCAGCACCAGCGGGAAGAATTACTCCGACCCCGCCGCTATCTGTATGCAAAGCCGATGACAAGCGCTACGAGCGGACCGCTTAGGGCAATCAGTTGGGAGACGACCCGATTGGCAACCAGTTGCGCGAGGAAAAAACAGAGCGAACCGGCCAGGATGGCGAGGTGAAATCCCCAGTTGAACGAAAAAAAGCCGTGAATGGCCAGGGAATACACATGTCCCAGCGCCAGAAAGCTGAGCAACCCAATCCAAACCCCTTTTTGTTTGCTCTGCAACAGCTTCCACAAGCCGAACCCGAAAAAGCCGGCCAGCAGGATAAATGGAATCATCATCAATACGAGTGCAAAATAACGAAAAGCATTGCCAAACTGCAAATGGTTATACATCAAATAAGCCAAACATGCCCCGAGGAAAGCACCCGAACAACCTCTCCCGTACACCAGCATAGAGGCACTCCTTTTGGATTTTTTGTGAAGAAATGATGGCAACTGGCCAAATCGCGAATTCCTGAATAATCAACTAGTGAAATATTTCCAATTGTTTGTTAGAATGAAAGAGGTTTTGATTTTCCGCGTTCGCGGGTTAAGCTACTAACATGACCGCCAGTGTCCAGCACTGGCGGTCACCACAGTAGTCGTTCTCTACAGGGACGGCTACAGCATTTGCGGGAAGTAGATCACCGAGTTCCCAGGCTCGGGGTGATCTACTTCTTTTTATGGAAAGACAGCATGGCAATAATCAACATCCCAAACGAGAGCATGAGCGATATTGCCTCATATACTGCCATGTTCTCACCCCCTTTCATCCGGGGATCGCCGTCTTCCCGTACAGAGCCGAATCTACTGTTTATGGAAAATTATAACATGTGCTGACAGAGAAATGGATGCGCCTTTTTTCACGGAAAGCGCGTAAAATGTACACCACAAGCGAGCCAAGCCCGCTCAATTTTCTCTATTTCCCCCACAAACAACCCTCTGTATCATTAAATAATCCAATCAATACATAACTTTCAATCAGTTTTTCTTATAAGTGGGTCAATACGAAATGGAACGCGGATTGTCTGGTTATTACGAAAGGCCTACATGGTTTTGCGTGCACCGTCCTTCTCCATGATACGACACGGTGCCGTACGCTGCTGGTATAGGCACTCCTCCTGCGGTAGCAGAATATAGTGCAGGAGATCGACCAGAAACAAAGGAGGACCAGCATGTATCCGACGTATCCGTACTACGGCTCTCAGACCAAATGCGAAGAGACGCCGATTACATTTCCGCCGCAGCAGCAGGAGCGGCAGCCGGGCTTTGAGTATATGATGTCGCCGCGTCCGATCTATGACAATCCGGACTATGTCGGCAGTGGAAAATTGCGGGACAAGGTAGCGATCATTACCGGAGGGGACAGCGGTATCGGCCGCGCAGTCGCTGTTGCATTTGCCAAAGAAGGGGCAGATGTGGTGATTTCGTATCTGGACGAACACACCGATGCGGAAGAAACGAGTCAAGCAGTAGCCCGTTACGGGGGACGCTGCCTGTTGATCCCGGGGGATTTGCGCGATGAGGCGCTCTCTGGTGAAATCGTCCGGCAGACGGTGCAGACTTTCGGGAAGGTGGACATCCTCATCCTGAACCAGGCCGTCCAGTTTCCGCAAACAAGCATTTTGGACATTTCGACAGAGCAATTGCTCGATACGTACGAGACCAATGTGTACCCGTTCTTTTTCCTGACCAAGGCGGCATTGCCGCATATGCGGTCCGGCAGCGCGATTATTTGCACGACATCCGTGACCGCCTACGAAGGCCACAAGGAGCTGCTCGACTACTCCTCGACCAAGGGAGCAATTGTATCGTTTACCCGTTCGCTGTCGCTGCAACTGGTCGACAAAGGGATCCGAGTCAATGGGGTCGCACCGGGTCCGATCTGGACGCCTTTGATCGTCTCCAGCTTTACTGCCGAACAGGTCAAGACATTCGGGACCGAGGTGCCGATGAAGCGGGCGGGACAGCCGTTTGAACTGGCGCCCACCTACGTCTACCTGGCCTCCGACGACTCCAGGTACGTATCGGGTCAGGTCCTGCATGTAAATGGTGGCGTAATGACAGAATCGTAAAAGGTTGTATATGGGACGTTCTGAACAAGAAGAAAGTTTCGCATACGACTTTTCCCGCGAGCAGCAAAGGGTTTTCCCCTGTCAGGTCGAATTGGTTTTTTACGCAGCATGCTGCGCCAACAGACAATAGGGGGAGTATCGATGGAAGCGGGGTTGCAACTGGTAAGGCCGACTGTAGAACTGGAGGACGAATACCTCTCGTTTTACCAGGAGTGGAAAGACAGCGGGGAGCCAATGATCCCCTGGGTGATCAGCAAAGAGCCGAAGCCTTTTGCGGAGATGGTGCAGTGGCTGCATGACAATGAACACGGCGTGAATCTGCCGGAAGGCTGGGTCCCCGACTCGACGTATTGGCTCGTAGCAGATGGCCGCAGGATCGTAGGTGCGGTCAACATCCGGCACGCTCTGACGGAAAGACTGTTTCATTCGGGTGGCCACATCGGGTATGGCATCCGCCCTGGGGATAGAGGGAGAGGGTACGCCACGCAAATTTTGAAGCTCGCGCTGGAAAAGACGAGGGAGATGGGGCTGACCGATGTGCTGGTCGTCTGTGATGAAAGCAATGTCGCCTCCGCGAGAGTGATCGTCAAAAACGGCGGCATTGCGGACACTCCCTTTGTCGAGGAGGACGGCAATGTAGTGCGGCGCTTCTGGATTCGCTTGGAATAGGAAAAAGGCGGTGGAGGTCAGCCGCCTTTTTGCTTTTTTTCGGGACTTTTTCGCTGACATGGTTCGACAGACAGGGGAAAAAGTTGGCAAAATCATGCTATCATAAACGCAAGAACACGGGACATCACAGGGGGATGGACAAGCATGCAGACAAAACGAAACATTGCCCTCATTCTTTTCGCCATATTGATCGTGGGTGGAATTGCCTATGCCGCGGTCGGTCTGATCCCGGGATGGGGCGGCGTGAAGCTGGCTGAGGGTTATTTGTATGAAACAGAAGAGACGTTGGTCTATCTGAAAACGGAGCAGGCGTCCGAGCAGGAAGTGAAAGTGGAAGTAACGCTTTTGGCCAGGGAAACAAAAGGCGGAATCCCCGTCCTGAACAGCACCACTGCTTCCTATCCAGCCACGCTGGGCGAAGAAGGAGAGCTGCTGCTGGATTTAGGCGAAATGGAGGAACTGTGGACTGCCCGCGTCGAGGGAAGCGAGCTGGTAACATCCGCCCCTTTGCCAGGCGTACTGCCGCAGGAGACGAGGCTGGCGGCTGCCGACCTGGATGTCTTCCAGCAGAAGCAGCAGGCATGGGAAGCGCAGATCCAGCAGGAAGCGGCA
The DNA here is from genome assembly GCF_044627595.2 of Brevibacillus sp. TJ4. NCBI lineage: Bacteria > Bacillati > Bacillota > Bacilli > Caryophanales > Paenibacillaceae > Brevibacillus > Brevibacillus sp. TJ4. The sequence continues at coordinate 3,052,585 of NZ_CP185865.1, read as the reverse complement.
GCCAAGCGGGAAGAGCAGGCAATCGAGAAGGAGCGCGTGGAAAAGGCGCAAAAAACGGAAAAGCTGGCTCGCCTGAAAGCCGATTTGCGGGAAAATATCGAATACCTGGACGGACTGGACTTTTCCATGGAGGTAAGCACGGACCAGGAGAATTTGGCCAGTATGCAAAGCATTCTCGACGAGGTGAACATGTACGCGGGACAATCGAGCATGCACCGGACAGAATACGAAGTGATGGCGGCGACGGTGGACAGCATGAAGGTGCTGCGTGACGGGATCGGCACGCTGGCCGAATCGATCGAGCGGAAAAAGCAAAACATCGACAATTTGATTTCCATTCTGGAAGCCGACAAGGCGGATCTGCTGACTACCTGGGAGGAGATCAAAGGCGATCTGCCCGATGCGGACAAACAGTTGCAGGAGCTACATCAGGTAATCGAGCAGACTGAGCAGGCCATCGCCAAGGCAAAAGAGCGAGTCGAGGCGAGCGCGGGTGCGCAGACTGATTCGCGGCAGCAGGCGGACAGACTGTACCAGCAGGCGGTTACGGCTGTCAATCAGGTGAAAGAAAAGTTTGGGTTTTGATTGGAGTTTTCCTCATGCCGAAAATGTATTATTCTTATCGTATAAGACGGAATTGTAATGGATAGGCGACAATGCATCGAGGAGGTCAGGAATGAGCGTTTATGAAAATATAACAGAGTTGATCGGAAATACGCCTGTTGTCCGGCTCAATCGGATCGTTCCCGAGGGCGCGGCAGAGGTTTTCGTCAAACTGGAAATGTTCAATCCCTCACGCAGTGTCAAGGATCGGGCAGCTTTCAACCTGATTCGCACAGCGGAGGAGGCAGGGTTGATCCGGCCGGGCGATACGATTATCGAGCCGACGAGCGGCAACACGGGCATCGGGCTGGCGATGAATGCGGCAGCAAAAGGGTACAAGGCCATCCTCGTGATGCCAGACAACATGTCGAAAGAGCGGATCAATCTGTTGAAAGCATACGGAGCGGAAGTCGTGCTGACACCTGCGCATCTACGGATGCCCGGAGCAATCGCCAAGGCCGAGGAGCTGCAAAAAGAAATTCCCGGCAGCTTTATTCCGCAGCAGTTTGAAAACAAGGCAAACCCCGATATTCACCGGATAACGACTGCACAGGAAATATTGCAGCAGATGGAAGGAAAGCTGGACGCTTTCGTTGCGACAGCCGGCACGGGCGGTACGATTACCGGCACGGGTGAGACATTGCGGGAAACGCTTCCCGACCTGTACATCGCCGTCGTCGAGCCAAAAGGCTCCCCGGTACTCTCGGGAGGAAGTCCGGGACCGCATAAACTGGTCGGGACAAGCCCCGGCTTTATCCCCAAGATTCTCAATACCGATATTTACGATGAGATCATGCAGATCGCTGATGAAGATGCCCTGGATACGATGCGAAAGCTGGCTGCCTGGGAAGGCATCCTGGTCGGGCCATCGTCGGGTGCGTCCGTATTTGCGGCTATCCAGGTGGCGAAGCGACTGGGTCCAGGCAAGCGAGTCGTATGTATCGCACCGGATACCGGGGAACGATATTTGAGCATGAATTTCTTTTGAAGAATGAAAAAGGCAAGCCCATGATTGCCGTGCGGTGCGTGGGCTTGCCTTTTCGTTTAGGTTGTAGATACGAGTTGCTGACGCGCCTGATACGCGAGCAAGGCACCGATAAACAACTGGCCCGTTTGGATCATCGCCCGCTCATCCACGTCAAATTTGGGGTGATGGTGGGGATAGACAGCCTGGATGTCCGGATTGCGTCCGCCGACCATGAAGAAGGTAGCGGGCCGTTCCTTGGCAAAGTAGGAAAAGTCTTCGCCGCCCATCATCGGGGGCATGCGGACGACATTTTCTTCGCCGAACAGATTTTTCGCGCACGCGATCACCTGGGGTGTCTCCTCTTCATCGTTCCAGGTGGCGGGATAGCCGTGCTGGTAGATGACTTCGCCGCGCGCCCCCACTGCCTGGCAATTGGCTTCCACGATCCGCGAGATGGATTGTTCGACAGCGCTTCGCACTTCCTCATCGTAGGTGCGCACGGTTCCCTTCAGACGCACTGTGTCCGGGATGACATTGAACGCGTCGCCGCCGACGAAGGAGCAGACAGAGACAACTACCTGCTTGATCGGATCGACCTGTCTGCTGGCGATCTGCTGCAGGTTCATCACGATTTGGCTGCCCAACACAATCGGATCGATCGACGTATGCGGTTTCGCCCCGTGGCCGCCTTTGCCGTACAGCACAATCTCAAAGCTGTCAGCGGCCGCGGTAACAAAGCCATGGCCGATTCCTACTGTGCCGACGGGCAGATCAGCGGCGACGTGTGCGCCGTAGACGACATCGACGCCATCGAGGCAGCCGTCTTTCACCATTGAGAGCGCGCCGCCGGGAATCTGCTCTTCTGCGAATTGGTGGAGAAATACGACAGTGCCTGGCAGCTCTTCTTTATACTCGCTCAATACCTGGGCTACCCCCAAGAGGCCGGCCGTATGGATATCGTGTCCGCAAGCATGCATCACGCCGGGAACGCGGGACTTGTACGCCACATCCTTTTCATCCTGAATCGGAAGGGCGTCGAAGTCAGCGCGCAGGGCAACCGTTTTTCCAGGCTTGCCTCCCCGCAGTATGCCGACGACTCCCATGCCGCCCACGCCAGTGCGCACCTCCAACCCCAGCGAAGCTAGCTTGTCAGCTATTTTTTTCGCGGTGTTTACCTCCTGGAAAGAAAGCTCCGGATACATATGCAAATCTCGCCTGAATTGGACTAAATCGGGGAAAATCTCCTGCAGTCTGGCAAACAGCTTCTCTTGCATGGAACCCACTCCTCTTCCAGAATGAATTGACATTACGATCTATTATAAAAATATTCAGAAAATAAATGCAATCTTTGTTTGTAGACAGATTATTTCAAAAATTGCCCGAATCCATGGGGAAAGGAATCGTTCTTTACCGAAAAAACACGCTTATATATAATGGGCTCAATCAAAGACAGACAATTTCTGACAAGGAAAGGGGGAAGCATGGGGTGGTTTTGACGTCGCGCTCACGTACGTTGCTGCTTCTGTCGTGGGTGCCGGGGCATTGACACAAGATGTGGATCATCGGGTGATCCCGAACTGGGCTGCCGCTTTGCTGATGTGGAGGAACAAAAATGTGGAAGAAACGCTGCACGACCCAAAACGGATGGCATTCGCCGGGGCGCTGGTCGGTGTCGTGGTCGTGACGCTGCTCAATTCGACGGCAACGGCAATTCCGCAGTCCATGCAACTGGTCGCCACCAAAGTGCTGGTGCCGGCAGCGAACTGGCTGATCAACCCGATCATGCCGATTGTCTTCTGGATGGCAGCGATGGACGCGGGCAAACGGACCGGGATCTGGGGGACAGTTTTGGGCGGTCTGTCGCATCTGGTCATGGGCAACGCCGTACCCGGGATCGTACTGGGAATCCTGATCGGAAAAGGGCTCGATGACAGCGGCTGGAACCGGATCACCAAGACGATGCTTGTCGCCGTCATACTTCTGTTCGTATTGAGCGGCTTCTTCCGCGGCTTTGATGTGGCGCTGCTGAAGAGTATGTACGTAGAGATTCCGCAATGGCTGATCGAGCTTCACGAAACATTTGGATCGGTGGTGACGAAGTAATGGGAGAATTGCAGGCAAAAGGTTTTTGGTATTCGGAATGGGCGTTTCCGCTCTTTGTCGCGTGTCTTTCCTCAGGCATTTTTGCCGGGACTCATCTGTACTACGTGTATCACGTCGGAGCATTTAATGATATTGCCATCGTAGCCATGCTCGAAGCAGGGATCAAAGGCGGAGGATATGGGGCCGCTGCTGCTTTCGGTGCGAGCTTCCTGTTTGCCCGAATCCTCGAAGGCCCGCTGGTGGGAATTCTCGATATCGGCGGCTCGCTGCAAACGGGAATTGGAATTGGTGTTCCTGCCCTGATGCTCGGCGCCGGATTCACGGCTCCGCTCCTCTCCTTTCCGTTGGCGTTGTTCACCGGAGCAGTATTGGGACTGGCGATCGGTTCAGTAATCATCCTGATCCGCAAGTATACCATCAATTCGGTGAAATCGACGTTTGGCGCCGACGTGATGATGGGAGCGGGGAATGCCGCAGGGCGATATCTGGGTCCGCTCATCGTGATTTCCGCGATCATGGCTTCGATTCCGGTCGGGCTCGGAGCGACGGCGGGTGCGGCGATCTTCTACCTATTACAACAAACCGATCGCCGGCGGGGCGATCATCGGAGCGATGGTTCTCGGCGCGATTTTCCCGATCCCTGCCCAATGAGTCGTGCCCACAGGGAAACGGAAAGGAAGGAATCAGATGAACGTATATGAGCGGCTTGGGTTGAAACCAATCGTGAACGCAAGCGGCAAGATGACGGCGCTCGGTGCTAGCGCCGTCCAGCCCGCGGTGGCACAGGCGATGGCGGATGCGGCGATGGACTATGTAGAAATAAGCGAGTTGATGAAGCTCGCCGGACGACGGATCGCGGAAGCGACGGGAGCAGAGGATGGCTGTCCGACGAGCGGAGCGGCGGCCGGAATTGCCATCAGTGTAGCTGCTGCAATCGCTGGCTGTGACCTGCGCGTGATTGAGCAATTGCCCGCGGCAGTCGGAAGGAAACGAAAAATTGTGCTGCAAAAGGGACAGTCCGTCCATTTTGGCGCTTCCATCCGACAGATGATTGCACTCGGCGGGGGTGAGGCGGAGGAAGTCGGGCACGCAAACTACGTGGAAGAGGCCCATCTGCGCGAAGCGATTGGCGAGGATACAGCGGCGTTGCTTTTCGTTAAATCCCATCATGCCGTCCAAAAAGGGATGCAGCCGCTGGAAACACTGATCCGGCTTGGACGAGAGAGGGGAGTTCCGGTCATTGTCGATGCAGCCGCCGAAGAAGACTTGCGCCGTTATGTCGCGGCTGGTGCCGATCTGGTCATTTACAGCGGGGGAAAAGCGATAGGCGGTCCCACTTCCGGTTTTATTGCCGGGCGCGGCCCGCTCGTAGCGGCTTGCCGGGCTCAGTACAAGGGCATCGGGCGGGCGATGAAGGTGGGAAAAGAAGCCGTCGTCGGATTGCTGACTGCGCTTGAACGGTACGATCAGAACACGGCGGATGCAGGCGAACAGCGCAGCCGGATGGAATGGCTGGCGAACGAGCTGGGAAAGCTGCCGGGACTGAATGCTTCTGTCGTACAGGACGAAGCGGGCAGACAAATATTCAGGGCGCAGGTGCAGGTAGACGAGCAGAAGGCTGGCTTCTCTGCAGCGGACTTGGCCAGGCTGCTGGAGCAGGGGAATCCTGCCGTTTTTACAAGAAACCATTATGCCAGTGTCGGCGTGCTGGCTTTTGACCCGAGACCGCTCCACGCGAATCAGGAAAAAGTGATTGCCGCGCGAATAAAAGAGATTTGGAACGGCAGGAAATGAGGGAGAGGCAAATGGCAAAACAACCGCGTATCGCATTGAATGTTTTGGCAAAAGACGTGGAAAACGCAAAACAAATCGTAAGTCTTGCAGAGGGCAGGGTGTTTATCGGCGTGACGGCAAAGGGATTTTCCAGCGTCACCGAGGCGGCAGCAGTGATCGAATCCTACCAGGAGGCGGGTATTCCCGTTTCGGTCGGATTGGGAGCAGGCGACGCTGAACAATGGAAAAAGGTAGTCGAGGTAGCTATACTGACCAAACCGGCGCACGTGAATCAGGTGTTTCCTGCTGCCGGGTACACGCTCGGAGCCTTACATGCGGTCGGCAGCAGCCATACGGTGGTTAACGCCCTCATCGCCCCCAGTGGAACGCAAGGGAAGGTGCTGGTTACGACTGGACCGATCAGCCAGGCTGCGCCAGAGGAAATTTCCTGCGAGGCAGCGGCGGCGATGCTGGCGGAAATCGGTGTCCACTCTGTCAAATTTTATCCCGTGAACGGGCTGTCGCGGATCGAAGAAATCAAAAAAATGGCCCAGGCTGCTGTCCGTTTCGGTATTCCTGTCTTTGAGCCGACTGGCGGAATCGACGAGGAATCGATACGTCCGATAGTGGAGGTATGTCTGGAAGCGGGTGTCCGACAAGTAATTCCGCATGTTTACACCTCGATCGTGGACATGGATACGGGGCTGACTCGCCTGGACAAAGTGGAAGAGTTGCTTGCCGCCTTGCCGGAAATCTAGCTTTTTGCATGCCAAATTGCGGACGGGAGTGACAGAAATGCAAGAAATACAGGTTGTCGTACAATTGGAGCAAGGGCTGCACGCCCGCCCTGCTTCGCTTTTCGTCAAGACCGCTGCTTCCTACGCCAGCGAGATCAGCTTGCGAAAGGACGGGAAAGGGGTCAACGGCAAAAGCATTATCGGCGTCATGTCGCTTGCCATCGCTAGTGGGGATAGCGTGACGTTGACTGCGGACGGAGCAGATGCCCGTGAAGCGCTGGCGGCATTGGAAGCGCTGCTCGCCAAAGCAGATGCCGGATGATCGGTGGCGTGTACAAAAAAATAGCAACAGGATCAAAACCAAGAGCTGCTGGGTGCGACAGCCTCTTGGTTTTTTGCGTGCGCGCATATGTGTTGGTCTAAGCGCGGGCTGCCTGCCATACATGTAATAGAAATATGCCAGCACGTACTTGGGTCTTAAGGAGGGAAGCTGCATGCTTCATATTGTCGCCTGTATCAAACAGGTGCCCGACACAAAAATCATCAAGATGAACCCCAAGACCAATACCATGGACCGCGCGAGCGCACCCGCGATTCTCAACCCGTACGATGCCCACGCTGTCGAGGAGGCAGTCCGTCTCAAGCATCGCTACGGAGGCGTCGTTTCCGTCGTGACGATGGGACCGCCGCCAGCCGTGAAAGCGATCCGCAAGTGCATCGAAATCGGGGCAGACGAAGGTTACCTGGTGACTGACCGGGCCTTTGCCGGAGCGGACACGCTGGCGACCAGCTACGCCGTCACCAAGGCGATCGAAAAGATCAGCGAGATTCGCCCCGTCGATCTGGTCATCTGCGGCAAAATGACGATTGACGGCGACACCGGACAGGTGGGACCGGGCATTGCCAGACGCCTCGATGTACCGCCGCTCACCAATGTGAATAAAGTGGTAGAGGTGAACAAGGAAGAAGGCTACGCCATTGTACACCGGAAGCTGGAGGACGGATACGAGGTGATTCAAACGGCCCTGCCCTGTCTGTTTTCCGTGGAAAAAGAGATCAATGAGGTGCCGTACTCCCCGCTGCCCAACATGCTGCGCGCCGCCCGCTACCAGCCTGTCGTCTGGTCTGTCAACGATCTGGGCGACATTGACCGGACGCTTCTCGGCCTGAAAGGATCACCGACCATCGTCGCCAAGGTATGGCCTCCGGAAAAGCCAAAAGGGGGCGAACGGCTGGAAGGGTCTCCTGAAGAGCAGGTTTCCCGGCTGATGGAGATTTTGCAGGAGAAGCAGAGCTTGTTTCGGGTAAAGGAGGAGCGGGCATGAATCTGGAAGACTATCGCGGGATTTGGGTGTTCCTCGAGGTACAGCAGGAGGGGATCGCTGCTGTTTCCCTGGAGCTGCTCGGCGCGGGGCGGCAGTTGGCCGACAAGCGCGGAGTGCCGCTGGCGGGGCTGTTGATCGGCGACGGCGTACGCGAGCTGGCACAGACTGCTTTTGCCTACGGTGCAGACGAAGTGTACCTCTACGACGATCCGATTTTTCACCATTACCGGACGGAGTCGTACATGCGCGCGGTGATCGCCTCGGTCGAACGGCACAAACCGGAAATTCTCCTCTACGGCGCGACCTCGACAGGAAAAGATTTGGCGAGCGCGGTCGCAACAGACCTGCAAACCGGGCTTACCGCCGACACGACAATGCTGGACGTCAATGCCGAGACGGGTTTGCTGGAAGCGAGCCGACCGGCATTTGGCGGCAACATCATGGCGACGATTCTCTGCAAAAAGCATCGGCCGCAGATGGCGACCGTACGTCCCAAAGTTATGAAAGCGCTGTCTCCCGAGCCTGAGCGTACCGGCACTGTGATCGAGGAGACGATCGCGCTGCGGGAGGAGGAGATTCGCACCAAAGTGCTGGAAATCGTCCGGGAAACGAAAGAAAAGGTGCGCCTGGACGAGGCTGATGTGATCGTCGCCGGCGGCAAGGGACTGGGCAGCAAGGAAGGCTTCGAGCTGGTTCACCGCTTCGCCCGATCGATTGGAGCGACTGTGGGAGCAAGCAGGGACGCAGTCGAGGCGGGGTGGATCGATCATCAGCACCAGGTCGGGCAGACCGGCGTGACGGTGACCCCGAAAGTGTACTTTGCCATCGGGATATCGGGGGCGATCCAGCACATTGTCGGCATGCAGAATTCGGGATTGATTATCGCCATCAACAAAGACCCGGACGCCGCTATCTTCCAGGCGTGCCACTACGGCATAGTCGGCGATGCCTTTGAGATTGTTCCGCTGCTGATGGATGCGTTCCGGCAGATGGCGGACAAGGAGGTTCAATATGGCTGAAAAATTTGACGTAATTGTCGTAGGAGCCGGTCCGGCCGGGACTGCCTGTGCCTACACGCTGGCCAAGGCGGGCGCAAACGTACTGTTGATGGAGCGGGGCGAGTACCCGGGTTCGAAAAACGTCATGGGCGGCGTTCTCTACCGCAAGACGATGGAGGACATCATTCCCGGATTTTACAAGGAAGCTCCTCTAGAACGGCCGATCGTCGAGCAGCGCTTTATGATGCTCGACAAAGAATCGGCGCTTTCCTTCAGCTACAAGGGGCTGGAGTGGGCGCAGGAGCCGTACAACAACTTCACCGTTCTGCGCGCCAAGTTTGACCAGTGGTTTGCCGACCGGGCCGTGCAGGAGGGGGCGCTGTTGCTCAACGAGACGGTCGCTCTGGAATGTATCGTCGAGGACGGCAAGGTAGTCGGAGTGCGCACAGATCGCCCGGACGGAGACGTGTACGCCGATGTCGTCGTACTGGCAGACGGGGTCAATTCGCTGTTGGCGAAATCGCTCGGCTTCCACAAGGAGTTTCGCCCGGACGAGGTAGCGCTGGCAGTCATGGAGGTGCTCAAGCTGGATCGCAAAATCATCGAGGACCGTTTCAACCTGGAAGGGGACAACGGCTGTACGATCGAGATTTTTGGCGATTCCACCAAAGGCATCCTCGGCACAGCATGGCTCTACACGAACAAGGACAGCCTCAACATCGGGGTTGGGACGATGCTCTCCGGGCTGATCAGGCAAAAGATCAAGCCGTACGAACTGCTCGACTATGTAAAAAACCACCCGATGATCCGCCCGTATATCCAGGGGAGCGAGCAGCAGGAATATTTGGCTCACCTCATTCCGGAGGGAGGGTACCGTTCGATGCCCAAGGTCGTCGGCAACGGAGTGCTGGTCGTCGGCGACGCGGCCCAACTCGTCAATGCGATCCATCGGGAAGGCTCCAACATGGCGATGGCATCCGGCGTGATGGCTGCGGAAACGATTCTTCAAGCGCGCGAGGCAGGCGATTTCTCCGAAAAGATGCTGGATGCGTACCGCATCAATCTGCTGGACAGCTTTGTCGGCCAGGACCTGAAAAAATACAAGGATGCCACCCATCACTTTGAAAAATTCCCGCAGTATTTCGAGCAGTACATTCCGCTGATGAACCGCGCTGCCAGCCAGATGTTTACCGTAGACGGCAACTCCAAATGGGAAAAACAGAAAAAAATCTGGCGCGATCTCGGCGGCACCAAGGAGAAGTGGAAAATGGCCCGTGATCTGATGAACGCGTGGAGGGTGATGAAGTGATGGCTGATTTGCCAAAGGGGCAATCCATCGAGGAGAAGCAGTATCTGGTCCGTTTCAAGGCCGATACGAAGTCGCATCTTCACGTCATGGATGCAGACATCTGTGCGACCAAATGCCCCGACAAGCTGTGTACAATTTTTTGTCCGGCAGAAGTCTACAAGTGGGAAGAGGTGCGGATGCATGTGGGCTATGAAGGGTGTCACGAATGCGGAAGCTGCCGCATCGGTTGTCCCTATGAAAACATCAAATGGGAGTACCCCAAGGGCGGGCATGGAATCATTTTCCGACTCGCTTGAGCGAGGGCAGGGAAAAAAGGCAGAAGCAAGAACGCTTCAGATCGGGGATCAGGTCGTCTATCGGCGGGATGGTACGCGGGGAATCGTGTACGCGAAGAATGGGGAGCTATGCCAGGTCGTCTGGGAGGATGAATTCGTCAGCTGGGAGCAATCAGAAGCGCTGTACCGGTTGTAGGTGCAGGCGAAAAAACGAAAGGAGCGGGATTTCCGGGCCGCTCCTTTCTTGCATGGATCAGACAAAAAAGCTGTGTACTCCCCGACGTGGTGTGCCCGTGTTTGGGACGGGCATTGCACCAGGTCGATGTTACTGTGAACGTCTGCGACCGCAGCAGCCGCCCGTTCTCGGAGGCACGTTGCGGACATTTTGTGTCGGTCCGTACTGGGGCGTGGGAGGCTGTGGTTGCGGTCCCCTGGGGGGCACGTGATTGGGCGGAACAGGTCTGGATTGACGGTGACGGCTGTACGGACGGTATTGTTCAGGAGTCAATGCGATCTCATCCTTTCATTACGGAGGTATACTACGGTTTATGCCATCCTTGGGAAAGTGGGAACAGATTGACTGTTTTTCCGACTGTACCCTGCTTGCAGACCGCTTCTTGCTAGAGCGGCAGGCGGAATGTGTGCACCAGCCAGTCGTCATCGTAGGTTCGACGTGCCAGGTAGCGGTGCCGCTGGTCGAGTGCGCCGTTTTTCACGACTTCTTCCTCCACCTTCTCCGCATCTGCGTAGAGAATCAGCTTTTTGCAGGAGGCGATGCGCTCTTCCTTGAAATGGCTGTACGCCATGCGCAGCATGTTGTAGTACACATGAGTGTGGGTCACCGTGTACGGATGTACGCTGCGAAACAGGTGGAGGATGTTGACGTCGGGATGGACGAAGCAACGGTACCCGAACAGCCACAATTTTACGGATAGTTCAATATCCTCGTACCCCCATACCCGAAAGCCGCGGTCGAATCCGCCGACATCGTCAAACGCCGAGCGGGAAATGGCAAAGCAGCCGCCGGGCAATATGGCGACGGGAGCAGGGCGCTTCGGACGCGGATTCCATTCGATTTCCCAGCTTTGCGTAAGCGTCTGTCCGTAGCCGCGCTTGTGCGGTTCGGTCATCGAGCCGATGGCAGGAGCGACTGCGTCTGCCGTGCCAGAGGCGATCAGTTCGAGCAGCCGGTCCAGCCAGTACGGCTCAAACGTCAAATGGGCATCGCAGAACACCAGGTACGTGCCTTGCGCCTGCTCGGCTCCAAGGTTGCGGGCCGGGGCAGCGCCGATGCCTTTGGTCGTGATCAGCCTGACTGGCTGCGGCTCGCTTTGGTCGTGCAAAAACGCGCAGCAGCTGTCCGTCGAGCCATCGTCGACTACGATGACCTCCAGCGGGTAGCGGGTTTTGTTCTGTAGCAGGGAGGCCAGGGTAGAGCGGACGTTGGGCCCTTCGTTTTTGGCCGGGATGATGATGGATACCAACGGCAGGGAAGTGCTGGACAATTCGTTCACTCCTTTCTTCCCTGTCATCCTATGCGCCAGCCTATGCTGAGGGGATTCCCCGCGATCGCTTGCGGGTCGCTACTCACCTGTACGGCGGGACATTCATAGGATAGACCGGATGAAAGTACGTATAGAAGGAACGAATGTGGCGTATGACCGCACAGGTCGTAACTTCGGGGGAAGGGGGTATCTCTCGTGCTGGGCATGACGTGGCTGGACCTGACGATTCTTGTATTGGCGAGCTTCAGGCTGACGCACCTGATCGTTTTCGACGAGATCGCATCGTTTGTGCGCGCCCCGTTTTTGACCGTCACCTATGAGCCGGATGCGACCGGACAGCTTGTCCGCACTGTCCATATCAAAGGAACGGGATTGCGGTACTGGATCGGTTCTTTGCTGAGCTGCCACTGGTGCGTGGGAATCTGGACGACTGCGGCGTTGGTCGCCCTGTATTTTCACGTGCCGCTCTCGTATCCGCTCATTTTGATCCTGGCGATTGCGGGAGCAGCGGCAGTGATTGAGACGAAGATGTACTTTGGCTAGATGAGAAAGCCCTCTTCCGCTTCGCCGCAAACGGCTGGCAGCAGAGGGCGTTTGTACGGGGGAGGGACTCGTTTTCCGTTAAAAAGGCTGCCAGCGAAGGCGCCTGGCCTGGCGATAGCGCTCCTCCACGTACGGCCAGTTGACGACGTTCCACCAGGCTTTGATGTAGTCTGCCCGCTTGGATTTGTACTTGAGAAAATAGGAGTGCTCCCATACATCCAGCGGCAGCAGCGGGACGACATCCCACTGGGACAGGTTTTGATGCTTCTCTGCTGTCAGCAGTTCCAGACGCTGCGCGCGCGGCGACCAGACGAGGATCGCCCAGCCCGGACCTTCTACCTTTTCGGCAGCTTGCGAAAATTGCTGTTTGAAGGTCTGGAAGGAGCCAAAGTAGGCGCTGATCGCCGCGGCCAGCTCTGCTCCCGGCTCGCCGCCTCCTTGGGGACTCATGGCAGAAAAGAAAATCGTGTGCAGGTAGTGGCCCGCACCGTTGAAGGCAAGCTCCCGCTCCCAATGGCGAATCAGCTCAAAGTTGCCGTTAGACCGCGCCTTTTCCAATTCCAGCTCGGCTTTGTTCAGGTCGTCTACGTACTTTTTGTGCAAGGTCGCATGGTGAATCCGCATCGTCTCTTCGTCAATATGCGGCTCCAGCGCATTGTAGTCATAGGGAAGAGGCGGCAGCGAATGACCGCCTGCGGGCACCGGACGACCGACCGGGACGCGTTCGCTCACACGCCGAAAGCCAGGCTCGCCTGCAGGCGGATAGGAGGCGGGTTTGGGCTCGGGGGTGTCTTGTTCATGCTGTTCGACCAGCCGCAAAAACTTGTGAAACTGTTCCTGAACCTTTTGCGCTTGGGCGACCAATAGCGGAAGCATTTCCTGCACGCGGCCCTTGTCCAGCCGGGCAGCCTGCCTTCCGATCGAAGTAAACGTCTCGTCAAATTTGTGCAAGTGGCGTTCCAATTCCCGGTGGAGCGGCTTTTTCGTGCGCAAATGCTCCACCCACTGTCTGCCCCATTGGCTCCAGTCCATCAAATGCCTGATTTGCTCTTCCACATTCGATCCCTCCCTGGATAAAAAAGCTCATCAACAGGGTATGAAATACGCCTAGTGAAGGTGCGCCAATCGCGGATTGCAAGGAAAGATCCGGCCGCATATGGTAGAAGAACTACTGTCCGTAGTGGTATGCTGTATGTATTTCCGACAACAGGGGAGACAACACGATATGGAAAAAGAGAAAGGTATTGCCGTCATTGATTCGGGAGTGGGAGGACTGACGGTCGTCAAGGAAATCATGCGTCAACTGCCCAGTCAGCCGATTTTGTACATGGGTGACAACGCCCGCTGTCCCTATGGCTCCAAAACGCCGGAAGAAATACGCGCCTACAGCTTCCAGATGATTGACTTTGTCACCCGTACACCGTTGAAGGCACTCGTCATCGCTTGCAATACGGCTACTGCAGTCGTGCTGGACGAGGCGAAAAAGGACTTGCCTGTTCCCGTCATCGGCGTCATCGAACCGGGAGCAAGAGCGGCGGTAAACGCGACCCGCAACGGCAGAATCGGCGTGATCGGCACGGAAGCGACGATCCGCTCCCAGGCGTATACGCGATCGCTTTTGCAAATCAAGCCGGATTTGCACGTCACCGGCCTGGCTTGTCCGTCGTTTGTACCATTGGTTGAAAAGCACCTGGCCCACACAGAGGAAGCGCGGCGGGTGGTGAGTGAAACGCTGACACCGCTCTTGCGCGAAGAGTTGGACACCTTGATCCTCGGCTGTACCCATTATCCGTTGCTTGCCCCGGTGATCCAGGAGGTAGTCGGCGACAGTGTGACGCTGATCAGCTCGGCAGAAGAGACGGCGCGCGAGCTGGCTGCATACATCGGTCCGGACGAGCGCAAGGAGAAACAAGCGCCGCCAGACCATGTGTTTGTCACGACAGGAGACACCGGGATGTTTCGGGAAATTGCCGAAGAGTGGCTGAGCCGCACTGTTCGCGTAGAATACCACGCGCTGGAGAGGTCGCTCAAGTCATAGCGGCTCCCGATGCTTTGTACAGACATTCCACGCATAAACCCAAGCCCTGCTCGTATACATGGTAGTACAAAGTGTCTGGAGGAGGCTGGGATGATATGAAGATACAAGGCATCGGCAAATATACAGCCGTGCTGGGAGTAAGTGCGATGCTCGTTTCGGGCTGCGGTCTCTTCGGCCCTGAACAAGATGTAAGCATTGATCCGCCGCCGCTGTCACAGGTGGAGGTCGAGACACCGCAGGCAGTGCCTGGGGAGGAGTCGGGCGAGGTGGAGGAGCCGGAAGCGATGACCGGCACGTACGAAAGAACCGTGTACCTGCTGGACGCCAATGGCTACGTCGTTCCCGTCTCGCTCACCTTGCCCAAGGAGGAAGGCACCGCCAAGCAGGTGCTGACCTACATGGTCAAGGGCGGCCCGGTAGAAGCGATGCTGCCGAACGGCTTTTCCGCCGTTTTCCCCGAGGGGACAAAAGTGCAGGGGCTGGTGATCAAGGAAGGAGTCGCCACGATCGACTTCTCCAAAGAGTTCAAAACGTATAAGCAGGAAGATGAAAAGAAAATTCTCGACGCCATCACCCGGGCGATGACGGAATTTGACAACGTCAAGACTGTGCAAATCTGGATCAACGGAACGCCGCTGACCGAGATGCCGGTCGCGCGGACGCCCATCAACGAGCTTGACCGCACGCTCGGCGTGAATCTGGAACTGGCTGACGGAGCAGTCCCTGGCAAAACGACTGCCGTGACGGTCTACTTCCAAAGCCAGTTGGACAACGCCCGCACCTATTTTGTTCCGGTGACTCGTCTCATTCCGGAGACGGACAACGTCGCCAAGGCTACGGTCGAAG
Organism: Brevibacillus sp. TJ4; assembly: GCF_044627595.2. Lineage (NCBI taxonomy): Bacteria > Bacillati > Bacillota > Bacilli > Caryophanales > Paenibacillaceae > Brevibacillus > Brevibacillus sp. TJ4. The sequence continues at coordinate 3,037,563 of NZ_CP185865.1, read as the reverse complement.
AGCTGATCAAAGGGCCGAAGGAAGGCACGCAACTGTTCAGCTCGCTTTTGCGAACGACCCGCGTCCTCGATGTTCAGCAGCAAAACGACCTGATTACCGTCAACCTAAGCGATGATATTCTCAAATACGACGAGGGCCGGGAAGCGAGTCCCGACGTACTGGAGTCCCTGGTGCTTTCGCTCACGGAGAGCACTGGCGCCAAACAGGTGCAGCTCTTGGTAGAAGGAAAACCGATCAGCGGCGGAGCGCAAGACTTTTCCAAACCTGTCGCCAGACCACTGCTGGTCAATTCATTGAGCTTCTAAATTTTCGCAGACCTTGCATCAAGCCACGCCCATTTTGTTGGACGCGTGGTTTTTTGTTTCCCGCTTGGAATATTGCCAATTGTCGCAAATAGCGAATGCGCGGCAGATGAGTGGCAGAGCGTTTCCTGCCTCTGGTATAATGAGCGGAGTAAAAATAGGTAGGGGGAACTTGACATGAGAGTAGATGGCCGAGCGTTCAACGAATTGCGTTCGATTACGATTACGCGCCATTACAACAAGCACGCGGAAGGCTCGTGCCTGATCGAGGTCGGAGACACCAAGGTGATCTGCACGGCGACGTTGGAGGATCGAGTTCCGCCTTTTATGCGCAACGGAGGAAAAGGCTGGATCACAGCCGAGTATTCGATGCTGCCGCGAGCTACAGCGACACGCAATGCACGTGAATCATCCAAAGGCAAGGTAGCGGGCAGAACGATGGAAATTCAGCGCCTGATCGGCCGCGCGCTGCGTTCGGTCGTTAACCTCGAGGCGATGGGTGAGCGTACGATCTGGCTCGATTGCGACGTGATCCAGGCAGATGGAGGTACGCGTACGGCTTCGGTGACAGGAGCCTTTGTAGCGATGGTCGATGCGATGCATAAACTGGTGGAGAGCGGTGTGTGGAAGGAGCTTCCCCTGCACGATTTTCTCGCCGCTACTTCGGTCGGGATCGTCGGCGACAACGCCGTTTTGGACTTGAACTACAAGGAAGACTCGACTGCCACGGTAGACATGAACGTGGTGATGACGGGCAAAGGCAAGTTTGTCGAATTGCAGGGAACCGGTGAAGACGCCCCATTCTCGCCAGAACAGCTGCAGGAGATGCTGGCTTTGGCCAAGAGCGGGATCGGGCAGTTGATCGCCAGCCAAAAGCAAGCGCTCTCCGACATTCCACTGTCGTTTGCGGATGGGGATGCTGCGCCAGCGCAGACGCTGGTGGGTGAAAACCATGGCTGAGAAAAAACGGATCGTACTGGCGACGCGCAACCAGGGAAAGGTCAGGGAGTTCAACAACCTGTTCGCGCACGTTGGATGGGAGTGCGTCAGTCTCGCGGAATTTGCCGATGCGCCAGAGGTCGTGGAAGACGGCGACACGTTTGAAGCGAACGCCGTAAAAAAAGCGGTGACAATTTCTACATACTTGAACCTGCCGGCGATCGGGGATGATTCCGGTCTGGAGGTAGATGCGCTCGATGGACGTCCCGGTGTCTACTCCGCCCGCTACGCAGGTGAACATGCTACCGATGAGGAAAATTGGCGAAAGCTGCTAAAAGAGCTCGACGGCGTGGCGAATGCGCGTCGAACGGCCCGTTTTCGCTGCACGCTGGCGCTGGTGGAGCCGGGGGCTGAGCCGATCATCGCGACGGGAGCATGTGAGGGAGTCATTGCCCGCGAGCCGCGCGGCAGCAATGGCTTCGGCTACGATCCGGTGTTTTTTGTACCGGCCAGACAGAAGATGATGGCTGAGCTTGCAGCCGAGGAAAAAAACGCGATCAGCCACCGGGCGGAAGCGATGCGCAATCTGCTGGCCATCATCGAGGGGAAGTAGGCGGCAGCAAAACAGATCGAAGGACGGGGGAGTGAGAGGGATGGCGATCCTGGTTCTCAGTGACAGCCACGGACTTGTGCGGGAAGTGGAGAGTGTGGTGGCGCGCCACCCTGATGTGGAAAAAATCCTGCACTGCGGCGATTTTTGTGTCAGTCACCAACGCAAGCCGTTTGCCGGCATGGTGCTGGTACGCGGCAACTGCGATACGACCAAAGCGGTGCCCAACGAACGGCAAAGCAGTTGGAAAGATTTGCGCATCCTGCAAACCCACGGGCATTTGTACGGGGTGAAAAGCTCGCTGCTGCGTCTGCATTACCGCGCCGAAGAGACAGGGGTCAACGTCGTCCTGTTCGGTCACTCGCACACTCCGGTTTGTGCCGAGGAGCGCGGAATCCTGTTTCTCAACCCCGGCAGCTTGCAGATGCCGCGCGGTTTTGACAAGCCGACCTACGCGATTGTGGAGCAGACGGATGCTACCCCGGAGGCGGTTTTTGTACAGGTTGCCTACTACGATCGGGCCGGCAATCCGGAGCCTCGTTTGGGGGGACAATTTTCCTTGCGGCGTTAAATGGGAGTCTTCTTGAAAATGAATTGATTTATGATATACTGTAGTGGTTATAATGGCTTGAATATTATCGCCCGAGTCGGAGTGCCTGCGGGCCCGGCTGGCGGTGTTCTTGTTGATTGAATCTAGGAGGGGAAGTTTACGTGGCAGCAAATTGGGAAAAGGTAGAGAATAACCAGGGAGTCCTGACTGTTGAAGTAGATGCTTCGCAAGTGGACGCAGCGCTGGACCAAGCGTTTAAAAAGGTCGTAAAAAAGGTTCAAGTTCCAGGATTCCGCAAAGGAAAAGTACCTCGCAAAATCTTTGAAGCTCGCTTTGGCGTGGAATCTCTGTATCAGGATGCACTTGACATCCTGTTGCCAGAGGCTTACGGACAAGCTGTGCGTGAAACAGGGATTGAGCCTGTAGACCGCCCGGAAGTTGACGTCGAGCAAATGGAGCAGGGGAAAAACCTGATCTTCAAGGCTACCGTTACCGTGAAGCCGGAAGTGAAACTGGGTGACTACAAAAACTTGACCATCGAAGAAAAAGAGTTTGCAGTAACCGAGGAAGATGTAGAAGCAGAACTGAAACGCATGCAAGAGCGTCATGCGGAACTGGTAACAGTTGAGGAAGGCACTGCTGAGAACGGCGACATGGCTGTTATCGACTTTGAAGGCTTCCAGGATGGCGTAGCTTTCGAAGGCGGAAAAGCGGAAGATTACACGCTGGAACTCGGTACAGGCACCTTTATCGCCGGCTTTGAAGAGCAAGTGGTAGGAATGAGCATCGGCGAAGAGAAAGAAATCAATGTTACCTTCCCGGAAGAGTACCACTCTCCGAACCTGGCGGGCAAAGAAGCTGTCTTCAAAGTGAAGCTGAACGGCCTGAAACGTAAAAACCTGCCGGCTCTCGACGACGAGTTCGCCAAAGACGTGAGCGAATTCGACACGTTGGAAGAACTGAAAGCAGACACCAAGAAAAAACTGGAAGAAAAGGCAGCGCAGGACAAAGATCTGTACGTTCGCGAGCAACTGGTGCTGAAGGCGTCTGAAAACGCAGAGATCGATCTGCCAGCAGTCATGGTTGAGCACGAGCTGGACCAAATGGTGAACGAGTTCGCCCAACGCCTGCAATTCCAAGGCATGACGCTGGAGCTGTACTACCAGTTCTCCGGAATGGATGAGAGCCAGTTGCGCGACCAACTGCGCACAGATGCGACTGCTCGCGTTCGCACTGCTCTGACCCTGGAAGCAATCGGCAAAGCAGAAAACATCGAGGTAACAGAGGAAGACGTAAACGAAGAGCTGGACAAGCTGGCTGGCATGTACGGTCGTCCGGCAGACGAACTGCGTAAAATCTTCGCCGCTCAAGACGGTCTGGCTGCGCTGAACCGCGACGTGCAAACTCGCAAAACCGTCGATTTCCTGGTTGCACAAAACAAAGTAACTGCATAGACTAAGAGGAACGAAACAAGTAACCAGTGTTCAGGCTTGCCCCACTGGATGAAGGATACAAGGCACGATACACTCGTGCCTTGTTTTTCACCAATCGTTTTCCATCCTTGTCGGGTAAAACCTTTTTTTTGCAAAGGAGGAAAATACATATGCTGATCCCAATGGTGATTGAACAAACAAGCAGAGGCGAGCGTTCCTACGACATTTACTCCCGCCTGCTGAAAGACCGGATTATTCTTTTGGGTACGGAGATTGACGATGAGGTCGCCAACGTCGTTGTGGCCCAGCTTTTGTTCCTGCAGGCTGAAGATCCGGACAAGGATATTTCGCTATACATAAACTCGCCGGGCGGTTCGGTTACTGCCGGTCTGGCGATCTATGATACGATGCAGTTCATCAAGCCGGACGTATCGACGATTTGTGTCGGGATGGCTGCCAGCATGGGTGCGGTCCTGTTGGCGGCTGGGGCAAAAGGCAAGCGGTACGCCTTGCCCAACAGCGAAGTGATGATCCATCAACCGCTTGGTGGTGTCCGTGGGCAAGCGGAAGACATTCGCATCCATTCGCAGTGGATTTTGAAGACAAAACGTCAATTGAACGAAATCTTGTCGGAGAGGACAGGTCAGCCATACGAACGTATTGAAGCGGACACCGATCGCGACAACTTTATGAGTGCTGAAGACGCCAAGGCATACGGATTGATTGACGCCATTATCGAACGCAAAAACTGACCCGTTGTGAGGTGACGCGCATGTTTAAGTTTAACGACGATAAAAGCCAACTGAAGTGCTCCTTCTGCGGCAAGTCCCAGGAACAGGTGCGCAAGCTGGTAGCTGGTCCCGGTGTCTACATTTGTGACGAGTGCATTGAACTGTGCAACGAGATCGTACAAGAAGAGCTGGGCACCGAAGAAGAAGTAGACATGAAAGAAATCCCCAAACCGATTGAGATTCGCAAAATCCTCGACGATTATGTGATCGGGCAGGACATGGCGAAAAAATCGTTGGCGGTAGCAGTATACAATCACTACAAACGCATCAACTCCGGTGCCAAAATCGAAGATGTGGAGCTGCAAAAATCCAACATCATGCTGATCGGTCCGACCGGTAGCGGGAAAACTTTGCTCGCCCAGACGTTGGCACGCATTCTCAATGTTCCGTTTGCCATCGCCGATGCGACTTCCCTGACAGAAGCGGGGTACGTCGGCGAGGACGTTGAGAACATCCTGCTCAAGCTGATCCAGGCTGCCGATTACGATGTGGAAAAAGCCGAAAAAGGCATTATCTACATCGATGAAATCGATAAAGTGGCTCGCAAGTCGGAAAACCCGTCGATCACGCGCGACGTATCGGGTGAAGGTGTACAGCAGGCTCTGCTGAAGATTTTGGAAGGTACGGTAGCCAGCGTTCCGCCCCAAGGTGGCCGCAAGCATCCGCATCAGGAGTTCATCCAGATCGACACCTCCAACATCCTGTTTATTTGCGGAGGAGCTTTCGACGGTATCGAGCAGATCATCAAACGCCGCCTCGGCAAAAAGGTCATCGGCTTTAGCAGCGATCTGAACGAAGGCGTGAGAGGCGATCTGAAAGCAGGGGAGTACCTCAAGTACGTCCTGCCGGAAGACTTGCTGCGCTTCGGCCTGATCCCTGAATTCGTCGGTCGTCTGCCGGTGCTGGCTACGCTGGAGCCGCTGGATGAAGAGACACTGATCCGCATCCTGACCGAGCCGAAAAACTCGCTGGTGAAACAGTACCAAAAACTGTTGAGCCTCGACGGCGTCGAGCTCGAATTCGATCAGGGCGCCCTGCTGCAGATCGCCAAGGAAGCGATCAAGCGCAACACGGGAGCGCGCGGCTTGCGTGCCATCATCGAGCAGATCATGCTCGACATGATGTACGAATTGCCGTCCCGTGAAGACGTCAGCAAATGCGTCATCAACGAAGAAACCGTTCGCGACAAGGTGAAGCCTGCCCTGCTTACCAAAGAAGGGCAGAACGCACGCAGCGAAACCGCATAGTCGCATCAATTCAAAAGGTGTTCCGCAGCGAAATGACGTGCTGCGGGGCACCTTTTTTATGTCTACGTCCCCCTTGTGGCAGTATCAGGAAGGCTGGTTTACGTCCTCTGGCGGGAGGCAATACTACTTGGTATAGCTCGAGAGGATTGCAAGGAAAATCAAGCTGCCAGTACGCATGGGAGGGACAGCAGATGGATTACACGACGCTTGTCATCGCCGTGATTGAAGTAGTTGTCGGGATTGTCATCGGCACCTATTTTTGGAACCTGTTGCGCGCCCAACGCAACAGCAAAACCTCTACGGAAAAAGAAACGAAGAAGGATATCGACTCACTGCGCCGACTGCGAATGATCGCCCTGACAGAGCCGCTCTCGGAGAAGACCCGGCCAGCCAAGCTGGAGGAGATTGTCGGGCAGGAGGACGGTCTGAGGGCCTTGCGGGCAGCTTTGTGCGGCCCCAATCCGCAGCACGTGATCATTTACGGCCCGCCGGGAGTCGGCAAGACAGCGGCAGCCCGGGTTGTTCTGGAAGAAGCGAAGAAAAACAGCCTTTCACCGTTCAAATCAGACGCCAAGTTTATCGAGATTGATGCGACGATTGCACGCTTTGACGAGCGGGGTATCGCAGACCCGCTGATCGGCTCCGTTCACGACCCGATCTATCAGGGGGCGGGCTCTCTCGGACAGGCGGGTGTTCCGCAGCCCAAGCCCGGAGCGGTAACGAAAGCGCATGGCGGCATTTTGTTCCTCGACGAGATCGGCGAGCTGCACCCGATTCAGATGAACAAGCTGCTGAAAGTGTTGGAGGATCGCAAGGTGATGCTGGAGAGCGCCTACTACAGCGAGGAAAACACCCAGATCCCTTCCCATATTCACGAAGTTTTCAAGTACGGCCTGCCAGCCGACTTTCGCCTCGTCGGCGCGACTACGAGAATGCCGGATGAACTGCCTGCCGCTTTGCGCTCCCGCTGCCTGGAGATCTTTTTCCGCCCGCTGAAAGCCGAAGAGATCGGCAGCATCGTCCGAACTGCCGTACCGAAGATGGAGATGAGCATTGCCGATGCGGCGGTCGCGGTGATCGAGCGCTATGCCACCAACGGACGGGAAGCGATCAATACCTTGCAGATTGCCGCAGGTATTGCGCTGACAGAAGAACGCCAGGAGATTGTCGCCTCTGACGTGGAATGGGTGATGCACAGCAGCCAGAAGACGCCGCGACTGGAAAAGCAGGTGCACGACAAACCGCAGATCGGGCTGGTCAATGGACTGGCGGTCTACGGTCCGAACATGGGCAGCGTGATGGAGCTCGAGGTAACAGCGACACCCGCTGCCATCGCAGGAGAAGGAAAGATCGCCATGACCGGCATGGCCGAAGAAGAAGAGATGGGCAGCCGCAGCCGGACGATTCGCCGCAAATCGATGGCCAAAGGCTCCATCGAAAACGTAATGACCGTCCTGAAACGGATGGGGCTTACTGTCCATGACTACGATCTGCACATCAACTTCCCGGGTGGTGTCCCTGTTGACGGACCTTCCGCCGGCATTGCCATCGCGACCGCCATTGCCTCGGCGATTATGCAACGACCGGTCGACAACCTGCTGGCGATGACCGGTGAAGTGAGTATCCACGGCAAGGTAAAACCGGTCGGCGGGGTCGTGGCAAAGGTCGAAGCAGCACGTCTCGCAGGGGCTTCGCGAGTGCTGATCCCGGAGGAGAACTGGCAGAGCATCTTTTCCGACATGAAGGGCATCGAGATCATCCCTGTCTCCACCGTTTCGCAAGTGATCGATCTGGCTTTGCTGGAACAGGAGCAACCGGAATCGGAAGAAGCAGGATTCACCTTGCAGCTTCCCGCAGAACAGCTCGCTTCCTCTCCGGTGTCGCTGTAGAGAGTTGTATGTACTTGCGGATTAGACATCGGATTGTGTTTGCGCTACAATGGAAAAAAGCTTCAACCTAGCATGTTTGCGTGGGGCTCCCTGCCCACATGCAAGGAAGGGAGCCCACAGCTTTTCGAGGAGTTTTTCGACGATCAAAAACGGCTGTCGGAGCCGTTTTTGCATGTTAACTGAATTCTGTAAAAGGGATCAGCAAGGAGAGGTGCATAAGTTTGGGCGACATTTTCGGGAAACGAGAACTACCGCTTCTCCCGTTGCGAGGATTGCTTGTGTATCCGACGATGGTACTCCATCTTGATGTTGGACGCGAAAAGTCGATTCGCGCACTGGAGCAAGCCATGGTGGACGACAACAAAATCCTGCTGGCGACGCAAGAAGAGGTCCAGATAGAAGAGCCTGACGCGGAGCAGATCTACAGGATCGGTACCGTCGCACGGGTAAAACAAATGCTGAAGCTGCCCAACGGTACAATCCGCGTACTGGTGGAAGGGCTGCAGCGGGCAAAAATCGAAGAGTATATCCAGAAAGATGAGTACTTTATTGTCTCTATTACATACCTGGAAGATGAAAAGGCGGATGAGAACGAAGTCGAGGCATTGATGCGTTCCGTTTTGGCACACTTCGAGCAGTACATCAAGCTGTCCAAGAAAATTTCGCCGGAGACCTACAGCTCCGTCGCCGACATCGAGGAGCCGGGCAGGCTGGCTGATGTAATGGCGTCCCATTTGCCGCTGAAAATGAAGGATAAGCAGGAAATTTTGGAGACGGTCAACATTCGCGACCGGCTGGAAATTCTCCTGACGATTCTCAACAACGAGCGGGAAGTGCTGGAGCTCGAGCGCAAAATCGGCAACCGCGTCAAAAAGCAGATGGAGCGCACGCAAAAGGAATACTACCTGCGCGAACAAATGAAAGCGATCCAAAAGGAACTGGGCGACAAGGACGGGCGGCAGGGTGAAGTCGACGAACTTCGCGAACAGATCGAGAAGTCGGATGCACCGGAGCGAATCAAGACCAAGCTGGAAAAAGAGCTCGATCGTCTGGAGAGAATGCCGACAACGTCGGCGGAAGGCTCCGTGATACGCACATACATCGACACCTTGCTGTCGTTGCCTTGGACCAAGCAGACGGAAGACAACCTGGACATCAATCATGCCGAACAGGTATTGGATGAAGACCATTACGGCCTGGAAAAGCCGAAGGAGCGTGTGCTGGAATACCTGGCTGTCCAAAAGCTGGTCAATTCCATGCGCGGACCGATTCTCTGTCTGGTCGGCCCTCCCGGCGTAGGAAAAACTTCGCTCGCCCGTTCGGTGGCGCGGGCGCTGGGACGGGAGTTTGTCCGCATTTCGCTCGGCGGTGTGCGCGACGAAGCGGAAATCCGCGGCCATCGCCGTACGTATGTAGGGGCGCTGCCAGGACGGATCATCCAGGGAATGAAGCAGGCTGGCACGATCAATCCGGTCTTTTTGCTCGATGAAATCGACAAGCTCGCTTCCGATTTTCGCGGTGACCCGGCATCTGCCTTGCTCGAGGTGCTGGACCCGAACCAGAACGACAAGTTCAGTGACCATTACGTAGAAGAGACCTACGACTTGACCAATGTTATGTTCATCACGACCGCCAACAGCCTGCATACGATTCCGCGTCCGCTGCTCGACCGGATGGAAGTGATCTCGATCTCCGGCTATACCGAGCTGGAGAAGCTGAACATCCTGAAAGGCTATCTCTTGCCCAAACAGATGGAAGATCACGGGCTGGGCAAAGATAAGCTCCAGGTGCACGAGGATGCGATGCTGAAGCTCGTGCGCCAGTATACGCGGGAAGCCGGCGTGCGCAACCTCAACCGCGAAGCTGCCAACATCTGTCGCAAGGCGGCGAAGCTGATCGTCAGCGGCGAGAAAAAGCGTGTCGTCGTAACGGAGAAGACGCTCGAGAAGCTGCTCGGCAAGCCGCGCTTCCGCTATGGATTGGCGGAGAAAAACGACCAGATCGGCTCGGTGACGGGTCTGGCCTGGACGCAGTCCGGCGGAGACACGCTCAATGTCGAGGTCAGCATTTTGCCTGGCAAAGGTAAGCTCACCTTGACGGGACAACTGGGCGATGTGATGAAGGAGTCCGCACAGGCGGCATTCAGCTACATTCGCTCACGGGCGGAAGAGTGGAAGATCGACGCCGCCTTCCACGAGAAAAACGACATTCACATCCACGTACCGGAGGGCGCCATCCCCAAAGACGGACCGTCGGCAGGGATCACCATGGCGACTGCCCTCGTGTCGGCCCTGACGCAGATTCCGGTTCGCAAGGAAGTCGGCATGACCGGGGAAATTACGCTGCGCGGCCGCGTACTGCCGATTGGCGGCTTGAAGGAAAAATGCATGTCTGCCCACCGTGCAGGCCTGACCACGATCGTTTTGCCGAAGGACAACGAAAAAGACATTGAGGATATCCCGGAAAGTGTCCGCGAAGAACTTACCTTCTATCCGGTCGAGCATCTGGATGAAGTGTTGAAATACGCGCTGACGCGACAGCCGGGTGGTGAGCAGGCATGAAAGTGACCGCAGCAGAGTTCGTCATCAGTGCTGTCGGACCCAAGCAGTATCCCGTAGACGGCTTGCCGGAGATCGCACTCGTCGGCCGTTCCAATGTAGGCAAGTCGTCGCTTCTGAACAAAATGATGAACCGCAAAGGGCTGGCGCGGACCAGCTCAAGACCGGGGAAAACCCAGACCTTGAACTACTTTCGCGTCAATCAGATGCTCTACTTCGTCGACTTTCCCGGCTACGGCTATGCCAAGGTAGCCAAATCGATCAAGGAGCAATGGGGCAAGATGATCGAGGGCTACCTGAAAAACCGTCAGGAGCTGCGGTTTGTCATCCAGTTGGTAGACATCCGCCACGCGCCCAGCAAGGATGACGTGGCGATGTACGACTGGTGCAAGCAAATCGGTCTGCCAACCGTCGTCGTCGCAACAAAAGGGGACAAGATCGCCCGTGGCCGATGGCCGCAGCACATCAAGGTGATTCGCCAGGATTTGCAGCTGCGCGGTGACGACACGATCATTGTCTTTTCTTCCGAGACCGGCCAGGGCAAAGATGAGCTGTGGGGAGAAATCATGCGGCGCTTGCGCGAGGCAAAAGATGCGCAGAAGAGCGCTGAAGCAGACACAGAGGAGATGCACGAAGCGTAGCTTGTTGCGTATCAGCACATGGCTGTACAATCATAAAGTTTGTGACCTGCCTTTCCATGAGGCAGGTCATTTTCATTTTTTCATCATTTGTTTACATTTTCTCAACTAGCCAAACGTCCGAGTTGGGCGTATGATTGAACCACTTACCTGTGCCTTTGCTCCGGTACATGGGACGATACAAGCAATATTTGGAGGAAAGGTGTCAACATGAGTACGATTGCATCTGTGAAACAGACAGATAAGAAGAAAGCCAAGGAATTAAAGCTGTTTCCGTTGACCTGGCCGATTTTTCTGGAATTATTTTTGTTTATGCTGATGGGCAGTACCGATATTTTCATGCTCAGTGCCGTGTCCGATCATGCCGTCTCCGGTGTGGGCGCGGCGAACCAGTTTATCTCAATCGCCATTTTGATCTTGGAAGTGATCGGCACAGGTGCGGCGATCGTTGTCGCCCAATACATCGGCTCCGGGAAGCTGGCCGAGTCTTCGCGGATTGCCGCGATCGCGATTACGCTCAATCTGCTGGTCGGCATCGTGATCAGCATACTGTTTCTCTGCTTTAGCGGACCGCTGCTGCATGCGATGAACTTGCAAGGCGACATCCATGCCTACGCTTCTACGTACCTCACCATTGTGGGCGGATCGATCTTTTTGCAGGCACTGATCAATACATTGGCGAGCGTCATTCGCACGCACGGGTATACGCGGGAGTCCATGCTGATCTCCATGGGCATGAACATCGTTCACGTACTCGCCAACTACGTGCTCATTTTTGGCCATTACGGGTTTCCTGAGTTGGGCGTGACTGGTGCGGCCATTTCCACCGTATTCAGCCGGGCTGTTGCGCTGCTCGTCTTCTTTTGGCTTCTGTATCGGTTGTTGACAGTCAAAATCAAGTTCCGGGACTACTTTTCCTTTACGAAAGAGTACATCCGCAAGATTTTGGCGATCGGCGTCCCCGCGGCGTTCGAGCAGGTCACCTATCAGGCGTGTCAGTCGGTGTTTTTGTTTTACGTGACATTTCTCGGGGCAGCAGAGCTGGCGTCACGGCAGTACGCCATGAACATATCTACGTATATTTACTTGTTCAGCCTGGCGATCGGGATGGGAACGGCGATTGTGACCGGGCGGCTGGTAGGGGCAAACCGCAAGAGCGAAGCCTACTCCCGCGTCTGGAAAAGCCTGCGCTGGGGATTGATTTTGACCTTGATCGTCGAGCTGTTCGTGATTTTGTACCGCGAGTCTTTGGTGGGCATCTTTACTGACGATCTGGACATTATCCGGTTGACTTCCCAGGTGATTTTGCTGAGCATCTTCCTGGAGAGCGGGCGCACCTTCAACCTCATCCTGATCAATTCGCTGCGTGCGGCAGGCGATGCCAAGTTTCCTGTCTACATGGGGCTGATCTCGATGGTGGGGGTCAGTCTGCCGCTCGGCTATTTCCTCGTCTTTACCCTCGACTTAGGGTTGGCGGGCGTCTGGCTGGCTATTGCCGCCGATGAGTGGATACGCGGTATCGTCATGTTTTTCCGCTGGAAGAGCAGAGCGTGGGAAAGCAAATCGCTGGTCAGTCCGAGCGAATAAAAAACAACCGGGGGCTCTATTGAAGTGCACCCCTTAAAGTAGACATTGGAAAAACCCCTAGGGAAATCCGATGTATCTTTAGGGGGTGCATTTTTCATGGCAATCAAAGGACAAAAGTTTAAGTCGTATTCGGAAGAAATGAAGATAGAGGCGATTCGTTTACATGTACAAGAAAAATGGACATATCGCCAAATTACTGAACACTTCCAAATTCAAGATAAAGATCGAGTAAAAAGCTGGATGCGAAAATATCGACAGCTTGGGGAGTTTGGACTCCTCGATCAACGTGGGAGGCGCAAAGAGTATATCGACCAGAGTCGGTACGTTCAAAAACTGGAACGGGAGAATGAAATGCTAAAAAAGTGTTTGGAAATCTGGAAACCGGAGGTGTAAGTAGGAAGTATCGCATTATTGAAAGAGTTGCATCGCTGTACACTGTGACAGAGCTTTGCAAGGTTCTGGGGGTCTCGAGAAGCGGATATTATCGTTATTTGGGACGGAAACATATGAACCGGGATCGTGAGATCAAACTGCAGATTCAAGCCATATATACGCAGCGAAAAGGAATTTACGGTTATCGGAGGATAAAAGAAGAGCTGCTACGGCAATACAACAAACGAGTGAATCACAAAAAGGTATTGAAAATCATGCAGGGGCTTGGGATCAAGGCCATCATTCGGCGTAAGCGCACCTATCGTAGTACGTATCAGGTCGCTGAAGCGACTGGTCGTGTTGCCAATAATCTGTTACAACGTGACTTTACCGCAGATAAACCAAATCAGAAGTGGGTCACCGATATCACTCAATTTCGTATTGGAGATGAGCGATTGTTCCTCTCCGCAATAAAAGATTTATACAACAATGAGATTGTGGCTTACCATATGAGTTTACGAAATGACAATGCATTAGTCCTCGAGACGTTTAAGAAAGCTTTTGAAATGCAAAAGGACGTGACCGGACTGATCGTTCACAGCGATCAGGGATTCCAGTACACGTCCCATGCGTACCATGACATGCTGCCTACGGTTGGCGCCCAAATCAGCATGTCCCGTAGAGGCAATTGTTTAGACAATGCCTCTATGGAGAGCTTCTTTTCCCATCTCAAGGTGGAAGCACTCTATCCTTATGATATACGAAGCTTAGAAGAGGCACAAAGGCGAATTGAAGAATATATCCGTTTCTACAATGAGGAACGGATTCAAATCAACCTAAAAAAGCTAACGCCTGTAGAATACAGGCGTCAACTTGCGGCCTAGCGGCCGGGTTTTTCTTACTGTCTACAAATTGGGGTCTTGACCACTATGGGCATCCCCGGTTGTTTTTTTTGTGATCGAGACAGAATCAAGCCGTATGCTTGTTGTGTCCTTCTTGCTGTTTGCGCGTTTTGGCCAGCCACTCTTTGATCGGCAGTTCGGCCAGCAGCATGCCGACCAAAATCAGCATGCAGCCAAACAACTGGCGGCCAGATAGCACCTCGTGGATGAAGACGTACGAGGTTAGCGCGGCAAACACGGGCTCCAGCGCGAAAATGAGCGCTACGCGTGTCGAGCTGGTACGTTTTTGCAGAGCTGTCTGGATCAGAAAAGCCAGTGCCGTCGCGAAAATCGATGTGATGACCAATCCAAACGCCACTTCCGGTATCAGCAACACCTGAGGATCAAAAGCGAGCCAGTAATCCTCAAAGAAAAATGCGTACAGCCAGCTCATTGCCGCGACTGTCGTCAACTGTACGATGGCCAGGGGCAGGGCGGGAAAGCGCGGCGCATACTTGCCGGTAATGACGATCTGCATGGCAAAGGAGATCGCGCAGCCGAAGACGAGGACATCGCCGAGATTAAAGGAAAACGATTGGTTTTGCGTCAACAGGTACAGCCCGATAGCGGCGAGAATCACCCCGACTACTGCAGCCGGCTTTACTCTGTCCCGCAGGATCAAAAAGGAAAAGAGCGGTACGAGCACGACCGACAGCCCGGTGATGAAGCCGGCCTTGGACGGCGTCGTATAGAGCAGGCCGACTGTTTGCAGGGCGTAGCCAAGACAGAGCCAAAACCCGATAATCGCGCCCGCGATCAGAAGCGGTCGTCGCCATTGCCTGATTTGTCCGCGGTATATGGTAATTTGGAAGACGAATAAAAACAAGGCCGCAATCGTAAACCGCACCGCATTGAACGTGTTGGGCGGCAGCGAGGAAATCGCCTGCTGCACAACCAAAAATGTGGTTCCCCAGATAAAGGCGACGAATAGCAGGGCAATATCAGCCATCCATGGTTTTTTCAATTGAATCTCTACTCCTGTCCGGTATTTGAAGTTGTAACAGCAAGATGCGTATAGCCTGCATGATACGTCATTGATACGGGATTCGCAAGAAAGTTTTGACAGAGTACCAGACTGGCCGAGGCTTTTTCAAAGTGCAGCCGTTTAAAAACTTTTCACAATTACTCCTATCCCATTTGGGACATAATGTTATAATGATAGTACATTTTACACACGAATTCCTGAACGAACAGGTTACTGATTCTGGGAGGATGTTATGGATATACTTGTGCTGGGACTCAACTACAAAACGGCGCCTGTCGAAATTCGCGAAAAGTTTACCTTCAGCGATGACGGGACAGAGCGTGCTCTTCATCTTCTCTCCCAGACGAAGAGCATTGCAGAGTGCGTCATTATCGGCACGTGCAACCGTACAGAAGTATACGTCGTTTGCGACCAGGCGAATGTAGGCCGGGATTACACCCTACGCTTCTTGGCTGAATGGTTCGGCGTAGACAAAGCGTCTTTTCGGGAACACCTTTATATAAAAGAAAACGAGCAGGCGATCGACCATCTGCTTCGCGTCGCGACCGGGCTTGATTCGATGGTAGTGGGCGAGACGCAGATTCTCGGACAGGTGCGCGACGCTTTCCTGCAGGCACAGCAGCTTCGGACGACAGGTACCGTGTTCAACACGCTGTTCAAGCAGGCGATTACGTTTGCCAAGCGCGCCCACACCGAGACTGCCATCGGGCAAAACGCCGTCTCCGTCAGCTATGCGGCAGTCGAGCTGGGCAAGAAGATTTTCGGCTCCTTTGCAGGCAAGACGGTCCTGATCGTCGGAGCGGGCAAGATGAGCGAGCTGACAGCCAAACACCTGCACGCCAACGGCGCAGATAGTGTGCTGGTAGCCAACCGCACGCTGGAGAGAGCGCAGCTTCTGGCGCAAAAGTTCAAAGGGGACGCCTGTACGATGGAGCAGTTGCCACAGGCGCTGCTCGCTGCCGACATCGTCATCAGCTCCACAGGGGCAAACGGCTACGTACTGGGCAAACAAGATTTGGCACCGATTATGAAGCAGCGCAGGCATCGTCCGCTGTTTATGGTGGACATCGCGGTTCCGCGGGACCTGAATCCTGACCTGCACGATCTGGACAACGTCTACCTCTACGACATCGACGACCTGGAAGGGATCGTCGCCAGCAATGTGGCTGAGCGTTCGCGCGAAGCCGAACGGCTGGACGGCATGATCGCCGAGGAGATTGTCGCCTTTACCAGTTGGTATCAGACGCTGGGTGTCGCTCCTCTGATTGCCGCACTGCGCGAAAAGGCGCTGGGTGTTCACGGAGAAGCGATGCGCAAGATCGAAAACAAGCTGCCCAATCTGACAGAGCGGGAGATGCACATCATCCGCAAGACGACCAAAGGCATCGTCAACCAGCTCATGCACGATCCGGTCGTCCGCCTGAAAGAGATGGCGGCGGGCAGAAAAGGCGACGATGTGCTGGAGATATTCACAGAGATGTTTGCCTTGGAGGAAATCCTCACCCGCAATGAGCAGGAAGCGGCCTGGACAAAAGAGAAGAATACCAAACAGTCGTCCTCTCCTGAAGGAGTTCTGGCTTCGCAAAAATCATAAGCCTTGCCATTGCTGCCTGTACAAAGTAGATAGAAATTGTGAAAGAGAGGAGAGAGTACATGGCTGATGTGAGATGGATCTACGATTTGACCATCTTTCTCTACGCTGCGAGTGTTCTCTTCTATTTTAACGACTTCTTGCAAAGCAACCGGAAAGCCAATCGTCTGGCTTTCGGGTTGCTTGCTGTCGTTTGGGCCTTGCAATCGGTCTTTTTCGTCTCGCAAATGGTGACGAAGTCTTATTTTCCTGTCGTTACACTGTTCGAGACGCTCTTTTTTTATTCCTGGGTGCTGGTGAGCCTGTCGCTGGCCATCCACTATTTTTTTCGCATTGATCTGTTGGTCTTTTTTACCAACATCATCGGCTTTGTCGTTCTCGTCATGTCCATGTTCCTGCCTGTCACGCCGATGCCGGAGGTTTCCAATATCCTCACTTCGGAGCTTCTGCTCACCCATGTGACGCTGGCGATGTTCAGCTACGGGGCATTTTCCCTTTCGATGATTTTTTCCGCCGTGTACCTGTTTTTGCACCGGATGTTGAAAGGGCGAAAGTGGACGCCGCTGTTGCGCCGCTTGCCCAGCCTGGGCCAGCTGGAGTCGTATGCGTACCGGATGAACATGATTGGCGTGCCGATGCTGCTTCTCTCCATCGTGCTGGGGATAATCTGGGGGAGGATGGTCTTGCCGCCGGAGAAGTTTCTGTTTGATGCCAAGGTCGTGCTTTCCCTGCTGGTGCTGGCCACGTATTCCTTTTGGCTGTATCAGCGCTATCGCGACACACTGCAAATGAACAAGCTGGCGATCCTGAATTTGCTGGCATTTGCGCTTTTGCTGATCAATTTTTTCTCGACGAATTCTTCGACATTTCACAGCTGGTGGTAACGGCTGAATAGGAGGCTTTCAACATGAGCATTTGGAAAGTGGGCACGCGCCGAAGCCGGCTTGCCCTGACACAGACGAACTGGGTCGTGGCACAACTGAAAAAGCTGGCCCCGGAAGCGGACTTCGAACTGCACGAGATCGTGACAAAAGGGGACCGCATTCTCGACGTGACCCTGTCCAAAGTGGGAGGGAAAGGGCTGTTTGTCAAGGAGATCGAACAGTCGTTGTTCGACAAGGAGACGGATTTTGCCGTACACAGCCTGAAGGATATGCCGGCGGAATTGCCCGAAGGCCTGGTAATTGGCGCCATCCCGAAGCGCGTTGACCCGCGCGATGTGCTTCTGTCCAAAGACGGAAAGAAGCTGGATGAACTGCCAGAGGGCGCGTTGGTGGGCACGAGCAGCCTGCGGCGGGCCGCCCAGATTTTGGCCTATCGTCCGGACCTGCGGATCGAATCCGTGCGCGGCAATATCGACACGCGGATTCGCAAGCTGGAGGAAGGCAATTTTGACGCCATTGTGCTGGCTGCGGCCGGACTGGAACGCGTCGATTGGCAAGGAACGATCTCCCAGTATCTGCCTGTAGAGATCAGTCTGCCTGCCGTCGGACAAGGCGCTTTGGCGATCGAATGTCGCGCGGATGACGAACGCACGCTGTCCCTGCTGCGTCTTTTGGACGATGAACCGACTCGTCTCGCAGTTACGGCAGAACGCAGCTTCCTGCACAAGCTGCAGGGCGGCTGCCAGGTGCCGATCGCCGCGTATGCTACGGTCGATGCAGGAGTCGTTACCCTGACCGGCCTGGTCGGCTCGCCAGACGGCACACAGATGTGCAAGAGCGTCGCCACTGGCAGCGATCCGCTCGCCGTGGGATTGCAGGTAGCAGAAGATGTGCTCTCTCAGGGGGCGGGAGAGATTTTGGCAAAAGTGCTCGAGGAGAATGGAAAATGAGTTCGGCACAAGCGGGTGCATCGGTATCCGGGCCGTTGACGGGCAAGCGCCTGATGGTCACACGCTCCCGCAGCCAGGCTCGGGAGATGATCGAAAAGATCGAGGCGCTGGGGGGAGAGGCGTTCGCCTTCCCGCTGATTAAAATGGTGCCGGTGCAGGATACACGTCACCTGGACCGGGCGATCCGCGCTCTGCCTGACTTTGACTGGGTGATTTTCACCAGTGTGAATGGCGTCCGCTTTTTTTGGGAGCGTATTCGTCAGTTGGGGTTTGGTCGGGAAGCGTTCACAGGGCGCCTGGCAGCGGTCGGCCCGAAGACAGCGGCAGAGCTGCAGACGCTCGGTCTCGAGGTCGAGGTCATCCCGTCTGACTATGTGGCAGAGGGGCTGTTCGACAGCTTGCAGGACCATCTGCGCCCCGGACAGCGCGTGCTTTTGCCGCGCGCCGACATCGCCCGCAAGCATCTTCCGGAACAACTGCGAGAGCGGGGGCTGGAGGTGACCGAAGTCGATGTCTACCACACGGTCATCGACGCCGAACAGGCGCCATTGGCTGCTGAGCGGCTGAGACGCGGGGAAATCGACGCGATTCTGTTCACCAGCTCGTCTACCGTGGCTCACTTCGTCGAGGCGCTGACGCCGGTTGCTGACGCAGGCTGGAAGGAATGCGTGACCTTTGCCTGCATCGGTCCGGTTACGGCCAGGACTGCAGAAAAACTCGGCTTGCCTGTTCATGTGGTTGCCAGCGAATACACGACGGACGGCTTGCTGGATGCTTTGACCAATTATTGGGGAGGAATGAAAGATGGCAAAAACCTTTGACCGCCACCGCCGTTTGCGCAGCAGTGCGACAATGCGCAACCTGGTTCGGGAACATCATGTGCGTATGGAGGATTTGATCTATCCGCTGTTTGTCGTGGAAGGCAGCAATGTAAAGAACGAGATTCCATCTATGCCAGGCGTATATCACTTCTCGCTCGATACGCTCGCGGAAGAGATGAAAGAAGTCGTTGCTTGTGGCATCCAGTCTGTCATCCTGTTTGGCGTGCCGGAGCACAAGGACGCTTGCGGTTCGGAAGCCTACAACGATAACGCCATTACCCAGCAGGCGATCCGTCAAATCAAGGCGGCGCATCCGGAGCTGATCGTCATCGCCGACACCTGCCTGTGCGAGTACACCGATCACGGTCATTGCGGCGTCCTGCGAGACGGCGAAGTCGTCAATGACGAGTCGCTGAAACTGCTCGTGGACACGGCAGTTTCGCAAGCGAGAGCAGGTGCGGACATCATCGCTCCCTCCAATATGATGGACGGGTTTGTCCAGGAGATTCGCGCAGGGTTGGACGAAGCCGGCTTCGAACACATTCCGATTATGTCCTATGCAGTCAAATACGCTTCTTCCTTCTACGGCCCGTTCCGCGAAGCCGCCCAATCGACGCCGCAATCGGGTGACCGCAAAGGCTATCAAATGGACCCGGCAAACGCGCGCGACGGCATGCGCGAAGCGGCATCCGACGTCAAGGAAGGAGCAGATTTTCTGATCGTCAAGCCCGGCATGGCCTTTATGGACATGGTGCTGCGCCTGCGCGAGAACTTCCATCAGCCTATCGTCGCCTACAATGTCAGCGGAGAGTACTCCATGGTCAAGGCGGCTGCAGCCAACGGCTGGATCGATGAAAAGAACATCGTCATGGAGACGCTGGTCGGATTCAAACGCGCCGGCGCCGATCTGATCATTACCTATCATGCCAAAGACGTGGCAAAATGGCTGGAGGCTTGAGAAAACGATGAAACGGGACAAATCGAGTCAGTTTTTTGCAGAAGCGCAGCAGTACATCCCGGGCGGTGTGAATAGTCCGGTACGAGCATTCAAAAGCGTCGGAGGAAATCCGGTCTACATCGAGCGGGGCGAGGGCAGTCGCGTCTACGATGTCGATGGCAACAGCTACATTGACTACATCGGTTCGTGGGGCCCGTTGATCCTCGGCCACGCCCATCCTCGCGTACTGGCTGCGATCACGGAAGTCGCGGCACTGGGCACCAGTTTCGGTGCGCCTACAGAGCGCGAGACGGAGATGGCCAAGCTGGTCTGTGAACTGGTGCCTTCGGTGGAAGTCGTGCGCATGGTCAACTCCGGTACGGAAGCGACGATGAGCGCACTGCGCCTGGCGCGCGGCTATACCAAACGCAACAAGATTATGAAGTTCGAAGGCTGCTACCACGGTCACGCCGATTCGCTTTTGATCAAAGCCGGATCAGGCGTCGCCACGCTGGGTTTGCCTGACAGCCCGGGAGTTCCAGAAGGGACGGCGCACAACACGATCACAGTACCGTACAACGATCTGGAAAGCGTCAAGCTGGCGTTTGAAAAATACGGAGAAGACCTGGCAGCGGTCATCGTCGAGCCGATCGGCGGCAATATGGGCGTCGTGCCGCCGCTCCCCGGATTTTTGCAAGGGCTGCGCGAGATCACGCAGCAATACGGCACACTGCTCATTTTCGATGAAGTAATGACTGGTTTCCGCGTCGCGCTGGGCGGTGCGCAGGAGCTGTACGGAATCACGCCTGACCTGACGACGATGGGGAAAGTCATCGGCGGCGGGCTGCCTGTTGGCGCATACGGCGGCAAGCGCGAGATTATGCAGCAGATCGCACCGGCAGGCCCGATCTACCAGGCAGGTACGCTCTCCGGCAACCCGCTTGCGATGGCGGCAGGGCTGACGACGCTGCAAGAGTTGAGCAAGCCGGGCACATACGAGCGCTTGGAAAAGCTGTCTGCACGTCTTGGCGAAGGATTGGCGGAGAACGCCCGCAAGCTCGGGATTCCGCATACTGTAAACCGGGTTGGCTCGATGGTTTGCCTGTTCTTTACCGATACTCCGGTCATCAACTACGAGACGGCGAAAACCGCCAATCTGGAGCAATTCTCCGCCTACTTCAGCCACCTGCTGGATGACGGCATCATGCTGCCGCCTTCGCAGTTTGAAGGGATGTTCGTCTCGATCGCACACAGCGAAGAAGATATTGAACGGACGATTGAAGCCAGCTACAAGGCGATGCAAAAACTGTAAGAAAGCAAAATTCGTGAAAAAACCTCCTGAATCCAGGAGGTTTTTTCCTGTTTTTCAGGAAATGTACAGGAAAGTCAAGCTGCAAAATCAGGAGGGTGATCGAGGATGGAAGGCAATATTGTACGAGTGCCGCAAAAGCATTTCATCGGAATCAGCTTTTCCGGGACATTCCCGATGCTGCTGGAGGAGATGCCGAAGCAGTGGGCGCATTTTCTCACACGCCAGAAAGAAATTCCCTTGGTAGTCGATGCCGATGTTCGCTACGACATTAGCGACGAAAACCGTACCTACAAGATGCATACGGAGTACATTGCGGTCGAAGTAGAACGGTTCGAAACGATTCCGGAAAAGATGGTCGCACTGACGATTCCCGCGCGAACGTACGCGCAGTTTACCCACACAGGCCCCATGTCCGAGGTACAGCACACGTATACAAGGCTGTTTCAATGGCTGGAGGAGCAGCGTATCCAGGTCGATTGGAACACGCTGCGGATGGAGCGCTACGACGCACGCTACATCCCCTCCCATCACGAAGCGGCACGACAGGAAAACAGCTACGAGATATACATCCCGCTCGCACAGGCGGAACTAGATCAGACCGACTAGGAGGTTACGTGCGGAAGCGATCGGGCAAGATGAAAACAGACTGAAAGGAGGAAGAGAAAACATGCGACAGATCAATCTGAAAAACGGAACGACGACAGCCTACAGGGAGGTAGGCAGCGGAGAGCAGACGATCGTGCTGCTCCACGGTTTTTGCGGCAGTTCCTCGTATTGGGACAGGCTTGGCTCACTCCTGCCGCAATTTCGCATCATTGCTCCGGATCTGCGCGGACATGGCGACAGTAGCGGCAACGATGAAGCGCATACGATGGAAGTGCTCGCCGAGGACCTTTTTCTGTTTTTCGAGGCGTTGGAACTGCATGCTGTTCACTTGTTCGGTCACTCGCTCGGCGGCTATGTCACACTCGCTTTTGCCGAGCAGCATGCGGACAGGCTGGCCAGCTTTGGCCTGATTCACTCTACGCCGCTGCCGGACGGGGAAGAGGCGCGCGCCAACCGGGACAAATCCATAGAGAGTATTCTCTCAGGCGGCATGGAACCGTTTATCCGTGCGCTGGTTCCCAAGCTGTTTGCACCCGACAATCTCGCAAAAATGACCGAAGAAGTAGAGTTGGCCAAGAGAATCGGTCTCGCCACGAACCCGCAGGCAGCCGTCCAGACCTTGCGCGGCATGCGCGATCGCAAAAACCGCGAGCAGGTGCTGCAAGAGGCGCATTTGCCGATCTTGCTCATCGCAGGGGATGCCGATCAGATCATCCCGGCGGCGAAAACATTTCGAGCAGACGGCGAACACGTCGAACAGGTATTGCTGGAGGGCACAGGCCATATGGGGATGCTGGAAGCAACGGAGCTTATGGCACAGGCGATCAGCCGTTTTATCGGGCGTTTTTCCCGGGAATAGCGCAATCGCTGTGCGCACTTTGGCGAATATTGCAGATTCTATGAGACAAAAGTTACCTCCTTTTTGCTATAATGGTCACGTGTTCTAATAAATAGATACATAGAAAGGGGAAACAAAGCATGAAAAAAGTGCGCCGCTTTTCCATGACGGCACTTGCTTCGGTTGTCTTTGCGTCGTTGATGGCCACATCTGCATTTGCCGCACCGCTTCACCCGGTACAACACGCAGACTGGATGGCGAAAAAATCGATCATCTCCGCGGGACAAAATGGCGACCTCGCCCTGGACCGCACCATTACGCTGGCTGAAGCCACAGTAGTCTTTGCCAAACTGAATGAGGCTACACTGGAGACGGCTCCTGCCGGTTCGCACTGGTCCGCTCCTTATCTCAACTGGGCGAAAGCGCAAGGAGCCATTACAGACGCTGACGCTGCCAATCCGTCCCAGGCTGTTTCCTCTGCTGCACTGGCTGCCATTGCGAGCAAGCTGGGCTACGAGCTGAATCTGGAGGAAAAGGCGCAAGTGACGCGCGGGGAATTCTTCCAGGCGCTCGGTGATGCGGTAACGACGCAGGTTACCATCGCGCATGCAAACGACGTGCATGGACACATCAAAGAAGATGCGGGACAAAAAGAGTTTGGCTACGCCAAAATGGCCACAATTTTCAATGAGTGGCGTGCTGAAAGTGAAAACTTCCTGTTGTTGGATGCAGGGGATACTTTCCAGGGAACGATTTTTGTCAACCAATTCAAGGGTGAATCTATCATCCCTGTGTTGAACGCCTTGGATTTCGATGTGATGGCAGCGGGTAACCACGAGTTTGACTTCGGATCCGAGCAGTTGCTGAAGCTGCGCGACGCATTGGAGTATCCAGTGCTTGCCGCCAACGTGTATAAAGAGGACGGCACGCACTTGCTGGCGCCTACCTTCAAGACTGAGATCGGCGGAAAGACATTCGGTATCGTCAGTGTCGTGGCGGAAGACACTCCTGTTTTGACGCACCCTGACAACGTCAAAGGACTTACCTTCAAAAACCCGATTGAGGTGCTGAAAGAAACCGTTCCCGAACTGAAAAAAGAAGTTGATCACGTCATCCTTCTCTCTCATGTCGGATACGACGTGGACAAGCAAATTGCCGAAAATGTAGAGGGCATCGACCTGATCGTCGGCGGCCACTCCCACACTGCGCTGCGCGAACCGGAACTGGTAAATGGAACTTACATTGTACAGGACTGGGAATACGGTAAATCTGTGGGGCGCGCTGACCTGTACTACCTCGATGATGAACTGGTCGCCTTTACCAGCGGACTGAAGGAATTCGACGAGACCGTACAGGCTGATCCGGAAATCGAGAAAATGGTGCAAGAGATCGAAAAAAATATCGACAGCGTTATGGATGTGGTCATCGCCAAATCCGAAGTAGCGCTGGATGGCGACCGCACCCTCGTGCGTACGCGTGAAACCAACGTCGGCAACCTGATCGCCGACATCATGCTGGAGCGTACGCAAAGCATTGCCGGCTACGAAGCAGATGTCGCGCTGGCAAATGGCGGCGGTATTCGCGCTCAGCTCCCCGCAGGCGACATTACCAAGAAAGACCTGTACTCGTTGCTTCCATTTGAAAACAACACATTGGCGATCGTGGAAGTGACCGGTGCAGAGTTGAAAGCTGCTCTGGAAAACGGCGTAAGCGACGTGGAGAACGGCGCTGGACGCTTCCCGCAAATCAGCGGTATGAGCTTTACTTTCGATCCGAGCAAGCCGGCAGGCGAGCGCGTCGTCGAAGTCAAAGTGGGCGATGCCGATCTGGATCTCGAAAAAACGTACAAGCTGGCTACGATCGACTTCCTGGCGGCTGGTGGCGACGGCTATGAAATGCTGAAAAAGCCGTTCTTCAACACAGGCTTGTCCATGTACAGCGTCGTAGAAGCGGCGTTGATCGAACGAGGTGTAGTCAATCCGCAAGTAGAGGGCCGGATTGTCGAAGTGAAATAAGAAAAAGTCAGGAAAAGACAGGCAAAGAGTCATCATTTGCCTGTCTTTTTTTCATATACGCCTTGTCACAGCTAGGAATAAACTGGTACGATTTTAGACGGTCTGCTTCTTTTGGCGTACACGATGCAAAAGAGCATCGATTCAAAATCGGGAAGATTGGGTTCGGAAGGAGGGTTTCGCACATGACGAGGCGCGAGTTCACTGACGAATTGGGCAGGCTGCTGGACGAATTGCCGGACAAGGAACGACTGGACATTATTGCAGATCATACAGAGCTTTTTTTACGGGGGACGCAGCAGGGCAAGAGCGAGGAAGAGATTGCCGCGTCGCTAGGCAGTCCGCAGGAGGTCGCACGAAAAATTTTGGCCGGGTATCGGATTCAGCAAGCTCAGTCGGATACTTCTGTCCGCAATATATGGAGAGCGATACTGGCTACGATTAGCCTGGGAATTGTCAACTTGGTCTTTGTACTCGGTCCGTTTGTCTCGCTCCTCGGCGTACTGGCTTCGCTTTATGCTGTGGCGCTTGTGCTGCTGGCTGCGCCGATCGGCATTTTCTTTGTGCCGGCTCCGTTCGTGGAGAGTTCAGACCAGAAGCTGTTCTTCCTGTTCGCAAGCATGGTCTCGTTCGGAATAGGAGGAATGTTCGCGATCGCGCTTGTAAAATTCACGATCTGGCTGTACCGGCAATTTTTGCGCTATCTGCAGTTCAACTTGCAGCTAATCAGGGGGAGATAACATGAACAAAGGGCTGAAGCGCTCCTTTCAATTTTGCTTGCTGCTGTTTGTCGTCGGGCTGGGGGGCATGCTCTGGCTGTTTGTGCAGCGCGATCCGTTTGCCGTTTCCCTGCTCCCCGTAAATGAGCAGCACACGATTGCGGAAAGCGTAAAGGCGCTGCAGGTATCGACCAGTACGGCGGATGTCATTCTTTCCCCCAGCCAGTCCGATCAGACGAGCATACGCCTGTCAGGAAGGGTTGTGCAGGCACGCAAGGACGATTTGCAGCTGAACAGCGAAGTGACGCCGGATGGCACGCTGCACGTCGAGGTCAGGGAACTGCGCGAGATGGAGATGCTGTGGACCGACAATCGATATCTCCAGCTGGAAATTTTCCTGCCTGCTACGGAGACCGGATACGACAGTGTGCACATCCAGACGTCGACCGGAGATATACAGACCGGCGCCCTTTCCGCCAAGCGCGGAGACATCCGCTCAAGTACCGGCGATATTCTCGTCGGCGGGTTTACCGGCGAAGAGGTAGAGCTGGCGACGCAGACGGGTGACATTATCCTGGAAAATCTGAGGGCGGCATTGCGTGCGAAGAGCAGCACCGGCGATGTGGAGGTCCGTCGGATGCCGGAGTTTGTACATGATGTCTCGATCGCGACCAACACCGGAGATGTCGAGCTGTCCGTCATCGCCCAGCCGACGTCAGCCAGGCTGCGGCTGCTCTCCGATACGGGTGATGTGCGCGTCGACTGGCCGCAGGTCATGGAAACGGATACGGCGCCCGCCCTTAGTGTGGAGACAGTAACCGGGGATATTTGGATTCAGTAAGCAAGGATTGGCAAGAATAATGGAATGGACTGGGAAACAAAAGAAACGAAAAGATTTTGACACAAAAGAGAGCGCCTTTGGCGATTTCGCAATGGTATGATAAGGATTAGATAAGATATTCGTATAAAAAGTGAGGTTTATTCATGGCCGCAAAACCGTTTAATGACACGTTTTTAAAGGCTTGTCGCAAGGAAGCGACCGAACACGTGCCAGTGTGGTACATGCGTCAGGCTGGACGCTACCAGCCGGAATATCGGGCGATCCGGGCGAAGTACAGCTTTTTCGAAATGAATTATATACCGGAAGTTTGTGCGGAAGTGACGCGCCTGCCTGTTGAGCAGCTGGGCGTGGATGCAGCGATTTTGTTCGCTGACATCATGACGCCGTTAAAGCCGATCGGGGTCGATGTAAATATCGAATCGGGCATTGGACCGGTGATTGCCAACCCGATCGAATCGCTCGCCGATGTGCAGCGCTTGCAGGATCTGGACCCGGATACGCACGTGCCGTACGTGCTGGAGTCGATCAAAATTTTGCGCCAGCAGTTGTCCGTGCCGCTGATCGGGTTTGCGGGCGCGCCGTTTACACTGGCCAGCTATTTGATCGAAGGCGGCCCGTCCAAGCACTATCACAAGACGAAGGCCTTTATGTACACCGAGCCGGAAGCGTGGCAGGCGCTCATGGACAAGTTGGGCGACATGACGATCACCTACCTGAAAGCGCAAATCCGCGCCGGAGCCCAGGCTGTGCAAGTATTTGACTCCTGGGTAGGGGCATTGAACGACGAAGACTACCGGACGTTTATTGCACCGGTGATGACGCGGATTTTTTCCGAACTGCGGGTGACTGACGTTCCGACCATTTACTTCGGCGTAGGTGCAGGGCATCTGTTGCTGGAATGGAACCGCTTACCAGTAGACGTCGTCGGTTTGGACTGGCGCACGTCGATTACTGCTGCCCGTCAGCTGGGTGTGACCAAGGCGCTGCAAGGAAATCTGGACCCGACGCTGCTGTTGGCTCCGTGGGAAAAGCTGGAGTCCAAAGCGCTTGAAATACTCGAGGAAGGTACGCGAACACCAGGCTATATCTTCAATCTGGGCCATGGCGTTTTCCCGGATGCATCGGTCGAGACCCTGCAAAAATTGACCCGCTTGATTCACAGCTACCAACGGAAATAAGTAGGCGAGGTGACCAAAATGACGAAGAAAAAAACGGGATTGCTGCTGATGGCATACGGAACGCCGCGGCGATTTGAGGAGATTGAGCCGTACTATACGCATATTCGCCACGGACGCAAGCCTCCGCAAGTGCAGCTCGACGACCTGATCGCGCGTTACCAGGCGGTGGACGGTCTGAATCATTTTGCCGAAATTACGGATGAGCAGGTGCGCGCTCTGGAAGCGGAAATGAACAAGCGCTACCCGGATCGCGAATTCGTCGGGTACCTGGGACTCAAGCATATCGCCCCGTTCATCGAGGATACTGTGGAGACAATGAAGCAGGATGGCATCACCGAAGCGTACAGCCTGGTGCTCGCTCCCCATTACTCGAGCTACAGCGTGAAAGAGTACAATGGACGTGCGAAGGAGCATGCCGAAAAAATCGGCGGCCCGGTGATTCACAGCATCGACAGTTGGTACCTGGAGCCTGGGTTTTTGCAGTACTGGACGGATGCGATCCGCGAGACGTTTGCTTCGATGACAGAGGAGCACGCGAAAAAACCTGTCGTCATTTTTTCCGCGCACAGCCTGCCGGAAAAAATCCTCCAGCACGGCGATCCGTATCCGAACCAGTTGGAGGAAACAGCCAAGCTGCTTGCTGAGTGGGCCTCGATCCCTCATTATGCTGTCGGCTGGCAGAGCGCCGGAAATACGCCAGAGCCGTGGCTCGGTCCAGACGTTCAGGATTTGACCAGAGAGCTTCACGAAAAGGATGGGTATACCGCGTTTGTCTATTGTCCTGTCGGCTTCGTCGCCGAGCATCTGGAAGTTCTCTACGACAACGACATCGAATGCAAGGCTGTGACCGAAGAGCTTGGAGTTGGCTACTACCGCCCACCGATGCCAAATGCCAGACCGGCGTTTATCTCCTGTTTGGCTGATGCAATCGGAAAAAAGCTGGCAAACTAGGAGTCTGATTCGGATGAACACAAAAACCTGTCATTTGACCATCGTAGGAGGCGGCATCACGGGCTTGAGTGCCGCCTTTTACCTGCACCGGGAGATGGAAGCGAAAGGGTTGCCGGTCCAGTTTCAACTGATCGAGGAACAGGAGCGTCTCGGAGGCAAAATCAGGACCTGGCGACACGACGGCTACGTCATCGAGCTTGGTCCCGATTCCTTCCTGGAGCGCAAGCCGAGCGCGGCCCAACTGGCGAAGGACCTCCGTCTTGGCGATCAGCTCGTGCGCAACAGCACGGGCCAGTCGTACATCTGGCATCGGGATCGGCTGATGCCGATTCCCCAGGGCGCTGTGTACGGGGTCCCCACGAGGCTGAAGCCGTTTTTGACCACTGAGCTGATATCGTGGCCGGGCAAGCTGCGGGCAGCCGCCGACCTCGTCCTTCCGGCGTCGAAAGTAGAGGGTGACAGGTCTGTCGGTCAGTTTTTCCGCAGACGGCTGGGCGACGAGGTCGTGGACAACTTGATCCAGCCGCTTTTGTCTGGTGTGTATTCGGGCGATATGGACAATCTGAGTCTGCTCGCCAGCTTTCCTCAGTTTGCGGAGTGGGAGAAACAGCATCGCAGCTTGATACAGGCGATGAAGCACTCTCGCCCGAAAACGGGCAGCAAGGAACAGCCCAAAGGCATTTTCCTCAGCCTGAAAAACGGCTTGGAATCGCTGATCGAGGGAATGGAGGCGCGTCTGCCCGCCGAATCGATCTGGAAGGGCACCAGACTGGCTGAAGTCGCTCGCAGCGAAACGGGCAGATACCGGCTGGTGATGAAGGACGGACGGGTACTGGAGACGGACGCCATCCTGTTTACAACGCCTCACTCCGTTACGGAAACGCTGTTGCGCCCCTACGTCGAGCTGCCTGCTCTGCCGCAGGCGAAGCCGCATATGGTCGCCACCATTGCCATGGGCTTTCCCGAGGAAGCAGTCGAGCTGGGGCTGGAAGGGACGGGCTTCATCGTTCCGCGAAACGCCGGAGCGACTATTACTGCATGTACGTGGGTGCATCGCAAATGGCCGCATATGGTCCCGCCGGGCAAGGCGGTGCTGCGCTGCTTCATCGGTCGCGCTACCGAACAGGAGTTTCTCCAATGGACAGATGAAGAGATCGTCGAGCGGGCGCTGCACGATTTGCGCAAAATCATGGCTATTCACCAGGAGCCGGAGTTTGCTCGCGTAACGCGGCTGCAAAATGCCATTCCCTATGTCGTCGGTCACCAGCAGTGGGTACTGGACGTAGAGAAAGCGGTTCAGCGGGAGCTGCCGGGGATTTGGCTGGCAGGAGCCTCGTACCGCGGGGTAGGAGTCCCCGATTGCATCGACCAGGGGAAAAAGGCCGCCTCTGCGTTTCTAGCATCCGTGCATGAGTCAGCCGAAAAAGTAGCTTTGCTTACCTGATAGGTTTCAATCGACATAAAGAGCTGTTGAGTTGGCAGTGCGCCAGCTTGACAGCTCTTTTTTGGCTATCCGAAAATCACGTCGCGACCTTTCTTCTTTTTCCGGTGCTAAAACGCTTGTCCCGCTCATATCGTATAGGGAAATGTCCTGCACCTGAAAGGAGGAGCATACATGGCGTTACAGGATGGACTACTTACCTTTACGATCAAGGAGACCATTTTCCTCTCATCCGATAAAGCGGGAATCGGCGAACTGCAAGAGCTGGAGCTGGTTCCCGACGTGGAAGTGTTGGAGAATCAGTCCTACATCTCCATTACGGGCTGCCTGCAGTTGTACGGGAAATACGAACCAATCAGGGATACCGCGGAAGGAAACAGCGGTGGAACGGAGTCTCTGGTTGAGGCGATGTCATTTGCCCCGTTTCAGCGGGACGCAGCGCATGGCTGGGAGGAGCAGATCGGCCATCGGATTCCGCTCAACATTACCATCCCGGTTGAGCGCATCGCCGATGTGAGCGACATCTACGCAGTCGTCGACAGCTTTGACTACAAGCTCGAATCCCCTCATCAAATGCTGATCGAGGCGGAGTTGAAACTGGGAGGCATCCAGTTTGCCGACCTGGCCGAGTCCGAACAACAGCAAACAGCGGAATCAGCGCAAGTGCCGCTCGCTGAAGAGCAGACGGCATATGAAAGCTGGGAGTTTTCCCATGTCGCCGCCGAAGCTGCGGAGGAGAGCGCAGAGCCGTCTTCGCTGGAAGAGATCGAACAGAAGCTGACGAGGCTGGAACAGGAGATGGAAATCCAGGAGCGACACGAGACGGCAGAGGCGAGGCAATCTACCGGCTGGCTGAACCCGGCAGCCCTCCCTGCAAGTGCGACGTACGGACAAACGTACGGGGATGTGAGCGTGAACGAACAAGAGCAAGAAACAGGATCGCGGGAATTTTCGTTTGATGCTGACAGCGGCGATGAAGGGGACAGTCAGGAGGCGTCGCTGGAAGCACAGACTTCGGATAGCACTACAGACGAGCTGGTCCGCGAAGAGGATTCCCAACCGTTCGGCTTTACGGCTGCGAACATTGCCAGCGAAGCGGCTGAAGAGTCGAATGACAGCCAGCCTGAGCCACGGGTGACACATGCCACGGCAAGCGAGTATCCGCAAACGGGGGAGGCTCAGCAGGTGGCCGGAGATTTGTTCGACCAGCCTGCACTTCCGGCAAGTGCGCTGTACGGGCAAACCTACGGGGATGTCGGTCCCAAGGAAACGCAGAAAGCGGGTTCGAGGAATCCAGCTTATCAGGAGCAGACAACCGATCACGCACAACAGGACACATGGCTAGAGGAACAGTATCCAGGACCGGCTGCGGATGAACCGGTCGTAGCGATCCATGACATGGAGCCGCCAGCAGTTGGCTACACTTCTGCTTCTGTGAGGGATTCCGCCGAACAGCCGGAATCGGCACAGCAAGAATCTGTTCCGGCGCATGCGCCAGCGAGCGATTCGCAAACAGTAGAAAGCGTGGAGGCGAGTGCCAGCCCGCAGCAGGATGTTAGCCAGGAAACCAGCGCCAGTCCGTCCGAGGAGTATGGCGAGGAAGCGGTGGAAGCTGCTGCAGAGGTGCAAGAGCTGGTACAGGAGGAAGCAGAACAAACTGAGGTCAGGGTGGCGATCTCCGGCAAGCCGATGCGCGAAGAAGGCGGGGGCATCAGCATCACCTCGATCTTTTCGCAGGCGAGCAGAGCCAGGCAGGAGGCAGAGGAAATCAATGAACAGTCCTCTTCCAGCTCGTCGCGCAAAGGAGCGCTCGAGACACTGAGTGCGCCGACCCTGGAAGCGGTGCAAAATCTCACTTCATTCGTGCGCAACCGCGAAGAGCGCTCGAGCCAGTTGAAGCTGTGCATCATCCAACGCGATGAGACGCTGGAGCAAATTTCCCAACGCTATTCCCTGCCTGTGTCCAAACTGCTGGAAGTAAACCGCATGAGCTCATCCGACCAGCTTGTAGCCGGACAAATCTTGTACATTCCACAGTGAGGAGTGGGACCTGTGGACAAGATTGACCTGAGCGAAGTTTGCCGACAGTACCGGGTGCGGGTGATTCGGGCTACGCCCCTGGACGATTTCGTTTTGCTGGAAACCAACCGGGGTCCCAAGGAGCTCCGCATTTGGCCGCGCGTCGATGTGATGCGCTGGTCGTTTGCCTGGCGCGAACGGTTGGCGCGTCAAGGATTTCGCGGCCTGGAGCGGTTTATTCGCACACGGGATGCCAAACCGTTCGTGATCGTTGGCAAACGGGGCGTAACGATGACCGATCATCTGCGGCATATCGAGGCTTGCCGTCCGGGTGAGGAACTGGCCTTTCAATGCGGGCGGGTGATCGGAATGATGCATGCGGTGCAGCAGGAAAGCTCATTGCTCTCGGGAGCGGAGTATTTGCAACAGGAAAGGCTGAAGGCTGAAGCGGAATGGAATCGCGCTCGGGCGATGGCGGAGTCGTACTGGAAAGGCATCGGGCGCGAGTCGGGTCGCCGGAGGTGGGTGGGCGAGCTGATGGGACCGTTGCTGCAGCGAATGGAAAGATCGGCGACGATGCTCTCCCATCCCGGCATCAACCCCGATACGATCAGTGTCTCCCACAGGTATTTGACCCGCGACAACTGGGGTACGGTGAATGAAAAACTGTATCTGACCGGCTTTTTTCGACCGGCGTTGTCTGTCCAGCTGCGCGATGTTGCCGGCTACCTGCGAGAATTGTATCTGACCCATGGCGAGCTCGGGCAGATCGATTCCTTTCTCGACGGATATGGGGAAGAAAAGCCGCTCAGCTACGGGGATTACACACTGCTGCTGGCGATGATGGCCCGTCCTCGTGAAATCTGGCGCAGCATTTCCGCCTTCGTCGAGAAAGCCGTGCAGGGCGAACGGGTACCGACGACTGAGATTGAGCGGGCTTTGGACAGCCAGCAGATGATCGACCTGTTGCTGCGCCATATTGCAGATCGCGCCGAACGGGTCAGGGGGTGAGTGAAGTGAGCCGCTATGAGGAAATTTATTCCTTGTTTGAGGAGTACGACATGTATGCGCAAAGGATTGACACCCTGAAGGACCCCAATGTATTCAAGGCGACGACTCCTTATGGCGCATTTGTCTGCAAGCGCACTGCTGCATCGGCGCAGCGTCTGGAACAGATCAGCGAGGTGCTGCGGCAGTTGCAGGAGCGCGGCTGGAGAGGGGCAGTGCCCTTTGTGTATACGAAATACGACGATCCGTTTATTCAAAGCGAGCGGAACACGTATTATTTGACACAATGGCATCCGGGCGCTGAGCAGTTGCAACAGCAGCCGCTGGCATGGGCTCCGCCCACCCTGGAGAGGCTGGCCGAGCTGCACCATCTGACCCAAAATTACCGCTATGACGATCCGCGGCAGGTAGAGCGGTTGATTGACACACTGCTGAACCGCTGGCGGTACTGGCTGCAAAATCTGGAGAAGGCTGTAGAGGTAGCCAAAGCAAGGCAGTATCCTTCCCCGTTCGACCAGGTGTTTTTGGCCAACCAGGAATTTGTCTCAGAGGTGGCGAGACAGGCCATCGATTTGCTCGTTGACTGGAAGGAGCGCCACGAGACTCATGCGTATTTTCGTCTCTCCCTGATCCACGGATACCCGCATCCGGCTCATATCGTTCCTGATTACACCGGGTCAGCGCGGCTGATTAATTTTGACAGGGCTGTTTTTGACACCCCGGTTCGCGACCTGACGCTGTTTTACCGCACCTACTTTCAGCTGGCCGGCGATCCAGGGGGAGCTTCCCAACTATTTCACAAATACGCCTCGATTTTTCCGCTTCGTCCGGACGAAATTGAATTGCTGGCTGCCTTTCTTACTTATCCGGAAAAAGTGATGCGCGATATCGATGCGTACTACGTCAATCGCCGAGCGTGGACGGAACTGCAGTCAGTCAGGCGTCTGGAAAAAAACATGGACCGCTTGATCCGGCTGCAACGCTGGCTGCGGAAGGCATTTTAGCGATTACGTCTCACCGCTGAGGCGTATTTTTTTTTTTGTCCGTGCTTACAGCCAGTCGAGCACAATGGCTACGTAGAGCAGGGCGAGGATCCCCAGCAGCACGACATCAAACGAGGTAGGGAAGATCACCGTGCGAATAAACTGAAACACAATCAATGGAAATAAAATCTGTTTGCAGGCAAATTTGATCCGCAAAAACGTGGGATGAAACTTCCAGCGAAAGTTCATTGCTAGATCACCTCGTTCCAGCATATGCGGATCAGCTTAGGCAAGTGCGAGCGCCATCATCCCCATGCCCTGTTTGCAGATGGTAAATAGAAGCGAAACACCTCAATGAATTGTAACGATGCGCATCATGGTATATGATGCTGTTGAAGCCAAACTGTTTACAGTTTGCGATGGACAGACAGCAAGTGGAAAAAAAGAAAAAGCATGTCCGCGGTCAGCAAGACGCGCATGATCGGTGATGCAGGAAAGGAGGAGGGCCGTGATACTATGTGAACAGTGTCCAAACAATCCCGCTTGTGACCTTTGTCTGGATGCGCTGGACGCAGGCGATAATGCGCGAAAGGTGATACCGCCTCGCCGTGTACGCGTAAACCTTCTGAAGAGCAAGGAAAGCTGCGACGCGGAGCTTGTCTCTGTGAGCCGCACGGCAATCGGTCTGTACAGCAAGAGCGTGCCGCTCAATGAGCGGTTCGAAGTCGAGCTGTCCGACGATTTCCGGATTATCGGCAGCGGGATGCGCCTCTTCGCAGATGATCCTTTCTACGTCATGGACATCGAAAAGGTACTGCGACGGGAAGAAGTGCTGGACAGGCTGTTGCTGGAGGAGTTTCACACCTGGCTGATGAAAAGCGAGCTCGATCTCTCCGATCTTTTGACAGATTGGAAGAATCGCGATGATGAACGGATCCGCCTGATCAAAAAGGAGCTGCAAAAGCTGTCTCTTTTGCGCCAGATCGACACGGTGTTTCTCTATCTGTATGACCAGCAAAAAGTCCGACCGCTGGGAACCAATCGCGTCAGTCCGGACGTCGAGCGGGAAATGGAGCGCCTGCTGCAGGAGGCGGAGATCTCTGGCGCTCGCATTCGCGAGCAAGTGGTTTCTGCACACGGTGCAAACATATACGACCTGTTCGTATCTCCATTGCCAGACCAGACTTGCGGCATCGCGCTGATCGACGTGACAGCCGTGATTGCCGAGGAGCGCAAGCGAAAGCGGCGCGAATGGGAGATGTACCGCGATCTGTTCGGTCTTGTCACGAAAAACAAGCTGCTTCTGCTAAACGACGAGGAATTGTACGTGCTGCTGCGCGAAGGCAAGGTGCGGCTGACGATGGAACTGCGCGCCCCGGAGGATTTGGCCCGGCTGCGCAAGGCGCTGCGTGCGGCATTGGCGCCGGTGCAAATGGCGGAGAAGCGGCTGTTCCAGTACCTGGTGGCCGTCAACGAAGCAGCGTCAAACACGATCAAGCATGGCAACGGCGGTTCTGTCATGCTGTATGTCACGGACGACCAGAAAATGTGCAGGGCGGTCATTCACGACAGCGGCCAGGGCATACTGCTTGAGGATTTGCCACGGGCCACGCTCTTGCCGGGATATTCGACGCAGCAGTCGCTCGGTGCAGGCTTCCACGTCATGCTTCAGTATTGCGATCGCCTGTATCTGGGAAGTTCGCCGGCGGGTACCAAGCTGATATTGGAATGTATCGTTCCGGTGCAATAGAATCGTTCTTTTCCTGCTAATGGCAGGTTTATCCTTGGAGATTTCAGGGAAAGGGACAACTAAGTATTGCTGCGCATGAAACGATACCGAGAGGAGTTTGAATATATGGATTACCACGCTACAGAGAAGAATGGACAGGCCCGGCTGCTTCTTCGCGGGGAACTGGACATGGCAGTTGGCGAGCACGCGGGTGAGCTTTTGAAACAATACGGGGAGCGTAATGATGCCGTTACGGTAGATTTCCAGGATGTTTCCTTTGTTGATTCGTCGGGGATCGGGGGTTTGTTTTTCACGACCAAGAAGCTCTTGGCGCAGGGAAAACAAGTGGAGATTGTCAATGTGCGCGAAGAGATTCTCGACATTTTGGAGGTTCTCGGCTTCACGCAGGCATTGGGAATCAACGTGGTAAAGGCGGAGTAAGGCGGGTTTGACGCAAAAAGGTATTGTTGTATATAATACTGTATGACTGTCAGTTACATATCAAAATCAACGATGAACGGGAAGAGTACGCCAGGAAGCCTTAGCAGAGAGGAGAATCAATTGCTGCGAGATTCTCCATTGTGTGGACTGGCGGAAGGTCGCCCGGGAGTTGTTCCGGTGAACCATTCGTGATTAGCCGGAAGCGGTTTGCGGCCGTTACCGCGCCAGAGTGGACACACGTTGCCAGATGTCTTGATAAGGCATGACGTGTGTTAACAAAGGTGGTACCGCGAAATGATCCTTTCGTCCTTTGGATGAAGGGTTTTTTTATTTTTACCTACCTTGAAGGAGGAAGAATTATGTCGAGCCAACCGACGACCGATATTGACCAATTGCTGCCGAAAAACTACGATCCCAAAGCAGCAGAGAGCAAATGGTATCCGTACTGGATGGAAAAGGGGTTTTTCAAGGCAGAACGCGATCCGAACAAAAAGCCGTTCACCATCGTGATTCCCCCTCCCAACGTAACCGGAAAACTGCACCTGGGCCACGCCCTGGACACGACTTTGCAGGACATCATCACCCGGACGAAGCGGATGCAAGGCTACAGCACCCTGTTTTTGCCGGGGATGGACCACGCCGGGATCGCCACACAGTCCCGTGTCGAGGCGACGCTGCGGGAAGAAGGCGTGACCCGCTACGATCTGGGCCGAGAGAAGTTCATCGAAAAAGTGTGGGAGTGGAAGCACATCTACGCCGGACACATCCGTGAACAGTGGGAAAAGCTCGGCCTTGCGCTGGACTACTCGCGTGAGCGCTTTACGATGGACGAAGGCTTTTCACAGGCAGTGCGCGACGTGTTTGTCCGCTTGTACGAAAAAGGACTGATATACCGCGCCAACCGGATCATCAACTGGGACCCGGCAGCGCGCACAGCTCTCTCCGACATCGAGGTCATCTACAAGGAAGTCAAAGGCGCTTTGCACCACATGCGCTATCCGCTCAAAGACGGAACCGGCTACATCGAAGTCGCGACTACCCGTCCCGAGACGATGCTGGGCGATACGGCCGTAGCGGTACATCCCGAGGATGAGCGCTACAAGCACCTCGTCGGCAAGACAGTGATCGTGCCGATCGTGGACCGGGAAATCCCGATCGTTGCAGACGATTACGTCGACCCCGAGTTTGGCTCCGGCGCGGTAAAAATCACTCCGGCGCACGATCCCAATGACTTCGAGCTGGGCTTGCGCCACAACCTGCCGCAAATCGTCGTCATGGACGAGACCGGTACGATGAACGACCAGGCGGGACCGTACAAGGGACTCGACCGTTTCGCCTGCCGCAAGCAGATTATCAAGGATTTGAGCGAGCAGGGCGTCATGTTCAAAATCGAGGAGCATATTCACCAGGTAGGTCACAGCGAGCGCAGCGACGCTGTCGTCGAGCCGTACCTGTCCACACAGTGGTTCGTCAACATGCAGCCGCTGGCCGACCAGGCCTTGGCCAATGCCGCCAGTGAAGAGAGCGTCAAATTTGTGCCTGAGCGCTTCAAAAACAACTACTTGCGCTGGCTGGAAAACATTCGCGACTGGTGCATTTCCCGCCAGTTGTGGTGGGGTCATCGGATTCCCGCCTGGTATTGCCAGGATTGCGGCGAGACGATCGTATCCCGTACGGATGTGAGCGAGTGCTCTTCGTGCCACAGCCACAACCTGCAACAGGACAACGACGTGCTCGACACGTGGTTCTCGTCGGGACTTTGGCCGTTCGCGACGCTGGGCTGGCCGGAAGAGACGGAAGACGTCAAGTATTTCTATCCGACGAATGTGCTCGTTACCGGATACGACATCATTTTCTTCTGGGTCGCGCGCATGATGTTTAACGGCTTGGAGTTTACGGGTAAAAGTCCGTTTGAAAACGTATTGATCCACGGGATCATCCGCGATTCCCAGGGACGCAAGATGTCCAAGTCGCTGGGCAACGGGGTAGACCCGATGGAAGTCATCGAGAAATACGGCGCCGACGCGCTGCGTTTTACACTGGCGACGGGCAACTCGCCGGGGAACGACCTGCGCTTCTACTGGGAAAAGGTAGAGGCCAACCGCAACTTTGCCAACAAAATCTGGAACGCTTCCCGCTTTGCCTTGATGAACCTGGTCGGGTTCCGTTACGAGGACATCGACCTTTCCGGTGAGCTGTCCACGCCAGACAAGTGGATTCTCTCCCGCTTGCAGGCGACGATCGCGGATGTCACGCGTCTGTCTGAGGCGTTTGAGTACGGCGAAGTAGGGCGTATCCTGTACAACTTCATCTGGGATGACCTTTGCGACTGGTACATCGAAATGGCCAAGTTGCCGCTGTACGGCAGCGACGAAGCAGCGAAAAAGACGACCCAGTCGGTCCTCGTGACGGTACTGGATCAGACGCTGCGCCTGCTGCATCCGTTCATGCCGTACATCACCGAGGAGATCTGGCAAGCGATTCCGCACGAGGGCGAGAGCATCACGGTAGCTGCCTGGCCGACAGTCAAGGAAGAGTGGAAGTTCACCGAAGCCGAGGAAGAGATGAGCCTGTTGATGGAAGTCATCCGCAGCGTCCGCAACATCCGCGCGGAAGTCAATGTGCCGATGTCCAAAAAAATCGAGCTGTTGATCAAGCCGGGCGATGCCACAGCACGCGATCGTTTGGTTCGCGGAGAAGAGTACATCGCGCGTTTCTGCAATCCGGAGCGCTTGGAGATCAGCCTCGAGCTGCCCAGACCAGACAAGGCGATGTCGGCAGTCATCACCGGAGCCGAGCTGTACTTGCCGCTCGCCGGACTGATCGATGTGGAGCAAGAGCTGGCGCGGCTGGAAAAAGAGCTGGCTACCTTGCACAAGGAAGTAGAGCGCATCGAGAAAAAGCTGAACAACCCTGGCTTTATGGCGAAGGCGCCGGAAAAGGTAGTGGAAGAAGAAAAAGCCAAGATGGCGGATTACATGGACAAACGGGACAAAGTAATCGCACGACTGGCTGAGCTGAAGGGCGCATGATTTTCAGTATCATTGCATATTTTGAGAATGGAGCATTGCGGTATGAGTGGAGGAGAATTTGTAGAATACAACCAAGGACTTGACTGGATTCACAGCTTGCTCAGGTTTGGACAAAAACCAGGACTGGAGCGCATGAACTGGATTCTGGAAGAGCTGGATCACCCCGAACGGCGAATTCCGTTTATCCATGTCGCCGGGACAAACGGGAAAGGTTCCACCTGCGCGTTTTTGACCCAGATGCTGATTGAAGCGGGATACAGCGTGGGGACCTTTACATCGCCTTATCTGGTCGATTTCCGCGAGCGGATTCGCTACAACGGCCAGATGATCCCGGAAACTGACCTGCTTGCCTTGATCAACGACATAAAGCCGCTGGTGGACAGATGCGAGCAGGAGACAGACTACGGTTCGCCCACAGAGTTTGAGGTGGTGACCTTGATCGCCATTCTCTATTACGCCAAGGTGGCTCGACCTGCTGTAGTGGTCTGGGAAACAGGGCTTGGGGGACGGCTTGATTCTACGAATGTCGTCCTGCCGCTCATCTCGGTCATCACGAATATCGGCATGGACCATACCCAGGTACTGGGAGAGAGCCTGGAGGATATCGCCCGCGAGAAGGCAGGGATTATCAAGCCAGGCGTTCCTGTAGTGACGGGGGAGAAAAGGCCCGAACTGCTTGCGCTGTTTGCGGAACGTGCGGCACAGACGCGCAGTACTCTCTATCAGCTCGGCGATCAGTTTGACGTCCGGCAGGTAGAGGAGCGGCTGGGCGAACAGGTAATGGAGTACCGCAGTATCCATCGCCGACACCCCAGCAGCTACCGACTGACGATGAACGGCAAGCATCAGACCGAGAATGCAGCCGTCGCATTGATGACGATTGACCTGCTGCGCAACTACTATTCCTATTTGCTGGAGGAAGAAGAAATTTCCCGAGGCTTGCAACAAACGCGCTGGCCGGGTCGTCTGGAAGTAGTGTCCCCGTGGCCGCTCGTGATTCTGGACGGGGCACATAACCAGGAAGGGATGGAAGCGCTTGTCAGCAGTCTGGACAATGTGTTGCCGAAAGAAGGCAGACTTCACATACTGTTTTCCGGTCTGTCCGACAAGCCGTTGAAAGAAATGGCGGAAAAACTGCTGCCGCTTTCACGTCATGTCCAGTCCCTGAATATGGCTACCTTTGCATTTCCCCGAGCGGCGGATGCGACGACCTTGTACGAAGCGTTTCGCGCAGCCGGTTGGGACGAGGACAGGGTTCGTTCCGTTGCCGACTGGCGCGCATTTCTTCGAGAATGGATGAAAACGAACCAACAAGCGAAGGCAGATGACTGCTTGGTTGTCTGCGGTTCGCTCTACTTCATCGCCCAAGTTCGCGCATTCTTTCCCACTACAGTAGAAGAGGCAGGTGAATAGGGTGGATCAGGCCCAACACGTCCACTTTGTGGGCATCGGCGGATATGGTATGAGTGCGATTGCTCGAGTATTGCTCGATCTTGGCTACAAGGTCACCGGCTCCGATGTCGCTCTCAACGAATTGGCGAAAAAGCTGGAAGCACGAGGAGCGATCGTACACATAGGCCACTCTGCGGCTCACATCGAGGGCGCAGACATGATTGTATTCTCCACCAGTATTCCCAAAGACAACCCGGAGGTCGTGGCAGCACAGGCAAAAGGACTCCCTGTTTTGCACCGTTCCCAGATGCTCGCCCGCATTTTGAACGAGCGTACAGGCGTAGCCGTAGCCGGTGCCCATGGCAAAACAACGACGACTTCGATGATTGCACATGTGCTGGAAGAATGCGGTGTCGATCCTACGTTTATCATCGGCGGTGAACTGATGAACGCGGGGACCAATGCCAAGGCGGGAACCAGCGACTACGTTGTCGCGGAGGCGGATGAAAGCGACGGTTCCTTTTTGGAATACAGACCCGTTTACGAGATCGTGACAAGTATAGAGCCGGACCATTTGGAGCATTTTGGAGGGGACTTCAACAATCTGAAGCAGGCGTACGTTCAGTTCCTCAGCCATTTGAAGCCGGGCGGAAAGGCGATCGTGTGCATCGACGACACCCATGTGCGGGAAGTGATGGCGACCGTCAAGGAAAACGTGGTGACGTACGCCATCCACGAGCCTTATGTGCAGCAGGCGGACTACAAGGCACTCTCCATCGAGTGCGGCGACCGGAAATCGCACAGTTTGATCTACTATCGCGATCAACTGTTGGGAGAGCTGTCGCTGAACGTCCCCGGCAAGCACAATGTCGCCAACGCGCTCGCCGCGATTATTGTATGTCTCGACACCGGACTGTCTTTTGCAAGCATTGCCCAGGCGTTGACGACGTTTCGGGGAGCGAAGCGACGTTTTCAGATTATCGGCGAGGGACGCGACATTCTCGTCGTTGACGACTACGCCCATCACCCGACGGAGATCATGGCGACGCTCAAAGGCGCACGCGCATCCGGTCGCAGAGTGATCGCGGTCTTCCAGCCGCAGCGCTACACCCGGACGTATTTCCTGATGGATGAGTTCAGCCGGGCATTTGCCGAGGCCGATGAAGTGATTATTACGGACATCTACTCTCCGGCAGGCGAGGCGCGGATTGAGGGCGTTTCCTCTGAAGTGCTGGTGCAAAAAATCCGCAGCAACAGCCATCCGAAAGCACAGTATATTCCCACCAAGGAAGAAGTGCAGGAGCGGCTCTACCAAGAAATGCAGCCGGGTGACCTCGTCTTGACGATGGGGGCCGGCGACATCTGGAAATCGGCCTACTGGCTGGCGGAAAAATTGGTGAAATAGCAACAGGTTCCCCCCTCCCGGAAGCGGATGAAGCAAATCCGAACACGGGAGGGGATTTTTGATAAATATTTTAGTACCAGGTACTAATATCTAGTGCTATAATAAAAGAAACCGACAGTGAGGTGAGAATCGATGACGGCATTTTCAACAAAGCCAACATCAGCAGCACGTGTTACTGCAATCGGCACCTATGTGCCGCAAAACATACTGGACAACGCCGACCTGGAAAAGATGGTCGACACGTCAGATGAATGGATCGTACAGCGGACCGGAATCAAAGAAAGACGGATTGCGGCTGCCGATCAGTTTACCAGCCATCTCGCTATCGCGGCGGTGGAAAACCTGGCGAGAGTCTACGACAAAAAGCTCGACGATGTAGACATGGTGCTCGTCGCAACGTCGACGCCGGACTACCCGTTCCCCAGCGTCGCAAGCCAGATCCAGTCCCATTTTGGCATCACCCAGGCAGGAGCACTCGATCTGGGAGCCACCTGTGCAGGCTTTGTCTATGCCCTGCACGTGGCAAACGGCTTGATCAGCTCCGGCTTGCATGAAAAAGTGCTGGTCGTCGGAGCGGAGACATTGTCCAAAGTGACCGATTACACTGACCGCAGCACGTGCATCCTGTTCGGCGACGGGGCAGGAGCAGTGCTGGTGGAAAGAGACGCCGAGCA
The DNA here is from genome assembly GCF_044627595.2 of Brevibacillus sp. TJ4. Lineage (NCBI taxonomy): Bacteria > Bacillati > Bacillota > Bacilli > Caryophanales > Paenibacillaceae > Brevibacillus > Brevibacillus sp. TJ4. The sequence goes on along the minus strand of NZ_CP185865.1, from coordinate 2,994,957 downwards.
TCCGAGCTTTCACGCCGCCTACACGACGGCAAAGGGAGACGGAGGTATTCACTTGTACCGCTCCGGTTTGTCCGGTCAGATGAACGGCCAGGCACTTGCTGGAAATGGCTGCATCGTGCAAAATGGTCGGGAAGTGTACAAATGGGCAGTGACCACCGTTCCCCAGGGAATGCAGGAGGTACTGCGCCGCGCGGACTGCTCGCTGGAGCAAGTCGACTGGTTTATCCCGCACAGCGCCAATCTGCGCATGATCGAGTCGATTTGCGAGAAAAGCGGGTTTCCGCTGGAACAGACGCTGTACAGCATGGTTCACTTCGGAAACACCTCGGCAGCGACGATCCCGCTGGCATGGGAGCAAGGAGTGCGCGAAGGGAAGGTGAAGGCAGGGGACACGCTTCTCTTGTACGGCTTCGGTGGAGGTCTGGTTCAGGCGGGTGTGCTGCTGACCTGGAACCCTTCTTCGTAATCGCATACTGGCAATGATACGCTGTCTGCCCGAATGGGTCAGGCGGCTTTTTTTGTACGACGGACGAGCGATACGATAGACCCGACTTTTGTACAAGGAGGGGGAAAGGCGCGTGCTCATCCAGCTCGTCATTCTCAGCTGCTGCCTGTATTGCACGTGGACGGACCTGCGTGACAGACGCATCCCGAATCGTGCCATTTTGCTCGGTTTTTTCGCCATATCGCTGCTCCATTTGCTCGCGGGAGGCAGTTGGTACCTGCTGACTTTCTTGGCGGTCGCCTTGCTTGTGCTGCTGGCGCTTGGGCTGGCCTCCCTGCTCTGGCCCGCAGCGATCGGGATGGGCGATGTCAAACTTCTGGCTTTGCTCTGCTTTGCCCTCGGGCTGCGTCCGTTTGCCGCAGTCATCATGCTGGCGTCGCTTTGCGCCTTGCTCGGCGCGATTTGGCTGCTCGTGCAAAAACGGGCTAGACCGGGTGTCGCGCTTCCTTTTGCGCCTTTTCTGACGGCAGGTTTGCTGTTATTCTGGCTGCTCGCCGGACTGGACGGATCATTCCCCCAGTCATAACCTGTCCACGGCTGGCGTATGCTGTACAAATAGCCTGTAACAGGGAGGGCAAAGTCGTGAACGGAGAAAAGCGCAATAATGTGACACTAAAAATGAACGGACGTTTTTTTGATCAGGCGGAAAAGCAACCGGAAAAACAGCAGCTGGAACAGCCAGCACAGGAGAATTCCACGGGGAAACCACGCGTCCGCATTCAGGGTCCGACCCTGGCGGAGATCGAAAATATGCCGAAGCGCGAGGATGCATGGGACCGCATGCAGCAATTGCGCAATCAGCAGGAACAAATGCCGCCAGCCGCCCCCGCACCGCAGCAGCATCCGCTCGAATTCGAAGGGCAGAATGAGGAGCGCGAGGAGCTGAGCAAATCACATCAGGGTGTTGCTGCCTTTTCCGACTATGTTCGCTCGTTTCCCAGGGGACCTGTCGTCCGCACGTTGCTGAGCACTGTCGGGGCGATTGCGATCGGGCTTGTATTCGGCTTCATGGTTCTGAGCGTCTTTTCCGAGGAGCAGTTTACTTCGTCGTACCGTTCCGTGCTCAACAGCACGGTTGAGACGTTGACTGCGCCTACCGCTTCACTGAGCGGGGAGAAGCAGGGAGGGGATTCTGCTCCACAGACAGAGGATGGATCGACGCAGTCGCTTGCCGCAGGAGCCAATCCCGTTGCAGTACCTTTGCAGCTCGACGCGGTTACAATGTTCGTCGCCCAGGCGGGTGTCTTCCAACCGGACGCCTCCGCCCAGGCCGCGACCGAGCCGCTCACTCAGCTTGGTTTGCCGCATCTTTTGTACAGCGACGGGGAACGCCAGTACATGTTTGCGGCGGCAGCGCCAAACCGCGACGCTGTCCTCGGCTTTGCCAGCAACATCAAGAACAAGGGAATCGATGTCTACGTCAAAGAGTTTCAGTTTCCTTCCTACCACGGCCAGGTCACGGTCGGAAAAGCGGAGGGTGCGACAGAGGAGCCTGATCTCGCGCAGTTTTTCTCGACCGGCTTGCAGTTGGCAAACCTCCTCTCCAGCCAATCCGGAATGGTCGTCAGCGCCAACCAGGCAGCTTTCACGCCGGAGCAGGCCAGCGAAATCAAGGAACTGCATCGCCAGTTTTTGGAGGAAAGCAGGTTGATGCAGGTGCCTGCTGCCTGGGAGACATATGTACAAGGGATGGTCAACGGCATCAACCAGGCCGTAGCCGCCAGGGAAAAAATGGCGGAATCGTCAGCCGGCAACAGGCAGAGCGCCGAATCGTACGCATGGCAGGTTCAGGCAGGAGTGCTCGGCTATTTGGAACAGTATGCAAAATGGGTCCAGCAGCTGGGGAAACATGCGTAGATCAACCAGCGTGCTTCGTACGTGCCACAAGGCTTCCTCAGGTTTTCTTGCAGGAGGCCTTTTCTTTTTATACAGTTACTAGCAATAGCAACTAGGGATTGTATCCCCTTCTCCCATTTGCTACACTTATTGATGGTTAAAGAGAGTCCCTTCATTGGAAAGGGAGCTGAACGCAAATGGGAGAGATAGAAATACGCTTCAAAGCGAAAGCAAACGCATGTTTGCGATCTGCGGCAGATTTCGAAATTTGCCAAGTACAATTTGCCTCTTCAGGCAAAACTACATGCTAAAGGTACATGCAAAACATGCCTCATCGCTTTGGATACATCGACGAATGAAGTAGGTAGGGACATATGACGACAAGCACCCACAAAAAACTGATACTCGCTTCTTCATCCCCCAGGCGCAAGGAATTGCTGGGGACGCTGGGGCTGAGCTTTTCCATTCAGAGCAGCGATGTAGACGAAACGACAAAAGCAGGTCTTGCGCCTGCGCAGATCGTCGAAGAATTGGCGCTGCGCAAGGCTCAGGCGATCGCCTCCCGGTCGAGCGAGGGGATTGTGCTTGGTTCGGATACGATCGTCGTCCTCGACGGACAGGTGCTGGGCAAGCCGCTGGATGAAGCCGATGCCTGCCGCATGCTGTCCGCGCTGCAAGGGCGCGAGCATACGGTCTACAGCGGAGTGGCGCTCGTGGACGCGCAGACAGGGCAAAAGGAAGTGGCTCACAGCCGGACTGACGTGCGCATCCGCCGGTTGTCTGATACCGAGATCAAGTCGTATGTGGCCACAGGAGAGCCGATGGACAAGGCAGGCTCCTATGCCATCCAGGGAATCGGAGCAACCCTTGTAGAGGGCATCACAGGCGATTATTTCACCGTCGTCGGGCTGCCGCTCGGCCTGACTGCCAGCATGCTGGCGCGTTTTGGCATAAAGGTATTGTAGTTGTAGGTTTCTGGTGCGTGGGATCACCCCGCAGGCAACGGCTATCGCCCCATGAAAACTCTTCTCCTGCCCAGCCGTTCCGCATTGCAATGGAATTTTGGCTGGAGGGGAAAATATGTCAGCAAATACCAGTAACAAAATCGTGCCGAAAAACGTCCCTTACTATGATCGTCCTCGAGAAAGACTGTTGCGTGAGGGAGCTGCCCATCTGTCTGACGCTGAGCTGCTCGCCATCCTTTTGCGTACAGGCAGGGAACAAGAGACGGCGTATCAGCTTGCGCAGCGTTTGCTTGCTACATTTGGAGATTTGCATGGAGTGGCGCAGGCTGCCCATTCCGAGTTGACAGATATAAAGGGGATCGGCCAGGTCAAGGCGATCGAGTTGCACGCTGCTTTTGAGTTGGGGCGCCGTTTGCGGCTTGCTTCGCGCAAAAATCCGGCTGTGATCCGTCTGCCCCGCGATGTGGCTGATTTTATGATTCCTGAGTTGTCCCATCTGACACAGGAGCATTTTGTTTGTCTGTTTCTCAATACGAAAAACCATGTGATTGGCAAGCAGACGATTTTTGTGGGAAGTCTGGACTCCTCGATTGTTCATCCTCGCGAAGTTTTCAAAGAAGCAATTCGCAGAAGCAGTGCATCTGTCATTTGCTTACATAACCATCCGAGCGGCGATCCGACACCAAGCCGCGAAGATATCGCCGTGACGCACATGCTTCGAGATGCCGGCGAACTGGTCGGGATCACGCTTTTGGATCACGTGATCATCGGGGATGGCAAATACATCAGTTTGAAAGAGCAAGGGTATATGTAGGACATCATTGACTATTACTGGAAAATACCGAGAGGAGTTTTTTTATGTTTGGTGGATTTACTCGTGACCTGGGCATCGACCTGGGCACTGCCAATACACTTGTCTATGTGAAAGGAAAGGGCATTGTCGTGCGCGAGCCCTCTGTCGTAGCGATTCGCACGAACAACAACTCGATTGAGGCAGTCGGGAATGCTGCGAAAAGCATGATTGGCCGTACACCGGGAAATATTGTTGCCGTTCGTCCGATGAAAGACGGTGTGATTGCCGACTTTGACACAACCGCGACGATGATGCGCTACTTTATCAACCAGGCGCAAAAAAACCAGGGCTTGTTTACGCGTCGCCCCAACGTCATGGTCTGCGTGCCATCCGGGATTACGGCGGTAGAAAAGCGCGCCGTCGAGGATGCGACCAAGCAGGCTGGCGCCAAAGAGGCATTTACGATCGAGGAGCCGTTCGCGGCGGCAATCGGAGCGGATCTTCCGGTCTGGGAGCCGACGGGCAGCATGGTTGTCGACATCGGCGGTGGGACGACAGAAGTAGCGATCATCTCATTGGGCGGGATCGTCACCTCGCGTTCGATCCGCGTCGCCGGTGATGAGATGGACGAAGCGATCATCCAGTACATCAAACGCAAATACAATCTGATGATCGGGGAACGGACTGCAGAGACGCTCAAAATGGAGATCGGCTCGGCTATCGCACCGGAAGAGGTAGAAACTGTGGAAATTCGCGGCCGCGATCTGGTGACCGGGCTTCCCAAAACCTTGACAGTGAGCAGCACGGAAATTGCTGAAGCACTGGCAGAAACCGTCTTGGCGATTGTCGAGGCAGTGAAGGTGACACTGGAAAAAAGCCCGCCGGAGCTGGCGGCTGACATTATGGATCGGGGAATCGTCCTGACAGGTGGCGGAGCGCTGTTGCGAAACATGGACCGTCTGTTGAGTACGGAAACGGGAATGCCCGTGCATGTAGCAGAAAATGCGCTTGACTGCGTCGCTATCGGTACAGGACGTGCTTTGGAAAACATACACCTGTTCCGCTCGAAGCACGGCATTACCTCTTCCCGGCAAAAACGGGGTAAATAAACGGAGGTCTGGGCATGTCGTTTTTCGGGAACAAGCGGCTTATCATTATACTTGTTGGCTTGGTCCTGCTAATCTCTGTCGTGGGCTACACCGCGCGTGACCGGGATCGGCTGACCTGGCCGGAGATGTTCTTCAAGGATACGTTCAGCTGGGTGCAGGGCTTCTTTTATCGCCCTGCCCAAGCTGTTTCCGGCTTTTTTCAGGATATCGAAGAGGCCTACATCGTCTATGAAGAGAACAGGGCGTTGAAGTCCAGTCTCGATCAGTACGCCCGGTTGACCGCGGAGCTGCATGATTTGCGGGTGGAAAACGAGCGTCTGCGTCAGGCGTTGCAAGCTACAGAGAATTTGAAAAACTACCAGCTGCGCTTTGCAGAGGTGGTAGCGCGAAGCCCGGATACTTGGAACAACGTGATCATCATTGACAAGGGCATCACGCACGGAATCAAAAAAGACATGGCGGTCATTACAGACAAGGGCATGATCGGCCGTGTGCAGAGCGTTGCCAATTTTTCGGCGAGCGTCGAGCTGTTGACCAGTTACGAACGCCTCAACCACATTTCTGCTGTCGTGCAAACCCAGACCGAAGTAAACGGCGTGGCCACCTATGACAACGTCAACGGTGTGATCGAGGAATACGACCCGCAGGAGCGTTTGCTGGTCATGCGCAAAATTCCCTGGGAAAAGAAAATCGAAGTGAATCAACAGGTGATCACCTCCGGTCTGGGCGGCGTCATTCCGCGGAATTTGCCGATCGGCTACATCGTGCGGGTAGAGCCGGACGACTATGGTCTGACCCAGACAGCCTACATTCAACCGAGCGCAGATTTTACCCAGCTCAATGAGGTCATGGTCGTCGAGCGGATGTATACGATCTCTCCGGATGGCGAACTGATCCCGCAAGGACAAGGCGGAAACCAGCCGAATGGAAACACAGTGCCAAACGCGCCGTCTACCCCGGCTACGGGCAATGAAGCTCCTGCTGGCGACGGGGGTGGACAGCAATGACCCGAGTCTGGCTGACGGCTGCTGTTTTGTTTCTGTTCACCCTCGAAGGGACAGTCGTCCAAGTGATTTCACCAACAACATGGGGTCTGTCCTGGCTGGCAGTACCCCGCTTTGCACTTGTGGCCATCGTGTTGATCGCGATGCTGCTCGGCAGGCGTGAAGGTCTGTATTACGGACTCGTGTTCGGTTTTTTGCAGGACGTCCTGTTTGGGGACGTCATTGGCATCTACATGGTGACGATGGCGATGGCAGCTTACTTTTCCGGTTTGATCGTGCTGTTGTTCCAGCGCGGTTTCGGGATGATTTTTGTCACCAGCCTGCTCGTTCTGTTTGGCCATGAATGGCTGCTGTACAGCCTGTTTCGGCTCTTCACCGCGGCACCGGAGGACGTGCGCTGGATCGTGATTCAGCAAATCCTGCCGACCGTCGGTTTGAATGCTGTGGTCGCGATTGTCGCCTACGTGCCATTTCGCAATATGTGCAGGAAGATTGAAGCAAAAAGAGAAGTGCCCTCAATGGAATAGCGGAGGAGGCCAAAACCAGGGAAGGAGGGAAACCCGATGGAGGAAAAGGAAGAGCGAAAATCGCACATACCGCTTCGACTCAATATTTTGTTTGTGATCGTCTTTCTCTTTTTTGCCGCTATTATTTTGCGTCTCGCCTTTGTACAGCTGGTAGAGGGGGAGCAGTACAAGCACGAACTGGAGAAATTCAGCATCAAAGAGCTGCCGATCTCTGCGCCAAGAGGCAGGATTCTCGACAAAAACGGCGTCGTACTCGTCTCCAACACGCCCGTCTACTCCGTGCAGTACGCAGAAGAGCAGGGGCAGGACATCGACGAGGAAAAAGTGGCAGAACGGCTTGCGCAAATCCTCACTCCCGACAACAAAAGGATCGGTACAGACAAGGAATTGCTGAAAAAGACGATTGAGCTCAATTCCACGCTGCCCGTAGCATTCAATTCGGAAGAGACAAAAGAGCTGATCGCCCGGATTACGGCAAAGCTGCAAGTGCTGCCCGATCAGCAGGAAATTGACGGGATGACCGACACACAGTTGGTAAAAACGGCTTACGACGCTGGTCTGACTGTTCGCTCCCCGTTCCAGGAAGAGCAGCGGGCAGAAGTGATCAACAAGCTGGCAGTCGATTCTGATGCGGCCCAATTTGCCGATGTCTCCTCGTGGGAACTGTACAAACAGGCGCTGCAATCAGGAATCGAGCTGGAACTGAAGCTGGATGAGGAAGACCGGGCCGACCTGGTCAAGGAAGTCAAGGCACAGCTTCGTCGTTTCCCGGCAATCTCCGAATTGACCGGCAAATCGGATATGGACCTGTTGCGCTATGCTTCGCTGCTCGATATGGATATTTCCTTGCCGCTTACCGATGAGCTGCGTCTTCAACTGTGGCACAAGCTGTCCTTGCTGCAGGAGATGAGATCGCCTCACCTGCCCAGCTACATGCCGCGACGTGTGAAGGAGAACATTTCTCCGGAAGAGATGTTTCAGATCGAGGAAAGACGAACAGAGCTTCCCGGCATCAGCGTGGAGCTCGAGCCCGTCCGGCAAATTATCAGAGATGACGACGGCGCTTTCGGTACGCATTTTCTCGGCTACATCAACTCCATCCGTCCGGAAAACCTGACCGAGTACCTCGCCCAGGGCTACAACGCTATCGACCGCGTCGGCGTCACCGGTCTGGAGAGCTACTACGAGCGCTATTTGCGGGGAAAAGACGGCGTGATGGAAGTCCAGGTCAACAAAAACTCCGAGACCGTGGAGCGGCGCATGAAACAGTCAGCACAGCCCGGCAACGACCTCGTGTTGTCCATGGACTGGCGCTTCCAGAGCCGGGTCGAGGCGATCCTCAGAGAAGAGGTGGAGACGTACAAAAAACTGCCGTCCACACCTCCGGAATTCAGAGACGCCCATGTGCTGGTGATGAATCCCAACACCGGAGAAATTCTGGCTATGGCCAGCTACCCGGACTACGACCTCAACCTGTACTACAATCGCGAGAAGTTTAACGAAAATTACTCGACACTCATTTTGCCCAATGAGTCGAACCGCTTCATTTACTCTGCCTATCCGCCGGCCTCTACCTACAAGCCGCTATCTGTGATGATCGCGCTGCAAGAAGGGTTGACGACACCCAACGAGACGATCTACGACAGCGGCGGGCTGTACGTCGGGTCCTCCTACAAGCGCAACTGGAGAGCGGGCGGCCACGGTACCGTCGACGCGCGCCGGTCGCTGCAGGTCTCCAATAACACGTACATGTACGAGATGGCGATTCGCCTCGCCCGAAAACCGGGCGGCTGGCAGAAGCAGTTTTCCGTCCTGGACTACTACAATGCCCAGTTCGGTCTGGGAGTCAAGACAGGAATTGACCTTCCGGGGGAAAGCAGCGGCTGGGAAAACCCGTATCTGTATTACGGGAACCTCGCCGATGCGATGATCGGCCAATACGACTTGTTCACCCCGATCCAGATCGGGCAATACGTCTCGACGATTGCCAATGGCGGCTACCGGGTCCGTCCTCACCTGGTGAAGGAAATTCGTCGCGGCACGACGAATCCGCAGGAGCCGGGACAGACGCTGACCGTGATCGAGCCGCAGGTGCTCAACCGCGTTACCATCGATCCGAAGCATATCAAAGTCATTCAAGAGGGGATGTACCGCGTGACCCAACCGGGAGGTACGGCATCGCGCGACTTCGCCAACCTGCCGTTCAAGGTTGCGGCCAAAACCGGTACTGCGCAAACGGGCAGCAAAGCGGAAAACGCCATGCTCGTAGGCTACGCGCCTTACGAGAACCCGCAGTTGGTGTTCGTCGTCGTCGCTCCAAACAGCTTGCGCGACGGTACTTCCAGTAACACCGCGACGGGGCCGATCGCCCGCCGTCTGCTGGAAGCGTACCACGAGCTGAACCCTGGTGTACTGACCAGTGTTCCACCAGCGACAGAGACTCGGTAAGCGGCAACAAAGTCCTGCGAAACAGTCCTGTTCGGCAAATTTTTCACGCCGAGCAGGAAAATACTTGATTTATGGCGAATGGTATCGGTCGAGGTGAAACAGGTGACGACTGTGAAAAGCAAGGTCACAATCAAAGGGACGAAAGACGGGCTTGTCTTCTTCATGGATGATACCTGTTCCTTCGACGATCTGCTGACCGATTTGCGTGAAAAAATAGAGTTTAGCCACCAACAAATCTTGTCGGGGCCTTTGATTCGGGTATCTGTAAAACTAGGTAAACGATACTGTACCCCTGAGCAGCAGGAAGCGCTGACCCAAATCATCCGGCAAAAAGGGAATCTGGTGATCCATACGATCGAGTCCGATGTGATCACCAGAGAGGAAGCATTCGCAGAGCGCCTAAAGTCTCATTTTTCCGTGCAGGTGCGCACGGTCCGCTCCGGTCAGGTGCTGGAGTGCGACGGCGACATCATGCTCCTGGGAGACGTGAATCCGGGAGGTACGATTCGCTGCACCGGGAATATTTACGTACTGGGCCATCTGCGCGGATACGCACACGCAGGCATTTCAGGAAATACGGAAGTGATTATCGCTGCAGCCGTAATGAATCCGACTCAACTGCGGATTGCACATATCGTGAGCAAGCCTGGTGAGGAATGGGCGAAAAACGCCGAGGGAACAGAATTTGCCTATTTGGAAAATGAGACAATGCTCGTGGCAAAAATGAACTACCTGTCGCGGATACGTCCCGAACTGGGTGAGAAAGAAGCATGAGGGTTGAGGAAAGAGGAGGAACGGACGTGGGGATCGGATTAGTCGTAACTTCAGGAAAAGGCGGCGTGGGCAAGACGACCACCTCCGCCAATTTGGGCACAGCGTTGGCATTGCTTGAACAGAAAGTGTGCATGGTAGATACGGATATCGGCCTGCGCAATCTGGATGTGGTCATGGGGCTGGAGAACCGGATTATTTACGATCTGGTGGATGTGGCCGAGGGAAGCTGCCGCTTGCAGCAGGCGCTGATCAAAGACAAGCGCTTTGAAAACCTGGCACTGTTGCCAGCCGCACAGACCAAGGACAAATCTGCGGTAACGCCTGAACAGATGTACGAGATTGTCACGCAGTTGAAGCAGGAATACGACTTTGTCATCATCGACTGCCCGGCGGGAATCGAGCAAGGCTTCCGCAATGCCGTGGCAGGAGCAGACCAGGCGCTCGTCGTCACGACCCCGGAGAAGGCTGCCGTACGCGACGCCGACCGGATCATTGGTCTGTTGGAGCGGGAAAAGGTCGGCATGCCAAAGCTGGTCATCAACCGCGTACGCCCCCATATGGTGAAAAACGGGGATATGCTGGATGTCGAGGATATTCTGGATCTGCTAGCCATTGACTTGCTGGGCGTAGTACCCGATGATGAACATGTGATTCGCTCTGCGAACCAGGGTGAGCCTGCCGTAATGAATCACGAGTCCCGTGCTTCACTGGCGTATCGAAATATCGCACGGCGCCTTTTGGGAGAAGCCGTCCCGCTCTTGCCGATGGAGGAAAAAGCGGGCGTATTGGCGAAAATGCGAAAGTTTTTTGGTTTAAAATAGAGGATGACACGAAGTAGGGAAAGAACAGGAACTCTCCTGTTCTTTCCTGCTTCCTAGACTGGATGCGGGCCGTCTTCCGGGCAGGCGGCGGAAGCGGATTTCCGAGGAGGAGAACTATGGACCTGGAAAAACGATACCTCAAGACCCTTGACTGGTCCGTGCTTCTGATTTTGGCTGGGCTCGGTGTATACAGCTACATCGGTATCGCCGGGTCGGCTGCCGGTGTGGACAAGGCACAGCAGCAGGTGCTCTGGTACATCATCGGCTTCGTGGTGCTTGGCATGACCCTGCTGTTTGACTATCGGCTGTTTTACAACACGGCCTATATTATGTATGTATTTGGTCTGATCCTGCTGATCGGCGTATTGCAGACCGCACCGATCAACAACGCGCATAGCTGGTACAATTTGGGTCCGGTATTATTCCAGCCGTCCGAGCCGATGAAGCTGTTTACGATTTTGACGGTCGCCCGGTACATGGCAAAGAGGGCGGATGACCCGGACCGGTTTTACTACTTTTACAAGCTGCTCCCGGTATGCTTGTTGATCGCTGTACCGTTGCTGCTGATCCTGATTCAGCCTGACCTGGGGACAGCGCTTGTGTACACGGGAATCCTGGCTACGATGCTGATCGTAGGGGGCATCCGGCTGCTTCACGTCGTGTACCTCGGCAGTATGGGCGCCAGCCTGATCGGTAGCTTGGCTGTTTTGTACCACTTCAAACAGGATGTGTTCTTCAAGATCATCAAACCATACCAGTGGGACCGGATTGTCTTTTGGCTCAACCCTGACCTGGAAGCGATGGGCAGAGGTTTTCAGTTGAAGCAGTCGCTGATCGCGATTGGCTCCGGACAGCTTTTCGGGAAAGGGATCGACACGCCGTCGCAAGCCAGCTTCGGCTGGGTACCGGTCGGGGAGAGCGACTTCATCTTTACGGTCATCGCCGAAAAGCTCGGATTTGTGGGCGCGGGCCTGATGATGATTCTGTTCTTTTTCCTCATTTACCGCATGATCAAGATCGCGATGGAGGCCAAAGACCCATTTGGCTCCTACGTCGTAGCAGGTGTCGTGGGCATGCTGACGTTCCAGGTTTTTGAAAATATCGGAATGACGATCCAGTTGATGCCCATTACCGGGATACCGCTTCCCTTCATCAGCTACGGAGGAAGTTCGCTTGTCACCAACTTTTTGCTGATCGGTGTCGTGCTCAATATCGGGATGCGCAAGGACAAGCTGCGCTTTGACTAAATGCGTGACAAACGCAAACCGATATGATACACTCATCCTAAGTTAACCATTTTTACTAGTTGTAGTGATTTGATGGATTGGTTATGGAGTCGTACTGTTGAGAGACGTCACCATTGTCAAATCTCAGCACTGTACGGCTTTTTCCTTACCGCAAACGGCTTCTGTTGTAAAAAACGGTTAACGCAACACTTTTTCGCCTTGTGAGGCGCAATGTTTAGGGAGGTTTTGTTTCATGCAACAAGGTATCGTAAAATGGTTTAACGCAGAAAAAGGATACGGTTTCATCCAAGTTGAGGGTGGAGACGACGTATTCGTACACTACAGCGCGATCCAATCAGAAGGTTTCAAATCTCTGGACGAAGGCCAAAAAGTTGAGTTCGAAATCGTTCAAGGAAGCCGTGGACCACAAGCTGCAAACGTAATCAAACTGTAAAAATCTCCGGCAAATCCAAAGACAGTCTCTTTCGGGAGGCTGTCTTTTTTGCGTTCACTTCCCTATGCTCTCCGCTGGCCTTTGGCGCTGCTCCCCCGGTCATATTGCCGGGCGAAAGGTCATAGGATGTAGAAATGCTTGTCTACGGAGGGGATTGACGATGTTTCGTGAAGTGGAGCGCGTAAAAGAGAGACGCAGGGAGCGCATGGAACGGATTCGCCTGCAGCAATCGCGCGACAGCTATGCTCCTTTTGTGGATGACTGGAAGGACCCGATCCACACCGACGAAGAACTGTTTTCTCTCCCCGGGCGCGAGAATCAGCCCGGCACGCCTTCCCCTTCCCATGAAAAATGGGGGTTGCAAGTGCTCGCCTCCATCCTTTTGATCGGAATCGCCTACGTCGTCTTTCAAACCTCGTTGATTCCTGCTGGCTGGAAGCATTCGGCGCGCGAGGTGATGACGCGCGATTTTAATTTTTCCGGTGTCGCCGATTGGTATGAAGCCCGCTTTGGTTCCCTGCCGACGCTGCTGCCTTCCGCCCCTGGGACAGCAGTCCCGGTCAATACGAAGGGCGAGGAGAACAACTGGAAGCTGCCCGCAAGCTGGAAGGTCGTGAAGATGTACGAACCATCAAACGGCAAGGTTGTGCTGGCGATGGGACGTGCGGAACAGGTCACGATCGGCGAGACGGGATGGGTCACCTTTGTCGGGGAAAAACCGGGGTACGGCATGACCGTAGTAGTTCGCCTTACCAAGGGACGGGAAATCTGGTTTGGCAATCTGGACGGTATCAATGTGACCAAGGACGAAGTGCTGCAAGCAGGTCATACGATTGGAACGGCAAAGGCAGCCAACGAGACGTCCCGTCATCTGTATCTCGGTGTGCGGGAACAAGAGCAGTTTGTCAATCCATTGGATGTGATTGATTTTGAATAAGGGGAAATGGTTTGGCTTTCGCTTTCGGATTCACATCCTGTTTTGGGTTGTGATCGGACTTGCCGTACTGACAGGCCATTTCCTGGAAGTGCTGACGCTGTTTGTACTTGTCCTGATCCATGAGATGGGACATGTGGCTATCGCCAAAGAACTCGGATGGACAGTTTCAGAGGTACAGCTTCTGCCGTTTGGCGGTGTGGCGACGATGGAGGAGGCATACGCGACAGACCCATTGGATGAAATCGTCGTCTCGCTCGCCGGCCCTTTTGTAAACGTGGTGATGATGGGACTCTCCTTTCTGTGCTGGTCGACAGGAATTTGGACAGAGGAATGGGCGAGGTTTTTTCTCGTCAGCAACGCCATCATCGCCGGATTTAATCTGCTGCCGATCTGGCCGCTGGACGGGGGCAGGATCGTACAGGCCATACTGTGCAAGTGCATGCCGTACCGCAGGGCTGTCCTCCTGTCCATGGGGGCAAGCACCGTGATGGCAGGGACGATGCTGGGCATCTCGATTTTCGAAGCCCAGATCAGTTTGCTGCTCATCGCCATGTATTTGCTCGTAGTCAACATACAAGGCTTCGTGCGCTTTCCCTACCAATTTTTCCGGTTTCTGATGGAGAAATACGTGCGTCAGCCGGAGGAGGGCGAAGTACAAGCCATATCCGTCCAACCCGAAGAGACGGTGATCCAGGTCTCGCGCAAGCTGCGCCGAGGTGCCTCGCATCTTGTCTACGTCCAGGGGACGGGGCTGTTGCCTGAGGAGAAGCTCTTGCACGCGCTGTTATTTGAGCAAATGCACGACACCGAAGTGGGGCAGCTCGTCTAGTTCTTCGCACGGGCGATTTGACAGTTCGCCAGATTTCCGTATAATCTGATTTATTGATTGTACGAGAGGGGTGGTACAGGTGGCAATTCGCGATTGCCAGATTGGCACAGTCCCATGCAAAGCCTGTTTTAGAGGCGATACTTTGCATGGGCGGTAACGAAGACGAATCATCGCCCGATTAAGCAGCGACCGCTTCTAACACGTGGCTTTGCACCTTGTTTTTATGAATCATAAATAAGGGGCTGAACCACACATGTGCAAACCATTTATCTACAATCATCAATACAACGCGATCAAAAGAGAAGCGAACACGCTGCAAAATGCGCTGCGAACAGTTGCTGACAAAAAGGTACTGGAATCAGTCAGGCTCGGAGCGCAAGCAAATATTGTCCAGATGTTTCCGGACATTTCAGACGAATACAAGCAAATGTTGGGGAAGATCGCCGCTCTGGAAACGACTGAAGAGATCCAGCAGTACATGAAGGAGCTGGCAGCATATCGGCTGGAGTTTCCGAAAATTACGGAGAAGCAGATCCAGAAGCTGTTTCCAAAGAACAAAAAGCTGAAGGTTCCGGATCTGACCCAGATCGACTTCCGGCAAATCAGCTACTTGAGCTGGATCGATGTTGCAACCGGCAAGTTGTTTATCGTCTACCCGCGCAACGACCAATTTGTCGGTGTCGAAGGCAAGTTTTCGTCAGTCACGAAAAAAGGCCACTGCTTTGTTTGCAATCGCTTCGAGGAACTCGTGATGTTTACGGCGATCTCCAAGAAGAAGCCGGCGAATTCTTCGCCCGATTACTATAAAGCGGTTGGCAATTACCTTTGCATGGACGGTTTGGAGTGCAACAAGAAGATTACGGATACTGCGCCGCTGGAGAGTTTCATTGCCAGCGTCATCGAATAGCATCAGGCCGGGGGTGTCCGCACAGGGCAGCCCCGGTTTTTTTGCACAGGGCTGACAGGGCCTCCGGCGTTTTGGTCCGCATTCACACAGAGCAGTCCACATCCTGCACGCAGCAAAGCCGGTGGCGCTGGAAATGTGTCGCTCGCTGTGATAGATTACACCTGTACATCCGGGCATGTGCCTGGAGAGGCGTGTACGGGATACGACAGGGAGTGATGGAAGATGAGGCAGATTGCGATTGGCGGCAGCGGCGAAGACTTGTGGATCGGACTGCTCGAGCGGGGGCATCTGTTGGAATGGCGCAGCGGACAGGAAGAGACAGAGGCAAGGGCAGGGGAGATTTACCAGGCGCGGGTGACGGATGTGCTGCCTGCGATCCAGTCTGCCTTTCTCGATCTCGGGCAGGGACAAAACGCGTACATGTACGTGGATGACGCACCGCTGCCCGCACATGCCAGCCAGGAGAAGCAGTCGATTCGCGAGCGCGTCCACGAGGGACAAAAACTGCTCGTCCAGATCGACAAGGAAGCGACGGACCATAAAGCGCCGAAAGTTACCGCGCAAATCAGCATCCAGGGGCGGTATCTGGTCTATTTGCCGCACGGTGGAGGGCTCTCGCTTTCGCGAAAAATCCGCGATGCCGCAATACGTGCGCGCATGCAGGAGGAGCTTGCCTCTCTAATGTCGGCAGAGGAGGGGCTGATCGTGCGCACGGAGGCGGCGGAAGCATCGGTGGAGCGGGTGGCGGACGAGCTGTCCTATTTGCGCCAATGCTGGCAGCAGATCGCACAGACGGCATCGGCAAGCGGCAGGCTCGGGCGGATTAGCCGGGAAGCAGAGTGGATCGAGCGCTCCCTGCTGGATTTCCTGGCGCACGATGTGGAGGAGGTGCTGGTGGAGGATGCGGCCATCTATCAGCAACTGAAAGCGGTGATCGCTCGGTTGGAGCCCGGGCAGCTAGAGCTTCTGCGCCGTTATCAGGGGAGAGAGAGCTTGCGCGCCTGGCTGGGAGTCGATGTCCAGCTCCATCAGGCATTGCAGCGTCAAGTACCGCTGCCTGGCGGCGGATCTATCGTCATCGATCGAACCGAAGCGATGACCGTCATCGACGTCAATACGGGTGCATTTACCGGCAAGGGAGGACAGCAGCGCGAGCAGGCCGTCGCCGCGACCAATCTGGAAGCAGCGACGGTGATTGCAGCACAGTTGCGCTTGCGCGATATTGGCGGCATCATCCTGATCGATTTTATCGATATGAAACAGGCTGAAAACAAGGAGCGGCTGCTGACGATGTTCAAGCGGGAGCTCGCCCGTGACCCCGTCCCGTCGACAGTGCTGGGCATGACTGCACTCGGCCTGGTCGAAATGACGCGCAAGAGGGTCCGCCCCAGCCTGGCAGAGCGAATTTCCCGCCCCTGCGAGATGTGCAGGGGAAGCGGGCGCATCAGGTCTGTCGAGTATCTGGTTCGCATGCTGTGCGACGAGCTGGAGGGCATGGCTCGGACCCAGGATGCTGAGGCCGCTGTGGTCGAGCTGCCGACGCACATGCATCGGCAGTTTTCCGGCGGGCTGGGCAGCACCCCCGGACCGTTCCCGATTGCGCTCCACGCTGTGCACAACCCGAGTCTTTCGGCAGAGGAGTACCGCATTGTGTACGCCGGGCGCAGGGAAGAGGCAGAGCGATTGTCAGCCATTCGCCAGTCACAGAAGTCTTGACTGATACAGGCCTTTATGGTAATCTATTGTTTGTTATACAGATATGTCTTGCACATACTGTAACCGCTCGAACCAGGTCGGCAAGACGTCGTTTTGCGGCGCACCTGTGCAGGCGAGTCTGAGTATAGGAGGTGCACACAGTGTACGCTATTATTGAAACCGGTGGTAAACAGTACAAAGTTGAAGAGGGTTCCGTTCTCTTCATCGAAAAGCTGGCTGGCAACGAAGGAGAAGCTGTTACGTTTGACAAGGTTCTGCTCGTGAGCAAAGACGGCAAAGTAACGGCAGGCGCTCCTACAGTGGCTGGCGCTACCGTAACTGGCAAAGTAGAAAAACACGGTAAAGGGCAAAAAATTATCGTGTACAAATACAAAGCCAAGAAAAACTACCGTCGCAAACAAGGTCATCGCCAACCGTTCACTAAAGTCGTGATTGAAAAAATCAACGCGTAATGTCGGGTAGTGCAGATGATCACGATCATCGTAAAGCGTAACGAGCAAACCGAGATCGAAGAAATTACCATTTCGGGACATGCCAATGCCGGAAAGCACGGCTCCGATGTCGTCTGTGCCGCGGTTTCCGCCATCAGTCTCGGCTTGATCAATTCCGTCGATCTGTTGCTCGGTACCAATCCAGATGTTCGGTTTGCCGAAAAAGAAGGCGGTTTTTTCAACTGGAAGCTCCGTCCTCTTGCTGACAGAAATGCCAGCGAGAAGCAGCAGCTTTTGGCTGAAAGCATGGTAGTCTCTTTGTTTATGGTTGCTGAAACAAACGGACGTTTTGTTTCCATTCACGATACAAAATGGCAAGGAGGTGTCTGACATGAACTTTCGTTTTCCTGTAGACCTGCAGTTCTTCGCTTCCAAAAAAGGGGTAGGTTCCACGAAGAACGGACGCGATTCCATTTCCAAGCGCCTTGGCGTAAAACGCGGAGATGGTCAATTCGTGAAAGCAGGTAATATCCTCGTTCGTCAACGCGGTACGAAGATTTACCCAGGCCTCAACGTGATGAAGGGTGGCGACGATACGCTGTTTGCGACAGCAGACGGTGTTGTCCGCTTCAAGCGTCTGGGCCGTGATCGCAAGCAAGTTGTGATCGAGCCGGTTGCTTCTCAAGCGTAACATATGTGCGAAAGAAATTACCCAGCCTTGTCGCTGGGTTTTCTTTTTATACCAGCCCCTTTTTGTGGTACAATGGGCGCATGAAGGGAAATTCTAGTGACATGGGTGGATCGAATGGGCGGTGAGTGGAAACTGATTACACACCAGACAGAAGAATTGCTGCAAGTGCTCAACAGGCAGCGACATGACTGGCTAAACCATGTTCAGATTCTACTCGGCTACCTGCACTTGAACCGTACGGAACAGTCAGAGGCGCACCTGAGGCGGATTGCCGAAATGGCCATGCAGGAAAGCATGATTGCTCGGCTCAACAACTCGCTGTTGTCCGTCTTTTTTTTGACATTTAATGCGCTGAACAAGGAAATGCTGTTAGAAGTAGAGGTTTGTGAACATGTGGACCTGTCCCGCATTGCGTTGGACGAGCAAGTCCTGTTTCAATTGATTGCGGAGATTTTGTGCACAGCTAACGAGCACGTTTCCCAGGACGGGTATGAACAAGCGAGCATGCAGGTCAGCTTGTCGGCGGGGGAAAACGGTGTTCATTTCCGCTTTGACCTGGCCGGAAAGATCTCGGCGGACGGCATGGAAAAGCTGGAGGAGATCGTGCAAAAAGGGAAATGCAGCGCGGTGGAGGTCACTGAATGGATACATACAGAGGAAGAATGGGTACTGGAACTGGTAATTCCATTCGCGGAATGAAAGAGGTGACACCATGTTTGTCGATCAGGTAAAAATTTACGTAAAGGGCGGCGACGGAGGGAACGGGGCCGTTTCTTTTCGCCGTGAGAAATACGTGCCGCTGGGCGGACCCGCCGGGGGTGACGGAGGCCGAGGCGGCGACGTCGTGTTTGTCGTCGATGAAGGGCTGCGAACGCTCGTCGATTTTCGCTACCAGCGCCATTTCAAGGCACAGCGCGGCGAGCATGGACGCAATAAGGCCCAGCACGGAGCGGGAGCAGAGGATTTGGTCGTGCGTGTGCCACCGGGTACGACCGTGATCGACGACGACACGAAGGAAGTAATCGCCGATCTGGTGGAGCATGGGCAGCGCGCAGTGATCGCCAAGGGAGGACGCGGCGGCAGAGGGAACATGCGATTTGCCAATCCGTCCAATCCTGCCCCTCACATCTCGGAAAACGGGGAGCCGGGACAGGAGCGCTACATCACGATGGAACTGAAGCTGATCGCAGATGTAGGGCTGGTCGGCTATCCCAGCGTCGGCAAGTCGACGTTGCTTTCCAGCGTGACGGCAGCCAAACCGAAAATTGCCGAGTATCACTTCACCACTCTGGCTCCCAACCTGGGCGTCGTCGATCTGGGAGAGCAGAGCTTTGTCATGGCTGATCTGCCCGGACTGATCGAGGGCGCGCATGAAGGAGTCGGACTGGGCCACCAGTTTTTGCGCCATGTCGAGCGGACGCGGCTGATCGTCCACGTGATTGACATGGCTGCCGTAGACGGGCGCGATCCATATGAGGATTACATGCAAATCAACCGGGAACTTGTACTCTACAACCTGAAGCTGGAGGAACGTCCGCAGATCGTCGTCGCCAACAAGATGGACATGCCGGAAGCACAGGAAAATTTGCGACGTTTCCGCGAGAAGCTGCCCGATGTACAGATTTACGAGATTTCTGCGGCGACCAAAAAAGGCGTGCAGGAATTGATGTATGCCATCGGTGATCTGCTCGCGACTATTCCGGAGCGGCTCGCTGTGGAAGAAGTCGCCGAGGTGGAGGAAAGAGTCGTCTTCCGCGCGGAAAAAGAACCGGACGCGTTCCAGGTTACGCGTGAGAATGAAGTATTCGTCGTCAGTGGCGAAAAAATCGAGAAGCTCGTACGCATGACCAATTTGAACAGTTACGATGCTGCCCAGCGCTTTGCCAAAATGATGCGCAGCATGGGCGTGGACGATGCATTGCGCCAGCACGGGGCGAAGGATGGCGATACGGTGCGTATCGGAAAACTTGAGTTTGATTTTGTGGAGTGACAAAAACAATGACAGAAGCTGCATCACTACAACCGTTTCTTGCCGAAAAGCAATTGCAGCGTGGCGCTTCCCTGCAGATGATGCTATCTTCGCAGGTGAAGCAATCGGTTCCGATCCTGGTGGAACATGCAAAAGCTGGTTATATCGTCGTCTCCTGTGAGGTAAAGGATAAAATAAAGCAGGAAGTTCTTGGCTCTACTGTGCGCATACGGTGGAAAATAGAAAAAAGCACAGTGATTGTGGAATGTTTAGTGATCCAGGAACAGACGATGTGGCCAGTCCGCCTGCTTGGATTGATCCCGACTTCGATCAAGCAGGAGTCTGTCTCTGCATCGCCGGTCAACGATTTGCTTGTCCCGGACACGGAGATTCGGATTCCCTACAAAGTAATGGGAGCGCGGCCGATCGAAGAAAAAGGGGAAGGCGTGTTGCTGAAGTTATCGCCTACCCGCTTGGTGATTGGCACGGAAGGGTATATCGCCAAGAAAGACTTTATCCACTTGTCCTTTGTCATTCCGTCGAACAACCAGGAAGTGGTTGGAATGGCCCAGGTCGTAGAGAAGAGCTTTGAAGGCTCGCAGGCCGTTATGGAATTGCAGTTTACGGACATTAGCGACAAGCACTACCAGCTTGTCCAGGACTATTACAATGTTTTGCTAGAAACCGTCTGAACAGGGACGGTTTTTTTTCTTTGAAATTTCACCGGGGCAAGGTATATAGTATAGAGGTAGAGTTCTTCATCGATCCTGTTTCTTTTTTTATCGGACTTTGTGAAAAAAGGCACAAATTAAGCGCATCGGTTCTCCCAGGGAGAGTCGGCTTATGCTGCTAGAGCAGGCATCGAGAAACCAAGGCCTCTATCCCACGCAAAGGAGGACGTATCCCATGTCACAACCAAACACGCAACAAGCTGCAAATGAAGCGGCAGCGACAGCAACGCAAGCACCGGTGCAGCAAGACGTGCTGGATCAACTGATGAAGCCGGAAGTGCAGCAGTCTTTGAATGTTCTCGTGGAAAACTTGCCGAAGCTGGCGGAAATGACCACCGTGCTGACCAAGGCGTACGATCTGGTGCAGACGGTCGCCAACGATCCTGTACTGATGTCCGATCTGAAAGGCGGCATGGAAGAGTTCGTCAAGCCGCTCCAGGACAAGGCAAAAGGCATCGCCCAGGCCGCGATTGAAGCGAATGAGCGCTCACAGGACGAGACGTCTACGGTAGGCTTGTTTGCCATGTTGAAAATGCTGAAAGATCCGCAGGTGCAAAAAACATTGCGCTTCACACAAGCCTTTTTAGAGGTAATGGCCGAGCGCCAGCGACTGAAGTAGATCATCGATAACGAACGAAGAGACGGACGGAGGATGGAGCGATGGCGAAGCAAATCATTATTTTGGGTGGCGGCTATGGCGGATTGCTCAGCGCATTGACCGCACGCAAGCACATGACGGTGGAAGAAGCGGAAATTACCGTGGTAAACCGTTTTCCGACGCACCAGATTATTACGGAACTGCACCGTTTGGCCGCAGGCAATCTGGATGAAAGAAATGTCGCACTGCCGCTGGAAAAGCTGCTGCGCGGCAAAGGCATTAACCTGGTCATCGACACGGTGGAGACGATCGGTCTCGATTCCAAACGCGTCACCCTGGCCAGCGGCGAACAACTGAAATACGATGCACTGGTCGTAGCGCTGGGCAGCGAGACAGCCTTTTTTGGCATCCCTGGATTGCAGGAATACAGCTTTACGTTGAAGTCGGTCCACGACGCAAACCGGATTCGCGCCCATGTGGAAGAACGGATTGCCGCTTACAGCGAAAGCCGAAACAAAGCGGACGCAACCTTTGTCATCGGCGGAGGCGGCTTGACCGGAATCGAGCTGGTGGGCGAATTTGCCGACATGCTGCCGGAACTTTGCAAAAAGTACGGCGTCGATTTTGCCGAAGTTGGTCTGTACTGCGTAGAGGCAGGTCCGTCCATTCTCGGCGGATTTGCCCCTGACCTCGTCGAGCGGGCGAAAACGAGCCTCGAAGCTCGCGGCGTCCAGTTCCTGACTGGAGTGCCCGTGACAGAGATGAAAGAGTCGACGGTGCTGCTCAAGGATGGAACGAGCATCGAAACCAAAACGATGGTCTGGACGGGCGGCGTGCAAGGAAATGCCGTCGTCGCCAACAGCGGTCTGGAAGTCAACCGCGGACGTGCGACTGTAACGGAATTCCTCCAGTCCACGTCGCATCCTGACGTCTTCCTCGCCGGCGACAGTGCCGTCGTAATGGGACCAGAAGGACGCCCGTATCCGCCGACCGCGCAATTGGCTTGGCAGATGGGAGAGACTGTCGGCTACAATCTGCACGCGTACTTCAAAGGATACAAAATGGATGCCTTCAGCCCTGTGTTCTCCGGTACGCTCGGCAGCCTGGGACGCAAAGATGCGATCGGGACCATCGGCAGCAGCCAGATCAAGCTCAAGGGCACACCGGCGACCTTGATGAAAGAAGCGAGCAATATTCGTTATCTTGCCCATATTAACGGCCTTTTTTCGCTGGTATACTAATTTCACAAATGAACGTGGAAAACCCGGGTGTGTGTTGCCCGGGTTCTTGTATGCACTCCAACATGTGACGATCTTTGCCGCCGATCTGCGCTATTCGGATGCCAGCGCAGGTGTCTGGGCTCAGCCGTTTCCGCTGGGGTTTTCGACAATGTGCGGAGACTGGGACATCCTGCCTTCGTTGCGGGCTTCGCCAAACTGGTCCAGCGACGACGGTTTGGCGGCTGGATGGTTGTTGCGGCGCTCTGATTTGTCCGCTTTTCCACGACCTGCCATGCTTGCTCACCTCCTGTCGCGATGCTCGCTACTAGTGTGTACGAAGCATGGTGTACACATGTAAGCAGGAATGAACTGAGTAAAATTCCACGAAAAAAATACCGTGCAAGGATTGCCAGGGGGGGAGCGATCCGTTATAATGTCCTCTATGAAGAAACATCTGTTTTTCTCAGGAGGACATAACAGATGAAACGGGAAGAAAAATTTTACCTGATTCGATCTGACATTTTACCAGAGTCTATCGCGAAGACGATCGAAGCCAAAAAACTGCTCGAGTCCGGGGAAGTGGAGACCGTCAATGATGCAGTCGAGCGCGTCGGTCTGAGCCGGAGTGCGTATTACAAGTACAAGGATGGCATTTTTCCCTTCAATGCGATGATGAGCGAAAAGATTATGACGATTACCTTTTCGCTGGAACACGTCTCCGGTTATTTGTCCAAGGTGCTTACGTACGTGGCCGATCAAGGCGGCAACGTGCTGTCGATTAACCAGACGATTCCGCTGCAAGGGATTGCTACTGTTTCGATGTCGGTTGATATGGCACATCTGCGCGTATCCACTACGGAATTTGTGGATGGACTGCAACTGGTGCCAGGTGTACGCAAGGCGATGATTGTAGGTAGAGGATAGATTCAATAGGAGGGTATGGAGAGATGGAAAAGCAGGTTGTAAAAGTAGGTTTGATGGGGTTCGGTACGGTAGGAACAGGGGTTGTGCGCATCATCCAGGCTCACCAGGAAGACTTGCAAAAGCAGACAGGACTTGGCATCGAAGTGAAAAAAATTCTCGTGCAAAATGCGGAGAAGGGACGCGCACTGTCTTCAATGTCGTCCAGCTTGACGACAGATCCGTCAGAATTGTTGGATGATCCGGATATTGATGTCATCGTCGAAGTGATCGGCGGCATTTCCCCCGCCAAAGAATACATCCTGCGCGCACTCGAGGCAGGCAAGCACGTCGTCACCGCCAACAAAGACCTGATGGCCCTGCACGGCGCCGAGATTCTCAACAAAGCCCAGGAGAACGGCTGTGACGTCTTTTACGAAGCGAGCGTGGCCGGGGGCATCCCGATTTTGCGCGCATTGGTAGAGGGCTTCTCGTCGGACCGCATCACCAAGATGATGGGGATCGTTAACGGAACGACCAACTACATTTTGAGCAAAATGAGCCAGGAGGGTGCCGATTACGCCGAGGTGCTGAAAGAAGCGCAGGAGCTCGGATACGCAGAAGCCGATCCGACATCTGACGTCGAAGGCTTTGACGCTGCCCGCAAAATGGCAATCCTGGCGACGCTTGGCTTCCACTCCCCGCTCAAGCTCGAGGATGTGGATGTCAAAGGCATCAGTTCCGTCTCCAAAGAAGACATCGCCTACGGCAAGCAGCTCGGCTACGATGTCAAGCTGATGGGCCTGGCCCGCCGCGACGGCGAAGCGATCGAGGTCAGCGTACAGCCGACGATGATTCCCAAGTCGCACCCGCTCGCGTCAGTAAACGGCGTCTTCAATGCAGTCTACGTCTACGGGGAAGCGGTCGGCGAGACGATGTTCTACGGGCCTGGTGCAGGGGAAATGCCGACGGCTACCGCTGTCGTCTCCGACCTCGTGACCGTGGTGAAAAACATGAAGCTCGGCGTCAATGGCCGCGGAACAGTAGCGCCGTACAAGGAAAAGATCCTCAAGGACGACAGCCAGAAGCTGTCCAAGTACTTCCTGCGCATCGTCGTCGCAGACAAGCGCGGCGTGCTGGCGCAAATCACGCACCTGTTGGCCGACAAGAACATTTCGCTGGAACAGGTGATCCAACAGCCGTACAATAACGGGGAACAGGCAGAACTGATCATGGTGACGCATTCCTCTTCAAAACGCGATATGGACGATGTGATCGCGTATCTGGAGCAAATGGACATCATCTCGGAAGTAAAAAGTTGTTACCGTGTGGAAGGTGGAGACAGACTATGAGTTCAGATCGACAAACCGGCATCCTTGCCCGTTACCGCGAATATCTCCCGGTGACAGAGAAAACCCCGCTCGTCAGCCTGCATGAAGGCAGTACCCCGCTGATTCATGCCGCCAATCTGTCCAAGCAGTTGGGCGTGGAACTGTACGTCAAGTACGAAGGGCTCAACCCTACCGGTTCGTTTAAAGACCGCGGCATGGTGATGGCAGTAGCCAAAGCGGTAGAAGAGGGCAGCACGACGATCATGTGCGCCTCGACGGGCAATACATCCGCCGCCGCTGCTGCATACGCGGCACGCTGCGGACTGCGCTGCATCGTGCTGATCCCGAGCGGCAACATCGCGCTTGGCAAGCTGGCGCAGGCGATCGCCTACGGTGCAGAAGTGATCGCAATCGACGGCAACTTCGACGAAGCGCTCAACATCGTGCGGGAAATTACCGCGAAAGAGCCGATTACGCTGGTCAACTCGGTCAATCCGTACCGGATCGAAGGGCAAAAAACAGCAGCATTTGAAATTGTCGACGCACTCGGCGACGCTCCCGACATCCTCGCGATCCCGGTCGGAAATGCAGGCAATATCACTGCCTACTGGAAAGGCTTCAAGGAGTTTCACGCAGCGGGCAAGGCAGGTCGTCTGCCGCGCATGTTCGGCTTCCAGGCAGCAGGTGCCGCACCGCTCGTCCACGGCAAGCCCGTGCCAAACCCGGAGACGGTAGCGACAGCGATCCGCATCGGAAATCCGGCGAGCAAAGACGGGGCGCTGAACGCGATCAGCGAATCATACGGGCTGGTCGACAGCGTCACGGACGATGAAATTTTGCGCGCCTATCAACTGCTGGCGAAAAGCGAAGGCGTGTTTTGTGAGCCGGCTTCTGCCGCTTCCCTTGCCGGCGTAATCAAGCTGAAAGAGGCTGGCAAACTGCCGGAGGGAGCAAAAGTGGCTTGCGTCCTGACTGGAAACGGTTTGAAAGATCCCAACATCGCATTGAAGCTGATCGGAGAAGAGCCGCGCTCCGTTCCGGCAACGCGTGAGGCAGTTATGGAGCTGGTACGCAATACAGGAGAAGAAGTGTCGCCATGAGTGAGCCGCTCGTACGTGTGATCGTTCCGGCCAGTACCGCCAATCTCGGACCGGGATTCGACGCGCTCGGCATGGCACTGCGGTTGTATTCGGTTGTGGAGATGAGACGCAGCGAAGAGACTGTCATCGTATTGGAAGGACAGGAATTGCAGGGGGTTCCTGCGGACAAGAGCAACCTGATCTATCAGATCGCGGCAGATTTGTTTCGCAGGGCTTCCCTTCCTGTACCGGAGCTGTTTATCCGCGCCTCCAGCGAGGCTCCGTTGACGCGGGGCCTCGGCAGCAGCGCAGCTGCCATTGTCGGAGCTTTGGTTGCGGCAAACCAACTCGCCGGCGAGCCGTTTGCGCGCCAGCAACTGTTTGACATGGCGACAGAATACGAAGGACATCCGGACAATGTCGGCGCCTCTTTGTTCGGCGGCATTGTCGTGGCGATGGCACCAGAAAAACAAGGAGAGTCCGTTCCCTACATCCGGCTGGAACCTCCGAAAGATTTGCAAGCTCTCGTCGTCATCCCGGAGTTTGCCCTCTCGACAGAAAAGGCGCGAAATGTTTTGCCGCACGTGTACAGCAAGCAAGATGTCATATATAATGTTGGACATAGCAGCTTGCTCGTGGCAGCATTGGCACAAGGCAGGCTGGATTTGCTGGGTAAGGCGATGGGCGATCGGCTGCATCAGCCATACCGTGCGGAGCTTGTACCTGGTCTTCGGGAAATTCTCGACGAAGCGATGCAGCACGGAGCCGTGGGAGCCGCTCTGAGTGGAGCGGGCCCGACGATCCTTTGCTTTGTCGCCTCCGAAGAAGGACGCAAGCAGGTGGAGGGCTTTGTCGACAAAGTGATGACCGGGCACGGCATTTCGTACCGCACGATGGCACTACAACCGGACGTCCATGGCGTACAAATCGAAATCCAGAAATAGAGAGCAAAATAGGAGAACCGCCATGGAGAAGAAACTTGCTTACCTTGGACCCCGGGGGACATTTACAGAAGAGGCAGCGCGGACGCTGATGGACGGAAGAGAAATCGAGCTCATGCCGTACCCGACGATTATCGACATCTTGAACGCGGTGGCCAGGGGAGACGTGCATTACGGTGTCGTACCGATGGAGAACTCGATCGAAGGCACTGTCAACATGACGCTGGACTGGCTCATCCATGAAGTGGATTTGCCGATTTTGGCGGAGCTGGCTCTGCCCATCACGCAAAATCTGCTGGTGGCAAAACGGGAGCAGCCGTTGCCCTTGTCAGCGATTACGCGCGTATTGTCCCACCCGCAGGCCATTGCACAAAGCCACAATTTTTTGCGGGAGCATCTGCCGCAAGCAGCGATCGAGTACACGAACAGCACGGCACTGGCGGCGCAGACCGTCAGCGAGCATCCGGATGAGCCGTGGGCAGCGATCGGGACGCGTCTCAATGTAGAGATTTACCCGCTCGAATTCGCCAAGGAGCGCATTCAGGACTTTTCCAACAACTACACGCGCTTTGTGCTCGTAGGCCATGAGCCTCTGGAAATGCCAGCGTCGAAACGGGAGAAGACGACGATTTTGGTTACGTTGCCGGAAGATTTTCCGGGAGCGCTCTATCAGGTGCTGGCGGCGTTTGCCTGGCGCAAGATCAACCTGTCGCGAATTGAGTCCCGCCCGACGAAAAAAGGGCTGGGCAGCTACTATTTTGTCATCGACATTGAACAAAAAATGGATGACGTCCTTTTGCCAGGCGCTTTTGCCGAGATTGAAGCAATCGGCTGCCAGGTCAGACAGCTCGGGACATATCCGTTTTATATTGAAAAAACCAGCCTCTGATTGCTGGTTTTTTCCTGTTTTTTCGTCCCGTTTCCCTCCTCTCCAATTGTTGGCAGAACAACAGGAGCAAAACGCCCATGGGTGCATACCATGGTAGGGAGTTTTCGCAAGGGAGGAGAAACAGTGAGAATTCATGTCGTACAAAAAGGCGACACCATGTGGAAGATCGCCAAGAAATATGGCGTCGATTTCAAGGAATTGCTACGTTTGAACAGCCAAATCAAAACTCCCGACACGATTTATCCCGGGGCCAGGATCAAGATTCCGGCAAAAGGGGTCCCCGTTCGTCCGCAACAAAGAGGCCAGCAGCGTTCTTTGCAGCAGTCGAGCGAGGTGCCCAAAGAAAAGGAAAGGCCGATTCCACGGGTAGAAGAGCCGGAGGTTCCGAGTGAGATTGAACGCCGCCCGCTGGAACCCGAGCAGGAACCCGAACAGGAAGAAAGCAGGGTAGAGGTGGAGAGCGAAGAGCTGGCGCCTGTAGAGCCAGAAAAAGAGGATCGGGTGGAGATCGAGGCGGCAGAGGAAGAAAGAGTCAAAGTAGAGGAGATCTCGCCAGATCGGTTCAGGGAACCAGCCAAACAACCTCTGCGTCCAGTTGAGCCGACGGTAGCTCCCTTTTTCTATACACCGCCGGCGATTATGCAGCCGCCCCGTCCGTTCGCACCAGGTCCCGTTCGTCCAAATGTACAACCGCCGTACGTGTCGCCCTACCAGGCGCAGCCCAATATCCCCCGAGTGCCGAATCTGCCACCCACACAGCCGCCCCAACCGCAGGTAAGACCGTATCAGTATCAGCCGCCGATGCCACCCAAACAGGTGCAGCCGAATCAGGTGAGTCCGTATCAGTCGCAGACGGTACCGAGGCGTCGACCACTGAAACCGACCATGCCGCCCAATGAAATAAGCCCGTACCAGTCACAGCCAAATCTGCCGCACACGCAAGTAAGCCCGCAGCAAACAGGTCCGAATGAGCCGTTTCCACGGGTAAGTCCGCAGCAGACGGGTCCGAATGAGCCGTTTCCATGGGTAAGTCCGCAGCAAACAGGTCCGAACCAGCCGTTCCCATGGGTAAGCCCGCAGCAAACAGGTCCGAACCAGCCGTTCCCGCAAGTAAGCCCGCAGCAAACAGGTCCGAACCAGCCGTTCCCGCAAGTAAGCCCGCAGCAGACGGGTCCGAACCAGCCGTTCCCGCAAGTAAGCCCGCAGCAAACAGGTCCGAACCGTCCGTTCCCGCAAGTAAGCCCGCAGCAGACGGGTCCGAACCGTCCGTTCCCGCAAGTAAGCCCGCAGCAGACGGGTCCGAACCGTCCGTTCCCGCTTCCGGGCAATCTGCCACCTGGACCGCAGGTAATGCCGTATACGCACTTCCAGCCGTACCACAGACCTGTACATCCGATGCCGCCAATCGCTCCGATGCCGCCGATGATGCCGTCGTACATCCCTGCACCATGCCCGCCATGCGGCAGGGGAGGGGTTCCGATGCCAGTGATGCCGTATTACTATAATTCGCATCCACCCGTTCCGCCGTATCCAGCAAGGCCTGAAAGAATCGAGGAGGAATGCGTGGAGTCGTCGTCTTCTTCATGTGATTCCAGCATCGGACGCCCGAGCCGCCGAGGCAGAAGGTCCAAGAGGAGACGTTTTTCCCACGTGAACTACTCGCCCGACGCGACCAACCCAGCCCCAGCATCAGAGCCGAGCCAGGGCTTGATGCCGGATTGGGGAGCAGGGCATGATGAATCCTCTGCGTACTAAACAGGTGGGGTATGAACAAAACTCTCATACCTTCTTTGGAAAAGGCGTTTCGCTGCCATATTTACGCGGTGAAACCGAAGCGGAATGTATTCCTGCTCAAAACAGACCGGGGCTACTGGATTCTCAAGGGCTACAAAAACGTGGAAAAAGCGAAATGGGTGACAGAGCTTTCCCAAGCCTTGCGACAAAAGGGCTTCCTCCATACGGTCCAGTATGTGTCTGATGCGGAGGGTGCCAAAGTATTTCCTTTTGAAGACCGCTACTACACGATTATGAAGATGATTGACGGAAAAGAAGCAGACAATGGCGTCTTGTATGATGTCAAAAAATCGGCGGAGACACTGGCCCATTTTCACCTCGCAGCCCAGGGCTTCCCGGTGCCGTATACGTATGCGTACGAGGGAATTCCGGCACTGCTGGACAAATGGGAGAGCAGGCTGGAGCAGTTCGAACGAATCACCTGGGCGATCGAACGCAATGGACCCCAAAACCGGCTCGAATCACTCATCCAGCAGATGGAGGGGTTGATCATTCGCGATGGGCAGCACCTTTTGCAGCAGGCCTACAAACTTCCGCTGACTGCGGAAATGTACACGGCGATGGAAAGAGGGACGCTCGCCCACCGCGATGTCGCCAGCCACAACTTTTTACTCACCGCCCGCGGCAATTGCTACTTGATCGACCTCGATACCGTCGGCCATGACTTGCAGTTGTTTGATGTGGTTCAGTTGATGTCGCGGATGCTGTTGATGCAGGAATACCGCCTGGAGTCGTTCGTTGAAGCGATCGAAGCGTACAACAAGGTCAATCCGCTGAACGACACGCAAGTATGGACGATCCACCAGATGCTGCGTTATCCCGACAATGTCCTGCGCGAAATTACCGGCCTTTATGGAAACAGACCAGGCTATCACTTGCGCGGAGTCCATCAGCTCGTGCAAATGGAAGCGAGGCTGTATCCAAAACGGAGTGAATTTCTCCAAGCGGCCGAAAAAATCTTTCAATATTCGCAGTGGGGCCACTACTACTTTGTAGGGTAAAGAAAAAGAAGCTGACAGCACGGGACGTCAGCTTCTTTTTTACGATTACTCGGAAGCGGATTTGGACAGGTCGATGGAGTATTTGGCAAAGCCGTCTTCAGACTCGGAGATGAGTTTCAGGTGCGGCATTTGATCCAGGTACGCCTTTGCATCTGCGGAGCTGGTGAACGTCAGGTTTACATCTGCTTCGATCGGTGCGAATGTCCAGTTTTGGTCAGCAGACGGGTTGATCGTTTCTTCGCTCAGGATGTAGTTGATGATCACCTGGCGATTTTCGTCCGGAGATTCGATGATTGTTTTGGAACCGTCCAGACCTGGGAAGCTGCCGCCGCCGGAAGCTCGGTAGTTGTTGGTGACGACGATGAATTTGTCTTCCAGGTTGATCGGCTCGCCGTTGAACGCCAGGTTTTTGATCCGGTTAGCCTCTGGATTGACCAGTTCGCCGGATGTCGAGTATTTGGATGGTTGTGTCAGGTCAATTTCGTACGTCACGCCGTCAATGACATCGTAGTTGTAGGAAGGGAACGCATCGTTGATGATCGGCTGTTCTTCCTTCTTCGTCACGTCTACCTGGTTGAACTGTCCTGCCGCGCGCTCCAGCCACTCTTTTACTTCTGCGCCAGTCAGCTGAACTGCTTGTACCGTATTCGGATAGACGTACAGGTCGGAGACGTTTTTGATTGCCAGTGTGCCAGCAGGAATGTTGGTGTAGTAGCTTGCTCCGTTGCGGCCGCCCGCTTTGAAAGGAGCGCCGGCAGAAAGGACAGGAATGCCTTCGTACTCGGTACCTTGGATCATTTTTTCGATGTACCATTTTTGTGCATTGGTCACGATCTGGATGGACGGATCGTCTTGTACCAGTGCAAAGTAGCTGTGGATCGGAGCAGTGGTGGTACCGACAGCGGAACGAACCCACTCAACTGTATGATCGTGGTCTTCTTTCACCGCTTCGACCAATGCCTGGTCCGGGTCGACCAGCGCGACTTTGCTAGCTGCATCGAAGATTGGACGATTTTCTACAACAGAATCAGCGACTACCCATTTGCCGTTCTCCTGTTTCAGCGTCAGGTCGATCACGCCGAGGTGATTGCCCCAGAATCCAGGCATGACGGCAGGTACGCCATTGATCGTTCCTTTTTCGCTGTCTACGCCTTCGATGTTTTCGTAGCCAGGGCCCGGGAATACGCCGTGGGAGTGGCCAAAGAGGATGGCGTCGATGCCTTCAACCTTGCTCAATTGGTACGTGGCGTTTTCCGTGTCGGCCTCCGGATCAGTCGAACCGATGCCGGAGTGAGGAACGGCGATAATGATGTCCGCGCCTTTTTCTTTCATTTCCGGAACGTATTTTTTCGCGCTCTCGACGATGTCTTTGGCGATTACTTTGCCTTCCAGGTGAGCTTTGTCCCATTGCATGATGCGTGGGGGGACAAAACCGATGACGCCGACTTTCAGCTCTACCTGGTTGCCATTCTCGTCGGTAAAGGTGCGATCGAGGATGAGATATGGATCGAACATGTTCACGTCATTGTCGGGATTGTCGTCCTGGTCATCGATGTATACGTTGGCGTTCACGTATGGGAAATTAGCGCCAGCGAGGCTTTTTTCCAGATGCTCCAGCCCGAAGTTGAACTCGTGGTTTCCGATATTTCCGGCATCGTAGTCCAACAGATTCATTGCTTTGTAAACAGGGTGGGTTTCGCCTTCTTCGAGCGGATCGATTTTTGCCACGTAGTCACCCAGCGGATTTCCTTGGATCAAGTCGCCGTTGTCGATCAGGACGCTGTTGGCGACTTCTTCGCGGGCCTGCTTGATCAAGGTAGCCGTTTTTACCAGACCAAACTCGTCAGTCTCTTTGTCCTGGTAGTAGTCGTAGTTGACGATGTTCGTGTGCAGATCCGTCGTTTGCAGCAGACGCAGTTTCAGCGTGGAGCCATCTGCTGCGCTAACAGGAGTGAGAGGGAAAGACAGGGCGCTGACAACCAGCGACGTGCTGAGCAGGAAAGTTGCCAGCATTTTTTTACTCGGTTTTTTCATGTTTACAATACCCCCAAAAAAACGATAATGTCATTCTCCTCCAGTTTACCACCGGGGTGTGGGGATTGGTAGATTTTCCTTGTCCATTTGTCGTAAATATGGGAATCTTGAGAGTTTCTCGGGTATGTGATTCTTCTAAAATGGCGAAAATAGTGAAAAAAGCCTAGTATAAAGGGGTTCATCGTACATGAGAGAAAAATGGAAAGGATACGGTTACTGGGGAGCCGCTTTCGTAGCCGGACTGGCAATCGGCATCGCGCTCATGGTGCAGCCGCTGCCTGTCAGCAAGCTGGCCTCCAGCAATAGCGACCAAGGGATCGGCAAATCGTTCACGCTCGTGCTGACCCGTAGCTATTTGTGCGGAGTCAGGGACGAGGAGCACAAGCCAGTGCCAGTCCATCTGCTCGCTGACACGATGGCGGCGTACAAGGGATGGGAAATCGTCTCGGGTGATTTGTCCAAGCTGATTTTGCTCAAGCGCGAACACGACCTCTCCCCGGAATGCAAGGAAAACGGGCATTTTGGACTGTCCGAGGACGGCATCCTGACCTTGTTTCACGGATTGCCGCAAGAGCAGGAAGTGATCCAGACTTTTTACCGGATCAATACGGAAAAAATGGAAGCCAGCCTGTCCAAAGAGGAAGTGGAGAATTTGAAACGGGGGATTCGCATCCACGACCTGGCGGAGTATCACAGTGTCTTGTCTACATACGGGGAATACCAGCTGAGCGAAGAAGAGTAAGCTGTACCATTGGGAAAAGCTGCGGGGCTAAAGCGGGAACGAAGGTTGCCTTCCTGCTTTGGCCCCGTATTGCTTGCCTTAGGTGTCAATCCGGACAATCCGCCAGCGTTCCCAGGGGGAAAAGCGCTGCAAGACAAACGTCCACGTATCCGCCTTGTTTTTTCCGTGCCGGGTGAAATATTCGAACTGGACATCCGCTTCGACCAACAGCTCGCCTGATGGCTCCAAAAGCCTGACCTGCAGCGGTCGCCTGACGGTTTCGATCGACCGGATCGTTTCCGACAAGGCTTCACCCGATGTCAACATCTCCAGCGTATGGGTATCGTGTTCGTTGAGCGAAGTAAGAAAATACTCGACGATTTCCTTTGGCGCAGCCGCTGTCAATGCTTGCGGCAAGAGTCCGGCGGCTTTTTGGATCATCATGCTGTGGCTGGGGTCAGGGTCGAGACGGCGATGTGTGGAGCTGCCAAAAAAATGAATGCAAAAATGACCGGGGAATGCGTTTCCTTTGATTGCCCCTGCCCCGTGCGGCATGCCGTGCATCGAAGCAGCGAACGAATAGCCGTCCAGCTCTACGCGAATCGCCCTTCGTCTCCAGCTCCACTTGCCCTGATAGATTTCTTTCATAATGTTCGTGTCCTGCTTCGTCAAAGGCTGCACATCGGCGTGCCTGCTCCCGGCTCTGCGCTGCACACGAAAGCGCTGGCCTGTCTCCAGGTCGACTACCGTGGCGTAATCCATCCGCCGAAACGAATGTTTGACTTCGCTCCAGGGAGTCAAGCTGCCGTAGTGAAGCTGTTCGACTGTTTGGACACAGCTTTCGAGGTGGGATCTGGCTTGCTTCGGGAGCAGAAGCTGTTGGCCGTCTGTTGTAAAAAGCCGTCGGTCGTGGTCGTAGGCATACGTTTTTCCCATTACGCTGACCATTGCGCGAATCCAGCTTGGATCGACCGTTGCCGCAGCGAAACGGGCCTGTTTCCAATGACGGATCAGCTCAGGGGAGATGTCGAATGTTTTGCTGGTGGCATACGTCGAGCTTGCGGAGACAAAGACAGAAACGGTCATCGCCTGCTGCTTTCCGAATTGCAGCGCCTGCGCTTCGAAGAACGGCAAGGATGCGATTAGTACGTGTATAAGCAACATCACAACAATGCGAACGATTCGTACGGGCATCCCGATACACCTCACTTTTCTAGTATGGGCACGGGGCTGGTGGCGGATGAGCAGCAGTTTTTGGCACGGTAGAGGCAGCTCCGATGTGCCATACTGTTTGCATACGGCAATCATGGGGAGGTATCTTTCGAATGTCGAGAGGAAGCTACAGGGACCCGATGTTTCACCAGCGTTTGTACGTAGAACTGAACCAGGGACACAACAAGCTGGACTATCGTCGAATCAATTTGATCGAGGAGAACATGCAGCAGCAGGTGGATGATTACGCCCACATGCAGCATGATGTGTCGGATCAGCTAGGCATGAACAAACACTAGGTGACGCCGTATGAGCCCGCTTCGTACCAGAAGCGGGTTTTTTCGCATGGAGGATGGAAATGCACGTTCGCTTTTTCGCCGCTTTGTGTTACAGTAGAGGAAGAATCTTGTACGGTGGAGAGTGGACTATGCGCATTATGGGAATCGACCCCGGGATCGCCATCGTCGGTTTCGGGGTTGTCGATAAACAAGGGAGTCAGCTTCGTCCCGTACAGTACGGCAGCATTCAGACGGAGGCCGGATTGCCGGTACCGCTGCGACTCAAGCAAATTTTTGAAGCGATGCAAAGTTTGCTGGAAACATACCGCCCTGACGAGATGGCGGTAGAAAAGCTGTTTTTTAGCAAAAACGTGACGACAGCGTTCACGGTCGGCCAGGCCCGCGGTGTGATTCTGCTCACTTCCGAGCTGGCCGGGGTGCCGGTCTACGAATACACGCCGATGCAGGTCAAGCAAGCGGTCACAGGCTACGGCGGCGCGGAGAAAAAGCAGATCCAGGAGATGACCCGGATGCTGTTGCGGCTCAAGGACAGACCGAAGCCCGACGACGTGGCTGACGCGCTGGCGATCGCGATTACACACGCGCAATTCCGCGCTTATATTTCCATTTCGGAAGGGGCTCCCCGATGATTGACTTTGTAGAAGGAACATTGTGCTACCTCGATTCGGAATACGTGGTGGTGGAGACAGGAGGACTTGGCTATCGCCTGTTTTGCCCGAATCCCTACCAGTTTGTCCGCTTCGAAGGGAATAAAGTGCGACTGCATACACACCAGCACGTACGCGAGGATGCGATCTTGCTCTACGGCTTCGCCAGCCGCGACGAGCGCGATCTCTTCCGCAAGCTGCTCGACGTAAATGGCATCGGGCCAAAGGGCGCGCTGGCAATCCTGGCGGGAGCCGAGCCCGAGCAAATTGTGATGGCGGTGCAGCAAGAAAACGTCAACTACTTGACGAAATTTCCGGGGATCGGAAAAAAGACGGCACAGCGGATGATTCTCGACTTAAAAGACAAACTGGTCGGGTATACCCCGTCAGCCATTTTGGCGGTAGCGGACGGAGAACTCGCTGCAGGCCAACAGAGCACGTCTGCCTTAAACGAAGCGCTCGAAGCGTTGACTTCACTCGGCTACTCCGACAGTGAACTGCAACGGATCAGGGGCGCGCTGTCCGAAAAGGCGAAGAGCGGCGAGAGCGTAGAGACGCTCATCAAGCAAGGACTCGCTCTGCTTGTGAGGGGGTAACATACGTTGGATCAGCGGATTATTACGACGCAGATGAACTGGGAAGAGGATGCGGCAGAACTGAGCCTGCGTCCCCGCTACCTGCAGGAGTACATCGGCCAGCAGCAGGTCAAGGAGAATTTGAAAATCTTTATCGAAGCGGCAAAGATGCGCAAAGAGTCGCTCGATCATGTGCTGTTGTACGGACCGCCTGGATTGGGCAAAACAACCTTGTCGCAGATCATCGCCAACGAAATGGGCGTCAACATCCGGACGACTTCGGGACCGGCGATCGAGCGGCCGGGTGATCTGGCGGCGATTCTCACCAATCTGCAGGAAGGCGACGTCCTGTTTATCGACGAGATACATAGGCTAAACCGCAGTGTCGAGGAAGTGCTCTATCCGGCCATGGAAGATTTCGCGCTCGACATCATCATCGGCAAAGGCCCGAGTGCGCGAAGTGTCCGGCTCGATTTGCCGCCGTTTACCCTTGTTGGGGCGACGACGCGTGCCGGGATGCTGTCTGCGCCGCTGCGTGACCGCTTCGGGGTCGTCAACCGGCTGGAGTTCTACACCGTGCCGGAGTTGACCTTTATCGTGTCGCGGGCGGCCGACATTTTGCAGGTGGAGATTCGCGAGGACGGCTCCGAGGAGATCGCCAAGCGCTCCCGGGGAACCCCGCGTGTCGCCAACCGCTTGCTCAAGCGGGTCCGCGATTTTGCCCAGGTGACTGGCGAAGGAGTCATTACGGGGGATATTGCCAAAGAAGCGCTGGAGAGACTCCAGGTGGACGCTTGCGGGCTCGACCAGATCGACCACAAGCTGTTGCTGGCGATCATGGAGCGCTTTGATGGCGGTCCGGTCGGGCTCGATACGATTGCCGCCACGATTGGCGAAGAATCACAGACGATTGAAGACGTGTGCGAGCCGTACCTGATGCAGATCGGTTTTATGCAGCGCACACCGCGCGGACGCGTGCTGACACCGAGCGCGTATCAACACTTTGGTCGGGAGATGAAAACATGAATCCAGTAGCCAAACTTTTGATTATTGGAGGAGCGGTCCTGATCCTCGCGGGTCTGCTGTGGCAATTGGGCGGCAGGTTCCTGCCGCTGGGCCGCCTGCCCGGAGACATTGTCGTGGAGAAGGAAAACATGCGTTTTTACTTCCCCATCGTGACCTGCATCGTGATCAGTATCGTACTGTCGCTTGCCATGTATTTGTTCCGGCTGTTCAAATAGTCTCAACCGTGGGTATAGCCCCTTTGTCTCATGTGATGGAAACTTTCATGCGGCAAGGGGGCTACATTGGTCTTTTTAGCCAAATTTCCAAAGCGAAATGGCAGGAAATACCGAGTTTTTGTCGAAAAACAACGATTACGAAATGACGAAATGCCAAAATTCGACGAATCCAAGGTTGCAGAAAGGACGAAGGGGAACATGAAAAAATGGATAGTCAAAGTCCTTTCCGGGGCCCTGCTTACAACAGCGTTTTTCGGTGGACATACGCCTGCCCAGGCGAGCAGCAAGGATATTCGGGTGGCTTTGTTTGTCGATGCGGGAGTGGGGTATCGTGGTGTAGTGCCTTCCGTTACACTCACATCGGAACAAGGGATGGACGTGACATTGCAGGCAGGAAATACACACCAGGACTTGCCTGACTCTCAAGAGGCGACAGCGCGTTTTCGCGTGGACGAGTACCATTTGGTCGTGGCGCAGACGCCGGATTGGAATCTCGCCCAGCAGGTGGCACAGGAGCTGGCGCAGAAAAAATACGAAAATACCATCCAGGTAACAAAGCTGGGTGGCCAGACCGTGTACCAGGTTGTAAGCGGCAGCTACAACAGCTACGACGCGGCAGCCAATCAAGCAAATACGCTGGCGACGGCAACAGGCCGGGCGCCGGTAGTAAAAGGTCCGTACAGGCTGGAGGCCGGCAGATTCGCTTCGCTACAGGCAGCAGCAAGCGAGGCTGAAGCGTTCGCAGGCGCCGACGTCTCCGCGTATCCGGTTGCCGTCCTGGAGCGAGACAAGCTCGAGTACGCGCTGTGGCTGGGAGACGAGCCGAGTCGGGAGAGTGTGGCGGCGTTGAAACAGCGTTTGTCTTCGCAATATCCGCGCCATTCCTTTTCCGAGCCTGACGGCGATGCGTATGTCGTCCTGAAGCAAGACGTAAACGGAGCGCCGGGTGAGACGATCGTGAAGTACGCCTTCTCTCCGCAAGCGAAGCTCATCGTCGAGCCGAGCGCACAAGAAGGCGGTCTGATCGGTGTCGCCGAACGCGAGGGGCGCATCTATCGAGGCAAGATGGAGCTTTCTTCCTACAACGGCTTTTTGACGCTCGTAAACGAACTGCCGCTGGAGGAGTATCTGTACGGTGTGGTAGGTTCCGAAATGGCAACAGGCTGGCCGCTGGAAGCGTTGAAGACGCAAGCCGTGCTGTCTCGCACACGGGCGGTCAGCTTCAACGACAAGTACGGAATTGCCGACTTGTCCGACACGGCAGTCGAACAGGTGTATTTCGGGTACGGAAGAGAATCGGACGACGTTCGCCTCGCTGTCGATCAGACAGCAGGGGAAGTGATTACGTACGAAGGAAAGCTGGTCGAATCGCTGTACTATTCCAACGCGGGCGGCATGACAGCAGATGGTACCGAAGTCTGGGGCAACCCGGTTCCTTATCTTCGCCCCGTAGTGAGTCAGGATGACGGACCGCAGGCGACCGCGCTTCTGTGGTACCAGGTCGCGCTGGCCGATGGAAGATCGGGCTATGTGCGCAGCGACCTGGTCACGCAGAACGGTTCTGCCAGCAATGGACAGCGGCAAGCTACGATCGTGACGGACAACAGCAATGTGCGGACAGGGCCGGGAACCTTTTTCCACCAGGTACTGACGACGCTGTCAGCGGGCACGAATGTGACGATCCTAGCTGAAGTCGCGGAGGACAACGCCTACTCCTGGTCGAGAGGTCCGTATACCGCAGAGGAAATTACGGCCATGATCAATGCGAACCAGGATCGCTACAATGCGCCGCGGATCGCCGGCACGGTCCAGACGCTGACCGTGACCAAACGCGGTCCATCAGGCCGGGTAATGGAGATGCAGGCAAACGGAGAGACGATCACCGTCTCTTCGCCGGATGCGCATCGCTCCGTCTTTTTGCGCAATGGAGCGACGCTGCCCAGCACGAAATTTGAAGTCGCAAAGGTGGGCAACTCGTTCGTGTTCCGGGGAACCGGATACGGTCACGGTCTGGGCGTCTCTCAATTCGGCGCCAGAGCGATGGCAGAAAGTGGGTATGACTACAAGCAGATTCTGCAACACTACTATCAGGGCGTGCAAATCGAGAGATAGGTTTACGGTCACGCCAACTGGAAACAAAGGAGCAACAAAACGTGGACGTGCAACAATTTGATTTTGAGCTTCCTGAACATTTGATCGCACAGCATCCGCTGCAAGAACGGACTTCTTCCCGTCTGCTTGTCTTAGACAAGCAGACGGGTAACTTTTCCCATCAGCGCTTTACCGATCTGATCAATCACCTCATGCCGGGCGATGTGCTTGTGCTCAATGACAGCCGGGTGATGCCGGCCAGGTTGATCGGGGAAAAAGCGGAAACCGGTGCAAAGATCGAGGTGCTTTTGCTCAAGTCGCTTGGCGACGATCGCTGGGAGACACTGATGAAGCCCGGAAAACGGGTAAAACCGGGAACAGAGCTCGTGTTTGGCGGCGGCATGCTGCGCTGCATCTGCGAGGACGCGACCGAGATGGGAGGCAGGATCGTCCGGTTCTCCTACGACGGCATTTTTTACGAAATTCTCGATCGGCTGGGTTCGATGCCGCTCCCTCCGTACATTCATGCACAACTGGAGGACAAGGAGCGCTACCAGACGGTCTATGCGCGGGAGACTGGCTCCGCAGCAGCACCGACTGCCGGGCTGCATTTTACCGAGTCCTATCTGAAGCAGATAGAGGAAAAAGGCGTGCATCTCGCCTACATTACGCTTCACGTGGGCTTGGGGACGTTTCGCCCTGTCTCTGCAGACACGGTAGAGGAGCATGTCATGCATGCCGAGTATTACGAGATCCCCGAGCGAACGGCTGAACTGGTCAATCGCGCCAAGGCAGAGGGACGTAGGGTACTCGCCGTCGGAACGACCTCATGCCGGACGCTGGAAACAGTCGGCAGCGCCCATGGCGGCAAACTGGTTGCGACAAACGGGTGGACGGACATTTTCATTTACCCGGGCTACACATTCTCGATTATCGACGGGCTGCTCACCAACTTTCACCTCCCCAAATCGACCTTGATGATGCTGGTCAGCGCCTTGGCGGGACGGGATGCAATCATGCGCGCATACAAAAGCGCGGTAGAGGAAGAGTACCGGTTTTTCAGCTTCGGTGATGCCATGTTGATTTTGTAAAAGGATTCGGCTGTGTTTCATATATTAGAAAATACTTATGCTTTGATGTGCCAATGGGTTTACTTCACTGTGAGATTTTCTTATAATAGATAAGACTTACATACATAGCTTGAGGAGTGCAAAA
Source organism: Brevibacillus sp. TJ4 (assembly GCF_044627595.2). Classification (NCBI taxonomy): domain Bacteria; kingdom Bacillati; phylum Bacillota; class Bacilli; order Caryophanales; family Paenibacillaceae; genus Brevibacillus; species Brevibacillus sp. TJ4. The sequence goes on along the minus strand of NZ_CP185865.1, from coordinate 2,954,496 downwards.
TACTTGGCTGTCCGCTACGAATTAATCAAAACTTGCAAACAAACGGGTGCACGCCTTGGCAAACTGCATACGCCACATGGGACGATCGACACACCTGTTTTCATGCCGGTCGGCACGCAGGCAACCGTAAAGACGATGAGCCCCGAGGAACTGAAGGCAATGGATGCGGGGATCATCCTCAGCAATACGTACCACCTGTTTTTGCGTCCGGGACACGACATCGTACGCGAAGCTGGCGGACTGCATGGGTTTATGAACTGGGACCGTGCGATCTTGACCGATTCTGGCGGTTTTCAGGTGTTCAGCTTGAGCAATTTGCGGAAAATAACGGAGGAAGGGGTTTCCTTCCGCTCGCATTTGAACGGAGAACAGCTTTTTATCGGTCCAGAAGAGGCGACACAGATTCAAAACGCCCTGGGTGCCGATATTTTTATGGCGTTCGATGAATGTGCCCCGTATCCTGCGGAGTACGATTACGTGAAGCAATCGATGGAGCGAACCACGCGCTGGGCAGAGCGGTGTTTGAAAGCGCATGCGCGACCGGACGAGCAGGCTCTGTTCGGGATCGTTCAGGGTGGCATGTACCACGACTTGCGTGCCATCAGTGCCCGCGACCTCGTCTCCATGGATTTCCCCGGATACGCGATCGGGGGATTGAGCGTAGGCGAACCATTCTCCCTGATGTACGAAGTGCTGGAGAATACCGTTCCGCTTTTGCCGGCAGACAAGCCCCGTTACCTGATGGGTGTCGGTTCTCCCGATGCGCTGCTGGACGGAGCGATTCGCGGGATTGACATGTTCGACTGTGTACTCCCGACGCGCATTGCCCGCAATGGCACATGCATGACCAGCCAGGGACGACTGGTGATCCGCAATGCAAAATACGCCCGCGACTTTACGCCGCTCGATCCCAACTGCGACTGCTACACCTGCAAAAACTACACGCGCGCCTATATCCGCCATCTGGTGAAGGCGGAAGAGACGTTTGGCATCCGCCTGACCACGTACCACAACCTGCACTTCTTGCTCAATCTGATGAAACAGGTGCGACAGGCTATCGCAGAAGATCGCTTGCAAGATTTCCGCGACCAGTTTTTCGCTCAATATGGATTGGGTGAAGATAGATCATTTTAACCGAGGGGGATACATATGGAAGGTTTTGGTCAATTTTTACCGATTATCATCATGTTTGCGATTTTCTACTTCTTGCTGATTCGTCCGCAACAAAAGAAGGCAAAGCAACGGAATGCCATGCTGGCTGCGTTGAAAAAGGGAGATAAAATCGTGACCATTGGCGGGCTTCACGGAACGATTCAGGAGCTGACCGATGATACAGTTACCTTGCGCATCGCTCACAACGTCCACGTCACCTTTGACCGCGGTGCGATCAACAGCGTTACTGCTTCCAACGGCAACGAACCAGCGCCAAGCAAGAGTGAAGAAGAAGGAAAATAAAGCAAAAAGCAGATGGATGGTTCCGTCTGCTTTTTTTGTGCCCAAAAAACAAAGGCTTCTGCCAAGCGAATCGGCGAAGCCTTTGTTTTTAGCGACGCGGTTTGATTCCCCGTGGCTTGTGGCCGGAATGGGATGAGTTGACGCCCAAAATGCCGCCGATTCCCGCGATCACGAAGGCAGCCAGCAAGAACAGCAACGTATCCCAGCGCAATGGTGCATCAAAGCCGAGGAATCCGACCAGAAGGATGAACAGGAAGTAAGCGAGTCCCGTCATCCCGCCATAGTACCAACCGCGTTCACCGGATCGCCGTCCGGTAATAAAACCGCCTGCAAGCAGGCCAATGATGTTGATGATGTACGTGAAGTAGGGAAGGGAACTTTCCCGCATGCTGGTAAAGTGAAGCAGCAAAGATGCAAGCAGCGCTCCTGTCAAGACGAGGCCAAGCGTGTACAAAAGACCTGTCAGCACAGAGGAAGAAGCACTCCGCACAAGATAACCCCCTCACTGGTCAAGTTTGTACCATCTATATGAGAGGCTTGGTCATCGTATTCATCTTCGCGTTGAACATCGGCAGGAATTTTCGTATGATGAATGAGGAATTGGAGGGGAGTGAGGAAACATTGATCAAAACCTACTTTTACAATCACTCGGAGCAAAAGGTGTTTCACGATGTCGATCTGGCCAAGAAGGATGAGTGGCTCAAATCGCCGGAAGACCTGCTCTGGATTGACCTGTATGACGTGGGAAACCAAGAGCTTCCCTTTATCGCGGAAATTTTTGATTTCCACCCCCTGGCGATCGAGGACTGCCTGCACGTAAGCCCGCGGGCCAAAGTCGACAAGTACGACGACTACTACTTCTTCGTCTTTCACGCCTTGCGTTACAACGAGGAAAGCGACAATGAGATCACGACTGTGGAACTGAACGTGTTTCTCGGCCCCAACTACATCGTGACGATCCACAAGTCCCCGATGAACACCATCGGCCGGATCGCTTCCGTATGTCACCGCAACAATTCGTATTTGAATCGCGGACCGGATTACTTGCTCTACGCGATTGTTGACGGCATCACCGATGAGTACTTCCCGATCATCGACCGGATCAGCGTGCGGATTGACGAGTTGGAGGACGAAATCTACGAGCATCAGACGGAAGAGATTACCGAGGAGTTCCTGGCGTTGAAACGGACCATTATTTTGATCCGTCGCGTGATTTTGCCGCAAAAGCGAATTTTCGCCAATGTCAACGGCCGGTATTCGTTTGATATTTCCGAGGAAAACGTGCCTTTCTACATCGATTTGACCGACCACCTGGAGCGAATTTCCGACTCTACGGAGACGTTCCGCGACCTCGTAAACGGCGCACTGGACACGTACTACACGATTATCATGGCCAAGACGACCGAGACGATGCGCGTACTTACGATCATTTCGACGATCATTTTGCCGCTTACGTTCATAACCGGACTTTTCGGGATGAACACATTCAGTTGGCTCGGTGAAGAGGCGGAACCGTACATGCTGGTGATCGCTCTCGGGATCATGCTGGGCATGACCTTTTCGATGCTGCACATCTTCCGCAAGCGCAAGTGGCTGTAATTGCCGCTTATACTCGCCTTGTTCTCGCACAAGACTAGAAGCAAGAATGAAAGGCGAGGGACGATGACATGGAAGACCTTACTTCGATTTTGCTGCGCACCCTTTTGTCTTACTTCTTTCTTCTCGTGCTTTTGCGATTGATGGGCAAGCGGGAGTTGGGAAAACTCTCTGTTTTTGATGTCGTCATCTCGATCATGCTCGCAGAAATGGCCGTCCTGTCCATCGAGGAAGTAGGAAAACCGGCGATCCAGTTTTACATCCCGATGTTTCTCATCGGTTTGTTGGAAGTCGGCATGGCATACATTTCGTTGAAAAGCAAAAAAATCCGCGACCTGGTCGACGGGTCTGCCGATCTCGTCATCGAAAACGGGGAGATCCGGGAACACGCGTTGAAGCGCAATCGCCTGAGCCTGGACGACCTGCTCGTCCATTTGCGCCAGAAAAACGTAAAAAACGTCTCCGATGTAGAATTTGCGATTCTCGAGCCGACGGGGAAGATGAGCGTGTTCTTGAAGAAGGACAAGGAGCCGGTCACGAGGGGAGACATGAATATCAAACCGGAGCCGCCAATTTCTGCGGTGACGTACAAGGGACTGCCCATTCCGCTCATTCTCGACGGCAAGGTGCGCGATGAGGCGTTGCGCAAAATCGGACAGAATGAGCTGTGGCTCAAACGCGAAATTCGCAAGTACGGGATCAAGGAAATCAAGGATGTCTCCTTTTGCAGCATCGACGACCGCGGAATCATGTATTTGGACAAAAAAGACAACAGGCCGCAGAAGTAGTCTTCAGCGGCGCGGGAAGAAGACAGCAAGCTGCTCGCCTACCCAGGGGATTCGCTTGACATCCTGCTTGCCCAGTATGCGGAAGGCGACGAGCAGGATCATGTACAGTGCCGAACTCGCTCCCGAGCTGATGACAAGCATGCCGACCATGCTGTAGCTGTCCAGCCAGTAGGTGGCGATGTACCAGCCGGCGTAGCCCATGGAGAGCATGGCTGCGCCAATTTTGGCGAACTCCCAGATGTTGATGGAAAAGCCGATATGTTTGATCAGGCTGGCAAAGTGCAGCAAGGTGACCAGGGTAATCCCGATGTTCATCGCAATGACTGTGCCGTGTATGCCGAATTCCGGTCGGGACGTAAACAGAAACATGGCTGCTGTTTTGACGACAGCGCCTACTAACGTGTTGCGCAAAACGACCTGTGCGAGATCAAGACCTTGCAGAGCAGCGGCGAGTGGTGCCTGAAAAAACAGGAAGAACGAGAAGGGAGCGAGCTCGCGCAGCAAAATGCCGACGGTGTGGTGTTGTTCTCCGTACAGGAGTGCGCAAAAGGGCTCGGCAAAAATCGTCAGCAGAACTGTGCAAGGTGCTCCGATCACCAGTGTAATCCGCATGGCTTGGTAAATGCGGCGATGCACGAGCGGAGCATTTTTTTGATAGGCAGCCTCGGCGACAGCAGGAACGAGCGAGACTGACAAGGAATTGGTTAGAAACGAGGGAAACAACAGCAGCGGAACCGCCATGCCCGCAAACTGCCCGTACAAGCCCGTCGCCTCAGACGTGGCAAAGCCGGCGAGCACCAGGGCAAAAGGAACGATCATCGGCTCCAGTACGTAGGCGATGGAGCCAATCATCCGGCTCATGGTGACAGGCACTGCGACCTTGAACAACTGGCGGATATGTGCAGCGCTTGCTTTGATGCTTTGGCTGATCTTGCTCGACAGCAAGCGGCTGGCAGTAGTACGGCCGCCTCGGCGGTACTGCCAGAGGACGTAAAACAATCCAGCCAATTCGCCAAAAATGATGCTTCCGACTGCTCCAGCCGTGGCGTATTCGATTCCTGCCGGCAAAAACGTCACTGTCATAATGACGACGACAGTCATCCGCGCTACCTGCTCCACAAGCTGGGAGACAGCGGTCGGAATCATGTTTTGCTTGCCCTGAAAGTATCCGCGCAGCACGAGCGAGATGCTGGCGATCGGGATGACGGGAATGGCGGCGAGCATCACCACATGGGCGCGCTGGTCCGCAAACAGCAGCCCGGCCAGCCAGTCCGAAAACAGATACAGGGAACTACATACAACGAGACTGATGCCGCAGGCAACTGACAAGGCGATCAAAAGAAAACGGCGCGACTGCCGGGAATCTTTGGAGGCCTCCGTCTCTGCCACCTGTTTGGCAATCGCAACGGGCAAGCCAAACGTGGTTACTGTTATCAAAAAATACAAAAGCGGTACAACCATCTGATACAAGCCCATGCCTTCCGCTCCGATGATGCGTGAGAGCACGATGCGGTGGGCAAATCCGAACAATTTGGTCACGCCGCCCGCGAGGATGAGGATGACCGTTCCGTAAAAGAATGACTGTCTCATGGAAGGCTCCTTTATAATGAATAGTGTGCTTATTACACCATATGGACGTGCTTATGCCGGCATGACTACTTTGAGGGGGTAACGAAGGTGGATCAGACAAGCAAACAGCAATGGTTTGAGGAAATTGCCGCGCTGTGCCAAAGCAAGGCAGAGGAATTCGCCCTGCTCGGTTATGACAACGTAACGGCCGAAGACATCTGGGAATGTGTCTGTCAGGCGTACAAGGAAAAGCCTCCGCTGCACCAGATGGTCAACGACGTCCTCTCGTTGAAGCCCAACAAATACATGAACTACTTGATGCTGCAAATGTACAAAAATTCTTGATGAAACTTTTTGCTCCCTGTCCCGTATAGAGATGGATGCAGATAGACAAGGGGATGGTTACCATGGTTCGTCTTTCCTCCATGAATTGACACTTTTTTTCACACTTCGCTATAATGGGCATATTGGTTTTCGCGGTCAACGCGTGACCGATTAGGAAAGAGGGGAATTAACTACATGGTGAAATGGAGCAGACTTGTCCTGTTCCTGATTGTGGTGGGCATTTTTGTAGGGCTGATGGCTACGACAACCGGGCAGGTCGCGAACAAGATTACACTTGGATTAGATTTGAAGGGCGGCTTCGAGATTTTGTACGTCGTCGAGCCGATCCAGGAAGGGCAGCAGGTAGATACGAAACTGCTGACCGCCACTGCCGAGATGGTGGAACGTCGGGTGAATATCGGCGGCGTGTCAGAGCCGGAGGTCAATATTGAAGTTCCCGACCGGATTCGGGTGCGGATCGCCTCCCAGGACGCGGATCAGACCAAACTGCGGGAATTGATAGGAAAACCCGCTGTACTTACGTTTCGCGATGTAGAGGGCAACATCCTGATGAGCGGTAGCGATCTGGCTCCAGGTGGTGCCGGGGTAGGCTACGACGATTTGCAGCGTCCGCTGGTGACGGTGGAGTTCTCCAATCCGAAACTGGTGGAAGAAGTGACCCGTAACAATCTGGGCAAGCCAATGGGGATATACTTAGACGAAACAATGCAAACCAATCCTACGGTTCAAGCGGTCATCACGAACGGAAAAGCGACGATTACCGGTGATTATACGCAGGAAACGGCGAAGGAATTGGCTGACCTGTTGAACTCTGGTGCAATGCCGGCCAGACTGGTAGAAAAGCAAGTGACATCCGTCGGGGCTACCCTTGGCTCGATGTCGTTGCAAAACACGCTGTACGCAGGCTATGTGGGCGGCGCGCTGATTTTCCTGTTCATGCTGTTCGTATACCGCTTGCCTGGTTTGGTAGCGAATATCACGCTGGCTATTTTCGTATATGTGAGTCTGGTATTTTTGGACTGGATGGATGCCACGCTGACCTTGCCGGGGATCGCCGGATTTATTTTGGGGGTCGGGATGGCAGTTGACGCCAACATTATCACCTATGAACGCATCCAGGAGGAATTGCGTTCAGGAAAGACGATCCTCTCTGCTTTCCGTGCGGGTGAGAAGCGATCGCTTGTTACGATTCTCGATGCCCAGATTACAGCGTTGATCGCGGCAGCCGTGCTGTTTTATTTCGGGACAAGCTCGATTCAAGGTTTCGCCATCATTTCCGTGCTGACGACGATTGTCAGTATCGGTACGAACGTGTTCCTGTCGCGTTTCCTGCTTGGCTTGCTGATTCGCACCAACCTGTTCAAGAAGCCGTTTTGGTACGGGGTAAAGGAGAGTGAAATCAGTGAGCTCTAGAGCAAATGAATACGCACAGAGATTTAACATCGCCAAAAATCGCAACAAGTTTTTCATTGCATCGACCGTCATTCTCGTTCTGGGCTTGCTGTCCATGTTTATCATGGGCTTGAATCTGGGCGTAGACTTCAAGGCAGGTACGCGTCTCGACCTGTATATCGGCAAAGAATTTTCTCCGGCTGACGTAGAGTCGGTCATTCAGGAAAAACTGCCGGACACGCATTTCACAGCGGTTACGCCGTACGGTACGCACCAGGCGTTTACGCGCTTTGACCAGACGATCTCTCCGGAAAAACTGAATGAAATCCAGCAAGCGCTGATTGAAAAGTACGGGGACCAGGTGACCCGACAGGAATCCACGGTTGACCCGATTATTGCCCAGGAGCTGGCGCGCAAGGCGGGGATCGCGATTCTCGTCGCCGCTGGCGGGATTGCCATCTACGTAGCGTTCCGCTTCCAACTGATGGTCGGGATTGCGTGTGCGATTGCCCTGTTGCATGACGTGTTTATCCCTGTCGCGCTGTTTTCCGTATTCCGTCTGGAAGTCGATCTGACGTTCATCGCGGCGATTTTGACGATTGTTGGCTATTCGCTGAATGATACGATCGTCATCTTTGACCGGATCCGGGAAAACATGCGCACGATGAAGTCGAAAACGATGGAGGATCTGGAGCATCTCGTAAACCTCAGCTTGTGGCAAACGATGCGCCGTTCCATCTTTACGATGCTGACTGTGCTGGTAACTGCTGTCGCGATTGTCATTTTCGGAAGCGAAGGCATTCGCAACTTCTCCCTGGCCCTGATCTTCGGTCTGGTGAGCGGTGGCTACTCGTCTATTTTTATCGCAGCGCAGATTTGGCTTGTACTGAAAAAGAGAGAGCTGAACAAAAAGCGTTTTGCTCCTGCTCCAAAAGAAGAATAGTTGTTGCGAACCGCGGGGATTCCCGCGGTTTTCGCACGCTTTTGCGGCAATATCGCCGATGCGATCGCACGCGCTATTGTCAGTGTTGCATTTCATCCTCTATAATGATTGGGGATTGGAGGAACGACCATGCTGAATGCAAAGACACGCTGGCAACTCGCAGCCTGCGACGAACAACGGGCAGCAGAAATCGCCGCGAAGACCGGGCTGACGCCCCTCGTCTCCAAGCTGCTCGTGATCCGCGGAATCGATACGCCAGAAAAGGCGCACAATTTTCTTCAGCCCGGCCCCGAACAGTTTTACGATCCGTTTCTCTTGGACGGGATGGAGAAAAGTGTGCACCGCATCCGGCAGGCGATTGAACGCAAGGAACCGATTTGTATATACGGAGATTACGACGCAGACGGGGTGAGCTCCACATCATTGATGGTTCACCTGTTGCGCCAACTGGGTGCTGTGTTCGACTACTACATTCCCAACCGCTTTACGGAAGGGTACGGTTTACATAAAGAGGCGTTGGCCCATTTGCATCAAAGCGGCTACAAACTTGTGGTCACGGTCGACACCGGGATCAGTGCGGTGGAACAAGTCGCTTACGCCAACGAGCTTGGTCTGGATGTCATCGTCACCGACCACCATGAGCCTCCTGCGGTCATTCCGGACGCATACGCCGTAATCAATCCGAAAAAACCTGGCTGCACCTATCCATTCGATATGCTCGCGGGTGTCGGCGTTGCCTTTAAGCTGGGGCACGCCTTGTTGGGAGAGGCGCCGTTACACTTGGCCGACCTCGCATCACTGGGTACGATTGCGGATCTGGTGCCGCTCGTAGACGAGAACCGCATTTTGGCAAAAATAGGGCTGGCACGCCTCAACCAGACACAAAACACGGGACTGCAATCGCTCATCCGGGTTTGCGGTCTGGCTGACAGCCAACTGACTGCCGGCCATGTCGGTTTCGCTCTCGGGCCGCGTCTGAATGCAGTCGGACGGCTGGAGACGGCTGAAGCGGCAGTGAAGCTGCTGACGACAGATGATTCAAACGAGGCTGACGAGTTGGCCCAGACGCTGGACGATCTGAACAAGGAACGGCAGGAGCTGGTCCAGCAGATTACCCAGGAAGCGGTCGAAATGGTGCAGAACCAATACCCGCTTGAGACGAACCAGGTGCTGGTCCTCGCCAAAGAGGGCTGGAATGTAGGCGTCGTAGGCATCGTCGCATCCCGTTTGGTCGAGATGTTTTACCGCCCGACGATCGTACTCGGCATCGATCCGGCAAAAGGAACGGCAAAGGGCTCGGCGCGCAGCATCGCCGGCTTTGACATGTACGAGGCGCTGACGGCGTGCAAGGAGCTGCTTCCGCATTACGGGGGACATACGATGGCTGCCGGCATGACCCTGCCGGTGGACAATCTGGATGCTCTCAGGAAACGGCTGAACGAGCTGGCGGCAGAGTGGCTTGGCCCTGATGATTTTATTCCGCTGACCAAAGTCGATGTTGCCATGGAGCTGAGCGAGGTTACGATGGACGCTGTCGAGCAGATGGAGCAGCTGGCACCGTACGGGATGGGCAATCCGACTCCGCTGGTCATGCTGCGCGAGGTGGAGGCGACCGGGATGCGAGTCATCGGACGCGAGGAGAACCATCTCAAATGTTCGCTCGCCCACGAAGGCGCCACCGTGGATGCGATCGGCTTTCAATGGGCGCACATCACCCGCCACGTTACCCCAAAGGCAAAGTATCACGTGCTGGGCGAGCTGTCGGTCAATGAATGGAATGGCAGCCGCAAGCCGCAACTGATCATCCGCGACTTGTCCATTCAGCATCAGCAGTTGTTTGACTGGCGGGGCTGCCGGGACAAGGTGGACAAGTGGAAATCGCTCGCGCAGGAGATGGATGTCCTGACCCTGCTCTTTACCCCGGAAAGCTATGCCTTGCTTGCTGCCGAGACGACGGACGGATTGCGCAGCAGACTGTATCAGATTGGACCGGCTGGGGTAGAATCGGGAGAGCAGGCATCCTCGTGCCGCAATGTCATCCTGTTTGATTTGCCCAAGCGGCGAGACGATTTGCAGCGCATGTATCCGCTGTTGCAGCAGGCAGAACGAATCTACTGCCTGTTCGGAGAACCGGATCTGGGCATGGAGCGCATCGCCTGTCCGGGGCGTGAGCAATTTAAGCAGTTATACCAATTTTTTATCCAGGTCACACAGGTACAAAAGCAGCATCTGGATGCGCTGGCGAGAAAGCTGAAGTGGAATCGAGCCGTCCTCGACGGGATGCTCGCCGTCTTCACGGAGCTGGAATTCGTGATCGATGAGCCGGATCACTACCGCTTGCACCATTCGCCGTCCAAAAAGCCGTTGGAACATTCATCGCTTTACACAGCCTGGAAGGAAGAAGCCGAATTGGCGACAGAGCTGCTCCTTTCTTCTTCGGATGGACTGATACAGGTATTTCATCAAGTGGCGCAACCCGTCACCTAGGAGGAATGAACAAATGGATTTCAAACCGTACATTCGAGTAATTCCCGATTACCCGCAACCGGGCATCCGCTTCAAGGACATTACAACCTTGCTGAAAGAGGGCAAGGTATACCGGGCAGCAATCGAAGAACTCGCTGTCTTTGCCCGGGAAGTACAGGCAGAGGTGATCGCCGGTCCGGAAGCGCGCGGCTTCGTCGTGGGTGCGCCGCTTGCCTATGAGATGAACATAGGCTTTGTGCCGATCCGCAAGTCTGGCAAACTGCCGTATGAGTCGATCAAGGCTGAATACGATCTGGAGTACGGAAAAGACGCCTTGGCTGTCCATGTCGACGCGATTACCCCAGGCCAGCGCGTCCTGATTGCCGACGACCTGCTGGCTACCGGGGGAACGATCGAGTCTACGATCAAACTGGTCGAACAATTGGGTGGTAAAGTAGTAGGCGCTGCTTTCCTGATCGAACTCAGCTATTTGGACGGACGCAAAAAGATGGGAGACTTTCCAATAAAATCTCTCGTCCAATACTAACTCAGCACAGAAAGCGGGCCTTGGCCCGTTTTTTCTGTTTTTCCACAGTCTGCTCACAACTTGCACATGAATTCACCTTTACAACCCGAACGACTTACAAGATAATAGGATGAAATAGAGATGATTATCTTTTTCCACCCTTACGCACGACTAAGGTTTCTTTGGCAAAACTTCAATCGTTTTATGAGAGGATAAGGGAAGGGACCTATGATTACGGGTATAGATGAAGTAGTAAAAAAGGCGGGCACCTATTTATCGCAATCCGATCTGGACATGATTACGCGCGCCTACGAGCTGGCAAAGAAAGCTCACGAGGGTCAAATACGCAAATCCGGCGTTCCCTATATTATGCATCCGATCGCTGTGGCAGGAATTCTCGCCAATCTGCATATGGATGCGGTAACGATAGCGGCTGGTTTTTTGCACGATGTAGTCGAAGACACGCCTGTCACACTGGACGATCTGCGTGAGCAGTTTGGCCCGGATGTGGCTTTGCTCGTAGACGGCGTGACCAAGCTGGAGAAAATCAAATACAAGTCCAAGGAAGAGCAGTTGGCGGAAAATCACCGCAAAATGCTGATCGCCATGGCACAGGACATCCGCGTCATTATGATCAAGCTGGCAGACAGGCTGCACAACATGCGCACCCTGCGCCACATGTCGGAGGAGAAGCAGCGTGAGATTTCCGACGAGACGCTGGAGATTTTTGCCCCGCTGGCTCATCGACTCGGGATCGCCTCGGTCAAATGGGAGCTGGAGGACACCGCCCTGCGCTATCTCAATCCGCAGCAGTATTACCGGATTGTCAACCTGATGCAGAAAAAGCGGGTAGAGCGGGAAGCCTACCTCAACGAAGCGTCTGCCACCATCCGGGAAAAGCTCGGCGAATTGAAGATCGAGGCGGAGATTTCCGGCCGTCCCAAGCATATTTACAGCATCTACAAAAAGATGACGAAGCAGAACAAGCAGTTCAACGAGATTTACGACCTGCTCGCGCTGCGGATCATCGTTAATGACATCCGCGACTGCTATGCCGTCCTCGGGATTGTCCACACCTTGTGGAAGCCGATGCCGGGACGCTTCAAGGACTATATCGCGATGCCCAAGACGAACATGTATCAATCGCTGCACACCACTGTGATCGGACCGAAGGGGGAGCCGCTGGAAGTACAGATTCGCACCTGGGAGATGCACCAGACAGCGGAGATCGGGATTGCCGCTCACTGGGCGTACAAAGAAGGGAAGAACGTCGTCCAGGGTTCCTTCGCGGAAAAGCTGGGGAATCTGCGCGAGATGATCGAAGGCGGGTCAGCAGAGGCTCCGAGCGCTCAGGAGTTTATGGAGAGCCTGAAGCAAGACCTCTTTTCCGATACGGTCTTCGTCTTTACGCCAAAAGGGGATGTCGTGGAGCTGCCGAAGGGCTCGGTGCCGCTCGACTTCTCCTACCGGATTCACTCCGCAGTCGGAAACAGGACGATCGGTGCCAAGGTAAACGGCAAGATCGTGCCCCTCGACTACGCGATGAAGACGGGCGACATCGTGGAAATATTGACTTCCAAGCATTCCTACGGACCGAGCCAGGATTGGCTCAAAATCGCCAAATCGGCTCACGCGCGCAACAAGATCAAGCAGTGGTTCAAGAAGGAGAAGCGCGAAGAAAACGTCGCCAAAGGGCAGCAAATGGTCGAAAGCGAAGTCAAGGCTCGCGGCTTTGACGTCAAGGAAGCGATGACCGAAGCCAACCTGAAGGAGGCTGCTGCGCGCTTCAACTTCCAGGGTGCCGAAGACATGTTCGCCGCAGTCGGGTACGGTGGCATTACGGCATCGCAGATCGTGACCAGACTGGTGGACAAAATCAAGCGGGAGCGCGAAGAACAAGCTCCGGCGATTACCGAGTACAAAGCGCCCCCGACACCGCATGCGAGCAAGAGCGAGTCCGGGGTCAAGGTGCGCGGGGTAGACAATCTGCTGGTGCGCATATCCCGATGTTGCAATCCCGTACCGGGAGACCAGATTATCGGATTTATCACCAGAGGTCGGGGAGTTTCCGTGCATCGCGCCGACTGTCCCAACATATCTACCGAGGAGTACGCGGAGCGTCTGATCGACGTAGAGTGGGATGCGGACCACAAGCACAATTACAATGTCGATATTGAAATTACCGGGAATGACCGGAGCGGTCTGTTGAACGACGTTCTGCAAGTGGTCGCAGAAACGAAGACAAACATTTCCGCGGTGAGTGGCAAAGCGGACAAAAACCGCGTCGCCACGATCCATATGACAATCTCGATCAGCAATCTGGATCATTTGCTCAAGGTGGTAGAGCGCATCAAGCGCATTAAAGATATTTACTCGGTTCGCCGGATATTAAGCACCTGATCTTACTGCGATCAGGTGCTTTTTGCGAAAATCTGCAAACGGAAAGGAAATGGATACAGTGAGAGTGGTCGTACAACGGGTAAGCGAAGCGAGTGTGACCGTAGCGGGAGAGGTCGTCGGGGAGATCGGCCACGGCTTGCTGCTCTTGGTAGGGATTACGCATGAGGATGGCGAAAAGGACGTCGAGTTTGTCTCAGACAAAATTGCCCATCTGCGCATTTTTGAAGACGGGGAAGGGAAGATGAACCACTCGGTGCTGGAGACGGGCGGACAGATTTTGTCTGTCTCGCAGTTTACGCTGTACGGCGACTGTCGAAAGGGCAGACGCCCCAATTTCATGGCGGCGGCGCGTCCGGAGCAGGCAGAACCGCTGTACGAGCTGTTCAATGCAAAGCTGCGGGAAAAGGGTTTGCAGGTGGAGACAGGACGGTTTGGAGCGATGATGGACGTCCGGTTGGTAAACGACGGACCCGTCACGCTGATAGTCGAATCGCAAGCATAACGAAAAAACAGCCTCCTGATGGGGAGGCTGTTTACTTTTGTCCTTTATCCGCCCTGGCCGTTTTGGGTGGAGAAATACTGCACGATTCCTTTGTAAATGCCTTCAGCGGCGAGCTGCTGCTGTTTTTCGGAGCGCAAGCGGATTTCCTCGTTGTAGTTGGAGAGGAAGCCAATTTCCACCAGGATGGATGGAATCGGATTTTCCCGCAGGACGAAGTAGTTGCCGAAGCGGGCATTGAGATCCTTGTAGTTGGCCGTCTTGACGATCTCGTTTTGCACCAGCGACGCCAGCTTGCTGGAGTTGCCATTGCTGTAGTAGAAGACGATCGTTCCGTTTGTCTCGGAGTTCGGATGCGTATTGTGATGGATGCTGACAAAAATATCGGCCTTGTTCTGAACGGCGATGTCGACACGCTGCTGCAGCGTCAGTCTGCTGTCGTCCGCACGCGTCATAATGACCTTCGCACCGGCGGACTCCAGTTGGTTGCGCAGCATCAGCGCCACTTGCAGGTTGATCGTTTTTTCCAGGGTGGCAAAGCTGGAGCCGGTCGCGCCGTTGTCATTTCCTCCGTGACCCGGGTCGAGGACGATCACTTTGCCTGCCAGTGCATTGCTCTTGATGACGGCAGGTACACCGACGGTTGAGACGAGCCATCCGGCGACATATCCGGTCGTGCCGTCGAGGAAGCGAATCTGGAACCATTCGCCTTCTGTACTGACGATCTCATATTTTTCTCCCGTCTGTACACGTTTGGCGATCTCGTGCTCCGTGCCCGGACCTGTTCGAATGTTGGTGTCGGGAGCGATAATGATCACGTGCGGTCCGGCAGGAGTAGGATAGTTGACCTTCACCAGCCATCCGGCGACCCAGCCAACCTTGCCGTCCGGCGTCTGTACCTTGTACCAGTCGCCTTGGCGCTCCTGCACAGTCAGCACTGTGCCAAGGGCGAGTGTTCCGAGAACGGCGCTCGATGTATTTCCTTCACTGCGCAGGTTGAGTCCGTCTGTATCTACGGTTGCAGTCAGCGGTGCGTTTGCAGCCGGCTGCGCAGGCTGTGCTTGTCCAGGCTGTGCTTCTCCCGGAATACCCGCAGGCGGGTTCGCGTTCGGCTCTTCGGCAGGAATCCAGGCGTTAATCCCGTTGTATGGAAACTGGACCCAACTGCCATGTCTGGCCAAGACTGTGATCGTCTGGCCCGGATGAAGCTGCCCGATCGCCGGTGTGCTCGCATCCGGCACAGGGTAAATATAAGGAGCTGATTCCAGTGTCAAGCTGGAACCTTGAGCTGTTCCCGGCTGTTGCACTGGTGGTGTCACCGGATCTTTTGCCGGTGGAGGAGTCGTGGCCGGCGGAGGCGTGACGACCGAAGCAGCGGGCGGATTGGCAGGTTGATTGGCAGCCGCTGTATGTTCCTTGACGTACCATCCGGCGACCCAGCCTTTCGTTTGGGCGGACAACTGGATCTGGTACCAGTCTCCTTGCTTTTGCAAGACAGTGTAGCGCGTTCCGGGGTGAATCTGGGAGATGGCGTCATGGTTTTGTCCTGGACCCGTGCGCACATTCAGATTGCTTGTGGTGCTCTCTACCAGAGAAGCAGAGGTCGTGGCAGCAGGTGTGTTCACGGAGGTGACGAGCCAGTTGGCGACCCAGCCGCTACGCCCGTCCGGCAATGTTACCTGCACCCAGTCATTCTGCGTGTTGACGACGGGAAGGACGGTTTGCTTCGGCAAGGTGGTGATAACCGTGTCTTGAAGGCTGGGACCAGTACGGACATTGAGGTTGTCCACTGTTACCTGAACAGAACCGGCGGCCCAAGCAGCGGAGACAGGGATGGTAACGGCGCATACGACAGTCAGGAGCGTCTTCAGGATTGTACGGCGAAGAAACACAATAGACATCCTTTCCGAATCATTTGTAGGTTGGTGTGTAAATTTTGGTAAAGTAGATTCATTCGCTTTTCCCCCTGCATTTTCCTGCATGATTTGACAAACTTCTTCCTCAAATCTGTTTATTTTCTCCCGCAGATGGCCAGACTGAAAAAAACGAGGCCATGAGCAGCCAGGAGGAAACAAAATGCGACAGTCAAACAAGCAGACCTTTTCGCAACGAGCAAGCAACAGTCTGGTGCCAGCCGATTTTCGCGATTTCCTGGAAAAGGAGGCGCAACGCCAGGATGCAGAGCTGTCCGGCGATTTTTCAATCGTCGTCCGGGATGTGCAGGCATCGCCGCGAAGCCGACAGCCGTAGCCGAAAACTCCCAGTTTGGGTTCGCCAATCCCACGGTTGACCGGACTTTTTGGGTCGGCTATGATGGGAGGCAGATGAAAAGCAGGTGAACCCAAATGATCCAGATTACGTGTGAAGGACACACATTCGAGCGGGAAATTTCCTTGATTCTCGCCTTGTTTTACGAAGACCCCGAGCTGAAGTTTGTCAGCGCCTGGAGCGACGAGCCGGGAGTCAAACTATCCCTTAGACTGAGCACCCGCGACAACGGAGTCGAAGCCTCTGGCGTGCTGTTCGACGGACACAAGCGATTGGCGCATCACGTCACGCGCTCCTACGTCAGCCGCGAGGAAAAAGCGATGCGCAAAACGGCCAAGCAGGCGATCAGCTACGCGCTGCTGCTGGTCCTTGAAGAATATACGGGAATTGAGCAGGGATGGGGTATCTTGACCGGGATTCGCCCGACCAAATTGCTGCATCAGCTCCTTTCGTCTGGAATGGACAGGGAGGAAGCACATCGCCGTCTGCAGGCAGATGTGATCCTGCGCCCATACAAGCTCAAGCTCTTGCAGGAGATTGTGGACCGGCAGTTGCAAGTAGTTCCCGATTTCTATCAGGCGGACCGCGAGCTTTCTATTTACATTGGCATCCCCTTTTGTCCGACGAAGTGTGCCTACTGTACGTTTCCTGCATATGCCATTCGCAGCCATACTTCTTCCGTAAATCCTTTCCTGGAGGGGCTGCACTACGAGATGGAGCGGCTGGGTGAATGGCTGCGCCAGCGCGACCAGCGGATTACCTCGATTTACTTTGGCGGCGGCACACCGACTAGCATTACTGCGGACGACATGGAGCAACTGTTTCAGACGATGCACCGCTCGTTTCCGCATATGGACAAGGTTCGCGAGCTTACGGTAGAGGCGGGCAGGCCGGACACGATTACCCGGGAAAAGCTGGATGTAATGAAGCGGTGGGAAGTGGACCGGATCAGCATTAACCCGCAGTCGTTTACACAGGAGACGCTGCAGGCGATCGGGCGGCACCACACAGTCGAGGAAACGATCGAGAAGTACCACCTGGCGATGGAGATGGGCTTGACCAATATCAACATGGACTTGATTATCGGGCTGCCCAACGAAGGTCTGGCGGAATTGGAGCACAGCCTGCGCGAAGTGGAAAAGCTGAAACCTGCCTCTTTGACAGTCCATACATTGTCGTTCAAGCGCGCTTCGGAGATGACGCAAAACAAGGAGCGCTACCGCGTAGCCAGCCGCGAGGAGATCAACCGGATGATGCAGACCGCCTCGCAATGGACGGCGGAACACGGCTACCATCCCTACTATTTGTACCGGCAAAAAAACATCCTCGGCAATCTGGAAAACGTCGGCTACTCCAAGCCAGGCCAGGAGAGCATTTACAACATTATGATCATGGAAGAAGTGCAGACGATTCTTGGCATGGGCTGCGGAGCGGTCTCCAAGCTGATGGCGCCGGGGAGCGGCAAGCTCACGCGCTGGCCCAATCCAAAAGACCCGAAGACGTACAACGAGACGTATCGGACGCTCGTGGAAAACAAGATTCGCGACCTCGACCAGATTTACTCCGGAGCCACTCCTGCCGGTACATGACGGGATGGGACGGCATTTCGTTGATCAAAAAAGTTTTTCGACAGCGCCTGTTGACTGCATGCGGCTAGTTTTGCTATGATTCACAGTAAGCTTTTTGATATACGAACGTGATCTGATGACGGGAAAAAGTAACCGGGAACCGATACCCAAGAGAGAAGGCGCCGTGGCTGAGAGCGCTTTTGTATGACGACCTGGCGAAAGACGCCCCCGAGGACCGCAGTGAACCGGGCAGCTTCGGCGAACCCTAGTAGCTGACAGGCGCGTGCCAGCGTTACTGGCAGAAATGAGCGGAATGGATCGGTACGCATCCATTCAAGCAGGGTGGCACCACGGAAGATAACCAAGTCTTTCGTCCCTGACATGCGGCAATTGCGCAGGTCAGGAGGCGAGAGGCTTTTTCTTTTACTCATTTGCTTCCCCAGGCATGATGGGGAGAATAATGGAGGTTTTATACCATGAAAAAAATTCAGATTCCCCGCGGTACACAGGATATTTTGCCTGGTACGGTGGAGCTGTGGCAGTACGTGGAGTCCAAGGCTCGCGACCTGTGCCGACGCTTCAACTACCAGGAAATCCGCACGCCGCTGTTTGAGAGCACAGAGCTGTTCCAGCGCGGTGTCGGGGAGACGACAGACATCGTGGAAAAAGAGATGTACAGCGTAGCCAATCCGCGCAGCACCGATGCGCTGACGCTTCGCCCGGAGGGGACAGCCGGAGCCGTCCGCTCCTATGTGGAAAACAAAATGTACGGCTCGCCCAACCAGCCGACCAAGCTGTATTACCTGGGGCCGATGTTTCGCCACGAGCGTCCGCAGGCGGGCCGCTACCGCCAGTTCGTCCAGTTTGGCGTAGAGGCGATCGGCAGCAGTGACCCGGCAATCGACGCGGAAGTCATCGGCCTGGCGATCCGTTTGTACCAGGAGCTGGGACTTACCGGGTTGAGCGTGGAATTGAACAGCGTGGGCACGCTGGAAGACCGGGCAAGACACCGGGAAGTATTGCTCGCTCACCTGAACGCGGTGCGCTCGGAGCTGTGCGAGGATTGCCAGTCCCGCATCGACCGCAATCCGCTGCGCGTACTCGACTGCAAAAATGAAAAATGCCGGACGCTGACGAAGGACGCTCCTTCGATCCTCGATTACTTGAGCGAGGAGACGGCGGCACACTTCGAGGCTGTGAAAGGCTACCTCGACGCGCTGGAGATTCCGTATTACGTCAATCCGCGCCTCGTTCGCGGGCTTGACTACTACACCCAGACCGCGTTTGAGATCAAGATGGCGGAGATCGGGGCCGTCGAGACGCTTTGTGGCGGCGGCCGCTACAACGGACTGGTCGCGGAGCTGGGCGGCGACGACATGCCGGGGATCGGCTTTGCGCTCAGTATCGAGCGGTTGCTGCTCGCCTTGGAAAAGAAAGGGATTCAACTGCCGACCGAGACAGGCATCGACTGCTACCTCGTCGTGCAGACGCCAGAGGCGAAGCGGACAGCGTTCGTCCTGGCCGATCAGCTTCGCCAGGCCGGGGTATCCGCCGAGATCGACTACCTCGACCGGAAAATGAAGGCGCAGTTGAAGCAGGCAGACAGGCTGGAGGCGCGCTTCACGGCGATCATCGGCGAAGCCGAACTGGCGAATGGAACCGTCGTCGTAAAAGAAATGGCGACAGGTGAACAGGAAGAAGTAAAACAATCCGAACTCGTGGCAGCGCTCGTCGCCAAACGAGGATAAGGCTAACCAAGTGGAGGGAACCATCATGGCATGGCAATATCGTTCCGTACATTGCGGAGAAGTAACGAATGAACACGTAGGGCAAGAAGTAGTCCTGAACGGATGGGTGCAAAAGCGCCGCGACCTGGGAGGCGTCATCTTTATCGATTTCCGCGACCGTACCGGAATCGTGCAAATCGTCTTCAACCCGGAATTTGACAAGGCGGCATGGGAGATCGCGGACAAGGTTCGCAGCGAGTATGTGCTGGCAGTCAAGGGCACTGTGGTCAAACGCGCCCCGGAAGCCGTCAACCCGAAAATCCCGACTGGCGAAATCGAAGTCCACATCGCGGACATTCAGATCGTCAACGAAGCGAAAACACCGCCGTTTGCCATCGAAGACGAGATCGATGTGGATGAGCAGGTTCGCCTGAAGTACCGCTACCTCGACCTGCGCCGTCCGGAGATGCAGCGTTCGCTGATCCTGCGCAGCAAGGCGGCAAAAGCGTTCCGCGACTTCCTCGACGAAAACGGCTTCGTGGAAGTGGAGACGCCGATGCTGACCAAAAGTACGCCGGAAGGTGCCCGCGACTACCTGGTGCCGTCCCGCGTTCATCCGGGCGAATTTTATGCGCTGCCGCAATCGCCGCAGCTGTTCAAGCAGTTGCTGATGGTATCCGGTCTGGAGCGCTACTACCAGATCGTCCGCTGCTTCCGCGACGAAGACCTGCGCGCTGACCGTCAGCCGGAATTCACCCAGGTCGACATCGAGACATCCTTCCTGTCCATGGAAGAGATTTTGCCAATGATGGAAAAAATGGTCGCACATGTCTTCAAGCAAACGATCGGCGTCGACGTGCCGACTCCGTTCCCTCGCCTCACCTATGCGGAAGCGATGGGACGCTATGGCTCCGACAAGCCGGACATCCGCTTTGGCATGGAGCTGGTCGATGTATCTGATGTCGTTGCGGGCAGCGACTTCAAAGTGTTCGCCAGCGTAGCGTCGAGCGGTGGACAGGTAAAAGCGATCAACGCCAAAGGCTGCGGTCACTACTCCCGCAAAGAGGCGGACGACCTGGCGAAATTCGCTTCCCGCTACGGGGCTAAAGGTCTTGCCTGGATCGGCATCAAGGACGGAGAGCTGAAAGGGCCAATCGTCAAATTCTTCAAGGAAGAAGAGATCGCCGAGCTGAAGAAGCGTTTGAACGCCGAAGAAGGGGACCTGCTCCTGTTCGTTGCGGACAAGCCGAAAGTGGTCGCAGACGCCCTGGGCGCACTGCGCAGCAAGCTGGGTGCCGAGCTCGGCCTGATCGATCACAGCAAGTTCGCCTTCCTCTGGGTAGTTGACTTCCCGCTGGTCGAGTGGGACGAGGACCAAAAGCGCTACGTTGCGCTGCACCATCCGTTCACCCGTCCGAAAGACGAGGACCTGCACCTGTTCGATACCGATCCGGGGAAAATCCGTGCGCAAGCCTACGACATGGTGCTCAACGGCTACGAGCTGGGCGGCGGTTCGATGCGGATTTACAAGCGCGATGTCCAGGAGAAAATGTTCCAGGCACTCGGCTTTACGCCGGAAGAGGCGCGCGAGCAATTCGGCTTCCTGATGGATGCATTCGAGTACGGAACACCTCCACACGGCGGGATCGCTCTCGGACTCGACCGTCTGATCATGCTGCTGGCTGGCCGCACCAACCTGCGTGAGGTCATCGCCTTCCCGAAAACGGCGAGCGCGAGCGACCTGATGGTAAACGCACCGGATGTGGTCGCGCCAAAACAGCTTGCCGAGCTGAACATCGCCACCATCGCCAAGGAAGAAGAATAGGTCCAGGCGTAAGCGGCTTGCAATCCGGCATGACCCTTTGATACATTGGTAATACTTGTACTAAGCCCTGCAATGTGCGTGAAATCTTATCGTTTTGAGCCACAAGATTTGATCGGGGAGTTTGCTGTCCAAGGCTGCAAAGACATGCCTCCGTCGAGTGGACGTCTGACGCGGCTTGGCAAAACACCCACCTGCGAGGAGCAGGTTCAAAACGGAGGAGTACACGGCATGATGGGGCTCCTTTTTTGATGTGAATCCTACTTTTCCGATTGAGAATAAATTTGTTTGCGAAAGGTGAAAACAATGCTTCATCAATTTTCCCGTTGTGAATTGGCCTTCGGTCCTGAAGGTTTGGAAAAAATGAAAAACAGCCGCGTCGCCGTCCTCGGTATCGGCGGTGTCGGTTCCTTTACTGTCGAGGCTTTGGCGCGTACCGGGGTAGGCAAGCTGGTGCTGGTGGACAAGGACGTCGTTGACATCACCAACTGCAACCGGCAAATTCACGCTACGCTGAATACGATCGGCCAAAAGAAAGCCGAACTGATGAAAGAGCGGGTTGCCACGATCAATCCGGAGTGCGAGGTTGTTACGCTGAACATGTTTTACAGCGCGGAGACGGCCGACGAGCTGTTTGCCCATGAGCTGGATTACATCGTGGACGCGATGGACATTATGACCGCCAAGCTGCACATTATCGAAGAGGCAAAGCGGCGCAATATCCCGATCATCTCCAGCATGGGAGCCGCCAACAAAATGGACCCGACCCGTTTTGAGGTAGCGGATATTTCCCAGACGAGCTACGACCCGATCGCCAAGGTGATTCGCCGCGAACTGCGCAAGCGGGGTATCCACAAAGGAGTAAAAGTGGTCTACTCCCGCGAGACTCCGGTCGAAATCCGCACCGATGTACGCAGCCAGATCGTCAGCGATCCCAACTCCCCGATCAGCAAAGTGCGGCAGCCCCCGGCGAGCAACGCGTTCGTACCGTCGGTTGCCGGTCTGATTCTTGCCAGCGTCGTGGTGCGCGACTTGATCGACTGGCAGCCGGCAAAAGGGTAAACAGCACAACCCGACAAACGAAGAACCTCTTCCCGCCAGGCAGACATGGGAAGAGGTTCTCATCATATTCGCGGAGCGCGGCCGAGAAGGGGAGGGGAGCAGGCACAGTGTCACTGCGTTCCCTTCTCGCCGAAATACCGCGCGTAAATTTTTGCCTCGACGCCGGAGTTTTGCGGCTTGTAGAAGCTCGATCCGTTTACTTCCGGCGGCAAATACGCGATCCGGCTGTTCGGATGGTCGATCGGGTTTACGTACGACTTGGAGCCGTCCCGGATGTCTGCCGGGACATCGTACGCCTTGGTGTTGCGGACCAGATCCATTGCCTTGTTGATCGCCTTGTAGGCGCTGTTTGACTTCGGAGACTCGCAGATGTAGATGACCGCCTCCGCCAAGGGAAGCCGTGCTTCCGGCATCCCGATAAACTGGACCGCTTCCTTCGCTGCTACCGCTACTTGCAAGGCATGCGGGTTCGCCATGCCGACGTCCTCGACAGCGTGGACGACGATGCGTCTGGCGATGTAGAGCGGGTCTACGCCGACGTACAAAAGCCGGGCCAGCCAATAGATCGCTGCATCCGTCTGACCGCCGCGCATCGATTTGATCAAGGCGGAAGTCAGGTTGTAAAAATCAGTTGTCGACGTATTGTTCAGGCGCAGCTGGTACGCTTCCTTGACCTTTTCCAGGGTGATCGTCTTCGTATCCCACAAGGAGTAGTACGCTGTTTCCAGGGCGCTTAACGCATTGCGAATATCGCCGTTGCTGACATCGACCAGATAGCGCATGGCGTCTTCATCGATGCTGAGATCCTCTTCACCGAGTCCTCGTTGCGGGTCGGTCAAGGCAGTCGCAATGATTTCCTTGACTTCCTCATCGGATAACGGAGTCAACGTATAGACTCGGCACCGGGACACGAGGGGCGGAATGATGTCGTGCATCACACTTTCCGTCGTGGCGCCGATCAGTGTGATCGTACCGTCTTCAACTGCGGGCAACAGCGACATTTGCACATTGCTTTTCAAGGCGTGAATTTCGTCGATAAACAAAATCGTCCGTTTCTGGTACAGCTTGTAGTCTTCTCTTGCTGTCTCCACCGCATTGCGCAAGTCGGCCATGCCGAGAGAGACGGCATTCAGACGGACAAAATGGGCATTCGTCATCTGGCTGATGATCGTGGCCAGACTGGTTTTTCCGCTGGATGGAGGACCTTGCAGGATCATGGAAGTCAGCCTGTCTGTCTCAATCGCGCGGCGCAGTACCTTGCCCTCGCCGAGCAGATGTTTTTGCCCAAAAAATTCATCGAGGTTCCTCGGGCGCATCCGTTCGGCCAGTGGCTGATGCTTCTTTGGCTCCTCAGGGGTAAAATCGAATAAGTCCATAGCTCCACCTTGTTTTCGTGATTTTCTGGCTTTCCGGTTTCCCTTGTATTGTACAATTACTCACGGCAATTGGGCAAAAAACCTTTTTTGCAATTTTCACCCCCGCTGAATGTATGTTAGAATTATCCCGATATCTTCCCTGAAAATGCGAAAATTCGCCTTTGGGGTAACAAGCGGCGGGATTCTCTTTGATATATCTAGGCAATTCCTATATACTTTTCTTGAATTGAAGCATTTGCCCGTTGGAAAGACAAGCCATGAAAAAACTCCCCCGCGCGATGGGGGGAGTGAATCGTCAAGTACGGACATCTCCGCCTGGTTTGTTGGGCAGATCACCGTTTTCATTCGGCTGCTTGCTCTGTTCGCTTGCTCCGGTTCGCGCCTTGTGAGCGATCGTTCCTGCAGGGTATTCGTTCCACGGTTCAGCCAGTCGGTTCTTGCGGCCTCTGTCCCCGCTTTTGTTAATGGACATCTTGCTCTCACCCCCTCGATTTAGTGTATCCCTGTATAGACAAGTCATGTGTAGGGGCGAAAGCTTCATGGAGAACGATAGAGAAGGAGAGTTGTTGCACGTGAAGATCTCAACCAAAGGAAGATACGGACTTACGATTATGATGGAGTTGGCTCACCGTTTTGGCGAAGGACCTACTTCGCTTCGCAGCATTGCGCAGCGGCATGACTTGTCCGAGCATTACCTGGAGCAGCTGATCGCTCCACTGCGCAATGCCGGTCTGGTAAAAAGCATTCGCGGGGCATACGGGGGCTACGTGTTGGCCAAGCAGCCCGACGAAATCTCGGCCGGAGACGTCATCCGCGTCCTGGAGGGACCGATCAGCCCGGTGGAATTTGCCGAGGAGGAAGACGCAGCAAAGCGCTACCTGTGGCTGCGCATTCGCGACAGCATTTCGTCTGTTCTCGATACGACATCGCTGCACGATCTGATTACGTATCAGGATGACGGCCGTACAGACAATTACATGTTCTACATCTAATTTCAAAGCAGAAGGTGACTGCATTGTCTCATATTACGTACTACGACCACGCTGCTACCACGCCGGTCCATCCTCGCGTCGTAGAGGCGATGGTGCCGTATTTTACCCAGGTGTTCGGAAATCCGTCCAGCGTCCACGCGTTCGGGCGAAAAGCGCGTCAGGCTGTAGAAAAGGCACGGGAGGAGATTGCCGGGCTGCTTGAGGTCGAGCCGAAGTCGCTCATTTTTACGAGCGGCGGTACCGAGGCCGACAATATGGCGATCATCGGTGCGGCGATGGCAGCGCAAGAAAAAGGGCGCCATGTCATCACGTCGCAAGTCGAGCATCACGCCGTCCTGCACGCCTGTGAGCATCTGCAGCAGATGGGCTTTGAGGTGACCTACCTGCCTGTGGACGAGACGGGAATGGTCAGCCTTGCAGACTTGGCGGAGGCGATACGAACGGATACGATCCTCGTCTCGATCATGTACGGAAACAACGAAGTCGGGACGATCCAGCCAGTCGTAGAGATCGGGCGCTTTCTGCAGGAGCGGGGCATCCTCTTCCATACGGATGCGGTGCAGGCGTTCGGTGTGCTGCCACTGCGGATCAGTGAACTGCCGGTAGACCTGCTCTCGGTCTCCGCGCACAAAATCAACGGCCCCAAAGGCGTCGGCGCCCTGTATCTGGGACGAAACATCGCATTTACACCGCTTTTGCACGGCGGCAACCAGGAGCGAAAACGCCGCGCGGGTACGGAAAACCTCGCCGGGATCGTCGGCTTTGCCGAAGCGGTCAAAATCGCGGTCAGCGAGCGCGAGGAGCGAGCCGAGAAGTATCGGCAGATCAAGGATGCGCTCTTGTCCACATGGCGACGGGACGGGCTTTCGTTTGCGGTAAACGGTCATCCAGACATGGTCATGCCGCATATTTTGAACGTCAGCTTCCTCGGAATCGACACGGAGACGATGCTGATGAACCTTGATCTGGCGCAGATCGCGGCTTCCAGCGGATCGGCCTGTACGTCCGGCTCCCTGGAAATCTCGCATGTGCTCAAAGCAATGAAGCTGCCCGAGGAACGGACGAGCTCGGCGATTCGCTTCAGCTTCGGCATCACGAATACGGTCGAAGAGGCGACAGAAGCAGCAGAGAAAATCGCGAAAATAGTCCAGCGTCTCAAGCGGTAGTCGGCTTGTCAGAAGCGGGAAAACGATTTACAATCGAATGTAAACCATGAGGAAATCCACTTTGTCGCAAAGTGGATTTTTTTCCTGCAAAGGAACCTCAATGAGCGTGTAAGGAGGCGGTCACATGGAGGAGCAGCAGGCGATCTCCTTGTTTGCCGAGACATATGTACGCGGATTTCTTGTGCAGGAAATTTTCTATAATGAAGAAACGTGGTACGGCGTTATCCGTCTTAAAATAGAAGAGACAACGGAAAACACCAAGGAATCGGAAATCGTCGTGGTGGGCAATTTTCCACGCCCTCATCCAGATGAATTGTATACATTTTACGGGGAGTGGAAGACACATCCTCGCTTCGGGCAGCAGTACGCAGCCCATCGCTATGAACGGGAGACGCCGAAAACGATCTCCGGTGTGGAACGGTACCTGGCGAGCGGACTGTTCCAGGGAATCGGCAAGAAAATGGCAAAGCGCATCGTCGAACATCTCGGAGTAGACGCCCTGGCGATCATCGCCGGACAACCGGAGCGGCTGGCCGAAATCCCCGGTATCTCCGAGGCGCGTGCGAAGCTGATCTACGACTCCGTGATGGAGCATCGCACCCTGGAGAGCGCGATGGTCTTCATGTACGACTTCGGGATTGGCGTGCATATGGCATTGCAGATTTTCCAAACCTACAAGCTGGAGACGATGACGGTGCTGACCGAGGAGCCGTACCGCCTGATTGAAGACATCCAGGGCATCGGCTTCAAACGTGCGGATGATATTGCCCGCGCTACGGGAATTGCCGCCTCTTCGGAGGAGCGAGTGAAGGCAGCGGCACTGTTTTTGCTCAAAGAGGCCTCCTACGCCGAGGGCCACGTCTACCTGCCGGCGGACGAGCTGTGCGAAAAGACGAAGCGTCTCTTGGACGAGTGCGGCGGCCACGTGTTTTCCGCAGAAGAGATCAGGCTGGCTGTGGAAGCGATGTTCGTTGCCAGTAAAGTGGTGTGGGAAGACGAGCGCGTCTACCTGCCGTCCTTATTTTTTGCCGAACTGGGCCTGGCCAATCGGCTGTTGCATTTTGCCAAGCGCGACGAGCTGCCGACATTCCCCAGCTCGGAGTTTTACCGCGCGGTCGGGGAAGTGGAGGACGAGCTCGGGATTACCTATGCCCAGACGCAGCGGGATGCGATTGAAAAAGCGATCACATCCGGCCTGATGCTCTTGACGGGCGGCCCGGGAACGGGAAAGACGACGGTGATTCGGGGAATTTGCCGCGTCTTCGCGCAGTTGCACGGTCTGTCGCTCGACTTGAAAAAGTACGGCGAGGACAATCCGTTTCCGATCCTGCTCACAGCGCCGACCGGACGGGCTGCCAAACGAATGACGGAGACGACAGGTTTGCCGGCGATGACGATCCATCGGCTGCTCGGCTACAAAGGGGAGAGTTTTGACCACGACTCTGAGCATCCCATCCGCGGCCGTCTGCTGATCGTCGACGAGATGTCGATGGTGGACATCTGGCTGGCCAATCAGTTGTTTCGCGCTGTGCCCGACGACATGCAGATCATCATGGTAGGCGACCCGGACCAGCTACCCTCTGTGGGACCAGGCAACGTATTGCAGGACATGATCCACTCCGGCCTGCTGCCGCTGGTCGAGCTGAACGAAATATACCGGCAAGCCGAGGAATCGACGATCATCCGCCTCGCCCACGATGTACGCAAGGGCAATATCCCGGAGGATTTGCTGCATACGACCCCGGATCGGCGATTTTTCACAAGTTTGCCACAAGATGTCCCGGAAGCGGTGAAACAAATTTGCGCAGGAGCCGTAAAGAAAGGGTATACAGCAAAAGATATACAAGTGCTGGCTCCCATGTACAAAGGAATTGCCGGTGTCAACCGTTTGAATGAAGAATTGCAGGAGTTGTTTAATCCGAAAACACCGGGGAAACGGGAAGTGACGTTCGCAGAGACGTCATTTCGTACAGGGGACAAGGTGTTGCAACTGGTGAACAATGCAGAAGAGCAGGTGTTCAATGGTGACATGGGGGAAATTGTCGCGATCTTTTTCCCGAATGAAAATGCTGAAAATGAAGAGATGATGGTTGTGTCCTTTGAAGGCCGGGAAGTGGTGTACAAGCGTTCCATGTATCATCAACTGACGCTTGCCTACTGCTGTTCTGTGCACAAATCCCAAGGGAGCGAATTTCCCATCGTGATCATGCCGTTTGTCAAAAGCTACTACCGGATGCTGCGGCGAAAACTCGTCTACACCGGAATTACCCGAAGCAAGTCGTTTCTGATCATGTGCGGTGAACCGGAAGCGTTTCGCACAGCCGTGCTGACAGATGAAGAAGGAGTGCGCTACAGCTTCCTGGAAGAGCGGCTGAAGCAGCAATCGTAGTTGGAACCATTTGCGCCGAATGGGGCTGCTCCTTTCGCCCGATACTAAGGAAGCGGAAGGGGGAAATCCCACATGCGCAAGGCATTGGATGTAGTCGGTTTGCCAGTCATGTGTCTTGAGACAGGGGAGACGCTTGGCACTGTCCACGACATTCTATGCGACTCCACTTGGCATGTACGCGGAGTATTGCTGAGCGAACCGGGGTGGTTTCATCCTGGCACGTACATTCCTTCCGAACGGATTCATGCGGTAGGCGATGCATGCCTGACCGTATCGGGTAAAGACGCGATCACATCCTTCCAACATCTCGCCGGTACCGAACCAGTCGGCATTGTCACGGGAAAGTCAAAATTAAAAGGCAAGGCGGTAATAACCGCTTCTGGAGAAATCCTGGGCGTGGTGGAAGATGTTTACTTTTCTGCTGACTGGGAGAAACTAGTCGGGTACGAGCTTTCCAATGGTTGGCTTGCTGACGTTACGGAAGGACGCAAGCGAATGAACGTGCCTGCATCTGTCATTGTCGGAGAAGAAAACCTGATCGTGCCGGATACGGTTCGTACCCTAGCGTGAATGAGGGAGGATTTTAAGTGATGCGTGTCATTTGCCCGAACTGTAGCTCGAAAGATATCGGAAAAATTGGAACCAATCAGTACTATTGCTGGAATTGTTTTATCGAGATGAGCGTGAATAACGAACAGATTGCCTCGGTGTACCAGGTTGAGGAAGATGGTTCCCTTCACTCGCTCAACGACCTGTTTATCGAGGAACAAAGCGCTCAGCCCGCCCAGCTCAACATGTAGGCAAACGCAAAAATCATCGGAGGTGGCTGGTTTGTTAACCCGAAGCCTGTTTCGCGTCCTCGTTACGAGCGGAGTGCTCGCGGTCATCGGCTACCTGATGGCCCCGCGCCGCAAGAAGCGCGGCTTTTCGTTCAATCTGAACCGGATGCCGATTTCCATGAAAGACGTGATGCGCATGGCAAAAGCAAGCCGCAAGATGATTCGTGCAGCCGTGCGTTAAAGTGCAGATCGTGCAGTAGCGGACCTCCATCTTATATGCCGTTTACAAGAAAATGCCCAAGGTGTGGACTCCACCCTGGGCATTTTCTTGCGTATTAGGATTGTTCGGCTGGCTGTTTTTCTTTTTGCTTTTGGTTTTTGAAGCGGCCGATCAAGATGACGCCGACGACGACTGCGACGATGAATACCCATTTGATCCACGGGTAAACGCCAAAGACAGAAGCGAGCAGTGGTTCCTGGGTGACCATCTTACCGGCGGTGTACGCCAGGATCGCAGCCCCGATAGTAATGACGATCGGGTAGCGCTCCATGAATTTCAGAATCAGGGTGCTTCCCCAAACCATGATCGGAATACTGATCAACAGACCGATAACGACCAGTACAAAATGACCGTG
The DNA here is from genome assembly GCF_044627595.2 of Brevibacillus sp. TJ4. NCBI lineage: Bacteria > Bacillati > Bacillota > Bacilli > Caryophanales > Paenibacillaceae > Brevibacillus > Brevibacillus sp. TJ4. The sequence continues at coordinate 2,924,733 of NZ_CP185865.1, read as the reverse complement.
TGCAGCACCTGCGACTGCGATCACGTTGTCCAGACCCATGACGGTATCGGCAACGACGATGGTCCAGATCGCCGATGCGAGCGAACCGCTGGCCTTGATGTTGTCATGGCCGGAATCGGAGGTCAAGAGCTTGATCGAGATCCAGATCAGGATCAGACCGCCAATACCGAGCAAGCCCGGGATTTGCAGCAGCCAGACGACAGCGAGTGTAGCCAATGCACGAATGATAATCGCTCCGGCTGTTCCCCAAATAATTGCCTTTTTTTGCTGGTGCTTCGGAAGGTTGCGCGCTGCCATCCCGATGACAATCGCATTGTCCCCCGCCAAAACCAAGTCGATGACAATAATGGCTAGAAGTGCGGACCAAAACTCAGGTGTCATCAGAAGATCCATGTTTCTTTTTTCCTCCTTTTTGTCTCGCGGATATTGAAGAACCATCGGGCCGTTTTCTTCAACCTCCCATAGTTTGTGTAAAGAGGGAAAAAGAAAACGACCTTTCCCTGGACAGGCAAAGGTCGTCGTTTGATAAACACAGAAAAGACCTTTACCTGTCAGGCAAAGGTCTTGCTTACAACATGAGAAGAACATGTTGCCAACACAGCCGGGGATTTCTCCCGTAATGACGACTATGTTGCTAAAAAGCTACTCCCCTTTGGAGATATGTTCTTGTATCACTATACTACTTCGAGGCTTGCTTTTCTGTCAATAGTGATTTTGACTGTTGCGAAACGCCAGGAAAATCAGCATTTTTCTCGACTGGCCGGAATAAAGCCGGTCAGCAGCGCTCCGCCTGAGGGGTGATTGCTGGCAGTCAGATTGCCTCCGTGCAGGCGTACGATTCTTTGGGAAATGGTCAAGCCCAACCCGCTGCCTCCCGTAGAGCGGTTTCGCGATTCCTCGGCACGGTAGAGCGGTTCGAACACGCGCTGCAGCTCTTCGGACGAAAAGCCCGGTCCCGTGTCCCGTATCGCAAACTGTACGTACTGGTCCTCGGTTGTACAGTGAACGGCAATTTCACCACCGACCGGGGTGAAACGGACGGCGTTGTCCAGAAGGTTGTCGATCGCCCGAACCAACAAATGCCTGTCGCCGCGAATGAGGCAACCTTCGGCCAAGTGAGACGAGAGCGCGATCTGTTTTTGCGCTGCTTGCGGACGCAGGCTGTCTAGCGCCTGCTCCAGGACGTGGGCGAGATCGACTGTGTTGTAATGCGGTTTTGCTTCTACGTAATCCATCTTTGCAAATGTAAACAGGTCCTCAACCAGCCGGTCCAATTGCGCCGACTTTTCCTTGCAAACCGCCACGTATTTGCGCATTTTATCCGGCGATTGGGCTATGCCTTGTTCCAGACCGTCCAAATAGCCGCGCAAGGCGAACAGCGGTGTACGCAAATCGTGTGCGACAGCGGCGATCACGAAACGGCGCTCTTCTTCGAGCTCCGCCTGTTTGCGCCGGGAAGTCTCAAGTCCCTTGACCATCACGTCAAATCCGTCGCCCACTTCTGCAATTTCCGTTATGCCCGAAGAGGGGAGCTGCACATCCCAATCCCCGTGGGCAATTTGTCTGGCTGCCGCGCTCATTTTCTCAAGCGGCTGCAACAGCAGTCTGCGCATTGCCGCACCGACGATCAGAAAAGCGAGGACGAGCCCTGCAGACGCCGCAATCATTTGCAGCGTATTCGACCTTGGCAGGTACATGACTACCTTGCCGAGCAAGTGTCCGTCCGCTATGATTGAGTACCGTTCGACTGCCGACAGGGCACGATCGTGCTTCGCGTGGGAGCGGTACAGTTCGGCTCCGCTGGCAGAGAGCAGCACGACCTCCATCCGCGCCTGCCGGACAAGCAAATGCAATTCCTTTTGCCAAGCAGGGTCCGTCCATTTGTCCGTATTGGCTTCAAGCAGGTGCATCACCTCGTTCATTTGCCGCTGGACATCCGCGTCGTACGTCCGATTCGTTGCAAAGCGAACCGTGTCGGTCTCCAGATAGTGGGCGGTGACAAAAAATAGCCACGGCAAAAGAAGGATAAAGAGCAGGCACAGGACGGTAAACGTGCGGATGCGCATTGTTCTCAAGTCATCCTCCCTCGAAGCGATAGCCGATTCCCCAGACGTTGACGAGGTGCTGAGGCTGATTCGGATCGGATTCGATTTTTTCCCGCAGACGGCTGAGATGGACGCGGATCGTATGCTTGTCGCCAACGCCCTCCCAGAATTTGTCCAACAGTTGTTCATAGGAAAACACGTGCTTCGGATGTTCCGCAAACAAGCACAGCAGCTCGAATTCTTTCGGTGTGAGCAAGACCTGCTTGCCATCGACGATCACGTCCCGCGTGGACAAGTTGATCTGAATACGCCCGTAATCGAGGATGATGCCTCCCGCCTGCTGCTGGTTTGTCGTACGCCGCAGGACGGCTTTTACTCGGGCGACAATCTCTCCCGGAGAGGCGGTTTTGACGATGTAATCGTCGCCGCCCAAAGTCAGCCCGCGTATCTTGTCCACATCCTCGCTGCGGGCGCTCAGGAAGAGGATCGGCACATTGCTTTTTGCCCGGATGGAGCGGCATAGCTCAAACCCGTTTTGTCCCGGCATCATCACATCGAGGACGATACAGTGAACGGGCGTTTGCTGGAAGACTGACCACGCCTGCGCTGCGTCACAGGCGGTGATTACGTGAAACTGCTCATTCTCCAGAAAGTCCCGCAACAGTTCGACGATGCTCGGATCGTCGTCTACAACGAGAATCGTATGTCTTGCATGCATCGGCAATCCCACCTTTGCCTCTTAGTGTACCATGTTTTCCGAGCGTTCACGGGACGCTGCGCGTTCTGTGATCGTTTGTTTATTGTTTTGTGACAGTTTGTTTGCATCGTTTGAGAGATTCGCCTGCTATCATCCCTGTAGTGCCGGAAGCAGGGTTTTAATGCCCGATAGCGGACTGGCAAATCGAAACTGCGGGGTGGTAGAGCACATGGCAAAACGATATAGCGCATACGGATTTCTGGCTTTTGTGAGCATCGGATTTGTCCTGTACGCCTTGGTATTCAACTATATCATCGATCCGGAGGCGGAAGCATTTTTGCGCCATAAAACCGGTCTGAAGCGCGAACTGAACCTTTCGACCTGGCTGAATGTCATGTACATACACGTCGGCTTTGCCTGCGTCGCGCTGCTGGCGGGGCTGCTCAATCTGTCCGGGCGTGTCCTGCAAAAAAGCCGCGCACTGCACCGCGCAAACGGATACGTATATATCGTCTCCGTTCTGGTGGTCGTACTGACTTCCGGGTATATGGCGCCATACGCCACCGGCGGAAAGGCGAGCAGCATGGTCTTTAATGCGATCAATATGATCTGGCCGTTTATGACGATTATGGCGATCCTCTCCATCAAAAAGGGGCGGATTGTCCAGCACCAGAACTGGATGATCCGCAGCTACGCCTTTTGTTTTACGAACATGGTGATTCACCTGATCGCCGCACTGTTTCATCAGGGGTTCGGCTTCACGTATGTGACGAGCTATACCATTGGCGTGTACAGCTCGCTCGCGCTGCTCCTGCTGATTCCCGAGATCATCATCCGGGTGCGCAGCCGTGCCCAAGCAGCGCATCACTGACACATGCAGGGACTTAAAAAGCAATAGCGCAGCGCGACGTTGCTGGTACATGTTTTTCCCGGCTGTGTGAAAGGCTAAGGGAGTAACAGGCCAACGAGGGAGGGGGGTGGCGAGGTGGATGAACTTCGACGCAGCCGACTGTTCGCGATGGCGATCTGGCTGATCGTGCTGCTTGTCATCGGCAATTTGCTCTGGCTGCTTCGTCCGGTGGTTTCCCAACTGCTCCACCTGCTGGGAGAAGTGTTCGTACCCGTGCTAGTCGGGCTGGTGATCGCCTATATCCTCCATCCAATCGTGCAGATTCTCGAACGCAGGCGCGTGCCGCGGATGATGGCGGTACTGCTCATCTACGCCTCGTTCGTCCTGCTGATGACGATTGCTGTGATCAACGCGATCCCGATTTTCACCGCGCAATGGACGGAGCTGGCGGATGACCTCCCGCGCTTGCAGGAGTGGTACTACAAGTGGATGAGCGAATGGGAGGCGCACAAGTATTTTTTGCCGGAGAGCATTTCGCTTGGTGTCGACCGTGTGATTATCCAGTCGCAGGAGCGCATGTCTCACTCCGTCACGGAGCTGGTCAACAACGCCCGCAATACACTCGGCAAGCTGCTCGCCTACGCCGTCGTCCCGTTCATCGCGTTTTACCTGCTCAAAGATATGAAAGGGCTGCATCGCACCGGAATGATGCTCGTTCCCGCTGTGTACCGCAAGCAAGTCCTGGCCGTAATGCGGGACGTGAATGAATCGCTGGGAAATTACATACACGGGCAAATGACCGTCGCTCTCATCGTCGGATTGTTTGCCTATTTGGGGTACTGGCTGATCGACATGCCGTATCCGTTTGTGCTCGCTGCTTTTGTCTGTCTGACCAATATCATTCCGTACATCGGGCCGTTGATCGGAGCGGCTCCTGCTGTCGTCGTCGCCTTGACCTTGTCGACGAAAATGCTGGTGATGGTGATTGTGCTCAACCTGATCATTCAGATCGTGGAGGGAAACATCCTTTCCCCCAACATTGTCGGCCGATCGCTTCACCTGCACCCGATCCTGATTATCATGGCACTGCTGGCCGGAGAGGCGATCGGCGGCATCGTCGGAATGATTGTCGCGGTACCGATTTTGGCGATCTGCAAAGTCGTGATCAGCCGCATCGCTTTGATCCTCCATGAAAGTTGACAGTGCACGCGGAAAAAATTTATAATACGGTCATAAAACAGCAAGTCGATCAATGAGGGAACGAGTACGTCGCAGACCTTTTTACAGAGAGGGCGCTCCACGGTTGAGAGGGCGGCCAGAAGAAGTGCGGCAGAAGGCTACTCCCGAGACCGGGCAAAAATCGGCGGTTTGGCACCGTTACATGCCAGTAAAGCGACAGCGAGCGCTCCTTTTTGTGGAGCAGGTCTGTAAGCAGGGTGGTACCGCGAGAAAACAGTTCTCGTCCCTGAGGGGATGAGGGCTTTTTTATTTTTTTCAGGAGGAGATATGCATGAAAAAGCTGACAGGAAATCAGATTCGCAAGATGTTTCTCGATTTTTTTGTGGAAAAAGGGCATCGGATTGAACCGAGCGCTTCGCTCGTACCGGTGGACGACCCATCGCTGTTGTGGATCAACAGCGGCGTAGCCACGCTGAAAAAGTATTTTGACGGCCGCATCATCCCGGACAACCCGCGCATCACCAACTCGCAAAAGTCGATCCGTACCAACGATATTGAAAACGTCGGACGTACGGCCCGCCACCATACTTTCTTTGAAATGCTGGGGAACTTCTCCATTGGCGATTACTTCAAGGAAGAAGCGATTACCTGGGCATGGGAGTTTTTGACCAGCCCGAAATGGATCGGCTTCGATCCGGAGCGTCTCTCCGTAACGATCCATCCCGAAGATGAGGAAGCGTTTGAAATCTGGCATAAAAAGATTGGCGTTCCGGAAGAGCGAATCATTCGTCTGGAAGGCAACTTCTGGGACATCGGCGAAGGTCCGAGCGGCCCGAATACCGAGATTTTCTACGATCGCGGCGAGAGCTTCGGCAACGACCCGAACGATCCCGAGCTGTATCCAGGCGGGGAAAACGAGCGCTACCTGGAAGTGTGGAACCTCGTATTCTCCCAGTTCAACCACAACCCGGACGGCACGTACACGCCGCTGCCAAAGAAAAACATCGATACCGGAATGGGTCTGGAGCGCATGGCTTCGGTACTGCAAGAAGTGGACAACAACTTCGAAACAGACTTGCTGTTCCCGCTGATTGAAAGAACATGTGCTATCTCCGGCGTGAAGTACAAGGCAGACGCCGAGACGGATGTCGCACTGAAAGTGATCGCCGACCATGCCCGCACAGTCGTGTTTGCGATTGGCGACGGTGCGCTGCCGTCCAACGAAGGCCGCGGCTACGTGATTCGCCGCCTGCTGCGTCGCGCAGTGCGAATGGGCAAAAAGCTGGGCGTAGAGAAGCCGTTCCTGTACAGCCTGACCGAGACCGTGGGCGAGATGATGGGCGAGTTTTATCCGGAAGTGGTGGAGAAACGCAGCTTCATCGAGAAGGTCATTCGCGCCGAAGAGGAGCGTTTCCACGAGACGTTAAACGACGGCCTGGCGATTTTGGCAGAGATGGTCAAAACGGCAAAAGCAAATGGAGAGAAACAAATCAGCGGCAAAGACGTATTTAAGATGTACGACACGTACGGTTTCCCGGTTGACCTGACCGAGGATTTTGCCGCCGAGCAAGGGCTGAGCATCGATCGCGAGGGATTTGAACAAGCGATGGAAGAACAGCGCGAGCGTGCCCGTGCAGCCCGTCAGGACGTAGACAGCATGCAGACCCAGGGAGGTCCGCTCTCCGATTTGACGGTTACAAGCCAATTTGTTGGTTATACTGAATTGGTAGCAAGCGGAAAAGTGGAAGCGATCATTTGGAACAACGAGCTGACAGAGGCGGCAGAAGAGGGACAAACTGTGCAGGTGATCCTCGATCGCACGCCGTTCTACGCTGAGAGCGGAGGTCAGATCAACGACGAGGGGTACTTGACCTCTGATCTGGTGAAGGCGCGCGTAACCGATGTGCAAAAAGGTCCAAAAGGGCAAAATGTGCATACGGTTGTCGTGGAAGCAGGGACGCTGCGCAAAGGAGACGAGATTCGCGCCGAAGTCAACCGCGATGCGCGACTGGCGATTACGAAAAACCATACGGCGACGCACCTGCTGCACCAGGCGCTAAAAGACGTGCTGGGCTCTCACGTCAACCAGGCAGGTTCGCTGGTTGCACCCGAGCGGCTGCGTTTTGACTTTACGCACATCAGCTCGATTTCACCAGAAGAGCTGGAGCGGATCGAAGCGATCGTCAACGAAAAAGTATGGGCGAATCTGGCTGTCGACATTTTCAACAAGTCACTGGCCGAAGCCAAAGAGATGGGCGCGATGGCGCTGTTTGGCGAAAAGTACGGAGACGTCGTCCGCGTCGTGCAGGTAGGCGATTACAGCCTGGAGCTGTGCGGCGGCTGCCACGTGGTCAATACGGCGGAGATCGGCCTGTTCAAGATCGTCAGCGAAAGCGGCATCGGGGCAGGTACACGCCGGATCGAGGCTGTCACAGGTCGCGGTGCGTACCAGTTCCTCAACCAGCAGTTTGCCTTGCTGAAAGAAGTCGCCAACGGGCTGAAAGCTCCGGTACTGGCGGAAGTGCCTGCACGCGTCGAAGGCCTGCAGCAGCAACTGAAAGAGGTCCAGCGTGAAAACGAATCGCTGCGCGCCAAGCTGGGCAACATCGAAGCAGCGGCTCTCGTCGACCAGATGAAGCAGGTAGATGGCATTCAGGTGCTGGCTGCGCGCGTCTCCGCTGCCGACATGGACAACCTTCGCGGCATGGTAGACGAGTTGAAAAACAAGCTCGGTTCTGCCGTGATTGTGCTCGGTGCAGCCGAGGGTGACAAGGTCAACCTGGTCGCTGGCGTGACGAAAGACCTAATGGACAAAGGCATCCACGCCGGAAAAATCATCAAGGAAGTGGCCACTCGCTGCGGCGGTGGAGGAGGCGGAAGACCTGATATGGCACAGGCTGGCGGGAAAGATCCGTCCAAGCTGCAGGATGCGCTCGACGCAGTAGCCGATCTGGTCAAAAGCCAGGTTGCAGTCAAATAGTGCCATTTTCGAAAGAATTTTGCGGTACTGCAAGGAGTAGGGTTGTCTGAAGTCGAATAGTGTGGAAGAGAAGGACTTTTGCTATAGAGAAGTCTGTAGGAAATCGAGGTGTTGATTGTGAGTTCGTTGGATAATACGATGAAGTTCACAGTGCCGCAAGAAGCCAGTGCAGCAGATGTACGAGAGACGCTGCAAGAGGTGTACAAGGCTCTGCAGGAGAAAGGATACAACCCAACCACCCAGATCGTAGGGTACTTGCTTTCTGGCGATCCGGCGTTCATTCCACGGCACAACAACGCACGCAGCCTGATTGGCAAACTGGAACGGGACAAAATCATAGAAGAGTTGGTGACAGTATACTTGTCACGCGACAAGGAAGCCTAAAAGATGGCGAGAATTTTGGGATTGGATGTCGGCGACAAGACGATTGGCGTCGCCGTGAGTGATGAGATGGGCTGGACGGCTCAAGGTCTGGAGACGATCCGGCGGGAGTCCAAGGAAAAGGATTTGGCTCGATTGAACGAATGGATCGCCCAGTATCAGGTGGCCGAGATCGTCGTCGGACTGCCCAAAAACATGAACGGGACGATTGGTCCGCGCGCGGAGCTGTGCCAGGCTTTTGCCACGTTCTTGCAGGAGCGTACCTCTTTGCCTGTTCACATGTGGGATGAAAGACTGACGACGATGGCTGCCGAGAAAATGCTGATCTCGGCAGATGTAAGCCGTAAAAAGCGCAAAACCGTAATTGACAAAATGGCGGCCACATTGATCCTGCAGGGATACTTGGACGCAAAATCGAGGTGACTACGATGAGTGAAGAAATGAACGAAGAGTTTGAGGTAGGCGACGTCATCGCCCTGACAGAAGAAGGGACAGACGAACCGCGCGACTTCCGCATCATGTACATTTTTGACATCGAAGACCGCAGCTATCTGGTGCTGGTACCGGTAGACCAGGAAGAGGAAGAAGAGTACGAGGTTCACTTCCTGCGTTACGACGGCACGGACATGCTGATCCCGATCGAAGACGACGACGAGTGGGAGCAGGTCGAAGCTACCTTTGAGACGCTGATTACTGATCTGGAGAAAGACGAAATCTGATGAATGAGGGGCTATCCCACACGTCGAAAGACTGCGGATAGCCCTCTTTTCTGGGCATCTGCACGTTCGGCAAAATTGCTACATTTTCTCGTAAATCAGTCTTCGCTTATATGGTAAGATAGGAGTATTACGGACCGGGAGAGAACGAATGGGTAAAAAAATAGGGTTGGCTGTGTTTTACGCCGGTATTGCTCTTGTCATCTACCTGTACGGCGAAACGATTCTGGAATGGTTTCAGGAGTCGGACAACCTCGTCCTGATTACGGTCATGGCGACGGTAATGGCTTTTTTTCCCGTCATCCCTTATCCGATTGTCGGAGGGGTGATCGGAGCAGCCTACGGTCCGATTGTCGGAGGGCTGATCACCTGGATCGGCTCTACTGCCGCTTCCATCCTGATGTTTTTGGTCGTCCGCTACGGCTATCAGGAATGGGGGATGCGGGTGCTTGCGCGCTATGAGCGAATTGGCAGACTGGGCGCGATGTTTGAGCGAAATGCGTTCGTCGCGATCGCATTCGTCCGGCTTGTCCCAATCGTGCCTTCCATTATCGTCAACATGTACGCTGCGCTGCACCGCGTTTCGTTCGCTACGTATGCGATCGCTTCGGCCCTGGGGAAGATCCCGGCGATGCTTTTGTTCGCGGTGGTAGGGGACAACCTGATGACCGAGCCGCGCAACATCCTCTTGGCGATCGGCATTTACGCGATCTTTCTCGCAGTGATTTTGCGCCTGCATCGAATCTGGCAGAGAAAACAGCAGTTGAAAAAGCAAATATAGGGAATGGTAACCCCAGGGGGAAAAATGGCAGTCTGACTCCTGGGGTTGACTCTGTGCGACCGGTTCATTATTCCTTTTTTCGTCATCATGTCCGTACGGTGACAGTACGAAAAGCCTCTTGTATAATGAAGTGATTACGAAAGATAGATTGTGGAGAAGCTAGGAGGATTTTTGCCTTGATAGGGAAACCCGAAAGACGCAATTTCATGGAGACAAGGGAGCGGCGCAGAAGGGGAGGCCGTCTGCTTCGCTTGTTGTTGCTTTTTGTCTTGCTCGTGGTGCTCGCTGCAGGGGGGACAGGCTACTACATATACGACCAGTTGCAGCCTGTAGAGGCACAGGGAGAAAGCAAAAACGTCCTCATTCCAACAGGTACCTCCGTGCGGCAGATCGGCCAACTGCTGGAAGAGGCCGGACTGGTACGAAATGGAGAATTGTTCAGCTACTATGTACGCTATAAAGGGGTAGCCCCTCAACTAAAGGCCGGGGAGTACGCATTCACGCCGGGGATGAGCCATGACGAGATCATCCAAAACATGGTGGAAGGGAATGTCGTCGTACGTGCGACGCGCTTTACGATCCCGGAAGGCTGGAACGTGGAGCAGATCGCGGAGCATCTCGCCAGCGAAGGAATCGTCGACAAGGACGCGTTCTTGCACGAGGTCAATCACGGCAGCTTCCCGGAGTTCCCGTTTGTCGCCGAGATTCCGCAGGATGAGCAGCGCAGTAACAGGCTGGAAGGCTACCTTTTCCCGGAGACGTACGAGGTGAAAGAGGGAGCCAGCGAGCGGGAAATCATCGAAAGAATGCTGGCCCAGTTCCAAAAGGAATGGCAAGAGGAGTGGAACGAGCAGCTCAAGCAGCACAACCTGACGATGGATCAGGCGGTGACGCTCGCTTCCATCGTGGAGCGCGAGGTGGCGGTAGACAAAGAGCGGGCCAAGGTCGCCGGAGTCTACTACAACCGCATCCGCGAAAACTGGCCGCTGCAGGCGGACGCCACGGTGCAGTTCTTGCTGGGCAAACAAAAAGAGCGGCTTACCTACGACGATCTGAAAGTCGACAGTCCGTACAATACGTATGCCAACCCCGGACTGCCTCCGGGCCCGATCGCCAATCCCGGCCGGGAATCGCTGGCAGCCGTGATCAACCCGGAAGTACACGACTACTTTTTCTACGTGACCAAAAAAGACGGGACACAGGAACATTATTTCTCGCGGACATTGCAGGAGCACAACGCCAATGACGCGAAGAGCAGGCAAAATGGAGGAGGATAATGCATGATTACCAATCCTCTGATTGACGCGTATATCGCCGATCTCGTTCCGCCGCGCTCGGCTCTGCTGCAGCGTCTGGAGCAGGAGGCGGAAGAAGAGGGTATTCCTATCGTGCAATTGGCCTCCGCACAGGTGATTCGCACGCTTTTGATGCTGCACAGACCGACGTCCATTCTGGAGATCGGCACGGCTATCGGGTATTCGACGATCTGGATGGCGGAAGCGGCTCCCCAGGCCAGGATCGTGACGATGGACATCGACGAGCAGCGGCTGGCGAGAGCCCGGGAAAACCTCCGGGAGGCAGGCTGTGCCGATCGAGTGGACGTGCTGTTGCGGGATGCCACGACAGGGCTGCCGGATGAACAGGGGCAGTTCGACTGTCTGTTTATCGACGCCGCCAAAGGACAGTATCGGACGTTTCTCGACCTGTATTTGCCGCTGGTTCGTCCGGGGGGACTCGTGATCAGCGACAACGTGCTGTTCCGCGGTCTTGTCGCCGCGCCGGACGAAGCGGGAAAACGGCTGCGGCCGCTCGTGGACAAGCTGCGCGTCTACAATCAGGAGCTGCAGGAGCGCGCTGATCTGGAGACGTCGTTTTTGCCGGTCGGAGACGGCTTGGCTATCAGTATCAAACAAGGATAGTACACATAGTACGAGTACAACATGGAAGGGGAAATATGCCAGATGGGGAACCCCGTCGTGATCGGAGTAGCAGGAGGCAGCGGTTCAGGCAAATCGACGGTCGCCAGAGAGCTATTCCGCCAATTTCAGCATGACAGTGTAACGATGATTGAGCAGGATTCCTATTATAAGGATCAGAGTCATCTCAGCGTAGAGGAGCGGGCTCTCACCAACTACGACCATCCGTTTGCCTTTGACAATGACCTGCTGCTGTTTCATTTGCAGGAGTTGATTGAAGGCCGGGCGATTGAGAAGCCGATCTACGATTTCAAGGTGCACAATCGTCGCCCGGAGACGGTGCACGTAAAGCCGACCGACGTCATCATAATGGAAGGATTGCTGATCCTAGAAGACGAGCGAATCCGCAATCTGATGGACATCAAGGTGTTTGTCGACACCGATGCCGACGTGCGGATTTTGCGGCGGATCGTCCGCGACATCGAGGAGCGCGGTCGTTCGCTCGACTCTGTCGTCAACCAGTATTTGCACGTGGTGCGTCCGATGCATCTGCAATTTATCGAGCCGACGAAGCGGTATGCGGATGTGATCATTCCCGAAGGCGGCTACAACCGGGTAGCGCTCGATCTGCTATCGACGAAGATCGGCAACATCCTGATGGAAAAGCGCAAAATACAATCGCTCTCTACAGATCGTGAACCGACACGCCTTGCATAAGGCGTGTTTTTTTGCGCAGTTGATCGTTTTTATGCATGCAAATCCGGCAATACTGGTGGAAAAGCCAGGGAGGGATTGACGTATGCAAATCGAACGGCGCATCAAACGACGCCAATTTCTCGTCCTGCTCTTCATGTCTTTGCTCTGGCTGGGTCTGTTGGTTCGCTTGTGGTGGATTCAGCTCGGTGCTCCTCATCGCTTTTCCCGCCGCGGGATCGATCTGGTCAAAGGCGCGGTCAAGCAGCGGCAGCAAAGCATTACGCTGCACAGCGGACGCGGCGATATCCTGGATCGCAACGGCTACTCCTTTACCGGTATCGAGCATCCTGCGCTGATTTTATTTCCGTTGGCAAAAGGCAGTCTGGAGGGGACGGACGGCCTCGCCAAACTGGGAAGCATCGTCGGCAAGACGCCGGCGCAACTGAACGAGGCGATGACAAACGCAAAAGGTCCGATCCTGCTGCGGGACGAGCGCAACAAACTGGTGGTGCTTACAGAAGAACAGATGCAGCAGGTCAATCAGTTGGCGATTCCGGGAATTGTCGCCCTGCCGGTGACAGAGCGCTACCGCAACGACGAGGTGGCCAAGCACGTGATCGGCTACATCCACCAAAATCCGGCGCTCGTCGAATCGCTCTACCCGGAGGAATATGCGAGCGGCAAAATGAACAGCGAAAGCACGATCGGCGCCTCCGGTCTGGAGCGCAGCTTTGATCGTTTTCTGCAAGGTGTCGAGCCTTCTGTGCTCTCCTATTACGTCGACGGGCAGGGACGGCCGCTGCGCGGGCTCGACATCCGCCATACGAAACAGGAAAACGGCTACTATCCGCTCTCGCTGCGGACGACGCTGGATGCGCAGATTCAGCGGAAAATGGAACAGGTAGCCGAACAGGCCGGGATGAAAGAAGGCTCGATCGTCGTGCTGGATGCAAAAAGCGGCGACATCCGGGCGATGGTCAGCCGACCGGAGTACGACCAGACGAAAGTGGACATTCACGCGGGAAGCTGGCAAAATCGGGCGGTCAAGCAGCTTCCCCCGGGTTCCGTGTTCAAAATTGTGGTGGCTGCAGCGGCGCTGGGAGAAGGACTTGTCTTGCCCACGGATCGTTTTACCTGCACCGGAGAGTACGGCAAATACCATTTTTCCTGCTGGAAGAAGGACGGGCATGGCAGCGTGACGATGGAGGAGGCATTTGCCCACTCGTGCAATATCGCCTTCGCGGAAATAGCCAAACGCATAGGGGGAGAAACGCTGGAAGCGTATGCGCAGCGCCTGGGACTGTCCACGCGCGTCGGCCATCTGACTCCCGATCTGTTTCACCGCAAGGAATTTCGACAGATCGACGGTGAGGAACAGGGAGCGATTTTTGCCAAGGAAGCATCCCGCCGCGATGAAGGCATTTTGATCCAGACGGCGATCGGACAGCGCGACGTGCGCGTCACACCATTGCAGGCGGCCAACCTGATTGTGACGATTTTACGCAACGGACAGCCCAGTCAGGTACGGCTTGTCGAACAGATTTCGTATCGCAACGGGCAGCCGTTTCACCGCTTTTCCACACAGACGCTCGATCAGACTGGCATCGATTATGTGACAGCGAACAAGCTGCGCAAGATGATGCGCAAGGTAGTGACTGAAGGGACGGGAAAGACGCTGGACGGAAGTGTGTGGGAAGTCGCCGGAAAAAGCGGGACAGCGCAGAAAGGAACAGCCCAGGACCCGGGGAATCACCTTTGGTTCGCCGGCTATGCGCCGTATGAGGACCCGCGTTACGCCATATGCGTAGTTGTAGAAAACCAGCCTTCCTGGGTCACGAACAAGGCGATTGAAGTGTTTGAGAGTGCCGTGGCAGAACTGGCTGCACTGACAGGGTAAGACTCGCAGGGAATCATACACGCCCCCTTCCGTTTGCCGGGAGGGGGTTTTTGACTAGGTATGTATAGGGTTTGTATAGGTGAGAAACGTAAACTGTTATTTGACCTATAATTTGCAAAATAATACAAAACGAGTGAGCCAACGATCGTACATAGATTCGTGAACAGCCATGGAATGGAGCTGGCGAACAACTGACCAACAGCAAACAGAAGACCGCGTGTAACAGTCTCGTTACATGCTCTTCCACTTGTCAAAACACCCGTTACAGAACAAGGGGCCTGAAAGGAGGCGATGCAGGCAGCAGGAGTGGACAGAGCAGTATTACGAACATCAAGGATGAATTGCGATTGGGTGCCATTAATAACAATCAGTTCTGGCTTAACGGTTCAATAGCCGAATTGATCGTATTCGATGAAAACAGACAGCTTCGCGATGACGAGTGGACCAGGATTCAAAGCTACCTTTCGTTGAAATACGGGATTACATTGATGGACGAAAACGGTAATCCAACCGATTACGTCGCCAGTGACGGTTCCACAACGATGTGGAAAGCGTTCAGCAATTCTGGCTACAGCAATCGGATTACCGGTATCGGACGTGACGATGCCAGCGGTTTGCAGCAGAAACAATCGAGATCCGCAGATCCGGATTCTATTGTAACCATAGCGCTGGGAACGAATGTAGCAGTCTCGAATATGGCGAATGGCGGTACGATTGAGCCAGATCTATCATTCTTTACGTTTGGTGACAATGCTGGTAGCACGAAGTATACCGAACGAGTCGAACATCCTACATACGGCGACTTGAAACGGATGGAGCGTATCTTCAAGGTCGAGAAGACGAATTGGCAAGATACGGTTGTCACCTTGCAAGTCGAGAAGCCTGATGAGACAGATAAATGGCCACAATATTTGGTTGTCGCCCGTGACGAGCAATTCAGTTCCTCTGTCGAGTTCTACCCGATGAACAACGGCAAGGTTACGCTGGATAGCGGAGCGTTTGCGACTGGAAGCTTCTTTACTTTCGTCGCTCCACCGCTGGCTCCGGGTGGGGTAACCAAAGGCTTGTCTACTTGGGTGGATGTGTATGGCAGTGCGGTAAAGGACGCCAATGGCAAAGTACCGAAGCTGCAAGATTTGGCACAAGAAAATCGGGTATGGGACTCCACTGACAGTAACTATCAACCGTATCAGCCTTCCATCATCAATTTTAATCCTGGGGTATCGATCGCCAGCAACATCGGTTATTTTTCGACACCGCGTTTTGGTCAAGGAGATACGGCGAGGGAAATTTTTTCTGTCCAAATCAGTGACAATTATACCGGCTTTCCGTGGGAATTCGGTAGCTATTACCAGGCAGCGAAATATGGCGATGGCACCGGTAAAAAGATTCAGACATCATTCTTTTCTACAACGAATCGGGACGTTACGATTGATCCGAATGAGTATGACTTGAAAAAAAGTCGTCTGTTAAACATCAGAAGCTCTTCGGAGGAATGGGCAATTTCTCTTGACGGACATCAGTTGCACCGAGATCCCAACAATACAACCCAGTGGTCTTTTAACGGTCTATCCACCTACTATATCGGAGCGGGCCATTTCGCACGTTTCAACGGCTCGATTTCAGAAGTCATCTTGTACAACAGAACGCTCAATGACGATGAGCGGGCTCGCGTAAACAGCTACCTGGCGCTGAAATACGGGATGACACTGCGGGCCGGGGACGGAACATCGGTAGATTACGTAGCCAGCAATGGAAGGACGATGTGGAACAGCTCAGCCAATACCGGATACGGGAATCGCATCACAGGGATCGGGAAGGATAGCGTCAGCGCCTTGGAACAAAAGCAATCTCGATCCGAGGAGCACGGCTCGCTGGTAACGGTTGCTCTCGGCAGTGCAATTGCTGCGTCCAATGAGGACAACCGCAACGACATCGCCAATGATTTTTCCTTCTTTTTGTTCGGTGACGATAATAACAGTGTTGCGTACAACACAGCGATTTCGCATCCGACTGATGACAGCTTGAAACGAATGGAACGTATCTACAAGGTCGAGAAAACAAATTGGGACGATACTACCGTCACGCTCCAGGTAGAAAAAGCGGACGGGGCAGCGCAATGGCCTCGTTATCTGGTAGTGAGCGACAGCAACCAATTTGATTCGAATCTTGCTTTTTATGAATTGAATAATGGCAAAGTTACGTTGAATAGCGATGTGTTTGCAAACGGAAGCTACTTCACCTTTGCGGCTCCGACTCCAATCGTGCAAGGTGCTTTGCTGGAGCAATCCATCACCGATGGCAATCGCATCATTCTGACCTTTATAAAGAGATCGCATTTACCGATAAAACGGGCTTTGCGATCACACTCGACGGCACTGCGGTACCAACTGGTGATGTAACATTTGAGAAAGACGCTAATGACGGGAAAAAACTCATCCTCACATTGCCAACCGGAACCGAAGTAACGGGGAAAGAAGTAAAGGTAACCTACGACGGTAACGGAAATTTGAGAGGGACTAATGCCGTTCCTGTCGATCTGTTTGACCAGATTGCAGCAGATGAATTTTCTAATGCCCTGAACGTAACCGAGCCGGTCAGTGAAATCGTGAATACGAGCAAACCACCGATCAAAGGAACAGCCATTCCGGGATCAACTGTCTCGATCGTCATTAAAGATGCAACGGGTAATCCGATACCGGGGACAGGTGACCCTGTTGCTGTTCAACCAGATGGAAGCTGGGAGTTTATTCCATACGTTGATCTGGCAAAAGGATCGTATACGATTGAAGTGACAGCTACAAAAGACAATCAAACGGCTACAAAAACAAAGGCACTCGTTATTGTCGACAAAACAGCACTGCAAACGAAACTACATGATATTCAGAGCGAGAACCTGCAACCGGCAGATTACACGGCAGAGAGCTGGCAAGCGCTGCAAACGGCGTTGAACACGGCGAATCAGGTATTGGATGACCCGGCAGCGACACAAGCGCAGGTCGATCAAGCACTGACCGCCCTGGAAAAGGCGCGTGACGAGCTGACCCGTGTAACGACGCCGCCAGCCGTGGACAAAACTGCATTGCGGGCGAAGGTGAC
Source organism: Brevibacillus sp. TJ4 (assembly GCF_044627595.2). NCBI lineage: Bacteria > Bacillati > Bacillota > Bacilli > Caryophanales > Paenibacillaceae > Brevibacillus > Brevibacillus sp. TJ4. Next base: position 2,907,496 of record NZ_CP185865.1, on the reverse strand, counting down.
GGAAACCAACGACGAGAACCTGCAATCGGCAGACTACACGGCAGAGAGCTGGCAAGCACTGCAAACGGCGTTGAATACGGCGAATCAGGTGCTAGATGACCCGGCAGCGACACAAGCCGAGGTGAACGCCGCACTTTCTGACTTGCAAAACGCACGTGCCCGATTGACACCGGTAACGACAGGACCGACGGAACCAGCGCCAGTGGACAAAACCGCCTTGCAAGCCAAGGTAACGGACATCGAGGAGGAAAACCTGGAGTCGTCCGACTATACTCCACAGAGCTGGAAGAACTTGCAAGAAGCGTTGAAAAAAGCAGAAGAAGTGCTGAACGATCCAGAGGCAACGCAGAGCGAAGTAGACACTGCACTAGCAGCTTTGGAAAAGGCTTATAAAGGCTTGGACAAAATCGGCTCCGATAAGGAAGTAGACCAATCCAAGCTGGAGGAAGAAATAGCAGACATTCTCGACAAGGATCTGGACGAATCCGAGTACACGCGGGCGAGCTGGAGAAAACTGGAGGATGCTCTGGAAAAAGCCCAGGCGGTGTTGAAAGACCGAAATGCCACTCAAGAAGACGTAGACGATGCCCTTTCCGCGTTGAGAAAAGCATACAGAGGATTGGACAAGCCTTCGTCTCGTGATGACGACGACGATGATGACAATGGACAGGATATGTGGTCCAATCCTTCTCCTATCAAGCCCAACGATTTGAAAGTCGAGACGGGGGCAAACGATCGCAATGCTTCCTTTGCTACGGGCAAAGAAGAGACAGAGGGGGGAAGAACCATTACCCACGCTGAGGTAAACAGGGACAAGCTGTCTGATATTCTGTCTCAGGAAGATGGTCAGCAACTCAAGATTCATATTTCCAGCAAAGGTGACCTGAACGTGGCAGGCATGACAGCGGAAGATGTGAAACAATTGGCTGAGACCGAATCTACGCTGGATATTAGCAATTTGCTGGCTATTTACCCGGTTCCAAGCAGCCAGGTAGATTTGGAGCAAATTTCCGCGAGCTTGGTTCCAGCAGAGCTTGCTGAGATCGAAGTCCGCATTGATATTGCTTTGGCACGTTACGATGTGGCAAATCTGGCGTATCAACAGGCGAGCTGGAATGGATACGAGTTGCTGGTACATCCGGTATTGCTCGACATGACCTTTACCAATGAGGGTATTTCCGTAAGACCCGATAAGCTGAATGGCTATGCGCCGAAGTACATCGCTTTGCCCGATGGCATCGACCCGAACCGCATTACGACCGGTGTTCTTGTAAATCCCGATGGAACGGTCTTCCATGTTCCTACGGTGATAACCCAAATCGGAAACCGTTACTTTGCCGAAATTCACGATTTGCGTGGTCACGGTACGTATTCCGTGATCTGGAATCCGAAGCAGTTTGGGGATGTCCATAATCACTGGTCGGAGTCGATGGTCCACAACATTGCTTCCCGACTGAATTTGGCAGGAACAGGCGACAACACGTGGTCCCCCAACCAACCGATAGACCGTTCGCAGTTTGCCACTATTGTCGCGTATGGCTTGGGATTGATGTCTCCGAACCCGCCAGACAATCCTTTCCAGGATACAGTTCCGTCTTCGTGGGATTATTCTCCGATCTCGATTGCCAGTCAATATCGCATCGTCAACGGGTATAATGATTCCACGTTCCGCGGCAGTCAATTGATTACGCGGGAAGAGGGAATTGCCATGATCGCTCGGGCATACAGACTGATCCGTCCGGAGGCTTCGATTCGTGAAGCCGAGATCCAGTCTGTGCTGGTGGCCTACAACGACGCGGCCGAGGTTTCAGCCTGGGCGCAAGAAGCTGTGGCGTTGATGATTGATACTGGAATTCTTGCTGGTAAAGAAGAGAATCAGTTGAAACCGAAAGATCATATGACCCGTTCTGAAGTGGTGACACTCTTGGAGAAACTGCTCAAGCACGCCCAGATGATCAATTAATGTGGAAAGCAGCCATTGCCGCATACAGGCGTGGCTGCTTTTTTCAAGCGAGAGAAACTGCTTGGCGCAAGCAAGGCTACAGACGGATGGAGCTGCCTGGTCGCAGTGTTTGCGGTTCGTACAGAGCCAAATTAGTCACTTCGCGCAGCGTCTCCCCGAGGATAAACCCGCGGGCTCGCAGTTGGCTCTGCTTGCCAAGTCCGACGATCAGCATCAAGGGAGAGGGAGACATGTACATCGATTGCGACGCTTTTTCCCAGATGGTCCGCTTGTCTCCTTTGCTGGGTGTGAGGCGACGCATCGTGTGGCTGTGCCAGTCCCCGATGTATTTCCAGCTCCGGGTGCGGCTCATTCTTTGCACGAGTTTTCGCAGATGTTCGTCGTCAAACATGATCGAGGTCGGATGCTGGATCGCCTGCGGTCCCGGTCCGCTCGCATAGGCGACTACCCATTGCTCTTCGCCGATGGAATAGCCCATCAGTACCCCACCCGTTTCCAGTGAGGGATTTTTTCGTACTGCCTGCTCAATCTGCTTCCAGGCTTTTGGCACGATGTACAAGGCCGTCATGTGGAGATTTCCCTCCTTGCAAAACGCAACAGATTTCGCTCCATATCTTATGTTTCACGGTCGGAGTTGGTCCCTGGTGTAGAGAAATGTTTAAAAATGTCAAAGAATAGATTGTAACTTAACAAAATCATTTTTATAATTTAACTGTATAATCTTTTTTTTCTGAATAAAGTTGCGGCTTAAAAATTTGGATTGAGCTGAAAGGTTGATAATCTATGTCGTTTGCACCTGTAAACAGTAAGTTGGTCGGGCGTACCCTGGCAGTAGATTTGTACACGCAGCAGGGGATCCTCCTTCTCACAAAAGGGACAGAACTGATGGATAGCCATGTACATACATTGACCGGTCTGGGGATCTGGGAAGTAGAAATTGAGGATGAGGTCACTGACGAACAGATCGCGGAACCTATCTCCAAGCAACTGATGGAAGCGGCGTACGATCGCGAGTCGGTGGCAGCCTACGTCGAAGCATTGGACAGGACCCGGGCGATCTTTGACCTCGTCGGCACTCTCGAGCAAACGCCGCCGTCTGTAGATGAATTTTCCGCCATTTTTTCCGACATATCCGGACAAGCCATGAAGCAAAAAGGGTTGTTCCGCTCGCTGTACATGCTGGAGGGAGCAGACAGCTACACCTATCGTCACTCGATCAATGTCGGAATCCTCTCCTCCCTGATTGCCAGCCTGATGAACTGGAGCGAAGAACGCATCCAGTTTATGGGCATGGCCGGATTTTTGCATGACATCGGCAAAACGAAGGTGCCCAGGGAAATTTTGCTCAAGCCAGCGAAACTGACCGAAGAGGAATTCGAGATCATGCGGATGCATACGCGCTATGGCTATGAATTGGTGCAAGCGATGGAAGGGGCTACGGAAGAGCTCGCCCTTTGTGCCTTGCTGCACCATGAACGGCTGGACGGAACGGGCTATCCGGAGGGACGAAAAGGGGACGAGATTCCGATTGAGTGCCAGGTGCTGAGCATCGCTGATATGTTTGACGCGATTTGCTCTGACCGGGTGTACAAGGACAGGACATCGCCGTTTGAAGCAGCCCAGTATTTGTGGAAAGAGGCGTGCGAGGGGGCGTTGAACGTGGAGGTCGTGTCGAGGTTCGTCCGCTACATCGCCCTGATGTACGTCGGTGCCAAGGCACGCTTGAACTCCGGTGAAGAGGTCGAAGTCATCCTGATCAACCAGGACGAACCGATGCGCCCGCTCGTACGTCGAAGAGACGAGTTCCTCGACTTGCGCTACAACCGTCTCTTGACTATCGATAAAATGATCGGATAACAGGAGTACTCCTTTTTACCAATCCATAAGCGCACACTCTGCACAGGGAGATGTGCGCTTTTTTGTGTGTGGGGAGCCCTTGACCCGGACGGAATTCCGTTTGCCCCTTGCCATGCAGAAGAGGAAATGCTGCTGCTCTACTGAAAAGCTGGGAAGTAGGCGACAGGGAATGAAAATTCTGCTTGGTCGAAAAAAGTATGCTATCATGTAAAAATCAGAAGACCCTGAATACGCTGGAATGATGGAAAATAACAGAAACCTGTGGCACAATACAACTATTGTATGTACAGCAAGGAGGACGTAACCGATGATTCGCCAAGCTGCAGCAACCGATGCCGTCCATGTTGCTCCGCTCATCTTTGACGCGATCGGAAGCGGCATTGCATATAGCCTTACAGGAGCAGCAGAAGCAGATGAAGCCATTTCTCTCATTAGCGAAGCCTTTGCAAAAAAAGGAAACCGGCTTAGCTTCGAAAATGCTGTTGTCGCAGTAAAACAAGAAATAGCTGTCGGATTTGCCCTGTTTTATCACGGCAGCCAGACAGAGAAGCTGGATCAGCCGTTTGTGGAACAGTGGGTTCGCAGAACGGGCCAGGTGCCTGTGATCGTAAAGGAAGCGCGTGACGATGAATTTTACCTCGACTCGCTTGCCGTACGGTATGATTGCCGAGGACAGGGAATCGGCACCAGCCTGTTGCGTGCATTTGAGCAGGCAGGAGAGAAGCGGGGATACAGCCGGGCCGCCCTGCTGGTGGCCGAGGAGAATGCCAAGGCCCGCAAGCTCTACGTAGCGATGGGGTACAAACCGGACGGCACTTTGCTGGTCAGCGGTGATCCATATGTTCGTATGATAAAACGACTGCCTGTGTTGGTATGAGTCCGGTAACCACTCGCTCTCCTGTGACAAGGCTGGCCCGGGATCTGTGTTCCACAGATGCAGTTCCATACAAGCCGTACAAACGAAGAAGGAAGGGATTTTCGTGCAGCGTCCACTGTTTCTTGCCTTGTTGTTGCTCAGCCTGATGTGGGGTGGGTCGTTTTTTTTCATTAAGATTTTGCTGCCTGATTTTGAACCGCTGCCGATCTCGTTTCTTCGCTCCGGATTTGGCCTGGCAACGATCGTGCTGATCATGCTGGTGACGCGTCAGAAGTTTGGTTGGAAGAGCATCCCCTGGCCGCTGATGATCGTCGTCGGACTGGTCAACACGGCGGTACCGTGGACGCTCATCGGGCTCAGCGAGACGAAGCTGACCAGCAGCATGGCTTCGGTGCTGAATGCGACGACGCCTTTGTGGACGATGGTGGTAGGCATCCTCTTTTTCAAGGCGGCTTCCAACTTCGTACAATGGCTCGGCATCGCCATCGCCTTTGTCGGCATACTCGTGCTCGTCGATGTGAATCCAGAATCTTTTGTCTCCGTCGATCTTGTAGGCTTGTTCTGTATGCTGACTGCGACGCTCTGTTACGGGATCGGTACGCAGTTGTCCAGACGGCTGTCCGGTTTGACCTTGTACCAGACGACGTTCGGAACCTTGCTGACGACTACGCTTGCAACCGGGATCGCTTCGCTGCTGTGGGCTGATGCGGACTGGGCGCAAGTAGCAGCGTGGCACAATCTGGGCGCGCTTGTCGGTCTGGGTGTATTTGGCTCCGGTGTGGCCTATATTTTGTTTTACTACCTGGTGCAAAAAGGATCGCCTGAATTCGCGACTCTGGTTACGTACTTGCTGCCGGTAACGGCAATTATTTGGGGGTATACGCTGTTGGATGAGGCCATCACCTGGAATCTGCTTGCCGGCATGATGCTGGTATTGTGCGGCGTCTTCGTAGCGGGCAGAAAAGCGAACAAAGCTGCGGTAGTTGACAAGTAAACGGATGGCTAGGGAGTGTCGGGATGAGAAAGATAGAAGTTGTTTCCCATGATGAGTCGTGGGGACAAATACTGGGAAGAGGTACATATACTGCGTTAAATCATGGGCGATGAAGTGGTGGCTGTTCATGGCAGCACGGGGCTCCTCCCCTCCTATGTGCGAAACCGATTATCGACATTCTGGTCGCTATTCACGACATCAGGCAAGTGGACTCATACAACCATCTCCTGGAAAACATTGGGTACCGTGCAAAAGGGGAAAACGGGCAGAGCGGAATTACTTAGAAATGGATAACTCCCCATTTTGGATAATTTTTTTAAGATGGAGCCACGGAAAAACAATTAAGCAGGATGAGGTCCAATAGTGGTTGTGGAAGAGAATGGAATCCTGAGATTGTCCAATTAGAAAATCAATATTAGGTAGCAGTCAATTGAACCTCTTAGTTTAAAAACTGAGAGGTTTTTAATTTCAAGATTTAAACTCAACTAGTTCAAAAAATCGTCATAATGGTAATGTTGGGAATGAATGTAAAATGATGTAATATTTTGTTGTCCAAAAAAGGGAAATGTAGGAAAGTGGGGAATAATCATGTTAAGTAAAAAATTAGTTTCGTCATTATGTATTACGACTTCTTGGAAATTTGCCATTATTACTATGACAACTCAGATAAATCCGAAAAAGAAATAGAAGCATTTGCCTATTGATAGTACTAGACTAAAGGGAGTTTCATATGAAAAAATCAATGGTTATATCTCTCGCGTTAATTGCGGTAGTCACAGGTGCGCATGCTCAAGTGGGAGTTTTGAAACTTATGATACAAAAGAAGAGCCTACTGTTGTTCAAACAAAGCCATCTGAACAACCAGAGAATAGTGTTGAAGCCGACGTATCGGGTATTGAATTTAAACCAATGACTATTGAAACATCTGCATATTCAATCAGTGTCCCAGATGACTGGAAGGTAGAGAAAACCAACGAAAAAACCTTGTCATTTAAACAAAAGGATGTACGAATAGGGGGGGTAGATGTTCTTTCTTACTACCCATCCGAACCGATTTCGCAATTAATACCGAATCACGCCGAGGACACTGGGTTAACGAAATTAGAAGGTTTTGAAATGGAAACGTATAGTACAAAACTAACCCTTACTTCACCTGCCGCTTCCGAAAAAGAAACCCAGGAAGAACAGTACCATTACTACTTTGTTGATCCGAAGAATGGAAAAGCCTATGATATGTACTTTAATACAGCACATTTTCATGACGAAAAGATTGCATTACAAATTGCAAAAACGTTTAAGTTGAAGTAAATCTTATGTCAATAGCCGGGATGGTCCTGGTGCTAAGCGGCGTCTGTGAATGTCAACCAAAATGTTGACCACAGTGCTCATCAAAAAATTGACCACCATGGCAAAAATCAATCCACCCGTCGGGTGGGTAACTTTTTCATGATCACGATCTTTGAATGCTCTGTTTAAAGCGATAACTGTCCCCATTCATTGCAAAGATGTGGGCACGATGGGTAAGCCGATCAACCAGGGCTGACGTCATTTGCTCATCTTTGAAAATCTGTGTCCATTCCGTAAATTCCAGATTACTGGTAATGATCATGCTTCCTTTCTCATAGCGGGCCGCACAAAATTGGAATAATAACTCCGCCCCGGTCCGACTGAGAGGGACAAACCCGACTTCATCCAAAATAATCAAATCTGTTTTCAACCATTGCCTCTCTAGCTGGAGAATTCGCTTTTGGGACTGAGCTTCCATAAGCTCATTGCATATTTTAGCGGCAGTCCAAAACTGGACGGAATAGCCATGATGGCAAGCTTCCTTCCCGAGTGCAATGGAGAGATGAGTTTTGCCAGTGCCAGAGTTTCCGATAAACATGATGTTCTCTGTCTTTTCGATGTACTCACAGCGAGCCAGTTGAAGCAATTTGGGCTTGTTGAGAGACGGAATGGCTGAGAATTCAAATTGATCGATCGTTTTCATAGAAGGGAATTTGGCATGCTTGATGCGACTGGCGATTTGGTTAGCATCCCTTTGCTGAACTTCTTGCTCTAGTAGGGCTAAGAGGAACTCCTCGTAGGGAATTTGCCGTTCAGCAGCATCATGGGCAATTTCCTTATAGACACGTTTAATCGCAGGTAAGCGAAGGCGTTTCGCATAGGTTTCAAGCAAGAAACTCGTACTCAATGAACCACACTCCTTTTCTGTAACAAACGATTGTACTGGCTAAGATCTGGGGCCTTTACCTGAATACGTGGAACAGAGCTATCCTCCACCAACGAGAGTTGGGGTAGACGGTGTTCCGGCAATGTTCGCTGAAACAATAATTGCCTTACGGCATCATATTGGAACATCCCTTTTTGGCAGGCCTCCTCCAGTGCTTCTTCGACAAGAGAAGTATCGAATTCACGGTGCAAAAGCAAGAGTCGAACGAACTCCTTCATCCCTCCTGGTCGGTTGCGGCACTTGTCCAAGAACTTTTGGTAAATGGCGGGTAATCCTGCCTGATGCAATGGTCTAGCATAAAGAACTGCTCCTGGACGAATAAGAAGTAAATCCAGATAATGATCGTATTGCAAAATCTCCTTTCCCTTTTCCAAACACCGCTCATGCGTCGCAATCAGGCTTTTTCCGTGATACACCTCAACTTTTTCAGCAAACACTCGGCAAGTAAGCTGGGTCGATGCATAGGAAACGGGGACGGAATAGGCATTTTTCTCAATGTGGATCATGGATAGCGTATTGCTTTTCACGGGTACAACACGGAAACAATCCAATGGCCGTGGAGGCAATGGAAGCATGATAGGCAACTCTTGAGCAAATGCTTCTCCAACCGTTAGTGAAGACCTTGGAACGGTTGTATTCTCGTAAGAGATACATTTTTCGAGGAGGATTTGATTGAGCTCCTCCAGAGAAGAAACACTGGGTACAGGGGTAAAAAATTGCCTCTGAGCAAACTGTACGAGGTTTTCCACCTGGCCTTTTTGATGCCCTTTTCCGGGATCACAGAAATAGCTTTCAAACAGGTAGTGGGCACGTAGCTGAGTAAATCGCTCTTGTTCCTCGCGATTTTTACCCTCCAATACCTTCTTAACGGCTGTTGTCAGGTTGTCGTATGTGATGACTTGGGGAACAGCACCGAAAAATTCAAAAGCATCTACATGACCTTGGAGAAGAGCCTCTTGCTTCTGATGAGCAAATGTTTTGATAAAAATCTTTCTGCTGTATGTGCAACGCATACAAAAGACTTGAACCTTTACTTGTTTCCCTTGTAAATGAACCGTAACCTCACCCCAGTCAAATTGAGCAAAGCGCCCTGGCGGGAAATCGAGAGGGACAAATGCTTTAGGGGGAGAAACCCGCAACTCTCTGACGTAGCGTCGTACAGTAGATTAACCGCCGGTGAATCCATGTTCGTCAACGAGTCTCTGGTAAATGCGTTTGGCAGTATGACGCTGCTTCGGGGGAGCTTGTTCATCTTGATGCAGCCACTCCAAGATGATGGGCTTGACAGAATCAATGACTGGCTTTGGCTTCGGTTTTGAAAGCTGATACACAGGAATCTCAGAGGATTTCAAAGCCTTTCGTATCACTTGACGGGAATAGCCGGTCTCTCGAGAAATTTGGCGAATCGACTTTCCTAGCAGAATGTGTTGTTTCCTGATAAACTCGTAATTAGCCATCTGAAGCATTTCCTTTCCTCCTATATCTTGTGGTCCGACAACTTCAAGATACAGGAAAGAGGTGCTCAGGTGGTCAACTTTTTTATGAGCAATGTACCACTAGGTGGTCAATTATTAGATTAGCATTCACAGGCGTCTTCGTAGCGGACAGGAAAGCACAAGCGAAGGGGCAAGCGGTGGCGAGCGAAAAGTAACTTCCATGAGATGGACGATAGAAAAACTCCTTTCCGGAAAAGCGGGATCAGCCGGGAAGGAGTTTTTTGCTTGGCTTACCAAAAAAGCAAATCGAGCGTGCAGGCAGCACCGATGCCGATGAGCATGCACAGAACCGCATAGCCGACATTCCATCCGGCGATCCGATACGGGTTGATCCGCAGCTCATTGGCCAAAATCGAGACAGACAGATTGAACGGACTGTACATGACCGAGGCCAGCCCGCAGACGATGAGTACAACAGCGAGCGGCAGCGCAGCTACATGAGGCAGAACAGGCAGCAAAAACTCAGCCATGAACGTAAGCGACACCATCGGATGAAAGCCGACGAGTGATGTACTGAGAAAATAGAAGCCAATCAACAGATAGAGGACGAGCGGTGTCTCCGAGGCCGTCAAAAAGACGGGTTCGAGAAACGACAGCAGTCCGCTTAGCGAGAGAATCTCCACAAACATCCCTGCGGACAAAAACATGAAAAAGTAATTGGCCAATCCTTTGCTCCGCTCGATCCATTGCGGAATGGCGACAGTCAGGTAGCTCTTCGTCTTTCCCAGAGAGACGGCCCAGACCAGAGAAAAAGGAACGAGCAGCAGGACGACAGAAAACAGGAAACCGCTGTCCAGCGTATATTGCACGAGACTGACGAGCACGACGAACAAAGCCAGCATTCCGAGCATCCGCGCCACTTTTTTGTAGACGTGCCGAATGTTGATTTCGCCCGGCATGTCCATCGTGACCGGGATCGCCTGGTAGTGAAAGCGGGAGATCGCGAAGTCGAGGAGCACGGAAAGCACCACCACTATGATCACGACCGGCGCAATCAGAATGTAGGCTGCACCGGTAATGTCGATGCTCGCGCTCACCAGCACTTCCATCGGGCTCCACATCAGGCACAGCGCATAGGCGCGAAGCAAATTTTTGCCGAGGAACTTGTCCGCCTCCGGTTTGGACAGCATCTGTAGCGACGGCTGCAACGACTTCGTAAGCAGAGGCAGCGTCGCGATATTCAAAAACACGCCGAGAAAGTGGCAGACGAGAAAGCTGCGCTTGTACAGACTCTGCAAACGCGTCACTCGATCCTGCAGCAACTGACTGAGGGACTGGTCGTAACGGCCGATGCGGACGAGTGAATGGATAAAGGGCAGTACAAGAAACAGCGAGAGCAGCCCGAGCATGGACTGAAAATGCAGAAAAAACGTGTGCCAGGGAAGGCCGTTCGCAAGAAACAGTGCGATCCCGAGAGTGAGAAAGACAAACCCGGAAATCCGGTGCAAGCCGCTGGCGTATTTGGCGGATACCGCTACTGCGACGACGGCGCATACGCCGATTGCATAACTGAGATACAGGTTCGGTACGAATTGCGACACCATGTACAAGAAGATGACGACAGTATAGAGTAGGACACGCATAGATGACTTCCTTTCCAGTTGAAAAAAATTGTAGGCAGTTTTCGGAAAATTTCGTTGACAACGCTTTCAGGGAATTACTATAATGCCATTAGATCGATCTAGTAATTCTACTCTGAAAAGAAAAAATAGAGTGAATAATTTCATCATTTTATTAGATCGTTCTAAACATTGTCAATCTTTGGAGTGCGCAAAAACGATTGCCAGCTCGAAAAAAAAGATTGAACGTAAGGAAATAACCCCTTTTATTAGATCGATCTAATCAAAAGACAACATGGTGGTGGGATTAGGTGTTGGAGCTATTTTTAACGAAACCGTATCAAATGGATTTGCGAGAAGTGCAAGCGACCGGGTCGCCTGTGGGCGATGAAGTGAAAGTGAGGGTCATTTACGGCGGGATATGCGGCTCTGATCTCGGTGTGTACCAAGGCAAACTTCTGCACGCCAAATACCCGTTGCGCCCGGGACACGAGCTGGTCGGAACCGTCATCGAAGCAGGCAGCGAGGCTTTGTTTCCGGTCGGGACGCGGGTCGTCGTGATGCCGAATACGTATTGCGGTGAATGTAGCTACTGCCGTAACGGCGACACGAATCTGTGCGTGGACAAAAAATCGCTCGGGGTCAATGTCGATGGCGGGTTTTCACAGGAATTTCTCATTTCATCGCGCTACGTTCTGGCGATACCGGATGACCTGCCAAATGAAAAAGCGGTACTGATCGAACCGTTTGCGGTAGTCGTCCATGCATTTAAAAAAGTTGCGATCAACGAGCAGACATCGGTCTGCATCGTGGGCTGCGGAAACGAAGGGATGCTTGCCGCGGCTTTGGCCGATCATCTAGGAGCAGACGTGACTGCGACCGACATCAACCCGAAAAAACTGGAGCTGGTCAAAAAGATGGGCGCCAACGTCCGCGCGGTTCTGCCAGCGGAGATCGAAGGAGAGACGTTCGACGTCGTCGTAGAAGCAGGCGGTACGAAGAGTTCCGTGGAGCAAGGCATCGAACTGGTCCGTCCGGGCGGTGAAATGGTCGTCATCGGTCTGGCCAAGGAAGCGATTTTGCCGGTAGCCCACATGGTGCGAAATGAATTGTCGCTGTACGGAACGATCATTTACAACTTTCCTTCCGATTACGAGCAAGCGATTGCCTATTTGCGCAACCCGTCATTTCGCGCTGATGCGATTGTCTCCATGATTACCCCGTTGACCTCCTATGAACAAGCGATTGAAAACGCTTTATCAGGAGATTATGGAAAAATTGTGCTCGATTTCAAAGCGGTTCACCAGCACCGATGACGCTTTTGACGTATGTGTCGTAGCGACATGTATCGATGCGCGAGGGTGTCATCTTACTTGAAAAGAAATCCAAGGGTCGTCACGGAAAGGGGAGTTGCCTGGAACCATGTCTGGACGCAAGCCGAGGGGAAGAAAACAGAGAGACAAAAGAAAAAGAAGATGAGGTGGGAAATGTATGAAAAAGGTTGTCATGTACGCGATTTTGGCTGGTATGCTCGCAGTTGCCGGATGTTCCTCGCAGTCGCCTGGGACAGTCAGCTCAGGGGAAGCCGGGACACAGGGGGGGAACAGTGAGCCCAAGGTGATGAAGCTGGCTGTAGCGACAGCCCCGGACCGCTCACTGACGAAAGGGCTGGTCAAGTTCGGGGAAATTCTCGAACAGGAGTCTGGCGGGGCAATCAAGGTGGAAGTCTATCCCGACGGACAGCTTGGCGGCGATCGTGCAGTGTTTGACGCGCTGAAGGTAGGCACGATTCAGGGCTCAACCATGTCGAGCGGTCCGATCGCTGTCGATGCCCAGCGTTTCAGCGTTCTCGACCTGCCCTTCCTGTTCAAGGATGAACAGACTGCGTACGAAATTTTGGACGGTCCGATCGGCCAGGAGCTGCTGGGGGATCTCCCGGAAGTGGGCGTCATCGGTATCAACTACTGGGAAAACGGCTTCCGCGATTTGACCAACAACAAACGGGAAGTAAAGACCGTTGAAGATATTCAAGGCCTGAAAGTACGGACGCTGGAAAATGAGCTGCATCTCGACCTGTGGAAAGAGCTCGGCGCGATTCCGACGCCAATGGCCTTTACCGAGCTGTTTACCGCATTGGAGCAAGGCGTGGTAGACGGTCAGGAAAATCCGGCCGGCAACGTCACTTCGTCGAAGTTTTACGAAGTGCAAAAATACTATGCGAAAACAGGCCACATCTACAACGCCAGTCCGTTTCTGATCAGCAAGAAGTTCTGGGATTCGCTGACTGCCGAGGAACAGGCGATGGTGACAAAGGCGGCGGAAGAGGCGAAGGACTACCAGCGCCAGCTCAACCAGGAAGAGACCGCTGAAGCACTGGAATACTTGCGAAACAATGGCATGGTCGTGACGGAATTCAGCGCCGAGGAAAAACAGCGCTTCGTCGAAAAAGTGCAGCCGGTCTATCAGAAATACGCCGCCCAGTTGGGAGAAGATCTGGTCAATCAGTTGATAGAAGCAAACAAGTAATGCGGACGTGAGTGGAACGCAGGGAGGATTCAGTTTGACTCCTCCCTTTTTTCTTCGCAAGGAGGGAGCAACGATGGGAAGGGTTTTTACACTGTTGTCCAAGGCAACTGACGTCTTGATGGCGGTATGCCTGGCGGGCATGGCCATTTTGGTATTTGGAAATGTGTTGCTGCGCTACGCGTTTGACTCCGGGATCACCTGGTCAGAGGAAATGTCTCGCTTCCTGTTCGTATGGCTGACATTCCTCGGGGCTATCGGGGCATTGAAGGACAACCAGCACCTGGGTGTGGACATGTTTGTAAAAAAACTGTCTCTTCCGCTCAGAAGAGTGGTCTACATCATCAGCAATCTGCTCGTCTTGTACGTGCTCTGGCTTGTCTTCGACGGAAGCTGGCGGACAACTCTGGTCAGCACCAGTGCCCTTGCTCCGGCGACAGGGATGCCCATGTCATACGTGTACGGGATCGGCATGGTCACGAGTATCGCGATGGGCTTCATCATCCTCGTCAATCTGTACCGCGTGCTCTTTCGAAACGAGACGGCACCGATTACAGGGGTGGAGAAATCACAGGAAGAATCGCCACCTGCCGGGCAGGATGCATCGGCGGCGCATCAAAAACAGTCTGCTGCTGGGGGTAAGGATACATGTCATTAGCTGTTTTTGTCGGTTCGTTGGTCGGTGTGATGGCGCTGGGAGTCCCGATTGCGTTGGCCCTGCTGGTGAGCGGCGTGGCTTTGATGCTCTATCTCGGTATTTTTGACAGCCAGATCATCGCACAAAATCTCGTTAACGGAGCAAACAGCTTCCCGATGATGGCGGTACCGTTTTTTATCCTGGCGGGGGAGCTGATGAATGCAGGCGGTATTTCCTCTCGCATCATCCGTTTTGCAATGTCGATCTTCGGGCATATTCGCGGAGGGCTGGGGTATGTCGCGATCGTCGCCAGCGTCCTGTTTGCAGGGCTGTCCGGCTCTGCTGTAGCCGATACGGCGGCATTGGGGGCGATCCTGATCCCGATGATGATCAAGGCAGGGTACGACCGCAACCGCTCTACCGGGCTGATCGCATCGGGCGGCATTATCGCACCGCTGATTCCGCCCAGCATTCCGTTTATCATTTTTGGCGTGTCGAGCGGCGTATCGATCACGAAGCTGTTTATGGCGGGGATCGTGCCCGGGCTGATGATCGGGGTTGGCCTGATGATCACCTGGTGGCTGGTCATGCGAAACAGTGATGTCGAGGTGTATCCGCGCAAATCGTGGAAAGAGGTCTTTCAGGCAGGGCGCCAGGCAATCTGGGCGCTGATGCTGCCAGTCATTATTGTGGCCGGGCTGCGCGGAGGAATTTTTACCCCGACAGAAGCTGCAGTCGTGGCCGCTTTCTACGCGTTGTTTGTCGGACTGGTGATCTACCGCGAGTTGAAGTGGAAAGACCTGTACCACGTCCTGGTCGCAGCGGCCAAGACGACGAGTGTCGTCATGTTTCTCGTCGCGGCGGCGATGGTAACGGCCTGGCTGATTACCGTGGCGAATGTTCCGGCAGCGATGGGGACGCTGCTCGCTCCGCTCATCGATAACCCGCTGTTGCTGCTTTTGGCCATTAACGCCATGATCCTGCTCGTGGGGATGGCGATGGATTCGACACCGACGATTTTGATTCTTACGCCGGTATTGATGCCGATTATTAAAATGGCCGGGATTGATCCGGTTTACTTTGGGGTATTGTTCGTACTGAATACGTGCATCGGGCTGCTGACTCCACCGGTCGGAACCGTACTCAATGTCGCCTGCGGGGTGGGCAAAATCGGGATGGAAGATATTTTGAAGGGGATTTGGCCGTTTTTGCTGGTCGAGCTGATCATCCTGATTCTTCTGATTTTGTTCCCATCGATCGTTTTGGTGCCGCTCGAGTGGTTGACGTGAAAACAAAATTCATGGAAAATCGCGAAAATTCCTATCCTGCTGGATAGGTTTTTCGTGTACAATCATCGAAAGAGGTAGAATTTTGAAACTACTTTAAAAAAAGAGGTGATATCCATGAAATGGTTTTCCCACATCACGATCTCGAAAAAACTTGTCCTTATTTTTACCGTCATTTGTTTGGTCATGGCCTTGATTGGCTTTTTGGGAAACCAGACACTGGTAGGGGTGAACAAAGACCTGGAAGCGATGTACCAGCAGCGGTTCTTGCCAGTTATCCAACTGATGCAGGTCAACAAGGCGATCTCGGAGAACGCTGTGCTGCTCGTCAACGCCGCGACACTTCGGCAAGATTACGCGAAGCTGGAAGAGAGCGTCCTCGGCAATTTGCAGAACGCACAAGACAGTCTGAACGCATACGGGCAAACATCGCTAACACCTGAGGAGCGCAGTCTCGTCGATGCGCTTGACACTTTGCTGCAAGCGTATCAGTCAAGTATGAACGAAGCGCTGGCTCTGGTGAAAAACGGCGATGAGCAGGGACTGATGTTCAAGCTGAACGGCAGCGCTGCCTCGCAAAAAACAGCGATTGAGGAGAGAATTGCTGCACTCGTAGAACTGCAGGACGGGCAGTCGAAGGAGCTGTATCACAACGCATCTGTCCGCTTCGACCAGTCGCAGCTCTTTACGATTGTGCTGATCGCAGTAGGAATTCTCCTCTCCCTGATGTTTGGTTTCTTCCTGAGAAAAATGATCGCGCTGCCGATCCAGGAGGTGCAAAAGCGGCTCAACGACATTGCCAACGCCGGGGGAGATTTGACCCAGCGCCTGGAGATCAATTCGCGTGACGAAGTAGGGCAGTTGGCGACGGCATGCAATCGGATGCTGGAGACGATACAGGGAATTATGAAGGAAGTGTTGCACGACGCGCAGACGGTAGCGGAGACGGCGAGCATGCTGTTCCGGCAAGCCGAACAGACGAGTGTGGCAAGCAGCAACATTGCTTCCAGCGTGCAACAGATCGCTGTCGGTTCGGAATCGCAGGTGGAGAGTATTTCCGCTGCGTCGGCCAGCCTGACACAGATGGTATCCGGCATTCAGCAAATTTCTGCGAGCGCCCAGGAAGCGACGGCTACTGCCAACCTTTCACGCGAAACCGCGGAAAAAGGAAAAGAAATCGTAGAACAATCGATGACCAGCATTGAAGGCGTGTCCAACAACGTGCTGAAAGCATCGGAACTGATCCTCCATCTGAATCAGAGCGCCCAGACGATTGGAAGCGTCATCAAGGTGATCAGCGACATTGCCGCACAGACGAACCTGCTCTCGCTCAACGCGGGGATTGAAGCGGCCAGGGCGTCTGAGCACGGTCGCGGCTTTGCTGTCGTGGCAGAGGAAATCCGCAAGCTGTCCGACGAGACGAGATCGGCAGCCGAACAGATCACCAAGATGATCCAGCAGCTGCAGCAGGAGACGACCAGAGTCTCTTCGTTCATGCTGGCGGAAACGAAAAATGTGCAGGTCGGCCTGCAAGCAGCAGAAGAGGCGCGTGAAGCGTTCCAGCACATCCATGTCGCCATCGACAAGGTCACCTCGCAGGTTCACGAAGTATCGGCAGCTACTGTGCAGATGTCGGCAGGAGCAGAGGAAATTCTCCAGTCCGTCGATACGGTCATGCATGTGGCGACGACAGCTTCCGAGAGCGCGAAGCAGTCGCGTGAAGTGGCACAAGACGCAAATGTAGTCATGGAGCAAATGGTCGATTCCATCTCCACAATGACCCAAGTCTCCCAGCGACTGAAACGACTGGTCGGGCAATTTACGGTATAGCAAACAGCAAAACCATTCCTATCCGCGCGCCAATAGGAATGGTAGAATAACAGTGGATACGCATACTTACATTAAATGGCAAGCAGGTGAATCCAATCGTGAAACGACAAAAACCGCGTCGCGTCACGCTTCAGCAAGTAGCCGAGCACGCTGGCGTGTCTCGGGCTACAGCTTCGCTGATCGTGCGCGGCAGCACCAGTATTTCCGAGGCGACGCGCAAGAAGGTGCTGGAGTCGATGCGGGAGCTGGGCTATGTGTATGATCGGGTAGCGGCCAATTTGCGTTCGCAGCACTCCTCGACCGTAGGGCTGCTGATTACCGAGCTGGATAACCCGTTTTTCTCCGAATTGCTCGTAGGTGTGCATCAATCACTGGACAAGGACGGCTATTCGGTCATTCTCGGCACGACGTTTGATCTGATGGACAAGCAGGATGCCTTGCTGTCGACGATGCTGGAGTACAGGGTGGGCGGAGTCATCCTCAGTCCGGTGTCCAAAAGCACGCCGAAAGTGATCGAAGGGCTTCGCAAATGGGACATTCCCGTCGTCCTGGTGGCGAAGGATATACCGGGGGCGCATTGCGATTACGTCGGAATCGACAACGTGTCAGGCGGGAAGATGGCAGTGGAGCATCTGATTGGGCTGGGTCATACGCGCATTGCCTTTCTCGGCGGACCTGCCGACTCGACCGCCTGGAAGGACCGGAACCGCGGGTATCAGCTTGCCCACCAGGAAGCGGGGATTGCCTTCGACACGTCGCTGTGGGTCGAGGGGCCGGCTACGACGCAGGGAGGGGTAGAGGCGCTGCGCAAAATCCTTACCAGCCCGAATCCGCCGACAGCGGCTTTTTGCTACAATGACGTCGTTTCGTTCGGCGTGATGCACGGGTTGAAGGAAGCAGGGCTGGTACCCGGCAAGGACCTTGCCATCGTCGGCTTTGACAACATCAAAGAAGCGGCAATTTACAATCCGAGCCTGACCACGATTGCAGCGACGCCACAACTGGTCGGAGCGCATGCCGCCGATCTTTTGCACCAGCGGATCAAGGGGCTGGATGAGCCGCCCAAGCGCATTATTTTGCAGCCGGAGCTGGTCGTGCGCGAATCATGCTCTCCCGATGCGGGCTGAGCGTGTGCTGCTGACAAAAAAGACTCCCTCATGTCCCTTGCGAAAGGTGGAACGCACCACGATTCGCCAGGGTAAGGGAGTCTTTTTTCTTGTTTGCCGGGAATTTGGTCAATACAGCTCCCAGGCCAGCTTGATCGATTCGACGATCTGTTCGGCTACCGTATCCGGGTCCGATTGGCTCGTGGAAACTTGCGAGTGATTGATCGAGTACGCGCTTTTGCGGCTCATAAACAGCTCTTCGATTTCAGCGAGCGATTTGTTTTGCAGGACAGGACGGCTGTCGATGATGAGCGGAATCCGCTCCTTCCACGACTCCCACGACAAGTCGAGGAAAAACACGATGCAGTGGGACAGGCACACCTTGCGTACCTCTTCCTGCAAGTACGCGCCGCCGCCTAGCGAAATGATTTTCAGACGGGTGTTGGTACAAAGCGAGACGATCAGCTCCCGCTCCATTTTTCGAAAAGCGGGTTCGCCCATTTCCTGAAAAATCTGGGGTACCGGCATATTGTGCTGTCTTTCAATTTCCTGGTCAATATCGATGAAGTCGCGATACAGCTTCTTGGCCACAAGCTGTCCGATCGTCGTTTTGCCTGCGCCCATAAAGCCGATAAAGGCGATATTTTTTTCGCGAATCGGAATATCCGTATGATCTGTCATTGGCAAACTCTCTTTCTATCCACATTGTCATGTCGGCAGTCGCTACATGCGTTCCTGGGTCTATTATGATGTGCGCAAGCAGCGTGTGTCAATTCCTATTGGAGTGCTGGAGATTCACGTTCTGTCTTTGTTCGCTGCAACTGCCTGTTCAGCTCCTAGCAGACGATGGTAGACTGTAGGCTAAGAGGTCCACAATTCGCCTTATTCGCAAAAGCAATGGTTGGGGGGATCATCATGGAGTGGCAGCAGCTTGAGTATTTTCAGGCATTAGCCAAGCATCAAAACTTTACGAAGGCAGCAGATGAGCTGGCACTTACCCAATCGGCGCTCAGCCGCTCGATTGCCAAGCTCGAGGAAGAACTGGGGGTGCCCTTGTTCGACCGCAAAGTACGCGGGGTGAAGCTGAACCGGTACGGCGAGATTCTCCTGCCGCATGTGAACCGGGCCCTTCAGGAAATCACCATGGCCAAGCAGGAGATCAGCGACCTGGACGATCCGTATCACGGCAGCATCTCGCTCGCCTTCATCCATACGCTCGGCTCCAGCTTTGTGCCCGATTTGATCGGTGAATTTCGCGAGCAGTACCCCGGTATCCAGTTTCAACTGACACAAGACTCCACCCGCAAAATTATGAATCTGCTGGAAGTGGGCGAGATCGACCTTGGCTTTTGTACCCCGAACGAGCAGATGAGGCAAAAGTATATCGAGATGGTGCCGGCAATCGACGAAGAGCTGTTTCTGATCGTGCCCAAAAAGCATCGCCTGGCCGAACGCAAGGAAGTGGAGCTGCGCGAGATCGCCGACGAGCCGTTTGTCCTCTACAAACAGGAGAGCGGGATTCGGGAAGTGATCGTAAACCTCTGCCAGGAAGCGGGATTTACGCCGAATGTTTCGTTTGAAGGGGTGGGAGACGCAACGATTGCAGGCTTCGTAGGAGCGAATTTCGGGGTGGCGCTGATCCCTTATATTCCCGGACTTGATCTGGAAAAAATCTCGCTTCTTTCAGTGTCAAAGCCGCGCTGCCGAAGACAGATTCAAATGGTGTGGCGATCCGATCGCTACATGTCGCCCGCCGTCAGCAATTTCAAGCGATTTATCGAACTAGGCAGAAAAAGCACATAATTAGGAATTCTTAAAACTCATGGAAACCATGAGTTTTATTCATTTTATTAATACATAAAACCCCGCTATACTGTGAGCAAGAAGTACAAAGAAGTGAAGAGAGGTGGGGAACACGATGGGCAGAAGTGCTCTGGACGCCTATTCCAACGGAGCAGTCTGGTGGGATACGCAAATTAGCGGCATTCAAAAAAATGAAATTATCATTCGCGGCTATCCCATCGAAGAGCTGATCGGGACGCTGTCCTACAGCCAGATGTTGTACCTGCTCTTGTGCGGAGAGGTATTGAGCGACAAAAAAGCGCGATTGCTTGAAAGCGTTTTAGTAGCAGGTGCGGATCACGGTCCGCGAGCTCCGTCGATTGCTGCAGCGAGAATGGCGGCTACCTGCGGGATTTCCTTTAATTCATGCGTCGCAACAGGGATCAATGTCCTGGGCGACATTCACGGCGGTGCGGCAGAGAAGGCGATGAAGCTGTTCTATCAGACAAATACCCTGCTTGCAGCCGATCCGAACAAGTCGCTATCCGAAGTGGTGGCACAGCAGCTCGACCTGTTGCAGCAAAGCGGCGAAAAACTCGCCGGTATCGGTCACCAGCTTCACGATGACGATCCCCGGATCAAAAGGCTGTACGCTCTCGCCGAAGCGCTCGTCGAAGAAGGCGAAATTTCCGGCACGTACCTGCGGATGGCGGAAGAATTCCGAAGCCAGTTGGCCGAACGGAAAAAACGCAAGCTGACGATGAACATCGATGGAGTTGCGGCTGCGATCCAGTGCGAGCTGGCGATTCCAGCCGAAGCAGCGAAAGGAGTTTTCGCCCTGTCCCGGGGGATGGGAATCGTCGCCCACGCATTTGAAGAATTGCAAAACCAGGTATTGATCAAAGGTCCATGCCCGAACCGGGATGACTTGGTTCGCTACTCCGGTCCGGCACTGCGCCATCTCGATCCTGCGGATAGAGAGTAAGAGAGGCTTCATACCAGGGAGCGGATAACACCAGATACAGAGAAACCAGGTGGTGAGTGGAGCAAGTGTTGGAACTTTTATTGAAAAAACCGTTTGAGATCGAATTGCGCGAATGCGCATCCCTGCCCAGCCCTTGCGGCGACGAGGTCAAAATTGAACTGGTTTACGGCGGGATATGCGGCACAGACCTGAGCGTTTTCAAAGGAGCTGTCCAGTACGCGACCTATCCGGTTCGGCCGGGACATGAAGTCGTGGGGGTGATCGTCGAGGCGGGAACAGAAGCCTTGTATCCGCCTGGCACGCGAGTCGTCGTCTTGCCCAATTCGTTTTGCGGAACGTGTGTAAAGTGCCGGATGGGCAAAACGAACATCTGCCTGCACAAGAAATCGATGGGCATCAATACGGACGGAGGCTTTTCCGAAGAGATCGTCGTTTCGTCCCGGTTCGTACTGCCGATTCCGGACGATTTGCCGGATGAAAAAGCGGTCCTGATCGAACCGCTCGCCGTCATCGTACACGCCTTCCAGAAAGTAAAGCTGGGCAAAGGCACTTCGGTCGCGATCATCGGCTGCGGCAACGAAGGCAAGCTGGCAGTCCTGCTGGCGAGCTTCCTCGGCGCTGATGTGACGGCCGTGGACATCAACCCGGCAAAGCTGGAAGTGGTCCGGCAAATGGGGCACAAGGTTCGCACCGTATTGCCTGAAGAGCTGCAAGGAGAGACATTCGATGTGGTCATCGAAGCTGCCGGTACCAAATCGTCGATCGAAAGCGGGATACAACTGGTCACACCGGGAGGATCGATGGTGCTGGTCGGGATTACCCAGGAAGCGACGTTTCCGGTAGCGCATGTGGTACGCAGCGAGCTTACCCTCTACGGATCGATCATTTATTCGTTTCCCGACGACTTTTTGAAAACGATTGAATATTTGCGCAACGAGCATTTTGCCGTCGAGCCCGTCATCTCCAAGATCATGCCGCTCTCCTCATTCAAACAGGCATATGAAAGCGCTTTTTCTGGCGATTATGGAAAAATCATTCTTGATTTTAGGAGGTAGCCTTGCTTATGAAAAAAGAACTGATCTCTCACCAGTTGGTCAAGTATCTGGAGGACCGGGGAGTCGAGCACCTCTTTGGTCTGTGCGGACATACCAACATCGCGGTCCTGACCGCACTGGAGAACAGCAGCATCAAATTCGTCAATACGCGTCACGAGCAGATTGCAGCCCATATCGCCGACGGGTATGCGCGAGCGAAAAAGCAGACTGCCGTCGTACTCAGCCATCTCGGTCCGGGACTTACGAATGCAGCGACAGGGGTAGCGAATGCAGCGCTCGACTCGATCCCGATGGTCGTCATCGCCGGCGACGTGCCGAGCCACTACTACGGGAAGCATCCGCATCAGGAAGTCAACCTGCACGCAGATGCCTCGCAGTACGAGATCTACCGTCCGTTTGTGAAACGCGCATGGCGGGTCGATCGCCCGGATCTCTTCCCGCAAATTTTGGAAAAGGCATTTCAGTTGGCGGAAACGGGGCGCCCGGGTCCGGTACTCGTCTCCGTGCCGATGGACATTTTCTCGATGGAGATCGATGTAGAGCTGTTTGCCAGCGTCAAGCACCATACGAAACAATTGCACAAGCCATCGCTGGACCAGGATACCGCTGTGCGGATCGTGGAAAAGTTGATCGCAGCCAAGCAGCCGGTCCTGTACGTCGGAGGAGGAATTCTGATCGCGGATGCTGCGGATGAACTGCGGGAGCTGGTCGACCATCTGAGCATTCCGGTCGCCCACAGCCTGATGGGCAAAGGGGCACTGCCGGACGATCATCCGTTCACGCTGGGCATGACCGGATTTTGGGGTACGAAATTTATCAATGACACAACCCGCAATGCCGATTTGATCCTGGCGCTCGGGACTCGTTTTGCCGAGGCCGATGCCAGCTCGTGGGAAAAGCAGTACACCTTTGACATTCCGAAGACGAAGCTCATTCACATCGACATCGATCCGAGTGAAATCGGCAGAAACTATCCGGTGGAAATCGGGGCGGTCGCTGATTTGAAGCAGGCTTTGAAGGTGCTCAACCGCGTGGCGAAGGTACTGTTGCCCGAGGGCAGACAAAACGAAGAGCAAAAACAGCAGATTGCCGCCAACCGCGCTGAATTCCAAAAGCTGAACCAGGAGCACATCCAGTCTGACGCCTTCCCGATGACTCCGCAGCGGATCTTGCAAGAGGTGCGGGAAGTCCTGCCGCGCGATGCGATCATCACGACGGATGTGGGCTGGAACAAAAACGGTGTAGGCCAGCAGTTCCCGATCTATGAGCCGGGTAGTGTGCTGACGCCGGGAGGATTGGCGACGATGGGTTTCGGCGCTCCGGCTGCACTCGGTGCCAAGCTGGCACAGCCAAACCGCGTCGTGCTGTCCCTCGTCGGAGACGGAGGCTTCGGGCAAAATCCGGCAGTGCTGGCGACAGCAGCAGAGGAAAACATCCCGGTCATCTGGGTGATTATGAACAACTACGCGTTCGGGACGATTGCCGGATTGCAGAAAGCGCATTTTGGCACGACCCTGGGCACGCTGTTCAAACGCGACGGACAGCCATACTCGCCCGATTACGCAGCAATCGCCCGCGCCTATGGCATCGACGGCGTGAAGATCGAGTCGGCAGCAGCGTTCAAAGAAGTGCTGGAGACGGCAATCAAAGCCAACAAACCGTTTGTTATCGACGTCCAAATGCAGAATATTCCGACTCCTACCGCGGGTCACTGGAACATCATGGACATTTATTCTCCGGACAAACATGTCCATCACGTAGCGGTAGACGCATAAATAGAGGCAGAAGCCAGGGAGGTTTGCACACATGGGAGAGGTTAAAGTGAGAGCCACTGAATTGACAGAGGAGCAAAAACAAGAGCTTGATCTCGCTTTTGAGCGGGCGAGAAAAGCGCTGGCGATTATCGAAACGTACGACCAGGAGCGGGTCGATCGCTTGTGCCAGGCAGTAGCGTGGGCTGTAGCCAATAAAAAGACGTTTGCCCGTCTGGTCAACATGGGGATCGAAGAGAGCGGACTGGGCGATCCGGTCAGCCGCATGAACAAACGCTTCAAGATTCGCGGTGTCCTGCGGGATGCACTGCGCCAGAAGAGCGTGGGTATCATCGAGGAAATTCCGGAAAAAGGGATCGTCAAATACGCCAAACCGGCGGGTATCATCGCTTCGATCGTTCCGACCACCAACCCGGACCTGACGCCGGCAGGCACAGCGATCTACGCGATCAAGGCGCGCGATGTCGTCATCTTCTCGCCGCATCCGCGCTCGAAGAAGACTTCCTTTGAAACCGTCCGCCTGATGCGCGAGGCGCTGGAGCGGGAAGGCGCGCCGGCAGACATTTTGCAGTGCCTGACCAATGTCAACATTCCGATGACCAAGGCGTTGATGGAGAGAGCGGACCTGGCTCTCGCTACCGGCGGCAAGGACATGGTGAAGAGCGCGTACAGCTCGGGAACGCCAGCTTATGGTGTTGGCGCGGGCAACGCCACGATGATTATCGATGAGACGGCAGACACTGCGGACGCAGCTCGCAACACGATGCTCAGCAAAACTTCCGACTTCGGCTCTGGCTGCTCGGCGGACGGCAATCTGATCATCAGCGACAAAATTTACGACGAGATGCTGGACCAGCTGCAAAAGGTTGGCGGCTACCTGGCCAACGAAGAAGAAAAAGCGAAACTGCGCGCAGTAATGTGGGATGAGAATGGACGCCGCCTGCCTACGACCGTAGCCCTCGCGCCGCAAAAGCTGGCGGAGATTGCCGGGTTCTCCATTCCCGAAGACCGCAAGTTTATCATCGTCAAAGGCGATGGCATCGGCAAAGAGCATCCATTCTCCGGCGAGAAGCTGACCACGCTGCTGGCAGTGTACAAATACGAGGGAGAATTTGAAAATGCCCTGGACATGATGCGCGCCATTTACGAAGTCGGCGGAAAAGGCCACTCCTGCGGCATCTACTCCTTCGACGACGATCACATCCATCGTCTGGCCCTGGCTGCACCGGTCAGCCGGATCATGGTTCGCCAGCCGCAATCCAAGGCAAACGCGGGCGCATTCAACAACGGAATGCCGATGACGTCCAGTTTGGGCTGCGGAACGTGGGGCGGAAATATCGTATCGGAGAACGTGCACCTGAAACATTACATGAACACCACCTGGGTCTCCCGTCCGATTCCCGAAGACAAACCATCTGATGAAGAGCTGTTCGGTGAGTTTTACGACCCGGCGCTGGAGGCGTAACCGATATCTGAACGCTTGACCACATGAATGGAGGGAACAACGAGTGACCAGACAATTTTCGCTCGCCTATCTGACCGTGTTGGGCTGCCCGCCGGATGAGATGATTGAGATCGCAGCGCGCGCCGGATATGATTTCGTCAGCTTGCGTCCAATTTACATGGGGCTTCCTGGCGAACCGAACTACTCGCTGTCAGACAATCCCGAGCTGATGAAAAAGACGAAAAAGGCGCTGTCCGATACGGGGCTCGGGCTGCTCGACATCGAGCTGGCGAGAATTTACGACGGTGTCGATCCGAAGCAATACCTTCCGGCGATGGAGGCAGCAGCCGAGCTGGGCGGACGCCATGTGTTGAGCAGCATCTGGACGGACGATCGTTCCTTCGCCATCGAGCGCTTCGCCGAATTGTGCGATTTGGCGAAACCGCTCGGGCTCACCGTAGAGCTGGAATTCGTACCGATCGCAAGCGTCTCCACACTCGCCGGCGTGCTCGACGTGTTGAACGCTGTCCAGCGCGACAATGCCGGTCTGATGATCGACATTCACCATTTCCACCGCTCAGGCGACAAGGTAGAGGATCTGGATGCAGTCCCGCGCGAGTGGTTCCGCTTCCTGCATCTCTGCGACGCTCCGGGGAAAATTCCGGATTCCCGCGAGGAAATGACGCGGATCTTGCGCGAGGCGCGCCTGTATGTCGGCGAAGGCGGGATCGATATTGCCGCAATCGTCAATCGCATGCCGTCGATCCCCTGCTCGATTGAACTGCCGCACACCGAGCGCTCCCGGGAACTCGGTTTTGCCGAGCACGCCCGCCGCTGCCTGCAATCGGCGAAGGAGTATTTTGCAACATACGTCGATAACCAGACAGGTGTACAACGCAAAACGAGAGAAAAGAATTTGGCCTAGGAGTTGGTAGCGATGAAAAAGTTTTTGATGCTGCACGGTATTAACCACAATATGTTCGGAAAACGCGACCCACAGCAATACGGCACCGTTACCCTGGAGCAGATCAACGAGCGCCTGCACGCATTGGCGAGCGAGCTGGGGGTAGAAGTCGAGTGCTTCCAGACCAACCATGAGGGCGAGATGTGCGAGCGCATCCACCAGGCATTTTTGGACGGCGTTGATGGCGTGATCATCAACGCCGGGGCCTGGACCCATTACAGCTACGGGCTGCGCGATGCACTCGCGATCCTCACCGTTCCGATTATCGAAGTACACATGTCCAACATCCACGCCAGGGAGTCGTTCCGACACCAATCGGTCTTCGCGGAAATCGCCAAAGGGCAAATTTGCGGCTTTGGCGTAGACAGCTATTTGCTCGGACTGCGGGCTGCCGTTTCTGCTAGTCAATGAAACTCTATCGATAAAAAAGATATTAGAAGTGAAAGAATGAGAACTTTCGTATATAATTCATTTCATTAAAAATTTTAAAATTTATAAAAAATAGAGAGCAGGGGGAAATGATCATGCTTCGACAGTCACTCGTTTCTGTAATCGCTTTCAGCATGCTGTTGTTGGCCGGGTGCGGCTCGCAGAGCGGCTCATCGGGAAATGCCCAAGGAGGAGCGCAAGGAGCCAATTATCCGACCAGTACCATTACCGGTGTCATCCAGTGGGGAGCAGGCGGAGGATTGGACACGATGTCCCGCAAAATCGGCCCGTTGGCTGAAAAACACCTGGATCAGTCTCTCGTTCTGACGAATAAACCAGGTGCGACCGGTGCCATCGCCGTCCAGTACGTCAACGACAAGAAAGCGGACGGCTACACGCTGCTGTTCGCCGCAGAAAACCCGGCCCTTTACGGAGTGTTGGGCATTTCCGACCTCGGATTCCAGGATTTTTACCCGGTCAACATTCTGGCCAGAGGAATCGCTACAGTGGTCGTCCCTGGAGATTCCCCCTATCAAACATTGGAAGATTTGCTGAAAGACGCTGAGGCCAACCCCGGCAAGGTGAAAATGGGATCGACCGGACCTGGTGGACTGCCGTTTACGGTGACGACGATGCTGGGTACCGTGACGAAGACCGAGTACAACATGGTTCCGTTTGACGGTGATGGTCCTGCCCTGACGGCTTTGCTCGGCGGACATCTGGATGCTTCGGTTTTGGCTCTCCCTGCTGCTATCGAAAATGCGAGAGCGGGTAAAGTACGCGTCCTCAGCGTCATCAATGACGAGCGCATCGAAGACCTGCAAGACGTTCCGGCTGTTACAGAACTGCTGCCGGAAATGGAAAAATTCCTCCCGTGGGGACCGTTCTACGGCATCTGGGTGAAAAATGACACGCCTGACGAAATCAAGCAATACTTGGTCGAGAAGTTCGCACTGGCCCAGCAAGACCCTGACTTTCAGGACTTCTTGAAACATTCCGGAGCTGTTTCGGTTGGACTTTCCGGTGAGGAAGCAGTGCAATACTGGAAAGATTGGCAATCGACGACCGCATGGCTGCTGCAAGATGCCGGAGCGGCAAAAGTAAGCCCGGCAGATTTGAATATTGAAAAAAAGAACTAGGGTGATGACATGGTAGCGGGTAGATTGATTTCCTCACTCCTCATACTGGTAAGCGTTGCCATTATCGTAATGGCCTACAACATTGACGAGCAGAGTGTGTTTGACCCTTCATCCGCTTCTTTTTTCCCGGCCCTGGTGGGAGTAATCATGTTGATCTGCGCGATTTTGATTGCGAAGAGAGGGAGCGAGTCTTCCTCTCCCGCAACAGAAGCGGCGATCAAGAAGCACAAGCAGGCTGAGGAAACAGATGAAGAGATGGAAGATTTGTACGAAAAAGAGGATATTACGCAAAAGCAGGTCAACATTCGCCTGCTCGTGTTTACAGGCATTGTCATCCTCTTCGCTGTGCTGATGAATTACTTCAACTTTATGTTTCTGTCCTTTGTGTTTCTCTTTGGAGCCATGCTTTTGCTCAACAGGCAAAGGATTATCAGAAGTTTTATCATTTCCGCGATTTTATCAGTAGGGTTCTACTATATCTTCGTCCACGTCTTCCATGTTGTGTTTCCTTCGTAAGGAGAGGATAAGATGCTAGATCAGATTCTTGTGCCTTTTTTGGATATTGAACTGTTCATCCTGATCGCCCTCGGTACCCTGTTTGGCGTACTGAAGGGACTTTTGCCCGGCTTGTCCGTGACGATGGCGGTTACCTTGCTCGTATCCTTGACGTACACCTGGGATACGGTTGCCGCGATCGTCACGATGATTGCCGTCTATTTCGGCGGTGTTTACGGTGGAGCGCGCTCCGCGATTCTGGTCAATATTCCCGGCTCTGCCTCATCGCTGGCTGCTACCTTTGACGGCTACCCCCTGACCAAAAGAGGGGAAGCGGGGATCGCGATCGGCATCTCGACGATTTACGCAGCGATCGGGGGAGTGATCGGGCTTGTGTTTCTCGGTCTGGCGGCTCCGTATTTGGGCGAGCTGGCCCTGGGCTTCGCCGCCCGCGACTATTTCCTGATCATGTTTTTAGGCTTGTTGCTCGTCGGAGGATTGAGCGAGGGGTCTATGCCAAAAGCGATTTTCGTAGCCGGTGTCGGCGTGACGCTGGGAATGGTCGGCATGGATGCGCTGACAGGCGTTGAGCGATTCACGTTTGGCAACCTGGAGTTGAAGAGCGGGATTAACTACATCGCCTGCATGCTCGGTTTGTTCGGCCTGTCCGAAGTGCTGATCCAATTGCACAATCTGGGCAAAACCAAAGTGAATGTTGTGATCGGAAAATTGCTTCCTCCGCTGATCTACCTGATCAAATTTTTGCCGCTGACGATTCGTACCGCGATTATCGGTGTTGTAGTAGGAATTCTGCCGGGTGCAGGAGGAGAAATCTCCTCTTTGATCGCGTATGACCATGCCAAAAAGACAGTGAAAAATCCGACCCGTCCGTTCGGTAAAGGCGCCTATGAAGGACTCGTCGCGCCAGAAGTTGCGATCATGTCGACCAATGGCGGCGCAATGATCCCGATGCTCACCCTGGGAATTCCCGGAGATGCCGTCACCGCCGTACTGATCGGTGCGATGACGATTCACGGCCTCAAGCCGGGTCCGATGCTGATGCTGGAATCGCCTGATATTTTCTGGATCATCCTCGGAGCGGCTGCCGCTTCCCTGCTGTTTATCGTCATTTGGGGCGTATCCGCGGTTTCCTTCTTCGCCAAGGTCATCCTGATTCCCAAACACATCCTGATGCCGATCATCATTTTCTTTACGGTCATCGGTGCGTACGGAATCAATAACAGCGTCGTGGACGTCTACTGGATGATTGCGTTTGGGGTCATTGGTTATTTAATGAAATTGTACAAGTTTCCGACGGGGCCGATGGTGCTGGGGATTATTCTCGGACCGCAGATGGACAGCAACCTGCGCCGGGCAATTATATCGGAAGAAGGAAGCATCCTCGGCTTTTTGGGCAGTTTGTTTGCCCACCCGATCAGCTTGATTCTGACCATCGTCATTCTGTTGACCATCCTGTCGCAAACGTCGGTCTTCAAAAAGCTGAAGCAACAAATTTTCAAAAAGCCGGCAGATAACAATCACGCTGGATAAATAATCAGATAGCCAATCGAGCTTATCCCCTCTCATTTTGATGGGGGGTTCTTTTTTTCCCGCATCGGCAGGGGACGAAAAAAAGGAGGGAATGGAAGTGAAGCAGATCACGATAGACGGTTTGCACCGTTCATGCTCGAAACTGGTTTTGGGGACATCGGGACTGTCTCGTGACGAGGCAGCAGCTTTCGAGATGCTGGATGTGTTTGTCGAGCTGGGGGGCAATACGCTGGATACCGCCCATCTGTACAACCAGGGCTGCAGCGAGCGCATCATCGGGAAGTGGATGCAGGCGCGTAACAACCGGGACAACATCGTCATCATGGACAAGGGCGGTCATCACCTTGTGCGTGAGGACGGCACCCACGATCCTTCCGTCAACCGGGTGAACCCGGAGGCGATCACGCAGGACATGCTGGAGAGCATGGAAAGACTGCAGGTGGAGACTATCGATCTGTACGTGCTGCATCGTGACAATCCCGACATGCCAGTCGCCGATTTGATGGACATGCTGCAAGCCCATATCGAAGCAGGGCGCATCATCAGGGCCGGCGTCTCCAACTGGTCGTACGAGAGGATCGACGCCGCCAACCGGTACGCCGACCAAAAAGGATACCATCGCTTGGCGATAAACAGCCCATCGTTCAGTTTGGCAAAAGCAAATGAACCGCGCTGGCCGGGAACCGTCTATATCGATTCGGAGTACGAGCGCTGGCACAGACACACGCAGATGCCACTTTTCTCCTGGGCTTCCCAGGCGAGCGGCTTTTTTACCGGGCGCTACTCACCCGTGGTCAGAACCAATCCCGACATGGTACGCGTCTATTACAGTGAGGCGAACTGGGAGCGCTACCGTCGGGCCAAGGCGGTCGCAGAGCGGGTCGGCGGTTCGTATACAGCGAATCACGTTGCGCTGGCTTACGTGCTCAACCAGCCGTTTCCCACTTGCGCCGTCATTGGCCCGCAAAATGTAGCGGAGCTGCGCGATTGTTTTCGCGCCGTTCATTTGCAAGTATCCGCAGAGGACTTGCGTTGGGTGAACCTTGAAGCGGAGAATTAAAATCCGGGATATTTGACGACCGGCCATTTTTCCTTGCGCAGTGCGTCGATCAATTCCGCTCCCACATCGAGGTTTTCGGCGACCAGATCTTCTGGGGTGAGCGCCATCCACTGGTTGAGCGAGACGTCCTCAAAGCGATCGCTTTTAAACATTTCGAGGAACCAGAGGCTTTTGTCGCCTGTATTTTGAATGTAATGTCCAAACGCGAACGGAACATAGCCGACGTCGCCTGCACTGTAGTCAAAGGTTCGGGCAATGCCGTTTCCGGCGAAGACAGTCATCCGTCCCTTGCCTGTAAGGTAGTATTGCCATTCGTCGTTGTTCGGGTGCCAATGCAACTCTCGCATCGCCCCCGGCTTGATTTCCACCAGTGCGGCCGCGATATTTTTGGCGATGGGAAAATTGCGCGAATCAGCGATCCGCACCGTGCCGCCCGGCGTTCGCTGCGGCTTTTGCGCGAGCAGACGATGGGTGTAGCTAAGCGGTACCTCGCCGTAAGGGTCGGCTACACGATCCTCTTCCAGCGGTCTAGGCACCTCTGCTTGAAAAATGTAGCGCTGATGATCCGGGATGTAGGCAAAGGCGCTCTCGGGGACCCCGAAGTTGGCGGAAAGCACCTCTCGTGGCGTATGTGCAAACCAGTCCGAGATCGATAGCGTGTTTAAGTCGGAGAATTTCCCGTCATCGAAGACGAGCAAAAACTCGCAGCCTTCATCAAGGCCTTGGATCGAGTGCGGAATGCCAGGGGGAAAGTACCACAAGTCGCCCACGCCGACATCGGCAATAAAGTTTCTGCCGTTTTGATCCACTGCGGTGATGCGGGCTCGCCCTACCAGCATGATCGACCATTCGGCTTGCTGATGCCAGTGCAGCTCGCGAACGCCGCCGGGAGCGAGCGCCATATTGACGCCAGCCATCGTTGTGGCGATCGGAAGCTGGCGCTGCGTGACTTCGCGCGACCAGCCGCCGTGGTTGAGCTGCATGTACGTATCGGAGAAGGAAAACCTGAGGTTGGGCAGCGTGCCGGCATCGGTTGCAGGAGGGACGAGCAAGTCGGGATTCTCGCGGTCGCGCGTGATATTGCGCGGACCTAGATCCCACCAACCGGTTCCATCGCCCCTGATTGGCTCAGGTACATCTCTGGAGTCTGCCGGATGGTTCGGGGGGTTTTTCATACAAGATGCTCCTTTCCATATTTCCTGGCAAAGAAAAAACTCGACGATACCACTGTATGTCGAGTTTTTTTGTTCAGTCTTGAATTTTTGTGCTACGAGTCCCACTTGCTTCGCGAGAGCGTATACATCGCCAGTTCAATCGATTTGCCCTTGTCTTGGTCGTATTCGTGCAGCATTCCTTCCTCTACAAAACGCAGCTTGTGCAAGACGCGTATAGAATTGATGTTTTCCGGCACTACTTTGGCCTCGATGCGATCGAGTCCCAATTCGTGGAAGCCGTACGTGAGCAAAGCGCTCAATGCTTCCGGGGTGTAGCCGTTGCCCCAGTAAGGATGGCCCAGGTCGTAGCCGATCTCCGCTCTTCCGTTTTCAAAATCCAGATAGTTGAAACCGCACGATCCGATGATCTCTCCAGTCGCTTTCAGACAAATCGTCATACGGCATGCCTGTTGTTCCTGGCTGAGCTTTTGCAGCAGGGAAATCATCTCTTCTGCTTGCGACAGTTCGGTAAACGTATCGATGTTCATGTGGCGAGCAACATTCGGATCAGACCAGAAGCCGAACAAGGCGGGGGCATCTTCTAGTTGGATCGGCCTTACGTGTAATCTTTCCGTTTCAAGATGTTTCATAACAGTAGAAAACCTCCTAAAGTGTAAACTCTTCCATTATATAGAATCCAATTCGATTTGTACAACAGCAAACGGTACTCGCACCACGTCGAAGAAGACTGTCACGCCTTTCAACATTTTCGGGTATATCGATATAGGAGCCGGTGCCCCCTGCATCGGGGAACACCAGCCGTTTGGGTTAGTCTTCCTGTTGTGACACGCCATCTGTACCGAAGAAACGTCTCAGGACCGTCTGTGTCATGTCGGATACCGACTCAAACACAAACGCAATCTGTGAATCATGGGGCTGCAGGATGTAACGCGTCATCCCGAGCTGCGACAGTTCCTCACTGATCCGCAGAGCATCCTGAAGACTTACGAGGAAGTACAGACGCTTGGTCATTGTCATCACCTCCTTCCGCATCAAACGTAGCAGAAGGGGGGTAGGACAACAAAAGGGAAAAATGCCCAAATAACCTGTTCACTCCGGAAACAGAATGGTCCCGCAAATTCCACTCCACCCTGCATTTTGTTCACTGTACATGCACACGTAGGCTACCGCCCACATAAGCATAGGAGTAAGCATCCAGACGTGGAGGTGGCAGCTTTGTCCAGCATTCTGATGGCACTTTCTCTTGTCTTTAAGGAACTGTTACTGTTTGTGGCGTATGTGAAAAACAACGCGTTTCCCCAGCCGCTTCCTGAGACGGAAGAAGAGAAGTACCTCCGCCTCATGGCAAAAGGCGATCCGTACGCTCGCAACAAACTGATTGAGCATAACCTGCGGCTCGTCGCCCACATTGTGAAAAAATTCGAAAACACGGGAGAAGACAGCGAAGACCTGATTTCCATCGGTACGATCGGCTTGATCAAGGCGATTGAGAGTTATCAGGTGGATAAGGGGACAAAGCTGGCAACCTATGCAGCGCGTTGCATTGAAAATGAAATTCTCATGCATCTGCGAAGCCTGAAAAAAACAAAAAAAGACGTTTCCTTGCACGACCCGATCGGAACGGATAAAGAGGGGAATGAAATCACCCTCATCGACGTCCTCGGCACAGAGACAGACGAGGTTGTGGATGCGGTGCAGCTCAAGCTGGAGTCCAGCAAGATCTACCAGCACATTCATATCCTCGACGAACGCGAAAAAGAAGTCATCATCGGCAGGTTTGGATTGGATCAGGACAAGGAAAAAACGCAGCGGGAGATTGCACGTGAGTTGGGCATTTCACGGTCGTATGTCTCCCGGATCGAAAAGCGTGCTTTGATGAAGCTGTTCAACGAGTTTTACCGAACGAAGCAAACCCAGGGCAGGTAACGCCCCATCGAAGACTGTCCGTATCAGTGAGTCAGGGCAATCAAAAAACCCCTCTATGACAAGAGGGGTTTTTTGATTTAGCTCCCTTTTAATACTCACATACTTCCAAACAGTTCCCATCGAGATCGTAGAAGGCAAAATATTTGGCTCCATACTCCTTGACTTCCTCCACTTTGACTCCGTGGGAGAGCAAATATTCGTAAGCTTCCTCTGCGTTCGACACGTAAAAGTTGAAGGCGGAACGTCTAGGTTCAAAATACTTCGCTTCACTTGTGAGAAACAACGTAATGGATGTATCCTGAAACTTTACGCACTGGTATTCTCCCTTTTCACTTTTCCATCCGGGAGTTCCGCCTAAAATATTCATATACCACTCCAGCGCTTGTTCGATATTGCGAGTTGGGACAAAAACCGTGTCGATGCGTTGAAATAATCCTGTCATTGTTCATTTCCCCTTCACAGAATATTCATTGTTACAACGCTATTCTGACTACATATGGAGCAAAACAATCCGCTTGACCGTCCTGTACCTTTTGAATAAGAGGGGGCGTAATGAGTCGCAGGGAGGTTTGTGGGATTTTTTGGAATATAACGCATCCAGTATAACAAAAATGGATTGCTTGTTCTATTCAAAGTTGCTGACTGTGCAAAGAAAAAAGCAGTCCGCAGGCTTTGCCTGACCAGACTGCTTAGCGGGAATACCTCTCCGGCTGTCTCATTCGCAGTATTGCTCCGATTGCCCCGACTCCACCACACAGGGCGAACAAAACCGGAATGAATGACAGTGGTTCAGTCACAAGGCGATATACGCCGAAGAAACAGATCAGTATGCTGCTGATTAACAAGATCGCTTGTTTCATTGGTTGCGCTCCTCACGTTTGCGAAAAATTTTTCTCATCATACAGAGGTACGAACAGTCATGTATTCATTTTACATAAATAATCCAAGTACGAAAATAAAAAATAATATGGCTGAAACGATGCGAAGCATATCGAAATAAAATTCGGAAGGCTCTTCCCGTTCGATGAAACACCACTTCTCCAAATGCCAAATCGCACGAGGAAACAGGGCAAGCAGTCCCGTACTCAAAAAACAGAACGCATACAACGCGTACTCCAGTATCATTCGCAGTGTAGCTTCCACAGTCTCTCCCTCATTTAATGTACAGTTTTGATTTGGTAATCCACGAATCCACCATAATCAATCTTATTCCAATAATAAGAAGAGAGATGAAAGAAGTCAACTTCGGCGAACGGCAAACCGAAGTGAAACAGCAAGCATGCTCCGTCTATCCGGTTGAACTTGTAACCAATTCACAACAAGACCCCGCTACCCTTGTCGAGGTGAGCGGGGCTTGCTTTACCGCAGAAAGCGGCGGCCGACGATTCGCGTGACGTCTTTCCACAGTGCTCCCAGTTTTTTGCGGCGGGGGAGAGGCAACTGCCGCAGGGAATGGCGCAAGTACGTGCGCATGGGCACGACGCGAAATCGCCTGCGTCCTTTGACCATCACCTGCCGGCAGTACGTCGGTACGACGGAAACCTTGGTGATTTTCGTTTGCTGTGACTCGTCTTTTTGCGCGCGAATGAACAGGATGGCACCGCATTGCGAGTGGTGATACGACAGCATGCGTTCCGAAGTAAAATTGCCGAGCGAGTACGCGACGACCGTCTGGCGAGGCGGACCACTCCTGGACGCAATCCGGGGAGTGGTGACCGGCTGCAGCACATGCGGATGAGCGCCGAGGATAATATCTGCGCCTAGCTCCAAAAGCGACTGGACGAGCCGCCTTTGTTTGGGTGTAGGCGTATGCCGGAATTCGATGCCGAAGTGCAGGCAGACGATAAGCAGATCGACTTGCGGACGCAGCGACGCGATGTCTGCTGCGATCTTGGCCGGTTTTAGCCGGTTCACAATCCACGGCGTGGCGGAGGGGACGCGCTGCTTGTTGGTCCCGTACGTATAGGCAAGGACGCCCAGTCGAATCCCGTTTCGCTCTGTGATATACGGCTGGAGCGACTCTTCTTTGCTGCGATAGGTTCCTGTATGGGCAAGTTCGCAGCGATCCAGCACATCCAGCGTCCGGTACAGCCCTCTCACACCCCCGTCGAGGCAGTGATTGTTTACAGTCGTGACCAAGTCAAAGCCGGCCTGTCGCAAATCCTGGGCGAGCTCGTCCGGACAATTGAATCGTGGGTAGCCGGTGCGGGCAGAGCCGATTTGATAGGGCTGCGCAGAGCCTGAAAATGTCGTTTCCAGATTGCCAATGGTAAAATCGGCGCGTTTCAGCAGTGGCGCGACGGGGGCAAACATCCTGGCAAACGAGTAGTGCTTGGTACCGTTTTGCCGGGAAGCGGAAATTTGCGATTTCCACATCAAGAGATCTCCCACCGCTGCGATCGTTATCGTTTTTGTCAACTGCTTCACCTCTCTTGTACTGTATTCAGCAGCCCCGTTCCATGAATTGGACAGTAGTGGAAAATCTGGTGTACAAAGGTCTATACGGGCTCGTAGACTGGCACATACGATATGGTGAAGAACATTGCTGGAGTGAGTCTGGAACAGGGAGGCGAAGGATTCGGTGCAAAAGGACGAAAAGAAAGAATTCGTCAAAGCGAGAGCACGAATCAGGCGTTTATTGCTGCACAAACCGGTGATCGCAGTGACCGGAAGTGCGGGAAAGACGACGACCAAAGAAATGATTGCAGCCATTCTGTCGCGGAAGTGGAAGGTGTACAAATCGAAGTACAATCGCAATTTTTTGGGGAATACCCGCGCCCATGTCAAGCGGATCAAGGCGGAGCACAAAGCGGCGGTCCTGGAATTCGGCATGCTGCGCAGGGGGCATATCAGACGGCATTGCCAGATTATCCGCCCATCTTACGGGGTGATTACCAATATCGGGACGGCGCATATCGGCAATTTTGGCGGGAGCAGAAGGGGCATCGCGATGGCAAAATCGGAGCTGATCCGGCACATGAAAAGGCGGGGCGTCGTGTTTGTAAACCAGGATTGCCCGTATTCCCGCCGATTGCACAAGCAGCCGTTTGCCGGGAATTTTGCCGGAAAGTTTGTCACCGTCGGGATCGAGAACCCGGCAGACTACCAGGCGTCCAATATTGAGTTTGATGAGAGCGGCGTCTACTTTAGCTGTTTGCTCAAAGGGGTCGAGGTGCCGTTTTACGTCCCGATGATGGGGCTGCACACCGTATACAATGCCTTGTTTGCGATTGCTGTGGCGCATACGCTCGGCTTTGGCTACCGTACCATCCAGCGGGGGCTCCGCTTCTTTCGGGGGCAAAAAAAGCGGCTGACGCATTATCGCTTGCGATCGCAAGACATTCACATTCTCGATGACACGTACAGCTCCAATCCGCATGCAGCCAAGGCGGCGATCGATGTACTGCGGAATATGGGCGAGGGAACGAAAATTGCTGTTCTGGCCAGCATGCTGGAGATGGGGAGGTACGAAGTAAAGGGCCACGACGAAGTAGGGCGATACGTTCAGCAAAGTCAGCTCGATTATTTGTACACTTTGGGGAAAAGTGCCCGTCATATTGCCAAAGGAGCGATCCGTGCAGGCTTTCCCGCTGATCGCGTGATACATTGCAGCAGCCGGCAGCAACTGCATCGACAGCTGCAAAAGCGCATCAAACCGCATACATTTATTCTCGTCAAAGGCTCACGCAAGCTGAAAATGGGAAAGACTGTCCAGTTTCTCTGCCAACAGACGAGAAAAATAGGTAGGTGACTACGGGCAACAGCACATGCCATCTCCGCATTCCCTGCATCTGCTATAGGGAGAATTGTAGGAGGTGAAATGTCATGTCGTTTAGTTTTCCATTTCCACCTGGCTCTCCCGGCTTTCCACCTGGCTCTCCCGGCTTTTCCCCTGGCTCTCCCGGCTTTTCCCCTGGCTCCCCTGGTTCACCCGGTCGCTTTCCGCCCGGACCACCCCCTGGCTGGGTACCAAGCTCGCCGGGATCGCGTGGCAGAGGCGGACCGCGCCCGATCTTTCCGTGGAGCTTCCAGGCGTGCCTGTTTCGGTTCACATTCGTTTGGCTGCACAATGGCAGATCGTTCTGGTTTTTTCCCGTAGCAATCGGTCGCAACTCGGTGCGTGGTTTTCGCTGGCGGCGGAACAGATGGGAATTTTACGAGCTATTTGTAAACCGGGTCGCCTATTTCACCTGCTAGCCAGTGGTATCGTCCAGGCGGTGAAGCCTGAAAAAGCGCACCTTCCATGTGGAGAGGTGCGCTTTTTGTGCGATTTTGCGATTTCTTTCCCTGCACAATTACTGGACGCTTAGCGGAAATTCCTGATGATCGTGAATGTCAGGCGCTTCCACATGCACTTTCACCGTATACGAGCCGGAAGCGGGAAACGACACCTTCGCCTCGTACATTCCCGGCTGGGATTCTGGCGCATCGAGGAAATGATGTAGTTGCTCGCCGTCCCGCCAGTACTCAAAGCGAACAGTCGCTTTGCTCAACGCTTGATCCTCGTGCATAACATGAACAGC
The DNA here is from genome assembly GCF_044627595.2 of Brevibacillus sp. TJ4. Lineage (NCBI taxonomy): Bacteria > Bacillati > Bacillota > Bacilli > Caryophanales > Paenibacillaceae > Brevibacillus > Brevibacillus sp. TJ4. Next base: position 2,868,835 of record NZ_CP185865.1, on the reverse strand, counting down.
CAGGCTCGCCTCCTCGGACGCGCGGATCGACTCCGACGGCGCAAAGTGCATGTCGACCTGGGAGTCGTGCCCGTGTGCATGTCCGCTGTCGCCGCTTTCATGCTCATCCGCATGGCTGTCTGTATGTCCGGCATCGCCACTGTGCTCATGTGCATGCTCGCCCGTGTCGTTTGTATCCGCTTCGCCGTCCGCAGCGACAACGGTGAACGGCGTGCGCTTCATGCTGTGAAAATCGCGGGCAGTCACATGGTAGTAGACATAGTAGGAGCCAGGCTCGTCGACGGTTTGCCGGGCGATGTACAAGCCGTCCTTTTGAAATGTGGCAGGTACGGTCTTGTGCTGCTCATCGCCTTCCTTCCACCATTCAAAATTGACTTCACTTGCATCATCTACCGGCTGCCCCTCCTGCGTGACGGTGACGGCGAAGGTAACGGTATCCCCGCTCTTCGGTTCGCTTGGTTCCAGCGAGAATTTGACTTCTACCGGAGCAGAGGGGCTAAAGGTTGATTCCGGCTCGTCACTTCCGCATGCAGCCAACAGAAGTGCCAGTACAGCGGGAAAAATGAGTGCCCATCGTTTTGTGACCATGCGTGCATTACCCTTCCTGTATCAATGTTACGATCTCTTCGTAAATCTCGTCGGGATCAAAATCTGCCCCCATGCCAAACTTGCGCAGCACGAGGTTGTTTTCATCTACCAGATACGTACTGGAGGTGTGGGAGAGGAAGCCATCTTCCATCTGATTGACAAAAAAGCCGAGTGAAGTGGTGACGGCTTTGATCGTCTCTTCGTCTCCGCGAAGGATCGTCCAGCCCTGCGGCTGAATCCCGGTGTGTTTGGCGTATGTGCGCAACACCTCGGGGGTATCGTTGACAGGATCGATCGTGACAGTCAAAAATTCAATCCCGTTCCCCATCCTCTGCTCCGCTTGCAGCCGTTTTTGCAACTGTACCATTTTCACCGTAGTGAGCGGGCAAATGTCCGGACAGCGCGTATAGATCAATTCCACGAGCCGCACGTTGCCATTGCTTTGCGCCAGGTCATAGGGCTTTCCGTCGAGTGTTTCCAGCGTAACCGCAGGCAATGCGGCACGGACCTGATGCGGCTGCCCGAAGACCCAGGAGAGCAGCAGGACGAGGAAGACGACGGGCGGCAAAAACATGAGAAACCGCCGAAGCCGAATCGCGCCAATCGAAGCCTGGGACATGATAGGAGTCCTCCCTTTCTTTTGTGTTTAATGCGGGAGCAGTTGGTCGTCCGGCTGGTCCTTTTCCTTCCGGTACCATGCGGCAAACACGTACGCGAGAACAGCGCCGTACGTAATTTCCTGCACCAGTTTCATCAAAATTCCGCCCAGCCGTTGATCATCGAGGGGAGAGAGCGGAACGGCAAACATCGATTTGTCGATGGGAGCGGAGAAGAAAGGAGCGCAGAGAATCGTCGGTCCGTTTACGTACGTTTCATAGAGCGGTGCCCCGGCAAACATGATCAGGGCGCAGGCTGGCGTGATCAAGACGCTGTTGGCAAAGATGTAGGCCAGCTTTTTCAAGTGGGACAGGCGGTGAATCTCGGGAATCGGTGACAGCACCGGCATCCACATAAAAAAAGCCGTGATCAAAAGCAAAAGCTGAATCAGGTTGTGCATGAGCAGGTTGTTCATCGCCAGGTCGAGAATGACGGGCATGTGGTAAAACGAGAACAAGGCGTTGAACATAAGCACTCCTGGTATCGGATGAGTGAACACCTGCAATGCACGCCGCACCCACCGCCTCGCGACCAGATGGCGAAACAGGAAAGCGGGTGTACCGGAAATGAGCAGCAGCGGCATGACCAGATACAGAAGCGATTGCTGTACCATATGGATGCTGAATAAATAATGACCAGACACGTTTAACGGACTGCCCATGCCAAAGTACAACAGCAGCAGCCCGAAGGCAAAAGACAGCTTTTGACGCAGCGATACTGGCTCGGCGTCGGCAAATGTGTGACGAAGCGGACCAATCAGTGAAAAATAGGCGATCCCGATCAGGACGGTCACGAGCATCAGTTCGGGATTCCACGTCGCGCGAAAGCCAAAGGTTTCCGTCAAATAGGCAAGAGTCATCCACCTTACCTCCGTAAGTTCCATGATGTTCCCCATTACCTAGTATAAACCAATATTCGGATAAGCCTAATGACCCGGACGGGCTATTTTTTCAACGCAATGAAAAAACCTCCCGGACTGCTGCGGGAGGCCGCTCTATTTATTCTGCCGCTTTTTGCTCGGTAATCCAGCTTCTGAACACGGATTCATCCTGACCGCCTACGATGCGATCCACTTCTTTTCCGTCTACGTAGTGAACGAGCGTCGGTGTGAACTCAATCTGGTAAGTGTCCCAACTGGAGGAAAACTCCAAGACATTATGCTTTTTCAGATCGATCCCCAACTCATCTGCGAGCGGGACGAGAACAGGAGTGGTCGCCAGGCAGTGTTCACAAATGGGGCTGTAGAAGTAGACAAACAAGTCCTCTTCGTTTGCCAGACGCGTCTGCAATTCCTCCGGCATGATCAGATTGTCATACAGTGGATCATTCAATTGCTCCAGTGTAGCCGGATGCAGGGTGGCTTTTCCATATGGGTTTCCTGCCGCTTTTTCGCGGTTGGAGATGTCGGAGTAGACGATAGCCGCGATCAACAGCGCTGCTACGATGACCGATATAACGATGATTTTCTTCAAGGCTTATTTCCCCTTTGCGCTTTTTAGAACGAGAAATTGCAGAATGGCGATGAGCGTAAAGGCGACGAGCGCCAAAAAAGGAATTGTAATAAAGCCAAGCCAGTTGATGTAGTCCGTATTGCACGGGACAATCCCGCACGCGTCTCCCAGTTCATGCAGGAACGGGATTTTTTGGATCGAGTAGTGGTACAGCGAGATCAATCCGCCGATCACTGAGAGAATCAATCCGTAGAGCGACATCTGGTAGTCTTTTTTCGCGGAAGCGACCCCGAGCAAAATGACGAGCGGGTACATCAGGATTCGCTGGTACCAGCAAAGATCGCACGGTATGTATTTCAGCACTTCCGAAAAAAAGAGACTGCCCGCAGTCGCAATCAGGGCAATTCCCCAGGAAGCAAACATCGCCTGCTCCCGAACGCTTTCTCGTTTCATAACAACACCTCGTCCACCATTTTACCACATTTACGAATTGGAAGCAGATTATAAAAAGTAACAATTTGTGAAGCAGGTGCTGCGCAAGTTTGCAGGCAGGATGTCAGCTCAGGCGGACAGAGACGCTTCTTCCCAGATCACGGATCGGTATCGACAGGGAGCGCATCGTCGGCCATTCCAGCAGCAGCAGGAGTCGGTGATAAGCGGCACCTCCGTCGATCCCCACGATATTGTTTCGCTGCCACGGCCCGTTGCCCGTATACCCGGGAAGCCGATTGACCGGCGTATGTCCGAACACAACGCCCAGTTCGCCGTTGTAATGGTTGTAAAAAGGCTCGCGAATCCACAGCAGGTCATCGGGCTTTTGCCTGTTCAACGGAAGGCCGGGGCGAATACCTGCATGCACAAGCAGGACAGGGGGAGCGCCATTGCTTCGGCCATGGGGCAGATCGACGTACAGGGGAAGCGAAGAAAGTGCAGATAAAAGCTGCGGATAACGTGCCAGGATCAGATTCCGCGCCTCTTCTTGCACCTCGCCAGACGGCATGCTGCTCAAAAATGCCCGGCGCAGCGGATGGTCGTGCAGCAGGGAGCGGATCGTGGCATCTCCGCCGTTAAAGCGCAGGTACATCTCCGGGTTGCCCTGGCGAAGCAGCCAGTCTTGCAGCATCTGTTCGTGATTGCCTTTCAGCAAGATGACCTGGTTCGGATACGATTGCTGCATGCCCAACAGCTCCAAAAGCACCTCCCGCGAGTGTGGCCCTCTGTCCACGAGATCGCCGAGCACATAGAGCTGGTCTCCGCTCTCAGGCGAAAAGGATACCTCCCGCAACGCCTTTTGCAACGCCAGATACTGCCCATGTATATCAGAGACAAAATACATCGTCATGGTCGTGAAATCCTCCTTTTTGTACCAAAACAACATTCTTTCCATTACAATATGTGCAAACAAGGTTAGGGTGAAAAGGAGCGCGATCGTATGTCACAGCTATTGAAAAGCTGGTTGCTGGAGGCGTCGCACGCAGTCGTGTTTACCGGAGCGGGAATGTCGACGGAGAGCGGACTGCCCGATTTTCGTTCACAGACCGGGCTGTGGCGGGGGAAGGACCCCTATTGTAGTATCGGCTACGGTTGAAAAGGTACCGGAAGAAGTAGAGGTTTCCCTTTTCAGGCAAAAAGGAATTCTTAAAATTCAATGGACATTTTAATAGCTATAGGATTCTAGCCAATTGCTTCGGGCTTTCTGTGTGTTAGATAAACAAAAGTCCAACACTCAAATGGGGCTTTTGTAGCAATTTTTAGGCATTTCCCAATAAAGGAATTTGCAATATTTGGGCAAAAATACAAAATACACTAAAAACAGATTGAATCTCCAAATCTAGCATGCTAATATTTGGTTATTATAACCAAAAATAGAGGTTTATTACGATGAAAAAAGTACTTTTTGTTGCATTATCATTTTCGTTAATGGCTACTTCAATGTATGAGGTGAATGCCAAAAAAGCTCATGCAAGCGAAAGAACGGTCATTCAAAACGAATTGGAGAATGTAAAACTTTCAGCTGAAACATATGAAAAAATCGAAAAAATAATGGAGTCAAAAGAAGCAAAGCTACTCTTTGAAGGATTAGATAACTATAAAAAATATTATGTTGTTGATGAAAATGGATATTCTTTTACAAAAGATGCCGAAGAAAATATCCCTAAAGAGATATACATTTTGCTAGAAGATACATTTAAGCAGGCTAATGAATTCAGCGAAAAATTTACTTATTCACAGGAATTAAAATCTTCCGGTCCAATTGTTTTTGCACCAGATCCGGGGACAGGTGGAAAAACATATGCAGGAAAAGATAAAGAAACATATTATTATGAAGGGCCTAACTGGGACGTTGGATACTGGTTGTACTTGAGTGATGAAGATACAAGAGACGTTGTTGATATTTTGATCTATACAACTGCAATATCAACTATAACTGCAGTAGTCTTAGCATTGTTCAGGGCGTCACTTCCGTCCTCCTCTGCTACAATTTGCTCAGTTATTGCAGCTACTGGTGCTTCTATTATAAGTAATCGAAATAAAGGTAACGGTGTTATAATCAGAGCATACAGTGGCGGAGCAGCAATTTACTCGAGGTAATGGGCATGGGGATTGCAGATTATACGGTATTTCTCTTTTGGGGATTAATACTTGTGACATCCTTGTATGATATTTTTAAAAAGAAATGGATATTCCGTCCGATTAATGGCGGGGCTATTAGTATCTTTATTTATTTCATTAGCCCTAACCAATGGTGGGTAAGCCTACTTTTATTAATTTTTTTCTATGTTGTTGAACACTGGAGACAGCATAGAAAATAATTTGCGTGAATGTCCACCTGACTTCTGAATCACCAAGTCGCACGGCGCCAGACTGGTGATCGTCAACTACGATTCGACGCCGCTGGACGACCTCGCGGATCTGGTGATTCGGGAGAACTCGATTGGCGAGATGCTGGCATCGTGCTAAATTAGCGGTTCGCTCTGTCGCAAGCCGCCTTCGTCCGTTTCGAAACCTCGCAGCGTTCATCCGCTCCGAGGTTCTTTTTGTTTCCTGCTGTCGCTGCGTTCATGCGTCATGGCAGCATCAGGAGAGCCAATAGTCGGGAATACCGCCAAACTCTTCCGACAACTAGAGCTTGCCGCAAAAACATGGTACGATTTACCCGACAGCCTCACTTCCTCGCAAGTGACAGGCGAATTTGTTTCACACAGGAGAATCGATGATGCAAATACTTACCGTAGAAAACCTCTCCAAAGAATACGGAGAAAAGGTTTTGTTCAACAATATATCCTTTCACATCGCCGAACAGGAGCGGATCGGCCTGATCGGGGTCAACGGCACAGGGAAATCGTCCCTGCTCGCCATTCTCGCCGGACTGGATTCGCCGGACAGCGGCAAGATCGTACACGCCAACCGCTTTCACGTCGAGTACTTGCCGCAAAACCCGGCATTTGACGAAAACTCGACTGTCCTCGAACAGGTCTTTTACGGCGATTCGCCGCTGATTCAACTGATGCGCGAGTACGAGCAAGCCCTGGCAGATTTGCAAAAGGCGCCTGACGATGCCAACCGGCAGGCGCGCCTGCTCACCCTGCAAAACCGGATGGACGCGGCAGACGCATGGGAGAGCAACACACAGGCGAAGACGATCCTGACCAGGCTCGGCATCCATGACTTTTCGCAAAACATCCGCGAGTTGTCTGGCGGTCAGCGCAAGCGGGTTGCGATGGCCCGCGCACTGATCCAGCCGGCAGACCTCTTGATCCTCGACGAGCCGACCAACCACATCGACAACGAAACGGTGGAATGGCTGGAGGAATTTTTGTCCCGGTACAAAGGCGCTCTGTTGCTGGTCACGCACGACCGCTATTTCCTCGATCGGGTCACTACCCGCATTTTTGAGCTGGACGGCGGCAAGCTGTACGCCTACGAGGGCAATTACGCGACCTTCCTGGAGAAAAAGGCGGAGCGCATGGAAAACGAGGCGGCCGCGGAGAGCAAGCGGCAAAACCTGCTGCGGCGGGAGCTGGCGTGGCTGAGAAGAGGCGCCAAGGCGAGGACGACCAAGCAAAAGGCGCGTATCCAGCGCGTCGAGGAACTGCGGGACCGGGATGCTCCGACGGCTGGCGCCAAGCTGGACATTGCGCTCGGAGCGAGCCGTCTGGGCAAAAAGGTGCTGGAGATCGAGCACATCCATAAAGGGTATGGTGCACGCAAGCTGATTGACGACTTCAGCTATATCGTCTTGCCCACAGACCGCGTCGGGATTATCGGGCCCAACGGCAGCGGCAAATCAACCCTGCTCAATATCCTCGCTGGACGCACCCAGCCCGACTCCGGTACAGTAGACATCGGGCAGACGGTGAAAATCGCCTACTACACGCAAGACAGCGTGGAGATGAACGAGCAGCTTCGCGCGATCGAGTATGTAAAGGAAGCGGCGGAAGTGATTCGTACCAGCGACGGGCAGACGATTACCGCCTCGCAGATGATGGAGCGCTTCCTCTTTTCGCCGCATATGCAGTATACGCCGATCCACCGCTTGTCCGGCGGGGAAAAGCGGCGACTCTACCTGTTGCGCACTTTGATGGGCGAGCCCAACGTCCTGTTTTTGGACGAACCGACCAATGACCTCGACATCCAGACATTGAGCATCCTCGAGGACTACCTGGAGCTTTTTCCCGGTGCAGTGATTACCGTCTCCCACGACCGCTACTTTCTGGATCGGACGGTCGAGCATCTGTTTGCGTTTGAAGGGGAGGGGCGAATCCGCCATTTCCAGGGCAACTACTCCGAGTATCTGGAAGCAAGGAGACTGGAGCAGGAGCTTTCCTCTGCTGCCGCAGACAAGGAAGCGGCACGCGCTGCCGAGAAGGAAAAAAGCGAGCGCGGACAAGGCAGCAGGGGGAATAACCGCCAGCGCAAACTTTCGTATAAGGACCAGAAAGAGTGGGATGAGATCGAGGGCAAGATCGCGGCACTGGAGAGACGAGCCGAGGAGCTCAAGCAGGAAATTGCCGCAGCGGGCAGCGATTACGAAAAAGTGGAAAAGCTGTATGCGGAAGAACAGCAGGTAGCCGAGCAGTTGGAAGCTGCGATCGAGCGCTGGACCGAGCTGTCTCTTCTGATCGAGGAGCTGGGACAGTAGCCTGTGAACCGATGCAGCGGGGAGAATATGCACAACTTGTCAAACTCTGCTTGTCCAGCCAGTTATTAATGGTGTGCTCGACGACGATCTTCCGGTAGAATGATGGGGATTACTGAGTAGAGGAGTCGTCGTCTTTGCCTGCATACAAACTGGACCCGGAATGGGTTATGACCTATCTGAACGAGCAAGAAGAGAAGCTCCACACGGAATGCTCCATCGAGCAAAAAGAGGAGATCATGGACAAAATGAGGGAGTTTACGCTGTCCATCATGTACAAACAAGCGAGAAGGTATATCGTCTACCTGGAATCTGATGAAGATGCTGAAGAAATGCAAGAAACCCGCCAGTAACCAGGGCGGGTTTTCTTATGTCTGGCGAATCCGTACCGGCGTGCCGATCGGGACAAGTCTGGCGAGCGCTTCTACATCCTGGTTGTACATGCGGATGCAGCCGCGCGATACGTATTTGCCGATGGAGGACGGATTGTTGGTACCGTGAATGCCGTAATGCGGCTTGCTCAAACCGAGCCAGTACGTGCCAAACGCAGTAAGCGGTCCGCCCGGATACGAGTTCGGGTATGGCACTTTGTTGATAATGGTAAAATCCCCGCGCGGTGTAGAGGTTGCGATTTTCCCCAAAGCTACGGGAAAGGAACGAACCAGTCTCGTGCCGTCAAATAAATCCAGGCGCAGTTGCTCAATCGAGATGCGGATGTTGTAGGACGGTATGCTTCTCACCTCCCGTTCTCCTTCATCCTATTCCGATCACGCCGACAGGTCCTGTGCACATTCAATTTTTGCTGAGGTGGTGAAAGAACAGCGTAGCTTCATCGGGATACGCGTGTCCATCCCGGGAAAACAGCGTCCTCACCCAGACGTACGTGCGATTCGGAAGAGAAGGGAACACGATGGCCAGTTGCCCTTCTTCGAGCAAGGGCAGGTCGGTCGAGGACTGGATTTCGTACGGGATCTCTTTTTCATCCAAGAGCTTTTTGTATTCGCGTACCGTGCTCCATGATACTGGATAATAGAAAGATCGTTCCATTTCTATCAGACACCTTTCCGTCTTTCGCTACTTCTATTGTAAACAGACCGCTAGGATAAAAAAAGAATGGCTGGCGGTTTTTTTCACGATGAGCTGCGGGAGAGCGGAACTGTTTACGCCTTTGTTCCTTCCATTGTACAGTAGAGGCAGGGTATACAGGGAGGATCGATCGTGATGGCACAAACCCACTTGCATTTCGACATGTACATAGGCAGAAAAAAGCCCGAAAGCGTGCGGAACCGGGAAACAGCATGTCCGTTTTGCGACCGGGACAGCCTGACCGGCGTACTGGAGCAGCGCGGCTCGATGATGTGGCTGATAAACAAATACCCCGTATTGCAAGACACATACCAGACCGTTTTGATCGAAACCGACGATTGTGACGGGGACTGGTCTGTCTATTCCCGCGAACATGCGCAGGCTCTGCTCGCGTTTGGTGTGGAAAAATGGCTGGAGCTGGAGAGCAGCGGCTCGTTTTGCTCCGTACTCTTCTTCAAAAACCACGGTCCGTATTCAGGCGGCAGCATCCGTCATCCGCATATGCAGATTGTCGGGTTGAACGAATATGACTACCGGCAGCAAGTCAAGGAGAGCGATTTTACCGGAGTAAAAATAGACGGCGATGCAGGGGTAGAGTTGAACCTGTCCACCCATCCGCGTGCCGGCTTTTTTGAATACAATGTGGTGCTGACGGACCGGGATCGTCTGGACGCGATGGCCGCTTATCTGCAAATCCTCGCGCACTGGGTGCTGACCTGCGTCAATCCCCACTTTCAGAGCTACAACTTTTTCTTCTATCGCCAGGGTGAGACGCTGATCGCCAAGGTGGTTCCTCGATTTGTCACTTCCCCGCTGTTTATCGGCTACGGTATTCCCCAGGTCGCCAACAATCTGGATGAAGTCGTCCGCGAGATGAAGAAACGGTATTTTTAATTCATAGGCGATCAGGTTGGAGCGCTAAGCAAGTGCCGTCCGCTGTACTTCAAAATGGATATGTGAAAGAGTTCCGTGCTACCATATATGGGGAGATGGGAAACGTACGGAAAAAAGGAGTGAAAAAACGATGAAGTTGTTGTCGATTGAGCCTACGCCAAGTCCCAACGTGATGAAGCTGAATGTGGATGAACGCCTTCCCGATGGTGTTCAGCGTGTCTATACTAAGGAAAACGCAGAAAAAGCGCCTGCGATCATGGTCAAGCTGTTGTCCATTGACGGAGTTGTTTCGCTGTTTCAGACCGCTGATTTTCTCGCCTTGGAGCGCAAATCGAATGCAGACTGGCAGGCAATCCTGACCCAGGCGCGGGAAGTTCTGCATGCCGGGGCCGATCTGCCCGTGCCGGAACTCGCCCAGGCCGGCGAAGGGGCAGCCTTTGGCGAGGCGCAGGTGTACATCCAGATGTTCCGCGATATTCCCATGCAGGTAAAGGTGACGATGGGGACAGAGCAAATACGCGCCGCCCTGCCGGAGCGCTTCGGACAGGCGGCTGTAAGCGCAGGTTCTGCTTCACCGAACTTGATCATGGAGCGGAAGTGGGTAGAGCACGGCGTCCGTTACGGCGACTTGCGCGAGATCGGTGAGGAAGTGGCACAGGAGATTGACGCCGCTTATCCGGCAGAGCGAGTCGAGGAGCTGGTTGAGCGAGCGATGCAGCTTGGCGAGGGCGAGACGCTTGCGCCAGTCGTGCGCGAGAAAAAAGTGGTGACGCTGGACATGCTCGACGACCCGGATTGGCAGAAGCGTTACGCGGCGCTCGATCGCATGGAGCCGACGGAAGACGATCTGCCTGTACTGGAAAAAGCGCTGCACGACAGCAAATCATCGATCCGCAGGCTGGCTGTCGTATACCTCGGCATGGTCGGAACAGACGCGGTCTTCCCGCTGCTGTATCAAGCACTTCAGGACGATTCGGCTTCTGTGCGGCGGACAGCCGGGGATACACTCTCCGATTTGGGCGACCCCCGCGCGATCGAAGCGATGTGCCAGGCGCTGCAAGACCGCAACAAACTCGTGCGCTGGCGTGCAGCCCGTTTTTTGTTCGAGGTCGGCGACGAGACAGCGCTGGAAGCATTGCGCAAGGCGCAGAACGATCCGGAATTCGAGGTCAGCTTGCAGGTGAAAATGGCGCTGGAGCGGATCGAGAGCGGAGAAGCGGCGAGCGGTACGGTGTGGCAGCAGATGACGCGGCGAAACGAACAGAAGTAATCGGCGGAACCAAAAAATGGTATCCGCAAGTATAATAATAGACACAGTTCAATAATAGTTGACTTTCTCTTCCTACATCCCTTATTCTAGGAGAGGGTTTCATTCAAGTACCAACCAACATCGCTAATGCGTAGGGGAGATTTTGTATGACGACCAATCACTATGACGTTGTGATCGTCGGCGGAGGACTTGCTGGCCTTTCCAGCGCCGCCTATTTGTCAGCAAAAGGAAAAAAAGTAGCTGTTTTGGAGCGCGGACAATTGGGTGGACGCGCTGTTACCTTGAAGATCAAGGGCTTCAATTTCAACTTCGGTGCTCATGCGATCTACGCTCGCGACAGCTCCGTTTTGCGGACCTTTGAGAAAGAACTTGGCTTGCATATTGACTGGCAAGACTTTAATCCGACCAAAGCAAAGTACGATACAGGAAATGATTTGACTGCTGTTCCTGCAAACGTGCAAGGACTTTTCCAGACAAGACTGTTAAAAGGTTTTGAAAAAGTATTATTTACGTTTGAAATTTTGAAAACGATGCTGAAAATGGAGACCGGGCATCCCCATCTGTCCATTCAGAAATGGATGGAGAAAAAGCACATCAATGAAGATGTGAAGGACATGATGCTGACGCTGGCGTCCTCCAACTTTTTCACGCGGGAACCGGAAAAAATCCCGTCCGACGTGTTTTTCAACTACTACCGCCGTCTGTTTACGACAAACAAGCCGGTAGCCTACATCGGTGGGGGATGGCAAGCGCTGATCAACGAATTTGTGCGGGTCATTGAAGAGAACAACGGTACGATTATGACCAAGACCAAGGTAGAAGCCGTGCACGTGGAAAATGAGCGGGTAATCGGCGTGGTCACACCGGAGGCGGAAATTACCGGAGACGAGTTCATCTTCTGTATTCCACCGAAGGAAATGGTCAAAGTGTTTACCGAAACCCGTCTGTCGCACGCGATTGCCCAGTATGCGGAATACGAGCCTACTGTCGTCGTCGTGTATGACGTCGGTCTGAAGGAGCGGATTGACGTTCCGTACTCCTACATCTACGACAAGAAAAACAACATTTTCATTACCGACATTTCCTACTACGACCATACTTGTGTGCCTGAGGGAGGCCAGTTGCTCCAGGCGACTGCCTATATGCGCCAGGCTGATGTCGGGAACAAAGAGATGGTCGAACAGCGCAAGCAGGAGATTGAAAGTGTGTACGACAAACACTTCCCGGGCTGGCGCGATCAGCTCGTCGTGCCGCGCGTCTCTACACGTGCGATCGTCCAGGAGATCAAGTGGACGATGAACCAGCAGCCGATGCCGATCTTCTTGCCAGATTACCGGAACCTGTTCTTTGCCGGTGACTGGTGCACGGGACAGGGACAACTCTCTGAGCTTTCCTTCTCCAGCGCGTTTGAAGTATCCAAGCTGATCTTGGAAAAAGAAGAGAACTAATAAGCGCAAGGCACCCTCTCCGCCCGCATGGCAGGGGAGAGGGTGCCTTTTGTGTTGGGTGCAAACAAAGGCGCGGCAGGGAGGAAACGTATCATTCCTGTCTTTCAGTCCAATCGAACGTCAGCGTCTGCTGCTGCACAGCCAGTCCGCTGTCTGACGTTATTTGCTGTACAAGTCAAACACCAGTTTTCCGATTTGGGCGATCGTCGCAACCGCCGGCTTTTGCGGCAGTCCTTTGTTCAGTATGCTAATCGTAACGGCGTCTGAACCGATGTAGAGGATGCCCACATCGTGCGTAATTTCGTTCACCGAGCCGGTCTTGTTGGCCAACTCCCAGGCGGGCAGCGATCCGATCAGGTCGCCTCCTGCTGGCGGGAAGTAGAATGGGATGCGGTCGCGATGCTGCTGACGCTTCAGAATTCCGATCATTTTCAGACAACTGTCGTACGAGACGACCTTGCCTGTGGCAAGATAGCGCAGATGGCGTCCCATGTCTGCGGCCGTAATTTCGTTGTACCCTTCCACTTGTGCTGGTACGACCATCAGTTTGTTGTAAAAACGGCTGTTGACCATCTCTGTTGCCTGCATGGCATTGCGGATACTTTCCCTCCCGACGAGGTCGATCAGGATGTTCGTCGCCGTGTTGTCGCTTTGAATAATCATTAACGTGACAAGATCCCACACCGCCAACTCGGTACCCGGTGTCATATGCTGCAACACTCCGGCTCCGCCTACCTGGTCTTCGCGCCGCAGAGGAATTTTTGTCTCCAAGGCAAATTTGCCTGCATATACTTCGGCGAACACTGCTGTCATAATTGGTACCTTGATCACACTGGCGGAGTAGAAGCGCTTGTCGGAATCGATGGCTAATGTCTCGCCGGTACGCAAGTCCTCCAGGTAAATTCCCCATTGCCCGCCGGCTTGCTCCAGCAGTGCGGTGATGGGTGAGCTGAGAGTGGAAAGCATGAGAACATCTCCTTTGTCTGTAGACAAAATTTTCTTACTATTATAGTATGTACTCATGCACCAGACAGCAAGAAAAAAGTGTTCACGAATCGAGAAAATTTGACAAGGAAGTGACTGTTTTGCGTCCCATCATCGGTATCGCTTGCTCCAAAATGTATCTGCATAACAACACGCTCGACCAGTATTTTTACGTAGCGCAAGGATATGTCAAGGGCATCGCTCTTGCTGGCGGAACTCCGCTGCTTTTGCCACTCCTAGATGAACAGCCGTCTACCTATGCGGCAATGCTGGAAGCCCTCGACGGCTTGATCCTGACCGGCGGTGAAGACCCTGCTCCCCATCTGTTCGGCGAAGAGCCGCAACAACGTCTGGGTGAAGTAGATTACGAGCGCGATTTGGCCGAATTGGCTTTGATCAAACTGGCGATCGAGCAGAAAAAACCGATCCTCGGTATTTGCCGCGGGCTGCAGATTCTCAACGTCGCCTGCGGAGGGACCTTGATTCAGGATATTCCCAGCCAGGTTCCGGGAGCATTCCAGCATGCGCAGAAGGGATCACGTCAATACGGTGCGCACAAGGTACAGCTTCAGCCTGGCTTTTTGGCTGATGTGCTCGGACAAACAGAGCTGCTTGTCAACACCTCGCATCACCAGGCAGTCAAAGATGTGGCTCCGGGCTTCAAGGCGACTGCAGTGGCCGCAGACGGCGTGATCGAGGCGATCGAAAGTCTGGATGGTCTGCATGTCGGCGTACAATGGCATCCGGAGCGCATGTGGTTCCACGACGCCGGAATGATGCGTATCGCAGAAGCATTCGTTGGCATCGCCAAAAAACAAAAGGAAGCAGCGGCGAAACACGTATAATAAGCTGCCTGCAACAGGGAAACGAAGCTGCCTGCCTGCGAGGGTCAGGCAGTTTTTCTATAGGGGCATGCAAAACGATCCGATATACTACAGAGGAGGTGGTAGGCAAATGTTGAAGCCAGGCAGTCAGGCTCCTGCCTTTACGGCGGACAGTACAGCGGGAATAGTCGCCCTCGAGGCGTTTTTGGGCAAGAAAAACATCGTGCTGATCTTTTACCCGGGAGATGATACGCCGATTTGCACGAAGCAGTTGTGTGCGATCCGAGACAGCTACGCCGCGTTTGAAGACGAAAATACTGTCGTGTTCGGCATCAACCCGGCGGATCGGGACAAACACCAGGCGTTTGCGGGAAAGTTCGGGTACCGCTTTCCGTTGATCGTCGACGATGACGAGAGCATCCGAAAAATGTACGATGTCGGGAAAGTGCTCGGCTTTTTGTTCCAGCAGCGGATCGTCTATATCATCGGCGAAGACGGCAACATTTTCTACGCCAAAAAAGGCAATCCGCCCGTATCCGAGCTGTTGCAGGCGATACGCGCCCAAAAGACAGGCAAGTAGGCAGCAGCAGCTTGCGCATTGGCGGAAAAAAGGGGATAATCAAATGAGAATGTATGTTTGGTGGTTGTCCCGATGAGAAAAATCATGCACATGGATGTTGACGCATTTTTCGCCAGTGTCGAGCAGTTGGATCACCCGGAATTGCGGGGAAAGCCGGTCATCGTCGGCGGGATGGGAAATCGCGGTGTCGTCTCGACCTGCAGCTATGAAGCGCGCAAGTTCGGCGTTCGTTCCGCGATGCCCGCAGCACTCGCCCGAAAAAAATGCCCCCAAGGTATTTTCATGCCGGTCCGTTATTCCCGTTATGCCGAAAAGTCGGCCGAGATCATGGGAATTATTCGCGAGTATACGTCGCTGTATCAGAGCGTAGGACTGGATGAGGCGTACCTCGACCTGTCCTCCTACCCTGACGCCGTGCCGATCGCACGGGAGATCAAGCGCAGGGTTCGCCTGGAGACAGGGCTAACCTGCAGCGTCGGTCTCTCCTACAACATGTCGCTGGCAAAAATCGCGAGCGATCTGAAAAAGCCCGACGCCTTTGTGATCATCCGTCCGGGCCAGGCGTTGGAGGTGCTTCGTACACTGCCGATTGGCAGCATCCACGGCGTCGGAAAAAAATCGCAGGAGCTTCTCGCCCGAAAAGGCATTGTCACCGTCGAGGACTTCTGGCGGCTCAGTCTCGACGAAGTGGTACAGCTATTCGGCAAATGGGGGCGGGCGCTGTACGACCGCACCCGTGGAGAAGACCAGCGGGAGATTGAAATGAACCGCGCTCCCAAGTCGCTGAGCAGGGAGACGACGCTGCCGTACGATCTGTACGAGCGCGAGGCGGTTGCACCTGTGGCCCGTACGCTCTTGCAAGAGGTACTCGAGGACGTGCGCGAAGAAGGCGTCCATCCTCAAACGATGACATTGAAAATTCGCTACGCCGACTTTACCTTGCGCACCCGACAACGCAAGGCAGAGGCAGGGATCGGATGGCAGGAGCTGTTGGAAGAGTTGCTCGACGGCGTCGCCTACGAGGAAGGGGTGCGGCTGGTCGGCATCGGCTTTTCCAATTTCGCCGATCCCGCCCAGGAGCGCTACGAGCAGTTGACGATCTTTTCGTGGAAGCGACAGGATGAATAGGAGGAGTGTGCATGAGCGAGTCCAATCCGTTTCATTGCTGTGCCAGCTGTGTCCACTTTCGCGTGGAAAAAGGAAGCGGCCGTACCACCTATCGCTGCTCGCGTCTGACTTATGAAACGCGCCCGGATTACCGATTTGACTGCTGGACGCCGTCGGAGAACGTACAAAAACTGATGAACCGTCGTACAAGGGACACTTCAGAGCGCTAGCGAGCGGAGGCGTCCCTATTTCTTTTGCAAGAAAGCGGCTGAATATGGTATAGTAAGTGCCGAAATCACGGTAATTTCTTCATGCCGTCTGGAGGTGCTCCGTGTTTTTGGAAAAACTGATGCCGAGTCAGTTCGCGGAATCGATTCATCACATTGACATAGATCAATTGAAGAAAAACAAGATACGCGCAGTGATTACAGACCTGGACAATACACTTGTGGAATGGGACAGGCCGCTTGCGACCCCGGAAGTGATCGACTGGATCAAGCGCTTGCAGGATGCGGGAATGCAGGTGACGGTCGTCTCGAATAATAATCGTGAACGCGTGGAACGGTTTTGTGCGCCTTTGCAGATCAAGTTTATTAGCACTGCGCGAAAACCGGCCAACAAGGCGTTTTTGCAGGCAGTCCGGGAGATGGACGTCTCCGTCGCAGAGACTGTCGTGATAGGCGATCAATTGTTTACAGATGTGCTGGGAGGCAATCGGCTCGGATTTCATACGATCCTGGTCGTTCCTGTCGCTCAGACAGACGGATTTTTTACGCGATTTAACCGCATGATGGAGCGCGTCGCGTTATATTGGATGGAGCGAAGGGGATTGATTTCGTGGAAGAAAAAAGCATGATCGAACAAGATGTGGCCAACACCTGTGCCGGATGCGGGATTGCCATCCAGACAGAGGACCCCAAACGGCCCGGTTACGCTCCGGCTTCCGCCCTGGAGCGAAAGGTCGTCGTCTGCCAGCGCTGTTACCGGATCAAGCATTACAACGAGGTAGCTCCCGTCAGCATGGATGACGACGATTTTTTGCGCATTTTGCACGGGATCGGCGCGACCCAGTCTCTTGTCGTCATGGTCGTGGACATTTTCGACTTCCAGGGCTCCTGGCTGAAAGGGCTGCCGCGCTTTGTCGGCAACAACCCGATTCTGCTTGTCGGCAACAAGGTAGACCTGCTTCCGCGCAACATCAACCTGAACCGTGTGCGCAACTGGATGCAGCACGAGGCCAAAGAGCGAGGCCTGCGCCCGGAGGACGTGATTTTGATCAGCGCGCAGAAGGGCTTGCACATCGACGAGCTGCTGAATCGCATCGGACAGCTTCGCAAGGGCCGCGACGTCTACATCGTCGGCGTCACCAACGTCGGCAAATCGACGATGATCAACCGTATTTTGCACGATTACGGAGCAGCCGAGCTGGAGATTACGACCTCGCCTTTTCCGGGGACGACGCTGGACAAAATCGAAATCCCGCTGGAGGATGGAAAATCGATCTTCGACACGCCGGGAATCATCAACCGCGAGCAGATCGGCCACATGATCTCGCCCGCGGATTTGCGCAAAATAACACCAAAAAGCAGGATCAACTCCAAGGTGTACCAGCTTGATCCCGAACAGACACTCTATCTCGGAGGTCTGGCCCGCGTCGACTTTGTGCGCGGCCCGCGCCAGCCGCTGGTCGTCTACGTCGAGAATGACTTGTACATTCATCGCACCAAGCTGGAGAAGGCGGATGAAGTATTGGAAAAACACCACGGCTCGCTGCTCGTGCCGCCGACCGGAGAAGATGCTGCGAAGTCATTGCCGCCTTTTGTCAAGCATACCTTCAAAATCAAGGCGACGGGGATGACCACGGACGTGTTCATTTCCGGCCTGGGCTGGGTCAGCTTCCAGGGCAAGCAGGAAGCCCATGTGGTCGTGCATGCACCGAAGGGTGTCAGTGTAGGAATGAGAAAAGGGCTCATCTGATCGGGGAGCCTGTCAACAGATAAGCCGAGAGCTTTGCGAGAGAGAAGCCAGGAGAGCTAGGGGGTTGCAAAAACAACATGATTACGAGCAAAACGCAGATGGTTGGTTTGCTGGGTCATCCCGTTTCCCATTCGCAGTCGCCCGCGATGCAAAATCGCGCCTTTGCCGAAAAAGGCTTGCCGTATGCCTATGCAGCTTTTGACGTGGCGGAGGAGAATTTGCCCGATGCTGTTGCGGGTATTCGCGCGCTGGGTCTAAAAGGCGTCAATGTAACGATTCCGCACAAAGTGGCAATCATGCCGCTTTTGGACGAGATCGATCCGTTGGCGAAGCGGATCGGGGCAGTGAACACGGTCGTCAACGACAACGGCCGGCTGATCGGCTACAATACGGACGGCATGGGCTACGTGCGTTCGTTGGTGGAAGAGACAGGCATTGACCTGAAGCAGCAGGTCGTGACCATGCTGGGAGCGGGCGGTGCAGCGCGAGCCGTGGCATTTACACTGGCGGAGCACGGCGTCAAGCACATTCACATCATCAATCGCTCGCGGGAAAAAGCGGCCTTGCTTGCCGAACACGTCAGCGCGATTGCGCCGACACAAGCGATCGAACACGCCGAGGGCAGAGAGGCGATCGCCGCGTCCACACTTTTGATCAATACGACTTCGATCGGCATGTACCCGAACGTGGAAGACATGCCCGTTCCGGCAGAGTGGCTGCACAGCGCCATGGTTGTCAGCGACCTGATATACAACCCCCTGGAAACACGCCTGCTGCGCGAAGCGCGAAATCGGGGGGCGCGTGTCCACTCCGGTGTCGGCATGTTCGTCAACCAGGGAGCGTTGGCTTTTGAACTGTGGACCAAAGAGCCTGCCCCCAGCGACCTGATGCGTTCCGTCGTACTGGAGCAGCTTCGGAATAATGGATAGATCACCAAAGGAGGAAAGCCGATGCTAACCGGCAAGCAAAAACGCTTTTTGCGGGCAGAAGCACACCACCTCACCCCTATTTTTCAGGTGGGAAAAGGCGGTGTGAACGAAAACATGCTGACCCAGATCAAGGAGGCCCTGGAGGTGCGCGAGCTGATCAAGGTGCAAATCCTGCAAAACAATCTGGATGACAAGCATGACGTGGCAGAGGAATTGGCAGCAGGGACAGGAGCGGAACTGGTTCAGTTGATCGGTCACACCGTCGTACTGTACAAGGAATCCCGCGAAAACAAAACGATCAAGCTGCCATAAGAAGATGGAAGGATATACAAAACACGTCGGGATCATGGGCGGCACGTTTGACCCGATTCACTGCGGCCACCTGCTCGCGGCCGAGCAAGCAAGGGAACAGGCGAAGCTCGATGAGGTGTGGTTTTTGCCTACGCACATCCCGCCCCACAAAAGTCGCCATGGCTTGACGCCTGCCCATCACCGGCTTCGCATGGTTGAACTGGCCGTCGCCGATCATCCGGCCTTCCACGTGTGCGATGAGGAGCTGCGACGGGAGGGACCTTCCTATACGTACGATACGATGCGGCTGCTCACGCAAAAGTTTCCAACGCACCATTTTTCCTTTATCATTGGTGGTGACATGGTCAATACGCTGCCCGAATGGAATCACTACGAGGAACTGGTCCGCATGATCCGTTTTATCGGTCTGGCCAGGCCCGGATCGCGCATGAAGCGGGAGAATGAATCCGTCACCTACGTGGAAATGCCGGTTTGGGACATTTCATCCACGCTGATCCGCAATCGGGTGGGGGCAGGAAAAAGCATTCGTTATCTCGTTCCGGATGCGGTCGCGCGGTATATAAAGGAGAACGGACTGTATGGAAGTGTGGAATGACCGAAACGCACTGCTCGCCCAGGTGCGGGCACAGATGAATGAAAAACGGTACCAGCACACTTTGGGTGTCGCCGAAACAGCCCGCCTGCTGGCGCTGCAGTACGGCGCTGATCCAAAGAAAGCGGAGATGGCCGGATATTTGCACGACTACTGCAAGTGCTGGCCGATAGAAAAGATGCGCGAGGTGCTGCTCCGCCACGACCTGCCGCCAGAGCTTTTGGCAGGCGAAAAGGAACTGTGGCACGCGTTCGCCGGGGCCATCGTCATTCAGACGGAGCTGGGCGTGACAGATATTGAAATTTTGCAGGCGGTCCGCTACCATACCACGGGCAGAGTCGGCATGTCCCTGTTAGAAAAAGTGGTTTGTGTGGCAGACTATATAGAACCGAACCGCAACTATCCGGGGGTGGACACCATCCGGGAGTTGGCGAAAGAAGACCTCGATACCGCACTGGCTGTGGCATTGGGTGGAACCATTCAATTTTTGATCGAGAAAAAGCAATCCGTTTATCCACTTACATTGCTTGCGTATAACGATCTGGTTTCCCGCAAAGGGAGAGAAGGAGGGTTTAATGGTTAAAACGGTAGAAGATTTGGCGCGTCTGGTGGTAAAGGCGGCGGAGGACAAAAAGGCGGAGAACTTGCTGGTGCTGGACATTAAAAACCTGTCTGTCATCGCGGACTACTTTATGATTTGTCACGGCAACAACGAGCGTCAGGTTCAGGCCATCGTCAGGGAGATTCGCGATCAGGCCCACAAAAACGGCTACAACGTGCGCGGAATTGAAGGGGCTGATGAAGGACGCTGGGTGCTGGTTGACCTGGAAGACGTCGTCATTCACGTATTCCACCGCGAAGACCGCGAGTTTTACAACCTGGAGCGACTGTGGAAAGACGCCGAGGTCGTGTCCTTTTCGGAGCAAGGGTAATCCGCGATGGCGTATTCACACATGGCTGCGGTGTACGACCGGCTGATGGCCGATACGCCGTATGACAAATGGCTGGATTGGGTGGAGAATAACTTTCGCCAAGGGAACAGGCAGCCGCAGTCAGTGCTCGATCTTGGCTGTGGCACAGGAGCGGTGGCCATTCCCTTGGCCAAGCGCGGGTACCGCGTCACCGGGGTGGATTTGTCAGCAGACATGCTGGCGATCGCCTACGACAAGATGCGGGCGGCTCAAGTCCACGTCGCCTGGGCCGAGCAGGACATGCGGGAGCTGGAGGCGGCACCGGCAGATGCCGTCATCTCCCTGTGCGACTCGCTCAGCTACCTGACTGAGGAAGAGGACGTGCAGCAGACGTTTCGCCGCGTCTTCGACCATCTGCAGCCGGGTGGCGTATTTTTGTTTGACGTCCACAGCCCGTACAAAATACTGCATGTGTTTGGCGATGAGACCTTTACGTACCAGGACGATGAAGTTTCGTACATTTGGCAATGTTTCTGCGACCCGTTGCGCCTGGAAGTGGAACATCAGTTGACGTTTTTTCTGCGCCAGCCAAATGGCTTGTACGAGCGCGTTGAAGAAGAGCACTGGCAGCGTGCCTACCAGCCGATCCAGTTGCTGCGTTGGCTCGGCGAGGCCGGTTTTGTGGATATGACGGTCACGGCCGACTTTACCGATCTGCCGCCTGCGACCGACAGCGAGCGTCTATTTTTCCGCGCGTATCGGCCGGGAGATTGACACAATTGGTTTCTTTTGACTATAATCGAGTTACAACTGCAAAAATCGACGCGTTTAAAGAGGAATAGTAGGGATGATTCCGCGAAGCAAGAGAGTTGACGGCAGGTGCAAGTCAACCCGGAAATATTCCGAACTCGCCTCTCAGCACGTTCCCCGAAGACCTGAGAAAAGTCGCAGGAATCATTGTGTAAGGGATCGCGATTCATCCTCGTTACGGGATGCTAATAAGCGGGTGAAGCAATCATGTTCACCAATCTGGGTGGTACCGCGGGAGTAGTCGAACACAGCCTCTCGTCCCTTTTCGAAAGTGATAGGGGACGTGGGGCTTTTTTGTATAGACTTGGCTACCGTTCAAGTCGTTTCTAACCAATGTAGAATGGGAGTGCGTTACCATGGTTTTCAGTCATCGCAATATCGAGAAAAAATGGCAGCAATACTGGGAGCAGAACAAGACCTTCAAAACATCCGAAGACAAGAACAAAAAGAAGTTTTACGCTCTCGACATGTTTCCGTACCCATCGGGTGCCGGACTGCACGTTGGACATCCGGAAGGGTATACGGCTACCGATATCTTGTCGCGCATGAAGCGGATGCAGGGCTACAATGTACTCCATCCGATGGGGTGGGACGCCTTTGGATTGCCAGCCGAGCAGTACGCACTGGATACGGGAAATGACCCTGCCGAGTTTACCGAGCAAAATATCAACAACTTCCGCCGCCAGATCAAATCGCTGGGCTTCTCCTACGATTGGGACCGGGAGATCAATACGACCGACCCTGCCTACTACAAGTGGACGCAGTGGATTTTTACCAAGCTGTACGAGCAGGGCTTGGCCTATGTCGATGAGGTAGCCGTTAACTGGTGCCCTGCGCTGGGTACTGTCCTGGCCAATGAAGAAGTAATCGACGGAAAAAGCGAACGCGGCGGCCATCCGGTAGAGCGCCGTCCGATGAGACAGTGGGTATTGCGCATTACGGCGTACGCCGAGCGTCTGCTGGCTGACCTCGAAGAGCTCGACTGGCCGGAGAGCATCAAGGAAATGCAGCGCAACTGGATCGGCCGCTCGGAAGGAGCAGAGGTCGTCTTCGGCATCGATGGCCACGACGGTAGCTTTACTGTCTTCACCACCCGTCCGGATACGCTCTACGGCGCTACATACGCCGTTCTCGCACCGGAGCACAAGCTGGTCGAACAAATTACCACACCTGAGCAAAAAGCAGCAGTGGAGCAGTATCTGGAGCAGACCAAGCACAAAAGCGACCTCGAGCGCACCGATCTGGCGAAGGAGAAGACGGGCGTCTTTACCGGAGCGTATGCGATCAATCCGGTGAACGGCGAGCGTATTCCGATCTGGATCGCCGACTACGTGCTGATCAGCTACGGTACCGGCTCGATCATGGCGGTTCCGGCTCACGACGAGCGCGACTACGAGTTTGCGAAAATTTACGATCTGCCGATCAAGGCTGTCATCGAGGGCGGCGACATTTCCAAGGAAGCCTACACCGGAGATGGCAAACACATCAACTCTGGCTTCCTCGACGGCTTGAACAAGGAGCAGGCGATCGCCAAGATGATCGAGTGGCTGGAGGAAAACGGCAAGGGCAGCCGCAAAGTGACCTACCGCCTGCGCGATTGGCTGTTCAGCCGCCAGCGCTACTGGGGTGAGCCGATTCCGATTCTGCACCTGGAAGACGGCACGATGAAGGTAGTGCCGGAGTCGGAGCTTCCGATCATTTTGCCAAAAACAAAAGAAATCAAGCCATCCGGTACGGGTGAGTCGCCATTGGCGAACATCAACGACTGGGTCAACACCGTAGATCCTGAGACGGGCATGAAGGCGCGCCGCGAGACGAATACGATGCCGCAGTGGGCGGGAAGCTGCTGGTATTTCCTGCGCTTTATCGATCCGCACAACGACAAGGCGCTTGCCGATCCGGAAAAGCTCAAGGAATGGCTGCCGGTCGACATCTATATCGGCGGTGCCGAGCATGCCGTATTGCACTTGCTCTACGCGCGTTTCTGGCACAAATTCCTGTACGACATCGGCGTGGTGCCGACGAAGGAGCCGTTCCAGAAGCTGTTCAACCAGGGCATGATTTTGGGCGAAAACAACGAGAAAATGAGCAAGTCCAAAGGCAATGTGGTGAACCCGGACGACATCGTGCAAAGCCACGGGGCGGATACACTGCGCCTGTACGAAATGTTCATGGGGCCATTGGACGCCTCGATCGCCTGGTCGACGAAAGGCCTGGATGGCGCCCGTCGCTTCCTCGACCGCGTCTATCGCCTGTACGTGACCGAAAGCGGCGAGCTCAACCCGAAAATCGTCGATACCGACAAGCCGACATCGCTGGAGCGCGTCTACCATCAGACCGTGAAAAAGGTGACGGAAGACTACGAGGGACTGCGTTTTAACACGGGCATTTCCCAGTTGATGGTCTTCATCAACGAAGCCTATAAAGCCGATATTCTGCCGAAAAAATACATGGAAGACTTCGTGAAAATGCTCTCTCCCATTACGCCGCATATCGGGGAAGAACTGTGGGAGAAGCTCGGACACAAGGAGTCCATCGCCTACGAACCATGGCCGACCTACGACGAGTCCAAGCTCGTGGACGACGAAGTGGAGATCGTCCTGCAAATCAACGGCAAAAACAAGGAAAAGCTGATGGTCGCAGCCGATGCTGGCAAGGAGCAAATGGAGCAGTTGGCGCTTGCCAATGACACCATTCAGGAGCTGATCGCAGGCAAGAGCATTGTGAAAGTGATCGCTGTGCCAGGCAAGCTGGTCAACATCGTCGTACGATAACGAGCAAATCGAAAAAGGAAAAAGGAGCGCATCTGGCTGTCCAGGTGAATCGCTCCTTTTTTCCTTTTGGCAGCTTGCTACTCTGCGGGGACCTGGGACAGTTGGGCTGCTGTCAGCTCCTGATCCTCGGCAAATTTGGCTTGAGTGCGGGCGAATACCTGGGCGAACATGCCAGGGAGTCGCTCCTGCATGACCTTTAATCCTTCGCCTGTAACCCCGCCTGGCACGCAGACGCGCGCTTGCAATGCAGGGAGAGTGAACAGCTCCTGCTGCAAAAGCTGCCCCACTCCAATGACCATCTGTGTCACCAGATACGTAGCCGCTTCACGGGAGATGCCTGTCTCCGAGACTGCATCCTCGATCATCTGCTGCAGCGTGTAGCTGAGAAAAGCTGGACCACAGCTAATCAGGTCGGCACTGATTCGCAAAAAGGGCGGTACGATCTCGACGGGCTGGCTGATGGAAGAAAACAGGGAAAAAATGAACTGGCGATGCGACTCCTCGATGCGCGAACCAAATTCACACAGGCTGACACCGCTTTTTGCCGCGTTGGTGATGCTGGGAATAACCCTCGCTACCCGCGCCGGCACACGTTCTTCCAGTTGGTCAAGCGTGATCGGGCTGGTGATGGTAATCAACAGATGCTCACTCGTCAGAGCCGGGGCGATCTGTTCCAATACGTGGCTGTATTCCAACGGTTTGACACATAGCAAGAGCACCTGTGAAGCGCGCACTAACTGGAGGTTGTTTTCTGCCAGATGCAAACCGGGATGGCGCTTGACCAGATTTTCCGCCTTTTCGGGGGTGCGGTTGCAGATCGTGACTTGGCCGGGAGAGAGCGCATTGGTTTTCAACCATGCTTCGACCAACATGCTGCCCATGCTGCCAGTCCCGATGACTCCGATCCTGTCCATCTTCGCTTCTTTACCTCCCTCCAACATTCTCCTTCCACTGTATGAGAGAAGAGAAGGGTTCATGCCGAAAAAACTCGGCTACTGCACACGGACCTGATCGTGAATCCGTTCGTACATCTTGTCGCCAATTCCGGAAATTTGCTTCAGCTCTTCCGGTGAGCGAAAGCGCTGCTTTTGTTCCCGATACTCAATAATCGCCTGCGCTTTTGCCTCTCCGATGCCGGGCAGCTTCATCAGCTCTTCTTTTGTCGCCGTATTGATATTGATGGTCTCGTCGGCCTGTCCGCCGAGCAAGCCGGTCTGGAGCGCAGGCTGGACTGCCAGCGGAGGATGATTCGGTGTGTCGCTGTCAGCCGGATCACGCTTGGCCGGAATCACGACCGCACTGCCGTCCTGGAGCGGTTGGGCCAGGTTGATTTGCTCGAGATCGGCTGTCGGCAACGGACCGCCAGCCCGCTCGATCGCATCGGCTACACGGCTGCTGCGATCGAAGGTATAGACTCCCGGTGCGACAACGCTGCCTTTGACATCGACATAGATGGGGGCATGGGGAGGATCTGGTTGACTGTCGGCCTTCTGTTCCCGGGCTGCGCTCTGCTCCGAAGCGGAAGGAGCGGGACTGGCAGCAGGCTTTTCTTCCGGCTGGACAGGAACGACAGGTGACAGGGGGGCAGACAAAGCGTCCTGTTGTCCTGTCTGGTCTGCCATGTACCACCAGATGCTGCTGCACAGAAACAGGCTGGCTGCGACCAGCAAGATCAAGCGTCGATACCGTTCCCACCATTCGAACAACATAAAAAACCCTCCTTTCCTTTCCGCATGCGAACAGGTAGAGAAACGAGTCTCTCTACTGTCGATGCTACGAAAAGACAAGGAGGGGGTGCAAATAAATGGATCGTTTTCCCGCTTAGACGATGTGCTGCTGCAAGGATGTCTTGGTGCGTCGCAGCTCCACGTTGGGGCTGACGTACGGGTCGAACGAATATTTTTGCTCGATGAAAATCTGGTGCCACAGCATGAAGACGAGAATCGTCCAGATTTTGCGGCTGTAGTCGGCATTGCCCTCGCGATGTTCATCCAGCATATAGAGCACGTAGGCTTTGTTGATCAGATTGTCTACCTTGGATTCGAAAATGATCTCTTTAGCCCACTGGTAGAATTCCTGTTTCAGCCAGGTGCGCGTCGGAACCGGGAAGCCCAGTTTCTTTTTCGACTTGATTTCCGCAGGCAAAAAGTCCTTCATGGCCTCGCGCAGGACGTGCTTGGTCGTGCCGTTGGCGATCTTGTATTTGGTCGGAATTGTAGCCGCGAACTCGAATACTTTGACGTCGATAAACGGAACGCGCAGCTCAAGCGAGTTGGCCATCGTCATCTTGTCTGCTTTCATCAAGATGTTCCCGCGCAGCCAGGTGTGGATGTCCAGGTACTGCATCTTCGTCACATCGTCATACTGGGCAGCCCGTTTGTAGATCTCCTCGGTGATGCGGAAAGGAGGAGCGTAGGTGCTGGAGTTGGCGATGTCTTCCATGACGACGCGCTCTTTCATCTCTTCGTTGAAAATCAGCGCATTGCCGAAAAAGCGTTCCTCTACCGTCTTCGAACCGCGCAGAAGGAAATTTTTCCCTTTTACCTGGTCAGGCAAATGGTTGGCCAGATAGCCGATCGATTGACGCATCCAGGATGGCATTCCCGAGAACATTTTCAACGACTGCGGTTCACGGTAGATGTTGTACCCGCCGAAAAACTCGTCAGCACCTTCGCCGGACAATACGACCGTCACGTGCTCGCTGGCCAGCTTTGCCACGAAATAGAGCAAAATGGCTGAAGGGTCAGCAACCGGTTCGTCCTGGTGCCAGATCAGGCGGGGCAGCTCTTCCATGTACTGTTTGGCATTGACCACCAGCTCGTGATGCTCGGTGCCGAGAAAAGACGCAGTGCGACGCGCGAAGTCCAGCTCGCTGTAGCCGGGGATGTCAGAGCCGACGGAGAACGTCTTCACCGGTTCGAATGTGCGCAGCATGGCGACGATACTGCTGGAGTCGACGCCACTGGAGAGAAAAGCTCCGCGCGGAACCTCGCTGATGCGATGCTTGTCGATCGAATCCATCAAAATCTCCCGTGTGCCCTCGACAAAATGGGAAAACGGCTTGCTCTCGTCCGGCTTGAATTCCACATCCCAGTAGCGCTCAAGCCTCAATTGATCGTTTTCCACGACAAAGAAGTGGGCTGGCGGGATGCGGTAAATTCCCTGGTACATCGTCTCCGGGTCCGGGACGTACTGAAAGGTAAGGTAATGGTAAAAGGCATTCGGGTTTACTTCCCGCTTGAGCCCCGGAAGCTCCAGAAGGCTCTTGATTTCACTGGCGATCGCGATGGAATCGGCGGTCTCCACGTAGTACAGCGGTTTGATCCCGAAGTGGTCGCGAGCGCCAAACAGCCGTTTTTTCCGGCCATCCCAGATGGTGAAGCCAAACATTCCGCGCAGGTGGCGGGGGGCCTCGGTACCTACTTCCTCGTACAGGTGGAGGATCGTTTCGATGTCAGAATCCGTGTGAAAGACGTGTCCACGCTCCTTCAACCATGTCTGCAGTTCCTTGTAATTGTAGACCTCGCCGTTACCGATGATCCACATGTCCTTCGTTTCATTAAACAGTGGCTGATGGCCACCCTCCACGTCGATGATGCTCAAACGACGAAAGCCCAGGGCGACGTTTTGCTCCAGAAAGAAGCCATCGTCGTCTGGACCGCGGTGCAAGATCACACCAGTCATTGCGCTGATCGTTTCCTGTTGTGCAGGTGCTTGCCGTTTGTTGTAGAGCGATACAATTCCACACATATGAAATGACTCTTCCTCTCACTGATTGCTCTTGCTAACTCTACCATGGATCGGAGGCCAGCGCAATCTTGCGAATGTCCGTAAAATCAAGGTTTTGGCCCGGCAAAAGCCCCTTTTTTAGCTATTTTTGTCTCGTGCCTGCGGGATATACTCGGGAGCGCCAAAGAACCTTTCGACAAAGGAGGGAATGGCGTGACACTTTTGCGGACAAGTATCGCCGTGATCGCAGGCATTGTACTGGCTGCTTACCTCCACCCGGCGTGGATGTTGGCGGCGGCTGGCGGCGGATGCGCGCTGTTTTTGCTAGCACCCCAATCGAAGCGCCGCGCTCTTTTCGCGTATACATGTGCGATGATCCTGGCTGGTCTTTACTGTTGCGTATATCAACAGCTCCATCACTCGCTACTCGAGCCGCATGCGGTGCAGGGAAAAACGGTCGTCATGCGCGGCACGATCGATTCCCCTGTAAGACGTGATGGGGATGTGGCCCGTTTCTTTTTTGCCGTTCACGTTTTTTCGCACCCAGGCGGACAGTGGGAGTCGGCGGGAGGAGAAAGGATCGCCCTGCGCGTCAGCCTCGGCTCGGAAGAACAGGCGAAGCAGGTGGACAGGTGGGTTCAGGGGATGGATCTGGAAGCTGCTGTACAGCTCTCCTTGCCGGCTGTGGCCCGCAACCCGAACGCCTTTGACTACGAGCGCTATCTGCACTGGCTGGGCGTGCAGGTGACGGGCGAGACGTCCTTCGCCGATATTCGCATCGTTCGTCATGCTACAGGAATCTGGGGCTGGTTCCAGCAGTGGCAGGGCAATGCTGCTGCCCGAATCGACAGCCTGTTTGCCGATCAGGAAGCAGCCGGCTACATGAAATCGCTGCTGCTCGGATTGCAGCATGAAGCCTCTCCCGATCTGTCCGACATGTACGCCAAGCTCGGGCTCAGCCATATTTTGGCGATTTCCGGATTGCACGTCACACTCGTCAGCAGCATGTTTTTGTGGCTGTTGGAACGCAGCGGCATCAATCGAAAGTGGGCGTTGCTTGTGACGGTTCTGCTGCTGATCGGCTACGTCCTGCTCGTCGGGGCGAGCGCTTCGGCTGTTCGATCCGGGCTGATGGGGGGCGTCGGGCTCGTCTGCCAGGCGTTCAGGCGGCATCTGGACGGCAGAGAGGTGTGGGCAGGAGCTTTGCTGGCGATGCTCGCGGTGAATCCGTTCTTTCTGTGGCAGATCGGCTTTCAGCTTTCGTTTGCGGTCACCCTGGGCCTGATTGTCTTCGTACCGTACTGCTTGCAGGTCGGACAGCGCCTTCCCGCATGGTTGCGGGCTTCGATCGCCGTTACGTTCGTCGCACAGGTCGTCTCCTTTCCTTTTCTCGTGTATCATTTTCATCTGTTCTCGCCGCTCTCCTGGCTGGTGAATCTGGTCGCCACGCCGCTCTTGTCGGCTATTGTACTGCCGATGGGGTACACGGGATTGCTGCTCGGTCTGATCCATCCCGCTCTGTCGACCTGGCCCGTACTGATCGCCACACAGCTTTTGCACTGGCTGCACAAACCCTTGTTTGCCTTGCAGGAGATGAATGTTCCCTTTACCCATTGGCCCCATCCCGACTGGTGGTGGCTGATCCTCTACGCCTTGTTTCTCTCTTTCCTGCCATGGCTGTGGGAGCGAGGCTACCATCGAAAAAGGGATATGTTGGGATATGCGTTATTGTTTTTCGTGTTGCTCGTACTGGCGCGACAACCGTTCTCCGGAGATGGCGTGGTGCGCATCACCTTCCTCGACGTCGGACAGGGGGATTCCATCGTTGTCGAAGTTGGTACAAAAAAGGTATACTTAATGGATGCGGGTGGTAATCCTGCTTGGCCATCCCGCGAAGCCTGGAGAGAAAAGCGTGACCCGTTTGACCCAGGCAAGAACATCGTCCTGCCCTTTTTGCGATCACGCGGCATCGACCATATCGATACAGTAGTAATGACGCATGGGGATCTGGACCACATTGGTGGAATGAAGGCACTGCTGCCCCATTTTTCATTCGGGCAGGTATTCGTTAACGGCAGGCTTGCCCAGGCAGCGGAACGGGAGATTGTACAGCGGTTTTGGCAGCGAAGCATCCCTGTATTGACAGGAAAATCAGGTGACCGCTGGACTGATCTGCCAGGGGTAGAGTGGGAGTGGCTGTATCCGGACGGACAGAGATCAGAAGGCTCGGAAAACGACGCGTCAGTCGTTTTGAAGCTGACTGCATATGGGACCACTGTCCTGTTTACGGGTGATATTGAAAAGGACGGTGAGGAGCAACTCCTCATGCGCGGCTTGTCAAATGCCGATATTGTAAAAGTAGCCCATCACGGGAGCAAGACCTCATCCACTGATTCGTTTCTCGCTGCGACACAGCCGGCATTTGCCGTCATTTCGGCCGGCCAAAACAACAGATATGGGCATCCCGCACCGGATGTAATCGAACGGTTGGAACAGTTCGGAAGCAGTATTTATCGCACCGATCGGGACGGAGCGATCACACTTGTCATTTCGAGTGAAGGATATACTTGGACAACTGAGCTTTCGGATACATAAAGGTTGCAACCTTTTCGAACAGCGATCCGTCTGTAGGAGGGAGAGGAAGAAATGCAAGAAGCAGAGCTGATCAGGAAAGCGCAATCCGGGGACCATGATGCGCTGGTTCAACTGCTTCGTTCTATTGAGACCTCCGTCTACCGCAGTGCTTACTATATCCTGGGCAACGAGCAGGATGCGCTTGACGCGGCCCAGGAAGTGTTGATTCGCATATACCGCAAACTCGATACCTATCAGGAAAAGGCAAAATTCTCCACGTGGGTTCAACGCATTGTAAGCAATGTATGCATGGATAAATTTCGCGCAAAGAAGGAGACGGTCTCCATAGACGAGCACGAGATCATTGTTCCTGATCGAAACAACGTAGAAGAGGAAATCCTTCTTACCGGGTTGTCCCACGACATTCAGGAAGCGATTGAAAAACTGCCCAAGCAGTACCGATTAGTCGTTGTGCTTCGCTATTTGGAGGATTTCTCTTACCAAGAGATAGCGGAATCCTTGGATTTGCCGCTAAACACAGTCAAATCATATTTGTACAGGGCAAGGCAGCAGCTTCAAGAGCTATTGTATGACTACCAGAAAGGGGGGATCGGTTAATGACGGACGACGAACTTTGGGAATTGATGCAGCGCAATCTGGACAATGATCTGTCGCCTGAGGAACAACAGGTGCTGTTCACTGTCTTGGACAAGGAGCCGCTGCTCAAACAAAAATACGACCGCTTGCAACAAGTTTCGCAACGACTGGCAGAACTTCCTGCCGTCACCCCTCCGTTCAGCATCGTTGACTCGATCCTGCCAAAGCTCGAATCGGCGGCAGCTAACCCTGCCGCTCTGGCTGCTGAAAGCCAGGAAGATGCGCCAACTGAAGTGAAGCGACTTTTGGCCCAGACTTCCAAAGGAGCTAGACGCAAGCCGGCTTATGCCTGGCTTGCGCGAATGGGAAGCGTCGCTGTCGCTGCGTGTCTGCTGGTCGGTGTTCTGGTGCTGAGCGATAACGCAAACAAACAGCTCGAGGATGATGTTTCGCACAATGGCGCCACAGTTCCTCCGCTTGAGTCGGAGGAGCCGCCAGCGATCTACGGTCCGCCTGTTCCTCCTCCAAGCACTGATACTACTCCTACGTCTATTTCTGTGGAGGAACCAACCGTGGAGAATCGCGCCAGACAAAACCTTCCAAGAAAAGAGCCAGTGCAAGATCAGCCACCGGTCCAGACGACGACGGCAGCGGTTTCGGAGGAAGAGCCAGAACAGGGAGTGAACGAACCGTTGCCTCCGGTAATTCCGAAGGCTCCGGTCGTTCCTCCTCAGCAAAAAACACCCGCATTTCCGATCGGGCTGGAGGAGAAGTCGGATGACTACGTCTACGACCAGTCCTCCGGCACCGCGGGTGACGAAGATGATGACGACGATGACAAAGAGTCAAAAGAAGAAAAGAAAGAGCGGAAAGAGCAGGAAAAGCAGGAGAAAGAAGAACGCAAACAGTCCGAACGTGAAGACGACTAGTTCGAAAAGGCAGAAGGTGAGAGGTGTCTCTTTTGTAAATGGACCTGCACCAAACGCTTCTTTTTTCGTATGATACAGTATCAAGCACCCCCTGCTTATCGTTCGGGGAGGATGAAACCCGGGCCTCTTCCCCCAACGTTTACATAGAGGTGCAAAACTGGATACTGCTCTGTTTGAACAATGACCCGCAAGAAGGACACAATCCAAGTGTTCCTCTTGCGGGTCATTGTCTGTTCAAGGCCAGCATGGCTGTGATTGATCAAATATTTCAATGAGTGGATAGAATCATTTTTCCTGCAGAGCGGTCGCGACCTGGTATAAAATACTGATTACGAGCATTAATCCGATTAATCCTATTGGTATAAAAGAAAATACATGTTTTCTCACCCAATCGTGTCACGCAAAACACGTAAAAAGGAGTGGAAGGTAGGCATGGCGCAGGAACATGAAGTACACATCCGTAACGCCCACCGCGACGAATGGCAGGCAGCAATCGAACTGACGATCAAAGCCTATCAGCAGTACGCAGGAAGTTTCGGTCCGCTCTTTTGGCAGCAGTACGTAGACAACATCCGTTGGCAATGGGAAAAGCAGGAGCAGGCAGAGAGACTTGTCGCGTTTGTAGCGGGAGAGTTGGCAGCGGCTTTGTTGCTGTACCCGCCACAAAAAGGACTGTACGAAAAACTGGATACAACAATTCCATATCCGGAAATCCGGCTGCTCGGCGTACTTCCAGCGATGCGGGGAAAAGGCGTCGCAACCGCATTGATTCGTGAGTCCGCAGAACGGGCAGCGCGTGCTGGTTACCCTTATGTAGGGTTGCACACGACGGAGCTGATGCCGCAAGCCGTTCGCTTGTATCAGCGGCTCGGGTTCGAACGAGCACCCGAATTCGATTTTTATGGAGACAATCGCATCGTGGTGGAAGCGTATCGGCTGCCTGTATCTGTCCCGCTTTCCAGCTAAAACGTGGACGGGACTGGAAAAATCCGATACGATTCTACAACAGGCAAAGGCCGAGCAAGTCAAAAAGACAGGAGTGAACGAAGGTGGTTTTTGAACAAAGACTGGTGGAAATCAGACGGCACCTGCATCAATACCCGGAACTGTCCCATGAAGAAGTGGAGACGACGGCGTACATCAAGAGCATTTTGCAGAAGGCAGGAATCCGTATCGCCGATGCATTTCCTTTGCAGACCGGATTGATCGCCGAAGTGGGAGGCCTGCATGGAGGACCGATCATCGCGCTGCGGGCGGATATCGATGCCCTTCCGATCCAGGAAGAGACGGGGCTGCCGTACGCTTCAAAAATTGCCGGACGGATGCACGCCTGCGGGCATGACTTTCATACGGCTGCCATCCTCGGTGCCGCGTTCCTGCTGAAAGAAAAGGAGCAGGAACTGGCAGGAACGGTACGCCTGGTGTTCCAGCCGGCGGAAGAAAAAGCGACCGGAGCTGCGGCTGTATTGAAAAGCGGAGCGATGGAAGGCGTGCAGGCGATCTACGGCATGCACAACAAACCGGATCTGCCCGTTGGCACAATCGGCATCAAGCCCGGTCCGTTGATGGCTGCTTGCGACGGCTTTCGCATCGAGCTGGCGGGAAAAGGATCACACGCTGCGGTACCGGAGGCAAGCGTCGATCCGGTCGTCGCGGCCGCGTTTCTGACAACCGCATTTCAATCCATCGTCAGCCGCAACGTCAGCTCGCTGGACAGCGCCGTCATCAGCGTCACGAAGCTGAACAGCGGAACAGCCTGGAACGTAATCCCCGAGACGGCTGTGCTTGAGGGAACGATACGGTGCTTTGACGCGAAGGTCCGCGACCGCGTGCTGGGGCGTTTTGAACAGGTCGTGCAAGGTGTTTCCGCGGCTTACGGGACGAAGGCTTCCCTGCAGTGGTTCGATGGTCCGCCGCCTGTCCACAACGACGAACGGCTGGCGGAGGAGGCGCGGAAGGCAGCGGAGCGGCAGGGCCTGCGTGTCGTCACACCCCAGCCGTCGCCCGCGGGGGAAGACTTCGCTTTTTACCAGCAACACATTCCCGGCTTCTTCGCCTTTGTCGGGACGGGAGGGGCGCATGAATGGCATCACCCTGCCTTTGACGTAAACGAAAAGGCTTTGCCGGTCAGTGCCGCGTTTTTCGCCGAGCTGGCGAGTGCCGAGCTGAAACGGCTTGCAGGCTGAAATCGCCGCGTTCGTTCGAGGATATGCTCTGGAGAGCTTTTTTGGTTTCCGTACTTCCTATACTCTCCTTGTGGTAAAGTTTGGGTGAAAGGCGACTAGGCGGGCTGTGCTTGCTCACCGGTACATATGCTATAATGACGCTGATGATACAGACAGAGGAGCGGGGATCATGCCTTTGCGCGCGGCAATTCAAGACATTCGCAACAAACAGTTCGCACCGATTTACGTATTGTACGGACCGGAATCGTATCTCGCCGAGGAATTCGTGGCGCTGGCCCGCCGGGAGATGATCGATCCGGCGTTCGCCGATTTGAATACAAGCGTGTACGACTGCACGCAGACACCGCTGACTGATATTCTCCAGGATGCGGAGACGTTGCCGTTTATGGGTGAGCATCGCCTGGTGATCGCCCGGGATGCGTATTTTCTGACCGGCAGCAAGCCAGTGACAAAGATCGAGAGCAATCCCGACGCGCTGCTCCACTATGCGGAAAATCCCCCGGCTTATACGTCGCTGATCCTGATTACCGAAGCAGAAAAGCTGGACGAGCGAAAAAAGCTCGTAAAAACATTGCAGCAAAAGGCGAAGATGCTCTCCTTTCCGCTGCTGAAAGACGCCGAACTGTTCGCCTGGATCGAAAGGCGGATTGGCGTGTACAAGGCCGCGATCGAGCGGCCGCAAGCGGTGAAACTGGCAGAGCGGGTGGGAGGCGAGCTGCGCCTGCTCGACAAGGAACTGGAAAAACTGGCGCTCTTCGTAGGCGAAGGGGGGAAGGTCAGCGACGAGGTGATCGAAAAGCTGGCTACCCGCACACTCGAGCAAGACGTGTTTGCGCTGATCGAGCAGGTAGCAATGGGCAAGCTGGACAAAGCGTTGCGCATGATGTACGACTGCCTGAAGACGGGCGAAGAGCCGCTCAAGCTGCTCGCCTTGATGGCCCGCCAGTTCCGCATGCTGCTCCACATTCGCCAGTGGGCGCCGCGTGGCTATTCGCAGCAGCAATTGGCCGGGATGTTAAAAATCCATCCGTACGCTGTGAAAAAAGGGACGGAGCAGGCCCGCCATTTTTCCGAGGACTCGCTCAAAAGGCTGCTCGGCATTTTGGCGGAAGAAGACTTCCGCATCAAATCGGGGCAGGTGGACAAGCAGTTGGCGCTTGAGCTGTTTATCACGCGTGCCTACCAGGAGCGTCTGAAGACGACCGGGTAAGGAAACAAAACATGAAAAAACCCGTGAACGAGATGTTCGCGGGTTTTTGTCGTCTTCAGCCGGGTCCCTTACGCTACAGGAGCGCTCAGAGCGTTGAGCTTCTTCATCAAACGGGATTTTTGACGATTTGCTGCGTTTTTATGAATGAGACCTTTCGAAGCGGCCTTGTCCAGCTTTTTCACAGCCACCAGAAGAGTGGATTTCGCCAATTCTACATCGGAAGCAGCCAGAGCTTTCTCAAAGCTTTTCAGGGAAGTGCGCAGGTCGGACTTTTGAGAAGCACGGTGTGCGCGGCGCTTTTCGATTGTTTTGGTGCGCTTAATCGCGGATTTAATGTTTGGCATGTGTGTCACCTCCTTAGACGACCATCATACGGTCAGTCATACAACAAAGTAATTCTAGCATGCACGGTACCCATTTGCAAGAAGAGGATTGGGAATAAAAACAGGGGATTCAAGCACCCTAGTAGCAGGAACAACATGGAGAAGGGAGCGATCGCACATGGAACACAATATCGATCTGTCAGGCTATTCGATCCGTACCGACCTCGCACTGGAAGCACATGAACTGGCGCAGCAGCAAAACGAGAGCAATATCGCCGGCATTTGGCTGCAGGCAGATGACCGGGAGGCGGGGATTCACGTCACCCGCCTGCACGTGCAGACAGAGGAGGCAGGCATGCAAATCGGCAAGTTGCCGGGGCATTACGTGACGATCGAGGTGCCCAAGCTGCGCGACAACGACACCGCGATTGAAGAGCAGGTGACGGAGCGCTTTGCTGTCGAATTCGCCGCTTTTCTGCAAAGGCTGGGCATCAGCAAGGATCAGAAGGCACTCGTTGTCGGGCTCGGCAACTGGAATGTCACACCGGATGCGCTCGGGCCGATGGTCGTGGAAAATTTGCTGGTCACCCGCCACTTGTACCAGCTCGCACCGGAAACAGTCGAGGACGGCTACCGCGAAGTGAGCGCCCTCTCTCCTGGCGTATTGGGCATCACCGGAATTGAGACGAGCGAAATCGTCTTCGGTGTGGTGGAGAAAAGCAAGCCCGATTTTGTCATTTGCATCGACGCGCTGGCCTCCCGCGCACTGCATCGGGTGAACACGACGATCCAGATTTCCGATACGGGCATCCACCCCGGTTCAGGCGTCGGCAACAAACGCAAGGCGATCGACCGAAACACCTTGGGCATCCCGGTTATCGCCGTCGGTGTTCCTACTGTCGTGTTCGCTTCGACGATCGTCAACGATGCGATCACCTATTTGCTCGGTCATTTCGGACAGTCCTTGGCGGAGAGCAACCGCGCCTTCAACAAGCTGGCGATGAGCAGTGTACCCGAGCGCAAGGAGCCGTATACAGAAGAAGACCTGCCTGATCTGGAATCGCGGAAGATGTTCATGGGATTGGTAGGTTCTCTCCCCGAAGAAGAAAAACGGCAGTTGATCCACGAGGTGCTAAGACCGCTCGGCCAAGACCTGGTCGTCACGCCCAAGGAAGTGGACGATTTTATCGAAGGTGTGGCCAACGTGATCGCCACGGGGCTCAACCGTTCGCTGCATGACGCCGTCAACAGGCAAAACAGCAGCTCGTACACCCACTGAAAATACCATTCGGGCAATCACGCACCCACATTTTAAGAGAAAAGCTAGAAAAGCAGTTCTATCGTCTCTATGATCCTCATAGGCTAAAGCATAGACAAGCGGATAACCAAACAGGACTCCGCTGCCAATGCTACAGCTCGGGGAGTGAGACAGATGACTGCCTTGATCCAGCGTCAATTTGCAGTGCTTTCCTTTATTACGGCTTTTTTGTTTCTGATGACAGGAGCCTTGGCTCTGAACAACAACAAATTGATGGTTGCCTCGTCTACGATCCAGCGTGCCGCTTCCCATATTTCCAGCGTCGCATTGCTCACCTGGATGGGGCGGGAAATTCCTGCGCTCAACGGTACCGTGCAAGTCGACTCCACAGCAGGCAGCGTCTCCGGCTTTTTGTTCCAGGTAGCGACGAGCATCCATCCGGGAGATTTGCGCAGCCTGCTGGGGCGTGAACTGCCGGGAATGATTACGCTGGACGATTCCCGTTTTATCGTCGAAGGCAAAGGTGCCAGTTTGACGGACTTTTACGTCGAATACCCGCCACATCCAAGACAGGTGATTGACGCTTCGCCTTCCGTCCAGGATCCTCCTGCGACTGACCAGACAGAAGGGACGCAGACGGGCGAGAAGCCTGGCGAAGAAAAGAAGCCGCCGTCGACGGTAAGTCCTACCCCGCCCAAAGAAAAAGTCGTCTACGTATACACGTCGCACAACCGCGAGTCATGGTACAGCGAAACGAAGCCGAACGGCGCTTCGCTCGACCATCCCACGCGCAATATTTCGCTCGTCAGCAGGCATCTTTCCGAAGCGCTGAACGAACGAGGCATCGGGGCGGATGTGAGCACCCACGACATCTACCAGCAGCTGGTAGACAAAAAGAAAGACTACTCGCTCTCCTACGCCGAGTCACTGCAGGTACTGCAGGCGGCCAAGCAGGAACACCGGGAGCTTCACTATTTCTTTGACCTGCACCGGGATACGGTTCCCCGGAAAGAATCGACCGCGACGATCAACGGAAAAACCTACGCCCGCGTCCTCATCGTCGTCGGCAAGCGCAACAAGAATCACCAGCAAAACGAGGCGTTCGCTACCGAACTGCACAAGCTGATGGAAGAAATGTACCCCGAGCTGTCGCGCGGCGTGATGGAAAAAGGGGCAAAAACCGATCATGGCGAGTATAATCAGTCCATCTCACCGGGTAGTCTGTTACTGGAGATCGGTGGCGTCGAAAATACGCTTGAGGAGAGCCTGAACACGGCAGAAGCGCTGGCGGATGTATTTGCAGCGTACTACTTCAAGGCGGAAAAGGCGTCCACACCAGCAGCAGACGAGCCGAAGGAGGGGTGAGCGGCTGTGCAGGTGACAGTGAGATTGACGGGCATGCTGTTGATATTGCTGATCGGCGTGGTCATCGGCCTGCAGACTGCCGAGCGAGGCATCTACAAGGTGAGCGGGCTTCCCGAGCAGCAGACACAGACCTTTTATATCAAAAGGATGGACCAGGGCCAACTGGAAATCTCCTTAATGGGCAAGCAAGTGCAAGCGGCCAATCCCGACCGGATGGTGAACTACGTCAGCCAAGCGGGAATGACGCTTGGAAACAGCCTTCGGGATGGAGCCAGGTGGTTCGTGGAATGGGTGGGAAACTTTTTCGAGCCGTAAATTAGTTTGCCTTTCAAGTAGTTGATGAAAAAAAGAGTAGGGTGACAAAAGACCTGCGCGGGCGGGTCTTTTGTCATTTACAAAAAGAGGAAAAAGAAGTGCAGGGGCGTAAAATACTTTAATGCAGCAAAAAATGAATATTGATAAAAAGTATATAAATGCAAAAATTTTTTATTGCCAAATAATTGCACGGATGTAATAATATCTATAAAAATCAAGATATTTATCTTTTCAGACTATTATTTCAAATAAGAGAGGTGCGACTCGTGTCACAGCCTGTCCTTCAGATTGAAAACCTGCAAACGCACTTCTTTACGGACCGTGGCCAAATACCCGCAGTAGACGGTGTCTCGATCACGGTGCGAAAAGGGGAAGTAGTCGGCATCGTAGGCGAATCCGGCTGCGGGAAAAGCGTTACCTCGCTGTCGGTTATGAAATTGATCCCCACCCCGCCCGGCAAAATCGTCGGCGGAGCGATCCGCTTCAAAGGGGAGGATCTCGTCTCGGCGAGTGAAAAGCGGATGAGAGAGATACGCGGCAACGAAATCGCGATGATTTTTCAGGAGCCGATGACCTCGCTCAATCCGGTGTTTACGATTGGCGAGCAAATCGGAGAGGCCATACGCATACATACCAAGGTAGGAAAAAAAGAATCCCGGGAGCGCGCCATCCAGATGCTGCAAAAAGTGGGCATTCCTCGTGCCGAGGCGATTGTCGATGAGTACCCGCATCAGTTGTCAGGGGGGATGCGCCAGCGCGTAATGATCGCGATGGCGATGGTCTGCAACCCGGAGTTGCTGATCGCGGACGAGCCGACGACAGCACTGGACGTAACGATTCAGGCGCAAATCCTCGACTTGATGCGAAAGTTGAACCGCGAATTGCAAACGGCGGTCTTGCTGATTACGCATGACCTCGGCGTCGTGGCGCAGATGTGCCATCGCGTTGTCGTGATGTACGCCGGCAATGTAATCGAGGAAGGCGACGTCCGCACCATTTTGAAAGAGCCCAAGCATCCGTATACGATCGGCTTGCTTCATTCGCTGCCCAAACTCGAAGAAGAACAGGAGCGGCTGTACTCGATTCCGGGAAACGTCCCGCTGCCCGGCTCGCTCACTGTCGGCTGCCGCTTTGCTCCGCGTTGTGAGCATGCGACAGACCGCTGCCGTGTTGAGATGCCGGAGCTTGCCGCAGTAGGCGACAATCACGCCGTTCGCTGCTGGCTTGCCGAATAACCCGAAAGGAGCATGCAGGTGGCTGAAGAACTTCTCGTCGTTTCCAATCTGAAAAAATACTATCCGATCACAGGTGGCGTGCTAGGCTCGGAGATCGGTGTGGTAAAAGCAGTAGACGATATTTCGTTTTCCATCCGCCGGGGGGAGACGTTGGGACTCGTCGGCGAGAGCGGATGCGGCAAATCGACGACAGGCAGGTCGTTGCTGCGCCTGATCGAACCGACTTCGGGCAAGGTGTACTTCGACGGCGTCGATGTGACTGCATTAAAACCGGAAGAGATGCGCAAGATGCGGCGCGACATGCAGATCGTATTCCAGGACCCGTTCGCGTCGCTCAATCCTCGTCATAATATTGCCAAAATTCTGGAGGAACCGCTGATCGTACACGGTGTTGGCAGTTCTGCGGAACGCCGAAAACGGGTCGAGCACATGCTCGAAGTCGTCGGTCTGAACAGCTACCACGCAAGGCGCTATCCGCATCAGTTCAGCGGCGGGCAGCGGCAGCGGATCGGCATCGCCCGCGCCCTGATGCTCAACCCCAAACTGATCGTCGCCGACGAGCCCGTGTCCGCCCTGGACGTGTCGATCCAGTCGCAGGTGCTCAACCTCATGCAGGACCTGCAGCGGGAGATGGGGCTGACCTATCTGTTTATCGCCCATGACTTGAGCGTGGTTCGCCACATCAGCGATCGCGTCGGGGTCATGTACCTTGGCAGAATTGTCGAGCTTGCAACGAGCAGCCAGCTCTACACCAAGCCGCTTCATCCGTACACGCAAGCCTTGCTCTCCGCCGTACCCGTGCCTGATCCCGACGATGTGCGGGAGCGGGTCATCCTCCAAGGGGATGTGCCCAGCCCGGCCAATCCGCCTTCTGGCTGCACCTTTCACACGCGTTGTCCGCACGTGATGGAGGAATGTCGGACGGTGCGCCCGCCGTTCCAGGATGTCGGCGATGGGCACTACGTCGCCTGTCACCTGTACAAGACGGATTGAGTGGTCGAGAGTGCAGAGACGTTGCCTGACAATCCCGGAAAAGGGGGGATGTGAAGCAGGTCAGTCAGTTTCATCTGGTAGTTCGTAAAGTGTACGCGTTACAAAGAAAAGGGGGATGTTAGTACATGAAGAAAAGAGTTTTCAGTGCAGCGATGACCAGCCTGGTCGCGCTGGCCATGCTGGTAGCGGGATGCGGCGGTTCCTCGACGACGCAGGCGCCCGAAACAAATGCTCCGGCTGAGCAGCCTGCAGCGCAAGAACCCGCCGACCAGGGGCCAAAGCAACTGATCGTCGGACGCGGCGGCGACTCGGTCGGATTGGACCCGATCCGGGAAACGGACGGGGAAACATTCAAAGTAACGGAAAACATTTACGACACTCTGGTTGGCTACGCCGAGCAGAGTACCGAGGTCGTTCCTTCCCTCGCAGAGAAATGGGAAATTTCGCCGGACGGGTTGACCTACACCTTCACGCTGCGCCAGGGAGTCAAATTCCACGACGGCACCGACTTCAACGCAGAAGCAGTCGTCTGGAACTTCGAGCGCTGGATGGACAAAAGCCATCCGTTCCACAACGCCGATGGCTACTATTACTACAACGACATGTTTGGCGGCTACAAAGGCGATCCGAACCACGTCATCCAATCCGTCGAAGCAGTCGACTCGCATACGGTGAAGTTCACGCTGAACTATCCGCTGGCACCGTTTATCCAAAACCTCGGCATGTCTCCGTTTGCCATCGCTTCTCCGGCAGCAGTGCAGGCGGCGGGTGCAGACGGTTTTATGGAAAAACCGGTCGGTACAGGTCCGTTCAAGTTCGTGGAATGGAAGCGTAACGACACGATTACCCTGGAGAAGAATCCTGACTACTGGAACCCTGGATATCCGAAAGTAGACAAACTCGTCTTCAAGGTCATCCCGGAAAATACGGCTCGTCTGACTGCGCTGATCAACGGGGAAATCGACCTGATGGACGGCTTGAACCCGGACGATGCCGACACGGTGGAAGCAAACAGCGACCTGCAGCTGATCCTGCGCCCGTCGATGAATATCGGTTACATCGGGTTTAACGTGGAAAAGGCTCCGTTCGACAACCCGAAAGTGCGGGAAGCGATCGCGCATGCGATTAACAAGCCGGCCATTATCGAAGCGTTCTTCGCGGGGCTGGGCGAACCTGCCGTCAACCCGATGCCGCCTACCCTCTGGGGGCACAACGACGACATCCAAGACCGCGACTACAACCTCGAAAAAGCGAAGCAGCTTCTCACTGAAGCGGGCTTCCCGGACGGCTTTAAAACCGATTTCTGGGCAATGCCTGTACCACGTCCGTACATGCCGGACGGTGTGAAAATCGCCGAGGCGATTCAGCAGGATTTGTCCAAGATCGGCATCCAGACAGAAATCGTCACGATGGAATGGGCGACGTATCTGGAAAAGACGAGACTCGGTGAACAGACGATGTTCATGCTCGGCTGGACGGGAGACAACGGTGACCCGGACAACTTCCTGGCGACCTTGCTGGACAAAAACAATATCGACAGCAACAACAATACGCGTTGGGCCAACGACGAGTACAGCGATCTGATGCAGAAGGCCAAATCGGCTTCGACACAAGCAGAGCGCGAGCAGATTTACAAACAGGCGCAGGAAATCATTTTCCGCGAAGTGCCGCTCGTGCCGCTGGCGCACTCGACTCCGGCGCTGGCAGCAAGATCCAACGTCGTCGACTATCTGCCGCATCCAAAAGGATCGGAGAGCTTGGAAAAAGTAGACATCAAATAAGCGGTTGATCCGGTACTTGTACCGAAGCTGTAGGGTAAGAGGAGTGATCCCTCTTCTTACCCTTTCTTTTTTGGACTTTGCACTCATTTTTACTTGGAAGGAAAGCGAGGAGATGGCATTGCTATCCTACAGCATCCGAAGAATTCTTATGCTCATCCCCGTTCTGCTGGGCATGTCAATCGTCGTTTTTTCGATCATACGTGCCATTCCCGGCGACCCCGCGCTCACGATCCTGGGTGAAAAGGCAAGTGCCCAAGCCTTGGCGGATTTGCGGGAAGCTCTCGGGTTGAACAGCCCGTGGTACATTCAGTACTTTGAATATCTCAAGCAAATCATCACAGGGGATTTGGGCGTTTCCCTGCACTCGGGAGCCAGCATCGCCAAAGAGATCGGTCCGTATTTGGCGGCGACGACCGAACTGACCATTTTCAGCATGTTCTTTGCGGTCTTCGTAGGAGTCAATG
The DNA here is from genome assembly GCF_044627595.2 of Brevibacillus sp. TJ4. Taxonomy (NCBI): domain Bacteria; kingdom Bacillati; phylum Bacillota; class Bacilli; order Caryophanales; family Paenibacillaceae; genus Brevibacillus; species Brevibacillus sp. TJ4. The sequence continues at coordinate 2,825,542 of NZ_CP185865.1, read as the reverse complement.
CCGGCATCATCTCAGCCTGGAAACAAAATTCCTGGTTTGACTACATCGCAATGCTGCTTGCCTTGATTGGCGTTTCCATGCCGGTATTCTGGCTGGGGTTGATGGAGCAATGGGTGTTTGCCCAGGAGCTGGGATGGCTGCCATCCGTAGGTCGTGACAATACGCGTGACCCCGTCCAGGCGATCACGCACTTCTATGTACTCGATACCATGCTCGCCGGCCGCTGGGATCAATTCATCGATGTCGTAAAGCACCTGATCCTTCCGAGCATTGCCCTGGGAACGATTCCGATGGCGATTATCGCACGGATCACCCGTTCCAGCATGCTGGAAGTGATGCGTTCCGACTATATCCGCACGGCACGGGCGAAGGGCATGGCGCAATTTGGCGTCGTGTACAAGCATGCGTTGAAAAACGCGATGATTCCCGTCCTGACCGTAATCGGCTTGCAGACAGGGCTGTTGCTCGGCGGAGCCGTACTGACGGAGACCATTTTTGGCTGGCCGGGAGTAGGGCGTTACATCTATACGGCGATCGGCAACCGCGATTATCCGGTCATTCAATCGGGAATTCTGGTCATTGCCACCATCTTTGTGCTGATCAACCTCGTCGTCGATCTCCTGTATGCATATCTCGATCCACGGATCAAATACCGCTGAGGAGGATGGGTACATGGCAGACATACAAGTACAAAACAACGTGCCGTTGAAGCAGGCGGACGACCAGGTCATCTCTCCGTGGCGGGAAGCATGGGGGACATTGCGCAAAAACAAACTGGCGCTGGTCGGAATGGGGATCATCCTGTTTTTTATCGTCGTTGCGGTTCTGGCACCGGTTTTGGCACCGTATCACTACAGCGAAGATTACGACTTGCTGAAAAAAAACCAGCCGCCATCCGCTGAACATTGGTTTGGCACCGACTACAACGGTCGTGACGTGTTGAGCCGCGTCATTTACGGGGCGCGCATTTCCCTGTGGGTCGGCACTTTCGCCGTAATCGGCTCGGTCATCGCCGGGACGGTTCTCGGACTTTTGGCAGGCTACTACGGGAAATGGGTGGATATCGTCATCTCCCGGCTGTTTGACATCATGCTTGCTTTTCCCAGCATTTTGCTGGCGATCGCGATCGTGGCAATTCTCGGGCCTTCCTTGCAAAATGCCTTGCTGGCGATTGCGATTGTCAATATACCCACCTTCGGGCGACTCGTCCGTTCCCGCGTACTGAGCCTGAAGGAAGAGGAGTTCGTTACGGCCGCACGGGCGATCGGGATGAAGGATTCGCGCATTTTGCTGCAGCACATCCTCCCCAACAGCATGGCCCCGATCATTGTCACGGGAACCTTGGGCATTGCCACAGCGATTATCGAAGCGGCAGCACTCGGTTTCCTCGGGCTTGGGGCCCAAGCTCCGGAGCCGGAGTGGGGCAAGATGCTCTCCGACTCCCGCCAGTATATCCAGAAAGCACCGTGGACAGTGATTTTTCCCGGGCTTTCGATCATGCTGACGGTTCTCGGCTTCAACCTGATCGGTGATGGCTTGCGTGACGCGCTGGACCCGCGCATGAAAAACTAGAAGAGAAGGGGGGACAAAACGCGTCTCCCTTTTTCCTTTCAGTACGCGCAGCGAAAAATCTTTGCATGCGGAGCCCCTCTTCCTTGAGTCTTTTTGCCGATACTTCTTCTATTTTTTCGCAGAAAATGGTATCCTCGCTATAAACTACTTGGTGAAAGAATGGTGAAGCAGCATGTCACAAGAGCGGATTGCAAACCTTCTCACATTTCTGCAACAGCAAGAGCTGGATGCGGTACTGATTACTTCCCCCAAGCATGTCTACTATTTGACAGGCTTTTATTCTGATCCGCACGAGCGTTTTATGGGACTGGTCATACCTGCTGTCGGGGAGCCTACCTTGATCGTTCCCGCGCTGGATCGCGATGCCGCCATGAATGCGTCTATCGTCAAACAGATCGTTACCCATACGGATGTGCAAAATCCGTTTGATATTTTGAAGCAGGCACTGCCGGGCGGCGTGAAAAAGCTCGGGCTGGAAAAAGGCCATATGACAGTCGAGCGCTTCGAAGCCTTGAGCGCAGTCGTCGCAGCTTCACAGTATGTGGACGTCGATCGGCCGCTGCGCGAGATGCGCATGATCAAGACGGCGGACGAAATCGCCCGAATCAAGCATGCCATTCGTCTGATTGAGGGTGCGATCAGGGAAACGGTGAAAAAAGTCCAGCCGGGCGTTATGGAAAAAGAGATCGTCGCCGAACTGGAATACCAGATGAAGCGGCTGGGTGCGGAAGGCCCTTCTTTTTCAACCATGGTCCTGTCCGGAGAAAACTCTGCGCTGCCGCACGGACATCCCGGTAGCAGGCAAATTCGCCAAGGAGAACTGCTCCTGTTCGATGCAGGCGTGGAAGCGGACGGCTATGTCTCGGACATTACCCGCACGTTTGCGGTCGGCGAGGTCAACGACAAGTTGCGGGACATCTACGAAACCGTGCTGGCTGCCAACAAGGCGGCTATCGCAGCGGTTCGTCCCGGGGTCTCTTTTGGCCATCTGGACAAGACAGCGCGCGACCTGATTACAGAAAAAGGGTACGGTCCATACTTCATGCATCGGCTTGGACACGGCCTGGGCATGGACGTCCATGAGTACCCTTCGATCCATGGCGAAAACAAGGACGAACTGCGCCCCGGAATGGTTTTCACCATCGAACCGGGCGTTTACGTACCTGGCGTCGCCGGTGTGCGCATTGAAGACAACGTCCTGGTAACCGAGGACGGCGTGGAGGTTCTGACGAGCTTCCCGAAAGAATTGACCGTCATCGGCTAAAGAACCACAATCAGACGAAAAACAATTGCATACATGTGTTTCATGGTGCTGTATGGACGCGACATCGTTCAGCAGCTTAAAAGGGAAGTCCGGTGAAAAGCCGGCGCGGTCCCGCCACTGTAAGGAGGAGTACCCTGTTGCAAACCACTGTTCCGTCGCAAGAAGGAATGGGAAGGGAGCAGGGTGCGAGGAATCCGAGCCAGGAGACCTGCCATGAAGCCTTTGCACAATCAACCCACGAGGATGGGGTGGTGTAGAAAGCTGACCGTCGTGTACCAGGAAATGCCTGTCCTGGCCTGGCTGTATGTACGCATAGACACCTTCCCGTTCGTCAACGGGAAGGTGTTTTTTGTTTGGCAGAAAGGGAGGTGATGCAAAAACAGGACGTGAAACGGGGCTGTATGCCCAACAGGCTACATAGCATGGGGAGGAGATTCATTCGTGAAGATGTTTATAAACATACAACGTACAAAAAATGCTTTCTTGTTGCTGGGAACGATCGCTTTCGCATTGACGCTTGCAGCATGTTCGAAAGAGGTGCAGCCGCAGCCGTCGCAGCCAGCCGCGGGCGAACCGGTGACGATTGAGACGAACGGAATGACGATTGCCTATCCACAGGCTCCGCAGCGAGCGGTAACCTTGAACCAGCACGTGACAGAGGTGATGCTCGCGCTCGGGCTGGAAGACAAGATGGTCGGTACGGCCTACCTCGACGACGCGATCTTGCCGCAATGGGAGGAAGCCTACGCGAAGATCCCGGTGCTCTCCGACAAATATCCGAACAAGGAAGTGCTGATGGCAGCGGAACCGGATTTTGTCTACGCAGGGTGGAAAAGCGGCTTTGGCGACCAGGGGGTAGGGACGATGGAGGAACTGGAGCAAATGGGGATCAAGCCGTATTTGCACATGTCCTCCAACATGACCGGACCGACGATGGACGATGTGTTTGCCGACATCCGAAACATCGGACGCATCTTCCGTATTGACGACAGGGCGGAGGAGTTGATCGCCCAGATGAAAGCAGAAATGGACGATACAGTCAGCAAAATCGAATCGGTGGACAAGCCGCTTACTGTTTTTGTCTACGACAGCGGGGAAGACAAGCCGAAGACAGCAGCAAGCAACAACTACATGACGCACCTGATCGAGCTGGCGGGAGGCAAAAACATCTTTGACGACATCGAGAAGGGATGGCCGGCGGTAAGCTGGGAGGAAGTCGTCGATCGCAAGCCGGATGTAATCGTCGTCGTCGATTACGGGAATACGAGCGTGGAACAAAAGCGCGAGTTTCTGCTTGCCAAAAGAGAGCTGGCCGAGGTTCCGGCAATCGCCAATCAACGGCTGATCGTACTGCCTTTGTCTGCCGCTGCTGAAGGGGTCCGCGCTCCGATCGCGCTGAAAATGCTGGCGGAAGGATTTTATCCGGAACGATTCCAGCAGTAGGAAGCGACAGGGATGGGAGTGGAGAAATGAATCTGCGTCGAATCAAGATGTCTTGGTTGCTGCTCGTACTGCTCGCATCTCTTCTCGTGTCCGTCACCATGGCGGTTACGCTCGGGTCGGTCAAGGTAGAAGCGGCGACCGTTTGGAAAATTGCCTTGTCAAAAGTGCCGCTTGTCGGCAATCAGATCCCGGTAGATTGGACGAGTGCGCAGCAGACGATCATCTGGGACATCCGTTTTCCCCGCGTGCTGCTGGGGGCGATCGTCGGAGCGAGCCTCTCGATTGTCGGAGTGGCCATCCAGGCGCTGGTCCGCAACTCGCTGGCAGATCCGTATATTCTCGGAGTTTCCTCGGGGGCCTCGGTAGGTGCAACACTCGTTATTTTATTCGGAGCATTCCAATGGTTTGGCCAGCTCGCCTTGTCACTGGGCGCGTTTGGAGGAGCGCTGCTGTCGATCCTGCTCGTCTTTTTTCTGTCTAGGCTGGGCGGGCACAACTCGACGACCCGCCTGCTGATGTCGGGAATCGCGATTTCTGCCATTTTGTCTGCGATCACCAGTCTGATCATCTTTTCGGCACCGAATGAGCAGGGCATACGCTCCGTGCTGTTTTGGATGAGCGGCAGCCTGGCGGGTGCAAAATGGGACTACCTGTTGATCCCGGCTGTTGTCTTGCTGCTCGCTTTTGCCGTTCTGACGGCACTGCACCGTTCGCTCAACGCAATGCTGATGGGCGAAGAAGCAGCGCGTACGCTCGGGGTAAACACGGCACATTTTCACAAGCTGTTGTTCGTGCTTACCGCCTTGCTTACCGGAGTGATCGTGGCGATTAGCGGTTCGATCGGCTTTGTCGGGTTGATGCTGCCCCATATTGTGCGGGTGATCGTCGGTTCCGATCACAAGCGCGTGTTGCCCGTCAGTGCGCTGTTGGGAGCCATTTTTCTCATCTGGGCCGATGTGTTTGCGCGACTGGCGTTTGCCCCGGAAGAATTTCCGATCGGCATCATTACGGCATTGTGTGGCGGTCCGTTTTTCATCTGGCTGATGCTGCGCAGTTCCTATTCGTTTGGAGGGAGTGGACGATGAACGATGTTGCGGTACGGGCAGAGCGGGTATCCCTCTCCTTGGACAAAAAGAAAATTTTGCATCAGATTGATCTGGAGCTTGGGGCAGGCGAAATCGTCGGACTGCTCGGTCCCAACGGCAGCGGCAAATCGACCCTGTTAAAAAGCATCTATCGGGTGATGAAGCCGGATGCCGGATGGATTTACCTGGAAGGGGAAGACGTCTACGGACTTTCCGCCAAGGAATGTGCACAACGCATGGCAGTCGTCAGGCAGGAATCATCAGTGGACTTTGATTTTCGCGTGGATGAAGTGGTCTGGATGGGCCGCTCTCCGCACAAGAAGCTGTTTGAGCCCGACGGAGCAGAAGACCGCCACATTTGTGAGGAGGCGCTGCGTCAGGTCGGTATGCTGGACTATGCCAAACGCAGCTTTTTTACACTCTCAGGAGGAGAAAAGCAGCGGGTGATGATCGCCAGGGCGTTGGCCCAGCAAGCAAAGGTACTGGTGCTGGATGAGCCGACCAACCATCTCGATGTGCGCTACCAACTGCAAATCATGGATTTGGTGCAAGAACTGGGCATTCCGACGCTCGCCGCCCTGCACGACCTGAATATTGCCGCCGCGTATTGCGACAGACTCCTGTTTTTGCACGAGGGAGAAATTGTCGCCTCCGGTGCGCCGGAGCAAATCCTCACCCCTGCCCTGATCCGGGACGTATTCGGGGTGGAGGCGGAGGTCACGACCCATCCGGTCACCGGCAAAAAGCATGTCTACTTCTTTTCGGGAGCGCAGAAAGCGGCAACGACAGGACGAGAGGTGGCAGTTCTCGGATGAGCGTATACAGATGCAACGTATGCAAGTTCCGTTACGACGAGTGGGTGGGCGACACGAAAAACGGCGTGGAGCCCGGTGTTCCCTTTTCCCGTCTGGCAGGATCGGTCTGTTCGAATTGCGGCTTGCAGGGCGGACGGCATGAGGAGCTGGACGAAATCAAGTATGCAGGGTTGGAGGCGACGTATTACGACCAGTTTGCCGGAAAAGCCGGGATCGCCTTTTATCGCGACTGGCTGCTGGGCTTCGGGGACAATATCTCGGTGCTGGAGCTGGGGGTCGGAACAGGCAGGATCGCCGTCGAGCTGGCGCGAAACGGGATTGCCGTCGTCGGGGTGGACTGGAGCACGGACATGCTTCGGTTGGCCGAGAAAAAGAAGCGCCATGTGCTAAAGGAACGCGAGCATTTGCTGGAGCTTGTGGAGGGCAACGCCAGGGAGCTGGACCTGGACTGGACATTCACGCACGTCCTGCTGCCAGAAGGAATTTTTCAACAAGCCGTATCGCGTCGTGCGCAGCGGCAGTTTTTGCGGACAGTCCGTGCCCATCTGCGAGAGGAGGGGATCGTCGCCATCGACATTCTATTGCCGCCGATGCACGACTCCTGGAGCGTTCTGCGCCGAAAGCATGTTTTTCCGGATCGGATGGTGTACCAGCGGGTAGAAGGGGAGACGTCGCTTGTGCGGCAAGCATTTCGCTACATACTGACCTACGAGACCTTTCTCGATCAGGTTGAACAGCCGCGCTATCGGGTCGAGCGGGAAATGGCCCTGCTGTTGCCGGGGGAGCTTTGTTTGCTGCTGGAAGCAGAGGGGTTCGAGGTGCTTGAACTCCACGAGAAGCATCAGACCGAGAGCGCAGGAAAAGCGGTCGAAGGCTTCGCTATGGATCGCTGGCAGCATGGCGGGTACCCTTTTGCATCCGTCGGCAATTCTGACTGCGCCGCTTCCCGTTACACGATCACCGCAAAAAAAGTTCGCTATCTGTTGTAACAAATCGAGGGCTGCTGCATCTAACAGGTAGCATGCAAGCAAAGGAGGAGCGCCCTTGGATAAACTAAAGCCGACACATGACGAGGCGTTTGAGCAAATCATGCGCAGCTACGGGACTCGTGTGCTTCGGCTTGTCATTTTTTTGGTCAAAGATCGCAGTCTGGCTGAGGATATTACACAGGACGTCTTCGTCAAAGTATACCGGAATCTGCCTCGCTTTCGCGGCGACAGCAATATTCAGACGTGGCTGTACCGGATCGTCGTAAACGAATGTAAAGGATATTGGCGCTCCTGGTCGTTTCGCAACATTTTGCCGCAGTCCTGGATCAAAGGCGGCGCGGAGCACTCGACCGAAAGCGCCGTGCTGGAGCAGGCCGATCGCGACCAGTTGGTGCAGCAGGTAATGCTTCTGCCGAAGTTGTATCGCCAGGTGATCGCGCTGCATTACTACGCCGATTTGTCGATCGCAGAAATAGCGGAAATTCTCGGCGCTTCAGAAGGAACCGTACGCACCCGGCTGTACCGGGCCAGACAGCAGTTGAAGCAGCAGATGGCGGGAGAGGAGGAGTGGGAATGGACGAGAACAAATGGTTGAGCCAACTGCGGGAACGAGCGGACCAGAGCATGTTCAAGGATGTGCACTTTACACCTGGAATGCAGCAGGGGGTGCGGGAAAAAGTCAGCAAGCGTGCGAGCAGTGAAAGATATGGTACGGCGAAGTACGCGGTCGGGATTTGCGGCATGGCGCTGCTCGTACTGCTGATGTGGCAGGTGTGGCCGCAGAAAATCGGGCTTGAGCATGCGAGCACGTCCTCTACTCCTCCGCCTCTTCGCACCGTCGAGACGTGGGAGCCGTCTCCTGCCGTGACCGAAACGTACGATGGCATGACGTATACGTACATTGGCGAAAGGCCGGTTCGGGTCATTACTGATGAGACGAACATCTACGAGGCGCAGCAGCAAAAGTGGATGTGGCTGCTTAACGGGGAGGTTCCCGCAGAAGTGGAGATTTTCGCCTACCGAAGCGATGGCAAGCAGGTCAATCTGGGAACGTATGCTACAGGCGGAGAGCTGTACGATGCCGATCATCATTTTCCATCGGGAATCGTTTTGCCGGAACCGGGAATCTGGAAGCTGCATGTGCAGGCAGGGGGCAGCGTGCTCGGCGGAGTGTTTGTCGAGGTAAAGGAGGGCGTCTCCCCAAGCAATCGTTCGTGGGTGGAGTCGCTCATTACCCGGTACTTGCAGCAGGAACAGGAGCAACTGAAGTGGCTGGGAGCAGACAGGGAAGTGACGCTCGACCTGTTCTACGTAGAAGCGCCCAGCGCAGATCGGCGACGTGCCTATGCCGAGGTCCTGATCGTCAGCGGGGAGAACGGAGCGGGTGTGAGTGCGCCGATGGCTTTTGATATTTTGTACGTGGGCAATGACTACAGGGTGACAGACTTTGAAATGCCGGAGGACGGAAACCGCTACATGAGCAGTCTCGAACGCATCTTTCCGGAGCGTGCGCGCGAGCTGCTGCGCAACCGAGAATAAGCTGCAAGCAAAAAACGGATTTCTCCGCGTGTATGGGAGAAGTCCGTTTTGTGTTCGCGACAGATAGTGCCGTTTTTATCCGTAAAATTGCGAGGCGATGGCGTAGTACGTTTGATTGCGCTCCGGCATCCGGCTGGCGCGGGCGACCATCACCGGCGGCTGATTCGATTTGACAAATCCGCAGCTCTCCAAAAGGTCGAGGAAGGCAAACTGTCCGTTTGGCACATCGATTCGCAGCTGTCCCGCATGCTCTTTGGCAAGACTGCTGACGATCCGGACAGCGAGGTTGTGATCGGCGGCTACGATCGGCCCCGTAACCAGATTGGCAGGGGTCTGGACGGCGAAGCCATACCCTTTGAGCGAACCGGATGCGTCCCTGGCGACGAGGCATGTTTTCGCCTGCATCATTCGTTGGCGCAAGAAGGCTTCCCGGACTGTGCCCACAGCCTGCGCGTCGAGCTGTACGACCTCGTGCAGATCATCTGCACGCATCGCTTCGATGGATACACCGTCAGCCGCTTCCAAAGACGGGCAGGTGAATGTCTCGCAGATGTATTTGTGAATCGTATCGACTGCGCGAAAGCCGAGCTTTTCATATAACGGACGTCCCATTTCCGTGGCGATCAGCATGATCGGCGCAGGCGGCGGGACCTGTTCCATGCAGATGTGCATCAGCGAGCGGCCCAGTCCTCTGCCGTGAAACGCTGGATCGACAATGACCATTCCGATCACGGAGATCCCGCCTTCGTACCGGATGACTCCGGCGCATGAAAGCAATCGACCGTGCTCATCCTTGTGTCCGAATACAGGACCAAGGGCGAGGATAGTGTGTACTTCGGCCTCGGAATAATCCCATTGGACGGCGCGGGACAGTTGGATCAGGCCGGGAATATCGTCGGCAGACAAGCGCTCAAGAACAGGTTCGAACAAGGCAGCGGCCTCCTTTGGCGAAAAAATCATGTTTACCTAACTGTACTACAGACTGAAAAATCAGACGAGCCTCAAGCAAATATAACAGAAGCACCCAGCGTTGGCTTATTGCTCCGGCATCCCGCGTTTGCTATAATTGTCGTTAGTGTATTTTTTGCGCAGCGCAATCTGGGAAGGATGACTGGATTCGCGTGGGAGGGAACGAACAACACATGGATCGCCGTGAAAGACAGAAAAGAATACGAAATTTTTCCATCATCGCCCACATCGACCACGGAAAATCAACACTGGCCGACCGGATTTTGGAGTTGACCGGTGCGTTGACTGCGCGTGAGATGGAAGCCCAGTTTCTGGACACGATGGAGCTGGAAAAAGAACGCGGCATTACGATCAAGCTGAATGCCGTGCGTTTGAACTATAAAGCGGATAACGGGGAAGAGTACATTCTGCATTTGATCGACACCCCCGGACACGTAGACTTCACCTATGAGGTGTCGCGCAGTCTCGCTGCCTGCGAAGGGGCGATTCTGGTCGTCGACGCCGCACAGGGGATCGAAGCGCAGACGTTGGCCAACGTCTATTTGGCGCTGGACAACAACCTGGAAATCATCCCGGTCATCAACAAGATCGATCTGCCCAGCGCCGAACCGGAGCGCGTCAAGCAAGAGGTAGAGGACGTCATCGGGCTGGATGCCAGTGATGCGTGCCTGACCTCGGCGAAAGCGGGGATCGGGATCAAGGACGTGCTCGAAGCTGTCGTAAGCAAGGTGCCCGCGCCTGAGGGCGACCCGGATGCACCGCTGCAAGCATTGATTTTCGACTCGTACTTTGACGCCTATCGCGGCGTGATCGCCTCTGTGCGAATCGTCAACGGCACCTTGAAAAAAGGTATGAAGATCAAGATGATGGCGACAGGCAAGTCGTTCGAGGTGACGGAGATCGGCACCTCCACGCCGCGTCAGACGCCTGTCGAGGAATTGACAGTCGGCGACGTAGGATATGTGGCTGCTTCGATCAAGACTGTCGGCGACACGCGCGTCGGGGATACGATCACCGATGCCAACCGTCCGGCAGCCGAGCCGCTGCCCGGCTACCGCAAGATCAACCCGATGGTCTTCTGCGGTCTGTATCCGATTGAAACAAACGAGTACAACGACCTGCGGGAAGCGCTGGAAAAGCTGCAGCTCAACGACGCCTCCCTGCAATTCGAGCCGGAGACCTCGCAAGCGCTTGGCTTTGGCTTCCGTTGCGGTTTCCTCGGCCTGTTGCACATGGAGATTATCCAGGAGCGGATCGAGCGGGAGTTTAACATCAATCTGATCACGACAGCGCCGAGCGTTATTTACCGGATCACCAAGACGAACGGGGAAGTGATCGAGATCGACAACCCGTCGAAAATGCCGGATGCGCAAAAGATCGAGATGATTGAAGAGCCGTACGTGACAGCGACGATCATGGTGCCGAAGGAGTACGTCGGCGACGTGATGCAGTTGTGCCAAGGCAAGCGCGGCGAGTTCCTCGACATGCAGTACATGGGAGAAAACCGCGTACAGCTCAAATACGACATGCCGCTTTCGGAAATCGTATACGACTTCTTCGACCTGCTGAAATCGGGAACGAGAGGGTACGCTTCCTTTGACTACGAGCTCGGCGGCTACAAACCGTCCAAGCTGGTGAAAATGGACATCTTGCTCAACGGCGAGATGGTCGACGCGCTCTCGTTTATCGTGCACAAGGATACGGCGTACGCGCGTGGAAAAGTCATTTGCGAGAAGCTCAAAGAGCTGATTCCGCGCCAGCAATTCGAGGTGCCGATCCAGGCGGCGATCGGACACAAGGTAGTCGCCCGCGAAACGATCAGCGCCCTGCGCAAAAACGTCCTGGCCAAGTGTTACGGCGGGGACATTTCGCGGAAACGCAAACTTTTGGAGAAGCAAAAAGAAGGGAAGAAGCGCATGAAGTCGGTCGGCTCCGTCGAGGTTCCACAAGAAGCCTTTATGGCCGTACTGCGCATGGATGACAAAAAGTAGGCCTGACCACTGCGTCAGGTCTTTTCCATTCTACGATTCTAAAAAAAGGAGGGGGAAGAAGATGGCGCATTCCGTGTATATCCACATTCCATTTTGCACGAATAAATGCTACTACTGTGACTTCAACTCGTTTGTCACCAACAATCCGCAACTGATCTGGGACTATCTGGAGGCGCTCAGGCGAGAAATGGAGCTCACCTTCCGCGAAAAGCCGGTCGAGCAGGTCAAGACGGTTTTCGTCGGCGGCGGGACACCGACATTTCTCGATCACGAGCAGATGAAGCAATTTCTGTCGACGGTACAGACCTATCTCGGACCATACCTTGCAGACGACGTGGAATATACGATGGAGGCCAATCCGGGGACGACCGACGTGGACAAATTGCGCCTGATGCGCGAGCTCGGGGTAAACCGTCTCAGCTTCGGAGTGCAATCCTTTGACAACGCCCTGTTGAAGCGGCTCGGCCGGATTCACGACACGGACGACGTCTACCGCAGCATCGACAATGCCCGCAAAGTAGGCTTTGCCAACATCTCCATCGACCTGATGTTCGGGCTGCCGGATCAAAGCGTCGCGATTTTCCGCGAGACGCTGGACAAAGCCTTTGCGCTCGGCACGACCCATTTTTCCGCCTACAGTCTGAAAGTCGAGGAAAACACGCTGTTCCACACCTTGTATCAAAAGGACCAGTTGCCGCTGCCTTCGGAGGAAGCAGAGCTGGAAATGTACCTGGTGCTGATTGACGAGATGGAAAAACACGGCTACGCCCAGTACGAGATCAGCAATTTCGCCAAGCCTGGATTTGCCAGCAGGCATAATAAAACGTACTGGCTCAACGAAGACTATTATGGATTGGGTGCGGGTGCTCACGGGTATATTGACGGCTTTCGACACGTCAACGCCGGACCGTTGGCCATCTACCTGCAAAAATGCAAGGAAGGGCTTCCGCGCGTAGAGCAGTTTGAAGTGCCGCGCGAGGATGCGATGGAGGAGCAGATGATCCTGGGCCTGCGGCTGCGCGAAGGCGTCGATCTGGACCGGTTTGCGGCGCGCTTTGGCATCTCGGCATATGATGTCTTTGGCACGATCATCGAGGAGGAGACGGAAAAGGGACTGCTGGTAAGGGACGGCGCTCATCTGCGTTTGACTCGAAACGGGATGCTGCTCGGCAACGAGGTGTTTGCTCGTTTTTTGCGCTGATTTGCCAGATCTTGTAGGAGGAATTGCCCGAAGTCCGTTGACAAATCCTGCTTCTATTGATAATTTAGTAAGTAGATTTAGCACTCAAAGAGTATGAGTGCTAACAATGGGGAGGTTGAAGTGAGATGTTATCAGAACGTCAACGACTGATTTTGAACGCTATCGTCGATAATTACATTCATTCAGCCGAACCAGTAGGGTCTCGTACGATCTCCAAACGGGAGGACATCGGTTTTTCGTCGGCTACGATCCGCAATGAGATGTCTGACCTGGAGGAGCTGGGGTATCTGGAGCAGCCTCATACGTCAGCCGGTCGCGTACCGTCTACGAAAGGGTATCGCTTTTATGTGGATAACCTGATCCAGCCACAGTATTTGGATGAAAAGGATTTGCTCAAACTCAAACAGTTGTTTGCCGAACGGATTCTGCACGCCGAGCAAGTGGTGGAACTGACGGCGCAAATCCTGACGCAACTGACGAATTATACGGCAATCGTGCTGGGGCCGGAAATTTTCGAGCACCGCTTGAAAAATATACAGATCGTTCCGCTCAATGAGCGACAGGCAGTGGCTATCGTGGTCACGCATACGGGTCGCGTAGAGAACAAACTGATCGACCTGCCGGAGGGTATCGGAGCGAGTGAGATTGAAAGGTTTGTCAATCTGCTCAACCATCGCCTGACGGATGTGCCGCTGTGGCAATTGCGTCAACGTCTGTATCAGGAAATCGCAGGCGAGCTGCGCCGGCATACCGAACAGTACGAAGAGATGCTGGCGGTCATCGATCAGTCCCTCGTGCAGGAAGAGACGGACCGCGTCTGTCTGCGCGGAGCGACCAAGATTTTGAACCAGCCGGAATTCCGCGATCTGGAAAAGGTGAAAGACATCCTGGAGCTGCTGGAGCAAAACGACCAGTTGCTGCACTTGATGGGCATGCCCGCAAACGGTCTGACGGTGCGGATTGGCCAGGAGAACCAACTGGAAGCGATGAAGCATTGCAGCATTATCACGACCTCGTACTCGCTCGGCGGTAAGCCGGTGGGGATGGTCGGGATTCTCGGTCCGACGCGGATGGAGTACAGCAGAGTGATTGCCGTACTGAACCATCTGGCTGAGGGATTGTCGCAAATGCTGACCTCGCAATTCGAGAAATAATCGGGGTTGAATGATGGAGAGGCTCCCGGCAAACATGCTTGGTAGAGCCGCAGGAGGTATCAGACGTTGAGTGAGGAAAAAGTAACGAAGGAACAAGACGCAGTAGAAGAAACAGTAGAGACGACGGCTGAACAGCAGGATGAGACCGCAGGCCAGGAGCAGGCGGCCGCTGATGTAGACTGGGAACAGGAAGCAGCCAAGTGGAAAGCGCTGGCTGAGGAAAACCAGAACAAAATGCTGCGCGCCATGGCTGATATGGAAAACATCAGAAGGCGCGTGCGCAAGGAGCAGGAGGACCTGGTCAAGTACGCTTCCCAAAAGGTAGTGGAAGAACTGCTCCCGACTCTGGACAACTTCGAGCGCGCCATGGCTGCCGACAAGGAGACGATGACCGTCGAATCGCTGTTGACGGGGGTAAACATGGTGTACCGGCAAATGCTGCAAGTCTTTGAAAAGGAAGGCTTGCAGGTGATCGAGGCGAAAGGGCAGCCTTTTGACCCGAACGTACACCAGGCAGTCATGCAGACGCAAGACCCGGAATTCCCGTCCGGCGTCGTCGTAGAGGAACTGCAAAAAGGCTACCTGTTCAAAGACCGCGTCATTCGTCCGTCGATGGTCAAGGTCAACGAGTAGGCTCTAGTGAAACAGACAAAGAAGCAGAACAGACCTGAAGTGTTAGGAGGACATAGTAAATGAGTCGAGTTATCGGAATTGATTTGGGTACAACGAACTCTTGCGTGGCAGTGATGGAGGGTGGAGAGCCGGTCGTCATCGCCAACGCGGAAGGAAACCGTACCACGCCATCTGTGGTCGCGTTCAAAAACGGCGAGCGCATCGTCGGTGAAGCAGCAAAACGCCAAGCGATTACCAACCCCGACAACACCGTCATCTCCATCAAGCGCTACATGGGGACTACACATAAGGAAACACTGGAAGGAAACGAGTACACACCAGAGCAAATCTCCGCGATGATTCTGCAAAAGCTGAAAGCAGATGCGGAAAGCTACCTGGGCCAGCCCGTAACCCAGGCGGTAATTACGGTTCCTGCGTACTTCAACGACAGTCAGCGCCAGGCGACAAAAGACGCCGGTAAAATCGCCGGTCTGGAAGTATTGCGGATCGTCAACGAGCCGACTGCGGCTGCACTCGCGTACGGCATGGAAAAATCCGAAGACCAGACCGTTCTCGTCTTTGACCTGGGCGGAGGTACGTTTGACGTATCCATCCTGGAGCTGTCCGAAGGTTTCTTTGAAGTAAAAGCGACCTCAGGGGACAACCGTCTGGGCGGGGACGATTTCGACCAAGTGATCATCGATTACCTGGTGAGCGAGTTCAAAAAAGAGCATGGCATCGACCTGTCCAAAGACCGCATGGCTCAACAGCGCCTCAAGGACGCTGCGGAAAAAGCGAAAAAAGACCTCTCCGGCGTGTTGACGACGACCATCTCGCTTCCGTTTATTACAGCAGATGCGACTGGTCCGAAACACTTGGAGCTGAACCTGACTCGCGCCAAATTCGAAGAGCTGTCCGCCAACCTGGTTGAGCGCACGATGGGGCCAACCCGTCAAGCGATGCAGGACGCAGGACTGACTCCAAACGATATCGACCGCGTCATCCTCGTCGGTGGTTCGACGCGTATCCCTGCCGTACAGGAAGCGATCAAGAAATTTATCGGCAAAGAACCGCATAAAGGGGTAAACCCGGACGAAGTAGTTGCCCTCGGTGCAGCCGTTCAAGCCGGTGTATTGACTGGAGACGTAAAAGACGTCGTACTGCTTGACGTAACGCCGCTGTCACTGGGGATCGAGACTCTGGGTGGCGTGTTCACCAAGCTGATCGATCGCAACACGACGATCCCGACCAGCAAATCGCAAGTATTCTCTACTGCGGCAGACAACCAGACATCGGTGGAAATCCACGTTCTGCAAGGCGAACGCCAAATGGCTGCCGACAACAAATCGCTGGGCCGCTTCACGCTGACGGACATTCCGCCAGCACCGCGCGGTATTCCGCAAATCGAGGTTTCCTTCGACATCGACGCGAACGGAATCGTCAATGTGCGCGCCAAAGACCTCGGTACAGGCAAAGAGCAGCGCATCACGATCACGTCCAACTCCGGTTTGAGCGACGAAGAGATCGAGCGCATGGTAAAAGAAGCCGAGCTCAACGCCGAGGCTGACAAAAAGCGCAAGGAAGAAGTAGAAATCCGCAATGAAGCAGACCAGCTCGTCTTCACGACGGAAAAAACATTGAAAGAAGTCGAAGGCAAGGTTGACCAGGCCGAGATCGATCGCGCCAACGAAGCCAAGGACAAAGTGAAAAAAGCGCTGGAAGGCGGCAATATCGAGGAAATCAAGACGGCGAAAGACGAACTGTCGCAAATCATCCAGCAAATTTCCATGAAGCTGTACGAGCAAGCAGCGCAAGCCCAGCAAGCGGCACAGGGCGAGCCGGGCGCAGGCGGCAGCGAGCCGAAGAAAGACAACGTGGTAGACGCCGACTACGAAGTGGTGGACGACAAAAAGTAATCACGTCGCATTTCTTCACAATGTGACCCTTGAAAGTCAAAGTCACGGGATGTGACTTTGACTTTTTTTCAAGTCTGTCACATGCTATGATAACAGTTGACTGTCGTGGGAGTGATATAGGAGATGAAACGCGATTATTATGAAGTGCTAGGGGTGGCCAAGGACGCGAGCGCGGACGAGATCAAAAAGGCGTACCGCAAGCTGGCCCGCCAGTATCACCCAGATGTGAATAAAGCTGCGGATGCAGAAGAAAAATTCAAAGAAGTAAAAGAAGCGTACGACATCTTGTCCGAGCCGCAAAAACGGGCACAGTACGACCGCTTCGGCCATCAGGACCCGAACCAGGGCTTTGGCGGCGGCGGTTTTGACGGCGCTGGCATGGGCGGCTTTGGCGATATTTTTGACATGTTTTTCGGCGGTGGCGGCAGAAGGGCCAATCCGAATGCGCCACGCAAAGGGGCCGATTTGCAGTTTGGCCTGAGCATCGATTTTCTTGACGCCGTGTTTGGCAAGGAGACAGATGTAGAAATCCCGAAAGAGGCGGAGTGCGATACGTGCCACGGCTCCGGGGCAAAGCCTGGATCTGGCGTCGAGACGTGCCGGACATGTAACGGCTCGGGGCAACAAGAGGTCGTCGCCAATACGCCGTTCGGCCGAATTGTGAACCGCCGCGTCTGCCCGACTTGTGAAGGAAAAGGCAAGGTGGTCAAAGAGAAGTGTGGCTCCTGCCGAGGCAGCGGCCGGGTCAAAGTCCGCCGCAAGATCCACCTCAACATTCCGGCAGGCGTCGACGACGGAGCGCAGCTTCGCGTTTCCGGCGAAGGAGAACCAGGCATCAACGGTGGTCCTCCAGGCGACTTGTATGTCGTGTTGCGAGTAAAACAGCACGAGTTTTTCGAGCGGGAAGGAATCGATATTTACTGTGAAGTCCCGCTCACCTATACCCAGGCTGCACTCGGAGATGAAATCGAGGTGCCGACTGTGGATGGCCGCGTCAAGCTGAAGATTCCTGCCGGTACTCAGACGGAGACGTATTTCCGTCTGCGCGGCAAAGGGGTTCCGCATTTGCGCGGAAACGGCAGAGGCGACCAGCACGTAAAAGTGCGGGTCATTACGCCGACGAAATTGAGCGACAGACAAAAAGAACTGCTTCGCGAGCTGGCCGAATTGTCGGGGGAAAAGCCTGGACAGCACGGCAGCGGAGAAGACGAGAGCTTTTTTGAAAAAATGAAACGGGCTTTCCGTGGCGAGTAGCAGCGGGATGCCCTGATTCCATCCGGAAGCAGGATAGGCAGCATACAGGGGGAGTGTAGGTACATGAACTGGTCGGAAATTAGTATCCATACAACTGCAGAAGCGACGGAGGCGGTCTCCAGTCTTTTGTATGAATTGGGTGCAAACGGGGTCGTAATCGAGGACCCCGAGGTGCTGCATCGCCAGTGGGATACACCGTTTGGGGAAATATACCAGCTCTCCCCGGATGATTTTCCCGACGAGGGCGTATTCGTCAAGGCATATCTGCCTGCTGACAGCAGCGAGCTGATCGATGTGGTAGAAGAGCTGAAAGAGCAGCTGGCGGAGTTGACCACATTTGGACTCGACATCGGCAAGGCGACGATCGCTGTCAACGATGTCCGGGAAGACGAGTGGGCCCACGCCTGGAAAAAGTACTACAAGCCGATCCACGTCACCGATCGGATGACGATCAAGCCGGTCTGGGAAGCGTACGAGCTGCGCTCCGAAGACGAGATTATTATCGAGATGGACCCGGGGATGGCATTTGGCACGGGTACTCATCCGACGACGATCCTCTGTCTGCAATCGCTGGAAAAATACCTGCAGCCGGGCGATCGCGTCTACGATGTCGGTACGGGTACGGCGATCTTGAGCATTGCCGCTGTGAAGCTGGGTGCATCGCATGTGCTGGCGATGGATCTGGACGAGGTAGCCGTTCGCTCAGCGCAGGCCAATACGGAGCTGAATGGAGTTGCCGAGCAGATCACAGTGAGGCAGAACAACCTGCTGGACGGCATCGAGGAGCAGGTCGAAGTCGTCGTCGCCAACATCCTCGCCGAAGTGATCCTTCGCTTTACCGACGATGTGTTCCGCGTGCTCAAGCCCGGCGGCGTCTTTATCGCATCCGGCATAATCGAAGCGCGGGCAGAAGACGTGAAGCAGGCGATTGTCGCTTCGGGGATGGAAATCGTGGAGATGATTAGCATCGACGACTGGGTAGCAATTGTCTCGAAAAAAAGATAGAATAGTGAGGTTGGCGAGGTGCAACGATATTTTGTCGATCCAGACCTCTTTGCCGACGACGAGATCACGATTACGGGCGAAGATGTCCACCATATCGTGAATGTGATGCGGGCGAAAGAGGGAGAGCAGATCCTCGTCTCAGACGGCGCGGGGCGAACGTCTCGGGTTCGCCTGACCCAGCTTTCTTCCAAGGAAGTGAAGGGGCAGGTCGTCGAAGCGCTGAGCGAGCAGACGGAGTTGCCTGTCCGTATCACGATCGGACAAGGTTTGCCCAAAGGCGAGAAGATGGAGTGGATTTTGCAAAAGGGGACGGAACTGGGAGCGTACTCCTTTTTTCCGTTTACCTCGGAGCGCACGATCGTCAAGCTCGACGCCAAAAAAGAGGCGAAAAAGCTGGAGCGCTGGCGCAAAATCATCAAGGAAGCGGCCGAGCAATCGCATCGGGCGGTACTGCCGCAGCTTCTCGCTCCGGTGAGTTTTCGTGAAATGTTGAAGCAACCTGCCCAGTATACGCATTGCGCGATCGCATATGAAAAAGAAGACGGGGCAACCCTGCATCAGCTCCTGGAAACGATGAAGGCAGATGACAGTCTGCTGATTCTCGTCGGTCCAGAGGGCGGGTTCTCTGCCGAAGAAGTAGCGCTGGCACAGGCAGGGGGATTTCTTCCTGTCTCTTTGGGGCCGCGCATTTTGCGTACCGAAACGGCCAGCCAGTATATTTTGTCCGCGGCTTCCTATCAGTTCGAGCAGAAGCGCAGCGGATGTTCGGATGCAGCAGAAAGAAAGGAGGAATAGCAATGTCTACCGTTGCTTTTCATACATTAGGTTGTAAAGTGAACAGCTACGAAACGGAAGCGATTTGGCAGTTGTTCAAGGCAGAAGGCTACCAACGGGTCGATTTTGAACAGGACGACGCCGATGTGTACATCATTAATACATGCACCGTGACCAATACCGGCGACAAGAAAAGCCGCCAGGTGATTCGCCGCGCGATCCGCCGCAACCCGGATGCGATCGTCGCCGTTACCGGGTGCTACGCCCAGACCTCGCCGAACGAGATCGCCGAAATTCCCGGAGTGGATATTATTCTCGGGACACAGGGACGGGAAAAACTGATTGAGTACGTCAACCAGATTCGCCAGGACCGCGCTCCGATCAACGCTGTCGGAAACATTATGAAAGCGCGCGAGTTCGAGGAATTGGACGTGCCCAACTTTACCGACCGGACCCGCGCCTCGCTGAAAATCCAGGAGGGCTGCAACAACTTTTGCACCTTCTGCATCATTCCGTGGGCGCGCGGCCTGATGCGCTCCCGCAAGCCGGAGAGCGTCGTCGAGCAGGCGCGCAAACTGGTGGAGGCAGGCTACCTGGAAATCGTTTTGACGGGCATCCACACCGGCGGCTACGGCGAAGATTTGGAAGACTACAACCTCGCCAAACTGCTGGTCGACTTGCACCAGGTGGAAGGACTGAAGCGAATCCGCATCAGCTCCATCGAAGCGAGCCAGATCACGGATGAAGTGATCGAAGTGATCAACAACTCGGATCGCGTCGTCCGCCATTTGCACGTCCCGCTGCAAGCTGGAGACGACGACGTGCTGAAGCGCATGCGCCGCAAATATACGACCGCGGAATTTTACGAGAAAATGGTCAAAGTGCGCCAGGCTCTGCCGGGTGTAGCGCTGACCACCGACGTGATCGTCGGTTTCCCGGGCGAGACCGAAGAGCAGTTTGAAAACGGCTACGCCTTTATCAAAAAAATCGGCTTTGCCGAGCTGCACGTCTTCCCGTATTCGATGCGTACCGGGACACCAGCCGCACGAATGACCGACCAAGTTCCGGAAGAAATCAAGCATGAACGTGTCGCCAAGCTGCTGGAGCTGAACCGTGAGCTGCAGCTCGCATACTCCAAACAGTTCGTCGGCGAGGTGCTGGAAGTGATTCCGGAACGTCCGTACAAGGAAGCGCCGGAAAGCGGCCTGCTGATGGGATACTCCGACAACTACCTGAATGTCGTCTTCCCTGGAGACGAAAGCATGATTGGAAAAATTTGCAAGGTTCGTCTTGACGAGCCGGGCACCGAATACTGCAAAGGCAGCTTTGTGCGTGTACTGGAAGAGGAGCAGCTACCACTTCTGAAGGAGCGAGCCATATGAAGGAAATTTCGGCAGGAGGTGTCGTCTACCGCCAGCAGGACGGAGAATACATGCTACTCTTGATCGAAGACCGATATGGCAAGGTCACACTGGCAAAAGGCAAGCAGGAGCTGGGCGAGACGATCGAAGAGACAGCGCTGCGTGAAGTGCTGGAGGAGACGGGGGTTGCCGGGCGGCTGGGAGAAAAGCTGGACACGATCACCTACAACTACACCCATCCGGTCTACGGAGAGCAAGTCGAAAAGGAAGTCCATTACTACCTGGTAGAAGCCTACAATACGGAAATCACGGTACAGCTTGAAGAGATCAACGATGTTCACTGGCATACCGCCAGCGAAGCGTGGACGTTGCAGCTGGAGCGAGGCTACCGAAACAACGACAACATCTTCCGGCTGGCTTTTCAACAATTGGGGATCGAGGTGTAGTCCAAATGAATCTGAATCGCTATATTGACCATACCCTGCTCAAGCCAGAGGCCACTGCTGCGATGATCGACAAGCTGTGCGCCGAGGCAAAGGAACACAACTTCGCTTCTGTGTGCGTCAATCCGTACTGGGTCAAACGCTGTGCGGAACTGTTGGCTGGGACGGAAGTAAAGGTGTGCACCGTGATCGGCTTTCCGCTGGGAGCGACGACGACTGCCAGCAAAGCGGCCGAGACGAAAGACGCCATCGCCAATGGCGCAGGCGAAGTGGACATGGTGTTGAATATTGGCGCACTCAAGTCAGGTGATCTGGACAGCGTCAAGCGCGACGTGGCTGCAGTCAAGCAGGCGGCCGGCGACGTACTGCTGAAAGTAATTCTGGAAACGGGTCTTTTGACAGACGAAGAAAAAGAGACTGCCTGCAAGCTCTGTGTCGAGGCCGGGGCTGATTACGTCAAGACGTCGACCGGTTTCGGGCAAGGTGGAGCGACAGTGCAAGACATCGCCCTGATGCGCAAAACGGTCGGGGACAAGCTCGGCGTGAAGGCTTCCGGTGGAGTGCGCGACCGTGAGACAGCGCTTGCCATGATCGAAGCGGGAGCCAGCCGCATCGGCACGAGCTCCGGCGTCGCTATCGTCACCGGTGAAAAGACTGCACAACAGGGATACTAATGCCAAAAGCCTGGCCAGGACATAGGTCAGGCTTTTTTCTGTACCCGTGGCATCGATAATGGCAGATACGGTAGGAGGCAAAGGAATCGCTCTTTCCGCGGCCTTGTCAGCCCATGTTTTGCTATAATGAAGGGGCATCGGACTTCAACTGCCTAAAGCAGCAGTAATACCGAGGCAGGCAGGAGCGAATTCGCGTTTTCAGGGGAGAAAAGGGAGAGGAAATAGAGATGAGATACGTCAGTGGCATCCTGATCCTGCTCGTCTTTTACGCAGCAGGTACATTGGCGCACCAGTGGCTTCACATCCCGCTGCCAGGCAGCCTGCTCGGCATGATCATGCTCGCGCTGGCGCTGGTGATGGGCTGGATACGCATGGATTGGGTAGAGCGGGCAAGTTCTTTTTTGATCCGTCATATGATGCTGTTTTTTATTCCGATTATCGTGGGCGTCTCGTCTTACATGAATGTGGTGGCAAACGATCCGCTGCCGATCCTGCTTTCACTCGTGCTTGGGCCCTTCATCGTCATGCTCGTGACGGGAAGAGTCGTCCAATGGTACGTCAGACGGGAGAAGTCTCAGGCGAATACGGAGCTTTCGCAAGAGGGGAGGAGCCTGGATGCTTGAGTCACTGTTTGCCATTGTGGTCATATTGGCCGGATACAAAGCGGCGACTGCAATATACGCCCGCTTCCCGCGCTTTCAGCCTTTGATCGTCGGCGTGGTGCTCGTCTGGTTTGTCTGGTGGGTGCTGGGGGGCGACTGGCAGGCCTTTTCTTCCGGCGGGCAGTGGATTTCCTTTTGGCTCGGTCCGGCGACGGTCGCGCTGGCTATCCCGCTGGCAAAGCACATCAAAGAATTTGCCCACATCTGGAAGGGCGTGCTGTTGGGCGTGTGTGCAGGCTGTGGCGTGGCGATTCTATCCGTCATGCTGATCTACTGGGTACTTGGCTACGATGACACCATGGTGCGCAGCATGATGAGCAAATCGGTCACGACTCCGATCGCCTTGGAGCTGGCGCAATCGATTGGCGGGATTCCGGCGTTGGCTGCGTTTTTTACGGCACTCACCGGTTTTGCCGGAACGATCATGGCCCGCCCGGTCTTGCGCTGGGGCGGGATCACGGATGACCGGGCGATCGGCATCGCGGTAGGGACGAGCGCGCATGCGATCGGTACGGCCAGCCTGAACCGCATCTCTGCCGTCCAGACTGCCGCCTCTACCGTCGCGATGATTGTAGCCGGTGTCGTCACCTCGATATACGTGATTCCGTTTTCGTTTTAAACGCAGGCGTGCAGCCGCTTACGGCGAAGGACGCCGTTTGTCCGGGATCAGCCACTGGATGAAGCGGCCGATTTGCGCGGCAAAAGGAAGCGCGGCCAGCGAGCAGACGAGATTGAATACCGTCTGCGAATGGGCGATCTGCATGGCCGGATTGTCCGTTAAAAAAGCGCTGACGAGGGCAAGCTGGGATAAAAAGGGCAAAAACAGCAGCGCACCCGCCACATTGAACAACGTATGGCACCATGCAACCTGCTTGGATGCCGTATTGGCGCCAAAGCTGGCGATGACAGCGGTAAAGCAGGTGCCGATGTTGGCGCCGAGCAGGATGGCCAGAGCCGTCTCCATGGACAGCAGGGAATGACTGAATAGCCCCATCGTCAGCACAGTGGTGGCAGAACCGCTGTGGATCAAGGCGGTAAAGATCATCCCGGTAATCAGCCCGATCCAGAGAGAATGGCGGCTTTCCTGAAACAGGGAGCGAAATGCTTCTGACTGCTCCAGCGGCTTGGCCATGACTTTCAGCGTATCGATGCCGAGAAAGATCAGTCCGAATCCGGCGACGACCAGACCGACGCAGCGTATGCTGCGGCGCGGCATCAGCCAGAGGGCGACCCCGATGAGCAGCATGGGCACGGCGAACGATTCCAGCTTGAGCGCGACCAGCTCTGTGGTGACGGTCGTACCGAGATTGGTCCCGAGGATAATGCCCACCGTCTGCGTGAAGGGAATCATCCCGGCATTGGTCAGTCCAATCGTCAGCACGGTGACGGCACCGGAGCTTTGCAGTACAAAGGTGGCGATCAAGCCGACCCAAAAGCTGTGGACAGGTGTGCTCGTCACACGTGACATCCACGCTTCCATCTTTTTTCCGGCCAGGTTTTGAAAGCCGGTTCGCATCGCAAACAGACCAAACAGAAAAAAACTGAGGCCGACAGTAAACGGGGTAAGGACGGAGAGCACCACAAACATCTCCTTTCCTTTCTTTTTCCATCCACACGGACAACCGCACAATACTATACGCTATGCTTGTACATAGACAGGCATGACAAGGAGGACCAAAAGAGAGTGGCACGCATTTTGTTGCAACAGCATCGAAAGAAAAGATTGGAAGCGGGACATCCGTGGGTATTTCAGTCGGAAGTGATGAGCATCGAAGGAGAGGTACAGCCGGGAGAGGTCGTCGAGGTGGCCAACCACAAGGGGCATTTTCTGGCAAAAGGCTACATCAACCCAGCGTCGCAAATGATCGTCCGCATCCTCAGCTACGATCCGAAGGAGGAGATCGACTATTCCTTCTTTCTGCGCAAGATTCGCGAGGCGGCGCAGTTTCGCCAGCGCTTCGTGGAAAATCCGCAGGCATGCCGCGTGTTGTACGGAGAGGCTGACTTTTTGCCGGGGCTGATCGTCGATCGCTACAACGACATTCTCGTCGTGCAGGTGCTGTCGCTGGGAATCGAGCAGCGAATGGATTGGGTGCGCGATGCGCTGGTGGAAGTGTTTCAACCGCGCGGCATTTACTTGCGCAATGACGTCCCGGTCCGCGAGCTGGAAGGACTGCCCCAAGGCAAAGGCGTGCTGTACGGCGAATGTCCTTCCGAGGTGGAAATCGAGGAAAACGGTCTGACCTACATCGTCGACGTCGTAAATGGGCAAAAGACAGGATTTTTCTACGACCAGAGGGAAAACCGCGCCGCGATCGCCCCGTTGATGACAGGCTGGGGCGAGTCCCACGGCATCACGCTGCAAGAGACGCAGGACGAGGGGCAGGCGACGAAGCTCGTCCCTGTCGACAAGCGCGGCAAGATCGTGAAAAATCCGTTCTGGGACGGGGCAGAGGTGCTGGAGTGCTTTACCCATACCGGATCGTTCACGCTCAACGCCTGCAAGCACGGAGCGAAAAAAGTGACTGCGCTGGACATCTCCGAGCATGCCATCGAGACGGCAAAGCGCAACATCACGCGAAACGGCTTTTTGCACCGCGTTGATTTCGTCGTCGCCAATGCCTTTGACTACTTGCGTGAGCAGGTAGCGGCGGGAAAAAGCTGGGATGTCGTCATTCTCGACCCGCCTGCCTTCGCCAAATCGCGCAACGCAGTCAAAGGAGCAGTCCGCGGCTACAAAGACATCAACCTGAACGGAATGAAGCTCGTCCGCCAGGGAGGCTACCTGGTCACCGCATCGTGCTCCTACCACATGTCGCCGGAGCTGTTCCTGGAGACGATCCAGCAGGCAGCCCTCGACGCGAAAAAGCTGCTGCGCCTGATCGAGTGGCGTGGAGCAGGCAAGGATCATCCGCAGATTAGCGGCGCAGAGGAGAGCGATTACCTCAAGTTCGCCATCTTCGAAGTGCGCGACAGACGATAGAAAAAACAAGGAAGCCCCTCGGATAAGGGGCTTTTTTGCCGTGAGGATTTACGCTTCGTGCGAGGCTTCGGCCGACGAGGAGAACGGCTTGTCGGCGATGACACGGCGTACGATTTCTAGGGACTGCTTGAGACCCAGCTCTTTGCCGAGCAGGACTTGCCCTTCGGCAGGCGTGAAAGCCCGTGCCTGGGAGAGCATCTGCAGTTCATGCGTCAGCAGATGTTCGATCACGTATAGCTGCACTTGCCCGATTTCCCGCTCGCTTTGCCGGTCCCGCTCCATGAATTTTCGACGCGCCATGCTCTCCTCTACGTACTTGTCGATGTCGTTCGCCAGGAAGTGGTCAGCGGTGCAAATAATTTCTCTGTACTCTTCCGTCTGCGAGGGGATGGGGCGGATCGTGTGCCCCAGGTGCGTCAGCAAAAACTTGTTGAGAACGATGCTGTCTTCCGTATAGTGGTTGTGAAGCAAGGAATACTCGCCCAGAAAAGTTCCGTTCTCCTTGTCGTAGCTGTGGAGCAGCGTAAAGGATGAGCAATACGTGCAAAAGAGCAGGTAATCTCTCATGGAACATTCCTCCTGCAAAAAAGCACCAAGATCGAATAGTTAGTGGCATGATATGATAAAGTTGGGTTGCCTGTGCATCGGATGTCCCTTGTAATTGCAGGGGGCTTTGTGTATCCTGTAGGATGGATTCTTTGGCAGTAGAGCTGTACTAGGCATTTGCATAGGATGGGAGAAAACATACGTTGTAGCTCTTTTGGTGGCACGAAAGAGGAAAGGGGCCTGGCATACATGAACAGAGAGAAAATACGTCTCGGCATCATCTACGGGGGAAAATCTTCCGAGCACGAGGTTTCCTTGCGCACCGCTTTGTCGGTCATAAAGGCCGTAGATGCTGCAAAATACGAGGTAATTCCCGTTTTTGTTTCGCTGGAAGGCAAATGGATCAGAGGCGAAGCGCTGACGGGACAGCTCCCGGAGACGATCGCCCCCCTGCGCTTGACAGATGGAAGCACAGACAAGGCAGAAGCGTCGGCGGGCAAAAGTCTGGCGAAGTCCGCAGTCGCTTCGCCTTTTACGCTTAGCCAGGACGTCGATGTGATTTTTCCCGTCATTCACGGACCGAACGGGGAAGACGGCACGATCCAAGGGCTGCTCGAACTGGCGAACCTGCCGTACGTGGGAACAGGCGTGATGGCCTCGGCGGTAGGCATGGACAAATGGATGATGAAAACGGTGTTTGCCCAAGTCGGATTGCCGCAAGTCAACTATATCGGGCTACTGCGTTCGCAGTGGGAAAAAGAACGCGACACAACGATGGATCGGATCGAACAGGAGCTTGGCTATCCCTGCTTTGTCAAGCCGGCCAACATGGGCTCCAGCGTCGGGATCAGCAAGGCGAAAAACCGCGCGGAACTGGCGCAGGCGCTCGAACTGGCGGCCCGCTTTGACCGTCGTCTGATCGTCGAAGAATTCGTCAAAGCGCGAGAATTGGAAATCGGTGTACTCGGCAACGAGGAACTGGTTACGTCCGTCGTCGGCGAAGTGATCGCCTCCAAGGAGTTTTACGACTACGAAGCCAAGTACAAAGGAGCGGGGACGGAGCTGCAGATTCCGGCCCAGGTGCCGGAGCATGTCGCGGAGGAAATCGCGCAGATCGCGAAGAAGGCGTTCCAGGCTTTGGATGCATCCGGTCTCTCCCGCGTCGACTTTTTCTGGAATGAAGAAAACGACAAGCTGTACATCAACGAAGTCAACACCATGCCCGGCTTTACGCCGCACAGCATGTATCCGTTGCTGTTCCAGGCAGCGGGCATCAGCTACCCCGAGCTGATCGACAGACTCGTCCGGTTGGCGATCGAGCGTCACGCTGACAAGCAGCGCAATGCCGTGGAAGCAGAAGGACTCGATTGAGCGACGATAGAGAATACGAGAAAAAGAAAAAGCACACCCGGTGTCCAGGGTGTGCTTTTTTGTCCCGCTTCTGCCCCTGTCTGCAGAAAGGTGGCAGCAATCAAAGCGGGGAGGCGGAGCGGTCAGTCGCAGTTTTCCAGGTCGTCGATGACCGTCCACAGCTCGTTCCCTCTTGAGGCCTTAAACAGGAAGGCGTGCTGCGCATCGCGCAGGGCGAGCAGGGTAGGCAGCACATCCTGCTTGTTCGCGAAGTGAATCTTCTTGCCTTCGTACGCTTCGTTCAGGTAGCGGGTGTGGTCGCCGATCGTCACCAGCAGCTCGAATCGATCGCGCAACTGATCGGCATAAGCGCCTACCTGCGCATGCAGCTCTTTGCTCTCTGCTCCCAGCTCGAACATGTCAGCCAGCACCAATACTTTTTTGCGCTCCGGAAACAGCTCCGCGAATGTCCCGATTGCCGCTTGCATGGAAGGCGGACTGGCGTTGTACGCATCGCTGATGTAGAGCGCGCCGTGGGCCGAATGTACCTGTTCAAAACGCATCGCGGAAAGTCTCACGGTGGCGAGTGCGCGAGCGATCTCCTCGTGGCTCATCCCCAGCCGCTTGCCGATGGCGACAGCGGGCAGCGCGTTGAGCACGTTGTGTTCGCCGTACAGCGGCAAAAAGGCAGAGAAGCGCTCTCCCGAAGCAAAGCAGACGTCAAACTGCATTCCGTCTTCCATGAAGCGAATGTCTTCGGCCCAGATGCCAGCATCCGCTTTTCCGGCAACGGAGTAGTACATGATCTCCCCGGCGTACAGATGGGCGATTTGCCGCAAATACGAAGAATCGCCGTTCAGCAGCACGAGTCCGTCAGGCGCGGTGTGAGGCAAAAGCTCTGCTTTGGCCAGGGCAATTTTCTCCCGCGTGCCAAAGTACTCGATATGCGACTCTCCGATGTAAGTGATGACGCTGATCTCGGGCTGTACAAGCGAGGCGAGCAGGTCAATCTCGCCAGCGTGGTTCATCCCCAGCTCCAGCACGGCAGCCTGGTGATCGGGCTCAAGCTGCAGCAAAGTGAGAGGAACCCCGATGTGGTTGTTGTAGTTTTTATACGTCTTCAACAGCGGGTAGCGGCTTTCCAGCACATGGGCGACGATGTCCTTGGTCGTCGTCTTGCCGATGCTTCCGGTGATGGCAATATGCGGGATGGCAAACGATTTGCGGTAGCCGGCAGCCAGCTTCTGAAAGGCGCGCAGCGTGTCGTTGACCAGAATCAGCGCAAACTCCTCAGGCAGCCCTTCAGGAATCTTGTCTTGCTCGGAAATGATGGCGCCGACCGCTCCGCTTTCCGCCGCTTGCAAAAGGAAGTCATGGCCGTCCCTGGCACCGCCGGTAAGGGCGACAAACAGAGAGCCGGCAGCAAGTTGGCGCGTGTCAAAGTGGACGGACGCGACTTCTGCTGCGGGACGTCCCGCCAAAAGCATACCCTCCGCCAGGATCGCAGCCTGTTCCAATCGGATTGGTTTCATGTCCACGAGCTCCTTTTCCAAAAATCCGTTAGTGATGTACATATGTAATGCTTCCAACCTCGAAGTCATGCTATCACGCAGTCATTCATGCCGCAAGCGTTAATTGCGACAGGGCAAGGGATTGCTTTTGACTGCCTTCGTTCGCTATCATGTAGTGAGACTGTTCGTACATATGACACAATGGCCGCTGACGCGATGAAAGGAGTTTGTACAATGGAAAAAAGCATTTTTACGCGCATCATGGAAAAGGAAATTCCCGCCCGGGTGGAGTACGAGGACGAGCAGGTGATCGTCATTCACGACATCGCTCCGAAAGCGCCTGTACATCTGTTGATCATCCCGCGCAAACCGATCCCGACGCTGATGGATGTGACGGAGGAGGATCTTCCTTTGATCGGCCATATTCACCGCGTAGCGCAAACATTGGCGAAGAAGCTGGAAGTAAAAGGCTTTCGCCTGGTGAACAACTGCGGCAAGGAAGGCGGACAAGAAGTTTTTCACATTCACTACCACTTTTTGGCTGGATTCCATGAAGAAAAGTAGAAGGGATAGTTGACCTTCGCTGGTCATATATCCTATAATGAGGTGTGACAGTCTGTTCGCGATACCGATTCAGGCGTCCCACGGTTTTAGCGGAGGGAGGGAAGACAAATGGCAGAAATTCGAGTCAAGAAAAACGAGTCTTTGGATAGCGCACTTCGCCGCTTCAAGCGTGAAAGCGCAAAATCTGGGGTGATGGCAGAACTGCGTAAACGTCGTCACTTTGAGAAGCCTAGCATCAAACGCAAGAAGAAATCCGAAGCAGCTCGCAAGCGCAAGTTTTAATGGACGGAGGGCCCATCATGAGTGTAATGGAGCGACTCAATCAAGATATGAAGCAGGCAATGAAGGACAAAGCTGCTCTAAAACTCTCTGTTATTCGCATGGTGAAAGCCGCGTTAAAGAACGAAGAGATTAACCAAGGCAGACCGTTGTCTGACGATGAAGAGCTGACCATCTTGACTCGTGAGTTAAAACAACGCCGTGAATCCCTCCACGAATTCGAGAAAGCAGGCCGTGATGAGCTTGCTTCCAAAACGCGCGAAGAGATCGATGTGCTCTCCGCATACTTACCCGCTCAGCTTAGCGAAGATGAAATTCGCGCTATCGTTCGGGAAGCGATTGCCGCTACCAATGCCAGCTCCAAAAAGGAGATGGGCAAAGTGATGGGGGCAATTATGCCGAAAGTAAAAGGCAGAGCAGATGGTACCCTCGTGCAAAAGATTGTATCTGAGGAACTACCCGTGTAGCAAATAAATCCCTCATATAGATACGACAGGAAAACTCAACCGTACTAGCGGTTGGGTTTTTCTTTTTTTGAAACAATTCACGTTCACGTTCGTATACCATAGTGACCATCCGTGGAAGATGATAAGTAGAAGGGAGGTTGACATGGTGGATACAAACCGATACGTCTTCAGACGTGCTCGCTTGCTGCTGTCGTTCTTTTGCATCCTCGCTGCGCTGGTGCTGGCGGTACTGCCACAGCCACAGCCTGCGACGGCACAGACGTTCCAGAAAGCTGTCTGGATTCCGGTGGAAAAAACGATCGAGCAAGGATTGGAAGCCTTTTTGCGCCGGGCTTTTGCTGAAGCGGAGCAGCAGCAGGCTGATTTGGTCATTTTAGACATCGATACGCCAGGCGGGGAAGTCGAGGCCGCAGGTGCGATCGGCGAGCTGGTTCGCCAATCACCGATGCATGTGGTCGCGTACATCGACAATCAGGCGTTTTCGGCAGGGACGTATATCGCGCTGAATGCCAACGAAATTGTGATGACGCCAGGCAGCAGCATCGGGGCGGCGACACCGATCACGATGGCAGGGAATGCAGCGGACATCAAGTTCATTTCTGCCTGGTCCAATCAGATGGTGTCTGCGGCAAAGCTGAACAACCGCGATGAGATGGTAGCCCGGGCAATGGTCGAGATCGACACGGAATTTCCCGGACTGAAGCCAAAAGGAACCGTTCTCTCGCTCGATGCGGAGCAAGCCAAGCAGCTTGGCTATGCCGATCGTCTGGTCAATACCAGGGATGAACTGCTCGTGCAGTTTGGCATCTCGCCGCAATCCCTGCAGACGATCGAACCGACCATGAGCGAACGCGTCGCGCGCTGGGTCACTAGCCCGGTCGTAATGAGCCTGCTTTTGGTCATCGGTCTGGTCGGAATCGTCGTGGAGCTGTTCGCGCCCGGATTTGGCGTGGCAGGTACGATTTCGCTTCTCTCCTTTGGCATGTATTTCTTCGGGCATTTCGTTGCCGGATTTGCCAACTGGCTGCATATCGCACTATTTGTTTTTGGAATCTTATTGATGATTCTCGAGATTTTTCTCCCTGGCGGCATCGTCGGCGCAATCGGATTTATCAGTATCGTCAGCGGGCTTGTGATGGCAGCTTACGATACGCAGCAAGGACTTGCCTCACTGGGAATTGCGGTCTTGATTACCGGGATCGTGACGTTCTTCTTGATCAAGAAATTCGGATTCAAGGGATTGCTCAACCGATTTATCCTGGGAGATGCGCAAAAGAACGAACAGGGCTATGTGGCCCCGAAAAACCAGAGTGATCTGGTCGGCAAGAAAGGGATTGCCCTCACGCCGTTTCGTCCTTCCGGGACAGCAAAAATTGACGGGGCTCGGGTAGATGCCGTGTCGCCAGGTGCGTTTATCGCGGCTGGGACCCCCATCGTCGTCACCCAGGTAGAAGGCGGCCGTGTGGTCGTACAAGAAGATGAAACGAAGGAGTAGATGCTGATGTTTGATGGTGGATTGATTCCTCTTATTTTTATGGCTGCTGTAGCCATCGTGGTACTTTCGATTTTCTTCTCGTTTGTACCGGTCATGCTCTGGATTTCGGCGCTCGCCTCGGGCGT
Organism: Brevibacillus sp. TJ4; assembly: GCF_044627595.2. Classification (NCBI taxonomy): domain Bacteria; kingdom Bacillati; phylum Bacillota; class Bacilli; order Caryophanales; family Paenibacillaceae; genus Brevibacillus; species Brevibacillus sp. TJ4. The sequence continues at coordinate 2,793,499 of NZ_CP185865.1, read as the reverse complement.
GCGCGTCGGGATTATCACCCTGGTGGCCATGCGCCTGCGCCGCGTCGTTCCGTCGCGGATCGTCAACCCGCTGATCAAGGCGCGCAAAGCCGGACTGGAAATGGATACGAACCAACTGGAGAGCCATTATCTCGCTGGCGGTAACGTCGACCGCGTCATTGACGCACTGGTTGCGGCACAGCGGGCGGACATCCCGCTCGGCTTCGAGCGTGCTGCTGCCATCGACCTGGCTGGCCGCGACGTACTCGAAGCGGTACAGATGAGCGTAAACCCGAAAGTAATCGAAACACCTGTCGTCGCTGCGATGGCAAAAGACGGGATCGAGCTGCGTACCAAAGCGAAGGTAACGGTTCGCGCCAATATCGATCGACTGGTCGGTGGTGCGGGTGAAGAAACGGTCATCGCCCGTGTCGGGGAAGGGATCGTTTCGACGATCGGTTCTTCGGAGAGCCACAAGGATGTATTGGAAAACCCGGACATGATCTCCAAGAGCGTATTGAACAGAGGGCTGGATGCAGGTACGGCATTCGAGATTCTCTCCATCGATATCGCCGATGTCGATGTCGGCAAAAACATCGGTGCCGAACTGCAGACCGACCAGGCGGAGGCAGACAAGCGAATTGCCCAGGCGAAAGCGGAAGAACGCCGCGCTATGGCTGTGGCGACCGAGCAAGAGATGAAGGCGCGGGTACAGGAAATGAAAGCGAAAGTAGTCGAGGCCGAAGCGCAAGTGCCAATTGCCCTGGCCGATGCCCTGAAATCAGGAAAACTGGGTGTAATGGATTACTACAACCTGCAAAACATCGCGGCAGATACGCAGATGCGCGAATCGTTCGGTGTGCCTGCTGACAAATCCCAGCCAGAAGAAGAACAGGATTAAGGTAGATCAAGATGGACGATCTTATCTTTTTGATCCTGGACCTCGTAGCTGACTTGTTGGCCTGGGCATGGCCGTTGGTGGGCAAGTTTTGGTTCTTGATCGTGGGGTATATCCTCTTCAAGTTCTTCGGCAAGCAGGGCAAAAAGTGGGTCGAGGAGCAGTCCAAACGACCCGCTGCTCCTGCAGCGCCACAACAGATGCAACCCGCAGGCGAGAGTCAGGGTCGCAAGCGTGTGCGCGCTTCTGCCAAGTACGAACCGATTGCTCCGGAGGAACTGGCCTACGAGGGGGCAATTCGGGAATCGGCTGCTGCACAAAAGGACGGTTTCGAAGACGGAAGAGGACGATGGAGCACGCGAGACGACCGCGCTGCTGTCCCGTCGCCACAGCAGGCAGCACCGCTGGTCGATCCCCGCGAAGGGATGAAGTGGGCGCTGATTTTTGGTCAGCCTCGTTCCAAATCGCCGTATCGACCTCCGTACGCACGACGAAATGAATAGCAGATAGATCGTGAAAACAGGCATGCGACCGGGCATGCCTGTTTTTTTGTTGAACGATGTCGAAAAAATGCGTACAGCTTGTCTTGTCTCGCAAAACCCGCTTGTCTATCCTGATTGTATAGAAAAAACTTCCAATTGTAGTCAGGGGGTATGAGGGATGAGTCAACAAACCGTTGATCCGCAAGCGTGGGAGCGATTGGGAAAGTTCCGCAAAAAGGTGGTGCAGCTTGCCATCATCGAACGAAAATCGATTTACGAGACGGCGATTGCCTGCGGCTGCACGGCGGAAAAGGTAAAACGCGTGTTGAAAAAATGGAGAGCGCTGTCGAAAGCAAGCCCCTTGCCCGCCCAGGGAGAAAAGAAATAAACGGTCCAAACGAAATGTCGCCTGTCCACAGGCGGCATTTTTGTATGTGGCATGCAGTCAGCGCGCATGTATCCCGCAGCGGCTGCATACACATGGATATGAAACGGTTACGACTTAGGAAGGGGGCTATTCCATGAGGCGTTGGGGCCGCCGTCTGCGCCAGTTGGCCGGAGGGGTATTGGATCTGCCGCAAGACGTAGTCCTGGAAGTCCCGCGGATCACGATGATCGGGCATCTGCAAATGTACATAGAAAACCATCGCGGAGTTCTGCACTTTAGTGAAAAAGAGCTCCGCTTGCTGTTAACGAACGGACAGCTGATTGTGCATGGCGAGCAACTCGTCATCCGGGCCATTTTGCCGGAGGAGGTACTGCTGGAAGGCAGAATCGGCGGCGTGAAATTTTTGGAAAAGCCGTAGTGGCTAATTACGCGTGATTGCAAGGGAAGGCGGGGATCTGGATGCGAAATAGGCTGCAGGAATGGATGGATGGATATGTGACGGTTACCGTTCACGGGAAGCGTTTCGAGCGCTTCCTGAACCTGGCTGTGCGAGAAGGAGTGCGGATCTGGAATATCAGGCGTGTCGGGACAGAGACATGCCGCTGCGACATCGTCATTTCCGACTACTTCCGCTTGCGTCCGTTGATGCGGGAGACAGGCTGTCGGCTGCATGTGGAGACGAGAGGAGGCTTTCCATTCTGGCTGCTTCGGCTGCGCCGCAGAGCCGGTTTGGCGATCGGAGGGATTTTGTTTTTCGTCGGATTGTACATGCTCTCCTCCTTCGTCTGGTCGGTCGAGGTGACAGGCACGAAAATGATGAGCCCGCAGCAGGTGCTGGCGGCAGCCGAACAAATCGGGATTAAAGAAGGGGCATGGAAGGTCAAACTAAAGGAACCGCTCGTCTTGAAAAGGGAGCTGGAAAACCTGCTGCCCCAGGCTGAGTGGGTAGGGGTGACGATCCAGGGGACCAAAGTCACCCTGCAGGTCGTGGAAAAGCAAGAACCCGTCAAGCCGCAGCCGACTGGCCCGCGCAACCTGGTTGCCAAGAAGCGGGCGATGATCCATACGATTTTGCCGGAAGCGGGCAGAAGCCAGGTTCGCGTCAACCAACTGGTGGAAAAAGGGCAAGTGCTGATTTCGGGCATCATCGGCAACGAGACCCGCCAGCAGGCAGTTTCCGCTCGCGGTACGGTAAAAGGCGAGGTCTGGTACATCAGCAATGTGTCCGTACCGTTGGCGCAAAACGACTTCCGTTTGACGGGGGAACGGTACGAGGAGCATCATTTGCTCGTCGGCCCCTACGCTGTACAGGTGTGGCCTTGGAAGAAGGAGCAGACGTTCCAGCAGTTTGAGAGCGAAGAGAAGCGCTACATCCCCGAGTACGCAGGCTTCAGCTCGCCGCTCGGCTGGAAGCTGATCACCCAGTCCGAGGTAGTGCCGACCAAGCGGGAGCTGACCGTAGAAGAGGCGACAGAACAGGCAATGCGTTTTGCGAGAGAAGACATTTTGCACAAAGCGGGTACGGATGCTGTGATTCGCGCGGAAAAAGTTTTGCACAGCACATCGGAGAATGGTAAAGTTTACGTAAGCATTCATTTTTCGGTCATCGAAGAGATTGCTGTCGAGCAGCCGATTCTCGGTGTGCCGCAACCGCCGTCCAATGGAGGCGGGCAGCCGTGACCAATGGATGATAACCGTTTCAAGGAGATGGAAGCCTGTTGCACGTACAAGAAGAGGTAAGAATCCCATTTTCAGACGCATCTGAGGCCTTGTTGCTGTTTGGACCGCACGACGCGTACCTAAAATTGATCGAGGAACAATACGCGGCGAAGGTTATGACCAGAGAGGGCGAACTGGTAATCAGTGGAGAACGGGAGCAGGTGGAAAAACTGTCCGAGCTGATCGGCGTTTTGCTGCAACTGATCCGCCGGGGAATCACACTATCGGAACGAGACATCTCGTATGCGATGAAGCTGACCAGACAAGGCGAAGCAGCCCAGCTTCTCGATATTTACGAGGAAGAGGTTGCCCGCACCCAAAGAGGCAAGCTGATTCGCGCCAAGACATTGGGACAGCGCCACTACCTGTCGGCGATCAAGCGGCGGGACATCGTCTTTGGCATCGGTCCTGCCGGTACGGGGAAAACCTACCTGGCCGTGGTAATGGCAGTGACTGCCTTGAAAAACGGGCGTGTCAAACGGATTGTGCTGACCAGACCTGCAGTGGAAGCCGGGGAAAGCCTGGGGTTCTTGCCAGGGGATTTGCAGGAGAAGGTAGACCCGTATCTGCGCCCCTTGTACGATGCTTTATACGATATGCTTGGCACCGAGCAGGTCGCCAAGATGATGGAACGAGGTTTGATCGAGGTCGCTCCGCTCGCGTATATGCGGGGGCGTACCCTGGAGGATTCCTTCGTCATTTTGGACGAGGCCCAAAACACGACGCCGGAGCAGATGAAAATGTTTTTGACGAGGCTCGGTTTCGGTTCCAAAATGGTCATTACCGGTGACGTCACTCAGGTCGACCTGCCCAAAGGAAAAAAATCAGGGCTGCGGGAAGCTGAGCGCATTTTGCAAGGCATCGGAGACATTGCCTTTATCCGCTTCCAGGAGGGGGATGTCGTCCGCCACAGCCTCGTGCAAAAAATCATTCAAGCCTACGCCGTGGAAGAGTCGGACGAAGGCGAACGAGAAGAAGCAAGGAGACGGATGTAGTGCTGTCAGTAGAAATTCTACATGAAGAGATTGAACCCATTTCCGAACAGTTGCAGGAGCTTATGATCCGTTGCATCCAGGCAGCGGCGCAACGCGAAGAGGTCGAGGGGGAAGTGGTGGTAACCCTGGTCAACAACGAGCGCATTCACGAACTGAACCGGGACTACCGCGGTGTGGACCGGCCGACCGATGTGCTTTCCTTTGCGATGAACGAGTCCGGGGAAGGCGAGATGGACATCTACATCGACGAGAGTGAGTTGGCGGATTACCCGAACATGCTAGGAGACATCATCATCTCCTTGCCCAAGGCGCAGGAGCAGGCCGAGGAGTATGGCCATTCGCTGGAGCGGGAGCTCGGTTTTCTCGCTGTCCACGGCTTTCTCCACCTGCTCGGCTACGATCACGGAACAGCGGAAGAAGAAAAGGAAATGTTTTCCCGCCAAGAAGAAGTGCTGGCGCAAATCGGCCTGACGAGGTAGGCGATCAGCGTGAACGAGTGGCGACGTTTTGGGCGAAGCCTGCGCTGTGCAGCGCAAGGCGTAGTGCACACAGCGAAGACACAGCGAAACATGCAGATTCATATTGTGGCTGCCGTGCTCGCGCTGGCGGCCTCTTGGTGGCTGCAGATTCCCCCCTTGCACCTGATTCTCGTATTGCTGGCGATCGCCCTGGTATGGAGTCTGGAGCTGGTCAACACGGCGATTGAGGCCGTCGTCGACTTGCTCTCGCCAGACTGGCACATCAAGGCCAAAATCGCCAAGGACGCTGCAGCCGGAGCGGTCCTGGTGGCGGCGATCTTTTCCGTTGGGGTCGGGATCGCGGTGTTTGGCCCGCCTTTGTATCAAAAGTGGGTGGGATGGAATCTTTTCGGCAACGGATGAGGGCCGGACTGTTTCCCGTACTTCGGGCAACGGTCGGGTTTCTTCTCGTCTATCAGAATGTACAATGGTCGCGGGATGATGGTCGGCACTGTTCGGGTCATGCGTACAGATTCATAAGTGAGGGATGATAAAATGGATATACGTGAGTTGGTAGCCAAGGCAATTGCGGCTCGGGACGCGGCCTATGTGCCTTATTCGAACTTTCCGGTGGGCGCTGCCCTGCTGACGGAGGAAGGCGAAGTCGTGCTTGGCTGCAATATTGAAAATGCCGCTTACTCTCTGTGCAATTGCGCCGAGCGGACAGCGCTGTTCAAAGCCTTTTCCGAAGGCAAGACATCGTATCGCGCGCTCGCCGTAGCAGCCGACACGCCTGGACCAGTTTCACCCTGCGGAGCCTGCCGCCAGGTGATGGCCGAGCTCTGCCCGCCGCAAATGCCTGTCTATTTGGCGAATTTGAACGGAGAAATCATGGAAACGACTGTATCTGCTCTGCTTCCGGGAGCGTTCACCAAGGAGGATTTACGTGGATAATCGCAAGACAAAACAATCTTTCAAGTCAGGCTTCGTCACGATTGTGGGCAGGCCGAACGTAGGCAAATCGACGCTGATCAACCACATGGTCGGACGCAAGATCGCAATCATGTCGAACAAGCCGCAAACGACGCGCAACAAAATTACCGCGGTGCACACCACCGATGAAGGACAAGTCATTTTTATCGATACACCGGGCATCCACAAGCCCAAGTCAAAACTCGGCGACTACATGGTACAGGTCGCGGAAAACACGCTGAACGAAGTGGATCTCGTCCTGTTCGTCGTGGATGCCACGGAAAAGCGGGGCGCGGGCGACGAGTACATCATCGAGCGGCTGAAGCAGGTAAAAACCCCTGTCTTCCTCGTCATCAACAAAATCGACAAGGTGCATCCGGAAGCGCTATTGCCGATCATCGACGACTACCGCAAGCTGTACGACTTCAAGCAGATCATCCCGATTTCCGCACTCGAAGGGAACAACACGAGTTCGCTCTCCGAAGCGATTTTCAGCGAAATGCAAGAAGGGCCGATGTTTTATCCGGCCGACCAGGTAACCGATCACCCCGAGCGCTTTATCGTCGCGGAGCTGATCCGGGAAAAGGTGCTGCACCTGACCCGCGAGGAAGTGCCGCACTCCATCGCCGTCGTCGTCGAGGAGATGAAGCGCGGAGACAACGGAAAGACCTTGTATATCTACTCCGCCATCTACGTCGAGCGCGATTCGCAGCGCGGTATTCTGATCGGTGAAAAAGGGCAGATGCTCAAGGAGATCGGCCGGCGCGCCCGCCATGACATCGAGCGTCTGCTGGGCGACAAGGTGTTTTTGGAATTGTGGATCAAGGTGAAAAAAGACTGGCGCAACCAGGAGCGAATGCTGAGAAACTTCGGTTTCTACGACGAAGACTAAACTCCAATATATGTCAAGAGGTAATTTTTCCAACGGATAGAAAAAAGGGCGAGGGTGATTCTAAGAAGGAAGTGGATCCACCGAAACAGGAAAGGAAGATGCTCCATGCTTCGTGACTTTTCTTGGCGAGTTTTCGCTAGTACCGGTGATATTCATGCCTACCTTCTTTACCGAGATCACCACCAGATCCCGGCTTCTGGAGAGCAGGAGTCGGCAGATTTTGCCCAGGAGGAATTGGGTGACCAAGAGGCATGCTTGTAAAGTGGGAAGGCATCGTGATCCGCGGTGTGGACTACGGCGAGTCCAGTAAAGTAGTAACCTTGTTTACCCGGGAGCTCGGCAAGCTGGCGATCATGGCGCGCGGTGCCAAAAAAGCCAAGAGTCGCATCGCTGCCGTCTCCCAATTGTTCACCCACGGCTATTACTTGTGCAAGGCAGGCCCGGGCAGCGGGATGCCTGACCTTTCACAAGGCGATGTAGTCAACTCCTACAAAGCGATGCGGCTCGATTTGAGCGCTACCGCATACGCTGCCTACATGGCGGAGTTGCTCGATCGCCTGACGCACGAGAGAGAAGCAAATCCGTATCTGTTTCAACTGCTGGTACATATGCTGCAGTATTTGAACGAAGGCAGAGACGCCGAAATTCTCTGCCGCATTTTTGAGACGAAAATGCTACAGGTAGCGGGCATCTCGCCCCAGCTTTCCGGCTGTGTCATGTGCGGGGAGCAGCGTGAACCGTATGTGTTCAGCATCGGTCAGGGGGGCTTGCTGTGCCCTGCCTGTGTTGCTTCCGACCCGTACGCGATCGCCATCACGCCTTCGACCTGGAAAATGCTTCGGCTGTTCCAGGTGTTTGACGTGGAGCGGCTGGGCGAGATCGAGGTCAAGCAAGCGACCCGCACCCAGCTCAAGCATGTGCTGCGCAGTTACATGGACGAGCACCTCGATCTTCGTCTGAAAAGCCGCTCTTTTCTCGAACAATTGGAACGCATGCAAATGCCGGAGAAGTGATGAATTGACATCGGCCTTTGTTTTCGCTATGATAAGTAGCAAATTTGATACTGAAATTGCCATGATGGAAAGGAGTAGTCGGCTGCTGGCTGTCGTAGCGAACCGGGGAGGGTGGGAGCCCGGTCACCAAGCTGATGAAGGGCGTTCCGGAGCAATGTGTAACTGAAAGTGGGCGAATTTTTTCGCCAAGTAGGGTGGAACCGCGAGAGAATCCTCTCGTCCCTACACGGTCTGTCTCAGACGGTGTAGGCGACGGGAGGTTTTTTTACTGTACAGGAGCCTCGATTGAGGTGTTCTGACTATGTGAGGAGGAAGTTGAGGCATGAAAATGACTTTTCAGGACATCATTTTGACGTTGCAAAACTTTTGGGCAAAGCAAAATTGCCTGATCGTGCAGCCGTACGACGTGGAAAAAGGGGCGGGGACGCTGAACCCGATGACGTTTTTGCGCTCGATCGGGCCGGAGCCATGGAACGTGGCCTACGTGGAGCCATCCCGCCGTCCCGCAGACGGTCGTTACGGGGAGAACCCGAACCGCCTGTACCAGCACCATCAATTCCAGGTGATTATGAAGCCGTCGCCTGACAACATTCAGGAGCTCTACCTGGAAAGCCTGCGCGAACTGGGCATTGAGCCGCTGGAGCACGACATCCGCTTTGTCGAGGACAACTGGGAGCATCCGGGGCTTGGCGCGTGGGGACTCGGCTGGGAAGTGTGGCTGGACGGAATGGAGATTACGCAGTTCACCTACTTCCAGCAAGTAGGCGGTCTGGAATGCAAGCCGGTAGCGGTCGAGCTCACTTACGGACTGGAGCGGCTCGCTTCTTACATCCAGGAGAAAGAAAACGTCTTCGATCTGGAGTGGGTAAATGGCGTCACGTACGGGGATGTATTCCTCCAGCCGGAGTATGAACATTCCAAGTACACCTTCGAGCTGTCTGATGTGGACATGCTGTTCAATCTGTACAACACCTACGAGGCAGAAGCAAAACGATTGATGAAAGAGCGCCTTGTCTATCCGGCGTACGATTACGTGCTGAAGTGTTCCCATACCTTCAACCTGCTCGATGCGCGCGGGGCGATCAGTGTCACCGAACGCACCGGCTACATCGCACGGGTCCGCAATCTCTCGCGTGAAGTCGCACAGACCTACTACGCCGAGCGGGAGCGACTCGGCTTCCCGATGCTGAAACAAGACGGCGCACAACAGGTGAACGGTGGGAAAGGAGCGGATTCAAATGAGTAAACGCGATTTGCTGTTGGAAATCGGTCTGGAGGAAATGCCGGCGCGTTTTGTCGCGCAAGCAGCGGCGCAATTGCAGGAGAAAGTGGAGAAGTGGCTTGCCGCTGAGCGTTTGCCCTACGAGCAGATTGTCGCCTACGAAACGCCGCGCCGCTTTGCCGTGTTGATCAACGGCTTGGCTGAAAAACAGCCGGATCGCAATGAAGAAGCAAAAGGACCGGCGAAAAAGATCGCCGTCGACGAAGCAGGCAACTGGTCGAAAGCGGCGCAAGGATTTGCCCGCAGCAACGGAGTGGAAGTGGACCAGTTGTACTTCAAGGAAGTAAACGGCGTCGAGTACGTTCACGCGCGCAAATCGGAAGCGGGGAAAGAGACGACCGCGCTGCTGCCGCAGCTTGGCGACGTTATCGCCGGAATGAATTTCCCGAAAAACATGCGCTGGGGCGCCTATGACCTGAAGTACGTTCGTCCGATCCGCTGGCTCGTAGCCTTGTACGGCAACGATCTGGTCGATCTCGACATCACCGGTGTGAAAAGTGGACGGGTTACCCGCGGGCACCGTTTCCTCGGTACAGAAGTGGAATTGTCCCATCCGGGTGAGTACGTCAGCAAGCTGGCCGAGCAGTATGTCATGGTCAATCCGCAGGAGCGCCGAGCCGCGATCATCGAGCAGATTCGCCGCATGGAGCAGGAAAAAGGCTGGACGATCCCGATGGACGAAGGCTTGCTCGACGAGGTTGTCCATCTCGTCGAATATCCGACCGCACTGTATGGAACCTTTGAGCCGGAGTTTCTGAGCATCCCGCGGGAGGTGCTGGTCACGTCCATGCGTGAGCATCAGCGCTACTTCCCGGTGGAAAACGCCGAGGGGGAATTGCTCAATCATTTCGTCACTGTCCGCAACGGCGACAGCCGGGCATTGGACAACGTCGCCAAAGGGAACGAAAAGGTACTGCGTGCCCGTCTCTCCGACGCCCGCTTTTTCTATGAGGAAGACCAGAAGCTGTCGATTGACAGTTGCCTCAAGCGGCTGGAGACGATCGTATTCCACGAAGAACTGGGCACGATCGGGGATAAAGTGCGCCGCGTGCGCAAGGCGGCTGCACAAATCGCTGCCATGCTGAACGTCAGCGCGGCGCAGACCGAGCAGGCAGACCGGATTGCCGAGATCGCCAAGTTTGACCTGGTCACCAACATGGTCGGGGAATTCCCTGAGCTGCAAGGGATCATGGGTGCAGACTACGCCAAAAAAGCGAAGGAAAGCGACGTCGTGGCGCAAGGAGTATTCGAACACTACCTGCCCCGCTTTGCCGGTGACCAACTGCCGGCCTCGGTGCCAGGCGCGATCGTCAGCCTGGCTGACAAGCTGGATACGATTGCAGGTACCTTCTCGATCGGGATCGTGCCGACCGGATCGGCCGACCCGTACGGACTCCGCCGCATGGCTGCCGGAATCGTCACGATTTTGAACGAGCGCGGCTGGGCGCTGCCGCTTGACCGATTGTGGGACGCTGCTCTGCAAGCATATGCCGAGCAAGGGGTAGCCAAAAGGCCGGTGGATGAAGTGAAGCAGGACCTGGTCGATTTCTTCGCCCTTCGCCTGAAAAACCTGTTGCAGGAAAACAGCATCCGCTACGACGTGATCGACGCTGTCCTGTCCGCAGACGCGATGGTCGTGCCTGCTGTTCTGGCCAAGGCAAAAGCACTGATGGCAGCGGTCGCAGACGAAGAATTCAAGCTCGTCGTCGAGCAGTTCAACCGCGTTCACAACCTGGCGCAAAAGGCCGAGGCGGATCACGTGGACGAAGCGTTGTTCGCGGAAGCTGTCGAACGCGAGCTGTACAAAGCCTACCTCGCCGTGCAGCAGGAAACAGCCAATCTGGCTGACGAGGACAAGCGATTGACGGTGCTTGCTACTCTGCGCGGGCCAATTCGCACCTTCTTTGACCAGGTGATGGTCATGGCTGAGGACACTTCGGTGCGCAACAACCGTCTGGGCTTGCTGCTGCGCTTGTCGCGCCTGATTTTCGGGTACGCCGATTTCTCCAAGCTCGTCTTTGCCTGATCAGCTCGGGCGATGTGAAAAAAGCTGTTTTTCGTCGATTTGTCGACGGAAGGCAGCTTTTTTCCCGCGAAAGAAGGAATCTTGCGGCGAGTAGAGTAATACTAGGAAGAGGTATCAGGATAGAACCGGGGTGATTGATCATCGAGCTTACCAAGCGCCAAGAGCAGATATTACAGATCGTAAAAGACGAGGGGCCGATTACCGGGGAGCACATTGCGGAACGGCTGAATTTGACACGAGCAACCCTGCGTCCCGACCTTTCGATCCTGACGATGTCTGGCTATTTGGAGGCCAGACCGCGGGTCGGTTACTTTTATGCGGGCAGACAGGCCGGATCGGTGATCAGCGAGCGGCTGCACAAACTGATCGTCAATGACTACAAAGCACTGCCTATCGTCGTCGCCGAGTCGGCCTCTGCGTACGATGCGATTGTGACCCTGTTTCTCGAGGATGTGGGCACACTCTTTGTCGTCAATCAGAAAGGCTATCTGGCAGGAGTGGTTTCCCGCAAGGACCTGCTGCGCGCTTCCCTGGGCAACAAGACGCTGGAGGATGTGCCAGTCAGCATCATCATGTCTCGGATGCCGAATATCATTACTTGTGCTCCCGAGGACACCTTGTTCGACGCAGCGAAAAAGCTGATCGATTTTCAGATCGATTCTCTGCCGGTCGTCCGGCCAAGCGAAAAAGATCCGAAGAGCATGGAACTGACAGGCCGCGTGACCAAGACCACAATCGCCAAAGCATTTGTTGAATTGGGCAGCGAACCGAAAGTGTAGGAGGAGAAACGATGCAAGAAAGCCAACAAGGTCAACTCATCTACGTGGTCTCAGACTCCATCGGGGAAACAGCCGAACTCGTTGTTCGCGCAGGAGCCAGTCAGTTTGACCGCTTTTTGATTGACGTACAGAAGTATCCGTACATCGAAGACAAGGAATCGATTGATGAAATTGTCGCCTCCGCCCGCGAAGCGAAAGCGATGATTGTGTTTACACTGGTAATCCCAGAACTGAACGCCTACATCCGGGAGCAGACAGCCAAGTACGGTATTCCTGCAATCGACGTGATGGGGCCATTGATGCATACGCTGCAAGACATGCTGCAGGAACCGCCGACTGGCAAACCTGGCCTGGTGCGCCGGCTGGACGAAGAGTATTTTCGCAAGGTCGATGCCATCGAGTTTGCCGTCAAGTATGACGACGGACGCGACCCGCGTGGCTTGTTGCGGGCTGACGTCGTGCTGATCGGGGTATCGCGCACATCCAAGACACCGCTTTCGATGTACCTTGCCAACAAGCGCCTGAAAGTGGCGAACGTACCGCTCGTCCCTGAGGTAGAACCGCCAGAGGAGCTGTTTCAATTGCCGCCGGAGCGGTGTATCGGGCTGACGATCAATCCCGAGCAGCTCAACAGCATCCGCACGGAAAGGCTAAAAGCACTAGGACTTACGGCTCAGGCGAATTACGCCAACATGGAGCGGATCAACGAGGAGCTGGCTTACTCGCAAAAAATTATCCAACGCCTCGGCTGCCCGGTCATCGACGTGTCGAACAAGGCAGTAGAGGAGACGGCGAACATCATTTTGGCGATGATTCGAAAAAACCAGCTGCGTGGAAAAGACAAGTAGGAAAAAAGAAGGGTTTTGACGTTTTTTGTAGAAAAGTGAGTAGGGCAAGTGCCGCAAGCACTACGTCGGCGTTTATTGCTTGAAAAAATGTGGAAAAGTAGTAGATGAAGAAAAAGAGTGTGGATGCAGGAAGGAAAATGACGAATTTTGACGAATTACTATAGTCTCATCCGTAATCTCCGATAAAGGTGGATTAAGATGCCCACTTCCGATGAATTTGTCAGTCAGGTGCGTGCGGCAGTCGACATCGTGGACGTCGTAGGAGAGTACGTTCAACTGAAAAAAAGCGGCCGTGCCTTTCTTGGACTGTGTCCGTTCCACTCCGAAAAGAGCCCTTCCTTCAACGTAAATGCAGAGCGACAGTTTTATCATTGCTTTGGCTGTGGTGCAGGTGGGGATGTCTTTTCCTTTTTAATGAACATCGAGCAACTGACCTTTCCCGAAGCGCTGCACAAGCTGGCGGATCGCGCCGGGATAGCAGTGCCCGTGACACAAGCCGAGAAGCAGGAAGCCGAATCGCCGGAAAAACAGTTGAAGCGTACCATGCTGAAAGCGCATGAGCATGTAGCCAAGCTCTACCATTACGTGCTGACAGAGACGCCTTACGGTGCGGATGCGATGAAGTATCTCACACAGCGCGGGCTGTCCCGGCAGACACTGGTCGAGTACCAGATTGGATTTGCTCCTGATTCTTGGGATTTTGTCACGCAATTTTTGAAGAAACGGGATTTTCCCCTGGATCAGATGGTCGAAGCGGGGCTGTTGGCGAAGAGCGAAGCCGGCAAGATTTTTGACCGATTTCGCGGCCGCGTCATGTTTCCCATCCACGATTCGCAGGGACAAGTAATCGGGTTTGGCGGTCGTCTGCTGGACAAAAGCCAAAAGTCACAGCCCAAGTACCTGAATAGCCCGGAAACTCCGCTTTTCAGCAAAAGTGACACCTTATTCAATTTACATCGTGCGCGATCGAACATACGCAAACGTAAGCAGGCTTTGCTGTTTGAAGGGTACATGGATGTTGTGTCCGCTTGGCAGGCTGGTTTTACACAAGGCGTTGCTACCTTGGGAACAGCGCTGACCGAGCAACAAGCTCGCATCCTACGGCGTAATGTGGACTCTGTCGTAATCTGTTACGATGGCGACCTCGCCGGGCAGGAAGCGACGAACAAAGCGGTTCAGATATTGCAGCAGGCGGGTTTGACCGTGCGGATCGCTCCGCTGCCACAGGGGACGGATCCGGATGAATACATCCGCCAGCACGGAGCGGAGAGCTTTTCCCAGCAAATCCTGCTCCAGGCTGTACCGGTGACTGCTTTTCGCTTGAAACATTTGCGCCGCCAGTTCGTAATAAACGATGAGGCGGACAAGGCCCGGCTGATCTCAAAAGCACTGGAGATCATCAACGAGCTGGACAGTCCGGTGGAAAGGGACTTGTACCAGCGGCAACTGGCGGAAGAATACTCCCTCTCCCTCAGCGATTTGAAGTGGGAGTCCAAACGCGTCTACAGAATGCAAAAAACTGAACGCCAAAGGGATAAAGTAGCGCCAGCATGGAATAATAGTATAAATAATGGCAAAGGTACGCTCGCAAAAACTTTACCCCCTGCCTATTACACTGCAGAACGAATGCTGCTTTATTACATGATGCGTGATCAGGCAATCGCTGCACGCGTCCAGCAGGAATGTACGTCACCGTTTCAGGTGGACGAACACGATGCGCTGGTCGCCTACTTGTACGCCTACTACGCAGAGGGAAACCCTGAGGACCCTGGAACATTCATTCATTATTTGCAAGATGATTCTTTAAAGCAATTAGCCTCGGGATTGGCCATGATGGAGTGCAAGGAAGACGTATCTGACACAGAGATCGGCGACTACATCAAACAAGTGAATAACTACCCGAAGCGTGCAGAACTGGAACGATTGCGCGAAGAGCAGCGGAACTTACACCTTCAGGCCACCGCAACAGACAGCGACGATGCACGCAAGCAACTGGAAATGCAAGCAGCCTTTACAGGGATGAAGATTCTTGAATTGGAAAATGCTTTAAAGGAAGGGTAGCTTCATAATCATTCCCGGGGAAGGAGGGATAGTAGATGAACAAACAAAATATCACTTCTGACATGGAAGCGATGTCCATCGAACAAGTCAAGGAACAGTTGGTTGAACTAGGCAAAAAACGGGGCGCGTTGTCGTTTAAAGAAATTACCAATCGCCTCGCCGGTTTTGAGCAAGATTCGGATCAGATGGATGAGTTTTTCGAATATCTGGGGGATCAAGGTATCGAGATAAACAACGAAAGCGATGACGACGACGAAGTCCATGAGATGAATCTGAAAGACGAAGAGGAATTCGACTACGACGATCTCTCCGTTCCTCCTGGAATCAAGATTAATGACCCTGTTCGTATGTATCTCAAGGAAATCGGCCGCGTTCCTCTACTCTCCGCAGAAGAGGAGATCAAACTGGCACTTCGGATCGAGCAAGGAGACGAAGAAGCGAAGCGCCGTCTGGCGGAAGCGAACCTGCGTCTCGTCGTATCGATCGCCAAGCGGTACGTCGGTCGGGGAATGCTGTTCCTCGATTTGATCCAAGAAGGAAATATGGGCTTGATCAAAGCCGTAGAAAAATTTGACTATCGCAAGGGCTTCAAATTCAGTACGTACGCGACGTGGTGGATTCGCCAGGCGATCACCCGCGCGATTGCCGATCAGGCGAGAACGATCCGGATTCCCGTGCATATGGTGGAGACGATCAACAAGCTGATTCGCGTTTCCCGCCAGCTATTGCAGGAGTTGGGCCGTGAACCGATGCCGGAAGAGATCGCGGAAAAAATGGATCTGACTCCGGAAAAAGTACGCGAAATCATGAAAATTGCCCAGGAGCCGGTTTCGCTGGAGACACCGATCGGAGAAGAAGACGATTCCCATCTTGGAGATTTTATCGAAGATCAGGACGCTTTGGAGCCATCTGACGCCGCTGCGTACGAGTTGTTGAAAGAGCAACTGGAAGATGTGCTGGATACATTGACCGACAGGGAAGAGAATGTGCTGCGACTGCGATTTGGTCTCGATGACGGTCGTACACGCACCTTGGAGGAAGTGGGAAAAGTATTCGGCGTTACTCGTGAGCGGATCCGTCAGATCGAAGCAAAAGCGCTGCGTAAACTTCGTCATCCCAGCAGAAGCAAGCGCTTAAAAGATTTCCTGGAGTAACCGATACTAATAATGGGTGGCCTACGTGTTACAGCCGACGTAGGCTTTTATTTTTGTGTGACATCGGTGTCACGGATAGAGGAGGGGCCGCGTTGGAAGACCAGCGCAAGCGAACGATCATTGCAGAAATTGAAAACTGGCGGCGCAACCACCTGCTGCCCGAACATTACTGCATCTTCCTGTTGAACTTGTACACAGAAGGAGAGCGAGCCTCCGACCCTGCGGCGACAAGCCGGAACAAAAAGAAGGGGGCACCTGCTGCAGCAGCGTCTGGCAATGCAGGCAAAAAGACGACCGAGTACGTCTACGTGAAGAGAGAAGTCTCGCCTGTGACTGGAAAATTGATCCTGGGCTGGCTCCTCGGAGCGTTGGTCATCGCCGGATTGATCTTGCTTGCTTTTCATTTTAACCGTTTTCAAACCTCAATGCAAATTGCCATATTTACCTGTTTTTCCCTTGTTTTTTACATATTGGCGATTGTTTTCCGCAAATCAGCACCGCCGTTGACCCATCTTTTTTTAGGGCTTTTCTTTCTCATTACCGTCTGGGGCGGAATTTTCTGCATCATCCAGCTAGGCGGATCGCTGGCTGTCATCCTGCTGTATCTGGGCGTACTATGCGTCTTGGCGTGTGGCAGTGCGTTTTTCTTTGGTTACTCGTATTTGCTCTACAGCGGGATGCTCGGGCTGGCCTTGCTGTACGGTGTGGCGACGACAGAGCGGGTGGCTGACGAATACACGTGGTGGCGTTCAGAGCTGTACTGGGTGCCGCTTGCCTGCATGCTGACCGGCGTTGCCTTTTTGATGCACCGCTCCAGCCCCAAATGGTCGGGCGTATTTGCGGTCTGTGGACTGCTGTGCTTTTTCGGGGCGGAAATCCAGTCGCTGTACATCCCGGAAGCGATGCGGGATTTGATTCAGCTTTTGCTGTTTATCAAAGTGTTCATCTCCTCGGTCTACTTTTTCCTGACCAGAGGCTATTGGTATAGCTGGCTGCGACTGTAGCAACAAAAAACACGCCAAATATGCGGCGTGTTTTTTTGTGTAGATAAACCAGGCACGGCTGGTGTATAATGGAAACACAAACTGAACAAACGCTCAGTCGATTTTGAATGTTGTGTATGCCAAGCACGTGTATTGTGAGGAGGGGATTTCATGCATTGCGATTTAACCTCGGAACAGCAGATGATCAAGCAGATGATCCGCGAATTTGCCGACGCGGAAGTAGCACCGGGTGCTGATGAACGGGATCGTTTGAAAGCGTTTCCGCAGGATGTTTTGGCCAAACTGGCCGACCTGAACCTGATGGGCCTGCCCTTTCCCGAAGAATACGGCGGCGGGGGAGCAGACACGATCAGCTTTGCGATCGTCGTCGAGGAGTTAAGCCGCGCCTGTGGTTCGACGGGGATTACCTATTCGGCGCATATTTCGCTGGGGGGCGCACCGCTGCACCTGTTCGGCACGGAAGAACAGAAGCGCACGTATTTGAGCAAAATCTGCTCGGGCGAAAGCATTGGCGCATTCGGCCTGACCGAGCCAAACGCCGGGTCCGATGCGGGCGGCACGCGCACCACCGCAGTTCTGGATGGCGGAGAGTGGGTAATCAATGGGTCGAAATGTTTTATCACCAATGCCTCGTACGCTTCTTTCGTCGCACTGACCGCGGTCACGGAAAAACAGATGGGAGCAAAGGGAATCACCGCCTTTATCGTTCCGACGGATGCACCTGGCTTTTCCGTCGTAGCCAACTACGAGAAGCTCGGCTTGCACAGCTCGAATACGACAGAGTTGATCCTCGAAGACGTGCGCATCCCCGAGGAAAATATTTTGGGCAAGCGTGGGGAAGGCTTCAAGCAGTTCCTGATGACACTCGACGGCGGGCGGATCGGCATCGGCGCGATGGCGGTCGGGATTGCCCAGGCTGCCTACGAAAAGGCGCTGCAGTATGCGAAGCAGCGGACTGCCTTTGGCAACAGGCTGAGCCACTTCCAGGCGATTCAGCACAAGCTGTCGGATATGGCGATGCAGATTGAACTGGCCCGCAACATGGTCTACAAGGCCGCCTGGCTGAAAGACCAAGGCCGCCGCTTTACCAAAGAAGCGGCGATGGCGAAGCTGTACGCCTCTGAGGTGGCGATGTCGGTGACGCATCAGGCGATCCAGATCCACGGCGGCTACGGCTACATGCGCGAGTACCAGGTAGAGCGCTTCTTCCGCGACGCCCGGCTGCTGGAGATCGGGGAAGGAACGTCAGAAATTTTGCGCAACGTGATCGCACGCGAAATCGGCTGTTAAACGAATAAGCGGCATCAAAGAAATCCCTGCCAGTGAAATGGCGGGGATTTTGTCGTGAAATGACAGTGAATATAGGGGATTTAGCATTGGGCAATTGGCGCTAAATAGGGTAAAATATAGGAACGGAAGGTGAAGGGATCATGGGATTGGTAACCATATCGAAGCGGCTGCAAACAATAGCCCGCTATTGTCCAAAAGGAGCCCGCGTCGCCGACATCGGATCGGATCATGCGTTGTTGGCTTCTTATTTGCTTGTAGAAGAGATCGCAAGCTATGTGATTGCCGGGGAGCTGAACGAAGGCCCGTATCAGGCTGCCCGTAAACAGATAGATGCTTTGCCTAGGGCGCGCGACCGCGCATCGGTGCGGAAGGGAGACGGACTGGCCGTTCTTGCCCCGGGCGAGGCGGATGTCGTCTGCATCGCTGGAATGGGCGGGCAGTTGATCGTTTCGATACTCGAGGCGGGGATTGACAAGCTGGAGGGAGTGCAGCGCCTGATTCTCCAGCCGAATGTCGGCGAGGAGCTGGTACGCCGCTGGTTTTTGCAGAACGGCTGGCAGCTTGTCGCGGAATCGATATTGCAGGAGGACGGGATTATTTACGAAATCCTCGTAGCGACGCCCGGAGAAGCGGCACTCCCGTACGAGGGGCAACAGCGATCGCGCGAGGAATTGCTCCGTCTAGGTCCGTTTTTATGGGCGGAAAAACAGCCGCTGCTGGGCGAAAAATGGCAGCGTGAAAAAGAGAAGTGGACGAAGGTGCTGTCCTCGCTGGAGCGCTCCGACAAGCCGGAAGCCGCAGAACGGATGCAGCAGATACAAAAAGAAATCGAATGGATCGATGAGGTGATCGCATGCTTGCACATGGACAAACCGTAATTCAGTACGTCGAACGACTGGCTCCCAAGTCGCTGGCGATGGAGGGGGACAAAATCGGCCTGCACGTCGGGACGCTGCAAAAGAAAGTAAAGAAAGTCATGGTGGCGCTGGATGTGCTCGAGTCGGTCGTAGATGAGGCGATCGCGGAAGGCGTCGACCTGATCGTGGCCCACCACGCTGTCATCTATCGGCCGCTCAAGCATATCCGCACCGATCTGGCGGCAGGGCGCGTATTCGAAAAACTGATCAAGCACGACATCGCGGTATACACAGCCCACACCAATCTGGATGTGGCGGTCGGCGGTATCAACGACTGGCTGGCAGAGGCAATCGGCCTGCAAAATGTCGAGGTGCTGGATGTCATCCACCGCGACGCCTGGAAGAAGCTGGTCGTCTACGTGCCGCAGTCGCATCGCGATGCGGTCTTTCAGGCAGTCTGCCAGGCTGGTGCCGGTTCGGTCGGGAATTACAGTTGCTGCTCCTTCCAGGTCGAGGGAACGGGGACTTTTTTGCCGAATGAAGGCACGAATCCGTACATCGGGCAACAAGGGCAACTGGAAAAGGTCGAGGAAGTGCGGCTGGAGCTCGTTTTGCCTGCTTCCCGCCAATCTGCGGTGATCAAGGCGTTGCTCGCGGCTCATCCGTATGAGGAGGTCGCCTACGACATCATTCCGCTCGACCTGCCGGGAACGGGCTACGGTATTGGCCGCCTCGGCGAGCTGCCGAACGAAATGACGCTGCGCGAACTGGCAGAACTGGTCAAAGCGCAGTTCCAGCTCGGTGGTCTGCGCGTCGTCGGCGACTTGCAACGCACGGTGAAAAAAGTCGCAGTCGTCGGTGGCGATGGCAGTTCGTTTGTGTCCAAGGCGATTTTTCGCGGGGCGGATGTGTACCTGACAGGCGACATCGGGTACCACACGGCGCACGACGCCCAGGCTGACGGCTTGTCGATCATCGATGCCGGGCACAACATCGAAAAAATTATGAAGCAGAAACTGGCGGACTACCTGCTCGCTCAACTGAAAGAAAACGGGTACGAGACAGAAGTGGCAACATCCAAGGTGCACACCGACCCGTTTGTGTTTGTATAAGAACCCAGCGCAGGACGTGCCGACGGTTCAACCTGCAATTGTAGGAGGATTCATTTGTGCGAAAAATCATTCGGGCTTTAACATGCGGTATACTGGCTGCCAGCTTGCTTGTCCCCGGCATCGCTTCGGCAGCCGCAGCACCACTGCCCTTTGTCGACATCGACAGGCATTGGGCCAAATCTGCAATTGTTCGCGGCGTTCAATACGGACTGTTTTCACCTGGCGACGGCACACGCATGTTTTACCCCAACCGGGATATGACGCGAGCCGAGTTTCTGGTCTTGCTGGACCGCGTCTATTACGGCGGACAGTACCAGATCTATCCGCTCACACTTTTGTCAGAACATGCGGAATGGTCAAAAGGGGAAGGCTTCGACGTTCCTTATCTGCCGTATAAAGACGTGGACCGACTGACCTGGATGTACAATCCGATCTTGCGGATATCCGTATTGCTGGACCGGATGTACGGTCCCAACGCGATCCAGTCGGTATTTCCCGGCGAGCAGATGAACCCGAACCAACCGATTACCCAGGAAGAGGCGGCAAAGCTGCTGATGATCTTTACGATGGGTACGGACAGTACATACGCCTGGGAGGAGATCAGCAAGTGGCGATGGCTGGAAGGCGAGCGCAACGACCCGTTAAAACGGGGAGAGGCAGCTGTTGCGATGGACCGTCTGATCGAATACTTGCTGCAAGATTCCATTTTGCCCCTGCTCGATTACGATGGCTACAAATATCCGGTAATACCGGAAGTAGAGGAAATCTTCCCGTTGTTTGTCACGTATGCGGAAAACAAGACAGCTGAAGAACAGCTATACGTAGACGCCGTCAACGATATTGTCAACCAGTGGGATTCCGAGCAAACCTTTGCCGATTTGCGCAAGTTGGAAAAATCGGACTTTTCCAATCGGGTTGGTATCCATTATTACTTGAGCTGGGACCCGCATGTCGATGTGGCCGAGAATCTGGAGGAAGCGTTCCGGGCGATCGACGCCTATTTTGCCGACAAGCTGATCTTGCCGGATACATTGCAATTGTTGTCTGCGAATGTATACGATCTCGCTTTGCAATTGGGCAACGGGGATCCCGGACAGTTTGCCCCCATCCTGGAGCGTCTGGCCAGCTACGAGAAAAAAACAAAGCCAGGAACGAAAGAGTGGGAGGCGCTGTCCATTTATTTGGCGGCTCTTGAAGTGAAAAACGGGCAGCTCGCAGATGCCTTGAAGCGATATCACACTTTTTCGTCTACCCATCCGGAAGCGCTGCTGAACGAAACGTATTATTTGCTCCAGCAGGGAGAACGGGAGCTGGCGGAGAATTTGGTCGCTTCGGTAAAACCGCATTCTTCTGACAAGCGCATGCAGCAACTGCTCACGCTGCTGCAGCAAGACCTCGAATCGCTGAAGAAGCAGGATTCGATTGCGACTGACCTTGCCTACAGCATGCGCCGCCTGAAAAGGGCGCCGTCCTTCAGGGTGGAGGGCGAATCGATGCTCAACGGCTATTTGTTCAAGTACACGCAAGACGTGGACCAGTCGAAGCGGGTCAGCCTTACTTCGGGCTATATGCAATCGCCGTACAAGCCGATTTTGGAGAAGATGGAGGCCTTTACCGACCTGGATAAAAAGATTCAGTACACGTACGATCCCGAGGCCGATAGCTGGAAGCCGTACCGCACGGATTCGGACGAATATCTCTACGAGTGGGTCGGCTCCCTCACGCCGAGCGAGCGGATTCGCCAACTCAACGCGCGCTATTACCTGCAATCGTACGGTCCGTATGACGTCATCACGGAATGGATTCCGCGGACGGCTCTGGAGGAGAAGGCGCGCAACGTGAGGCTCGTCAAAGGAAAGGTCGAGCACGTCCCGCTGTACGTCAACAAGTACTACATCGACCGGGAGTCGGACATGATTGTCCAGCATTTCTGGCGGTATGAAGAAGTGTACGAGGGTGGGACTTACGTGGTCAGCACGGGAACGGACAGCTACGATTACCGTGCCGAGATACAGGTGAAAAAACCGGAACAGCTTGGAAATGAGGTGAGACGATGAAACGATGGATGAAATGGCTTGCCGCGGTCATAATCGCCTTTTCACTGGTTCTTCCCGACTTCGCGAAAGCGGCCACCTTCGCCGAGACGGAGGAGGTTTTCCGCCACGTCCTGGAAAGCCATCTGAGCAAGCCGCAGGAAAGCCAGCTCGTACAAGGCGCTTTGCAGCATATTCGCGATATGGCTGAAAAGGAGAAAAATATGCGGCTTGCCGTCAGGGCGCAGGACGACACCTTGGCGGATCTGCGGACCCGGATCCAGGAATGGAAACGGCTTGGAGGGTGGGACGATTCCGTCATCAACGGCTGGGCGATCGAAGGGATGCTGGCATCACTGGACGACCCGCACACTACCTTTTTCACAGAGCAGGATTTGCTGTTTTTCCAATCGAGTGTAGAAAACCAGTTCGTCGGTTTTGGCTTCCGCCTGCGCATACAGGAAGGCAGCTTTATCATACGTGAAATCGTTCCGGAATCTCCGGCATCCGCTTCGCCTCTTCAGCGAGGGGACCGGATTGTGGAAGTCGACGGTGAATCCCTCGCTGACAAGACCCTGGAAGAAGCCTATCTGTACTTGCGGGGCGAAGAAGGAAGCGAGTCGCTGCTGAAAGTATACCGCCCTTCCGAGGATCGGTATTTGGAAGTAAAGCTGCAGCGTGCGCTGATGACATTGCCGGAAGCCGTCGGGGAGATGTTTGACCGGGGCGGCATCGGCTATATCCGGCTCGAGACATTCGGCTCTGATGCTGTGTACCAGATGCAGGATGCGCTCAATGCGTTTTCCAAATCAGGAACACCGCTGACCGGACTGGTCCTCGATGTACGGGACAACGGAGGCGGCTATCTCTCTGCTGCTCGCGACATTGCCGGGCTGTTCATGGAGGAAGGCATCCTGATGTACACGACCAACCGCAACGGAGTGGAAGTCGAGACATGGGTGCGAAATGGCCGCGATATTGGCGTTCCGGTGCGAATTTTGGTCAACGGAGGCTCTGCCTCTGCATCCGAGCTGCTCTCGGGAGCACTGCGGGATCACGGGATTGCCGAACTGGTAGGTACCACGACATACGGAAAAGGAAGTGCCCAGCAAGTGCTGCTGCTGTCCGGAGGGGATGCGTTGAAGCTGACGCTCAACGAATATTTCACCCCGAAACGGACGGTAGTCAACCATGTGGGTCTGAAGCCTGATCTGATGGTCGAGGACGATGGTGCGCAAGTGGTCGCGGCGCTGCGTTCGCTCGGAATTCGCTCCTGGGAGATCAGTGACCGGGACGGAGACACTGTGATCAACGGTATCCCGTTTCCAACGGTTCATCCTGTCTTCCGGGAAGGAGTGGACGGCTTGGAAGTGCGTGCAGCGGTATTGGCCGAACTGATCGGTGCAGCCGATATCGGGCTGTTGGAGTACGTCCGGCTGGCCCCGTATCTGGAAGCGAATCCGTCCTTGCAACTGCAAAACAAAAATGGCGAGATTACGCTTTCCTACACATCAAAATAAGCATGCAGTCCCCCTGTTGGCAACGGCTGACAGGGGGCTTTCTTTGCCCGGGTGAATAGCTTCCCGCATTCCATCGAACCCTAAGCGGTAGCAGTATCGACAGGCGTAGGGGGGGAAGAGCGTGAAAAAGGTGATTTTGTTTTTGATTGACTCGATGATGCCAGATGTGCTGGAAGCGTGTATCGCCGAGAAAAAGGCGCCGGGAATGCAGTTTTTGATGGAGCATGGACAGTACATTGCCGATTGTACGACAGTCTTTCCGACGATGACCGCTTCCATCGACTGCTCGCTGATCACAGGCGTATACCCGGATCAGCACAAGGTTCCCGGCCTGGTCTGGTATGATCCGGAAATGAAACAGATGGTCAACTATATCAACGGCTCGCTCCCCGTGCAAAAACTCGGGATCGCCCAATGCGCGCGCAATGTTCTGTTTGATCTCAACGAACGGCATCTGAACCGTGATGTCAAAACCATTCACGAAATCGTAGAAGAGCAGGGGCTCGTCTCCGGCTCTATCAATGTCATTGCCCATCGCGGTCACAAAAAGCACAAGGTTCACATACCGCCCTTGCTGGATGCTGTAACCGGCTTTCGACTGAAAGGAAAAGTGAGCGGTCCGACGATAATGAGTCTGGGGACACTGGTGCGACCCGACCTTTTCCGTACGATTACCTGGAACGCCTCCCAGTCAATTATCGAGGGGTATGGGGTTAACGACACCCACGCCATCGATGTTTTGCTCGAGGTATTGCGAAGCGGAAAGCAGCCGGATTTTACCCTCGTGTACATGCCGGAAAACGACCACAAGCTGCACCGGACACCGCATGAAGCCGTCAGCCATCTGGCGGATGTGGACAAGCAGCTCGTCCGCTTTCTCGATTTTTTTGATTCCTGGGAGCAGATGCTGGAGCGCAACGTGTGCATACTCGTAAGCGACCATGGCCAGACCGTGATCGGCAAGAGCGAGGAGTATACGATTTCGCTGGATGAGCTGCTCTCGCGGTTTTCGGTTCTGCGTCTGGGAGAGCAAGTCTCCCCTGACTGTGAACTGGTCATCTGCAACAATGAGCGAATGTCGTACCTGTATCCGCTGCAAGCAGGCGTGATGGGAAAGATTGTGGACGATCTGTCGCATGACCAGCGGATTGACCTGATCGCCTGGAAGGAAGGGGAGCAGGTCGTGGTCAGGCAGGGCGGGACGGGGAAAACACTCCGTTTTTGGCGCAACGGACCTTGGACAGACATCCATGGCGTGACATGGGGAGTGGAAGGCGAGCTGGAGGTGCTGGACGTTCGGGGAAATGGGCGAGAATTGCAGTTCTCCACCTATCCGGATGCCTTTTCCCGTCTGTACGGAGCCTTGTTTGCCCAGACATGCGAAGTGGTGGCGGTGACAGCTGCGCCCAGCTATCAGTTTCTGTCCGAACTGGCCCCGACCCATCCGGGCGGAGGCAGCCATGGGTCCTTGCACAAACAGGATTCGCTGGTGCCCTTGCTGATTGCAGGGGCATCCCGCAGTTTTCCGACTCCTGCACGGATCGTCGACATCTCGGCTTTTATCCTTCAGGAGCTGGGGATTGAGACAGCTCTAGTTCCGCGATGATCGGCAGATGATCCGACCACGAAACGCGTACGACCTTGTAATCGAGAACATGCCAGTGGGACGAAGCGAACACGTAATCAAGCCGGCGTTTGAAAGAGGGCAGTGTGGACTGCTGCTCTTTCCCCATTTGTACGGCGCAGTCCTGCAATGGCGGAGAAAGTGAAACTGCAGAGGAATTGAAGTCGCCCAGCAACAGCAACGGTGAAGTTTTCCCCTGTTTCTGTGCCCACGCGCGCAGCAAGTGAAGCTGGGTGTTGCGGGAGCTGGCAAACAGGCTACAATGCGTATTGCCGATGAGAATAGTCGTTTCCTTCCAGCGAAGTGTCACTTCCTGCAAGGTGCGCTTTTCACGCCTCGCGGGCAAAGGAAGCGAACGGCTGTGCAATACGGGGTGTCGGGTAAGCAGTGCATTCCCGTACGCTCCGTCACCTAGCCCGATGCTTGGCGAGAAGCTCATGTTGTATTGCAGCTCACTCGCCAAGTAATCGGCCTGGTTGCCAAATTTGCTGTTTTGATGGACCTCCTGCAAACAGATCACATCTGCCTGGGTCGCATGCAAGGTTTCGGCCATTTGCCTCAGTCGTTTGCGCCAAAACAAATCGCGTCCACTGTGAATGTTGTAGCTTACAATTCGTATCATGGTCTTTCCTTTGCAATATGGATTCGGGTACACTGGAGAAAACGCATCCTCGTCCCGCGAGACAGCAATTTATTAGGATTTCCTGTTGCTTTTCATTTTAACCTATGCTATATTGGAATTCGTCGCCTCTACAAGATAAACTGGGAAATACATGGTTCAGTTACATAGGTTTCACGATTTGAAACCAAAATAAACAATCACGGAGAGTTACCCAAGAGGCCGAAGGGGACGGTTTGCTAAACCGTTAGTATGCGCAAGCGTAGCGAGGGTTCGAATCCCTCACTCTCCGCCACTTTTATTACCTGCATGGCGGCGTAGCTCAGATGGCTAGAGCGTTCGGTTCATACCCGAAAGGTCGGGGGTTCGATCCCCTCCACCGCTACCAGAGGGGCATAGTTTAACGGTAGAACGAAGGTCTCCAAAACCTTTGGTGTGGGTTCGATTCCTACTGCCCCTGCCAAAGACAATCAAACATCATGGCGGTCGTGGCGAAGGGGTTAACGCACCGGATTGTGGCTCCGGCACTCGTGGGTTCAAGTCCCATCGATCGCCCCATTGTATTGCGGGAGTATAGCCAAGTGGTAAGGCACGGGTCTGCAAAACCTTCACCCCCGGTTCGAATCCGGGTACTCCCTCCATCTCGATCTTGTCCCAGTAGCTCAGCTGGATAGAGCAACGGCCTTCTAAGCCGTCGGTCGGGAGTTCGAATCTCTCCTGGGACGCCATACTTGCATAATTGAGCCGCCGAACAGGCGGTTTTTTGCTTTTTTCTGTCTCCTTAATGAGTAGCGATCTTCATTCATCCCGTTCCCGGAGGGTGGTACGGTCGTCCTTGCTTTGACGTGCCATGACCTCAGAAACATAATTACGACACGAAAATAGAAAAACCCTCACTGGCCGATTGGTCAAGACCCCAATTTGTAGACAGTAAGAAAAACCCGGCCGCTAGGCCGCAAGTTGACGCCTGTATTCTACAGGCGTTAGCTTTTTTAGGTTGATTTGAATCCGTTCCTCATTGTAGAAACGGATATATTCTTCAATTCGCCTTTGTGCCTCTTCTAAGCTTCGTATATCATAAGGATAGAGTGCTTCCACCTTGAGATGGGAAAAGAAGCTCTCCATAGAGGCATTGTCTAAACAATTGCCTCTACGGGACATGCTGATTTGGGCGCCAACCGTAGGCAGCATGTCATGGTACGCATGGGACGTGTACTGGAATCCCTGATCGCTGTGAACGATCAGTCCGGTCACGTCCTTTTGCATTTCAAAAGCTTTCTTAAACGTCTCGAGGACTAATGCATTGTCATTTCGTAAACTCATATGGTAAGCCACAATCTCATTGTTGTATAAATCTTTTATTGCGGAGAGGAACAATCGCTCATCTCCAATACGAAATTGAGTGATATCGGTGACCCACTTCTGATTTGGTTTATCTGCGGTAAAGTCACGTTGTAACAGATTATTGGCAACACGACCAGTCGCTTCAGCGACCTGATACGTACTACGATAGGTGCGCTTACGCCGAATGATGGCCTTGATCCCAAGCCCCTGCATGATTTTCAATACCTTTTTGTGATTCACTCGTTTGTTGTATTGCCGTAGCAGCTCTTCTTTTATCCTCCGATAACCGTAAATTCCTTTTCGCTGCGTATATATGGCTTGAATCTGCAGTTTGATCTCACGATCCCGGTTCATATGTTTCCGTCCCAAATAACGATAATATCCGCTTCTCGAGACCCCCAGAACCTTGCAAAGCTCTGTCACAGTGTACAGCGATGCAACTCTTTCAATAATGCGATACTTCCTACTTACACCTCCGGTTTCCAGATTTCCAAACACTTTTTTAGCATTTCATTCTCCCGTTCCAGTTTTTGAACGTACCGACTCTGGTCGATATACTCTTTGCGCCTCCCACGTTGATCGAGGAGTCCAAACTCCCCAAGCTGTCGATATTTTCGCATCCAGCTTTTTACTCGATCTTTATCTTGAATTTGGAAGTGTTCAGTAATTTGGCGATATGTCCATTTTTCTTGTACATGTAAACGAATCGCCTCTATCTTCATTTCTTCCGAATACGACTTAAACTTTTGTCCTTTGATTGCCATGAAAAATGCACCCCCTAAAGATACATCGGATTTCCCTAGGGGTTTTTCCAATGTCTACTTTAAGGGGTGCACTTCACGATGGCTGGCGAGGGTCTTCTTGCGCACGGCCTGCGTGTAAACTTGCATCAATAGCAGGGCGGGACAGCAGGACCTTTTCCGGATACTACACCGGGGGGCGTATCAAAAATATACGGAGGCGCCGGAGGGAGATGAGGCTCTGGAGCCAGCGGTTGAGGGTTTGCGACGTAGTTGAATGTTCCGCAGCAATCCATACTTGGACCATGAGCCCATCTGCCTTTTGCGCTTTCGTTTCCGCGGGAGAAATTGAACAGTGTATAGGCCACTTCCTCCTTCTGCAATTTCCTTGGAAACGTGCTGGGTACGACCTTTCCTTCCATTTCCTCCAATTCCGCAATAGCGGCCATCCATTGATTCTGGTGCATCGTATCCCTGGCAATGAGCCAAGCCAGCATGTCGCGCACGCCTCTGTCCGATGTTATTTCATACAATCTGCATACTTGCAGCCGCCCCTGAGATTCGGCGTTCAGATTGGCTCTGAAATCTGCTAGCAAATTTCCGCTTGCAATGGTATAACGGGCATTCCACGGGTATCCGACGCTATCGGTTGGCGCAGCCCCGAGACCGGTCACAATGGCATGCTGCGGGTTCATCCCCCCGAGTATTGCTCCGATTACAGGATCTTTTGCCGCTTCCTCAAGATCTCCGACAGGTGCATTATCCAGCAATCGGGCAATCATCGTCGCAAGCATTTCAATATGCGCCAGTTCCTCTGTCCCGGTATCCATGAGCAAGTCCTTGTACTTCCCGTTTCCCCGGAGATTCCAGCCTTGAAACAAATACTGCATAGCGACCGTAATTTCACCGAATTGTCCACCCAAAACTTCTTGCAGCTTCTTCGCAAACAACGGATCCGGCCGTTCGGGCTTTGCCTGGTATTGCAATTCTTTAATGTGGAAAAACATTCGCCTCAGCTCCTCTATGGGCATTCATCCTAAGCAATATATGATCGGCAGTCTGTTCTGTGCATGTGTGAATTCTCACTTACAGCGGATATGCAAATCGCCACAATGCATGCGAATTTTTTGGTATAGTCGAAAGAAAGGCAATCGAGAAGGCGGGAGGACATATGAAATCCATTACGGTGTACCACTACGAAGCGTTCAGCATTTATCCCAACAAGGGAAATCCAGCGGGTGTCGTCCTGTACGGGGACGATCTGACCGAGCGAGAAATGCAGGAAATCGCAAACAAAGTAGGTTTTAATGAAACAGCGTTTCCCGTACAGTCACAAGTAGCCGACCTGGGCATCCGCTACTTTACCCCCGGACACGAAGTCAATCTGTGCGGCCATGCGACGATGGCGACGATGTTTGCACTGAAAACAAAAGGGCTGCTCGCTGACAAGACGGAACTTACGATCGAGACAAAGGCGGGTGTGTTGCCAATCCGGATCCACACAGACGCGAATGGCGAGATTCAGATTACGATGAAACAAGCATCTCCGCAGTTTCGCGAATTTGCCGGTTCCAGAGAGGCTTTGGCACATTCCATCGGGCTTGCGGAAGCTGATCTTCACGATGAATTGCCGATTGTATACGGAAGTACAGGTATCTGGACATTGCTGATTCCGCTAAAAGGACTCGATGCTTTTTCACGAATGAAGCCTGATAACAAACAATTCCCATCGATTTTGCAAGAAATGCCGAAGGCTTCCGTACATCCTTTTTGTCTGGAAACGATGGATGCAAACGCAGATATGCACGCGCGCCATTTCTCCTCGCCGTTTTCAGGGACAGTCGAGGACCCGGTGACAGGCACTGCTTCCGGTGTGATGGGCGCCTACTACGCCACCTACATCGACCGCCAGTTTGCCGATTCCCGGCAGCTTGTCGTCGAACAAGGCCAGGAAATAGGAAAAGACGGACGGGTTTTTGTCACGGTCGCAAAAGAAAACGAGACGCTCGGGATTGAAATTAGCGGCCAGGCCGTATTTGTAAAAGAATTCGCCGTCATCCCGTAGCGCAAGTCAGCACGCAGCATTGCCTGCTTTTGAACGTGGCAAAAACGCTCCTCGCTTGGTACAATGACAAGATGAATGCTGTCATCTACCCAGATGTGGCTGGAGAAGAGAAGGAACACGCATCTGCCACAAGGAGGGCGCAATACCATGAAACAGGCAATCGATGTAGCCAACAGTGAAACCCCGTACATGTGGGGAGACAAGCGTTTTCATACATGGAACTACCATCTGCGGCAGACGTTTCAGGAAAAAATCTTCAAGGTACCGCTCGACGGCGGCTTTTCCTGCCCTAACCGAGATGGAAAAGTAGCGACAGGGGGCTGTACGTTTTGCAGCGCTCGCGGTTCGGGGGATTTTGCCGGTGACAGGCGGATGGATCTGCAGCGTCAGTTTCACGATGTAAAAAACAGGATGCATGAAAAGTGGCCGGACGCCAAATATCTTGGCTTTTTCCAGGCGTATACCAATACGTATGCACCGGTGGCGGAGCTGCGCGAGATGTACGAAGTGATTTTGCAGCAGGAGGGTGTCGTCGGTCTGTCGATTGCGACGCGGCCGGATTGTCTGCCGGATGACGTGGTGGAATACCTCGCTGAGCTGAACGAACGGACCTACCTGTGGGTTGAGCTCGGGTTGCAAACGATCCACGAGCATACCGCCCGCCTGATTAACAGAGCCCACGACTACGAATGTTATCTGAAAGCAGTGGAGAAGCTGCGCAAGCACAATATCCGCATTTGCTCCCACATCATTTACGGCCTGCCGCAAGAAACGCATGAAGAGATGATGCAGACGGCTGATGCGGTGGCCCATCTCGACGTGCAAGGAATTAAAATTCATCTGCTCCATCTGCTGCGCAAGACCCCGATGGTGAAGCAGCACGAGGCGGGTTTGCTGGATTTTTTGTCGCAAGAAGAGTACATCAAACTCGTCGTAGACACGCTGGAAATGTTGCCGCCTGAGATGATCGTCCACCGCGTGACTGGTGACGGTCCTTCTGATTTGCTGATCGGTCCGATGTGGAGCCGCAAGAAATGGGTGGTGTTAAACGGCATCGACGCCGAATTGAAACGCCGCAATAGCTGGCAAGGGAAATTTTTTGTTCCCAAGGCCAAGTGAAAGTATGCAGTCGTACAAAAACCTCAGGAATGTCCTGAGGTTTTTTGCTGATTGTCGTGATCGGCAGCAGCTTTCTGACGCCGTCATGCTCCGGTACTTCCTAGCCTATCTGCGGCTGCGCAAGATTTTGCGGGCGCGTCCCGGGTAGTTCGTGATAATGCCGTTGACGCCTGTACGGATGGCATCGCGAATTTCCGCTTCGCTGTTGATCGTCCATCCGATGACGGGAAAGCCATGTGCCTGCGCCTGGTGGACGAGGTCGGGCGTCAACTGGTCCTGGGGAATATGCAGTTGGTTCGCCTGGTAGCGAGCCGCTACTTCCCACGGCGCTGGCAGGGAGCCGATATAGAGCAACCCGGTTGTCTGTAGCGGATCGATCTGTTTGATGCGGGACAGGCTGTCGAAGTTAAAAGAGGAGATCACCGTTCGCTCTGTCAGGTCGTAATGGCGGATCAGGGCAATCAGCTTCTGTTCCATGCCTGGCTGGGGAGTCAAAAGGTTTTTCATCTCGATAATAAGTTTTAGCTTGGAGTCGGCAAAACGGTGCAAAACCTCGCGCAAAGAAGGGATGCGGGCATGTGGAAAGCGGTGAGTATGCCCCTGGTTTGCGCGCAGCTTGCGCAGGCTGGCCCAGGTGGTCTGGCGTACCAAACCGCTGCCATTGGTGGTGCGATCCAGCAAATGATCGTGGATGACAACCAGTTTATCGTCATGGCTTAGCTGTACATCGAGTTCAATACCGTCTGCCCGTTTTTTTTCGGCAGCGAGAAAGGCTTCCATCGTATTTTCCGGATAGAGACCGGAGGCACCGCGATGTGCGTAGACGAGAGGGGGCATCTGAGGCTTCCTCCTTTCCCTTGCTTCCTCTTTACATGCATATGTAAGAAGCCCCCCATTTCCACCGTTGACGAGGGACCCAAAGTGAAAGGCTTTACAAACATGCGCAAAGCACGATGACCAAAAGCACAAACAGCACCAGCACAAGCACGAAGTCTTGGTTTGCGGAAAAAGTCATTTAACAAAAGCCTCCTTATCGGCATTTCCCTACCTGTATTCTATGAGCCTGGTGCGCAGATGCGCTCGAAAAAACGAAAAACGAGAGCGTGCATTTTGTACAGAATGGATGATGACGCCATCCGAGAAGACGATACAATGGAGGAAGGGAGGAGATGATGGAAATGATCGACCTCAACAAGCTGCTGGATGCAGAAGACCTTGTGCTGGACCTGCACAACAAAAGGGTCAAGCTGCATCAGTACGACCCGAAGACAATTCCAGCCCTGGATCAGCTCATGCGCCAACAGGCGCGGGAGACGGGTGCTGACAAAGTTATCGTGTACGGCAAAAAAGCGGACGTGGAAAACTGGCAAAGCCTCGGTTACGTGCTGGAAGGCAGGATCGACGGGTTTTTTCGGGGAGTAAATGCGCATATGCTCTCTCTCTATCTGAGCGAGCAGCGGGCAACCTCCAGCGCTCCTGAACTGGCTGAGGAGAATGTGCGCCTGAGTCTGTCCAAGGCGGGAGCAGGAGGCGACAAGCAATTGCCTCCCGAGTACCGCTTGCGGGAGGCGACGGAGGCAGACGCCGAAGAGTTGGCAGCCCTGTACGCACGCGTCTTTGCTACCTATCCGACTCCGATGGATGATCCTGTCTACATTCGCAAGACGATGCAGGAAGGCACGTGCTATATCGTGGCAGAGCGGGATAAAGCGATTGCCTGTGCTGCTTCGGCGGAGGTGTCCGCGCGCTTTGGCTCAGCCGAAATGACGGATTGCGCGACCGATCCGGACCATGCCGGAAAAGGGCTGCTGCAACCGATTTTTCAGGCGTTGGAAGCAAAAATGGAAGCGATGGGCATTTACTATCTGTATACGCTGACACGGGCGCAGTCGGCAGGAATGAACGTCACAGCGGCGAAGATGGGGTACACCTACCGCGGCCGCCTGATCAACAACTGCACGATTTACTCCGGCTACGAGGACATGAACATCTGGGTAAAACCGCTGCGACCAGTCCGGGACTGATTACTTGCTTCTCACGGTGCCCGGATAAAGCTGCGCTTCCAGGCGGCGCGCCATCAAGGCGAGGTGAAGCTGCCAGCGCTGATGCGCCTCTTCCAGCCGGCAGCCCGTTTTTTCCTCGATCTGCGTCAGGCGGTACTTCAGCGTGTGGCGATGGATGTAGAGCGCCTGGGACGTCTGCAACCCGTTTCCGTTGTGGGCCAAATACGTCTCCAGCGTCTCCAGCAGTTGCTGATGATGTTTGCTGTCGTAGCGGATGAGCGGATCGAGCAGGGGCTTCCAGAGCGCGGTCAAACTCTTCTGGTCGCGATGGTAGGGAAAGAGAAACTGGTAGCCGCGCATGTCGCCAAAACGAAGCAGTGCTGGAGGCTTGGCCAAAAACGGATACGCCTTCAAGGCAAACATCGCTTCCTCTGCAGCCGCCCCGATTTGTGTCAACTGGGCATGCGGATTGCTCAGTCCCAGGTGAATTTCCTGCTCGGGGTAAAGCTGCTGCCAGTGGTCAGAAAACTGTCTGATGATCTGCATGCTCGCCCCGTCATCTGGCAAAATGAACAATAGCAGGTGCGGGCGTTCGCGCAGCAGATAGGAGCGCTGCTTTCGGTCGCATAGCCGGCGCATCAGGGTGATCGCGCTCTGGTGCAGCTCCTGGGACTCGACAGCCCCGCTGCCAGTCGCCTGTGCGGCGACGACCAGGTGTGGCCCTTGCAACGGATAGCCGAGCATCCGGCAGCGGCTTTCCAGCTCTTCCTGCTTCATGTGTTTGCCACTTACCAACTCCTCTACGAAATCCCCTTTCAGTCGCCATTCTGTCGCAGAGACGGCACGTTCTTTTACATATTCAAAGGCACACAGGGTAGCCGCGTGCTGCAGTGCCACATCGTCCAGTTCCCGCCATAGTGCCTGCGGCTTGCGAAGTGTCAATGTACCGTAATGCTCACGGTTGGCGCGGATCGGAATGGCATGCGAATAAGTCTCCACTCCAGTCTCTGCCCTCTCTGTCTCGGTTCCGTCCTGGACAACCTCAAAACCGAGCGCATCCAGCAGCGTGACTGAACCGCTTGTAAGAGCTGCCAGCTCCGCTACGATCGCCCGCAACCCCCCTTTTGACAATGCCGCTTCGATCATCTGATTGTGAATCGCCTGCGAGTAGGCGAGAGTTTCGAATTGCTTGTTGACGATGGGCTGCAAAATGGCCCTGGTAATCGTGGAGAAATTGATTTCCACGGGAATTTCGATCAACGGCAGGCGATGCTCGTCCGCCATTTGGATAAACGCCGGAGGGATTTCACGCAGGTAAAAGCCGGTATGGATGGCGACGCCGCTCAGTTTTTGCCTGGCGAGCCTGGGGATAAAGGAAGCGATGCGCTCCTCGTCGCCGTCGAGTCCAAAACCGGTGGTAATCAAAAACTCGCCTTCCTGCAAGCGGCTGGCGTCTTCCAGCACTTCCACGATCGTCACCCAGCGAATCGGGTTGTCGAGTCCGCCTGCTCCGGCGATCAGCCGCGTCTGCACCATGTCGGGAAGCTGCAGGGCCTCGCGGATGGTAATGGTCATGGAAAACCACTCCTGTCGGATGAATTACGATCTCTTATACAAAATGTACAAAAGATTTCGTCTTCAATCCATGTTTTTTTGCCACCCGGTCGGATGGCGAATATGCCCCTGTCAGATAGGATGGAGGTAGAAAGAGGTGGCGTCCATGACAAGAAGCTATGTAATCAAACCCGTGCTGGGAAAAACATATCCCTCTGTTGCGCATGGAAAAGGGATTTATCTCTACGACCAGAACGGAAAACGGTACCTGGATGGCTGTGGCGGTGCTGTCACTGTCAGCATCGGCCATGGCGTGGAAGAAGTAGCGGAAGCGATGTATGCGCAAGCCAAGGAAGTGTCTTTTGCCTATCGCTCGCACTTCAGCAGTGCGGCTGTGGAGGAGCTGGGCGCAAAACTGGCGTCATGGGCTCCCGGCTCACTCAACTGGTCGTTTTTTGTCAGCAGCGGATCAGAGGCGACGGAAACCGCGCAAAAAATTGCGATCCAATACTGGCAGGAAAAAGGCAGACCGACGAAAAACCGGATCATCTCGCGCTGGATGAGCTACCACGGGATAACGATGGGGGCTTTGTCCATGTCGGGCCACGTTCTGCGCCGCAAGCGTTTTGTGCCGCTTCTGGCCGATTATCCGGAGATTGTAGCTCCGTACCCGTACCGCATGCCGAGCGGAATGACGATGGAAGAATACGCGCTCGCCTGTGCCAACCAGTTGGAGACGGCGATATTGCGCCTCGGTCCGGATCAGGTCGCAGCCTTTATCGCCGAGCCGGTCATCGGCGCATCGGGTGGAGCCGTCGTTCCTCCGGATGGTTATTTCCAGAGAATTCGCGAAATATGCAATCAGTACGAGGTGCTGTTTATCGCCGACGAAGTAATGACCGGAGTAGGTCGCACCGGCAAGGCCTTTGGTGTCGACCACTGGGGAGTCGTCCCCGACCTGATGGCGCTGGGCAAAGGGATGAGCGCCGGTTATACGCCGATGGCGGCAACGATGGTCACAGACGAGATCATTGAGACGATCGCCAACGGCAGCGGAGAGATCATGGCTGGCCATACGTACAGCGCCAACCCGCAGTCTGCCGCAGTCTCTCTGGCGGTCCTGCGCTATATCGAAAAGCACGGTCTGATCGCGAAGTCGGCCGAGCAGGGAGAATATCTGCTGTCCGGGCTTAGGCAACTGGCCAGCGAACTGCCTTTGATCGGGGAAGCGCGCGGGCTGGGGATGCTCTGCGGGGTGGAGTTCGTGCGTGACAAGGCGAGCAAGGAGGCATTTCCGTTGACAGTGGGCGTTGCAGCACGCGTGATCGCCAAATGTCTGGAAAAGGGATTGATCATCTATCCGGCGGTTGGCGGTCTGGAAGGTGTAGCCGGTGATTCCATCATCGTTTCACCGCCTTTTACGATCACAAAAGAAGAAATTGACGAGCTGCTGGCGATCTTGAAGGAAGCGGTGATCGCTGTCCACGATGACTTGCAGCAGCAAGGATTGCTTGACTAGAAGGGGGGAACTTACATGACGAGTGGGTTTGACAAGGTCATTTCCATGGAGGAAGCTGCCGCTTATTTTCACGATGGCATGACGCTTCTTGCAGGCGGCTTCGGCGGTATCGGCAATCCGCCCGGTCTGGTGCAGGCCATCCTCGCCAAAGGCGTACGCGATATTACGCTGATTAGCAACGATACGGCATTCCCCACAATCGGAATCGGCAAGCTGGTCACGGAAAAGAGGGTCAAGAAGGTCATCGCTTCACATATTGGCTCCAATCCTAATGCCGGCGCACAAATGACAGCAGGGGAGCTGGAAGTGGAATTTTGCCCGCAAGGAATTCTCGCAGAGCGAGTTCGGGCGGGCGGTGTCGGCCTCGGCGGGATTCTCTCCGACGTCGGGATTGGCACGATCGCAGAAAAAGGCAAGCAAAAGCTCGTCATCGCGGGCAAGGAGTATTTGCTGGAGACACCGTTGACAGCCGAGGTAGCGATTGTCCACGCCAAAAAAGCAGATCGCTTTGGAAATCTGGTGTACGACACGAGCGCACGCAATTTTAACCCGCTGGTAGCAATGGCCGGAGACATCACGATCGTGGAGGCGGACGAAATTGTCGAGGTAGGCGAGCTGGCGCCGGAAGAGATCGTGACGCCTGGAGTCTTTGTCAACTTTATCGTGCAGAGCAAGGGGGTGGACTGGAAATGGGCTTGGGAGAAGTAAAAGAGGCGGAAGGGTACCGCGAGCGGATCGCCCGACGCGCGGCCATGGAAGTCGAAGATGGCATGATCATTAACCTCGGAATCGGGATTCCGACTTTGGTTGCCGACTACATTCCCGCCGACAAGCGTGTCATGTTCCACGCCGAAAACGGTATTCTCGGAACAGGGCCCAGTCCGGCAAAAGGAGAGGAAAACCCGATGCTGTGCAACGCGGGCGGGTTTCCCGTGACGCTCGTGCAAGGTGCCTCCTTTTTTGACAGCGCCACTGCTTTTGCAATCATCCGCAGAGGGCTGTTGGACATGACGATCCTCGGTGTTCTGGAGGTAAGCCAGACTGGTGACATCGCCAACTGGATTGTCCCCGGCAAGCGTGTGCCGGGAATGGGCGGCGCGATGGAACTCGCGCAAAAAGCGAAAAAGGTGCTGGTCGTGACTACCCATCTGGACAAAAACGGACGATCCAAAATCGTGCGCGAATGTTCGCTGCCGCTTACGGCAAAGTCTGCTGCGCATATGATCATTTCGGATATGGCCGTCATGGAGGTTCGTCAGGACGGATTGTACCTGCGTGAAGTCATGTATCCATACACGGTGGCCGATGTCATCGGTGCGACAGAAGCGGAGTTGAAAATGAAGGGAGATGTGCCCGTATTTCGTTAGTTTGGCAGCATGGCATACAGACAAACAAACGAACAGGAGGGATCAACGTGTCGAATTTGCAGACGCGGATTCGCGAGCAGCTGCAAAAAGAGCGAGAGGCTGCTACTTTATTGCTGCAGGAGTGGGTACGTCATCCCAGCGTACAGTGCGAAGAGTTGTCCATTCAGGAAAGCATCGCCAAGCGGTTAGCTGCGATGGGGCTGGAAGTCGACGTGTGGGAGATGGGGGGAGAGGAGCTGCTCAAGCATCCCTACTTTGTCTCGCCACGCAGCGTGTTCCAGAACAGTCCCAATGTCGTTGGCGTCTGGAGGGGAGTCGGCGGTGGCAGATCGATCATTTTGAACGGCCACGTCGACGTCGTTCCTGCGGGGGATGAAGCGCAGTGGAGCCATTCTCCATTCAGCGGCGAGATCGTGGATGGCAAGCTGTACGGACGCGGCGCCACGGATATGAAGGGAGGCAATCTTTCCTCCCTTTTGGCCATTCAGGTACTTCAGGCATTGAATGTACGGCTCAAGGGCGATGTGATCTTCCAGAGCGTCGTCGAGGAGGAAAGCGGTGGCGCGGGTACGTTGGCAACCATTCTGCGCGGCTACAAGGCAGACGCAGCCCTGATCCCTGAGCCGACCAATCTGAAAATCTTTCCCAAACAACAAGGCTCGATGTGGTTCCGCTTAACCGTCAAAGGGCGTTCTGCCCACGGGGGCACCCGCTATGAAGGTGTCAGTGCCATCGAGAAGAGCATGCTGGTGGTACAGGCGATCGGTCGCCTGGAAAAAGAGCGCAATCAGCGCATGACAGACCCGCTGTACGAAAAACTCCCGATTCCGATCCCGATCAATATCGGTGTGATCGAAGGCGGAAAATGGCCATCCTCGGTCGCCGACCTGGTCAAGCTGGAGGGCAGGATGGGGGTCGCTCCTGGCGAGCAAATGACCGATGCCAAGGCAGAAATGGCGGCTGCACTGAGTCGTCTGTCCGAAGAAGATCCATGGTTCGCAGAGCATCCGGTCGAGCTGGAATGGTTCGGTGCGCAATGGGTTCCCGGCTCCGTCGCCCTCGATCATCCGCTGATGGAAATTTTGCAACAGCAGTTTGTCGCCACTACTGGTGAAAAAGCTGTCGTAGAAGCCTCTCCCTGGGGAACGGACGGAGGCTTGCTGACCTTATTGGCAGACACTCCGGCAATCGTCGTCGGTCCCGGCGTGACCTCCGTCGCCCATTATCCTGATGAGTATATTGAACTCGATGACGTGTTCCGCTGCGCAGAAATTTTTGCCCTCACGCTGATCGAGTGGTGCGGGATCGCAGAAGAGTAGAGGTGCAACATATAGATAGAATCGAGAAAGATGTCTGGCGACGAAGCCCGGCATCTTTTTTTGCATGAGAGCCAGAGATATTTTATGATAGGCTTAACGAAGCTGCTGAATAAGACTCGGGAGGAAAGGAGGGTAAGAGGATGGAAGCGCAAATATTGGGAATTTTGACCGAGATGCACCAGCAGATGGGAAGAATTGAGCGGGATGTGTCTGTGCTGAAAGAAGATGTAACGCACATTAAAGAATCCATCCAGCGCATTGAGATTACCCAAAATGATGACACGGTGGCGCTGCTGAAAACGATCAACGGTAAAGTGGACCTTCTCCAGCAGCGGCAGGAGGAAAGTGATCGGGTAGTTGATTTGCACTCTATTTTGATCACGCGGATGCAGGCACACATGATGATGTCCGGGTAAAAAAAGATTGCAAGGAATAGAATGACTGTGCTATAGTATGTTCTGTGAAATTTGTGGAGGGATACCGAAGTGGTCATAACGGGGCGGTCTTGAAAACCGTTAGGCGGCAACGTCACGGGGGTTCGAATCCCTCTCCCTCCGCCATATGGATACATGAACAACAGGGCTGTTCGACTGGTATATGGCACCAGACGGACAGCCTTTTTGCTTGCGTGCAAACCGTTTTTTCTCGGGCTTTGTTACCATCGAACGTCTTGAGATCCGGTCCCAACACCTGTTTTTTCCTTAAAAACCAGTAGAAACAATGTCGATGGATCGCTACAGATGAGATATGCTTGTACATAAGGACTTGTTTCTTGGGGCCTGCGACAGCTTTAATCTTGCAGAGAAAGCTGTCGCTTTTTTTTATGCAAAAAAAGTATGAGCGAATACAGCAAGCCGAGAAACTGACCGATATAAACCTATAGAATTCAATGATTCAGAAAACTCCGATACATTCATGCCCCGAATTTAACCGCAAATGGTGAAAGGAATACGGGCAATCCCTACCGAAAAAGTACACATCACATAATGTGCCAGGCTGCTGGAATAGCAGCCATCGGAAATGCGCGTTGTCGTTTGCCGCACACAGCGTAAACATGGAAACGAAGCTGGGCGTGACGTTTGCAGTTTGTAGAGAATGGCACAAATAATAGGCGGAAGGTGAAGAGCGATGACGCATGATGATGTTGTAAAGCTGGACTTGACGGCACTCGGGGAGAAAATTCGCAACAAGGACATTTCACCGAAAGAGGTTGTCCAGGCAGTCCTACATAGAATCATCGAGCTAAACCCGATCTTGAATGCATTTATCACCGTAGCGGCAGAGGAAGCGATGCAGCAGGCCAAACAGGCCGAGTCCGAGATTGCAGCTGGTCATTACCGCGGGCCGCTTCACGGAGTTCCCATCGGACTGAAAGATTTGATTTACACAAAAGGGATTCGAACGACGATGGGCTCTTCCGTATACGAACATTTTGTGCCTGAGACGGATGCTGCCGTAGTGCGCAAATTACAAGAAGCGGGCGCAATTTTGATCGGCAAGCTGAATACACATGAGTTTGCTTACGGACCGACAGGGGATATTTCACATTTTGGCGCTGTTCGCAATCCGTATGATCTGTCCAAGATGACAGGAGGATCGAGCAGCGGTTCCGGTGCTGCCGTGGCAGCGGCACTTTGCTTTGGCGCATTGGGAACGGATACGGGAGGTTCGATCCGGATTCCTGCATCGGCGTGCGGGATTGTCGGCATGAAGCCCGGTTTTGGCCGCGTAAGCAAACAAGGGATTTACCCGCTCGCCTATACACTCGATCATCCAGGCCCTATGACGCGGACGATTCGCGACAATGCAGTGATGCTCGGGGTGTTGGCCGGACACGATCCGGATGACCCGTATACACTGGTACAGAGCGAGGAAGATTTTGCCCGTTACATCGGGGAAAGCATCCGCGGAAAGGTCATCGGGATTCCATCGACCTTTTATTACGAGGATTTGCATGACGAAGTCCAAGAAAAGGTGGAGGAAGCGATCCAGGTATTCAAAGACCTGGGAGCGGAAATTCGCACGGTTGATATACCGGTCCTCTCCGAAGTGTCGTGGGCGCAGCTAAAAACGATCCAAAGTGAGGCGTACGCCATTCACGCCGAGCTTCTCAACGCTCCGGAAGCAGACAAATACCATCCGGAAACACGCGAACGATTGCTGCTGAGCGCTGATGCGAAAGGCTACGAATACGTGCAGGCACAGGATATTCGCAGACGTGCGCAAGCGGCGTTCCAGCAAGTCTTTGCAAGTGTCGATGTGATCGTGACTCCTACGTTGCCGATTTTGCCACCGGACATCGGCCAGCGGGAAACTGTCATCCAAGGAAAAAGCGAACAGGTACGTCCCGCTTTGCTGCGTTTGACAGGACCGACGAATTTGACGGGACTGCCCAGCCTTTCCGTCCCTTGCGGATTTTCCCGCACTGGTCTGCCGATCGGGATGCAATTGATCGGCAAGCCGATGGACGAGGCGGTGTTGTACCAGTTTGGTGCCGCTTTTGAACGGGAGGCTTCTGTCTCCACGCTAAAATGGGAAATCCACAGCCGGTAAACGGGATTGAAACAAACAAGCAACATGCGCACACAAGGAGCAGAGGATGCCTCTGCTCCTTGTTTATTCCGTTTTACGCAGGATAAATGATCTGAATTTACAGAAAAATGAAACCTGGTATATAATGGAGAAAAATGGAGGAGGCGAGCATATGACGGCAGTCCAGCGAGCCAGGAGAAATACATTGGGGGATATCCTGCGGCGAACGAGCGCACGTTATCCCGGGAAGGTTGCCTTGCAATTCGAAGAGGAAGCGCTTACATTCCGCGAATTGGATCAGATCGTCAATCAGACGGCGAATGCCGTTATCCGCAAGGGGTTGCAAAAAGGAGACCGCGCCGCGGTACTTTCCCGCAACTCGATGGATTTCGCGATTCTCAACTTCGCGCTTGCAAAAGCCGGGGTGATTATGGTCCCGATTAACTACATGCTGAATGCGGCCGACATCGCCTATTTGTTCGCTCATGCCGAAGTCACGGCTTGCTTCGCCTCTCCGGAGTTTTTGTCGGTGGCGCAGGAAGGCTTGCAGCAAGCGCAGGTGCAGCTGATTCTTTGCTCGTTGATCTCCAGGCCGGCTGTGCAGCAGGGAGAGTGGATACCGTTTCGCCAACTGATTGCGCCTGAGGGAGCCGATGAGCCGGAAGTGGAGCTGGACGATGAAGATGTCGCCCACATCCTGTATACAAGCGGTACGGAGTCGAAACCAAAAGGGGTCATGCTGACACACCGCAACCTGATCTCCGAATACGTCAGTACAATTATAGAAGGAAATATGGAGGCCGACGATGTCGCGATCCATGCACTGCCGCTGTTTCACAGTGCGCAGCTCCACTGCTTTTTGGGACCTTACGTGTATCTGGGAGGCAGCGGGATCATTCTTGAGCAGGCGACACCGGCGCTCATCCTCGAGACGGTGGAAACCCATCGCGCCACGCAGTTGTTTTGCCCGCCGACGGTCTGGATAGCCTTGCTGCGATCTCCTGAGTTCGCTGCGCGCAATCTCAGTTCCTTGAAAAAATGCTACTACGGGGCCGCGATCATGCCAGTGGAAGTATTGAAAGAACTGGGCGAGCGTCTGCCGGGTGCGCAGTTTTTCAACTTCTACGGACAGACGGAGGTAGCGCCACTGGCAACAGTGCTCAAACCTTCCGACCAAATCCGGAAAGCTGGCTCGGCAGGCAAACCTGCACTCAACGTCGAGACAAAAATCATCGATGAGCACGGGAATGAAGTAGCGCGGGGCCGTGTCGGAGAGATCGTCCATCGCACCAGTCACGCCATGCTGGGCTATTACAAGGACGAGGAAAAGACCCAGGCCGCCTTTGTCGGGGGATGGTTCCACAGCGGGGATCTGGGCATTATGGACGAAGAAGGCTTCATCACAGTCGTAGACCGGAAAAAGGATATGATCAAATCAGGCGGGGAAAATGTCGCCAGCCGGGAAGTAGAAGAGATGCTGTACCAACATCCGCAGGTTTCCGAGGTTGCCGTCATTGGCGTCCCGCATCCGTACTGGATCGAGGCGGTAACTGCTGTCGTCGTTCCAAAGGCAGGGGAGAGCGTCACTGAAGAAGAATTGCTCGCCTTTTGCAAAGAACGCCTCTCCGCCTTTAAAGCGCCGAAATACGTGGTCATAGCCGACAACCTGCCGCGTAATCCGAGCGGCAAAATATTGAAACGGGAGCTGCGCATTCGGTATGAATCGCTCGCCTCCGCCGAAGCCACCTGATCGAATATACAAACGAACAGCCCGCTTTTTCCGGTTTTTGCTGCCGGAAGCGGGCTGTACTTTATTGAGGTGAGATGCTGTTTATTTTACAGTTGCGACCGTCGGTTTGTCTGCTTCGATCGCCGCAAAGCGGTATCCTTTTTCCTGCAAAAACACGATGACGGCTTCCAAAGATTGTGCAGTCGCCTTTTTGGGGGCTGCATCGTGCATCAGCACGACGATTTCCTTCTGTTCCTTGACCTGTTGTTTGACCTGGGCGAGTGCATCGGAAGCGGTGTACGTGTTGGAGCGTCCATCGCCGTTTGTCACGTTCCAGTCGATAAAGGTGTAGCCGCGACTGTCGCTTTCAGCCTTGATCTCTGCCATGACGGTATGCTGTTTGTTGTAATGGGCAGGGTCCTGGTATGTCAGGCTGATTGTGTTGCTGCTGCCACCAGGATAGCGGAAAATCGTCGGCTTGATTCCGGTCGCCTGTTCGATCAGTTCGTTGCCTTTCTCCAGATCGGCAAAAAAAGCATCCTTGTTGCGGTACAGTACTTGGTAATCGTGGGAGAAAGTATGTCCGCCAATCGTGTGTCCTTCCGCCAAGATGCGTTGCAAAATGGCTTCGTTGCCGGGAATGTTGCGGCCGACGACGAAAAAGGTCGCTTTCACGTCATGTGCTTGTAAGATGTCCAGCACTTGCAGCGTCACCGGAGAAGGCCCATCGTCAAAGGTGAGGTAGGCCACTTTTTCGGAGACAGCAGGAGGTGCTGGGAGCGTTGGCGGCTCGTTCTGTTCCGCAGGTGGCGATGTCGACTCTGGTGGTGTCTGCAAAGGCGGTTGCTGCGTTGTCGGTGTTGTTGGAGCATCCGAATTTTGTGCGGGTGTTGCCGGCTTGCCCGGTTGTTGATTGTCGTCCGTCGGCTGGACTGGTGTGGCATTGTTTGGAGCCGTTGGCGGATCGGACTGGGCAGAATCTGGAACAGCCGGTGGCTCTTCGGATTCATCAATGATGTGTATCGGCTTCGTCGGATAGTACGGTTTGCTGTCATCGTAGATCAAATAAGGCTTGCGAGAGGCAAGAAACGCTTCGAGCTGTGATTCATAACTCGCTTCGATTTCCTGCGGGCTTGCTCCTTGTTTCAGCATTTGCCTCACGGTGTCGCTGTCCACTGCTTGGGCAAACAGAGCGGTCTGTTCCTCATTTGCAGGCAAGATGTGACCATCTGTCAATTGAGCGGCGTAGGCAAGCGCGTATATTCCGGTTTTTACGGGATTAAACAGGCGCGGTTCGATAATTCGCAGCTTGACGCCTCCAGCCGCATCGCGGTTTTCCGGGAAAAAGACGACCCCCGGAAGCAAGCTGCCGTTCAGCAAATCAGCGTACTGGTA
Source organism: Brevibacillus sp. TJ4 (assembly GCF_044627595.2). NCBI lineage: Bacteria > Bacillati > Bacillota > Bacilli > Caryophanales > Paenibacillaceae > Brevibacillus > Brevibacillus sp. TJ4. The sequence continues at coordinate 2,748,808 of NZ_CP185865.1, read as the reverse complement.
GGAATCGATTCCGTTTCCGCCAATCCAGTTGTAATCATCTGCAAACGTAAGAGCGGTACCAGCTGCCAGCTTGCTGGCGATATATCCCTTGGCGGCTGTTTCATTCGTGATCGCGGGCAATGGAGGAATCCAGGGAAGCCCCGTTTCCGAATAAGTCATGCTGCGGGTGTAGCCCGACATGGGAATAACCGCCAACGTGCCTTCGGTCTTGCGCTGGATGTACAGAGCGACTTCTCCAATCGTCATGCCGTGGGTGATGGGCAGTCCAGCCAAACCAGGCGGAACACTGTCATCAGGCTGAGCAGGCGGACCGTCAACTTGTCCGCGCAGGACGTTGGGTCGATCCAGCACGACGACCTGTTTGCCGTACTGTTTGGAAGCCGCCATCAATGCATGGAGAATCGAGAGAGATGAATCGTGCCGGGAGCCTGTGTCCTGCAAGTCGACGAGAATGAGATCAAGGGGCTCAAGCATGTCTGCGGTAAATTCGGGAGAACTGTTGCTGAGATTGTACACGGGAACACCGTAGACGGGATGGGTGTACATATGCGTATTCGCAGTGTCTGTTCCCCTTCCGTACAGACCGGTTTCCGGTGCAAACAGAGTCGTCAGGAACACGGTCCTATCGCGTCTGAGCATGTCGATCGTGCTGATGCCGTTGCTGTTGATACCTGTCTGGTTGGTAAGAAGCCCAACTTTTTTGCCTTCCATCATTTGGTGAAATTGTCCGAAGAGCAGGTCACTTCCCAATTGAATGGCAGAGGTGTTGGCGGAACTACCACCGGGAGGAATCAAGGTAAGAAAAAGTGCGAGAATGAGGATAGGGAGAATTCTTTTCATCGGTTTTGCGCCTCTTTCGATGAGAAAATATCACTGATGTACGTCTATTGTAACGCTTTTTGGAAGCAAGTTGGTTGCATTTTTGTAACAATTTGAAAATAGGTCTAAGGTCCGAGGTGGAAGGCGTTTGACAAACAGGAATTGATTAAATGTTCGGTACAGCCTATAGTAGATGAGGATATGCTTTCACAGGGAGTGGAAATGATGCTACAGAAGCAAATAGGTGCGGCCTTGCTGGTCCTGGCCATGGTGCCAGTTGCGGTCCTTCCCGCCATGGCAGCCGTGCAGCCGATACAAGTCGAGTACAATCAGCAGCAAATTGTCTTCCCGGATCAGAAGCCGATCATGCAAAACGATCGTACCCTCGTGCCGCTTCGTCCGATTGCGGAGAGCCTCGGTTTCCAGGTGGAGTGGAACGAGGAGGCGCGAGCCGTCTCGATCAAAAAAGGAAATGACCGGATTCGCTTGGTCGTGTCCCAAAAAATCGCCCGAAAAAATACGGAGGTCGTGCCGCTAGACGTCCCTACACAAATCATTAACAACCGTACGATGGTACCTGTCCGCTTTGTCGCCGAAGCGCTTGATTACGATGTGAGCTGGGATCCAAACAGGCAGACCGTTATGATCCGTGATGTGACAGGCGGAGCACTGGCGAGCCAACCGTTGGAGCAGCCGGTTGATGCTGTGCCGTCCGCGCCGCAGCCTGACGAACAGCAGCAGGCTGAGCCGACAGAACAGGTAAAACTCATCGATCCAGAGACGATCACCGCTACTAGTTTCAACCTGATGGGGCTGGGCATTTACGTGATCAAGGGAGAAATTGAACCGGACACAGAAGTAACCGCAACACTGGACCATCACGATTTTGAAGCGAGAATGAAAGATGACGGAACCTTTGTGATTGAGATCGCGGATAAAATCTTCGTCAGCGAATATACGCTAACCGTTGTAAAAGACGGCAAACAACAAGTTATCCAAGGAGAATTCACCGAGAAAAAACGATGACCGGAAAATGGAATTGCAAAGCCGAGTAAGATTGCCTCCTGCACACCACACTAAGTGCAGGAGGTGTTTGTTGTGAAACGATGGAGTGGTGGTTTGTGCGCGTGCCTTTTGCTGATCGGATCACTCGCCGCCTGTACGCCAAACAAGCAGATGGGTGCGGAAGACCAAAACGGAAATCAGGCCAAGTTTGACGCCTATGGCATAAACATGCGGGATGACAACCGGGGCAGGGACAAAGGTCCGGCGGGCATGATCGCCCAACAGATGGTACACAACCGCGAGCCGGAGTTAATCGCCGACCTGGAACAGTATGCCGAGGAAATTCCCGGAGTCGTCGACATCAAAATTCTCGCATATAAAGACAACTTGATCATGGGAGTGCTGACGACCGACACCCCGAAGTCGGAGGAAGTCAACATCCATCCCAATATCCCGCACCGACCGGAAAATATTGTACGGGTAGACGACGGCCATACGGATAGCGTACAACGAAGAGTCGTGCAAAGAACGCGCTCCCGCCTGCAAGCGCAGACTCGTTACAACATCATGTACGTCAGCACCAACAGGGCCATTTACGATCGGGTAGCAGAGGTGCACAGCCGCATCATGCACGGGGAACAGGTGGGCGACGATACGTTTCAAGCTTTGCTCAACGATATTGGCTATACCGTAAAAGGATTTAGCCTGGTCGATTAAACTGTGCCACCTGGCCGCCCGGGTGGTCTTTTCTTGCAGGATTTTTTCGCTTTACGGGGAAAGTGTATCTACATCAGTAGTAGAACGGCAAGGAGTGCAACGGATGAAGGTCACACACGTCTCCCCTGTAAAAATAACGCCGCCCGTGCCCGCAAGCTATATTGTTCGCCGACCTGCTCTGGCGAAGAAGCTGCGCTTTCTTCAGCATGTGCGCCTCTGTCTGGTCCATGCGGAAATGGGCTATGGAAAGACAGCGACCTTCTCTGCCTTTTTGGCCGACTCCGGAAAGACCGCTTCGTGGTACTTCATCGGCAAAGAAGATCAGGACCTCGCTGTTTTTGTCACTTGTCTGCTGGCGAGCGTTCGGCGCGCCCACCCGGATTTTGGCGACGCTCTGCTGCAGGAGCTGGGGGCGGGAATTGAGCAGGAGGGGGGGCATGATGCCGTCGCAACGGCTGAACTGTTTATCAGGGAGTTGTTCGGGCTGGAAAAGGAGTTTGTGATGGTGCTGGATGACTGCCAGCACATCGCTCCAGCCAGTGAAGTGGACCAGTTTGTGCAGCAGTTGGCCAAGCATCTTCCGCCACAAGTGAAGCTGGTCATGTTGAGCCGCACCCGCCCCGCATGGCCCGAGCTCGATTTGTTGGCGGTGCGCGGCGAGTGCCTGGAACTGACGACGGACGACTTGGCCTTTTCCCGGGAAGAGAGCGAGACACTGTACTTGGATGAATACGATGTAACCATTTCCCCGCACGAGTGGGACCTGGTGGCAGAGGTGTCCCGTGGCTGGGTACTGGCGCTGCGCTACTTTGGGGAGCATGTGGCGCGCGGGCTTTCTGTATCGGACAGTTTGCGTGAGCTTTCCCGGCTGATGTATTTGCTCGAGGCTGAAGTGTGGAGCCGTCTGGATGTGAAAATGCAGGAATTTTTGATTCAATCTGCGATCTTTGAAGCCTTTGAAGAACAGGATTGCCGCCACGTTTTGGGAGAAGACGCCGTGCTTTTGCTACGCGAAGCGCTGCGCTGCCATCTGTTCGTGACCGTCAACCGGGAAGGGGTATATACGTTTCATCCGCTGTTTCGCCGGCTTTTGGCAAGCAAGCTGGCCACCCATCCCAACCATCTCCGGATTCATCGCGCTGCCGCTCTCTGGTACCGCAGCAAAGGAGAGACGGAGAAGGCGTACGAAACACTCTCTCTCGTCGAAGAGTGGGAGCTGTTGGCGGCTTGGCTGCAAGAAGACGGGGAACGGCTGCTCGTGAGCGGCAAGCTGGACTTTTTGTACCAGTGGACGAGCGCCGTGCCTGACTGGGCCAAGGAAAAGGCGTACTGGCTCTACTTTTACCAGGGAGAGGTGGAGCGCTATCGCTGCGTGTACCACAAGGCATTCGCCTCCTACCAACACTTTCTGGACTTCTGCCAGGAAAAACAGGATCGTCACGGAATGTGCCGCGGTCTGGAAGGGCTGGCTCGGGTTCATCTGGACAGCGTACAGGGCGTCAAGGCGGAAGAACTGTTGAAACAGGCGATCCAGCTTCTGCCCGAGCACGAACAGGAGCCGCAGATGGCACCGCGCCTGTATCGGCTTCTGGCGGAAATTTACACCAACCGCGGGGATGCGAAGCAAGCCTCGTACTGGTACGAGCGCAGCCAGGAGCTGGAGCAGCAGATCGAGGTAGAGCTGGAATCGCGTCTGTTGTTTCGGACCGGTCGGCTGCAGTCTGCCGTTTCCTTGCTTGAGCGCAAATGGCAAGTGGAGCAGACCAAGCATCCGGTGCTGACGCGTTCCTACCGGGAAACATCGCTTTTGCTCGCGTTTGTCTACAGCCTCAACGGAGAGTGGGAAAAAGGCTTGCGTGCAGCGGAGACCGCGATCGAGCTCGGGCGGGTGGCACATTCGCCCTTTGTGGAAGCGAATGGCTATGTGCGAAAAGCGACAGCAGCCTTTATCGGTCAGGCGCTGCCGTTTGACGAAATTCGCGGCTTGTATGAAAAAGGGCTGCTCATTATGGAGGAGTTGCAGTCGACGCGGGGCAAATCGGAGACGATGCTCGGGCTGACGCTTTTGTACGGCAAGGAGAAGGCGCTGGATCAGGCTCTGTACTACGGCAAGCGCGGATTGCAGGAGACGGAGGCGATGCGCGACGATTGGCTGAATAGTCTCGTCCGCGTCGCAATCGGTATCGCCTATGCGACGAACGGCCACGAAGCAGAGGCCAAAAGCACCTTCCACGACTGCGTCGAGCGTTTGAGCCGCTGTGGAGACAGCTTGAGCGTGGTCATCTGTCAGTTGTGGCTCAGTGTATTGGCCTATCGCAACAAGCAATGGGACTTGTTCGTACCGGCAGTCACACAGGCGCTGTCGATGATGCAGTCGGGAGAGTACGACTTTTTGTTGCAGCGACCTACGATGCTCGCGCCGGCGGACGTACAGCAGCTCATGCCGATTTTGCTGGAGGCAAAGCGCAGGCAGGTCAGCCCGGACTACGTCTCCCATCTCCTCAACGATCTCGGCTTGCAAAACGTCGACTTCCACCCCGGCTATACGCTGCGGATACAGGCACTCGGCCATTTCCGCGTCTGGCTCGGCGATCAGGAGCTGTCGGGAAAAGCATGGCAGCGCGGAAAAGCCAAGCTGTTGTTCCAACTGCTGCTCACCAGACGCCATCATTTGCTGGCGCGGGAAGAAATTTTGACGCAGCTTTGGGGCGAGCAGGATGAAGAAGCTGCCCTGCGCGACTTCAAAGTTGCCCTAAACGCCTTGCACAAAGCGCTTGAGCCCAATCGCACCGCACGGACAGAAGCGTTCTTTGTCCAGCGCCACGGCAGCTCCTACGGCTTCAACCTCGCTTCCGGCTACCATCTGGACGTCGAAGAATTCGAGAAGCTGGTGCGGCTCGGACTGGAGGAGCGCGATGCGCGTCAGGCGATCCAACTGCTGGAAAAAGGGCTGGCGTACTACCAGGGGGACTACATCCCGGAATGTCGCTACGAAGACTGGTGCGAGGCGGAGCGGGAGCGTCTTCGCGTCCTGTTTTTGCGCGGTGCGGAACGGGTCGCTGCACTCAGTCTCGAGGAACGGGAGTGGGAGAGGGCGATTCGCTGGTGCGAGGCGATTTTGCGTGTGGACGACTGCTGGGAAGAGGCATACCGCCTGTTGATGACGGTCTACTATCGGCAAAACAACCGGACACTGGCCATGCGCTGGTTTGAAAAATGCAAGCAAAAACTGCAAGAACAACTGGGCGTCCAGCCCATGCCAGCAACGCTGGAGACGTACCGGCAAATAGTGGGAGAGGAATAGGTCGCAAACATGCGGCCTTTTTCTTTTGGCAAGTAGCAGCTTGACGGAAGCTGGAAGAAGCAGTAAGATAATATTTGTACTGACCAGTCAGTTTAAAAACCAAAAGGAGGATGGGAGTGATGGCCATTTCCAAAAAAGACCAGATTGTGCAGGGTGCGTTGACCGCGTTTGCCCAGAACGGCTACAGCGAGACGACGATGGATACGATTGCAGAGGCAGCACAGGTTGCCAAAGGAACGCTCTATTACCATTTCACAACCAAAGAAGAACTATTCCTGTACGTCATTGAAAAAGGCGTGAAGATGCTGATCGACTCCGTTGAGAATGTGATGAACAACGAGCAATTGTCGCTTGCCGACCGCATGATTAGCGTGCTGGATGAGCATCTTCGCTTCTTTTCCGAGAACCGTGAGCTTTGCTTTTTGCTGCTCAGCTTTTTTACCGGCGACGAAAACAGGGACCAGATGATGGCGCGGCATTTGGCCGACTACTTTCTGATGATGGAAAAGCACATGACGGTGTTGCAGCAGCAGGGCTACATCAAGGCCGAGGTCGAGGTGCGGACGATCGCCTCCGCCATGTTCGGGATGGTCGGGTTTACCGTGCTGCGCAAACAGTTCCGCAAAGAGCCGGTCGACATTTCCACCAGCAGGGAAACGCTGCGCCATATGCTGGAAGGTATTTTACAGACAAATAACTAGAATTCGCGAAAAAGAGGGGAAACCAAGATGAGCAAACGTACGTGGATTGGAGTGGCGGGCTTCGCTGTCGCCATTGCTGTACTGGGAACAGCGTTGTTTATGCCGGGCCAACAGGCGTCCGGTCAGCCAGCGAAATTGTTTACAGCGGTAATCGAAGGGACGGAAATTGATCTTTCCTTTAAAATAGGCGGTTCCATCGCAGAAATTGCCGTGCAGGAAGGGGACGAGGTGAAAGCAGGGCAGCTCGTGGCGACCTTGCGAAGCGAAGAGCTGCTGGCCAAAAAAGAGCAGGCCGAAGCCGCCTACCATCTTGCCCAGGTGAAGCTGGAGCAGGCGAAACAAGGCGTGTCTTTGACAGACAGCTCCAGCAGCGCACAGGTGAGCCAGGCCCAGGCTGTCGTCGATTCGGCGCGGGCACAGCTTGAAGCGAACGTCAACGGAGCGCGTGCAGAAGAGATCGCCCAGCTCAAGGCGAAACAGCAGGCAGCAAAAACGGCACGAGAAGTCGCATCGACCAACTTGGAGCGGATGAAAAAGCTGCTGGAAGAAGGAGCCGTCGCCCAGGTCAGCGTGGAAGACGCACAGATGAAGTTCGAGCAAGCCGATGCGGAGTACAAGGCGGCAGAAGAGCAGTTGAAAATGGCTGAGAGCGGTTCGCGCCGCGAGCAGGTAGAAGCAGCCCAGGCCCAACTGAATCAGGCCCAGGCTGCGTATGAGCAGGCCGTTGCCGGCAGAGGCCAGGTCGCGCTCAAAGAGCTCGATGTCAAATCGGCCGAAGCGAATGTGCAACAAGCGAGAGGCGCACTGGAAGAGGCAGAAGCATATGTGAACAACACCCGGCTGGTCGCACCGGCAGATGGCATTGTCAAGCATGTTGCCGTGCAAAAAGGAGAGCTCGTCTCGCAAGGCTTCACCGTGATTACGCTGCAAGTAAACGCAGACAATTACGCCAAGTTTTACGTCGATGAATACGCACTGGGCAAAGTAAAGACGGGAGACAGCGTGACACTGTATGTCCCAGCGCTCGAACAGGAGGTGCAGGGGAAAGTAGCCACGATCGCACCGGCAGCCGACTTTGCCGTGAAAAAAGCGACCCAGCAGTTGGGGAGCCGCGACATTCGCTCCTTTGCCGTCAAAGTGCTGGTTTCCGATGAAGCGCTCCGGCCGGGACTGACAGTAGAATGGCGGATTCAGGGAGATGAAGGGCAATGAGCCAATTCTCCCGTCTGTTCTGGATCGAGTGGAAGAAATTATTTGCTGATAAAACAATACGCAAGGTCGTCTTCCTTGTGCCGATCATTTACTTGACGCTGTTTGGCTTTTTGTACAGCGAGGAAAAAGTGACCAACATCCCTACTGTCGTCGTGGATGCAGACCAGTCAGAGTTGAGCCGCGAGCTGTACCGGGGCTTTGATGCGGACGAGACGTTCGGTCTGATCGGGACTGTCCCGACCGAAGAAGAGGCGCTCAGGTGGATTGATGAAGGAGAGGCCAGTATCGCCTTGATGATTCCGGCCGGATTGGAGCAAAATATCAAGGCAGGTCGGGGCGCTGAGGTGCTGACGGTGATCGACGGCAGCAACATGATGATCTCCAACACGGCTGTCCGTGCTGCCAATACGGTAGTCAAAACGATTTCTGCCGGGGCAACCTTGAAAAAGCTGGAGGCGCAAGGTAGCTGGGGAGACGAAGGGATGGCCCTCTACACCGGGATCGACTTTCGCTACCGGGTGCTCTACAACCCGACGTTCAGCTATTTGTCGTTCATGGTCTTTGGCCTTGCGGGAACGGTGCTGCAACAGGTGCTTTTCCTCGGAATCGCCCTGTCAGTCGCGCAGGAAAAGGAGCAGGGCACGTGGCAGACGTCTGTTGCCACCAACAGTTTTTTCGCGATCACCGCAAGCAAGCTGCTGCCGTATCTGCTCGCCGGAACGCTGAACATGTTTATCGGCTTTACCCTGCTGTTAAAAGGATTCGGTGTGCCGTACGCCGGCAGTACGGTTGACCTGATGGTCGTTGCCACGGCGTTTAACCTGGCTGTTCTCTGTGTCGGCTACATGATCTCCTACTTCTTCAAGGATCAGCTTCAATCGACGCAGATTGCGATGATGATCGCTGTTCCGTCCTTTATGCTGTCAGGCTTTACCTGGCCTTTTCTGTCGATGCCGACAGCGGTGGCAGCAATTGGAAAATCTTTACCATTAACCTATTTTCTGGATGGTGTCCGCGAAATTTTGACCAAAGGGCACGGTCTCTCTGCAGTAGGGCATGATTTGCTCGTCCTCGCGTTCATGTCGGTGGTCAGCCTGTTTGTCGCTTATTTGATCTATACATTCCAGAAGCGGAAAACGGCGGGAACCCAGGCAGAATCTACTATCGGCTAGAGTCGGTATATGGAAAGAAAAACCTTGTGCTACAAAGAATATTTCCATTATACTTATGATCAAAAGCAGATTCTTCTACGCAAGGGGGACACTATGTCAGCAACTCATCTGAAACAATTGTGCGAAGAGACGTATACGAGGCTGAAAAAGGTAAGCATCGAACTGGAACGCTATTTGAACCAAGTAACCTTGGCTAGCCTCGTCGCTCAGTCTGGTGATCCGGAAGAGTATGAATCCTACTATCGTAACTACCTTTCTGACCTGCGGCACTTGCTGGTATACTGTGAAAATGCGTACGAAAGGCTGGGGGTAGCTCTCCGTCGGGCGCGCTTTAATGAGGAGTTTGCCGAAGAAGTGTTGTACCAGGTGTATCATACCTGTATCAACAACTTTTACTATCCAAAAGGCGAAGTGTACGACGAAGACGGTCGGTACGCCTACACGAGCCAGGATTCGATCATCTTCCGCAAAAAAGTGGTTCCTGAGTTGGAACGTCTGACGATCGGACTGTCCAAAGTGTTTGAACAAATGCGTGACGATCTGCAATACTACGAAACGGACTACATCACAAAAAAACGAATGCAAAAAGCACAGGTATAAATCCCTGTGCTTTTTTTTGCCGTCAGCCGTCAGCGGCTTACAAGGGGATCGGTTCACGGATGGCGTGAATCTTTCGCTCCACGAGACGCAGCATCAATTCGCGGGCCTCGTCATCCACCTCGGTGACAGCGGCGAAATTTTGATATTCGACCTCATATCCGATCATCTCCAGTGTTCCTTCGACGATCTGTTTGCGGACGACGAGGTCCAAGCCTTGTTCTGCCATTTCTTTTGCTGATTCGCGAGTCGAGGTGAAGACAAGGGCGCGTTTGTTCTGCAACAGACCGACGGGGCCGTCCGATTCGTAGCGGAAAGCGAAGCCATCGGTAAAAATACGGTCGAGGTATCCCTTTAAGATGGCAGGCGGCGACCACCACCAGACGGGGTAAATCATAATCAACAGATCGGATTCCGTAATCAGCGATTGCTCTTCTTCAATATCGCTGCTCGGGTTGCGGTGCTCGATCCGCTTCATGTCAAGCGCGGTAAAGACAGGTTGAAAGTTCATTTCATACAAGTCGCGAACTACGTAGGAAATGTTTGATGCCTCACACGCCTTTCGCACCCGCGAGAGAATTTCATGGTTGAAGCTGTGATCGCCTTCATGGGCAAAAACGATGCATGCTTTCATAGTGCCACTCCTTTACTGGGAAAATTGTTCGCGCAACCGAAGGAAAAATTGTTGAAGCAGGTTTCCGAAGGTCAGCTGTTCTTCGCTTTCCTGCGCTTTTGGCGGTGTGGCCTGTCCCAGTTGGCTCAGCGCCTGTTCTGCATTGATCATCCCGTGCCCGTACAAGGCGTCATGTCCAGGTGCGCCCAAATCGACTGCCGAATTGCGAATGTGCTCCATCACTTCCGCGCTCGTCATTTCCGGACGAACCGAACGTACCAGAGAGGCAAGTGCAGCGACGTGGGGGCAAGCCATCGACGTGCCGGAGAGGGAAGCGTAGTCGCTGTAGATGTACGTGCTCGGGATGTCTACGCCGGGAGCGGCGACATCCACGTAATCGCCAAAGTTGGAAAAATCGGCGCGTTCCCGGCGATGATCCACTGCTGCAACAGCCAGCACCTCGTCGTAGGCGGCGGGATAGCTGGATTTGTCCGTGGCGTCATTGCCAGAGGCAGCGACGAGAACGACGTTGTTCTTGTAGGCGTAGCGACATGCTTCCAGCAGCGCGGCAGAAGACGTATAGTTGCCGACGCTGAGGTTGATCACATCGGCTCCGTGGTCTGTCGCCCAATAGATACCTTGCGCGATGTCGACAGCCGAACCGGAACCGTCTGCGCCGATCGCCTTGATGGGCATCAGCTTGCTGTTCCAGCTCATTCCGGCGATCCCGTCACTGTTGTTCGTTTTGGCGGCGATAACTCCGGCCACATGCGTTCCGTGTCCGTTGTCGTCTTCCGGGCGGTTGGAGCCGTCCAGGACGTTGTACCCCTCGATGACTTTTCCGGCGAATTCGGGGTGCGACAAGTCGAGACCGGTATCGATGACAGCCACCACCACATCGTTGCTGCCCTTGCTGATCTCCCAGCTTTGTTCCATGCCGATCAGCGGAAGGTTCCACTGGTAGTCGATATAGTACGTGTCATTGGGTCGACGGTTGGGGAGCAGCAAATAGTTCGGTTCGGCAAAGACGGAGTCGGGATGCTCTGCCAGTTTTTTCATCAGCTGCTGCGTGGTCAAACTGTTCGATTTGAGGATGAGGAACTTGTCGTAATCACGCTTGATCTTGGCATCCAGAGAAGCAGCCAGTTGGTTTATCGTCTTTTGGTCGGGACGCGGATGGAAACGCACCACCACTTCATGCTCCACATAGTGGCTGCGGTCTTTCATGTTGTGTTGCAGCGTGCGGATGTGGGGTTTCTTTTCCAGCGAATGGCGGATGTCCTTGACCTGCTCGATGAAGTTGATGCGCGGTATGCTTGCCTGTTGGGACGTGACGCGCGGGTGAGGCTCTTGCATCTCCTGCTGGGCGTTGTTGTTGTTGCGCAGGGGAATGACGACCAGTGCGATCACGGCCAGTACAGCGACAAGCGGGGGCAAGATTCGCAAAAAAATACACTCCCTCCATGCTATCTGACTATAGCGTGTACATGAAGAGAGTGTTTATGAAGGAAAAAGATTACATCCGATAAAAAGCTACATGCCGGCACCGGTTGTGGAGCGCAGCGAGCGGCGGGGGAGTTTCCAGCCGTAATAGACGGAAATCATCCGGCAGGCAATGATGAAAAGGAACAAAAGCAACAGTTCGGTATTGCTGACTGCCCATTTCATGCCGACAGCGAGTCCGCCGAGCATCGCCCAGACTGCGTACACCTCGGCTTTGAACACAAGCGGTTTGCGGCCGGCCAGCACATCGCGGATAATCCCGCCGCCGATTCCCGTCAGGACGGCTGCGACGATCGTGGCGCTGAGCGGGTAGTTCATTTGGGTTGCGTAGAGCGCACCCTGGATGGCAAAGGCTGCCAGGCCGACAGCATCAAAAAAGATTCCCCAACGATTCCAATAGAAAATGTATTTAGAGGGGAGAATGAAGACGATCAGCATCGCGACGAGAGCGATGGTAAACAAGCTGCCCTGGTTCCAGAACGCAGTAAGCGGGATTCCCAGCAGCATGTTGCGCAAAATTCCCCCGCCAAAAGCGGTGGCCATGCCGAGGACGAGGACGCCAAGCAAATCGTACTCCTCTTCCATGGCAATGACCGCTCCGCTGATGACGAAGGCGACGGTACCGATAATGTTTAACCAATCCCAAGGCATGGGGTAGCCTGCCCTCCTGTTAGATGATCTGAAGCTGTTTCAAGCCGTGATAAATGCCGTCCTCATCGACGTGACGGGTGATCAGGTTGGCGTGCGGCTTCAGTTGTTCATGTGCATTTCCCATGGCGACTCCCATGCCGACGTAGGCGAGCATTTCCCTGTCGTTCAAGCCGTCACCGAAGGCGACAGCTTCTTCCGGCCGCAAGCCGAGATGGTTCAAGATCGCTTCGATGCCGCGCGCTTTCGAGCCGTTAAGCGGCAGGATGTCCATAACTTTTGGGTGCCAGCGCACGTAAGAGACTTCCTGAAACCCGCTGGTGTAGAGATGCTCCTCTTCTGGGTTGCAGTAGAGAAATGCCTGGTAGATCGGTTTTTCCTGCCAGTAGTGCTGACGGGAGTTCGGGCTTGGCAGACCGAGAAACTCAAACGATTCGTGGACATGCGGATGATCGTTCGTGTTGGCATAGCAGGAGTCCTCACTGAGAAAAACCATGGGATGTTCGTTGCCATTTGCCAGCGATTCCAATCTCTCCAGCGTTTCACGGGCAAACGGTGTGTGGCGGATGACCTCCCCCTGGTAGACGGTGTACGAGCCGTTGAAGCTGACGTAGCTGTCGATGTCCAGCTCGCGGGCAACAGGCAGCAGGTGGTAGGGAGAACGTCCGGTAGCGATGGCCACATGGACGCCTTTTTCCCGCAGCTGCCGAATCGCCTCGCAGGTGGAAGGGGGAATCGTATGGCTGGTGTTGAGCAAGGTTCCGTCAATGTCAAAGAAGACAATTTTGTATGACATTCGTTTCTCTCCACTCTTTCTTTTCACAGTATGGGCATTGCACAAAAGAAACAGGAATGTCGGAAAGAGACATCCCTGTTCACTTCGCTATTCAGAATACCGCCACTTGCGTCTCGCTGTCAAATACGTGACACTTGGCCAAATCGATGCCGAGAAGGACTGTCGAGCCTGGTTTGATGCGTTCGCGGGCATCGATGCGGGCGATCATTTGCTCATTGCCAATATTTGAAAAGTAAATGTACAGCTCCGAGCCCATGTTCTCCACGACTTCCACCGTCGCTTCAATTGTACAGTCGTACGGATTTGCCTGGATAAAGGAGGTATCGCTGTACAGGTCTTCCGGACGGATGCCGAAAATCACCTGTTTGTTGACATATCCTTTTTCCCGCAGGAGCCGGGCTTTGTCTTGCGGAAAGCGGACGTGAAGCTGCGGGGCATCGAAAACGATCTCGCCTTCCTGCTCAGTCAGGTTGCCGCTGACGAAGTTCATCGCCGGAGAGCCGATGAAGCTGGCGACGAACTGGTTGACAGGGTGGTTGTATATTTCGTGCGGAGTGTCCACTTGCTGGATCAAGCCGTCTTTCATTACGACGATTCGATCGCCCATTGTCATCGCTTCCGTCTGGTCGTGCGTCACGTAGATGACGGTCGTCTGCAAGCGCTGGTGCAGCTTGAGGATCTCGGTGCGCATCTGTACCCGCAGCTTGGCGTCCAGGTTGGAGAGCGGTTCGTCCATCAAAAACACCTGCGGGTCGCGGACGATGGCACGACCGAGGGCGACGCGCTGCCTTTGACCGCCGGAGAGCGCTTTCGGCTTGCGCTCCAGCAGGTGGGTGATGTCGAGGATACGGGCAGCCTCCTCGATTCGCTTTTTGATTTCATCTTTGGAAAACTTGCGCAGCTTGAGCCCGAACGCCATATTTTCGTACACGTTCATGTGCGGGTACAAGGCGTAACTCTGGAACACCATGGCGATGTCGCGGTCTTTGGGGGGGACGTCGTTAACCAGTCTGTCCCCGATGTACAGCTCTCCCTCCGTAATCTCGTCCAGTCCCGCGATCATCCGCAGGGTCGTCGATTTCCCGCAGCCCGACGGCCCGACCAGCACGAGAAACTCCTGATCGTGAATCTCCAGATGAAAGTCGTGAACGGCTGTCACGTTGCCGGCGTATCGTTTGTAGACGTGGTTCAGGGTCACTTTTGCCAAAACAAGGCACCTCCTCGATTCGCTTTTGCGCGGAAGGTCGTAGTTGTCTTGGGTTCTATCGTAGCGGGAAAGCGACTTGTTGGGCTATAGACACAATGAACAAAATATTTTGTCAATTTTTCCTGAAAAACAGGTAAAGCTGCAGCAGGACGGCATCGGGAAACAGGCGTGGGTCCAGCCCTGTCTGTTCCGTCAGCTTGTCCAGACGGTATTGCAGGCTGTTGCGGTGCAAAAAAAGATGGCGTGCCGTCTCGCTGACATTGAGTTGGCGAGCGAACAGCGCCTCCAATGTCTCGACCTGCTCCTTTGACAGCGTGACCGCAGAAAGCGCGTGCGACAGCCCGGCAGTCAGTTTGGAAGCCGTGTCGTCGTCGAGCGAAGCTGCCCATTGCTCCAATGCATGCTGCCACGTTCCCGCCACCCAGACCGATTGACGGTAGCGGCGAATGGCGATGCTGAGCTGGCGCAGCTTGACCAGCGCATGCCCGATCTGTCCAGGCGCTGCGATCGGGGGGCTGACGAGCAGACGAATCGGTTCCATCAGCTCGACGGCGAGCAACTCATGCAAGCCGGATGCCCACTCCAGCATGTGTTCCGGTGCGTGTTCGGACCCCAACTGGGAGAGCGGAACGAGCAACAGCATCGCATCCGCGCGTACCCGTACCGACAAGCGAGCCGGCTCAGCCGAGGCAAAAAAGGTATCGAGTAGCGGGTGGATTTCCGTCCAGGAAAAAGTTCCGTCCGCTCGATGCCGCTCCAACAGGAAGCAGACCCGCTCCTCACGCCAGGGCAAAAACTGCTCCAGCAGCGGTGGAGGAGGGGCAAGCCGCCCGTGTTCGTACAGATCGCCGAGCCAGGAAGCGAGAACGTCGTCGGGAGCAGCCTGCTTCTGCGGCAGATAAAGCTGCAGCATGGCACGGGCAGCCGCAGGCCAACTGGCTGACGCAATCATAATCAGAATGTGGCACTCCCCTTGTGAGAGCCGGAATACCGTCTCCCATCCTTGCTCGTTTCGTTCCTTTTCCCATTGCGCGATTTCATGGGCCAGTCCTTGCAGGCAGATGATCGGCAAGCCGGTCGCCTGCGCAATTTTATCCGTTTCCTCGGGCCAGTTCATAGCTTCCCTCCGCATGTCTGTGCTACCATGCGAATATTATAGCTTACTGGAGGCGAGTGTGGCTGCTACTTCTTGTTCGGCAACAGCAGGTGTGAAAGATTCACCGTGTGCGTTCAGCGTGTGCAGGGTGATTTCCGGGCGGGAGCGCAGGCGAATGTTCACGCCCGTCTGACCGAGTCCTTCACTGATGTAAAAGGGGCGGCCGTCTACATGATGGAGCCCGTTGATCATGTTGAGCTTTGGCAGTTTGCCCATTTTGGCCAAGTGGTACGGGCGCGGCCAGTGAATTTGTCCGCCGTGAAAATGGCCTGCGAGCAAATAGTCGTAGTGGTAATGGCGCATCGTCAGCACCACGTTGGGATCATGCGTCAGGACAAGGCGTGCTCCCGTTTCCGGAACATCGCGAAACGCCTGGGGCAAATCGCTGTGGCGAGTGGCAAAATCGTCAACGCCGATAATATGCAGAGGCTGGCCGTGATGCTCGATGGTGACGTGTTCGTTGATCAGCACGCGGCAGCCGAGCTGCTCCAGTTTGTATTGCAGCTCGTCGAGTTTCGGCTGCGGCAGGACGTAGTCGTGATTGCCGAATACGACGTAGGTGCCGTAGCGCGGCTTGAGCTGCATGAGTGTCTGTACATAGGCCACAGCCTTCGGTATATTTTTTTTCCTGTCCAGCAAGTCGCCCGTGATCGCGAGCACATCGAGAGGCTGTTGAGAAAAGTCGTCCACGATGCGATCGGCGCCGACAGACAGATTTTCCATATGCAAGTCAGACAGGTGCAGGATTGACAGAGGTGGAAAGTCGGCTGGTGCAGGGACATGCCGGGATGGCTGGATGGACACAGCGATATGACGGGTCGTAACGTCAAACGTATTTCGGTATAACCGGTAAAAGAAGAGTGCCAACACAAATAAAACAGGAATCCAGATCATCGTTCCCTGTCACCTCCGTTTTTTTGATCAAGTAGAGTAGAGTCCATTATACATGCTTTTGCATCTCTACAAATTAGTAGTTATTGGCAGCAGGAATTTCGCAAAAAAAGAAGAAATAGTACGAATGTTGACTAAAAAGAATTCAATCGAGGAGTAGAAGGAGAGTGTTCTCAAATGAAAGTTGAAAAAATTCCGGTTACACCAGGTACGTTCAACTTGAGTAATTATGAGGAAACTTATGCTGCTTTTGATTGGACCCAGGCAGAAAAAGAATTTTCCTGGTACGAGACAGGAAAGGTAAACATGGCGTACGAAGCAGTAGATCGCCATCTTCTGACAGATCGCAAAGACAAGACGGCTCTGCTCTACAGCGACGCAACTCGTGAAGAGAGCTACTCCTTCGCTCAGTTGAGTGAATTGTCCAACAAGTTCGGTAATGTGCTGCGCAGCTTGGGCATCGTGAAGGGGGACCGCGTTTTCGTCTTCATGCCTCGTTCGCCGGAGCTTTATGTAAGCGTTTTAGGTACGTTGAAAGTAGGCGCGATTGTCGGGCCGCTTTTTGAAGCATTTATGGAAGGCGCTGTTCGCGACCGTCTGGAAGACAGCGAAGCAGTCGCGATCGTCACGACTCCGGCACTGTTGCCGCGCATTCCGGTCGCAGAGCTGCCGGCGCTCAAGCACGTGATTGTCGTCGGGTCACAGGGCGAGCTGGCGGATGGACAAATCAGCTTTGAGGAAAAAATGGCTGAAGCGTCGTCCGATCTGGAAATCGAATGGATGGATCGCGAAGACGGCATGATTTTGCACTATACGTCCGGATCGACCGGAAAGCCAAAAGGCGTCCTGCACGTCCATAACGCAATGATCCAGCACAAGATGACAGGCAAATGGGTACTGGATCTGAAGGATGACGATATCTACTGGTGCACAGCCGATCCGGGCTGGGTAACCGGTACTGCATACGGTATTTTCGGTCCGTGGCTCAACGGTGCGACCAACGTCGTTCGCGGTGGCCGCTTCACTCCGGAAGGCTGGTACGAGACGATTGAAAAATACAAGGTGACGATCTGGTACAGCGCGCCGACATCATTCCGCATGCTGATGGGAGCGGGCGACGAGGTGCTGAAAAAATTCGACCTCTCCAGCTTGCGCCACGTGCTGAGCGTCGGCGAACCGCTCAATCCGGAAGTCGTCTACTGGGGATTGAAAGCATTCAACCAGCGGATTCACGACAACTGGTGGATGACCGAGACAGGGGCGCAACTGATTTCCAACTACAAGTCGATGCCGATCAAGCCTGGTTCGATGGGCAAGCCGGTTCCTGGCGTGTACGCGGCGATCATTGACGACCAAGGCAACGAATTGCCTCCGAACCGCATGGGCAACCTGGCGATTCGTACGGGCTGGCCTTCGATGATGCGCAAAATCTGGAACAATCCGGCGAAGTACGAAGAGTATTTCCGCTTCCCGGGCTGGTACGTCTCCGGTGACTCCGCTTACAAAGACGAAGAAGGCTACTTCTGGTTCCAGGGTCGTATCGACGACGTCATCAATACTTCTGGCGAGCGCGTCGGTCCGTTTGAAGTAGAAAGCAAGCTCGTCGAGCATCCTGCCGTAGCAGAGGCGGGTGTCATCGGCAAGCCGGATCCCGTACGCGGCGAAATCATCAAGGCGTTCATCTCCTTGCGGGCAGGGTACGAACCGAGCGAGCAGTTGATGGAGGAGATCCGCAAGTTCGTCAAGGAAGGTCTGGCTGCCCATGCCGCACCGCGTGAAATCGAATTCCGCGACAAGCTGCCCAAGACTCGCTCCGGCAAAATCATGCGCCGCGTCCTGAAAGCATGGGAACTCGGACTGCCGACAGGCGATCTGTCTACAATGGAAGATTAATCGCATCATCAAAAAGCCATCTCCGTCAAGCAGGAGATGGCTTTCCGCATACAAAATCTCTTCCAGAGAACAGGAGTGAGGAAAGTGGGTACCAGGAAACAGGAAGAGAGTACAGAATGGCTGTACGACGTGTTGGCAGGAATCGTGGACACTTCGCGCGACCATTTGCTGATCACGGATGCACAAGGCTACATTCGGATGATCGGAGAGTCGTGCGAAGACATTTACGGCAGAAAAAAGGAAGAGCTGTTGGGACGAAGCGTGGCGGAACTGGAGAAGGAAAAAGTGTTCTACCCTTCGGTGACGCAAATGGTGATCGATCGAAAGACGCCCCAGACGGTTTTGCAGGAAACAAAAAAGGGGCAAAAGCTGATGGTCTCCGCCTACCCGATTTATTCCTCGGACGGGCAGATGAGGGCAGTGGTCAACTACTCCCACGACATCACGGAAATCATGGAATTAAAGCAGCGCTACGAAAGTATGAATAAGCAATTGAAGCAGTTTGAGAGCGAAATCGAGGAAATGCGCGAGAAGAGCCAGGAGGGAGTCGTCGCCGTCAGCGAAGCGATGGTAGCGGTGCACAAAGTCATCCGCAAAGTGGCGGTTGTCGATTCCAATGTACTCGTTCTGGGAGAATCCGGGGTCGGAAAAAACGTCATCGCCCGCGAAATTCACCGCAACAGCCATAGGGCGCGCGGCGAATTTGTCGAAGTAAATTGCGGAGCGATCCCCGAGGGGCTGCTGGAGTCGGAGCTGTTTGGATACGAGGCCGGCTCGTTTACCGGTGCAGGAAAAAAGGGCAAGCCAGGGATTATCGAACGGGCCAACGAAGGCACGCTGTTTCTCGATGAATTGGGAGAGCTGCCGCTGCCCTTGCAGGCGAAGCTGCTCAAGGTCATTCAGGAAAAGCGGCTGCAGCGCATCGGCAGCACGCAGTACCGGGAAGTGGACTTTCGCCTGATCGCCGCGACCAATCGCGATCTGGAGAGCATGGTGGAACAGGGCAAGTTTCGCCAGGACCTGTTTTTTCGCCTCAACGTCGTACCGATTCACCTCCCGCCGCTGCGCGAGCGCCCCGAGGATATCGCTGCCCTGATCAAGGTCATCTGCCGCAACCTCAACGAGCGCTACGGCTTGAACAAACGGCTGGACAGCGCCGCCACCGCTGCCTTGCTGCAGTACAAATGGCCGGGCAATGTGCGCGAGCTGGAAAATGTCCTGGAGCGGATGATGGTAACAACCGACGAGGATATTCTCACCCTGGAGCATTTGCCGCGGGAAATTCGCGCAACGACGCATGAGCAAGTCGAGATGGAGCAGGTGAGGAGCCATTTTACACTCAAGGCAGTGATGGAACAGGTCGAGGAAAAATGGATTCGCTATGCAGCCGAACGCTGCCGGACGACCGCAGAGATGGGAGAAATGCTGGGGATCAGTCAACCGTCGGTGGTGCGCAAGCTGCAAAAATACAATGTGAGGAAGTAATGCAAAAATGAATTGAAAATTCAAAATTGAATCAGATTATTCGTGGTTATTATTCAAAAGTAAATAATCGACTGTGTCTGGAGCGCGAAAAACCCCCAATTTCGTTCCATTGTGAAGTTTGGCACGCTACTTGCAGAATTTTTTGGCACAATCATATATCTGCTTGAAAAAGGAGCGCGATCATAATGTCAAAAGCCCGAAAGTTCGTAAATGTCTCTGCCGGAGTACCAGGACCGAAAGCATCCGAAGTGATAGCCCGCCGAGCGCAGGCGGTTCCCAAAGGAGTCGGCAACAATTCGCCTGTCGTGGTGGAGTCTGCTTCCGGTGCGTTGGTGACCGATGTTGACGGCAATACTTACCTTGATTTTGCCGGTGCGATCGGAACTCTCAACGCCGGTCACTGTCCACCGGAGGTCGTCGCGGCACTGAAGGAGCAGCTCGACAAATACATTCATCCCTGCTTCCACGTCGCGATGTACGAACCGTACGTCAAGCTGGCCGAAAAGTTGGCCGAGATTACGCCAGGGAATTTTGCCAAGAAGACGATGTTTGCCAACAGCGGTGCCGAGGCAGTGGAGAATGCAGTGAAAATCGCCCGCAAATACACCGGACGTCAAGGGATCGTCTCTTTTACCCGCGGCTTTCACGGACGCACCCTGCTGGGCATGTCGCTGACGAGCAAGGTAAAGCCGTACAAGTTCCAGATGGGGCCGTTTGCTCCCGCTACGTACAAGGCGCAGTTCCCGTACATGATGAACAAGCCGGAGGGGCTGAGCGAGGAGGCGTACGCACAGTATTGCGTCGACCAGTTTGAAGATTTTCTGCTGACCGAAGCGGCACCCGAAGAGCTGGCTGCAGTCATCATGGAGCCGGTGCAGGGCGAAGGTGGTTTTATTGTACCGCCGGCAACTTTTGTTCAAGGAATCTACAACCTGTGCAAAAAGCACAACATCCTGTTTATCGCCGATGAGATTCAGACGGGCTTTGGCCGCACGGGTGCGATGTTTGCCTCGTCTCGCTTTGGCATTGAACCCGACCTCATCACGATGTCCAAATCGATTGCAGCCGGGTTGCCGATCAGTGCTGTGACCGGACGCGCTGAAATCATGGATGCCCCGAATCCGGGGGAGATCGGCGGCACGTACGGCGGCAGCCCGCTTGGTTGTGTAGCGGCATTGGCCGTCATCGAAAAAATGGAACGAGAAAACCTGGCAGCCCGTGCCGAAGCGATCGGCGAACAAATCAAGGCGCATTTCACTGCTTTGCAGAAGGAGCTGCCTGTCATCGCTGACGTTCGCGGGCTGGGGGCGATGTGCGCAGTCGAATTCGTCGATCCGCAAACGGGCGAGCCAGCCAAGGAACTGGTGGGCAAAGTCACGAAAGGCTGCTGCGAGAACGGCGTAATCGTACTTTCCGCAGGGGTCCACAGCAATGTACTGCGCTTCCTGACGCCGTTGGTAATAACCGATGAACAACTGCAGGAAGGCCTCGACATCATGACTGATGTACTGAAAAATCTGTATGTGACCCAAGCATAAGGGGGGATTTTTGGTGAAAAAACATCTGTTTATCAACGGTGACTGGAAGGAAGCGAAGCAATACGCACCTCTGTACTCTCCTTATTCGGGCGAACAGATCGCCGAAATCGCCCAGGCAGACGAAGCGGATGTGGAAGAGGCGATTCAAGCAGCGCAGGTGGCGAGCAAGCTGATGGCCCGGATGCCGGCGAGCCAGCGGGCGGCAATTTTGGAGAAGGCAGCTGCGATTTTTGAGGAACGCCAGGAGGAGCTGGCCCGGATGTTGGCGATGGAAGCGGCTAAACCGCTGCGCACGGGGAGAACGGAGATTGCCCGGACGATCCAGACCTACAAATTCGCCGCAGAGGAAGCAAAACGTATCCACGGCGAGACGATTCCGCTCGATGCTGCGCCAGGCGGAGAGGGACGGCTGGCCTATACCGTCCGCAAGCCGATCGGCGTCGTCGGCGCGATCACGCCGTTCAACTTTCCGTTTAATCTCGTCGCTCACAAGCTCGGGCCTGCCTTCGCCGCAGGGAATACGGTCGTGCTCAAGCCAGCCAGCCAAACGCCGCTTAGCGCACTGATCCTGGCCGATATTTTTGCGGAAGCGGGATTGCCGGCAGGAGCGCTGAATATCCTGCCCGGAAAAGGAGCGGTCGTAGGCGAAAAGCTGGTCCGCGACAACCGGATTGCCGCGATTACCTTTACCGGCAGCCCGGAGGTAGGCATCGCGATGAAAAACAAGGCGGGGTTGAAGCGGGTTACGCTGGAGCTGGGCTCCAACTCGGCACTCATCATCGATGACACCGTGGAAATCACCCAGGCCTTGATCGATCGTTGTGCCATCGGCGCGTTTTCGTTCAGCGGCCAGGTGTGCATCTCCTTGCAGCGGGTGTACGTGCACGAAAGCAAGTACGAAGAATTCCTCGAGAAGTTCAAGCAGGCAGCGGAAAAGCAGGTACTCGGCGATCCGTTGGACGAAGCGACCGACATGTCCGCGCTTATCTCGCCCAAAGACCATCAGCGCATGGCTGAATGGATCGAGGAGGCAGTCTCGCAGGGGGCGACGGTAGTGACAGGCGGCAAGCAAGTGACGGACCGTCTGTTCGCACCGACGATTCTGACAGGAGTCAAAAGCGATGCCAAATGCTCCTGCCAGGAGGTATTCGGTCCGATCGCAGTCGTCACGCCGTTTGCATCCTTTGACGAAGCGATCGATATGGTGAATGACTCGCGGTTCGGTTTGCAAGCAGGCATTTACACGCGGGACATCCAGAAGGCATTGCGAGCAGCCGATGAGCTGGAAGCGGGTGGCGTGATGATTAACGACATCCCTACATTCCGCGTCGACCATATGCCGTATGGCGGGGTCAAAGAAAGTGGATTCGGCCGGGAAGGCATCAAGTACGCTGTGGAAGAAATGACCGAATTGAAGCTGATTGCCATCAAACTGTAGGAAAAGAAGCGAGAAAAGCGAGTTCGCTGTGTGCGGACTCGCTTTTTTGCACGCATATATGTACGCACAGCTGTTTTTCGGCGAATCAAAGAAGTTCTGCGAGGTATTTTGCATCATTGCCCACGCCGCCAAGCAGAGCAGAGGAGCGGCTGTGCTGCCACGGCAATCCGAGAAAAAACAGCCCTGCGCTGGCTGTGACGCCGCGTTGATGAATCGGGCGTCCCTGTTCATCGAGCACACCCGGCACCTTAAGCCAACTGTAATCAGAGAGAAAGCCGGTCGCCCAGATGACATTGCGGATTGCGGTCTGGCTTCCGTCTGCGAACGTGGCGGTTGTACCGGAGAAGGAAACGGTCCGTTCCACCAAGCGGAGTCGGTTCGTTTGACGCAGATGGTGGATTTCGCTGCGGTAGCCAAAGATCGGATCGGGCTTTTGCCGCCAACGCTTGCCGATCCACGTCGTCCCGGGAAGCGTAAGCAGTCCGGACCTGTGCAGGTACCAGAAAATCGACTTTCCCCATACATGGAGCGGCAAAAACGACCGGACTTGTCCCATCGACAAAACGACCGGGCGGGTAGCGGCCAGCTCGACGGCGATTTGCGCCCCTGAATTGCCGCCGCCGACCACGAGTACCGGACCGTCCTGCAATTGCTGTTCGTTCTTGTATGCAGCAGTGTGGATCTGCACAACATCCGGATCCAGTTGTGCGTGGATAGACGGGATATTCGGTGTATGAAAAGGTCCGGTAGCCACGATGACGTTGCGCGCGCGAAGCGTCTTTTCTCGCGTGTGGACGAGATAGAGCGAATCCTGCTTCTCTACGCGCAAGACAGCAGTATCGTGCCGGATGGGAAGCAGAAAAAGGCGGGCGTACTCCAGCAAATAATCGGCGACGTCGTCCTTTGTCGGCAGACCGTCACGCTCTCCCGGGAAGGGCAGGCCGGGCAAATCGCTGTAGCGACGCGGTGTAAACAAGACGAGCGAGTCATAACGATCGCGCCAACTGTCTCCGGTCTGGCTGTTGGAATCGAGGATCAGAAAACGTCGTTTCTGCTGCTGCACATAATAGCCCATCGCAAGCCCTGCCTGACCGCCTCCAATGATCAGTACGTCATAGTCACTCATCACAATGTTCCGTCCTTTCGAAAGGGTGCTTTGTCAATCATACCCATAAACATTCATACATTCAAGTATATATTTTAATGTAACAATTACGATTGTATGCCTGCCCAATCTCACATATAATGGATAAGAAATGTTTTCCATGCTCTAGGAGGAAGGCAGATGCTAGCAAAAATCCGTAGCTTTTTGTTTGAAATCGTCGGGGCACTGATCTTGGGAGTAGCCGTTGTGTGGATGACTGCGGGTGTTCCGCTTTCCAATTTTGGGGCAATCGACTGGTCGCCCAAATGGCTCGATGTGAAAACATTTTTCCTGAGCATCTTGCTGGAAGCGATCCCGTTTGTCCTGCTCGGTGTATTTTTCTCGGCTTTCATCCAGACGTTTGTCCGGGAAGATCAGGTACGCCGCTGGACGCCCAAACATCCGCTTGTCGCCTTGCCGTTTGCCGCTCTGCTAGGATTTGTCTTTCCCGTCTGCGAGTGCGCGATTATTCCGGTAGTAAGACGTTTGATTCAAAAAGGGATGCCGCTGCACGTCGGGATCGTCTTTTTGCTCGCTGGACCGATTGTCAATCCGATCGTGCTCTCTTCTACATATACCGCTTTTGTCCGTCAGCCTGATATGGCGATGTACCGCGCTCTTGCCGCGTTGGCTGTCGCCCTGCTGGTCGGGGTGATCGTGTTGCTGTTTGTTCGCAAAAGTCCGCTGCGCCTCGGGACAGAGGAGCAAATCAGGCACGAGACCGCACATATGGAAGGGAACAAGAAACTTGGGGCAACGCTGTCCCACGCAGTAGACGAATTTTTTGACATGGGGAAATATTTGGTGTTCGGAGCGCTGCTCAGTGCGCTATTGCAAGTATTCGTCAGCCGCGAGACGCTGCTGGGGATTGGACAAACACCGTTTACCTCCCATCTGGTGATGATGGGGATGGCGTACGTTCTGTCACTTTGCTCCGAAGCGGATGCGTTTATCGCCGCATCCTTTGCCAATACATTCCAAAGCAGCTCGCTGCTTGCCTTTCTCGTCTTCGGTCCGATGCTGGACCTGAAAACGACCTTGCTGTTGTTTGCTTCCTTTCGCTTTGCGTTTGTCGTCAAACTGATGCTTCTGGTCACTGTGGCCGTATTGGCTGTTACGATGCTGATGCCGATCTGAGAGGAGAGTAGGTTATGGAGCAGAAACGATGGAAACGCCACTATTTGGTGCGAAGCCTGATTTTGACCGGCTTTGTTTTCTTGCTGGCCGAGCTGATACTGACGGATCGATTGAGCATTTATCTTGCGCCTCGGCTGCATATGCTGGTCTACGTCACGACGGGAATCCTCGTCTTGTTGACAGTGGCCAGCATACGCCAGATGATCGTCGGGGAAAAAGACTACGAGTGTGATTGTGAAGAGGTCCACAACATTCCGCGATCGGCGTTCCGCTCGCTTATCGTCTACGGTCTGTTCGTACTGCCGCTTGCAATGGGATTTGTGATGCCAGACAAAATTCTTGGCAGCGCGATGGCCGAAAATATTGGAGTGACCCTGCTCAGCAACGATGCGCGAAAGCTCGTTCAGGCGATGGAAGCCGAGCAGCAGGCGGCAACAAACCAGAGCGAGCCAGCGGGGGAGGTGGAGAGCCCGCAAGAAGCGGAGCAGTCGGAGAACTCGCCCGAAAGCCCAGAGACTGCTGCCAACCCTGAGCCTGAGCAGACAGTGGAGGAGAGTGCCCCTGCCGTAGCACTGGACGAGGAGCAGCTTCGTCAAAAGTTCCCCGATACCGGTCTGGGAGATTTTTATCGGGATGTTGCGATATTTTTGTACAAACAGCCTGTCATCAACCTCGATGACAAGGTATTTCTGGACGGTCTGACGGCGTTGGAGCTGTACGCCGACGGATTCGCCGGAAAAGAGCTGGAAACGATCGGATTTGTTTACAGCCAGCCGGATTTTGCACCTGAGGAATTCGTCGTCGCCCGCTTCTCGGTATCGTGCTGCACCGCAGATGCCAACGTGCTGGGAATTTTGGTCGAAGAACCCGGTGCGAAAAAATGGCCAGTCGACAGTTGGGTCAAAGTGCGCGGGAAGCTGGAGCTGCGAACTTTTGACGGCTATGAAATGCTGGTCCTCAAGGCAAGCCAGGTGCAGCAGGTAGAAGCTCCCAAAGACCCGTACGTGTACTACAGCTTCGATACGTCTTTTGAAAACTAGCTTCGCAACAATCCCGTTCTATCGATTACACAAACACCTCCGCATCGCGTGAGCACGCGAGTTCGGAGGTGTTTGTGCTTTACTTTTTTATCACCAGGTTGTGTCGAACTGCGTATGCCGCCAATTGCACACGGTTGGCCAACTGCAGCTTGTCCAGAATGTTTTTTAAGTGGTTTTTTACCGTATTCTCGGCGATGACCAACGCTTCGCTAATTTCCCGGTTCGTCTTTCCGGCTCCTACATACATTACGATTTCCCGCTCGCGGGGAGTGAGCAATTGCGGGGTCAGCTCGTCGCTTTGATCCTCCTGACGGAACGGGTGCAGCAGCCGTCCGGCCATCTCGCGGGAGGGCTGGCTGTCTTCTCCCAGCAGCGCATGCAGGTAGTTGATCCAGTCATCCGGTTCCAAATTTTTCAGCAGGTAGCCCTGCGCCCCGAACTGTATCGCGGTCATCAGGTCGCCCACGTCGTCAGACACGCTGAGAATCACGACCTTGATGTGCGGAAACGCCTTTTTTACTTCGCGTGTCGCCTCCAGACCGGTCCATTTGGGCATGTTGATGTCCATCAGGACCAGGTCAGGCTGCAATTGCTCGCAGAGTCTGTATGCCTGCTCGCCGTTCTCCGCCTCGCCGATTACTTCAAAGCTCGGATCGGCATCGAGCAGGCTGCGAATTCCCATTCGTGCCATCGGGTGGTCATCGGCGATCAAAACTCGGTACGCATTCACAACTGTTTGCCTCCTTTTCGCGACACAAGACGTATGATGGTGCCGCCTTCGCTGCGGGTGCCGATCTGGATGTCTGCCTGCAATTGCTTGGCTCGGTCTTGCATCATCGACAATCCGTATTTTTTGCTGTCTGCTTCCACGTCTGCGATCCCGATTCCGTCGTCTTCCACGGTCAGCCGCCAATGCCCCGGCTCTCGGGTCACAAGCTGGATCCAGGCGTGGCGAGCCTGGGCATGCTTGCGGATGTTGGCGAATGCCTCCTGGATGATCCCGAAAAGCTGTACCTCCTCGGCAGGGGTGAAGAAATTGTCCCGCACCTTGATATCCGTCGTCACTTCCACCCCGGACAGGGCGTTCCATTGGCCGAGCCATTTTTCCAGACGCTGTTCCAGGCTGCCTTCTTCCGGCAGGGAGCGCAGGTTGAAAATCGCCTGCCGCACATGATTGTCGATCGCGGATACGGCGATCCGGGCTTCATCCAGGTTTCCCTGCTTCAGCTTTACATTGAGAAAAAACAGCGATTGGGCGATGCCGTCGTGCAGCTCGCGCGCCAGCCGTTCGCGTTCCTCGTACACGGCGCGGCGGGCTTGTTCCTCGACCAGCTTGGCGTTCATGCGCTCGATCGTGCGAAACATCCAGTTCGCGAACAAAAACGAGAGGAACAGCGTCAGCAGCGTAATGTATACATTGCCCGTCTCCATGGAGATGTAGGGCAGCAAAAAGTCGTGACGGACAAACTCAAAACCGCCGATAATGATGGCGGGAAGTAATACCGTCAGCCAGTAAAACGTGCGGTACGTCATCTCTAGTCACTTCCTTTGCAAACGGCAATCAATCCTAGTATACCGAAGGAATGGACTGGATGATATACTGGATGCAGATCAGGACAACACGGGGGGAAGAGTATGTCAACACTAGCGAAAGCAATGACGATAGCCGGCTCGGACAGTGGAGGGGGCGCGGGCATTCAGGCTGATTTGAAAACCTTTCATCAGTTGCGTGTATACGGAACGAGCGCGATTACCGCGATTACGGCACAAAATACGCTCGGTGTAGCAGGGGTGTATCCGCTTCCGGTGGAAGCAGTGACCCAGCAGATTCACGAGGTGCTGCGCGACATCGGCACCGATGCGGCGAAGACGGGGATGCTGTTTAATGCCGAGATTATTCAAGCTGTTGCAGAAGAATTGAAGGCTTTTCAGGTGAACCACCTGGTGGTCGATCCGGTCATGGTGGCAAAAGGCGGAGCCAAACTGCTGCTCGACGAAGCGATCGCCGCTGTGAAGCAGCATCTGCTGCCCATCGCCGAGGTCGTCACGCCGAATTTGCCGGAAGCTGAGTGTCTGACCGGCATGAGCATCCAAAACGCGGAACAAATGCGGGAAGGAGCGCGGGCGATCCATGACCTGGGCGTGCGCTACGTCGTAATGAAGGGCGGGCATTTGGAAGGAGACGAGGTCATCGATCTATTGTACGATGGACAAGTCTTCCACGAGCTGCGCCACGAGCGTATCCACACGCGCCATACGCACGGGACGGGCTGTACCTTCTCGGCGGCGCTGACCGCAGAGCTTGCCAAAGGATTGCCAGTCGAACAGGCCGTAGAGCGGGCCAATCGCTTTATTTACCAGGCGATCAAAACAGCACCCGAGATCGGCGCTGGCCACGGTCCGACGAATCATTGGGCCGAAGCAGAATAAGAAATGAATACAACAAGAAGCCGGCAGATGATTCTCCGGCTTCTGTTTTTTGTCGATATTGCGACTATTGGATTTGCACGCGGAACCCTTCGGAAAGCCTGGTCGGGTAGTTGGTCAGTGTAAAGCGCAATTCGCCGGGCGGATTGTGCGGACTGATGCGGCGAAACGTGTCCGAGTACAAATGTCTGTTATCGGATTGATAGTCTGACGATGCACTGCTGGAAACGGACTCGTACTCATTTCCCTGGTCGTCTCGCAGCTCACTGAACAAATTGTAGAATTGCTTGCTGTCTGCCGCAGCCATCGTCAGGGAGTAATCGATTCCGACGACATCTTCGGCAAGACGCAAATCGCGAAGGTGCAGGCGGTCATCCGGTTTTTTCCGGAAGGTACCGCTGGCAGCGTCGATTACGACTTCGAGCTTTTCTTTGTCTAGCGCGCGAATCCCGTCTGCCTGCAGGACCAGTTCATCCGGATTGGTGAAGTAAATGCTCTCCAGATGATAGATCACACCGTCTTCTCCATCATCCCGCTCGGGTACGCCATTTCCCCAAAAGGCATACGACTTTCCATCCTGATCCACCAGCCGCAACTGATCGAAACCGAATATTTTCTTCGTATTGGCGGGGTCAAACCGTATGCTTACTTCCGTTTGCGTAGGAAATGCGGTGATTCTCTCAACGGTAAAACGCTGTTCGTCGACGGTTACTTCCTGATTGACGGGGTAGATGATTTCTTTGTTTATCATGGCTCGCTCTTTGTCGATGGGAATGGCCAGTTCCACGGGAGTATCCATCGCTACCTGGTCGACTTCGACGATCCCGCGAACAAGCAGAGAATCGGGCAGCTCCTGTTCACCGTACAGGGAAACCTCGATCCGGTCACGCGCCTCGCCGTACTGATTCATGCTGTAGCCCCAGCTTATCGCTGCTTCCAATTTTCCTGCAGATGGATCAAGCAGCTCGACACTGCGCAAGGAGAGTTCATGGTTCGGCTGTTCATGCGTGATTGTATAAAAAATCAGCATGCGGCGCTGATCTGCCAGCATCTCGTCGATACGCAAACGAACCTCTCCGACTTCGGCACTCACGCCGACTTCCTGTATCATGCCATGCTTTGCAGCTTGCCGCAGCCAATCATCCTCGCGTATTTCTTCGACCAGCTTTGCCAATCCGGGAATATCGCTGATGAATGCCGCGGTCGCCGGGGAAAAGCGGACTCCAAAGAAGAGGGCAGCCAGCAGGACGCACACCAAAAGACTTGTGACCGCGAAAATTCGCTGCGGTTTTCGCCACTTTTTCCATCCTTTTTTCTCGGACAAGCCGTGACTATCGGCTTGATCTGCTTTTGTAACATGTTCATCTGTATGCACTATCTGTTCCTCCGAAAAGAATTATTTTCTCTAAAATATAGTAACGAATGAAGCGCAAAATGGTTTCTCCATGCGCTGCGAAATGTTTTGCGCCGAACCTCCATTCAGCTTGCTGCTTATGCTAGAAGAAGAACGAAAAAAGGCGGGGCACGCAATGTGGGTGAAATGGGTAACGATACACGAATCATATGGCTTTTCGCAATTCTCGCAGGAATTGCGCCGCTTTCTGGAGACAAACGGGATCAGGGTCCGCATCGTAATGGCCAGGCGAGCAGGAAACCTGTATGAGCTGCAAGTTCCAAAATCCCAGCAAACAAAAGCGGAGCAATACCGTGACACGTTCAAAGAAGCCTGGCAGTAGCCGTTAAGTATATCCATCCATACTCCTCCATCGCAATCTGTGTCGGCTTTCGGTCATACTACGGAAAATCAGGAGGAATGGGAGGGAACCATGGCCACTACAGGTGTAATGGAAGCATCCGAAAAAGGCAGGCGTAGTGAGGATGGCCTGTTTGTACCGGATTATGTGTTTTTCGAGCCGGGGGCACTGGAGTATCCATTGGGTGAAGAGCTGTATCGGCGTTATCAAAGGGAAGGAGTACCGATTCAAATGACCACCAGCCACAATCAGGTGCGCGGTATTCCCGGAGAGACAGATGTGGAAAAGTATCGCAATGCCAAACGGACACTGGTGGTTGGCGTCCGCAAGACGTTGAAGTTCGAGCCCTCCAAGCCTAGCGCGGAATACGCGCTGCCGCTTGCCACCGGCTGTATCGGACATTGCCATTACTGTTATCTCAATACGAATGTGGGTTCCAGGCCCTATATTCGCGTCTACGTCAACACCGACGAAATTTTTGCACAGGCGGAAACGTACATTCGCGAACGGCCTGGTGAAATCACTCGCTTCGAAGCAGCCTGTACCTCAGATCCGGTCAGTATCGAGCATATTACCGGCAACCTCAAGCGGGCCATCGAGTTTATGGGACGCCAGGAAAATGGCAGGCTGCGCTTTGTAACCAAGTTCCATCATGTCGATTCCTTGCTTGACGCCAAACATAACGGACATACGCGGTTTCGCTTCAGTCTCAATGCTGATTATGTCATCCGTCATTTTGAGCCGGGTACTTCCGGCTTCCAGCAGCGATTGGAGGCAGCGGGCAAGGTCGCCTTGGCAGGCTATCCGCTCGGCTTCATTGTAGCGCCGTTGTACCGGTTTGACGGCTGGGAAGCGGGATATACAGAGATGCTGGAAAAACTTCGCCAGCAGTTGGTCCCGGAAGCGACAGCAGATTTGACTTTTGAGCTGATACAGCACAGGTTTACCAAGATTGCCAAAAGCCTGATCCTGCAGCGGTATCCGAAGACCAAGCTGGAAATGGACGAGGAAAAGCGCAAATACAAATGGGGCAAGTACGGAAAAGGCAAGTACGTCTACGCCAACGAGCAGGCAAAGGAACTGCAGCACCACCTGGAAGCAGAAATCGCCCGGTTGTTTCCGCAAGCCCGTGTAGAGTACTTTACGTAAATGCGACAGGCCACAAGAAAACTGCTCATATTACCGAGCAGTTTTTCTTTTACGGGATCAGCCTGCACATGCTACAATATGGGTTGCTCTTATTTTTTTGAAAGGAAGCATAGGGATACGATGAAGTCCATACTAGTCACTGTCGAGGGACCGATCGGGATCGGGAAAACCTCTTTGGCCCGGGAGCTGAGCCAAGCCTTTTCGCTTGAGCTTCTCGAGGAGATCGTCTATGAAAACCCGTTTCTGGGCAAATTTTATGAAAATGTAGCGGAGTGGAGCTTTCAGCTGGAAATGTTTTTCCTGTGCAACCGCTACAAGCAGTTGCAGGACATTCACACCGACTACTTGCGGCAAGGGATTTCAGTCGTGTCTGACTACAACATTTTCAAGAACACGATTTTTGCCAGGCGGACATTAAGCGAAGAAAACCTGCCTAAGTACCTGAAAATCTACGATATTTTGACAGAGGATGTACCGCAGGCAGACCTCGTCGTGTATTTGACTGCTTCGCTCGATACGGTGATGCGGCGAATTGCGATGCGCGACCGCGAATTTGAACGGAATATGGATGTGGCCTACATGGAGCAGTTAATCGCGGATTACGAAGCGTTTATGGAAGCCTTTGAACAAAAGCATCCCGATATACCGGTTCTCAAATTCAATTGCGACAACCTCGATTTTGTCCATCGGGCAGAAGATTTGCAACACGTCCTCGGGCAAATCGAGCAGCGCATACGCGAATTGCGGGGAGAAACGGACAAGCCGTAAGCAGGGAAGAGAAGGAGTTGCACACATGACGAGTTTTCACTATCAAGCAAGTGAACAATACGGAATACCGGCAAACGCAGTCATTACGATCGGCGGTACGGTCGGAGTCGGGAAATCTACTTTTACCCATGCGTTGGCCAAGCTGTTGGGCTTTCGGGTTTCCATCGAAAAGGTGGACAACAACCCGTATTTGAGCCGCTATTACGAGGATTTATCCCGCTGGGGCTTTCATTTGCAAATCTTTTTTCTGGCGGAGCGCTTCAAGGAGCAAAAACGCATGTTTGAATACGGAGGCGGCTTTGTACAGGACCGCTCCATTTACGAAGATACAGGCATTTTCGCCCGCATGCTGTACGAGCAGGGAAATATGACGGAAGAGGACTATACGACCTATACGGAGCTGTTTGAAGCGATGGTTATGACTCCGTACTTTCCGCATCCGGATATATTGATTTATCTCGAGGGAAGCTTCGACGACATCATTAAACGCGTCCGTGAGCGCGGGCGTCCGATGGAGCAGCAGACACCGATCGAATACTGGCAGGATCTGTACGAGCGCTACGAGCAATGGATTGCTTCGTTTTCTGCCTGTCCGATCCTGCGCGTCAACATCAACGAGTACGACGTCGTCAACGATCCGGCATCGATGGAGAGCGTAATTGCCCGCGCCGCCGAGAAAATCCAGGCATTTCGCAGCATGCGGATGCGCGGATAGGCTTGCCTGCACTCGGGCTATCCATCTGAGTCGTTTCCCTGTGGTATAATGGGAAATCATGGAGCGAAAAAGGAGCTTAGAAATGGCAGAAGACTGGTTTGAACGCAGCTTTCGCGAAGACTACGTGCTGGTGTACCAGCATCGTGACGATACGGCGGCAGATGAGGAAATCGCCAACCTGCTGAGGCGTTTGCCGATCAAAAAGACGGGCAGAGTATTGGACTTGTGCTGTGGCAGCGGCCGCCATTCCCGGGCGCTCGCTCGCCGAGGCTACGAAGTGGTCGGGGTCGATTTGTCCCCGGTACTGCTGAAGCTGGCGGAGGAGCAGAATACATATCCGCATCTTCACTTTGTCCGCGGCGATATGCGCGACATCCCGTTTCACGAAGAATTCGATGTTGTCGTCAATCTGTTCACCAGCTTCGGCTATTTTTCATCCGATGCCGAAAATGCAAGGGTAGTCGGCAACATGGCCAAGGCGCTAAAGACGGGCGGAGAGGTCATTATCGACTTTCTGAACCCGGCCTACGTACAGCAGAACCTCGTTCCCCATTCGACCAAAGAAGTAGCGGGGATGCGGATCGAAGAAAATCGCTGGATTGAAGACGGCTTTGTCAAAAAGCGGATCACCTTGCAGGAACTCAATGGCGGAGAGCCGCGAGAGTATCTGGAACAGGTGCGCCTCTACAGTGTTGAGCAGATGAGCGCGATGCTGGAGGAAAGCGGATTCGGACAAATACAAATTTTTGGGGATTACCAGTTTCAGCCGT
The DNA here is from genome assembly GCF_044627595.2 of Brevibacillus sp. TJ4. Classification (NCBI taxonomy): domain Bacteria; kingdom Bacillati; phylum Bacillota; class Bacilli; order Caryophanales; family Paenibacillaceae; genus Brevibacillus; species Brevibacillus sp. TJ4. The sequence continues at coordinate 2,715,209 of NZ_CP185865.1, read as the reverse complement.
ACCAGGAGAATGATTCGCCACGTATGATCTTCTTTGCGATCAAGCAAAAATGAGAGCGGAACAGCGTGACTAAGGGGATGTTTCGGTGAATAGGATAGTACCAAAATCCTTTTCATCGGACCTTTGAGGAGGCGCTGCTGGTGAGCAAGTTGTCGGTTGAGCAGGTCAAACTGTATTTGAGCAAGGTTCCAGGGTGGAAACTGGTGGAAGAGCGGATGGCATTATCCCGTACCTATCATTGCCGCGACTTTGCCGTAGCCGTGCAGCTCGTGAACCGCGTAGCGGAATTGCTGGAGCATGACGGTCAGTACGTGGAAATTCATCTTGCAGGCAATGTCGTCACCATTACGCTGACCACTGGTGGAAGAATCGGACTGACGGGAAAAGAGTTTGCCTTGGCGCAAGCGATCAGCAAGGTGAGCTGACCCGTCCACATCATGCAAAGGCCGCTCATGTGAAGCAAGCGGCCTTTCTTTTTGGTTATCAAAGCCTGCTTTTGGTATACTATCGCCAAAAGCAGCATGCAGGTCATAGGGAGGGACAGGAGTATGGAGATTCAACAGCATGATCGTTTGCTCCAGGTTTTGCGGGACGAATATCTGCAAAAACAGGTCGTGATCTTGTTCACACAGTGGGATACGGAAAATGAAGACGAGGAAGTAACCCAGTTTCGCGGCCAATTGACGGAGATACAGCTTACCGACAATGAATTTGACGAGAAGGATTTGCAGTTGATCTTCACGTTGGAAGACTCAGAGAGTGTCGAGATCCTGATGGAAATACCGAAAGAGGAAGCAGACCTGGCGTCTCACGAAGCAGACAAGCTCTCCATCTACGGTACGGAAGCGGAGCTCGTACTGGAAAAATGAGCAGGCAGATGCGGTACCGCTATGTGGGAACCCCTGATCCGATGAGCCAGCGGGAACAGTACCACTGTGAAAAATACATGAAGCGAAACAAGGCAAATATGCTGGAGGCAGGCGCGTATCTGGTAGATGTGACGGCACTGCGGACACTTTTTCACCTCGACTGCGGCAACTGTCGTACCGTTCATCGCCAAACTTGCTGTGAAGGGGGCCAGCCTTACGCCGTCGAGCCGCACCAGGCTGCCCTGCTCGACCGGGAGATTCCTGCGATCGCCGGTTATTTTGCAGCGAGAGGATGGTCGCAACACTGGGCGCAAAAGCCCGTCTGGGACGAGCGGCAGCCCGCAGGGACGCTGAGGCTGGAACATGAAAAGTGCGTGTTTTTCCAGGAGATGAATGGTCAGTTTGGCTGTGCGGTTCATGCATACGCCGAGCAGACGGGAGGCGAACTCGATGTAAAGCCGTTTAGCTGTCGCCTCTATCCGCTTGATCTGATCGATACGGGCGAAGCGATTTTGCTGACTGCAGTGACGGAGGAGACGGCGCCCTTTTCCCGCTGGGGGAGCGACTATCTGGAACAGTTTTACTGCGCCAGTCTTTCGCGCAGACAGCTTGCCGTCCACCTCGATGAGCAGCATTTTGCCATTGAGGGCTACCGTCCTGCCTACACGTGGAATCTGCCGCTGCTCCGCTATTTGCTGCAAGCGGAGGCCGAACGCGTCGAAGCGATGCTGCAAGGGCACGACAATGATGCCTGGCAGGAGCATGCAGGATAGACATTTTTCGTTATGATCTTGAAAAGGAGCACAGTGATGAAGGCAAAAACAGCGCAAGAATCTCGCACCGTCCAGGCTTCCCTGGTTCAACCCTCCGATACGAACTACCTCGGGACGATTTTTGGGGGGACGATGATGGCCTATATCGATGAGGTGGCAGCGATTACAGCGATGCGCCACTCCCGCCGACCGGTCGTAACGGCTTCGATTGATTCGATCGATTTTCTCGCACCGGTGAAAATGGGCCACTCCATATGCCTGGAGGCGTACGTCTCTTCGACAGGGAAAACGTCAATGGAAATTTTTGTAAAAGTCATCTCCGAGAACCTCGGAACCGGTGAGCGCGTACTGACCGCTACTTCGTTCCTGACGTTTGTGGCGCTTGACGAAGAGGGGAATCCGACGGAAGTACCGCCTGTCATCGCCGAGACGGAAGAGGAAAAATACTTGATGGCATCCGCGGAAGAACGCAAAAAAATGCGTGCCGAGCGAAAAAGCCAGACGAAGGAATTTGTCAACGAGCTATCCATCAAAAAGTCAATATAAACCAATGATGCTCACAGGAGGGGACGCTGCATGAAGTACCGGAGATTGGGAAAAACAGATTTGACCGTATCTGTGGTCGGGGTCGGCACCTGGCAGTTTGGCGGCGAGTGGGGCATGGACTTTACCCAGGCAGAAGTGGACGAGATTTTGTCCAAGGCAAAAGACCTCGGGATCAACTTGATTGACACGGCTGAATGTTACGGGGACCATACGTCTGAGCGTTTGATCGGCAGCTACCTGAAGCAGGATAAGCGCGAGGATTGGGTGGTCGCCACGAAATTCGGACACCAGTTTCACGACAAATTCAGCCGCACCAATGAATTCGACGCAGCGGCGGTGCTGGGGCAGTTGGAGCAATCGCTGAAAGCCTTGCAAACAGACTATATCGACCTGTACCAATTTCACTCCGGACCGGATGAGGTGTTCGACAACGACGAGCTCTGGACGATGCTGGACAAGCAGGTGCAGGCCGGAAAAATCCGTCACTTGGGTATTTCCATCGCCAAGAACGACAACATCCATCAGACCTCATCGGCATCCCGGGTGAATGCAAAAACGATCCAGGTCGTCTACAACCGCCTCGACCGCAAACCGGAAGAGCAAGTGTTCTTGTCCTGCCAGGAGCAAGACCTGGGCGTCTTGGCCCGCGTGCCTTTGGCAAGCGGATATTTGAGCGGCAAGTATAAGCCAGGAGCTGTTTTCGCCGGCAACGACGTGCGCCATCGCCACGATCAGGAGCATGTAAACAAGCTATTGCAAGAAGTGGAAGCAATCAAACAAAATGAGCTGCCAGCGGGGACAGATATGGCGCAGTGGGCACTGGCCTGGTGCTTGCAGCATCCTACCGTGACTACAGTCATTCCGGGCTGCAAAAACCCGCAGCAGGTTGAGGCAAATGCCAAAGCAGCGGAGTTGGCTAGCGACGAGCACCCGCAGGCCATACAGCGGGGCTGAATTCAGTCGAGAAAGCGCGCGCGTGTTTCCGGCGTAGGCAGCAGGCACTGTTCGCTTTTGCCAAACCAGCGGTAACGATTGCGCGCGACCCACTCATACAGCGGATCACGAATCAGGCGGGGGATGAGGAGCCCGAGCATGGACAGGGCTCTCCATTTTCCGCCCATTCTGTTTCCGAGCCGCAGCAAGGCGTCCGATTTCGTATACAGTTTATGACCGTCGATAAAGACGACCGATTTTAGCTCTCTAGCATCATAACCGTGTTCTGCCAGCAGGCGCCGGGCGGTGTCGGACTGCAGGGAGGCAAAGCAGATGCGTTGACTGGCGTCGTTGCGGATCACGAACTGGACAGATGCTTGGCACATATGGCAGACGCCGTCAAACAGCAGCAGATGCTCTGGCTGATCCTGATTTGCATGCGTCGTTTTCATCGTACAGCCCTCCTCGATCCATCCTGTTTTCCTCTTCATTGTACCAGTACCACCCGGCTTATGGCATCTTTCCTCTTCACTCAGCCCAGCAAAGTTTTCCTGCGCGAATCAGTTGCGCTGCCTTTTCCATGTCGAGATGCATTTCTCTGTCTTCCACCAGGCGAGGAATCTCGTCGCGCAGTACGCGATAAGCACGTTCCGTACCAGCGCCCATTTTTCCGTGGCCGAACTCCAGTGCCTGACCCGCTGCCAAATACTCGATCGCCAGCACTTTCGCCGTATTGGCTACGACTGTGCGCAGCTTGCGGGCCGCCGTCGTCCCCATGCTGACGTGATCCTCCTGATTGGCGGAGGAGGGGATGGAGTCGACAGAAGCGGGGTGGCACAGCACTTTGTTCTCGGAGACGATTGATGCGGCCACGTACTGTGTAATCATAAAGCCGGAGTGAAGCCCGCCTTGTTCGGTCAAAAATCCTGGCAGTCCGCTTAATTGCGGATTGACCAGCCGCTCTAGGCGTCGCTCGGAGATGTTGGCCAATTCCGCCGTGGCAATAGCCAGAAAGTCGGCAGCCAATGCGATCGGCTGACCGTGAAAGTTGCCGCCGGAGATGACGTCACCCGTCTCGGAAAAGAGCAGCGGATTGTCGGTCACACTGTTGCACTCTCTGGATACGACATCCCAGACGTACGCCAACGTGTCACGTGTCGCTCCGTGCACTTGCGGAACGCAGCGCAGGCTGTAGGCATCCTGTACGCGCAGCTCTCCCTGCAGCGAAGTGCGTTCGCTTCCTGCCAGATGGACGAGCAGCCGGCGGGCCGATTCCTGCTGCCCGGGATGGGGCCGGACGAGGTGCAATTGCGGATCGAATGCCTGCGGGATGCCGTGCAGCGCCTCCATCGTCATCGCCGCCACCACTTCAGCGCTCTCCAGGACAATCCGCGCGTCGTACAGGGCAAGGCAGGAGAGAGCGGTCATCGCCTGCGTGCCATTGATCAGTGCCAGCCCTTCTTTCGCCTGCAGGCGAATCGGTGCCAGGCCGACTGCAGCAAGAGCATCTGCTCCGGGCACGATCCGACCGGAGACTTCTGCTGATCCCTTGCCCAGCATGACCAGCACCATATGGGCCAGGGGGGCGAGATCACCGCTTGCTCCCAGCGATCCTTGCTGCGGGATTACGGGGTGTACACCACGGTTGCACATCTCGGTCAAAAGCTGCAAGGTCTCTTCGCGAATACCCGAATATCCTCTCAGCAGCGCGTTGATGCGAAGTGCCATCATCGCCCGTACGACTTCCCCAGGATACGGCTCGCCCATCCCGCAGGCATGGCTCATAATCAGGTTTTCCTGGAGCTGGCTTGTATCCTTGTCGGAGATGACGACGTCCGAAAATTTGCCGAAACCGGTGGTGACGCCATAGACGACCTGCTTTTCGGCCAGCATCCGCTCGACCATCTCGCGGGATTGCCGCACGTTCTCCAGCGCCTCTGGGGCCAGGCTGATGTGTGCTTGCTCGCGTGCGATGGCGACGACATCTTCAATTGTTAAATTCGCTCCGTTCAAGGTAATGACATGTGCTTTCTTCATTCATCAGTTTCCTCCTTTACTAGAACAAAGAACAAAAAAGGACGAGGGGCAGGATGTTATTCTCCTGCCCCTCGTCCCGGGGAAAGTATGCGTTTGCCCAAACGTAAAATGGTCGTTATCGGCATGCAAGTTTCCTCTTTTCCATATGTTCACTCAATTTGTTATATGTTCTTTGCTGTCATTGTACCTGATTCTGGCGCGTAGTCAAGAAGGGAGTGACACAGCTATTGTCCTTTTTGGAGAAAAAACGGGCTTAGTCGTATGTGCGAGGATGGGCAAGTGTCGTTTCTTGAGCGTGATAAACGTCATACCATGTACTGTGTAATTTCAACTGAAAGGAAGTGCTTCATTGGAAAAACGTCGTCGAGAGCCGTCCCAATCGCCAATCCAAAGGCGGCCCAAAGAAATGCCAAAACCGCCTTCATCCAGCATGCCAATGCCTTCGCCTGAAAGCCCGTCGCCAAACGTGTCGCCGAACTATCCTTCACCAAATGTCTCGCCGAACATGCCGTCTCCCAACATGCAGGCACCACGTCCCAATGTTCCATATCCACCAGTCAGGCCGAGACCGCAACGCCCCAACATACCAGCTCCCAACATGCCGCCAAAAAGAGAGCCATCCAACATGATGCCCAACATTCGCCCCAATGTCCGCCCAAATGTTCGACCAAACGTGCGCCCCAATGTCAGACCAAATGTCCGTCCGAACGTCAGACCGAACATCAGACCGGAGATCCATCCGTATCACCCCCATCTCTCGCCCAACATGCCACCGAACATGTCACCGAACATGCCGCCTAATGTCTCGCCGAACATGTCCCCGAATATGTCGCCCAACATGCGGCCATCTGCTCCGCATCCAAAACGGAAAGTTGATGTCGAACTGTATCTGTTCAAGCTGCATTTTCACCGGGATCGGATGGAGCACTTCTATCGCAAGTGCAAAAAACACCGCGACAATCGCCGCAAGTACGCGGAATACTGGCGGCATTACAAGCATCACAAACGCAGAATGGATCACTACCAGGAGCGCTGTCACGACTTCCATGACAGCAGCAGCAGTTCCTCTTCACGCTACGGAAGAAGTTCATCTTCGGCTTCTTCATCGCGGCATCGATACGATTGCGATTGCGGTTGCTCCAGCTAAAAAATGGGGGAAAGGCGCCAGCACAGCGATGGCGTCTTTTTTTCGTTGGTCGCGGCACTTGTGGCGAAGCGCATCCAGAAGAGAAGTGTTCTATTTGTTGATCGACACGGACATGACAGGTATACTCGTAATTATCAGATAAATGTCGGACAGGGAGTGTGGGAGAAATGATCATTGATGTGAAAAATGTAACATGGAAACGAGACAACACCACGATCCTGCGGGAAATCAACTGGCAGGTGAAAAAATCAGAACACTGGTGTATCGTCGGACTAAACGGTTCCGGCAAGACGAGCTTGCTGCAAATTCTTTGCGGCTACACCTGGCCGACGCAAGGAGAAGTACAGGTGCTCGGCAACCGCTACGGCGAAGTAGACGTACGCGAAGTGCGAAAGTCGATTGGCTGGGTAAGCACCGCGCTGATGGCCCACATGCACGACAACGAGACTGCCTTCCGTCTCGTCTTGAGCGGGCGTGAGGCGACGATCGGACTGTACAACACCCCGTCGGAAGAAGATATAGAGAAGGCTTCCGAACTGCTGCATACGTTCGGCTGTGACGCCCTGAAAAACCGACCGTTCCGCGCCCTTTCCCAGGGGGAACGACAAAAGGTACTGATTGCCAGGGCTTTGATGGCTTCCCCTCGTTTGCTTATTTTGGACGAGCCGTGTACAGGACTGGATCTGCTGTCACGCGAGCAACTGCTGGCGATGATCGAGCAGATCGCGGCACAACCAGATGGGCCCACTCTTCTGTATGTCACGCACCACATCGAAGAAATTCTCCCTTGCTTCACGCACACGTTGCTGCTCAAACAAGGCGCGATCGAAGCTGCCGGCGAAAATCGTCATATTTTGACGCCTGAACAGTTGACCCGCTTTTTTGGCGTGCCGATCGATGTTCGCACTTCCCAGGGCCGATCCTGGGTCAGTATTGGCGAAGAAGCGACGATTCGGTAGTTGCAACATCAGTTGGCGAGGATAGTGTATAATAAAGGTATGTATGTATCTGGGAGGAGAGGAGAGATGGAGGCATGACGAATGTGACTGCACCTATAGCTGACTCCACCTGGGCGATCATCACTTATGAAGAAGCGTGGAAAAGCTACATCAACAGTTACGTCATCAAACAAAAAGACACATTTGTCGTCATCGACTCGCACTTGCGCAAGCACCGCGACTATTTTCAGCAAGCCCTGGCAGAGATTGGGGCCGTGCCCGGAAAAATTGATTACGTTTACTTTACGCATCGCGGCGCCGACCGTATCGGGAATGCCGACATGTTTCCCTCCCGCAACAATTGGATACACCTGGACGACTACTATGAGCTGGACGATTTTTCTCAGACACTGTTCGGCCATACGTTTACAGGAAATGGAGGAGACCTGCCCTTCTTGAAATTCAGGCAGCTTGGCTTTCACACAGAAGGGTCCGTCGCTTTTTTTGATCCGAATTCGAAAGTTTGCTTTGTCGGGGACCATCTGCGATTCACCGAGATGCCGCTGGGAGCAATCGTCGGACGAGAGGATGAAGCGAGAGAGGCCTATAAAAGGCGGATCGAGGAGTGGGCTGCACAAGAGACGGAACGGGCGGGGACATACGCAGAAGGACTGGAGATTTTGTTGAATTGGCCGATTGAGTACTTGGCTACTGGTCATGGTCCCATACTGGCAGGGGAGATTGCTCCTTTCCTGCAAGAGTTGATTTCCATGATTCGTCGCCAAGCGTAAGGCGATTTGACGCAGGAAAGGAGCTGGAAAGCCAGCTCCTTTTGTGTTGCTTGCAGTTGGCAAGCCCTTAACTGATTTGTGTCGACGCTTTTTGCCATTCCTCCAGCCGCTTTTCCAGTTCGGTTCGATTAAGATGAAGGAACTGCGGAGATTTACCCAGCAATTGGCGGATGTACAGCAGAGCATGGTCGTAGTTGCCTTGCGCTGCTTCGATCTCTGCCAGGCAAAACAGCTTCCAGCTTCGCGCAGAGCGTTTGCGGGAGATGAGCTGATAGGCGGCCTGGGCGCTTTCCACTTCACCCAGCCGGGCGTGCGAACAAGCAATGACGGCCAGCGAATCGGTCATTCCGTGATCTCGCTGATAGACGCGAAAGGCGACTTCCAGGGCTTCGCTATAGCGACCCGAAGAGTAGTAGACGATGGCCAGGTTGTAAAACAGATAGTGGATCATCGCCTGGTTGAACAGCGTGGGCTGCTCCTTGCATACATGGAGCCCCTGTGCGATGTATTTTTCCGCCAACTCGTAATTGCCGGTCAAAATTTCATAGGTGGATTTATCCAGCATCGCCACGGAGCGTGAACGGTTTTTGCGGTATGAGGCTTCCAGCCAGCGCAGGCGCACATCCTGCCAGCGGTTGAACAGATTGGACATATACTGGAAGCGGAACGGCCAGTGAAGGCGGAGCAACATTACCAAAAAGACTGCTGCAAGCCCTGCCAGTGTGGAGGTTACGTTAAGGTTCAGATAGTTCACGCCTGGTGACACCCCTTCGTCCAGCTATCTCTACTGGTTCAATCTTAGCACAGAAACCGCCTGCTTTACAGCGAATTAGCGCGAATTCGTCAGGACAAGTGTACCGAGCGGCTGATGATTGGAAAGCTGCTGGGCTTTGACCATCGAATCGGAAACCGTGTACAGCGTGTCGTCGAGCAGGAGGATTCGGCGGACGTTGTTCTCGCTCTGATACCAGGCATCTCCAGCCTTGCGAATTTCCTCAGGGCTCAAATGCGTGACGGTACTGGCCAACTGGAAGCCGCGTTGCAAGTCGAGATGGTAGATGTACGCGCCCTGGAATTGGAAGGAGCCGTATTCACCCACCTGATTTTTCGCTTTTTGCAGCTCGCTCAATTTCGTGACCGTTACCGGGAAGGCGAGTAGATTGTTCTCTTTGGAGAAAAGCAGCGCCTTGTGATTGTGCAGCAGCTCGGAATCCGTTCCGCGGTCGCCGATTACGGTCACAAATTTTTCCACTGGATTGCTCACGTCGCTAACATCGAACAAGGCGACTTTCATGCCTTGGTAATAGGCGACGTCTTTTTCGGCGATAGCTTCCTTGCCGAAGCCGATCAGGTGGTTTTCATCGTACGGATGCAGGTAATCGCTGTAGCCGGGAATTTTCAACTGCCCGAGGATGCTTGGCGCTTCCGGTTTTTTCAGGTCGATGACAAACAGCGGGTCGACTGTGCGGAAGGTCACCATGTAGGCGCGATCTCCCATGAACCGTACGGAGTAGATTTTTTCGCCTGGGGCGATCCCTTCCAGCTTGCCGGATATGTTCAGGTTTTGATCGAGCGTATACAGGTTGTTCTTGGACGTTCCTTCGTCTGTGCGCCACATGTTGCCTGTCGTGGTGGCGATGCGGAAATACCCGTCGTGCTCATCCATGGAAAACTGGTTGAGGATACGTCCCGGCACCACTCCTTTGCCCGTGTAGGAAAGAGTGCCATGCCCGAGGGCGAAGCGGTATACGGTCGTGGTAGTCTCTTCTTCGTCAGCCGGCGCGCTCGTAGAAAAAGGCAGGATCGGACGCTCCATGATGCGGTACATCCGTTTGGTGACTGTCACGTACAGATTGTCATGCGAGGCGTACATGCTGTCACCGGCGCCCAAATAGGCTTTTACTTCCGGCTTCTTGTCTGCGTCGTTCAGGTCGACTCCGGCTACCAGCAAATAGTTGGACGAAGGATTCTCCGGGAAGTAGTGGATGTCGCTGTACGGTACGGTCAGGTAGTCATCGCCTTTTGCCTTGTCCCGGTAGATGGGCAGCACCTCTTCGTTTTGCTCCAGCACACGGTGCGTGTTGATAAAGCTGTTGGTCACCAGGTACAGGTTGGAACCGATTTTGCGGGAGGAGAGGTAATCGCCCTCCAGTTCCAGCTCGCGCACAAGGCGAGGCTGCTGTTTGTCTGTGATGTCGTAGACCATTGCCGTTACGATTTGGTAGTGCACGTATGTGGGCTCTGCGATTCTACGAGCAGATGTGCTTTTGCTATGTCCGGTGTCCGCGATAGTCTGATTCGAATGTCCGATCACAACCATCCATTTCTCGTCCACGTACATTTCCTGGGGGCGAAAGGTGCCGTTCGCGTAACTGATGCGGCTTAGGACGGACATTTCCCCGGCAGGAAAAATGCGCGCGATTCTGATTTCATCGTCGGTCGTTTGATAGAGATAAGTGCCGTCTGTCTTGACGATGTCAGCCTCGTCGACGCCTTGTACCTGGACGTTGGTCGTGGAGATATTCGCTGCCCGGTCGGCGCTGCCGCTGGAAGGATTGCTGGCGCTCTCCATTACGGCTATGGCAATCTCGCCTTCCGCGTATCCGCGCATGTTCGATTCTTTTTCCAGCAGCAGTTTGAGCTTCTCGAACGAGCCGACGACAGGCAAGCCATCGGTTTTCTCCAGGTCTGCTGCGATGATCGCTTCCGTTTTGTCGCCAAAGAACGCAGGCAGTGCGAACACCGCAACTGCGATCGTCAGCACGGAAGCGAAGAGCACGCTCATTTTCTTTTTCAAGCAAATTCCCCCTAGATCTGTCTTTTGCTTCGGTGTCGTTTCTCATGTGTTCGCTTCTATTTTGACGGTGTTTTTTCCGAAATGTTTCACTTGCTGCGCACAACCTACGGACAGTTTTCGACAGCTATGCTATAATAATAGGCGATTTCGCATATTCGCCATACCATTACGTCAAAAGGGGCGTCATAGATGGAAAACTTGAAACAAAGCATCCTGGAACTGATTACGGAGACATCCACGAACCTGCCGCCTGACGTGCGCCGCGCCGTCAATGCAGCAAAATTGAAAGAAGATTTGGGCACGCGGGCAGCGCTTTCCCTGTCCACCATCGCCGAAAACATCGTCATGGCAGAAGAAAACGTATCGCCAATCTGCCAGGATACGGGCATGCCGACTTTTGAAATCAAAACACCGATTGGCGTGAATCAACTTATTATTAAAAAAGCGATTCACGAAGCGATTGCCGAAGCGACCAAAACAGGTAAGCTGCGCTCCAACTCAGTAGACTCGCTCACCGGCGCAAACACGGGGGACAACCTCGGACCAGGGACACCGGTCATCCATTTTGAGCAGTGGGAAGAGGACGAGATTGAAATCAAGCTGATCCTCAAAGGCGGCGGCTGTGAAAACAAAAACATTCAATACTCGCTGCCCTGTGAGCTGGAAGGTCTGGGCAAAGCGGGTCGCAACCTGGACGGCGTACGCAAGTGCATTTTGCACGCGGTCTACCAGGCACAAGGTCAAGGCTGCAGCGCCGGGTTCATCGGCGTCGGCATCGGGGGCGACCGTACTTCCGGTTACGCGCTGGCCAAGCACCAACTGTTCCGCAAAGTAGACGACGTCAACCCGAATCCTGATCTGGCCAAGCTGGAAGACTACATCTTGGAGACGGCTAACCAATTGGGTATCGGAACGATGGGCTTCGGCGGAAATGCTACGCTGTTGGGCTGCAAAATCGGCGCCGAAAACCGTCTGCCAGCCAGTTTCTTCGTCTCTGTCGCGTACAACTGCTGGGCATTCCGCCGTCAAGGTGTGCGTCTCAACGCCGAGACAGGCGAGATCAAACGCTACCTCTACAAGGATGAGGAAGTGGCGATGGACCTGACGCCAGTAGCTGCAGCGAACCAGGACGGAGAGCGCCGTGAAGTCGTCCTGCAAGCGCCGATCAGCGAAGAACAAATCCGCAGCCTGAAAGTCGGGGATGTTGTCATCATCAACGGAGAAATGCACACTGGCCGTGATGCGCTGCACAGCTACTTGATGGATCACGATTGCCCGATCGACCTGAACGGCGGCATCATCTACCACTGCGGACCTGTTATGCTGAAAGACGAATCCGGCGAATGGCACGTAAAAGCAGCCGGTCCGACCACTTCGATTCGCGAAGAGCCGTACCAGGGCGACATCATCAAGAAATTTGGGATTCGCGCTGTCATCGGAAAAGGCGGCATGGGAGCCAAGACGCTGAAAGCACTCGGTGAGCACGGAGCCGTCTATCTGAATGCAATCGGCGGGGCTGCCCAGTATTACGCCGAATGTATCGAAAAAGTAGAGGGTGTCGACTTCATGGAATTCGGTATTCCAGAGGCGATGTGGCATCTGCGGGTAAAAGGCTTTGCCGCCATCGTTACCATGGATGCTCACGGAAACAGCCTCCACGCCGATGTGGAAAAAGCCTCTATCGAAAAACTGGCGCAATTTGCAGATCCGGTATTTTAACAACAGTTGCGCCATATCCACCTTGCCAGCATGCGTTGGCAAGGTGTTTTTATTTCCGTCCACCCACGAAAAAGCGGGAACGGCGGCTAACCTGGGTGTATAACCATTTCCGCAAAAATGGGTGTTGGTTTATTTCCGCTGATAGCTGCTAGGCATAGGCTGTTAACGTAGGAAATGAAATCAAGGAGGAGTACGCGTGAATTATACTGTACGTTCCGGGGATACGTTAAGCAGCATTGCCGCTCGTTTCGGCATTTCTGTCCAAGACCTGATCAGAGCCAACAACATTCCATACCCGTACTACATTTACGTCGGGCAAATTTTGTATGTTCCAATCGCCACGCCTACGCCTGCCCCAGTCCCGACAGATGACTTCGAGCGCAGACTGGAGCGGGTGGAAAGACGGGTCGATGCGCTGCGTTCCGATTACACCGCAGTAGACGACCGGGTGGACGAATTGCAAAGGCGGATTCAGCGTCTGGAGAATCAGGTGCGGCAGCTTGAGCAGCGCCCGACGACACCGCCTCGCCCGACAGCTACTCCGCGGCCGACACCGACCCCTCGCACTTGATCGCGTATCACACTACCCGCAAAAATGCCCGGATGACATGTTCATCTTGGGCATTTTTCATCTTTCATGCAGGCGAAATCCTCGTTTTCACTAGTAGATTTTTCTCATTTTTTATCTTGAATTGAAACCAGTGGAAAGCTACCATGAAAGAAACATATGGTCAGGGAGGGAAATACATGAAATGGAAGGTGGCCATGCTGCAAATGGACATCGCGTTTGGGCAACCTGATAATAATCGGGAGATGGTCAGGAAGTACGTCGCCCAATTGGCCCAAGGCGGAAAAACAGATATTCTTGTGTTGCCTGAACTGTGGGATACCGGTTATGATTTGCCCCGCTTCGAGGAGATCGCTGACGATGAGGGAGCGCAGGCAAAACGCTTGCTGCGTGAGACGGCATTGCAGCTTGACGCGCATGTGATCGGCGGATCGATCGCGGAGAGGAAAGGAATAAACGTATACAACACTACCTACGTCTTGGATCGGAATGGTGTGGAAGCAGGAAGCTACTCCAAGGTTCATCTGTATCGGCAGGTGGATGAAGACAAATATGTGACTGCTGGAGAAACCCCCGGATTGTACATAGTCGATGGTCAGAATATTGCGTCAGTGATTGGCTACGACATCTGTTTTCCGGAGTACAGTCGTTCTCTGGCCTTGCGTGGTGCAAAAGTATTGGTCGTGTGTGCACAATGGCCGCATCCCCGTCTCCATCACTGGAGGCAACTGCTGATCGCGCGTGCCATCGAAAACCAGATGTACGTCGTCGCCTGCAACCGGGTTGGCGAGGGCGGCGGGACGATTTTTTGCGGACATTCGCTGGTCGTCAATCCGTTGGGCGAAGTGGTGAACGAAGGCATGCAGCAGGAAGCGATTATTACGGCTGAACTGGACCTGGCGCTGGTGGATGAGGTAAGGGAGCAAACCCCTGTCTTTGCCGATCGCCGCAGCCAGTTGTACGCGCTGTAGCATTTTCGCTCTCGCATGCGGGAAAAAATGGGCTGACCGCCGCCCGCTTCTGATTTTCCGATCGTACCGGATTTGCATAGGTTGATAGGAGAAGAACGGAGGAGGGGGTGCGGACTTGTTCGGGTTGAATGGAAAAGATGTACGCCATCATTTTTTGGGTGTGTACGGTAAGGTCGTGCAGATTCGTGAGCTCGTAGAGGTCATCGACCAAGTGTTTGACTCGTTTCACAAGGTCAGCCACATCAGTCGGACGATTCTGCCAAAAAAAGCCAGCGCGAAGAAGCTGGATCGTTTGCGCTAATGAAAAAGGACGCTTCCGCTAAGGGAGGCGTCCTTCCTTTTCGTTGGCACGGAGCGATTCCATCCCCATCCGCACCAGTTCCTTCACCATTTTCCCGCCTAGCTGCCCGCCGATCCGTCCAGCATCATGGGCGGGCAACTGCCCGTTATACCCATGCTTCAGCGGGACGTGCAGCTCTTTGGCCACTTCGTACTTGGCCTGGGACGGGTCTGCTACATTCGCGACTTGTGCCTTCAATCGGTCCAGTCCCGGCCGGGCAGTCGAAACGAGGGGACGTCTGCGTCTGCTCATCCCTGATCACCTCTGGTATGTAGGATGCCCAATCAGACCAATGCTTTGCGCGTGGAAAAATCCGTCTCAGGATAATACGTATGGGCGACAAGCAGGTTCGGACCGAGGCATTTTGCCGCCGGGCAGTAGCACGATATGCCTTGGTTTAGCGGGTGGGATTGCCAGTTGGCAAAGATCGTGTCCAGTGAATCCGTCGTAATATTGCCGAGCGGTTCGACGTCGCCGAAGTCGGTGACGATCACATCGCCGGTGAAAATATTGACGTTGAGCCGGTTGCGTCCGTCCGGGTCGTTGCGCGTAGTAACGTGTTTCGCCTGGCGCAGACGCAAGATCAGCTCTCGGTCTGCTTCCAGCGAGCTGCAAGCGAAGAAAGGCAGGGTGCCAAACAGCATCCAGACGTCCTCGTTGCGGATGTCCAGCATGCGGTGAATCGCTTCGCGCAGCTCCTCCAGCGTCAGCACCTCGAGGTCGCGTGCGAAGTCACTCGCGTACATCGGATGCACTTCGTGGCGGCGGCAGCCCATTTCCAGAATTTGCTGGTGAAGGACATCCAGCTTGGGCAAGGTGCGTTTGTTGAGCATCGTTTCCGCGGAGACGAACACCCCCGCATCCGACAGCTTGCGGACGTTTTCCATAATCTTCATAAATGCACTTTCCGCCTGTTTTTCGGAAACCGCCTGTGGTGTTTTTGCGTAAACAATATCATGGAACTCCGCGGGCGTAGACCAGTTCCAGGAGATGTGCATCACATCGAGGTAGGGCAATAGTACCTCATACCGGGAGTAAGGCATCGTCATGTTGGAGTTGATCTGGGTGCGCAGTCCGCGTCGGCTGGCGTATTGCAGGATCGGCAGGATGACTTCCTTGACGGTTCGTTCACTGTACATCGGTTCGCCGCCTGTTATACTAATCGTACGCAGGTTGACAGCCTCGTCGAGTCGACGCAGCAACAGATCGACAGGCAAAGACGGATCGTCTTTATATCGCAACGTGTCACCAACAGCGCAGTGTTCACAGCGCAAGTTGCACAGATTGGTTACCGTAAATTCCACGCTTGTCAGTTTGTAGACAGGTGGTGTGGCCAGCAGCAATGGCTCCCATGGGTCATACTCTGGTGTTAGCGGTTTGGTTGGAACCATGCGGATCATTGGAAAAAACCTCCTTCATTTCGCGTACATTCACTTATTATAACGACTTTGGAGCGCAAAGGAGAATAGAAAATACGATGATTATGGGAATATCGTTTGGACGGGGAGTGCTGTTTCACGATCGGGATGTGCTCGCCTGCGCCGAAGTAAAGAACGGAGTCATTCACGTATGGGCGGAAGAAATGACACTGAAGACGATCCTCAAGCTGTGGTACCGCATCTTTTTTTCCTTTCCATGGTACTATCAGCTCTTTCACCTTGTACTGGTCGCATATGTGGTCGCCAGCTTGATCAACCCGTCCTGGTCATTCATCAACCCGGCATGGGTCGCGATCTATGTGGCGGGATTTCATTTTGTGTTTCCACGGGGCTTGAAAAAATTTCATGGAGCAGAGCATAAAGTGTTTAGCTATGGCGGCAAGAAATCGCTGGATGCCATCGACAAAATCGCCCGCGCTGACATTGTCAACGCTGGCTGTTCGACGAATCTGGTCGTCTGGTTTTTTATCGGGTTTTTGCTGACTATCTTGTTTCTCCCGGTGGAGTGGAGCCTCGCGTGCGGGGCTGCGGCTTTGCTGGGAGGTATGCTGGGGGATCGGTTCCTCCGCAAATACTGCGGGTTTGCCTACAAACTGTCGGCCTTTTTCCAGAGGCATGTGACCACGAAGGAGCCCGACAGGCTGCATCTGGAAACGGCGATTCGCTCCTACATCCTGTTCGAGCATATGCGCGATCGGGATCGTCAGGCGGCATGAAAGAAAACGACGCAAAGACGGAGAGGGACAGACCCTCTCCGTTTTTTTTAGCAGAACTGTGATTACTGATGGCCAGCGTTTCGCACCGCGCTTGGCTCTTTTTCGATCAGCTTCTTCAGGCCTTTCAGGTTGATGAGCACAATGCCCGCCAGTATCGCGATGCCACCTGTCAGCGACAGCAGGGAAAGTTGCTCCTGGTACAATGCGGCGCCGAGAAACAAGGAGATCAACGGAGAGATGTACAGCCAGGTGGACGGAAAGACCGGGTTGGTCTTGGCGACGAGCCAGTAAAAAATCGTGTGGCCGAGCATCGAGCCGACGACGATCAAATACAACAGCGACCACAAAGCGCGCGGATCGGCGACCTGCGAACCGATATGCGGCTGTTCGGTAAACAGCGACAGAATCAGCAGCAGCAGTCCGCCATGCAGCATTTGCGCGGCGTTCAAGGCGATCGGGGAAGTATGCTGGAAGCGTTCGATGACGCGCCTGGAGTACACTGCTCCCGAAGCGTAAAACAGCTCGCCGATCAAGATGACGATGCAGCCGAGCACCCACCACTTGTCGTAGCCGATCGTCAGTCCGGGCAAAACGAGCAGTGCGACGCCGAGCGAGCCGATGAGGCAGCCGCTCAAGGACAACCTGGAAAGTCTTTGACGGGTCAGGCGTGACTGGATCAGCAGAATCATCAGCGGGCCTGTGGCGGACAAGACGGCGGCAATCCCGGAGCTTACGTACTGCTCCGCCCAGTACAGGGTGGCGAACGTCCCAAACGTCAATCCGATCCCGGTGAACAGCATTTCTTTGCGAAACAGAAGCGACAGACTCGCTTTTTTCTTCCACACCATCCAGCCGAAGAGGAGCACGCCTGCGAGGAAAAAGCGGATTCCTGCCGAGAAAAACGGGGCAGCCCCGGCGTCGATGCCAATTTTGATCGCCAAAAACGTCGTACCGAAGATCAGGCACATCACGATGTAATGGAACAGTACCATGTCAATTCCTCCCTTTTTGCAATCATAAGCGGAAGGGAATAGAACAGATTGTTCGAAATAGAACAGTTACGACCGTTCACTCGCATATCATGGATAAGAACGGGAAGGGGGATGCCTGCATGAAACGACAGGGGCTGGCCAGTGCTAATACTGAAAAGCGCTTTTCCCAGATCTACGACTACTTGCTGGAGCGAATCCGGCGCGGCGAATGGAAAGCGCACGAAAAGCTGCCGTCTGTTCGCGTGTTGGCAGCACAGTTTCACGTGCACCGGCTGACGGTGTTCAAGGCGTACCAGTTGCTCAAGCAGCATGGGATCGTCTATGTAAAGGATAAATCCGGCTATTACGTGCAGCCCGGCGGCAGCCTGAGCTTCGATCCGGACCATGACCCGATCATTTCTGCCTACGTGCAGGACAGCCATCTTTCCGAAATTCATCAGGTGGAGGCAACGTACCAGTTTTCCAAAGCGCTGCTCGATCCGAACCTGCTGCCTAATTTGTACTTCTCCGCGTACGTGAAGCGCGTGTTCGACCTGTACCCGAAAGTTCTGGGAACGTATTCGATGACACAGGGGGATGAGGAGCTGCGAGAGGCGCTGTGCGGCTACTTTAGCGAAGAGTACCGCTTCTACCTGTCACCGGATGAGCTGTTGATCTCGTGCGGGTCACAGGAGGCTATCGACCTGATCGCCAGGGTGCTTGTCAAGCCCCGGGACGCCGTGCTGATCGAGCGACCCACGTACAGTCCTGCGATCGATCTGTTTCTTCGGGAAGGAGCGACGATCGTTCCCGTGGAAATCAGCGAGTCCGGCTATGACCTCGACCAGGTAGAACACCTCATGCAAACCAGCAAGCCGCGCCTGTTTTATCTCAACCCGACGTTTCACAATCCGACCGGGTACACGGTCCCTGCCGAACAACGCAAGCGACTGGTCGAATTGGCGCAGCAATATCATTGCTTGCTGGTCGAGGATGATCCGTACCGCGACATTTACTTTGGCGACAAGCCGCCCTTGCCGCTGTTTTCCTACGACACGACTGGAACGGTCGTGTACTTGCGCAGCTTTAGCAAATACGTCGCGCCAGGCTTAGGGATCGCTACGGTGGCCTGCCGTCCGGCGATTATGAAGCTGCTCATCAAGGCGAAGTCGCTGATGGACAGCGGCACACCGCTGCTCAATCAAAAAATCTTTTTGCACTACTTCTTTTCGGATCGCATGCAGCAGCATCTGGAGAAATTGCGAATCGCCCTCTGTGTGCGCAAGGAGATCATGGAAGCAGAGCTGGCTGATACGGACTGGCAGTGGACGAGTCCGGCAGGCGGTCTGAATGTGTGGGCCAAGCTGCCCGAGTCGATCCAGATGGAGCGTCTGCTTGCCGCATGCATCGAGCAATCCATTACCTTTGTCCCCGGCTCGATCTGCGACCCGCTGCGGGCGATGCAGTCGTGGCTGCGCATCAGCTACTCGTATGTGAACGAACAGCAACTGCGGGAAGGCATGCGCAACCTCGTTCGGATATACCGGGAGCTTTCGTGAATACGGTAGCCGTTTTGCCGGAGGGGACAGCAGGCGGGGAGGATGTCAGCAGCTATGCGCAGACATAAAAAAGCCGCTTTTTTGCGGCTTTTTTCACTAGTCCCGCGGCAGCGGGTTCTGTTCGAGCTCACGGTACATCCTGCCCTTGTCGACGTACGATTGGCGGATGCGACGCAACTCCTTGAAGTCTTCCTCGTTCAGCTCCCGCTTCACTTTGGCAGGCGATCCGATGACGAGCGTGCGCGGCGGCACTTTCATCCCGGGTGGAACCAGTGCTCCGGCGGCAACCATCGCCTCTTCGCCGACTTCCGCCCCGTCCAGGACGATCGCGCCCATTCCGATCAAAGCACCGCGGCGTACGATGCAGCTATGCAGCACGGCATTGTGTCCGACCGTTACCTCGTCTTCGAGGATCAGCGGATTGTTCGGGCTTTGATGCAGCGTACTGTTGTCCTGTACGCTTACCCGTCGTCCGATTACGGTCGGAGCGATGTCGCCGCGAATGACCGAATTGTACCAAATGGAAGAATCTTCGCCGATTTCCACGTCCCCGGAGATCACCAC
Source organism: Brevibacillus sp. TJ4 (assembly GCF_044627595.2). Taxonomy (NCBI): domain Bacteria; kingdom Bacillati; phylum Bacillota; class Bacilli; order Caryophanales; family Paenibacillaceae; genus Brevibacillus; species Brevibacillus sp. TJ4. Next base: position 2,695,531 of record NZ_CP185865.1, on the reverse strand, counting down.
TCCCTTGGCTAGAAATACAGAAGGATGAATGCGCGGGACTGCGTTTTCAAAAGGCAATAGCAGCATAGTCGAAAAGCCTCCTAGTGTGGTGGGATATGACAGTCGTTTTGCATGGGGCGAGGAGAAAAAATCGAAAAACGCCCGGTGGATGAATCAAAATCGATCCGGATGCCACGCAAGACGTCCACATCCGAGCTGTTGTAAAAAAGGCGGATGCCGTGTATGACGGCCACTTGCTCGCCAGGTGCAGCTTCGGTAATCGTGATGCCAAACGTGTCGCTGCCGCAGCCGGTGGTCGTTGGCAACAACCGAATTCCCAACTGGTCAGCGTCAGGCTCCTGGCTGATGAGCAGGGAGAGGCGTGCAGCAGCCTGCGGCGTAATCGTAATCACAGGCAACCCTCCTTATAGCACGTATATTGTACTACAAGGCTGACAGATGAACAATTTGGCAGTGCTTCCTTTGTTCTTCTGTTGACCATGACTTCGGCCTGTGATAGAGTTAATTTTACTGATGAACGCAGGAAATGCGGGTAGTCGCTGCCGCAATCGGCTTGCCGATGGGCGGTAGAGGAAAGTCCAGGCTCGCCCAGGCTGAGATGCCTGGAGTGTTCGTACCTGGTGCAAACCAGGGCAGCAGGCTTATGCCTGCTGACGGCGTGGAAAGGGCTCTCTCTGAGGCCCGAGTACGCTGAAAGTGCCACAGAAACGTAGCTTTCCTGGCGACAGGGAAGATGGAACGCGGTAAACCCTGCGAGCGAGAAACCCAAATTTGGTAGGGGAACCGTCCTGAAGGAACTGAACGGAGGGACGGATGGTGTCTATGGATGCCATAGATAGATGACTACCGCTCTTGGTGCGAGGGAATGAGTCCCGCTTGCAGCACGGGAGAGACAGAACCTGGCTTACAGCATTTCCTGCTGGAACGAAACCAAAAACCGTCTGCTGATGCAGGCGGTTTTTTGATTTGCCCGCTACATTTTCCCTTCTTTTATCCAGCTCCAAATGCGATAGCTCCCAAACAACGAGACGAGCAAAAGGGAAAACGACGTCAGCACCCAGATGAATAGTCTGTTTAGTTCCCGCAATTCTTCTGCATGGGTGAGTACAAACAGCAAAGTTCCGAGGAACATGATGTAGCAAAACAGATTCGGTACGATCCAGATAACCCGTAGCTTGTTGTTTTTCACATTAGCACCCATTCCTGACAGTTTGTCCTCTGTCATCCTACCACAAGTACATACGCTGAAAACAGCTTTGGAATTTCACAGTCCGCAAAGGAAAATGAACAAGCAGACGAAGCCGCCTGCAAACGGCCGTCTGCTTGTTGTGTATGGGTGCACTATTGCTGAATGGAGACGTTGTACTCGCGCAGCCAAAAATCAAGCTGGCCGAGGAAGGCGAACATCTGCGGCGTACTCATCAACTGACCAAAGAAAGGAATTCCCGAGGCTTCGGCATCCGCTTCGGCGAGCTTGCGAATGGCCGATACGTCGACGAGCGACAAAAGCGGTGAGGAGGGATCGTGCAAAATTTCCAGCAGCCATGCGCGGGTCGCTTCGGCATACGCCGGATTGTGCGTCTTCGGATACGGGCTTTTCTTGCGGTAGAGCACTTCATCCGGCAAGATTCCCTCCATCGCCTTGCGCAAAATGCCTTTTTCGCGATTGCCGTACATTTTCATCTCCCAGGGAATATTCCAGACGTATTCGACGATGCGATGATCGCAAAACGGAACGCGTGCCTCCAGGCTGGCGGCCATGCTCATCCGGTCTTTGCGGTCGAGCAGCGTATTCATAAACCAGTTGAGGTTGAGGTAGAACATCTCCCGGCGGCGCGCCTCCAGCGGGTCTTCTCCGGGCAGGTGGGGCACTTCGTCGAGCGTCTCCTCGTAGCGCTGCGCCACGTACTCTTCGGGCCGGACCCACTCCCGCAGTTCGGGTGCAAGCCAGGCGCAGCGTTCCTTCGTCGCCCGTGCCCAGGGGAATGTCCCGGCGTAGAGCAGGTCCTCGCGGTGGAACCACGGGTATCCGCCAAAAATCTCGTCGGCACATTCACCGGACAAGACGACGGACGCCTGCTTTTTGATTTCCCGGCAAAACAGAAACAGCGAGGCGTCGATGTCGGCCATTCCCGGCAAGTCCCGGGCCAACGTGGCAGTGCGCAGCGCCTCGATCAATTCATCGGTGTCAAAGGTAATCGTGTGGTGCTGCGTCCCTACATAATCCGAGACGATTTGCACGAACGGCGCGTCTTCATTCGGCTGAAAAGCGCTTGATTTGAAGTAGCGGGAATTGTCGACATAGTCGATCGAGTAGGTGTGCAGCCTGCCGCGTCCCTGTTCTTTGAAATAGGCAGCGGCTACGGCGGTAATCACGCTCGAATCAAGCCCGCCGGACAGCAAGGTGGACACCGGGACATCGGCGACGAGCTGGCGCTGGATTGAATCGGTCACCAGCTCCCGAACCCGCGCTGCCGTCTGTTCCAGATCGTCCGTATGCGGCCTGCTTTCCAGGCGCCAGTAGCGACGGTGGCGCACGCCATCAGGAGTGACCGTCAAGGAGTGGCCGGGACGCACCTCGTGCACGTCATGGAAGACGCCGTGGCCTGGCGTACGCGCCGGGCTGATCGCAAACACCTCAGCCAAGCCTTCGCGTGACAGCACCGGGCGAACATCCGGGTGAGCAAGCAGGCTTTTTTGCTCCGAAGCAAACAAAAACGCGCTGCCCCGCTGGGCGTAGAAAAGCGGTTTGACCCCCATCCGGTCACGGGCGAGAAACAGGCGGTGGGCGCGCTCATCCCAAATCGCAAAGGCGAAGATTCCGTTCAATCGCTCCGTGCACGCCTCTCCCCATTCCAAATAGGCATGGAGCAGCACTTCCGTATCGGAGTGGGAGCGGAAGGTATGGCCCGCAGCCATCAGTTCCTGCCGCAAATCTTCTGTATTGTACAGCTCGCCATTGTAAATCATTGTGCAGCTCGTTTCGCTATGTGATGCCGTCATCGGCTGCACCCCGCCCGACGGATCGACAATCACCAGGCGCCGATGGCCAAAGGCGACGCGAGGAGACAGCCAAAAGCCTTCCGCATCCGGCCCTCTTTTGCTCAAGCAGGCTGTCATCTTCTCCAAAACAGTCCGCTCCTGGGAAAGGTCTTTTTCCCAATCCAGCCATCCTGTAATTCCGCACATATTCATCATCATCCTTCCCTGAAGCGTTGCACACACATCCTATGCAAAAAGCCCAGATGTATTGTCTGTCCGGCAGGAAATGGAAGGGAAAGGTTGAATGATTACCCTATTGTACGTAAAAACGAGGGGGTAACAGTGGATCACTTGACTGTCATGCTCATCGAACGAATGGGCATTTTGCTTACATTTGCATTTATTCTTACCCGAATTCCACTGTTTCGCAAGCTGCTGGACAGGGAGAGGCATCTGGGCACGTCGATTACCTATTCCATCCTGTTCGGACTGTTCGGGATTGCCGGTACGTACGCCGGAATCGTCGTGCAGGAAGAGGCGTATTTCCCGGCATTGTGGATATTCGCTCTGGGGGAAAACGAACTGATCGCCAGTTCGACGATGGTCGGGGTCGTCATCGGCGGCTTGCTCGGAGGACCTGTAGTAGGGCTTTTGGCAGGTCTGATTGCCGGTGCGCACATTTACACCTTGGGAGGATTCGCTGCTCTTCCAGTAGGGATTTCCATTCCACTGACCGGACTTTTGGCAGGGTACGTGGCCCGTTTTTTCTCCCAGGAGAGGGTCATCTCTCCGTCCAAGGCGCTGTTTATCGGGATGTTCGCTCCGGTGGTGCAGATGTCGCTGTTGCTGATTCTCGCCGGGCCGCCTGAACTGGTGCGCACGGTAGTCAATGTCGTGGGTATTCCCATGGTGTTGACCAACAGCATTTCGATCGCCATTTTTACGACGATGATCCGGGTGGCGATGCGGGAAGAGGAGCGCTCTGCGGCATTGGAGGCAGAGCGGGCCTTCACGATTGCCGAGCGGATTTTGCCGCACCTGAAAATGGGGCTTACCCCGCAAACGGCCCAGGCAGCGGCGCTGTTGCTCCATCACGAAGTCAAGGCGGCGGCAGTTGCAGTCACCAACCGGGAGAAGATTCTCGCTCACGTCGGCGCGGGGGGAGACCACCACCTGCCTGGCGAGACGATACGCGGCGATTTGAACATGCGCGTGCTCCATAGCGGGATGATTGAAAAAGGCCTCAACCGGGAAGTGCTCTCCTGTACGAAGAAAAACTGTCCGCTGCAGGCGGCGATTCTCGTACCGATTCGGGAAGGGGAGAGTGTCGTTGGGCTGATCAAGCTGTACTTTCGCAGACCGCAGCAGATCGGCAAGGTCCAGGAGGCTCTCGCCAAAGGATTGAGCAACCTGATTTCCAACCAGTTGACGCTGGAGCTGACGGAAAAGATGAAAAGCCTGATGAAAGACGCGGAAGTACGCATGCTGCAAGCGCAGGTTCACCCGCACTTTTTGTTCAATACACTGAACTCGATTGTCACCCTGATCCGCATCGATCCGCAGCTCGCCCGCCACATGACGATTCAGTTGGGCAACTTCATGCGTCTCAACCTGCGCCTGACCTCAAGCCCGCTGATTCCACTGCGGCAAGAGCTCGATCATTTGTTTACATACCTGGAAATTATCAATATCCGCTTTTCCGAGCAATTGGCTGTGTACTGTGAGGTGACCGAGGGAGTGGATGACGCGCTGATTCCGCCCGGTACGCTTCAACCGCTTGTGGAGAACAGCATCCATCACGGGTTGCATCACAAGCCAAGCGGAGGAGAGGTCAAGCTGGTAGTGAAAAAAGAAGAGCATTTGATACGGATCAGCATCGAGGACAATGGGGCAGGCATTCCAGAGGAGAAGCTGGGTGTAATCGGGAAAATCCAGTTGGAGAGCCGCAACGGAAACGGAATTGGCGTGTACAACGTCAACCAGCGCCTCGTCAGCTTGCTGGGCAGTGTCTCAGCACTCTCGTTTGTGAACAAGCCAGAGGGGGGATGTCGCGTGACTTTCGCCATACCCCTGCACAGAAAGGAGATGGAGTAATGCCGATTCGCGTGATGATCGCCGAAGACGAGCGGCTGGCTCGAGAAGAGCTTCACTATTTGCTGCAGCAGGAAGCGGATGTGGAATTGCTGCCGCATGCTACCAACGGACGAGAACTGCTTGAAATGGTGGAAGCCCACCAGCCCGATGTGGTCTTTCTCGATATTAAAATGCCCGAGCTGGAAGGGGCACAAGCGGCGCGCATGCTGGCATCGCGCAAGCAGCAGCCGTTGATTGTCTTTTCCACCGCCTATGAAGATTACGCAGTTGAGGCGTTCAAACTGAATGCGGTGGACTATTTGCTGAAGCCAACAGAACCAAAAAGGCTGACGGAAACATTGCAGCGCGTACGGGAGCGGCTGGAGAAAAGCAAGGCAGAGGCGGCACAGCCAGCGACACAGCCGGCATCACCGGCAGTCTCTGTCCCGGGTAAATTGCCCAAGCTGCTGGTCGAAGAAAACAACCGGCTGGAGGTCATTGATCCTGCCAGCATCGTCTATGCCGTCCGTGAAGAAAGAATTGTGAGAATTGTTACACAAAAGAAGTTTTTTACGACGAAGATGACGTTGACGCAGTTGGAGGAGAAGCTCCAGTCCTATGACTTCTTCCGCACGCATAAAAGCTATCTGGTCAACCTCCAGTATGTAAGCGCGCTGGAACCGTGGTTTAACGGAGCATACAACCTGACTGTGAAGGGTGACGGGCAGATTCGCATACCTGTCTCTCGCACGATGGTCAAAGAGCTGCTGAAGCGGTTGGAAGGGTAGGACCAAATACTTCCAAACAGGTAGGAATTTTTGCATTTCGCGCATCGCTTCCGACATGTTGCGCGAAAAATCAAACTTATTTGCCAAATTATCCTATAATTTAGTAAGCGCTTTCATATGATCCTCGACTTCATTCTATACCAAGGAGGTTAGAGTATGTCAGACACGGTAATTCCTACACAGAAAGGCAAGCCGAACGGGGGAGAGAACGACGCCTCTTTGACCACCCAGTTCGTCACCGAAGAAGAACTGGCGAAAGTTAACGCTTCGTTTTTGGCACAACGCAAACTCAGCTTTACCTTCGGCCTCTATTTCTTCCTGATCACGCTGCTGATTCCCTTTTTGAGCGGCACGGCAGAATGGTGGTACGGCACTCCGCTGATCTTTGGCCTGACCTTGAACTTCTGGACTACATTGCTGCTTTTCCACGTTTTTTACTGGCTGCTCGCATTCGTGTTCGTCAAACGCGCCAACCGACTGGATGATGATTTGAAAAACCTGTAATGCCTTTACTAACGGATAAAGGAGAAATGGAACATGCTCAATATGTGGGCGATCTCAATGGTCATCCTACTGGTACTCGTAACGGTCGGAATCTCGCTGTACAGCCGGGCGTTTAACACCAATACGGCGAACTTTTACCTGGCAGGTCGAAAAGTCGGGTTTATGACAAATGCAACTGCCATTTGCGGCGATTACTTTTCTGCAGCTTCCTTTTTGGGGGTGGCAGGAGCGGTGTACGCCTCCGGAGTCGACGGCATGTGGTACGCGATCGGGTTTGGAGCGGCATTCGTCCCGGTCGTGTTGTTTGTAGCCAGCCCGCTGCGCAAGTTCGGTGAGTACACGATTCCCGACTTCCTGTTTGCCCGTTTTGGCAAAAGCCACAAAGCTCGCGTCATTGGCGTCATCATGGTACAGCTCATCTGTATTTTCTATCTCGCGCCGCAAATGGTCGGCGCCGGCAGCACCTGGGACGTTCTGGTCGGAGTCGGCTTCCTCGGGATGACACCTTATCAGACGGGGGTTGTCGCAACTGTCGTCGTCATGATGTTTTACGTAGCGCTGGGCGGAATGAAGGGAACTACCCTGAACCAGATGATCCAGTTCTGGGTGCTGTTTACCGCGATGTTCCTCGTCTTCGCGCTCGTGCTGATCAATGGCGTCGGCAACTACGCTTCGCAAAATGTTCCGTTGACCAACCCGTCTACTGTTACAGTCTCCAAGCTGATGGAGGGAGAAGAAGGCAAGCGGATCTACGACCAGGCAAAAGCGACGATGGGACCGGAAGCATTTGCCAAAGTAGAGGAAGCTGTGCAAAGTGGCGATCCGAACGCCAGTGTGACGGTCATCCTGCCGCAGACGAACAAGCTGCACCCCGAGCGGACTATGGTCATGCAGGAACCTGGACATCGCTATGACTGGCTCAACCAGTTCTCCATGGTACTCGCGCTCGTCCTCGGAACGATGGGCTTGCCTCATATTATGAACCGCTACTACACCAACCCGTCCGGTAAGGTAGCCCGTCTGACGACACTGTGGGTGTTGGCATTCATCGCCTTCTTCTACATTATGAGTTCGGTCGTCGGTCTGGGTGGCAGGCGCTTTATTCCTGAGTTGAGTGCTGCTGACTCCACGGTGGCAGCTTTGACTGTCGACGGCGTGCTGCTCAAGTCCGACCAAATCTTGCCGGTGCTGGGCAAGTTGTTGTTTGGAGAGTTTGGTCTTGGCTACGTGGCAGCTGGTGCTTTTGCGGCGATGTTCTCTACCGTGGGCGGCTTGCTGATCGCCTCGGCAGCTTCCTGGGGACATGACATTTACGAAAACTACATCAATCCGAATGCGCCGGAGTGGAAAAAAGTATTGGTCGGTAAAGTGGCTGTTGTGCTCATGTCCCTGTTCTCCCTGCTGGTAGGGTTGGGCATCCCGGCGATCGGGCTCGACAAGGCGTATCCTTCGCTGATTGCGATGATGGTGACCTGGGCATTTGCCGTATCGGGCGGAGCCTTTGTACCGATGCTGCTGTCCTCGATCTGGTGGAAAAAGACGACGCGAAACGGCGCCATTGCCGGGATGATCGTCGGTGGAGGCGGCTCGATCTTCTTCATTATGATGAATATTCTCAAGGAGACGGGCGTATTTGCTCCAGGCAGCATCGGAGCTACGATTGGCGCCTTGACCTTCCCGTCGATTTTCGTCATCCCGCTCAGCTTCCTGACGATATACGTGGTCAGCATAATGGATAAAAACAAAATGCCGGTTTATGTGAACAATATCTGGGCCCGTATCCACGGATCGGATGAACTGTCCGAGCGCATCCGCTTGCAAATGCAGCAGGCTGATCAAAAAGGGTAAGGTTCGGGATGCAACGTATGCAAAACGGGGGAGAGCTTCTCCCCCGTTTTTTGTAGTTCATTTCCAAATCGGGTTCGTGATATGCTGAGGGAGATAGCATGTACGAAAGGTTGGTGTGGCGTTGAGTCGCGGTCCTGTACAAGCAAAGGAAAGCAGCCCCTCGTTGGAGCAATTGCTGAAACAAAAGAAGCGATTTATCGGTATTATGTGTCTGATTTTTCTGACGATCTATTTCTTGCTGCCCATCCTGATCGTCTTGTTTCCGGACTGGATCAACCAGCCGCTCTACGGAAGCATCACGATCGTCTGGGCTTACGCGATCTCCCAATGCTTGTTGACACTGCTGCTGGCATCGCTGTACATCTGGAAGGCACGGCAGTATGACAGGCTCGTGCAGCAAATCGTGGAACAAACAGAAAAGGAGGGAGTGACATGAATCTCCCTTCTGTTATCTTTTTTCTCGCCGTCATCATTGGGACATTGGCGATCACCTACTCGGCAGCAAAACGGACGGACAACCCAACCGAATTTTACGCGGCTGGCTATCGGCTGACCGGGATTCAAAACGGGATCGCGCTGGCTGGCGACTACATGAGTGCAGCGTCCTTCCTGGGCATCGCAGGCACGATTGCCTTGTACGGGTATGACGGTTTTATTTACGCTCTGGGCTTTCTCGTCTCGTATTTAATCATCCTGTTCCTGATCGCCGAACCGCTGCATAATCTGGGTCGCTACACGCTGGCTGATGCGATTGCCGTCCGTTTTGACAGCAAATGGCTGCGCGGAATGATCGCCTGCCACACCTTGCTGGTCTGTATTCTCTATATGCTTGCCCAACTGGTCGGGGCAGGAGCGCTGATTCATCACTTGTTTCAGCTTGATTACCAGACAGCGGTGCTGGCTGTGGGGGTGCTGATGACGGTGTACGTCGTGTTCGGAGGGATGGTCGCGACTTCCTGGGTGCAGATCGTCAAGTCGATCCTGCTGTTGACAGGGACGCTGATCCTGAGCCTGATCGTTCTTTCCCGATTTGGCTGGAGCATCCCCGAGATGTTTGCTTACGTGAAGCATGCGACGCCGCTGGAAGGGGAATTTTTGCATCCCGGCAATCAACTGAGTGATCCGCTGGAAGTCATGTCGCTGCATCTGGCACTGATTCTGGGCAGTGCCTGCCTGCCGCATATCATTTCGCGCCTGTTCACCGTCAAGGATGCAGCGACGACTCGCATGTCGGTGTACACCGCGATCTGGATTATCGGGCCATTTTACCTGATGACGATTTTCCTCGGCTTTGGTGCGAGCGCATTCGTCGGCTATGAGCGGCTGGAAGAGGTCGGGTTTGGCGGGAATTTGACGGTCACGCTGCTGGCTGATGTGCTGGGGGGAGAATTTTTGACCGCGTACATCTCTGCCGTTGCTTTCGCGACGATCTTGGCTGTTGTCACCGGATTGGTGCTCTCGGCTTCCTCTGCCTTCGCCCACGATGTGTACAGTCATTTGATCCGCAAGGGCATGGCTTCGGAGAAGGAACAGGTGCTGGTGGCGAAGTGTTCCTCGGCGATGATCGGGCTGGCTTCGATCTGGCTGGCGATCGATGCGGAAAAGATGAATGTGGCGATTCTCGTCGGGCTTACGTTTGCCGTCGCAGCCTCAGCCAATTTGCCGCTCATCCTGTACACGCTGTACTGGCGCCGCTTTACGGTGCAAGGCGCGATTGTCGGGATGGTCAGCGGGCTGGCGGCATCCGTGCTGATGGTCTACCTCGGACCTGCGGTGATGAATCCCGAGTACGGCTTGATCCAGCGCAATCCGATCATCACGATGACCAATCCCGGACTGGTCTCGATCCCCGTCGGGTTTTTGGGCGCAATAATCGGGACGCTCTGCAGCCGTCCTGCTCCGGGCGCAGCCGAGCGCTATGAGCGCGTGCTGTATCAGATTCACACCGGGGTTCGTACAGGCAGTTCGCTGGAGAAGAAAAAGGGCGCATAGGGGGTGTTCGTTTGCTCCACCCTAAAGCAAAAGGAGGAGGAGCAGATGACGAGCAAAAAGGAGAAAAACGTAGTGTCCGCCGACCAGGTGGATGTGTACGAGCAAGCCCGTTTGGGACTCGGCGGTCTGATCGGCGAATTATGCGAGGCGATGGAGACGGAAGACACGTCCTCCTACAAGCGCAGCGGATACGAGATGATCGGTGCCTACTACAAAGCTCCGGCGCATACAGGAGAGTTGCTGCTCACCTTGAGCGTGGTGCTGGAAGACCTGCTGCACAAGCTGGAAATGACCCAGGAGAGCGAGCACGTCAGCGCAGTGCGCGACGAATACAGCATGTTGAAGAAGGACGAGTAGGCCACAGGCAGCCTTAGCTGCCCGTGCCCAGCTCCTCCCTGCGGTCTTTGATCAGGAACGAGATCAACAGAGCCAGCAGGCTGACGATGAATCCGTACATAAACAGATCGTGGATTCCATGCATGAAATCCGTCGTGCGGGTGAGAAAAAAGCCCATGATCGTGACTCCAAAAGCCGTGCCGATATTGCGCGAAAACATCATAAACGATGTGGAAATTCCTTTTTCATGCGCCTCCACAAGCTGTTGCGCGCCGATGACGCCGGAAGTGGACAGCAAGCCAAATGCCAAGCCCTGAATCAGCATGGTGAAAAAGGCGTACCAGAACCCGTGGCTTTCGTTGAGTAGGACAAGCAGCACGCCAGAGGCGGCAAGCAACAGATGTCCGATCAAAAACAGCTTGCGGTAGCCGTAGCGCAAGATCCACTTGCCGGCAGGGACTGAGGCTGCCATCCAGCCAACGGCCGTTCCAAGCAAGGCAATCCCGCTCACAAACACGGAGAGATGGGCAGCTTCTTGCAGAAACAACGGGATGAAGCTGGCCGTCCCGAACAAACCGGCCCAGCCGACAAAGCCGCTCACATTCATCCAGCGAATCGTCTTGTTGCGGAACAGGGTGAGCGGGACGAGCGGCGATGCCTGTCTTTTTTCAAACAGGTAAAAGCCGACGAGAAAAAGCGCGCCGATCAGCCCGTAGACGATTTGGTTGCTTTCTGCCACAGTGACGAGCAAAAGCGAGCACACCCCGACCGCAAACAAAATCGCTCCCATGTAATCGATACGTGCTTTTTTGGGTGCGTACTCTTCCCGGTACGGGATCAAGGTCAGAAGAGCGATGATGGAGATCGGGATATTGACGTAAAAAATCCAGCGCCAGCTCAAATACTCGACGAACAACGCGCCGAGCGAGGGTGCGACAATCGCCGAAAGGCCCCACATCGACGTCGCCAAAGCCTGGAATTTTCCCCGCTTTTCAACGGAGAACAGGTCTCCGGCAATGATCGCCGGCAAGGGCAGCATAAATCCGGCCCCCAGCCCCTGGATGGCGCGGTAAATGGCGAGCTGTTCCATCGTTTGCGACAGCCCGCACAGCCAGGAACCGATCAAAAAGACGACGATGCCACTGGCAAACACGCGTTTTCTTCCAAACATGTCGGACAGTCGGCCAGCGATCGGGGCGAGCACCGTCGTGGCAATCATGTAGGTGGCAAACGGCCAGGAATAAAGCGAAAAGCCGCCCAGACTTTCAGCGATCAGCGGCATCGTCGTATTCAAAATGGTCGTGTCAATGGCTGCCAGCAACATAGCCAGTACAATACTGGTCAGAACGGAAATTCTGCTTTTCAAAAGCTTCCCCTCCAGTGGATAATAGCACTAATGAAAGTTTTTATATGAGGATGTTTATTATTATACCGCTTTTCTCGTAAATAACTAGGCTCGGGTACATATTTTTCTCTCAATTGGATTCATTCTGTACACTTTGTGGTAAACAAAGGATAGGACCTTTCCCGCTCTATGAATTGGACAGCACAAACACGTGAACAAAATGATAAGATAGGAACAGGACAGCAGGGGAGGAAGAATCAGGAGGGAACCCCGTGAAGTATATCAGTGTAGAACAGGTTGAACCAGGTGACGTGCTTGCTCGCAGCATATATACGAGTGAAGGAATGACGCTGCTTCACGCAGGCGTGCAGTTGACTGTGGGAATGATCAACAAATTGCGGCAGTTTGGCGTGACGATGTTGAGCGTCAAAGACCCGCTGCTGGATGATGTCGATACGGAAGAAGTTGTTAACGAAACGACGCGCAAGGATGCAATGCGCAATTTGTCATCTGCGTTTCAGTGTGTGCAGTCTGGCAACAACATCGATCTGCGTGGCATGCAAAAATCTGTCGGCAATATCGTCGAAGAGGTGCTGCGCAATCGCAGGGTTCTGCTCAATCTCGGAGAAATCCGCACGACCGACAATGCTCTCTACATCCACTCATTGAACGTCTGCATGATGGCGACGGTCATGGGGGTGGGCTTGGGCTACAACACGAGCCAATTGAAGGAGCTGGCGATCGGCGCGCTGTTGCACGATATCGGCAAAATCGATCCGGGAGCAGACAAGCAAGACAACGAGGACAAAACCGTTCCCGGCAAAGGCAAAGCTGAACCTGAACCAGTCGGACCAAACAAGGCACAATCAGCCGAACCGCTTCCAGATGAGGAAGAGGAGGAAGTTCCCGAGCCGGTCGAGGAGGACCTGAAACAGCACTTTACCTGGCGAGGATTCCACCTGCTGCGAAGAAAGCATGAAATGAGCATCGTCTCCGCGCATGTGCCCCTGCAGCACCAGGAATGGGTCGATGGTAGCGGACTCCCCAGGGGATTGAAGGGAGACAGCATCCACGAGTTTGCCAAGATTGTTGCGATTTGCAACTACTATGACGATTTGATTTCGCCGCTCTCGGAAGAAGCCGAAACCTTGCCTCCCTACGAGGCGTGCGAGCGGATTATGGGGCTGGCGGAAAAGCGCTTTGACTTGAAAATGGTCATCCATTTTTTGCGTTCGATCGCCATCTATCCGACGGGCAGCTCACTCAAATTGAGCACGGGTGAAGTCGGCGTGGTCATCAGCCAAAACCGCGGGCTTCCGTCCCGTCCGGTCGTTCGGGTGATCAAGCGCGAGCAGAATGCCAGCCGCACGATGAGTGAGCAGCATGACATCAACGACATTGATTTGAGCGAGCATCCGACGATTTTTATTACCGCAGTAATGGAGTAGCCCCGGAAAAATCAGGGAATCTCCCGATAGCTTCGAACCTTTCTCCGCTTCTACAATGAAGGTGCAAGACATCAGAGGCATGGTAGAAAGGATGTGTCGGCATGGCTACGATATTGGTGGCTGTTGATCATTCGGAGCAATCGTTGAAAGCAGTCCGATTTGCCCTTTCCTACGCCGGGGAAGCGGATGAATTGACGCTGCTGCATGTAATTCCCCGGTATCCTGCAAAAAACTCGCTGAATCCGCTCGGCATCAAGTCGATCCAGGACCACCTGTTGGAAGACGCCCACGCTGAGCTGGCAGAGATCAAGGCTTTGGCAGAGGCGTCAGGTGTGACGTACAGGCTGGACATCCAGTTCGGCGACATTCCTTCGGTTATCAGCCAATATGCCAAGGATGGGTACGAAGCGCTGATTATGGGCACGCACGGCTACGGCCGCGTCATCGGGGCCTTGATGCAGAGCGTCAGCTACCCGACGCTTCACGACGTGCAAATCCCCGTTTTTCTCATATCCGGAGAAACCGATGCCACACGCTTCCCGTGGCGCAAGGTGCTGATCGCAGTAGATGGTTCCGAGCATGCGCGGAAAGCCGTCCTCTGCGCTATCGAGGCAAGCCGGGGAATGGATGCGGAGTTCACGCTGATGACCGTCGTTCCCTCGCCGTACCTGTACGCCGGGACATTTGGCGCAGGCTGGGAGGATGAGGCGACTTTGGAGGAGTGGGGCTACAGCACGCTTCGTCCGTATGAAGAAATCATGCAATCGCACGGACTTCCCTACACGCGAAAAGTCATCATCGGCGATCCGGCTATAGAAATCCGCAAAACAGCGGAAGCAGAGGCCGACCTGCTCGTGCTGGGGCATCACGGTCAGGGCGCGGTAGCGGGAATGGTCATGGGCAGCGTCACCTTCAAGCTGATCCATCGAGCCAAGCTGCCGCTGTTGGTTGTGAAAAAATAAATCGACGTGTCGGACTGTTCGCGCGATTGATATGCTCCCCTTTAAGTAGACAGGTTTAGGAAACAAACCTACAACTTGGAGGGGAGTATTTCTTTTGGCTAAGAAGAATGCGTATAGTGGTGCGGAGAAATTGGCGATTTTGGGGGAGTTGGAAGCAGGAGGGGGCACTCTGGTGGAAGTCGCCCGCAAGTACAATCTCCATAAGAATACCTTGCGAGCTTGGCGGCATCAGTATGAATTGAACGGAATGGAAGGGGTTAGAAATCCGAGTCAAGAATAACCGGTATTCCCCCGAATTAAAGCTGCAAGCGGTTCAAGATTATTTGTCGGGGCAGTTTTCACAATACGAACTTATCGATACATACAAAATTGCAAGCCGAACTCAGCTCAGAAGTTGGATTGCCAAGTATACTAGTCATAGCAGCTTAAATCGGTTAACAAAGGAGCATCAGCTATGACCAGAGGGAGATAGGGCTGCATTTTTCGTTACTGCCCTTTTTCAAAACAATTGAATAAGGGTTAATCGATTTGCAAGCTCCATAGTGGACTTTTGCAGTGCTCTCTCAGTTGGTCAACTTTTTTATGAGTGATGTGCCAATAGGTGGTCAATTATTAGATTAGCATTCACACCCAAAATTTTTGGGAATACGCCATCCAGATTCTGAATGTCCGCATCGGTTATCTTAATAAGGTGAAAACCATATTTTTTATAGATGATCTAGTTTTTCTTTTTTCGATACTTTGGAAAATTGTTATAAAGATTTTGTAAAATACGGATATTTAGGTTGATATTAACCATATATTGTATTAATCTACTATTATAATACAAAGGAGGTAGTGCTTTGAAAAAATTAAGAAAATCAACAATTACCACAATTTTGTATACAGCTCTTGCGATTACATTGTCAATTCAAGGAACTTTAACAACTGCTGCACAAGAATACGAGCCAGAGGCACTCGAGTATATTAAGTCAAAAGAGGCCATCCAAGAAAGTGAAAGGTTTAGAGCGGAGATGGGCTTATCCTCAAGTTCGAGAACTTTAGAATCTTTATCTAATAACCCCAATAATTTTTCTGAGAAGTATGGCGCGTTTCTCACAGAAGAAGAAGAGAGTGAGTTAGATGAAAGAATAGCAGAACAGAAGAGTCGAATTCCTAAGATTAAGGATTTCATTGAAGAGAATCTTAAAGAAGAGTTTGCTAGCATTTATATTGATCAAAAAGCAGGCGGAGTAGTAAATATCGGATTTAAAAATGATACCGAAGAACAGGTTGAAAGATATGTAAAAGACTTGAAAAAGATGTATTCTAAGGATTTGATTAATATCTACTATACAGATTACACGGAAGAACAACTCAATGAGATCGCAGAGTCCATTTCGGAAAGCAGAAAGGATTTGGAAAAGGAAGGAATTGATATTTCATCTGTGAGTGTTAATATTCCTGCTCAAAAGATTAATATTGGTGTACTAAGAAAGCCTTCGGCTGCTAGAGCACTTCTTTTAGACCGAGGAAATGATAAGATCTCAACTTTGCAGGATATTGACAGTAGTATTATCAATGTCTTTAAAGAGGATTTACATGAGGCTCAAGCAAGTCCGAATGATTATTATAGACCAATTCAGGCAGGATTACGAATTGAAAATATCGAGACTGGTGGTAGATGTACGTCCGCATTTTCAGCGCAAATCGACTTAGATTTTTACGTTATTACTGCTGGTCATTGTGTAGAGGATTTACGTGATCGATTTAGGCAAGGTGGGTCCAGATTTGGAAGAGTAGCGGATTTTCAGAACGGGCCAAGAGTAGATGCTGCTATTATAGAGCTCGATGATGGATCTGATGACGCCTCCTATTATGTATTTGGTAATAGTAAATCAAAATTGTTTTCCATTGAAGATGTCCAGAGAACAAGAGATGAAACAATTGGTGATGCAGTTTGTATTTCAGGATACAGAACTGGTACTGTAAAATGTGGTATTTTAAAATCAACAAATTGGAATGGCTATGTACAAGCTCCAAATGGAGATTCCGTTTATCTAAGGGGCATGAGGCAAGCAACTTATTCGAGTTTATCAGGAGATAGCGGGGCTCCAATTTTTTTGGGGGGTACTGCAATTGGGGTGCATAGTACAAACGGTGGTATATACACTCATATTAGTAGAATTGTAGACTATTTTGACATCGATGACATTTTCAGAGGAAACTAAATTTATAATAATGGACATGTTTGAGGGAGGTAGTTCTCCCTCAAACGAGGAGGCTTAATGAACAATGTTGGTACTTTGCTAGCGATTGCTATTGCAACATTCATGCTAACAGGATGTTCAAATGATCATACTACAGTCGAACGTAAAGGACTTACAGGATTTGTTGTCGAGGCCGATTACCAAAAAAACAGACTTCTTGTAATTGAAAGCGATGAGACAAAACAAGGGGAAGATTATGAGGCTGAATGGTACACATTAAATAAGGATGCTGTAATCCTTGATAGCAAAAGTAATCCAGCTTTATTTACAGATGTTGAAGTCGGATCTAAAGTTGAAACTTGGGCTACTTTACCTTCCGTACAATCATATCCATCGTCTACAGACCTCAGTAGATTAGTCATTGCAGATGACTTGAAACATCCCAATACCTCTATGCTGCAAAAAACAGCGATTCAAGCTGTAGTAACGTATGTAAAAAACTTACATTCACCTGGAACGATCATCATACAGAGTGTGAGCACGAACGAAACAGAGTGGATCATTCAGGTATATGACGACAACCAAGAAAAAGGCTACAGGTTGGCAGTGCATGCAGAGACAGCAGAGGTTAGAGAGATTTCGTAGTGTCTTAGCCTACTTCAAGGAAAGGTGAAGGCTGTGTCGCGTACCAGTCTCGTTCAGAAACCGTCCGAAAATACAAACAAGGAAGAACTCGCCTGCCGGAATGGGAGAAAAGGGCGATTGATCTTGTACTGCAGCAGGCGGAATTGCTGGCCCAAACAAAGACAGAAGAATTCAAATCCTAACTGACATCAGGGGTAGCTACAGTTTCTTTTCCGAAAGAATAGAAAAGACTTTGTTTCTGCTAGTGTTTTCAAAGGGAGTCCTCCTGCAACGGAACGAATATGAGGAAAGGTAATGGGATTAAAGAGAACTCGATATGATATGCTCCCCTTTTAAGTAGACAGGTTTAAAAAACAAACCTACAACTTGGAGGGGAGTATTTCTTTTGGCTAAGAAGAATGCGTATAGTGGTGCAGAGAAATTGGCGATTTTGGGGGAGTTGGAAGCAGGAGGGGGCACTCTGGTGGAAGTCGCCTGCAAGTACAATCTCCATAAGAATACCTTGCGAGCTTGGCGACATCAGTATGAATTGAACGGAATGGAAGGGGTTAGAAATCCGAGTCAAGAATAACCGGTATTCCCCCGAATTAAAGCTGCAAGCGGTTCAAGATTATTTGTCGGGGCAGTTTTCACAATACGAACTTATCGATACATACAAAATTGCAAGCCGAACTCAGCTCAGAAGTTGGATTGCCAAGTATACTAGTCATAGCAGCTTAAATCGGTTAACAAAGGAGCATCAGCTATGACCAGAGGGAGATAGGGCTGCATTTTTCGTTACTGCCCTTTTTCAAAACAATTGAATAAGGGTTAATCGATTTGCAAGCTCCATAGTGGACTTTTGCAGTGCTCTCTCAGTTGGTCAACTTTTTTATGAGTGATGTGACAATAGGTGGTCAATTATTAGATTAGCATTCACAGACATCGATACCTACATCCACTTTTACAATAACGAGCGATTACAGGCAAAGTTAAACGGCCTCAGTCCCACGGAATTCAGGACTAAGGCCGCCTAAAAATTTTACTTATTTGTACTGTCTACTTGACGGGGGCAGTTCAGATGAGCGGACAGTCTTTTTTTAGGCCGCTTGAAGCTGTGGCACATCGTTTTCTGCCGAGATCGGGCATCCTAACCGATAGTTCAACCTGAAACAAGAGGGGGAGATGCCATGCGGGTCGGGTGCCATGTCAGCATTCGCCACGGGTATTGGGAGGCGGCTCGTACGGCAGATGCCATCGGCGCTGGCTGCTTTCAATTTTTCGGCAAAAATCCGCGCTCGCTGCGCATCAAGCAGTTCGACGTGCGGGACGCGGAAAACTGCCGCGCCTACTGCCAGGAAAAAGGCATTCAGTCGATCATCCACACATCCTATCCGGTCAACCTGTGCACAGAAGAGCCCGAGCTGCGCCAGCTAACCATGGATACGCTGCTCAACGACCTGGAAATTGCCGAGGCTTGCGGGTCGCTTGGCGTCGTTGTTCACTTTGGGCAGTACAAGGGTGACGATGTACTGAGCGGCTACCAGCTTATGATCGAACTGCTCAACCGGATTTTGCGGTGCTGGAACGGACGGGCAAAGCTGTTGATCGAGAACAACGCGGGACAGGGAAGTCGGATGGGCACAACGCTAGAGGAGCTGACACAGGTGCGCTCGCTTCTGGACGAACCGCACAAGACTGGCTTTTGCCTGGATACATGCCATGCGTTTGCCAGTGGCATGTGGCGTGGCGACGATTGGGAGCAGGTGGCGGAGAAGATGCGCCGGCACGACTATTTTTCCAGCCTGGTTGCCGTCCACCTCAACGACTCTTTGTACCCGAGCGGCTCGTTTCGGGATCGGCATGCCTCGATTGGAGAAGGCGAAATCGGGTCGGCCGCATTCGCGACTTTTTTGCGCACACCGGAGCTGCAGGATGTGCCGCTGGTGCTGGAGACGCCAGGGAAGCGAACGGGAGGGCACCCGGAAGAGATCGCGTATGTCCATTCGCTTGCCAATGAGTGGCAGGGGTGATACAGTGTGATCATTGTGTAAGAAGGAGTGGAATGAAGTGAAGAAAAGAATCAAGGTCACGATCAACGATTTTACAACGCTCAAGGAAAATCTGAACGACCCGCAGGAACTGTCGCTCTACGAAGGAGCAAACGGCCATACATACGACGCGGAGATCGAGCATGACGGCTACGCCGTGGTCGATCTGACGGATGACACATACATTGAGCTCGCTCCGGGCGAGTACCAGGTGATGATCGAGGAATGGACGACAGCCGGACAGATCGGGGAGCTGACCTTGCAGACGAAGTCAGACCCCGCCGATGATACGGCGCTGCTGTATCGGCTGGTCGACAGTGCAGGGAGCGAGACGCAAGCCCCTGTTTCTTTGCCCAAGCAAGTCGTCGAGCTCGTCGCCAAGACGTGGTTTGGCAAAAAGGCAAATCCGCCAAAAGGCGAATAAGTGAAGCATGCAAAAAACCGCTGGCTCTTTCCTTGACGAAAGAACAGCGGTTTTTTCTGTTAAATGCGGGGGATTACATTTCTTCCGGAGCAGCCAGGCCGAGCAGGCGCAGGCCTTCTTTTAGCACGACGACCACAGCGGCGACGAGGGCGAGGCGGCTTGCCTTGATGTTTTCCTCTTCGGCCAGGATGCGGACATTGGCGTAAAACTTGTTGAATACCTGGGCCAGATCGATCACGTACTTGCCGATCTGCGACGGGTCGAAGTTGTCCGCAGCCCGCTGGATCACTTCCGGGAAGTTGTTCAAAAGCGTAATGACAGCCCATGCTTCCTTGCTCTCGAGGGCACCTTCCGCGAGCGAGACAGCAGCGCCTGGCTGGTAGTTTCCTTTACGCAAAAGCGAGCAGGCGCGCGCATGGCTGTACTGTACGTACGGTCCAGTCTCTCCCTCGAAGGTAAGCATCTCTTCCCAGGAGAAATTGACATCGTTGAGACGGAAGTTTTTCAGGTCGTGGAAAATGACCGCGCCGACCCCGACCTGGCGTGCCACTTCTTCCTTGTTGGCCAGCGACGGATTTTTCTCTTCGATCACTTTCTGTACATCGGCGATTGCCTGGGCCAGCACTTCTTCCAGCAGGACGACCTTTCCTTTGCGGGTGGACATTTTCTTGCCGTCTTTGAGCATCATCCCGAACGGAACGTGGTGCATGTTGCGCGCCCAGTCATAGCCCATCTTCTCCAGTACCTTGAACAACTGCTGGAAGTGCAGGCGCTGCTCGTTGCCGACGACGTAGACCGCCTTGGCGAAGTCGTACGTCTCGTGGCGGTACAGCGCGGCAGCCAGGTCGCGGGTAGCGTACAAAGTCGCGCCATCCGACTTTTTGATCAGGCTCGGCGGCATGTCATACTCGTCCAAATTGACGACCAGGGCGCCGTCCGATTCGCTCAGCAGTCCTTTTTCTTCCAGCAGCGTGACGACGCGATCCATCTTGTCGTTGTAAAACGCTTCGCCGTTGGTCGAATCGAAGCTGACGTTCATCAGCTCGTAAATTTTCATAAACTCTTTCAGCGACTCATCCCGGAACCACTTCCACAAATGCTGGGCTTCCTCGTCGCCGTCCTCGAGCTTTTTGAACCACTCCCGTCCCTGGTCTTCCAGTGCAGGATCGTTTTCCGCTTCTTCGTGAAAACGGATGTAGAGGCTAAGCAGCTCCTTGATTGGCTCGGCTTTTACTTTCGCTTCATCGCCCCACAGACGGTAGGCGACGATCAGTTTCCCGAACTGGGTGCCCCAGTCGCCCAGGTGGTTGATCCGCACCGGCTTGTAGCCTTGCTTTTCCATGATGTTGGCGATGGCGTTGCCGATGACGGTAGAGCGCAGATGGCCCATCGAGAACGGCTTGGCGATGTTCGGGGAGGAGAGGTCGATCGGGACATTGCGTCCTTCGCCAACAGCCGAACTGCCGTATGTGCCGCCCTGCTCGAGAATGGTGCCGATCACCTGTGCCGCGACGCTCTGCTGGTCGAGGAAGAGGTTGACGTACGGACCGACAGCCTTCACCTCGCGCAAAGGCGTTCCGCTAATTTGTCCAGCCAGCTCGGCGGCGATCATCGGCGGTGCTTTGCGCAATGCCTTGGCTAGTTGGAAGCAGGGGAAAGCGATGTCTCCCATCTCCGGGTTGGGGGGCGTCTCCAGCATGCCGTAGACGGTTTCGCTGTCGAAGTTGTCCACACCCATTTGGCTGAGAGCGCCAGCGATTTTTTCCGCTGCTTGTTGTTTGTAACCCATGATCCTGACTCCTTTCGATTCCTTGCAAAAAATAAAAACCCCTGCGTCTCCTGGTAAAAGAGACGAGAGGTTGTACTCCCGCGGTGCCACTCTTGTTGCTTTTGTCCCGCCGCCGCTACGGCGCGAGAACAAAAACCGCTTCACTCTGCGATAACGGGCAGTCCCGGCGCGATCCCTACACGATCCTCTTTAGGGGGATGTTCAGGCGGCATCTCCGAGGGGCGTTTCCTCTCATGGTCTGCACCGGGCTTCCACCATCCCCGACTCGCTATCGCTTCTCACATGGAGTACTTTCCTCTTCTGTGATGTTTCACGTATGTCTTGTATATTATAGCCAAGAGTTCGGCCGACGTGCAACTTATTCTTGGGGTTTTCGCAGGATCTCATCCAGCCGGGCAAAGTATTCCCGAGTCAGTCGCTCTTTTTCTTCCTCGCTCAAATGTTCCGCGTCCATCCATTTTTCCTTGAACGCTTCCAGTTGCGCGAGCATCGCCAGCTCTGCCTGTGCGTCTTCCTCCAGATCGTGGTTCTCTGTAGGGTCGAACGGGATCAGGCGGTTGTCGTTCCCGCTGCGCAGGTACGGGGAGCGCCAGTTGTCCGGAAAGCGGTAGGGCTGTTCGCCAAAGATCAGGGTGAGCACATCATCGTTATCGATAGGCAAAAAGTGCTCGTACTCGTCGCGGCGTCCTCCCTCGGACAGATTGATGTGGGTCAGGAAGTAGCGCAGGTAATGTTCGTTTGTTTCGCGATCCTTGACGATGCTGTACGTCTCAAATTCGGTTTGTTCCAGCTCCTTGACTGTCTCCAGTGCCGCCAGAAACTTGTCCTTATCGCGGGGAAGTAATGGTTCCACAGCGCTTCGCTCCTTTATCGTGCAATCCGAAAAGCTGTTCCCATGATAACAAAACATGGCGGGTGCTGACAATCGACAGGAGCGAATCGGGACATGATGCACACTGAAAAGAAAAAAGAGCCTGACTGGCCCTTTTTCCACACGCTCTTGGCGCGAACTAGCAGTTGTCACAGCCGCATCCGACGATTACCAGCAGGATAAACAGAACGAGCACCAGGGCGAAGGCATCACCGAAAAAGCCGTTACCACAGTAGGAAGTACTCATGTTTGTTTCTCCCTCCTTTCCGTTATGCTCTAGTCTATACACGAATGCGGAGATCGGTATGGGCGGATGACCAGGAGCGGGAAAAATGGGCGCAAATGTCCGGCTTGCGATGAAAAAGACAAATTCTTGATTGACGAAAAAGATAGGCGAGTGGTAAGATACATTCAATTACTGACAGAAATTTGAATACGAGTATCCACTCTTATCCAGAGAGGCAGAGGGACTGGCCCGATGAAGCCTCGGCAACCGGTATTACACGGTGCCAATTCCAGCAAAGCCCTGTGCTTTGAAAGATAAGAGGACGATTCAGGCGTACATTACGTTACCGCAGAAAAATCCTCTCCTTTCACAGGGAGAGGATTTCTTTTTTATACCTGCAGAAAGTGAAAAGGAGCAATTTCGGATGAAACCTACCTTTACTGAACAGCTTTCCCGTAAAATTCTGATTCTCGATGGCGCAATGGGGACGATGCTGCAACAAGCAGAGTTGACCGCCGACGACTTTGGCGGCGAGGAGTACGATGGCTGCAACGAGCTCCTGAACCTGACCAGGCCCGACGTGATCCGCTCGATCCACGAAAAGTACCTGGAAGCGGGAGCCGACATCGTCGAGACGAATACATTTGGCGCTACATCGGTAGTGCTGGCCGAGTACGACGTAGCGGACAAGGACCTGGAGATCAATATCGCGGCAGCAAAACTGGCGAAGGAAGCGTGCGAGAAATACTCTACGCCGGATTGGCCGCGCTATGTCGCCGGATCGATGGGACCGACGACCAAAACACTCTCGCTGACGGGCGGGGTCACCTTTGACGAACTGGTCGAGTCCTACTACCGGCAAACTAAAGGGCTGATGCTGGGCGGCGTCGACGTGCTTTTGCTGGAGACAGCGCAGGACACGCTCAATGTCAAGGCAGCGGGAATTGGCATCCGCCAGGCGTTTGCCGAGCTTGGCAGCGAACTGCCTGTGATGCTGTCCGGGACGATTGAACCGATGGGAACGACTCTGGCCGGCCAAAACATCGAGGCCTTCTACTTCTCGTTGGAGCATTTGAAGCCTGTAACCGTAGGGCTGAACTGTGCGACAGGGCCGGAGTTTATGCGCGATCACCTGCGCACGTTGTCCAGCCTGGCACAGTGCGGGGTAAGCTGCTATCCCAATGCGGGCCTGCCGGACGAAAACGGTCACTACCACGAAACGCCGCAGGGACTGGCAGCGAAAATGCGCGCTTTTGCCGAGCAGGGCTGGCTCAATGTCGCGGGCGGCTGCTGCGGGACGACGCCGGACCACATCCGTGCCTTGGCGGAGGCTCTGAAGGATTGCAAGCCGCGTGCTGGAGAGAGCAAAGCGTTCAGCGCTGTCTCCGGTATCGAAGTGGTCTACGCCGAAGAGGACAATCGTCCGCTGCTCGTAGGAGAGCGGACCAATGTGATCGGCTCGAAGAAATTCCGCGATCTGATCGCCGCCGGGCAGTACGAGGAAGCATCCGACATCGCCCGGGCGCAGGTCAAGCGCGGTGCCCAGATCATCGATATTTGCCTGGCCGACCCTGACCGCGACGAATACGCAGATATGGAAAAATTCCTGCAATTCGTCAGCAAAAAAGTAAAGGCTCCGCTGATGATCGACTCGACAGACGCACGCGTAATGGAGCTTGGGCTGCGCTATTCGCAGGGCAAGGCGATCCTCAACTCGATCAACCTGGAGGATGGGCTGGAGCGGTTCGCCGAGGTCGTCCCGCTGATCCATCGCTACGGAGCGGCAGTCGTCGTCGGCACGATCGCAGAGGAAGGCATGGCCATCACCCGTGAAAAGAAGCTGGAAGTGGCAAAGCGCTCGTACGATCTATTGGTCAACGAGTACGGAGTGAAGCCGCAGGATATTATTTTTGACCCGCTGGTCTTTCCGGTGGGAACCGGTGACGAGCAGTACATCGGTTCGGCCAAGGAGACGGTGGAAGGGATTCGCTTGATCAAAGAAGCAATGCCAGCCTGCAAGACGATCCTCGGAGTGAGCAATGTTTCCTTTGGTCTGCCGCCAGCCGGACGGGAAGTGCTCAATGCGGTCTTCCTCTACCATACGACACTGGCAGGACTCGACTACGCGATCGTCAACACGGAAAAGCTGGAGCGCTACGCCTCCATTCCCGAAGAGGAGCGGAAGCTGGCAGAAGCGCTGCTGTTTGAGACGAATGACGAGACATTGGCAGCGTTTACTGAATTTTACCGCCAGAAAAAGAAAGAAGTGAGGGTGGAAGCATCCTCGCTGACACTCGAGGAAAGACTGGCCCGCTACGTCGTGGAAGGCTCCAAGGACGGGCTGGTCGACGACCTGAAGCTGGCGTTGGAGAAATATACACCGCTGGAGATTATCAACGGTCCGCTGATGCACGGCATGGAGGAAGTCGGACGGCTGTTCAACGGCAACCAGTTGATCGTCGCCGAGGTATTGCAAAGTGCGGAAGTAATGAAGGCGTCCGTTTCTTTCCTGGAGCCTTTTATGGAAAAGGCGGATTCCTCGTCGAAAGGGAAGATTTTG
This sequence comes from Brevibacillus sp. TJ4, assembly GCF_044627595.2. Classification (NCBI taxonomy): domain Bacteria; kingdom Bacillati; phylum Bacillota; class Bacilli; order Caryophanales; family Paenibacillaceae; genus Brevibacillus; species Brevibacillus sp. TJ4. The sequence goes on along the minus strand of NZ_CP185865.1, from coordinate 2,670,519 downwards.
CTCGCCACGGTCAAAGGGGATGTGCATGACATCGGGAAAAACCTGGTGGAAATCATTCTCGCCAACAACGGCTACGAAGTCGTCAATCTGGGAATCAAAGTGCCGCCGGAGCAGCTTATCGCCGCGTGCCGGGAAGAAAAGCCGGATGCCATCGGCTTGTCGGGATTGCTGGTGAAATCGGCGCAGCAGATGGTGATCACGGCCCAGGACTTGCGCGACGCTGGCATTGATGTGCCGATGATGGTGGGGGGAGCGGCGCTGACGCGCAAGTTCACCTCCAACCGGATCGCTCCCGAGTACCGCGGGATCGTGCTGTACGCAAAGGACGCGATGGATGGACTGGAGCTGGTAAACCGGCTGCAAAATCCGCAGGAGCGAGAGAGGTTGATCGCAGAACAGCAACAGCAGGCAGAGGTCACTGAACAGCCAAAGCCGTCTGTGCCAGCAAGCAACGTGATCGTGCCGAAACGCTCGGCGATCAGTCAGACAGTACCGGTCCATGTGCCACCCGATTGCGAGCGGCACGTGCTGCGCCAGTACCCGATCAGCCACCTGCATCCGTACATCAACCTGCGCATGCTGCTGGGCAAGCATCTGGGCGTACGCGGCAACGTGGAAAAACTGATCGAGTCCGGCGACGAGAAAGTAGTCCAGCTCTACGATTTGGTCGAGGAGCTGCTGGCGGAGGCAAAACAGCAAGGCACGATCACTGCACACGGGATCTATCAGTTTTTCCCTGCACAATCAGATGGCAACGACATTATCGTCTACGATCCAAACGATCACGGCCGGGTGCTGGAGCGCTTTTCCTTCCCGCGGCAGCCGGAAGATCCGTACTTGTGCCTGTCCGATTTCTTGCGTCCAGTGGAGAGCGCGCAAATGGATTACGTCGGTTTCCTTGCTGTTACCGCAGGAGGCGGAATCCGCGAGCGTTCCAATGAGTTGAAGGAGCGCGGCGATTACTTGCGCTCCCATGTGCTGCAAGCGCTGGCGCTGGAGCTGGCGGAAGCCTTTGCCGAGCGGGTGCACCACATCATGCGCGATACCTGGGGCATACCGGACCCGGCGGAAATGACCATGCTGGAGCGTTTCGGTGCCCGCTACCAGGGGATTCGCGTCTCCTTCGGCTATCCGGCATGCCCCAACCTGGAGGACCAGGAGAAGCTGTTCCGCCTGCTGGCGCCAGAAAATATCGGGATTCAGTTGACAGAAGGATTTATGATGGAGCCGGAAGCGTCCGTATCTGCCATGGTATTTGCCCATCCGGAGGCGAGGTACTTCAACGCAGGGCCTTCTGTGTTTGAGGTATAGAGCAAAAGGGAGAGAGAAGGGAGAGAAACGAGAAAATGACGGCAGGCAGAGAGGATTTGCGCACGTATTTACAGGACCATCTCCTGGTGGGGGACGGTGCCATGGCGACACAGCTATACAGACTCGGGGTGCCGGTGGGCGTCAGCTTTGAGGAGCTGTGCCTGTCCAATCCCGGTCTGGTGCAGGAGGTGCACGCCTCGTACTTCGAGGCGGGTGCCCGGCTTTTGGAGACCAATACGTATTCGGCGAATCGCGAAGCCTTGTCCCGCCACGGACTGGAGCACAAGGTGACGCGTATCAACCGGCAGGCCGTTTCACTGGCGCGCGAGGCAGCAAGAGGAGAGGCGTATGTCGTCGGCAGCATCGGTTCGATTTTGGCGGGCAGGGTACGCAAGAAAAATCTCGACGAGTACCGCGACCAGTACGAGGAGCAGGCAATCGCCTTGCTGCATGCTGGCGTAGACGGTCTGATCCTGGAAACCTTCCTCGACGTCGAAGAGCTGCTGCTCGCCCTGGAGGTCATCCGTCCGCTGACGAAGCTGCCTTTGATCGCTCAGCTCGCCACGCTGGAAGTCGGACGGACGCGTGACGGATATTCCTTGACAGAAGCCTTTTCGCAGCTTCGAGCGGCAGGAGCAGACATCACTGGACTCAACTGCCGGCTCGGCCCGGCGGAAATTTTGCGCTCTTTTGAACAAGTGCACGTTCCCGAAGAAATGCTCTTGTCAGCCTTTCCCAACGCCGGTCGGCTGGGAATGACCGATGGCGAGTACGCCTACAAATCGACGCCCGCTTATTTTGCCACGAGCGCACTGCGTTTGCGCGAACAAGGGGTGCGGCTGTTGGGCGGCTGTTGCGGAACGACGCCTGAGCACGTAAAAGAGATGGCAGACGCGCTCAAGGACCTGGAACCGCTCCAGCGTGTCAATCCGTCTGTCGTTCCTGGAGAGCGTCCTTCCCTCACTGTTACGACTCTGCGTGAACCGGACCGTCTCAATATAGTAGAACGGGTCAAACAGGGGACGACGATTATCGTGGAGTACGATCCGCCGCGCGACCTGGACGCGGAGAGCTTTCTTGACGGATGCTGCGAGCTGCACCAGGCGGGTGCCGATGCGATCACGCTGGCGGACAACTCGCTGGCGACAGTGCGGATGAGCAACATGGCGTTGGGAGCGCTGATGAAAAGCAGGCATGGGATCGATCCGCTGCTGCATCTGGCGTGCCGGGACCGCAACCTGATCGGTCAGCAATCGCATTTGATGGGGCTGCACGCTTTGGGCATCGACCAGATTCTCGTTATTACCGGAGACCCGTCGCGCTTTGGCGATTTGCCGGGGGCAAGCTCGGTTTTTGACGTCACGTCGTTTGATTTGATTCGCATGATCAAGCAGCTTAACGAAGGCATTTCCTTCTCCGGGCGTCCGTTGAAGCAAAAGGCGCAATTCGTCGTGGGCGCAGCCTTTAACCCGAACGTGCGGCAGCTCGACAAAGCGATTGCCCGGCTGGAAAAGAAGGTGGAGGCAGGAGCCGACTTTATTATGACCCAGCCCGTATACGACGCCGAGTCGATCGCTACGATCTACGAATCCACCAAACATATCGGAATACCTGTGTTTATTGGCATCATGCCGCTGACCAGCCAGCGCAATGCGGAGTTTTTGCACAATGAGGTGCCGGGAATCAAGCTGTCCCAGGAAGCGCTGGAGCGAATGAAGCGGGTGCAAGGGGAAGAAGCGCGACAGGAAGGCATCGCCATTGCCAAGGAACTGCTCGATACGGCAGTCCGTTACTTCAACGGAATTTATCTGATTACGCCGTTTTCCTATCATCAGATGTCCGTGGAGCTGATCCAGTACGTGCGAAAACAGAGTGAACAGCTAAAGGTAGCTGTCCAGCAATAGCATAGAGCAGGCAATGATGGCATCCGTTCGCTGCCGCCTTTTCACAGGCGGGTCAGGCAAGCGGATGCCATCCTTTTTCTTGCAGAAAGCGGCTGAGCCCGCCGAAGAGGGCAAGCCGTTCTTCACGGGAAAACGAGGCGTTGGCTCCACTCGTGGACGGAATCACGAAGACGTAGCTGCCCGCCCAGTCGGCATCGGCAAAGAAGCGTTGCGGCTGCAAGCCAACTTCAACCTGCTGCTTTTTTTGCCCGGTGGCGTAACGAAAGGCGGTAATGCCGTTAAAGCAGATGACGCGAGGCCGATACGTGCGCACCATCTGGACGAACTGCTGCGCGCCCGTGGTGAAATCGTCTTCGCGCAAATCACTGGAGGAGCGCGTCGGGCGGGCGACCAGATCGGTAATCCCGTAGTTGTAATCGAGCAGTTTGGCGGTCTCTTCGGGTGCCAGTTGTCGCGGCGTCAGTCCTCCCGCGTGCAGGCCGCGCCAGAACAGGTTGGCAGGGTTGGCGTAGTGAAAGCCGGCAGTAGCGGAGACGCGACCGGGATTGATGCCACAAAACAGTACGGTCAGGTCGCGGCGGATATAGGTCGGAAGCCAGCGGTCGGTGAAATCGGTCATCGAGCCTTCTCCTTTCTATCGAGAGTAGGTATCGTAGCTTTTCTTCGAGCAGCTTGATTCTATCAAACCGACCTTGCGGAGAAAAGGGCAAAGAAGGCTACCCCATAACGGCAAAGACGTACGGGATAGCCTTCCTTCTATAGAATCACTTATGTTAGAGCTTGTAAATCTCGCTGTACTTTTTCTCCAGATAGTCCACCAGGTACGTGCCATTCGCACCTTCGCCGGTGATTGCCTCCACCAGTTCGCGCGGGCTTCTCAGCTTGCCGTACTGATGAATGTTGTCGCTCAGCCATTGGCGGATCGGGGCAAACTGGCCGGTCGTGACCAGTTCGTCGTAGTTGGCGATCTGCTGGCGCATGACATGGGAGAATTGCGCCGCATATACATTGCCCAGCGAGTAGGTCGGGAAGTATCCGAACATCCCGCCTGCCCAGTGAACGTCCTGCAAGACGCCTAGCGTATCGGTTGGCGGGACGACCCCGAGGTATTCCTTCATTTTTTCGTTCCAGATCGCAGGCAGATCGGCGACTTCCATCGTGCCGTTGATCAGACCTTTTTCGATTTCATAGCGAATCATCACGTGCAGGTTGTACGTCACCTCGTCCGATTCGGTACGGATAAAGGAAGGAGTGACCTCGTTGATCGCGCGGTAGAAGTCTTCCACGCTCACGCCGGCGAATTGTGACGGGAACGCTTTTTGCAGATCGGCGTACAGACCGTTCCAGAACGGCAGGCTGCGACCGACCATGTTTTCCCAGAAGCGGGATTGGGACTCGTGAATTCCCATCGAAGTGCCATCGCAAAGCGGGGTAAAGAGCAGCGACGAACTGATGTTTTGCTCGTAAATCGCATGTCCCGCCTCGTGGATGCAGCTAAACAGCGCGGAGTTGAAATCATGCTCGTCGTAGCGAGTCGTGATCCGGACATCGCCCGGGTTGAACGACGTGCAGAACGGGTGGACGCTGCGATCCATCCGGCCAGCCTGAAAGTCGTAGCCGATCTTCTCCAGCACATAGCGGCTGAACGCTTCCTGCTCCGCGATCGGGAAGTGCTTTTTCAGGAAAGACGTATCCGGCTTGTTCGGCGAGTGGGTGATTTTCTCCACCAGTTTGACGGTTTTGTCGCGCAGGGTGGCGAACATCGGATCGAGCTGATCTACGGTCATGCCTGGTTCGTACATGTCCAGGAGCGTGTTGTACTTGTTCTTCCCGTCCGTTCCCCAGTAGTCGATAAACTGGAGCTGGAAGCGGACGATTTTTTCCAGGTAGGGCTGGAACATGGCAAAGTCATTCTTTTCCCGCGCTTCTTCCCAGATCGTCTCCGCCTGCGAAGTGAGCACGACGTATTCCTGATAGGTAGCCGGAGGAATCAGCTTGTTGCGATCGAATTCTTTCTTGCACTCCAACACGCTTTTGCGGGTGATCTCATCGAGCGAATCCAGTGCAGCAGGCTCGCTGAGCGTCAAAAGCAATTCCTCCATTTCTTTGGAGGTGGACAGCTTGAACTGTTCCGTGGACAAGGTGCCGATCACTTCCGAACGAGCGTCCATCCCTTTGCGAGGTGCCTGGGTGCGCAAATCCCAGTACAGGACAGCAAGCGCGTGGTTGTAGCTGGAAATTTTTTTGACCAGCTCGCGAAACGCTGCTGTCGTGCTTTCCAAATTGGCCGACATGTGAGTCCCTCCTATTATCGTTGTGAATATGTATGATGCGTATTTAATCAAAAATTTTTTACTAATTAACATTATAATGCTTCACGCAAAAATTACTAGGTGGATGCAAAGGCTATTTGTCGGTATAATCGGAGAGGAAATACTGTGGCTACAGACGAAATCGACAGGAGTAATGCAAATGAGTCAAACAAACCCTCAATGGGAGCATGAAATAGCAAGACGGCGTACATTCGCCATTATTTCCCACCCGGACGCCGGGAAGACGACGATGACGGAAAAGCTGCTCTACTACGGGGGCGCGATTCGCGAAGCAGGGATGGTAAAGGGACGGAAAAATTCCAAGCACGCTACCTCCGACTGGATGGAGATCGAGAAAAAGCGCGGAATCTCCGTTACTTCCAGTGCGATGGATTTTGAATACAAAGGGCACCACATCAACATTCTGGATACGCCGGGTCACCAGGACTTCAGTGAGGACACGTACCGGACGCTGACGGCGGCTGACGCGGCAGTGATGATCATTGACGTGGCCAAAGGGGTCGAGGCGCAGACGATCAAGCTGTTCAAGGTCTGTCGGATGCGCGGTATTCCGATTTTCACCTTTGTCAACAAGCTCGACCGGCACGGCAAGGACCCGTTTGAACTGCTGGAGGAGATCGAACGGGTGCTGGGTATTCGCTCGTACCCGATGAACTGGCCGATTGGCATGGGCAGCTACTTCAGCGGGGTATACGACCGGATGAAATCCCGTGTGGAGCTGTACCAGAGTGATTCGCAACACGAGGAAATCTCTTTCTTTCCCGTGGAAGGCGCAGAGGACCCGCTGATCGGGGAGCGCGTCGGGCAGGAGCTGTGGCAGCAGCTTCAGGACGAGGTTTCGCTGCTCGATGTCGCTGGCGACGAGTTCGACATGGAGCAGATCAGCAAAGGGGAGCTGACGCCGGTCTTCTTCGGCAGTGCGATCAACAACTTCGGCGTGCAGACGTTCCTGGAAAACTTCCTGCAGATGGCGCCGCCGCCGACCGCGAAAAAGAGCAACGAAGGGCTGATCGATCCGTACACCAACTCGTTCTCCGGCTTTATTTTCAAAATCCAGGCCAACATGAATCCGGCGCACCGCGACCGCATCGCCTTTTTGCGCATCTGCTCGGGCAAGTTTGAACGCGGCATGTCGGTGAAGCACGTGCGTCTGGGCAAGGAGATCAAGCTGGCCCAGCCGGTGCAGTTCATGGCCCAGGACCGGGAGATCGTCGACGAGTCGTACGCCGGTGACGTGATCGGTCTGTTTGACCCGGGCATTTTCCAGATCGGGGATACGCTGTGTGTGGGCAAATCGTTCGAGTATGAAGAAATGCCGCACTTCTCGCCGGAGTTTTTCTCCAAGGTAATGGTCAAGGATGCGATGAAGCACAAGCAGTTCCAAAAAGGGATCATGCAGTTAACCGAGGAAGGGACGGTGCAGCTATTCCGCACCTATCCGATGGAGGAGCTGATCCTCGGCGTGGTCGGGGTGCTGCAGTTCGAAGTGCTGGAGTATCGCCTGAAAGCGGAGTATGGGGTGGACATTACCCTCACCCGGATGCCGTATCAGATCGCGCGCTGGCTGGAGGGCGACAAGGCGGCGCTCGATGCGCTGAAAAGCAAAACCGTTACCGATCGCTACGGCCGCCCGGTCATGCTGTTCGAGAGCGAGTACCAGCTTCGCGTGGCGACCGAGAAGTACAGCAACATCAAATTTCACGAAAGCTCGCTTGGTCTCAAAGCGACTTGATACGATGTATACGATAAACAGGAGAAGGGCTTGCGCAGTCTGCGCGGCTCTTTTTCGTTTTTCCCATCCTACTTCGACAGCTTGCCACATATAGATAGGACAAAGAGCGGTAAAATCCGGGAGAGGAGGGGAATGCCGTGCGGGTTCTCCTGTTTGTCGTGTTGTTTGTCGTTTCGTTTGACATGCACGCCCAGACCCCGCTATTGGCCCCGTATCTCAATATGCTGGGTGTTTCGGCGGTGCTGATCGGCTTCGTCCTGGGGGCGTATGCAATCAGCAATCTGACGGGCAATCTGATCGCTGGCCCTTTTCTCGACCGCTTTCCGAAAAAGTGGTTTATCGCGGGCGGACTGATCCTGGCTGGCTTTATGCTGATCGGGCAGGGCGTGGTGAAAAGCACGGAAGGCTTCTTTGCCTTTCGCCTGATGCTCGGCTTTTTGATGGCGTTCGTTTCGCCGGCTTGTTCGGCGATGCTGGGAGAGACGGGCAAAACAGCAGTGGAGCAGGGAGAGCTGATGGGGAAAAAGGGGCTTGTGCTCACCTCGGCGGGGATCGTCTCTCCTGCGGTCGGCAGCTTTCTGGCAGTTCAGTTCGGCTATGCGCAGTCCTTTGTCATTTTGGGGTATTTGATGATTGCGGTAGGGGTGTTCGCCTGGCTTGTGCTGCCCAAGCGCGTCGAGGCACCGGCTTCGTTTCAGCCGACTGTGGAGCTGACCGGGCGCAGAGGAGTGTCGGCGGTATTGGAAAACAAGCTGCTCTACCCGGCGTTTCTCGGCGGTTTTGCCGTCCTCTACGCACAGGGGACGATCATATACGAGATCCCCTTGATGGTGCAAAAACAGGGGATGTCGCCAGCGGTCACCGGGATTTTGTTCAGCCTGAAAGGACTGGGTACGCTCGCCGTGCTAAGCCAGTTCTGGCTGTACCGGGTATCGGTGGAGCAGCGCACCTTTTCCGCTCTCGCCGTCCTGAGCCTGCTTCTGTACACATTGGCGATCGGGGTGGCGGTGCCGATTCACGTGATGATGTTTTTGATGGGGGCTTGTCTGGGCGTCCTGTTCCCCGCCCTGGCGACGATCCTGACACTGCATGCGCCGCGTGAGCTGTACGGCAGCGTCTTCAGTGTCTATTCGGCGGTACTGTCGCTGGGAGCGGTGATCAGCCCGATTATCGCCGGACTGGTGGGCAACTGGAATCACTCCTACTTTATCGCCTTTTTCGTCACAGCCGGCGTCTGCCTGGTCGGAGGCATCCACCGCGTCATCATCAGCGGGGTGCCGAGATAGAGGGGGGTACGGCCTCGCCAAAGACAAAACGGGAAGCCGAGTGGGATGGCACTCGGCTTTTTCGATGCGGCACTATGCTTTGACGACAGCGACCCACAGTTCGTTTTTGTTTTCTTCCGGAGGCAAGTAGCGTTCGATAGCAGGCAGATAGGCGAGCGCGTAGCCGGATGCGGGCACCCATTCCGTATACAGCCGTTTCCACAGCTCCGCGATGCCTTCTGGACCGCCAGCCGCCTCGAATACGGCCCAGGTCGCTGCCGGAAAGTCTCGTTTGCTCAACCCGTCCGGCGGCAAATGCCCGGATACGACAGACATGATGTAGGTAAACTCTTCGTTTTTGCCGTGGTCGCCGTCGGCGCAGACGCCGAGGATTCCTCGCAGCGGATGATCGCTACTCCATATCTGCCAAAACTGTTCAAACAACCCTTCTCCTGCGGCAGCCGCCCACATGCCGGGAACCGTGGCGAAGGCATTTGCGGTATGTACGCGTTTATTCGCTCCGATGACCGAAAAGGCTGGCAGCGTTTCGAGCCTGTAGTTCATCTCCGCCACGCCGTTCATGCTGAACTGGAAGGAAAATGGCGGATACGCCTTCAGCATGGTCCCGGCCTTGCGGGCCGAAGAGGGAGCCGTGCCGTGCATCTGCTGAAATGAGCGGGTGAACGCCTCGGGCGATTCGTAACCGTACTTGAGAGCGAGATCGATCACTTTGATATCGCTGTTTTGCAGCTCCACAGCCGCCAGGGTAAGCCTGCGGCGTCTGACGTATTCCGATAGCGTGACATCTGTGAGAAACGGAAACATGCGCTGCAGGTGGTACACCGAGCAGCATGCGATCTTTGCCACCTCTGCATAGTCAATGTCTTCCATGAGGTGCGATTCGATATAGGCCATAGCCTGATTCATCCGGTTTGCCCATTCCATTTGCCATCCTCCCTTTGGGTCACCATGATACCGAAATGGCAGCGTGAAAACCTTGCATGTTCTGCACAAAAAAAGCAAGGCCTATCGGGCTGCCAGCAAAAAGAGGACTGCAACGCGACAGCCCCGTCCATCGGCGCCAATGGGGTTGCAGTCCACACGTGTCAGCGTTTCTCTTTTATTCGTCTCCTGTCGCGATCGGGTTTTCCGGATACGAAATCCAGTCGCTCCAGCTTCCGGGGTACAGCTTCGCATCCGTCCGTCCGGCAGCGTGCATCGCCAGCAGGTTGGTGCAGGCAGTCACCCCGGAGCCGCAGTAGACGATGATCTCCTTGTCGGCAAACGGGGCGATGCGTTCCTGTAACTTATCCACGCTTTGCATCGTCAGGTCAGGGGAGAGGTTGTCCTTGTAAAAGAAGTGACGGGCTCCGGGAATGTGTCCCGCTTTTGCATCGATCGTCTCCTGTTCGCCGCGGTAGCGTTCGCCGGCGCGGGAATCGAGCAGGACCGTATTGCTTGCGCGCTCCTTCACGGTTTGCACATCGACGAGCATGTCTGCTTGTACATTTGGCACAAAGCTGGCGGGAGTGGCGACAGGCAGCTCTTTGGTTACTTCGTAGCCCGCGCGTTTCCAGGCTGCGTATCCGCCGTCGAGCACGGCTGTTTTTTCGTGTCCGAGATAGCGCAGCAGCCACCAGAGCCGACCGGCCATCGACATCTCCTGGTCGTCATAGGCGATCACGATCGTATCGTTCCCTACGCCTACGCGGGAGAGCAGTTCTGCCAAATCTTCCACGCGCGGCAGCGGGTGCCGACCGCCGTGTTCTGCTTTCGGTCCAGACAAATCACGGTTGAGATGAAAGTAAAACGCTCCGGGAATGTGGTCCTCCTGATAGGCCTGTTCTCCAGCTTGCGGGTCGTTTAAGGAAAAGCGGCAATCGGCGATGATGATGTTCTCATCGCGCAGATGATCATGCAGCCATTGGGCGGTGACGAGTGCTTGCATCGGAATCTCCCTACTTTCCTTTTTTTCTCAATGATAGCAGATCAAATCTCGTTCAGGTACACTATTCTGGTAGAGTGCAAAAAGGAGTGAACTTACGTGAGACGCATCATGCGCTATTTTTTGGAAGGTCTGCTGTTTGTCATCCCGCTGGCAGTCACGATCTATATCGTCTACACCATTTTTGTCACCGTAGACAGTTGGCTGAACTTGCCTGTACCCGGGTTGGGCTTTCTTTTGACGCTTGCAGGCATATTCCTCGTCGGTTTTTTGGCTTCCAACGTGCTTACGCGCGGCGTGATCACGCTCATCTCTGCGATTTTTGAAAAGCTGCCGTTCGTCAAGCTGATCTACACGGCGATCAAGGATTTGATCAGTGCGTTCGTCGGAGAGAAAAAGAGTTTTGACAAACCGGTCCTGGTCACCTTGTCCAAGGAAGGCTACCCGAAAGCGATCGGCTTTATTACCAGTGAAGACATGACGTCGTTTGGTCTCGTCGACCACGTAGCCGTCTACTTGCCGCAATCGTACAACTTCGCAGGCAATCTGCTGATCTTTCCTGTCGAGATGGTCCAGCCGATCGATATGGAAAGCTCGGATGCGATGGCTTTCCTCGTATCAGGAGGGGTTTCCGCACACAGCAAGAGAAAAGAGGGTACACCATGAAAGCGAGAAAACGGCCAGGGAGAGTCATTACATATGTGATCCTGCTAGTTGCAGCGTTTGTTTATTTGAACAATACGTCGCTCCTGTCGACGCCGCCCGAAAACGGTCCGCTGCTGCTCGCCCACCGGGGGGTGGCGCAGACCTTTTCGATGGAAGGAATTACGAACGAGACGTGTACGGCGGAGCAGATGTTCCCGCCAGAGCATCCGTACCTGGAAAATACCATTCCCAGCATGGAAGCGGCGTTTCAGGCAGGCGCTGACATCGTCGAGCTGGATGTCCATCTGACAAAGGACGACCAGTTCGCAGTGTTTCACGACTGGACGCTGGACTGTCGAACAGACGGAAGCGGCGTGACGCGGGAGCACACGATGGATGAGCTGAAACAGCTCGATATTGGCTACGGCTACACGGCAGACGGCGGGCAGACCTTCCCGTTTCGCGGAAAAGGCGTGGGAATGATGCCGACGCTCGATGAAGTGCTGGATCAATTTCCCGAGCAATCCCTGCTCATCCATGTGAAAAGCAACGACCCGCTGGAAGGCGAAAAGCTGGCTGAACGGTTCGCATCCCTGCCGGAAAACAGGCTCTCCCGCATCGCCGTATACGGAGGGGACGAGCCGATTGCCGCCTTGAAACAGGCAATCCCGCAGATGCGCGTCATGTCGATGGAGACGATGAAAAGCTGCCTCATTCCTTACATCGCCGTCGGCTGGACAGGCCATGTACCGGATGCCTGCGCCAACACCCAGCTCCACATCCCGGAAAAAATCGCTCCGTGGCTGTGGGGATACCCGAGCGTCTTCCTGAACCGCATGGAGGATGCGGGAACGCGCGTAGTGCTGGTAGCGGGCGGAGGCAAGTTTTCCGAAGGGTTCGACCAGGTGGAGGACTTGCAGCGGCTGCCCGATGCGTATACAGGCGTGATCTGGACAAATCGGATCGACCGGATCGGCCCGCTTTTTCAACAGGGGAATGAAACATAAATAAAGTGTTTGACTGCCGAAAAAACAACAAGCTGTCCCGTCACCTTCGCAATGGAGAGGTAGCGGGACAGCTTTTTTGGCAGGTGCGCCCTGCTTGAACAGGCACGGCGGCTTCAGCATGTTCATTCAGCGTGCCATCATCCGTTTTTGCTTCGGCTTGTACTTGTTTCCCACCCGATAAATGAGCGGCGTTCCGATGATAGTCGGCAACAGCCAGAACAAAAGCGGCGGCAGCTCATTCAATACAGGAATTTTCGGTACATTGACGACAATTGTTGCCGTGACGATCCCGATGTAGGAGCCAAGCATCCCGCCGATGTGTGAACGAAGCCAGTTTGTCCAGCGGATTTTCGAGGATACATAGCCGAGTAATGCCAGGGCGTAAGAAAATACCCCGATATAAAAGAGGTACGCACTTTCTTCCCAGTGGATGATGGACATGGAAACAGCGGTGATAAACACGAAAACATAAGACCCATGATAGATTTCACCGGACAGGGTGTGCCGTCCTCTCTTTTTACTCGCAGACATGGCGATGACACCGCTGATCAGGCAAACAATACCGGTGACGATGTGGGTGATTAGCAATATAGAAAACAAAATGAGCGTACCTCCAAATCAGTGCAGGCAAAATAGTAGTGATTGCTTTACTGTAAACAAAATGCTTCTGTCTCGCAACAAAACTTTGCGCGATGAAAAAGGGCTTGCCGCAATGGTCAGCCCTTTTCGTTCAGAATGTAGCGAATCGTCCGTTTGGTAATGTTCAGCTTCTGGCTCAGCAGTTGCCGATTGCCGCTCGTTTCAGCCAGGCCTTTTTCGATAATGGCGCGGCTGACATCCGTCTCCAATTGCTTGATCCGCCTCGTTACGTATTCAAAATCAACCTGGTCCATCGACATGACCATTTGCGTAATCGTGTGCACCAGTCGGGAACACTCCGCATCGAGCACTTGCTCGATTTTCGAAAGAGGGGGAGAGGGAGTCTCGCCGCTGCTGTCCGCTTTTTCACGCAGGCTGCCGGGCAGATGCTCCACGCGCAGCACGCGACATTCGTGCAATGCCCACGTCTGATTGACGACGTTGATCAACTGCCGGACATTTCCCGGCCAATCGTATCGCTGCATCACCCGCACAGCTTCCTCGTCAATGTCCGAGCAGCCTCGTTTCTCCAGGTGGTGCCGGGCGATCAGCGGGATGTCGTCGATGCGCTCGCGCAAGGGCGGAATCGACAGCTTGATTCCTTCGAGGCGATAGAGCAGGTCGCGGCGAAAGCGGTTCATCTGCGCCTCTTGCTCCAGGTCGCGGTTGGTGGCGGAGAGGAAGCGGATGTTGCTCTTGGCTACATGCTCGCCGCCGACCCGCATGAATTCCCCGGTCTCCAGAGAGCGCAGCAGCTTCACCTGGATCGAGGCAGGCGCTTCGCCGATCTCGTCGAGGAACAAGGTACCGTTGTGAGCCAGCTCGAACAGCCCTTTGCGCGCCTTGACCGCCCCGGTAAACGCCCCCTTTTCATAGCCGAACAGCTCGCTTTCCAACAGTGACTCCGGCACTGCCCCACAGTTGATGGCAATAAACGGCTGCTTGGCCCGCATGCTCGCTCCGTGCAAAAAACGCGCGAGAAGCTCCTTGCCTGTTCCCGTCTCTCCCTCGATCAGCACGTGAATACCTTTGGGCGCCAGTTTTTTGGCGATGGCGACGACTTTTGCCATCGGGCTGTGCGGTGCGTAGAGGATGCCGAACGCCGCCGCTTCACGGGCGAGCTCGTCTTCCTGCTGCACAGACGCCTCCAAAAGCGAGTCGATCGTCCGCTCCAGACTGTCCAGATCATCAAACGGCTTTTCCAGGTAATCCTTGGCCCCTCGCTGGATCGCGGTGACAGCCGATTGGATCGTGCTGTAGCCGGTCATAATCAGAACCTCGCAGCGCGGAAACACGGCTTTGATCCGTTCGAGCAAATCCAGCCCGTTGGCATCGGGCAGCTTTAAGTCGAGCAGGGCGGCATGGTAGGCGCGATCCGGAGAGGCAAGCAGCCGCTCGACCTCCTTTCCGGTGTTGGCGACGGTAATCTCGCAGTTTTTCCGCTTGAGAAAATAGCTGAAAAAGGAAGTCACCTCTTTTTCGTCATCGACGATCAGAATGTGTTTCTTCTCCATCACAAGCCTCCTCGTCCGCTAAAAGTGGCAGCAGCAGCGTGAACTCGCTGTACTGCCCGGGCTCGCTTGAGACGAGCAGCTTCCCCCCGTGCGCGAGCGCAATGCCGAGACTGACAGACAGCCCCAGCCCTGTGCCTTTGCTTCGTTCCTTGGTCGTAAAAAAGGGCTGAAAGAGATGCGGCAGATGCTCGGGTGCGATGCCGACGCCGTTGTCGCGGACAGTGAGAGCTGCGTAGGATTTGCCCTCTTCTTCCTGGCGAAACAGGCGAATGGCGATCCGCGGATTTTCCCGTCCGGCCAGTGCGTCACGGGCGTTGAGCAGCAGGTTGAGGATGATTTGCTCGATCTGATGCCTGCTGCCGTAAAAGGGGAGGGGGTAAGGCGCTTTTTCGCACTCCACGGACAGGCCGGAGACCGCGAGCTGATAGCCGATCAGCCCGAGCGCATCGTCCAATGCCTCGGTCAGCTCCACCTTCTCAAATTGATACTCTTCCTGGCGGGAGAAGGTCAGCAGGTTTTGGATGATTTTTTTGCAGCGCACCCCGCATTGGTACATATCCCGCAGCAGAGGGGTCATGTCTGTCGGGTTTGCCTCTTGTTCGCGCAGCAGGAGCTGGGCGTTGCCGAGGATGGCAGTCAGCGGGTTGTTCAGCTCATGGGCAATGCCCGCCGCGATCTCCCCGATAGCAGCCATTTTTGCCGACTGTACGAGCTGTGCCTCGATTTTGACCTTTTCACTGAGATCCTGAAACAGCAGGATGTTTTCTACCGAGACGGCGACGTGACCGGCGACGAGGTGAAACAAATCAAGTTCCTCGTTGGCTAGTCTGACTGTCTCGCGGTTGAACAAGGTAAGGCAGCCGAACGTCTGATGGGACAGGTTGCGCAGGGGGACCGAGGTGGCGAAATAATCCGGCAAAATCTGTGCAAAGGCGGCATCGATCTGTTTGTCCACACTGGACATGTCGGCGGGTGCCGTCTGGTTCAGCGTCTGGCATTCCCAGTCACCTCCCGTCCCGCGTGAAAGGTAGGTGGAGAGGGTACCGCCCCGCCAAAGCGTCAGCGCAAAATGCTCGAACGGCAGGATTTGCTTCAACTGCGCGGCGATGTAGACGCTCGTCTGATGCCAGCTTGCGTTGATCTGGATTTGCGTCAGCCGGTTGAGGACGGCGAGCTGGCTGTTCTTCTTTTTCATTTCCTCGACGAGATAAGTCAGCTCGGTGTAGTAGCTTTTTCGCGAGGATTTGATCCCGGTCAGCTTTTCCAGGATTTCCTGTTTGTTTACCATGTGTACCTCCTAGAGTGCCTGGCGGAAGAGGGCGGCGACATCCTGTACAGTCATGTCGCGCGGGTTTGTCGTCATGCAGACATCCTGCAGCGCGTGTTCGCTCAGCATATCGATCTGCTCCGGATTGAGCCCGATCGCGGAGAGCGACTCGGGTATATCCAGGTCCCGCGCCAGGTCTTTTACCGCTTTCAAGGCGAGGCGGGAGGAGTCGTGTACGCTGAGTCCGGACGTGTTTTCGCCCAGGCATTCCGCGATGACTCCGTACTTGGCCGGAGCGGCGATGTAGTTGTATTCGAGTACATACGGAAGCAAAATCGCATTCACTTCCCCGTGCGGCGCGTCGAGAAAGCCGCCGAGCTGATGGGACATGGCGTGGACGGCGCCGAGGATCGCGTTGGAAAAGGCGATGCCCGCCTGCAAGCTGGCCATTGCCATCGCTTGCTTGGCTTCTGCGTTGAAGCAGCTTGCCACGGACGGGCGCAAATAGGTGGCGATCAGCCGCATCGCTTGCAGGGAGTGCACCTCTGTAAGCGGTGTGGCGGCCAGCGAGATGTACGATTCGATCGCGTGGGTCAGCACGTCCATTCCGGTGTTGGCGGTCAACTGTCTGTCCTTGGTCATCAAGGTTTGCGGGTCGATGATGGCGATGTCGGGGATGAGCGACTTGGAGATGATCGCCATTTTTACTTTTTTGCTGCTGTCGACGATGATGGAAAATTGTGACACTTCCGACCCGGAACCGGCAGTAGTCGGTACCATGACCATCGGGGGGAGGGGATGTGTGATCTGGTCGACGCCTTCGTAATCACTGATGCTGCCTTCATTGGTAGACAGAAGGGCGATCGCCTTGGCTGCGTCGATCGCGCTTCCGCCGCCGACACCGAGGATGGCGTTACATTCCCGCGCGCGGTATTCCGCTACCCCGGCGTGGATCTCGTAGTCTTTCGGATTGGCCGTGATCTGCGTCCACAGATGATATTCCAGCTTTTGCTCACGCAAGTAGTCGATGATCCGCTCGATCCACCCGACATTTGCAACCCCGGGATCGCTGACCAAAAAGACACGGGTAGCACCCAGGCGGCGCAGGCTTTCACCGGTCTGGCACAGGGAGTTTGTGCCGAAGATGATTTCGGGTGTCATAAATTTGGAGATTTGCATGCATCAGTCCTCCTTCCACTCCTTAGAAAATACAACAAACGCTTACATTTTCCTGTTGCAGCCAAAAGTACGGCAAACGAGCCGTTTTTTCGGCCCGATGAGCCGTGAAATCGGCTGAAAACTGGTGGAAGGACAGGCCGGGACAAGGAATATGAAGCGCTTTCATTTTGGCATGATGCTTGCTTCCTGGTAGAGGGTGTACGCTATCAAATTCGTTTTTAAGGGAGGAAGTAAGATGAAAGCTGCTGTAGTCAACGAGTTTCATCAAAAACTGGAACTAAAAGAGCTGGAAGTGCCACAGGCCGGATATGGCGAGGTGCTCGTCCGCATCAAAACATGCGGCGTCTGCCATACTGACCTGCACGCTGCACAGGGCGATTGGCCCGTCAAGCCAAAGCTGCCGCTGATCCCCGGTCACGAGGGCGTAGGCGTGGTGGAAAAACTGGGCGAAGGCGTCACGACGTTGAAAGTCGGCGACCGGGTGGGCATCCCGTGGCTGTTCTCCGCTTGCGGAGAGTGTGAATACTGCCTGACCGGCTGGGAGACGCTGTGCCAAAAGCAAATTAACGGGGGCTACTCCGCAGATGGTGCATACGCCCAGTACTGCGTCGCCCCCGCCGCCTATGTCGCGCGCATCCCCGACGGGCTGAGCGATGTCGATGCCGCTCCGATCCTGTGCGCGGGTGTGACCACGTACAAAGCGTTGAAAGTCGCCAATGTGAAGCCGGGCGAGTGGGTGGCGATCTACGGTATCGGCGGATTGGGCCACGTCGCGCTACAGTATGCGAAAGCGATGGGCTACAACGTCGTCGCCGTCGACATCCATCCGGAAAAGCTGGAGCTGGCCAAAGAACTGGGCGCAGACATTACCGTAAACGGCAGTGAGGTCGATCCGGTACAGGCCATTCAGGAGCAGGTGGGCGGCGTTCACGGCGCGATCAGCGTGGCTGTGACCAAAAAAGCGTTTGAGCAAGCGTACAAGTCTGTACGGCGCGGCGGCTCGCTCGTCGTCGTCGGCCTGCCCAACGCGGACATGGCGATTCCGATTTTTGACACGGTGCTCAACGGCGTGACCGTCAAAGGCTCGATCGTCGGCACGCGAAAAGATATGCAGGAAGCGCTCGATTTCGCGGCGCGCGGCAAAGTACGGGCGATTATCGAGACTCAGCCGCTGGAGAAGATCAACGAAGTGTTCGAGCGGATGGAAAAAGGGCAAATCAACGGCAGGGTTGTCCTGACGATGGAGTAGAGAGACAGGATAGGGGTAGGAAAAAAAAGCTGCCATCCGGCTGTTTTCAAAGACAGCGGACGGCAGCTTTTTCGTCGTCAGAACCAGTCGGGCTAGCTGCTGAAAAATCCCCGGCTGGAGTATTTTCGGCGGTAGCGATGATGCCCGTACGTTTTGTGTCCGTATTTTCCCATCGGACGGTGGTATCGGTAGTCGCTGCTGCTGTAATGGCGGTACTTCCCCGTTTTGGACAGGTAGCGGTACCCTCTTCGCAGCACATACACGAACGCTGCCGCCGCCAAGGCGATCAGCACAAATACGATCGTGATGATGGTCAAGACAACCTTCACGTGTCCCCATCTCCTTTTCGCTCCATCGCATCTCTGCCTGTTATGTACGAATGAAGCGGCTCGCAGTTTCGCAGGAAAAGATGATACGACACCTGCCCTACGATTCGGCGCTCAAATATTTCTGGTAGGGCGTGTAGTCAATCTGCTTGCTTTCGAGATGCTGGATCAGCCACTTGTGGTCGCGCTTTGGCGTAGCGAGGATATAGCCTTTGATAATCAGCTCGGTCGTGATCTGGCTGGCTTTTTCCTCTAGGGCGAGCTGTCCGATTTTGCCTGCGATCGTGCGCCTTGCCGTGTCCCGGAAAAGCTGGGGAACAGGCTCTACCAACTCGTTTAGCAGAGTGAGACCATCCTCCGTCCAGAGGGAGCGGGTCTGTTCGATGTAGTAGTCCTGCCAATCGAGGTCCGATTTGCCGTCCTGCTTGGGCATTGATTTGAGAAATTTGCGAAACATGAAGTAGCCGCCGATAAACATGAACGTGACGAGAACGAACGTCCACCCGACGATAAACAGGGAAAACCCCGTAGTCATCTGCATGCTGTACACCTCTATTTTCTTTCCATCCTTGTACCATAAAGTGTACCGGATTTTTCGCCGGGCAACAAACTTTTTGTTGCTGTACCCATCGGTGTGGTTTGCTCTTCCCAAGGACACATAGAATTTAGTATGATAAGAAGTAATCTTATAAAGGAGTGGACGCATCATGTTCAAGCTTGGACAACGCGTCGTTATCGTTGCCGACTCCTTTGAGCAAGGTTTGCCTATTAGCGAATACGGTTACTTGATCGCCCGGGACCGTAATCCGGACAGCGCGTTTGCGTGGGTGGTGCGAATACCTAAAATAGATAAGCAGTTTCCCGTTGTAGAAGAGGACATCGCTCTCGAGGAGCAGCTACTGGAGGAGGAAGCAGACCGAGTCTCCCGGGAGGCTTTGCTCGACTTCGCACTGGCTACGCGTAACGAAGCGCTTTTCCGACAACTTCTGGGCATGCAGGAAAAGGAAGCGGCTCATGACGAACCTGTCAAGGAATCAATGGAAGAGTTCATCCGCAAGGTAAACATGAAAGCCTGGATTTAAAAACGGGAGATAGAGGATCATGGACGGTTTTCCTCCTGCGGGAAAATCGTTCTTCTTTGCTGAGAAATTCCAAATCTCTTGCTATGATGCTGTAGGATACGAAAGCGAGGCTGTTTCATGTCTGATTTTGTGACGTTTACCAATGAATTTGGTCAGACTGTTCAAATGTCGCGGGAAGACTACCAAAAGAAAATCATTCCGAACAATCTGGACAAATACTGGGATGACAAGGAAAAACTGCGCGATTACGCGATGCATTTGGTAAAGGAGCGCTTTACGGAGCAGGCTGCCGCTACAGCGGACAGGTTGCTGGAACTGTACGGCCCGATCGAATCCGCTCTCAATTTTCGGGCTGTCGTCCACATGCAGGCCAACGAGCTGGAGCGCGCCAAAGCGATCCTGATCAACTGCATGGAGCGCTTCCCCGCGTCCGGGACGGCATGTACGAACCTGGCCAAGGTGTACGCCGCGGAAGGAAAGCAGGCCAAGTCGTTTGAAACGCTGGAAGCCGGCTTGTTCAAGGACCCCAACCAGGAAGTCGGACTGAACATGTACGTCGAAGGGTTTTTGGCGACAGGAAAGCGCGATGAACTCAAGAAGCGTCTCGAGACGTTGAGTGCCAAGGAAGGGGCGTGGCGTCCGCAGCTTCACCTGGCACGCCTCGCTTTGACGGAAGAAAATCTGTTGAAAACGATGCATTGGTACCAGCAGGCGATCGAGAAAACAACGGATGACCGGATGGAAGTCGTGATGACGGTGACAGGCGAACTGGGACAGGCGGGGTACGTCTACCAGCTCATCCAGATTTGCGAAAGCTACTGGAAACCCGATTTTCCATACCCGTTTGCTGGGTTTAATTACGCAAACGCACTGATCGCAACCGATCAAAAGGAAAAGGCAATTGCTGTACTGCGCGACATGCAAAAGCACGTGCACGACCGGTACAAGCCCGCAGTCGAGCAATTCCTCGCCCGCATCCCGGGGGCTACAGCCGCGCAGGCATCTGAGCCACAGGCTGAATCGGAGTTGCCAACGGATGCGACACAGAAAAAAAGCTGGTGGCAGTTCTGGAAGTAAACGGCTGGGACAATGCAAGGAAACAGGCAAAAAAAGAGGCGCTGTATGTCAGGTGACATGAGAGCGCCTCTTTTTCACAGCTATCTATTTAAACTGGCTGGTAAGTCTGCGCTCCAGAAACGCTACGCCTTGGTACATCACCGTGGCGACTACTGCGATGATGGAGAGAGACACCATGACCAGGGTAAAATTGAACACTTGGAAGCCGTAGATGATCAGATAGCCCAGCCCGCTTTGCGAGACGAGGAACTCGCCGACGATGACGCCGACCCAGGAGAGACCGACGTTTACTTTCAGCGTGGCGAGGATCGTCGGGATGGTCGCGGGCAGGATCGCGAGGCGAAAAATTTGCTGCTTGTTACCGCCCAGTGTTTGCACCACGCGGACGTACTGGGGATTGACCTCGCGAAAGCTGGCATAAATATTGATCGTCGTGACAATCACGGAAATCGCAACGCCCATCGCGATTACGGACATGAGCCCTGGCCCGAAGCAGACGATAAAGACCGGGCCGAGCGCCACCTTGGGCATGCTGTTGGCGACGACGAGATACGGCTCGAGCACACGGGAGAGAAAGGGAGACCACCAGATCAAGGTCGCGATCAGGGTACCGAGCAAGGTCCCGAGCAAAAAGCCAATGACCGTCTCCCATACGGTGATTCCGACGTGGGGGAGGAGGCTCCCGTCTGTCAATTGCGTCCAGAACAACCCGGCAATTTTGGAGGGGTAGCTAAAGATCAGCGAATTGATCAGATTGGCTCTGGAGAGAATCTCCCAAAGCCCGAGAAAGGCGATCAGGAGCAGAGTCTGCGTCACAAACACGCGCCGGCGCGTTTTGCCTTCTTTCTGGAGATAGGCCAGATGGACTGCCTCCAGTTCACTTCGGTTCATCGGCGATCACCTCCATCTCTTTCCAAAGCTGTTGCAGCAACTCCTGAAACAAATCCTGATTTCGTGCGGCAAACGGCAGCGACTCGCGGATGTGCGGCGGCACGATCAGCTCGCTGCGCACCTCGCCCGGGTTTCGCGAGAGGACGGTGACCCGATCTCCCATGGCGATCGCCTCCGAGAGATCGTGCGTCACGAGAATCGCCGTTTTTTTGTGGCGGCGCAGCGTGGTGAAGACCAAATCCTCCAGCTTCAGCTTGGTCGTGTAGTCGAGGGCGGAAAACGGCTCGTCGAGCAGCAGCACGTCAGGCTGGCAGGCGAGCGTGCGGACCAGTGCGACCCGCTGGCGCATTCCTCCCGAAAGCTGTGCCGGAGAGGCCTTGCGCACGTCGGCCAGCTCCATTTCTTCGAGCAGATGGAGGGCGTACTCTTCGGACTCCTTGTTGCGCAGTCCCTGGATGTCGAGTCCGAGAAAGGCATTTTCCTCGATCGTGCGCCAGTTGAACAGGTAATCTTGTTGCAGCATATAGCCGACCTGCGGGGATGTCCCGGTGACGGGCTTTCCGTCCAGCAGGATCGTGCCGGACGTGGGCCGCTCCAATCCGGCGATCAAAGACAGCAGGGTCGTCTTGCCACATCCGCTGGGACCGACCAGACTGATGAACTCTCCTTCCTCCACGCGCAGGTTAATATCCTTGACCGCCATGAAAGCCCTGGACGTGGAAAGGTACAGATGGGTCACGTGGCCGAGTTCAATTTTGGCCGGCGTAGAAGGAATCTGGTTCATCGCTGTCTACTTCCCTTCTTTTGCAGCTTCGGCAAAGGTTGTGTTTACCAGTTCGCCGTATTCGGCAGGAGCATTCAGCTCTCCGGCCTCACGCATGATGTCCTGCAGCCGGTTCCATTCTTCTTCTTCCAGTACCGGATCGGTAGCGAAGGAGCCTTGCTCCAGGTAGCGTTTCACCGAGCTTTCCAAAATTTCGGGACTGATCTGGTCGAAGTACTTGGCGATGACTTCGGCTGTTTCTTTGGGAGAGTGGCTGTTTACCCATTGTTGCCCTTTGTATACGGCATTGGTAAACTTTTGGATAGCGTCAGCATTTGATTCGAGATAGCTTTGCTTCGCCATGTAGACGGTATAGGGCACTGTACCGCTCTCCTGGCCAAAGGAGGCGACGACATAGCCTACGCCTTCCTGCTCGAAGCGGGAGGCTTCCGGTTCAAACAACTGGACATATTGGCCGGTTCCCGCAGCAAAGGAAGCGGCGATGTTTTTAAACTCTACATTCTGGATCAGCTCCAGATCTCCGTGAGGGTCGATGCCGTGCTGCTTGAGCACGTATTCGCCGACCATTTGCGGCATGCCGCCTTTTCGCTGTCCGAGGAAAACACTGTCTTTGAGCTGATCGAAGGAAAAATTGTCTGTTTTTTCACGGGCGACCAAAAACGTGCCGTCTGTCTGTGTGAGCTGGGCAAAATTGATCACCGGGTCAGCCGCGCCTTGCTGGGCGACGTAGATGCTCGTTTCGGAACCGACGAGCGCCACCTCGATACCGTCCGACAACAGGGCGGACATGACCTTGTCGCCGCCGGGAATCGTCATCAGTTCGACGTCGAGCCCTTCTTCCTGGAAAAAGCCTTTTTCAATGGCAACGTATTGGGGAGCGTAAAACAGGGAACGCGTCACTTCGCCGATGCGGATTTTTTCGGGAGAACTGGAGCATCCGCTGAGAATGGCGACTGACGATAAGGCAAGTGCGGCGCCGATCGTAAAAAGACGTTTTATCACCATAGTCCCTCCTTGCTGTGTGCTGTTTGTGTCAGCGTATGCGCCCAGAGAAAAAAGGGTGAATGCCTAGATACAGGGACAGGCACAAAAGAGAGATCGACCTGGATAAAGGAGATGCGGGTAATTGATCGTAACATTTTTGGGAACGGGATCGGGGGCACCGACGACGCGGCGCAATGTCAGCGGGATCGGCTTGCGCTTTTTGCAGGCCGGCACGTGGTGGCTGTTCGACTGCGGAGAAGGCACCCAGCACCAGTTGCTTCGCGCCCCGATGAAAATCAGCCAACTCGAGAAAATTTTCATTACGCATTTGCATGGCGACCACTTGTACGGATTGATCGGGCTGCTTGCCAGCCGTTCATTGCGCAACGACGACGCGAAACCGCTCGAACTGTACGGACCTCCCGGACTGGAACGGTATTTTCGCGCCGTGATGGAGACCAGCCCGGTCCACCTGCACTACCCGTTGCAGATCCATACCGTCCATGAAGGGATCGTCTACGAGGATGACGAGCGAATCGTCCGCTGCTGTCCCGCCAAACACCGGATCGCCTCGTTTGCGTATGCGGTGGAGGAAAAGGAACGCCCGGGCGCGTTTCGGGTCGACCTGGCGAAGCAGGCAGGCGTTCCTTCTGGTCCCCTATACGGAGCGCTCAAGCGGGGAGAGCAGGTGACGCTGCCGGACGGTCGGGTGCTCGACGGTCGGGAGTTTACCGGAACGCCGCAGGAGGGACGCAAAATCGTCTTCAGCGGCGATACCGAACCGTGCCAAAGCGTGAAGGAGCTCGCCCGTGATGCCGATCTGCTGGTCCATGAAGCGACGTACGCCCAGCACGACAAAGAGTTGGCGGTGCGCAGCGGCCACTCTACCGCGCATGAGGCAGCGCTTTTGGCGAGTGAGGCGGGAGTGAAGCAGTTGTGTTTGACCCATTTCAGTCCTCGGTACGAAAACGAGGACAGTTCGTTTACGATGGGGGATTTGCTTGCGGAAGCCCAGGAGATTTTTCCCGACACGCTGCTCGCCGAAGACTTTCTCGACGTGCCGGTAAAGCGTGTGCGACAGCGGGCGGGAGAATAGAGAGCAGAAAGCACCGGAGGAGCCGTCGGTGAGGACGGCGCCTGCTTTTTGGAAGGAATCGCAGGTCGAATCGTTGGTGCCAACCAGTAGAGAGTAGTCAGGAGAGGAAAGGTGAATACCAGTGTCCGGTTTACGGAACGGGAAGCCGCTTGCAATTCGCTATGCCATGTTTGTCCTGGGCCTTTTTGTAGGGGCTTTTGGAGCAGTGCTGTCGATTAAAGCCAATCTCGGTGTCGCCCCGTGGGATACGCTGCACATCGGCCTGCAAATGACCTTTGGGTTGACGATTGGCATCTGGTCGCAGATCGTCGGAGTGATTGTCATTGTCTCCTCGTATGTCATCGCCAAAATCAAGCCGTCGTTTCCGATGTTTTTAAACATGTTCTGTTTTGGTACGTTTCTCGATCTGATCCTCTGGCTGGATCTTATTCCACAGGGGGAAACGATGTTTCAAAAAATCGTGCTGTTCAGCCTGGGCATGGTGATTATGGCGGTGGGGATCGGCATGTACCTTTCGCCTCGCCTGGGCGCAGGGCCGCGCGACAGCTTTATGCTGGCGATGAATGAGCGGCTTGGCTGGAGCATTCAGCGCGTCCGGTTGATCATTGAAGTCACCGTGCTGCTCGCAGGGGCTTCGCTGGGCGGACCGGTATCTGTCGGTACGGTCCTGATCGCCCTGCTGACTGGGCCGATGATCCAGCGAACCATCCTGTTCTGGGAGACGCTCATGCGCAAGCCATACGGCATGGCAGAGCGGATCGAGCAAAAAGCAAGCTAGTCTCCTTTTTCAACAACACCATCACATATCCCAAAATGGGCGCGTGCATGGGCTTTGGTCCAATCATGCCAGGAGCCTTGCTCATACAGTATGACTAGTTGTTGAAAAGGAGGGAAAGCGAATGAGTAGCGTATTCAACGGTTTTGGTTTTGACGACTTTGCCTTGGTGCTGGTGCTGTTCGTATTGCTGACGATTGTTGCGTGTGCATGCGACTAAGTCGTTACTTCTGAATACGAATGTACAAAAAAGAGGGGGATGGACTCCTCCCCTCTTTTTTGTTGCTTGCAAAAAACATGAGGCTTCGCCACTCGTCTGGCGAAGCCTCGTGTTTTTGCGTCTTACAGCAGGCGGTCTTTCACCTGTTTTTTGACTGTGGAGATTTGTTTGTCGCTCAATTGGACACCGACTGCTTTCCCCAGCTTTTTGATCAGCTCCTGCAGCTTTTTGTCATCCTTTAAATCCTTTTTCGAGTAGCCCTTTGCGAGATTTTTGATGTCGCCCATCGTCATTTTTTTCTTGCTCTTCTGGTTGATTTGCTTGAGCAAATCATCTGCTTTTGCCATCGGTACGCACTCCTTTCGTCAGCGCAATACTTGTTGTCCTTGCAGTTATATGGGAAAAACCCGAAACATGTCTGGACAGATGCCGCTGTTTCTCGCCCATTTTGCCAAGTTGTGTGCAAATGCCCACAGCCAGCGGGCGGGCAGGATCATAGGATGAGGCAGATAGAAGCATGACAGGAGGCTACTTACGTGAAGATACTGAGTTTTCACCCTGACACGCCGTTTCGGGAGATTCTGGCTGATCTGACAGGACGGATTGGACGGATTCGCACGCAAAAAGACAAGCGCAAACCGTGGCACTGCTTCGACGATCTCGGGTGCATGTGCGTCAATACGCAGGTGTTCGAACGAATTTACAAGTTTTGCGAGCGGTATCAGCATTCTGTGGAAGAAAACATCTCGGTGTCGGTACACGCGGAGGAGATACCGTGGGGAGTGAAGTACGTAGGCGCGGATCGCCGCTGGAGAAAGGGAATGGGAGCTGGCGTGAAAATCGCCGTGATCGATACAGGCATATCCCGGGATCATTTTGACCTGCGCGATCAGGTCAAGGGAGGGATCAATCTCGTCAAGGGCGGGATGAACGGACATGGAACGCATGTCGCCGGAATTATCGTCGCTGCGATGAATCAACGGGGAATTATCGGGGTGTCGCCACAGGCGCATATTTACGACGTACGTGCTTTTGACGAGCAAGGCAAATCGAGCTTGTACACCATTTTGCGGGCGATCAACTGGTCCATCGCCAACGACATGAATATCGTCAACATGAGCTTTGGCATGCCGCAATACAGCGAAGCGCTGGCTCGCATGGTGAAAAAGGCAAACGACAAGGGAATTGTCATGGTCGCCTCGGCAGGAAACAACGGAGGCGAGGTGGAGTATCCCGCCCGCTATAACGGGGTGGTCGGAGTAAGCGCAATCGACCAGCAGGGGAAGCTGGCATCGTTCAGCTCCCGGGGAAAAGGGGCAAATGCCAAGGCGCCTGGTGTCGATATTTTGTCTACGTGGCCGGGCAACCAGTTTCGCAAGCTAAACGGCACCTCAATGGCCGCACCGCACGTAACGGGCCTGATGGCGCTTCGCCTCGGGCAGCGGATCAAACAGAGGGAGACCAGCAAGGCTTAGCCAGCAGAGTCGAAACAGACAAAACGAAACGCCTCCATTTCCACCAGGCGAAAGGTGGGGACAGAGGCGTTTTTTCGTGTCGTTACTGATGGGTTTTCGTGTCGTGATCTTGCTGCACGCGGAACCATATATTAAGATCATTGATAAGGCTTGCCAATTCGTGGATTTCATTGTTCAATTCACAAGAGCGCGCAAAGTTTTCTTCTTCGGACAACTGCCGGGTCTTTTCGATGATGACTTCTTCGATTTTCAGGATCCGATCGGGAATGGTCGCGCGGATCTCTTCCCATTCGAGCAGGATGTCAGCACGCTCTTCCCCCGTGTACTCTTCCCAGTCCAGACGAAGGTGGGGCAGGGGGATACCGAGTCGTTCATCAAGGATAAATTGATAGCGCAAAGCAGTTCACTCCTCTCCACCTTTCATCATACCAAAAACGGGGTACAGGTGGGAGAAAAAAGCGCGTGAAAGGGCGGATACCCATGTCAAAAGCTCGAATCCTGATTGATGCCGATGCCTGCCCCAGACAAGCCTTGGCCATCGCCCAAAAGCTGGGAGAGGAATGGGAGTGGCCATGCGTCACCTATGCCAGCTACAACCACCAGTTGGACAGACCTGACCACATCGTCGTCGACGCGGGACCGCAAGCCGTCGATATGCGGCTGGCAAACGACGCCAGAGCAGGCGATATCGTCGTCACGCAGGACATCGGTCTGGCCGCCCTGATCCTGGGAAAACGGGCATTCGCACTGAGTCCGCACGGAAAAATCTACGAGCCTGAGCGGATTGACTTTCACCTCGAGGAGAGAAACCTGAAAGCCCGCTTTCGCAGAGGAGGAGGCCGTACGCGCGGTCCGGCAGCGCGATCGGCAGAAGATGATGCCCGCTTTGCGGAAGCCTTGCGCTTTCTGCTGTCCAAATCCGAACAACGGCAAGGATAAGCGCGTCTGGAAAAAACGAAGCTGTCGCATGTGCCATCCGGTCTGGCGACAGATTTTTTGTGAAAGAGGGAAGGAGAACCCGCAAACGATGAATCAGTACAAGGTATACCGTACATCCGCTCTTGTCTGCTGTGCCGTATCCGCACTGTTTCTCCTGTTTTACGTGCAGGGGGTGTGGAGTGTGGTGGATGAGACGGCATTTGCCTGGGCTTTCGCCATTCGTCAGGAGGCGCTGACCGTATTTTTTCAAGCCCTGACGTTTTTGGGCACAGGCTATGCCACGGCCCCGCTGGCTATCATCACCGCCATCGTCATGCTGCGCAAAGGCTGCCGTGCCGAGGCGCTTGTGATCGTCGTGACACTGCTCGGGGCATTTCTTGTAAACGAAGGGATGAAGGCGTACTTCGCCAGACCGCGGCCCGAAGGCTTACACTTGATCGCCTTGCCCGGCTCATACTCGTATCCGAGCGGACACGCCATGGTCGGCTCGGCCTTTTACCTCATCTTGTTCGATCTCATTCGATTTCAGCTGCGGCATAAAAACGGAGCGAGGCTGCTTGGGATCGCTGGCGTCGTGCTTGCGCTGCTGCTGCCTGTCAGCCGGGTGTACCTCGGCGTCCATTACGCAAGCGACGTGCTGAGCGGTTTTGCCTGGGCGCTGACATTGTACTATTTCTTTCGATACGGCTACGGCAGGTGGGGCAAAGACAAAGGCACATATGCCTCTGCCCCGACGATCGATGCGAGGTCGTAGCCAGCTAGGTTGAATAGCCGAATTCCTTCATCAAGCCCAGCCATTTTTCGACGCTGGGCTTGTTCTTTTTGTCCCGGGGCAGGACGATGTAAGCCGAGCGCTTGGGAGGCTTGTCGCCGACCAACGTCAGCTCCTTCAGGTTGCCGGCGGCGAGATCGGCTTTCACGGCGGAGCGGGTCAACAGGCTGACGCCCAGTCCTTCCTTGATCAAATCGATCGCCAACTCCGCCTTGTCGACGTGCAGTCTCGGCATATAGTTGCGCGGCAGCGTCTGCCTGATCCACTCGTTAAACGGAGGTCCCCAGTTCATGTAGAGAAGCGGCAGGTTGCGCAGTTCGCGCGTATGCACTTCGCTGACAGTGGCAAAGGGACCGTTCGGACAGCAGACGAGCACGACTTCGTCTTCCCAGGTCGGGATTACTTCAAAATTCGGCAGAGAAGGCGGTACGTAAACGATGCCAATCTGAATGACATTGTCGAGCAAATACTGGATGACATCGGAGGAGTGTCCGGTTTTGGTGCTGATGGCAATGTGCGGATAGCGTGCGTGGTACTCCTTGAGAATCGGTTCCAGCGTAGAGGTCCAGATCGAGTTCAGACTGCCAATGGACAAGTAGTCCTCATAAGGCTGCAGGGAGGCGACTTCGTTCAACGCCTCCTGGGAGAGCCGTAAAATCCGTTCCGCATATGGCAAAAGGGTGAGCCCTGCCTGTGTGATTTCCACGCTTCGCTTGTCGCGCACAAACAGGGGCTTGCCCACTTTTTCCTCCAGTTGCTTGATGCGCATCGTTACGGTAGATTGCACAAGGTGAAGCATCTCTGCCGCCTTGGTAAAGTTTTTCGTTTGGGCCAGTGTGTAAAAAGCTCGAAGTTGTTCAAAGTCCATACAAGTAAAATCCCTCTTATTCTTCAGTCAGATAAGGTAACACTTCGCTATAACGCGGTGAAGTCCTTTTTCCCGTGACAGAAAAAATAACTTTGCCCTCTTCTGTCCTGGACGATGCAGGAGGAAAGGAAGAGTATGTGTGTACGAGTGTTCCTTTTATCATAGAGCAAAACGAGGCAGGAAGGCAAAACGAGCCCACCGCGCAGGGCAGGGCGGCAGAGCGTTCGATAGGTTGAGAGCAGACCTTATCGAAATTATTGATTACCATATACAAAATTGTTCGTTTCTCAAATGAAATGCACTTCTTTAAGCTGAGAATATCTTAGTTTAACGGGATTATATGGGAGCGAGGGGTAACGAATGAAACGGGAAGTGTGGAGGGAGACGCCATTTGCAGTGAAGCTGCTGCTCTCTACCTCTTTTATGATGAATTTGGGGTTTTATGCACTGGTTCCATACCTTACCCTGCACTTGACGGGAAGTATCGGCTGGACGTTGGCGATGGCAGCGCTGGTGTTGAGCGTCCGGCAGTTTTCTCAGCAAGGCTTCGCATTTTTGGGCGGCGCGGTAGCCGACCTGTTTGGATACAAGGGAACGATGGTAATCGGCATGGCTGTCAGGGCTGTCGGGTTTGGCATGTTTGCCTACTGTACGGAAACCTGGCATTTTTTCGTCGCTGCCATCCTGTCCGGTCTGGGCGGTTCGCTGTTTGAACCGTCTGTTTCTGCTGCCTTTGCCGTGCACACGCCGGAGAATGTGCGAAAGGAAGTATTCTCCTTCCGCAATGTACTGGGCAATATCGGGGTCGTCGGCTCGCAATTGGTCGGAACGCTGCTGTCGACCGTCGACTTTTTCTACCTCTCCGTGTTTTCCGGGGGCGTCTTTGCCGCGATGGCCGTAATCGTGCTGGTTTTGTTGCCTCCGATCGAGGCGAAGAATACGAGGTACAGCGTCTGGCAGAGCATGAGCCACGTACTCAAGGACCGCAAATTCGTCCGTTTCACGATTGTGTTGATGGGACATTACTACCTGAGCATGCAAATCTTTTTGACCATTCCGCGTTTTGTCGAGGACGTCACCGGCGACAAGTTTTTCGTCGGGGTCGTATTGTCTACGGTCTCGCTGTCGGTCATTGTGTTGCAGATGAAAGTGACGCGCTGGCTGGAAGGGTACCAGCAAAAGCTCGCGCTCATCGGCATCGGCACACTGGTCATGGGAGCCGGACTGTTTTTGCTCACCTTTGCCGACTCTCTCTGGCTGATGCTGATCAATGTGTTTCTCTACGCGCTCGGCACGATGATTGCGGTCCCCAATATCGTGGAAATGGTGCCGCAGTTTGCTCCCAAAGAGCTGGTAGGCGCGTACTACGGATTCAACGGCTACTCCGTCGCGATCGGCGGCTCTTTGGGGCAGATCGCCGGCGGCTGGGTCTACGACCTGTCCAAGCAACTGCAAATGGATTGGATGCCGTGGAGCA
Organism: Brevibacillus sp. TJ4; assembly: GCF_044627595.2. Taxonomy (NCBI): domain Bacteria; kingdom Bacillati; phylum Bacillota; class Bacilli; order Caryophanales; family Paenibacillaceae; genus Brevibacillus; species Brevibacillus sp. TJ4. The sequence goes on along the minus strand of NZ_CP185865.1, from coordinate 2,639,763 downwards.
TGTGTCTCGTCGTCGGATTGCTCGTCGCCTGGCAGTTGCTTCGCATGGAGCAGGAAGCCAGCTCGGTCGGCAAGGGACGGGTGCAACAAAAAGGTGGAGCTGTGTGAAACCTTTTTCCACTTTCGTTCGTATATAGTGTAGAGGCGTTTGCACAGAGACGTTGATGGATGAAAGTGAGGTTTTTTTGATGGAAGATCTGACAAAGCTGAAACGCATGTTGCTGGTCATGGGTTCTTTCGGTTTCGCCGTCTTCGCCATGGTTGTTATCACGGAAATTGTTACCATTTACGCATAGAGAGGGACAAAAAAGCTTCGCTGTTGACACAGCGAGGCTTTTTTCTTTTGCAGGCTTGTCGCTTCTCGCGTCTACAGGCGCTTTTGCAGGCCCAGCTTGCGCAGCCTGTATTGCAGGCTTTGCCGGCTGATTTGCAGTTTGTGCGCAGCCTGGGTAATATTTCCCCCGCAGGCGTCCAGCGCTTGCTGCAGATACTGCGCTTCAAACGCCTCCTGCGCTTCCTTCCAGGGAAGGATCGCCTCGCCAGGGTGGAGCGAAGAGTCTTTTGGCATCCGCTGAACGATCGCCGGCTCGCGACGCAAGAAATGCGGGGGCAGATGCTCGGGCAAAATCATCGTCTCCTGTCCCATCAGGTTCATCGCCCCTTCGATCACATGCTGGAGCTCGCGGACATTGCCCGGCCAATCGTGCTGCATAAAGACGGACATGACCTGCTGCGCAACACCTGTGACCTCCATCTGAAAGAGCGGGTTGTACTTGCCGATGAAGTGCTCGACAAGCGTAGGGATGTCTTCCTTTCTCTCGCGCAGCGGAGGGACAAACAAGGTGACGACGCCCAGGCGGTAGTAGAGGTCCTTGCGCAGTCGCTGCTGGGCAATGGCGTCGACAGGGTCTTCGTTGATCGCCGCGACGATGCGCACATCGATGGACCGATCCTTCGTATCACCGATGCGGCGGATCGTCTTCTCCTGCAGGGCGCGCAACAATTTGGCCTGCAGAGGCATACTAAGCGCATTGATTTCATCGAGAAACAGCGTGCCGCCCTCAGCCTGCTCGAACAGTCCCGGCCGCTCCATAGCGCCCGTAAAAGCTCCTCGCGCGGTCCCGAACAGCAGGCTCTCGATCAACGTATCGGGCAGGGCGGCGCAGTTTTGCGAGATGAACGGTCCGGCTGCGCGCTGGCTGGCATTGTGGATGCTTTGTACGAACAACTCCTTGCCCGCTCCGGTCTCGCCGACGACGAGCACCGAGGAAGAAGTGCGTGCCGCCCGTTTCGCGCTGGCGATGACCTCCTGGATCGCAGTGCTGCTCCCGACGATTTGCCCGAACGTGAAGCGTGCACCGTTTTTCTCCCGCATGTTTTCCCGCAGGAGCCGCTCCATCTTGGTTACGTCGTTGGCGATCTCCACCGCGCCGATAATAGTGCCGTTGTCAAATAGCGGGAGTGTATGGTTGATCGTCGTGATCTCCTGCCGCTTGTCGTTAAAATACGTCTGCCGCGTATTGCGGATGCTTTTTCCGGACGCAAGCGCCGTAATCAGCGTGCTCTGCTGCCCGTGGGGAAACTCGAACACATCGGTGAGCGGCTTGTACAGTACGTCTTGGCTCGCCATCGCTTCCAACTCCGTCATTTTGCGATTATAAAGAATGGTTGTCCCGCTGGCGTCGATCACATGGACGCCTTCGCCAATTTCGTTGATGATCTGCTCGTAGATGCGCAGCATCCGCTCTGGATCAGGCTGTTTGTTTAGGGCTGTCATTGCCATCACCGACCTTTCTGTATAGCTTGATCTTACCACAGGAACAGATGCAAAAACATTTTGCAGCAAAATAATCATGCGTCAAAACGCAAAAATTTTTTGCGCACCTCGCAGGCGAAACGCATATCTTTCGCATAGCGTCGCGTTGGCATCATTCTTGAATAGAGAGATAGAGCAAGAACGTCTGAAGGAGGAATTCAGCATGGGAAAATCACATGAAGTCATCTCACAAACGGAAAAATACGGTGCCCACAACTACCACCCGCTGCCGATCGTCATTTCCAAGGCAGAGGGAGTATGGGTAGAAGACCCGGAGGGCAATCGATACATGGATATGCTCAGTGCGTACTCCGCGCTGAACCAGGGGCATCGCCACCCGCGTATCATTCAGGCGCTCAAGGACCAGGCGGACAAGGTGACCTTGACATCGCGCGCCTTTTACAACGATCAACTGGGCCATTTTTATGAAAAGCTGTCCGCACTGACTGGCAAAGAAATGATCTTGCCGATGAATACCGGAGCGGAAGCAGTGGAGACAGCGATCAAGGCGGTGCGCCGCTGGGCGTACGACGTGAAAAAGGTCGCCGCACACAAGGCGGAAATCATCGTCTGCACAGGAAACTTCCACGGCCGCACGGTAACGGTCACGTCGTTCTCGTCGGACGAGGACTACCGCCGCGGCTTCGGTCCGTTCACCCCTGGCTTTCAGATCATTCCTTATGGCGACATCGCAGCGCTGAAAGCTGCCATCAATGAAAATACGGCTGCCTTCATGCTCGAGCCGATCCAGGGCGAAGCCGGCATCATCATCCCGCCAGAGGGCTTTTTGAAGGAAGCGTACGAGCTCTGCAAGGCCAACAACGTCCTGTTCGTCAGCGACGAGATCCAGACCGGATTTGGCCGCACAGGAAAAATGTTTGCCAGCGACTGGGACGGCGTCAAGCCGGATATGTATATTTTGGGCAAAGCGCTGGGCGGGGGCGTGTTCCCGATCTCCGCTGTAGCTGCTGACAAGGAAATTCTCGGCGTTTTCGAGCCGGGCTCGCACGGTTCCACGTTCGGCGGAAACCCGCTCGGCTGCGCCGTCGCCGTCGCTGCGATGGAGGTACTGGAGGAGGAAGGTCTCGTCCAGCGCTCCCTTGAGCTGGGGGCGTATTTCAAGGAAAAGCTCGCTGAGATCGACAACCCGCTGATCGCGGATATTCGCGGCCGTGGCCTGTTTATCGGTCTGGAATTGAAAACGGCAGCCCGCCCGTACTGCGAACAGTTGAAAGAACTGGGACTGCTCTGCAAAGAGACACATGAAACGACCATCCGCTTCGCACCGCCGCTCGTCATCAGCAAGGAAGAGCTGGATTGGGCGATTGAGCGAATCAGACAAGTTTTGCACGTATCCGCTAACGTATAAAAGCATCGCAATGAATGCCCCGGGGCGTGAGTACCCCGGGGCTTCTGTTTTGCTTTTCATTATGTTGAAAAAATATTTCGACATTGTTCGACTGCTTGTGGATAAGATTGTCAAAGAAATTCACAATGGTATCGCTGGCTTTCTGGAAGTTGCACACAAATTGCCCACAAGATACCCACATGATGTCCACATGGACTGTGGATATTGGCGCGATTGTTCGAGGGGGACACATTTGGTACAATGGGCACATCACAAGGATGGAGGTGAGACAAGGTGAGATACTTGAACGATCAGATGTTGGTAGAGGTATATCATCGTGCTGTCGACCTTCAACTTGATGCAGCGTTTATTGAGCTGCTGATCCTGGAGATGGCAAACCGGAACATACAGATTGCACAAGCAAGTGCTTGATGAGCTGTGCTACAGCTCCCACATCATACATGGAAAAAGGAACGCCAAACTGTTTGCCAGCTTGCGTTCCTTTTTTGTTTCATCCTCTGCCGCCGCCGCGTTACGCGGAGATGAACTCCAGTGCGGTTACGCCCTTGATCGGCTCTTCCTTTGCCAACAGCGTTTCCGGGAAGTAGAAGTAGGCGGGACCGTCTTCGCGGATCGGCTTGCCTCCTGCGGAAAATTGCAGGATCGCTCGCTTCGCTTCTTCAATCGTGAACAGGAGCGGTTCGCCCGTACTGCGGTGAATCCGAACATGGGTCGCTTCCGGCAGTGGCTGGGCGTTTTCGATGAACGGCGCCAGGCGCATCCCGTAATCTCCTTCCAACGCTTTTCGCGCCTCGGCGAGACTGGTTGGACGCTCGGTGGGCAAAGCGGCCCCTTCGCGCAGTTCTTTGTCCCACTGGGAGCCGGTGCCTTGCAGGTACTTCGCCTTTTCCTGGTCGGAAGCGGCGTCTTCACCCGTATACGTGGCAAGGTCTATTTTTCGGTCGTCGAAAATCCACACTGAGGGGTCCAGAGTGATGGGAAAGGTGACAGCCCCTTTACATACGATAACATCTGACATGAGCCATTACCTCCGAATAAGATTAGAAAGCACGTCCCAATTGTACCGCAGGCAATGACAGCCTGGCAAACGCGGAAACGCGCTTGTGAATGGTCTGATTTGGGTATATTCTGAAAATAAAAGCATGCGGGAGGGCACGATACCATGAACTACGATTTCGATACGATTATCGACCGAAGCGGAACGAAAAGCATCAAATGGGAGCTGAACCATCCGGCCTTCAATGCGGAGGGGATGCTTCCGCTGTGGATTGCGGACATGGATTTTGCCTGTCCGCCGGCAGTGACAGAGGCTTTGCAAAAGCGCGTAGCCCATCCGCTGTACGGCTATTCGTTTCTCCCGTCGGACTTTTACGGGGCAGTACGCGAGTGGATCGCCCGCCGCTTTTCTGTCACGGTGGACGAAAGCTGGATGACGGGGATCGCCGGGGTCATACCGGGTATGCACGTTGTGATCGATGCCTTTACCGAGCCGCAGGACAAAGTGTTGGTTCAGCCCCCTGTGTACAATCCGTTCTTCGAGGCTGTCGAGCATCGGGGGCGGCAACTCGTGGAGAACCCGCTGGTCGAGCAGCAAGGACGCTACGAGATCGATTGGGACGATTTTGCCGAAAAGGTGCGCGATCCGCAGGTGAAGCTGTTTATCCTGTGCAGTCCGCACAATCCGGTGGGACGAGCCTGGAGCCGGGAAGAGCTGCTGCGCATGGGAGAGCTGTGCCTGGAAAACAGGGTCCTCGTTGTCGCCGATGAAATTCACGCCGATCTCGTCTATGAAAAGGGTTCGCACACCCCGTACTATTCACTGCCCCCGGAGCTGGCAGAAAATAGCCTGATTCTGCTGTCGGCGAGCAAAACCTTTAACCTGGCGGGATTTTTCACTTCCATCCTGATGACGCCCAACCGCGCGCATCTGCAAACATTTAAAAAGACAGCGAGGATGATGGGCCACGAGTTCGTCAATTTGCTCGGGGTGGAGGCGACCATCGCTGCGTATCGGCATGGGGAGCCTTGGCTGGAGCAACTGTTGCCGTACTTGCACGACAATGCGAAGTACATTCACCACTTCCTCGCTACGCGCATCCCGCAGGTGTCCATGCCCGTTCCCGAGGCGACGTACCTCGGCTGGATCGATTTTCGCAGACTCGGCATGAGCGATGCGGAACTGGCCACGCTGCTGCGGCAAAAAGCCAGGCTCGGCCTGCACGACGGCAAGACCTTCGGCAAACAGGGAGCGGGCTTTTACCGGATCAACTTCGCTTGCCCCCGTGCGATCCTGGTCGAGGCGATGGAGCGGCTGGAACGTGCTTTGCAAGAGAGCTGAACTTGGAGAAGATTGCGTCATTTGACAGGAAGAAATTCCCTGACTACAATCGATGACAGGATCGGGGCAATCTGTCTGAGGAGAGCAAAACGATGAAACAACCATACGATCTGGAACAGCTTCAAGCTGCATGGCAGGCTGCTGCCGCCTATACGGATAAAGGAAACGTGGCGACCTACATCCCTGAACTGGCCAAGCAGGACCCGCGCCAGCTGGGTGTGAGCGTCTTTCTGCCCGACGGTACCGTGATCAGCGTGGGAGAAGCGGATGTCTGCTTTACACTGCAAAGCATCTCGAAAATCTTCAGCCTGATCGTCGCCCTCTGCCAGAATGGACCGGACTACGTGTTTGAACGTGTCGGAAAGGAACCGACTGGCGATCCGTTCAACTCGATTATCAAACTGGAGACGATCAAGCCGCACAAGCCGCTCAATCCGATGATCAACGCCGGGGCGATCGCCGTCGCCGGGATGATCCAGGGCAGGGACGTGGAGGAGCGGATCACCTGCATCCTCGACCTGTTGCGCAAGATGACGGGCAATCCGGACATCCGCGTGAACGAGGACGTCTACGAATCGGAGAAGCGGACGGCGGACCGCAATCGCGCCCTCGCCTGGTTTCTCAAGGACAGCGGGGTGCTCGTGGGCGACGTGGAAGAGACACTGGACTTGTATTTTCGCCACTGCGCCATCGAGGTGACGGCGAAAGAGGTGGCGCGGATGGGTATGGTGCTGGCCGCAGACGGGGTCGACCCGCTTAGCAAAGAGCGCTTTTTTCCCGCCGACGTGGCGCGTATCTGCAAGACGTTTATGGTGACGTGCGGCATGTACAACGCTTCCGGGGAATTTGCCATCGACGTCGGCATCCCGGCGAAAAGCGGAGTCGCTGGCGGGATTTTGGCGACCGTGCCGCAACGGATGGGGATTGGCGTATTCAGCCCTGCGCTGGATGATAAAGGGAATTCGCTGGCGGGTGTCAAGCTCCTGGAGCAGCTTTCGCGGGCATGGAATCTTGGTATCTTTTAGCTAGTTGCAGTTCATCTGCCTTCTCCCCTTTTCAAATTGCCTAGAATGACGTACTATGTAAGGTAAGGATGGAGGCAAACGGAGGGATAGGTTTTGGCAGAATTAAAGGTAATCGATCTGGAACAAAAAGCGCTAGCGTTGCTTCAAGCGGACGCAGAGAAAATCTACAAACTGATCGACGTACAGATGGAAAACCTGACCATGCCGCAGTGCCCGCTTTATGAGGAAGTGCTGGATACACAGATGTTCGGCTTGTCCAGAGAGGTTGAGTACGCGGTACGACTTGGTTTGATAGAAGAAGAAGTCGGCCGGGAAATTATCGGCTCGCTTGAGCGAAAACTGGCTGTGCTTCACGAAATGTATAACAACAAGTAAAAAGCGGGGGAGCGGAGCACGTCCTCGCTTTTTCATTTGCCGATTTCTGCCATGGTCAAACATTCCCTCGTTGGGTATAGTAGTAGAGGATTATCGATAGGAGTTTACCGAATGAAAGCTGATGAACTCGCTCCGTCGTGGGGCGGGTTTTTCTTGTTTTCTCAGCGAAGAATCGACAGAGGAGTGCAGCAAGTACCATGAAACAAACGGAGCAGTGGACAAATAGATTAGGCTTTATTCTGGCAGCAGCCGGTTCTGCGATCGGATTGGGGGCGATCTGGAAGTTTCCGTACATCGTCGGAACGAGTGGAGGGGGAGCGTTTTTCCTCGTGTTTCTGCTCTTCACGCTGGGTGTGGGGCTTCCATTGCTGCTGGCTGAATTCGTCATCGGGAGAAGCACGCAGCAGGAAGCGATCAGCGCGTATAAAACGATCGCACCCGGTACGAGATGGCATTGGGTAGGACGCCTCGGTGTCGTGTGTTCCTTTATTCTGTTGTCATTTTACAGTGTCGTGGGCGGCTGGATTTTGATCTACTTCATTCGCGCCCTGACCGGACAAATTATTGGCATGCAGTACGAGCACGTATTTGAACAAGTGATTTCTGACCCGCTGGGAGCCGTAGGCGCGCAGCTTGCCTTTCTGCTGATTGCGGCCTGGGTCGTGGCGCGCGGCGTGGAAAAAGGGATCGAGGCGGCGAACAAATACATGATGCCGGCGCTGTTTTTGCTTTTTATCGCCATGGTCATCCGCTCGCTGACCCTGGATGGCGCGATGGAAGGGGTTCTGTTTTTCCTGACACCGGACTTTTCCGAAATCACGTCCGAGTCGATCCTCTACGCCATGGGTCAATCGTTTTTCGCGCTGAGTGTCGGCAACTCCGTGATGGTGACGTACAGCTCGTACTTGAACCGCAATGAGAATCTGGTCCGCTCCGCAGGCTCGATTGTCGGGCTGAGTCTCTTGGTTGCCTTGCTCGCGGGTCTGGCGATCTTCCCCGCTGTATTTGCCCTCGGAATGGAGCCGACGCAGGGACCGGGGCTGCTGTTTGTCGTGTTGCCGTCGGTGTTTGCCCAGATTCCGCTCGGTGGCTTGTTCTTTCTCATGTTTCTCGCGCTTTTTCTCTTTGCCACCCTTACCTCTGCGTTTTCCTTGCTGGAAATTATCGTAGCTTCGCTGGCAAAGGGGAATGAACAAAAGCGAAAGCGCATGGCCTGGATCGTCGGTCTGGCGATTTTTGTCTGTGGTGTACCGTCTGCGCTCTCGTTCGGATTGTTGGACGATGTCCGGCTGTTTGACAAATCGATCTTTGATGCCGCTGACTTTTTGGTGAGCAACATTATGCTGCCTTTGGGGGCTTTGCTGATCGCGGTGTTTGTTCCGTTGAAAATCAAGCGGGAGACGCTGGTCCGCGAGCTTAGGGCAACCACCTCCCTCGGCAGGCGCCTGTTTGCGGTCTGGCTGCTGCTGATCAAATACGTCTCCCCGATTGCGATTATTTTCGTCTTTTTGCACTCGTTCGGGGTATTCGACTAGGCAAAGAAAAAGGCAGCCCCGAGTATGATGTAGACTGTCAGGAGCAGCACGCCTTCATACCAGTTGGTCGCCCCGTCCCGGGTGATCGAGATGGTGATAAAGACGGCTGCGATAATCGCTGCCAGCTCGTACAAAGTAAATACAATGTCCATCGGCGTCCCGAAGAACAGGCTGATCAATACCAGTGTCGGTGCGACGAACAGGGCGATTTGCAGGCTGGAGCCGATGGCGATTTCCACCGAACCGCCAATCCGTCCCTTGATCGCGAGCAAGACAGCGGCACTGTGTTCGGCAGCATTGCCGATGATGGCGATGACAAAGGCGCCGACGAACAGCTCGGACCAGCCAAAGCTGTTGGAGAGGTGCTGTACACCGTGGACCAGCCATTCGGAGACGATGGCGACACAGATCGTGGCCAGTGCCAGCATCAGGATCGAGACGCCTTTTGACCAGGGCGCCTGGCTTTCCTCCGGGTCCAGGTCGGTCAGGAAATCTTTGTGCGTGACCATGGAAAAGATGAGCCAGAGCACATAGGCGACAATCAGCAGGACGGCGATAATGATGCTGAGCGTCTCCGTTCGCTGCGGGCTTAGTTCAAACATGAACACAGCGGGAATGAACAACGACGCGATCGCCAGCACGAGCAGCGAGGCGTTGTGTCCGGCCAGCTTGGCGTTGAACTGCTGTTCCTTGTATTTGATCCCGCCGCACAGTACGCTCAGCCCCAGTACCAATAGCAGGTTGCCGATGATGGCACCGGTGATCGAGGCTTTGACCATCTCGAACAAGCCTTCTTTTACGAGAAAATAGGAAATGATAAGTTCGGCGGCGTTGCCAAAGGTCGCGTTGAGAAACCCGCCGATGCGGTCCCCGGCATAGTGGGCAACGCTCTCCGTCGCTTTCCCCAGCCATGCCGCCAGCACGATGATGGCAGCCGATGCGCTGACAAACTGGAAAATCTGGTGGGTAGTGAAAAAATGAGCAAAGGCGGCCACCAGGGTGAACAGCCCGACCACTCCAAAGAAAATGCCTTGACGCATGATGCGACTCCCTCCACACAGACAGTCTTATTCTCCCTTGCGAAAAGCAGAAGGCAGGTATAGCTTTCCTCGCCTGGAAGAAACTAATGCGTAAATGGAGTGAGGAGGTGGCAATGATGTCCAAACCGATGCTCTGTCCCGTTTGCAAATCAAATCGCATGCGTTTTACGATCATTCAGCAGACTCCGCATTACGTGCGGCTTGATCCGCAATCGGGAGAGGTGGTGGCCGAGCTTGTGCCCGAGCAGCTCGATGCGTTCCACCAGCCGTACAAAGGCGATGCGTACATGATTCAGTGCGGCGTTTGCGGTACGGTCGAGTCGGAAGAGAGATTTGTGAAAATGGCGCAGCACATGCAGCGCCAATAAGCGAAACAGGCACCCCCGCTTATGGGAAGGGTGCCTGTTTTTGTGTGGCGGCCGCTCGTTTTAACGGCAGAAAATATGTTTCCCGATCTTTTTGATTTGCGGTCTGGTCCAGATCCATCCCGAGGTCGCGGTGTCGGGGTTGAAATAGTACGTTGCGCCGTCCGAGGGGTCCCAGCCATTCAATGCGTCTCGCACCGCTCTGCTGGCAGTCTCGTTCGGAGTCAGCCAAATTTGTCCGTCTGCTACAGCAGTAAAGGCGCGCGGTTCAAAGATGACTCCCGCAGGCGTGTTCGGGAAAGAGGGGTTTCGGGTCCGGTTCAAAATAACGGCAGCTACGGCGACTTGTCCGATGTAAGGTTCGCCGCGTGCTTCCCCGTATACGGCATTGGCCATCAGCCGCAGGTCGTTGTCGGAAATATTGGCGGCGTGCCGCGTGTTTTGCGCCGGAGCGGGCGCGGGTGACGGCGTTGGTGTGGCAGGAGCCCGGGACGTTTGCGGCACTCCCAGATCCTCAGCTGTCGGACGATAGTTTTTTGTAGCATTGTACAGCTTCAGCTTCGATTTGGGTCCGAGAATACCATCGACTTTCATGCCGAATTCATACTGGAAGTTGCGCAGTGCCCAGTAGGAGCGCCAGCCGAACTTTCCATCCACGTCTCCCGTGTAGAAGCCCAGATGCTTGAGGCGATACTGCATCTCGCGAACATCCGAACCTTGTGCGCCTACTTTGACAATTTGCTTGCTGAATACTTGCGAGCTAACTGGCCGCCACGCAATTGCCGCCGTGGCAATCAAGGAAGCGACAATAAGCATTACCCCCAGCCATTTGACAGGCTGTTTCATACGATGTTTCCTCCTTTGATGGTGACGCCCTGACATTCGGATTTTCGACGAAACATACAGCCATTGACGAGCATGTCAGGTACGGGCATCTGTATCTTACCTGTAGATTTCCCTGGTTTCTTTTCTTTTTTCCGGGAAATATCTGGATACAAGAGGGAAAAAGCACACAAGAAAATAACTTTTAAGCCCAAGCAGTGATTGCTTATAATGAACGTATCAGAAGTAGACACACCGAATCGGCTGAGGAGGAGGGCGTCCGGATGGAGGACAGAATCGGGGAAATCAGGGTAGCAGACAATGTCGTAGCGGCAGTGGCTGGCGTTGCAGCAGCAAAGATAGAGCAAGTGACACTGCGTTCGGGGGCGTTTTACCAGGATTGGGCGAAGAAACTCAATGGCGGAGCAAAAGGCATACATGTCGCGGTTGCAGATGGACAGGTCGTCATCGGGATGCGTGTCAGCGTAAAGTACGGGACGCCGATTCACCGTGTATGCCATCTGCTTCAGGAGCAGGTAAAGGACAGTGTGGAGGAGATCACCGGTTTGGTCGTGGAAGCAGTGGACGTCTATGTCGAGGCTGTTGACTTATAAAAAAACGGAGCTTTCGCGAAAGCTCCGTTTTTGTTTTGGTGCGTCTTGCTGTTGCAGCACATGGTCTTTATTCCATTACGCAGAAAACGGCTGTTTTTGCAAATGCTCTTCGATTTTTTGCCTGCTCACTTCGCGCGAGACAGAGAGCAAAATCCCGGTGCCGATCATGCAGACGACCAAGGATGATCCGCCGTAGCTGATAAACGGAAGCGGGACCCCGGTCAAAGGAATCGTCCCGGTGACACCACCGATATTGATCAACGCTTGCAGCGCAATCATGCTGACGATGCCGATTCCGACCAGACTGGCAAAGGTGTCCTTGACACGCAGGCAAATATGCACGCCGCGCAGCAAAAACAGCATGTAGACAAGCAAAAACAAAGAGGTGCCGATGAACCCCATCTCTTCGGTAATGATGGCGAAGATAAAATCGGTGTGCGCCTCTGGTAGATACAGGTATTTTTGGATGCTTTTTCCAAAGCCTGTTCCCCATAAACCGCCGTGTGCGATGGCGACCCATGACTGGATGATATTGTACCCGGTGTGCAGCGGATCGCTCCAGGGATCAAGGTACGAATAGATCCTGTTAAGCGCGTACTGCTTTGTCGCAATATAGGCGGTCAAAGCAAGGGACACGATGGGGACGCCGATCCCCAGCAGGTGGATAAGCCTTGCACCTCCGCACACCATTACGATGACGCTTGTCCCGAGCAAGATCGCCGCCGTCCCCAAATCCGGCTGCAAGGCGATCAACAGAAAAAACAGACCGGTGATGACAAGCGGGGGCATTAAGCCAGATTTCAGCTTTCGGATGCTGTCTCCTTTTTTGGAAATGATCGCGGCCAGATAGAGAATCAGCCCCAGCTTGGCAAACTCCGCTGGCTGTATGCTTACCCCGCCCAAGCGAAACCAGGATCTCGCTCCGTTGGAAAGATGGCCGATACCCGGGATTATCACCAGCAGCAAGCAAACGAGACAGACCAAAGCAATCAGAAGAAAATTCCGCTTGTAAAATGTAAAGGGAATATTCATCGCGATCAGCATCCCGAAGGCACCGATCAGCAAAAAGCGCAATTGACGCTTCACGAAGTAAAGCTCGTCGCCGTTGCAGTAGCTGCAGCCATGAGCGGTAAAGCTGGTCAAGGCAAAGATGGAGCTGGAACTGAGCACCATGAGAATACCAAAACCGACGATCAATGCCGTCAAAAACAGGAGCAGAAAATCGGGTACCCCCCGTGTTTTCATGTTTGAAAAACTCCCTTCTGCGTAAAACCAAAGAGAGGGAACGCCTATTATGTCGCCATCTAGGTGTAATCAGGCTCTCTGTGACGCGATTCTTAGTGAGAGGAGAGTTTTTCGCTCAGCAGTTGCAGCTTGCTCTTCGCTGTTTTCAGGACCGATTCCGGAATCGGGCTGTCGTAGTCGAAGCCGTGAGGGAACAGATGTCTGCCCATGTACGGTTCTTCGAGCTTCAAGGTAGCGTGCGTGTCTTCCAGTTTTCCTTCGGTCACGTTTGCTTCTACACGGAGGTAGTATACGCTTCCTTTATCTTCAATTTTATAATCGTATGTAGCGTGCCCGTAATCCCAAGCACCACGGTAAAATCCGAGATCGCCCATGTAGTGCTCCAGGTCGGCGAAAAATACTTCTGCGTTGCCAATCCCTGTATCTTTGATAACCATTCTATTTCCTCCTACAAATGGTGAGATTTTCACTTATTAATCATAGTCTCTTTTTGGAAGAAGCGCAATCCATAATCAGCCAGCACAGGTGATGTTCACGTCCTAATTTTTGCATGAGATCAGGTCATCCGGACATACTACTACCGTTTCAGCAGTCAAATGAAGGAGGAGAAAAAGATGGCACAGGTGGAAAACCGCACGTTGCGTGAAATTATGACGAAAGACCTCGCAACGGTGACGCTAAAAGATAATGTGTACGAAGCAGCGTGCAAAATGCGTGACTGGGACGTCGGGATGATCCCGGTCGTCGACGAGAAAAACGATGTGATCGGCGTCATTACCGACCGTGACATCGTCATTCGCGGGCTGGCAGAAAAGCGTGAAGGCTCTGCGGCGATCGAACAGGTGATGACAAAAGACATCGTGCTCGGCAATCCGGAAATGACCGTGGACGAGGCAGCAAAAATTATGGCCAATCACCAGATTCGCCGCCTTCCTGTCGTAGAAAACGGGAAGCTGGTCGGGATTGTCGCGATTGCCGATATGGCAGTGCGCCAGGTGCATCACGACGAAGCCAGTGATGCGATCTATGAAATCTCTCGCCCGAGCATGCATTAACCGGATATTCAGTACCCACCAAAAGCGCGAAAACGTCCTTATCTGGTCGTCGCGCTTTTTCTTGTTGTGATTTTCTTTTGGGCTCATCCCCCTGCTGACATTCGACTAGATCGCTGCATAGGCTAGTAGCGAGAAGGGAAAGGGGGACTCGATGATGGGTCTGTTAGACGGTTTTTTTGATCGGGACAATGATGAGTTGCTGTGGATCATTATTGTTGTGGTCGTGCTTCTCTTTTTGTTTAGTTCCGATCGAGAATAGCTATCGTGATGTATAGACAAAACGACCAGACGATCTCTCGTGCGGGTCGTTTTTTGCGTTGTGTCCGTTTGCCTTGTTGACGGGCAGGCGTTCTTCCTCTACCCTAAAACAGTGCAACGAGGGAAGGGAAGGATGGATGTACAATGAAACGATGGCTTTTGTGTACGCTGCTGGCTGCAGTGATGCTGACAGCTTGCTCAAGCCAGGGACAGCCAGCGCCAAATGGCGAGATGGTGGCAACCGTAAAACGGGTCATAGATGGCGACACGGTCGAACTGGAAAACGGGGAAAGAGTGCGCCTCATCGGTGTGGACACTCCGGAGACCGTAAAACCGAATTCGCCGGTAGAGCCGTACGGCAAAGAAGCCAGTGAATATACGAAAAAGCAACTTACCGGACAAACCGTGACGTTGCGGTTTGATGTGGAACCGCGCGATAAATACGATCGGTTGCTGGCCTATGTATACTTGCCGGACGGTACCTTTTATAACGAACAGCTCGTGCGGGAAGGCTACGCGCGGATTATGACAATCCCGCCAAATGTCGCGTACGCCGACCTGTTCCTGGAGGCGGAACGGGAAGCGCGCGAGAACGACCGGGGGCTGTGGGCACTCGAGGATAGTCCTGTACCTGCCAGCGCAGAAGAAAACAAAAAGCAGGCTCCTGCCGCAGCGCCAGAAGCACCTGAAGGAAAGCCGATCAAAGGGAACATCAACTCGAAAGGGGAGAAGATTTATCACGTGCCAGGCTCCCCCAACTACGACCGAACGATCCCGGAGGAGTGGTTTGCGACCGAAGAGGAGGCACAGGCGGCAGGCTATCGCGCACCCAAACGATAGGCATCGCCAATAGTAATAACGGGCTTGGCCCTGGTTTCGTTTGCAGCAAAAACGAAGCCAGGGCCCTTTGGCGTCGGTAGGCAAAATTCCTTCACCCACTGGTTGCGACACTCATATGGTAATGAGTGAGTAGTCAGATACCTATTTGGGAGGAGGCAAGCGATTTGTACTCGCAAGTACGCGTGTATTATCCGTATGTCAGTCCATTCGACCCATGCCCGCCGTTACGGGCAAAGACGTACCAGGTCAACCCGCAGTTGTTCGTCGGATTCCAACCCGAAAACCAGCCTCAATTTTCGCCGCAAGAGGCCCTGAGAGCGGGGACACTCTGGCCGCTCCTGTACAGCCCATACCACGGCAGAGGAGATCAGGAAGGATTGGAGGGTGCAGAATATGACAAGCGAAAACCGTCCCGTCGATAAGCAGTATTACGAAATGCTGGAGCGCCTGCAAGCTCTTGATTTTGTCCTCGTAGAGCTGAATCTGTACCTGGATACCCACCCCAATGACGCCAATGCGATCGAGCAATACAACCAAACAGCGGAACAGCGCTGGGAATTGGCGCAACAGTTCGAATCTTTGTACGGACCGCTGCTTCACTTTGGACACAGCTACTCAGGCTATCCATGGCAATGGAAAGAAGCTCCGTGGCCGTGGCAAGTATAGGAAGAGAGGAATTGGAAGATGTGGATCTATGAGAAAAAACTGCAATACCCTGTTCGCGTCAGCAAATGCGACCCCCGGATGGCCAAGTATTTGATCGAACAATACGGCGGCGCGGACGGAGAGCTTGCCGCTGCCCTGCGCTACCTCAACCAGCGCTACACCATTCCGGACAAAGTGATCGGGCTGTTGAATGACATTGGTACCGAAGAATTCGTACAGCATAGCTGACAGTGAGGAGGGAGGGATCAGCCCTTGGGGAGTTTGGGGTAGAGCACCAGTGTAAATCGATTGATCGCGTCCGGGTTCCAGCGCCCGCCTTTTTCTTTACGATACGTCGCCTGTTCCACCACTGATTTCAGCAGGGCATTTTTCTTTGCGGGATCATCGGTGTTGTGGTACACCTCGAGGACATGTTCTGCCTTGGGGATCGTTTCCGCCTTTACCGCCACTCGCTTTTGTTCTAGCTGCAGTTCCGCCTCTGTTCGGACGATCGCTTCACGGACATCATCGATCTGCTTGGCAATAGCCTGCGAACGCTCCATAAACACCTCGACCGAGTAGATTTTTCGCTCCAGCAGGTTATGCGCCTCATTTTTTTGGTTGCGCAATTCATCCAGTTTTTTGCGCAGCGACTTCAGCACGTCTGCGTGAGCTGTCAGCTTCATCTGGTCGGCTCGGCTTGTTTTCGGCTGTCTTTCCTTCCACTGTGCTTTGTATGTCTTCAGCCACTCGCCGAGGGAGCGAAGGAATCGTTCCTCGACGATGTGAAAATACGAACTGACATTGGTGCAATCTTGCCTCTGACAGACGATGGATGGCGGGTTTGTACCGCTCGAGTGCCGCAATACCATTGGCCCGCCACACACATCGCAGCGAATCAGTCCGGCGAGGGGATTGGTAATCTTCCCGCGCGGAGCCGGGGCGTGACCGTTCGCTTGCATGATCGTTTGCGCCAGGGCATAAGTAGATTCGTCGATCAGCGGCGCGTGCAACCCTTGTACTTCGACCCACTGGTCACGAGGCTTTCGCGGTCTGCTCTTTCCGTCGCGGCGTTTGACTACAGGTCGGGAACCCCAGCGGACCCGGCCGATGTAGACAGGATTGCGGAGCAGTCCGTTGACGGTAGAGACGGTCCATTTGCTTTTTCGTGCCGTAGGGACTCCGAGATCATTTAAGTGCCTTGCCAAACGCGCGGTACCCATGCGTTTAGCCGGATCGGGGTCCGTGTACAGGGAAAAGATCCATTTCACGATGGGAGCTTGCTCGGGATGAGGCTCCAGCGTCCAGCCTTTGCCCGGCAATTTTACGCGCTCGTAGCCATAGGGCGGCGTGTTCCCGAGATAGCGTCCGTCTCGAACGCCGTCCACTCTGCCGCCTTGCAGCCGTCGTGTAATCGTCTTGAATTCGCGACGAGACATAAACAAGCCAAACTCAAAATACTCCTCATCATCCGGGTTTTGGGGGTCATAGACACGCATAGGTGTGACAATGAGCGTGTTTGAGTATTTGAAAGCATTGGCGACGACCCCCTGATCCATCGTATCCCCGCGTGCCAGACGCTCCACTTCCACTACGAGTACACCGGTCCATCGCTCGTTTTCCACATCTTCGAGCAGCCGAATCATCTCCGGTCGCTCCGAGATTCTTTCCCCGGATGTAGCAGGCTTCTCCCTATAGATTTCCGCGATCGTGATGCCGTTGCGCTTTGAAAGTTCCAGCAAAATCTGCGTATGGCGCTTGTAGGTGTCTTCTTCCCCGCGGGCCTCCGCTTCCAGGTCCATTCGTGATTTTCTGAGATAGGCAGCGTATTTTCCATAAGGGAGCTTATACATGACATTCACCCTCTTTAGTTGAAACGTGGCTGAAATCCGGTATCAGGATGAGTACCATGTATATTCGGGGACAGAGGTTGACTATGCAAAACCCGCCTGATCGTTTTGCCAGCATGAAGGACGCAGTGTCCCGAAATGCGGTCTAGCCCAATGACAAACCGGGGCAGTCCCTACAGCAGCACCGCATATACATCCGACGAAGGGAGTGGGTGTTGTGCGCAAGAAAATCGGAAACCCCAACATCGTGGAAACGTACGTCATCAACGGTTCCACCATCCACATCGCCGACAATTGTATCCGCACCGATCCGGAAGAGATTGAGAAAATCATCGACGACTTGCATGCTCTGGGATGGGAAATACACAAGGAAGCGGAGAACAAGGCCGGTTAAAAGCCGGCTTTGTGGGACAAGCCGTATTACGATTTTTGCTTTCTGGTCCGATATTCAATGAATAGTGGTAGTTCGACACTGGTTGAGAGGATCAATAACGAAGATAGTAAATCAAAGAACGAAAAATGCCCCCGGCAAGGGGCAGTACAGTTTCTCTTACCAAGGGCACATATCTTGTCCCCCTTTAACAGGGATGCACTTGGGTGGTATGGAACCACATGTTTTTGCAGGATAGCATGGGTTAACAGCTAAAGCAGAGCTAGATACAGACATGACCATTGCCACAGAAAAAACAACAGCAAGAAGCTTCTTCATAGTGTCACCTCCTTACTGAAAGTTCTGACAACAATATACCATTAAAGGCAATTTTTGTAAATTCATTTGTCTTGGTAAAATAAGAAGCCCCACCAAAGGTTGAAGTGCACCGTTTAAGGTAGAACATTGGAAAAACCTCTGGGGAAATCCGAAAGCGAGAGGCAAGAAAGAAGTATCCCATTTATAGAAAGAAGAGTTGCGCAACGAACAGGAACTTACGGTTCTCGGAGGATAATTGCAAGTGCTTGGGATCAAAGGCCGTTATTCAACGCAAGCAGGGGAAAAGGGCTGCTAGTAACGAATTTGTAATTTGGGAGGTGATGTTGTTTAATGGGCAAACGCGATTTTCATACAGCTAATGAGGAAAAAAGGATTAAGAGAAATACATTACTAGTAATTACAGGTTTCACTGTATTTTTTTTCAGTGTTGTAGCATATGGGATTTATTGGATGTTCTATGATATGAATAGAATACCCAAGAGTGTAATGATTGAGGAAAAAAGCTCTCCAAATGGTTTTTACACGGTTAGAGCATATTTATCAGATGCCGGGGCAACGACGTCTTATTCAGTGGTTGCGGAATTGATTTTTAACACAGAACACAATAAACCTAAGAATATATATTTTCAAAACAATCAACATTCTGTGGAGATGCATTGGGTAGATAATGATACGGTTGTGATCAACGGAGTCGAACTAAATGTACCTGATGCCGTATATGATTACAGGCGGGAATAAATTTGGACCCCACGTGATTATTCCCATGAATAACTATTGGATTATTCATTCCAAATATCGGGGTTGTTAATCGTTAGATTTTCGCCACGTACCGTGAAATCATAACCGTCTTTTGTACCCGTATACCAATCAACAATGACTAACTTGCCGTTTCCATTACGTACAAGAAACTCTGTAACTTCACCACGACTGCCAACAGTCATGTTCACTTCCGCAGGTAATTTTACATAGAGAAAACCTCCATCCTCATCATCCATATACTTCACTTCCCAAGCGCCAATCTCTACACTTTGCACCTTATCATCATATGGGGCATACACATCAGATTGGGATTGAATTTTCCTTTGCATATACTGTGTAAGGTTTTGGTTATCGATAAATGTATCCAATTCAATATCCGTGCCGTTCCAGACCGCCATGTAATAGTCAGTCAGAGCTTTTACGCACATGTCATAAGCCGTTTCAAAATCCGCTTCAGACAGTCCGCGTTCATCTTTAGCTACATATTCGTATTCGTAGGTATCTTGGAGTACAGGCCCTTCGGTGTCGGGGGTACCTTCTATGTTGTTTGTACCGTATGCACTACAGGAACTCAGCGTAAGCAAGATTATGAACAGATAAACAAACTTCATTGCATTCCCCCCAAATCAATTTTCCAATTTGGTACTGGTAAAGTGTAGACGGATCACGTCATTTTAAAGTTTCTAAATTTGCGCTGGCATGGCAGCGTACCTTTTTTTAGAAATTGGCAGGGGCTGTACAAGTAGCTGAACAGCGGTTCCGCAGGGGTGGGAGTACATTCACCGAAGGCAGTAGTACGACTTCCATGAAAGACTCCCGTGCGGATCAGGGCAGGATTTTCGGTGGCCGGTGGGGAAGGGGGCGTGGTCGGGAGGGCTGGGTGTGGTATTTTTAGCTCACGGTCACTAATTTTTTTGTTCCGGCAACTTTTCCCATGCGACAATAATGAGAGTTGCGATTGGTCCTAAAAGCAAGGAAAGAAAAAACCAGTTCAGTCCGCTGCGGTTTTTGCCTTGTGCCAAACCGGCATTGATGAGCGCCAAGGTTCCCCAACCTACGAAAAATTGATCTTCCATCTCAGTGGCACCTCCGATCCGAATCAATCATAAATTCAATTATATCGAAGAGAATGAAGAATAATAGGTAACATTTTGTGTAAATAAAGAAAAAAACTAACGCCCATAATATACGACGGACATTCGTTTCATGAATCTAGTATTTCGTTTGGTAATAGAAAACGAAACAAAACCAGCTTCCAATTTGAACAAGCATTAATGTTCCAAGGATAAAAACAATTGAAATGCTGACATGGAGAATGGCTGCAAAAAACAGAATATACACGGTAACCAGTGTTACGATCCACGAGGAAGATTTCGCTTTCATTCGGATCATATGATGGCGTTCGTCTAATCCACGTTTTTTCTTTGAAAGTGTGTTGCCAAAATAGAGACAGGATAAGCCAATGGCAAGTCCACCAAGCAAACCAAGCAAAGCATAATATGTGTCGGTCATATATTTTCATCTCCTTCAAAAATAAACAAATCTTCGATAAAACACCCGAAAACCTGGGCAAGCTTATGGGCAAGGATTAAGGAAGCATTGTACTTGCCATTCTCCAAAGATATGATGGTTTGTCTGGACACGCCCACCTTTTCGGACAGCGTATCCTGAGACCAGCCTTGCGCAAGACGTTTTTCACGTATTCGATTCTTCATTGCACACCACCTGTAAAGTCAGCTTTACGTAAAGTGTACTTTACATCGAGAAGTATGTCAAGCTAGCCTTACATCATAAGTTATCAAACATACACATGTAACACATTAGTTAGGGAGGAGTGGACACGGCTGTAAACCGATCTTAAATTGTGGACGTAGTGCGGACGGAAGGAGGAAAGACATGTAATTTTTCTAAATCGAGGGTCTGTCAAGATTTTTGTGTAAACTCAATCAACCGATATATGAAAAGGTTTCATCCCCCTAATTGGGACATCTTTTTCGAAACCAATAGAGTCAAGGGCATAAGGCAAAGCGAACCCTTGACGCATTGGTGGAGAGAAAGCTAATCCCTTCGGGGATGAAGCCGTTCATTTGTTAGCGGATGTACGGCTGTACCCGCTCTTCAAAGAAAACGGATAGCTGTAAGAGAATCTGGCCCCAGTTCTGAACTCGTCCCGTCCACTTTCGCAGAACATCCATGGTTACGAGATATAACATCTTCAAAAGGGCATCATCTGTGGGAAACATGGCTTTTCCTTTTGTCACCTTTCGAAGCTGTCGATGATAATTCTCGATCACGTTCGTTGTATAAATCAGCTTTCGAATTTCTGGAGGATATTTAAAGAAAGTGGCAATCTCGTCCCAGTTATTCCGCCAGGAACGAACCATCAAGGGATATTTACTGCCCCAGGTTTGTTCAAACTGATCGAGTTCTTCCAACGCGGCTTGCTCCGTTGGAGCCTTATAGATAGGTTTTAGCTCGGACGTAATTTTTTTAAGATCCTTATAGGAAACATACTTGATGGAATTTCGGATTTGATGGATGACACATTTCTGAATCTCCGTCTTCGGATAACATGCAGTGATGGCTTCTGTAAAGCCACGAAGATTATCGACGCTTGTAATGAGAATATCCTGGACTCCACGATTTTTCAGTTCATTGAGGACATGTAGCCAGAATTTTGCCGATTCATTCTCCCCAATCCAGATCCCAAGCACATCTTTATGACCGTCAAGGTCAATACCAATAACCATATAGGCGGCTTTATTGACGATAGCTCCGTCCTGTTTTACCTTAAAGTGAATGGCGTCAAGGAAAACAACAGCATAAACCGCTTGCAAGGGGCGATTTTGCCACTCTTTGATCATCGGTACAATCTTATTCGTTACATTCGATATGAGCGTTGATGAGACTTCGATGCCATAGAGCTGCTGCAGATGGTCTTGGATATCGCGTGTGGACACGCCTTTGGCATAGAGGGCGAGAATTTGATCTTCGATCCCTGTAACATTGGATTGATGTTTCTTTACAATGTTCGGTTCAAAATCACCCTCTCGATCTCGAGGGACTTGGATGTCGACATCCCCGTACTCAGAACGGACGGTTTTCTTGCTATACCCATTGCGACTGTTGGTTGTCCGCTTGTTTTTCATGTCATGCTTGGCGTATCCAAGAGAGGACTCGATTTCAGCTTCCAGCATTTCTTGGATTGTGTCTGCGAATAGATCCTTTAACGCTGACTGTACGTCGTCCACTGACTTCATGTTTTTCTCTTTGATCCACTGCTTGATCTGCTCTTTTGACATCATAAAAATCTCCCAACCTTTCTACTCCTAATTGTAGTTTAGAGGTTGAGAGTTTACACAAAATATTTTACAGACTCTAAATCGATCGCTATGTTAATGGATACCATTTACATTTTCTTTTTGAATCTGTTTCTTGTATTTGAGTACACCAATCCAAAAATAACAAAGGTTAAAAGTAAAATAAAACCAATAATAAATAAAACTTGGTTTTCTAACAATTCACTCAATGCTAATACTAATATGCAAAGCTAATACCATACATAATTTTCCCCATAAATTTGCACAAGGCTACTTCATCATATTCAGCCTTTTTATTGTCAGACATTGTATTATAACCTGCAAGTAACGATGCTCCTTTTCCTTTTGATAGGAAGATAGCCAAAATTAAAAAGGGAATTAGGATAACAAAAGTAACAATCGCTCCGTTCACAACAATTACTCCCTTTCTTTTAAAATTGCTTCTTTACTTTAACAGGCGAGGTGCTAATACTTTTACGTTCTGAATGAATCATAGGTTTCATTAACCGGGAATAGAGAGTTGCGAAGAGTAAAAACTCGTATACTGTGAGGTTATGGGATTACATATACTTTCATGGCAGCCTTGCTCATGCTTGCAATAGCGATCAATGGAACCGACAAAAAAGCAAACCACCGGCTAGGGTGGTTTATCGGCCAACTTTTTTCAAGATTTCGTACGGTACCAGTTCTTGAAGATCGATGGCGCTCCTGCTTTCCAGATACGCAGCAATCGCATACATTTTTGCGAAGGTTTGCTGGAGCTCTTCTACATCGTCAATATCGTACTCCGCATAATACAGCTTTGTTAACTCCGTTGCGACGTCGAGTTTATTCCGCTGAATCGGACCATTCGTGACAGTAACCTCCTCTGCCATGCGATTCACCTCCTCGTCTCAATGTTCGGCAATAAGATGGCGGTTCCTTTTTATTTACCCTAAAAACCGCTTCTACGCCTCCAACAGCCTGTCCAGAATAACACCAGATGCTAGCCCTCCTTGTTTGCAACAAGTCTCCAGTAAAGAAACCGGAATGAAACAACGAAGGTACTTTATGGAAGAACATTCACACCTCAGTATAACATCGCGGGCCTTCACACCATAAACTATACGTCAAGTATCATTGTCAACTACGCTGTACCGAAGAATTCGCCCACCTGGAAATGATCGCGACCATGGTGTACAAACTGACCAAAGATGCGACGCCGGAGCAACTGAAGGAAGCCGGATTGGGCGATCATTACGCCAACCATGACAAGGCATTGTTCTACCATAATGCAAGCGGAGTGCCCTGGACGGCTGCCTATATTCAAGCGAAAGGCGATCCCATCGCGGATCTCTACGAGGACATCGCTGCCGAGGAAAAAGCGCGGGCGACGTATCAATGGCTGATCGATATGACCGACGACGTCGATCTGCAGGATAGCCTCAAGTTCCTGCGCGAGCGGGAAATCGTCCACTCGCTGCGGTTCCGGGAAGCGGTGGAAATCCTGAAAGAGGATCAGCAGCGGAAGAAATTTTTCTGATACTACGACGCGACGGAAGGGGAATGAAGCCAGCAGGTTTCGGGAAAAATGAGGATGACTGATTGTGGTAAGAAAGGAGTCCTCCCATGAAATCCCGACGTCAATTCCTGTACCGTTTGCTGATCGTGATCGGCATTGCGGCTGCGGTGGAAAGTGTACTGTACGCCAACCGCGACACCTCGGAAACAGCTGCCCCTTCGGCTGTGATCCAGGCAGAGCAAACCCCGACATTGGAAGTGAAGCACACCTTGCAGCAGGACGACCTGCACTTGCAACTGACCGTACAGCATTTTTCCTTCTCGCTCGAAAACATGGGCAAGGAAAACAAGGCTGGAGAAGGACACGTCCATCTCTACCTGGACGGAAAGAAAGTGGCGAAGGTGTTCGAACCGACCTTTGTACTTAAGGACATTCCTCCTGGAAAACACGAAGTAACGGTGGAATTGGCCCATAACAACCACGAATCGTATGGAGTCCAGCAAAAGCTGCAAATCGAGGTCAAACCGTAATATCCTCCGCAAAACAGAAAAAAGCCGACTTCCCAAGGGCCCAAGGGCTCTTCGAATGTCGGCTTTTCTTGCGACTATGACCGGATGCTAAGTTTAGCGGATGTTGATGCGCACTTGTGCTTGCTGGTCAGGCAAGGCAACGACCAGTGTCGGGTAGGAAATCACTTGTGTTTTCATCGCACCTGCTGCCGGGGCTTTGACCCGAAGCTGCAAAGTGTAGTGATGCGCTCCCGTTTTCTTCACCTGGTCGGCTACGAGACTGTAACCACCGGTTGGGCGTTGACCGGCACTGACGACGACATACGCTTTGCCGTTTGTCCGGACGATCGTATGTCCACCGGATTTTCGCACTTTTTTCAGCGCCTCCTGTACAGCAGGAGGATACGGGGCAGCGACCGTCTCATATGCTGCGCCCTCTTCCGTTACCGTTTCGGATGCGGTAGGATGGGGGGGAGTCAGAGCGTGGTTGACCGGGAAAGCCAACGTGCTGGCCAACAATACGGCAGGCAACATGAGTTTCATATACAACCCTCCATGAATTTGGATTTTCTATACATACAATCGTTCCATTATCTTTCGAAGTAAACGAGGTGACAGGCGTGCGTCTACTGGATGCGCTGGAAAACTTGTCCGAAACGACACAGCAGGCCATCTTGAACGAACAATCGCGCAGGTTCCGTATATCGGACGAGCAGCCGCTAGCGCTGCACCTGACAAATCCACAGCTTCTGCGACAAGTGTGGGAGCAGGCGGAAGAACCGGAGAGAAACGTCATCCGATCCTTTCTGTTCACAGCGACCCGAGGCTTTTTCCGCAGAAAAGAATGGGAGCGGCTAGTCTCCAGGGACGCCTTGCTGCAAGCCGGACTGACCCGGCTGCGCAGACTGGGTATCGTCTTGACCGTACGCAAAATGTGGAGTGAAATCGGGTATCTGATGCCTCAGGAAATTCGCGAGCAGTTCACGCTTTTGCTGCTGCCCGAACCGCAGACGGCATTTGTAACTCCTGACAGCACACTCCCTTATTATAGTACAGCAGGCAGGGGCGGACATCTGGATCTTTTTGGGCTTTTGCTGTACGTGCGCAACAATCCGGTATCCCTGACGCAAAAAGGGGCGATTCATCGGCGGTACCGGCAAAAAATGGCGCCGCTGCTCTCGCTGTCGGATGAACATGTCGAGGGCATTTCGCTCCCTCCTCTCGACCAGGAGGAACGATCTGGACTCGCCTTGACGATCGCGCTCGATATCGCGTGGAAACTGGGGCTGCTGCGTCGTGCTGAGCGCACTGTCGTCCTCGACGAAAGGCGCGTACACGATTGGCTGCATGAGGCCCCGGAGGAGCGGTGGTGGGGGATGTATGAGCTGGTGCAACAACACTACTTGCCGCATGGTGAATGGTGGGACGCCCTGGCTTGTCTGATGAAGCAGGTCCCCCCGGGGCAATGGTGCTCCCTTCAGGCACAACTGCGGATGCTGCGCGACACAGGGTTCGCCGTCCCCGATCTGATGCAGGCCGTCGAGCGCACCCGCCGGGAGTGGCTGCATCTGCTGCTCGGGCTGGGGTGGGTAGAGCTGGGTGAAGCGCAGTCAGGCGACGTCTGGTGGCGGTGGAACCCGCTCAGCCGGGACGCGGAAGAAGGCGGCTGGTACATCGACTCCGCCGGAGAAATCACGATTCCGCCGCTGGTCCCATTGGCGGCGATCTGGCAGATCAGCAGCGTCTGTCCGCTGGAGTTTGACGGACCGTTGATCAAGGGGCATTTGCAGGCAAAAACCGTGCAAGCCTTCTTCTCACGTGGCGGGACAGCCGAACAGGTCATCGGCTGGCTTCGCGCCGGCTGTTTGCACCCTGTGCCCACGTCTGTCGTCGAACTGATCGAGCAATGGGAACGCGGGACTACGCACATCCAGCTGGAACCGGTGTATCTGGTCAGGACGGCGCATCACGGACTGCTCGACGAGTGGAAGGAGATCGCGGACTTCCAGCCTTATTTGACACGCGTGATCTCGCCGAGTGAATGTCTCGTCAGCGTGAGCCAGCACACTGCCTTGGTGGAATTGTTGCGCCGATACGGGTACGAGCCGCACGTCCTCCATCCGACTGCCGATACCCCACGCCAGCAGCAGGACAGAGAAGAAAATTTCTCCATGGAACAGGCTGGGCTTTTTTGCGTAGAACGTCCCTGGGATGGGTACGCTGTGGAAAACACCTTTCCCGAGCAAACGGAAGCCATGCCGCAGATTGCAGCGCTGCCCAAAATCTGGACCCAGCATTTTCAATCGTACCATCCGCAGTCTCTGCGTGATCTGCTCAAACGGGCTGGCGAGCTTCGTCTGGAAGTAGACATCGAGTCTGTCGATCAGACGCGGGTACGCGGCGTGCCTGCGGGCTTGCGGATCGAGATGGGGTACTGGGTCGTCACCTTGGATAGCCAGGGGGGCAAACAGCACTTTCGCCTGGAAACGATACACCGGGTGCGCATTGTCGTCCCGGATTATCTGTACGAAGGAAAAGGAACGTGATACAATCAACAATGTGAACATATGTTTGAAAAAGGAGGTCTCGTCAATGGAATTGTTGGAAACGACAGATACGACCCAACTGATTCTGGAGTCTTATGAACTGTCCTCGATGATCAACCAGTCACGCGAGGTCTCGGAATACTTGCTGGCCAAGCGCCGTATGGAGGAGGACGGGGAAGTAAAGCGTCTGATGTCCCTGTTCGCCAAAAAGAAGGAGCAGTACGAGGATGTGCAGCGTTTCGGGAAATACCATCCCGATTACAACCATATATCGGCAGAAGTCCGCGATCTGAAGCGGACGATTGAATCGATGGAGGTGGTGCAGGCGTTCAAGCAGGCGGAAAACCAGCTGGATGAACTTCTGTACCAGGTGAGCCGGACAATTGCCGACGCCGTCTCCAATTCGATCAAGGTGCCGAGCAACAATCCGTTTTTGGAAGTGAAAAGCAGCGGCTGCGGTTCCGGCGGAAGCTGCGGCTGCAGCGTCAAAAAGCACTAACCGCTCTCGGATTGCCACTCTCAAGCAGAACCGGCAGAGTCTCTGAGCAAAAAGCAGTCGTCGCATAGATTGCCGCAACAAAACTGCTTTTCGTCCGGTACACGAAAGCGAAAGCGGTAGACGTGCCAGCAGTCGTCAGAGCGAACGTAGATACACTCTGGCTTCAGGCGGGTTCCGTGAGACAGGCGTCCTGCTGCCTCCAACAGACATATCGTCAATTCGGGGGCACAGAGCGCACTGTTTACATAGAAAAAGCGTTGGCCGGCATAGGTGCGCCACTTGCTTTGGGCAATTCGCCCGTCACGGTGAAGAGTGTCTTCGAATTGTTGATAAAAGCTAGCAAGCATCTTCCTCAAAATCCTCTCGCATGGATTGTTCAACACATAGTATACATGGTTTGGGAAGGAGATCGACAGCCAAACATGAGAGACCGACGTCTTGGAGTCGCGGTGTGGGTAAAAAACACGCGCACTGCCAAAAATTTACGCAAATTTGGCACCATTCACTACATCTCCAAACGGATGCAATACGTTTCGATGTACGTGGACGCTGACCAGATCGATGAGACCATTCGCATTATGGAAAAGCTTCATTTCGTTACCAAGGTGGAGCGTTCCCATCGCCACGAGATTCCGGTAGAGTACAACAACGCCCGACCGGACAAAGCGAAGGAATACGACTACAAGCAGGAAAAAAATCAGGTAATGGCCCTCGCAGAGACATTGAATGCAGAAGATGACACCCTTTCAAAGGTGGTTTCGACATAAATTGTTGACTGGCTGCCATATTTCGGCAGCTTTTTGCCTTTTCTCAAGCGGGTAGCACATGATATGCTAAAGTGAGTCGTAGAGCTACCAAGGATGAATGCGTTTTCAACAACGCTTGCGGATAGGAGTATGGGAACAGGAAAGGTGGTGGTACAGATGATTCAATTAGACATTAACTGCGACATGGCTGAAGGATTCGGCAGAGGGCGTCAAACAGAGGATTTGGGGATTATGAAATGGATTACCTCTGTGAACATTGCCTGCGGCATGCATGCCGGGGACCCGCATATCATTCGCAGGACGATTGAAGCGGCATTGAAACACAACGTAAAAGTGGGAGCGCATCCCGGCTATCCGGATGTACACGGCTTCGGACGGCGTTCCATGAACTTGAGCGTAAACGAAGTGTACGACCTTGTCTTGTACCAGGTCTCGGCACTTTCCGGAATGACCCGGGCGCTGGGGGGAGAACTCCACCATGTAAAGCTGCACGGCGCCTTGTACAACGAAGCAGCAGAGCGGCCCGAGCTGGCAGAGGCGGTAGTGCAGGCCGTGGCTGATATTGATGAAGAACTGATCCTGTACGCCTTGTCAGGAAGCAAATTGGTCGAGGCGGGCCTGGAGCATGGTCTGCAAGTGGCGGAAGAGGTGTTTGCCGATCGGGCGTACCTTCCGAACGGACGGCTTGCCCCGCGGGAACTGGAAGGCAGCGTGCTGATCAGCAAGGAAGAACAGATGGAGCAGACCAGACAATTGGTGCTGCACCAGCGTGTGTGCACAGTCAATGGAGAGCATATCGCACTTGCCGCCGATACCTTGTGCGTGCATCACGAAAGCTACGATGTCCTGCCGTTTCTCGCCGAGCTGCACCGCTGGGCGAAGCAGCATGGAGTATCGATCGAACCGATCAGTCCGCAATAACATAACAGGTACAAAAAAACGAGCCATGAAGCTCGACCTCGCTACGCGTGCGGTGTCGCTGCTTTATGGCTCGTTGTTGTTTGTGTGCTGCGAGCGGAGCTTTCCCTTGTCCATCACGAGGATCACATCGGCCAGTTTGTGCGCTTCATCCTTGTCGTGGGTAACCATCAAAAACGGGATATTCCACATTTCATGCAGGCGCAGCAATTCGTCCTGGCACTCTCTGCGCGTGTCCGCATCCAGCGCGGACAGCGGCTCGTCGAGAAGCAGGATGTCCGGTTCGGTGGCGAGGGCACGGACGAGAGCGACGCGCTGTTTTTGTCCCCCCGACAGTTGATGAGGGTACTTGTCCAGCAAGTGGTCGATGCCGACTGCTGCGAGCAGCGGTTCCAGCTTCAGCGTCTGTTCGCCGTGACGTCCGTACCAGATGTTGCGCTCGACCGTCATATGTGGAAACAGCGCGTAATCCTGGAATACGTACCCGACGCGGCGCTTTTGCACCGGCAGCGGGTGCTTTCCCTGTTCGTAAAACAGCGTAGCGCCAAGCTGAATCTTCCCTGCGTCCGGGGTGACAAGACCTGCAATGCTGTTGAGAATCGTCGTCTTACCGGATCCGGAAGGGCCGACCAGCGCTGCGATTTCCCGGTCCAGGGAAAAGGTCACGTCGAGCGTAAAATCAGCGAGCTTTTTTTGAATCGAGACGACCAGCATCTCCATCACCTGCCTTTACGGGTTGTTCGTATAGCGGCGCATGTTTCGCCTGCTCCACCAGTTCAGCCAGTAGGTCGTGCCGATGCCCAAGGCGACGATGATGACGACCCAGAAAAGCGCGGTGTCCGTCTGCCCTGCTTCGACTGCGAAGTAGATGGCTACCGGGATCGTATCGGTTTTTCCGGGAATGTAGCCAGCGAGCATCAGCGTGGCGCCAAATTCTCCGAGGCCGCGGGCAAATGACAGCACGAATCCCGCCAACAGACCAGGCCAGGCAAGCGGCAGAGATACAGTCCAAAACAGCCGCCACTCCGATGCGCCCATCGTTCGGGCTGCATCCTCCAGTCGCCGGTCAACGCCGGAAAACGCCGCGACCGCACTCTGGTACATCAATGGGAAAGAGACGACGATGGAGGCGATGACAGCGCCCGCGAGCGAAAATACGACCGTGACGCCAAACCATTCCTCCAGCCATTTGCCGAGGAAACCGTTTTTTCCAAACAGAAACAAAAGCCCAAAACCGACCACGGTAGGGGGCAGTACGAGCGGCAGCAAAAAGAACGACTCCAGGAGATGCTTGCCAAAAAAATGGCGTCTCGTCATCAGGCGCGCGAGCAACAGGCCGAACAAGAAGACGATGGAGGTGGAGATCGCCGCTACCTGCAAGGAGAGCAGCAACGGAGTAACAGGGGTAGACATCTGGTAGCACCTCCACGCGTAATTACGTCACGGAAATCCGAATCGTTGCAAGATTTGTATCCGCTCACTTGCGAAAACGCAAAAACCTCCGCCGCATCAGACAATGACGCGAGGCGGGTATGGTCGCAGGGGTGTGGATCAGCCAAAGCCATCTGCTCCTGTCGTTTCGTGTCAAGTGAACTTCTTTCGTAAAGATAGACAACATTATAGTGGATTCCGCCAAAGAAGCAAAGATCACGCAGCAAAAGCCTAATGATTCCGTGCATTCCGACCGAATACATAAGTAACGTATAGGATGTTATTCCTGTTTTTGTTACAATAAGAAAACGGGTATCAAGCTAAGACGAAAAAACGAACGCTTGCAGCCGAGCGACAAGATTTTGGGGGCTGTTTATGACGAGTTTGCAGAAGACGAGTATACTGGTTTGCGCCACGATTCTGATCCTTTTTGGAACGGTGGGGGTTGTTGTTTTCTGGCCCACGCTGTCCCACTATTTGACGACATCCTCCGTGTTTCCGGCAGAAGAGCAGACCGGGGTGGACCCCTTCTCCTACGATCCGCCACTGCCTTCGTTGGTAAAAGATTTGAACGCTTCGTACACGATTCAGGCAGAACTGCACCCGAGCGAGGCGAGAATTAAAGGGGAGCTGACGCTTGCGTTTGACAATCCCCAGACGACCGATTTGCGGCTATAC
Source organism: Brevibacillus sp. TJ4 (assembly GCF_044627595.2). NCBI lineage: Bacteria > Bacillati > Bacillota > Bacilli > Caryophanales > Paenibacillaceae > Brevibacillus > Brevibacillus sp. TJ4. The sequence goes on along the minus strand of NZ_CP185865.1, from coordinate 2,608,935 downwards.
ATATACGATTACAACTGGAATAAGATGTCAATCAAATCCATTCGGTATCAGGACCAGTCCTTGCCGTTCGAACGCAAACTCTCGATGGTAACGCTGGACAACCCTTTCCAGGGGATGGAGCGCGGAGAGCTTGCTATCGAATTTGAGCATCCGGTGCCGCGCAGAGGGACTCGCTATGGCGTCAAGGATGACATCTGGATTTTGACGACCTGGTACCCGATGCTGGGGGCGATGAACCAGCAGGGGGAATGGTACGATCCGCCACTCCGGATTCACTTTGGGGACCCGTTTGTGTATCACTATGCTGATTACGACGTTTCCTTTGTTTCGCCCAAAGGGTATAAATGGGTCAGCTCATGGGGGCTCGGTGAGCAGCGGGAGCTGGATGGCAGCAAGCAGGAAATTCATTACGAAGGCAAGAAGCTGCTTAATTTTGCGCTGGTTGGCAGCCCTCTGTACCAGATCGAGACGATTACGATCGAGCCGGGCTTGCAGGTCGACATCGCCTCTGTGGACAAGCAGAATATCGAACGGATCAAGGTAATCGCCGAGGAAGCATTCCCGGCGTTTGCAGAGTGGTACGGGAATTTGCCGTACCCGCATGTCGCCATCGCCGAGACGAGCCCGGGCACGACGTATGCAATGGAGTACGCCAACATGGCCATTTTCAAGCGGGACATGCATGCCAGCAGTTTGATCGACCACTGGCTGCCGCATGAAATCGCCCACTTGTGGTGGTACAACAGCGTAGCCACGCTGGAAGCGACCCATGGCTGGGTAGACGAAGGAATCGTTGAGCTGAGCGTCGTCCATTATTTGGACGCCCGCTATGGCAGCCAATCTGCGGAGTCGCTGCTCGCCTCTTACCGCAAGGACGTCGACATGCTGCGGCAGAAGTATCCGAACGGAAGTCTGAGCAAAACTTTGCACGATTTCAGGACGGAAGAGGAGTTTCACTGGACCTGGTATTCCAAGGGCGCATTGCTGTTTGACGAGCTGCGCCGTGAAATCGGGGATGAAGCGTACAAGCGCTTTTTGAAACGGGTTCAGCAAAACTACCATGCCCACGTCATCGGTGCGGAGCATCTCGATCAGGCGCTGGGACAAGCATTGCGGGGCAAAGCGCGCTACTTCGTGCCAAATGTCCAGGTGAACAATCAGGCTGCGTTGCAGCCGCTGTCGCTGGAACCGTATGTCACGACGATTTTGAATGATATGAGTTTTTATCCGTCGCTTCCGGCGCGGATGTTGCAAGATACGGTATACGTACCGCTGCGCGAGGTCGGGGAGAAGCTGGGGGCCCGGATTTCCTGGGACGAAAGCAACGATCAAATACTGGTCAGCGCAAACAGCAGGGATGTACGGATCTCAGCTGACAGCCAGGCTGTGACTGTGGACGGCGAGGAAGTGGTACTGGAGAAGCCGATTGTGGAAATCGAGGAGCGCACGATGGTTCCGCTCGCCTTTTTCCAGGATGTGCTGGGCTATACGGTGACTGCCAATTTGGAATTGCGAGAGGTGCGCATATCCCGCTAGCATCCGTGATGGTTGAAATCGGGGCAGACTGGGCAAAATAGTCGTGAGGAACACGCCTCATGTACCAGGGGCAACGTGGTTTCCGTCAGTTTGCAAAAGGAGGGACGAACGATGTCCTTTCAGGAGTATTTGAAGTATCTGACCCGCACGTTTGTCCAATACGTGGAAACACCGAAGGCCGAGCGGCGTCAGCAAAAATCGCCGCGCGAAGCATGGTCCTCACGCTGGTTTGGTGCGATTCCGATGTCGATCAGGCTGTTTTTGCGAAAGTAACCAAGCGCAACCGGATGGAGGGTGCATATGGCAAGAGTAGCAGTGGAACCGTCCCTTTCTTCACAAATTGAAGAAATGCTACGCAACAATGGCTACGATGTGGTGGAGCTGGGAAACTGGCAGCAAATGGTGGATGCGATCGTCATCTCCGGCATGGATGAAAACATCCTGGGCGATTCCAGCCTGAGCCAATCAGGAGCGCCTGTGATCAATGCCGACGGTATGACGCCGCAGGAAGTTTTCCATGAAGTCCACACCCGGCTGTCGCCGACCAGGCACCACTAATCACAGCGTGTACGAGTACACAGCGAAAAGGAAGCTGTACGAGTACACAGCGAAAAGGAAGCTGTACGAGTACACAGCGAAAAGGAAGCTCTCCTGACCGATCAGCCGGCAGGAGAGCTTCTTTCATTGATATGAAATTGCCCGACTTCCTTGGCGTAGGAATAAGGGACGAAGCGCAGACCCTCATCCCAGACGCCGATGTACGGATGCTGATCGTTCCACAGATGCAAGGAGCCGACGACAAAAGGGGCGAGCACCTGGTCATGGTGGAGCGGTACGGTTAGTGTCACGCGCACGTGGCTTTCCGGCTGCTGCCACAACTGGTTCCAGGTGATCGTACTGTTGTCATGCAGCTGGTGCATCCAGCTTATTTGATCGAACGGATCTTGCGTCGTCTGCTCCAGTACACGCGTCTGCGTCAGTTGCTCATCCAGCGTGACGAGGGAATCGGCAGGCAGCTTGTTTATAACGGAAGCGCCGGGGGCAAACATTGCCGGGTATGCTTCGCCTGTCTTGGCATTGACCATCCGGTTTGTCTGTTCGTAAGCCACGAGCCAGTGCGAGGCGAACCCGTCATACACCGGCTCGGCCGACACTTCGACGGGAGCGAAGGCGTCATCGAACAAAATAAATTCACCGACGCCGTACTCCAGCAGGACAAAGCGGGATTGCTGTTTCGGATCAGGGGTTTCCCCGATGACCATATAGCCGACTTGCTTTCCGGATTTGGTAATGCTGACAAGCCACTGGTGCTGATTGGCACCCAGGGTCTGAATCTGCGTGCTGCCGTCCTGCCATTGTTGAAACTGTTTATCTCGTTTGGCGATCGCCTGAATCCACTCGGAAATCTGAGCCTGGAACTGTTTGTCCCAATTTCCTTCCTCCTGTGCCACAACCGGCTGGGCAAGCAGGAAAATGGCGAGCAGGGGCACGAGAAGAGAAGAAAGTCGTCTGGTCACAAGTATCCACCACCTTTTGCAATGGCTTTCTACTCCTATTGTAACCAGCTATGCACAAAAGATTTGTTGCAACTTGTCTTTTTTGTTTCTCATTTTCTCGCTGATCTTTTACATGATTCGTCCAATTCCGGGCGGGGAATGAAGATAAAAGAGTCCACCGTTGATCAGCTCCACCTGAATGCGTGGCTCATACTGCCATCTCAGCTCCTCCATTCGCCGCTTTTTCTCCTCAGCAGGCGTGCTGCTTTTCCACTCCTGCTGGTTGATTTCTTCGCGCGGTGTAACGGGAATGGTATTGGCACGCAAAAAGTCGATGATTCGTCCGCCCTGGGCCCGATGTTCGTCGAGCGTCAGCTTTTCTTCGACAGCTTCCTGTCGGGGGAGCGTCGGTTCGCTTGGCACATCGGCAGAGGGGGGAGCAGAAGCGGAAGGCTCCGGCTCCTGGTTATCGGCTACAGCTTCCTCGCCGCTCTCGCTGCTTTCCTCGTCCGTTTGCTCCCGCAAGGCAAGCTCCTTGTAGTACGCGTCGAGGATGGCCCATTCCTCTTCCAGCCGGGTCCGCGCGCTGTCTGCCCACTGCTGGTCTTCCTGCTGCAGCCGCCGCATCACTTCCTGCTCGGCGATCGCCTGCGCCTGCTGCAGCGTGATCCGGCGGTCGAGGGTGTAGTAATAATCCGGGATCGACGGTGTGAGGGTGAGACGGTAGAGCTGGGAGACGAAGTCATCGACAAGCTGCCGTTCGTGCAGATTGACTCCGAGTGAAAGCATAATGTCTCTTTTTTTGTCGCACAAAAGCGAGATTTTCATGTTCAGGCATAGCCAGGGGACGAGCGGGATCGAGCGCCGTACTCCGACATGCGGCAAAAAGCCGGGGATTTGCTCGTACATGCAGACGAACCTGCCGTGCTTTTTGGTTGACGAAAAAATTTGCTGCATCCTGCCAGCTCCGAGATGCAGATGCTCGGCGCGCAGTCCTTCCGGCATCCGCTCGGGATCGAACGCAAATGTCAAGACGAGCGGCTGGTAGGGCAGATTCATTTTCTCCACCCAGCTCCAGTAAAAAGGACGGTTCCCGATATCTTTGTCGACCTCGACCGGCAGCTTTACGGTGAGGTAATCGGGGTGGGTTTCCACGACGTGAGCGGAGAACGCAGCGAGGTAACGCTCTACGAACTGTCTGATCTGTTGCTGTTGCACGAAGGAACCCTCCTTTCACCTTCACGCTTATTTTTCGACTGCTTCTCCGATCGGCCGGATCTGCTTGCCCTGGCGGATCGCCTGAACGGCGCAGATGGCTTGGCCCATGTTGTCCAGCTTGACCGCCATTTCCCTGGTGCTGCTAGAATCCATGATGATCTGCACGAGGTTTTCCTCCAGCGACTGTTGCAGATTCAGTCGCTCGACGATGTCGTCCAGTTCGCCGATGACCATCTCAAACAGGTCGATCTTTTCATACAGCAGCCGCAAAATATGTTCCTCGATCGTACCTGAAGTCGACAGGTTGTAGATGTGAACGTCGCGCTTCTGGCCGAGGCGGTGGACGCGACCGATCCGCTGTTCTACGCGCATCGGGTTCCAGGGCATATCGTAGTTGATGACCTGGTTGCAAAACTGCAGGTTGATCCCTTCGCCGCCGGCTTCCGTGGCGATCAGCACCTGTGCCCGATTCTGGAACAAGTCGGTCATCCAGTCTTTTTTGCTGCGCTTGAACCCCCCGCGAAACGGCACCGAGGTGATCCCGTGCTCGTGGAGATATTTTTGCAGATAGTTTTGCGTCGCCCGATACTCGGTGAAAATAATCACTTTGTCGTTGATATTCTGGATCAGTTCGACTGTCTTCGCTGCCTTGGAATGTGTGTCGATACGCTTGATCAGCTCGACCAGCTCGACGATTTGCTCGCGCAGGGGAGAGTCTTCAGGTGTTCGCTGGTGCATGTTGTACAGCGTCATAAAAGCGGCTTCCTTGCTGGAACAAACCTCGCGCTGCAGCGTAATCAAGGCAAGCGAGTTGAATCCGCCCTTGCCGGAGTGATACTGGTCGCGGACAAAACGCGTTACGCCGTCGTAGAGCGCCATCTCCTCCGGGGTCAGCTCGATCGGGACGGATTGCACCCGGCGATTGGTAAATTGGATTCCGCCGTCGCTGCGTTTGTTGCGGATCATCACTTTTTCAATCTCGGCTCGCAGCTGATCGTTGTTTTTCGCTTGCCGCTTGCCTTCCACGTAGTTGCTGGAAAACGCGTTCGTATGGCCGAGCAGTCCCGGCTTGAGCAGGTTGATCAGGTTGTACAGCTCGTCCATTTCGTTCTGGATCGGAGTCGCGGTCAACAGCAGGCAGTATTTTTTGCGAATCTCCTTGACGAACTGGTAGTTGCGCGTCCGCTTGTTTTTTAATTTGTGGGCTTCATCAATAATCAGCATATCGTAGTCAATATCGAGGACGTGGCGGCGGTGCGGGTCCCGTTTGGCAGTATCGATCGAAGCCACGACGACCTCGTGCTGGCGCCACATGTACTCTTTTTTTTGCGCCACGGCAGGGATGCCGAACTTTTGATTGAGTTCCTTGGTCCACTGGATGACCAGGGAAGCGGGGACGAGGATCAAAATTTTTTTCGCCAGGCCTCGGACCAGATACTCCTTCATAATCAGTCCTGCTTCGATCGTTTTTCCCAGCCCGACTTCGTCAGCGAGGATGGCCCGCCCGCGCATTTCGTTCAACACGCGTTCTGCTGTGCTCAACTGATGAGGGAACGGGGTGAGATGCGGCAAGTATTTGAGACATTGCAACTGGTCGAAATCGCGGACAGCCATTGCCTCTTCCGCCTCCAAAGCCAGCCTGAACATCTCCCATCTGTCCCATGGACCGTCTTCCTGCATGCGCGCAGCCAGCTCGTCGATCCAGGATGTATCGAATGAGACCGGAACATTCAGCATATCGTGTACTCCTTACATGCTCTTGTAAATTGTAGGTTTTCAAGCGCCGACTCTCATGGTAGGATAAAGTTGACGTTCTTACCTAGTATGGAATTATATGAAAAACTTATGTATGATCACGTATCCACCGCGAATGATAGTAGCAGGGAGAGACTGCTCTTGCAGCAGCGCCGAAGGAGCAAGCCGGTGACGGTGAATCTCTCAGGCAAAAGTACCGCTACTGGACGCAACTCTGGAGAGAGCTCGATGCGAGCCACCAAAGGGGAAACTTGCCCGGCCTTTGACGATTCGTCCGGCTGCGGCAAGGCAACTCTCAGGTACCAAGGACAGAGGAGGAGAAACGGGAGCTTTTTATGCGCATGCCCGTTTTTCTTTTTTCTGTCTTTTTTGTGTTTTGTTCCTTTTCCAAATATCTTTTCGGAGGCGCTGTTTATGTCCAATCTGAAACGAACGCCACTTTTTGCAAGCTACGCCAGGTACGGAGGAAAAACCATCGATTTCGGCGGTTGGGAGCTTCCCGTGCAGTTCTCCGGCATCGGCCAGGAGCATGAAGCGGTACGCACCAAGGCCGGACTGTTTGACGTCTCGCACATGGGCGAGGTGGATGTAAAGGGGGAAAATGCCCTTGCCTACCTGCAACGCGTCACCACCAATGACGTATCCAAGCTCGCCGTCGGGCAGGCGCAGTACAGCGTGCTCTGCTACCCGGACGGAGGCACGGTGGACGATCTGCTGGTGTACAAACTGGCTGACGATCACTATTTGTTGGTAATCAATGCGGGGAACATCGAGAAGGATGTCGCCTGGCTGCAGGAGCATCGAATCGACGGTGTAACGATTGAAAATATCTCCGATCGGGTTGCGCAGCTCGCCATCCAGGGACCGCTTGCGGAACAGATTCTGCAAAAACTGACCGAGACGGATTTGTCGCAAATCGGCGTCTTCCGTTTTGAGCAAAATGTCCTCGTGGACGGTGTTCCGGCACTCGTCTCCCGTACCGGCTACACAGGTGAGGACGGCTTCGAACTGTACTTTGAGGCGGACAAGGCAGAGCAGCTTTGGGATCGCCTGCTCGCTGCCGGAGCGGAAGACGGACTTTTGCCATGTGGCCTGGGTGCTCGCGACACGCTGCGCTTCGAGGCGCGTCTGCCGCTGTACGGTCAGGAACTGACTCGTGAGATCAGCCCGATCGAAGCGGGAATCGGCTTTGCTGTCAAAACGGACAAAGAAGTGCCGTTCATCGGGCAGGAAGCGCTGAAAGAGCAAAAGGAAAACGGTGCTACGCGCAAACTGGTCGGGATCGAAATGATCGATCGGGGAATTCCCCGGACGCATTACCCGGTCTATGCCGGCGAGGAAAAGATTGGCGAGGTGACCACCGGTACACAGTCGCCGACCTTGAAAAAGAATGTCGGGCTTGCCCTGATCAAAAGCGAGCATGCCGCGCTGGGTACGCAACTGGAAGTGGAGATTCGCGGCAAACGCCTGCGGGCCCAAGTCGTCGCGACGCCCTTTTACAAGCGTCCGAAACCGTAAGCTGCCAAATCGAAAACCATCTCATAAAGGAGGACAACACCCGTGAAATACCGCTACCTGCCGCAAACTGACCAGGACAAGCGCGAGATGCTGGAGGCGCTTGGCATCTCCAGTGTGGAGGAGCTGTTTGCCGATATTCCGGAGGAGGTTCGCTTCAAAGGAGAACTGCAAATTCCGCCAGCACTCTCCGAGCCGGAGCTGGTCCGTTACTTTACCCGTCTTTCCAATCAAAACGTCAACTTCAGCACACACATCAACTTTCTCGGTGCGGGCGTCTACCAGCATTACATCCCGAGCACCGTCAACCACATGCTGCTGCGCGGCGAATTCTTTACCGCCTACACTCCGTACCAGCCGGAGATCAGCCAAGGGGAGCTGCAAGCGATTTTTGAATACCAGACGATGGTCTGTGAACTGACGGGCATGGAAGTCGCCAACTCCTCGATGTACGACGGAGCCACCTCGCTGGCAGAAGCGGCGATGATGGCAGCAGGGCATACAGGCAAGAAAAAAGTCATCGTCTCCCGCGCCGTACACCCTGAGTCGCGCGCTGTGCTGGCTTCCTACGCACACGGGCAAAGCGTGGAGCTGGTCGAAGTCGGACTGACTGCTGACGGAGTCACCGACCTGGAAGCACTGGAAACGATGATCGATGACCAGACTGCGGCAGTTGTCGTCCAGTACCCCAACTTCTTCGGAAACGTAGAAGATTTGGCGGCTCTCGAACCGGTTGTCCACGGAAAGGGCGGACTGATGATCGTTTCGTCCAATCCGCTGGCGCTGGGCATTTTGGAGGCACCGGGGAAATTGGGCGCTGACATCGTCGCGGGTGACATGCAGCCGTTCGGAATCCCTGCTTCCTTCGGCGGACCGCACTGCGGGTATTTTGCCACCACGTCCAAACTGATGCGCAAAATGCCGGGGCGCATCGTCGGACAGACCAAGGACGAAAACGGCAAACGCGGCTTCGTACTGACCCTGCAAGCCCGTGAACAGCATATCCGCCGCGAGAAAGCGACATCCAACATTTGTTCCAACCAGGCGCTGTTGGCACTCGCCGCCTCGATCACATTGACTGCACTCGGCAAGCAAGGGGTGCAGGAGATGGCGATGATGAACCTGCAAAAAGCGCATTACGCCAGACAGGCGTTCCGGGAGAAAGGTTTCGACGTGCTGTTTGACGCGCCGTTCTTCCACGAGTTTGCCGTGAAGCTGGGCAAACCGGTATCGGAAGTCAATCAGGAGCTGCTGAAGGCTGGCATCATCGGCGGCTACGATCTGGGCATCGACTTTCCCGAATATGCCGGACACATGCTGCTCGCGGTGACCGAGCTGCGGACAAAAGACGAGATCGACACATTGGTGCGGGAATTGGAGGCGATCACACGTGCGTAACGATCAGGAAAAAGCGTTGATTTTTGAGCTGAGCAAGCCAGGGCGTGTAAGCTACAATCTGCCTGAGCTGGACGTTCCCGAGACGGATGTTGCCAGCCTTTTGCCCAAGCATTTGATCCGCGAAGCGCCAGCCGAGCTGCCGGAAGTATCCGAGCTGCAGCTGGTCAGACACTACACCGAGCTGTCCCGCCGCAATCACGGGGTAGACAACGGCTTTTATCCGCTTGGCTCGTGTACGATGAAATACAATCCGAAAATCAATGAAGATGTGGCCCGTTATCCCGGGTTTGCGCAGATTCACCCATACCAGCCGGAAGAGAGCGTGCAGGGGGCACTGGAGCTGCTCTACAATCTGCAGGAAGAGCTGGCAGCCATCACCGGCATGGATGCGGTGACACTCCAACCGGCTGCCGGAGCAGCAGGCGAGTGGACCGGACTGATGATGATCCGCGCCTACCATGAAAGCCGTGGAGAAGGACATCGCACCAAGGTCATCGTGCCCAACTCGGCACACGGAACGAACCCGGCTTCTGCTGCCGTGGCAGGGCTGGAGACGGTGACGATCCCGTCCGATGAGCGCGGCCTGGTCGATATTGAAGCATTGCGTGCGGCTGTTGGCAATGACACCGCAGCACTGATGCTGACCAACCCGAACACGCTCGGCCTGTTCGAAGAAAACATCGTGGAAATGGCAGAAATCGTCCATGAGGCAGGCGGCTTGCTGTATTATGACGGTGCCAATGCGAATGCCATTCTCGGCATTGCCCGTCCGGGTGACATGGGCTTTGACGTAGTCCACCTGAACCTGCACAAGACGTTTACCGGTCCCCATGGCGGCGGCGGTCCCGGAGCTGGTCCGGTCGGCGTCAAAAAGGTACTGGAGCCGTTTTTGCCAAAGCCGATCGTGGCCAAACGCGAGGACGGAACATTTTACTGGGATCAGGAGCGCCCGCAATCGATCGGTCGCGTAAAAGGCTACAACGGCAACTTCGGTATTCTCGTCCGCGCCTACAGTTACATCCGCACGATGGGGCCGGAGGGCTTGCTGCAAGTCTCGCAAAACGCCGTACTCAACGCCAACTACATGATGCGCAGACTGGCAACCGCCTACAAGCTGCCGTACGATCAAGTGTGCAAGCACGAATTCGTCCTCTCCGGCGTTCTCCAGAAAAAGCTCGGCGTGCGTACGCTGGACATCGCCAAGCGCTTGCTGGACTTCGGCTATCATCCGCCGACTATCTACTTCCCGTTGATCGTGGATGAGTGCATGATGATCGAACCGACCGAGACGGAGACAAAAGAGACACTGGATGAGTTTATCGAAGTGATGCTGCAAATCGCCCGGGAGTGCGAGGAAAACCCGGAAATCGTACAGGAAGCGCCACACACCACGGTGGTAAAACGACTGGACGAGGCGACAGCCGCACGAAAACCGATCCTGCGCTACCAGCCGCAGCAGTAATAGCGAAGCACGAAAAGCCGCCTGTACACACGGGCGGCTTTTTCGCCACTCGCAAACTTCCTCTTGGTCCACGATTTCGTGGTATGATGAGGGGAGAAGGCCAGGTGGATGAGACGAGTGGAAGGAGGGTGCGCATGAGAAAGCGGATTGCGTTTACCGGTGGGGGTTCTGCCGGCCATGTAATGGTCAACCTCGCTTGCATTCCTCACTTTCTGGAGGAGGGTTGGGAGGTCGCGTACCTCGGCCAGGAAAATGGAATCGAGCGAGATTTGCTGACTGACTTCCCATCCGTTCGCTATGAGGCAATCTCCGCAGGGAAGCTTCGCCGCTATTTCGATTGGAAAAACGCGACGGACCCGTTTCGTATCGGCAAAGGTGTCTGGCAGGCGTACCGCTTTTTTCGTACGTGGCGTCCGGATGTGATTTTCTCCAAAGGCGGTTTTGTCAGTGTGCCGGCAGTAATGGGAGGCTGGCTCAACGGAATTCCAGTCGTCATCCATGAATCTGATTTGACGCCCGGACTGGCCAATCGATTGGCTATCCCATTCGCTCAAATCGTGTGCACGACGTTCCCCGATACTCTTCGCCATCTTCCAAAAGGAAAGGGGATTCATCTCGGGGCAATCGTCCGTGAAGAATTGAAGCGTGGGAAAAAAGAGCGCGGGTATGCGCTTTGTGGTTTTCGCCCCCAGAAGCCCGTCTTGTTTGTCGCTGGCGGCAGTCTCGGATCGGCACGGATCAATCAGGCGATACGAAACAATTTAGAGGAACTGCTTGCCCATTTTCAAATAGTGCATTTATGCGGCAGCGGACAGGTGGATGAGAGGCTGGAACAACCAGGCTACAAGCAGTTTGCCTACGTCAACGAAGAACTGCCTGATCTTTTGGCAATCACCGATGTGGTCGTCTCGCGTGCCGGCTCCAATGCGATTTTTGAGTATCTTGCCCTGCAAAAACCAATGCTTTTGATCCCCTTGTCCAAAGAAGCCAGCCGGGGAGACCAGATCTTGAATGCACGCTCTTTTGAGCAACAAGGGTTATGCCACGTTTTGATGGAGGAGGAGTTGGATGACTTCAGCTTCAGGCAGGCAGTCGACAACCTTTGGCATCAGCGAACGGACATGTTGAACTCGATGAGAAAGATGGAGCAGCGGGACGTTTTGGCAGAATTGCTGCACCTCATCAAGACAGCTCGCCGATAGATCATTTGAAATGAAAAAAAGTTTAACGAAACTTAACTTGTTTAACCCAGGGAGGGACGCTCATGGAAACATGGCGATATATCGTTACGAAATCGATGTCTCCGGCGATGAACATGGCCGTGGACGAGGCAATCTTGCAGATGCACGCGGAGAAAAAGGTGCCTCCGACCGTGCGTTTTTACACCTGGAACCCGGCGACGCTGTCCATCGGCTATTTCCAAAAGGCGCTCAAGGAGATCAATCTGGAGGAAGTCGACAGACAGGGCCTCGGCTTTGTGCGCCGCGCTACCGGTGGACGGGCGGTCCTGCATGACAAGGAGCTTACATACAGCGTCATCGTATCGGAGGATCATCCGCGCATGCCCTCCAGCGTGACCGAGGCGTACAAGGTAATCAGCATGGGACTGTTGCACGGTTTTCAAAATCTCGGCCTGCAAGCGGAGATGGTGTCGCTGGCGAGTGAAGAGGAAAAGGAGAAGTACAGCTCTCCCGGTTCATCTGCCTGCTTTGATTCCCCTTCCTGGTATGAGCTGGTCGTCGAAGGGAAAAAAGTAGCCGGCAGCGCCCAGACCCGGCAAAGAGGGGTGATCCTGCAGCACGGCTCGATTTTGCTCGATATGGACGTGGAGCTGCTGTTTTCCTTGCTCCATTTTTCATCCGAGCGACTCAAGCAGCGGATGATGGACAGCTTCCGGCAAAAAGCGGTGACGATCAACGAGGTCAGCAGCCGCCCGATCGGACTGGAGGAAGCGATAGAGGCGTTCGGGCGTGGCTTTGCCAGCGGACTTGAGATCGAGCTCGTCCCGTCCGAATTGACCGCAGAAGAGCTGGAGCTGGCAGAGGAGCTGGCGCGAACGCGTTACGCTACTGAAGAATGGAATTTGCGCCGATGAGAACAAGTGCAGCCAAAGAAAAAATCCAATCCGCTTTTTGAGGGATTGGATTTTATTGGCTTATACGAGAACTTCAGCGTCGATATGCTGTTCGAACAACGCTTGCAGCTTTTGCGTGACAGAGCCGACTTTACCGTCTGCGATCGCTTGCCCGTTTACGCTGACAAAAGGCATGACTTCCTGTGTCGTGCTGGTCAGGAATACCTCGTCGGCTTGCATCAAAAAGTCGATGGTAAAGGCATTCTCGTGGACGGGAATACCGTTTGCTTTTGCCAGGTCGATGACGATTTGCCGGGTGATGCCGTGCAGGATGAGATTGTCTGCCTGGTGTGTATGCAAAGCGCCGTCTTTGACAACGAACAGATTGGACGCGCTGCATTCGGTGATGACCCCGTTGCGGTGGAGGATGGCATCATGGGCACCTGCATCCTTGGCGTATTCTTTTACCAGGACGGCTCCGAGCAGGCTCAGCGATTTGATGTCACAACGCAGCCAGCGCACGTCCTCGATCAGATGCGCGGTCAAACCTTTCTTTTGCTCGGCTACAGGGCGTTCTTTTTTTCTGACAAAAGCCATCAGCACGGGCTTGGATTGAGCCGGAATATCGTGAACACGAGGAGTGGCCCCACGGGAGATTTGCATGTAAATAATTGCGTCGTCTTTAGCTTCGTCGGGATTTTTGTCCATCAACTGTTCTGCGACCTCGCGCAGCTCGGCTGCACTCCACGGCAGCTCCATCTTGATTTCCCGAGCGCTGCGGTACATGCGTTCGATGTGAGCATCCCACATGTAAAGTTTGCCCTTGTAGATGCGGATTACCTCGTACACGCCATCGCCAAAATTATAACCGCGATCTTCTGGATCAACTGCTGCCAGTCCTTCTTCCACCCATTTTCCATCTACGTAGAGCATCGTTTTTTCCTCCTTGAATCGTACCTGCTTGTGATGCTTCCACATTAGCAAATCGCTACAGAACGGTCAATTTGAAATCAGGAAATTGAGTATCAATCATTTTTTGAATCAAACAGTGCAAGTATAAAGATAATTCATATCGAAAGCATCGGTGGCAAACCACGATTTTCGTTCAAGGGCTCTTGCGCTGCAAAAACAGTGCGCGGACCAGCAAAAGAAAGCCGCAATAGGTTGCCCCGGTCGCGATAAAGGTGAAGCTCGACGGGAAGGCAGTTGCCAGCAGGGCGAAGACCAGGATGAACCCAAAGAGAAGCAAAAGAAGTGGGACAAGCTGTAGATGATGGCGCTTCGACAAGGGCTGTGCCAGGGCAAATACCAGTGCGGCTGCGATTACCGCGATGTGCAGCAGGGACAACAGGGCGTGCAGCCAGCTTCCTAATGGAGAGAGCCGTTCCAGGATCGCAGTCACAGGTGTCAGCGTGTTGTGCACATCGTGCCAGTGCGCGAGCAGCACGGCTTGACCGAGCAATGCGAAGACGAGAAAGCCGGCGCTCCCCGCGTAGACCCCGAAGCGCACCGTCGCTTCCCCTCTCGCACGCTTCGCCAGAGGAATCGTCAGCATCAGGCAAAGCAGGCTGTGCAGGCCCAGGTACGAGAGGGCGTGGATGATCCAATATCCGTTGAGCTGATACCCGAGTGAGGGGATGGGCACGTGGCGTTGTTCCAAAAAAAGCAGGGCAAACAGCAGAAAGCCGCCTGCCAGGGAAAGGGCAGCGCTTGAAACAAGCAGCGTCCATCCGCGCAGCAAGAGGAGGGCGGCAGCCAGCACGATCACGAACACAAACAGCCACGTAAACGTCCCGCCTGTCAGGTGCAAGACGAAACTGCCGATCATCGCTCCGGCGTAGCTGAGCAACAGCAGGTGGGTGAGAACGGAAATTCCCGGCGCAACCGCCTCGTTGAACCAGCGGCAGATCAGCTCATGGAGCGAACCGATCTGGTGGCGATGGCAATAGGCAAGAACGGTAGAGCCGAACCAGGCAAGTCCGATTCCGGTCAACACGATGCCGATCGCTCCCCATGTGCCGAAAAAGGCGAAAAAGCGCAGCCACTCGTAGCCGCTCAAGTACGAGCCGCCGACCGCAGCCCCGGCGAACAGGAGGGCAATGGGCCACGTATTTTTGTCCATAGGCATCATCCTTATCTCCAACTTGGTACAAGTGTATGAGCACAGCCGACTCGTTCAGAACCGGGGAACACAAAAACACAAAGCCCCCGGATGCTGCACGACAAAATCCAGACAAATCGTGGAGAAAAGCTGCCAATGGGACAGGTTTTTCTTGCAAATCATTCTCACTGCACGGTATGATAACTTTACGTGTCCATTTGCACGTCCGAAATACGGTTTGGAAATGAGGGATTCCCATGCCGACGCCTAGCATGGAAGACTATTTGGAACGAATCTACAGCTTAATCGAGGAAAAGGGCTACGCCCGTGTCTCCGATATCGCCGAAGCGTTGGAAGTGCATCCCTCTTCGGTAACAAAGATGGTTCAAAAACTGGACAAAGACAAATACCTGATTTACGAAAAGTACCGCGGTCTGGTGCTGACCCCGAAAGGGAAGAAGATCGGGAAACGCCTGGTGGATCGGCACAGTTTGTTGGAAGAGTTTATGAGGATCATCGGCGTGGACGAAAGCCACATCTACCAGGATGTGGAGGGGATCGAGCATCATTTGAGCTGGGAGTCGATTACCTGTATCGAATATCTGGTGCAGTATTTTCAGGCTGACCCGAGCAGGATTGGCGAATTGCAGCGAATCCGGCTGGAAGACGAACAAAAAGAAGAATTGGAATAAAGGCGTTGGCCCTCGGGTCAGCGTCTTTTCTCTTGTCGTAAGGGAAAAGCTGTCACTCTATATTGATAAGGAGGGATGATACGGAGGTGGAGAGATGAAGGCTGACGCAGTCTTCGAAGGCGGCGGCGTAAAAGGCATCGCTCTGGTCGGCGCCCTGCAGGTGATGGAGGAGAACGGGTACACGTGGGAGAAGCTCGCGGGCACATCTGCTGGCTCCATCGTCGCAGCCCTGGTGAGTGCGGGATACAACAGCTACGAGCTGAAAGAAATTCTCGAAGAGCTGGATTACCTCTACTTGCTGCAAAACAAAGGGATCGGCCGCCTTCCCTATATCGGGCCTGTTTTCGAGCTGTTTTTTCACGATGGATTGTATCGGGCCGACCGGATTGAGCTGTTTATCGATGATCTGTTGAAGAAAAAGCGGGTGAGTACGTTTGGCGACTTGCCTTTGGGCAAGCTGCGCATCATTGCCTCTGACATCAGTGCCGGGAAGATGGTCGTTTTGCCCGATGACCTGGTCGAGTACGATCTGCCTCCCGAAAATTTTTCGATTGCCCGCGCAGTTCGCATGTCGTCGTCCATCCCGTTCTTTTTTCAGCCGGTGAAGTTGAAAAAAGACCGTGTCCAGCACTACATCGTCGACGGCGGACTGCTAAGCAACTACCCGATTTGGCTGTTTGACGTCCCGGGCGTTCCCCAGTGGCCGACGATCGGCTTTCGGTTGCAGGATAAGCAGGCATTGCAGCAGGAGGCGCGGATTTCCGGTCTGCTCTCTCTCACCCGGGGCCTGATTACGACGATGCTCGATGCGCACGATCGCAGGTTTGTGGAAAAGGCGCATGCGATTCGCACCATTTTTATCGATACGCTGGGAGTACGGGCGACGGATTTCCACATGACGCTGGAGGTGCGCAAGAAATTGTACGAATCCGGCCAGGAGTCGGCGCGCAGATTTTTGAACCATTGGAATTTTCGCGAGTACGTGGAAGTATACCGGCGAAAGTCCGGACCGCGAATCCTCGTCTAGTGGAAAGCAAAAAAACAGGCAGCCGTTGCGAGCAGTGGCAGCCTGTTTTTTTGGATGTGGATTACTGACTGAGGTTGTTTGGTGAATCCTCGCTGCTAGACTTTTCCTCTTGCTTTCGCTTGCTCCCATTGATGACGCGAAAGGGATGATTTTTTCGCGCCGGCTTGCTCTGTTTTTTGGCGCCGTAACGATAGGACTGTTGCGCTTTGGGCCTCGGTTGGTTCAGCTTTTTTGACGGATTGCTGCTGCGCGGGAAAAAGGTACCGTATCGCAGGTAGTTACTGATGCCCACGTACAGCAAAACAGACAAAGCAATGATGATCAGCGTTTTGATCGGATCGGCAAACAGCGTCACCAAAAAACCGTAGATGGCAAGCAGCAAAACGATCATAATGACTGGCGGAATACGGCGGAACATAGGGCTTCACCTCAATGGGATGTAAAAGATTGCCTTACGTCAGACGTCAACCGGTCGTCGCCATTTTTTCCTGCACGTGCTTCTCATCCAGCTCGCGCATTTTCAGGAAGGAGGCGATCGCCACTTCTACCTGACTGTCATCCGGTTCGCGTGTGGTGATTTTTTGCAGCCACAGACCGGGGTAGCCCAGGTAGCGCAGAACAGGGATATCACGCAGCTTGTTGGTAATCTGCAGCACCTCGTAGGAGACGCCGATTACGAGCGGCAGAAGGACGATGCGCTGGACGACCCGCTCTGTCAACGACTGGTAGTCGAAGAGAGAATAGATCACGACACCGACGATGACCGAGAAGATCAAAAAACTGCTGCCGCAGCGATAATGCAGGGTAGAAGTGGACTGTACATTCTTTACTGTCAATTCTAGCCCTTTCTCGAACGCGTTAATCACTTTGTGTTCAGCGCCGTGGTACTGAAACAGCCTTTTGATGATCGGCGCCTGGGCAATCGCGGTGATGTACGCCAAAAGCAGAATGATTTTGATAATCCCTTCGGCAATCGTTTGCGGTGTACCATCCGGCACCCACTTGCCGAGAAGAAAATCGGCGAGAAAGACCGGAACCAGCGTGAAGACGAATTTGCCGAACAAGAACGACAAGACGCCGACGACCGCGACTCCGAGAATCAAAGTCAGCTTGGATGGACTTTCTGTCACTTCCTCATCGGAATCCATGCTGTAGCGCTCGGATGCGAAGTTGAGATGCTTGGCTCCGTTGGCACTGGCTTCGATCAAACCGACCAGCCCGCGCAGGATCGGAATCTTTTTTAACGGCTTAACCCATGTATATTCTGTACGAGGGGCCTCGAAATACTCGATCTCCTGATTTTTTGTGCGCACAGCCGTAACTGTTACCGTTTTTCCTCCGAACATAACGCCTTCAATTACAGCCTGCCCACCGTAGTTCGGTACTGTTTGTTGCGACAACGTGTATCACCATCCTTACCTCTTATATTAGCGGAAAAAGAGTCTTGAATCCACAAGAGTTCACGGAAATCGCCACGGGGGGAATATGGTAGTGAAAAGATGGCAGTCGGCACATACTACTGCCGAGGTGATCCAATCGTGGAAATGACCAAGGTAAGAGAATCGGGGGAAAAGCGGACAAAGCAAGGATCGAACCGGATTTCAGCAGTCAAATTGATGGAGGTAGCCTTTTGGGGAACGGTGTTTTGGGGGATCGGTCGCTTGGTGATGCACTTCCTTCATTTTACACCCTACGGCCTGGGGACTTTTGCCCGAAATTTCTTTTTGAACACAGCCGGGATCAGGACGTTTCCTGCCATCTTGCTCGGATTGCTGGCAATGCTCGTCGCCAGCTTCCTCGCTTCGCTGGTGTATTCGCTGTTGTTCAGCCGATCCCGCGTCTGGTGGCATGGTTTGCTGTACGGAGCGGTTTTGCTCGTGGTGTTTGGTGTTTTCTTTGACATGGCGGAGTGGAAGATGGCGACAGTCGCTTCGGAAGCAGCCTGGTTTCTCACCTATGGCTTGTTTGTCGGGATGACCTTGTCGCTGGAACGATCCGATCTGTAAGCGGGATGGCGTCCCATCCCTTTTTGGCAATGCGTCAAAATCTTTGCAACAGGCAGACAGGAGATCGCGGCTGCGTGTTGAAATTTCTAATGCCTGTCTATTTTTATGAAATAAAAAATTTTTTGCTGAAATGCGGGAGGGATGCGCGGTGGTTTCAATCCTATTGCTGAACGGACCGAATCTGAACATGCTCGGGAAACGCGAACCAGAGGTATACGGCAGCCAGACTCTGGAGGATATCGTCGCTTCTTTGAACAAAATCATGGTGGAGGAGCTGGGCGGCAAGCTGGAGCATGTCCAGTCCAATCACGAAGGCGTCCTGATAGACGCGATCCACCAGGCAAAAGGCGTGCATGACGGCATCGTCTTCAATCCGGGCGCGTTTACCCATTACAGTTACGCATTGCGCGATGCACTGTCCAGTGTCATGCTGCCGACGATCGAAATTCACATGTCCAATGTGCATGCACGGGAGGAGTTCCGCCATACATCTGTCATCGCGCCGATCGTCATGGGGCAGGTCGTCGGGCTTGGCTCGGACGGATACGAATGGGCGTTGCGGGCGCTGGTACGCAAAATTAAAGCCAGCCGCTAACGGGAACAATGATGGAAACACGCACATGAAAAGGGGAGATTGGCTGTGAGTGGACGTTTGGAAAAACTGCGCGTAGAACTGGAGAAGATCGGGGCAGAAGCGTTCATTACGGAGAAGCCGGAAAACCGACTGTACTTGAGCGGCTTTTCCGGTTCGACCGGTTCGGTAGTCGTGACTGCAGACCAGGCTTTTCTGGTCACCGATTTTCGCTATGTGGAGCAGGCGGCTGAACAGGCGCCGGATTTTGTAATCGTCAACAACGAGCGCAAAGCGGTCGAGGCGATCGCCAACCTGCTCAAGGAGCAGCGCGTATCGCGTCTTGCTTTTGAAAGCAGCGTCTCGTTCCAGACCTACCAGGATTGGAGCAAGGCGTTCGCCGATGTCGAGTTGCTCCCGACAAACGGCTTGGTGGAAAAAATCCGCATGTACAAAGACGAAGCGGAAATGGTGATCATAAGAGAAGCGGTGCGCATTGCCGAAGCCGCGTTCGAGCATATTCAAGGCTACATCAGGCCGGGTGTGCGCGAGATTGACGTGGCGATGGAGCTGGAGTTTTTCATGCGCAAGCAAGGAGCGACCGGCTCTGCGTTCGACATGATCGTCGCTTCGGGGCCGCGTGGCGCGCTGCCGCACGGAAGAGCTACGGAAAAGGTAATTCAGGCTGGCGAGATGGTGACGATGGATTTCGGTGCCGCTTTCCAAGGCTACAACTCGGATATTACCCGTACAGTCTCGGTCGGAGAGCCGCATCCCAAGATGAGGGAAATCTACGATGTCGTGCTGCGCGCGCAGTTGGCGGGGTTGCAGGCTTTGCAGCCGGGCAATACGTGCAAGGCAGCCGATGCAGCGACACGTGATCTGATCACCCAGGCAGGCTACGGTGATGCGTATGGACACAGTGCCGGACACGGACTGGGCCTGGAAGTGCACGAGCTGCCCCACGTTTCGGCGGCAAGTCAGTTCGTGCTGGAGCCGGGGATGCTGGTCACGATGGAGCCGGGTATCTACATTACGGGTCTTGGCGGCGTCCGGATCGAGGATGACGTGCTGATTACCGCCGACGGACATGAGGTATTGAACAAGACGACGAAAGAGTTGCTCATTTTGCCGGTGTAATTTATACTATTTTTGTTACTGATTGATTTGGGAGGACTATCATGATCTCTGTTAACGATTTTCGGACTGGCTTGACAATCGAAGTAGATGGAAATATTTACCAAGTTCTGGAATTCCAGCATGTGAAGCCAGGTAAAGGGGCGGCATTCGTACGTTCCAAACTGCGCAACCTGCGCAACGGCAACACGACGGAAATGACGTTCCGCGGTGGCGAAAAAGTAAACCCTGCGCGCATCGAGTCGAGCACTATGCAGTACCTGTATGCGAGCGGTGATGACTACACATTTATGAACACCGAAACATACGAGCAACTTACTTTCAGCCGCAACCAAATCGAGCGTGAACTCCGCTTCCTCAAGGAAAACATGAACGTGCAAATCATGCAGTACAACGGGGAAACAATCGGAATTCAGCTTCCGAACACGGTTGAACTCGTCGTTACGGAATGTGAGCCAGGCGTAAAAGGCGATACCGCTTCCAACGTGACCAAAAAAGCGACGCTGGAAACCGGTTTTGTGGTCAACGTGCCGCTGTTCGTCGAGGAAGGCGACCGCTTGATCATCGATACGCGTACAGAGGCGTACGTTTCTCGTGCGTAATGGCATTGACAAAAAAAGCTGCTCCCTGAGGGGCAGCTTTTTTTAATTCCCTCCCAACCATTGCCACAGCTTGAGGATCAACGCCGTAATCCCTGCCGCCATCAGCGGTCCCACCGGGATGCCGCGCAGCAGGACGATGCCGATGATAGAGCCGATGACAAGACCGACGATCATATGCGGCTCGGTGCGCAGCAAATCCAGCCCCTTGCCATTCATCCAGGTGGCCAGCGCTCCCCCTGCGAGAGCCATCAGGCCGATCACTGTCGTAAACAGCGGAGTAATGTCGCGCCAGGAAATCTTTTCGCTGGCAAACGGGACGAGCACCGATATGGTCAAAAACAACAGTCCCAACTCCAGCCCGCGCCGTTCGACCGCGGGAAAGAAGCGCTCGAGGGCAGTCAGCTTGAGAATCAGCAGTATGCTGGCTGCCGTGGCGATGATTGGCGAGCGGCCAATTAATCCTATAATGATCAGGATGACGAGCATCACTTCTCCAGACATCATCGGCATCATAACCCCTGTCCTTGTCCCTGTTCTCCTTTCACTTTATGAGACAAGGTGTGGGAGTATGCGTTTCTGTGTCACATAGGGGGCCAGCGCATAGCGGTCCACTTGTGCGCAGTAGGCGAGATCGTCCGCCAGTCGATGCAAGACAAGCCGTTTTCCCGTCGTCGTCAGCGGCAACAGCTCGGGCAGTCTGTCGGCCAGATGCAGGTAGCTTGCCTGCAGCGCTTTTCCCAGATCGCAAAGCTGAAGCGAGGCAACGCGCTTTTCCGCAAGGCTGATCAGCAGCCCTGCCAACAGACCGTCCTCCAGGGCAAATTCTCCGCGCGTACCGGCGCAGTACAAGGTAATGTCGAGCTGTTTGGAAAGCGCGTGGGTGATACAGGCAGTAGCATTGAGAAAGCAGCCGATCAGCACATGGGCAGCCCGTTCCGCTTTCTGGATCGCCCGCGTGCCGTTCGTCGTCGTCAGGACGAGCTGGCGCCCGGCTGCGGTTTGTGCAGCCAGCTCGGTCGGCGAGTTGGTGAAGTCGAAGCCGGGAATCTTGCGGCAGTGGCGCTCCCCGGCAAGACAGACATCCGTTGTGCGCAATGCGTTCGCCTGTCCGGTTGTCTCCACCGGAACCACGGCGGCAAATCCGTTCCCCAAGGCAGTCACAATCGTACTGGAGGCGCGCAGTACGTCGATGACGATGACGACGCGGTTTGTAATCTGCTCAGCACGTATTTCTTCTACAGTCGGCACAACTTCTATTCGCACGATTCCCGCTCCTTGCCCGCGAAGCTGGCAGCCGTATCGCCGCGCAATCCCCGCCGCAGCGTCTCCAGGGAGAGTACATCCGTATACGCGATATTGCCCAAATTGACGTTACTGCCCAACACTTGCAGCAGCGTCACCTGCTGCTCCTTCTGTGGTGCCTCCCATATCAGCTTGTGCCGCAAATTCCCCGCGGCCTCTGCGACCTCCTCGATAAAGCTGGTATCCATCTTCCCGTCTTTGTCAAACACGCCTACCGTTCCGCTTTCCCGTGCTTCCACGATCACATAGCTGGCTCCAGCCTGCACATCCGCTTGCAGCGTGGCGAGCAGTTCATCGCGCTCCGCCTTGTAACGGGCCGCTTTTTTGCCGTATTCGGTAAACACGGTCAAACCTGCTTCGCGAGCACTGTGGATCGCTTTCTCGCGCTCGTCTCGTGAAAGCGGAAATGTACCGTCTGAAATCTCGACTGCATTGAAGCCGAGGGCGGCCAGCTTTTTCATGTACTCGTCCACGGGTGCACGTCGCTGGGCAATCTCAAAAAACGTGCCGCCGGGCATGATCTGCAGTCCGTGCTGCTTGGCAATCCCGAGCTTTCTTCGCAAAAGGGCAGGAGGGTAGAGAGCCGATGTCCCAAACCCGAGCTTGCATATATCGATATAAGGCGCTCCCAGTTCAAGGGAGTCGGCGAACGCCAACAAGCCCGCTCCTTTGTCAATCACCATGGTGATTCCCGTTGTGCGCGGCTTTTCAGAGCGCTGGCCGGAAGGATCGCTCCACGCGGCTGGCCATGTGAAATCTGTTGTTTCTGGCATCGTGATATTCCTCATTTCCTCAACGCATTTACCCCAGTCTATGCCCAGGCGATAGAAGGAGTGACCCGACTTCCCTAGGCGTTTGCCCAGGGAGCAGTGCTGAAACGCAGGGGGCCAAGCATACAGTGGTAGGGAAGGGGGACGAGGTTCGATGTGGGAAAAAGCAATTTTGGGCATGGCTGTCCTGCGGATGATTTCCGGCAGCTTGGAGCTGATTGCCGCCTTGCTCATTTTAAAAGTAAATCAGGTGGAAAAAGCACTTCTCATCAACTCAGGCTTGGCCATCGTAGGTCCGTTCGTGCTCATTGCGACAACCGCAATCGGTCTGTTGGGCATCTCGGATCGTCTCAGCTTTGCCAAGATTGCCTGGATTCTGCTGGGAATCACATGCATTTTGATCGGAGTGCGCAAATAGCAGTCTGTTTTGGTGCCAAGATTCCACTGGTAATTCGCCTCTCGTTTGGGAATGATATCAGCTAGATGTGAAAACATAAGGAGGGGTGGACATGCGCGACTCGCTGGATAGCCGGATCGCCTATTTGCGCGGCCTGGCAGACGGTTTTGACGTGAATGCGCAGAGTTCGGAAGGAAAATTGATTGCGGAAATGATCGATGTTCTCGACGAGATGCACGCGCACATCCACGAATTGCAGGTGCGTGTGGAGGAAAGCGAGGATTATTTGGAAGCGATCGACGAGGATTTGCAGGATGTGGAACTCTTGTTGTTTGAAGACGACGACGAGCTGTACGAAACGATTGACGACGACGATTGCCTGGTGCGAGACCAGTTGTACGACGAGTACGCCGATCTCGATGATGACGAAGACGCACGCGTGTACGAAACGGCAGATGATGAACACCTCGACACGACGTATGAATTTACATGCCCCAACTGCCAGGAAGTGATCTTTTTGCATGAAGGCGTCGATGATGACGGGTACACCCATTACGTGGTCGAATCACTGGAAAGCCGCGCTGACCTAGAACCCGTCAACCCGACTTGACGGGCAATCCATACAGGACGTGACTTTACTCTGATACCTGTTCACGAGCATGAATGTGTGCTTGCGGACAGGTATTTTTCATGCCCGGCTGCGCTTTTGTCCCTGCTTTTCTAGCATAATCCTCGTCCACTCTCGCATAGGATGGAGATAAGCCTATGTGGACAAAGGCTGCACCACATTCGCGCACATGGTTGTATTCGATCAAAGAGGAGGGCATTTGCCTTGAAAGAGATAGTGGCGCTTTTGCCGGCATCTGTCAGGAGCATCGTGGCCGCCCTACCCTCCACCGTTGCAGAGCAATTGGAAGAGATTCGGCTCAGACAGAACCAGCCCATGGAAATTCGCTACGGACATCAAACCAGCTACGTCACGGCCAGCGGGCACCTGACTTCGATCGCAAGCAACGGCTGGATATTTACCGCCGAGCAGGCGCTCAAGCTGGTCAATCAAATCAGCCAGCACTCCTTGTATGCGCTGGAAGAGGAATTGCGACGAGGCTACATCACCGTCGTCGGA
Source organism: Brevibacillus sp. TJ4 (assembly GCF_044627595.2). NCBI lineage: Bacteria > Bacillati > Bacillota > Bacilli > Caryophanales > Paenibacillaceae > Brevibacillus > Brevibacillus sp. TJ4. Next base: position 2,584,750 of record NZ_CP185865.1, on the reverse strand, counting down.
GGACATCGGATCGGAATTGCCGGCAAGGTCGTGCTGGATCGAGGGGAAGTAAAGGGCATCCGCGATGTGACCAGCTTCAACATCCGGATCGCCCGCGAGAAAAAGGGTGTGGCACACGCGGTCATGCCGTATCTGTTTGCGGGCGGCAAGCTGCTCAATACATTGGTCATTTCCCCGCCGCAGTGCGGCAAGACGACGCTTTTGCGCGACATGGCGAGAACGATCAGCTACGGAAGCGAGTGGGCCTCCAGTCGCAAGGTGGGCATTGTGGACGAGCGTTCCGAGCTGGCCGGCTGCTTGCAGGGGGTTCCGCAGCGGGATGTTGGCCCGCGCACCGATGTGCTGGATGCCTGCCCCAAGGCCGTCGGCATGATGATGCTGATTCGCTCGATGTCGCCTGATGTGTTGATCGTAGACGAAATCGGACGCCCCGAGGATGGCGATGCCGTCTGGGAAGCGATTCACGCCGGCGTGGCGGTCATTTGCTCGGCACACGGCGCGGAAGTGAGTGAAGTAGCACAGCGTCCGATGCTGGGCAAGCTGATCCGTCACGGCGCTTTTGCCCGCTACATCGTGCTCAGCCGGGCTAACGGTGTCGGCACGATCCAGGCTGTCTACGACCAGAGCCTGCAACCGCTGACGAAGGAGCGCGCAACATGCTCAAGCTGATCGGAGCGGTACTGGTCCTCGTGTCTGCGTCGATGGTCGGCTGGCAGATCAGCGGCTCCTACGCGAGACGCCCGTTGCAGATTCGCGCGCTGTTGGTGGCACTGCAAATGCTGGAGACGGAGATCGTATACGGCATGACGCCCTTGTCCCGCGCTTTTGTCAAAGTCGGCAAACGCGTAGACGCCGTGGTCGGCAAGCTGTTTTTGCTGGCGGCGGAAATGCTGGAGACCGAGCGGGCGCAGTCGGCGGAGGAAGCGCTGCAACTGGCAATGGAGCGACAATGGCCGCACACGTCGCTGCGCAAACAGGAAAAAGAGGTGCTGGCCAGCCTCGGACTCGTGCTTGGCTCCTCCGACCGGGAAGATCAGGAAAAGCATTTGCGCCTGGCTGTCACGCACCTGCGCGGACTTGAGGAAGAAGCCCGCCTGGAGCAGGCGAAGTACGAAAAAATGTACAAGAGTCTCGGCTTTCTGGGTGGTCTGTTGGTCGTCATCCTGATGTTTTAATGCGAGGTGTTCACAATGGATTTTGATCTGGCACCTGTTTTTCAAATCGGGGCGGTAGGGTTTATAACAGCCATCCTGCAAACGGTTCTGAAGCAGGCAGGTAAAGAAGATATCGCGCATTGGGCGACGCTGGTCGGGTTTATTATCGTCCTGTTCATGGTAGTTCACTACGTCGGCGACTTGTTTACCGAGGTAAAACGGGTCTTCTTGTTCAATTGAGGAGGGAGACCGCATGGAAATCGTACAAATCGTCGGCTTGGGACTGATTGCGACGATCCTGGCCCTGGTCATCAAGGAACAGAAGCCGATGTTCGCGTTCTTGTTGGCTGTGGCCAGCGGCGTCATTATCTTTTACTTTCTTATCGACAAGATCGCAGAAGTAATTGCGGTACTGGAACGATTGGCGGTGCAGGCAGACCTGCATCTCGTCTTTCTGGAGACGATCCTGAAAATTATCGGAATTGCCTATATCGCCGAATTCGGTGCGCAAATGACAAGAGATGCGGGGCAGGGGGCGATCGCCTCCAAGATCGAGATGGCAGGAAAAGTGCTGATTCTGGTCATGGCCGTGCCGATCATCCAGATCATTATCGAAACGGTGATCGATTTGCTGCCTGCATGAGAGGAGGTGGGTGCCGATGGCGCGTCTGGTCTGGACGATCACGCTTTTTCTGTTCTTTTTTTCTATCCCTGTACAAGCCCTCGCAGCGACGTCAGGTCCCCCGACAAACAGCCCGATTCAGGATCTGGTCGAGCAGCAGGTAGGCAATCTCCACGTCGAGAGCGTCGAGCAGTATTGGCGTCAATTGCAGCGCGAGTACGAAGGCTACCTGCCAGACCTGAAGTCACAGGGCTTCGTCCAGTTGCTGATGCAGCAGGGAGATTTGAGTATATCAGGCTTTGTAAAAGGACTTGCTTCCTTTGTGTTTCACGAAATTTTGATGAACGGCAAGCTGCTCAGCTCGATTATCATCATCACCGTATTCGCGATGCTGCTGGAGACGATGCAGAACGCCTTTGAACGAAACACCGTCTCCACCGTCGCCTATTCGATTACGTACCTGGTCTTGATGGTGCTTGCGATCAACAGCTTCCACCTGGCTATCTCCTATGCCAGAGACGCGATTACCAACATGTCCGACTTCATGCTCGCGATGATTCCGCTGGTGATCGCGCTGCTCGCGTCGGTGGGCAATCTCGCTACGGCGACGATGTTTCATCCGTTGATCATCTTTATGATCAACATCAGCGGGATGATCATTACGTATGTCGTATTTCCCTTGCTGTTTCTGTCAGCCTTGCTCTCCATTGTCAGCCTGTTTTCGGAGAGGTACAAGGTGACCCAGTTGGCTACGCTGCTGCGCAACATCGCGATGGGCGTCCTCGGCTCGTTTCTGACGATTTTCCTCGCCGTAATGTCGATCCAGGGAACAGCGACTGCCGTCACGGACGGGGTCACGCTGCGGACAGCCAAATACTTGACGGGCAACTTCGTGCCTATCGTCGGGCGGATGTTTTCCGATGCCGCAGATACGGTACTGAACGCATCTCTGCTTGTCAAAAATGCGGTAGGACTGGCCGGGGTGATCATTTTGCTGATCATGTGCGCGTTTCCGGCGTTGAAGATTCTCGTGCTGGCGATGATTTACAACATCTCGTCGGCGATTTTGCAGCCGCTCGGCTCAAGCCCGATCATTACGGCGCTGGGGACGATCGGCAAAAGCCTGCTGTTCGTCTTTGCCGCCCTGGCTACAGTCGGGCTGATGTTCTTTTTGGCGATCACGATGATTATCGCCGCGGGCAATATCTCCATGATGGTTCGGTAGGTGAGAAGAGATGACCTGGTTAACGCTGTGGCTGAAAAAAATCATCCTCGTGGTCCTGCTTGGCGCCTTTCTCGACCTGATCCTGCCCAATACGAGCCTGCAGCGGTACGTGAAGATGGTCATGGGGTTGATCCTGCTCCTGACGATCATTTCCCCGGTGTTTGCGCTGTTCAGTCTGTCGCAGGATGACCTGGCGCTGCGATTGGACCAGTACCAGCAGGAGCTAGACAAGCCTGCGGACGAGGAGTGGAAGCGGATCACCGACAAGCTGTTGAGACACCAGGACGATCAGGTAACAGCCTACGTCCGTGAGCAGGTGAGCGCTTCTGTAAAGGAGAGCGTGAAACAAGCATACGGGATGGATGTCCAGCATATAGAAATTGTAATGAACCAAGACAACCCCGAACAACCTGTGCTGCAGCGAATCGAACTTGTCGTCACAGACAGCGTAGCGGACGAGGAGGCAGCGGTGCGGCCGATCCAGCCCATCCAACCGATCGAAATCAGCGTCAATCCGGTAACCGCCCCACAGGTCGATCCGCCCGATCAGGAAGTCAGCGTGCAGCAGCCGAATTCCCTTCACGCACAGATCGCCAGCGACATCGCCGCCAGATGGGGACTAGCCAGCAACCAGGTAGTCGTGAAGGACGAGTCTTCACAAGGCGAAAGGCGCTGAACGGATTTTTCGGTCCAGGCAAAGAGAGGTGAGAATGATGTTAGAAAAGCTGAAACAGTTGTGGGCGGGCGACGAAGGCGGGAACAAAACATTGAAGCCGATTCACTACCTCATCGTCATTTTGGGGATCGGGATGGCGATTATGATCCTTACCGACTTTTTGCAGGTGGAGAGGGATCAGCCGCTTGGACTGGGTGGGGTGGAGAGCGACACATCGGCTCCTCCTGACATGCTGGCAGCAGCACCGACCATGGGCAAGGGTGGGGCGCCTGATCTCATCGCCGAGTACGAGAACATGTACGAGACGCAGCTCGCGGAAATTCTCTCCACTGTCATAGGCGTCGGGGAAGTGGAAGTGATGGTAAATCTGGAGTCGACCCCGGAGCTGGTCATGGAAAAGAATACGCGGGCCAGCTCCTCCACCAACCAAGAGGTGGACAAGGACAAAGCCACCCGCAACCAAAATGACCAAAGTCGGGATGAACAGGTGGTGATTATCCAGGGCGACAAGCAGGATCAGCCCGTCATCGTCAAAACGATGAAACCACGCGTCCGCGGCGTACTCGTCGTTGCGAAGGGAGCCGACAACATCCAGGTCAAGGCGTGGATTACAGAAGCCGTACAGAAAGTTCTGGACGTCCCCGTCTACAAGATATCCATTTTGCCCAAAAAAGGGTAGGAGGTAATGTGCGATGATGCTGAAAAGACAAACGGTTTGGCTGTTGACAATGCTGGCGGTGATGGTCGTCCTGTCCGGCTACTACCTGGCCAGGGGACCGCAGGAGCAGGTGCCCGTCTCCGGCGAGCAGCAGGCAGTGAACAAACAAGATCCGATTGCAGGCGTGGTCGTCGAATCCAAACAAGTAGACCAGCCGCCAGAAGCGACTCCCGTCGAAGCGCCCGACACAGAAAACACGGAAGCACCAGTCCCGACAGGCGGATTGCCGATGCCGGTCGCAGATACCCCGAGTGAAGTCTTCCAAGGCTACAAAATGAAGCGGGAAGCGCAAATCCAGCAGCAAAAAGACGAGCAGCTCGCGATTATGAGCAATCCCGATTCCTCTCCGCAGGCAGTCGCTGAGGCAAAAGCCAAGCACGAAGAACTTTCCACCCTCGATAACGCTACCTTGACTGTGGAAGAAATGCTGAAAGCGAGCGGCTACCAGGACGCTGTCGTCTTCATGCAGGATGACAAAGTGACGGTCATCGTGCAAAAAGACCAACTGAGCGCCAGTGAAGCGGTCGAGATTATCGCTCACGTCAAACAGCAGCTCAATGTCCCGGCGACGAATGTCACGGTGAAGTTCCAATCCTCCTGAACGTGCCATGAGCCTGCAACTTGCCGATGGCCGCTTATAACAGTGGCGGGAATCGGGAATGATGGTAAAGGATTTCCTCTTTCATTCTTTGCAAGAAAGAGAGGGGAAATCCTTTCTTGACGTGTACATGCCTAACGGCTACCATGAATTTATGTCTGCTCCTAGAGATTACATAGAAAAACTCTGCGAACACCTACTGAGACGAAGGAGTGCGTAATTGTGTTGAAAATCCATGAAATTCGCGAAATTATCAAGCTGATTGATCAATCTTCCATTCAAGAGTTCAAACTTGAAACAGAGGATGGCAAAGTATCTTTGAAAAAATCGTCCGGAGCCGAGACTGTCGTCGTCTCCCAAGCTGTTGCTCCGGCTCCTGTTGCGCCTGTAGCGGCAGCGCCTGCTCAAGCTGCACCTGCTGCTGCACCGGTAGCGGAAGCACCGAAGGCAGCTCCTGCGGAGGCAGAGGTAGACTTGTACCGGATTGTCTCTCCGATGGTCGGAACCTTCTACAAATCGCCGGAGCCTGGCAAGCCAGCCTACGTGCAGGTGGGCGACAAGGTGACCAAGAACAAGGTCGTCTGCATCGTCGAGGCGATGAAGCTGTTCAACGAAATCGAAGCAGAAGTGGAAGGCGAGATCGTCAAAGTGCTGGTTGAAGATGGCCAACTGGTCGAGTACGGTCAGCCGCTGTTCTTGGTTAAGCCGGAATAAAACAGGGGAGGAAGCGAAATGTTTCAAAAAGTATTGATTGCCAACCGCGGCGAGATTGCTGTACGCGTCATCCGTGCCTGCCGCGAACTGGGCATTCGTACGGTCGCTGTCTACTCTGATGCAGACCGCGAAGCGCTGCATGTCAAACTGGCAGACGAAGCGTATTGCATTGGCCCGAAAACGTCAAAAGAGAGCTACCTGAGCATCGCCAACATTATGAGCGTAGCCACCAAAGTAGGGGCGGACGCCATCCACCCCGGGTACGGGTTTTTGGCGGAGAACGCTGATTTTGCAGAAATTTGCGCAGCTTGCAACATTACCTTTATCGGACCGGACCCGGAAGCGATCATCAAGATGGGCGACAAGTCGACGGCCAAGGAAACGATGAAGTCAGCAGGAGTTCCGACAGTCCCAGGCACTGACGGACTTGTCGAGGATATTGCCGAGGCGATTCGCACGGCCAACGAAATCGGCTATCCCGTGATGGTGAAGGCGACAGCGGGCGGCGGCGGACGCGGTATGCGCGTAGCAGTCGACGACGAGGATTTGGAAAAGGCGATCCGTCAGGCGCAGAACGAAGCGAAGACGGCCTTCGGCAACCCTGGCGTCTATCTGGAGAAGTTCGTCGAGGGGCCGCGCCACGTAGAAATCCAGATCATGGCAGACAAACACGGCAATGTTGTCTACCTGGGTGAGCGGGACTGCTCGATTCAGCGCCGTCACCAGAAATTGATCGAAGAAGCGCCTTCTCCAGCCTTGAGCCCAGAGCTTCGCGCCCAAATGGGGGAAGCGGCAGTAGCGGCAGCACGCGCTGTCAACTACCACGGTGCCGGTACGGTCGAATTCCTTCTGGACAAACACGGGAAATTCTACTTCATGGAAATGAACACGCGGATTCAGGTGGAACACCCCGTTACCGAACTGGTTACAGGTTACGACCTGATCAAGGAGCAGATTACGGTAGCGGCTGGCCACCCGCTCTCCTTTACCCAGGATGAAGTGAAACTGGACGGGTGGGCGATCGAATGTCGCATCAACGCCGAGAATCCGGCGAAAAACTTCATGCCGTCTCCGGGTCAGATCACGGATTACCTGCCGCCGGGTGGCTTTGGCGTTCGCGTGGACAGCGCAGCCTACGCAGGCTATACGATCCCGCCTTACTACGATTCGATGATCGCCAAGCTGATCGTCTGGGGCAAAGACCGCGATGAAGCGATTGCGCGGATGAAGCGGGCGCTGGAGGAGTTTGTCGTCGGTGGCATTTCCACGACCATTCCGTTCCACTTGAAAGTGCTCGAACACGAAGTTTTTGTCGGGGGAGATTTTGACACAAAATTTTTGGAAAACTACCCCCTCGATTTGAGCGAAGAATAAGGCTTGGTTTGTAAATAAGGCTTCATATTGTTATAATGGAATACAAACCACAAGGGAGGTGCGAAACGTGGAAGAATTTGCATCTGATTTAGAAAAAACAGAGCTTGGCAAAGTGCAGATTGCTCCCGAAGTTTTGGAAGTGATCGCGGGGATGGCAGCCGCTGAAGTGGAAGGCGTAGCCTCGATGAGCGGCGGATTTGTCGGTGAAATAGCAGAACGATTGGGTCGTAAAAATATAGCCCGCGGCGTTCGGGTAGAAGTCGGCTCCCGCGAAGCGGCAGTTGATGTGTCTATTATCGTGAAATACGGTCATCGCATTCCTGATGTTGCTCGCGATATTCAAGAAAGCGTCCGCAACGGTATCGAGAGCATGACAGGGCTGTCAGTTGTAGAAGTAAATGTACATATCGTTGATGTAGAACTGAAGGCCGAGGAAAAAGCACCGCCTGCGGCGGCAGTAGAAGAGTATCAACGCGTACGTTAACAAGCAGCGGCTGGATGCCCCCTGTAATCAGGGGGCATTTTCCGCATCATCTGCCAGTGGGGATTTCGAACCCTTGCCTGGCAGAGAGCGGGGAGCGGGCTGAAAGGAGAGATGCATGTGAACTTGTTTGACCGATTTATCCTGACGATATACAGCTTTGCCCTGATTGTCTTGTCCTGCATGATGATTGTAGCTACCAGCGGGTGGTTCGCTCCGGAGGTTTTCCGTCCATACATCGATCAGATGCTGGCGGGAACCAACCTCGCCTACTTGATCGTCGCCATTCTCTTCCTCATTGTCAGTCTCCGCTTCTTTTTCAGCTCATTTCGTTCCCGCAAACCGAAAGCAGACCGCGGCATTCGCCAGCGTACTGATCTGGGGGAAATCAACATCACGATCCCGACGATTCAGGCTATTGCCGAGCGGGCAGCCAGACAGGTAAAAGGGATTCGCGATCTGAAAACGGCGGTCAAGGTATTGGACAGCGGTACGATGATTTCCTTGCGCGTCTCTGTAGACGGTGAGACACCGTTTCCGGAGTTGACGAACCAACTGCAAAGCGAAGTGAAAGAGCAGGTAGAGCGAATTACGGGACTGTTGATTACCGAAGTAGCTGTCGTCGTGACGGAAGTGGTTCAGCAGGAAAATTACGCTGTTCGCAAACGAGTAGAATAGAAGGTGAGCGCCATGAACTGGGAGTTGTTGTGGGAACATAAGGGGAAACTACTGGGGATCCTGGCGGGAATTTTTTTCGGGATCGTCTACCTTCTCGTCGGTTTTTGGGATACACTGGTGTTTGTCGTGTTTATCGGAACCGGTTTTTACATTGGACGGAAATTGGATCACAAAGAGGATTTGCGGGACATCCTCGACCGAATTCTTCCGGGGAAGTTTCGGTAAATATAGGCTTGGGGGAATCAGGCGCGGCTTGATCGCTCCCTAAACTCACGTTGATTAGTAGGTGAATGGAAGAATGAAGCGTAGAACAGCACGAGAAAAGGCAGTCCAGTGCCTGTTTCAGATCGACATGGCAGAGGTTCCGCTGAAAGAGGCAGTCTCCATGGTCATGGAAGATTCGGATGAGGATACACAGTTTTTGTACTATCTGCTCGAAGGCGTAATGGAGCATCAGAGCGAAATCGACAATGAGATCAAGAAATACTTGCGCGGCTGGCAGCTTGAGCGGATTGCCAACGTAGACAGGGCAATTCTCAGACTCGCTTTCTTCGAGATCATGTTTGACCAAAACACACCGGACAAGGTGGTAATGAACGAAGCGATTGAAATTGCCAAGCTGTTTAGCGATGAGCAGTCGCACCGCTATATCAACGGCGTGCTCTCCAGCTTTTTGCAGTCGCGGAAAACAGCGCAGGCGTAGCAGACGGGGGACGTAGAGCATGACCAAGGTATTGTTGGGCATTGACACGAGCAATTACCGGACATCACTCTGCTTGGCTCAGGAAGACGGCCGGATTGTCGCAGAAGAGAAGCGCCTCCTCAAGGTGAAGGAGGGAAAGCGTGGACTGCAGCAATCCGAAGCCGTCTTTCAGCATGTGATGAACCTGCCGGAATTAAGTGAACGAATGGGCTGGAGCGAGTACGAGATCGCAGCCGTATGCGTAAGCGAGAAGCCACGGCCGGTCGATCAGTCGTACATGCCGGTGTTTAAAGTGGGCGAGGGCCTGGCTCGTTCATTGTCCGTCTATTTGCAGGTGCCGCTGTATTTGACTACCCATCAGGAGGGGCATATTGCAGCCGGGGAGTACACGGCAGAGAGCCGCCCTGTACAAGACCGATTCTTGGCGGTTCACCTGTCCGGCGGTACAAGCGAGCTGTTGCTTTGCGAACGCCAGCAGGCTGGCTACAGCATTGAAAAGGTCGGCGGAACCATCGACTTGCATGCGGGTCAACTCGTGGACCGGATCGGCGTAGCGATGGGTATGTCCTTTCCGGCCGGACCGCAGCTCGAGCAGCTTGCCCGGGGTGCACAGGAGGAGTTTCGCGTCAGTTCAGCGGTGGAAGGACTGTCCTTCAGCTTCTCAGGTCCGGAAGCATCCTTGCTGCGGGCGATCGAAGCAGGCGCTGCGGGGCAGGCGGAGATTGCCAGGGCGACCGAACAGTGCATCGCCAATACGCTGGAGAAGGTGCTGCGCAACGCCCGTGAGCAGGGACTTCCGAACGAGGTGCTGATCGTCGGCGGGGTCGCAGCCAACCAGTATATTCGGGAACGGTTGGTCAAACGCCTGGAGCACCCTGCTGTCAACATGAAGCTGTACTTTTGCGATCCGGTGTACTCCGGAGACAACGCATACGGCGTAGCGATGCTGGGTTGGATGAAGCAAAAAGCGAACATTAATGAGGGCTAAACATTTTATGATTCGCCTTTACACCAACCGCACAAATCGCTACACTAAGGGTAACAACGTGATGAAGGGGGCCATTTTTCCATGGCTGCAACGATTCTCCAGGGCAAAGAAGTAGCGGCGAGCATCCGCGCCGAATTGGCGGAAGAAGTAAACGAGCTGAAAAAACAGGGGCTTACGCCCGGCTTGACAGTGGTTCTGGTCGGAGATGACCCGGCTTCCCACTCGTACGTGCGCGGCAAGGAAAAAGGCTGTGCAGAAGTCGGCATCCGCTCCGAGATCATCTTGAAGGATGCTGCGACGACAGAAGCAGAACTTGTCGGGATCATCGAGGAATTGAACCAGAATCCGAATGTTCACGGCATTTTGGTTCAGCTTCCACTGCCTGCGCATATTTCTGAAACGGCTATTATTGAAGCGATTCATCCATCCAAAGACGTGGACGGCTTCCATCCGATCAGCGTCGGCAATATGGTGATCGGCAACAAGACGCTCTTGCCATGCACGCCGCACGGGGTAATCGAGCTGATCAAGCGGACAGGTACGGAAATCGCCGGCAAGCACGCCGTCGTTATCGGCCGCAGCAATATCGTCGGCAAACCGGTGGCATTGCTGCTGCAGCAGGAAAACGCGACTGTGACGATGTGCCACTCCCGCACGCAAAACTTGCAGGAGTTTACGCAAAAGGCGGACATTCTCGTCGTCGCGACGGGCAAACCGCACATGATTGGCAAGGAACACGTAAAGCCGGGCGCGGTCGTAATCGATGTCGGGGTCAACCGGATCGAGTCTGGCAAGCTGGTCGGCGACGTCAAGTTTGACGAAGTACAGGAAGTAGCCAGCTATTTGACGCCGGTGCCAGGTGGAGTCGGACCGATGACGATCACCATGCTGTTGAAAAATACGGTGCTTGCCGCCAAGGCGCAAGCAGGATTGTAAGCATCGCGGGACACGCCTGATGCCGGGGGTGTCAGCGCGACGGGCAATGCCAGGGGAGGGGCGTATGGCGATTCAGGATATTTTATCAGTCAGCCAGTTGAACCGCAGGATCAAACAACTGCTGGAACGGGAAGCGCTGCTGCAGGACGTATGGGTACGCGGAGAAATCTCCAATTTTACCCACCACACCAGCGGCCATATGTACTTCACGCTGAAGGATGACCAATCCAGACTGAAAATCGTGATGTTTGCCAGCTATAACCGTTTTCTTCGCTTTCTGCCCAAGAATGGAACCAAGGCGATCGTGCGTGGTTCCATTTCTGCCTTTGAGCGGGACGGAGCGTACCAGTTGTACGCCAGGGAGATGCAGCCGGACGGTCTGGGCTCGCTCTATCTGGCGTTCGAGCAATTGAAAGAAAAGCTGGCGGCGGAAGGGCTTTTCGCTGCGGAACGAAAGCGGCAGCTGCCTCGCTTTCCGAAAAAAGTAGGGGTGGTCACGTCGCCTACCGGGGCTGCCATCCGCGATATTTGCACGACGATCAAACGCCGCTATCCGCAGGCGGAAATCGTACTCGCTCCCGCTCTCGTCCAGGGCGTCGAGGCACCGCCATCGATCGTCAAGGCGATTCGCATGATCAACACGCATCCAGGTATCGATGTGCTCATCGTCGGGCGCGGCGGCGGCTCGATCGAAGAGCTGTGGGCTTTCAATGACGAGCTGGTCGCACGGGCCATTGCCACCTCCTCGATTCCGGTCATCTCTGCGGTCGGACATGAGACGGATGTGACGATTGCCGATTTTGTTGCCGACGTTCGCGCCGCGACCCCGACTGCGGCGGCGGAACTGGCTGTCCCGCATTATTTGGAATGGCAGGAGCGCGTGCGGCAGCTCGACATCCGGCTTCAGCGCTCGGTTCAGCAGCGCCTGTCCGCCGAGCGAAAACGGCTGGAGCGGCTGGCTGGCTCGTATGCGATGCGTCAGCCCCAACGACGTCTGGAGGAGGCTGCCCAGCATCTCGACACGCTGCAGCTTCGCATGCGCAAGTCGATTCGCCAGTTGCTGCGCGCAAGGCATGAGCAGTACGGTCGGCTGGAAGAGCGGATCAGGCGCTATCGGCTGAGCGGTCAGGTAGAGGAGCAGCGCAAGCGGGTCGGCGCCTTGCGCGCAACTCTCGACGAGCGGATGAGAGCCCATGTGCGGCATAAGAAGCAAGCCTTTGCCTCACGGGTAGCCCATCTCGATGCACTAAGTCCGCTCAAGGTCATGCAGCGTGGCTACTCACTGGTTTACAGAGGCGACGAGCTGATCAAATCGGTGGAGCAGATTGCCCGTGACGACAAGCTCATGGTACGATTGAACGATGGAAGCGTGACGGCAAGCGTCGAACGAATCGAGCGGAAGGAGAAGGAAAATGGCTCGCAAGAAAACGGACCAAGAAGTTGACCTGCAATTCGAGGAAGCGATGAAGCGGCTGGAAGAAGTCGTCCAGCGACTGGAAGAAGGAGAGATTCCTTTGGAGGAAGCGATCCATCTGTACCAGGAAGGCGTCACCTTGTCCCGCATTTGCGGACAAAAGCTGGATGCGATCGAAGCGAAAATTACACAGTTGATTGAAGAAGACGGTCAGGTAAAGCAGAAGGCGTTTTCTGTGGAAGGGGAAGTTTGATGGTGGGGACACTCCAGGCCTATTTGGCGGAAAAGACTGCTTACATTGAACAACATCTTCTGCCTTGTTTAGAGCAGGAAGGGGTTCCGGATTCGCTATACGAATCGATGCGTTACTCGCTGATGGCGGGCGGCAAACGGCTGCGTCCGATGCTTGTCCTGGCCGTCCTCGAAGCACTGGACAAGCCTGTAAAGCGCGGGCTTCCGTTCGCCTGTGCGCTGGAAATGATTCATACATACTCGCTGATCCACGACGACCTGCCTGCCATGGACGATGACGATCTGCGCCGCGGCAAGCCGACCAACCACAAGGTGTTCGGAGAAGCGACCGCGATACTGGCAGGCGACGCCTTGCTGACCCGCGCGTTTTCGCTGATTGCCGAATCGTATCAGGCAGACCCGGAAGTACAGCCGGCCACGACCGTCAAGCTGATCGCCGAACTGGGCAAACGGGCAGGCGCCCAGGGCATGGTTGGCGGCCAGATGGCAGATATTGAAGGCGAGGGCAAACGGCTCGACCTGGAGCAGTTGTCGTACATCCATCAGCACAAGACGGGCGATCTGCTGGTCGCTGCCTTGCGCGGCGGGGGATATTTGGCGGAAGCAAGCGACGAGCAGATGGAGGCTCTCACCCGCTACGGCGTATGCATCGGACACGCCTTTCAGATTCAGGACGACATCCTGAATGTAGAAGGAGACGCAGCGCTGCTGGGGAAAGCTGTCGGCAGCGACGCGGACCGGGAGAAGGCAACCTATCCCTCCCTGCTGGGTCTGGAGGAATCAAGGCGACGCCTGCACGCGCTCATCGACGAGGCGAAGACGGCATTGGCCGAGGCAGGACTGTCCCACTCGATCCTGCCGCAGCTCGCTGATTACGTCTGCAACCGGAAAAACTGACCCGAAAGCTGGCTTTCCGTGCAAGGATCGCCGGCTTTTTCTTTTGCGCAAGAGATGTAACGTGCAGTTTTACCAGAGCGTACTTACAAGGGAAAATAAGGGCAGCCGCTTTCTTCCATTGGCAACATATGCGGAAAAGTGGTGTTTTTCATAAGAAACCGTTATAATGAATCAAGCTGATATCCGAGAGGCTTTATTCAGCATGCGCAGGCACATTCTCGGATAGCACGGATTGGATCGCAGCATGCCCAATCACCGGAGAAGCTACCAGTGGAAAGTGAGGTAAACCAATGCTGCTTACTACGATTAACGACCCGCAAGACGTGAAAAAATGTTCGATTCCGCAACTGTATACATTAGCAGGTGAAATACGCCAGTTTCTCGTGGAAACGCTCTCCAAGACCGGCGGACATCTGGCCCCCAACCTGGGAGTGGTGGAGCTCACACTTGCCCTTCACTATATGTTTGACAGCCCGAAAGACAAGCTGATCTGGGATGTCGGACATCAGGCATATGTACATAAAATGTTGACCGGGCGCCGCGAAATGTTTCCTACCCTGCGTCAGTACAAAGGGCTGTGCGGTTTTCCCAAAATGGCAGAAAGTCCGCATGACGTCTGGGAAACCGGACACAGCAGCACGTCGCTGTCAGCAGCGATGGGAATGGCGACCGCCCGCGACCTGAAAAAAGAAAAAAACCACGTCGTCGCAGTAATTGGTGACGGTGCCTTGACTGGCGGGATGGCGCTGGAAGCGCTCAACCACATCGGGCACGAACAAAAAAATGTCATCGTCGTGCTCAACGACAACGAGATGTCGATCGCTCCCAATGTCGGGGCTTTGCATAATTATTTGGGCAAATTGCGGTCTGCTGACAATTACAAGTGGGCCAAAGGCGAGCTCGGCCATTTGCTGAAATCGGTCCCGGGTGTGGGCGAAAAGCTCGCGCATCTGGCGGAGCGCTTCAAGGACAGCATGAAGTACCTGCTCGTATCGGGCGTGCTGTTTGAAGAGTTTGGCTTCACCTATATCGGGCCAATCGACGGACACAATATGGAGCTGCTTGTCGAGACGATGAAAATTGCCAAGCAAGCGAAAGGTCCCGTCCTGATCCATGCGATTACCCAGAAAGGGCGCGGATACGCTCCTGCGGAAGCGGACTCCGTCAAATGGCACGGAATCGGTACCTACAAAATTGAATCCGGAGACACCCCGAAATCGGCTCCGACGTACACGTCTGTATTTGCCGACACGATGATACAGCTCGCCGAAGAAGACAGCCGGCTCGTCGCCGTCACACCCGCGATGCCGGCAGGTTCTGGGCTGATTCCGTTCGGCAAAAAATATCCCGAGCGCTTGTTTGACGTAGGGATCGCCGAGCAGCACGCTTGTACGTTTGCTGCTGCCTTGGCGACACAGGGCTTGAAGCCGGTACTGGCGATTTACTCGACGTTTTTGCAGCGTGCGTATGACCAGTTGATTCACGACGTGGCCCGGCAAAAGCTGAATGTCGTGTTTGCCGTCGACCGCGCCGGACTGGTCGGTGCCGATGGCGAGACGCATCAGGGAGTGTACGATATTGCCTTTATGCGCACGGTGCCAAACATGGTCATCATGGCGCCGAAGGACGAAAATGAATTGCGCCATATGATGAAGACAGCCATGCTGTATGAAGACGGGCCGATTTCCTACCGTTATCCGCGTCTGCCTGTAAAGGGCGTAGAGATGGATGCGGAGCTGCGTCCATTGCCGATCGGAAAAGCGGAAGTGGTGCGCGAAGGCGAATCTGTAGCGATCGTTTCATTCGGACATGTGTTTGAAATCGCGGAACAAGCTGCCAACATTCTGGAAGCGGAAGGACTGCGCCCGATGCTGGTCAATGCCCGCTTCTGCAAGCCGCTGGACGAAGAGCTGCTGTTGCGGCTGGCAAAAGAAGGATACAAGATCGTAACGATCGAGGAAGGCGCAGAAATGGGCGGATTCGGCAGCGCTGTCATGGAATTCTACGCCAAAGAGGGCTTCCACGATGTGTACGTGCAATCAGTCGGGATTCCAGACTACTTCGTCGAGCACGGCAGCGTGAAGGAGCAGCGCCAGGAGATCGGGCTTACTGCGGACAGCATCGCATCCCGCGTGCGCGCCTGGATGCCTGAGAAGAAAGGTGTTCTGGAAGCATGAGCATACGCAAGGAACGACTCGATGTCCTGCTGGTCGAGCGAGGGCTTTACGAGACGCGGGAAAAAGCAAAGGCAGCGGTAATGGCCGGTCTCGTCCAGGTAGCCGGAGAGCGTTGCGACAAGCCGGGAACGAAATTTGCCGAGGATGCGGCGATCACGGTCAAAGGTGAGCTGCATCCCTACGTCAGCCGAGGCGGACTGAAGCTGGAAAAAGCGCTGCGCGTTTTCGGCATTGATCTGAAGGACCGCGTGATGATGGACATTGGCGCATCCACCGGCGGTTTTACCGATTGCGCCCTGCAAAACGGGGCGCGTCTCGTCTACGCCATCGACGTCGGCTACGGGCAGCTCGCCTGGAGCTTGCGCCAGGACGAGCGGGTCGTCGTAATGGAGCGGACGAATTTCCGCCATCTCGATCCGGAGGCGTTTTCCCATGAAAAACCGGATGCTGCTTCCATCGACGTTTCCTTTATTTCGCTCAAGCTGATATTACCCGTCTTGTACCGCTTTTTACTCGACGGCGGCGACGTGGTCGCGCTGATCAAGCCGCAATTTGAAGCAGGCAAGGAACGGGTGGGCAAAAACGGAATCGTCCGCGATCCCCGCGTACACGAGGACGTCCTTGCCGACATCGGACAGTTTGCACGCGATGTCGGGTACTCGCTGCACGGTCTCGACTTTTCTCCGATCACCGGCGGCGAAGGAAATATCGAATTTATTGTACACCTGCGAAAAGATGAGGGCGGTATGGATGCCGAAGCCTGGCTGCAGCACGTATCCCAGATCGTGGCCGCCGCCCATCACACATTGAAGTAGAGGGTACGACAGACAAGCCTCGGGATTTTTGTCTCACTCGAGGCTTTTTATTTATGCAGAAGAAGTTGTATACTTGTATAAGGATTTCCAACCGCTTGGGGTGGTCCATATGAAAACGAATGTAATTGGTATTATAGCAAACAAAGGAAAGCCGGAGGCCCGCATCGTCGCCCGGGAGCTTCTTTACCTGCTTGAGGTCAGAGGCGCTCAGGTCGTTTTGGACGAAAATATCGCTTCAGTGCTGGGACGCTCTGAACTGTCTGCCAGCGTGGAGGAAATGGGCAGCCGGACTGATTTGATCTGTGTATTGGGCGGGGACGGGACGCTGTTGGGAATAGCCCGCACACTCGCAGGCTGCTCCATCCCGATCCTCGGCATTAACCTGGGTACGCTCGGCTTTTTATCCGAGGCAGAGCCAGAGCATCTTCCTCATGCTGTCGACAACCTGCTGTCCGGGAAGTACGACATTCAACACCGGGCGATGCTGGAGGCGACACTGGTTCGCAAAGGCAAAGAACTGGGCAGATACACCGCAATGAACGATATCGGGATCGCCAAAGGCTCCTTTTGCCGCATTATCCAGTGCGCGGTTTATTTGGACGACGATTACGTAGGGACGTTCAACGGGGATGGCGTGATTGTATCCACGCCTACAGGCTCCACCGCCTATTCCCTGTCTGCAGGCGGACCGATCGTCGCACCGAATGTAGACATGCTGCTGCTTACACCGGTTGCTCCCCACTCTCTGACGGCAAGGCCGATGGTACTTGGCGCAAACCAGACGATTCGCGTAGAGGTTGATGCGGTCCACCAGGAGATGGGCCTCTCCATCGACGGACAATTCGGGTACCGTCTGGAAGGGGGAGACCAGATTTTCATCAAAAAATCGCCGCATATTACCCCGCTGATCAAATGGAAAAAAGGCGGCTTTTTCGAAGCGATTCGCACCAAATTACAAGGAGAATGGGAGTAAATCAGGATGAACAAAGGGCAACGACATATCCGTATTCGCGATATTATCAGCAATCACGAGGTGGAGACACAGGACGAGCTGGTAGATCGCTTGCGGGCGGCGGGTTTTACAGTCACACAGGCGACGGTGTCACGGGACATCAAGGAGCTTCATCTGGTGAAAGTGCCGCTGCCTGATGGAAGGTACAAGTATTCAATGCCTACTGAACAAAAGTTTAATCCTGTGCAAAAACTGAAACTGATGCTTGTTGAATTTTTTGTGAGCATCGATCATGCCGACCATTTTATTGTGTTGAAAACCTTGTCGGGACATGCCAATTCCGTGGCAGAGCTGATTGACAACCTGCCGTGGGATGAAATTATGGGAACGATCAGCGGCGACAATACCATCTTGATTTTGTGCCGAACCAAGGAAAACGCGGAAGAAGTCGTGCAGCGCTTGCTTAAGATGCTGTAAAAGGGTGGTACGAAGTCATGTTACTGGAGCTTTCCATTCGCAATTTTGCAATCATCAAAGAGGTTACGATCTCTTTCCAAAAAGGATTGAATATCCTCACCGGGGAGACAGGTGCCGGCAAGTCGATCATTATTGACGCACTCGGCTTGCTGCTCGGCGGCAGGGCTTCGGCTGATTACGTACGCTACGGGGAGACGCGAGCGGAAGTAGAAGGTCTGTTCGAGCTGCCCAGCGGCCATCCGGCGCTGACCGTTTGCGAAAATATCGGCGTGCACGTCGAAGATGGCATGCTGGTCGTCCGCCGGGATATTTCCAACCTGGGAAAAAGCATTATCCGTCTCAACGGGCAGATGGTGACGCTGGCGATCTTGCGCGAAGTGGGGCCATGGCTCGTAACCGTACACGGTCAGCACGACACGCATATGCTGATGCAGGCGGACAAGCATATCAACTGGCTGGATGCCTATGGCGAGTCGGCGTTGGGAGCCGCAAAGAGCGAATACGCCCAGCTCTACGCAGCGTACCGCAAGACGAAGCAGGACGTCGAGCGGATGGCGCGCAACGATCAGGAGCTTGCCCAGCGCATTGACCTGTTGCAGTACCAGTTAAACGAGATCGAAGCTGCACAGCTGACGCCGGGCGAAGACGAAAAGCTGATGCAGCAGCGCAAAAAGTGGCATAATATCGAAAAGATCTACTCGTCGATCCAGGACGCCTACCGCTCCCTCCACGGCGAGCAAAAAGGCATGGATTGGCTGGGACACGCCATGAGCGAACTGGAGCGTGTCGCTTCCTTTGATGAGCAGCTTCCGCCGATCGTCGAGGCTGTGCAAACCGCGTACTATCAGGTGGAGGATGCGGTTCAGCAGCTTCGCCGACTGTCGTATCAGATGGAATTCGACCCTGCGCAGCTGGCCGAGGTGGAGAGCCGTCTCGATCAGATCCAGTCCTTGAAGCGCAAATACGGCAAAAGTGTCGACGATATTCTCGAATACGCAGCCGGCATCCAGGACGAGCTGGACGAGATGCATCACTATGAGGACCGTTTGCAATCGGCGCAAAATCACCTGGCCGAACTGGCTGCTGATCTGGCTGTGGAAGCGCTCGAGCTGTCCGTCATCCGTCGCGAATGTGCAGTCAAGCTGGCACAGGAGATCGAGATGCAACTGCGTGAGCTGCATATGGAGCGTGCCAAGTTCGAGATCGCGGTCCGGCAGACAGCTGATGAGGACGGAGTGGAGATCGAGGGTGTCCGCCGTTACGTCGATGCCAACGGGATGGACCAGGTGGAGTTTCTGATCTCCCCCAACCCGGGCGAGCCGCTGCGGCCGCTTGCCAAAATCGCATCCGGCGGTGAGCTGTCCCGCGTGATGCTGGCGATCAAGACGATTCTGGCTGGCACCGACCAGGTAGAGACGCTGATTTTCGACGAGGTCGATACCGGTGTGAGCGGCAGGGCGGCTCAGGCAATCGCCGAAAAGCTGGCGCGTGTGGCTAACCAGCGCCAGGTGCTGTGCATTACCCATTTGCCGCAGGTCGCCTCTTTGGCGGATGCTCATTTTCTCATCAAAAAGGAGATGAGCGAGCACGAAACCCGCACTGTTGTGGATCGCCTGTCCGATCAGGAACGGGTCGTCGAGCTGGCGCGAATGCTGGGTGGCGCAGAAGTGACGACAAAAACAGAAGCACATGCGCGCGAGATGATTTTGCTCGGACGCAAGCGCAAAACTGCCGACTAGGTTGGCAGTTTTTTTGTGTTCCACGCAGTCACGCGATGTTATTTTCCTGACATAATCCGCATGCCAAGAGGCAACATTATAGGTACACAGGGTGGAGGTGTTTCATAGGTGTAGGTAGGGAACGGTAGGAGTGATTGCTGGTGATCCGACAGAACAAAAGAAAATGGATGGGATGTCTCCTTCTTTTCCTCACAGCGCTTGTCGTTTGTTCCACCCCGTTCCGCGATCTGTCCTCCTTTCCCCGCGAACTGCGTCTGATGGAAGGGTCCCTCGAGCAACTGCGCGTCTCCGTGCCTGTAATGGGAACGCTGGTGAACAGCAACCCGGATATTGTACGCGTAAACGGAACCAAGGCGCGTGAGGTGTCCGTCGATCTTAGCAAGCCACTGTCCGTCGAGCCAAGTCGTGCCGGAGAAGCAGAGCTGCAAGTAAAATGGCACAACATCCCGCTGAAGGCAGTCAAGGTCAATGTCTTGCCTGATTTGCGCATCTACCCGGGGGGCCAGTCGATCGGGGTCAAGCTGCAGACAGCCGGAGTGCTCGTCGTCGGGCACCATCTCGTCAATACCGGCAAAGAGAAGATTTCTCCGGGAGAAAAGGCCGGAATTCACGTCGGCGACATGATCGTCAAAATCAACGATCTCTACATCAATG
Organism: Brevibacillus sp. TJ4; assembly: GCF_044627595.2. Taxonomy (NCBI): domain Bacteria; kingdom Bacillati; phylum Bacillota; class Bacilli; order Caryophanales; family Paenibacillaceae; genus Brevibacillus; species Brevibacillus sp. TJ4. The sequence continues at coordinate 2,564,506 of NZ_CP185865.1, read as the reverse complement.
ACATGAGCGACGTGAAAAAGCTGATCAACGAAGCGGGCAAGGAAAAAACACCGGTGCAACTGCTGGTAGTCCGAGGCAAAGAAAAATTGAATCTTACCTTGCATCCGGCCAAAGATCAAAAAGACAACGAGTACCGAATGGGTCTGTACATTCGCGACTCTGCGGCAGGAGTAGGGACACTGACGTTTTACGATCCTGCTTCCAAGGCATATGGCGCGTTGGGACATGTCATTTCCGATGTAGACACGGGACAGGCCATCGTCGTGGGAGACGGACAAATTGTACAGGCCAGCGTTACCTCAATTGAGAAAGGGCAAAGCGGAAACCCAGGCGAGAAGTTTGCCCGCTTTTACAATGAAAGCGAAGTGCTGGGCAACATCACCAAGAACACGCCATTCGGGATTTTTGGCAAGATGAAAGGCGAACCGAAACGAAGCTATTACCGCGAACCGCTTCCCGTCGCCCTGGCCGAACAGGTAGAGGAAGGGCCCGCCAAAATCCTCACTGTGGTCAACGGGCAGAAGGTCGAGGAGTTCGAGATCGAGATTTCCAGTGTCGTCAAACAGCATTTTCCCGCGACAAAAGGCATGATTATCAAGGTGACAGACAAGCGATTGCTGGAGAAAACGGGCGGGATCGTCCAGGGCATGAGCGGCAGCCCGATCATCCAGAACGGCAAAATTGTCGGGGCCGTCACACATGTCTTCGTCAATGACCCGACCTCCGGCTATGGCTGTTTCATCGAATGGATGCTCAAGGATGCGGGCGTCTCTGTCCGCCCTGAGCAGTCACAGCCTGAACAAGAAACCGCAGCATGAACAGCGAAAACCGTCACGCATGGGCAAGCGAGGCGGTTTTTTTTCTGTTGCCAGGCGCATGCGTAAGATTTTGTCTGTTTTCATCGGAACGGGCGACGGCGCTGTTGTATAACGATGACGCCTTGCGAAAGACTTTGTCGAAATATCAGGTAATTCATTCAAACTTTCGTCATTGGCAGGAAAGGGTACGGTCTTGTCGAATAACTTGGGGAAGTGAAAAGGTGTATGGACTAATCCTGAGTAATGAAGCGCATCTGAGAAAATCACCTTCTTTCCGAAAAGACCGTCCATTGTTAGGAGGAACGACTTTGAGCAAGATTGAAGTGTTATTGGCAGATGATAACCGGGAATTTGTGAATCTTTTGGAAGAGTACATCAGCAGTCAGCACGACATGCAGGTGATCGGAGTCGCGTACAATGGGAATGAAGTCATCAGGTTGCTGGAAGAAAGAGTACCTGACGTACTAATTCTCGATATTATCATGCCCCATCTGGATGGATTGGCTGTATTGGAGCAAATGCAGTCCATGCGTCTCGCTCCACAACCGAAAATCATCATGCTGACAGCGTTCGGTCAGGAAGAAATTACGAAGAAAGCTGTGGAGCTGGGGGCGGCATACTATATTCTGAAGCCGTTTGACATGGAAGTGCTGGCTCAGCGCATCCGCCAGATGACCTCCTCCAAGACGGCATCGTCGTTCGTCACCTCTGCCAAGCCGCAATCCTCGTTTGCGGTCAGAGGACGCAATCTGGATGCAAGCATCACCAGCATCATCCATGAGATCGGGGTTCCAGCGCACATCAAGGGTTATTTGTATTTGCGCGAAGCGATTACGATGGTGTACAACGACGTCGAGCTGCTCGGCTCGATCACCAAGGTCCTGTACCCGGACATCGCCAAGAAATTCAACACGACGGCAAGCCGCGTAGAGCGTGCCATCCGCCACGCCATCGAAGTGGCCTGGTCTCGCGGCAATCTCGACTCCATATCCAGCCTGTTCGGCTACACCGTTTCCAATACGAAAGCCAAGCCGACCAACAGCGAATTTATCGCGATGGTGGCGGACAAGCTGCGGATTGAGGCGAAAATTTCGTAAGTGCAATAATTATTACGCGCAAGGCTTTCGTTTGCTTTTTGCTGACCTCTCGATTTTAGCCGCACTCTTCGCTGGTAGCGACTGATTTCGAGAGGTTACACGCATACTTTTTTGGGTGTATCTGTTCCCTCATCGGTTAGAAGATGGGGGGATTTTTTTATCGTATAAAACGATTAGGATTATTGAAGAAAAAGGATATTTTCCGTATATTTAGGATTGGTTTTATGAAACACGATTCGCAGGAGGAAGCCATGGACCAGCTTACCATCGAACCGAAAAAAGGCATCGGCAACATCAAACTCGGCATGACCGAAGCAGAGGTAGAAGAGTGCCTCCAATACTACACGGATCGCTATGAAATCACTTATGAGAAAAATCCGGAATGTTACCACGCGCCGGGCACGATTCGCAGAAGTTTCAGCTTTGAATACGATGCGGACGGAAAAGTGACCTTTATCCAGATTGTCTCGAGTTTACAGGATGTACTCGCCTGTGTGTTTCAAAATATGGATGTCTTTCGGACGAAAGCCGAGGAACTGATCCCGGCAATTGACAACCTGTCCCGCTATGATCGCGATCACAGCGAATTGGGGTATACATATGAATTTCCGGAGTTGGGCTTGTCATTCTGGAGGTCCAACATTCTCACAGAAGCCGATCTGCAAGCAGAGTGGTTCCAGGAGCTGCGTCCAGAAATTCAGGAAGACGAGAAGAAGTTTTTGTATTTTGAATGTGCGAGCATCAGGTCTGTTTGAAGTACAGGGCAGCCGGAACCAGACAGGGCCTTTCAATCCTGTATCGAAAACGCCCAGCAGAACGTACAAGTAACATAGTAAACGAGCCACAGTCGCCGACTGATGCTGCCTGGATACAATGTGTTCTGCTTGCGATCAGCACCTTTTCAATCGGAGCAAAAACGAGCTACAATAAACATACTTACAGTTGGAAGAAAGGAATGAATGCACAGTGGGCAATCTAGATGAAATCCTCGCATTTAACCGCGAGTTCGTGAAGAATAAAGAATACGAAAAGTACCAGACGACGAAATTTCCGGACAAACGGCTGGTCGTCCTCTCTTGCATGGACACACGTCTTGTAGAGCTGCTGCCAAAGGCGATGAACATGCGCAATGGCGACATTAAGCACGTGAAGAGTGCGGGCGCTGTCGTCTCGCATCCGTTCGGCAGTATCATGCGCAGTATCATGGTTGCGATCTACGAGTTGAATGCCGAAGAAGTAATGGTCATCGGGCATTACGACTGCGGGATGAGCGCGATTGACAGCAAGAGCGTCTTGAACAAAATGGTCGATAAAGGCATCTCGCCGCAGACGATTTCCACGCTCGAACACGCAGGCGTCAACCTGAACAAATGGCTGAAAGGCTTTAGCTGCGTCGACGAAAGCGTAAAAGAAAGCGTAGCGACGATTCGCAACCATCCGTTGTTGCCGCCGAATATCCCGGTCCACGGTCTTTTGATCGATCCGGAAACAGGGAAGCTGGATCTGGTCGTCAACGGCTACGAGGAAATCAAGGCAAGCAAATGAACAACCTTCAGCATGTCCGCCTCTCGCGCCGGGCATTTATGAAGAAAATCATCTGGGGTCTGGCGGGCGGTGCTTTTTTGGCTGGTTCTTACAGCTTTGGCTGGGAGCGCAACTGGGTGGAGATGGTTCGTCTGACCATGTCTTTGCCCCATTTGCCGCCAGCGTGGCGCGGGGCGAAAATTGCCCATTTCAGCGATTTGCACCTGGGACATTTTTGTTCTCCCGCTGATGTGCAGGTCGTCGTCGATCTGATCAATCAGGAAAAGCCGGATTTCATTTGTTTTACCGGCGATCTCGTGGAGGATGGAACAGACATGTTGGCAGAAGCGGTGCCGGTGCTTGCCCAAATGGACTGTCCGTACGGCAAGTACGCAGTCCTCGGCAACCACGATTACCGCAACAGGGAGTCTTCGCTCGTCCGCGATGCGCTGGAAGCGTCCGGTTTTTCCGTACTGGACAACCAGCACATGCGTCTGGAAAAGGATGACGCCGCTCTCTATGTGGCGGGAGTGGATGACGTGCTGCTCGGCAGACCTGACCTCCATGCGGCGCTGCACGGTATCCCGGATGGTGAGACCGTCATCCTGCTCGCGCATGAACCGGACTTCGCCGAAGTATCTTCACAATTTCCCGTACATATACAGCTTTCCGGCCATAGCCACGGCGGGCAGGTAAGGCTGCCGTTTCTCGGCGCTCTGGTGACGCCGCCGCTGGCTCGCAAATACGTCCAGGGACTCGCCTACGCGGGTGAGAGGGGCATGCCCGTTTACACCAACCGGGGGCTAGGGACGACCCAACTGCCGATCCGCTTCCTCTGCCGGCCGGAAATTACCGTATTGACATTAGCTTGATACGCTGTCTTGACCCGGTGGATGAACTGTTGAAACGGTTCATCCGCTTTTTTTGTGCTTCAAATAGGGATCTGAGTGGGGCGCTGACCAGGCGTTCATGCCGGAGAAGTCCTTATCGCATTTTCCGATAACATTTCTATAACAAGACACGGGCAAAAAGGACTACAATGAAAGTAAATCGGATTCGTTTTTCGAAAAAGGAGGTACGGTATATGACTCTAGCATCTTTTGACTGGTTGGGACTCGATCATGTACAGCTTGCTGCCCCAGCAGGCTGTGAAGCAGAGGCGCGCCGCTTCTTCGGCGAACTGCTGGGGATGACAGAGGTGGAAAAGCCGGAAAAACTGAAACCGCGCGGCGGCGTCTGGTTTCAATGCGGTGCGCAGATGCTGCATATCGGGGTGGAAGCTGATTTTTCCCCGGCGAAAAAAGCCCATCCCGCGTTTCTCGTACGCTCGATCGAAGCGTTGATGGAGCGACTGCGGGAACATGGCGTGGCTTATCGGCTGGACGATGAGATACCGGGCATTACGCGATTTTTTACCGAGGACCCGTTTGGCAACCGTCTGGAATTTATGGAGGCGAACCCGGACGTCGACTGATTTGCTGCGGCAGATCATCCCGATGAGACATGGCGGCAGGCGATGCGTGCAATCGTTTGAGCGAGAATGCGGAAGCCTGTGGATAGGAGAAAAAAGCTGAGGGATACTAGCATCAGGAAATAAGTAATTGTGAATTCCTTTGTCACAATTAGGATTCGACTTGTCACAATATGGGCAAAGCTATATAATGAAATTGCCATTGTATTCCGGTTTGTGTCATCTCGTTAAAGGAGTTGTGTCGACGGTGAAATTTATCTTCTTCGATTTCCTGATGTTCGTATTTACCGTATTGATCGCATGGGGCTTCCTGCGTTCAGTCAAAGCGAAAAACAAATTTGCCAGCGCGTTCGCTTTTGTCTCGCTGGTTACGTTCCTGTTCTGTGACGGTTTGATTCTTTACTACGCAACATCGTAAAGAACTGCAGTTCCCAAGAAGAGGCTGTGCTTGATGCACAGCCTCTTTTTCGTGCTCTGGCGCATGACGGCCGGAAATATTTAGCATACTAGAAAAGGGAGGTGGCCCAGTTGGTCAAGCGCATGTTCTCGGGTACGGAATCCTGTACAGCGGTGATAGCGGCGGATCGCAAGACAAAACAACTGTGCAAACGATTGCTCCCGCAGCAAATCGCGCTGATTGATCATGCCGACGTCGACGAAATGGCGGCGCAGTCATTGCTGGAAGCAGGCGTCAGGGCCGTGATCAACCTCTCCCCGTTTATGACCGGACGTTATCCCGCAGAAGGAGCGCGCAGCCTGCTGCAAATGGGGGTACCTTTATACGAATGGAATACACAAGCCGAGCATCCGCGGTTGATTGAACAATTGGACGGAGCCAAGGTGATGATCCGCAACAATACGCTTTTTCTACATACAGCAACCGGCTGGCGATTGCTCGATGAGCTCGTCAGCGTAAACGACGAAGCGATTGCCGCCAAGTGGCAGGAGGCGCACGCACGCCTGGATGACACGCTGTCTTCCTTTATTGACAATACGCTGCAATACGCCGTCCGCGAAAAAGATTTGTTCCTCAAGCGCCTGTGCAAGCTAAGGCTGAAAACGCGACTGGCCGACAGGCACGTAGTCGTGGTCGTGCGCGGAAAGCACTACAAGGAAGACCTGCAGACACTGGCTCCCTACATAAGGGAATACCGACCTGTTCTGATCGGGGTGGATGGGGGAGCGGACGCCTTGCTGGAATCGGGCTATCGTCCCGATCTGATCGTCGGCGACATGGACAGTGTGACGGACAAGGCGCTTTGCTGCGGAGCAGAGGTGGTCGTACACGCCTTTCCCGACGGGCGCTCACCGGGTGAACAGCGCGTGCGGCAGCTCGGGTTGGCGTACCATGTCCTGCCCGCGCCCGGCACGAGTGAGGACGTAGCGATGCTGCTCGCCTTTGAAAATCAGGCTGAGCTGATCGTGACGATTGGTACGCACACTAACATGATCGATTTTTTGGAGAAAGGCAGAAAGGGAATGGCCAGCACGCTGCTCGTGCGAACCAAGATCGGCACCAAGCTGATCGATGCCAAAGGGGTCAGCCAGCTCTATCAGCCGCGCTGGTCCTGGAAGCTGTGGGGCTGGTGCCTGGCCGCGATGATCGTCCCGGTGCTTGCCATTCTCGCTATCAATCCGGTTGCGCGCCATGCCGTGCAGATGCTGTGGATGCAATGGCGTACATGGGCATTTTAGGAGGTCTTTGGTGATGATTCATTTTCGCTATCATCTGCTTTCCCTGGTTGCTGTGTTTATCGCTTTGGGTGTAGGGATCCTCTTGGGTGGTACGGTCGGTCAACCCTGGCTGCAGCAAGGGGAAAAGGAAGTGCTGGCGAGAATGGAAGAAAAATACGACCGCGCGCTCAAAAGCAACAATGAACTCAAGCAGCAGATGAAGCACTTGATGCAGGAAGTCGAGCAGAGCAATCAGGAAGTCATCCACTTGATGGCGATGCGCTACGCAAACGACCTGCAGGGCAGCAAAATATACGTCTGGCATTCGCCGGAAGTGCAACTGGAGCGATTTACCCGGGTGATGAATTCGCTGGGCATGGAGGTCGTCCCCTACGTGCAGGGAAGTCCGGTTCCCGACGGTCTGTTGCTCCTTTTTGCAGCGGAGCAGCCGGACTGGCTCGGGCAATTGCCGGCAGATAGCCGCTGGCTGCATGTGGAGCAGGTGCCGAACTCCTTCGCACGGCAGTGGGAGCTTCTGGAGAATGTGCAAAAACTGTTGACGGAAATGAGGCAGGAGCATGAAAAAAGTTAGCGTCATCATTCCCGCATACAATGAAGCTGATGCGATCGGCGACACGTTGCGCGCGATCCGCCAATCCATGCTGTGCGACGAGTTGATCGTGGTCGACGATGGAAGCACAGACGGAACAGGCAGACTGGCTGCCGAATGGGCTGATCTGGTCATTCCACTGGCTCGCAACCAGGGGAAAGGGACGGCGCTTCAGACCGGGTGGCAGCAGGCGAGCGGCGAGATTTTGCTGTTCCTCGACGCCGATCTGCGACAGAGCGCCAGGGAAGCGATTTATTTGCTCGCCCCCGTCCAGGAAGGAGAGTGCGACATGGCGATCGCCATTTTGCCAAAGCCGGCGAGCCGGGTGGGCATGGGTCTGGCGAAAGGACTGGCACGGCACGGAATTCGCCTGTTGACCGGCTTTTCTCCTGATGCGCCGTTGTCGGGACAGCGTGCGGTGCGTCGTGAAATGCTGTACAAGCTGGGAACGGTAGACGGCGGGTTTGGCGTAGAAGTCGGGATGACGGTAGATGCGCTGCGCGCGGGGTATCGCATCAAGGAAGTGCCGGTGCCTTTTTCGCATCGCCAGACGGGAAATGACTGGGCAGGCTATCGGCATCGCGGTAAAGAATGTGTGGCAATCGGACGGACACTGTGGCGGAAGTGGCGGGAGGGATACCGATGGACGCAGAACGAATCGCGGCCTTTGTGATCGCGATCGGTTTTCCGCTGCTGATGTATCGGCCGCTTTTTCCTGTTGTCTGGCATCGCTTGCAGAGCAAAGGAATGATGCGGACCAACTACCGGGGCGAAGAAGTAGTCACGGCGGGCGGTCTGATCATCGTGTTTCTCTCTGTTGCGACGCTTCTCTTTTTGGTGCTGCACGATTGGCTGCATCCACAGCTTCCTTCGTATTGGCGGGAAGAGCTGGTGCTGTCTGCAGGGATTCTTTCGATGGCGTTTTGGGGCTATCTCGATGACCTGAGCAAGGAGAAGGAGACAAAAGGATTTCGCGGACATTTCGGAGCTTTGCTGCGCGAGAGGCGGGTGACGAGCGGTGTTGGCAAGGCGCTGGGCGGGGGATGCACAGCGGTGCTGGCTGCGAGTGTGCTCTCGTCCTCATTATGGGATTGGCTGCTGGCTTCCTGTCTGTTGGCCGCCAGCACCAACCTGCTTAATTTGTTCGACCTGCGGCCGGGCAGGGCGATCAAAGTGTTCTGGCTGTTGATCGTGGCGGGCATCGTGGCAGGGGGGCTGACGCTTTGGGTGCTCCCCACAGTCATCTGCACGCTGTTGCTGTTTCGCCGGGATGCGGGTGCCCAGATCATGCTGGGAGACACAGGAGCCAATGTCCTGGGCTTTACGGCGGGCTTTTTCCTCGTCGTGCTCTTGCCCTGGCAAGGCGAGTTGGCGCTGTTGGCGCTTTTTGCGTTCATTCACGTGCTGGCGGAGTTCGTCTCCCTGTCGGAGATTATCCAACGCAACAAGTGGCTGGCCCGCCTCGACCAATGGGGGCGGCAGACGGAGCAAAACCGCGGCTGACTAGCCTCTTGATAAACCGCGCAGGCGCGATTACTCGTCGTCTTCCGGTTCGCGTACCATAAAGCGGGGCTGTACGCGGTTTTTCTTGCGCTCGTGATGCAGGATAAATCCGGCGATAAAAGCCATCGGAATGGCAAAGCAAAGAATACCGGCAACGAGTTTTCCCCAGAGAAATCCGGTGTCGGGAGCAATCGAAAAGAAAAAAGCGTCACGGATCAGTTTGATTCCGTACATTGCGATCGCTGCAGGAACGACCATGATCATCAGTGCGACCAATTTTTGACCGAGCAAGGCTGCTTCACACCTTTCCTTCACAAAAAAACCTTCGCGACTTCCTAGTTCATCATAGCGAATGGCATGGGGCTTGTCTACGGCTGCAAAGCATTGAGCGAGCGCACGTTAGGCAATTTCGCCTGTCCATCCCCAAGACGTTGGAGTACAATGTAAGCGAGTAGGGGGACAAGTGAGGGAGGGCTACATGCACAAGCTGTTGATTGTCGGTGCAGGCAGAGGCGGTACGGCACTTTTGCGAATGCTCAACCAGATGGAGCGAGTGGAGATCGTGGCGGTCGTGGATCAACAGGCAGACGCGCCGGGTCTGGATTTGGCACGCTCGCTGGGGATACCGGTCGATACAGATTACCGCCCTTATTTGGGTCCGGATCTGGACGTGATTCTCGAAGCGACCGGAGATGCGCAGGAATACGAGGCGATCCAGCGGTTGAAAGCGGAGAAGACCGTACTCATCCCGGGCATTTTTACCCGCTTCGTGATGCGGCTGATCCGCGAACGGGACAAGCTGATTGCTGCGATGATGCAAAACCAGCGCGAGCGCGAAACGATGCTCGATTCCACGCACGACGCGATTATTGCGGTCAACCGGCAGGGCGTGGTCACGCTGTTCAACAAGGCCGCAGAGCGGTTGATGGGCATGGAAGCAGCCTGTGTGCTGGGCACCAATGTCCAGGAGCGCATACCCAATACCCGATTACATATTGTGTTAAAGAGTGGACACCCAGAGCTCAACCAGGAGCAGATTTTGCCCAACCAGACCCGGATCATCACCAACCGGGTTCCTGTCCGTAACGAACGCGGCGAGGTCACCGGGGCAGTCGCGATATTCCGCGATAGTACGGAAGTGATGGCGCTCGCCGAAGAGATCACCAACCTCAAGGAATTGCAGAGCATGCTGGAAGCGATTATCCAATGCTCGGACGAAGCGATCACTGTCGTCGATCAGGATGGCTACGGCCTGATGATCAATCCGGCGTATACGAGACTGACAGGTCTGACCCCGGAAGAAGTGATCGGGAAGCCGGCGACGGTGGACATCTCCGAAGGCGAGAGCATGCACATGCAAGTATTGAAAACGCAGCGGGCTGTGCGCGGCGTCCCGATGAAAGTCGGCTCCAAGCGCAAGGACGTGGTCGTCAACGTCGCTCCGGTGCTCGTCGACGGCAAGCTGAAAGGCAGCGTCGGGGTCATTCACGACGTATCCGAATTCAAGCGGCTCACCGAGGAGCTGGAAAAGGCGCACCGGATCATCCGCACGCTGGAGGCAAAGTACAGCTTCGCCGATATTATCGGCTACAGCGAAGCGATGAAGGCTGCGATCGAACAGGCCAAACGGGCAGCCTCCACGCCGGCGACCGTGCTATTGCGCGGGGAGTCGGGAACGGGCAAGGAGCTGTTTGCCCACGCGATACATAACGAGAGTGACCGCAAGTACAAACCGTTTATCCGCGTCAATTGCGCCGCGATCGCCGAGAGCCTTTTGGAAAGCGAGCTGTTCGGCTACGAGGAAGGCGCGTTTACCGGAGCGCGACGTGGCGGCAAGCGCGGACTTTTTGAAGAGGCGAGCGGAGGAACGATCTTTCTCGACGAGATCGGGGAGTTGTCGATGGGCGTGCAGGTCAAACTGCTGCGCGTACTCCAGGAGCGGGAAATTGTCCGCGTCGGTGGGACGAAGCCGATCGCAATCGATGTGCGGGTGATTGCCGCGACACACGTAAATCTGGAAACGGCGATCCAGACAGGGCGGTTTCGGGAAGACTTGTACTATCGGCTCAATGTCATTCCGATCCACATCCCGCCGCTCCGCCAACGGCTGGAAGACATTCAGCCTCTCGCCTTGCATCTTTTGCGCAAGGACAACGAGGAGTACGGGCGAAAAGTCGAGGGAATCGACCCGCAGACGATGCAGTTGCTGCTTTCATACCACTGGCCAGGCAATGTCCGCGAGCTGGAAAACGTCATCGGCAGAGCGATGATTCATATGCGGATTCACGAGCGGGTGATCATGCCGGAACATTTGCCGCCGCTTTTTGGCAAAGCGGGCACTGTCGCGCCAGAGGAGCCTGTATCTGCGGGGCCAAGCGGCAAGTCGCTGCGCGAAGCGGTAGAGGAGGCGGAGCGACAGCATATCCGGCACGAACTGCTGGTGGCGCGAGGAAACCGCACGCTGGCAGCAAAACGGCTTGGGATCTCCATTCGCAGTCTATACTATAAGATGGAGAAGCTCGGGATCGAGGCGGAGGACTAAAAGGCGTGGACAACCACGCAAAAATATGCATGCAAAAATTTGCACGAACATGCAAAATACTGCACACCCGATCACTCCTATCGGTATCAGAAACACAGCAGAATAAAGCGCTTTCATAACGCGCTTGTTCTTGGCACGATACTTGCAGAACTTACCTGTTGAGCAGCGACATGCTGCGATAGGGAGATTTTGCGCGTACCTGCCAAAAGAGTGGGCAGAGGACGAATGATACTAGGGAGGTTTCATCATTGAACATCTTTGCTGAATTGAACAAGTACGATTACGAGCAACTGGTATTTTGCCACGACGAAAATTCTGGACTGAAAGCGATCATTTGTATCCATGATACGACGTTGGGACCAGCGTTGGGCGGTACGCGCATGTGGCCATATCGCACGGAAGAAGAAGCGATTACGGACGTGCTGCGCCTGGCTCGTGGTATGACTTATAAAAATGCGGCAGCGGGATTGAACATCGGTGGCGGAAAGGCAGTCATTATCGGCGACCCGCGCCAGGATAAGAGTGAGGAAATGTTTCGGGCCTTTGGCCGTTATATCCAGGGATTGGGAGGTCGCTACATTACCGCGGAAGACGTGGGTACGACAGTAGCGGATATGGATTTGATCCATCTGGAAACGGATTATGTGACAGGCGTGTCTCCTGCATTCGGCTCCAGCGGAAACCCTTCTCCCGTAACGGCGTATGGGGTCTTTCGCGGGATGAAGGCAGCGGCCAAGCTGGCGTATGGCACGGATGACCTCTCCGGCAAGGTCGTTGCTGTCCAAGGGGTCGGCAACGTCGCCTACAACCTGTGCCGTCACCTGCACGAGGAAGGCGCGCATCTGATCGTCACCGACATCAATGAGGAAAACGTCAGTCGTGCGGTGCATGATTTCGGTGCGAAGGCGGTAGGGGTTTCGGAGATTTTCAGCGTTGATTGCGACATCTTTTCCCCATGTGCGCTCGGGGCGATCATCAATGACGACACGATTCCGCTGTTGAAGGCAAAAGTGATTGCCGGTGCGGCGAACAACCAGTTGAAAGACGAGCGCCACGGCGACCAGATCCACGAAATGGGCATCATCTACGCGCCTGACTACGTGATCAATGCCGGCGGTGTGATCAACGTCGCCGACGAACTGCAAGGCTACAACCGCGAGCGCGCGCTGAAAAAAGTCGAAGGCATCTACGACAACATCCTCAAAGTGTTTGCAATCGCCGAGCGCGACCACGTTCCGTCGTACCGGGCAGCAGACCGCTTGGCGGAGGAACGGATTGCCCGCCTCGCGAAGTCGCGTAATACTTTCCTCAAAAATGGCAAGACTGTTTACCAGCGTTAATCACAGATTTTTTCACCTCTGGCTGTGCTGTAGCCAGCCAGAGGCGATTACATACGTCAATGTTCGCGAATATTCATACTTACACAAAGAGATGGGGCTATGCACGCCGGTAGAAAAGATTCCTGGCAGCCGGGATGAAAGGAGAGGTTTGATCGATGTCTCAAGAATTTGATCTGGTGGTTCTCGGTGGAGGAACGGGAGGATATGTCGCTGCCATCCGCGCCTCGCAACTGGGGATGAAGGTAGCCATCGTGGAAAAGGAAAAGTTGGGCGGAACCTGCCTGCATCGCGGCTGCATTCCTTCAAAGGCGCTTCTGCGCAGCGCCGAAGTGTTTGCTACGTTGAAGGAAAGCGACAAATACGGCATTGTAGCTGGCGAGGCAAGCGTCGATTTTGCCAAAGTGCAAGTGCGCAAGGAAGCGATTGTCGATCAGTTGCACAAAGGCGTTCAATATTTGGTGAAAAAAGGGAAAATCGAGACGTTTTCCGGGTTTGGCCGAGTGATGGGTCCATCCATCTTCTCACCGCAGGCAGGCGCTGTGCGGATCGAAAAAGAGAACGGAGACCAGGAGATGATCGTTCCCCGTTTTCTTTTGATCGCCACCGGCTCCCGCCCACGGACCCTGCCCGGACTGGTCATCGACGGAACGCAGGTGGTCACGACTGATGAAGCGCTGCAATGGAGCGAACTGCCTGCCTCTGTGACGATCGTCGGCGGGGGCGTAATCGGCATCGAATGGGCTTCGATGCTGGCGGATTTTGGAGTCGAGGTGACAATCGTCGAGTATGCCGATCGCATCCTGCCGCTGGAGGACGAGGAGATCAGCAAAGAGATGGCACGCCTGCTGAAAAAGCGCAAGGTAACCATCCTGACCGGCGCCAAGGTGCTGCCCGAGACGCTGCAAAAAGACGACGGAAGCGTTACCGTTCAGGCGGAGACGGCGAACGGAATCCAGACATGTACAGCACAGAAGATCCTCGTCTGCGTGGGCCGACAGGGCAATGTAGAAAATCTCGGGCTCGATGCGACAGAGATCAAGGTGGACAAAGGCGCGATCGTCGTCAACGAGCATTACCAGACAGCCGAATCGCATATTTATGCGATTGGAGACGTGATCGGCGGTTTGCAGTTGGCGCATGTGGCCTCGCGCGAAGGAATACTCGCCGTCGAGCACATGGCCGGATTGAAGCCGGAGCCGCTGGATGCCAAGCTGGTGCCCAAGTGCATTTACGGCCGACCGGAAATTGCCAGTGTAGGCTGGACGGAAAAGGAAGCGCGTGAACACGGATTTTCGGTGAAAGTCGGCAAATTCAGCTTCAAATCGCTGGGCAAGGCACTGATTCAGGGTGAAAACGACGGCTTCGTCAAGCTGATCGTTGATGAAAGCACCAATGATTTGCTCGGTGTGCATATGATTGGTCCGCATGTGACTGATTTGATCGCGGAAGCCGGGCTCGCTCGCCTGCTCGACGCGACGCCATGGGAAATCGGCCAGGCGATCCATCCGCATCCGACACTCGCGGAGGCGATGATGGAAGCGGCTTTGGCTGTAGACGGAAACGCGATTCATATTTAGGGGAGGTTGAACCGACGATGACACTCAAGCGGCATGAAGAGGTTGGCTTGACAGATGCGCAAGTCCTTGACATGTACTATTACATGCTTTTGGCGCGCAAAATTGACGAGCGCCAATGGCTCTTGAACCGGGCGGGAAAGATTCCGTTCGTCATCTCCTGCCAGGGTCAGGAAGCGGCACAGGTAGGGGCAGCATTTGCCTTGCAGACAGGAAAAGATTACGTCTGCCCGTACTACCGCGATCTCGGCGTCGTCCTCGTCTTTGGCCAGAGCGCGAAAGACAGCATGCTCTCCGCCTTTGCCAAAGCGGAAGATCCGAACAGCGGCGGAAGACAGATGCCGGGGCATTTTGGCGGAAAAAAATACAACATCATGTCCGGCTCCAGTCCGGTTACGACCCAGGTTCCGCATGCGGTCGGCATTGCTTTGGCCGGTCGGATGAAGCAGGAAGACTTTGTCGTGTACACATCTTTTGGCGAAGGATCGAGCAACCAGGGAGATTTCCACGAAGGCGCCAATTTCGCAGGGGTTCACAAACTGCCCGTCATCTTTTTTTGTGAAAACAACAAGTACGCGATCTCTGTCCCGTTAAAAAAGCAGCTCGCGTGCGAGAGCGTGGCAGACAGGGCGATTGGCTACGGGTTTCCGGGAGTCTCTGTCGACGGGAATGACCCGATTGAAGTGTATCGTGTGATGAAAGAAGCGGTCGATCGGGCCCGCAGCGGCGGCGGACCTACCTTGATCGAAGCAGTCATGTACCGGCTCGTGCCACATTCCAGCGACGATGACGATCGCGTCTACCGTTCGCGTGAAGAAGTGGAAGAAGCGAAGCAAAAAGATCCGTTGCTGCAATTTGCCGTTTATTTGAAAGAAAACGGCTTGTTGGACGACGAAAAGGAAGCAGCGCTGCTCAGCAAAATCCAGCAGGAAGTGGATGAAGCGACGGAATACGCCGAGCAGGCAGCCTATCCGACACCGGAGTCGACACTTACACATGTCTATCGCGAACAGGGGGGAATCTGATGGCAGTCATCTCGTATATCGATGCGATTACGATGGCGATGCGCGAGGAGATGCGGCGAGATCCCAATGTCTTCGTGCTCGGCGAAGATGTCGGCGTGCGCGGCGGCGTATTTCGCGCCACGGTAGGTTTGATTGAGGAGTTTGGCGAAGCGCGGGTCATTGACACGCCTTTGGCGGAATCGGCGATTGTCGGCGTGGGAATCGGAGCGGCAGCGTACGGCATGCGTCCGATCGCAGAAATCCAGTTTGCCGATTTTATCATGCCCGCGGTCAACCAGATTGTCAGCGAGGCGGCAAAGCTGCGCTACCGGACTGCGGGAGACTGGAACTGCCCGATCACGATTCGCGCGCCTTTTGGCGGCGGTGTGCACGGTGCGCTGTACCACTCCCAGTCTGTCGAGGCGATGTTTACCAATGTCCCCGGCCTGAAAGTGGTCGCCCCCTCTACGCCATATGATGCCAAAGGGCTTTTGAAAGCGGCGATTCGCGACGAAGACCCGGTGCTCTTTTTTGAACATAAGCGTTGCTACCGCCTGATCAAAGGGGAGGTTCCGGACGACGACTACACCTTGCCGATTGGCGTCGCCGATGTAAAGCGGGAGGGGACGGATATTACGGTTATCTCCTACGGTCTGGCGCTCCACTTCTGCCTGCAGGCGGCAGAAAAGCTGGCACAGGAAGGAATCAGTGCCCATGTGCTCGACCTGCGGACATTGTACCCGCTGGACAAGGAAGCGATCGCCCAGGCGGCATCCAAAACGGGCAAGGTGCTGATCGTGCACGAAGACAACAAGGAAGGCGGCGTGGGCGGCGAAGTGGCAGCCATTATCGCCGAGAACTGCCTGTTTGACCTTGATGCGCCGATCAAGCGTTTGTGCGGACCGGATGTTCCAGCCATGCCTTACAGCCCGCCAATGGAAAAATTCTTTATGCTCAATCCGGACAAAGTCATGGAAGCAATGAGGGAGCTGGCCCATTTTTAGGAGGAGTGAAAAGCATGGCAACTGAAGTCTTGATGCCCCAGTTGGGCGAAAGCGTGACGGAGGGAACGATCAGCAAGTGGCTGGTACAGGTCGGCGATGTGGTGAAGAAGTACGATCCGCTTGCAGAAGTCAGCACAGATAAAGTAAACGCCGAAGTGCCTTCCACCGTTGCTGGCCGTGTCTCGAAGATCGTCGTAGCGGAAGGGGAGACCGTCGCAGTCGGCACCCTGATACTCTATATAGAAGAAGAGGGAGCGGCTGACGGAGGACAACAAGCGGTTGCTGCCGGAGAAAAGACTGACGAACCTGCCCGTCCGTCCATCCAGTCGACTCCATCCGCGCCAGCGCAAACAGGAGCGAAACCGCGCTACTCTCCGGCTGTCATGCAACTGGCACAGCAGCACGGCATCGATCTGAGCCGCCTGACCGGTACTGGCGCAGGCGGGCGTGTGACGCGCAAGGATGTGCAAGCGGTGATCGATGCTGGGGGGCAGCCAGCCTCCACGGAACGCACAGACGCTGCGCAATCCACACAAGTCATCGCAGGCGCTGCTCCTGCCGAGGTGAAGCCGGGAAGCATCGATGTCGCAGCCGCATCCGGCGATGAAGTGATTCCGGTCTCCGCGGTCCGCCGCACGATCGCCAACCGGATGGTGCAGAGCAAGCACGACGCCCCGCACGCCTGGACGATGGTGGAGATAGACGTCACGAATCTGGTCGCCTTCCGCAATCAGGTGAAAGACGAGTTCAAGCGAAAAGAGGGGATTTCCCTGACCTTCCTGCCGTTTTTCATCAAGGCCGTGGTGGAAGCGCTGAAGGAATACCCGATGATCAATTCCACTTGGGCAGGGGACAAAATCATCGTCAGAAAAAACATCAACATCTCCATCGCGGTAGCCACCGAGGATGCCCTGTACGTCCCGGTGATCAAGGATGCCGATCAGAAATCGATCCTCGGCATCGCCAAAGCGGTCGAAGATCTGGCTGCCCGCACACGTGCCGGGAAGCTGAGTGTGGACGACATGACGGGCGGTACGTTTACGGTGAACAACACCGGTTCTTTCGGCTCGGTCCTGTCCATGCCGATCATCAATGCACCACAAGCCGCCATCCTCAGCGTCGAAGCGATCGTAAAGCGTCCGGTCATTATCGACGATATGATAGCCGTGCGTTCGATGGTCAATCTCTGCCTCTCGCTGGACCACCGCATCCTCGATGGTCTGATCTGCGGTCGCTTTCTGCAAAGCGTCAAAAGCAAGCTGGAGGGCATCGGCCCGGATACAAAACTGTATTAAAACGGTACGGCCAGGTGAAGCATGCACCTGGTCCGATTTGTGTAGAAAGCCCTGCTCATGGAGTAGGGCTTTCGCACCTTTTTCCCGTCGGCACAACTCTGGCTTCAGCGTGAGGAAACGGATTGTGCAGACAAAACAGCCGCTTCGCTGTAACGCTTTTTGCCATCATGCGTACTTACATAAGGCGCGAGTGAAGCGCCCCGAGTTGGTAATGAATTCTACTAGACAGATTTTTTTGATCCATTTGATATGATAAACTAATAGAAATTGGGCGAGCAATTCTCGCGATTCTACTCGTACATGCATGGGAGGAAGACGATGATGAAGCAAAAATTCATACCGTTGGCGATGGCGGTACTCCTGGGTTCCGCTTCCCTGACGGTTGTCCCGCAAGCCTTTGCGGTTGAAGATTTGAGTGTGAAAGCGATCAATACATACATGCTCGACAAAAAATCCGACTACGAGATTGCATTTACCCTGGAAAAGTATTTGGACAGCGGGGACGAGATCGTCATCACGTTTGACGATGCATTTGCGATCAACTCCAAAATCTCCAAAAACGACGTATACATAAACGGAAGAGCTGCCAACACCGTGAAGCTGAGCAAAAACGAGCTGACGATCACAAGCGGCAGAAGCTATGATTCCGATGAGGAAATCGAAATCACGATCCAGAACGCGATCACCAACCCGGATCGCGTAGGAAACTACGACGTGCGCGTCAAGACCGAAAACGAAAGTTCCGCTCGTGCCCGAGTAAAAATCGACAGCAACAAGGCGGACAGCAGCTTTGCGGTGAAGCTCTCGGACAAGTCTGCGGGCGGACGCTCCAGCTATTCATTTGAGGCGTATCTGGGCGACAAGGAACTGGTACCGCTCGGAGAAGTGACGATCGAGTTCCCTTCTGCCGAAATGATTCCGGCCATTTTGAGCGCCAACCAGTTTTCCATCAACGGACAGGCCGCACTGAAGGTGTCCGCGACCGGCAACAAGGTGTTTCTGACCGCTCCCGGCAGCGTGGCCAAGTCGAATACGGTGAAGGTAGACATCTCGGAAGGCGCCTGGATTCTCAACCCGAAAGAAGCGGGCAGCTACAAGCTGAAAATGACCGTAGACGGACGGAGTATCACGTCCGATTCGTATGAGATTTCTGCCGCCACGGCAAATCAGCCGGTACAGACGCCAGGACTCGTCGACAACAGCACAGCGATTATTTCCTTGGGGACGACAGAGCCGGGACAAGCGACCGGCCTGACCGTGTCGATCAGGGGTGTGGGCGTCCCGCTCGCCAAGCAGCAGGACTTCATTGAGCTCGTCTTCCCGAAAGAGTTCCGCGTACCGGCGTTTATCGCCACAAGCCATGTCACGGTAAACGGCGCAGCGGCTGACTATGTAGCCGTCCGCGGACAAAACGTGCTGATCTACCCGGCTCAGGACATTCATCCGTCTACAGCGACCAATGTCGTGATCGGAGCGGGTGCCAATATCGTTACCCCGACCGAGAAAAAAGCGTACAGCATTAGCGTTTACACGTCCGAAGAAAAAGGACTTCTGTTTGCGCGCGCAGTCGGAATCGGCACGCCTGCTCCTGCACAGCCGCCTGTACCAGTCCCAACAGCCCCGACAGCACCGGGCACTCCTGCACCTTCGACGCCTGCAGCACAACCGGTTGATGTCCCGGCAGATGCGGTTCTCTTTCAGTTGAACACCGCTTCGTACACGAAAAACGGCCAGACATCCGCGTTGCAGGTAGCGCCTTACCTGGCAGACGGCAGCACCACTATGGTTCCGGCGCAGTTCTTCGCCGATGCACTGAACCTGACGACACTGTGGGATACAAAGAACGTCTCGATTATCAGCGGTACCAAAGTCTTGCAGTTTACCGTCGGCTCGAATAAAGTGAAAATCGGCGACCAGGAGCACACGCTGACATCGGCTGTCGCCTTGAAAGACGGAATGCCGATGGTCCCGATCCGCTTCGTGACCGACAACCTCGGCTATAAAGTAGGCTGGGATACAAAGACATCCAGCGTCTATGTCTATCGCTAGACAAGGCATGATCACGATAGCAAAAGGTGCTCCCCAAGCAGCAAAACTGCGAGGGAAGCACCTTTTTTGTGAAAAAAACAGAAACAGTCACGTGCCTCCAACTGGTGTCTACCACGGAAAGTAGAAGAACATCGGAACGACCAGCGAGATGACGAGAAGAACGATCAGCGCTTTGGCTACATACGATTGTTTCATGTGGAAAACTGCCTCCTCGAGCGTGAAAATAGGAAACCATGCTGACAGATGCGTCAATGCGGGAAAACGCGGCTCCATCCGCATGAGAGTGTGCTAAAATGGCAAGAGGGGATATCCCTCTCGAAAGTGGACAGCTTGATTCTATCAAAATTGTACCGAACACAAACAGCAGTGGCAATGTTCTTTCCGAGAATCTTGAGAAAATGGCTCGTACAGAAAGGGAGGAGAAGGATGACAGCACCGAACAAGATTGCCCATATCGGCATTGCGGTAAAAAGCATTGAGGATGCCCTGCCGTTTTATACCGAGCATTTGGGCCTTGCGCTTTTGGGGACGGAAGAGGTGCAAAGCGAGCAGGTGAAAGTGGCATTTTTGCAGATTGGCGAGAGCCGGATCGAGCTGCTGGAGCCGCTTAGCAGCGCAAGTCCGATTGCTGCTTTCCTGGAAAAGCGGGGCGAGGGTATTCACCACATCGCTCTCGACGTCGATGACGTGCGCGAGCGTTTGCAGCACTTGAAGGAAGCAGGCGTGCCGCTCATTCACGAAACTCCCAAGGCAGGAGCACACAACGCGCAGATCGCGTTTCTTCATCCCAAGGCAGCCAAAGGCGTGCTGTACGAATTGTGCCAATATCCTGACCAATCCCACGACGAATAGACGAATAAGCGTACGATCCAGTTCCTGATGATGGGGCAAGTTTCGCACCTGCGATGGTAGATAAAATTTTTTTGCTGTATACTGAAAAAAGCACGTACATACCATATCAAAATCGAACAAGCCGGGGAGGTTACACCTGTGATTAATGAAGAGCGTCTGTTGCAAGAGTTTTTGGAGCTGGTGCAAATCGACAGCGAGACAAAGAACGAAGCGGAAATCAACAAAGTCCTGAAAGAAAAACTGATCGCCATCGGCTTTACGGTGGAAGAGGATGATGCGGCTGCGAAAACGGGCCATGGAGGCAACAACCTGATCGCTACGCTGGAAGGAACGGGAAATGGACCGACCATCCTGTTCAGCAGCCATATGGATACCGTAGTGCCCGGCAACGGCATTAAACCGCAAATTCGCGACGGCTATGTGTATTCCGACGGGACGACGATTCTCGGAGCGGATGACAAGGCGGGCATTGCCGCGATCTTTGAAGGCATTCGCACGCTCAAGGAGCAAAATCTGCCGCATCCCACGATCCAGGTCGTCTTGACGGTGGGAGAGGAATCGGGACTGGTCGGCTCGCGTGCGATGGATTCCAGCCTGTTGAAAGCAGAAATGGGCTTCATCCTTGACTCGGAAGGTCCTGTCGGCAAAATCACGGTCGCAGGTGCGGGTCAATACCGCATCGTGACCAAAATTCACGGAAAAGCGGCACACGCCGGCGTCAATCCGGAAGACGGGGTGAGCGCGATTACTGTTGCTAGCAAGGCAATTTCCCGCATGCCGCTCGGGCGTATCGATGCCGATACGACTGCCAATATCGGCCGATTCGAAGGCGGCAAAGCCTACAACATCGTCACTGACTACGTAGAGGTATGGTCGGAGGCGCGCAGCCTGGTCATGGACAAACTGGAAGCGCAAGTGAAAAAGATGACGACAGCCTTTGAAGAAGCGGCAGCAGAAATGGGCGCGACTTGCGAAAACGAAGTGACATTCATGTACCACGGCTACAAATTCAACGAAGATACGCCGGTAGTAAAAAAGGCAATCGGCGCTGTCAACCGCATCGGCCGCAAGCCGGAGCTGGTGGCCAGCGGGGGTGGAAGCGACGGCAACGTGTTCAACGGCTACAACATCCCGAGCGTCAATTTCGCTATCGGTTACGAAGAGATTCACACGAAAAATGAACGGATGCCGATTGCGGAGCTGAACAAGGCAGCCGAGCTCGTGCTGGCCGTGATCCAGGAGGTTCAAGAATAGGACTCGGAGCAAAGCCGGAATTCCCCGATGCGGGAGTTCCGGTTTTTTACTGCGGTAATTGCCGGAATCAAGCATGATTGAACTGCCTCAGGCTATACATAAACTATAGGAAAGTTGCGATCTGGAAGGAGGAGGGGCGATGCTTTCGCTTGCCGCAGGGAGAGTCATACAGGTCAAGGAGAAGCGCTCCGGCTTGCAAATCGTCGAGGTGTGCCTCATGGACAGCGGACAGCGGGAGCTTGCCCTCTCCTATGCAGCGGAAGACTATCGGCAAGGGGATGTTCTGCTGCTCAATACGACGGCGGTACGCCTGAGACTGGGGACAGGCGGTTACCATGTCGTAGTGGGAAAAGCAGATGAATGGACGGAGCGGCAGGTGATCGGGCGAAGCTATGGGCATGTGATGAAAATGAGGTACGCTCCCTGGCAGCTTGCCGTCGATACGGTCGAAGAACAGGATAGCGACTACCACGAGCTGTTTCGCCGCGAAGATTTGAGCCTGGAGGGGACTGTCGTACTCATCGCGGAGCTGCACAGCTTGCTGCCCGTCTCTGTCCTGCGTCTGCGTCAGCAGCAACCATCCTTCAACATCGCCTACGTCATGCCCGATGGCGCGTCACTGCCTGCTGCCATGAGCCAGCATGTGGATCGCTTGCGGGCAAGCGGTGCGCTCGATGCGGTGATTACTACCGGACACGCCTGGGGGGGAGACTACGAAGCAGTGACGATTCACAGTGGTCTGCTCGCCGCCCGTCATGTCGCCAAAGCGGATGTGATCGTTTGCATGCTGGGGCCGGGGGTGGCCGGAACGGGGACGCCGTACGGTTTTTCTGGTGTGCAACTGGCCGAGGTGATTCACGCGGTAACAGCGCTTGGCGGCGTGCCGCTGTTTTTGCCGCGTCTCAGCTTCGCCGACCCGCGCAGCCGCCATCACGGCATCAGTCATCACAGCTTGTCCATCCTCGCACGGTTTGCACTGACGCCGACAATCTTGCTGCTGCCCCGGCTCGATGACGCCAGAGGACAGTTGCTGGAAGAGCAGGTGGATCGTGTGCTGGCGATGAAACCGCAACATCCTGTATGGGCCGAACTGCCCGACTCGGATGGACTGGAACAACTGGAAGATGCTTACGGCCGCCCGTTTTCCTCGATGGGCCGAAGCTGGCGCGAGGACCCGGTGCCTTTTTTGGCGGCGTATATGGCTGCTGATCAACTATCGCGAAGTGCGGCCTGGATGAACTGTACAATCAGCGGCGGTTGGGATTGCTCCGCCTTGCCAGATACTCTTGCAGCGTTAGCTCTTTATTTGACCAGGAGCGCAGGGCAGCCCTGATCTCCCACGCTTTTCCTACCATGCGAAGCTGCTTTTCGTCTACATAGGTTTTCATCTGTGATCTCCTCCGATACAATGGGTGTGGACATGCTTCTGATTCCAGACTATGGTCAGACAGATGAATGTAGAACTCGTTTTGCCAAAAAGGAGGATGTACTGTGAGCGACAACAAACACGGCCATTTGTACGAAAAGACGATCGCCAGCACGCCGATCTACGACGGGCGGATCATCAAGGTAAAGGTAGACGACGTGCTGCTGCCAAACGGAAACACAGCCAAGCGGGAGATCGTCAACCACCAGGGAGCAGTGGCGATCCTGCCCTTGACCGATGATGGAAAGCTGGTAGCCGTTCGTCAATTTCGCAAGCCGTTGGAGAAGACGATCGTCGAGATTCCGGCAGGGAAGCTGGAGCCCGGAGAAGAGCCGCTGCAATGCGCCATCCGCGAGCTGGAAGAGGAAACGGGTTACACAGCAGCGTCGTTTGAACACCTCAGCTCGTTTTATACATCGCCAGGCTTTGCCGATGAGCTGCTGCATGTATATATCGCGACAGGCTTGACCAAAGGGGAGAGTCGCCCGGACGACGATGAATTCGTGGACATCCTCGAACTGACCCTGGAAGAAGCGCATAAGCTGCACCGGAGCGGAGAAATTTGCGATGCAAAAACAGTCGTCTCCCTGTTCGTCTGGGAGAACCGCTTGTTGCAAAGCCGTGGCTGATCCGATGCTGCGCCCGTACTTTTGCGACATGCATATCCACATCGGCGGCACGCGTTCAGGCAAACCGGTGAAAATTACCGCATCGCGGCACATGACGCTGACGCGGATTTTGGACGAAGCGTCGAATAAAAAGGGCATGGAAATGATCGGGATCATCGATGCGCACTCTCCAGAGGTACAGGAGGAGCTGCTCGATTTACTGGAGCGGGGAGTGGCTGTGGAGCATGAGGACGGGGGGATCATCTACCAAAACACCGTACTGATCCTCGGCTGCGAAGTGGAGATCAAAGAGGCAGGGCGCGGTGAAGCTCATTTTCTGGTGTACCTGCCGCGCTTTGAAGCGATGCGCGCGTTTACCCAATGGCTCAGCCAGCGCTGTAAAAACGTCACACTCAGCTCGCAGCGCATACAGAGCACTTGCCGGGAATTGCAGCATACAGCGCAGATGCTGGGCGGGACGGTCATTCCCGCACACGTCTTTACACCGCACAAAGGGCTGTACGGCAATTGTGCCGACTCACTCTGCGACGTGCTCGACCCGGCTTTGATCGAAGCGGTAGAGCTCGGGCTGAGCGCCAATACAGTAATGGCGGATCGGATCTCGGAGTTGCATCCGGTTACGTTTCTGACCAATTCGGATGCTCATTCGACAGGCAAGATCGGTAGGGAATACCAGGCCGTGCGGATGGCGGAGCGCTCCTTTGCCGAGTGGCGCAAAGCGCTGCGGCGCGAGGAGGGCCGAGAAGTCAGCGTCAATTACGGGCTGCACCCGCAGTTGGGCAAGTATCACCAGACAGCTTGCCAAAACTGCCAGTCGCAGCTTCCGCCCGACGCCTCCAGCCGCTGTCCGGAATGCGGCTACATGCGGATCGTTCGCGGTGTCGCGGCGAGGATCGACGAGCTGGCCGATACGCCGGTCGGAGTGCATCCTCCCCATCGCCCGCCGTATGTGGAGCAGATCCCGCTGGAATTCATCCCCGGTGTCGGTCCCAAGCTCCTGGACAAGCTGTACGCCGCCTTTGGCACGCAAATGAACGTGCTGCATCGCACGGCAGAGTCGGAGCTGGCGAGCGTGGCGTCAGAGAAGATCGCACAGATGATCGTCCGCGCGCGCAGAGGAGAGCTGTCTATCGCTGCGGGCGGTGCCGGCACGTACGGACGCATCCGCAATGAGTGATTCACTGTCATAGGTGTGGACTTGTCCGCATAGGCTGTATCAAGATCAGCGAAGCGGGAGGCGGCAATCGTGCGTTCACGAGTCGGACAAACTATCCATACCTATGCCAGGGAACATCAGTCGCTCTACTGGTTTACCATCGTCCTGTTTGCGATGGGAATCGTTTTCGGGGCCGTGCTTGTCAACTCTTTGCCCCTTTCGCAAAAGCAGGAGCTCTTCGCCTTCCTGCAGTATTTTTTCAACTCGCTCAGCGAACAAGGAACGTCTCCGTCGAAAGCCCATTTTTTCGAGTCGTTCGGTCACTATGCGAAGACGGTCGGGATCATGTGGGTACTCGGCTTGTCCATCATTGGTTTGCCGATGATTTTGCTCATGCTGTTTTTAAAAGGTGTCGTCGTCGGCTTTACGGTCGGCTTTCTCGTCAATCAGATGCAGTGGCAAGGGGTCAGCTTTGCGATGATGGGCGTCTTGCCGCAAAATTTGCTCGTCGTCCCGGCTCTGTTTATCGTCGGGGTCAGCGGCATTTCCTTTTCGCTGCGTCTGATCAAGACCAGGCTGGTAAGCAAACGGGACGGGATCATGCCCCATTTTGTCGGGTACACCGCGCTCGTCGTTGCCATGCTCGGGGTATTGGCGCTGGCTTCGTTGTTTGAGACATTCATTTCGCCTCGGCTGATGCAATACGTGCTTAATTAAGAATGATTCTTAGTTGAGAACTTATGTATTTGACTTCTTCGACACCCCTCTACTATAATAGGAGCAGGTTTCAAGCGAGCGGGGAGGGGCATAAATGTTGGAAGAAAAGTTAGAAAAAATAAAGCAACAACTTCATTCACAGAACTACAAGTTGACGCCACAACGTGAAGCCACTGTTCGCGTCTTATTGGAAAATGAAGAAGACCATCTCAGCGCTGAAGATGTCTACCTCTTGGTGAAAGACAAAGCTCCCGAAATCGGACTTGCCACCGTATACAGGACGCTGGAGTTGCTCAGCGAGTTGAAAATTCTTCATAAAATGAACTTTGGTGACGGCGTAGCTCGCTATGACCTGCGGGACGATAATGCGGAATATCATCACCATCACCTGGTTTGCATGCATTGTGGAACCGTTGATGAGATTTTTGAAGATCTGCTGGTTTCCGCAGAAGAAAAGGTCAAGAATGTTTACAACTTTTACATTACCGACCATCGCTTAACATTTTACGGCGTCTGCAGCCGTTGTATCGATAAGGTGAATGTCGACGATTTCAAATAACAGCAGCTTCTCTGGAAACGGAGAAGTTTTTCTTTTTGTCTGCTTGATGCCCAACTTTTTCCAATGATGGACGGCGTTGTTGTGTGGAATCATAAAACAAAATGGGCAGGTTTTTCCCGCGCGATCCGGGCATGGCGGCATGGACAGGCGCATATGTCTGGTAGAAGGAAGATGCACAAGGAGGTAATACGGTGAAAACTCCCTACTATCGCATGATGGAAGTGCTTCGTTTCCTGCTGTTGCTCGTGACCTGCACGCTGTTGTCCTACGCTCTCATTGCCGTGCTGGCGAAAAGTCTTTTGCCTGACCATCACCAATTGCCTGCCGGGGATGCGGTCAAGGTGGCAAAGCTGGTCAACGCCACGGAACCAGAGGATTTGGATGGCTATGCAGCCCGCTTGCAGCTTTTTTACATGACAGGCGAGTAAGCCTTTTTCAAAAGAAAAGCAGGATTTTTTCCTCCCATGTGGAAAGCAATACGGGATACCTAACATCTCGAAGGGGACTGCTTCATGGACAGTATGATCGATCAATTTATCCATTTCCTTGCTGTGGAAAAAGGACTTTCAAGCAATACGCTCGAATCGTATCAGCGGGACATGGTAGCGTATACGTCGTACCTGCAAGAGCAGGGAGTGACAAGGATTGAGGATTCGGAGCGGACGCATATCGTCGGCTATTTGCTCAGCTTGCGCGAAAAGGGCCGCGCCACTGCGACACTGTCGCGGAACATGGCTTCGATCCGCGCCTTTTATCAATTTCTCGTCCGCGACAAGTACATAGACAAGGACCCTTCGATTCATCTGGAAACGCCCAAAATCGAGAAACGGCTGCCCAAGGTGCTATCCGTGGAAGAAGTGGAGCGTCTTTTGGACAGCCCGCCGGTCAACAATCCGGCTGGCCTGCGTGACAAGGCGATGCTGGAGCTGTTGTACGCAACCGGCATCCGCGTCTCCGAACTGGTCAATCTGGAAGCATCCGACGTCAATTTGGAGATGGGTTTTGTCAAGTGCATGGGCAAAGGGTCCAAGGAACGCATCATCCCGCTCGGCTCTGTCGCTGTGCAAATGGTCCGCAACTACCTGCAATCGGGCCGCTCGCAACTGCTGAAGGGCAGAGGAGAGACAGCGCTGTTTCTCAACCACCTGGGCAAAAAAATCACGCGCCAAGGATTTTGGAAAATCATCAAGCGCTATGCGCAAAAGGCAAACATTCATGCCGAGATCACGCCCCACACGTTGCGCCATTCCTTTGCCACGCATCTGTTGGAGAATGGAGCCGACCTGCGCTCTGTGCAAGAAATGTTGGGGCACGCGGACATTTCTACCACGCAAATTTACACACACGTCACGCGTACGAGAATCAAAGACATTTACGCCAAGACGCATCCAAGAGCATAAGCGTATTGGCGGGAACACCCCCCATCGTCTACATCAGGCGGAGGGGAGTCTTCGTTACAAGCAGGTCAGACGTCTGACAACTCAGGCGACAACAAGAAGCACCGCCATGTTTCTGACGCTGCGGTGCAGACAAAATAGGGGAGGCGTTTTCTGATGCGTTTTTCACGTGTTTTTCTGATCGTCCTCGACAGTGTCGGTATCGGTGAACTGCCTGATGCCGCGCGCTTTGGGGATGAAGGGGCCCATACGCTTGGACACATCGCCGAACGGGTGGAAGGCTTTCGCCTGCCGGAGATGGAAAAGCTGGGATTGGGCAACATCGCACCATTGCACAACGTAGCAGCCGTACAGCACCCCCGTGCCCACTACGGGAAAATGCAGGAAATTTCGATGGGCAAGGATACGACCACGGGTCACTGGGAGTTGATGGGGCTGCACGTTTCGACGCCGTTCAATACATACCCGAACGGCTTTCCGCAAACGCTGATCGAGGAGTTCGAGCAGCGCATCGGACGCAAGGTGCTGGGCAACAAGGTAGCGTCCGGTACGGATATTCTGGATGAGCTGGGCGAGCAGCATATGCAGACCGGCGATGTGATCGTCTACACGTCGGCTGACAGCGTCTTTCAGGTGGCAGCACATGAAGAAGTCATCCCGCTGGAGGAGCTGTATCGGATTTGTGAGGTTGCCCGCGAGCTGACGCTTCGCGACGAATTCGCCGTCACCCGGGTGATCGCGCGTCCGTTTGTCGGCACACCGGGACAATTTACGCGTACGGCCAACCGCCACGACTACTCCGTCAAGCCGTTCGCGCCGACGGTGATGAACCGTTTGCAGGATGCGGGATTAGCTTCTATCGCCATCGGGAAGATCAGCGATATTTACGCAGATGAGGGCGTGACGAAGGCGATTCGTACCAAGGACAACATGGACGGCGTGGATCAACTGCTGAAGACGATGCAGGAGTCGTTTACCGGGCTTGGCTTCGTCAATCTGGTCGACTTCGATGCCAAATACGGTCATCGCCGCGATCCGGAAGGGTATGGCAAGGCGCTGATGGAGTTTGATGCGCGTATTCCGGAGCTGCTGTCTGCACTGCAGGAAAACGACCTGCTGATCATCACCGCAGACCACGGAAACGACCCTGTGCATCACGGGACGGACCACACTCGCGAATACGTCCCGCTACTGGTTGTCCATAAAGATTTGCAGGAAGGAAACAACCTCGGGATTCGCGGAACTTTTGCCGATGTTGGGGCAACAATTGCCGACAACTTTGGCGTAAAATCCCCTGATATTGGAAAAAGTTTCCTGAGTGATTTATAAAAATAAAAGTTTCATAAACAATTATTAATAGAAGAAAGACGAAAAAGGAGTTGCTTTCCATGTCAAAATTTCAAGAAGCAGTGGACTATATTTTGCCAAAACTGACGGAGAAGCCTACGATTGGTCTGGTGCTGGGCTCCGGTCTCGGCGTACTGGCTGACGAGATCGAGAATCCGACTGTGATTCCGTACGGGGAAATTCCTGGCTTTACCGCATCGACGGTCGTCGGGCATAAAGGACAACTGGTGATCGGCAAGCTGCAAGGCAAACAGGTCGTAGCCATGCAAGGACGTTTTCATTTCTACGAAGGGCACGATCTGTCCGACGTCGTCTTCCCGATCCGCATTATGAAATTTTTGGGCGTGGAAACGATCATCGTGACCAATGCGGCAGGCGGCATCAACGAATCGTACCGTCCGGGCGACCTGATGCTGATTCAGGACCACATCAACATGACAGGGCGCAATCCGCTGATCGGACCAAATGACGATACGCTGGGAACGCGTTTCCCTGACATGTCCGAGGCGTACTCCAAGAACCTGCGCGAGCTGGCCAAAGGTGTCGCTGCTGAGCAAGGCATCCACCTGAGAGAGGGCATCTATGTAGGTTTGCTTGGACCGAGCTACGAGACGCCGGCAGAAATCCGCATGCTGCGCATGCTGGGCGGCGATGCAGTAGGCATGTCGACAGTGCCGGAAGTGATCGTAGCCAAACATATGCAACTGCAGGTACTCGGCATT
The DNA here is from genome assembly GCF_044627595.2 of Brevibacillus sp. TJ4. NCBI lineage: Bacteria > Bacillati > Bacillota > Bacilli > Caryophanales > Paenibacillaceae > Brevibacillus > Brevibacillus sp. TJ4. The sequence continues at coordinate 2,534,942 of NZ_CP185865.1, read as the reverse complement.
TCCTGCATCAGCAACATGGCTGCGGGCATTTTGGAGCAGCCTTTGTCCCATGAAGAGGTTATGGAGACGACAGAAAAGGTAAAAGCACAATTTTTGGCACTGGTCCAAGGCATTTTGGCGAAGCTGTAAATGGCGCGATCCAGTAACGCGAGCGGAGGGAACAAGCGATGCGCATGGTTGATCTGATCGCAAAAAAACGGGATGGGGGAGAGCTGTCTACAGCGGAAATCCAATTCCTCGTAAACGGCTATACCGACGGAAGCATCCCGGACTACCAGATGTCTGCGTGGGCAATGGCAGTCTTTTTTCGCGGCATGACGGCACGGGAGACGGCGGATTTGACGATGGCGATGGCAGGATCGGGCGAACAGCTCGACCTGTCGGGCTTGCCAGGAGTCAAGGTGGATAAGCACAGTACCGGGGGAGTGGGCGACAAGACAACACTTGTCGTCGCTCCACTGGTTGCTGCTGCTGGCATTCCTGTGGCGAAGATGTCGGGGCGCGGCCTCGGCTATTCGGGAGGGACGATTGACAAGCTCGAATCGTTCCAGGGATTTCAGGTGGAGCGCTCTCGGGAGCAGTTTATGCAGCAGGTGCGCGAGCTTGGCGTGGCCGTCATCGGTCAGTCGGGCAACCTCACACCTGCCGATAAAAAACTGTACGCCTTGCGCGATGTGACGGCAACGGTGGAGGCGATCCCGCTGATTGCCAGTTCGATCATGTCGAAGAAAATTGCAGCAGGGGCAGACGCAATCCTGCTCGACGTGAAAGTGGGCAAGGGTGCCTTTATGAAAAATCTGGAGGAAGCCGAGAGACTTGCCCGGGCGATGGTGGACATCGGCAAGCAGGTGGGCAGAAAGACGGTGGCGGTCATCAGCGACATGAACCAGCCGCTTGGCTTTGCTGTGGGCAATTCCCTGGAGGTGCAGGAAGCGATCCATACATTGGCTGGAAAAGGCCCTGCTGACTTGACCCGACTCGTCTTGGAAATCGGTGCCCGAATGCTCGTCCTGGGCGAGCTGGTACCGGATGTAGAGGCTGGCCGTGCCCGCCTGGAAGAGCTGATCGCATCCGGCAAGGCTGTGGACAAATTGGCGGCTATGGTCGAGGCTCAGGGCGGCGACAGACAGGCTGTATACGATCCGGGCAGGCTGCCGCAAGCAAGACTGTCCCATCCGTTGACTGCATCGACTGCGGGCTTTTTGTCGGAAATTGACGCCGAGGCTGTGGGGCGTGCTTCGGTGGTCCTGGGCGCGGGCCGAATGACCAAGGAAATGCCGATCGACCTGGCTGTCGGGATCGTCCTGCACAAAAAGCAGGGCGATGCGGTGCAGGCCGGTGAGACCGTAGCGACGTTGTACGCCAATCAGGAAGCGGCGCTGCAAGCGGCGTTGCAGGAGCTGGAAGGGGCGTTTTCGGTCGCCTCGCATCAGCCGGAACCGACCACATTGATTTACCGGATTGTGGAGTAGCTGGAAGGAAGTTCAGATAAGAGGGGAATGGGCGCAACATGCTCATTTCCCTCTTTTATATGTTTTCAAAAAACATTTTTCGAAAAAATATTCTTGATTATTTTGACGTATTCCGCTGTAATAGAGTGACAGGGAGTGTCGAATCTTACAGAAAAATTTTTTTATTGGTAGGATGCTCTTTATAATTTTTTATATTTCTACTTGTCAAATTTCGTTGACACTACTGCGGATTCAGATTAATTTAATGATAACCAATTTTATCGTTAAGGTTTTTTGCGAAATTCGTAAAATTTAGTTGGAGGTTCTAAGAAAAACGTATCTATGAAAAAGCTTGACCACATCGACAAGCAAATCCTTCAGATCCTCCAGGAAGATGGAAGGATACCGTACACAGAGATCGCACAGCAGCTCGGCGTCAGTGAGGGTACTATCCGCGCCCGAATCGGTCGGCTTCTGCAAGATGGTGTCTTCCAGTTTGTCATTCAACCCGACCCGGAGAAGCTGGGCTTGCACGTTCAGGCGATCATCGGGTTAACCACAAGGCTGGGCATGCAAAGACATGTAGCCAAAGAGCTCAGCAAGTTTTCTGCGGTCCGTTTTGTGGGTGCATTCAGCGGAAAGCACGACTTGATTATCCAGGCGTGTTTCCATAACAATGATGAGCTCATCACATTCGTCAACGAACGACTCTCACAAATTGAAGGCATTGCGGCTGCCGATGTTTCCTTGGAGCTGAAGCAGTACAAGGACTCCTTCTCAATCGTTCAGGATGACGAAGTAACATTGCAGTGAAAGGGGTTGATGCCTCCAGCAGACGTCAAGCTGCACACCTTATCGTTCGTTTTTTCTGAAAAAACAAAAAGATAATGTATCGGGGGTAATTGCGTTGAAAAAGAGCCTATTTGCAGTAGTCAGTTCATTGACAGTATTGAGTACAGCACTTGCTGGTTGTGGTGGTCAGCAAGCGGCGACACCGCCGGCTGAACAAGGCGGAAACAATAGTGAGACACCTGCACCTTCCTCTTCCAAGCCGCAGGTGCTGCGTATCAACCTTCACTCTGAACCGCCTACAGGCGACCCGGGACTGGCAGAGGACACGACTTCCGGTGCCATCATTCTGGCTACGTTTGATGGATTGACACGGATCGGTGCCGATGACAAGCCGGAGCTTTCGGGAGCTGAAAGCTATGAGGTGTCTGACGACCTGATGACTTACACCTTCAAAATTCGCGACCAGAAGTGGAGCAATGGCGACCCGGTTACTGCACACGATTATGAATTCGCATGGAAGCGCGCGCTCGACCCGAAAACAGCTTCCAACTACGCGTATCAGCTCTATTACATTAAAAACGGAGAAAAAGCGAACAAGGGCGAAGTATCGCTCGATGAAGTTGGCGTAAAGGCACTTGACGACAAAACGCTGGAAGTGCAACTGGAAAACCCGACACCGTTCTTCCTGGAGCTGACTGCTTTCCGTACGTACTTCCCGGTTAATCCGAAGGTCGTACAAGAAAACGAGAAATGGGCTGCAGAAGCTGCTACCCACGTCGGAAACGGTCCATTCAAGATGGAATCGTGGGACCACAAAAACAAAATGGTCCTGGTCAAAAACGAAAACTACTGGGATGCTGACAGCGTCAAGCTGGAGCGCATCGAGTTCACGATGGTAGAAGACGAGAACACCGAGTTGTCCATGTTTGAAAACGGCGAGCTGGACTGGGCTGGATCGCCGATGAGCGCACTGCCGACTGACGCGATTCCGGCGTTGAAGGATTCCGGCAGAATGCACGTCAAACCGATTGCAGGTACGTACTGGTACAAGTTTAATACGGAAAAAGAGCCGTTCAACAACGTGAAAATCCGGAAAGCATTCGCTTACTCCATCGACCGCCAGTCGATTATCGACAACATCACGCAAGCTGAACAGCTTCCGGCGATGGGCGCCGTACCACCGTCGATGGCTCTCAAAGAAGGCGGATACTTCAAGGACAACGATGTGGAAACCGCGAAAAAACTGCTCCAGGAAGGTATGCAGGAGTTGGGCATCACCTCCCTGCCGCCGATTACGCTCTCCTACAACACATCCGAAGCACACGCGAAAATCGCCGCAGCAATTCAGGACCAATGGAGAAAAAATCTCGGCGTAGAAGTGAAGCTGGAGAACAAGGAATGGGCTGTTTACCTCGAAGACCTGCATCAAGGGAACTATCAAGTCGGACGGATGGGATGGCTGGGTGACTTCAACGACCCGATCAACTTCCTCGAGCTGTACAAGGATAAATACGGCGGCAACAACGATACGTTCTGGGAGCATCCGGACTTCAAGGCGAAGCTCAACGAGTCGGCGCTTGAATCTGATCCGGAGAAACGCAAACAGATCCTCGCTGAAGCGGAAGCTATCCTGATGGATGAAATGCCGATTGCACCGATTTACTTCTACACGCAATCCTGGGTGCAAAACGAAAGCGTCAAAGGCGTACAAATGACTGGTCTTGGCGACGTAGACTGGAAATGGGCTTACATCGAGTAAGAACAGCCAAATAGAAACGAGTGCGACAGGATAAGGTATATGGCCGTCCATATACCTTATCTTATGCGCCTCTACCATATAAAAAGAAAAGGCAGCCCGGCTGCCGCCAAATAGAGAGAAACATTCACATTCGCAAGAGATCGAATCTGGGTTATTTACACAGCCGATTTTTGCACTGTGTCGTCACACGTCAGCAGTGTAAAGATGGGACGTGAAAGCAAACGTAAAACCTGAAGGGGGTAAGTTCGTTGATCCGTTATCTTGGCAAACGCATCATCTTTATGCTCATCTCGCTCTACTTGATCGTATCAGCCACGTTTCTGATCATGCATGCGGTACCAGGTGGACCTTTTACGTCGGAGAGAAATGTTCCGGAAGAAATCCAAAGGGCCCTGGAAGCGAAGTATGGGCTGGATAAGCCGTTTCACGAGCAGTATCTGAACTACTTGAAAGGCATTGTGACGTGGGAGCTGGGCCCATCGTTCAAAGAAAAATCATCTACCGTCAACCAAATCATTGAACGCGGTTTCCCTGTTTCCGCCCATTTGGGGCTGCAGTCACTGATTATTGCGGTTTTCGGCGGCATTATTTTGGGAGTCATCGCCGCGTTGAAGCATAACAAATGGCAAGACTACACCGCGATGGTGATTGCGGTGTTGGGACTTTCGGTTCCCGGTTTTATCCTGGCATCATTTCTTCAGTATTTCTTGGCGATTCGCTTGGGCCTGTTCCCGATTGCCCGCTGGGAAGGATTTATGTACACGGTGCTTCCATCGATTGCGCTCGCGGCTACACCATTGGCGTTTATCGCCCGTCTGACGCGCTCCAACATGATTGAGGTGCTCGGGCAGGATTACATCAAGACAGCGAAAGCAAAAGGGGTGAACACGTTTACCATCACCGTGAAGCATGCGATCCGCAACGCGCTGCTCCCGGTTGTGACGTATCTTGGACCGTTGGTGGCTAACATTTTGACCGGTGCCTTCGTCATCGAGAGCATTTTCGGTGTTCCCGGACTGGGACGCGAATTCGTGCTCTCCATTACCAACCGCGATTACACGGTTATCATGGGTACGACTGTATTCTACTCGATCATCCTGGTTGTGATGGTACTGATTGTCGACATCGTGTATACCCTGATCGATCCGCGAATCAAGCTGGCAGACGCAGGAAGGGAGAAATGATTCATGCAGTTGAATAAAGAACATTTTGAGCCGGTTTCCATCGACCTTCGCAAGGCGGAAGAAATCAAGCGCCCCAGCCTCTCGTTCTGGGCGGATGTATGGCGCCGCCTGAAAATGAATAAAGTGGCGATGGCTTCGTTGATATTTATTATTTTGCTGGTCATCTGTGCGATCTGTGTACCGTGGTTTACAGCCTACGACTACTATACGACTGACCTCTCGGGAAAGAACCAGAAGCCTTCTGCTGAACACTGGTTTGGTACCGACGACCTCGGACGCGACATCTTCGAGCGCATCTGGTACGGTGCGAGAATTTCTTTGCAAGTAGGTCTGACAGCCGCTCTGATCGACCTGATCATCGGGGTGATCTGGGGCGGAATCGCCGGTTTTTACGGCGGCAAAGTAGATGAGATTATGATGCGGATTGCCGATATTCTGTACGCTGTTCCGTATCTGCTGGTTGTCATTTTGCTGATGGTATGGATGGGACCGGGCGTCCTGACGATTATTATAGCCTTGTCGATTACCGGATGGATCGGGATGGCGAGGATTGTACGCGGACAGTTGATGCAGCTAAAGACGCAGGAATTTGTGCTCGCGGCACGTTCACTCGGAGCTGACAACCGCCGGCTGATCTTCAAACACCTGATTCCGAATGCTTTGGGTCCGATTATCGTTACGCTTAGCCTGACGGTTCCCAACGCGATTTTCACCGAGTCCTTCCTCTCCTTCATCGGGTTGGGCGTATCCGCCCCGATCGCTTCCTGGGGAACGATGTCCGAAGAGGGCTTGTCGGCGATGCGTTACTATCCATGGCGTCTGATGTTCCCTGCTGTATTTATTTCGGTGACCATTCTGGCGTTCAACCTGTTGGGTGACGGTCTGCGTGATGCTGTAGACCCACGCTTGCGCAAATAAGAGGGGGAGGATTATTATGAAAGATAGAATACTTGATGTAAAAGACCTACATGTCTCCTTCCACACGTATGCAGGGGAAGTCAAGGCAGTGCGAGGCGTCAATTTTCACGTAAATCGCGGTGAAGCTGTCGCGATTGTAGGGGAGTCCGGCTGCGGGAAATCCGTAACGGCACAAACCTTGATGAAATTAATACCGATGCCTCCGGGTGAAATCAAAAAAGGTGAAATCCTGTTCAATGGAGAAAATATTGTTAAGAAATCTAACAAAGAAATGGAAGCGATCCGCGGAAAAGATATCGGGATGATTTTCCAGGACCCGATGACGTCGCTCAATCCGACCATGACGATTGGCAGCCAGATCATCGAAGGTTTGGTCAAGCACCAGAAGCTGGGGCGTGAGGAAGCGCGCAAACGGGCAATTGAACTTCTGACAATGGTAGGCATACCGCAGCCGGAAAAGCGTGTCGAGCAGTACCCGCACGAGTTTTCTGGCGGGATGAGACAGCGGGCGATGATCGCCATCGCGCTGTCCTGCTCCCCGAAGCTGCTGATTGCCGACGAGCCGACTACCGCTCTCGACGTGACCATCCAGGCACAAATCCTGGATTTGATGAAAGAATTGCAAAAGAAGACAGGCACTTCGATCATTTTGATCACGCATGATTTGGGCGTCGTAGCCGAGATGTGCGATCGGGTCATCGTCATGTACGCAGGAAAAGTCATCGAGTCGGGCACTGTAGACGATATTTTCTACAACCCGCAGCATCCGTACACCAAAGGACTGCTCCGTTCCGTGCCGCGCCTTGACCTGAATCGGGATGAACCGTTGACCCCGATTTACGGTACGCCGCCGGACCTCTTGCGTCCGCCAACAGGCTGCGCGTTTGCTGCACGGTGCGAATCGGCCATGCGCGTATGTCAGGAATTTGACCCTGAGATGAACGATGTCAGCTCAACGCAACGGGCAGCTTGCTGGCTGCAGCATCCGCTTGCGCAAAAGCAAAGCCGCACAGGATCGTAAGAGGGAGGAGAAACAGTGGAAAATCGCGACACATTGATTGAAGTGCGCAACCTGAAGAAGTTTTTCCAGATCGGAGACAATACGCTGAAGGCGGTCAATGATATTTCGTTTGACATCAAACGAGGTGAGACACTGGGCGTAGTAGGGGAGTCCGGCTGCGGGAAATCGACCGCAGGCCGTACGATCCTGCGTCTGTACGATGCGACTGAGGGAGACGTATTGTTTGAAGGCAAGAGCATCATGGGACTGAACAACCAGGAAATGAAGGCGATGCGCCGCAACATGCAGATGATTTTCCAGGACCCGTACGCTTCGCTGAATCCGCGGATGACGGTAGGAGACATCATCGGGGAAGCGCTCGATATTCATGGACTCGCTACCGGGCAAAAACGCAAGGAGCGCATCCAGGAGCTGCTCTCGCTGGTCAGCCTCAATCCCGAGCATATGAACCGTTTCCCGCATGAATTCTCGGGCGGACAGCGCCAACGGATCGGGATTGCCCGGGCATTGGCGGTGGAGCCGAAGTTTATCGTCTGTGACGAGCCGATCTCTGCTCTCGACGTATCGGTACAGGCACAGGTCGTAAACCTGCTGGAACAGTTGCAGGAAAAAATGGGTCTGACCTACATGTTCATCGCCCATGACCTGTCGATGGTAAAATACATTTCCGATCGCGTAGCGGTGATGTATTTGGGCAAAATGGTCGAATTGGCGGAAAGCGACACGCTGTACGAAAAGCCGCTGCATCCGTACACACAAGCCCTGCTGTCGGCAATTCCGATTCCCGATCCGGAAGTCGAGCGCAACCGGGAGAGAATCGTTCTGCAAGGGGATGTGCCAAGCCCGATGAATCCGCCGAGCGGATGCCATTTCCGCACGCGCTGCCCGAAAGCAATGCCGGAGTGCGCGGCGAGCGAGCCGATCTGGAAAGAAGTGGAAAAAGGACACTTTACGGCTTGCCATCTGTACAACTAAACAGACAAAGTGGGTCCTGGACAGGCATTTTGGACCCGCTTTCCTGTTTTTACATATAATTAAAAATTTAAAAGGTTTCGAATTGTTTGGTTTGTTTGTTTGAAGGGTATCGGTTATAGCAAGGGGGGACTATCATGCGAAAATTCCGTTTTCCAATTCCAAAGGGACGAAAAGTGATGACACCTTCTGAGAATAGCAAACGCGGTTCCCTGATTCCAAAATTCGCAAATGAACTGCTAAAAGGTTCAATTGCCAAGAAAATGATTGTTTTTGGACTTATTTTGGTTTTAACCATTATTGTTGCATTGGAATCGATCGCTATTTCCTTGTCGAAGTCCACGCTGATGAGCATTACCTCCAACCAGGCGAAAATGCTGGCAGAACAGCATGCCCACAGCATGAACAGTTGGGTCGGCTCGATCGTCTCTTCGGTCGAAGAATCGGCAGAAAAACGCATCATGTCCACGGACATGGAGCCGTTGATCATGGAAGAGTTCCGCATGCTGATGCAAGCGCACAAAGACATCGTCCGCATTTTCCTCGTCGATACGCAGAGCGGAAATTCCCTGTACGGACTGACCGGGAAATCCGACATTGATTTCCGCAACGCAGATTATTTTCAAAAGGCGCTGGAGACGGGAACAACGAGCATTTCCGACAGCGAGTTTACAAAGGGCGCAGAAAGAGCGTTCCTCAATGTGGCGACTCCGGTCGGCGACAACAAAGAGCGAATGTTCGTCGTCTCTTTTGTCATCCGGGAACTGCTTGAAGATACGCAAGATATTTTGTTCATGCAAAACGGTTACGCCTTTGTCATCAAACCGGACGGGCTGGTTGTTTCGCACCAAAATCCGGAGTATAACAACCAGCTCTCTTTGGCAGAAGATCCGTCGTATACAGATATGATGGCCATGCTGGGACATGAAGAAAGCCAAAGCCTGACATACCGGATTCAAGGCGAGGATGCGTTTGCGGCCATTGCACGGATTCCTTTGCTGAACTGGAATGTCGTACTCTCGACCGGCGTCGATGAGGTGTACGGCGAAGTAAACGAAATGATCGGCTACTTCGTCCTGCTGGCGATCCCGTTTGTGCTCGTCGCGACAGGCTTGATCTGGTGGTTCGCACGCCGTATCCGCACGTCGCTGTACGCCATCGCCCAAGACATGGAACGAATCGGCTCCGGGCAATTCGACGTGAAAGTACAGGTGAAGGGCAACGACGAGCTGGCGATGGTCGGGCAGAAAATGAACGACATGGCGGCAGAGCTGCGCAAACTTATTTCACTGGTGCAAGGACAAGCTGTGCAGTTGAACAATGCCACGGATGAACTGACCCGCTTCGCCGAAGAGAACAAGGATGCGATCCAGGTCATTACGAGCAATATTTCCACCATTGCCGATCAGGTGTCATCCCAGTCAGACGAAGCACAGGCGACAGCCCAGACCGTTTCCGAGATTTCCGAAGGTGTACAGCAAGTCGCTTCTGCGGCTGAATCTTCCTCAGTCGCGACGACACGTACCTTTGAACGGGCCCAGAACGGGATGGAGATGGTCGGCGACGTCGTCCATACCGTGCGCCAGGCTTCCAGCGAAGTGGAAAAAACAGCGGCGCAAATGCACAGCCTGCGTGAGCGCGCCCGGGAGATTACGAGCATCGTCGAGATGATCAGCAGCATCGCTTCGCAAACCAATCTGCTCGCGCTGAATGCGGCGATTGAAGCAGCTCGCGCAGGAGAAGCCGGACGTGGCTTCTCGGTGGTCGCGACAGAAGTGCGCAAGCTGGCCGAAGAAAGCAATGCCTTCTCCGAGAAAATCGCTGCGATCGCTCATTCCATCAACGATGAAGCGATGGAGATGAGTACGCATATGGACGAAATCGTCAACATGGTCGGCGAAGGGCTGAAGTCGGTCGAATGGGTGGGCACGGCCTTCCAGAACATCGTTTCGGATATCGAGTACGCAGCCGAGCAAAGCGAGTCGATGAGCGCGACAGCAGAAGAAATGGCCGCCGGCAACCAGGTGGTCACCCACTCGATTCAGCGTTTGGCGGCGACTTCCGATGAGATCAAGCAGTCGATCTCGGGCGTCGTGCAGACCGTGGACGAGCAGTTGAACTCGATCGCGCGCATCAACGAAAACGTGGAGCAGTTGAAGAAAATGGCGGATGATTTGACCAAGAGCGTAAGCCGCTTCGTCATCTGACAACAAAAAACCTTGCACATCCAACCGACTCGTACGAGGGGGTACCGCTGGCAGGCGACTGCTGGCTGGTACCCTCTTTCTTTTGCAAAACGGGCAGGAATTTGTGAATATTTTCCTCGGCAGTTGGTGAGAATAAAACCATGAATGGAGGGAAGAGACTGTTATGAAACGGATAGGTTATCTCGCTCTATGCTTCATCATGTGCATCACGTTCTTTTCTCCAAAGGCGGTTGTTTTCGCCAAAGAGAAGCCAACGCCTCCCCAATCGACCGACTTTGCACCGCAAGCGCGCTCTGCTGTTCTGATTGAAGCCGATACGGGGACGGTCTTGTTTCAAAAAAATGCGAACGAGCAGCTCCCGCCAGCCAGCATCACCAAAGTGATGACGCTGCTTTTAATTATGGAAGCGATCGAACGCGGGGAGCTCAAGCTGACCGACAAAGTACGTACGAGCGAGCGGGCAGCTTCCATGGGCGGATCGCAAATTTTCCTTCAGCCGGGCGAGGAGATGACCGTCGAAGACATGATCAAGGGAATCGCCATCGCCTCAGGCAACGATGCCTCGGTCGCCATGGCCGAGCATTTGAGCGGCACAGAGGAAGCGTTTGTGAACAGCATGAACCAGCGGGCTAAAGAATTGGGCATGAACAACACCCATTTTGTCAATTCCAACGGCTTGCCTGCCAAAAATCACGTCTCTTCGGCGCATGACATCGCGATCATGTCCCGGGAACTGCTCAAGCATGAGCTTATCACCAAATTTACGGGAACCTACCAGGATTACTTGCGCAAGGATACAGCCAATCCGTTTTGGCTTGTGAATACGAATCGGCTGGTCCGTTTCTACGAAGGTGTGGACGGCCTGAAGACAGGCTACACCGAGGAAGCGCGATACTGCCTGACGGCGACCGCGAAACGAAACGACATGCGGGTCATCGCTGTTGTAATGGGTGAGCCAGACGTCAAAACACGCAACAATGAAGTATCGACGATGTTCAACTACGCATTCAGCCATTTCCAGGTGCAGCCGATGTACAAAAAAGGGGAGTCGGTCCAGCAAATTACCGTGGATAAAGGCGCACAGCCGCAAGTCGACGTGGTTACGCCGCACGCCGTCAGCCTGTTGATGAAAAAAGGCGAGAAAGCAGAAGACTATCAGCAGGAGGTCGTGCTGGATCAGACGCTCAACGCTCCTGTCAGCAAAGACCAGGTGGTGGGCCATATTTTCATCCGTACCAAAGACGGAAAAGAAGTAAACCGAATCGATCTATACCCGGAACAGGCGGTAGAAAAGGCAGGCATGTGGGAGATTCTCAAGCGGACAACGAAGAAGGTATTGAGCTACTAGCAAGAGGACATCCAGAACGCGAAAAGAATCGAGTCGCCTCGAATGTTTGGTTACGGCTGCTCGATTTTTTTGTTCTTTTGTCGCCTGGCAGGAAATGGATTGCGGGAAGCAGAAAGAGATTGTCACTACGGGATGAAGGAGTGTGTCAGCTATGAGTTTGGGCATCGCGATGGAAACCAGACAAGATGTGCTGGTGATTCGTTTGCAAGGGGAATTGGATCATCATACGGCAGAAGAGTTGCGCAGCAAAGTAGATGAAGCTCTACGTACCTCCCCAGTTCGCCATATCGTGTTAAGTCTTGCAGATTTGGCGTTCATGGACAGTTCCGGCATCGGGGTGATCCTCGGCAGATACAAGCAAATCTCCGCTCGTTCGGGCGAGATGTACGTCTGCTCGATCAATCCGACGATTTACCGCATTTTCGAGATGTCGGGATTGTTCAAAGTGATCAAGTTTCGTGAAAACGAGGCAGAAGCACTTCATATCCTGGGGGTGGCGTAATGAACAAGGTACAGTCGAACTTTATGACGGTATCATTTGCTGCTGTTAGCCAAAATGAGGCATTCGCCCGCGTCGCAGTCGCCTCGTTTATTTCGCAACTGGACATTACGATGGATGAGCTGGAAGAAATCAAAACGGTGATCTCGGAAGCAGTGACCAACGCGATCATCCACGGGTATGACGAAAATCCGGAGGGTGTGGTACATATCAGCGTGCGAATAGAAGATGGAACCGTTGATGTGGTGGTAGAAGATCACGGCAAAGGGATTGAAGATGTCGAGCAAGCGATGCAGCCTTTGTTCACGACCAAACCTGAGCTGGAACGCTCGGGGATGGGCTTTACGATTATGGAGAATTTCATGGATTCTTTGGAAGTGGCGACGTCCGTAGGAAAAGGAACCACGGTCCGTCTGACGAAACGCCTATCGTTTGCCAAAGCCTTGCAAAATTAGGGGTAGTGCCAATGGGTGCCGATATCAAAAATGCGAGTCAACCATTCTTGACCAATGACCGAGTGAAAGAATTGATCGCCCAAAGCCAAGCGGGAGATACCGAGGCTCGCGAGCTTTTGGTGAACAGCAATATCCGGCTGGTCTGGTCCGTCGTCCAGCGCTTTATCAACCGCGGGTATGAAGCCGATGATCTGTTTCAGATCGGGTGTATCGGCTTGCTCAAAGCTGTTGACAAGTTTGACCTGGCCTATGACGTACGCTTCTCGACGTATGCCGTGCCGATGATTATCGGCGAGATCCAGCGTTTCTTGCGGGATGACGGCACGGTCAAGGTAAGCCGCTCGCTCAAAGAGACGGCAAACAAGGTGAGGCGTGCCAAAGATGAATTGTACAAGCAATTTGGCCGTGGGCCGACGATTGCCGAAGTGGCGGAGGCGGTCGGGATTACCCCGGAGGAAGTGGTCTTTGCCCAGGAAGCAAGCCGGGCACCGTCTTCCATCCATGAAACCGTCTTTGAAAATGACGGGGACCCGATTACCTTGATCGACCAGATTGCTGATGATGGCGTCAACAAATGGTTTGAGAAGATCGCCTTGAAAGACGCAATCAGCCGTTTGAGCGAAAGGGAGCAGTTGATCGTCTATCTGCGCTATTACAAGGACCAGACGCAATCCGAAGTAGCCGAACGGCTGGGCATCTCCCAGGTGCAGGTCTCGCGGCTGGAAAAGCGCATCCTGCAGACGATCAAGGATCAAATTGAACACTGACGCGTATCCCGGATGGATGTGTTTGCCAGCACCAGAGCGTATGAGCGCTTTGGTGTTTTTCTTTTTGCGCTGGCACATACTATCGGACGAGGAGACACAATCAGGAGGGGATCAGTGTGAAGAATCCGTTGTTTTTGCGTCTGCGGCAGCGACTGTCGGTATGGCCGGAAACGGTGATTACGCTGGGGGATATCTGCCAGATATACTGGGACGGAAAACGGGAGGAAGCGATTCGCAGGATTCCGGTTTACAAGGTCCGCCCTGAGGACGGAGATCTCGTCATTATTGACATTATGCAGGTGATTGCAAGACTTCGCTCTGCCTACCCGGAGACCGAACTGGAAATTACCGGAGCCTCGCAAATTATCGTAGAGGTGCGATCTGCCCGCAAACGCCCGAAAGGAATCCTGGTCGCACTGGTCTGGCTGCTTCTGTTCATCGGATCGGGCTTGGCGATTATGAACTTTCACACTGACGTAAGCATGCCGGAAGTCCATCAGCGAATCTACTACCTGATCACTGGGGAGGAGAGCCGACATCCGCTCTGGCTGCAAATTCCGTATTCGATCGGGGTCGGCTTGGGGATGATTTTGTTTTTTAACCATATCTTCAAGAAAAAAATCAGCGAGGAGCCAAGCCCGTTGGAAGTAGAGCTGTTCTTGTACCAGCAAAGCCTCGATCAATACTACATCCAGCACGAAAACAAGGAAAACCAGCGCACCAAGACATGAGCTTCTGGAGTGGACTGCTGCTGGCCATGATCGGGTTGGGCTGGGGCGTTGCTGTAGGCAGCGGATTTGTTGCCTTTATTACCGTGCTGGATCTCATTCCGCGACTTACGCAGCTCACCAACTCCAGACGTCATATACGCAAGCTGGAATGGGCCTTGATTTGCGGGGTCGTGTTTTTTACACTTGTCGATTTTTACGGCTGGCAGACGGCGTTGCCCAGGCTCGCTGCATCCGTGTACGGCCTGTTTTCAGGTGTATTTGTCGGAACGCTGGCTGCCGGATTGACAGAAGCGCTGAACGTCTTCCCGATCATCGCCAAGCGTCTGCAAATGGAAGACAAGCTGCTGTACCTGTTGATGGCGATGGTGCTGGGGAAGATCGCGGGCTCGCTCGTGCAGTGGCTGCTGGCGCTGTGAATTTGGTAAATAGCGCTAATCATAGCTTTCGATAAAAAAAGGAAAGATATAGGCAGGAAGAAAGTTGTATGCACAAAGAGGGAGTGAAGGTCGATGGCGACCAAGGCGAAAACAAAGCGGGTCGGCTCCATGCAGATGACGAAGGAGTCCTATCAGCAAAAAGCCTCCAAATACCAGCCCAAGCGGAATGTGCTGGTCAACTGCTGGCGAGCATTTTGGGTCGGGGGTGTGATTTGCCTGTTGGGACAGATCCTGCAAAACTTGTACATTCACTTTTTCGATTTTAATGAAAAGACGGCGAGCAATCCGACGGTAGCAACGCTTATTTTTCTCTCTGTACTGCTGACGGGGCTGGGCGTGTACGACAATATCGGGCAGTATGCGGGGGCAGGCTCTGCCGTTCCGGTAACCGGCTTTGCCAACTCGATCGCGTCTGCTGCGATTGAGCATCGCAGCGAGGGATACGTCCTCGGTGTGGGCGGAAACATGTTCAAACTGGCAGGCTCCGTCATCGTGTTCGGGGTGGTAGCGGCATTTGTCGCCGGTCTGATCAAGAGCATTTTCAAGATGATCTTTTGAGGAGGGCGAACAAGTGGACAGCAAGACAAAGGGGGCGCGGGTCAGTCGGCAGACCTGGCATTTTGCCGAGGATGTCCGCTTGCAGGCCTCGGCGGTGGCCGTAGGTCCAAAAGAAGGAGAAGGGCCGCTGGCTGCCTTTTTTGACAAGATTCACAGCGATTTCTACGCCGGGCAGCAGACCTGGGAGGAAGCGGAGAAGCAACTGATGGAGGACGCCGTTCAGCTTCTCCTGAAAAAAGCGGGGATCAAGGACCAGGACGTGGACCTCATTCTCGCAGGTGACTTGCTCAACCAGAACATTACGACCAACTTTACCGCAGAGGTGCTGGAGATTCCCTTGCTCGGCATGTACGGGGCCTGTTCGACTTCGATGCTGACGTTGGCGACAGCAGCTTCATTGGTCAATGCGGGCTACGCCATGCGGACGATCGCAGCGTGCAGCAGTCACAATGCGACGGCGGAGCGGCAGTACCGCTATCCGACCGAGTACGGCGGACAAAAGCCGCCGACTGCTCAGTGGACTGTAACCGGTGCGGGAGCAGGATTGGTCGGGATCGGCGGCAGCGGACCGAGAATTACATATGCCACGATGGGAAAGGTCGTGGACCTGGGTGTGAAAGACCCGCTGGACATGGGTTCGGCGATGGCGCCGGCAGCCGTCTCGACCCTGGCGACCCATTTTTCCGATACGGGGCGCTCGCCACAGGATTACGATTTGATCGTAACTGGAGATTTGGCTTCGGTCGGATACCCGATCGCCAAAGAGCTGCTGACGGCACAGGGCTATGACATGGACCGCGTGTACAACGATTGCGGTCTGATGATCTATTCTCCCGATCAGGATGTGTTTGCCGGAGGGAGCGGCTGTGCCAGCAGTGCTGTCGTGACGTACAGCTATATCGCGGAGCAACTGAACAAGGGACTGCTGAAAAAGGTACTGGTTTGCGCTACAGGCGCCTTGCTCAGTCCGGTCAGCTATCAACAAGGAAATTCCATTCCGTGCATTGCGCACGCGGTCGCGTTGGAAGGAGGAATATGATGGAGTACGTGATTGCATTCGTCGTTGGCGGGCTGATTTGTGTAGTCGGGCAACTGCTGCTCGACGTCGGCAAATTGACCCCGGCACATGTGATGAGCACGTTGGTGGTGACTGGCGTCGTGCTCGATTTCTTCGGGATTTACGACAAGTTTATCGATTTCGCAGGTGCAGGGGCGACAGTGCCGATCACCAGTTTCGGACATTCCCTGTACCACGGGGCGATTGCCGAGGCCGAATCGAACGGGCTGATGGGCGTGGCGACCGGCATTTTCGAAGTTACGAGTGCCGGGATTTCGGCCGCCATCACGTTCGGCTTCCTGGCTTCGCTTGTCTTCAAGCCAAAAGGCTGACAATCGCAGCAGGAACAGCAGAGGCGGTGAAACGCAAATGGAGAGACAGCGAAGAAAGGTCATTTTGGTGACCGATGGCGATCATATTGCGCAAAAGGTTGTCGAAGCCGTTGCCAGGGAATTCGGGGGCCGTTGCATCTCGCTGTCTGCAGGCAATCCGACTCCGCTGGATGGGAGCCAGATCGTCGAATTGATCCAGATGGCACCGCATGATCCGGTGATCGTCATGTTTGATGACAATGGTGATTTCGGCAGAGGGAGAGGCGAGCGGGCGATCGAGTATGTAGTCAAGCACCCTGACATCGAGGTGATCGGCGCAATTGCCGTTGCGTCCAACACGCGCTGGGTACGGGGCGCGCGCGTCCGCTATTCGATCGACAATCACGGCCGTCTGGTCGAAGAAGCTGTGGACAAGGACGGATATGCGGATGTGGAGCTGGAAAACAGGATTTACGGGGATACGGTCGATATTTTAAATACTCTGCAGGTACCCAATGTAATCGGCATCGGCGACATCGGCAAGATGGAAGGGCGCGACAGTTTGCGGCACGGCAGCCCGATTACCAAAAAAGCGGTTCAGTGGATTCTCGAAAGGAGTGGTGCTGATGGTGGAGATCACGGAGAAAAGGCGCCCCATCTCTGAGCATATCGAAGAAAACAAAACATTCTTGAATGACAAGCTGGGGGTAGGAACGAGCTTTGATATTGGGGTTCACGACTTTTATGTAGGCGGGACCCGTCTTCTGCTGTACTACATAAACGGTTTTGCTGAGAGCAACATCCTTACCGAGATCATGCAGGATCTGAACAGTTTGCGCGACCGACACCTGCGGGAGGACTTGTACGAATACTTGGTCCACAAGTACATCCCGTTTTTCCAGTTGACCGAGGTCAAAACGACGGACGAATTTCTCGACAAGCTGTTGGCCGGGCAGGTCGGACTGATTATCGACCAGTCATCCAAAGCGATTATTATGGACGCAAAGAACTATCCCGGCCGTACCCCTGCGGAACCGGATACGGAGCGGATCGTTCGCGGCGCCCATGACGGCTTTACGGAAAACCTCGTGACCAATACGGCGTTGACGCGCAGAAGAATTCGGGATGACAGGCTTCGCTTCGAAATCTTGCAGGTCGGGGAGCGGACGAAGACGGATGTCTCTATTTGCTACATCAAAGGAGTGGCTAACCACGATCTGGTGGACGAGCTGCGCTCCCGGCTCAAGGAGATAGACATCGACGGAATTCCGATGGCGGAAAAAACAATCGAGGAGTTTATCATCGGGAAAACATTCAATCCGTTTCCGATGGTGCGCTATACGGAGCGACCCGATGTCGCGGCTGTCCACCTGCTCGAGGGTCATGTGCTGATTTACGTCGATACATCGCCCAGTGTTATGATTACGCCGGCCACGTACTTTCACCACGTCCAGCACGCCGAAGAGTTTCGGCAAACCCCGGTCGTCGGTGCGTATCTGCGCTGGGTTCGCTTCTTCGGCATTTTTGCATCCGTCTTTTTGCTGCCGATCTGGCTCACGCTCGTCATGCATCCTTCCCTGATACCGGAGTCGCTTTCGTTTTTGGGAATCAGGAAAGAAGGTACGGTCCCTTTGCTGGCGCAGTTTCTGCTCGCTGAGCTGGGACTTGATCTGATGCGTATGGCGGCGATCCATACACCGGCGCCTTTGTCGATTGCTCTCGGTCTGCTCGCCGCCATTCTGGTCGGAGAAGTCGCGATCAATGTCGGGTTGTTCGCTGCGGAGACGATCTTGTATCTGGCGATCGCGGCAGTCGGGATGTTCGCGACTCCAAGCTATGAGTTGAGCCTCGCCAACCGGCTCGTCCGTATCTTCTTGCTGCTGATGGCGGGAATCTTCTCTGTCCCCGGATTGATGATTGGTCTGTTGCTCGTCGTTGTCATGCTGGCGGGCACGCGATCGCTGAACACGCCGTACCTGTGGCCGTTCATTCCGTTCAACTATGCGGCTTTCAAGGATGTGATGATCCGCATGGCAGTCCCTTTCAAGAACAAGCGGCCGAGCATCGTCCGCTCGCAAAACACATCCCGGCAATGATCTGTTTGATACGGTAGGGATACACCCATTGTCAAATATGCGTGCGTATAGTACATTTGTGATAAAACAGAGACTGTGGTTATGTGGCATGTACGGCAACTGACGGTTTTGTCGGTTGCCGTTCTTTAATACGATCAGCCTGAGTGCGACGATCATCCGGCTACCACGGGGGACTGGGAGGAAAGAAAATGTACTTACACGGGACAAGTCGAATCAATGAACAGGGCAATCTGGAAATCGGCGGTTGCGATACGACCGAACTCGCTGCCACCTACGGCACGCCGCTCTACGTCTACGATGAAGCGTTGATTCGCAGCAAGTGCCGCGCGTATGTCGAGGCGTTCCGCGACACCGGATTTGCCTTTCAGGTCGCGTATGCCAGCAAGGCGTTTTGTACCATGGCGATGTGCAAACTGGTCGAAGAAGAAGGCTTGTCTTTGGACGTGGTATCTGGCGGGGAATTGCTGACAGCACTGCAGGCAGGCTTCCCGACGGAGCGGATTCACTTTCACGGGAACAACAAGTCGCGCGAAGAGATCGTCATGGCTCTCGATGCGAAGATCGGCTGCTTTGTCGTCGACAACTTTATCGAACTGTTTGAACTGGACGAAATCGCCCGGGAGCGGGGAGAACAGGTTTCCGTGTTGCTGCGCGTCACACCGGGAGTGGAAGCGCACACGCACGAGTACATTTCTACAGGACAGGTAGACTCCAAGTTCGGCTTTGACGTGCAAACCGGTCAAGCCTTGGAGGCGATCAGGTACGCGCATGAGAGCCAGAACCTTCACCTGTTGGGCGTACACAGCCATATCGGCTCGCAAATTTTTGAAGTAGAGGGCTTTGTCATCGCAGCCAAACGACTGATCGATCTGCTCGACGAAGCGAAGCATGCATTCGGTTTTGTCTCCACCGTACTGAATGTCGGGGGAGGCTTTGGTATTCGCTATACCGATTCCGACACGCCGCTGGAAGCTGCGGAGTACATCAAGGCGATCACGACTGCGGTGCGCGAAGAGATGAGCAAGCGAAATATTCCGCTGCCGGAACTGTGGATCGAGCCGGGCCGCAGCATCGTGGGAGATGCGGGTACGACGCTGTATCGCATCGGTTCGCAGAAGAACATTCCGGGCGTGCGCAAATACGTGGCCGTCGACGGAGGTATGACCGACAATCTGCGCCCAGCTCTGTACCAGGCGGTGTATGAAGCAGCGATCGCCAACAAAATGAACGAGACGGAGAACGAAGTCGTCTCCATCGCCGGAAAATGCTGTGAATCAGGCGATATGCTGATCTGGGATGTGAAACTGCCACAAGCCTCCGCTGGCGACATCCTCGCCGTGCCGAGCACAGGAGCGTACGGCTACGCCATGTCCAACAACTACAACAGGATTCCGCGCCCTGCTGTCGTCTTTGTCAAGGATGGGGAAGCGGAGCTGGTCGTAAAACGGGAAACGTATGCCGATGTCGTCAGTCACGACCTGCTGCCGAAGCGTGCGCAATTGCAGCGGTAAGCAGAAATTGGACGCTGCGTTTGCAGCATGCTACAATGAATGGGTTAACTTTACTTTTGTCTGGAGGCTTGTAGATGAAAAAGGCACATATCACGATGGAAAACGGCAATCAAATCGAGCTGGAACTGTACGACCAGGAAGCGCCTGGCACAGTAGCCAACTTTGAAAAACTGGCCAATGAAGGCTTTTACAACGGCTTGAGCTTCCACCGTGTCATCCCTGGCTTCGTGGCACAAGGCGGCTGCCCGCATGGAACAGGTACCGGCGGCCCTGGCTACACCATCAAATGCGAAACGGCTGGAAACCCGCACAAGCATCTGCGCGGTTCGCTGTCCATGGCGCACGCAGGAAAAGACACAGGCGGCAGCCAGTTCTTCATCTGCTACGATTCCTTCCCGCATCTCGACGGCGTACACACCGTATTCGGCCGTGTGACCTCCGGCATGGAGCATGTCGATGCGATCAAGCAAGGCGACAAAATGGAAACAGTAAAAGTGCTGTAAACGCATAACATGGTACGAAAGCACCGGCGACTCAAGTTGCCGGTGTTTTTTGCGTCGCATGGGGATCGACTACTTGTTGATGAGGTTCAAAAACGTCTCTTTTCCTGACAGTGAAGCAGGACGGGATTGCTCAGGCACAAGGCTTGTAAGCACACCCACATGCTGGTATGCTAGATGGTAGACATTTTTTTGAGGAGGAACCGATGGATCTTTTTCACTTTGAGTGGGAGACTGTGCCGTTTCGCTTGATTGCGTTCGTCATCGCTTTTACTCTTCACGAATACGCGCATGCATTCGTCGCCTGGAAGCTGGGAGATACGACGGCCAAGGATGAAGGCAGACTGACGCTCAACCCGATTCCGCATATCGATCCGTTCGGGATGCTTCTGATCCTGTTTGGACCGTTTGGCTGGGCCAAGCCAGTGCCAGTCAACCCGCTTCATTTTCGCGGAAACAAGCGGCTGGGCATGGTCTACGTAGCGGGTGCCGGGCCGTTGGTGAATCTGATTTTGGCCATTTTGTTCGCCATCATCTACATTTACGCAGGATATATGGGTGTGTTCGCCGATACGAGCGACAAGTGGATTTCTGCGCTTGAACTGACGTTGCGCTTCAGTTTCATCATCAACACCGCATTGTGTGTCTTCAACCTGTTGCCAGTTCCGCCGCTGGACGGTTACAAAATCCTGCGTTTCCTGTCTCCCCGGCAGTGGGATCGCTTCTACTACAATTACGAAGTGTACGGACCGTGGATATTGTTGCTGCTGATTTTCATTCCAGGGATCCGGGAAGTTGTCTTGGGCGCCCCGATGGGATTTATGCTCGCCTGGATACAACAGATTGCGATCTCGATTCTGACGCTGTTCCTATAAATGAAAAAAAGGGAGTACGATCGTGGGGTACAGCATTAAACTCGACTCATTTGAAGGACCGCTTGACCTGTTGCTCCATCTGATCGACAAGGCGGAAGTGGACATTTACGACATTCCGATTGCGGACATTACGGAGCAATACCTGGCGACTTTGGACACGATGCAGCAGCTGCAGCTTGATGTTGCCAGCGAGTTTGTCGTGATGGCGGCTACGCTGTTGGCGATCAAAAGCAAAATGCTGCTGCCGAAAAAGGAAGAGCATGTGTTTCAGCCGCATCTGGACATGGATCTCGAAGAAGAGGACCCGCGCGACGAGCTGGTGCAGCGCTTGTTGGAGTACAAGCGGTACAAGCTGTTGGCGGAGACGTTGAAAGAGATGGAAATCGGGCGCAGCCAGGTGTTTACCCGTCCGGCCGAGGACCTGACGCCGTACATCCGCGAAGAGGACAACACCGTAAAAAACGTCACCTTGTATGATTTGATCCAGGCGCTGGAGAAGCTGGTGAAAAAGACGCAAGAAAAGGAACAGCCGCTGACCAGGGTGTCGCGCGACGAAATTTCGATCAAGGACCGGATGGGCGAAATTCGTCAGCTCGTCCGCGCGGGAGGCGGGATGGTCCGTTTCTACCAGCTTTTCTCGCGCGGTGTGACGCGCTCGCAGATTGTCACCACGTTCCTCGCCTTGCTGGAGTTGATGAAGGCCAAGGAAGTCACCTGCATCCAGAACCAGTTGTTCCAGGACATTATGATTTGTGAAAACAATGCGAAAGGAGTCCCTGCCGATGGACTATGACAAGCTGAAAGGGGTTATCGAGGGCTTGTTGTTCATCTCGGGTGATGAAGGAATCGCTGCCAAGGAAATCAGCGAGATTACGCAAGTTCCGGAAGAAGAGATTATCGATCTGATCGAAGACATGAAAGCCGATTTCCGCCGTGCGGGAAGAGGCATCCAGATTGTCGAGGTGGCGCGGGCATACCAGTTGACGACGCTGCCGGAGCACGCCGAATACTTCGAGCGGCTGGCCAGCTCGCCCAACCAGGCGACGCTATCGCAGGCGGCGTTGGAGACTCTGGCGATCATCGCCTACAAGCAGCCGTTGACCCGCTCGGAAATCGAGGAAATCCGCGGCGTGAAATGCGAAAAGGCGCTGAACACGCTGCTCTCCAAGCAGTTGATTCGCGAGGCGGGCCGGGCAGAAGGCATTGGACGCCCGATCCTGTACGCGACGACCAAAGAATTTTTGGAGCATTTTGGCTTGCGCGAGCTGTCTGATCTGCCAGAGCCGCCGATGAATTTCGATCTGGAAGAAGCGCGGCTGGAAGCATCGGCCCTGTTTGCCAAGGCAGCGGATACCGGCAAACCGACAACCGAATAGGTGAACGACGATACGCGAATGGAGAGTTTTTTCGTACTATCAGATGACTCGTCCCCATATACATGGTACAAACCTATGGAATCACTTGTACGAATGGGGAGGATGAGGATGAGCGTGCGCAAAACATGGTCCGGCGTACTCGTCGTTTTTCTTTTTATACAGCTACTTTTGTCACCGGTCCAGGCGGCAGCGGCAGCCGCTCCGCCCACGTTGTCTGCGGAGGGAGCGGCGCTGATCGATGTGGAAAGCGGCCGAATTCTCTACTCCAAAAACGGACAGAAAAAAATGAGGATCGCCAGCCTGACGAAAACGATGACTGCAATCGTCGCCATCGAATCGGGCAAGCTCGACGACGTCGTGACAGTGCCGCCGGAAGCAGTTGGTGTAGAAGGCTCCTCGATCTACCTGAAACACAATGAAAAGCTCACCCTTGAGGAGTTGCTCTACGGTCTGATGCTGCGCTCCGGCAACGATGCGGCGGTTACTATCGCCACCCATGTCGGGGGCTCAGTGCCGGGCTTTGTCCACCTGATGAACGAAAAAGCGGCGCTGATCGGCATGACCAACACCAATTTTACCAACCCACACGGTCTGGACGACAGCAACCTGCACTACTCCACAGCCGAGGACATGGCGAAGCTGTCGGCGTACGCTTTGCAAAACCCGACGTTCCAGCAGATCGTCTCCACCAAGGTAAAGGACATCTCCTGGGAAGGCGAGGAATACAACAGGCGGCTGCTCAACAAAAACAAAATGCTGCATTTGTATCAGGGAGCAGACGGTGTCAAAACCGGCTACACGAAGCTGGCAAAGCGCTGCCTGGCTGCCTCGGCGACGCGGGATGGGAGGCAGCTTGCGACGATTACCCTCAACGCTCCCGATGACTGGAACGATTCCGCGAAAATGCTCGATTGGGGGTTCCGAAATTTTCCGCTGAAAGAGCTGGCTAGCCTGGGGCAGACAGTCCAGCCTGACATCGGAGTCACGATCGAGGACGGCATCCGCCTGATTACGACCAATTCGTTTTCCTATCCGCTGCAGGCAGAAGAAGCAGGAGAGGTGCAACTGCGTGTGGTGACAGCCGAATCGAACATCACCGAAGAGATGAGCGGGAAAATCGCCGGCTTTCTGCAGTTTCACTTCAAGGACCAGATGATCGGGCAGGTGCCTCTCATTGTCCAGCGGGAAAAGCCGGCCTGGGCGCAGCCACAGGAGGCCCGGTCGGGCAGCTTCTGGCAGCAGGTATGGAGACTGGTGGCAGGGGGACTGTGGAGTGCTTAACTACATCTGGCTTGTCCTGATCGTCAGCAGTGTCGTGGTCGCTGCCATCAATGGTCGCATCGAAGTAATCAACCAGGCTGCCTTTTCCGGTGCGAAAACGGGCGTTACCGTCTGCTTCGGTCTGCTCAGCGTGCTGGCCTTTTGGATGGGCGTGATGAAAGTAGCGGAAAAGTCCGGTTTGCTGGAATTGCTGGCACGCGCGCTGTCGCCGCTAATCCGCCTGCTGTTTCCGGATATTCCGAAAGGACACCCTGCGATCGGCTACATTTTGTCCAATATGAGCGCCAACCTTCTGGGACTGGGGAATGCCGCCACGCCGATGGGACTGAAGGCAATGGAGGAACTGCAAAAGCTCAATCCGAACAAGCAGGAAGCCTCTCCAGCGATGTGTACGCTTTTGGCGATTAACACAGCGAGTATCACGCTTATCCCGACGACGATGATCGCCATTCGGATGCAGTACGGCTCGATCAATCCGGTAGAGATCGTCGGAACGACGCTGCTTTCCTCTTTTGCCGCTACACTGGTCGCCTTGATCATCGACCGCTGGTATCGCTATCGCCATTTTCGCAGGCACAGGTAAGGAGGGACGTGGATGTACCAATGGGTTACGCTGGTCTCCCTGTGGGCCATACCGGTTCTGATAGTCTTCGTCCTGCTGCACGGTTGGCGACGCCAGGTTCCCGTCTACGAAGCATTTGTAGAAGGGGCGAAAGGAGGACTGGGCACGACCATCCGCATCTTGCCGCACCTGATCGCGATGATGGTTTCGGTCACGATGTTTCGCGAATCGGGAGCGCTTGACTTGCTGCTCGCGGGATTGAAGCCGCTGCTAGACTTGCTGCACTTTCCCGAAGAACTCGTACCGCTCGCCCTGCTTCGCCCGCTGACGGGGACAGGTTCGCTTGCGATCGCTACCGATTTGATCGCACAGTATGGCCCCGATTCGTTTTTGGGCCGGCTGGCGGCGACGATGCAGGGGAGTACCGATACGACCCTGTACGTCCTCACGGTTTATTTCGGGGCAGTCGGCATCCGCAACTCGGGCTACGCGTTGAAAGTGGGATTGTGGTCCGATCTGGCAGGGGTCATTTTTTCATTGCTCGTCGTTTCCTATGTGTTCGGATAGAGCGATGTCCGCAAAGTGTCAGGCAGGGAAAAACTTCCTCGACGGGGGAAGTTTTTCCCTTTTTCTTGTCCACACTAGGAAGAATGGGTATGATGTTGTAGAGGTGATCCGGGAATATGGAACGTTTGCAGAAAGTATTGGCTCAGGCAGGAGTCGCCTCTCGTCGTCGCTGTGAAGAACTGATCGTGCAGGGAAGTGTGGAGGTAAACGGAAAGCTGGTGCGGGAACTTGGCACCAAGGTTGACCCGGAGCGGGACAGGATCGTGGTCAACGGCAAGCCAATCAAGCTCGAGCGGCACGTCTATCTCCTGCTCCATAAGCCGACGGGTGTTATCACCAGCCTCTCCGACCCGCAGGGCAGGCGGGTAGTGACCGATTTGCTCAAAGGTGTCAAGGAGCGTGTCTACCCTGTCGGACGGCTGGATTACGATACGTCCGGGCTGCTGCTGTTGACCAACGACGGAGAGCTTGCCAACCGGCTGGCTCATCCGAGCTACGAGATCGACAAGGTGTACCGGGCATGGGTAAAAGGAATTCCTTCTGCGGAGAGCATCAAGCGCCTGGCGACTGGCGTTCGCCTGGAGGACGGGATGACGTCACCTGGACGCGCGCGGTTGTTGAAAACGTCTTCGGACAAGCAAAAGGCGTGGATCGAATTGACCATCCACGAAGGGCGTAACAGACAGGTCCGGCGGATGTGCGAGGCAATCGGCCATCCGGTCTTGACGCTGGAGCGGGTGCGCCTTGGATTTTTGACACTGGAAGGATTGCGCCCAGGGGACTACCGGCTGTTGACAAGCGAAGAAGTGAACAAGCTCAAGCGAGGGCTGCAGCAGCGAAAACAGGCAAAGCGTGGCCCTCTCTGATTTCGTTCAAAATCTGTTCATAAGTTGTAGGCTGTGTCAAAATCAAGCAACGCTATAATAGAGGGAAACGGTTGCAATTTTTATATGTAATAGATGGGAGTACGGGATGATGAACAAACAGAACCGCATCTACGTTCGCGTCGCTATTTTGGGGGTCCTGCTCATTGCGCTGGTCTTTGCGCTATACTCCAGTTTTGTCAAAGACCCCAACGCGGTAAAAGTAGGAAGTGCAGCTCCGAATTTCAGCCTGGAGCGTCTCGGTGGCGGTGAAATCGCACTGAACGATCTGCGCGGCAAGGGCGTCGTTCTCAATTTCTGGGGAACCTGGTGTGAGCCGTGCAAGGCGGAGATGCCAGCCTTGCAGAAAAAATACGAGACGTACAAGGATCAGGGCTTGGAAGTGATCGGGGTCAATATCTCGGAATCACCGATTACGATCGAACCTTTTATCAACCAGTACGGAATCAATTTTCCGATCTTGCTGGATCGCCAGACGCAAATTACGAAGCTGTACCGCATCGGGCCGATCCCGACGACGTTTTTCATTTCTCCTGAAGGAAGAGTGGAGGAAATTTTCATCGGACAATTAAGCGAGGAGCTAATTGCCTCCAAAGTAGAGAAAATCTTGCCGTAAGAGAGGAACAATATGGATCAGCGAAAATGTGAATGTGGACATACGAATCCCATCGGGACGCTGCTTTGTGAATCTTGCGGAAAACCGCTGGAGATTCATCCCGATGAGCAAAATATGTTCCCGGATATGCGCTATGAAGGAATGGCTCGTCGCTCGCAGACGTATACAACGAAGCTGATAGACAAGGTATGGAATACCTTTTCCTCGGTCAAAGTAGCCATCTGGATTATCGTCGTGCTGCTTGTCACATCAGCGATCGGGACGATTTTCCCACAGCAGCAATACATACCGGTGCCGGTTCCTACCGAAGCCGATGTCGCCAGATACTACACCAATACGTACGGCGTGCTGGGGACGATCTACTACGAGCTCGGCATGCACAACATGTACTCCTCGTGGTGGTTTGTCACGCTTTTGGTGCTGCTCGGCACATCCCTGGTCATCTGCAGTCTGGACCGTGTCGTTCCGCTCTACAAGGCGCTGAGCAAGCCGCGCCTCAACCAGCACAAATCGTTTTTGAAAGGGCAAAAGGTATACGCCGAAGCAGATCTGCCGCCAGGCAAAAAGCTGGAGGAATTTCTCGCTGAATCTGCCCATGCCCTGAACAAAAGAGGGTACCGGATTTTTCAGACGGACCGCGCCTTGCTTGCCGAAAAAGGGCGGTTCAGCCGCTGGGGCCCATACATCAACCACATCGGGCTGATTCTGTTTCTGATCGGAGTGTTGATGCGCAGTCTGCCTGGTTTTCATCTGGACAAGTACGTCTGGGTTCGCGAAGGAGAGACGGTGCCGATTCCCGATACGCCGTATTACGTGAAAAATGTCTCGTATCACACCGAATACTGGGCCGAGGATGAAATGCCGGTCGAGCTGGAGCTAAACGGAGGGGCCATCCCGAAATCGTACCAGACAGACGCGATTTTGTACCTGAACAAAAACGCCGATATTCCCGGATCAAAGCCCGATTTGGTCGAGGTGCAAAGCGGACCGATCGTGGTCAACCATCCGATGAACTATGAAAGCCTTTACCTCTATCAATCCGGTGTGCAGGAGATGCAGCTCGCGGCGCTCAATTTCACCTTGCTGGACCTGAAGGACGGCAACAGGGAGATCGGACCGTTCAAACTCCACGTGTATGAACCAGAACAGGAGCAGGAAGTGGCCGATGGCTTTACCGTTCGCGTGCTCGATTACTTCCCGGATTTCAAGATGGGTGAGGATGGCAAGCCGATCACACAAAGCAATCTGCCCAACAACCCGATGTTTGCGTTCGAGGTTATCGACTTGAACGAAAATCACAGCGAAAAAATGGTGTACCTGCAAGGAGCAATTCTCTCGCAGGAAAGCGATCCTCGCTTTGGCTTGAAGATTACGATGCCCGATCTGGTCGACATTTCCGGGTTGAACGTACGTGTGGACAAAGCACTGCCAGTGATCTACGTCGGCTCCTTTATCTTCATGGTGGGTGTGTGCATGGGATTCTTCTGGCAGCACCGCAGGGTTTGGATCCAGTTCCAGGATGACAAGGTCCTGCTTGCCGCACATACCAACAAAAACTGGTTCGGTATCCGAAAAGAAGTGCAGGGAGTAGCGGATCAAGTGAAGCTGGCGATAACAGTGGACGAGAATCCGAAGGCATAATCGTTCTTCAAGGAGGGAAACTTCGTGCAGTTGTACCATGTAAGTGACTGGCTGCTTGATATCGCATTTTTGTTATACGTACTTGCGACTGTTGTGTTTGTCGTCGCAATGACCGGAAAGAGATGGTCCGGCCGCGATCCCAAGCAGCATGAGCAAAAGTACGGGCGAATCGGCTACTGGATGACGGCGGTCGGTTTTATCGCCCATACCGGTTATGTGATTACCCGGTGGATCGCCGGCGGTCACAGTCCGACGAGCAACATGTTTGAGTTTATGGCGTTTTTGGACTACTGTATTATCCTCGCCTATCTGATTATTTACCGGATTTACAAGCTGACGGTGATCGGGGCTTTCGTGCTGCCGCTGGGCGTCATCATGCTGGCGTACTCGTACGTGTTTCCCAAAGAGATCACACCGCTGATTCCTTCGCTGCAAAGCTACTGGCTGTACATTCACGTCACGACAGCAGCACTGGGAGAAGGAATTCTCGCGGTCGGTTTCGCCGCCGGCCTGATGTATTTGATTATGACGGTCCCGCAGAAGGTTTCCACCAAAAGCACAAAATGGCTGGAGGTTGTACTGGCTGTCGTGCTGATGCTGGTTGGTTTTATCTTGATGGAATCGACCTACTCGCGGCTGGACCAGCGCACCGTCTTTGAAATGACCCAGCCGGCTCCTGCGCCGCTTACAGGCGAGCAGCAGGTACAGGTCGAGTACACGCTGCCGGCGATTGTGGCACCTGCCGACGCGACACTGGTGAAGGAAGGTCCGATGTCGCCGCTGTTTACCGCACCTACCTGGATGGAAGGCAAAGACGCGGCACGCAAGCTGAATACGATGATCTGGTCGGTCCTCTCCGGACTTGTCCTCTACGGCCTGCTGCGCCTGATCTTCCGCAAACGGCTTGCCGCGGTCATTCAGCCTGCGCTGGATGACATCGACCCGAACCTGGTCGACGAGATCAGCTATCGCGCGATCAGTATTGGCTATCCGGTGTTTACGCTGGGCGCGCTGATTTTCGCCATGATTTGGGCGAATGAAGCGTGGGGGCGTTTCTGGGGTTGGGACCCTAAAGAGGTGTGGGCGTTGATCGTCTGGCTGTTTTACAGTGCCTACCTGCATCTGCGCTTGTCGCGCGGCTGGATCGGCGCAAAATCAGCCTGGATGTCTGTCATTGGTTTTGTTATCATTTTAATCACACTGGTAGTGGTAAATTTGGTGATTGCTGGTTTACATTCCTATGCCGGAGTGTAAGATAGAAGTTGAAAAAGCTGGTCTTGCCGCCAGCTTTTTGGACTATCTCCACCTTTCATAACGAAAACGTAACCTTGGGGTGTTAAGCATGGAAAATGCACGTATTCTCGTGGTAGATGACGAAGACCGCATCCGCCGGTTGCTGAAAATGTACCTGGAGCGGGAAAACTTTCAGATCGATGAAGCGGACAATGGAGAGCAGGCAGTGGAGATGGCAGTAGGGAGCGACTACGATATCATCCTGCTCGACCTGATGCTGCCCGGCATGGATGGCATCGAGGTGTGCCAACGGATTCGCGAATTTAAAGCAACACCGATTATCATGCTGACGGCAAAGGGTGAGGAAACCAATCGCGTACACGGCTTCGAGGCCGGGGTCGACGATTATGTGGTGAAGCCGTTCAGCCCGCGCGAGGTCGTTTACCGGGTCAAGGCAATCCTGCGCCGCTCCTCGACGACGGCGTACCTGAAGACGGAAAGCATCAACAGCCATTCCATTCTCGTTTTCCCGGAATTGACGATCGATCACGACGCGCACA
This sequence comes from Brevibacillus sp. TJ4, assembly GCF_044627595.2. Taxonomy (NCBI): domain Bacteria; kingdom Bacillati; phylum Bacillota; class Bacilli; order Caryophanales; family Paenibacillaceae; genus Brevibacillus; species Brevibacillus sp. TJ4. Next base: position 2,504,773 of record NZ_CP185865.1, on the reverse strand, counting down.
AGGTCGTCGCCAGCGGACAGGAAGTCAGTCTCACACCGAAAGAGTATGAGCTGCTTTACTACCTGGCGCAATCGCCGGACAAGGTGTTCACGCGTGAAGAATTGCTGAAAGACGTGTGGCACTATGAATTTTTCGGAGATTTGCGAACCGTGGATACCCACATCAAGCGGCTGCGTGAAAAGCTGAATCGCGTCTCCCCGCAGGCTGCTGCGATGATCGCGACGGTTTGGGGCGTCGGCTATAAACTCGAGGTGCCAAAGTAACGTGGACGTCATTTTCAAAAGTGTCGTCGGCAAGCTCTGGATGACGATTATCGCGTTGTTCGCTCTCGTGCTGACGGTGTTCAGTCTGCTTCTCGTCCAGTCATTTGACAATTTTTACCATCGCCAACAGACGGCCAGCTTGCAGGAGCTGGCTGAAGGACTATCGGCAGGGCTTGCGAACAGCGAGGACAAGCAGAGTGCACTTGCACTGGCCTCGCAATTCGGGCTGGTTCACCACACCGGGATGCTGCTGCTCGATGAGCATCGCGTGCCGGTGGGCAAAAGCGAAGGAAAATCGCTTCCCAACATTCCGAGCGAGCTGTTGATTCAGGCAGCCGAAGCCAAGGTAACGCAGGCGTTGCAGGGACAACATCCGGAGCCCGAGAGGCTGATTCTTGACCTGTCTGGAATCAGGAATGAAGATGCACCTACGTCTTCCAGCGAGAGCCTGCCTATTCTGGCTGTGGCCGTCCCCCTGGAAATTTCCCCAGGGCATCAGGGTGCCGTCTTGATGTATCAGACGATCGAAGATTTTGACGATACATTGGTCGAGGTCAGATTCCTTATTTTTGTGGTCGGTGTAATCGCCTTTACGTCGACGACGTTCTTCGCCTTTTTTCTGTCGTCGCGGATTACTTCGCCGCTGCTGCAAATGAAGGAGACCGCCCATCGCATCGCGGAAGGGGATTTTCACGCCGAGATACCGATTCGTACCACGGACGAGATCGGCGAGCTGGCTGCGTCGCTGAACACGATGGCTTCCCGCTTGAATCAACTGGTAGATGCGCTGTCAAAGGAAAAGGAACAGTTGTCCAGCGTGTTGCGCAGTATGGTCGATGGGGTCGTAATGATCGATGCCGAAGGGAAAATCGCCGTGACGAACCCGCCGGCCGAGCATTTCCTGCGTGACTGGACGTATGAGCACCCCGAGGAGCCCTTCCCGCTGTACGGTTTTTATGACCGTGTCGTGCGCGGCGGACATGAGCTGATCGAGGACATTCCGGTCCAAGGCCGGACGTGGTCGCTGGTCATGGTGCCGCTGATGGACCGCGACCAGATTCGCGGGGCAGTAGCCGTCATACGCGATATGACGCGCGAACGAAAGCTCGACAAAATGCGCAATGACTTCGTCGCCAACGTCTCGCATGAGCTTCGCACGCCGCTGTCGATGCTGCAAGGGTACAGCGAAGCGATCGTCGATGACATCGCCACGACGCCGGAGGAGCACAAGGAGCTGGCGCAAATCATTTACGATGAGTCGGTGCGGATGACCAAGCTGGTCAACGAATTGCTCAACCTGGCGCGAATGGAAGCGGGGCATGTAGAGCTGGTCCGCGAAACTGTGGAGCTGCGCCCGTACCTGGAGCGGGTTCACCGCAAGTTTGTCAACCTGGCGAGGGAACAGGGCATCAACCTGCAGCTCGATTTTTCGACTACGTTCACACAGGCTTCGATCGATCCTGACCGGATGGAACAGGTGCTGACCAATCTGATCGACAATGCGCTGCGGCACACGCCCAAAGACGGATGCGTGACATTGCGGGCATCTGGCGACAAGCAGTTGATTTTGGAAATAAGCGACACCGGAAGCGGTATTCCGCAGGAAGATTTGCCGTTTGTCTTTGAACGCTTCTACAAGGCGGACAAAGCGCGTACCCGCGGCCGTGCCGGAGGGACTGGCCTGGGGCTTGCCATTGCCAAGAACATCGTCGATGCGCACGGTGCTTCGATCAGCGTGCAAAGCAAGCAGGATAAAGGAACGACGTTTACCATCGCTTTCCTGGAAGAAAACAAACACAGCTAGGAGTGTAGAGAGAAATGATCAAAACGATCTTGTTTGACGTAGATGGGGTTATGCTGAGCGAGGAACGCTACTTTGATGCATCTGCCTTGACAGTGTGGGAAATGCTGAACAGCCCGCAATACCTGGGTCTGTCCGCCGAGACGTTTACGCCGGCACCGGCAGAGCCGCAGATCAGAAGTGTTCGTGAGCAAGTGTTTGCCCGTGACGAGGTGCTGAACTTTATCAAATCCCGTGGCATCAATTCCAACTGGGACATGGTGTTTCTGGCGTTCTCCTACCAGTTGATCCGACTTGTGGAACAGCTCAAACCTGCGCTGGGCGATGAGGCTGTGCAGATGCTGGCACAGCAGATTGACCGTCCGCAGGTGGCACAGCTTCAAGCGTGGGCAAAAGCGCATGCGGCCGATTTCCACATCGACTACGCCGCATTCACTGCCGATTTCGCCAAGGGCAACGCGCAGAAAGCGGAAATGCTCGTCTACCTCAACCAGATCGCCAAAGAGCGGTGCGGGGTCGACACAGAGATGTTTTCTCGCAGCAGCCAGTTGTGGCAGTTGTGCCAGGAGACGTTCCAGGAGTGGTATCTGGGCGACGACAGGGTAGCGGATTCGATCGGCAGACCGACCAGGCAGCCGGGCAAGAAGGGCTTCCTCACCGATGAAATCCCGATCGTGCCGCCGGCCGAAATGATTGACCTGTTCCGCACGTTGAAGGAAAAAGGGTACACGCTCGGAATTGGCACAGGGCGTCCGACGATTGAGACGCATGTGCCGTTGAGCGAGTTGGGCATTTTGGAATGGTTTGATCCAAACCGCGTCGTGACGGCTTCTCACGTCCTCGAGGTAGAGGGAGAGTTTCCGCAGTACGCACCGATGTCCAAGCCACACCCGATCTCCTATGTCAAAGGTTTGCTCGGTCTGGATACGCCAAACAGCGAGGCTGTGAAATTCCCGCTGCCGATTGAAAATGGGGACGAGGTGCTGATTGTCGGCGACTCGCTGGCAGATTTCCTCGCTGCCCGCTCGATCGGCTGCAAGTTCGCAGCTACACTGACCGGTCTGTCCGGACAGGAAGCGCGCGCCAAGTTTGAAGAGGTACAAGCCGACTACATTTTCGACGATGTGCGAGGCCTTCTGACTATCCTGTAACTGCATGCAGCAAACCCCCTTCCGCCAGTAACGACTGACGCAGGGGGTTTTTATGTTCGTTTTGTTTGTCGATGATAAAAAAGCTGTCCCTTTTCCGCGTGGTGCAGAGCAGGGGACAGCTTCGTTTTTGTTTGGGACAATTACAGCTCGATTTGCGTTACGCTCTTCACTTCGGACAATTCCCCCATCGTGTCCAGCAGCTCGGCGGTGAGTGCTTTGTCCACGGACAGCATCATAATCGCGTCGCCGCCGACGTCGCGACGACCTACCTGCATGGTCGCGATGTTGACGTTGTTCTGGCCAAGAATCGAGCCGACGCGGCCGATTACGCCTGGGCGGTCATTGTGGTGAATGTACAGCAAGTATCCTTCTGGAGCGACGTCGATGGCAAAGTCGTCAATTTTGACGATGCGAGTACCGTAGCCGTTCAGACGAGTACCGGCGACACTGCGCGATTCCTGCGTCGTTTTCAGCGTTACTGTCAGCAGGTTGGTGAAGCCGCGGTTTTGCGCCGTTTTTTGTTCCGTAACGGTGATGTCGCGCGCCTTGGCGAGAATCGGTGCGTTGACGTAGTTTACGCCTTCGCCCAGGCGGAAGGAGAGGACTCCTTTGACCACGGTACGGGTCAGCGGGCTGGTATCGACTTCTGTCAGCTCGCCACTGTACTTGATTTCGATCTCGGAGATGGAGCCGACGGTCACTTGTGCCAGGAAGTGTCCAAGTTTTTCACCGAGCGTGAAGTACGGCTTCACCTTTTCCATCACGTGTGCAGGGATGGAAGGGAGGTTTACGGCGTTTTTAAACGGCTCGCCGCGCAGTACCTTGAGAATTTCTTCGGACACGTCTACGGCGACGTTCTCTTGCGCCTCAACCGTGGATGCACCCAGGTGCGGCGTGCTGACCACTTGCGGCAAGCCGATCAGCGGGTTGTTTACAGGTGGCTCTTCCTCGTACACGTCGAGAGCGGCCCCGGCAACTTTCCCGGTCAGGATCGCTTCATACAGTGCTTTTTCGTCGATGATGCCGCCGCGCGCACAGTTGATCAGGCGCACACCGTCCTTCATAATGGCGAATTCGCGCGAGCTGATGATGTGACGCGTCTCTTTGGTCAAAGGCGTGTGTACTGTGATGAAGTCTGCTTGACGGCAAATTTCTTCGACGGTGGAGTGGATGACGCCCATTTTTTCAGCCCGCTCTGCGGTCATAAACGGATCGTAGCCCATGACCTGCATGCCGAATGCCTTGGCGCGTTTGGCTACCTCGGAACCGATGCGGCCCATCCCGATGATCCCGATTATTTTGTTGTTCAATTCGACACCCTGGAAACTTTTGCGATCCCAGTTGCCGTCTGTCAGCTTTTTATGTGCCTGTGGAATGTTGCGGGCTACTGCCATCAGCATCGCAAAGGAATGCTCGGCGGTCGAAATCGTGTTTCCGTCCGGGGCGTTAATGACCGGGATTCCGGCCTGGGTCGCCGCATTGATGTCGATGTTGTCGACGCCGACACCGGCGCGTCCGACCGCTTTCAGTTTTTTTCCGGCAGCGAATACTTCGGCTGTCACTTGGGTCTGGCTGCGAACGAGCAGGGCATCGTAATCGCCGATGATCGCCAGCAGGTCAGAGGGGGAGAGATTCGTTTGGCGTACGACTTCAACATCAGGTGCATCCAGCAGTTGCTGAATACCAAATTCGCTAAGTGGGTCAGTTATGAGAACTTTATACATGTGCAATGTGCACCTCCTGGGCAATTTTACACCGGCATTCGTTTGGAGTGCCGATTGACTCGTGCGGCGCAAAGTCGATTGCGCCAAATGTGCGGGGGATCTTCCAACACGACCTCACCTTAACCGGCGCGAATGCCGGAAAAAGATCGGACATGTGGAGGGATCGGTGCTGGACCGGGACATCCCCCAATCATTCTCTCTTTACGCATGATTCTCTCCACCTCCTTATGGACTTTCAGTGAATAAAAAAACCTCCCGTTCCCACACTGCTCCAAGTGAACAGTGAGGGACGAGAGGCTTGCTTCGCGGTGCCACCCTCATTTACTTTTCTTCTCACAAAGAAAAGCCTTAACAGGTACGTGACCTGAAGAGATAACGGATCAACCGGTTCGCGCCTACTGATGTGACATGTTCAGCGCAACAGCTCGGAAGTGCTTATCTGTGAAGGGAACCGCCGATTCGCAGCAACCATCGGCTCTCTGAGGGTATCCGGATACACAGCCTGTCTTCGTCATCACTGTTTGTCTATAAAGGTTTCGTATGATGTGTCCTTACGATACCATGAGATTTTCCCAGTCGTCAAGTAGAAAAAATGAACAATAACAATAAAAATTTTTAGATCGTTCGTGAATAAAGGGGTTTTGAAAGGCGAAATGTAGTGGAACAATAGCAAAAAACGAACATTAAGGATTTGATCCATCAGAAAATGGAAAAAACGCCTGGGAATGTTCGGGTTTTGCTATGACTCCAGGAAAGAAAAACCTCCCAAAACCAGGTGGTATTGAGAGGCTTTTTGCAGGAAATGGATGAACTATTCCACTTTGATGGAATCAGTTGGGCATCCTTCTGCAGCGTCACGTACATCGTCTTGAAGGATATCTGGGATTTCAGCACTGTTGCTGTTGTCATCCAGCTTGTTGAATGCCAAGCCCTCATCGTCGTAATCGAATACGTCAGGAGCTGTTGCGCCACAAGCGCCACAAGCAATACAAGTATCTTTATCAACCCATGTAGTCATCGTGGTTTCACCTCCCATGCAGTGGTACGTCCACTTTCATACACATTGTATGCTCTTGTTGGAAAGATTTCAAGATTGAATCAATCTAAAAATATACTCTAGTTGTAGATTGGAATTTCCGGTGCCTTTAATTCCGGATGGATTTTTTTCCGCAGGTGCGTAAAATCCCCAGGTTGAATCGCATCTGTAGCGTACAACAGGCGAACGGCGCCGCTTATATCCTGAACGCCGATCGTGGCAGCATCGGAGGAGGCGAGCAGATTGTCGATCCGAGTTGCCAGATCCTCCGGGTAAAAGGCTGTCCATTGTCCCTCTCTTGTCATGGAGACTGCGCTCAGGTATGTCCGGTAGTGGAACGGGTACTGCTTCCACTGCGCGATCGTGACCGTCTCGGGTGCCTCCTGCGGGATTGCCTGCCTGGTCACGTAGGAAGCCTCCCAGTTGGCAAGGGAGAGGTACAGCTCCTCCTGTGCCTTCGCCCAGTTCTCGCCGGGGGACGCAAAGTGCGATGCGACTTCCTGGACTGACAAGGCATTACTATTCTGAGCGGTTCGTACCTGCTCCATACGAGCCAAATACGTCCGTACACCTTCCGTAAAATTCGAGTGGGCTTGCACGAGCAGCGGTGAAGTAGGCAAGAGTACATCCTTTTCCAAAAGCTTCAATGTCTCTTTAGCAGCCTTCTCCAGTTCCTTCAGTGCTTCCTCTTGTCCCTTTGCATCCAGATCAGCCCACATATCGATGGTGCCAAAATGTGCGTTTTGCAACTCGCGTACAGGGGCCAGTACGGCGTAGTGGAAGCGGACGAAATCCTGTTCATTGTACAGCTTGTGCTCTTTGAGCATTTGTTCCTTTTCCGCCTCGCGCTGCTCGGCTTCCAGCGCTGCGGCCTGTGCGGATTCGATCTCTGTCTTCATGTAAAATGCACCGAAAAAAAATCCGCCAATGGTACAAGCAAGTGTTATGATGATCATATACGCCATCATAAAATCCGATTTTGCCAATCGTTTTTTCATACAAAAGCCTCCATCTCCAGCAGCAAATCATACGGCGTGTATTGCCACGATTCGTACATAATATCTGTTCATTTTACTATTACCAATGATTGAACGATTTCAAACATATGTTTTACACAAAGTTGTTAAAGAAGGATGAACGAATGAACAAGCAAAGCATGGACGCACAGGAACGGGATTTTCTGTGTACGGTTGCCTTGAATACAATGCTTCCATTAGCCAACGAGCGAACGCTGCAGGCGGGTTTTCACATTTTGCGCGGCCGCAAAGCGAATCAAACCATGCAGGACGTCCATTTGTACCGTCTTTATCCGTATTATCGGCTGTTTCCGCGGCTGGCGCGAGAGGAATGGGAGCAAACTGTCTCCGTCCTCCTCATGCGCGATTACATATGTGAAATTGATGCGGATGGACAACGACGCAGCAAGCCGAGCTTTGTTGTCACTGAAGCAGGCAGGCTGTACGCACACGAGCGCTTTGCCATCTACGATCTGCACAAGTGGCTTGAGCCTTTTGCCCAGGCATTGCCGACGCACAGCCTGGATGTATTTTGGCAGCGGCTGCACTTGCTTGTCCAGTCTGTTTCCCATATGCTGGCAAAGGAGATGAATTTTTACCCGGTTGTCCGCGACAGGCATGTGCAGACATGGGTGAAGCGACTGATTGGAGAACAAGGCAAGAGGGAAGAGTGGAAGCAGCATCTGGCAGAAGAGCTGTTTCGGCTGTGGGAGCCGTTGCCGGAAGTGGTGCAGCGGCTGTTGGTCGAACAGCTCTCGGGAACGGCACAGGTGGGCAAGACGCTGGGTCAGCTCGCGTTGCAGCACGGTGCGGCGCCCTCCTTTGTGCAGGTTCAGCTTCGCTACGGTCTGGCTGTCTCGATGGAACGGGTACAGCGTGAAAAAAGCGAATTCCCGCTGCTGAGCCGACTGGCTGAGGCAAAGGACGAGCCGGGCGTTGTCCTGACGGAAAGTGCAGCGCGCACGTACACTCTCGTCCAGCGCGGTCTGCCCAAAGAGGAGATCGCGCGAATCAGAAGGATCAAGGAAAGCACAGTCGAAGATCACCTGGTCGAAATTGCCTTGCGCTGCCCGGATTGGGATTGTTCAGAGCTGCTGCCAAAGGAACTGGCAGAGCGGATCATCGCGGTGAGCGAACAGTTGGGGACAAGCAGACTAAGGATTATCAAGGATCATCTGGAGGGCAATGCCTCTTACTTGCAAATTCGCCTCGCGCTGGCCAGAAGACTGGAGGGAAGGCAGCATGGATGACAGACTCGTGGAAACGCTGAAAACCTGCTTTGGCCACACTTCCTTTCGTCCCGGTCAAAAGGAAGTGGTCAGCCGACTGCTGGCAGGGAAAAACGTGCTGGGCGTGTTGGCGACCGGGGGCGGCAAATCGATTACGTACCAGTTGCCGTCTCTGTTGCTGCCGGGAATCACGGTCGTAGTTTCCCCTCTCATTTCGCTGATGATGGATCAGGTCCAACAGTTGCGCTCGCAACGCCGCATACCGGCAGCGTATCTCAACAGCGCCCAGGATGTGGCCGAGGCACGGGAGACGCTTCGTGAGCTCGAGCAGGGCGTGTACAAGCTGCTCTACATCTCGCCCGAGCGATTGCAGCAGCCGTACGTCCAACAAGTGCTCAGACGCGCTGGCGTATCGCTGGTTGCGGTCGATGAGGCGCACTGTATCTCGCAATGGGGCCATGATTTTCGCACGGATTACATGCGTCTGCCAGATGTGGTAAAAAAACTGGGAGATCCTCCGGTGCTTGCGGTCACTGCGACTGCTACGGCAGAGGTGCAGGCGGAAATTTGCCAGTTGTTTTCCATTCGGCAGGAAAATGTGATCGCTCTGCCTGTCAACCGCGAGAACATCGCATTGGAAGTAATCCCGACTACGAGTGAAACAGAGCGGCGTCAGCATGTAATCCGGCTGATCGACAAGCTGGCCGGTCCGGGGATCGTCTACTGCAGCACGCGACAGGCAGTAGACGTACTGGTCGCCTCGTACCAGCTCGACGGTCAAAAAAGAATCCACGGGTACCACGGCGGGATGTCGAGCATGGAGCGCACGCTGATCCAGGCCCAGTTTCTCGCTGGAGAATTGGATGTGATCGTCGCGACCAACGCATTTGGCATGGGCATCGACAAATCCGATATACGCTTTGTGATTCACTACCAGCTTCCGTCGAGCCTGGAAGCGTACGCCCAGGAAATTGGCCGGGTGGGAAGAGACGGTCAAGCCGGGTATGCGGCACTTTTTTACGCGGCGGACGATGTTCAGATTCACCTGCATATGATCGAGCGGGAATATCCGACCCCAGAGCAGTTGCAATCGTATTGTCAGCTGCGGGCATCAGGCGAGCCGCTAATGCCGGACAAACTCGCCGCATTGGAGCTGACGCAGGAAATGGCGGACCTGCTCGCCTTTTACGCGGAAAAAGCAGAGGCGCATCTCACGCACCCGGAGACACGCAGCAGTGCGCAGACGAGACAGGAGCCGCAGACGATTGCAGAGTGGATAGCGGAAGAATTGGACATAAGAAAGCGGCGCAAAGGGCAAAAGCTGGCAGAGATCGTCCGTTTCGCGCAGGGGGGCGACCAATGCCTGCGCAAGCAGCTCAATAGCTACTTTCAAGATGGGCAGGCCAGCTTCACATCCCAGTGCTGCTCTGCCTGCGGCTTGACGAGAGAGCTATATATGGAAGGAACAGCTTCTGTCCGCTCGCAAGGTGCAATCCCGTGGGATTTGCGACAGGCATTGTCCCGGCTTTTGCCGAATTAGAAGCGAGGAGGTTCACGGTGAAACGGAATTTGCAGGAAGTAGACGACGCCACACTGTGCTTGAACCTCTGGCTGACACAAGGGTTGATTTTGGCGATTGCGGCATCCTGCAGCCTGTGGCTGCACGGCTGGGACGGCACGCTTGGCTTATTTCGGCTTCCTCTGCTGTCAGGAGTTGGCTGGGCTGCGGCGGCAGCTACCGTCGTGATTTTGACGAGCATCGCCATGGATCGGTACCTGCCGTCCAATTGGCAGGATGATGGCAGCATCAACGAACGGATTTTCGGGAACATGTCCACAGCGGGCATTGTGCTTGTGTGTGTAGCAGTCGGCTTCAGCGAAGAATGGTTGTTTCGTGGTGTGATTCACCCATTTGCAGGAAATTTGTGGACGAGTGTCATATTTACCATTGTACATACGCGATATTTGCGCAAGCCATTGCTCGTCATCAGCATGTTCGGCACCAGTTGGCTGCTCGGTCTGTTGTTTGAGCTTGAGCATTCGTTGTGGCCGCCGATTTTGGCCCACATCGGGATTGACTTGGTTCTTGCTATGTATTTGCGTTACACGATAAAACGGAGACAGGGGGAGGAACTGTGAGCGAGATACAAGGTGAAGGTGGATTCCCGCCGCGCCGCTCCCGCAAGGTCGAAAAACGAAAGCAGCAAGTATCGTTGAAAACATTGATTCAGGCTGGACTCATTGTATTTGGGGCACTTTTTTTCGGGTTGATCGGCTGGGAGCTCTACCATGCCAACCAAGCACATAAAGCCGAAACAAGGGTATCGCAGAATACGAGCAGTTCGACGGATTCACAAGCTGCGCAAGAGTTGCCGCAATCCGCACAGTCCGATTCCGGTGAAAGTGCTGATGCAGTGGAGGAACCAGTCGTGCCGTTGCCGGATAGGAAGGATGCACAGGCAGAGGAAGTGCCGTCCCAGACGACCGGAGAAACGACTCCTTCTCGGGAGGTAGCGGCTGCCGTCTCGACACAGCCATCTGCTTCGACGGGTCCGCAGTCAGCTACGGCAGGCGAAAAGCCGACAGTTCAGCCGTCTGCACCAGCGGCTCAGCCAGAGGCACAACAGGCGGATACCAGCCAGCAGCAGCCCAAGGTCGTTCGCCACATCGTGCAAAAAGGGGACACCTTGTTCAAACTTTCGCGGCAGTATTACGGTCACAATTTTGGCGTTTCACGCATTGCCAAATACAACGGTCTTCCTGAAGATGCACAGCTGTCTATCGGCAAAGTCGTGATGATTCCGCTCTCCTCGTAATGAACGCTTCCACTCCCGGATATGCTATGAGAAATAGCTGCCGGCAGAGGGAGGTACCCATTGATTTACGATACGATTGTCATCGGGGCAGGAATTGCCGGGTTGCAGACCGCGATTCAGCTCGCACGATGTTTGCGAAAAGTAGCCGTCATCGACATCCCGGGTGGCCGTTCGGCGGTAGCCAAATGCTATCACAACATACTCGGCTTCCCTTCCGGGGTGAGCGGCGATACGCTCCGGCGCAGCGGCAAGGAACAGGCGCAGCGGTACGGAGCCGCTTTTTTTACCGATGAGGTCGTCGCCGTCAAGCACGATGAAAAGAGTGGCTTCACGGTTCAGACGAAAAACGCGGCATCGCTCATGCAAGGCCGCACGCTGGTGCTCGCGACGGGCATACGCGATCCCTTCCCGGCCATCGAGGGAGTGCGTGAGTGCCTGGGGCAATCGGTGTTTTTATGTCCCGATTGCGACGGGTATGAAAGTGTCGGCAAAAAGACAGCGATTGTCGGAGCAGGGCCCAATGCCATCGCAATGATCGATGAGCTGATCGGCTTCACGCGAAGTCTGTTTGTCATCAACCACACAGGCGATTCGGTTGAATCCGGGCTTGTGGACAAATGGAACGATTCGATACCGATTTGGGACACCCGGGTCATCCGTTTTGTGCATACCCACGGACAACTTGTTGCGCTTGAGCTTTACGACGGCAGGCGTCTTGAAGTGAGCAGGGCGTTTTTGGCGTTTCCCGGAGCGCATGTGCAAACAGACCTGATCCGAGCGTTTCGCGTTCGCTTGACAGACAAAGGACATGTCATCGTCAACCCGCGGACGAGGGAGACGGATCATCCGGACCTGTGGGCAGTGGGCGATGTCGTCAACCACTCGCAGCAAGTGGCGATTGCTATGGGGGACGGAGCCCAGGCAGCGATCTGGATTCACAAACGGCTGCGCGAACGCGAAGCCCACGGGAAATGACGCGAGCATAAGCATCTTTTCCTGGGAAAGCGCATCTTTTGACAAGGTACCGCATCTGCCTCCACGTTTCGAGCGAATCGCACAGCATGTCGCGAATGTGCCCGAAAACCCACACAAGCTGTCGCATCGCTATGTTCCGCCTGGGAAATGTGATATGATAGGACTAACCTTCAATTTTCCTGCAAGGCAAAAATGGTTTGTAGACAGCGGGGTACTTGCCGGAAAAAGCGAAGAACTCTTACAGGCTTACGATCATAATTTGTAGTACGTCTGGATGGCGAGGAGGGACAGTCATGCGTGTTGAACGCCTTGGTCAAGACAAAATACGTATCTTTTTAACATTTGATGATTTGTCGGAGCGCGGTATAGAGAAAGAAGACATGTGGCGTGACATTCCGAAAGTACACGAGCTGTTCAACGACATGATGGAACAGGCATATAATGAGCTCGGCTTTGAAGTCTCAGGGCCAGTCGCCGTTGAAGTGTTCGCCTTGCCAGCACAAGGGATGGTCGTAATCGTAACGCGGGGAAAAACAGGCGCAAAGGATGCCAAGGAAGAGGAAGAGTACGAAGAAGATGACGTATACGAGCTTGAGGTTACCTTGGAAGAAAGTGATCTCATCATCTACGCCTTCCGCGACTTCGAGCATCTGGTAGAAGTCTCTCATCGAATAAACGCTCTGTTGACCAATGGAGGAACAGCGTACTTCTACAAGGGCAAGTACCACCTTGTTCTGGAAGAAGTCGATTTGGATCAAGAGAGATTCCACAAGTTGATTGCGATCCTCTCCGAGTACGGGGAAGCGACGCCGACTACGATCTATGTACTTGAGGAATACGGCAAGGTCGTCGTGGCTGACGACGCTGTCAAAGAGATTTGCAGGCACTTTCACTGATTTTCGCTATCACAAAAAACAGATTTGCCCATAAATCAGCACCTAGCCTGCCGCGCTAGGTGCTTTTACTGTTTTTCCTGCACTCATTCGATTCCCGCAAAAACGTCGTGTTCTTTGCCGCTGATCGTGTAGCCGGGGATGTTGTTCCAGGCGAGGATAAAGTGGTTCTGGTCCGGCACATTGGAGTAATCTCCCGCAGGTACGCCAGGGAATACGCGTTCTACGGAGAGATGCTGCGTGCGATGCGCACGCAGAGCCATTCCCACCTGCCGGGTGTACGCCGGGGCCTGGATAATCGTCGTGATGGCATCGTACGGATCGCCAAAAACGGGTTGGATCGCGCCGAACGTCCTGTCACTTGCGCGTGTCGCGTAATACAGCTTGCGGACCGGGCTGCCCTCGGGAAGCGTCTGGATCGCCTGTGTGACCGCTGCCGAGATCGCCTTGTGGTCGGGGTGACCGGATATGCCGTGTGGGGCGAATGTGACCACTGCCTGCGGGCGAAGCCGGGCAATCGCGGCGTGAACGTGGGCTGCCAGCTCGGATACGGGTACCTGGTCGAGCTTTTTATCTTCATAATCCCATAGTTCTACCGTCGTTACACCGAGAATAGCACATGCCTCACGCAGTTCTCGTTCACGGACCTGCGGCAATTCCTCGACTGTGCAGAGCGGGGGATTGCCCGGCTTGCCAGCCTGCCCTCTGGTTGCGCTGACGACGTGGATTGCGGCGTCAGTTTCCTGCGCGTATTTGCTGATCGTGATTCCGGCGGTGAAGGTTTCATCGTCAGGATGGGCATAAACAAACAGGATGCTGTTTTTCATTATGCGGCAGTCTCCTTTTCAGGTCTTTTTTTATCCTTATGAATCATTATGGCACAATTGCCTGCGTTTGGTGATGAAACCGCTGTGTTGGGGTACGCTACACATGGTAGAGTGTCATAATGCCCGTTGTGACAATACATTCATACTGCACCGAACGAGTCGTAGCGAAAAAAACAACTGGAAATTGTCTGGCTGGGAATTTCCATCTTCTCATCCTTGATACAAGCGTGTATACTTAACGATGGATTTACCGACAACATTTCTGAGGTGGTAAGTAATGGGTAATCAAGATGTGGTAACCGAAAGCACCAAAGGGACTGAGACACAAGCAGAAAGCATGAATTTGCTGCACTCGACCCAAACGGTGATCAAGGAAGCACTGGAGAAACTAGGTTACCAAGAATCGATGTTTGAACTCCTGAAGGAGCCGCTGCGCGTATTGACCGTTCGTATTCCAGTTCGCATGGATAACGGCGAGGTGAAAGTGTTTACGGGATATCGTGCCCAGCACAACGATGCGGTCGGTCCGACCAAGGGGGGTATTCGCTTCCACCCGGAGGTGACTGAGGATGAAGTGAAAGCGCTTTCAATCTGGATGAGCTTGAAAGCCGGCATCGTCGATCTGCCTTATGGCGGTGGAAAAGGCGGAATCATTTGCGATCCGCGCGAGATGTCGTTCCGTGAATTGGAGCGCCTGAGCCGTGGCTATGTGCGGGCAATCAGCCAGCTCGTCGGCCCGACAAAAGACATCCCTGCACCAGATGTATTTACCAATTCACAGATTATGGCTTGGATGATGGATGAATACAGCCGTATTCGCGAGTTTGACTCTCCGGGATTCATTACAGGCAAACCGATTGCGCTGGGTGGATCGCATGGCCGGGAGACAGCAACGGCCAAAGGGGTTACGATTTGCATACGTGAAGCCGCAAAACGCCGCGGCATTGACATCGAGGGAGCACGTGTAGTGATCCAGGGCTTCGGCAACGCCGGCAGCTACCTGGCCAAATTCATGCACGACGCCGGGGCGAAAGTCGTCGGCATTTCTGACGCGTACGGCGCCCTGCACGATCCGGATGGTCTGGATATTGACTATTTGCTGGATCGCCGTGACTCGTTTGGTACTGTCACCAAACTGTTTACGAACACGATTTCCAACAAGGAACTGCTCGAACTGGATTGCGACATCCTCGTGCCGGCTGCGATCGAGAACCAGATCACGGGCGCGAATGCACATGACATCAAAGCAAAAATTGTCGTGGAAGCAGCCAACGGTCCGACTACACTGGAAGCTACCAAAATCCTCACAGAGCGTGGCATTTTGCTCGTGCCAGACGTTCTGGCAAGCGCTGGTGGCGTGACGGTTTCCTATTTCGAGTGGGTACAAAACAACCAGGGCTACTACTGGACAGAAGAAGAAGTGGAAGAAAAACTGGAAAAAGTGATGGTTCGCGCATTCGAGAACATCTACTCCGTGCATCAGGCACGCCGCGTCAATATGCGTCTGGCTGCCTACATGGTAGGGGTTCGCAAAATGGCCGAAGCGTCCCGTTTCCGCGGCTGGGTTTAAGCGTACGAGGGTAATGAAAAAGGGCTGTTCCCGCGTCTTTGGACGATGGAACAGCCCTTGCTTGATTTATTGGGTCGGCCAGTTTGCATTCTACATCGCTTCAAACAGCGCCTGCAACTTTTTCACATCGTTCGTCTGCTGCAAGGCGACAATTAACTTGAGGCGCGCTTTTGGACCGTTCAGGCCGTTGCAGAAAATGATCCCGCGTTTTTTTAGCTGCCTGCCGCCGCCTTCGTAGTCGTAAATGTCCTGTACCTGACCGTTGTAGCAGCGCGAGACGAGCACGATCGGAATGTTTTTGTCCAAAAGCTGCTGCAGAGTAGGCAGGATCGCAGGCGGAAGGTTGCCGAGACCGAACGCTTCGACGACCAGTCCGTCGATCGGCTGCTCCAGCAAAAATTGCAGCCATGCCGGGTCCATGCCGGCTACGGCCTTGACCAGAGGGACGTTGGCATCGGCCGTTTCAATCTCGTAGTGTTCCCGTTTTACTGGTGCGTAGTGATAGTGTATGCCTTTTTTGGAAACAGTGCCAATCGGTCCAAATTCAGGCGACTGAAAAGTGGCTACGTTGCTGGTGTGGGTTTTGGTCACGTGAGCAGCTGCGTGAATTTCGTCGTTGAATACGACCAAAACCCCGCGCCCCTTGCTGCCGGGATCTGCCGCTGTACGCACAGAGGAGATTAGGTTGACCGGACCGTCTGCCCCCAGTTCATTGCTGCTGCGCATCGCTCCCGTAATCACAACCGGGATGGAGAGCGACAAGGTCAGGTCGAGAAAATAGGCGGTCTCCTCCAACGTGTCCGTTCCGTGCGTAATTACCAGCCCCGCGTACCGATCCTGCTCCAGCTCCGATTCGATCCGGATGCGCAGCTCGTTCATATGGCTTGGGGTGATATGCGGGCTTGGCAATTGAAAGACGTTTTTCATCGTGACATCCGCGTATTGCTCCAGAAAAGGCAAAATGTTTATGACAGCTTGATCGTCGAGCGGCTTCACAGCTTCTGAAGCGTCTACCGACATGGCGATCGTGCCGCCAGTATTGAGCACGAGCACTTTATTTGGCATGTTCTCTCTCCTGTAGCGGGGTTTTCATCAACCAGTATTCATGGTACGATGAATAATAGCTTTGTGTAAAGGAGTAATGCAGGATGATCGCTTTGATCACTGCTGCGATAGCCCCGGGAATTGCCATTTTAAGCTATTTTTACCTGCGTGACAGTTTTGAGCCGGAGCCCATTTCCATGGTCATCCGCTCATTTATTTTTGGCATGCTTCTGGTGGTTCCGATCATGGTTCTCCAGTATATTATGCAGCACGAATGGCATTGGCAAGGCGGTGTGATGATGGAAGTGCTCCAGTCGGCCGTCTTGGAAGAGTTCTTCAAATGGATGGTCATCTTTTTTACCGTCTACCAGCATCTTGAATTTGATGAGCCTTATGACGGCATCGTCTATGCGGTCGCTGTCTCTCTCGGCTTCGCTACGTTAGAAAATTTCTTCTATCTGATTATTAACGGAACGAACGTCGCCTTGTGGCGCGCCTTGCTCCCCGTTTCCGGCCATGCCCTGTTCGGGGTCTGGATGGGGTATTACATGGGGAGGGCAAAATTCACGGTGAATCGGAGAAAGCAGCTTTTCTTCCTGTGGTTTTCCGTTATTTTGCCCATCTTGCTGCACGCCTTGTACAATCTCATCTTTTTGTCGATTCAAAACTGGATTGTCGTGATTATTCCGTTCATGGTGCTGCTCTGGTGGCAAGGGATGAAAAAGGTGCAGCGCGCCCACGATTTCGGTTCTAAAAATCTCTCATCCCGTCCACAATAAGGACGAGGAGGAGACGAGATTTGATGAAAGACCAAACCCAGCGAGCAAAGGTGACGATACGTTGCAATGTATGCGGTGAGACATTTACCCTGCGCGGCCGTCGCGATCCGAGCGGGCAGATTGAAACGGGTTTTCGCCAGTGCCTGTGCGACAATAGCCAATACTTTCAAATACAGGAATCTGATTGAAAATCTGTGCCCCCCAAACAGAGAAGTCCGGTGCGATAGAAAGCATCGGGCTTTTTTTGTGCGGTCCGCGCCTTCTCGCCAAGCGAGTCGGATGCATAATCCATTCTTCCTCCACTAACACTATGCAAAGATTGCAAGACGTGCCAAGGACGTAATCCGAAAACAGGAGGAACGAAAGCGATGGTATATGGAGCAGTCTCACGCGTACTTTTTCCCGTAGCCTTGGTCGCGCTCGTGGGAGCAGGCGTCTGGGGTTACCAGGAGCATAACGAGAAAAATTCCATCTTGATCAAGGCCGAAAACTCGTACCAGCGTGCCTTCCATGAGCTTACGTATCATGTGGACAAGCTGCACGAGGAATTGGGCAAGGCGCTGGTCGTCAATTCCAGACGCCAGATGACGCCGACTCTGACCAACGTCTGGCGCCTGTCATACGGGGCTCAGGCTGCTGTAGGGCAGCTGCCGCTGACGCTGATGCCGTTTAACAAGACCGAAGAAATGCTGTCGCGCGTTGCCGATTTTTCCTACCGGGTAGCCGTACGCGATCTGGAAAAGGAACCGCTCACGCAAAAAGAGTACGAAACGCTCAAGAGCTTGAACAAGCACGCCGCTGAAATCAAGAGCGAGCTGCAAAAGGTACAGACGAACGTCCTCGACAAGCAATTGCGCTGGATGGACGTGGAGACCGCCCTGGCCTCCGACGACAAGCAGACGGACAATACGATTGTCGACGGCTTCCGCACGATCGAGAAAAAGGTGGAGGAGTACCCCGATCTGGACTGGGGTGTCGGGATTCAGAGCCTGGAGAGAAAAAGGGAACAGCGGATCCGGGGGATCGACGGCAAGCGAGTAAACACGGAGGAAGCCAAACGCTCCGCGCTGAAGTTTCTCGGCATCAGGCAAGGCCAGGCGAAGGTGGAAGTAGATGAAAACGGTCAGGGCAGACAGTATTCCGCGTACAGTGTCAGGGTCGTTCCACAGGGCGGACAACATGCGCTGAACATGGATGTGACCAAAAACGGCGGCAAGGTCATCTGGATGATGAATGAGCGTGAGGTGGGCAGCCCCAAGCTCTCGCTGGCACAAGCACAGGAAAAAGGCCGCCGGTTTTTGCAGCAACACGGCTACGAAAATATGGAGGTATCGGAAAGCGACAGCTATGGAGGCGTAGCCACCTTTACTTTCGTCCCCAATGAGGGCGGGGTGCGCATCTATCCGGACGCTGTTGCTGTGGAGGTCGCTTTGGACGACGGCAGCGTGACCGCCTTCAACTCTACAGAGTATCTCTACAATCACAAGCCGCGCACCATCCCGAAAGCGACGATCAGCCAGGAGGAAGCGAGGAAACACATCAACGGGGGCGTCAAGATCAACGATCAACGCCTGGCGATCATCGAAGGCAAAAACGATGGCAAGGAAATTCTCGCCTGGGAACTGGATTGCGATCTCGACGGAACCAACTACATGATTTACGTCAACGCCCAGACTGGCGAAGAGGAAGAGATTGTCAAAATGGACGTCGGCGGTGGACAGGCAGCAGGAAGATAAGCGGCAAAAAAGTCAATGGGGAAAGCCGGAATTTAAGGCTTTCCCTATTTGCTGTTTGCATGCGTTCGAGTATATAATGGAAATGGGGACGAGAAACAAAGGAGGACCGTTGCATGAGCTTTCCGCAAATCGGACAAACAGTATATGTAAACATAAGAGATTCCTCTGAAGAAACAGGGGTTGCTACATTAAAAAGCCGCGTGTCCGACATACGGGACTCCATTGCCTTGATTGAGCTGCCGATCAGCGAAAATACAGGCAGAACGGGTTTGCTTGACGTTGGGACTGCATGTGAAATCTGGTATATTGCAAAAGACGGTTCTCGTTATGATTTTCCCTCGTCCGTCGTCGGCAGGGAGCTGGAGCCGTTCCCCGTATTGCTTCTGGAGCTGCCTGCTGCAGAAAAAATCAATCGCACGCAGCGACGAAACTTTTTGCGGATCGAAACAGGTGTTGACATCGCCATCAAGATGATCGATTCCGTGCGATCGTACCATTTCGTGGCACGAACCATCGATCTGAGTGGTGGAGGTCTTTCCTTCCGATGCGCTGATTCCTATCGCATTGGAGTAGGGGATCAGCTGCACGTCTGGATCGCGCTCCCCGGCAAAACAGGACAAGTCCAGCATGCGTACGCTGTCCTGGAGGTCGTCAGACAGGTCGTTGAAGAAGAAAGAGGCTATTTTCAATGGATTTCCGGGAAGTTCATCCAGATCAGTGAAGTGGATCGGGCCAAAGTGGTCAGGGCTTGCTATGAAAGACAGTTGGAATTGCGCAAAAAAGGCATAGTCGAATAACGCCAAAACGGACAGGACGGGAGCTTACGTGACGAGCCAATACAACGAGAAATTTCAGCGTGTAGCCAAGCGTATAGAAAAGGGAATTATCATCGCCATAGCCGTATGTTTCATCCTCCTGACAGCGGGAGAATGGCTGCTTGAGTATGCGCCAGTTCGCGCAGTTCTGGTCGAAACGGATCGGTTGGAAGGAGTTTCCCGTGTCCCGTAAGGTTTGCGCATGCTTCCATACTATGGTACTATAAGTGGTAGGGCACAGAAACATAGGAGAGGAATGGAGCTTCAGCAGAAGCTTTTCTTGTTTCTACTCCTTTTTTCGGATTACTGTACATAGCAGGTGAGACAGAATGAATATAGCGATTGATGGACCAGCGGGAGCGGGCAAGAGCACTGTTGCGCAGCAAGTAGCCGCAAAGCTGGGCTATTTATATATTGACACGGGTTCCATGTACCGTGCCTTGGCCTGGGCCGTGCATCATTACGAGCTTCCCGTCGAGAACGAGGAAGCGGTCGCCCGCCTGCTTCAGGAGAACACGATTCGCCTGGAGCGTGAACAGGGCGAGCAGCGTGTATACTGGAATGACATCGATGTCACCCGTCTCATCCGCACCCCGGAAGTAAGCGAGTACGCTTCCATCGTTGCCAGTTACGCATCTGTTCGCGAGCAAATGCTTGGGTTGCAGCGAGCGATGGCGACGCGAGGGAATGTAGTGATGGATGGCAGGGACATCGGGACGCATGTGCTGCCTGATGCAGAAGTGAAGATATTTTTGACTGCTTCGATTCAGGAGAGGGCGCGCAGACGATGGAATGAATTGCGCGCAAAAGGCAACGATCCGCAATTGTCTGACATGGAGAAAGAAATCGCCGAGCGCGATCATCGCGACATGAACAGGGAAGTTGCCCCTCTGCGCCAGGCAGAGGACGCGGTTCTCGTGGACACAACAGGCAGCTCGATTGAGCAAGTCGTGGACCGGATCTTGCAAATTTGCGATCGAACGGGAGAGTCGAAGCAGTGAAGTTATACCGTCTGTTCCGCAGTTTTTTTCGCGCGATTTTTTCTTTTGCCTACCGTTGGCAAGTGATCGGGCGAGAACATATACCTAAGGAAGGGCCAGTCATCCTGTGCGCCAACCACATCTCACTGTGGGACCCTCCGCTGTTGGGCTCCGGCATTGAGCGCCAGGTGTGCTTTATGGCAAAAGAAGAGCTGTTCCGCATCCCGGTACTCTCCTGGTTCATTACCCAGTTTGGCGCTTTTCCGGTAAAACGGGGAGCGGGCGACAGGGCGGCGATCCGCTCGACGCTGCACATACTGGAACAAGGGAAAGTATTGGGGATTTTTCCAGAGGGCAGCCGCAGCAAGACTGGACAAATCAGGCAAGGGCAGGGTGGAGCAGCGATGTTTGCCCTCAAGTCACAGGCAGAAGTGGTGCCGGTCGCGATCATCGGACCGTATCGTCTGTTTCGACCGATAACGATCATATATGGCAAGCCGATTGACTTAAGCGCCTATCGCGAAGCCAAGACGAATTCGGAGACGGTGAAAAGCGTCACTGAACTGATCATGGCGGAAATCCGATCGCTGCATGAGCAGCATCGTTCTTCGGCTTCCGTATAGAAACGCCGAAGCGAAGAATACTAAATCTGCTGGAACATACTGGCTCGTCATCTAACTGTCAGCCTCCGGGCGTCAGTTAAAAATATACATGCTCCCGCTTCTTGCTCGGTGGTTGTAGCGCAACCTCTGATCGATGGTTTGGGACTGGATGGCATTTAAGGAGGTCTTTATGATGGAAGAAACCAATGTACACCTTACAGACGCCACAGTTATCTCTGTTGGCGACACCGTGAAAGCAACGGTGACCAAGGTAGAAGAAAAACAAGCACTAGTAGATGTAGGGTACAAATACGACGGACTGATTCCGATCAGCGAGCTGTCTGTACTGCACGTAGAAAAAGTGTCCGATGTAGTAGCAGTCGGAGACACGTTTGAAGTAAAAGTAATCAAGCTCAACGATGACAAGGAAGAGCTGGTTGTGTCCAAAAAAGCAGTAGCGATGGAAGCAGCTTGGGCAGACCTGGAGCAAAAAATGGCGTCTGGCGAAGTTATCCATGCGACCGTGAAGGAAGTCGTAAAAGGCGGCCTGGTCGTAGATGTTGGCGTTCGCGGCTTCATCCCTGCTTCCATGGTAGAGCGTCATTTTGTTGAGGACTTCTCCGATTACAAAGGAAAAGAGCTCAGCCTGAAAGTAGTGGAAATGGACAAAGAGAAAAACAAAGTGATCCTGTCTCATAAAGCTGTTCTCGAAGATGAAGCAAAAGTGAAAAAACAATCGATTCTCGACTCGATCCAACCAGGGCAAATCCTCGAAGGTACCGTACAGCGCATGACGGACTTCGGCGTATTCGTCGACATCGGCGGCGTAGACGGTCTGGTGCACGTTTCCGAGCTGGCTTGGAACCGCGTAGAAAAGCCGTCTGACGTAGTCAAAGAAGGCGACAAGGTGCAAGTGAAAGTGCTCAAGGTAGACCGCGAGAACGAGCGCATCGGCCTGAGCATCAAGGAAACGCAGGCAGGTCCTTGGGCGAATGTGGCGGAAGAATTCAAACCGGGTTCGATCGTGACCGGTACTGTCAAACGCCTCGTTTCGTTTGGTGCTTTCGTTGAAGTAGCGCCGGGAATCGAAGGTCTTGTGCACATCTCGCAAATCGCCAATCGCCGTGTCAACACGCCGAGCGAAGTCCTGAAAGAAGGCCAGGAAGTACAAGTCAAGGTACTGGATGTCGTTCCGCATGAACAACGCATCAGCCTGAGTATTCGCGCCGTAGAGGAAGAGCGTGAGGAGCAGGCAGAGCGTGCGTCCAAACGTGAGCAACAGCAGTTCCAGCAAGAAAACAACCAGCCGATGGGTGTTACGCTTGGCGAACTGTTTGGCGACCTGAAGGATAAACTGAAGTAAGCATATGCGAAAAACAGGGGATGCGCAGCAGCGTATCCCTTTTGTTTTGTACAGGAGGCGGAAAAGGTGGAGCGAGCGCAGCGAAAAATGGAACATATCCGTCACGCAATGCGCGTGAATGAACAGGTAGCAGGCAATCATTTTGATCTTGTTCGTCTGCTGCCTAACAGTTTACCGAATATATGTTATGACAACTCGAACTTGTCCACCCGGTTTGGTCCGTTCGCGCTGAGTTCCCCGATCGTCATCAATGCCATGACAGGCGGCGCCGAGGTGACAAAGAGAATCAATCAGAAGCTGGCAATTCTCGCCCGCGAGCGAGGCTTGGCGATGGCGGTCGGCTCGCAGATGGCAGCCGTCAAGGATGCTTCCGTTCGAGAGAGCTATTCGATTGCGCGGCAGGAACATCCAGAGGGCATCATCTTTGCCAATATCGGGGCGGAGGCAACTGTCGACCAAGCGGCGGCAGCCGTGGAGATGATCCGAGCCGACGGACTGCAGATTCACCTGAACGTGATGCAGGAGCTGCTCATGCCGGAAGGAGATCGGGACTTTCACGGGTATTTGGAGAACATCCAGATGATCCAGTCAAAACTGGGAGTCCCTGTCGTGGTCAAAGAGGTAGGCTTTGGCATGACGGCGCAAACGGTGCAGCGATTGTTCGAAGCCGGAGTGACACTGATCGACCTCGGCGGCAGCGGGGGAACCAATTTTGCCACAATCGAGAACATGCGCAGCCGCCAGCCCCTGACCGCATTCGAGCAATGGGGGCTGTCCACGGCGGAGAGTCTGCTGGAGGCAGCAGCATGCGAGCCGCGAGAGCGGGGCATCTCGCTCATGGCAACGGGCGGAGTGCGCCACGGTCTCGATGTGGCAAAAGCGCTGGTACTGGGTGCCGATGCAGTCGGTATGGCAGGGGCGATGCTTGCACTCGTGCAAAACCATACGACAGAGGAGGCGTTGGCGGTCTTCGATCGCTGGCACCATGAGATTCGTGTCGCGATGACGGCGCTCGGCGTGACAGGACCAGACGAGTTGCGCAGAGTACCTGTGCTGCTCCTGGGCGAGCTTGGCGAATTTGCCCGCCTGCGCGGGATCGAGCCACAGCGATACGCCCAACGCGGATAAGCGGGATTCGCAGATGGCCATTTTAATGAAAGAAAGGCGCTTGAGGCATACTTTGACAGAGACAACCACATCGTGAGGAGATGGACATGAACGAAGGGACACTTGCGATGCTCATCCAGTGGTGTATGCTCTGCCTGGTCTGGATGGGAAGCCTTGATCGCCTGTTGCGGGAAGTGGGACTGTCGCGCAGAAATGTGTTGGCGGCCATGACCGTAACGCTCCTCTGCACCTTCGCCAGCTGGAAGCTTTCCTTCGCTCCGGTGCAGATCAGTTTGAGCGGAACGCTTCTTCCGCTCGTTGCTTGCGGTTGGCTATACACGCGCGTACAGCCGCAAAAGCGCCGCTTTCATTTGATCGCCTCCATCGGCATCGCCTGGTCGCTGTTCTGGCTGCGATGGGTATTTTTCTCCGATCCAGTGCTGTTGGTTTGGGATGAGCGAATCCTGTTGCCGACAGTAGCCGTCATCATGGTTTCGCTTTTTACTCGCAGCCCGCTGTCACAGCTCTTTTCCCTTCTTTTCTCGCTGGAGATCGCGGACACCACCCACGGCTTTTACTTCTGGAAATGGTCCGGTGCCTGTATTCTCGGCGACGAGTACGCCCAGGATTTGCTGTGGAGCAGTCTTTCAGGCTGGTCGCTGTACCGGCTCGTCTGGACCGTCATCAAACGGATGGCGGGGAACCGTGCAGAGCCGTCCAACCCGGAAGATGCCTAGGGCTTGTCGTTGTTCGGCATATGCAGATTGTGGTATGATTAGCTAGTCAAAAAAGCAAATGAGAGAGAGTGTTGTCAACTATGGGATTGCCAGTGGTAGCCATTGTGGGGAGACCCAACGTGGGCAAGTCCACGATTTTTAACAGATTGGTCGGCGAGCGTATCGCCATCGTGGAGGACAAGCCGGGTGTAACCCGTGACCGTCTGTACGGGAAGGGAGAATGGCTGACTCGTTCTTTCCACGTCATTGATACGGGTGGTATTGAATTTGGCGAGACCGACGAAATTCTTACACAAATGCGCTATCAGGCTGAACTCGCCATCGATGAAGCCGATGTGATTGTGATGATCACGGATGGACGCACAGGCGTGACAGATGCCGATCAGGAGTTGGCGCGGATGCTGAACCGCACCGGCAAGCCGGTCGTGCTCGCCGTAAACAAGATAGATAACCCGGACATGCGTGCCGATATTTACGATTTCTACACCCTGGGCTTGGGTGATCCATATCCGATTTCCGGAAGCCACGGACTTGGCTTGGGCGATATGCTTGAGGCCGTCGCACTTCATTTTCCGCCAGTGGATGAGGACAATCTGGGCGATGACGTGATCCGCGTCTCCATCATCGGCCGCCCGAATGTCGGGAAATCGTCGTTGACCAATGCCATTCTCGGGGAAGAGCGGGTCATTGTCAGCGAGGTCGCGGGTACGACGCGTGATGCGATCGATACGCCTTTCGAACGGGACGGGCAGCATTACATACTCGTCGATACGGCGGGAATGCGCAAGCGGGGAAAAGTGTACGAGGCGACGGAAAAGTACAGTGTGATGCGGGCCATGCGCTCCATCGAGGATTCGGACGTCGTACTCGTCGTGCTCAATGGGGAAGAAGGCATCATCGAGCAGGACAAAAAAATCGCCGGCTATGCCCATGAAGCGGGCCGTGCTGTCATTATCGTCGTCAACAAGTGGGACGCCGTAGAGAAGGACGACAAGACCATGCAGCGCTTCACGGAGCTGATTCGCGAGGAGTTCAAATACCTGGATTACGCCCCGATCCTCTACGTCTCGGCAAAATCCAAGCAGCGCGTGCACACCATTTTGCCAAAAGTCAACGAGGTGGCAGAGGCACACAACATGCGCATCCCGACATCCGTCTTGAACGATCTGATTACGGATGCGACGATTCGCACTCCGCCGCCGTCCGACAGGGGAAAACGGCTCAAGATCAACTACGCGACACAAGCGACGGTCAAGCCCCCCACTTTCATTCTGTTCGTCAACGATCCAGAGCTCATGCATTTCTCCTATGAGCGTTATATAGAAAACAAAATTCGCGAGGCGTTCGTCTTCGAAGGTACGCCGATCCGGATTTGGACGCGCAAAAAAGCGTAGGGAGAGGGAAGCAGTATGGTGCTATTATCCTGGGTAATCAGCTATCTGATCGGATCAATCAGTTTTAGCTACTTGATCAGCAAAAAAATAGCCGGTATCGACATCCGTTCACATGGAAGCGGCAACGCGGGGGCGACGAACACACTGCGCGTCCTGGGAAAAGGGCCGGCAATCGCTGTTCTGATTCTGGATGCACTCAAAGGACTGGCGGCGATGGGGATTGCCCACTTGCTGACAGGCGACCCGCTGGCTTACGCCGTGGCGGGGCTGTTTGCCATCGCCGGACACAACTGGCCGATTTTCTTCGGCTTTCGCGGGGGCAAAGGCATCGCCACGACGCTTGGTGTCGCCCTCGGCTTTTCACCCCTTGCGTTTCTGATCGGAGCCGTCATCGCCGTCATCGCGATTGCGATCACCCGGTACGTATCGCTCGGATCACTCCTCTTGGTCACGGCTCTGCCCATCGTGATCTACCTGCTGGACAAACCGGCTGCTTTTGTGTGGACGAGTCTCATCCTCGCCATTTTTGCCTACATTCGTCATTATGATAATATCCGCAATCTTCTTTCGGGCAAGGAGCGCAAAATCGGGGAAAAAGCGCAGCGGAAGCTGGATTGATTCCAGATCAATGCAGCGAGGGATATAAGGGAGGTTTGTGATCGTGAATCAACATGTTGCCGTGATCGGGGCTGGGAGCTGGGGAACAGCGCTCGCGTCCGTACTCGCCAGAAACGGACATCAGGTCACGCTCTGGGTCCGTGACGAAAAGCTGGCCAGCGACGTAAACACGAAGCATGAGAATAGAAAATACTTGCCGGACATCAAGCTGTCTACAGGCATTGCAGCGACGACAAATATCCGCGAGGCTGTGCGGGACATGCGCGTCGTCTTGCTTGCCGTTCCGTCCCATGCGATGCGGCAAGTCTGTCGGGAAATGGCGCCGCATCTGCATCCCGATGTACTGCTTTTGCATGCGACCAAAGGCTTTGAGTTGGAGACGCTCAAGCGTATGTCGGAAGTGATCGGTGAAGAAGTGCCGGAGCCGATCGCCAAGAGGCTCGCTGTGTTGACCGGTCCCAGCCATGCGGAGGAAGTCGTGCGCAATCAACCGACGACAGTTGTCGTAGCATCTGACGAAGAGGCGAGTATGCTGCATGCCCAGGATTTGCTGATGAATGAAAACTTTCGCGTCTATACGAACCCTGACTTGGTCGGAGCGGAGATCGCCGGTGCACTGAAAAACATCATTGCGCTCGGTGCAGGTTTGTCAGACGGACTCGGATACGGGGACAATGCCAAAGCTGCACTTTTGACCCGCGGTTTGGCGGAGATCAGCAGAATGGGCAGGAAGCTGGGAGCCCGTCCGCTGACCTTTGCCGGACTGGCAGGAGTGGGCGATCTGATCGTGACCTGCACCAGCAAGCACAGCCGCAACTGGCGCGCCGGGTACATGCTGGGCCAAGGCAAAAAACTGGACGATGTACTCGAACAGATGGGCATGGTCGTCGAGGGAGTGCGGACGACGCATGCCGCCTTTTCCCTGGCCGCCCGCGAGCAGGTTGAGATGCCGATTACGTCGGTGCTGTACCGCATTTTGTTTGAAGGCAAGCCGCCGGAACAGGGTGTCGAAGAACTGATGACGCGCGGCAAGACGTTCGAGCTGGATTATCTCTACGCGGAAGGCGACCGCTCCTGACGGGACATATCACACTTGTAGGCTCCTGCACATACCATAGGTTGTAAGCCTAGTTGGTAGGAGGAATGATACTGGTGAAAGACAAACTTTCCCGCCGGTTGATGGAAAGCCTGCAAGGACAGACAGGTCAAAATGTCGATACGGATAAGCTGCGTTCTTTGGCCGGCCAGGTAAAGCCGAGCGACTTTGAAGACGAGGCAAAACTTCGTGAGCTGATTCGCTCTGTCGCCATGATCAGTGGCAGAAAACTGACGCCGGAGAAGGAAGAACAGGTACTGAAAATGTTCCGCGACCAGGAGATCAACTTGCACGATATGAGCAGTTTAACCAAGTTTCTCAAGTAATTGGGCGGTTATGACCGTTCCATGCTGTCAAAACCGTCATACTGTAAAACTAGGAACAATCATGCTCTACAGGGACATGGCTGACCTACAGAAGAAACGAAAAAAAGAGGGGATCACCCCTCTTTTTTTCGTTGTTTGCTGCCTTGCAGCGTTTGGGTCAGCAAGTTCTGGATCAGGGGAGATTGGAGTAGTCCGAGAAGCTGCCCGATATCGATGTTGGCCAGCGGATTACCGCTGCCGCCTGCGCTTGCCGACGTGCCGGATTCCTGCTCCTCTTCCTCCGCCACTGCTACAGGCGCCTGTTGTGCTTTGCGCCGCTTTGGCATGGGCTTTTCCGGTGCAGCGGCAGGTTTCTCCGTGTTCTTTTTCGTCAGCTTGTCAAATACTTCCATAGCCCCGTACAGCGAATCCATCGTCTCTTCCACCTGGCGTATCGTGCTGCTGATGCCCTTGATGTTATGGCGCATTTTCGATACCGACGTACGCAGGTCAAGGGGTGGGAGCACTTTCTTTGGCATGACGGCGAGTGATATCTCGGTTGCCTGATCGTTCAGCTTTTTGCTTGGTATGGGAGCGTACGGATTTCGCCATTTTCGATTGCTCAACTGCCATCCCTCCAAATAGGCGAATTCATCAACAGTCTATGCGTTCGTCTACGGGGAGGTTCGCATGCGGCAGGCGCAGGATGGTGAAGTATGGTATACTATACCCAAAAATAAGAAAAGGAAGCTGCAATCCCTATGTATATCGATCCTATCACCAAGATGAACATCTCTTTCGTGGCCATCGGGCTGATGTTCGCTTGCAATTTTCTCATGCTGTACGCCAGAAAAACGGCGAGCGGCTTGCTGCGCTTTTTGCTGAAAACAATCGCTTTTCTGATGTTGATTGCTACGTTTGTTCTGATTTTGGTTGTCATTTTTGTCTAGGAAACGGGAGGAAGGTATGGCTAACCTGACAATGCAAACACGGGCTGGCACATACGAGGTGCCAGTCGAGACTGACAAAACGATCGTCACCCTGGCCAAGCAGCACAAGATAGTGTGGGGGCATGCGTGCCAGCGGGGAATATGCGCCCAGTGCCGGACACTGGTAGTCGATGGAGCGGAAAATCTGAATGCGCTGACAGACGAAGAAAAACTTCGACTGCGCAAGGCCGAACGAGCAGAAGGATATCGTTTGGGATGCCAGATTCAGATCGTCAGAGAGGGAAATGTGACGGTTGCGCATCGCCCGTACTGACAGGAGTAGATACATATGGGAAAGATTCATTTTTTGCCTGCCGGGAAAACGATTCGGACAAGGCCAGGGCAGTCCGTAGTAAGTGCGGCCGCCGCAGCCCGTGTGGTCATCCCGCAGCGCTGTCACGGCCGGGCCTCCTGCCTCATGTGCAAGGTCGTGCTGGAGCAGGGGGAGTTGTCCGCGCCCACCCCAATGGAAGCGCGAAAACTCACTGCTCACGAGCTGGAAAACGGGGTGCGCCTTGGCTGCCAGGCAAAAACGACACAGCGGGATTGCGCAGTGCGCATTCCGGAGAGCCGGTTGAAATCCGTCGTGCAGGCTGCGCTGGAGAGAGCGCGGCGGGAAAACGCAGAGGAAGAGTAAGAGGTGTATCGCATCATGTTGTTTCAAAAAAGAAACTTCTATTCATTTGCAGCCAGCTTGGTAATCGTCTCTGTCTTGCTGTCCGGGTGTTTGTACCCGGCCGAAAGACGCGCGGAGAACCAGGTGCCCAGCGAGATGCTGCTGGATATGACCCAGAAGGGAATCGAGCAATACAGGGCGGATACATCGGTCCTTCCGATTGTCACCAAAGAGCTGAACACTCCGATTTTCGAGAAATACGAAATTGATTTTACCAAAATGGTCCCCAAATACTTGCCTGATGTGCCGGGCAATGCCTTTGAAAAAGGGGGAGTATTCAAATACGTCCTCATCGATGTGGAGACCAACCCGACCGTCCGGCTGATTCACCTCGGGGCAGTCAGTACCGTGGCGGACGTACAACTGGCTGTCGACCGCTACCGCTACAACAACGACAACAAACTGCCGATCAAGGAAGACTTGGGAGAAGGGTATTTTTCTATCGACTTCGCAAAGATCGGAATGAAAGAGACGCAGGTGCCCGGTACTGCCGGCAACTACCTGCTGCCGCTGATTATGAACAGCAAAGGCGTGGTAGGGATAGACTATGCGATGGACATCGCGACAGTGCTGCGCGAAAGCGAGGCTACCGTGCCGGATCGTACCGACCCGCGCTATGTGATGGCGAGAGAATCGACTTTCGTTCCGGCCAAATCGTTTCCGTACAAAATGGAGGACGGCCAGCCAAAATTGCTAAAACTGAATTGATTACAGGAAACGGCTCAAAAAAAGAGCCGTTTTTTTGTTCTACTTCCCGCCGGTGCACATATATTTGTAGTGTCCACAAAACTAGTACGAGGTTCCCGGGAAAATACTGGCGGTCAGGGATAATTCGGAAAATCGGTCATAGTGTAAAAATAGACAAATAGAAGGAGGTCATCGATGGTGGAACGAGTTGACATCTTTAAAGACATAGCCGAACGGACGGGCGGGGATATATACCTCGGGGTAGTAGGACCTGTGCGTACGGGCAAGTCAACCTTTATCAAGCGATTTATGGAGCAGGTCGTCATCCCCAACATCCAGTCGGAGGCCGAGCGGATTCGCGCGACAGATGAGCTGCCGCAAAGCGCGTCCGGGCGAACAATTATGACGACTGAGCCGAAGTTTGTTCCGAACCAGGCTGTCAATGTACATGTAACAGAAGGACTCAGCATCAACGTCCGCCTCGTTGACTGCGTCGGTTATACTGTGGAGGGGGCCAAGGGATTTGAGGACGAAAATGGCCCGCGCATGGTGAACACACCGTGGTATGAAGAGCCGGTTCCGTTTGAAGAAGCGGCAGAAGTAGGCACGCGCAAAGTGATCCAGGAGCACTCCACGATCGGGATTGTGATTACAACCGATGGCAGTATCGCGGAAATTCCGCGTGTAGGATACATCGACGCCGAAGAGCGGGTCGTCAACGAACTGAAAGAAGTCGGAAAGCCGTTCGTCATGGTCGTCAACTCGACGCGCCCCCGCTCGGAGGAGACGCAAAAACTGCGTGAGCAACTGCAAGAGAAGTATGATGTCCCGGTAGTGGCGCTCTCGGTCGATCACATGACCGAGCAGGAAATTTTGCTTGTGATGCGGGAAGT
Organism: Brevibacillus sp. TJ4; assembly: GCF_044627595.2. Classification (NCBI taxonomy): domain Bacteria; kingdom Bacillati; phylum Bacillota; class Bacilli; order Caryophanales; family Paenibacillaceae; genus Brevibacillus; species Brevibacillus sp. TJ4. The sequence continues at coordinate 2,473,651 of NZ_CP185865.1, read as the reverse complement.
GCTGTTTGAATTCCCTGTCCACGAAGTAAACGTCAACCTGCCAAGCTGGGTGATGGTCCTGGAGAATGGCCACTGGCTGCGCCAAAACTACGAGGAAGCTGTACGCGAAACCGTGCAGGACATTCGCAGGCTGCGCGATGTGGACCGCGTCGTCGGCTACTTCAATGAATACGACTTCGTAGAGCGGGCTTCGCTTGCCGGCATGCATATGGGCCAAGGGATTGCCGAGATCGACCTGTATGCCCCGGACGAATTGTACGACCGCATCCTGATGGAGATCGTCGGTGTGGAGATCAGCGGAAAAGACCATCTGCTCAAGATCATGCAGGAGTTCGCCCACGCCAAGCGCGAATACGACCAGGTGGCGGAAGCGCTGCACATGGTACGCAGCACCGGCTATGGCATTGCCGCTCCATCGCTGCATGAAATGACCTTGGACGAACCCGAACTCATCCGCCAGGGACCTCGCTTTGGCGTCAGATTGAAGGCCACCGCACCTTCCATTCACATGATCCGCGTCGATGTGGAGTCCGAATTTGCGCCGATCATCGGGACGGAAAAACAAAGCGAAGAACTCGTTCGCTATTTAATGCAAGATTTCGACAAAGACCCGTTGTCCATCTGGAACTCTGACATTTTTGGCCGCTCGCTGCACTCGATCGTCCGAGAGGGTATCCAGGCGAAAATTACGATGATGCCAGACAACGCCCGCTATAAACTGCAGGAAACGCTGGGTCGGATCATCAACGAAGGCTCCGGCGGATTGATCGCAATTATACTGTAGCAGGCAGGAAAAAGGACTCAGAAAATAGGCAGAAAGTAACAGGTTTCCCAGTCGTGGGAAGCCTTTTTTCTTGTATTTCGCTTAAATTCGACAGGTGGGACTTGAATTTACGAAAACGGTGTATTACTATAAGCTTGTCAGAGCGGTAAAAACAGCCATTCGAGTATAAAAACCGAGGTTTCGGTTAAGAAAATGAATAACGAAGCACTGGATTCTTTGAGGGGAGGTGAACAAGAAATGAACAAAACAGAACTGATTGCAAAAGTGGCAGAAACCACTGAACTCACCAAGAAAGATGCAACAAAAGCAGTTGACGCTGTACTGGATGCAATTGCTGAAGCACTGAAATCTGGTGACAAAGTTCAGCTGATCGGCTTCGGTAACTTCGAGGTGCGTGAGCGTGCGGCTCGTAAAGGTCGTAACCCGCAAACTGGTGAAGAGATCGACATCGCTTCCAGCAAAGTACCTGCGTTCAAACCAGGTAAACAACTCAAAGATTCCATTAAGTAATCCTTTGATGCTTCAATTCTTACATAAAAATCCACATTTTTTGAATGTGGGTTTTTTTCTGCTTTACGCCCAAGGAAGGAGCTGAACGAGTTCAGTTCTTTTTTGTTTTTTTTAGGGAAATGTGGTAAGATGGGCTTGTTTCGTCTCTGAATCTTTTCCCGGTACGGGTATATGGATACAATCAGTTCGAGGAGAAGTAGAGCATGGAAAGCCAGTAGGCAGGAGGTACTACATATGAATGTCGATTTAGAAAAAATCCAGCAAGCTGTCCGCATGATCCTGGAAGCAGTCGGAGAAGATCCTGACCGCGAAGGATTGCTGGATACGCCCAAGCGGGTCGCCAAAATGTACGCCGAAGTGTTTGAAGGCATGCATATAAACGAGGAAGTCTACTTTGAGACTGTGTTTAGCGAAGACCATGAGGAAATGGTACTCGTCAAAGATATTCCGTTTTACTCCATGTGCGAGCATCACCTCGTTCCGTTCTTCGGCAAGGCGCATGTCGCGTACATTCCACAAGGCGGTCGGGTGGTCGGATTGAGCAAATTGGCACGTGCCGTGGAAACGGTAGCGCGCCGTCCGCAATTGCAGGAGCGCATCACCTCGACTGTAGCAGATGCCATCGTCCGCAAGCTGGAGCCGTCCGGTGTGGTCGTCGTGGTTGAGGCAGAGCATATGTGTATGACGATGCGTGGCGTCAAGAAGCCGGGTTCCAAGACAATCACCTCGGCTGTTCGCGGGATTTTTGAAAACGACGCGGCTGCACGCGCCGAAGTATTCAGCTTGATTCGCTCCTAGGTGGGGTGGCAAGGAATATACAAAATTATCCTTGACATTACAGGTGAACTATTGTATAGTATAGATGTACAGTCGGGATGTGGCGCAGCCCGGTAGCGCGCACCCTTGGGGTGGGTGAGGTCCAGGGTTCAAATCCCTGCATTCCGACCATTCATAATCACTCATGTCACGTGATTTGGTTGTATACATACGAACTTACATGCAAGCTGGTACCTGATTGCACAGGTATCAGCTTCTTTGCTTTTACAAAAAAGGAAAGAAACCGGATCATCGCTCTTGGCATTCTCTTCTTTCTTTTCTATAATGATAGAGAGAGTCAAAAGGAAGGGTGCGCGGACATGAAAATTCAAGCAATGTTCCCTGCCTATACACCACAACTGACGAATGTACTTGAGAGCGGCACATCATCTGAAGATGCGCTGTTTGCAGACATTTTGCAGGCTGAAGTGGCCGGTGGGCAGCGAGTGATTACAGCGCAACAAATTGCAGCCGAACTGAACGGCTCGCCAAGATGGGATTTTTTCCAAACGACTTCGGGGAATTATACATATACGGCAGGACAAGCGAACATTCCGGTGAGCACGATTCTGGAAAAGATTGAACGCGTTGCGCGCTCCTACGGCGTCGATGAAGACCTGGTGCGCGAAGTCGTTCGCGCGGAGTCCAATTTTAATCCGCTTGCCACCTCCCATGCCGGAGCCAAAGGACTGATGCAACTGATGGACGCGACAGCACAAGCGATGCGCGTCCGCGATGCATACAATCCGGATGAGAATCTGGCTGGCGGCACAAAGTATCTGAAAGAGCTGATCGACCGTTTTGACGGCAATGTCGGGGTTGCTTTGGCGGCGTACAATGCCGGTCCGACCCGGGTGAGCCGGCTGGGCATTGCCAACGATGAGCAGTTGATGGAGAAATACCACCTGCTGCCGGAGGAAACCCAGCGCTACGTCGAAAAGATTATGAATCGCCTGTAAGGCAGACCGCCATTTTCTGCGGCACACGAATAGGAGAGGAGGCGCTCGGATGCAACCCAACACGCAGCAAGACTACGTCATCGTCAAGGCAAAAGAGAATGGCGTACACGTCATCGGCCTTACCAGAGGCTCTGACACCCGCTTTCACCATACGGAGAAGCTGGACAAGGGAGAAGTGATGATTTTTCAATTCACCGAGCACACGTCCGCGATCAAGGTACGGGGAAAAGCGGTCATCTACTCGCATCACGGTACGGTCGACACAACGGAATAAGAAGAGTATTCGAGGCAGGCATAGCCTGCTTCTTTTATTTGTACAATGGTGGTGAGGAGGGATTTGCCATGCCCCGAAAAATGTTTATGGCGATTGCCGTAGCCACCTTTTTGGCAATGATGTTGTCACTCGTTCCTGGCGCTACCCTGTATCGGAAGGATATAGAGACATTCCAGGCGTCCCGCCCGATCCAGTTGAACGAGAAAAATGGGATCGATTTGTTTACAACAATATCAACACATTATAATATTAAGCGTGTCAAATGGCAGCAGCCGGCTGTCTATGTAGATTTGAGCGTGATGCCGGGCGAGCGGGTAGAGTTGTCGCATGTGTACCAGGATTTTTACAGCTGGTCTTCCGATATGTTTACGTATACGGAAAATGTCGGGCAGGTCTACTTCCGTTTGCTGGAGGAAAACGCGACGACGCGCACCTCCCGCTTGCTGGTAGCGATTCAGTCCGACCGTGCCACAATGGCGGAAAGCACGTTGAGCAAGGATGCGGAAGGGGACATCTCTACCTATGTAAAAAGCACATTTCCGGTGCGGATTGACCCTTATTTTTATGAGAGAATTACTCCCTGACCATGGAAGTATGATATGATGGTTAGGACGGCCTTTTGACCGGACAAGTATGGAAAACAGGAAATGTACGAGACAGGCATCGTCAGGTTGTGTACACCTTGTGGAGGAGGAAGCATGAGCAAAGAACAGACTCCAATTGTAGAAGATGTTCGGCTGATCATCGAACAGATCTACAAGCGAATTGAACAATCCTACGTGGAATCATACGTCGACGTTCCCCGGGTGGCGGAAAATCGTCTTGCGCTTTTGTACCTGTTTTTGCTGGAACAAGGTATGACCAAGGAACGGGCAACGATTTTTTGTACGGCGACAGGACTGATCCAGTTGGGATTGGATATGCATGAAAAAGTAACAAACACGTACGAACAAACACTGACTGCGGAGCGAGTGCGGCAGCTTACGGTGCTGGCCGGGGATTATTACAGCAGCCGTTACTACCAGCTCCTGGCCCAAGCAGGGGAGATCAAGGCCGTGGAGGTATTGTCCGGTGCAGTTCAGCGCGTAAATGAAGCGAAGATGAGTCTGTACGTGGCAGAACGGGACAGCAAACTTTCTTCCGATGACGAGTACTGGGAATTGCGAAATACGATCGATACCGGATTGTACGTGGCGATCGTGAACGAGTACGCCAAACGGGAAGAGGTGCGCCGCTTCTGGATCGGTCTGTTCAAAGATACCGCTACGATGGAGAGCGTCATCGGCGAATGGGAGCATTTGAAGTGGCAGGAGAAGATCATTCCGCTCGGCTTTTCGCGCTTTTTGCTGCAAAAGCCGGGAGCTACGATTGCGCACGTACTGACAATCGTCGAGACCAAAGCGCTGGAAATGATCGGGTTGTGCGAACAAATGGTACGTACGCTGCACCCGGCTGAGACGCGCAATATGCTCGCTTCGATTACGGCCCGTTACGAACATCGGGTGAACCGGCTGAAGCGGGTAATTGAGGAGTTGTAAACCCAGTGAACCAGACCCACCAAAGAGACAAAGCCGAGTTTGTCCATTCTGTCTTTGAAAGTATTGCGGCTGACTACGACAAGATGAACAATGTGATCAGTTTTGGCAGTCACATTGCTTGGCGAAACTACACAATGAAGCAAATGGGCATCAAACCCGGCCAAACGGCGCTCGACGTCGCGTGCGGCACAGGCGACTGGACGATTGCCTTGGCGCAGACAGTCGGACCTGAGGGCAAGGTGATCGGCCTTGACTTCAGCCAAAACATGCTGGATATAGGCGCGTACAAAATATCGCAAAAAAAAGTAGACAACATCGTCACATTGGTCAATGGCGACGCGATGAAGCTGCCGTACGAAGACAACACCTTTGACTTCGTCACGATTGGTTTCGCCCTGCGCAATGTGCCTGACATACAGACGGTTCTCAACGAGATGGCGCGCGTGGTCAAGCCTGGGGGAAAGGTTGTCTCCCTGGAAGTGTCCAAGCCTCCGTTCAAACCGTACCGACAGTTGTTTTATTTGTACTTTTACAAGATATTGCCCCTGATCGCCAAATGGACAATCAACAAGTACGAGCAGTACGCATGGCTGCCGCAGTCGCTGACGAATTTCCCGGACAGCCGCGAGCTCGCAACCATGTTTCAAAAGGCGGGACTTGACCCGGTACAGGTAAAGCTGTTTATGGGCGGCGTAGCTGCTTTGCACATGGGAACGAAGCCCTGACAGACGTTCCGCTATTTTTTCTTCGAATGGGAAGTGTATTACATGAGTCTTCGTAAATTGAAAATTATTTTGGAAATGATCAAGTTTGAACACTCCATTTTCGCCTTGCCTTTTGCGTTCATGGGTGCGGTTTTGGGCAATATCGTAGTAGAAGGTTCCTGGCCGACCTGGATGGAAATCTTCTGGGTCACGGTAGCGATGGTCGGGGCACGCAGCGCGGCGATGTCATTGAACCGTCTGATCGACCGCGTCATTGATGCAAAAAACCCGCGTACCGCAAATCGTGCCATCCCTGCCGGATTGATTTCCGTCACGGAAGTCACGTTATTTATTGTCGTTTCGTTTCTCGTCATGTTTGCAGCGGCCTTCCAGCTGAACGACCTGGCTGTCAAGCTGCTGCCGCTGGCTGTATTTGTACTCGTGCTGTACTCGTACACGAAGCGCTTTACCTGGATGTGCCACTTTATTCTCGGCGTGGCAATCGGCTTCGGTCCTCTGGGCGGATGGGTGGCCACTACCGGTCAGGTAGACGCCGTCGGATTGATCCTGTTCGCATCCGTACTGTTTTGGACAGCCGGCTTTGACATCATTTACGCATGCCAGGATGCCGATTTTGATCGCAAGGAAGGGCTGTACTCGATGCCGAGCCGCTTTGGCGTCGCCAATGCCCTCGCCGTCGCCAGACTGTGCCATGTCATTACCTTTATCGGACTTGTTTCGCTCTATGTCGTGGCCGATTTGTCCATCTGGTTCCTCGTTGGCGTACTGATTTCCGGGGCGATCCTGGTCTATGAGCACACGCTGGTAAAGCCGACGGATCTGTCGAAGCTCGATGTCGCCTTTTTCAACATGAATGGCGTGCTGAGCGTCGTTATGTTTGTCTTTACCATGATTGACCTGGTGATCGCATGAACGGGCAAAAATGGGTTGTCGGTATAACGGGGGCGAGTGGAGCCATTTACGGCGTTCGGGTCGTGCAGGAACTGCTGCGGGCCGGACACCTTGTCCATTTGATGGTGACGGAAGCAGGGTGGCAGGTGTTTCGCGACGAACTCGACTGGCAGACAGATGACCGGGAAGCACTGGTCAGGCAGCATATGCAGCAGGATTTTCCCGGCACGCTCCATTACTGGGGTCTGCGCGACTTCAGTTGCCCTGCCGCGAGCGGCTCGTACCGCTGTGACGGGATGATTGTCGTCCCTTGTTCGATGGGGACTGTTTCCGGGATTGCCCACGGCGCTTCCGGCAATCTCCTCGAGCGGGTGGCAGATGTGATGATCAAGGAAGGGCGGCGCCTGGTGATCGTGCCCCGCGAGACTCCGTTGAACGCGATTCACCTGGAAAACATGCTCAAGCTGAGCCGATTGGGCGTCAAGATCATGCCGGCCATGCCCGGCTACTACCAAAAGCCGCAAACGATGGAGGACCTGATCAACTTCGTGGTCGGAAAGGCGCTGGATGCCCTCGATGTACCGCATTCTCTTTTTCGCCGCTGGGGAGAGTAACTTGCTAACTGATACGTTTATCAGGTATTCTCCGTTACACGAGATACGGATGGGGAATGTACAAAAACGCAGACGAATAGGTGGGACGGATGAACCTTGTCGATATTTACTTCAAGATGAAAAAGGACGTTCAGTACATCGAGGATGAGCTGGAGAAGTCCATTGATACGCAGGTGACAGAGCTGTATCAGTCCTCTACACATCTTCTGAAGGCGGGCGGAAAGCGAATTCGACCGGTTTTTGTTCTGCTCGGAGGAAAATGGGGAGATTACGACGTGAAGCGGCTCAAGTACGTTGCCGTTCCGCTCGAGCTGATCCATATGGCCACGCTGGTCCACGACGATGTGATCGACGACGCGGACAAACGCCGTGGCAAGGATACCGTGCGTCGCAAATGGGACAACAAGATCGCCATGTACGCAGGGGACTACATCCTTGCCCGCGCCCTGGCGATAGTGGCGCAGTTGCCGATCCCGCAGCTTCATCAGATTTTGGCTGATGCCATGGTCGAAGTGTGCAAGGGCGAGTTTGAGCAGGTAAAAGACCTGAAAAACTGGGATCAATCGTTCCGTACGTACTTGCGCCGGATCAAGCGAAAAACGGCACTGCTCATCGCCATTAGCTGCCAGATGGGGGCGGTTGCCAGCGGGGCTTCGCAGGCGATCGTCAGAAGCATGTACTGGTATGGGTACAATGTCGGGATGGCTTTCCAGATCACGGACGACATCCTCGATTTTACCGGGACGGAAAAGCAACTGGGCAAGCCGGCAGGCAGCGACCTTCTGAACGGAAATATTACGTTGCCCGCCCTGTACGCCGCCCGTCACGGACGGTTCCGCGACCGCTTCCAGGAGTGGATCGACCAAGGCACGTTCTGGGATCATGTCGACGAGGCGATCCAGTTGGTGCGCAAAGATGACGGAATCGCCTTTTCACAGTCGCTGGCCGAGCGTTACATTGATCGCGCCAAAGCGATTTTGGCCGATTTGCCGGACAATCAGGCGAAGACTTCGCTGATTGGCATTGCCGATTTTATCGTGGAACGTAAATTTTAGGTTTTTTCGAGTCGAGCATGTTGCTTGCATACTCGTGTTTTGATAAAATTTTCGTTGGTGTGATAACAGGACACCAATACATAGCATTGATGGAGGCATACATACAATGGAAAAAACATTCCTTATGGTAAAACCTGACGGCGTACAACGCAACCTGGTAGGAGAAATCGTTTCCCGCTTCGAGCAAAAAGGATTCCAACTCGTTGGCGCGAAGCTGATGAACGTAAGCCGCGAGCTGGCTGAACAGCACTACGCAGAACACAAAGAGCGCCCATTCTTCGGCGAACTGGTTGATTTCATCACTTCCGGTCCTGTGTTTGCAATGGTATGGCAAGGAAACAACGTGATTTCCACTGCGCGTTCCATGATGGGCAAAACCAATCCGGCTGATGCAGCCTCCGGTACAATCCGCGGCGACTTCGCTACTTCCGTTGGCATGAACATCATCCACGGTTCCGATTCTCCAGAGAGCGCAGAGCGTGAAATCTCCCTCTGGTTCAGTGAAGGCGAAGTTCTCTCCTACGAAAAAACGATCCAACGCTGGATCTAAACAATGGCACAAAAAAGACCCGATTGTCGGGTCTTTTTTCTTTTTTTGTCACAAATTGTCGGAAGGATGATAGGGAAATGGCAGGGTGATGCAGAATAGCTTAAGCAATCAGAATGGGGGAAATCTCAACAATGGAAGACAAAGATTTTCTAGGCTTTATTCAAAGCGTGAAAAAAATGACGGGTATTGATCTGGCGCTGTACAAGGAAGCGCAAATGAAGCGGCGTCTGACCTCGCTTCGGCTCAAAAGGGGATACAATACCTTTGCCCAGTATTTTGACGCCATTTCGGCTAACAAGGAATTGTTTTACGAATTCCTGGACCGCATGACGATCAATGTATCGGAATTTTTCCGCAACCCCGGCAGATGGGATGTGCTGGAGAACAAAATCCTCCCTCGCCTCGCCCAGCAGTCTGGCAAAATCAAATGCTGGAGTGCGGCCTGCTCGACAGGAGAGGAGCCGTATACACTGTCCCTGATCCTGCTGAAGAAGAAGTTCGATGCGACACTGCTTGCGACAGACATTGACGAAGGAGCGCTGGCCAAGGCGAAGCAAGGGGTCTACACCGAGCGTTCACTGCAAGACTGCCCCAAGGAGCTTCTCAGCAAATATTTCATCAAGGATGCGATGAGCTACCGGATTACGGATGAGGTCAAAAACAGAGTGACCTTTAAAAAGCACAACCTTTTGGCAGACTCCTTTGACGCGCAATTCGACCTGATCATTTGCCGCAACGTGATGATCTACTTTACCGAAGAAGCCAAACACGAGCTGTACCACAAGTTCAGCCGCGCGCTCAAGCCAGGCGGCGTGCTGTTTGTCGGCAGCACCGAACAGATTTTCCAGCCGCAGCAGTACCAGTTCGAGGCGGAGGACACATTCTTTTACCGGAAAAAAGTCTAAGAAGTCCATTTCCTCTGTATAGGATGGAAGTTTTTTCCCAAGACTAGGAATAACGACAAGCAGGGGAGGACCCAGATGGACAAGCAAAAAGTCATCGAAGCATACCGGCGGGGCCTGATTACGCTGCAGGAGTGCGGACAAATCATCGGGGCAGAGCAAAAGCAGCTTGACGATCTCGTCCGCACCGGCTATCACGGCAGTCAATCGCGCTCCCACCCGCTTTTCTTGGTCGACCACTTATAGCAGTAGTGAAATACGGACGCTTCCCCGCGACAGGGGGAGCGTTTTTCACCGTTTTTCCACTTCTCTATTTTCACTCGGGTATCGGTATGGTATTATAGCGCTTAAAAGTGATAAAGAATGTTACCCTGCAATCCGGCACAAATCCGTGCTCGTCAGGGGGCAACTAGGATGGAGGAAGCGAGAGATGCGCTATTTGAGTGCGGGAGAATCCCATGGACCGCAATTGACAGCAATTATCGAGGGAGTACCGAGCAACCTGCCGTTTTCGATTGAAGCGATCAACGAGCAACTGGCACGTCGGCAAAAAGGGCACGGTCGCGGACGTCGCATGCAAATTGAAAAGGATCAGGTGAAGGTAGTTTCCGGGGTGCGCCACGGGTATACGACAGGGGCTCCGATCACGCTGATCGTGGAAAATAAAGACTGGGCACACTGGCAAGGGATTATGAGCGCGGAACCGGTAGAAGGCGCAGAAGAAAAGCGGCGTGTTTCCCGTCCAAGACCCGGTCACGCTGACCTGAACGGGGCGATCAAATACCATCAGCGCGATATGCGAAATATTCTGGAACGTTCCAGCGCACGTGAAACGACGATCCGTGTCGCGGTAGGCGCTGTCGCTCGTCAATTGCTCGCCGCATTTGGCATCCGTATCGGCGGACAGGTGCTGCAGATCGGCGATGTTGTCGCCAAGCGCCAGGAAGTAACCCTGGACGAGCTGATTGAACGTACCGAGGCGTCGCCTGTGCGCTGTCTGGACCCGGAAGCAGAGCCGCGCATGATGGCCTTGATCGACAAGGCAAAGGAAGAGGGAGATTCGCTCGGCGGCATCGTTGAGGTGCGTGTCGAGGGCGTGCCGATCGGTTTGGGCAGCCACGTGCAGTGGGACCGCAAACTGGATGGACGTCTGGCTCAGGCGATGATGAGCATCCAGGCGTTTAAAGGCGTGGAGATCGGCATTGGCTTTGAAGCGGCAGGTTTGCCAGGTTCGCAGGTCCACGACGAGATCATCTGGAACGAGGGTACGGGCTATAGCCGGAAAACGAACCGTGCAGGCGGGCTGGAGGGCGGTATGACGACAGGCATGCCGGTTGTCATCCGCGGAGTGATGAAGCCGATTCCGACCTTGTACAAGCCGTTGATGAGTGTCGACATCGATACGAGAGAGCCGTTTTCCGCCAGCATTGAGCGCTCCGACAGCTGTGCTGTTCCTGCTGCCAGCGTCGTAGCCGAAGCGGTGATCGCATGGGAAATCGCGCGGGCGATGTGCGAGAAATTCCCGTCCGACTCGATCGACGACATGGTGGAAAACGTAAATCAATACCGGGCGTACACGGAGAAATTCTGATGAAGGCACTGACGTTGACCGTAGAACTGGGAGAGCGCTCCTACCCGATTGTCATTGGACCATCTTTGCTGGAGCAGGCAGATGTCCTGCTGCAGCAGGCTGGCATATCTGCAAAAAGCAAGCTGATGATCGTCACCGACGAGCAGGTGGCAAAGCATTATTTGTCGCCCCTGCGAGAGCGTCTGGAAGCGGCGGGCTATCAGACGGCGGCTAGTGTAGTAGCGGCAGGGGAACAGTCGAAAAGTCTGGCGGTCTACGAACGGATCATAACAGAAGCTATCCAGGCCGGACTGGACCGCAAATCGGCGATCCTCGCCCTGGGCGGAGGGGTCGTCGGCGATCTCGCGGGTTTTGTCGCTGCCACCTATATGCGTGGAATCGATTTCGTGCAAATACCGACTACACTGTTGGCGCACGACAGCTCTGTGGGCGGCAAGGTAGCGGTAAACCATCCCTTGGGAAAAAATTTGATCGGGGCTTTTCATCAGCCCAAGGCGGTGATCTATGATATCGCTGCTTTGCGCACCTTGCCGAAAAGAGAAGTGGCCGCGGGATATGCAGAAGTAATTAAGCATGGCTTGATCGCGGATGCGGCTTTCGTGGACTGGCTGGAGCAGCAGGCGGAAGACTTGTGGGCGCTGGAGACGGAAGCGGTGACCAAGGCGATTTTTGCGGGGTGCAGCGTAAAGGCCAGGATCGTCTCTGCTGACGAGACAGAGCAAGGGCAGCGGGCATTGCTCAATCTGGGACACACGTTTGGCCACGCATTTGAAGCACTGTCTTCCTACGCCTCGCTCAACCACGGCGAAGCGATCTCGATCGGCATGTGTCTGGCGGCGAAGCTGGCAGAGCGGATCGGTTTTGCCGAGGAGCCAGTCTATGAAAGGACGAAGAAGATTTTGCGCTTGTACAACCTGCCTACCTCCTGGCCTGAGGGTATGGCCCCTGAAGAGGTGCTGGAAGCGATGAAGCGGGACAAAAAGACCGTGGGCGGCAAGCTGGCCCTGGTTCTGCCGCGCGCTATCGGCAAGGCGGAGGTCGTCAAATACATCGACGAAGAACAGATCTTGACTGTGATGAGAGAAGAAGTGGAGGCATAGAGATGGCTGTACGTGGAGTTAGGGGAGCGATTACTGTCGAGAAAGACACCAAGGAAGAAGTGCTGGAAGCGACCAAGTTGATGCTGGAGGAGATCATTGCACGCAATGAATTGCGGGCTGAAGACATCGGCAGCATGATTTTCACGACGACTGAAGATGTCAGTTCGGTCTTCCCGGCGCAGGCTGTACGAATGCTGGACGGAGAAGGCTGGGAGTTCGTCCCGCTGATGTGTGCCAGGGAGATCCCTGTATCCGGTGCGTTGCCCATGTGTGTCCGTGTGATGATGCACGTCAATACGGAAAAGGCAGCGTCAGACATTCAGCATGTGTTCTTGCGCGATGCGGTAAAGCTTCGTCCCGACCTGACAAATCAAGGTTGACATTCCCGGCGCTCTCTTTTACCATTAGGGAAACGAGGGCGCCGAATTTATTAGCGCCGTCGCTTGAGGAAAACAGGCCGTGACTGAGGTCACGGGCGAGCAGTACCGGTTTGTCTACCATACCGGCCGAGTGTAGTTGAGAGCAGAGCAGAGTTGAGATGAGTTAGGTTGAGGAGAGATTAGCCAGGCTGGGTTTATTGACGTATACCCAATCCAGGTCTGATGACTGGATTTTTTTGTTCTATCCATCTATATCTATCTCCCCCTACCTCTCGCTCTTCGGAATCAGGCAAGAAAAAGGAACCCTTTTTCCTGTCCAAACAAGGAGATGAGAGCCCATGTATACCCCCACCCTTGCCGAGGTACAATCCCTTTCGGCGTCCTATTCCTTTATTCCGGTTCGAGTGAGCGTACTGGCCGATCAGGAAACCCCGATTCGCTTGTACCAAAAAATGCGGACACATGATTCCTTTTTGCTGGAGAGCGTCGAAGGCGGCGCGAGATGGGCACGTTTTTCCTTTATCGGCATGAACCCGTTTCAGACTGTCGAGGCAAAAGGTGAAGCGATTACCGTCAAGCGGCGCAATGGCGAAGGCCGAAAACTGCAAGGCAACCCCGTCACTTTTTTGCGGGAAGAAATTGATCGCTACAAAAGCCCCAAACTGAACGGCTTTCCCCGTTTGAGCGGAGGTGCCGTCGGATTTTTCGGCTACAATACGTTGCACTATTTTGAAGAATTGCCTCCGCACAAAAAAGAGGCGCTGGAATTGCCGGATTTGCGTTTTTTGTTTGTCGACGAGATGATCGCCTTTGATCATTTAAAACAGGAGATTCAGGTAATTGTCAATCTTCACGTTGAAGAGGGAGACACGCCCGCCGACATCGAGCGCAAATACAGCGAGGTGTGCGAGCGGCTGGAGCAGTTGGCTGGCAAGGTGTCCGCACCCGCCCAGTTCGACCGTCTGATTCCGGTAGAAAAGCAGTCGTCCTACTCGTTGGCTGTAGAAGCCAACATGAGCCGTGAGCAGTACGAACAGATGGTAATGCAAGCCAAAGAATACATCGCTGCCGGGGACATTTTTCAGGTCGTCCTCTCGCAACGCTTCAGCGTCAAGACCGAGGTCGATCCATTTGCCGTATATCGGGTGCTGCGCAGGCTGAATCCGTCTCCGTACATGTACTATCTGGAGTACGCAGGGGAGACGATCGTCGGGACGTCTCCGGAGCTGTTGGTGCGCGTGGAAGACAAAAAGGTCGAGATGCGGCCGATCGCCGGTACGCGAAAACGCGGCGCCAGCGCACAGGAAGACGAGGAACTGGCTGCCGATCTGCTGGCCGACGAAAAGGAACGTGCCGAGCATTACATGCTGCTCGACCTCGGACGCAACGACGTAGGCAGGGTAAGCAGCTACGGCAGCGTCAAGGTCGAAGAGGCGCTCGTGATCGAAAACTACTCGCATGTGATGCATATGGTCTCCCATGTCACGGGCGAGCTGCGTGATGATCTTCATCCGTTCGACGCCTTGCTCTCGGCATTCCCTGCGGGTACTGTATCCGGCTCGCCCAAGCTGCGGGCGATGGAAATTATCGCCGAACTGGAGCCGGATGCGCGCCATCTGTACGCCGGGGCGATCGGCTACATTTCGTTTGACGGTTCGTTGGATAGCTGCATCACGATCCGTACCTTGTTCTTCCAGAACGGCTACGCCCATGTCCAAGCAGGGGCGGGTATCGTAGCAGATTCGGTGCCAGCCAGTGAGTACCAGGAGACGGTGAACAAATCGGCTGCGATGATTGCGGCGCTGGAGAAAGCAGAACAACTCTTTGTGCAAAAGGAGGAGACGACATGCTAAGCAAGGTGCTGGAGCAACTGTTGCTGGGAAATCACCTGGACCGCCATACTGCGGAAGAAGCAATGGGACAGATCATGGACGGAAAAGCCACAGCGGCACAGATCGGCGCTTTTCTCGCCCTGCTGCGGCAAAAGGGTGAGCAGGTAGAGGAAATCATCGGATTCGCCCGGGCGATGCGCCAGCGCGCGACCCGTTTCCCGCTCAACCTGCCAGGCTTGGTCGATACCTGCGGCACAGGGGGAGACGGCAGCCATACGTTTAACATCTCGACCGCGAGCGCGATTGTCGCAGCAAGTGACAATGTCCTGATCGCCAAGCATGGGAACCGCGCCGTATCCAGCAAGAGCGGCAGCGCGGATGTACTGGAGGCGCTGGATATTCCGGTGAATCTGACTCCCGACGAAGCGGCAGAGTGCCTGCGGGCGACCAGCCTTTGCTTCCTGTTCGCGCCGCTGTACCATCAGGCGATGAAGCATGCCGCCGGGCCTCGCAAAGAGCTGGGGATTCGCACCGTATTCAACCTGCTCGGGCCGCTCACCAACCCGGCAGGGGCGTCGCACCAGCTCATGGGCGTATACGACGCGCAGCTTTTGCCGGTGGTTGCGGCTGTCTTGCAGGAGCTGGGGGTAGAACGGGCGCTGGTAGTGGCTGGTTCGGACGGTCTGGATGAGCTGACCGTGACTGGCACCAGCTATATCGCCGAGCTGCGAGACGGCAAGATCCGCGAGTATCAGGTAGAGCCCGAGCAATTCGGTCTGCGCCGCTACGATGGCAGGGAACTCAAAGGCGGCGATGCAGCCGAAAACGCCGCGATTATCGAACGCATTTTTGCAGGAGAGCGCGGAGCAGCCCGCGACATCGTGTTGCTCAACGCAGGTGCGATCCTCTACCTGGCCGGGCGTTCGGTTTCGATGGAACAAGGCGTTATTCGCGCTGCGGAATTGATTGACGACGGGTATGTCACGAGAAAACTGGAGCAGCTTCGCCAGGTTGCGGGAGGAAAAATACATGCTTGATCGAATCGTGCAAAAAAAACAGGAAGAAGTACGTCAGCTCAAACAGGAACGAACCATCGCCCAGCTTTTGCAGGAGACAGAAGCGGTGGAGGCGCCACGCGGCTTTCGCCGTGCGCTGGTAGAAAGCAGCCGCGCCGTCAGCGTGATCGCCGAGGTGAAAAAGGCTTCGCCGTCCAAGGGCTTGATTCGCCCCGACTTTGATCCGGTAGGGATCGCACGCGCGTATCAGCAGGCACAGGCGGAGTGTCTGTCGGTGCTGACCGATGAATCCTTTTTCCAGGGAAGCCTCGCCTTTCTGCGGCACATTCACGCCGCTGTGGACCGTCCGCTGCTGCGCAAGGATTTTCTGATCGAGGATATCCAGATCGTAGAGGCGCGGGCGGCAGGAGCGGACTGTGTCTTGCTGATCGCCGCCATTCTCGAAGGCGAGCAACTGCGCCATCTGCATCAGACAGCGAGCGAACTGGGCATGGATGTGCTGATCGAGGTCCACAACCGGGCGGAGTGCGAGATGGTGTTCCGGCATACCGACCCGTTGCTCCTCGGGATCAACAACCGCAACCTGCGAACGTTTGAGACCGATTTGGCGGTCACCCACGAAGTCATCGCCGATTTGCCCAAAGATGTCACGATTGTCAGCGAAAGCGGCATATCGGCGCCTGCGGACATCGAGCGGGTACGACAGGCCGGTGCGCGCGCTGTACTCGTCGGCGAACATTTCATGCGCCAGCAGGATGTGACCCAAGCCGTTCTGGCGCTGGTGGGAGATGCCAGTGCGAGCAAGCCGGGGGTGGGCTTGTGACCAGGGTAAAGATTTGCGGAATCAAAGACAGTGAAACGCTCGCCTTGTTGACCAGTCTTGAGGTCGATTACGTCGGGCTCATCTTTGCCCCAAGCAAACGCAGAGTCGATGCAAAGACGGCGCACGAACTGCTGCGATCTGTCGCGGGTCATCCGCCGGCGGTCGGCGTGTTCGTCAATCCGACGATCGAAGAGCTGGAGGAAGTGCTGGCGCAGGTGCCACTGTCTGTAATCCAGCTCCACGGACAGGAGGGCCCTGCGTTTTGCCGGACGGTGCGTGAGCGTTTTGCCCGGCCGGTCTGGAAAGCGCTGGCCGTCGGGGAGGAAGCCGATCCGACTGACCAGATTCGAGTGTACGCCGATACGGTTGAAGCCTTCCTGTTCGACACACACGATCCGGCACAGGCAGGAGGGACGGGCAAGCGTTTTTCCTGGGAGCAGATTCCGCAGTTGCAGGCTGCCTGCCAAGAGGTGACGGCTATCATCGCCGGAGGGATCAACGCCGGCAATGTCGATGAGTTGATTTCGCGTTATACGCCGGCTGTGATCGATGTATCCAGCGGGGTAGAGACGGACGGAATAAAAGATGCGGAGAAAATCAGACGTTTTATCGGGAGGGTGAGAGCGCATGGCTAACACAGGGACACAACAGCGCGTCGTACCAGATGAGAAAGGGCGCTTTGGTGATTTTGGAGGGAAATTTGTACCGGAGACGTTGATGTCTGCGTTGACCGAGCTGGAGCAGGCGTTTGAGGAGGCACGGCAGGACCCGGCCTTTCGCCAGGAGCTGACCCATTTGCTCGAGGAGTACGCAGGACGTCCGACGCCGCTTACGTATGCCGGACGATTGACAGAAGCGCTGGGAGGCGCACAAATCTACCTGAAGCGGGAAGACTTGAACCACACAGGGGCGCACAAGCTGAACAACGCCCTCGGACAAGGTCTGTTGGCCAAGCGCATGGGCAAAAAATCGATCATCGCCGAGACCGGAGCCGGGCAGCACGGCGTGGCGAGCGCGACGGTCGCAGCCAAACTCGGCTTGTCCTGCCAGGTGTTCATGGGCGAGGAAGACATTCGCCGCCAAGCGCTTAATGTGTTTCGGATGAATCTGCTGGGGGCAGAGGTGATCCCTGCCGTATCCGGTTCGCGCACGTTGAAAGATGCGACCAATGAAGCGATCCGCTACTGGGTTTCCCATGTGGAGGACACCTTTTACGTAATCGGTTCGGTCGTCGGACCGCATCCGTACCCGTATATGGTTCGCGAATTCCAGAAAATCATCGGGGAAGAGACGCGCGCCCAGATTCTCGCGATGCTGGGCAAGCTGCCGGATGAAGTGATCGCCTGTGTCGGCGGCGGAAGCAATGCGATCGGCATGTTTTACCCGTTTTTGCAGGACGAGTCAGTCGCGCTGCGCGGCGTGGAAGCAGCCGGTCGCGGGATCGACACTGACAAGCACGCAGCGACGTTGACGATGGGGCGCCCGGGGGTCATTCACGGCTCGCTCACGTATCTGTTGCAGGATGAGAACGGACAGGTACAGGAAGCACACTCGATCTCGGCAGGGCTCGATTATCCGGGGATTGGACCGGAACATTCGTACTTGAAAGACACCGGTCGGGTCACCTATGCTGCCATCACCGATGCCGAAGCGCTGGAGGCTGTGCAGCTTCTGTGCAAGACGGAAGGGATCATTCCGGCACTGGAGAGCGCTCATGCGGTGGCAGAAGCGATGAAGCGGGCGCCGCAGATGTCACCAGACGAGGTGCTCGTCATCTGCCTGTCCGGACGCGGGGACAAGGACGTTATGACGATTCAGGAAGCGCTGGCTGGCGAGACGAAAGGAGCGGAAGAGGCATGAAAACGGTCCAGGAAAACAGAATTGACCGCTTGTTTGCGGATCGCAGCAAAAAACGGTTTATCCCTTTTATCACTGTGGGCGATCCTACGATCGAAGCCACGTATCAGATCGCACACGCGCTGGTCGAGGCGGGTGCGGACGTGCTGGAGCTGGGGATCCCGTACTCCGACCCGCTGGCAGATGGCCCGACGATTCAACGCGCCTCGCTCAGAGCGTTGCAAAGCAACGTCACGATTGCCGACACACTGCAATTGGTTCGCCGATTGCGCGAGTCCGGGATGGAAGCCTCGCTTGTGCTGTTTACGTACGTTAATCCGGTGCTGCAATACGGGTTCGAGCACTTTTTTGCCGATCTGGCGGCAGCCGGTGCGGACGGAGCGGTAATTCCGGACCTGCCAGTGGAGGAGAGCGGTCCTGCTGTTGAAGCGGCGCACAAGCATGGCGTCCATGTGATTTCACTCGTCGCTCCTACCTCAGAGGCGCGGATCAAAATGATCGGGGAGCAGGCGACCGGCTTTCTCTACTGTGTCTCGTCGCTTGGCGTCACCGGAGCGCGCAGCGAGCTGCGGGATGATTTGACCGATTTTCTGCAACGCGTCAGACAGAGTACGACCGCTCCGACTGCTGTCGGATTTGGCATTTCGACGCCGGAGCAGGTGCGAACGCTTGCCCCTCACACGGACGCTGTCATCGTCGGCAGCGCCATTGTACGCGAAATCGAGCGCTACGAAGCACAATTGAGAGATCCTGCCCAGGCCCGAGAGGCTGTCGAAAAAATAAAAACCTTTGTACAAGAATTGACGAATGCGCTACAATAAAGTGTAAAAGTGATCAGGAGTGAGAGTGGATGCAACCACAACCGAAGCAACGTATTTTAAACGCCCCCGTATACAAGCCAGGAAAGCCAATCGATGATGTCAAGCGCGAATACGGCCTGACCGATGTCATCAAACTGGCTTCCAACGAAAACCCGTACGGCAGTTCGCCAAAAGTACAGGAAGCCATTACTGCCCAATTGCAAAATCTCTCCCTCTATCCTGACGGGGCGAGCCAGCAATTGCGCTGGGAACTGGCTGATTTTCTCGGCGTGAAGCCCGGACAGTTGATTTTCGGCAACGGTTCCGACGAGAACCTGTTGATGATTTCCCGCGCCTTTTTGGAAGAGGGGACGAACACCGTCATGGCCCAGCCAACCTTCTCCCAATATCGCAGCAACGCGATCATTGAAGGTGCCGAACTGATCGAGGTACCGCTGAAGGACGGCGTGCATGACCTTGATGCGATGGCCGCCGCGATTGACGACAAGACCCGCGTGGTGTGGGTGTGCAACCCGAACAACCCGTCGGGAACGATCGTGACTGCAGCGCAACTGGAAGCGTTTCTGGAGAAAGTTCCGCAGCAGGTGTTGGTGGTCATGGACGAAGCCTACTACGAATACGTTGTCGATGCGGACTATCCGCAAACGGTACCGATGCTGGCAAAGTATCCGAACCTGATCATTTTGCGCACATTTTCCAAAATTTACGGTCTGGCAGCTCTGCGCGTAGGCTATGGGATCGCTTCGGAAGAACTGATCGCCAAGCTGGAGCATGTACGTGAACCGTTCAATACAGGTACGCTGGGACAAATTGCAGCTCGTGTTGCACTGCAAGACCAGGAATTCGTCACCTACTGCCGCGAGCGCAACCGCGAAGGGATGAAGCAGTTTACCGACCGCTTCGACCAGTGGGGCCTGCACTACTATCCGTCCCAGACGAACTTTATCCTCGTGGACCTCAAGCTCGACTCCGACGAGGTGTTCACCAAGCTGCTGAGCAAGGGGATCATCGTCCGTTCTGGAAATGCGCTTGGTCATCCAGGCTTCCAACGGATCACGATCGGCACCAGGGAGCAAAATGAGGTCATCCTCCAGGCGCTGGAAGAAATCCTGGCGTCTGCCGGGAAGTAGAGGAGCGAAGTTGCACGTACAACTAACGTGGCTCTGACAGTGAATGAAGATGCCGGGACCTCCCGGCATTTTTTGCACACAAGCTAGAACAAGATGACGGAAGGAACGAAACAGGAGATGAAAACGACTACCATAGCTGTCGTCGGTGTCGGATTGATTGGCGGTTCGATCGCATTGTCGATGCGCAGAGACCCAAACATCCGCGTTGTCGGCTTCGATGTGCGGCAGGAATCGCTCGACAAGGCGCTGAATCTGGGAGTGATTCACGCAGGCACGACAGACTTGCAGACGGCAGTCCGGGAGGCAGACGTGATTTTCCTCGCTGCCCCGGTGGAACAAATTTACGAAATTCTCGGCTCGCTGCACAGCTTCGATCTGCGGCCGGAGGTGATCGTCACCGATGCAGGCAGCACAAAATCGGCGATCGTCAAGCACGCCGTACAGGTCATACCGGACAACGTCACTTTTATCGGCGGACATCCGATGGCAGGCTCCCATAAGTCCGGAGTGGAAGCCGCCTCCGAGCGCTTGTTTGAGAATGCGTACTACGTCCTCACGCCAGCTCCCGGAACACCGGAGGAAAAAGTAGAAAAACTGACCGAGCTGTTGCAGTACACGCGGGCAAAAGTGATCCGCATGGACGCCGACACACACGACCAGGTCGTGGGGGCGGTCAGCCATTTTCCGCATATTCTCGCTTCGGCGCTGGTCAATCTGGTCGCAGGTTACGACGACGAAAACGCCTGGCATGCCCGGCTTGCGGCCGGAGGATTTCGCGACATCACCCGAATCGCTTCCAGCAACCCGCGGATGTGGCGTGACATTTTGCTGAACAATCGCGAACACCTGCTGAAAATCGGCAAGGATTGGACGGCAGCGATGCAGGACGTGATGGCGCTCGTGGAGCATGCAGATGCAGAGGGCATCGAACAGTTTTTCAAGTCCGCGCGCGATTTTCGCGATGGATTGCCGGAGCGCAAGACAGGCGCTTTGCCGCCACTGTACGACCTGTACATCGACATCCCGGACCATCCGGGGGAAATCGGCCGGATTACGACATTGCTCGGGGCCAAGCAGATCAACATTACCAACTTGCAGATCAGGGAGACGCGCGAAGACATTTACGGCGTGCTGCGGATTACGTTCCAGTCCCAGTTCGAAATGGAAAAAGGGGAGGAACTGCTCCGCTATTTCGACTACAATGTATACAAGCGTGCCTGAACTTAACTTATTGTGCAACCGGACTTTACAACGAAGACGCTTCACAGCATGACTGTTTGTGAAAAAGAAAGGGAGTGTACGTGTGCTTCGTGTAAAACAGACAAATAAATTTGAAGGAACCGTTCGCGTACCGGGCGACAAATCGATCTCGCATCGGGCGGTCATGTTTGGCGCCCTGGCCAATGGCACTACCGAGATCGAAGGATTTCTTCCCGGCGCTGATTGCTTGAGCACGATCGCTTGCTTCCGCAGCATGGGAATCGAGATCGAGCAGCAGGAAGATCGCGTGACCGTCCGCGGCAAAGGCTGGTACGGCTTGCAGGAGCCTGTCTCCCGTCTCGATGTAGGCAACTCGGGGACGACGATTCGGCTGATGTCGGGAATACTCGCTACCCAGCCGTTCCATGCGGTGATGGAAGGAGACGAGTCGATCGCCAAACGTCCGATGCGCCGCGTCGTCGCTCCGTTGCGCCAAATGGGGGCAAAAATTGACGGGCGCCGAGAAGGGGAGTTCACGCCGCTATCGATTCGCGGCGGCGAACTGCAAGGGATCGCCTACACATCGCCTGTCGCCAGCGCACAGGTAAAGTCAGCGATCCTGTTGGCCGGGCTGCAAGCCAAGGGAGAGACGACTGTAACCGAACCGCATCTTTCCCGCGACCATACGGAGCGAATGCTGCAGGCATTCGGCGTACGCGTGGAGCGCGACGGGTGCACGGTCAAGGTACAAGGCGGACAGGAGCTGCAGGCTCGGTCTATCCAGGTTCCAGGAGACATTTCCTCTGCGGCATTCCTGATCGCAGCCGTAATGGTCGTACCGGGCAGTTCCCTGTTGATCGAGAATGTCGGCATCAACCCGACGCGGACAGGGATTATTGATGTGGTGCAGCAGATGGGCGGAAAGCTGGAGCTGCTGAACGAGCGGGTCGTAAACGAGGAGCCGGTAGCCGATCTGCTCGTTACCCACTCCGAACTAAAAGGAATCGAAATCGCCGGTGATCTGATTCCGCGCCTGATCGACGAGATTCCGGTCATCGCCGTCATGGCGACGCAGGCATCGGGACGTACGGTCATACGCGATGCCGAGGAGCTGAAGGTGAAGGAGACAGACCGAATCGCCACTGTCGTCGGTCAATTGCGCAAGTTTGGCGCAACGGTGACGCCGACCGAAGACGGCATGATCATCGAAGGCAAGACGGCGCTGTCCGGTGCGACGATCGACAGCATGGGCGACCACCGGATCGGAATGGCGATGGCAATCGCCGGGTTGGCTGCAAGCGGTGAGACTGTGATCGAAAACGACGAGGCAATTGCCGTTTCCTTCCCGGGTTTTGCTTCCTTGCTGGAGCAGATCAGCCACTAGGGCATACCAAGAGAATTTTTTGGTGGGGATTCCATCAAAAAATTCTCTTTTTTTCTCCTTTTTTTAGCAAAAATGATTTGACAAGCGCTTACATTCCGTTTATTATAAAACTACAGTATGGTTTCTCTCCACTCCTATCCAATATTGTTCAGCACCGGTTGTGCTGCCGCCGTTTGAATGCGCTTTCAACGGCGGTCTTTTTTTGTACTTTTTTCCCTCTTCCTTCCATATGCTTGTACAACAAGTTGGCTCGATTCAAGGGGAGGGAAGGGTACGTGAAGTACGAAAAAACCGTGATTCGCGGAGGAACGCTTGTCTTCTCACATGGAACAGAAGAGGCGGACATTTGGATTGAAGGCGGCAAAATTCGCCGCATCTCCCAGGACAATCTGGAAAAACGGGAAGGTCCACGCGCTGTGCAGGAAATCGATGCGCGGGGCATGTACGTGCTGCCAGGCTTTGTCACCACGTCATGGACCAGCTTTTATTCGGGGCAAAACAGGCGAGACTACCTACGGCAGATGCGCGATCTCGTCCGCGCCGGCTGCACGACTCTCGTCGACGTCATCTTCCCGGAGCGCTGGATGGACAAGTCCCAGCTTTTGTACCAACAGACGGTTCATTATAACAGCCTGATCGATTATCTCTGGCATATTCGTCTGGAGTGCAGCCGCTTTACGCCAAGGGAAGTCCATCTTTGGTGCAGGCAGGGCTATCGCGCGCTGCACATCTCGGTTTGCCATAAGGATGAAATTTCCACTGTCAATTGGGAAACAATCGCGAACCTTTTGACGTCATATAATGCGAATCTGGTACTTCATCTACCTGATTACGCCAGGCTTGACAAGACTGAGCGCGAAGAGATCCGGCTTCGCTGGTTGGACGCAACCAGACATTGGCGAGTGCGGACCGTGCTTCCCGGACTCGTTCCGAGTGTGGACGACAGAGAAGGAGACCCGTTTTTCCATCTGTTCTGGCTGGGGGAGGGACAGACGGACATAGGACTGCGGCTCTTGCACAGCCGCTGGTACGACCTCTGCCCGATCGCCGCCCGCATCCAGGATGTACGTGTAGACTACCGTCGCAAATGGTGTACGGAAGAAGAGCTGCTATGCCTGTTGGTGCGCCTGGCTGCCAAAAACGCCGCGAAAACTGTCGGATTATATCCGCAAAAGGGAGCCTTGGCGCCTGGATCTGACGCTGATATCGTATTCCTGAAAAAGGAAAATTGGTTGACAAAGATTGATCTTTCCACTATTCTCAATTTTAGTGACTTGCTTCTTCCAACTTCTGTTATGTCGAATGGAAAATGGATTTATCGAGATTTGCGCTTTACACCCACGATTGGCATGGGCCGCTGTTTGCGTGATACCAAGCCGTATTCCTTTGTCATATAGCCCCAGCAGCGGGGATATTTTCATAAAGGATTCTGCAGTACCACACCGAAAATGTATGGTTAGCAACAGCGCAACTTTTTAGCTCCCCAGCGGTCTAATGTAACAACAAGGTCGCTGGGGATCGGAATCGCAAGGAGGTAATCCTGAACATGACCGATTCCCAGCTCATCCGCGAGATAAAAGAAGGTAATGTGGAATGTTATGCTGAGCTGATTCGTCGATATGAAAGAAAGATCCTCTCCTTTGTCACTCACTTATTGCGTCAGTCCAATTTGCAGCACGTCGCAGAGGATATTTGTCAAGAGACGTTTTACAAGGCGTATAAAAGCATACATTCTTTCCGGGATGTAGAAGCGACGTTTTCCACATGGCTGTACACCATTGCCCGCAATACGGTGCTGAGCGAACTTCGCAAAAGCCGCAACTCCGATGTCTATCTGGAGGACGCACAGCAGATGCCGATGGCTTCTGTGAAGAGCTTGCCGGAAGCAGTGCTGTTGCGAAACGAACGGGAGCGCATGGTCAGACAGGCGATCAACAGCTTGCCGGAAAAGCAGCGTTCGGCGCTTATCCTGCGTGAGTATGAGCAATTGGATTACAACGAAATCGCTGTGATTCTCAACTTGACTGTCAGCTCCGTGAAATCCCTCCTGTTTCGTGCGAGGCAGAGCATAAAAGGCCAGTTGGAAACCTACATCATGGACCCTCATTTGGATGAAGCTGAAGGGATGAATCGATGATGAGATGTGAAGAAGTTCAGGAAATTCTGCCTGACTACGCCGAAAATCTGTTAAACGAGGTATCACAGCGCCGTGTAGACAATCATTTGGCTACGTGCAGTGCCTGTCGTGCGGATTATGAATTGTGGACAGACTGCGGCGATTGGATAGATGCGGATCGGGATGAATACCTTTCCGTGACACCGACGCGCTCGATCGTGGACGCTGTCATGGCGCGGATCCTCTCGGAGGAACAATGGGCGATTCCGATCGGCAGAAAAATCTTTACTGTAACAGCGAGAATGCGGCGTATTGGCGCCAGTGCGGCGGCCATTTTGCTGATGCTGTTTACATTTACGCTCTACCTCAGTTCCAGCTCGGTCGAGCCTGAGAATGCGCTGCTGATCGATGGAGAGCTGATGGCGGTAGGCAAAGGCAAAACACAGGTGATCTCCTCTTCCATCCAGTCGGATGACGGTACATACGTCGTAGAGGTGGGGCCGCATTATGGCAAGCAGGAACAATTGGAGCATGCCACGGCTTCCATCATTCCGTTGGATGGCGGGGCAAGCAGCAGCGAGCCGTCCAAGCCGAACTTAAGCATCGTGCTCAGTGTGTTCGGGATTCTCGTGACGGTGATTACCATGAGCTGGTTGACTCGTGTATAATTCGGATAGGATGATTACAAAAAGACCGTCCCAGGACGGTCTTTTCAGACTGTATCAGGGGTTATACCTACATAGGTCAAGGATGGCTTGTAGAAAGCGATGAGGTGAAGCAGATGGCAAATCAATGGTTGTATGTAATAGACGAAGCGATCAAACGGATCGAAAACGATGAAGTGGAGCTGGGGCTGACAGCGCTGCAGAAGGTACAGGAGCACGGACGCGACTTGCCGGATGTGATGATGTACCTGGCAGAGGTGTGGTACCAGTTGGGCCATCTGGACGACGCTTCGCAGCTTTTGGCGGATATTTTGCAGCAGCACACCGATCTGGACCCGGCGATGAGGCGGGAATGCCAGATGCTTTTGGCGGAGATTGCGCTGGATACCGGCGATTTCGAGACGGCGCAGCATTTGCTGTACGAATGCAAGGAATCCGGCGTGGAAAATATCCGTCTGGACTTGCTGCTCGCCGATTTGTATTCGCTGCAGGATTTGGACGAAGTCGCGGTCAAGTATCTGGAACAGGCCCGTCATAAGGAACCGGAGAACAAGGAAATTCTCGCGGCTCTGGGCAACTTGTATTTCCGCATCGGCAACGACCAGGAGGCGCTTCGCTATCTGGAGATGGCCGGAGAGGTCAGCCTCGACCTGCTGATGGCTAAAGGGCGTTCACTGGCGCAAAACGGTGATTTTGAACAAGCCTACCAAGTATTCCGTCAGGCGCTCGTACTGGACCAGTCTACGGAAGTGCTGTTTGCCTGCAGCATGATGGCTTTCCATTTGGGACGTCTGGAAGAGGCACAGGAATTGGTGACCCAACTGCAGATCATGGATGAGGAGTATGTCGCTTCCTATCCGTTGTCAGCAGATATCTACCTCTCTCTCGGAAAGACGGATAAGGCGATCCAGGCACTGAAGACGTACGTGGATTTGTCCGGCTTTGACCTCGATCAGATCAAGCGGCTGATCGCACTGTTGACACAGGCTGGCAGGTACGACGAAGCAAAGGAATACCAGCATCTGTACGATCAATGGAACGACAGTTCAAGTGAAGAGTAAAATACGACACGGGAAACAGGAGGATCGCATCTGCGGCCTCCTGTTTATTTTTCCGCATATTGGCAAGAATGGGGGTTAAGGAAGACGTCGCTTTAAAGAAGGGATGCACAGATGAATTTAGCTGAGATTTTGGTCTACACCGATATCCGGCAGCTCCATCAGATTGCCAACCACTACGGATGCGAATGCAACCCTCATTCCAAAAACGAATTGATTACCTCTCTGCTGTCGAGCTTGCGCCATCGGAAGACCATCGCCCAGGAGGTGGAACAGCTTTCTTCGGAGGAACTGCACTTTTTTCTGCTGCTTTTCCTCGACCGGCGCACTGTGATGTCCTTGGAGGATTTGCTGGCCAAGGCGGGAATCGCGCTGGAGTCGCTCAAGGAACAGAAGCAGGAAGAAGGACGGCGGTATCTGGCTGACGCGATGAAGCGGGGATGGGTGTACCCGGTGAAAAACAAAACAGTCGGACAGTATCAGATCCCGCAAGATATTCGCGAGCCGTATTTGCAGGCGTGGCTGGAGCGGTGGCGGCAGCGGTACGCGCAAGGGGCTGATTTCGACCTCGAGGCGTATCGCGATGAGGGTACGGCTCTTTGCGACGATATCATGCAATTTTTACAATTCCTGCAGCGACAGCCAGTGCCGCTCACGGCTGAGGGAGGAATGTACAAGCGACATCAGCAGCAGTTGTTCCAGTTTCTGAGCGTGAAGGAGGAGCCGTTGGCACCGCAAAAATGGCGCTTTGGCTACGGGCTTCACTTTGACCTGTACCCCGATCGCTTTTCCCTGTTGTACGACTTTTGCTACTACAACCGATGGGTGGAGGAGCTGGATGGACGGGTGGCACTGACCGAGGCGGGGCGGGAACGGCTAGAGACGATGTACGAGGATTCGCTGTACCACGACCTGATCCGCTTCTGGATGCGCTTGTACAGTCGGGCGATCCCCAATCTGCCGATGCTCGTGCAGTTGATCCCGATGCTTGCCAGCGGCTGCTGGATCAGTCACCAGGCGCTCGCCGAGACGCTGCTTGCGTGGATACGCAAGTTTTACTACGACGAACCGGAGCAGATTTTAAGCAATCGCGTCTGCAAAATGATGGTCCACCTGGGGCTGTTGCGCGTCGGCCAGGACGAGCAGGGCAACTGGCTGTACCAGGCAACCTATGCAAGCCAGACATGGCTACGTAAATACAACGGCTTTACGGAGTCGACAATTTCATTGAAGTGAGGGATGGGTATGGAGTGGCTCAATTTCTATTCCAATACATACGGGACAAACAACCAAATGGTGTCCGGCTTGCTGTCTGAAATGGTGATTGACGAGCAGATGCGACTCTATCGAAAACGCGAGCTGTACAAGGAAATTGACGAAGCGCTGGCGACGAAAAACAGGGAAGCGTTTATGCGGCTCACGAGCGAATTGAAGGCGATCATGGAGTACGAGAAGGCGTAGGGTAGGACGAGTCGCAACGAGATTGCCTGTCCTGGCGGATTCGTGGTACCCTAGAGGTGCCAAATCTACGGGAAGAGGGGCATGCTTATGCAATGGAATACGAGAGAATTTGAACAGTGGGAGGAGCTGCGGCCTTTTGTTGACACCGCGCTGCTCCCACTTTATTTGTTTCGTCCTGACAGCGAGCTTTCCCATCATGTATTGCGCATGAATTACCTGCTCAATGTCGCTGCCGGGATCGAACAGCGTCTGAAGGGAAGGGTGCTGCTTTTTCCGTTGGCCTACGAGTTCGGAGACCAGTGGAAGAGTGCGCACATCACGGCTGATTTTGCCCACCATGTACTCCTTTGCTTTGACAGGGACAAAGCCCAGCTGACAGAGGAAGACAAAAACGCTCTCGTGCTGGCGGTAGGAGACGAAGACTTGGAATCCGCCCTGCGTTTCGAGGTGACAGTCGACGTCCTGTACAAGGAAGTGATTCGTCATTGGCAGCGAAAACAGGGTCAATAGGGAAGTTGTTTTTAGGAAATACTGAAAAAACGAGAGGGACAAACGGCCAATTATGACAAATTGGCAACAATATTGATGCGAAGCGGAAATGACCTTTGCCATGTCCACTGGACAATCTTGACATCTGAAAAGGCGTTAGCTATGATTGGGATTGACCTAGTGTATGTGTGTGAAAACGCTATTTTAGCGCGATTTTTGAGGATAAGGAGGGAAAAGAGATGGGCGACAAACGTGAAATTTCCAGACGTACGTTTCTAAACTACGCACTGATGGGAACGGGCGGGTTTCTCGCTGCAGGGATGATCACACCAATGATCCGCTTTGCAGTCGACCCATTGCTGCAGGGACATTCAGATTCGGGCACTGTGGCAGTAGGGAGTCCTGATGATTTTGGTCCTGAGCCGAAGCGTGTTGAATTTAAGGTACATACCAAGGACGGTTGGTATGAATCAGAAACCACACTGTCTGCATGGATAACCAAAAACGAGAACGGAGAGATTCTGGCTCTGTCCCCTATCTGTAAGCATTTAGGGTGTACGGTAGACTGGAACACCAGCCCTGATCATCCAAACGAGTATTTCTGTCCTTGCCACTTGGGCCGCTACACGATTAACGGCGAGTACATCCTGGGTTCGCCACCGACGGCCTCTCTTGATGAGTACGAGACAGAAATTCGAGACGGGAAGCTCTACTTGGGCGCCCTGAAAGCAAATCCTCGTCCGGGGGTGAGTGGGTAAGATGTTGCAAAAAATGTATGACTGGGTCGATGAGCGCCTGAACATCACTCCGATGTGGCGTGACTTGGCCGACCATGAAGTGCCTGAGCACGTTAACCCGGCACATCACTTTTCCGCATTTGTCTACTGTTTTGGCGGTCTTACGTTCTTTATTACGGTCATCCAAATCTTGTCCGGAATGTTTTTGACGATGTATTACGTTCCTGACATCATCAATGCCTACGAGTCGGTAAAATACCTGCAAAACGAAGTGGCATTCGGTTCCATCGTCCGTGCGATGCACCACTGGGGTGCCAGCTTGGTCATCGTGATGATGTTCCTGCACACCTTGCGCGTATTCTTTACCGGGGCGTACAAAAAACCGCGTGAATTGAACTGGGTCGTTGGGGTATTGATTTTCTTCGTGATGCTCGGCCTCGGTTTCACCGGTTACCTGCTCCCATGGGACAACACTGCGTACTTCGCGACCAAGGTAGGTCTGCAGATCGCGGACTCCGTACCGTTTATCGGTCCGTACGCAAAAACGCTGCTCACCGGTGGCGAGATCGTCGGTGCGCAAACATTGACTCGCTTCTTCGCGATTCACGTGTTCTTCCTGCCGGCAGCATTGTTTGGTCTTCTGGCAGCTCACTTTGTTATGATTCGTTCGCAAGGTATCTCCGGACCACTTTAATTCGTCTTCGATCATAAGGAGGAAATAGCATGGCTAAACACGATAAAGATGCTACCTTCGTCGGAGACTCCCGGGTATCGGCGAAGCGTATCCCTAACATTTCTCCATCTTACTCGGACTTTCCGGGAAAAACGGAGCCATTCTGGCCCAACTTCCTGCTGAAAGAGTGGATGGTTGCAGCAGTTTGCCTGGTTGCGTTTCTGATTTTGACGGTTTCCCATCCGTCTCCGTTGACCGACAAGGCAAACCCGAACGACACGTCGTTCCTGCCTCTGCCTGACTGGTACTTCTTGTTCCTGTACCAGTTGCTGAAGTACCCATGGGCTTCCGGGGATTGGGTCGTCATCGGTATTCTCGGTATCCCTGGTATCGCATTCGGTGCGCTGTTGCTCGCTCCTTGGCTGGATACGGGAAGCGAACGCCGCCCGTCCAAACGCCCGGTTGCTACCGGCTTGATGCTGACAGCACTGGTAGGGATCTTCTACCTGACCTGGGCTGCCAACGAAGAGGCGAAGCACCTGAAGCATGGCGGAGAATCTGCTGGTGGAGACCACGGAGCGCCGCCGGCGGCGGAAGCACCGCCTGCAGCAGATACCGACAACAGCTTTACCGCAGATGCCGTCTGGAAAGCCCAAGCAAGCTGCATGGGCTGCCACGGCAATAACATGGAAGGCGGTATGGGTCCAAACCTGCAGACAATCGGCAGCCAATTGGACGCTACCCAAATCGCGGACATCATCAAAAACGGTAAAGGTGCAATGCCGGGTGGCATGATGAAAGATGAGGCGCAAATCCAGGAGCTTGCAGAATACTTGGCAAGCCTGAAATAAGCGTATAGAGAAAAGCTGGCTGACATTGCGGTCAGCTTTTTCTTTAGCGGCTATACAGCGGGAGACGATGAGCATGATCTGGATATGGGAGTGGTTTCGGCAATCATTGGATAAACGCTGGTTTTTGTGGACGCTGTTTGTCATCAACTTGCTGGGGACGATATACGGATTTATCTGGTACGGCAGTCAGCTCGCAGAAACACCGGTGTATTTACGTCCGTTTGTGCCTGATAGCCCGACTGGAAGCGGATTGTTTACACTTGTCCTGCTGACGTATTTGCTAGGGCGCAACATTCCTGTTCTGGAAGCATTGGCAGGGATTACGAATTTCAAGTATGGAGTCTGGGCAGTTTGCATTATCGTCATTGGCTGGATCATGGGCAATGAGGTGCGCTGGACAGACGTGATGCTCATTATTTCGCATGCCGGAATGGCAATCGAGTCAGTCTTGTACGCGCGATTTTTCAAACTGAGTATTACGTCGGTCGGAATTGCCGCCCTATGGACATTGAACAATGACTTCCTCGATTACGTCATGAATATCCATCCATGGCTGCCTGCTGTGCTGGATCCTTATGACGGAATTGTAGGTCTGTTTACCGTTTTGCTCAGCTTGCTTTCGATTTCAGTGATCTGGTTTACCAACCAAATGTTTGCCAGAAACAAGGTCTAATCTTGTCCTCCTTTCCATACGCTGTACAAGGGAAAGGAGGTTTTTTGCTGTGAAGAAAAACATCCGCTATCTTTTGTTCTTTTTGAGTATCGGATTGCTCTTGTCTTGGCCCATACACACCTTGTATACGAAGCTGGAGCGCCCGGAAGAAGAAAAACAGCTTCGCGAACTGGATCGGGTCGCTGGCGATCTGCTTGAGTATGTGAAAAAAGGCGAGCTGACAGGCGCGCAGGAAAGCATTCAGCAGTTGAGCCTGCGCTTTCCCAGCCAATCGCTGCCGCTTCCGATTCGGATCGAGGCACTCAATGCAGTCACGCAATCGATTCTCGCAGCCAAGCAAAGCATCCAATCCCCAAGTGAAAGTGAAGAGGACTTGTTATGGCATGCCACTCGCGTCCGTGTGGCGATTGACGCGCTGACCCATCAGCACCAGCCGATGTGGAAAAGCTACTACACGCCGTTTTTGACGCAAGTGCAAAGTCTGCAGAAATCCGCCGTGGAACGCGACATCGAGACGTTTCACGAGCAGTTCGAGGAACATACCCGGCTCTACCTGGCGCTCAAGCCGGCGATGAGCATTCACGTATCGGAAGCAAAAATGGCGTCGATCTCGGCAGCCTACGAGCGAATCGTCAAAGAGATGCACAAGAATGACCGGGATTGGCTGTTGATTCGCGAGGCGCTTCGGGATTTGCACGGGCTGATCGAAACGGCGTTTGTCGGGGAAGATACGAGCGCTTTCAGTCGACTGATGATGCGGCCTGACTCGCCCATTTTGATTATGAGCAGCATCATCACCGCATTGCTGCTGTCTTTGGCTTATGTGGCGTACCGCAAGTACCAGGCTGAATTTCATACGACGTGAGCAAAAGAAAAAACCTTGCCTTTGATCGGCAAGGTTTTTGGTTTGGATCTGTTCTGAACGGGCTAGTCCTGCAGCGGCTTTTTGTTTTCGTCGAGTGTAAACCCTTCCCCCAATACCTCGTGGACGTCATTGACGATGACGAAAGCAGAAGGGTCGAGGTTCTGGATGATCGCCTTAAACCGCATGACTTCGTTGCGGCTGACGACCACGTAGATGACCTGCTTCTCTGCACCGGAAAATGCCCCTTTTCCAGAGAGCAAGGTCACACCGCGCCCGAGGTTGAGCACTTCCTGGGCGATTTCTGTGGCACGATCAGAGACGATGGTGAGCGCTTTGGCAGCGTACGCGCCTTCTTGCAGGAAATCGATGACGCGAGCAGCGATAAAGACGACGACCAGTGTATACATCGCACTTTCCAGGTTCAAGTAGATGAGTGAGGCACCGATGACCAGTATGTCGCCGAGAAACAGCGTGCGGCCCATGCTGACGCCGTAATATTTTTGCAGGAGGCGGGCGATGATGTCGACGCCTCCGGTCGTACCGCCGTAGCGGAAGATCAGTCCCAGCCCTACGCCAATCGCTACCCCGGCGTACAGCGAAGCGAGCAGCCGGTCGTTCATCGGCAAGGGGAGGACGTTGTCAAAAATCGAGAGAAACAAGGACAGCGAAAGCGTCCCTAAAATGGTATAGAAAAAGGAAGTCCGACCGAGTATTTTCCATCCCAAAATAAACAGCGGGATATTCAAAGCGAGGTAGACGATCCCTTGATCCACGCTGGGAACAAGCAGTTTGATCAGGATGCTGATCCCGGTCACGCCACCTTCTGCCAGATGGTTGGGAATGTTGAACGAGTTGATTCCGAATCCCATGATTGCCGAGCCGATAATAATGGCGATTATGCTGTCTAGGCGAATTTTCATCGTACCCTCCTGTTTGCATCAAAGCTGGCCCGCATCTTCACCACAGTCAGCTTCATGGTTTACCGTATGCCATTATAGCGGAAGTGTTCTTCGCTTGTCCATATGTTGGAAGCGACGCTTTCAGATTTGGCAAACACAGCCTTTTCGGTTACGATAATTGAATAAGGCAAGTTTGGAAAAAAGGAGTGTCCAGATGGAACAGCAGAAGACCATACAAGAAATCCAAAAAGAAGTAGACCAATACATATCGCAGTTCAAAGAAGGATACTTTTCGCCGCTCGCAATGATGGCGCGGATGACAGAGGAAGTAGGCGAGCTTGCCCGGGAGATCAATCATCATTATGGCGAAAAGCCGAAGAAGTCGGACGAAGGCGAGAAGACAGTAGAAGAGGAGCTTGGCGACGTCTTTTTTATTGTCCTCTGCTTTGCCAACTCCCTGGGCATTGACCTGCAGGAAGCATTTGATCGTATTATGCACAAATTCAACACGAGAGATAAAGATCGCTGGACGAGAATCGAGGAGACGGAATAATGGGACAACACATACGAGTAGCAGTAGCAGGAGCAAAAGGACGGATGGGACAGGAAGTCGTGAAAATGCTGGGACAGGACGACCGGCTTGCCTATGTCGGAGAACTGGACACGCGGGAAGATGAGTCCGCAGTCAAAGCCCGTCTGGAAGAGATGAAGCCCGACGTATTGGTCGATTTCACCACGCCGCATAGCATCTATCGCAACCTGGAGCTGTGTCTGGAGCACGGCGTACGGCCTGTGGTCGGCACGACCGGTTTGAGCCCGGAACAGATCCAGGAGATGGACAGACGTTATTCGGAGAGCCAGCTCGGCTGTATTATCGCCCCGAACTTTGCGATCGGCGCGATTCTGTGCATGAAGTTTGCCGCAATGGCTGCGAAGTACATGCCGCATGTGGAAATCATTGAGCTGCATCACGACAAAAAGCTGGATGCTCCAAGCGGTACGGCTTTGAAGACAGCAGAAATGATTGCGGCAGTACGCCAGGAACAAAAACAGGGACATCCTGAAGAGAAGGAGACAATCCCTGGAGCGCGTGGAGCAGACTATGACGGATTCCGTATTCACAGCGTCCGTCTGCCGGGAATGGTCGCCCATCAGGAGGTATTGTTCGGTGCGACAGGTCAAACCTTGTCCATCCGTCACGACTCGATCAACCGGGAGTCGTTCATGCCTGGAGTGAATATGGCGATCAAAGCGGTGATGAACATGAGCGGCTTAGTGTACGGGCTGGAGCATTTGATTGATTAAACAGTTGTTTAATAGAGAGTCACTGGGATAGAAGGGGAGGGAATTTCCGTGAAAATTGCATTGATCGCTCACGACCGGATGAAAGAAGAAATCGTCCAGCTTGCCGTGGCTTACAAGCCAATCTTGGCAGAGCATGAGCTGTTTGCTACCGGAACGACAGGACAGCGGATTATCGAGGCTACCTCTTTGCCGATTACCCGGTTTCTCTCCGGTCCGCTGGGGGGAGATCAGCAAATCGGTGCGATGGTCGCCCGCAATGAAATGGACATGATTATCTTTTTGCGCGACCCGCTCACCTCGCAGCCGCATGAACCTGATATTCAGGCGCTCGTGCGACTGTGCGACGTCCACAAGATCCCCTTTGCGACCAATTTGGGAACGGCGGAAATTTTGCTCCGCTCTCTGGAACACGGGGAGCTGGAGTGGCGCAATATCGTGCGCGGGGAGCGATGAAAAATGGACAGACTGGATATATTGGCAATCGGGGCGCACCCCGACGATGTGGAAATCGGGGCTGCCGGAAGTTTGCTATTGGCGGCGAAAAAAGGGCAGCGCACCGGTATTCTTGACCTGACGTATGCGGAGCTGTCATCCAACGGCAATGTAGAGCGGCGGCAACAGGAAGCAGAAGCTGCCGATCGCCTGTTGGGGGTAGCCGCGCGATACAATTTCGGTTTTCCCGACCGGGGACTGGAAGCGGTGCGGGAGAGCGCAATCAGCAAGGTGGTCGAGCTGATTCGCACTACGCGGCCACGTATCGTGCTGGCCCCGTACTTTCAGGACCGGCATCCCGATCACGAAAGCGTCAGCAGAATCGTTCGCGAGGCAGTATTTTCGGCGGGCATACGCAAATACCAGCCGAACGAGGCGACACCAGCCTACCGCCCGGAGCAACTGCTGTACTACTTTATCAATTCTACGGTGACCCCGCAGGTCGTCGTAGATATAACATCGGTATATCCAGAGAAAATGGAAGTGCTTCGCTGTTACCGAAGCCAATTTGAGCTGGAAGAAGGAAGCGTGGCGACGCCGTTGACCAACGGCTATCTGGAATCGGTGGAATACCGGGAGCGGCTGTTTGGGCAGCAGGCAGGCGTTCCATACGCAGAGGGCTTTGTCAGTGCGGCGCCTTATGTACTCACCAGCTTGTGAGAAGGAGTGTCATCCAGAAATGAATATTGGAATCACCTGTTATCCGTCACTTGGCGGATCAGGAGTGGTGGCGACGGAACTGGGCAAGCTGCTGGCGGAGCGTGGGCACCAGGTTCACTTTATTACCTCGGGTATTCCCTTTCGCCTCGGTTCGTACTATCCGAACATTTTTTTCCATGAAGTGGAAGTCAACCATTACGATGTGTTTAAGTATCCGCCCTATGACTTGAGCCTGGCGAACCGGATGGCGCAGGTGGCGAAAAACGAAAAGCTCGACTTGCTGCATGTGCACTACGCTGTGCCGCATGCCTTGTGCGCCTATCTCGCCAAACAGATGGTCGGGGAGCAGTTGAAAATTGTGACGACCTTGCACGGGACTGACATCACCGTACTCGGTTACGATTCCAACTTGAGCGATATGATCCGCTTCGGCATCGAGCAAAGCGATCTGGTGACGGCTGTTTCCAACGATCTGATCCGGCAGACGAAAGAGCTCTTGCACGTGGACAAGGAGATCGTGCCGGTGTACAACTTTGTCGACAAGCGGCGCTATTATCCAAAAGAAGTGGGTCATCTCAAAAAAGGTTTTGCGCCCAACGGTGAAAAAATTATCATGCACATCTCCAATTTCCGTCCGGTCAAGCGGGTGCCAGACGTAATCGAGGTATTCGACCGGGTGCGGGCCGAAATGCCGGCGAAGCTGTTGTTGATCGGGGAAGGGCCGGAGATGGGCCTGGTGCGCAACATGGTCAAGGAGCGCAGCCTCGACCAAGACGTCTGCTTTCTCGGGAAGCAGGAAGACGTCGCCGAAGTCATCTCCATGGCCGATCTGATGCTGCTTCCGTCCTCCAAGGAAAGTTTCGGGCTGGTCGCCCTTGAGGCGATGGGATGCGGCGTGCCTGTCGTGGCGACCGAAGCCGGTGGTTTGCCGGAAGTAGTGACCGACGGCGTCTGCGGCTTCCTTTTGCCGATTGGCGATGTAGAGGGCATGGCTGCGGCGACGATCCGCCTGTTACAGGATGAGGCGATGTATCAGCAGTTTTCGCAGAACAGCATTGAGCGCTCCAACACGACGTTTTGCCACGAGAGGATCGCCACGCAGTATGAGGACCTGTATCGCCAGCTTCTCAGTGAAAATAACGTGTCCATCTAGGAGCGCTGCGCGGCACCTTTTACATACTGAAGCAATTTGGCCATCAGGATAAACAGCCCATACAGCATTCTCATGGATGATG
This sequence comes from Brevibacillus sp. TJ4, assembly GCF_044627595.2. NCBI lineage: Bacteria > Bacillati > Bacillota > Bacilli > Caryophanales > Paenibacillaceae > Brevibacillus > Brevibacillus sp. TJ4. The sequence continues at coordinate 2,436,720 of NZ_CP185865.1, read as the reverse complement.
CCTCCTTCCTCGGGATGGGGATGCAAAGAAAAACAGGAGTGAACGTGAGTGGGGTATGAACAAGCTGCTGTTCGCATTATTGAAAAACTCGAAGAGCACGGATTCGAAGCGTACTTTGTCGGTGGCTGCGTACGCGACTGGCTGCTCGGGCGAACGGTGCACGATATAGATATATGTACGAATGCCCATCCTGGCGACGTCATCTCCTTGTTTCCCGACCACGTGCCCACAGGGCTGAAGCACGGTACAGTATCGGTAAAAATGGACGGCTATTTGTTTGAAGTGACCACCTTTCGCACAGAAGGGAAATACGAGGACTACCGCAGGCCTGCCGATGTGCAGTTCGTCTCCGATCTGAAGCTCGACCTGGAGCGGCGCGATTTCACGATCAATGCGATGGCGATGGACCGTGACCGACGGCTGTACGATCCGTTCGGCGGGCAGCAGGATGCGCAGCAACAGCTCATCCGTGCCGTGGGCGAGCCCGGCGAGCGCTTTCGCGAGGACGCACTGCGCCTGCTACGTGCTGCCCGTTTTGCGGCGCAGCTTGGCTTTTCGATCGAGGAACAGACACTGCATGCGATGCGGACAACTGCGCCGCTTTTGGCGCACATCGCCGTCGAGCGAGTCCGCGAAGAGCTGAACAAACTGCTGAACAGTCCAACGCCCGAGCGGGGCTGCCAGATTATACAGGATACGTCCTTGCTGCTGGCATTGCCCGGATTGCAGCAACTCTTTGCGGTATCGTGCCCGCAGGCGTGGCGGCTGGTGCATGTCGGCTCAGTCGCGCAAAAATGGGCGCTGCTCTTGTACGCGGCAGGGTATACATGCGAGCAAGCTCGTCAGGTCTGTCTCTATTTGCGCATGTCAAAGCGGGAGACTGAGGATATGGCGTTGTACGTGCAGATGCTGCGGGAGATCGGGCCACAGTGGGATCGCCCTGCACCCGTCGCCTGGGGAACCATGCTGCTGCGCCACGGGTTGCCGGTCTGTCAGCAACTGCACGAGCTGCTCCGGGCTTGCTGGTGGCAGCGGCGCAGTGAGTGCCCGTCCGAGGAACTGATGCAGACGTACGAGGCATTGCCCGTCAAATCGGGAAAAGAACTTGCGATCAACGGACGCGATCTGCAAGATGAGATCGGCAAAAAAGCCGGGGAATGGGTCGCGCACGTCCTGCACTATTTGTTGGAGCAGACGGCATTGCACGGCTTGCCCAACACCCGGGAGGCACTGATCGAAGCGGCGAGGAAGGAGGTCATTCGCAATGAATATTAAACAAGTGGTCTTGCAGGCATTTCGCGACCGCGCAGGCGACTTCGTATCGGGAGAAGAGCTGAGCCGGATTTGCGGCTGCTCGCGGACAGCGGTATGGAAGCATATCGAGGAGCTGCGCAGCGACGGGTACGAGATCGAAGCGGTGCGCAAGTCCGGCTACCGGCTGATCGTCGCCCCCGACCGGCTTTCCGCCGCCGAGGTCATGGCCGGGCTTGGCACCGAGCGGATCGGCCAGCTCGTCTACGATTACGATGAAGTCATATCGACCCAGCCGATCGCCCATGAAGCGGCAGCCAAAGGCGCGCCGGAAGGGACGATCGTTTTGGCCGAGCAGCAGACGGGGGGCAAGGGAAGACTCGGGCGCCAGTGGCATTCGCCCAAACATTCGGGGATTTGGATGAGCCTGATCATTCGTCCCGTCATCCCTCTGCCGAAGACGCCACAAATGACGCTTTTGACCGCCGTCTGCATGGCCAGATCGATTCGCGAAGAGACGGGACTGCCTGTCAAGATCAAATGGCCCAACGACTTGTTCGTCGGCGATAAAAAGGTGTGCGGCATTTTGACCGAATTGAACGCCGAAGCAGACCGCGTGCACTACCTGGTCATCGGGATCGGCATCAATGTAAACAGCGAAGAAAGCGACTTTCCGCCGGAGCTGGCAGGGATCGCCACCTCCTTGCGCATCGAATCGGGCGGCAAGGTCAATCGGTTGCAACTGCTCCAGCGTTTTTGCCGCAATTTTGAACAGACCTACGATGAGTATCTCGCGCACGGGTTTCAGCCGATCAGGGAAGAGTGGGAAGCGCTCTCGTACACGATCGGCCGCTGGGTCAAAGTGGAGACGGTCTCGCAAAAGCTGGAGGGGCGCGCGATCGGACTGGATGACGAAGGCGTGCTTCTCGTCGAGGACGAAGCGGGACTGCGGCATAAAGTGTATTCTGCTGACGTCAATTATCGTGCAAATCCGTAAATCTTCTGTTATACTCCTTACGAAGAGGCTGTATCACCCGGTGAACAGCACTCCTGGTATGATCCTTTCGAGTTTTTTGATTGCTGCACGGTTACACTACGATTTTGGACAAAAATCTGCTCAGAGCCTGTAAGGACCGAGACAGAAGGAATCCGTTTTCGACGCGAAAATGTCTCTTTGGCATGGACAACCTTCTCCCGTATTCGGCGAGGAGGTTTTTTTGTTCAGCCAATCCTTTCGGCCCAAGCATGCCAGAGGTGAAAAGGATGGCTACTGAAAAAAAGATGACGACAACTTCGATCCGCAAGAAAAAAGAGCTGGGGCAACCGATCACGATGATCACCGCATACGACTACCCTTCCGCCAAGCTGGTAGAGGAAGCGGGGGTGGACATGATACTGGTGGGGGACTCGCTGGGGATGGCTGTACTGGGTTATGACTCGACGATACCCGTGACCATGGAAGAGATGCTCCACCATACGAAAGCGGTCACCCGTGCTGCGAAGCGCAGCTTTGTCGTCGCAGACCTGCCGTTTTTAAGCTACCACAAATCAGAGGAGGAAGCTGTCGGCAACGCGGGGAGATTGATGCAGGAAGGTCTGGCGAAGGCGGTCAAAATGGAAGGGGGCAGCGAGCTTGCCCCGATCGTAAAGCGGTGTGTGCTGGCGGGAATACCCGTGGTCGGACACATCGGACTGACGCCCCAGGCCGTCCATCAGCTAGGCGGCTACAAGATTCAGGGACGCGACCTGGCGCAAGCGAAAAAGCTGCTCTCCGACGCGATCGCGCTGCAGGAAGCGGGAGCGTTTGCCCTGGTGCTGGAATGTGTCCCCGAAGAAGTCGCCCGCCAAATTGCGAAAGCGCTGGAAATTCCGGTGATCGGCATTGGCGCAGGAGCGGCATGCGATGGCCAGGTACTCGTGTTCCACGACGTTCTCGGCTATGCGTCGCAGATTACGCCTTCCTTTGTCAAGCAGTATGCGAACGTAGGGACGACGATCCGTGAAGCCGTCGCCGCCTATATCCGCGAAGTGGAGGCGAGGGCGTTTCCGGGAGCGGAGCATGTCTTTCACGCCTCGGAGGAAACGATCAAGCATTTGTATAAAGAAGGAGCGGGGGAACAATGATACAGACGTTGCAGCAAGTCTCGACGATTGCGGAGATGCGCGCCATCGTCGCGGAAGCAAAGCGGCAAGGCAAAAAGGTCGGGATCGTGCCGACGATGGGCTACTTGCACCAGGGGCATCTCAGTCTGGTGGCCGAAGCCAAAAAAACATGCGACCTGGTCGTGATGAGCATTTTCGTCAACCCGCTGCAGTTCGGGCCAAACGAGGACTTTGAGCGCTATCCGCGCGATCTGGAACGCGACCGGCAACTGGCGCAGGAGGGCGGCGTCGATGTCCTGTTTACGCCGAGCGTGAGCGAAATGTACCCGCAGCCGATTATGACTACCGTTTCCGTTGCCAATGTGAGTGCCCCGCTGTGCGGAAAATCCCGCCCCGGTCACTTCGACGGTGTGTCGACAGTGGTGATGAAACTGTTGCAAATTGTCCAGCCGGACTTTGCTTATTTCGGGCAAAAAGACGCGCAGCAGGTTGCTGTCGTCACGCAGATGGTGCAGGACTTGTCTGTACCGGTAGAAATCATCCCGTGTCCGATTGTCCGGGAAGCCGACGGACTTGCGATGAGCTCGCGCAACGTCTACCTCAGTGCGGAAGAACGGGAGCAGGCCCTTGTCTTGTCGCGCAGCTTGCAGCAGGCGCAGACCTGGATTCGGGAAAAAGCGTTGCCAGCACGAATTCGCGACGGAGTGATCGCGATGATCAGCGAAATGCCACTGGCGTCCATCGACTATGTCGAGATTCTCCACTACCCGCAACTGACGCCCGTGGATGAGCTGGAGAGCGGACAGACGGTCATCGTCGCACTGGCAGTTCGCTTTGGACATACACGCCTGATCGACAATGTGATAGTTACCGTATAGCAAACGACAGAACGGATAGCAGAACGTAGGGGAGGACACCAATCATGCTGCGCAACATGATGAAAGCCAAAATTCACCGCGCCACCGTAACAGAAGCCAATCTGAACTACGTGGGCAGCATTACGATTGACAAAGATTTGCTGGACGCACTCGATATTTTGCCCAATGAAAAGGTGCAGATCGTCAACAACAACAACGGGGCGCGACTGGAAACATACGTGATTGCCGGTGAGCCGGGCAGCGGCGTAATCTGCCTGAACGGGGCGGCGGCACGACTCGTCCAGGAAGGCGACATCGTCATTATTATCGCCTACGCCTGGATGACCGACGAAGAAGCACGGACGTACACGCCGCGAGTGGCGATCATGGACGAAAACAACAAGATCAAGCAATTGATCGCAGAAGAGGTTCACGCCACCATCCTCTAAAGCGTGGCGCCAGGTCCTGAATAGAGCCCACCCCCTTGTGAGACAATGAAACTACTACGCCTATCACAGGAGGTGGGTTTTTTCGTGAAAATCGAAGACTGGTTCTCGGGACTTTCCAGCGAGGCGAAGACAATCCAGGAAAAATGGCCACAAGCGAGCGAACAGGAGCGGATGAAGATGGCTGACCAGCTTTTTTATCTGCGCCAGGTAAGCGATCGCGTCGTCGACTTGTGGATTCAGTTTGAAGAGCGGCTTTCGCACACGATTCGCTACGTGAAACAACTGGAAGGACAGCTCCCGCCGGAGACGGATGAACAGGAGTACGAACCGGAGGCTGACAAGGAAATTTTGCACAAGCAAGCGCAAGATGCGTCACCTGCATATACAGCACATACACCGAAACCGGACGGTCCGTTTTTGCGCGAGTACGAGCCGCTGTTTCGGCGGGGTGAAGGGTTTTACCACCTGCGCATGTACCCGGATGCGAAAGCGTGTTTTGCCGAATTGATCGAAGTGTCGCCGGATTGGGAAATCGGCAGGCTCTACTACGCCCACAGTCTGTTGTTTTGCGAGGAGCGCGAGTTGGCAATGCGCGAGTTCCGCCTGTTGGGCAAGTCAGCCAGTTCTCCCAATGTGACCGCGATCAGCTACAACGCACTCGGCTGCATGCTGGCAGAAGAAGGACAGTGGCTGGAGGCGGCGCAGGCGTTCAAGGCAGCGCTGGAAGCAAAGCGGGAGAAAAAAGTTGCCCAGTACAATCTCGCCTTGTGCTACTTGCTGGACGGAGATGCCCAGGAAGCGCTGGATGAGATCGACGCCTACCTGGAGTCGCATCCGCATGACTGGGAGGCGCAAATGCTGTGGCTGCGGGCTGCGCAAATGCTCAAAGAGATGGATATGACCCAGGAGCTTGCACCCCCGGCCTCGCTCAAGTTTCCCGTTCGCGAGATGAAAACCGACACTTTGCAGGAAATGGCCTTTTTGTACGAATCCGTCGGCAATTACCATCGCGCGCAAATCTGCTATCACTTTCTCGCCGAGAAGCTGCCGAAAGAAGGCTGGACGTGGCACGGACTGGCCTGGAACACATGGCTCGTCGCCGGTACCCGTCGCGCTCTGACGCTGTTGAAAAAAGCGATTTCTCTTTCGCCGGATAACCTCGACTTCGTCTTCAGCTACGGCTGGATGATGCTGTTTGACGGGCGGATCGAGGAGGCGATGGCTGCGTTTCGCACGATGCTGGAAAAAGAACGGGATCATCGTCTGGCCCAATCGGGGATGATTTCCGCGTATGAAAAACAGGGGGATATTCAGGCAGCGAAGCATCTGGCCAAAACATTTTTGCAGGACGAAAAACCGTATGTGCGTGCGCTCGGACTGTTTCACATGGGACGCTTGAGCATCGCAGAAGGGAACTGGCGGATGGCGGAACAGTATTTCCAACGCTCTGCTTCGATCGACGACCAGATCCGGGAAATTCCGCTCTATTTGCATCTGTGTGCGAGCAAGCAGGGAAAACAGCCGCAGACGAGCGAGCTGTTGCAGTCGTAGCGCGGTGTCCAGCAGGAAAAACGGCCGCTTTTGCCGAAGTGGTGAGTAGTGGCCCGATTTGTCTTTTGGCCGAGTTATGAGGTGACAAACGCTTTGAATCGATTTGTAGTTGTAGACTTTGAAACGACGGGGAGCCATCCGCGTCAGGGAGATCATATCATCCAGATTGGCGCTGTCACGGTGGACGACGGCCAGATCGTCGACAGCTTTTCCACCCTGGTCAATCCGGGGTATGCACTGCCGCCATTCATCACCCAGTTGACAGGGATCACAGATGATATGCTGGCGGATGCACCGAGCCTGGAGGAAGTGCTGCCCCGTTTTTTGCCGATGCTGGAAGGGCGGACATTCGTCGCCCACAACGCCGGTTTTGATCTTCAGTTCTTACAAGAAGCCCTGCTGAGCCAGGGCTATTATACGTTTGACGGGTACGTGCTGGATACCGTAGAGCTGTCCCGCCTGTTGATGCCGATGCAAAACAGCTACCGCCTGCAAGAGCTGGCCTCCGACCTGGAGATCAGCCATGACCGTCCACACCAGGCAGACAGTGACGCTTTGGCGACGGCGAAGCTGTTTTTGCATCTGTACGACATTTTGCGCAACCTTCCGATGATGACGATTCAGCGCCTGCAAATGCTCGTATCGTCGTTTCGCAGTGATCTGGGCACGCTGCTGCGGCATGTGGAAATGGAAAAACTCGCAGAGCTGCCAGAGTGGGAGGAATCTTCGATCAAAGACGACTCCGGCATGTGGGACGTCTATCGCCAGTTGGCGCTGCGCAAACGCAAAGACAAGCTGACCGCGTCCTTTCAGCGGGCACAGGGAGGTCGTGCCGACGATCGCAGCTTTGCGGACACGCTGGAGCACGTCATCGGCGAGCAGGGCAGCATGACCGAGCACGTTCCAGGCTATCAGCGGCGGGACGCACAGGAAGCGATGATGCACGCCGTATTTTCCGCGATGCAGGACGGGACCCACTTGCTCGTCGAAGCCGGGACGGGGACAGGAAAATCGCTCGGCTACCTGCTGCCGGGCATCATCTGGGCGAAGCAAAACGGCCAGCCGCTCGTCGTCAGCACGAATACGATCCAGTTGCAGGAGCAGCTTTTCCAGAAGGAGATCGCCGTTCTGCAGCAGTCCCTGCCGTTTTCGTTTACCGCTTCGACCTTGAAGGGGAGAGGAAATTACCTCTGCCTGCGAAAATTCGAACAGGCGTTGGAAGAACGGGTAGAGGGCAGCAGTCAGGAAATACGCCTGGTCAAAGGGCAGATGCTGGTCTGGTTGACCCAGACAGAGACGGGCGATGTGGAAGAAATCAGCCTGCCAGCCTCGGGGCAGCTTTTTTGGCAGCAGGTGAAAAGCGATACCCGCTCCTGCCTCAACCGCGCCTGCCCGTGGTTTAGCCGCTGCTATTACTTCCAGGCCAAGGAGCGCGCCCGCGAGGCAGACGTGCTGATCGTCAACCACGCCTTGCTGTTGAGCGATCTGCAGGCAGACAACCGCATTTTGCCCAGCTTCGAGACAGCGGTGATCGACGAGGCACATCAACTGGAAGGGGCGGCCACGCAGCATCTCGGCAAGCAGTTTTCCACATCGCAACTGCTCTTTTTGCTGGATCGGCTCGCCTGGGAAAAAGGCAGCTTGTTGCAGCGCTACGTAGAAGAGTGGAACGCTCTCGCGCCGGAATCAGCCAGCGAACGAAACGAACTGGCTGCCGAGCTGGAGCAATTGACCCAGCCGCTGCGGGAAAAGGCGCAAACGTGGACGACGACGCTCTACCAATGGGCCGCAAAGCGTGCGGAGGAGACGGCTGAATCGGGACGGGAAGCCGTACGCTACAAACATTCGCAGTTCGTCGGAAAAGGCGAGCGCATCAGCAGAGAGGCAAAGAAAATCGTCGACTCCATGGCGGGCGTCGCTGCCGCGCTGGAACGGCTGTTTCAGACTGAATCCGAAGAAAAGCCGACGTTTTCCCTCAGGAGCGTAAAGACGGACCTCTCGGGGCTTGTGCACGACTGGCAAGCCGCGATGGAGCTGTTGCACTTTTTCTTCCTGGATCACGACGCCCGGTACGTGCATTGGATGGAGGTCGATTCGCGAGCTGCCCGCAAGCAGGTTCACGTCCATGCAGCACTGCTGGAGATTTCGGAAGCATTGGTCCAGCCGCTGTTTGAACAAAAACGCAGCCTGGTGCTGACTTCGGCTACACTGACGGTCAAAAACAGCTTTTCCTATGTGAGAAGCCGGCTTGGACTGGAACAATTGCCGGAAGGGCGCGTGCGAACGCTGGAGATTCCGTCCCCCTTTGACTACCCCAACCAGGGATTGCTGCTCATTCCTTCCGATTTTCCGGCACCAGGCAAGGAAGGGGATCAGGCGTATATCGATGCGGTTGTCCAGGGGTGCGTCGACGTTGTGCTGGCGGCCAAAGGCAGAACGATGATCCTGTTTACCTCGCATGCCATGCTGCGTCTCGTCTACCAGGGCATGAAGGAGCGTCTGGCAGAAAGCGAGCTTCCGTATACGCTTCTCGGACACGGAATCGACAGCAACAACCGCAGCAAGCTCGTCAGCCTGTTCCAAAACCTGGAACAAAGCGTGCTGCTGGGGACGAGCAGCTTTTGGGAGGGTGTGGACATCCCGGGAGAAGCGCTGAGCTGCCTGGTGATCGTGCGCCTGCCGTTTACTCCGCCGAATCATCCCGTCTACCAGGGGCGCGCCGAACAGATCAAGGAGCAGGGCAAAAACGCCTTCATGTCGATGGCGCTGCCGCAGGCGGTCATTTTGTTCAAGCAAGGAGTCGGCAGACTGATTCGCCACCATTTGGACCGCGGGGTCGTAGTCGTCCTCGATTCGCGAATCGTCGAAGCCCGCTACGGCAAAACCTTCCTGCAATCGCTGCCGCCATACCGGATGGAGGGCGGGAGTTGGCCGGAAATTCGTGAACAAATCAAGCTATTCCTGAGTAGTCCGCCTCTGTTGGATTCATAATAATGAAGCAATAGTCTAGCAGGGATTTAGGTGATAAAATACGATGGTAGGGAATAGCAGATGGGTCTGGCTGCGGCTTGTGCTTTGTACGGCGTTGCTGTGCGGCTGCTCCGTCGTCAGCCATGCGGCAGCGATCCCGGCAATCAAGGTCGAAGATCCGCTCGCCGCAAAACACGAGGACGAATTTATCGGATTGGTACTTACGTATTTTGCTTTGCCTGAAGGAGAAAGCACGCTCGTTCGTCTCCCGGGCGGCAAAAAGCTGCTGATCGATACAGGCAGCGCCAGTGACTGGCCGGTGCTGCACAAGCAGTTATTGGATCGCAAAGTAACCCGGTTGGACTACGTGGTCATAACGAACGATCAGCCGGAGTATGCCGGAGGGTATCCATCTCTTCGGGAGAAGCTGGAGATCGACACGGTCGTCATGCCGAAGCTGACAGAGACGGTCATTCGCAAGGGTGTTCCGGTGCCGTCAGCCGACAAGCAGCTTGCCCTCGTGGAAAATGACCTGCTCAAGCTGGATGAAGACGTATTTCTGCGCGTATTGCTGCCCAACGAGCCGCTGTTTCTCTCGCCGCAAAACAACTCGCTTGTGTTTCGCCTTGAGCATGGCAAGCTGCGCTTTTTGTTTACCAGCGGCATCAATGAAAAAGCCGAAGAACGGCTGCTGGAGCGCGATCCCGAACAGGTGAAGGCCGAGGTATTGAAAGTGGGCGACCAGGGGAGCAATCAAGGCTCTTCCCAGCCGTTTTTGAGCAAAGTAGACCCGCAGATCGCGATCATCTCGACCGGCAAAAAGCTGGACAGTTTGAAAGAGAGCCAGGAAGTGCTGGAGCGGCTGGGCGAATCATGGGCGGAAACCTACATCACCAGCCAGGATGGGACGATCACGATTTTGTCAAACGGGAAGGATTACCGGGTACTGAAAGAAAAGCAGTAAGGGGGAGTGACCGCGAGTGAGCAAAGAGAGAAAAATTTCCGAGGCGGTCGTTCGCCGCTTGCCGATCTACCTTCGCTACTTGACCTATTTGCAGCAAGTGGAGGTAAGCACTGTCTCTTCCCAGCAAATGGGCAAGCATCTCGATGTGAATCCGGCCCAGATCCGCAAAGATTTGGCTGCGTTTGGCGATTTCGGCAGGAAAGGCATCGGCTACGATGTCGACTATCTGGTGGAAAACATCCGCCAAATCCTCAAACTGAACAGCGAAATCCGGGTGGCGCTGGTCGGAGCGGGACATTTGGGCCACGCCATCAGCAATTACAATGTGTACATGAACGACAACATGCGCATTGCTGCCATTTTTGACAATGATCCAGGCAAACTGGGGACGAAAATCGCGGGAATCCTGATTCAGCCGCTGGAGGAACTGGAACAGACAATCAAGGCGAAGAACATCAGGCTGGCGATTATGACGGTTCCGGCAGCCGCCGCGCAGTCGGTATGCGATCTGCTGGTGGAAGCCGGCATCAAGGGGATTTTGAATTTTGCACCAACGACGATCCGCGCCCCCAAACATGTGCGTATTCACTACGCGGATGTGACCTCCAATTTGCAAAGCTTGGCCTTTTACCTTACATAGAAGAACGGAGTTGTCCTGATGAAAAAGACGATTTTGACTCATGCTACCGTCATCACGGTAAACGAACAAAACGAAGTCATCTACGATGGAGCAGTGGCATTCGCAGATGGAAAGATTACGTATGTAGGACCGACGCCTGCCGATCTCTCCGGCTACGATGAAGTCATCGACCAGAAAGGCAACTATGTACTTCCCGGACTGATCAATACACACGGCCACGCTGGCATGTCCCTCTTGCGCAGCTACGCCGACGACCTGCCGCTGCAGCAATGGCTTCAAGACAAGATGTGGCCGATGGAGGGCCAGTTCACAGGCGAGCACGTAAAATGGGGCACGCACTTGTCGCTGATCGAGATGATCCGCACCGGTACGACTACATTTGTCGATATGTACGACCATATGGACGAGGTCGCCAAAGCGGTACAGGAAAGCGGGATGCGGGCGCGTCTGTGCCGCGGAATGATCGGGCTTTGCTCCGAAGAAGAGCGCAAGGCAAAGCTGCAGGATGCCACGCAGTTTGCCAAGGATTGGCACAACCAGGCGGACGGACGCATCACGGTAATGATGGCGCCGCACGCTCCGTACACGTGCACACCTGATTTCATTACGCAAATTATCGAAATTGCAGACGAGCTTTCCTTGCCGCTGCATATTCACATGTCCGAAACCCGCTTTGAAGTCGAGCAAAATGTACAGGACTACGGTCTGCGCCCGGTCGCCCACCTGGAAAAACTCGGCATGTTTGAGCGTCCGACGCTGTTGGCGCACGCGGTGCACCTGACGGATGAGGAAATCGACGTTTTGGCAAAATACAAGGTAAAGGTTTCACATAATGTAGTCAGCAACCTGAAGCTGGCCAGCGGTGTCGCGCCTGTACCGAAGATGCTCGCCAAAGGCATCTCCGTCTCGTTGGGTACCGACAGCTCCGCGAGCAACAACAATCTGAACCTGTTCGAGGAACTGAAGCTGGCAGCGATTTTGCACAAAGGGGTCAACTACGATCCGATCGCCATTTCTGCCGATGAGGCACTGCGCATGGCGACGCGCTACGGTGCAGACGGTGTGTTCCAGGCAGATACGCTCGGATCGCTGGAGGTAGGCAAACAGGCGGACATGATCGTCCTGGACAGCTATCAAGCCCATTTCCAACCGGCGAATAACCCGGTCGGCCATGTGGTTTACGCTGCCAACGGACGCGACGTGAAGGATACGATCGTCGCCGGACGCTTCCTGATGCGCGACCGCGAGCTGCTCACGATCGACGAGGAAAAAGCGATTTTTGAAGCAAACCGCGTATTCCAGCAATTGCAACGATAAAAGGCTCCTGCCGGGTGCGACAGGAGAAAAGCTGTAGGTGTAGGTAGGGGAATTTGGAAATCACATCAAGGCCGTACTCATTTTCGCCACAGCTCAGACAGATTGTGATGGCGAAAACAAAATTCAGGTGCGTGAGACGATGTGCGCAGCGGTGATGACAACGCTGCCCAGGAAACGCGGTATTCCTGCAACAGAAACCCCACTACATCAGGAGATGTGGTTCGTAGCGTCCTGTTCACGCGCTCACCTCCTTCGGGTGTACAAGTAGTATGACCGCTCACCATGGGGCTATGAGTAGCAACTTTTCCGTCCTGTTCTAAAACCTTCCCATTTCACATAGACATACACAAAATGGGACAGGGGGAAGGAAGATGTATATCCGGCCCAAACTGTTGTGGTGGGGTATTCCCGCCTTTCTGTTGTTGTTTCTGTTGGGAGTCAGCCTGGGGCTGATGGGAAACCGAGGCGAACCGGAAGCGGTGAACACGGTACAGGCGGACGGTCAGCAGGAGGCAGAAGAGCTGCGGCTTGTGTATTTGCTCGATCAGCTTACGAACGAGAAAGAGCGGTCATTTCTCGTCAGCATGAAAGACTACACGCTGGAAGGTACCTACGAACAGGAGCGCTTCCACCTGTCCGGCGAAATTGGCGGCCACCAGTTGGAGATGAAGCGTGATGACCAAAAGCAGGTGACGGTTCTGATCGATGGAGAGCTTCAGGACCACACGGCGCTTCCTTATGCCCTGTATACCCCGCATGAGCACGCACAACTGCTCAAAGGCGTCCTGAACAGTTTGCAGGCAACACCTGTGCAAAGTGCTGACGATCACAGCTTGCGCGGGTATCGTCTGTCTGTGCCTGCGCATGAAGTGACACTGTTGCTTGACATGTGGCTCGGTCCATCGTTTCCCGTAAAGGAAATGCATCCGGAAATCGCCAAACAAATTGCCGTCCAGTACACGCTCTGGTATGATGGGGTATCAGAACAGGTTCGTGAGCTGGATGTGGAGCTGAGAATGGCCACCTCCGCCGGAGAGAAGCACGATATACTGCGCTTTCGCCTGTAACTGGTACGTATAGAGAAAAGGAGTTCGTCGGTTGTGGCTGTCCGAATCATAGCAGGAATTTTGGTCATACTACTTCTTGTGGCGGGAGGCTTTGGGTATCATCTCACCTCTGCAGTCGTATCGAAGAAGCAGGACTTTGAGCAGCAGGTGGAACAATGGGTACGAGAGCGGACGACGATTGCGGAAATCGAGTCCATTGACGAATACCGTGGCAAGCAGCACTACGCTGTGGTCATCGGCAAGAACAAGGTGGGAACATCGGTCGTAGCCTGGCTGACCGAGGATGAGGTCGCATTCGACCGGATGGATCTCGCTGTCCCACGGGAAAATGTAGAAGCAGCCATTGCCCAAAACTATCCGGATGCGGGCATGGTCCGTATGGTTCCGGGACTGGATGGCGACAAGCGATTCTGGGAAGTGACCGTGCAGGACAAGGATGGACGCTTCCATTACTTGCACTACGACTTGTTTACGGGCGAATTGCTCACCTCGTACGTGCTTTCGTCCACCTGATCTCATACAATGTGAACGTGTTCCACGGAGGTCTTTTCTCGCGCAGAAAAGGCCTCTTTGCCATGCTACCCAACATCTGCATGCAAATTAGTATATACTCATGTGATATACTGGTTTCGATGCAAAAACGAGAGAAGGATTGGGACATAGCAGGGGGGAGAAGCAGTGCAACTTAAAAAGATCAATGTCGTGTTTTCTTTGCTGGCAACGCTTGCACTCCTGTTTGGAGGATGGTTTTTGTACCAAAAAATTCAAATCGAGGAGCCGATTCGTGCGCAAATCGGACAGCTTGAATCCGCTACCTTGAATGGTTTGAAAATGGAATCAGAGAATATTCACATAGATCTCACGGTGACCAACCCGGAAAAATTTCCGAATGAGTACAAGCAGCTGCTGGAAAAAACGACAAAGCTGGCCGGTGACAAAAAAGTTGTAATTACTGTCGCCAATTCGTCGGAGGAGATTCGCTCCATATGGCATCAAGGGCAGTTCGTCTTCACGGAAGCGATCGACCTGCACCAGTACAGCCGAATTCCTGAGCTTATGGAGGAATGGAAGGCAAGCAACGGTCTCGATGAGGCGTTCGCGCTCATGGATGAGACCCATATTTACGTCTATATGAAAAAAGGAACAGAAGATTTTTACACCATTGTATCTCGCTCGATGGAAAACGAGGTGAACGCGAATGCATAAAGAGATTTGGATTGGCTCGGCAGTGGGCCTGATTCTCTTTCTTGTGTTTCTGGGGATTAACGTCACGCCGTTCTTGCTCGTAGCGGTCGTCATCGGGATTATCTTCTTCATGCTGATGCGACAGCAGGCGGGAGGAACGGGGGGCAACATCGCACTTGGCAGATCCAAGCAGCAAAAGCATGTGATTCCCAGGTCAAACATCCAGTTTGCCGACATCGGCGGACAGGAGAGGGCCAAAAAAGAATTGAAGGAAGCGCTTGATTTTCTCGTCTACAAGGAAAAAATCGAGCAGTACGGCATCCGCCCGTTGAAAGGAGTCCTGCTGACAGGGCCTCCGGGAACGGGAAAAACATTGATGGCAAAGGCGGCAGCCAACTACACGAACTCCGCGTTCGTCGCCGCGTCTGGCTCGCAGTTTGTAGAAATGTACGTCGGGGTCGGGGCGCAGCGGATTCGCGACTTGTTTAAGGAAGCGAAGTCGACCGCGGAGAAAAACAACCAGGACAGCGCGATTATTTTTATTGACGAGATCGACGTGATCGGCGGCAAGCGTGACGGCCAGCAGCAGCGCGAGTACGACCAGACGCTGAACCAGCTGCTGACCGAGATGGACGGAGTGGCGACCAGCGACAAGCCGCGTGTACTGGTGATGGCCGCGACCAACCGCAAAGATATGCTCGACGCCGCACTGTTGCGTCCGGGCCGGTTTGACCGCCACATCAGCGTGGACTTGCCGGACAAGTATGCGCGTGAGCAAATTCTCACGATCCACACGGCGAACAAGCCGCTTGCCAGCGATGTTTCGCTGGAGCGTGTGGCGCAGGAGACGTTCGGGTTTTCCGGGGCGCAGTTGGAGAGCGTCGCCAATGAAGCGGCGATTTACGCCATGCGTGACGGGAGCGAAAAGATCGAAATGCGTCACTTTGGCTACGCAGTGGACAAGGTGATGATGGGGGAAAAGGTCGACCGCGAAGCATCCGAGGAAGAGAAGCGTCGCGTCGCCCTGCATGAGCTCGGCCATGCCATCGTCAGCGAGCATGTCCGTCCCGGCTCTGTCTCCCAGGTCACACTGAGCCCGCGCGGACAGGCGCTCGGTTACGTTCGTCAAAATCCGATGGAAGACCGCTATCTGTACACAAAAGATGCACTGGAGAAGCAGATCATGGTTTGCCTCGGCGGAGCAGTGGCGGAAGAAATCTACTACGGCGGCAGAAGCACCGGCTCCAAGAATGACTTTGAGCAAGCACTGGGGATGGCCCAGGAGATCGTCCAGAGCGGGATGTCCGAACTGGGTATTGTGCATCTCCAGTACGTGGACAAGACCCGTATTCACGATGAAGTCGAGCGTTTGCTGGAAAACATGCTGGAAAAAACACGGGCGCTGTTGAGGCAGTGCGATCCCGTCTTCCAGCACGGGCTGAAGACACTCTGGGATGCGGAAGTGCTCCAGGGCGATGAATTCCGTGCCGTGTTGAAACAGTACGTGCCGCAACAGCAGGAAGTCGCGGTATAACCTAAGACTGTGCAGACATTCAAACGAACTCTGTTTGAATGTCTTTTTTTTACATAAGAGGGGAAAACAATACCTTTTGCGCCCAGGAATTATTTCTGGTTTTTTGTACCCATCGATTCGCCGGATGAATAGGCTACAAAATGATATGGATTGAGAAAGATGAAGGGAAGGAAGGACTAATGGCAAATATCAACCGCCGAAAAGGAAACAAAAGCCTCGGGAAAATGCCCAGGACCGACACGACGAGAGATTTGTTTGATGAGTTCGAAATGGGAGTATTCGAGCTTGGAGGTGGGACGACGGGTGGCAAATTGCCAGCACCTACCTTGCATACGATGCCCAAGCAGCCTGTCTCATCCAACCAGACGACCTTTTCCAAGCTGATCAAGGAGCGCAATACCGAGCGTTCCCAAGCGTACGTGTACACAGATGATTTGTCCAATTTCGCGGTCACGACGGAGAAAATTGCCAATCGCTCCATCGACGCTTCCAAGATCAAGCCTGGCGAAATTGATACCCATCATCTGAGGGATTACGCTGTAGACAATAGCAAACTGGTTGATCAAAGTGTCACCTCAAACAAAATTGCGCCCCAGGCAATCCAGAGCGAGCACTTGGGCAGAGGGATCGTAACAGGGGAAGCGATTCAGCATAAAACCATTTCCGGGGATAAGCTGATGGATCGCAGCATTACCTCGGAGAAGCTGGCTGATAAAACGATCGATTCGATGAAATTTGCCGAAGGCTCGATTCATAGCAAACATATCGCAGAGCAAGCGATTTCGACCGAATTGATTCAAGACCAGGCAATTACGTGGGAAAAAATCAAAATGGGCAGTATCCAAAAGGGGAATCTGGCGAACGGTATCATCAATGCCGCGAAGCTGGAAAATGGCGCTGTGACCACTGACAAGCTGCGTGACAACGCGGTTACATCCAGCAAGCTGGAAGAGAACAGCGTCGAGTCGCGCCATTTGAAAGCGGGCAGTGTGAACCAGGCTCATTTGGCGGAGATGTCAGTAGACAGCATTCACCTCATCCCGGGAAGTGTACACGACCAGCATATCGCGTACCAATCGATCTCGTCCGGCCATCTGCAACCCGAATCGATTACCGGTCAGCACATCCGTCCCTTTGCGATCCTGACTGAACATCTGGATCACGCCAGTGTCACAGCAGAGAAAATTGTGCGCGAGGCGATCGACAGCTCGCACCTGAAAAAGTACAGTGTGCAAAGCGCCCATCTGGCTGATGACAGTGTGACCAACGACAAGCTGGCCGTTCGCTCCGTCGAGGAGAGACATCTGACGAATCGGCTGATTGGTCCTGCACACTTGCGGGAACAGATCATCCAGACTCAGCATCTCGCAGACCATACCGTCACCACTGCCAAACTCGCTACGGAATCGGTCGCAACCGACAAGATTACCGACCAGAGCATTACCACTGCTAAACTGGCTGACGGTGCCGTGACCTCCTACAAAATTTCCTCGGATGCGATCAAGACGCGGCATTTGACCAAAGGTGCCGTCACTTCCGATAAACTGGGTCATCATGTAGTTATGTCGGAGCATCTGGCCGAGCAATCCGTGCAGGAAGCCCATCTTTGTGAGGGAGCGGTGTCGGAAGCACATCTGCAGGAAGGCAGCGTGACCAGTGCCAAACTTGCGAATAAAAGCGTAACACCGGAAAAACTTTCATTCCGTGCTGTCCAGACCCACTCTTCTGCGGGAGATGTTCTGCAGCAGTTCGGTTTTATCGGGTTCACGCTATCAGCGGCGCAAAAGCACACAGATGTGGTGATTCGTTTGCCCGAGGCGTTTTCGGAAACGAACTACTGTCTTGTTGCGATGACCAATCAAAGCGGCTGTCATGCCTTTTTGAAACAAACTTCGCGTACCACTGCCATCGTTACCGTGGAGCGCAGCAGCAAAGGGCAGGAAATCAGCGGAATGCTGCAATGGATTGCAATTGGTGAAAAAGGTGTTGGAGTCTGGGAAGAAGAGCTGATAGCAGCAGAAGAGGACCTGTCCGACGAGCAGGAAGAAGTGCTTGAGAACGACCCGGAATCCCAGGGGGAGTCTACTCATCTGCGACGGCACGTGCAATAGTGAATCCGCATATGACACGCGAGAGTGGGGAGCCTTTCTGCCGTGAGCAGAAGGGCTATTTGCATTAGTCAACATAATAATATTACGGTAAACAAACAGGCGGAGAACAATCTATTCTCATTGTCTTTCCTGCTTGTTTGATAGTATAATTGGGAAGCATACCAAGCAGTCATCAGTTGGTAAGGTAAATGGAGGGAAAATGATCCGATGTTGACGACGATTGCCCGTGTTGGGCAGCATGTTGGACAAGAAGTACGGATAGGTTGCTGGCTGTACAACAAGCGCAGCAGCGGCAAGATTTCGTTCCTGCAATTGCGGGACGGTTCTGGTTTTATCCAGGGTGTCGTAGTAAAAGCGGAAGTTGCAGAAGAAGTATGGGAGCGGGCATCGCAGCTCACCCAGGAAAGCTCCTTGTACATAAACGGTGTAGTTCGGGCAGACGATCGTGCCCCGAGCGGCTACGAACTGACAGTAACGGGCATCGAGATTATTCAAATCGCCCAGGACTACCCGATTTCCTTGAAAGAGCACGGGGTCGATTTTCTGATGGATCACCGCCACCTCTGGCTGCGTACGCCACGCCAGCGTGCCGTGATGGCGGTCCGTTCCGAAGTGATTCGTGCGGTGTACGAGTTCTTCCAGGAAAACGGCTTTTACAAGGTGGACCCGCCGATTTTGACGCCTACGTCGGCAGAGGGGACGACCAACCTGTTTCACACCAAGTATTTTGACGAGGATGCCTACCTCTCCCAGTCCGGCCAGCTTTACATGGAAGCGGCGGCGATGGCATTGGGACGCGTCTACTCGTTTGGCCCGACCTTCCGTGCGGAGAAATCGAAAACGCGCCGACACCTGATCGAGTTCTGGATGATCGAGCCGGAGATGGCTTTCGTCGATCACGAAGAAAACCTGCGGATTCAGGAAGCGTTCGTCTCCCACGTCGTGCAGTCGGTACTGCGCAACTGCCAGCAAGAATTGAAGACGCTGGAACGCGATACGAGCAAGCTGGAAAATGTCATCGGTCCATTCCCGCGGATCACGTATGACGATGCGATCAAGCTGCTTCAGGAAAAGGGCAGCGAGATCAAGTGGGGCGACGACTTTGGCGCACCGGACGAGACGGCGATTGCCGAGCATTTTGACAAGCCGGTCTTTATCACCCACTATCCGACCGAGATCAAGGCGTTTTACATGAAGCCGCATCCGGAACGCCCGGAAGTCGTGCTTTGCGCCGACCTGATCGCTCCGGAAGGCTACGGCGAAATTATTGGCGGCAGCCAGCGGATTGACGATCCCGAGCTTCTCGAGAAGCGCTTTGCCGAACACGAACTGTCGGAAGAAGCCTATCAATGGTACCTCGACTTGCGCAAGTACGGTACTGTGCCGCACTCTGGGTTCGGTCTCGGGCTGGAGCGGACGATTGCCTGGATTTGCGGACTCGATCACGTCCGTGAAACGATTCCGTTCCCTCGCATGCTGTACAGACTCTATCCGTAAACACAGCTTGCCTGTAGACGACACACGATTGACACCCTGTTGCTGAAAGGGCAGCAGGGTGTTCCTGTTGGGAAGACAGCTACATAAACGCTTCCTTGCAACTCCAACTCAGAGGTGAAATGACCGTATGGATTCTCACATATTCCAGTTGCTGCAAGAAGGGGCAACCTCGATCTCCAACGTCCTGCTGAAAATGTACAAGCGCATGTCCTTGACAGAAGAGGAAATGATGCTGTTGATTCACCTGCTTTCGTTTCAGCAGGAGGGGAACCGTTTCCCCACGCTGACAGAGCTGGAGGAACGCATGTCCATCTCCGAAATGCGCCTGATCCAGACCTTGCAAAAGCTGCTGAAGGAAGAGTGGCTGACGATCGATGAGTACACCGACAGCCAGACGGGAATGCGGCACGAGCAGTACAACCTGACGCCGCTCTACCGCAAGCTCTATCAAGCGTGGAGGGAGTACGTCGCCCCGGATCAGACGAGCCAGATGGAGGCTGCTGCTGCATCGGCGCTCCAGACTCCTCTGACGCCTGTCGAACCGGTCGGCATCTACGCCCGCTTCGAGCAGGTGTTTGGTCGCCCGCTCTCTCCGTTTGAAATCGAGAGTATTCATATGTGGACGGAACAGGACGGCTACCAGGAAGAGTTGATCCTCACCGCTTTGCGCGAGGCAGCGACCGTAGGAAAATTGCACATTCGCTATATCGACCGAATTTTGTTGGAATGGCAGAAACAAAAAATTACCAGTGTCGAGCAAGCCCGGCATTACAGCCTGCAGTTTCGCCGCCAACAAACGTCACGAGAACATCGCCAGCCGCTTTGATTGCACCCCAATCAGAGCGGTTTTTTCGTGTGTCGGCATGAGCACAGCCGTACCAAAAATCCGCTTGTGTCATAGCATATTACGTAGATGTTCGTCGCCTGCCCTCGCACTAGGCAGGAAGCAGCTAAGCTGGAGGTAATGGTAAATGGAAAAACGTAAAAAATGGGAAGTGCAGCATTGGATAACGCCAGGCGTCTTTTCCGGCCATTATGTCGCGGAAGAGGCGGTCGAGCGGATCAGCACGGCGCAGTCACTGGAAATTTCCGTTCCCATTCCGCAGGCTAATGAGAAGAAAGAAGAGCTCGAAGCACTGCGCCAACAAGTCCATACGCTGCAGGCAGAGCTGCGGGAAGTAAAAGAGCTTCTGGACCGTTGGGAAAAGAAGTCTGCCGAGCTCGAAGCCGAGCATGCCAAGGAGCGGCAGCATTTGTACCAGGTAGTATTGAGCCTAAAACAGGAGTGGGAGAAAGAGCGGAATGAAGATCGCGATCATTAGTCCCGGTCCGTTCTCCGTTCCCCCGGTCAACGGCAGCTCCGTCGAGCATGACATCGACGAAGTGACGAAGAGAATCGGTCACGAGCATCAGGTGACAATCTATACGCGTACTTGCGCTGCCTATCCGCGTTCCACCACCGAAGACAACCGGCGCTATGTACGGTACCGCTACGACGGACCGTCGGCGTACCTGCAAAAAGTGATCCGCGATATTCGCAAAAACCGGCCAGACGTCATTATGGTCGAAAACAGACCGCGCTACGTGCTGGCTTTGAAAAAAAATTTCCCCGATATACCCGTCTTCGTCAACATGCATTCCCATGTGTACGCCTCAAAACGGATGATCAGCAGGCAAAAAATGAAGCGGGTGGTTCGTCTTTCCGATGGCTTTTTTACAAACAGCCATTTTTTGCGCAGTCATTTTATCAAGTCCCACAACATCCCGGAACAGAAGATTCACGTCGTCCATCTCGGTGTTGACGTCACGCCTTACCAATTCGCGGGCGACGACGAGAAGGTGAAGCGTTTGCGAAAAAAGCTGGGCTTGCAAGACGACCAGCGCGTTCTTTTTTATGCGGGCCGATTGATGCGGGCAAAAGGGGTACACGTGCTGCTCAAGGCGTTTCGCCAGGTGAGCAGGCGCGATCCCAAGGCCCGGCTGTTGATCGTCGGCGGTACGGGTTACGGCAGCAACCGGTTGAATCCGTACGTGCGGCAATTGAAAAAGCTGGCGAAGCCACTCGGCAAGAAGGTGAAGTTCGTCAATTTCGTACCGAGCGCAAAAATGCCGCTGTACTACCAGCTCGGAGATATCGTAGCCACTCCGTCCGTCTGGAAGGAAGCGTTTTGCCGGGTGAACCTGGAAGCGATGGCTTCCGGCAAGCCGGTCATCTCGACGCCGCGTGGCGGTATTGGCGAGGTCGTCGCAGACTACAGCAGCGGTTTTTTGGTTCCGCCAAAAGAATGGAGCGAGGCGCTTCCGGTCATTTGGAAAGTCTTGTGGGATATGCCCGACATCCGTCTGGAAATGGGAAAGCGGGCGCTGGCCAGAGCGAGACAATTCTCCTGGAACGCCACTGCCCAAGGCTACATCCATGTATTTGAAGCGGCTATAGGCAAGCAGCAGCAAGCCGAACGCCAACTGAGAAGAGCAAGTTAAAGTTTGCACGGTTCATAGGTTATCGCCCTTTCTGGCTCCCAGTGGACGTTTGCCCTGTCCGAATGAGAACAGGTGCCATACGTTATAAGTATTATCGAGCAAAACTGGGGAGTGATTGTCCTGAAAGGGTTAATCTTATGCGCCGGACGTGGTACCCGATTGCATCCGTTCTCCTATTCGCAACCCAAAACCCTCCTCCCTGTGGCGAATCATCCCGTTTTGCATTCTTGCATTCGCAAGCTGTGTGAAGTGGGAGTCCATGACATCGGGATCGTCATTCACCCTTCTCACGTTCAAATTCCACCACTTGTAGGAGATGGAAGCAAGTTCGGTGCTTCCATTACGTTTATCGAGCAACAGGTGCCTTTGGGCATCGCCAATGCCGTTCAACTGGCACAGCCTTTTTTGCGTGACGATCCGTTTATCTTGCTGTTAGGCGATAACTTGTTGATGGATTCGCTGCACGGACTGACGCGTGTGTTTACCAGCACACAATCCGACGGCGTTGTCATGTTGAGCAAAGTAGACAGACCACAGGATTACGGGATTGCAGAAGTGAAGGAGGGAAGGCTGGTCGGCGTAGAGGAAAAACCGGAGAAGCCGAAGAGCAATTTGGCTGTCATCGGCGCGTATCTGTTCACGAATCCGATCTTTGAGTCGATCGCCCAACTCCAGCCTTCTGCCCGCGGCGAATACGAGATTACCGATGCCATCCAGTCCATGATCGATCGCGGGTATCACATTGCCCACGCCATTACGGAAGGGAAGTATACCGATGTAGGGACGATCGATCGCTGGCTGGAAGCCAACCGCTGGATGCTGACCCGCGAACTGGGTGACACGTACCGGGTTGGGGCTACGAGCGTTGTGGAAAATTGCGAGATCACAGGACCCGTGTTGATCGGGGAAGGATGTACGATCAAAAATTGCAGACTGGGTCCGTACGTATCGATTCAAGACGGCGTCCATTTGGAAAATTGCGTCCACATCGAAAACAGCATCTTGTTGGAAAACAGTTCGTTGCAAGGGGTGGCCTGGAAGGTGCAAAACAGCGTGTTCGGCCGTGAAGCCCACTTGCAAGGACAAACGGATGACAGTAGCGGGGTATTCATCTTGAGCGACAAATCCTCTATTCAAATTCCGCATTTCAATAAGGAGGACGTATGATACCCACGTTTACCGTTGTGATACCGACATATAACCGGGCGAAATTCATTCGCAAGGCGATTTCCAGCGTGCGAAAGCAAACTTGCAAAGATTGGAAGCTGCTGATTATCGACGATGCCTCCAGCGACAATACCAGGCAGAAGGTCGAGAAGTACCTGCATTATCCGAACATCATGTACTACCGTCTGGATAAAAACTCGGGCATTTCCAAGGTGATGAACACCGCCCTGTCCATCGTCGATACCCCGTACATGGTTCAGCTCGACTCGGACGACTGGCTGCCCAAACGAACCCTCGCCATCCTCAAAAAGTATATTCGCAAAAGCAAAAAGAAGACTGCGCTGTTCTACGGAAATGTAAAAGTGTGGAAAATCAGGCGTGGCAAGTACCACAAGCCGTTTCTGATCAAGCACAAGCATTTCCGCAACAAGTACCAGTTTCTCAAATACAACCGCTGGATGGTCGCTCCGCGCTGCTACCGCGTCAGTGCCCTGCGTGAAGTAGGGGGGTGGGACACCTCTGACAAATACGAGGGCAGGATCATGGAGGATCGGCGGATCATTCTACGCTTGATCGAAAAGTATCCGGTCCGCTATATCAATCGGAAGCTGTACAATCGCACCAAGCACAAAGGGCAATTGACCGACGCCAAGATGCGGAAAAAAAGGAATCAACTGCGGCGTCAGACTTTTTCCTACTACCTCAAACGCTGGGGAAACAAGTACAAAGCGGTGTACGGATACAGGGATGGCTATCTGGTGATTAAAAGGCTGAAGAAAGTGAGGCGTCGTCGCCGATGACGAAAGTGCTAGTGACGGGATGTGCCGGCTTTATCGGATCGCACCTGACGCAGCGGCTGTTGCAGGACGGTTTCCAGGTGACGGGCGTTGACGGCTTTCTGGACAACTACGATGTAGCCGAAAAAACGCATAACCTCATGGAGATCGGCAACCACCCAGGCTTCACCTTCCATTCCGCACTGCTTCAGGAACAGCGCTGGAAGGAGTGGCTGGATGGCGTCGAGGTCGTCTACCATCTGGCTGCACTGCCGGGCGTGCGCAGCAGTTGGGGAACAGCTTTTTCCGAGTACGTCAGCCACAATATTCTGGCGACACAAGCGCTGCTGGAAGCGTGTCTGAAGCTGCCAAAGCCTCCGGTGATCGTCGCTTCCTCGTCCTCCTCTGTATACGGAACGATGGGCGGGATGACTGACGAGTCGGCGCCGCTTCAACCGCTCTCGCCCTACGGTGTGACCAAACAGGCGATGGAGCAGATTTGCCAGGTGTACGTCAAGGCGTACGGTCTGCCAGTCACGCTGCTGCGCTATTTCACCGTCTACGGACCGAGACAAAGACCGGATATGGCCTTTCATCGCTTTCTCGTGCAACTGTTGAAGGGCAGGCCGATTCCCGTCTACGGCGACGGTCAGCAAAGCAGAGATTTTACATTTGTATCCGATGCGGTGGAAGCCAATCTGCTGGCGGCTCGCCACGCCCAGCCGGGTGATGTGTTCAATATCGGCGGCGAGCGGGAAATCAAGCTGATCGACGTTCTCTCGCTGATGGGGCAACTGCTCCATTCCACGCCAAACATCGTCTATCATCCCCCTCAGCCAGGGGATTCCCAGCGAACCTGTGCCGACATCGGCTTTGCCAGGAGCAGACTGGGATATCGTCCTACGGTCAGTCTGGAGGAGGGGCTGCGTCTGCAGTTGGAGCATGTGCGCACCCGCTGCAAGAACTAAAGGCAAAAGAGGAACAGGAGGCAAGTCATGCATCGCGTTCTCGTGTATCGCCGAAATTTCCTCCCGAAAAGTGAGACGTTTCTCTACGAACAATTGCTGGGGCATCACGAGGTCAAACCGATCGTGTTGACACGGCAGCGCCTCAATAAAAAGCATTTTCCCTACTCGCCGGTCTACGTCCGCAAACGTATGACCGGCCTCTCCGCTTGGTTGAAGAAAAAGCAGATCAAGTGTCTGCACGCTCGCTTTGGACCAGCCGGGGTGGAGCTGCTTCCCTATGCCCGCCGTGCCAGGTTGCCGTTGATCACCTCGTTCCACGGCTTTGACGCGACCAAGCGGGTAAAGGAAAATCCCCGGTACCGACGAAAATTAAAGCGCTTGTTTCGCAAAGGGAAGGCATTTACTGCGGTTAGCGAACATATGAAAAAACAATTGGTTCGTTTGGGTTGTCCGCCCAATAAAATCACACTGATCCGCTCTGGCATCGACTTGCGCAAATTCCCCATGCTGCCAGCCGAGGAAGTGCGGGACGGCAAGTACCGTCTGCTCAGCGTCGGCCGCCTGACCGAAAAAAAGGGGATGGATACGCTGATCCGGGCGTTTCGCCGGGTGCGTAAGAAATATCCGCATGCGAAACTGATCATCGTCGGGGATGGCGAAGAGAAGCAAAAGCTCAAGCGGATGGTAAAGCGATACAAGCTCGGCAAACAAGTCATTTTGAAAGGCGCTCTGCCGCATCAGAAGGTACAGCGCGAACTGGCCAGGTGCCATCTGTTCGTCATCGCCTGCAAGACTGCGCGTAACGGCAACCAGGAGGGAATTCCCAACGTCCTGATGGAAGCGATGGCTACGGGCAGGCCGGTCATTTCCACCTACCATGCCGGAATCCCGGAGCTGGTGCAAAACAATGTGACCGGATACTTGGTACCCGAGCGCTCTCCTACGAAGCTGGCCCGAAAAATCGAGCAGGTCATCGCAGGCAGGCAGGAATGGCCGCGAATCGTCGCCAAGGCGCGGGAAAAAGTGGAACGAAACCATGACATCGAGAAGCAACGCGCGAAGCTGGAACAACTGTACATGCAGGTTATGAAAAAATGATGGGGTGAAATGATGAAGGTCGCCGTAATCGGAACCGGGTATGTTGGCTTGACGACAGCCGTCTCCTTGGCTATGAATGGCCATCAGGTGATCGGTATTGACGTTGTTGCAAAGAAAATCGAGCAGTTACAACGAGGCCACTCACCCATCTTCGAGCCAGGACTGGAGGAAGCGCTGCAGCACGTTTTGACCGAAAAGACAGTTGCATTTACTACAGACATCAGGGAAGCGACGGAAGCACAGATCATCTACCTGTGCGTCGGGACACCGGAAGCTGAGGACGGAGAGGCCGATCTGACATATGTACTGGCTGCGGTGGAACAGATCAGACAGTTGCATGAGCGCGCGCCCGCTGAACGCATCATTGTGATTAAAAGCACGGTACCGGTCGGCACAGGCGACAAGGTAGCCGAGCTGCTTCGCACATGCGAACATCTGCACGTCGCTTCCAATCCTGAATTTTTACGCGAAGGAAGTGCGCTCCAGGACGCTTTGCACCCGTCGCGAATCGTCATTGGCACAGATGATGAGGTAGCAGCGGAGAAGCTGAGGGAGCTGTACGCCGGAGTAGACGTACCCTGGGTGCAGACGACCCGTGCCAATGCCGAGCTGATCAAGTACGCTGCCAACGCATTTCTGGCGACGCGCATCTCCTTTATGAACGAACTGGCGCGGTTGAGCGCGGTCATCGGCACCGATGTAAGTACGATCGCCGAAGGCATCGGACTGGACAGCCGGATCGGTCCGCAGTTTTTGCGTGCCGGACTCGGCTACGGCGGCTCTTGCTTCCCCAAGGACACGATCGCTCTGCTCCAGGTGGCGAAAAAGAACGGCGTCAGGCTGAGCATTTTGGAGCAGGTGCGCGAGGTCAACCGCACGCAACCGGAGTGGTTTTTGTCCCAGTTGAAAGCGAAGTTGCCGGAGCTTGCGGGTATGCGTATCGCGCTGCTCGGTCTCAGCTTCAAGCCGGATACCGACGACATCCGGGAAGCCCCCTCCTTGAAAGTCATCGACTATTTGCAAAAAGAGGGAGCGCAGATTACCGCATACGATCCGGTAGCCGTGGAGAGCGTTCAGGCGCTTTATCCGGACGTGACTTATACACAAGACCCGTACGACGCCTTTGCCGGTGCAGATGCAGCGGTGTTGGTGACGGAGTGGCATGCATGCATCGATCTCGATTGGGCAAAGGTAAAGGCGAACATGAACAGTCCGCTTCTCTTTGACGGCAGAAATGCGTGGCCCGCGAAAGAATTGCAGGAACGAGGCTTTTTCTACCTGGGGGTAGGAAAGAGCGGAGGCTGATGCGTCCTGTGCGCGTCAGTTTCTTTTTTGTACGGGCAATTGCCTCATCTGTTTGAACCTGGCAGGAGAATACGATACGATAGACGATACAAATACTGTTAGTTGAAATTTGAGGGAGTGAGTCGAGTGGAAAAAACAAAAGCGTTGCCCAAGCGCAGCGAGATCCCCGCAGAGTACAAGTGGCGCCTGGAGGACATGTATCCGACAGATGCGGACTGGGAACAGGATGTGGAAAAAGCGAAAAAGCTGGCAGAGCAAATCGCCGCTAAAAAAGGGACGCTCAGCGAGTCGGGCAAGCAACTGCTCGAAGTGCTTACGCTGCAGGATGAGGTGCTCAAGACACTGGATCAGGTGTACGTCTATGCCCGGATGAGAAGAGACGAAGACAACGCAAACAGCACGTATCAGGGGCTGACTGACCGCGCTACGGCATTGAGCACAAAAGTGTACAGCGCCATATCGTACATACAGCCGGAAATACTGGCCATTCCGACCGAGACACTGGAAAGCTGGTTGAAGCAGGAGCCGGGGCTGGAGCACTATCGTATCTTGCTCGATGAAATTACCCGCTTCAAGCCGCACACGCTCAGTACCGAAGAAGAAGCGCTTTTGGCGAACATGAGCGAGGTTGCTTCGGCTCCTTCGAAAATTTTTGGCATGCTGAACAACGCTGACCTCAAGTTCCCGATGGTAACCGATGAAAACGGCGAAGAAGTGGAGCTGACCAAAGGACGCTACACCCAGTTGATGGAGAGCAAGGACAGGCGGGTGCGCAAGGAGACTTTCGAGGCGCTCTATTCCACATACGGCAAGTTCCGCAACACGATTGCCGCGTCGCTCACCTCGTCGATCAAGACCGACGTGTTTTATGCGCGCACGCGAAAATACAAGTCTTCTCTGCACTCGGCGCTGTTCTCCGACAACGTCGACATTTCCGTATACGACAACCTGATCGCCACCATTCACGAGCATTTGCCGCTGATGCACCGCTACATCGCGCTGCGCAAAAAGGCGCTCGGCGTAGACGAACTGCATATGTACGACCTGTACGTTCCGATCGTGCCGGACGTGGAGATGAAAATTCCGTACAACCAGGCTGTGGAAACGATCAAGGAAGCGCTGCGCCCGCTCGGTGAGGAATATGGTCGCGTGCTGGCAGAAGGATTCTCGCAAGGCTGGATCGATGTGTATGAAAACGAGGGCAAAACGAGCGGTGCCTACTCCTGGGGCGCCTATACCTCGCACCCGTATGTGCTGATGAACTACCAGGACAACGTCAACAACATGTTCACGCTCGCACACGAGATGGGGCATGCGCTGCACAGCTATCACTCCAACCGCGCCCAGCCGTACACCTACGCCGATTACAAGATTTTTGTCGCCGAGGTGGCGTCCACGCTCAACGAAGCGCTGCTGATGGACCATTTGCTGAAGACGACAGATGACAAGCTGAAGCGGATGTACCTGATCAACTACTACATGGAGCAGTTCCGGGGCACGGTATTCCGCCAGACGATGTTCGCCGAGTTCGAGAAGATCGTCCACGCCAAGGAAGAGGCGGGCGAGCCATTGACTGCGGAAAAACTGAGTGAGATTTACCGCGAACTGAATGTAAAATACCATGGCCCCGACATGGTGATCGACAAGGAAATCGAGCTGGAATGGGAACGTATCCCCCATTTTTACCGCCATTTCTACGTCTACAAATACGCGACCGGCTTCTCCGCTGCGACTTCGCTCGCCAAGCAAATTCTCGGAGAAGGGCAGCCGGCTGTGGAGCGCTACCTCTCTTTCCTCTCCGGCGGAAGCTCCGACTATCCGCTGAACCTGCTGAAAAAAGCCGGTGTCGACATGACTTCGCCAGAGCCGATCCGCGAGGCGCTGGCTGTGTTCAAAGGCTTGCTCGAAGAAATGGAGCAGTTGCTTGAAGTATAACAAGAAGATAGCACGGACCTCTGCAGTCAGGAGAACTTCTCCTGGCTGTTTTTTTATGGGCTGATATTGTCCTCCGTCTACAGGATGAGAAAAAGTTCCAACTGCTGACTGTACGAAGGGAAGGAAATAACTGGCACAATGACAAAGGAAATCATTGTAAACCAATTGGAGGAAGTCGAGTGAAAACACGTGTATGGATCATGCTGATCGTCTTTGTGCTGGTTATAACCGGTTGCGGACCGGATGCAGCCGAGCAGCCACAGGAGGAGACAGTCGCCGCAAAACGCGTCGAGGTGTTTACGGTGCAAGACGAGACGGAACCAATCAGCCTGGAGATGACAGGGATTGTCGAAGCAAAACGGGAGGCGCTGCTGTCTTTTCCCGCTAGCGGTACGATCGCGACAGTGAACGTAAGCAAGGGCAGCAGCGTCGCTGAAGGCGAGATTCTCGCGACACTGGATACTCGCTACTACCAAAGTGAGGTGGCGGCTGCGTCCAGCCAGGTGGCGGAAGCTGCAGCCCGCAAGTCGCAAATCGTCAAAGGCGCGACTCCCCAGCAAGTGGAGCAGCACCAGTTGCAGCTGGCAGGGGCGAGAAACCAACTGGAAAAGGCAAAGCAGGATATGGAAGTAAGTGAAAAGCTGTTGGCTGGGGGAGCGATCTCGCACAATGAGTTCCAGGAGCGGCAAAACGCCGTGCAACAGGCAGAACTGCAGGTACGAGACGCCCAGCTCGCTCTGGAGCAAGTGCTGCGTGCAGTGGAACCGGAGGAGATCGCGATTGCCAACGCCGCGATCAGTGCAGCAGCCAGCCAGGTGGATCGGGCGCAAAAAGGCGTAGAGGATGCGCAGATGAAGGCGCCGTTTCACGGGACGATCCTCGACGTATTCAAGCAGGCAGGCGAGCAGATCGCAGCCGGAGAGCAGATGCTCCATCTCGTGGACTTGTCAGAGGTGCGAATAGCGCTCGATGTCACCAGCGACGTCATCGGACAGTATAGGCAAGGACAAGAAGTCGAGGTGCGTGCGGAGGATCAGCAAACGAGTGTCGGGACGATCTCTTACCTCTCTCCGGTCATCGACCAGAAGACCGGAAAATACAGAGTCGAAGTGAGCGTCGACAATCCGGAAGGCTTCTGGCGTCAGGGAATGGTCGCGCGCGTGCTCTCCCCGCGTCAGGTGCAAGGATTTCTCGTCCCGCTGGAGAGCGTCGGCGTAGCGCAGGAAAACCATTTCGTAATGGCTGTCGAGCAGGGGCTGCTCGTGAAAAAAGCGGTGCAGCTCGGACAGCTCATCGGTGATCGGGTGGAAATCGTGTCTGGCGTGCAGGCAGGAGACCAGTTGCTCAGAAGCGGCACGACGTTTTATGTGGAAGGCCAGCGCGTCGAGGTGAAAGGAGACGAACGATGACACGGACGATTCTCTTTTTGCTCAAGCGGCGCCTGATCGTCTATTTGATCACCTCGCTGATTGTCATTGCCGGGCTCGGTTCCTTGTTCAGCTTTCCGATTGAGCTGGTACCGAAAACGAATCTGCCCTGGATCGTCCTGAACATTTCCGGAGGCTCCCTGCCCCCGGAAGAAATGGAAGAGCGGGTCACAAAAAAAGTGGAGCAGGAGCTGAAGGCGCTCGTCGAAATCAAGGAATTTTCATCGACGACGAGCATGGGTCGCGTGCGCATTATGATCGTCGCCCAAGAAGGACAGGGGGAGCGGGTCAAACAGGAGGTGCAGGCGATTGCCAACCGCTTGCGCAACGACTTCCCCGCCGGCGTCGATACAATAGATGTCCGCCAAGACAACCTGGGCACCGAAGCGCTGGTCGACTACGCCTTGGTCGGGTCTGATCCGCAGACGATGCTCAACCTGGCAAAAACGACGATCAAAGAGCGGATCGAAGCGGTGCCCGGCGTGCGGGAAGTTGTAATCCCGGACAGCGACACGCAAGCGAAGATTGCCGTGACGTTTTTGCCGGAGCGGCTGAATGCGTATCAGATGACACCGGCAGGAGTGATCGATCAGTTGCGCAATAGCAACTGGAAGCAGGCGGTCGGCACGTTGGAGAATACGGGCTTTGACACGGTCGTCATGTTCGATCAGACGTACAGCACCGTGCCGGAAATCAAGCAGCTTTTGATCGATACACCGAAAGGAAGCGTGCCGCTTGCGCAACTGGCTGCCGTGGAGGACTTGCGCGGTGTCGAACAGGACTTCACCCGTTTGACAGACGGCCAAGTATTTGTTTACCTGAGTCTGGCGCGAGCGGAGGGCAGCGATCTGATCGAGACGCAGGCCAAGGTCGAGGAGGTCGTCCGTCAGATCAACGCGGAGGCAAACGGGCAGTATGAACTGAGGGTGATGATAGAGGCGGCTTCGTTCATCAACAACGCCGTCAGCAACCTGAGCCGCGACGTGGTGCTCGGAGGAGTTCTGGCGATTGCGATCCTGTTTCTCTTTCTTCGCAATTGGCGGGTCACGCTGGTTATCGCCACGACGCTGCCCTTGTCGGCCTTGATGACGTTTATTGCGATGAAGCTGGGCGGCTACAATCTCGATTTGGTGACACTGATCTCGCTCAGCCTATCGGTGGGACTGATCGTGGATGCGGCAATTGTCGTCCTGGAGAGCATCTACCACTTCCGGGAAAAGGGGGAGGAGCTGCGCGACGCGATTGTCAAAGGCACCAAGGAAGTGATTACCCCGGTATTTACCTCGCAACTAACCTTGGTTGTTGTCTTTTTGCCCCTGGTGCTGGCGGATTTTGAGGACTGGCTGCAGCCGATTTTGTCGACGATCGCCTTTACAGTGACGTCTGCGATCGTTGCGTCAACTGTAGCTGCCTTTTTCTTCGTCCCGATTTTTTCCGAGCGGTTTTTGCAAAAGGACAAAAACATATCACTGGAAAAAGAGCGTAAGGATTCGCTGATCGTGCGCGCGTTCCAGCGGGTGCTCTCCGTCGCGCTGCGCCACCGCAAAAAGAGTCTGCTGGCCGCTGTCGCGCTGTTCGTCGCCGCAGGTGCGATGCTGCCGTACGTGAAGATGGGGCAGGGGATGGACGTCAACGAAAATCTCGTCTTCGCCACGATGGAGTTTCCCAGAGGGACCGACTTGGCAGGAGCCAAGCAGCTATCATTGCAGGCAGAGCAGCAATTGCGCGAGCTCCCCGAAGTAAAGGACGTCTTTTCGTTCGTAGGCGAGACTGAGGCTGAGCTGTTTATCGCACTAAAAGGAAAAAAGGAGCGCAGCAAGGGCAAGGAGGAGCTGACAGAAGCGATCAATGAGCGGTTGAAATCGCTCCCCGGGGTGGAGAACATCACCACAGCGTACGGCGGACAGGGAACAGAAGCCCCGATCCAGCTCGACATCAAGGGGGATGAGATCGAGACGATGGCGACTGTCGCCGCCGATGTAGAAGCGATGCTGGCGGCAATACCGGGCATTACCAACATTCGCAACGACATCGAATCAGGGCAGGAAAAAGTGACACTCGTCCCTAGACGCGAAGCGCTGGCTCGGATCCAAGTTGATCCCCAGTCTTTGCTGCAGCAGGTCGCGGTAATGATGGGTGAGCAGGCGATCACTACGGTAACACAGGAAGGGATCGAACTCGATGTCGTGGCGCGCATGCCGCAGCAATGGCTCAAGCACCCCGAGCAGCTTCGCCAGATTATGATCGTTGCGCGAGACGGCATACAGGTCCCGCTGCATGAGCTGGTGGATGTGACATACGGCAAGACGCCGGTGGCCATCTCGCGTGAACAAGGGCAAAAGGTATCGACCGTTTACGCCGAGCTGTCCGGTATCGACCTGGGAACAGCGGGACGGGCGATTGCCGAATCGCTGCCTTCTGTAGTCGTCCCGGCAGGCTACCAGGTCGAGATCGCAGGCAAGCTGAAAGAGCAAAGCGCCAACCTGACGCAAGGGTTGTTCGTTTTCGCTGGCGTCATCGCTCTCATTTACGTCATCATGGTGGCGCAGTTTGGCCGTCTCTCCCAGCCGCTCATCATCATGCTGACCATTCCGATGGCTCTTGTTGGCGTCGTCATCGGCTTTGTGCTGACCCAGCGGATTTTTGGGGAAATGGCGATGATCGGGATGATCATGCTGATCGGCATCGTCGTCTCCAACGCGATTTTGCTGATCGACCGGATCAACCTGCTGCGCTCCCGCGGAATGGAGCTGACCCCGGCGATTGTGCAAGGAACGAAAGATCGCGTGCGTCCTGTTATTATGACGAAGCTGACGGCGATTCTCGGCATGCTGCCGATGGCGCTGGCGATGGCAGAAGGCTCCGATTTGGAGGCGCCGCTGGCCACAGCCGTGATCTCCGGCCTGATCTTTCACACCCTCGTGACGCTGGTGCTCGTTCCTGTCTTGTACTCGTTGTTCGAAGGAGCAAAGGAGAAGCGGATAGCGCGCAGAGCATCGCGCAGCACTTTGGTCGCGAAGCCAAACATGGCGGGGTCGCTCGAGTAGACTAGAAAACGATAAGGTCGGACGCAGAAAGCGAGTTTGCGTCCGGCTTTCTCTTTTCCGGCGTGCAAAAATTCTGTAAAATAGTATAGATAGGTTTTCCACAGGCAACAGACATGGAAGGGGAGATACATATGGATTTGCATTTGGCTGGACGGACAGCGATCGTACTGGCGTCTACGAAAGGATTGGGAAGGGCGACGGCGACCTGTCTTGCACAGGAGGGCGCCAATGTGACGATTTGCGGTCGTGACGAGGCGGCATTGGCAGCATTGCAAAAAGAACTGGAGCAGGCGACAGGACGCTTGCCACTCGCCGTCGTGGCAGATGTGACCAAGGTTGAAGACATTAACCGGATCGTCGAGGAAACGGTGGCTCGCTTTGGCAGCGTCGATATTCTCGTCAACAACTCCGGCGGACCGACACCGGGTACAATTGACTCTCTGACGGACGAGCATTGGGTGAAGGCGTTTGAACTGAACCTGCTGAGCTATGTCCGCGCGATTCGCGCCGTGCTTCCGCACATGCGGGCCAACAAGTTCGGGCGGATTGTCAATTTTACCTCTTCCTCGATCAAACAGCCGCTGGAAAACCTGATCTTGTCCAATACGTTCCGTACGGGCGTGGTCGGATTGGCCAAGACACTGGCGACCGAACTCGGTCCCGACGGCATCCTGATCAACACGATTGGACCAGGCCGAATCGCCACCGATCGCGTCGCCCAACTCGACGAGATCAGTGCGCAAAAGGCGGGGACTACTCCCGAACAAATCAAAGAGAGAGAAACAGCGCAAATTCCGCTCGGACGTTACGGTCAGCCGGATGAATTCGCTCGCGTCGTGACGTTTTTGGCATCCCCGGCCAACAGCTATGTGACCGGACAATCGCTGCTCGTCGATGGCGGATTGGTCAAAGCGCTGTAACTTGGCACATAACACCTGGAAGGGGGAGGTTGCATGAGCAAGGAAAGCTCGTTTGACATCGTATCGAAGGTCGATCTGGCAGAAGTGAGCAACGCCATCAACATCGCATTGAAGGAGATCGAGAACCGCTTTGATTTCAAGGGCAGCAAAAGCAGCATTTCCCTGGAAAAAGAAGAGATCGTCCTCATCTCCGACGACGAGTTTAAACTGGGCCAGGTAAAGGACATCCTGATCGGCAAGCTGATCAAGCGGGAAGTCCCGGTGAAAAACCTCGACTACGGGAAAATCGAACCTGCCGCAGGCGGTACGGTGCGCCAGCGGGTCAAGCTGGTTCAGGGCATCGACAAGGACAACGCCAAGAAAATAACCGGGATAATCAAGGATACGGGGCTCAAGGTAAAGACGCAGATCCAGGACGACCAAATCCGTGTGACCGGCAAGAGCAAGGACGAGTTGCAAATGATCATTGCCGCGATTCGCAAGGCAGACCTGCCGCTGGAAGTCCAGTTTCTCAACTATCGATAAATTGCTAGAAAAGTTTTGCTTCTAACTCTCTGCCTTTTTGCGTATGCATGTACAAATAAGTGACAAGCAATCGCGAAAGGGAGAGTAGGGGATGAAGGTCTTTATCGTCAGTATGCGCAATCTCATTTTGGGTGGAATCGTTTTCCTGATCGTGCTGGTGGCAGGGATCGTCTTGCTGGTGAAGGATCCGCTGAACGTCTCTGACTCTTACAGACCGGGGGCAGAGAGCATCACGGCTTCCGCTCTCCCGGTAGAGACGCCGGGCGGAGCGGAAAAACCATCCTTGTACCTGGATGTCAGCGTCGACGGTACGACAGCAGACGTATCTTTGCTTACACAAAATTTCGAGTTTGTTGAGGACGATATGGCGATTCCGATCTACGGGCAAGGACACGCACATCTGTACCTCAACGGCGAGGAAAAGGGAATGATTTACCAGCCGGAATTTCTCCTGAAAAACCTGCCCAAAGGGGAGCACGAGCTGCGCGTAGAACTGAATTACAGCAACCACCTGCCGTACAAGATCGAGGCGGTCAAGTATTTCGTGGTGGAGTAAGGGAGAAGCGTTCCGATGATGGGACGCTTTTCTTTTTTGTATCAGGCAGGAATATATTGGATCAGGTAGAATTTTTTGCGAAACAAACAATCCAAACGATCTGCGTGGAGGTGTTCGCATGCTGCGGGAAATCACAATTGGCGACTTGCTCGACGAGACTGCACAGAAGTATGCACAAAGGGAGGCACTCGTGTATCAGGAGAGGGGCCTTCGCTATACGTACCAGCAGTTTCAGCAAATCTGCAATCAGGCAGCCAGAGGACTGATGTCGCTGGGAATACAAAAAGGGGACAACATAGCCATCTGGGCGACCAATTTGCCGGAGTGGGTTATCACCCAGTTTGCCTCGGCGAAGATGGGTGCCGTCCTGGTCACGGTCAATACGAGCTACCGTACCCATGAGCTGGAATATTTGCTGCGCCAGTCGGAGTCCGTGACGCTGCTGTTGATGGATGGATACCGCGATGCCAGCTACCTGGACATGATCCGCGAGATTTGCCCGGAGCTTGCCCACTGCAAACCGGGAGAATTGCAGTCTGCCCGCCTGCCTCATCTGAAGAACGTGATCTACCTGGGCGAAGAGCAGCAGCCGGGCATGTTCACCTGGCGAGATGTGCTGGAGCGCTCTGCACTGGTCGATGAGCAAGCATTGAGCGCCAGACAGAAAACGCTTACACCGGATGAAGTGATCAACATGCAGTACACCTCGGGTACGACCGGCTTTCCCAAAGGGGTGATGCTCTCCCATTACAACATCGTCAACAACGCGATCAAGGTCGCGGAATGCCAGCGGCTCGGTCCCGAGGACAGGGTGTGCATTCCCGTGCCGTTTTTCCATTGCTTTGGCTGCGTGATGGGAACGCTGGCATGTGTGGCGACGGGTGCGACGATGGTTCCGGTCATCTCGTTTGACGCCGGGACAGTCCTCTCCGTCGTGGAAAACGAACGCTGCACGGCGCTCTATGGGGTGCCAACGATGTTCATTGCCGAAATCAACCACCCGAGCTTTGCCGAACGCGACTTCAGCTCGCTGCGGACCGGGATCATGGCTGGCTCGCCTTGCCCGACCGAGGTCATGCGCAGCGTCGTAGAAAAAATGGGTATCCGTGAGATTACGATCTGCTATGGTCAGACCGAATCATCTCCGGTCATTACCCAGACCCGCCCCGACGATTCCATCGAGCGAAGAGTGGCGACGGTCGGCCGTGTCCATGAAGATGTCGAAGCGAAAGTGATCGATCCGGCGACCGGTGAAACATTGCCGCCGCATGTGCAAGGAGAGCTGTGCACCCGCGGCTATCTGGTAATGAAGGGCTACTACAACATGCCGGAACAGACCCGGCAGGTGATCGACGAGGACGGGTGGCTGCATACAGGGGATTTGGCGACAGTCGATGAAGACGGGTACTTCCGCATCACGGGCAGGTTAAAGGACATGATTATTCGCGGCGGGGAAAATATTTATCCGCGCGAAATCGAGGAGTTTTTGTACACACATCCGAAGGTGCTGGATGTGCAGGTGGTCGGCGTACCGGACCCGGTATACGGTGAGCAGGTACTGGCTTGCATCCGCGTGAAGCCGGGCGAGGAGCTGACGGAAGCGGAGGTGCGGTCGTATTGTGAAGGAAGGATCTCCCGGTTTAAAATTCCGCACTACATCCAGTTTGTCAGTGAATATCCGATGACGGCGTCAGGGAAAATCCAGAAGTTCAAGCTGCGCGAACAGGCGATTGAGGCGCTTTCGCTTGCCGTGCACCTAGCCGAGACAAAAGATCGGGCAAATTCCGGGTGAGATTTTGTGCGCTTCCGTGGGCGTTTTCCTTCGTTGCCTGCCACTCCGACGAAATGGGCAGCTTGCCAAAACCAAGCGAAAAGATGAAGATAGAGGTGAGCTGTACATAGATTTGGTCAGGTAAAGGAACGACGACGGAAAGGACGCGGAAACGATGGAATATCGACTGTTGGAACCAAACGATGCAGAAATGCTGGCAGCAATCCGCCTGGAATCACTGAAGCTGGAACCGGAGGCGTTCGGGTCCAGCCTGGCAGAGGCAGAGCAGGTGACGATCGAGGAGTGGCAAGCCCGCCTGTCCCCGGACAATCTGTCCAACAGCGGCTACGTCGGTGCATTTGCCGACGGCGAGCTGATCGGGATTATCGGCTATTTTCGGCACAAGGGAGAGAAGCTGCGGCATAAAGCGGCGCTCGTCTCCATGTATGTAAGGCGCTCGTATCGCGGCAGTGGCGCTGCAAGCGGGTTGATCCAGACGGTACTGACGCATCTGCGCACGTTGGGCGACATCCAGCAAGCGCAGTTAGCAGTGGTTACAGCCAATCAGGCGGCGGTACGGCTGTACGAGAAAATGGGCTTTCAGCCGTACGGTCTGGAGAAAAACGCCCTGAAGGCAGGGGACCGTTACCTGGACGAGACCCTGATGTACATCTTCCTGTAATGAAGTGAAGAAGCTGGGCAAAGCAAAAGGCATGGCAGCAACAGTTTGCTCCATGCCTTCGCTTCTGAGAGGGAATTATTGGCGCGCGGCCTCGTAGGCGGCGATTTTATCTTCGTATTGCAAGGTGATGCCGATATCGTCGAGTCCGTTCAGCAGGCAGTAGCGGCGATAGGAATCGACTTCAAACGGGTAGGAGAGACCATCCTCGTCGCGTACCACTTGCTCTTGCAGATCGATCGTAAGCTGGTAGTTTTTCTTGCCTTGCGCGCGCTTGAACAGTTCATCCACTTGTTCTTCGCTCAGCTTGATCGGCAAAATGCCGTTTTTAAAGCAGTTGTTGTAAAAAATATCGGCAAAGGAAGGCGCGATGATCGCGCGGAATCCGTAGTCGAGCAACGCCCAGGGCGCATGCTCGCGGGAGGAGCCGCAGCCGAAGTTGTTGCGGGCCAAAAGGACAGTCGATTCCTTGTACTCCGGCTGGTTGAGGATAAAGGATTCGATTTCTTTGCCATCAGCCGTAAAGCGCCATTCGTAGAACAGGAATTGTCCAAAGCCGCTGCGTTCAATCCGTTTCAAAAACTGCTTGGGGATAATGGCATCAGTATCTACGTTGACACGATCGAGTGGGGCAGCCACTCCGGTATGGATCACAAACGGGTTCATTGGAATACCTCCTTGCTAGCGTTCTCGCGTTTCCATTGGCGCACGTCGACGAAGTGGCCGGCAATTGCCGCTGCGGCAGCCATTTCTGGACTTACGAGGTGTGTGCGTCCGCCGCGTCCTTGGCGTCCTTCGAAGTTGCGGTTGGATGTGGATGCGCAGCGCTCGCCTTCCGACAAAATGTCCGGGTTCATCGCCAGGCACATCGAGCAGCCGGATTCACGCCAGTCGAAGCCCGCTTCCTGGAAGATGACATGCAAGCCCTCCGCTTCCGCCTGTTGTTTTACTTTTTGCGAACCAGGCACGACCATTGCATGTACGTTTGGCGCCACTTTGCGGCCTTTCGCCACTTCTGCTGCCTTGCGCAAGTCTTCGATCCGGCCGTTGGTACAGGAGCCGATAAAGACGCGGTCGATTTTGATCTCGCTCATCGGAGTTCCAGGAGTCAGGCCCATGTACGCCAGTGCGTCCTGAGCTGCTTTACGCTGAGCGGTTGATTCGAACGAATTCGGGTCTGGAACGGTTTTGGTGATGTCTGTACCCATGCCAGGGCTGGTTCCCCAGGTTACTTGCGGAGCGATGGAAGCAGCGTCGATTTCCACGACAGCGTCATACGCGGCGCCCTCGTCGGTAACGAGTTGTTTCCATGCTTCTACAGCTGCCAGGAAGTCTTCGCCCTGTGGTGCGTAACGCTTGCCTTGCAGGTAGTCAAATGTCGTTTGGTCAGGAGCGATCAAGCCAGCGCGCGCACCGCCTTCGATGGACATGTTGCAGACAGTCATCCGCTCTTCCATCGTCAGCTTGCGGATCGCCTCGCCAGTGTATTCGATGACATAGCCTGTTGCGAAGTCTGTTCCGTATTTTGCGATAATCGCCAAGATTAAGTCTTTCGCCGTCACGCCAAATGGCAGTTCGCCGTTTACGCGCACTTCCATCGTTTTCGGCTTCAATTGCTGCAAGCATTGGGTAGCCAGTACATGCTCGACTTCACTGGTCCCGATACCGAAGGCGAGAGCGCCAAAAGCACCGTGGGTAGAGGTGTGGCTGTCGCCGCAGACGATCGTTTTGCCTGGAGTGGTCAAGCCCAGTTCAGGACCGATGACGTGAACGATCCCTTGGTCCGGACTGTTCAGGTCGGCGAGAGTGATACCGAACTCTTTGCAGTTGTCTGTCAACGTCTCCATTTGCTGGCGGGAGATCGGGTCTTTGATGTTGAAGCGGTCAGCCGTCGGGACGTTGTGGTCCATCGTGGCGAAGGTCAGGTCAGGGCGGCGTACTTTGCGGCCTGCGAGTCTGAGTCCCTCAAACGCTTGCGGCGAAGTCACCTCGTGTACCAGGTGCAGATCGATATAGAGCAAGCTCGGTTTTCCTGCTTCTTCATGGATTACGTGATTGTCCCAAATTTTCTCAAACATCGTACGGGGTTTCATCATGTTTTCTCCTCCTTCGTGCGAAGAACTCTTATCAAGGTTGTATCATGGCAAAGAAAATAGATCAAAGATATAATTATTATGCGTTGGATAGTTTTTGCCTATCGGGAGGTTTTTATGGAGTTACGTCAAGTTCGTTATGTGCTGGCAGTCGCGGAGGAACGCAGTTTTTCCCGCGCTGCAAACCGACTTCACCTGGCCCAGCCGTCGCTGAGCCAACAGATTGCCAAACTAGAAAAACTGCTCGGGGTGGCCTTGTTTCATCGACTGCCGCAGCATGTAGAACTTACCGATGCCGGTCAGCGATTTGTGCAAGTGGCGCAAAATCTGGTCGATATGGCTGACGGTCTGGAGCGGGAGATGCGCTCCTATGCGGTTGGCGAGAGCGGCAAGCTGCTCGTGGGGAGTTTGCCGATCACTGGCGCGTACGTGCTGCCCCATGTCATCTCGGATTTTACCCAGCAGTTTCCAGGTGTCGAACTGCAATTGATGGAGGACACTTCCAGTCATCTGGAGCAATTGCTGGTCAGAGGGAAAATCGATGTAAGCCTGCTGACGATGCCGATCGGGGACCCGTCGATCGAAGCGATTCCGGCGATCAAGGAAGAAATTTTTCTCGCCCTGCCGCCGCAGCATCCGCTCGCCGAGCAGGAGGAGGTCGACTTGGCTGAACTGGCGGATGAGCCGTTTATTCTGTTAAAAGAAGGACAAGGCTTCCGCACGATCTCGCTGCGCCTCTGTGAACAGGCGGGATTTCGCCCGCGAATCGTCTTCGAAAGCAGCAACATCCAGACCGTACAGTCGCTGGTCGCAGCCGGCATGGGAATCTCCTTTGCGCCGAAAATGATCACGCGTGCGCCCGGAGCGATCCATCCGCCCGTCTACCGCCATCTGACGAGCCACCCGAGTCGCACGCTCGTGGTAGCCTACCGCCGCGACAGACCGATGTCCCGCCCGGCGGAAGCGTTCGTCCAGATTCTCGTAAAAAAGGGAGAGAAGCTGTAGCAGTGCGGCCAAGTGCCGACTCCCACAGACAAACAGGAAACGCTGTGATACACTAGTGCCAAAATCACGAATATCCCATGTGGAAGGAGCTTTGCACGATGAGAGAAATCAGGACAGAAGCCGAATTTGAACAAGCGATCAACAGCGGAAAACTGGTAGTCGTCAAATTTTTCACCGATTGGTGCCCGGATTGTCACCGTATCGATCCGTTCATGCCGGACGTGGAGCAAGCGTATTCGGACCGTTTGGAAATGGTGTCGGTCAACCGCGACGTGTTGCCGGACTTGTCCCAGCGCCTGGACGTGTTTGGCATCCCTAGCTTCATCGCGTTCAAAGATGGAAAAGAGCTGGTCCGCTTTGTCAGCAAGCTGGGCAAAAGCAGAGAAGAAATCGAGCACTTCCTCGATCGCGCCGTACAGGTAAGCCAGGGTCTGCCCCAGGCGTAATGGCGCGACCAGCGCACAACCGAAGGAGAGCCGAAGATGCGTGAATGGAAAAAGCAAGGCGAGTGGCTTGTGACGCATCTGTCATCAGCGGATGCGGACATGCCGATTGGGAACCTGCTGCGGGAGCAATGGAAACTGCCTCGCAAGCAGGTCCATCTTTTGTTTCAGCATAAAGAAGTGTCCCTCGACAAAGAGAATGTAGCGCAGCATGTTCCTGTGCAGGCAGGGCAGGAGTTGCGCTTGCGCCTGTGTCCGCCCGAGCCGTATGGCGTAGAACCGGCAGTGGAACCGCTGGAAGTGCTGTATGAGGACGATCATCTGCTGATCGTGTACAAGCCGGCCGGCGTGCTGCTGCATCCGACCCAACCGGATCACCAAGGGACGCTGGATCATCTGGTGGCGGGGCATTTTGCCAGGACAGGCGTGCAGGCAAAGGTGCGCCACGTCCATCGCCTGGATCAGGATACTTCCGGTGTGGTGCTGTACGCCAAGCATGCCTGGGCATCCGCCCTCCTGGACGAGCAGTTGCGGCTGCGTACGATCAAGCGGACCTATCTCGCTTTTGTCCACGGGCACGTGGAAAGGCAGAGCGGAAAGATCGACAAGCCGATCGGAAAAGACCGCAATCATCCCTCGCGTCGACGTGTGACGGCAAATGGGGATACGGCGATCACGACGTACGAGGTCGTGGAGCGGTATCGCGATGCCACCTTGCTGCGCTGCCGCCTGGAGACGGGGCGCACCCACCAGATTCGCGTCCACCTGAGCCACATCGGGCATCCCCTCATCGGTGACGCTCTCTACGGGGGCAAGACGAAGCTGATCGCCAGACAGGCGCTGCACGCGTACCGCCTGGAGGTCATCCACCCGTTCGACCGCAGGCAGATTACAGCAGAGGCACCGTTGCCTGCCGATCTCGCTTCCTTGAAAAGTACGCTTGCCAATGCGCCATTGTAAGCGCGGGTGAATAGACTGCCAGGGAGGATACGAGAAAGGGTGGTCAGATGAAACGACCCGTAATTGGCGTTCTGACCTGGCG
The DNA here is from genome assembly GCF_044627595.2 of Brevibacillus sp. TJ4. Lineage (NCBI taxonomy): Bacteria > Bacillati > Bacillota > Bacilli > Caryophanales > Paenibacillaceae > Brevibacillus > Brevibacillus sp. TJ4. The sequence goes on along the minus strand of NZ_CP185865.1, from coordinate 2,393,986 downwards.
AGAAGGACGACGATTTGCAGAGCCTGTCTACTTTCGCCGTCTGATCAAGGCAGGGGAAAAGCTTGGCGCTACCGTCTTCCTGTTTGCACCCCACGATGTGCTGGCAGGGGGCAAACAGGTGCGCGGTTATGTGCTCGACCACAATGGAAAATGGCAGGCGAAGCTGTTTCCGACGCCAGATGCCGTGTTTGACCGCTACCGCTACACTCCCACGCAGGCGTTTCGGGATTACGTCGCATTTCGTCGCAACAGCCGTTTTCTCTACGCAAACAACCGCCTGGCCAACAAGTGGCGGGTCCACGATGTGCTTACCCGCGACCCGCGGATGCACCGCTGGCTCCCGGAGACGCTGTTGTACACGAGTCCCGCTATTCTGACCAGGATGCTGGCGCGGCACGCGCTGTTGTACGTCAAACCGATCAACGGCACTGGCGGGCGCAATATTTTGCGCATCGAACGGACCAACGCCGGGTACCGGCTGTTGGGGAGAGACAAACAGCGGGCCAAGGTCACTTCGCTATTGTCCACCGTACCCGCTGTGCAGCGCTTCGTGAGTCGCTGGGCAAAAGGGGACAGATATGTCGTCCAGCAGGGACTTCATCTCGAACTGATGCCCAGGCGTTCGGTAGACATGCGCCTGCTGATACAAAAGGACGGCAGCGGCGAGTGGTCGATCACCGGACATGCGATCCGCGTTGGCGGAGAGCGCAGTGCCACATCGAATTTGCACGGCGGAGGCAAGGCGGTGCCGGTCCCGGCTTTTTTGTCTCCGCGTTTTGGCGCGGAGAAGACGAAGCAGATTATCAGCGACTGCGAACAATTGGCGCATCAGACCGCTCGTACGTTGGAAAACCACTTCGGGCGCATGGTGGAATTCGGACTCGACATCGGCATCGACGTAGAGGGCCGGGCCTGGCTGATCGAGGTAAATCCAAAGCCTGCCCGGGAAGTGTTTCGGGAGATGGGCATGTCGGAGCTGTACCAAAAGGCGATTTCCAGACCGTTGGAGTACGCCTTGTACCTGGCCAGGACAAAAGGACAAGACAATGCGGGTTCGAGAAACGCCGCCGAGGGATGACCGCGTACAGCCGGATTCGACATTTTTTCCAAATGTTTTGCAGGAAAATGGCTGGAAAAAGCGAATAAGACAGTATCACGAGATAACAAAATCCGTCTGCATCCGTGCGGCGGTTTTTTTCTGCGTATGCGATCTGTGACCGAAACACGAATCGCACCTGTGCCAGGGTGATTACAGCGTGCCCCTTTTTGGCCAGACTGGTAGCAAAGGAGTGATGAGCGTGGAGCAACTGCTTCAACTTGTAGCCGATTATTGGCCGGTCGCGCTTTGCGTCATCGTGTTGATTTTGGCTGCCCAATGGATGGTTCGCAGCCTGATCCGTCTGATTTCGATGTTTGTCGTGATCGGCGTTGTCCTCGTCCTGTTTTTCGAATTCAGTCCCGACCAAGTAATCCAAATGGGGCGTTCGGCAGTACAAGCGACACAGGAGGTCGTGGACAAGACGATCACGCCTGTCCTGGATGCGGAGCTGCAAGACGCCGATATTTCGTTTCAGCCGGATGGCAGCTATGAAGTAAAGACGGCAAGTATTCGCATCGTCGGGATGAAAGGGGAGCCCAAGGCTACGGTCTACTACAAGGATGAGAAGTGGGAAGTAGACATCGGCCTGCTGGGGACGATGTTCCAGGAACGGCTCGGAAAAGCGGAAGAAGAGGCGACGACGTAGAGGCAAAAGCACAAGAAAGACGCAGCGGTTCGACATGCGGATCGCTGCGTCTTTTACATACACCGAAGCCCTTTATCAGGGAGCATTAAATCACAACTCCTTCAACTCAACAAAGTGCAACTGTTTATCTTTGTACTCGTAATTGCCTATTTTTTTGTTCTCAAAAGCAATATGAAATTTGTTATCATCTTTATTATAAAAAACCTGTACCGTGCCTGGGATTGCAAATCGATCTGAATGGAATAGATGACCATCCTCTTCTATGTAAACTGTTGTTTCAATGTGAGTACCGACTGTCGCGATAAGCTCGTTAATCCCATCGCCAGAAATATCAGTTTCAGTTCCGTTTGCTTCCATACCGAGAAAAAGTGAAGGCAGTTCATCATTATAAATATCGACATAGTACGTAATTGGGCAATTCGCTCCGCATATTCCTCGCATAGCCAGATAGTTTTTGCTAAAAAGGTTTACGTTTTCAATCGTGTACGGGTTTAAATCGGATCGGTATCCAATTTTTCCTATTTCATATATATCTGTGAAATTACCCTCAATCAAAAAACCAGCGTAGTCCTGATGATCTTCATCTTTTTTGCTATAGATTATAAAAGTATACTTCCCAAACCTTTCTTCCCGAACAACTTCCTCTATCGTTTCCTTGTTGATCACTTCAAACTCTTCAAATTTTTTCATTGGTGTCTGTACTTCTTTAAATGAAAGAGGGTATACACTTTCAATTACGTCGGGTTCACCTGTATTCTTGTCATCAGGATTCACATTCGATTCTTTATCCATGTCTCCTGAGTGACCTTTCTTTTCCTGATAGCGATTTTCCTTATTTGATAAAGAAGGTTGATTGCAGGCTGTGAATAAGAGACAAAATATAGTCAGAATATAAAAAACACGAATCCTTTTCAAAAAGACCTCTCCTTTGTAAGTTCCTGAGTATTTCGTTAATGGGGAATATTCGTATCGGATGAGTTTCTCCGTTTCTGTGCCATAAATAAAACACCTCCAAGTTGTCCCCGTCTCTTGCGACATGGTTGCATTTTCTTGAAGGTGTTTTGATTTGTCTTGCGTTATGTGGCTAGTCCCATAGACTTGTTAGAAGACCGCTTACCGGGTTGTTGCAGCCGGTGGCTTGCGCAACAGGGTAGCCTGTTCAAAGGCATAGGCGAGCCTGATCAGGGTCGGTTCGGAAAAGGCTGTTCCGGTAAACATGACCCCAAACGGTCTGCCGTCGGACGTATAACCGGATGGCACGCAGACAGACGGGTATCCGGCTTTGGCGGCAATGCGCGCTCCGTCGCTGCGCGGGAAGAGCAGGCAGTCCAGACCGTGCTCCGAAAGGGCAGCGTCGATTCCTTTCGTCTGGGACATCTCCAGGTCGTACAGGCGCTGGTTCAGGTACTCCGCCTCGGTCAATGTACCGCTCGTCTGTTCCGCTTGCTCGAACAGTGCCTGTCCGTAGCGGAGGGCCTGCTGGGCGTGTTCCGCATTCCACTTCATCACATCGCGCAAGGTGCGCAGCGGAAACGAAGGATCGAGCGTTTTTAAATAAGCGTTTAACCCTGATTTGAATTCGTACACCAGAACGCGGTGCGCCCAGTGCGCACGATCTGCCGGAAGCGCGACGTCGACAACCGTCGCACCCGCTTGCTGCAGATGGGTGACGGCAGCTTCGAACAGTTCTTTTTCTTCGTTGTCGCACTGCTCCAGGTAAGGCGAACGGGCGATGCCGATACGCGCTCCTTGCAGTCCGTCGCGATCGAGAAACTGCCGATAGTCGTCGGGTACGAGCCCGGTGCTTCTGCCTGTCGCCGGGTCTTGTTCATCGACGCCGGCCAGCACGCCGAGCAGGATGGCAGCGTCTTCTACCGTGCGAGTCATCGGACCGGCAGTATCCTGGCTGGTCGCAATCGGAATGATTCCGTTTCGACTGATCAGGCCCACTGTCGGCTTGATGCCGACCAGCGAGTTGCGAACGGAAGGGTTGAGAATCGAGCCGGACGTTTCCGTACCGACTGCAACTACGGCAAATCCGGCCGCAATCGCCGCACCGGAGCCTGAGCTGGAGCCGCCTACGTCAAAGCTGCCCGGTCCGTACGGATTCAGGACTTGTCCACCACGCGAGCTGTAGCCGTTTGGCATCCGGTCGGAAATAAAGTTGGCCCATTCAGTGAGGTTGGTTTTTCCGAGGATGACGGCGCCAGCCTCACGCAAGCGGGTGACGAGAAAAGCGTCATGGGAAGCATACGAGTCAGCGAGGGCGAGAGAGCCTGCTGTCGTGTGCATACTGTCTTTTGTTGCGATATTGTCCTTGATCAGGACGGGAATGCCGTGCAGCGGTCCGCGGCTGCCCGATGTTGCCCGCTCCCGGTCAAGGGCGTCGGCGATGTGCAGAGCATCCGGGTTGATTTCGCTGATCGCGTTGATTGTCACACCTTGTTTGTCGTACTGCGAGATCCGGCGCAGGAAGGAAATGGTCAACTCGCGCGAGGTTACCTCACCTCGCTCCAGTGCTTCTTGCCATTGGAGAATACTCGATTCATGGTTTGGCATTATTGGTCACCGCCCATTTTCTAGTCAATTCGAACTCGTCTCAATATTACTAAAAACAATCGATGCAAGGGAAGAGAAAAAGCTGATCCCGGAAATGGAATCAGCTTTGTTTGCCCGATGATTACTCGTCAGCGACAGTTTGCAGTTTTGCCTGTTCTTCTTCGACGTAGCGGTTGCGCGGATGCTCGCGGCATTCATCGGAGCAGGAGCGCTTGTACGTCACCTCGCACTCGGGGCAGCAGAAGTGCTGCTTGTTGCAGAACGGGTTGGCGCAGTTGACGTAGCGGTCTTCCGGTTTGCCGCAGTAGTAGCAGCGTGAGATGACCACGTCTTCTTCGGTCTGGTTGATCGGAACAGAGATGCGCTCGTCGAACACGTAGCATTTTCCGTCCCACAGGCGACCTTTGATCTCCGGGTCTTTTCCGTAGGTGACGATACCGCCGTGAAGCTGGTATACATCCTCTAGACCTTCCTTCATCAGGATGCCGGTCAGCTTTTCGCAGCGAATACCGCCCGTGCAGTAGGTGAGCACCTTTTTGTCCTTGAACATATCCTTGTTCTCGCGGATCCACTCGGGAAACTCGCGGGATGATTCTACCTCTGGGCGGATGGCGCCACGGAAGTGACCGAGATCGTATTCATAGTAGTTGCGGCCGTCGAGAATGACGACATCCTCGCGTTGCATCATCTCGTAGAATTCTTTCGGATTCAGGTATTTTCCTGTCAACTCGGTAGGATCGTGGTCATCTTGCAAACGCCAGGTGACCAGTTCCTTTTTGGCGCGGACATACATTTTCTTGAATGCATGTTCATCCGCCTCATCTATTTTGAACCAGATGTCGGCAAAGCGCGGATCGCTTCGCACGTAATCCATGTAGGCTTCGGTTTGTTCCACGGTACCGGAGACGGTTCCGTTGAGTCCCTCGGGAGCGACGATGATTCGCCCTTTCAACCCGTGTTCCTTACAATACTGGAGATGTTCTGCTGCATACTCCTCGTAGTTGTCCAATTTGACATACTTGTAGTAGAGCAGGATACGATATGGCTTTTGTACTTGCAATGTACAATTCCACCTTTCTGTATTCGATTGATATTTTTGCGCAACGGCTATTATATCACATTCATAGTTTCCATGCGCTGAAAATGAACGGAAAATGTGAGCTTTTTATGAAATGCTCTGCTGCGCAGGCCAAGCCTTGCTGCCGATACGCGCTTCTTGTACACTAAAACACGACATGTGTACAAGAGGAGAGCGATTGCGATGAATACACAGACCCAACGGCTGACAACACAAGTAAAGATAAAAGTAATGCACAAAGACGCTGTCATTCCCCGCTATGCACGGGAAATGGACGCTGGCTTTGACTTCGTAGCTACGGAGGATGTCGTGATTGCTCCGGGCGAATCGGCGAAGGTGCCGACAGGACTCGCCTTCGGACTGCCGGAAGGATACGAACTGCAAGTGCGCCCACGTTCGGGCATCAGTGCGAAGACCAAGCTGCGTCTCTCGAATGCTCCGGGAACCGTCGACGCCGGCTACCGCGGGGAAGTTTTCATCCTGGTAGACAACATTCGCCACCCGTCTGGCCAAAAAGGGAATGTCTGCCTGGACGCGAGCGAGAAGGAGGCGACGATAGACCGGGAAGTGGATCGCCACAGCTACGTAATTCGCAAAGGGGATCGCATCGCCCAGGGCGTCATTGCACAAGTGCCGCAAGCCTTGTTTGAGCTGGTCGACGAGCTGGATGAGACCGAGCGCGGAACTGGCGGTTTTGGCAGCAGCGGGATTCAAAGCTGAGCCGATCATCGAAAAAGTGCGTACGAGCAGAGACTGTCTCAAAAGTCTGATGACTGAGGAGACAGTCTTATTTTTTTATGCCCGGAATTTCCCGTTTTGTTTTTTCGTGCAAACCCGAACTCCGCCTACACCTGGGGCATAGTCTAGATGGGAAATGGATGACGGGGTAAACCAGGAATGCATATGTAAATAAAAACTAATCCGATCAACTTTGTCGAATTTCAAAAGGGAGAGTGCACATGCATGAAGCAATTTTCAAGCTGGGTTCAAGCCTCTGTGAAGCGGCTGGCGATCATCGTATTGGCAGCGGCTATCGGGGGATGCTCCGCAGGAGGCGGTTCGGGGGAGGGCGACAATGCAGTAGAGCTGCTCAATGTGTCCTACGATCCGACCCGTGAGCTGTACCAGGAGGTGAACGAGGAATTTGCCAAGGAGTGGAAGGAAAAAACCGGTCAGACGGTCACGATCAAACAGTCGCACGGCGGATCAGGCAAACAGTCCCGCTCTGTCATTGACGGGCTGGAAGCTGATGTGGTGACGCTGGCGCTGGCGTATGACATCGATGCGCTGGCAGAAAACGGGCTGATCCCGGCAGATTGGCAAAGCAGGCTGCCTGACAACAGCTCCCCCTACACTTCGACGATCGTCTTTCTCGTGCGCAAAGGAAACCCGAAGCAAATCAAGGACTGGGATGATCTGATCAGGCCGGACATTTCCGTCATTACGCCCAATCCAAAAACATCCGGCGGCGCCCGCTGGAATTACCTCGCGGCGTGGGGATACGCGCTCAAGCAGTACGGCGGAGACGAAGAGAAGGCGAAGGAATTCGTGACCAAGCTGATCAAAAACGTCCCCGTACTGGACTCCGGCGCGCGCGGCTCGACCACGACCTTCGTGGAAAGAGGCATTGGCGACGTCCTGATCGCCTGGGAAAACGAAGCGTACCTGGCTGTCAACGAGCTGGGCAAGGAGAAATTCGAAATCGTCAATCCTTCCGTCAGCATTTTGGCTGAACCTCCTGTTACCATCGTCGATAAAAATGTAGAGAAACATCAGACGCGAGAGGTCACAGAAGCATATCTGCAATTCCTGTACACTGAAAAAGGGCAGCAGATCGCGGCGAAAAACTACTACCGCCCGCGTTCGCAAGAAGTTTTGGCGGCCCACACCCCCGCATTCCCCGATATCGAACTTTTCACAATCGACGAGCTGTTTGGCGGCTGGGCCAACGCCCAAAAAGTTCATTTCGCCGACCAGGGCACGTTTGACCAAATCTACCAACCTTGAGAAAAACCAACCCTTGTAAGGAGCTATCTCCATGAGAAAACCATTTCGCAACAGAGGGTTTTTGCCCGGCTTCGGCCTGACGATGGGCTACACCGTGATCTACCTCAGCCTGCTCGTATTGATCCCGCTTTCCGTCCTGTTCCTCAAATCTTCGACGATGGGCTGGGAGCAGTTCGTCAACACCATTCTTGATCCGCGCGTGCTCGCTTCGTTTCGGGTGAGTATCACTGCTTCCTTTTTTGCGGCGCTGGCCAATGCGGTATTCGGCGTCCTCGTAGCCTGGGTGCTGACCCGCTACCAGTTCCCCGGCAAACGCATTATCGACGGAATCGTCGACCTGCCGTTTGCCTTGCCGACTGCGGTCGGTGGCATTGCGCTGACGTCGATCTACGCGGAGAACGGCTTGATCGGCCAGTACGCAGCCCAGTGGGGGATCAAGATTGCCTATACGCCGATCGGGATTTGGGTGGCATTGCTGTTCATCGGCTTGCCGTTTGTCGTCCGCACCGTCCAGCCGGTCCTCCAGGATTGGGATCTGCAAATGGAGGAAGCGGCTGCCACGCTGGGCGCAACCCGCCTGAAAATCTTTTTCCGTGTCATCTTTCCCCATTTGCTGCCCGCCGTGATTACCGGCTTTGCGCTTGCATTTTCCCGGGCGCTGGGGGAGTACGGCTCTGTCGTGTTCATCTCTGGCAACATGCCGCTGAAGACGGAGATCGTCCCGCTTTTGATTATGACGAAGCTGGAGCAGTTCGATTACGCAGGAGCCACGGCGATTGCCACAGTCATGCTCGTCGCCTCGTTTTTGATGCTGCTTGTAATCAACTACTTGCAGTGGCGAATCAACAAATTCGACGCCGCCCGATAGGAGGTGCCATTACGTGAAACACTTGACGGAACCGGCGTATATTCGCTGGCTCTTGATCGGAATTGCGCTGCTTTTTCTCGCGCTTTTCCTCATCCTGCCGCTGATCGCCGTCTTCACCGAAGCCTTCAAACAGGGCGTTTCCGTCTTTAGCGATGCGATCACAGACGAAGAGACGCTCTCGGCTGTCCGGCTTACGCTGCTCGTTGCCGCGATCAGCGTGCCGCTGAATGTCACGTTTGGCATCGCGGCGGCCTGGGCGATTGCCAAGTTTTCGTTTCGCGGCAAAAATGTCCTGCTGACCTTGATCGACTTGCCTTTTGCGGTCTCGCCGGTCATCGCCGGTTTGATCTTTGTCCTCTTGTTTGGCAGTCAGGGCATGCTCGGTCCGTGGCTGGATGCGCATGACATCAAAATTATTTTTGCCGTGCCGGGAATTGTATTGGCTACCACCTTTGTCACCTTTCCTTTCGTCGCCCGGGAGCTCATCCCGATTATGGAGGCGCAAGGAAAAGATGAGGAAGAAGCGGCAGTCTCACTCGGCGCGAGCGGCTGGAAGACGTTTTTGCGCGTCACGTTACCCAACGTGAAGTGGGGGCTGCTGTACGGAATCATCCTGTGCAACGCCCGGGCGATGGGGGAGTTTGGTGCCGTCTCCGTCGTATCAGGGCATATCCGCGGGATGACCAACACGCTTCCGTTGCATGTAGAAATCCTGTACAACGAATACCAGTTTGCGGCGGCTTTTGCGGTGGCTACGCTGCTGGCTGCCTTGGCACTCGTCACCTTGATTGTCAAAAGCCTGATTGAGTGGAAGACGGAAAAGCAGGAGTTTGCTGTGGAAGAGGTTCAATACGAAGTGTCAGGAGAGAGAGCTGGATGAGTATAGAGGTTGTCAACATTACCAAGACGTACAAGAACTTTACGGCGCTAAAGGACGTCAGCCTGCACATTCCGGAAGGAGAGCTGGTAGCTTTGCTCGGTCCGTCCGGATCGGGCAAGACGACGCTTTTGCGCCTGATTGCAGGCTTGGAGCAACCCGATCAGGGGTCGATCCTGTTCAATGGAGAAGACAATACGAACCGCGATGTGCGCGAGCGTCAGGTCGGATTCGTCTTCCAGCATTACGCCTTGTTTCGCCATATGAACATCTTTGACAATATCGCGTTCGGGCTGACGGTCCGATCCCGCAAGACCCGTCCCGGCAAGGCGGAGATTCGGGAAAAGGTCCACTCCCTGCTCAAACTGGTGCAGTTGGACGGACTCGCGCATCGCTACCCGTCCCAGCTCTCTGGCGGTCAACGGCAGCGTGTGGCCCTGGCGCGCGCATTGGCGGTAGAGCCGAAATTCCTGCTGCTCGACGAGCCCTTTGGGGCGTTGGACACCAAAGTAAGGCAGGAGCTGCGGCGCTGGCTGCGCCAGTTGCATGAAAAACTGGGATTGACCATTCTGTTCGTCACCCACGACCAGGAAGAAGCGATGGAACTGGCCGATCAGGTCGTCGTGATGAACGAGGGACGGGTCGAGCAGGTCGGCTCCCCCGAAGTGATTTACAACCATCCGGCCAATCCGTTTGTCTACAGCTTTTTGGGACGGGTCAACCTGTTTCGCGGACGCATCCGTGACGGCAAGGTTCAACTGGGCGAAGCGGAGTTTGAGACCGAGTGGACGCATAAGGCAGGGGAGTGGCCGGCGATCGGCTATATGCGGCCGCACGATGTGGAGCTGTCGCTCACACCTGTGGAAGGACAGTCTGTGATGGCAGAAGTCCGCCATGTTTCGCTGTTGGGGCCGATTGTCCGGCTCGACTTGAAGCGTCTGGATACCCAGGAGATGTTCGAAGCCGAGTTGACGAGACAGCGCTACGCTGAGCTGGATGTCGAGGAAAAGAGCATCGTCTACGTCACGCTGCGCAATCTGTCGTTTTACGTGGAATCCCAGACACCGGCGGCACCCAAGCCGACGTTTGTCCCGATCCACATCGGTTCGTAAGCAAAAAGGGAGGACTGACTGGCAGTCTCTCCCTTTTTTGTGCCTTGCTTATTCGCCACGCTGCTTGGAGCGGGTCTCTTCCTTGCCTACGGTCGTGGATGACCGCGTCTGCGACGGATTTTCCTTGTTTCCCATCTCGTTTTTCACACCGTTTTGCTTGGACATGAGATGCACCTCCTTTTGTCAAACAGCTTCTGCGAAATAGAATTCCCTTCCAGCGGCAGATTACGCGATTGGAAGCACATTTTTTTGCCAAACCAGCAGATTTCTGATAAAATAGACCTTTGAATGATTGAAAAAGGCAGGTATTGCGATGATAAGCACTCAAAACGTGACGTTGCGCTACGGCAAACGCGCCCTGTTTGAAGATGTAACGATCAAGTTTACCCCGGGAAACTGCTACGGTCTCATCGGAGCCAACGGTGCCGGAAAATCCACTTTTGTCAAAATTCTCTCCGGGGAGATCGAGCCGACGAGTGGACATGTCTCCGTCACTCCTGGTGAGCGCATTGCTGTATTGAAGCAGAACCACTACGAATTCGACGAATTTGAAGTGTTGAAAACCGTTATCATGGGTCATAAACGGCTGTACGAGATTATGGAGCAGAAAAACGCGCTGTACATGAAAGAAGATTTCAGCGAGGAAGACGGAATTCTCGCTTCCCAACTGGAAGGGGAGTTTGAGGAGCTGAACGGCTGGATGGCCGAGGCAGACGCGGCTGAATTGCTGATCGGCCTGGGCATCCCGACTGAGCTGCACGACAAAAAGATGAAGGATCTCGCCGGTACGGAAAAGGTTCGCGTGCTGCTGGCCCAGGCATTGTTCGGCAATCCGCACATCCTGTTGCTGGATGAGCCGACCAACCACCTGGACATCGAATCGATCCGCTGGCTGGAAAACTTCCTGATGGATTACGAAAATACCGTCATTGTCGTATCCCATGACCGTCACTTCCTGAACAAGGTATGTACGCACATCGCCGACATCGATTTCGGAAAAATCCAGTTGTACGTAGGGAACTACGACTTCTGGTACGAGTCCAGCCAGTTGGCGCTGAAAATGGCTCGCGAGCAGAACAAGAAAAAGGAAGAGAAGATCAAGGAGCTGCAGGAGTTTATCGCGCGCTTCTCGGCCAACGCCTCCAAGTCCAAGCAGGCGACTTCCCGCAAAAAGCTGCTGGAAAAAATCAACCTGGAAGACATTCGCCCTTCCAGCCGCAAATATCCGTTCATCAACTTCAAGCCGGAGCGGGAAGCAGGCAAAAACCTGCTGCAGGTTGAGGGCTTGAGCAAGACGATCGAGGGCGAAAAGCTGTTCGACAATCTGCACCTGGCTATCAACAAGGGGGACAAGGTCGCCTTTGTCGGTCCTAACGAACTGGCCAAAACGACGTTCTTCCGCATTTTGATGGGCGAGGTGGAAGCAGACAGCGGCACGTACGAATGGGGCGTCACGACTTCCCAGGCGTACTTCCCGAAAGACAACTCGGCTTACTTTGACACCGACCTGAACCTCGTCGATTGGCTGCGCCAGTATTCCAAGGACCAGGACGAGACGTTTATCCGCGGCTTTTTGGGACGGATGCTGTTCTCCGGCGACGAAGCCTTGAAAAAGGCCAACGTCTTGTCCGGGGGAGAAAAGGTGCGCTGCATGCTCGCCAAAATGATGCTGTCCGCCGCAAACGTGCTGATCTTCGACGAACCGACCAACCACCTGGATCTGGAGTCGATTACGGCGCTCAACAACGGACTGATTGATTTCGACGGGACGATTCTGTTCGTCTCCCATGACCATCAGTTCGTACAGACGATTGCCAACCGCATCATCGAATTCACGCCGAAGGGTGTCATCGACAAGATGATGACGTACGACGAGTACCTGGACAGCGAAGAGATCAAGCGACTGCGCGAGGAACATTACGCATAAAAAATTTCCGCGTCAACGAAGCAAAAAGCCTTTGGTCACCGCATGTTTTGCATGCCGTCCAAAGGCTTTCTCTCTTGTTGGGCTATTCCAGCCACTCGATTTTCTCCAGAAACGATTCCGTGCTGGAGAAGATCACCCGTTCCTTGCGAGGGTGGGTAAAATAGACGACGATGTACTGCTCGTCGACGTATTCCACGATTCCCCGTTTGCGGGGGCCCGTTTTCATCTTTACCGGTTTGTTCAGCCATTCTTGCATGGCGCATGCACCTCCGCTTGCAGTTCGGCAGATACAGCGATCATAGCGCCCGTACAATCAGTCGTCAAGTATCTGACTACAGCCAGCCGCGACAACCAATAAGTTACCATAACATTTATTATGTATACAAAATGACGTGTGGCTGTCATGGTAAACTTTTCACGAGCAGAGAACATCCGGTACAGGGATTGCAGCCCACAGCTTGATGTGCAATAATTTTGGATAAGTCATGGTAGGAGGATGGGCGTTATGGAGGCCAGTCCGGTCAACAAGATGCTGGACGCGATGTCCAGACAAGGTTTTCGCATCACCGACCAGCGGCGGACGCTGGCGCACATTTTTCTCGAAGACGGGGGGTATTTGTCCCCGAAAGATGTGTACGAGAAATTGAGCAAATTTTATCCAAGTGTCAGTCTGGATACAGTGTATCGGAATTTGCGTACATTGAGCGATATCGGCATTTTGGAGCAGTTTTACTTCATGGATGGCGGGCTGAAATTCAAGGCTTGCAGTTTGAACCACCATCATCACCACCTCATTTGCATGAACTGCGAAAAAACCGTTAGCTTTGATTATTGCCCGATGGATCATCTCGGGGGAATTCCCGATGATTTCAAGGTCATCAATCATCGGTTCGAAGTGTACGGACTTTGTGAATCATGCCAGGAGCTGTCCGAACAGGAAAAGACCTCGCCGCAACGGGAGAATGAGTAGGCGGCGGAGGTCTTTTCCGTTGTTGCAAGAACTCGCAGTTCGCAGCAGACTTTTTCCAACAAGGAAGAAATACTTGAAAGATTGCTTTTTCTGCACTAAAATCGTAATCATTACGATTTGAAAATAAACATGCGTCAGAACTCATGCTGATGCGTCCAAGGGATGGGGAGTTTGCATGGCTACATGGAATTTGGAACAGACCAGTTGTCATTTGCTCATTTGCAACGGGGGAAGCTGCAAAAAAAGAGGAGCAGAGGACGTAACGCAAGCGATCCGGGATGAAATTGCCAGGCAAGAAGCTGACAGACACATCCATACGACGCGAACGCTGTGCAATGGCCGCTGTACGGACGCGTGCGTGGTCATCGCGTATCCGGAGGGAGTCTGGTACCGGGATATCACGCCGGAGCGGGGCAGAGAAATCGTTCGCAACTATCTCGCAGGACAACGGCTCGATCAGCACGCGGTCTATACGTATGATGGCCGCTTTGTTGCTACGGGGAATGGGGAAACAGGAACGGAAAAATAGGAAGCCGTGTTGACAACAGAGCTATACGTGGTGTCCCATACTTGTTGACAATGCCATATAGGGAGAAGTATCATGGTCTAAAAGCGTAATAATTACGATTTTAGGAGTGGTTTCATATCGCGAGGAAAGCGAAAATCGTGAAAGAGAAACAGCGTCAGGAAACGGTTGCCCGTTATGCGGCAATGCGGAAACGACTCAAGGAGGAGGGAGATTACGCGGCTTTGCGAAAATTGCCGAGGGATGCTTCTCCTATTCGTCTCCACAATCGTTGTGAAGTGACGGGACGACCGCGCGGATACCTGCGTACATTCAAAATGTCGCGCATTGCTTTTCGTGAGTTGGCTTACAAAGGTCAGATACCGGGAATCAAGAAATCCAGTTGGTGAAGCGGGTGCAGATCCGTTTCACCGGACTGCTGTCCGTGAATACGCGAGAGCAGCATAGCGTTTGACCGCAGGTGCAATATGTTTCATCAGATAAAATCGTAATAATTACATATTGATGCCGGTAAAGGAGGCTCAAAACGTGAGTCAATTGTACGATGTATGGTGGAAACACGGGGAGAATGAGCAAAAGATGGAGGACTCGCATCAGCCCTTTTGGCGCAAGGTGCTCGCAGCGGTAGTCGAGGAAGATTTGCAGGCGTCCAGCGTTTTGGATATCGGGTGCAATCAGGGCGGGTTTCTGCGGTTTTTATATGGCGAGCGTCCCTTCCGAGAAGGTGTTGGCATCGACTTGGCCAGACAGTCGATCGAAGTCGCCACATCGCGCAAGGGCGACCTGCCCATTCATTACGAGGCGACCGGTGATCCGGAAAAATATCCCGAGCGCTTCGACATCGCGTTTAGCACCTCTGTACTGTATCTGATCGAAGATTTGCAAGAGCATGCCTGGAAAGTCCAGCAGGCATTGAAACCAGGCGGCGTTTACTACTCGACCTACTCGGATTACAACGGCAATCCGAGCCTGCCGCAGATCCACAAGAAGATCAACGCCGGCGCTTCCCTGCCGATGCAGCTGCATACGCTTGATGAAATCACCCGCGCGTTTCAGGAGAATGGCTTTGACGTGGCAATCGCCAGGCTTCAGCCGGATCGTTTCATTTCGCTGCGAAATCCAGACCCGTGGTTCCAACGTGTCGAGGAACGGTTGCTGTACGAATATGAGCAGGCGTACATCTTCCGGTTTACCAAGCGATAAAAAAAGAGAACAAGCCCGGACAGGCGCAGGCAGTACGGGAGAGTACGCGAAGTGCCCCTGGCGCCGGTCAGGCAGACGAAAGATCAGCTTGCGAGGGAGGTGAAACCAATGCGGGTACAAGTGACATTGGCGTGCACGGAATCCGGTGACCGCAACTACATTACGACCAAGAACAAAAAGACCCATCCGGAGCGTCTGGAGCTTCGGAAGTATTGTCCTCGCTTAAGGCGCGTAACGCTTCATCGGGAGACAAAATGATCGCAATAATGCGGCAGAGGGGCTATCCACAGTCAGATGACGCTGGATGGCTCCTTTTTACATTTTCCTGCCAACGAGTGCTTCCCGTCTCTTTCCATACTGGAAAACGTGTTTTGAACAGTCACGGGGAAGACTTTCCGAAATAATTTTGATATATTTGTTAGATATTACGATTTATGAATACAAGGAGGAGCAGACAGTGAAAATGCGCGTTTCCGCGGTGCAGTATCATCTGCATACGATCAAGAGCTTTGAAGAATTTGCACACCAAGTCGAACACTACGTCAAGAACGCAGCCGAGTACGACACCGAGTTTCTGCTCTTTCCCGAGCTGTTTACGACACAGTTGATGTCGATTGGCGACGAAGAGGGAAATGCGCTGCCGATCACGGCATTGCCTTCGTTTACGGAGCAGTACACCAGCTTGTTCAGCTCCCTTGCCGCTACGTACAACATGTACCTGATTGGCGGGACCCACATCATCAGTGAAAACGGCAAGCTGTACAACACGGCTTTCCTCTTCTATCCCGATGGCCGCATCGGGCAGCAGAAGAAAATTCACATCACGCCGTGGGAAGTCAAAGGCTGGAACATGGGAGCCGGCGACTCGCTGCAAATTTTCGAGACGGACAAAGGCAAAGTGGCGATGATTATTTGCTACGACATCGAATTCCCCGAGTGGGTGCGCATCGCCAAGGCGCGCGGCGCAGACGTCATCTTTTGCCCGTCCTGCACGGATGACCGCCACGCTTTCCACCGCGTGCGCTACACCAGCCATGCGCGGACGATCGAAAACCAGGTATACGTCGTCCTGACAGGGACAGTCGGTTCCTTGCCGACCGTAGACTTCATGCGCGCCAATTTCGGACAGGCGGCAATCCTTACGCCCAACGACATTCCCTTCCCTCCACGAGGCGTACTGGCGGAAGGGGAGATCAACAGCGACATGCTGGTCACGGCTGATCTGGACCTGCAGCTTCTCTACGACGTGCGGGCACAAGGCTCCGTCACGACCTGGCGCGACCGCCGCACCGATCTCTATCCCGACTGGAAGTAAATCGCGAGAAAAGGGGGAGACTCATGTATCGCAAAGAGCAGTACGTTTTTTCAGGCGACCAGCCCCGTCACGCCGTCATCCGCAACTACACGGAAGCAGATTTTGACGAGCTGATCCAGATTCAGGCAGAGAGCTTTCCCCCGCCTTTTCCTTCTGAATTGTGGTGGAATCGCGAACAGTTGATGAATCACGTCACGCTTTTCCCGGAAGGAGCAATTTGTGTAGAGGTGGAAGGGGTGCTGGCAGGCTCAATGACCGCGTTGCTGGTGCATTTCGATCCTGAGCACCCTGACCACAGGTGGGAGGATGTGACGGACAACGGCTACATTCGCAACCACGATCCCAAGGGGGAGACGCTCTACATCGTCGACATCTGCATCCGCCCCGGCTACCGCAAGCTGGGACTGGGACAGTGCATGATGCAGGCGATGTACGAACTGGTGGTGCAGCGCGGCTTGACCCGTCTGCTCGGAGGCGGACGAATGCCCGGCTACAGCCGCTTTGCGGACAAGTTGAGCCCGGAGCAATACGTCGAGCGTGTCGTCAGCGGTGAAGTAAAAGACCCTGTCATTACCTTTCTGCTGCGCTGCGGCCGGGTGCCGGTAAAAGTCGTAGCCGATTATTTGGAGGACGAGGAATCACACAATCACGCTGTGCTGATGGAATGGAAAAATCCGTTCACGAGCTAGTCTCGCACAGGCAACATAAATAATAAAAATGGACCGGAGGAATGTTCGCGATGGAATACATACGCATTCAAAGTATCGACAACCCGCTGTTTGCCAAAATGCACAAGCTGATGCAGGAAGTGTTTCCGCCCGAAGAGGTGCTGGAGTACAGCCTGTGGAAAGAACCGCTGGAAGATCCGGGCATCCGCGTCTTCGTCGCTGTCCATGATGGCGAAGTCGTCGGGGCCACCGAATACCGCTACTACACCGACCTGAACGTAGCGATGACCGACTTTACGATTATCGGACGCGAAGGGCTGGGCATCGGTCGTTTTCTGGCCAAAGAGCGGGAGAAAGACTTGCTCGCCCTGGCAAAAGAAAACGGCAAGGAGCTGTACGGGATGTTCGCGGAAATCTACGACCCGTATCGCGTAGATGACCATTCTTTCGGCTCCGTCAAGCCGATGGACCCGTTCGTGCGTCGCGAGGTGCTCTCCCATTTGGGCTACAAGCGCATCAACATGGCGTACGTCCATCCGTCCTGGCAAAACGACGGGGAGGCGGTAACGGGGCTTGACTTGTGCTTCATGCCGACAGATGAAAACCAGACGACGCTGGAAGCGAGCCTGGTCGAAACCTTCCTCAAGCGTTACTACGCCGTGCTCCCGCAAAAGCCGCAGGCGTGGCTTGACATGGTAGCAGCGCTTGCGACCAAAGAAAAACTGGACCTTTTGCCGCTGTAATTGTCATAGCCAGCAGCCGGATGAAAACTCCTGTGAAGCATGTACGACCGCTTTACAGGAGTTTTGTCGTCTGGTCGAGAAAACATTTCCTGAATGAATGCGGTCTGAACAAGGAGGGGACTCGTGAAAGGGCAAAATCTTGCAGTCATTTTGATGTACGTGGCGGTTCTCCTGCATTTGCTGACGATGAGCGGCTGGCTCAATCAGGCTGCGCATCAGCCGTTCCAGCTGGGGATTCTCGCATGTCTGCTGCTGGCGTTGTTTGCGCTGCGCAAGAGAAAGCGAAAGCGGAAGCGGCGGTCGCGCACGCCTTCCGCGCAGGTACAGGCACTCGTCGATCACGCCCAGGAAAGAGAAGCCAAGAGCCATGACTAACTTTGGCTTCTTTTTCATAAATGTTGGTAGAGGAAAGAGGATTTTCCGGAAAACCCGCGAAGATTCTTTTTTAGGACTAATTTGACAGAATATTGGGATGATTGCGTCTCCAATCTTTTTCCTGGTCGCGGAAGACGGTCCGACCTTCGCAGCATTCTTGATTACTGATACCGGAAAGTGGGGGAACACATGTGAATACGAATCCGATCATACGGGTAGAGGATGTTTCGTTTTCCTATCAGGTAAACCAGGATCAGCACATTCCTGTGTTGCAAAACGTCTCGCTCGAGGTGCATCAGGGCGAGTATTTGGCGATCATCGGGCACAATGGCTCCGGCAAGTCTACCCTGTCCAAGCATTTGAACGGCATCCTCACGCCAAAGACGGGGGATGTCATCGTAAACGGCATCAATACGCGTGACAAGGCGCGCATCCACGAGGTGCGAAGCAGTGTCGGGATGGTTTTCCAGCACCCGGACAACCAACTGGTCGCGACGATCGTCGAGGATGACGTGGCGTTTGGGCTGGAAAATATCGGCGTCGCTCCCGAACAGATGAAGGAGCGCATCGATACGGCGCTGGAAGCTGTCGGGATGAGCGCGTTTCGCCACCGTCCCCCGCATCACTTGTCTGGCGGGCAAAAGCAGCGCGTCGCAATCGCCGGCATCCTCGCCATGCATCCGCAATGCCTGGTGCTGGACGAAGCGACGAGCATGCTGGACACGTATGGGCGTCGGGAAATTCTCGCCGTGGTCCGCGAACTGCATAAGGCGGGGATGACGATCGTTACCGTCACCCACCACATGTCGGAGGTGGCACAGGCGGATCGCGTGCTCGTCATGGAAGCGGGCAAAATCGTGCTGGAAGGCTCGCCGCGCGAAGTGTTTGCGCAAAAAGAACGACTGCATGAGCTGCATCTCGATGTGCCGGACGCAAGCCGCATTTCTGCGCTTGTGCATGAACAGTTCCCTGCCTTTTCGTCCACGCTGATCGAAAACGACGAGGTAGTCAGCGAAGTGAACAGGCTGTGCTCGAGACGAGTGGAGGTGAGCGGAACATGACAGAGCCGATTGTCATTGTGGAGAAGCTGTCTCATGTGTATATGGAAGGCACTCCGCTGGCCCATCAGGCTTTATTTGACGTCAGCATGCAGGTAGCAAAAGGCGAGTGCGTCGCCATCATCGGGCATACCGGTTCCGGGAAATCGACGCTGATTCAGCATCTGAACGGTCTTTATCGCCCCCAGTCGGGAACGGTCATCGTCAACGGTCTGGACGTATCCGACCCGAAAGTGGACATCAAGTCGTTGCGGCGGCAGGTAGGCATCGTCTTTCAAAATCCGGAAGACCAGATTTTTGAAAAATGGATCGGCGATGATGTGGCATACGGTCCGTTCAAGATGGGACTGCCGCTGGAGGAAGTGCGCGAGCGTGTCGCCTGGGCGATGGAGATGGTCGGTCTGTCGTTTGAGGAGATGAAGGATCGTCCCACGTTCGCTCTTAGCGGCGGTCAAAAGCGCAAAGTCGCGCTGGCCGGTATTCTTGCCCTCAAGCCTCAGGTGCTGATTCTGGATGAACCTACCGCCGGACTTGACCCGCGTTCGCGGCAGGAGCTGCTGCAGCGCATCCGTCATTTGAATACCGAGGAAAAGCTGACCGTGATTTTCGTCTCCCACAACATGGAGGAAGTGGCCAGGCTCGCCGACCGCGTCTTCGTCATGGCGAACGGGCGGATCGCCTGCGAGGGGACACCGCGAGACATTTTTGGCAACCAGGAGATCTTGCGCGAGCATCACATCGGGACACCGGAAGCGGTGGACATCCTGTACAAGCTGCACGAGCAAGGGTACTCGGTGAATTTATCTTCCTTTTTGCCGGATGAGGCGGCTGGGGAAATCCTGAAGCTGGTCAAGCGATAGGAGGGAAAAGGAATGTCAGCAGAATTTGAGTTGTCCCGCAATATTACGATCGGTCAATATTTGCCTACCGGCTCCGTCATTCATCGGATGGACCCGCGCTTTAAGCTGGCGGCGTTTGTCATTTTGATCCTGGCGATTGCGATTTGCAGTACGTATGTAGGCAATCTCTTTGCGCTGGCTGTTTGCATCGCCATGTTTCGCATCTCGCACATCCCGCTGCATTACGGACTGTCGGGAATCAAACCGGCGATTCCGTTCATCATTATCCTCGCCATCCTGCAGCTTCTGTTCTACGGCGAGGTGGCGTCAGGTGGCAGCGTCTATTTGGAATGGGGCTTTATCAAGATCACCAGCGAGAGCGTCCGGCTTGTACTCGTGTCCGCGATGCGCTTCGTGGAAGTGATTTTTTTGTCCAGCGTCTTGACGCTGAGCACGTCGACGACAGAGCTGACACATGGCATGGAGAGGTTGCTCGGACCGCTGCAAAAGATCAAGTTTCCCGTACACGCCTTTGCCCTGATCATCACGATCGCGATCCGCTTCGTGCCGACCTTCGCCATGGAGATGGAAAAAATGATGAAAGCGCAAGCCTCGCGCGGCGCAGAATTCGGTACGGGTGAGTGGTGGCGGATCGTGCGGCGGACGAAGGATATGCTGCCAATCATCATTCCGCTGTTCAACGTCGCACTGTCACGAGCCGAGGACCTGATTTTGGCGATGGAGGCGAGATGCTACACGCCGGGCTCTTCGCGCACCCGCTATACGCATTACAAGGCTGCGGGTCTGGACTATACAGCGCTGTTTGCCAGCATCGTTCTCGCAGCGGGAATACTGGCGATTCCCTGGTAGGCTGTGGGCAAAGGAATTCTCCCTTTTTGGGGATGTTCCACATAAATACGAGGCATGAGGAGGAATTTGCATGGAAAAAGGCTTGACGGTACGAAGGATCGTAATCGCCGGTGTGCTGGGGGCGATTGCCATCCTGCTTGGGGTCACCCGACTTGGCTACATTCCGGTTCCGACAGCGGCGGGCAACGCGACGATCATGCACATCCCGGCAGTAATCGGCGGAATCATGGAAGGCTGGGGCGTGGGGATGATCATTGGTCTTATTTTTGGCGTTTCTTCCTTTTTAAATGCGACAGTGCCGCTGTTTAAGGACCCTCTCGTCGCCATTTTGCCCCGCCTGTTCATCGGGGTGACCGCGTATTTCACCTACGTGGGGCTAAGAAGAGTGAACGAATACCTCGCCATCGGCGTCGCCGGCTTCGTCGGTGCGATGACCAATACGATTCTCGTGTTGGGGATGGCGGTCATTCGCGGGTACATGGCGTTTGGCGTCGCTGTGACGACTGCGCTCGTCAGCGGCCTGCCGGAAGCGATCGTCTCGGTCATCGTCACGCTCGCTGTCGTGACGGCCTGGAAGAAGCTGAGCGGCTCCGGCAACCAAAAATCAAAATTGTCAGGAAGGTTGTAACACATGACAGGAACGATTACCGATGTACCTGGCGTGCGAGTCGGGCACGCCGAAGACAAGGAAGCGTTGACAGGCTGCAGCGTCGTCGTTTTGGACCAGCCGGCTGTCTGCGGCGTGGATGTCCGGGGTTCTGCCCCGGGCACCCGCGAAACCGATTTGCTTCATCCGCTGAACACGGTACAGGAGGTCCACGCGGTTTGTCTGACGGGGGGCAGCGCTTACGGATTGGATGCTGCATCCGGAGTGATGCAATGGCTGGAGGAACAAGGAAAAGGACTGCAGGTCGGTCCCTGGATCGTCCCGATTGTGCCAACTGCGGTCTTGTTTGATTTGCCAATCGGTGACAGTCATGTGCGTCCTGACCGAAAGATGGGGTACCAAGCCTGCCTGAATGCGACGAATGAAGCGGTCGCACAGGGAAATGCAGGAGCCGGTACAGGGGCGACTGTCGGCAAAATTGCCGGGTTTTCCCAGGCGATGAAAGGCGGGCTCGGCTCATCCTCGCGCCGTCTGCCGAACGGTCTGGTGATCGGCGCGATGGTTGCGGTCAATGCCGTCGGGCACGTGCTCGACCCGCAGACCAATGAGATTTTGGCGGGTCCGCGTGATGAGAGCGGGAACATTGTCGACAGCGTCGACTTGCTGATTCGGCAAATGGAATCGCCTCCGCCTCCAGGAGCCAATACGACGATCGCAGTGGTCGCCAGCAATGCCAAACTGGGCAAATCGGAAGCGAACAAGGTAGCGCAAATGGCACATAACGGACTGGCGCGAACGATTCGTCCGATCCATACGACGATGGACGGCGATACGATTTTTGCTCTCGGAACAGGAGAGGTGGAAGCATCTGTCGACCTGGTCGGGACACTCGCTGCCGACGTCCTGGCAGAAGCAGTCGTGCAGGCAGTCAAACAGGCTACTGGCGCTGGCGGATTGCCAGCCTGGCGCGACCTTGCCTGATAGCTTCGAGAAGCACAGCATGGCAGTTATGTCCGTCGGATAGCAACGAAAGGAGTGGATTGCATTGCATCAGGTTACTTCGTTTGTCGATGAACGTGAAGTCGTCCGTTTGACGCAACAGCTCGTACAGATCCCCAGTGTATACCGCCCCGGTCAGCCGGACGGGAATGAGGAACGCGTCGCCCAGTTCGTCGCCGATTATTTGCGTCAGATCGGGCTCAAGGTGTTTGTGGAGGAAGTCGTGCCGGGCCGCCCCAATGTGATCGCCTTTTACGATTCCGGCCGTCCGGGCAAAACCCTTTTGTTTGAAGCCCATACCGACGTGGTGACCGAAGGCGATCGCGACAAGTGGAGCTACGATCCTTTCGCGGCGACAATAGACGGAGGCCGCATTTACGGACGAGGCTCCTGCGACACCAAAGGGAATTTGGCCGCCGCGATTTGTGCGGTACAGGCGATTATGCGCTCAGGCCAGTCGTTTGCCGGAAAAATCCTGCTTTGCATCCCGTGTGACGAAGAGGGCATGATGATCGGAATCAAAGATTTTATCCGCAGAGGCTGGGCCAAAGGCGTCGATGCGGCGATCATTTGCGAGCCTGAGGAAAATCAACTGTGCATCACGCAAAAAGGGGCGATGCGGGCGATCCTGCGCACGTACGGAAAAATGGCGCATGGCGCGATGCCGTTGACCGGGATCAACCCGAATACGCGGATGGCCCGTGCGATTGTCGCTTTGGAAGAGCTCGAACGCAAAGAGATGGAGCGTCTGGGCAATCACCCGATGCTCGGCTTTCCGAGCATTACGCCGACAATTCTCCAGGCACCGGTAAAAGGAGAGCCGCAGATCAACGTCGTGCCCGACCAGTGCATGACGACACTCGATATTCGCACCGTTCCCGGTCAGGAGCACGCGATCCTGCACGCGGAAATGACGGCAATCCTCGATGCGCTGGGCAAGGAAGACGAGCACTTCAAGGCGGTGCTGGAAGTGATCGAGGAGAGACCCTGGACGCTGACGTCGATGGAAGAGGAGGTCGTACAGGCGACAGCCAGCGCGTACCGGGAACTCACTGGAAAAGACCCGGTGTACAACGGCGTTCCCGGGGCGACCGACGGCACCTTCTTGCATCAGGCGGGTATCCCCATCCTGACGACTGGCGCAGGAGACCGGCATATTCCCCACCACGCCGACGAATATGTGGAGATCGGGCAGTTGGTGGAGACGACCCAGTTGTTCGCCCTGTCCGCCTTGACCTTCCTCACGCAGCCTGCCAGCGTGAAGTAGCGCTGCATGCCCTGTCACGTATCCGTCGGCAGGGCTATTTTTTCGGGAAAACTTGATTACTCCTTCGACTATTTTTTACAATGAACAGGTACGCATAGATGAGGGGGAAATGACAATGGAAATGCGCTGGAACCTCGATGTCCTGTATCCGTCCCTGGACTCACCGGAGCTCAAGCAGGATCTGGGCGAGATGGGAAGACAGATCGGGGAGTTTCAGGTCTGGACGAGAGAGCAGTTGACCAGTACAGAAGATGCGGTCAGCAAGATGGAGCAGTACATAACCAAATTGACGGAAATTTTGAAAAAACAATACCGGATTTACGCCTTTGCCGAGTTGACAGCCAGTGTCGATGCCCGTAATGAAAAGGCATTGCAGTTAGCCGAACGGGTGCTGGAGCAATCGGTAGAGCTGGTGGAGCCAGACGTGCTGTTCATCAAATGGCTCGGCCAGCTTTCCGATCTCGATGCGCAGATCGATCAGTCCTCTCTGCTCCAGGAACACCGCTTTTACCTGAACGAAAAAGCGGAGAAGAATCGCTATTTGCTGAGCGAAAAAGAGGAAATCATCCTGGCAAAGATGAAAAACACAGGCTCCAACGCCTGGACCAAGCTGCATGAAATGATCACGTCGACTTTATTGGTGGACATCGTCATCGACGGCGAAGCGAAGCAGCTTCCTCTGCCAGTGGTGCGCAACATGGCTTTTGAAAAAGACCCCGAACTCCGCAAAAACGCATATGAAGCCGAGCTTTCCGCCTACAAGAAGATCGACGAATCGGCTGCTGCTGCCTTAAATGGAATCAAGGGCGAAGTGATTACCGAAACCAAGCTGCGCGGCTATGAATCCGCCCTGGCGAAGACGCTCGGCGACTCGCGGATGGACCGGGAGACGCTGGATGCGATGCTCCAAGCGATGCGCGAAAGCCTGCCTTCCTTCCATCGGTACTATCGCAAAAAAGGGGAGCTTTTGGGACACGTAAGCGGCCTTCCGTTTTACGACATGTTCGCTCCGGTCGGGGAGGCGGACATGCGCTACAGCTATAAGGAAGCGCGGGATTTTATCGTCAAGCATTTTGCCAGCTTCAGCGAAAAGCTGTCCAACTACGCTGCGAAGGCGTTTGACAACCAGTGGATTGACGCTGAAATTCGCGATGGCAAGCGCGGCGGGGCATTCTGCTACAACCTGCCGTTCCTCAAAGAGAGCCGGATCATGGCCAACTTCAGCGGCAGCTACTACGACGTCAGCACTTTGGCGCATGAACTCGGACACGGGTACCACGGGGAATGTCTGGGCGAGGAAGCGTTCCTGAACACGGATTACCCGATGCCGATAGCCGAGACCGCGTCCATTCTATGCGAATCGATCGTCGCCAAAGCGGCATTGAAAGAGGCGACACCTGAACAGGCATTCGCGATTCTGGAAAACGATATTTCCGGTGCGGGCCAGGTGATCGTCGACATCTACAGCCGCTTCCTGTTCGAATCAGAACTGTTCCGCAGACGGGAAGAGGGGTCGCTGTCCGTCAAGGAATTGAACGAAATCATGCTGCAAGCGCAAAAAGACGCGTACGGTGACGGGTTGGACCACTCGGCACTGCATCATTACATGTGGGTCTGCAAGCCGCATTATTACAGCGCATTGTACAACTTCTACAATTTCCCTTACGCCTTCGGGCTGCTGTTTGCCAAAGGGCTGTACGCCGAGTACCTCAAGCGCGGTGATGACTTCGTCGCCCAGTACGATCAACTGCTGGCCGTGACTGGCAAGAAGAGCGTCGCAGACGTTGCGGCGATCATGGGGGTGGATGTGCGTTCCGTAGATTTTTGGCGCAACTCCCTCGGTTTGATCGAAAAAGACATCGAAACATTCCTGGAGCTTGCCGACCAGCGTGGATCGCAAGTCTAGGCTGCATGACGCCCGTCAGCGATACAATGCTGATCGGGCGTTTTTATTTCCGCATAGCACAGGATCAGATAGGGGAGTATAAGAAAAAACACGCGAGAGGATGGTTACGGGTGAACGGGTTGCAATTGATGGATAAAATCAAGGAGACGGAAAATAAAATGATGCATCTACATAAAGCCATCGACAAGATCAGTAACGAGCCGGAATTTACGGAATCGGTCAGCGTGTTAAACCTCGTCGTCAAGGATTACCAGCAGCAATTGGAAAAGATGAAGGAAGTGCTGGAGAAGATGAACGTCTCCTTTGGGCAGCAGCATCAACATCATCAACAACAACAGGATCGTCAGACACAGGAATTGCAATAGGCATATTGCGCATCGCATGACAAAAACCGCCTGCATATCGGGGGTGTCCCGGGGCACAGGCGGTTTTTGTACCAATCTGGCTATTGAATATAGCGCTTTACGCCGTAGAACGGGTACAGCTTGTCCAAATAGGAAATTCGTCCGTAGTCCACTTTTTCTCCCGTGGCGTGCACGACGAGGTCATTCCCCAAATAAATGGCTACGTGAGAGACTTGCCCTTTTCCCATCGTATCGTAGAACAGCAGGTCGCCTGGACGTGCTTCTTCGCGGGAAACGGCTATGCCTCCGCGGAACTGATCCGCTGATGTGCGGGGCAGTGTAACCCCCATTTGCGCAAATACGTAACTAGTAAAGCCGCTGCAGTCAAATCCCGCCGGGGTCGTACCGCCAATCACATATCGCGTGTTGAGAAGCGGAGCGAAGATTTGCTCCAGTTCTGTTTCTGTCACGCTTCCTCCCGTATTGGCAGATGCGGGTACGGCGATCAGGAACTCGGTTGCGACATACGCTTCTTGCTCACCATATTTGATTTTGCTCCACTCGCCGCCGAAGTCTTGTACGGTGACGATATTGCCGTAGTACAGCTTTCCGACGATGTCTGACTCCAGCGAGGCAGCAGAACGGACGTTCAGAACGTCGGCATTCACTTTGGCCCTGGTGATTTCTGTCGCTTCTTCCGCATCAGCAGAGGAGCTGGCGGCGATTACCTGCGGGGCAGGTGCGTTCGCTGCAGGCGGGGCTGTCGTGACAGGGGTACTCGAATCCGGCAATGTCAAGGTCTGTCCGATCGAAAGCCGATCAGAAGTAAGCTGGTTGGCAGTCATAATATCAGCTACGGTCGTCTGGTGCTCCCGTGCGATCTTGCTCAACGTATCCCCGGCGTCTACCACATAGACAGAGGAGGCATGCGCTGCTGTAGGTAGCAGAGTGAAAAGAGCAAGGAGGGTCGCGATTTGTGATGTTTGTCTGATCATTTTACTCCACCATTCTACGAATTTCTGCAAATCTCGTTTTCATTTTAGCGGAAATTGCCAGACAAATCTATGAGTAAATGGAACTGAAAAAAGTTGAAAAAAACTATTGCTTAACACTATCAACTCATGCTATATTACAGAAGTCGCCAGTTGAGAAACCGATTTCTCGGCGCACAAATCAAGCTTGGAGCTGTGGTGAAGTTGGAGTTCACGCCGGTCTGTCACACCGGAGGTCGCGGGTTCGAGTCCCGTCAGCTCCGCCATTTCTATCATTCTCATTGCGATGATAGAGTTGGTAGAAACAGAAGAGTTTCATACATGCCGGTGTAGCTCAATTGGTAGAGCACCTGACTTGTAATCAGGGGGTTGTGGGTTCGATTCCTATCGCCGGCACCATGTATATGCGGTCGTGGCGGAATTGGCAGACGCGCTAGATTCAGGTTCTAGTGGTGGCAACACCGTGGAGGTTCAAGTCCTCTCGACCGCACCAACATAACAACGAACGAGCTCGTATATCTGCCCGAGTGGCAGCTTGCGAGTCTTTTTTTATTTTCACACGGATTTGCAATGCACGATCATTTTTTCGTACGCCTTCCCAGTGAACAACCAACGGTGTAAACGAGTCGGCACGATGAGAATGGAATCGAGTGCGGATAGTGGATCAGGTATCTCTTGCAAAAAGGAGCCGGTTCGTTTATTGTGGATATTGAAGGTCCATATTAGTAACTTTTTTGGAAAGGAGGAGAGGACATGCAGTTCTCTAAAAGTACAGATTACGCTCTGCACGCGTTGCTTCACTTAGCGAACTCGCAAAGCGGACACAACGTCGGAATCAGGGAATTGGCTGCGACACTTGGCGTTTCGGAAAGCTACTTGTCCAAAATCATGTCCAAGCTGCGCCAGGATGGCATCGTGCGTGCCGTGCCAGGGGTAAAGGGCGGGTACGAGCTTGCGCGTGCGGCAGCAGACATTACATTTCTCGATGTGATTCAAGTGATCGAAGGAAGACAGCAGTTGTTCGAATGCTCCAATGTAAATTCGCAGCAGCATCAGTTGCTTGTAAAAGAGGGAACTGCACAGACCGATCAGGAGTGTACGGGGAAGTGCGAATGTCTGGTGGAGAAGGTCATGCAAGGTGCGGAGCAGCATCTGCACCACTATTTGCGGCAACACACCATCCAGTCTGTACTGGATGAGGCGTTCCAACGCAGGATTCATGTTGGGCACAGGAAGTGATGCACTTCTTGTACATTAATTATGGATATTTCAGATCCATGGAGGTGTAATTGAAAATGACAAAACAAATGCAAACGCTCGATGTGGCGGTCATCGGCGGAGGTCCGGCTGGATTGAACGCCGCTCTCATGCTGGGACGGGCGAGGAAGCGCGTCGCGGTGATCGATGAAGGCCGCCCGCGCAACGCTGTAACACGCGAGACGCACGGTTTTCTGACGCGGGACGGAGTCAGTCCGAGCGAATTCCGACGTATCGCCAAAGAAGAAATCAGCGCCTATCCTTCGGTATCGTTTGTGGCGGATACGGTCGTGTCGATTGCGGGCGTAGACGGAGATTTTCAAATTGGAACGGCACAGGGGACCACCTTTGCCAGCAAAAAGCTGCTGTTTGCTGTCGGCATGAAGGATCGGCCGCTTGGCATTCCCGGGTTGATGGAGGTGTACGGGAAAAGCGCTTTTGTTTGTCCGTACTGCGATGGCTGGGAGCTGCGAGACGAGCCGCTCGTCGTCATCAACAGAGGAGCCGAGCTGATGCACTTCGCTCCGCTGCTTTCCGGGTGGACGGACCGCTTTGCGATTTGCACGAATGGACCAGATGAGCTGACAGATGCGCAGCGCGAGGAGCTCAAGCAACATCAAGTGCCCGTGTTCGAGTCAAAAATTCGCTCGATTGACTCGACCGACGGGATCGTGCGGCAAGTCGTTTTGGAGGACGGGACAACGATTCCGTGCCGGGGGATTTTTTTCAAACCGGAGTTGGTCACGGGTTCGGATTTGCCGCAATCCATCGGCTGCCACATCTCTGATACGGGAATGGTCGTGGTCGATGATTTTGGCAAAACGAATGTACCGGGTGTCTACAGTGCCGGAGACGCAGCCTCACGATTGTACCAAGCGATTGCCGCCGCAGCCAATGGAGCATTTGTCGCTGCAGCGATAAACAATGAACTGAATATGGAAGCGTGGCGTCATAACAGCTAATATCGACAATGGCAAATACCGCGAAAACCCCCAAGCCGACTGTGCTTGGGGGATATTTTTTGACAAATTGCTTTTTCGATGCCTAGTACCCGCCGTGCCCCGGGTATCCGCCGCCATCATGTGGATACGGGTACTGCCCCGGACCGTGGGGATACAACTGCTGGTCATACGCCTGTGCCCGGTACAACTGTTCGTAATAAGGTTCGGAGTGATACTCGTAGTGCTCGTATACCGGCTGATCCTTCGTTTCGGCCCAGCCTGGATGGCGGGCGCAGTCGTTCGGCGGTCCGATGAATACCGTTTCCGTAATCGGTGCCAGTGTCTCCCGTACCTGTCTTTCGTCGAGACAGTACGTATGGGCCCAAACTTCGGGCGGTGTCAGCCGCAGGAGGTCGGAGCCGCCGATGAATTCGGGGATCGGGGCGTCAAAAATCGCCAGCAAATGAGTGTTGTCCACCGTCGCTACTTCGTAATGCCACCAGCCCTGCGGCACGTTTGCGACTTGCCCTGGTCCGATGGGAAAATGGAGCAGCTCTTTTGTGAACGGATTGAGCAAAGAGACGACCGCCGCACCGGAGATACAATACACCAATTCAGATGCGTTCTGATGGTAGTGTGGCTCGATGACATTGGACGTGCTGAGGAAAATATCCAGGAGCGACACGTTTCCCAGCGTGTTTAGCTGTTGAATGGAAAGTACGTTGATATAGTTGCGGGCATCTTTGCGAAAAAACAGGTTTTCGTTTACATTGCTTGAAAATTGGACGTTTGGCGCGGTGTAGTCCATATACGAAATGGCCATGCTTCTCTTCCTTTCTGGTCATGTAGGCGTTTGTTCCGTGAGATACCATATTCCGCCCTGACAGCAATTGTCAGCCTATTTTGTCATTCCCGAACAGTTCGCTGCACACGCACACCAACGATGCAGCTTACACGATCGACGTACTTCCTGTACAATGGAGACCATATGAGAGGAAAGGATGTATGCAGGGATGATCGTCGAAATTTTTCAGGACACGGTATGTCCATGGTGCCGGATCGGCAAAAAACATCTGTTTGACGCCATTTCCCAATGGACTGGCGAAGAGATTCACGTTCGCTACCGCAGCTACCAGCTCAATGCGCAAGTACCGGTCGAGGGGATGCCTTTCCGCACCTATATGGGTTCGCTCAAAGGAGGGCCGCAGGTTGTCGAGCAAATGCTGGAGCAGGTGACGCGTGCGGGCGAAGCGGCGGGGCTTGCGTTTCATTTTGACAAGGTTGAGAAAATGCCTAATACGCTGCTCTCCCACCAGTTGATCAAAAGTGCCCCCGAAGAGCTTCAGGGCAAGATCGTGGACGCGATCTACAAAGCCTATTTTGAAGAGGGGCGCGATATTGGAGAGCGTGACGTGTTGCTTGCCATCGCCAAAGAGGCTGGTCTCGATGATGAGCTGGCTAGCGAAGCGCTGCAGGCAGGCCGCCATCGTGATGACATTCAGGCGGACATCTCCTTTGCCCAGGCGAATCAAATTACCGGGGTTCCCTTTTTTGTCCTGGACGGCAAGCTGGGGTTATCCGGCGCACACCCGGTCGAGAATTTCCTCAAGGCGTTTCGCCAAGTGACAGAGCAATCTTCTTGACATGTGAATGTGGGGCTGCCCTCAGTCTGTACGGACTGGACGGGCGGCCTTTTTGCGATAGAGAAAAGCAGCCGCCATTGCTTTTTCACAGTTTCTGGAAATGCAACCCTGTTTTCGGCAGACGGATTCGGTCTATACTGTGGAAAGGAGGTGTCATCATGTACGTATTGGTCTCAAAGGGTGAAGGAGAGCAGACTGCCGTATTTGTCATGGGTGAATGTTTGAAAAAGGATACCGAGGGCTGCTTTCTTTTGCCCGGCAGGCTCATCGCGGCGCTGCGATCGGATGATTTGCCGGTCGGAATCCGCTTCTCCCTCGATGGACTGCTTCCGTCCGGGTACGGGCTGTATCGCGAGGACCGGGTCGTGTTTTCGCGAAAGGACGAAGCCAACACCTTGTGGGTTGAAGTTACCTCTACGTATCATGGGGCGGAATGGGACGGTCTGTTTCCGCTTGACGCTACTCTCCAGGCGCGACGGCAAATCCTTGAGGAGAAGCCATCTTTTACGGGAATCAGGTACGATATTGCGGAAGATGTCTCCACGATCCGCTACGCCTTTGCCAGCCGCGCGACATGCGATCTCGAACAAGCGGTGGAGGCGATTTGCGACACTGTTTTTGAAGTCGAAGCGCGCGGCAACATGCGGCTGTGGAACGGCGACAACCGGCATGACGAGGCCTGGCACGGCGGGATGTGGCGGGAAGAGTCGTAACGGCTTGTTGCAGAAACGAATCGCCATGCTATAGTAGAAAAGAATACAGACCCTATCAGGAACCCGCCATAAAAGGAGAGGACAAACATGACGACAATCAACAACATTTACTGCGTCGGCCGCAATTATCGCCTGCATGCAGAGGAACTGGGAAATGACGTGCCGACCTCGCCGATGATTTTTGGCAAACCGACGCACGCTCTCGTAGAAACCGCTGGCCAGGAGATTGCTTTGCCAGGGAACAAGGGAGAGGTGCATTACGAGGCTGAGCTCGTCCTACATATTGCGCGTCAGTACGAAGCGGGCGTTACCCTCGAGCAAATGGTCGACAAAATCGCACTGGGCATCGACTGGACGCTGCGCGATGTACAGAGCGAACTAAAGAAAAAAGGACACCCGTGGCTTTTGGCAAAAGGGTTCAAGAATTCAGCTGTCATCACGCCCTTCCACTCCTTCCCGGGAACAGATGTATTGGAAGAGACCTACTTTACCTTGCTGAAAAACGGCGAACCGGCCCAACGCGGCACGATTCGCGACGTGATCTTCGACATGATGACGATCATCTCGTTCATTTCAGAAAATTTCGGCTTGCAAGCGGGAGATGTGATCTACACAGGGACACCGGCCGGGGTAGGACCTGTGCAGGATAACGATCGCTTCGATTTGTTGTTCGGCGATGAAAAATGGGGGTCGTGCACAGCTCGTTTGGGCTAAACGCACACCCGAACCCTTACAAAAAAGCCCAGCTTCTGACACAATCATGCAGAAGCTGGGCTTTTTTTCATGTGTACACAAAAGATAGGTCCAACTTTTTTCGCCTGGTCCGATTGAACTACATCCTCTCAACGGCCGATCATTCAGGCAGTTTTTACTCTAGGTCATTATTACCAAATACAGAATTGGTAAATTTTAAGGTCTTATCCTCCCGTTTCCTGATGCGGTAACCTGTCCATGAACCCAACAGAGGGCTCCACAACATGACCAAGGAGGAAAAGAAAGTGACGAAACGAGATTGGGTACTGAAATCTACAGTAGCAGTCATGCTGAGTACGTCCCTAGTTATGGGTGGTCAAATTGGACAAGCGGCCGCTAGTACACAAGCAACAGAGGCAGCGAAGATAGTCGAGAGTCTGGTCGGGAAGGATTACAAATTCCAGGCGAATGGGCCTAACGCATTCGGATCTGCCAATTTAGCGACATACGCCTACAAACAGGTAGGGATCAAGATTGACGATACCATTTCCGAACTGTACAAAACAGGTCAAAGTGTAAGCAAAAACAATCTGCAAGCAGGAGATTTGTTGTTCTTCTCTTCGACAGGAAAAGGTAGCCCCAGCTTCATGGGTGTCTACATAGGGAGTGGGAAGTTTGTCTATTCCTCCCAGGGAGAATCGGAAGTCGTACTCAAAAAACTGTCCGACTTTGAAAAGAAACTCCTGGGGGCGAAACGGATTGTCGCCGAGGCGCCAGCCGCTGGAGTTAACCAGCAAGCTGCGAACATCGCTGTGAGCTTGCTCGGCAAGCCGTACAAGTTCCAGGCGGACGGACCTAATTCCTTCGGTTCCGCCA
Source organism: Brevibacillus sp. TJ4 (assembly GCF_044627595.2). Taxonomy (NCBI): domain Bacteria; kingdom Bacillati; phylum Bacillota; class Bacilli; order Caryophanales; family Paenibacillaceae; genus Brevibacillus; species Brevibacillus sp. TJ4. The sequence goes on along the minus strand of NZ_CP185865.1, from coordinate 2,361,008 downwards.
ATTTGGCCACATATGTCTACAAGCAGGTAGGGATTTCGATTGACAAAACCATTTCCGCGCTCTACAAAACGGGTGATTCCGTGAGCAAGAGCAAATTGCAGGCAGGAGATCTGGTGTTCTTCTCCTCCAACGGAAAAGGCAGTCCTACCTTTATGGGGATCTTTATCGGAAACGGTGAATTTGTCTATTCCTCCCAAGGGGAAGGCAAAGTCGTGAAAAAGAAATTTGCCGACTTTGAGAACAAGTTTTTGGGTGCTCGCCACATCTCCAAAAGCTCTTCCAGCCCGGACAAGAACCAGACAGACGACTCCAAGCCTTCGACTGCCTTGGCTGACAAAATCATCAAAATCGGCGAATCGTACATGGGTACGCCGTACAAGTATGGCTCCAGCAAAGATACGACCAAAACCTTTGACTGCTCCTCGTTCACGCAACGGGTATTTAAAGAAGCAGGAATCACGTTGCCGCGCGATTCCCGCCAGCAATCGACCGTTGGGAAATCCGTTTCCAAGAGCAATCTGCAAAAAGGCGATCTGATCTTTATGAAGGCGAGCGTCAACACTTCGAACACGCGGATCACGCACGTTGCGATTTACGCGGGGAATGGGAAAATCCTCCATACTTACGGCAGCCCAGGGGTCACCTACTCCAAGTACGACAACACAAACTGGGAAAAAAGAACGGTTGCCATCAAGCGCGTATTCTAAGCAACCAACCTCAAAGATCGAGGCTCTCATGTGGGGACATGAGAGTCTTTTTTTCTGTAGGTGAAGTTTGTCCTATACTATATGACACATAACTAGGCAAAAGGTTTCACCTGATCGCTATGCCAATTGTTTCATGCGGGAAGCGGCTCAGACAGTACGGTAACAGCGCAAAAGAGGATATACCGGAAACGACGACGAATATATATGGACGAGAGAGTGTAGATTTGCTGGGGGTGTGAAAAGATGGAATTGCAAATTCCGGAGTATTATAACTTTGCCGCTCAGGTAGACGAGTGGGCAATTCAACATCCAGACAAGCGAGCTGTCTGGGAAGTGGATGAGTCGGGAGCGGAACAAATCCTCAGCTACGATCAACTGCGCCGCTTCTCCAACAGAATCGCCAACGGATTGCAGGACATCGGGATTCAACAGTCCGATAAAGTGTTGGTGCTGGTAACGCGTGGAACACTCGCTTATGCAGTGTATCTTGCCTTGTTAAAAGTAGGAGCAGTCATCATGCCGGGGTCGGAAATGCTGCGTCAGAAGGATATTGAGTACCGCGTCGAGCACGCCCAGGCAGCGGCAGTCATCGCCTTCGACGGCGTGGCGGAGGAAGTGGAGCCGCTGAAGGGGAAATTCAGCCATCTGCGTCACTTCATTACGGTCGGGGATGCACGGGAAGGATGGATCACGCTTTCATCCCTGCTGGACGGTCAGTCTGACGAGTTCACCTGTGCGAAGACCCGTTCCGATGAGCTTGCCTTTCTTTCCTATACGTCCGGCACGACAGGCGGACCAAAAGGGGTTATGCACGTACATGGCTGGCCGCTCGCGCATATGGCTGTGGCAGCCAAGCAATGGCTGGATGTGCGAGATCAGGACGTCGTCTGGGCGACGGCAGGTCCGGGCTGGGCCAAATGGATTTGGAGCCCGTTTGTCTCGACACTCGGGATGGGGGCGACAGCGTTTGTGTATAAAGGAAGGTTTGTCCCTGAAACTTACCTGAGTATTCTGCAAAAATACCCGATTTCCGTGGTGTGTATGACGCCGACCGAATACCGCCTGATAGCCAAGGTCAACGACCTGGAGCAGTATCAGCTTCCGGCATTGCGTTCTGCATGTTCGGCGGGCGAGCCGCTTAATCGGGAAGTGATCGATACGTTCCGCCGCGTCTTCAACCTGACCGTGCGCGACGGATACGGACAGACGGAAAATACGCTGCTCGTCGGCACGTTTGTCGGGATGGAGCCGAAGCCGGGTTCGATGGGCAAGCCGTCTCCTGTGGTACGCATGGCGATCGTCGACGAAGACGGCAAAGAAGTGCCGGTCGGGGTAGTGGGTGACATCGCACTCGACCGCAACATGATCGCTTTGTTCACCGGCTATCTGAATGATCCCGAGCGTACCGCTAAGGCGTTCCGCGGGGAATGGTACGTCACAGGCGACCAGGGACGGATGGACGAGGACGGCTATTGCTGGTTCGAAGGGCGCTCCGACGACATCATTATCTCGGGCGGCTATACGATCGGGCCATTTGAGGTGGAGGACGCGCTGGTGAAGCATCCGGCGGTGGCGGAGTGTGCAGCCGTCGCCAGCCCTGATCCTGAACGCGGCAATGTGGTCAAAGCGTTCGTCATTTTGAAAAAGGGAGAGACCCCTTCGGACGATCTGGTAGCCGAGCTGCAAAACCACGTCAAACAGTTGACGGCACCGTATAAGTATCCGCGAAAAATTGAATTCGTCGACGAGCTTCCCAAGACGACGTCGGGGAAAATCCGCCGAATCGAGCTGCGACAGCGGGAAAAACAGCAAGTACAATAGAAGAAAACGATCCCGAATAATAGAAAAAAGTCTTTGTACGCCGGTAGCTGCCGGGTACAAAGACTTTTTTTGTGCAGACGCATCCGCGCAAGAAAGGCGATCCTCGACGCCAAAAGGCTTGGTTCGAGAACCGTTCTTGATCTAGGTCGTACGGTTGACAGCTTTGCTGAGCGCGTCTTCGAGTACATGGGCGTACTGCATCGTCGTTTCGATCTTGGAATGGCCGAGCTGTGCCTGCAGTTGGTGAGGGTCGGGATTGAGCCGCAAAAACTGGGTGGCGAAGCTGTGCCGCAGCTTGTGGACCGACAAATCGGGGATGCCAAATGCACTGGCGTACTTTTTCACCAGCTTTTGCACCGACCGCACCTCAATCCGATGCCCCTCCGGCTTCCCTGGGGCGTTGGCGAGAAAGACTGCCTCCTCGTGCGGGGTGGGGTTGTACTTGTCGCGCACTTGCAAATAGCGAATCAGGTACTCCTTGCCCCAGTCGCTGAAAAAAGGAGCGTCTTCCACACGTCCTTTTCGCACCAGTCGCAATTGATTTTTCTCCAGAGCCAAATCGCGCAGGTTTAAGCTGACGATTTCCGAGACGCGAAACCCGCCGGACAGGATCAGAGCGACCAGAGCCGTGTCGCGCTCTCGGTTGTGCATGTGGTACTGCTGTTTTTTCGGCGTATCGCAGTGAGACAGGTAGCCGTGGTAAATAAATTCGACGAACTGGTAGATTTCTTCATCGATGAGAATTTTCGCGCGGATGGCATGGGCTCGGGCCAGCGGAGTCAGCTCGGTGTTGTCCATCTCGATTTTGGCCAGCACGTTGCGGGACAAGTACGGGTTGCCGTTTTCGTCCTCGGCCAGAGCGGACAAATAGTGAAACAGCGACTTGAGACTGGAAATTTTGCGGCTGATCGTCCGGTCGCTGTATTCCTTGCGCGAGCTGCGCGTCGGTTTTGTCAAAAGCGCCGAGCGTTCGTACAGATGCGATTCTTGCAGGTAGAGGATGTAGCTCTCCATCGTCTCTTTTTTCAGACCATTCAAATCGGCGAGCGAAATGTCCTTCATCTCGCCGGCAGATGTGAGTCCTTCCGCCATCATCCAGCGAAACAGGAATGAAATGTCGCGCAAATAGCCAAGCAAGGTCGAGGGGGAGTGTTTTTTCGCCTTTTTATGCTCGATGTACTGTTCCACATACCAGGGAAATGCCTGTATCATCTGCAAAAGCTGCAATGCGTCACGTTGTTTACTGACAGACATGGTCGATGCACTCCAATCTCATTCGTATACGAACATATATTCTACCAGATTCCGCCATGTTTGTGAAATCGAGAAGCAGTGGAGCAGTCCGCTGCTCGTGGACATCATGCACATTTTCCATGAAAAATTTGTGCTGGATATGTCTTTCTCATATGGACATTTCAATAATCAGGTGTTACTATATCTGTAAAATACCCTTGAAAACAAAGGATTTTCAGGCAAATACAATGTACATACCAGGCGCACATTTGTTTTTTCTGGGATGACTTCCGAGTCTTTTTGTGGCGCCGGGCAAGGGTAGTTGAATTCAGGAGGGATCTATCATGTCGAGTAAAACATTGAATCGCTTTTTGCAAGAAAATGTGGCTGAGCTGAAAAGCAAAGGGCTGTACAACGTGATTGATCCGTTGCAAAGCGCAAACGGGCCGATGATTACGATTGCGGGCAAACAACTGATCAATCTCTCCTCCAACAACTACCTGGGGCTGGCTACCGATCCGCGGCTGATCGAGGCTGCAACGGCGGCAGCGAAAAAATACGGGGTAGGAGCAGGGGCCGTGCGGACGATCAACGGTACGCTGGAGCTGCACGTGCAACTGGAGGAAAAAATTGCCGCCTTCAAGCAGACGGAAGCGGCGATTGCCTACCAGTCCGGTTTCAACTGCAACATGGCGGCGATCTCGGCGGTCATGGACAAGGAAGACGCGATTCTCTCCGATGAACTGAACCACGCCTCGATCATTGACGGCTGCCGACTGTCCCGTGCGCAAATCATCCGCTTCCGCCACTCTGACATGGACGACCTGCGCCAGCAAGCGAAGCAGGCAAAAGAATCGGGGAAATACAAAAAGCTGATGGTCATTACAGACGGCGTCTTCTCGATGGACGGCGACATCGCCAAACTGCCGGAAATCGTGGAGATCGCAGAAGAGTTTGACCTGATCACATACGTCGACGATGCCCACGGCTCCGGGGTTTTGGGGAAAGGAGCAGGTACCGTCAAGCACTTCGGCCTGTCTGACAAGGTAGATTTCCAGATCGGCACGCTTTCCAAGGCGATCGGGGTAGTAGGCGGCTATGTAGCGGGCAAGCAGGAGCTGATCGACTGGCTGAAAGTACGCAGCCGTCCGTTCCTGTTCTCGACTGCGCTGACTCCTGCCGATGTGGCTGCCTCCATTGCCGCCATCGACATCCTGGAGCAAAGCACCGAGCTGCACGACAGACTGTGGGACAACGGCAACTACCTGAAAAACGGGCTGAAGCAGCTCGGCTTTGACATCGGAGAGAGCGAGACGCCGATCACGCCTTGCATCATTGGCGACGAGCAAAAAACGCAGGAATTCAGCAGACGCCTGTACGAAGAAGGAGTATACGCGAAAGCGATCGTGTTCCCGACGGTCGCCAAAGGAACCGGACGTGTCCGCAACATGCCAACAGCCGCACACTCGAAGGAGATGCTGGACCGCGCGTTGTCGATCTACGAAAAAGTCGGAAAAGAAATGGGGATTCTGCGATGAAAAACATCCTTGTCACAGGAGCACTCGGACAAATCGGATCAGAGCTGGTCATGTGCCTGCGCGACGTATACGGCAGCGACCAGGTGATCGCCACGGACATTCGCCACGTAGAAGACCATCCGATCGTCCAGTCTGGCCCCTACGAGGTTTTGGATGTGACCGACGCACATCGCATGCATGAACTCGCCAAAAAGTACCAGGTCGATACGATCATGCATCTGGCTGCACTCCTGTCAGCTACCGCAGAGGCAAAACCGCTGCTTGCCTGGAATCTGAACATGGGTGGACTGGTCAATGCGCTGGAAGTGGCGCGGGAGCTGGAATGTCAGTTCTTTACCCCCAGCTCGATCGGAGCCTTTGGTCCCTCTACCCCGAAAAAACAAACCGGGCAGGAGACGATCCAGCGTCCGACGACGATGTACGGTGTCAACAAGGTGGCGGGCGAACTGCTATGCGATTACTACTTCCATAAATTCGGAGTGGATACGCGTGGCGTGCGCTTCCCTGGCCTGATTTCCTATGTGGCTCCTCCAGGCGGCGGAACGACCGATTACGCTGTCGATATTTACTACCAGGCAATTCAGCAGCGCGCCTACACGTGCTACATCGCCGAAGGAACGTACATGGATATGATGTACATGCCGGATGCGCTGAAGGCGATTATCGATCTGATGGAAGCTGATCCGTCCCGTTTGCGGTACCGCAATGCCTACAATGTCACGGCGATGAGTTTCCAGCCGGGTGATGTCGCGGCTGCGATTCGCCAGTACATCCCCGATTTTGTGATGTCCTATCAGGTCGATCCGGTGCGCCAGGCGATTGCCGAGAGTTGGCCGGATGCTATCGATGCTACTGCCGCTCGCGAAGACTGGGGTTTTACGACCGAATACGACCTGTCCAAAATGACAGAAGACATGCTCGCCAAGCTGCGCAGCAAATTGCTGCAAAAAGTAAGCTGAAACAAGAAGGAATGACGAAGCCAACCCGTGAAGATTGTTCTGTCGGGTTGGCTTTTTTACATGTGCGGGGCATCCTGCAAAAGAGGACAATGAATTGTCGGACGCGCACAGTGCGATGTTGGTATGCTATTTGCGAAAGGGGGCGATGGGATGGGGCAGCTCGAACATCTGAACGAAGCCTTGCGCTACATCGAGGAACATCTCGAAGAGGAAATTGACTTCCAGGAAGCGGCCAGGCGGGCACTCTGCTCGGAATTTCATTTCAAGCGAATGTTTTCATTTCTCGCCGGCATTCCGCTATCCGAGTACGTCCGGCGCAGACGGCTGACGCGCGCGGTATACGATTTGAAGGAGAACAACATGCGGGTCATCGACGTCGCACTGAAATACGGCTACGATTCCGCGGACTCGTTTACCCGGGCCTTCACCAGCCTGCACGGCGTAACTCCTTCCAAGGCGAGGCAAAATGGACATCTGCTGAAGGCGTATCCCCGCATGACCTTTCAGCTTACCGTAAAAGGAGGAAACGAAATGAACTATCGCATTGTTGAAAAGGATGCGTTTGCCATCGTCGGGCTGATGAAAAGAGTCCCGATCGTCTTCCACGGGGTAAATCCCGAAATTGCAGCGATGTGGACATCATTGAACGCGGAGAGGATTGCAGAATTGAAGGCTCTCTCCAATATGGAGCCACAGGGGCTGATCAGCGCATCGACGAACTTTTCGGAAGGCAGGATGGAAGAAAAGGGGGAGCTGGATCACTACATTGGCGTGGCGACGACCAAAGCGTGCCCGGAGCACTTCGCCAAGCTCGACGTTCCCGCTTCGACATGGGCAGTGTTCGAGGCAGTCGGCCCGTTTCCTGAGACGCTGCAGGACGTATGGGGACGCATCTACGCGGAGTGGTTCCCTGCGTCCAACTACGAATCGACACCCGGACCGGAAATACTGTGGAATGAGCACAGCGATATGACATCGCCGACGTACCGCAGCGAGATTTGGATTCCCGTCATTGCCAAGGACAAGTGATCGCAAATCACAAAAAGCCTCCGTCACATTCAACGGAGGCTTTTTCCTGTATCTTCTGTGTGGCTTACAACGTCTCGCGCACTTGTTTCAGCACGATTGCGTTGTTCAGCGCTGTCCAGACATCGGAAGATTCCGAACCGACGTACCAGTAGGCCAAGCCAGCTACTTCGCGATTGTGGCTGGAAACCGCCTTCCGCCCGAGCGAGCGCGAATCCTCCAGCCAGGCTGTGTATTTCACCCCTTGTTTATTGTAGGTGGAGACGTACTGTCCCAGCGCGGCATCCCACCAGATGCTGCCTCTGTTCGCCTGTACCATTTGATAGGAGGCGGGCAGACTCAGGTCATTGGATTTCACCGCATTGCTGGCGGTGTACCATTCCCGTGTGTAAAAAGGCAGTCCGACGACCAGTTTGTTGGCAGGGATGTAGTCCAAGAGCTTTGTCACGACACCTTCCATCCAGGGCAGGGTGGCGACAGAACCTGCTTTCGGCGATCCGGACCAATGTTGGTCATATGCCATCACGACGAGGTAATCGGCGTATTCTGCCAGTTTTGCGTAGTCGAAAGGATCGCTCCAGTCAGTGCCTGTATCAGGCGGGATGTCCACCGAGACGACCGCATCATGGGCGTCCAGTGCAACCGCCAGCTCGCGGATGAATGCCGTGAAATGATCGCGATTGTTCGGTGAAAACCCTTCAAAGTCTACGTTGATGCCGTCCAGGTTGTACTTCTCTACGTATTGGGCAATCGTTTGTACCATGGCGGCGCGTTTTCCCGCGTCAGACAGGACAGCATGTGTCGTGGCGGAGTCAAACCGGTTCCCGAACAGCGGCCAGACTTCCTTGTCATTTTCATGCGCCCATTGGACGAGCGATGCGTCAGCGGAGTCGCTGACACTTCCGTCCTTGTTGATGAAGAACCAACGCGGAGACAACGTGTTGACGTTTGATTGTTTGACCTGTTCGATATATTGCGCCGTTGACAACTGGTATTGCCATCCCAGGGAGATCGGCTCGTCCGCGGTCGCTTTTTTTGCAGCGAGAACGGCGTGAATTCGCTCAAACAGGACAGCCGTCTCTTCGCGCGTCAGCGAATCCGCCGGGCGGAAGTTGCCTTGGTACCCGGTCATCCAGCCGTTTTCGATTGCCGCGCTGACGTGTGCTGCAGCCCATTTGGAAATACCGTTGCCATCCTTCAAGGAAGAGGCGGCGGATGTGGAACCGCTCGCATCAGCGAGGGCACGTACGAGAATGACAGCCGCTTCTTCACGCGAGATGACGCGCTTCGGCTGAAACAGGGATGCGCTGATGCCGTTTACCGTTCCGAGCGAGGCAGCGGCCTGGACGTCACCGTATGCCCAGGAGTTTTTCGGTACATCCGAGTATGCGACGATGCTGCTTGCGACCGGCTTCACGCCGAGCGTACGGTTGAGCATGGCGACGAATTCCTGGCGGGTTACAGCACGTTTCGGATGGAAATAGCCGTGCTCATCGCCTGCTACGATCCCGGCGTCGTACAGCGAGGCGATCTGTTCGGCAGCATAGCTGTCTTCAATATCGCGCAGCTCGTAGTCGGTGGCAGACGAGATCGGCATTCCGACGATCAGTCCGAAAGCGCAGGCCAAAATCAGTAGAATTAGCAGAGGTTTATGTAGGATATGTTTTTTCATCATACTGACAATTATAAAGAGTGGTTTGCGTCGATTCATTGGTGATTTTTTGCCAGTTTTGCTCCTTCGATGTGCTGGTAGACTCGTTGGTTGGCGACCGGCTATGGTATGATGATGCTATACAGCGAGATTGTCTGATAAAGAAATGAGGCGAACGAGAAATGAAAGACGTCGTGATTATCGGAGCAGGTCCTTGTGGTCTGGCGGCTGCCATCGCTTGTCAGCGCGCCGGCCTTGACGTGCTGGTGATCGAAAAGGGACCGCTTGTCCACTCGATCTACCGCTATCCTACCTATATGATTTTCCACAGTACGCCCGATTTGCTGGAGATCGGGGGAATCCCGTTTACGACGGCAAACGAAAAGCCGACTCGTCAGGAAGCGCTCAGCTACTACCGGTTGGTGGCAAGTCGCGAGCAAGTGCCTGTTCACTGCTACGAGACGGTGACCGCAGCAGAAAAAAGCGCAGACGGCTTCGTCGTCTCCACTACGGATCGCTTCGGTGAAAAGCATCGGTATGCAAGCCGGTACCTGGTGATTGCGACGGGCTACTTCGACCATCCCAACCGCCTGCAGGTGCCGGGAGAAGATTTGCCCAAGGTGTCGTCCTTTTATAAGGAAGCGCATCCGTACGCGGGCATGAAGGTGGCTGTCGTCGGTGCCAACAATTCGGCTGTGGACGCTGCGCTGGAGCTGGAGCGTGCAGGGGCAGAGGTGACGGTCATTTGCCGCGGAGCGGAGCTGTCGGAAAAAGTGAAGGCGTGGACCCGCCCGATCTTTGAAAGCATGGTGAAAAAAGGGCGTATCCACATCCACTACAAGTCGACTGTCGAAGCGATTAGCGAGCGTACGATCGAGATTCGCACGGAGGACGGCGTGATATCGCTGGAAAACGACTTTGTGTTCACGTTGATCGGCTACCGCCCGGACCGGACGTTTTTGCAATCGCTGGGTGTGACGAGCGATCCGCAGTCCGGAGTGCCCGAACATCATCCGGAGACGATGGAGACGAACGTGCCGGGGGTGTACATTGCCGGAGTCGTCGCCGCAGGAAATCACGCCAATGCCATCTTTATCGAGAACGGCAGGCATCACGGAGAACAGATCGCGCGCCACATCCGTTCCTTGACGTAGCGTACGCGTTTTACATCGTCCACTCCAGTTGTCTGCCGCCGATCAGGTGGTAGTGCAGGTGGAAGACGGTTTGCTGCCCGTGTGTGCCGATATTGGTCACGACGCGGAAGCCCGATTCCTTTACGTCCATAGCCTCCGCCACTTTTTGCAGGGAGAGGTGGAGGTGGCCGATCAACTCCTTGTCAGCCTCGCCGATCGCCAACAGCGACGGAATGTGTTTCTTCGGGATCATCAGCACGTGCACCGGTGCGATCGGGTTGATGTCATGGAAGGCGACGACATGCTCGTCCTCGTATACTTTTTTGGCGGGGAGCTCGCCGTCTACGATTTTGCAAAAGATGCAATCCATTTCGTGATCACGTTCCTTTCCGCTAAAGTAGGGTAGAGGAAAAACTTCGGCACTGCCAAGCCCCAGTCCTCTTTTCTGACGCATGGATCTGCGCCTTTTTTGTACGGTTGCGCTGGTGTCTGGTGAATTGCCGGATCTTTTCTGAAATTCACAGAAAACGATTTCATTTGGAACCCTTGCTTTTTTTCGACATTTCCCTATAATAATGGATGGGAGTTCATCGATAGATTGAGCGACAGTGTTGTCCCTCGTCGTCCTGGCTCTCACTCGCAGCAAATGGCGGGAATGATAACTGGTATGAAAAATGCTAAGTGTTAACCCACCATAAAACAGCTCTGGCAACATGAGGTTTTTCTTGTTGCGCGGTTGTTTTATGGTGGGTTTTTTACTGCTTGTAAGGAGGAACCATGGAAAAAAACAAAGTGACCGTCCAATTAAACGGGGAAACGCATCAAATTGAAGAAGGAAAGAGACTTCTCGACTATTTGTTGGAAGAAGGCATCGAGCACCCGCACATCTGCTATTCGCCGATTTTGGGACCGATTCAGACATGCGATACGTGCATGTGTGAGATCGATGGTTCGATTATGCGTGCATGTTCTACAGTGGTTCAGGAAGGCATGCAAATCCTCACTGCCTCCGAGACCGCACGTGCGGCACAAACCGAGGCGATGGATCGCGTTCTGGAAAACCACATGCTGTATTGCACCGTATGTGACAACAACAACGGCAACTGCCGCGTACACAATACGACGGAAATGCTACATATCGAGCACCAATCCCGTCCTTACCGGGAAAAGGGATACGAAGTCGATATGTCCCATCCGTTTTACCGCTATGACCCAGACCAGTGCATTCTGTGCGGTCGTTGCGTCGAAACTTGTCAAGATTTGCAAGTGAACGAAACATTGACGATCGACTGGGAGCGCGAACGTCCTCGCGTTCTGTGGGATGACGGCAAGTCGATCAACGACTCCTCTTGTGTTTCCTGTGGTCAGTGCGTGACTGTCTGCCCATGTAACGCATTGATGGAAAAATCGATGCTGGGCGAAGCAGGCTTTATGACGAGCATGGGCAAAGACTTGATGGATCCGATGGTCGATCTGGTAAAAGAAGTAGAACCAGGCTACAGCAGCATCATGGCAGTATCCGAGATCGAAGCGGCAATGCGCGATACGCGCACGAAGAAGACCAAAACCGTATGTACCTTCTGCGGTGTCGGTTGTACCTTTGAAGTATGGACGAAAGATCGCAAAATCCTGAAGATCGAACCGACCGAAAACGCGCCGGTAAACAGCGTATCCACCTGTGTCAAAGGGAAATTCGGCTGGGATTTCGTCAACAGCGACCAACGCCTGACTACGCCGTTGATCCGTAAAGGCGAAGAGTTTGTTCCAGCTTCCTGGGATGAAGCACTGACCCTGATCGCCGACAAGTTTACAGAGATCAAGGAAAAGCACGGCGGCAATGCCTTCGGTTTCGTCAGCTCCTCGAAGACAACCAACGAGGAAGCCTACCTGATGCAAAAACTCGCTCGCCAGGTGTTTGGTACAAACAACGTGGACAACTGCTCCCGTTACTGCCAATCTCCCGCCTCTGACGGCTTGATGTCTACTGTCGGAATCGGCGGCGACTCCGGTACGATCAAGGACATCGCGTCGGCAGGTCTCGTCATCATCATCGGGGCGAACCCGGCAGAGGCGCATCCGGTATTGGCTACGCGCGTAAAACGTGCGAAAAAGCTGAACGGGCAAAAACTGATCGTCTCCGACCTGCGCAGGCACGAAATGGCGGATCGCGCGGACATCTACATGCACCCGAACCAAGGTACCGACTTCGTCTGGCTGACAGCGGTTGCCAAATACATGATCGACCAAGGCTGGCACGATGAAACATACATCCAAAACCGCGTAAACTTCTACAACGAATACCGTGAGCTCCTGGAGAAATACACGCTGGAGTACGCCGAAGAAATCACCGGTATTCCAAAAGAGCAACTGATCGAAGTAGCAAAAACGATTCGCGATGCAGACGGCACATGCGTGCTGTGGGGCATGGGCGTTACGCAAAACGTGGGCGGTTCCCATACATCTGCTGCGATCGCCAACCTGCTGCTGATCACCGGCAACTTCGGACGTCCTGGCGCCGGGGCATACCCGCTGCGCGGACACAACAACGTACAAGGCGCTTGCGACATGGGTGCGCTGCCGACCGTCTTCCCTGGCTACCAAAGTGTGGCTGACGAGGTTGCACGCAAGAAGTTTGAAAAAGCGTACGGAAGAGAAATTCCGAGCAAACCAGGCTTGACCAACATCCAGATGCTCGAAGCGGCTGAGCGCGGCGAGCTGAAGGCGATGTACCTGTTCGGTGAGGACATGGCATGGGTCGATTCCAACTCCAACCACGTCCATGAAGTCTTGGCAGGTCTTGATTTCTTCGTCGTACAAGAAATGTTCTTCACCAAGACTGCACAATTCGCCGATGTAATCTTGCCGGCTTCTCCATCCCTGGAGAAAGATGGTACCTTTACTAACACAGAGCGCCGGATTCAACGCCTGTACAAAGTACTGGAGCCGCTCGGAGATTCCAAACCGGACTGGCAGATCATCCAGGAAATTGCCAACCGCATGGGGGCAAACTGGAACTACACGCATCCAAGCGAAATCATGGACGAGATCGCGAGCCTGACTCCGTACTTCGCAGGTGTTTCCTACGAGCGCCTGGAAGGCTGGAACAGCTTGGTATGGCCAGTGCAGCCTGACGGAACCGATGAGCCGCTGCTGTACACAGAGCGCTTTACCTTCCCGGATGGACGCGCTCGCCTGTCACTCGTGGAATACGTACCGCCAGTCCAATACGCGCCGGAATTTGACCTCGTTGTCAACAACGGCCGTTTGCTGGAGCACTTCCACGAAGGAAACATGACCAACAAATCCAAAGGCATCCAGTACAAAGTGCCGGATGTATTCGTAGAGGTTCCGACACAACTGGCCAAGGAACGCGGTATCAAGGACGGTTCCCTGGTGCGTCTCGTATCGCCATATGGCGCTGTGAAGCTGCGTGCTGTCGTCACAGACCGCGTACAGGGCAAAGAGCTGTTCGTGCCGATGAACTCCGTCAGCCACGAAAACGCGATCAACATCTTGACCGGAAACGCGGTGGACGTTCGTACCCAAACGCCTGCCTACAAGCAGACGAAAGTGCGGATGGAAGTTCTCGAAGTCGACGGTATCAGCCCGCTGCCGATGTACAACCCGCGTCACGCCAAACGCAATCCGCAACTCGGCGTGCAGGTTGAGCGCAAATGGGCGCGTGAAGATTATCAGCCAATCGCCAGCGTGAATGTGTCAGGAGGTCCGCAAGTATGGCAAAACCGATCGTAAACATCGTCAAACCCGTCCTCACGGAAGAGGAACAGAACCAGAAAAAAATCGAGCAGATCAAAACAGAAGCCGCAGTGAACGCGGATGGAATCCTGGATACGATCAAGCTGTTGCAGGAGCTCCATGACAGCGGTATTCTGGAAGCTGCCAAGGCATTGCTGGAAGCAAAGGAAAAAGTGGCGAAAATCGCCGTCGGCCAATTGACCCGCCCGCCTGTGACCAACGCGATCAACAACGCGATGGCAGTGGCGGAAGCGGCCAGCGACCTGAGCCCGGAAATGACCAAAAAGCTGATGGCCAGCCTCAGCAATGGCTTGCAGAAGGCAGAAGAAGGGCTGCAAAGAAATGAAAAGATCGGCCTGCTCGACTTGATGAAAGTGCTGAACGATCCAGACATCAACCGAGCACTTGGTTTCGGCATCAACCTGCTGAAAGGCATGGGAGAAGGCTTGAAAAAGTAACAATACGAGTAAAAGACCTGTACGCAGCATGTTTGTTGCGCACAGGTCTTTCTTTTTTTGTGGTCGCTGCACTGCATATTATGGGAAATAGCGGAATTAGCACCCGTGGCAGGAAGGGGATGGCTGCCTGCACGTCGTATGGTAAAGAAAGGAGATTTTGTGCGACGGGAGGGCAGGCGATGACGCTGCACAACATGATTCAGCCCGTCTCCAGCTATTTGCGCCCGGGAGACTCTCTGGAGGACGCTGCCCGCATCATGCTGGAGACGCGTCTTGACACTGTGCCGGTAGGCGATGCGGAAGGCAAGCTGATTGGCGTCTTTTCCCGTTCGTCGCTCTACCGGATGGTGTTGGCCAAACTGCCTTTCCATACGCCGATCCGCTCGTTTATCAAGACCGATGCCTTCACGACCCGCGTCGACGCACTCACGGAAGCGACCTTCGAACAGATGGAACAAGCAATCCGGGACAGCAAGGCAAGCAGCAGTGTCATCGTTGACCACGATCGGCGGATTGTCGGTATGCTGACCCCAGCCAAGGTCGTACGTGCGCTCGTCGAAGCGAAAAACGACCTGCGTGAGCAGATGGAAGCGATCATGCAAGCAGAGAGATCAGGTCTGGAAGAGAGAAGCGAACCTGTGGAAAAGACCGGGGGAAAGCATTCGTTTCAGGCGACACACACCTGGGATCACATTTTGACGCGAGACAAGACGCTAAAGCAAGTGATTGCCATGGCGATCAAGGCAGCCCGACGTGACAGTCCGGTGCTTTTGCTGGGCGAGAGCGGCACGGGCAAGGAGCTGTTCGCCCACGCCATCCACAATTCCAGCAGGCGAGCTGGCGGACCGTTTTTGACGATCAATTGCTCATCGATCCCTGAGCATTTGCTGGAAGCGGAGATTTTTGGCTACGACACCGGGGCGTTCACTGGAGCCGACCGCGGCGGGCGCATCGGCAAGGTCGAGCTGGCAAACGGGGGAACGCTGTTTCTCGACGAGATCGGCGACATGCCCCTGGGACTGCAAGCGAAGCTGCTGCGGGTAGTTGAGGGCAAGGACTATTTCCGTGTAGGAGGGACGAAACTTCTCCGTCCCGACGTGCGAATCATCTCTGCTACCAACGCAGCGTTGGGCGAGATGATGGCCCAAAAGGCGTTTCGCCAAGACTTGTACTACCGCTTGCAAGTCGTCACGCTCTCCCTGCCACCGTTGCGGGCGCGCAAAAATGACATATTGCTGCTGGCAAACGCGTTTGTCAAGCAGTTGAATCCACAACTGGACACCACCGTAAGCGGAATCGACGAAAACGCGCAGCGCGTTCTCTATCACTATGAATGGCCGGGGAACGTCCGACAGTTGCGCAACGTCATCGAACGGGCGATGATCATGGCGGAAACAGGAAAGCTCACACTCGCAGACTTGCCGGAAGAAGTGGTCGAGCAAACCGTCAATTTTCACGGAAAAGGCACTGTGCAAGAAGCGGAACGAAGAGAATTGGAACGAGCCCTGCGTGAAACGAACGGAAACAAGACGAAGGCGTCCCGGCTATTGGGCATCAGCCGTTCCGCCTTGTATGAGAAGCTGAAAAAGTACCGGATCTAGCGGGCTGTGGGTAGCCGGACGTGCATGGCACAGCGGCTGTCAGCAGAGCACATGCTTGCGTCAGCCTTTGGCAGAGAATTTTGCGAACATGTCGAACAGAAAATGTGGCATATAGATAACGGTGAGGAGGCTGGAAGCATGACACGCGAAGTAGTGATTGTGGAGGCGGTGCGTACGCCGATTGGCAGAAGGGGTGGGCTGCTCGCCCAGGCAAGACCGGATGAACTGGCTGCACATGTGTTGAAAGAACTGGTCCAGCGTGCACAGGTGCCGACAGACCAGATCGAGGACGTCATCCTCGGGTGTGTGACACAGGTAGGCGAACAGGCTGGAGATATTGCCCGTGTCGCGGCCTTGATCGCCGGTTTTCCGATCGAGGTCCCGGGAACGACGATCGACCGGCAATGCGGTTCCAGCCAGCAAGCGGTGCATTTTGCTGCACAGGCAATTTTGAGCCAAGATATGGATGTCGTGATCGCGGGCGGGGTGGAAAGCATGACGCGCGTTCCGATGGGCAGCAACTACCTCGAGGCAAAGCAAAGTGAACTGCTCACTTCGCGCTACGAGCTGATCAACCAAGGCTTGTCCGCGGAGCGCATTGCAGACAGATGGGGTTTTGACCGCAGCCAGCTTGACGCCTTTGCGCTGCAAAGTCACCAACGCGCGATCCGGGCACAAGACGAGGGACGGTTCGATCGGGAAATCGTGCCGCTGGAAGTGACGCTGGCTGATGGCACCCGAACAGTCGTGAGCAAGGACGAAGGACCGCGCCGGGATACGTCGATCGAGAAGTTGGGCAGCTTGAAGCCGTCTTTTCTGGAGGGTGGGAAAATCCACGCCGGCAATGCCAGCCAGATCAGCGATGGAGCGGCGGCGCTCCTGCTGATGTCGAGAGAAAAGGCGGAGCGCCTGGGCGTGAAGCCGCGTGCCCGGATCGTCGCACGCACAGTCGTAGGCTCCGACCCTACATTGATGCTGACCGGACCGATCGCCGCATCGCAAAAAGCGCTGGCCAAAGCGGGTTTGACGCTTGCTGATATGGATTTGTATGAGGTAAACGAGGCGTTTGCTCCCGTCCCTCTTTGCTGGCTGGCGGACATGGAAGCAGACCCAGACAAGCTGAATGTCAACGGCGGAGCGATTGCCCTCGGGCATCCATTGGGGGCGAGCGGTGCACGCGTGATGACGACGCTTCTGCACGAGCTGGAGCGAACCGGTGGCCGTTATGGCCTGCAAGCGGTGTGTGAAGGACTCGGGATGGCGAACGCGACGATAATCGAACGCCTGGAATAGAAAAAAGCCATGCCCCTTCCTGTGCCAGGCAGCAGAGGAGGGGGCATACTTGTTTGACGAAAAGGCTACTCACTCACATCTGCGATCAGCCGATGTCCGACCAGGCGGGGAACGACGTCCAAACAGCCCGCTCTTGCAACATAGCGAATGGCATCGTCGTATCCGAGAGTGGAAAGGAGTCTGCCAGTGTCAGACTCGCGTATAGCCTGTTCCAGGGATGCAGCTCGTTGCTGGTAAAACTGGAGTGCGACTTTTGCCGAATCACTGATGCTCCATGCTTCTCTCGTCTCTTTCACAAGTTCAGTAATCAGGTATCCGGCACCAAGGAAATCCTCGCTGGCAAATCTGCCATGCGAACCGCCGCAGACGATGACGATCGAGCTGCCATCCGCCTGCCGGTAAATCTGTTTGGCTACAGCAGATCCGTTTACGAGCGAGGAAGTGTAGACCGTTTTCGCAGCCATCGATTTTTTGATTGCAACCGTTCCGTTTGTGGTGGAGAAAATGATGCTCTTCCCGGCGAGATCCCCCCGAAGCAGGGTGACCGGACAAGGTTTGAGAAAGCCGCCCAGCGTATGGCCCCCTTTTTCTCCAGCCATTACATACGATCGATCGGGCAGCGTACGTGCCCATTGCAGTGCTTCTTCCTGGTCCGCTACGGGAATGATGTCGCGGGCTCTGTGATACAATGCTGCAGCGATCGTGGAAGTCGCCAGCAAGACATCGATGACGACTGCCGTGCAATGGCGAATTTTTTGTGCGTCGACTTCTTCTTTGCGCGTTAGCACATGAATTTTTCGCATAATCGTACCTCTACACCAGTTGTTTGCGTTTCGCTTTGACAGCCTGCGCCAGCAGGTTCCGGATTCCTGTCAGGAGTCTGGAAAAGCGCTCGTCTTTGCTTTCGCCCAGCTTCCATCGCTTGTAAATTTGCTGCAGGATGACGGCATTTTTATAGAAAGCGTAGGTGAGGTAATAGTGAATATCAGATAGGTCGCGGCCGCTTTGCGCTGCATATCGTTCAGCGAATTCACGCCGCTTCATAAATCCCGGATTTGTCGTAATCGAGGTTAGCCCTGTTTCTGCTTCGCCCGCTTCCGTCCAATATGCCAAGGCAATTCCGACATCGCTCAATGGATCACCGATTGTACACATCTCCCAGTCCAGTACGCCGACTGCCTTGCCCGGATCAGTGGGGGACAGCATCATATTGTTTACTTTGAAATCGTTGTGGACAATCGTTGGCTGAGGAGAGCGCGGGATGTTTGCAAGCAGCCACTTTTCCACTTCGTCTACCTGATCGATGTCATCCGTTTTGGCATTGTGGTAGCGCTTGATCCACCCCTGAACTTGTCGCTCCAGGTACCCGTCAGGCTTTCCGATGTCCGCAAGACCTGCATGCTGATAGTCGATGGCATGCAGCCGCACGATGGTATCGACAACCGTTTCAGAAACGATTCGACCTACTTCCGCTATTGTTTCAAACGAAGCCGGAAGCCTGTCATCGAGGACCACGCCTTTCTTTCTTTCCATGACGTAAAAATGTTTGTCCATGATCGCCCGGTCATCGCTGAACACATACGGTTGGGGAGCCAGCGGAAAGACGGGATTCATTTTCTGCAAAATGCGGTATTCTCTCTCCATGTCATGGGCCTTGGGCGGAATGTAGCCGAAGGGGGGGCGACGGAGTACCGCTTCCCACTCTCCAATTTGGATCAGATAGGTGATATTGGAATATCCCGCGGTAAACGGTGTGACCTGCATCGGCTCGCCCGGCAGTCCGGAAATGTGGCGGCGGAGAAACTGTTCGACCGCCGCCCAATTCACGTGTTCGCTATGGTCGAGAGGAAGGAGCTGTTCGCGGCTTTTCATCCTGTACCCCCGTCACGGAATGTTTTGATGATTTGTTTGGCCACAACCATGCGGTGAACTTCGTCGGCGCCGTCATAAATCCGGGCAGAACGCGCTTCCCGATAAAACCCTTCGAGCGGCGTGTCTGCCGTGATCCCCAAGGCACCATGCACTTGGATCGCCCGGTCGATGACGTCGTGCAGTACCTTTGCCCCGAAAAACTTGATCATGGAAATTTCTTTTCGCGCTTGATCGCCCTGGTCCATTTTCCAGGCCGCGTATAATGTCATCAAGCGTGCCGCTTCGATCTCTGTAGCAGAATCCGCGATAAAGTTTTGAATCGATTGGAATTCGGATAGCTTCTGGCCACGCGTTTCCCGTTTGACCGCGTATCCGACCATCAAGTCAAAACTTCGTTTGGCGACACCGATCCAGCGCATGGCGTGCGTGATTCGCCCAGGGCCCAAACGAAGCTGGGCCAATTTGAATCCTTCTCCACGCCTGCCTAGCAGATTTTCTTTCGGGATGCGGCAATTGGTGAAGCGAACCTCGCAATGCCCGCCCGCAAAATGGTCACCCATCACCGGAACTTCCCGGACAATTTCAAAACCGGGGTTGTCGGTATCGACGATAAACAGGCTGAATCGCTGATGCGGCGCTGCCTCAGGATCGGTGAGAGCCATGACGATGGAAAAGGATGCGCCGATTGCGCCGGTCGTAAACCATTTGTGTGCATTGATGACCCATTCATCGCCATCCTCGACCGCATGCGCCTGCAGCATCGTCGGGTCGGAACCGGATACTTCCGGCTCGGTCATCGCAAAGCAGGAACGAATATCTGCATTGGCCAACGGTCGCAAGTATGTTTCCTTTTGTTCCGGCGTCGCGGCATGATACAGAATTTCCGCGTTGCCCGCATCCGGTGCCATCGAACCGAAAATATACGGAGCAATCGGGCTTCGTCCGATAATCTCCGAGAGCAAGCCGAGAGAGACAAAGCCCATTCCCATGCCACCGTATTCTTTGGGCAAATGTCCAGCCCACAGTCCGAGCTCTTTTACTTTTTGCTGCAGCGGTTTGAGCCGCTCCTCGGGCAAGCCGCGATGGGGCACCATATATACCTCATTCGGATAGACATACTGATCCATGAATGCAGTCGCTTGATCGATCATTTCCTGCTGTTCCGGTGTCGGACAAAAATCGTACATGACGTACTCACTCCCTTGGCATGAATTACTCCTTGATGGTAGCAATATTTGTGCCAGAATAAGGCCACCTGCTCGATCGGGAAAATCGACATAAAAAACAGAGAGGGTATGATATAATTCAGTCAATTTAGAATTTTTTGTATTCGTGTGCCCGTTTGGTACACATACGATGTAATGAAGCGATCTGCAAAAGGGGGCTGGCAGAGATGAGAGATGCCGAATCGAAGATGAAGTTGCTAGATTCCATTTTTCAGTCTAGCTATGATGGCATTTATGTTGCGGATGCAAACGGGTACGGAATCATGGTGAACGAAGCCTATACGCGGATTACCGGAGTGTTGGCGAATGAGTTGATCGGGACGAATTTGCAGGATCTCGTTAACCAGGGAATCTTGTCAGAATCCGTCACGCTGAAAGTGCTGGACAAAAAACGCCCGATGACCATTGTGCAAAAGGTCAGGGAGAAAGAAGTGCTGGTGACAGGCAACCCGATCTTTGACGAGCGCGGCAATATTACGTATGTCGTAACAAATGTGCGCGATATTTCGGAGCTGAACCGCTTGAAGCTGGAGCTGCAAAAATCGAAGGCGCTGTCCAAAAAGTACCTCGATGAAATCGAAGACTTCAAAACGAAGGAAAGCGTGCGTTTGCTTCAGGATGGAGTGGTAGCGCACAGCAAGGAAATTATCAATGTCCTGCACTTGGCACAAAAAATCGCGAAAGTCGATTCCACGGTTCTGATCCTCGGCGAATCAGGGGTTGGCAAGGAAGTCATCGTAAAGCTGATACACAAAGCGAGCGACCGGAGCCATCATCCGTTAATCAAGGTCAATTGTGCAGCCATTCCGCAGCATTTGCTGGAATCCGAACTGTTCGGCTATGAAAAGGGTGCCTTTACAGGTGCAGACAGCCGCGGGAAACCCGGTTTGTTCGAACAGGCAAATGGCGGCATCATCTTTTTGGATGAGATTGGAGACATGCCGTTGGAATTGCAGGTAAAGCTGTTGCGGGTATTGCAGGAATTCGAGATTACGAGAGTCGGCGGCAGAAAAACGATCAAAATCAACGTGCGCGTCATTTCCGCGACGAATAAAGCGCTCGATCAAATGGTGGAAAACGGTCAGTTCCGCCAGGATTTGTACTACCGGTTAAACATTATCCCGATTAAAATTCCCCCGCTTCGCGAGCGCAAGGCTGACATCGCGCCTTTTGCCTACTTTTTTCTCAATAAAACCAATGAACGCTACGGATTTAGCAAAAAATTCAACCCGGAGGTCATTCACCTCATGGAGCAATATGAATGGCCGGGGAATATTCGGGAGATGGAAAATCTGATCGAAAGACTGACAGTGACGGTTGACCATGACGAGATCCAGGTGGAAGACCTGCCGTTTCGTATGATCGACAACGAAACGAGGCGTGAGCAAGTCACCTTAAAAGATGTGACGGATGATGTAGAACGAAAAATGATTGAAAAGAAACTGGCTGAATACAAAACGACGAGGAAAACAGCACAGGTACTGGGCATCAGCCAGTCCGCCCTGGTGAAGAAAATGCAAAGGCTGGGGATAAAATGAAAGCGATTACAAAATTCATCGCTGATTCCCTTTGGAATCAGGCAGATGGGGGAACGTGAAGGTAGCGCGAAGGGGCTTATCATCGTTTGGTCGATGGTAAGCCTTTTGTATCGGTTGGCATGAGTATTGCTTTAATTGACAGAATAATCAGCAAAATAACAATGCACGTGAGAGGGGGTCCCTGGGATGGTTCCGCATTTTGATCTAAACGGAAAAGTAGCGCTGGTGACAGGAGGGAGCAAGGGTATCGGTTTTGGCATGGCGTACGCCTTGGGAACATATGGTGCGCAGGTCGTCCTCGTCAGTCGGGGTCAGGCAGAGGGCGAGCTTGCGGCCAAGCGATTGCAGGAGTCTGGATGCAAGGCAGCCTACATTCCAGCCGATGTCACGAGCAAACAACAAGTGGAGAACGCCGTCCAGATGATCGTCGACAACTACGGTTCACTCGACATTCTCGTGAACAATGCAGGAATGAACATTCGCAAGCCATTGGTGGATCTCAAGGAAGACGAATGGGATCGGGTGATGCTTGTAAACCTGAAAGGAATCTTTCTCGTCGGTCAGGCAGCCGCCAAACAAATGATTCGCCAAAACCGGGGAAGGATCATCAATATCTCATCCATTCTCGGAACGATCGGGCTGCCTTACCAAACGGCCTATGCGGCGAGCAAGGGCGGTATCAATCAACTGACGAAGGTGTGGGCGGAAGAATTGGCACCCTATCAGATTACCGTCAATGCAATTGCGCCAGCGTATATCAAAACACCGATGACCGAGGGATGGTTGAGTGATCCCGCGCGTCTGCAAAAAATCGTAGAGGCCACGATGCTAAAACGGGTAGGAGAGCTTTCTGATCTCATCGGTCCTGTCGTATTTCTTGCCTCTGACTCTTCTGCCTATGTAACAGGCCAAATCCTGACGATTGATGGGGGATGGACCGCGCGGTGAAGAACCTTCATTTTGGAAACAGGCAAGGTGAATCGAGATGAAAGTGGTCAAGGAAAAACACTTTAACCGGCTAGTCAACGTGTATGAACAAAGGCCGCATACGCTGACCGACATGCTCAAAGATACGAAAGAAGCGTTTCCTGACAAAGAGGCACTTGTAGCTGGCGATGAGCGCTTGACGTATACACAGCTTTGGGATCAAGCCGAACGCATTGCCGGCAACCTGTCTTCCTTGTACGGGATTCAAAAAGGCGACAGAGTCGCGGTCTTGCTTGCCAACAGCATTGAGTTCGCCCTTCTCGTATTCGCTTGTGCCAGAGTCGGGGCGATCTTGGTTACGCTCAATACACGGCTGCAGGAGACGGAACTGGCATACATGCTCAATCATTCCGGCGCCAAATTGCTCGTTGTCGATTATGAATTTGTATCCAAAGTGGAAAAACTGCGCGATTCTTTTTCGATTGATGCCGTCCAGCATTTCTTCCTGATTGGGAAGTCAGAAACGAATCGCAAAGATTACTTCCCGTTTGAAATCCTGCAACAAAAGTCGGAAGTGCCGGATATTTCCGTTTCGCAGGACGATCCGTTGTTTATCATGTACACCTCTGGCACTACAGGAGTACCAAAAGGGGCGATCGGCAGCCATCTTGGGGCGATTCACAGCGTAGTCAGCTACAACCTCGTTTTAAAAAGCGCTGCCCACACGCGGACGCTGATTGCCGTTCCGCTCTTTCATGTCACAGGATTGATTGGGCAACTGCTGCACATGGTGTATGTCGGAGGTACTTCCGTCTTGGTGAGAAGGTACAAGACAGAGGAGTACATCCGGCTGGTTTCGGAGGAGAATATTACGTTCTTGTTTAACGTGCCGAGCATTTACGTGATGATGCTGTCCCATCCTCGTTTTCAGGAGTACACGTACTACTCCGTCAATTGCATCGCCTATGGTGGCGCACCGATGTCCGAAGAAACCATTGCTCGCCTGCGCAGGGTATTCAAGGGAGCGTACCTGCACAATGCCTACGGAGCGACGGAAACAACATCCCCGACGACGATCATGCCGCAGGAATATGCGGACAGCAAGCTCAATTCGATCGGACTGCCGGTTCCGGTAGCCGAATTGAAGATCGTCGATGAAGCAGGAATGACGTGTCCGACAGGGGAAGTCGGCCAGCTCTTGATAAAAGGGCCGATGGTGATAAGCGGCTACTGGGACAACGAGGAGGCGAACGAGACGTCGTTTCGGGATGGCTATTGGTGTTCGGGGGATTTGGCCAGGATCGACGAGGACGGATTTGTCTACATCATGGACCGGATGAAAGACATGATTAACCGCGGAGGGGAAAAAATCTACTCGATCGAGGTTGAAAATACACTGTACAATCATCCGAACATTTTGGAAGCGGCCGTCATCGGCGTACCGGATCACGTGTACGGAGAAATACTGAAAGCCTACGTCATTGCAAAGGCGCAGGCGAATCTCGGCGAAGAAGAAGTCAAGCAATTTGTCAGGGAACGATTGGCAGATTACAAAGTGCCTGCAATCGTTGAGTTTGTCACGGAGTTGCCCCGCAATCCCGGCGGAAAGGTAATGAAGGCGAAATTGAAGGAAATGTCAAAACAACGGTAACGAGTGGAGGGATGTATCCGATGGCAAGTGTGTATGTGCTGGGTGGCGCGAGAACCCCGTTTGGCAGTTTCGGCGGCTCTTTGAAAGATGTTTCCGCGACTGAACTGGGAGTGGTAGCCAGCCAGGCGGCAATCCACAGGAGCAAGGTCGCAGCCGAACAGATCGACAACGTCTTTGTCGGAAACGTGATCCATACATCGAGAAACGCTTCGTATTTGGCCAGACATATCGCCTTGCGGACTGGGGTGCCCATCGAAAGCCCCGCCCTGTCGCTGAATCGTTTGTGCGGCTCCGGGTTGCAAGCGATCATCTCTGCCAGTCAATCGATTTTGCTCGGGGAATCGGAGTTATCCCTGGCGGTCGGTACGGAAAATATGAGCCAATCCCCGCATGTGTTGCGAAATGCGCGATTTGGCGCCGGACTTGGATCGCCCGAGCTGGACGATATGCTGTGGGCGACATTGACGGACGAATACACAGGCTGCGGAATGGGCATGACCGCCGAAAATATAGCAGAGAAATACGGTATTGGTCGGGAAGAACAGGATCATTTCGCCTTCGAATCACAGCAAAAAGCGGCGAATGCGCGAAAGGAAGGCAGATTTGTACAGGAAATCGCTCCTGTCATGGTCACGGACAAAAAAGGGCGGCAGCATGAAATTTCCACAGACGAGTATGTTCGCGAAGAAACCACGCTGGCGGGTTTGTCCAACCTCAAACCGGCATTCAAAAAAGGCGGTACGGTTACCCCCGGGAATGCAAGCGGAATAAATGACGGAGCTGCTGCGGTAGTCGTTGCTGGCGAGGCTTTCTTGAAACACAACCCGCAAGCAACACCGTTAGCGAGATTGGTTTCATGGGGGATCGCAGGTGTCGAGCCAGGCATTATGGGAATCGGTCCTGTCCCGGCTACGCATATCGCGTTGCGCCGGGCCGGTCTGACGCTCGCCGACATCGACCTGATCGAAGTAAACGAAGCGTTCGCCGCGCAGTATTTGGCTGTAGAGAAAGAGCTTGATTTGGATCGCAGGAAAGTGAATGTAAACGGTGGAGCTATCGCTCTGGGCCATCCTGTTGGAGCAAGCGGGGCGAGAATTCTCTATTCTCTGGTCTGCGAGTTGCACAACAAGTCAAAAAAATACGGTGTCGCTTCCTTGTGTATCGGTGGTGGGCAGGGGATCGCCATGGTGATTGAAGCGTTGTAGGAATGCACAAATTGAAAGCGTTTGCAACAAACGGGGTTGAATTGAAAAAAAGGAGAGGGTCAGAATGATCGGGAACAAAGCGAGAAGGTCAGTACATGTATGTCTCAGCCTGCTCATGGCGGTTGGACTGTTTCTGGCGGGCTGCTCGTCAGCAACGAATCAATCGGATAGCTCAGGACCGGTGAAAATCGGCGTCATCGGGGCGTTCCAGTTGGCTGCGGGTAAGGAAATTCAAGATGCAGCAAAACTCGCCATCGAGGAAATTAATGCTGCGGGAGGAATACTCGGCCGTCCAGTCGAGGCTATCTATGCAGATACAAAAGCAAATCCGGAAGAAGGGCGTGCGGTAGTCGAACGCTTGTTGTATCAAGATCAAGTGGATTTCATCATAGGCGAGCATCGCAGTGAAGTGGCACTGGCCGTACAGCCGGTAATTATGGAAAACAAGAAAATTTTCATCAATACAGGATCGGCTTCTCCAATCGTAACGGAGAATGTAGCCAATGATTATGAATTCAACAAGTACACGTTTCGTCCCATGCTGAGTTCTGCTCAATTGGGCGAAGGATTTATGAAACAGTTTGATCAAATGGTCCAGGAGGAAGGCTACTCCAAAGTCGCACTCATTGCGGAAGCTGCCGTATGGGTCGACCCGATCGTTGTCGAATTCGAACAGAAGTACAAAGACAAACTGGTTTTGCTGGAGCGGCCGGCTACGGACACGGAAGATTACTCGATTGAGCTATCCAAATTGAAAGAGAGCGGAGCCGAAATTGCCATGACGCTGTTTTCTGCCAACCAGGGGATCGTCTTCAGCAGACAGTGGGCAGAAAGGCAAATACCGGTCGTGATTACGGGTTACAACGTACAGGCGCAAAGTCCGGATTTTTGGAAGCAGACAGAAGAAAAAGCACAGGGCATTTTGACGTGGAAGCATGGTGTTCGTTCGGAAATTACAGAAAAGTCTGTACCTTTCTGGGATAACTTTACCAAAGCCTATAACCGGGTACCTGGGCCTTACACGGGAATTACCTCGTACGACGGGGTCTGGGTAATTGCCGATGCGGCAAATCAGGCAGGCACGCTGGATTCCGACAAACTCGTGGAGACGCTGGAGAACGGAACATTTACAGGAGCATCCGGTATTATCAAATTCAGCGAGGATCACGGCTATATGATCGGGGATGATTTTGTTCCCTTCACGTATATCCAGTGGCAGGATGGGGAAATGGTAGCCGTTTGGCCCGATACTATTGCGACTGGCAAACCCGTAAAACCAGAGTGGATTCAGCAGTAAAAATGGGGATTGCAAGGAGGATGCTATGATTTCAGACATTGTCGTTTTCGGCGCAATCTGGGCGGCTATCTACTCAATGATTGCCTTAGGCTTTTCGCTCATCTTTGGCGTAGCCAAAGTGATGAACCTCGCCCATGGAGCCTTCTTCATGTTTGCCTGCTATACGGCGTACCTTCTCTCATCGACGGGGCTGGGGCTATTGTGGGTAGCCCTGGGCTCCCTCGTCGCAACGATTCTCTTGTCCTTTTTCTGCTACTGGGTTCTGATCAAACCGATGGGAAACTCCCTGACACAAGTATTGATTGCGACGTGGGCGTTCGCCATGCTGATGGAGCAAGCAGTCGTGTTGTTCTTTGGGCCGGAGCCGCGCTACGTGCCGTCCATTTTTAGCGGAGGCATGGAAGTATTGGGTGTCCGCGTAACCCATCAGCAAGTCTTAGCCTTTGCCATGACGATTGTTTTGCTTGTGCTGTTGTGGTGGCTGCTCAACAAGACCGACATGGGACGAATTATCCGTGCCGTGTCCCAGGATCGCGAAATGGCTTCCATGCTGGGAGTCAATGCGGAACGCGTTTTCCTGTTCGTCATGGGGCTCTCGTCAGCCTTTGCTGCGATCGCGGGCATCCTCGTTGCCCCCTTTCTGACGGTCACTCCGGCGATGGGCTGGTCGCCGATTCTGGTTGCCTTTACGATCGTCGTGTTGGGCGGCTTGGGGAATATCTGGGGTACATTGATTGGAGCGTTAATCGTCGCATACGCTGAAATGATCACCTCCTACGCCATTTCTCCTCAGTTAAAGGATGTCGTGACGTTCTCCATTATGATTCTCGCCTTGTTGTTCCGACCGAACGGCCTGTTCGCCAAGGGGGTGAGTGAAAGATGATCAGGAAACATAAATTTGCATTCGGACTGGTCGCTGTCCTTACCCTGGCACTTGCGGTCATGCCGCTTTTCATTAACTCGCTGTATATTCTGTCGATTCTTACGCTGGCCAATTTGTACGCTGTCTTTGTCATCAGTTGGGACATTGTGTCAGGCTATTCGGGAAAGCTGAATCTCGGGCAGGCACTGTTCATCGGGTTGGGAGCCTATTCAGTCGGAATCCTGCATGGTTCACTGGGGATTATCCCCGCCTTGTTGATCGGGATGCTCGCAGCCGCTGCTGCCGCGATTGTTATCGGCGTTCCGAGCCTGAAGCTGAACGGACCGTTCTTTTCCTTGACTACAATGGTTTTGCCGTTGATTTTGCATCAGTTGGCGTACACCTACCGGGGAGTAAGCGGGGGAGAATTCGGCCTGAACGTGAGTGTGCCTTTGAGCAGGATGGAGCTGTACTACGTGACGCTTGGGTTTATGCTCGTTTCCGTTTTGGTGATCTTGTACATTTCGCGGTCGCGAACCGGAAAGATTTTATTGGCGATCAAGGAAGATGAGATGGCGTGTTCCGCGATCGGCAACGACGTAGAGCGATATAAGCTGTTTGCATTTGTCCTGAGCGGGATTATCTCCGGCTTCGGCGGAGGCTTGCTGGCTCTTTACCTGCGACACGTGAGTCCAAACGTATTTGATATTTGGCAATCGGCAACGATCCTGATCATGGGCATAGTCGGCGGGATGGGGACGATTCTCGGACCTCTGCTCGCTGCATACGGATTGACGTTTTTGTCGGAATGGCTTCGCGGAGCGCAGGAGTACCAGGATCTGATCTATGCCGGTCTGCTGGTCATCTTTGTACTGGTAATGCCCAAGGGAGTAGCAGGTTTGGGGGCGGTATTGAAACGGAAAAAGGGGCGAAAGGAGGACAAAGCGAATGAGCTTCTTTCAAGTGCAGAGGTTGACGAAAATATACGGCAAAGTCAAAGCGGTTAATGATGTATCGTTTTCCGTAGAGCAAGGGGAGTTTGTGGGGATTATCGGTCCCAACGGCGCGGGTAAAACGACGCTTTTCCACGTCATCAGCGGGATGCAGAAGGCGACTTCAGGAACCGTTCATTTCAAGGGAAAGGAGATTACCGGCAAAGCTCCGCACCTGATTGTCAGAGAAGGGTTGACCCGCACGTTTCAAGTTCCCAGACCTTTTCAGGAGTTAACCGTCTATGAAAACCTGGAAATTGTCCACTCATCCAAGCCACATGCTGAAGAACGATCGACGCGATTGGACCGGATCGTCGAGCAGGTAGGGTTGAGCAAAAGCGTCAACCAGTTGGCGGGGAATTTGCCGCAGGGAGATTTGAGACGGCTGGAACTGGCGCGTGCCCTTGCTACATCGCCGGATCTTTTGTTACTGGATGAACCGTTTGCCGGATTGAATGCCGGAGAAATCGAGGGTCTGGCCGAGCTTCTGTTGCGGATGCACAAGCAGGGCATCACGATCATTATTATTGAACACAAATTAAAAGAATTGATGAAAATGGTAAAGCGCGTATTGGCGATCCAATTCGGGGAATTGATTGCGGACGACATCCCGCAACACGTTGTCAACAACGAACGGGTGCTGAAGGCGTACCTGGGGGATAGGAGTTGGGACTTTGCTTACAATCAGTAATTTGGAAGTGAGTTATGGCAAAGCGCGGGTCATCGATCAGCTCAGTCTCCAGATTCATCAGGGAGAAATGCTCTCGATCATCGGGCCGAATGGTGCGGGCAAGACTACCTTATTGCGCACGATCAGCGGACTTGTCCCTTCCAATCAGGGGGAGATACGTTTTGAAGGGCAGGCGATTCACGGCATGTCCGCGCACAAGATCGCCAAATTGGGCATTACGCACTGTCCGGAAGGCAGGCGTCCGTTTCCCGAAATGTCAGTTTTGGAAAATTTGCTGATGGGCGGGCTCCATGTAAAAAAAGACAAGCGGGAAGAGCGATTGCAGTACGTATTCCAACTGTTTCCGATTCTCAAAGAGCGGGAGACGCAACTGGCCGGTACGATGTCAGGCGGTCAGCAGCAAATGGTGGCAATCGGCAGGGCGTTGATGACCTCTCCGAAACTGTTGATTCTCGACGAACCTTCCATCGGCCTGGCACCGCTCGTTGTGGACGAAATCTTTGAGCAAATCCGGATCATCAAGGAAAGCGGGGTTACGATCCTGCTCGTCGAACAAAATGTGGACGTAGCGCTCAAGGTGACAGATCGGATCGCCGTGATGGACCACGGGCGACTTTCCTTCATGGGGCAGCCGTCTGATCTGGTCAATGACAAGAGTCTCAGGGAAGTATATCTGGGAATCGGATAGCTTCACTAAAAACAAGATCAGCCGAAGTCAACCCGATGCTCCACTGAAAAAATAACATGACTGACCAGCAGGTGATCGTCTGTGTCCCGCGAATAAGTTAGGAGGTTGGCAGAGATTGATCACAAGGAGTTGCTACGTATGTCGAACTTCGACCAAAAGGAAACAGAAACAGGGGAACAAAAGCCAGGCAAAATATCCTTGCAAGAAGCGATAAAGAGGAAACTGGCAGAGAAAAAGCAAAGCCAAGCAAACGCCAATGCTAGTTCGTTTCATCAAAAGGCGACAAATCAAAAGATGAAAAGCCAAAACACCAAAAAGCCGAACAACCAGCGCAGACGCACAGGCGTATAAGCGCAAGAGAGGCACAGGGGACTGTTCTGAACCCTGTGCCTCTCTTTTTTTGGATCGAACCGTAGTGCGCGACTCGCTTACTTGGCAGCCTTTGCAGCCAACGAAGTTTTGGCAGGTGTCTGCTGCTCGGTTGTCTTCGGCTGTTCCAGCTTCTTGCGGAGGATCAAACAGGCCACAACCAGCATGGCGAGTCCGTTGACAATAAAGACCACGCGGATGGGAATGATTCCGCCGAGCACGCCGCCCAGTACCGGTCCGATCATCGTCCCCAATTGGGTAGCGGATTGGTTGAGACTGAACGCTCTGCCGCGAAAATCCGGATCTGTCACCTTGACGATCATCGCGTTGATGGACGGATAGACAGCGGCGAAGAACAGTCCGTACGTGAAGCGGAGAATACCGAAGCCGTACAAGTTCGTAAAGAAAAACTGCAACAGGTTGCCCACTGCGCCTCCGATCAAGCCGATGATCAAAATTTTGGTGAATCCGGTTTTCGAGCCGAGCCTTCCCCAGCGCGGAGCTGCGAGGACGGTGGCAATCCCGACCGAGGAGAAAATAATCCCGGCGCTCAGAGAGGCTTCTTGCTGCGAGACTCCCAACTGCATGACGTAGACGGTCAGCAGCGGTTCCAAAAGCATCACTGACACCGTGACCATCATGCTGACGCCGAGAATCATCATCAGGGAGCGATTGGCCCAGGCTTCCCGCAAATCTTCGCGCACGCGGGAGCGCTGTCCGGTCTTCTTGCTTTCCGTCTCCTTGACCATCACGGTCGCGATTGCCGCCGCGACGAGGACGATAAAGCCGGAGAACAGAAAGGCTTCCGCATTTCCCCATGTGTGACTGACTACACCGCCGACCAGCGGGCCGATAATCCCGCCTGTCGCACCGGCGGTTGCCATGATGCCGAGCGCATACCCGACTTCTTTATCGGGGGTGTTGGTCGCGACCAGAGCGATCGCTGCGGGGATGTACCCGGCAAGCAGTCCCTGGAAGATACGCAGGATGATGAACAGGTAAGGATCGGTCACGAAGTACGTCAAAAAGTAAAGAGCCGCCAGACTGAAACCTGAGCGGATCAGCATTGGTTTTCGCCCGTATTTGTCCGCGAGCGAACCCCAGTATGGTGAAATCAGCGCACTGGCAAGGAAGGTAATCCCGAAAGAGATGCCGGCCCATGCTTCCAGATTCTCCTCGATTCCCAAGGAGGTATTCAAAAAGATGGGCAAAAACGGAATGGACGTGCTGTAAGCCGTACTGCAAAAAAAGACGCCTACCCATAAGACCCACAAATTTCGCTTCCAGGAAAAATTCATTACACCTTCAACACCTTTACTGTAAAAAAACCGTAAATTGTATATCACTCATTCTAGCACTGCCTGTCGAGACTGACCAATCAAGAAAAGTGATCGCACTATTGCATAAAGGAAATAACCATTGCCGGCTTATCCATCTAGGTAAATGCCGTTCCCAGAAATAAAAGCGTGGATATAGTGGAAAGGAGCAATCCATGACCAATGGTTGAAAGGGGACGCACGGATGCGGTTTACCTCATCAAAATGGAGTCTTCACAAGCATTATTTGCGCTCGCCCAGCTTGCGGGCGTATCTCCCTCCTACCGCCATTCTGACACGGCAAAGCCTCGCCCATTACCTTACCCATTACCAATCCGTCTACGTGAAGCCCGATCGGGAGCATATGGGCCGCGGCATTACACGTATCACGAAAGTGGCAGGCGGCTATTCCGTCATCCGGGTGAAAGGGAGAGTCAGGCGCTTTCGGACGATCAGGGGCGTATATCGCTACCTGCGGGCAATGAGCGGAAAGAGCCGGTACATCATCCAGAAAACGATCCCACTTGCCAAAGTGGGGGGGAGAAACTTTGACGTCCGCGTGATGATGATGCGAAATGGCGAGGGGAATTGGGAGTATGCCGGGATGCTGGCAAAGGTGGCTGGCAGAGGAAGCGTCATCACCAACGTAATGAGGGGCGGCGGCTATGCGGTGAAGGTGGAGACGGCTTTGGCGTTCCTGCCGGAGGAACAACGGGAAGCTGCGATCGAGCAATTGAAAGAGATCAGCTACGAGATTACCAGGCATTTTGACAGCTACCGGCGCTCGTCGCAAATCGGCATCGATTTTGGCGTCGATCCGACAGGGCAGATTTACCTGATTGAAGTGAACTACGATTTTCCTTCGCATCTGCTCTTTCGGCTGTTGCAAGACAAGACGTACTATCGCAATATCAGAAGGCTGGTTGCTGCATACAGCGCTTTCAAGAAAAGAAGGCTGCAAGCCAAAAAGAAGTAAAGAAGCGAAAGGGAGCGGACGGTGCGGGGCACGCAAGCGAATACGGGGAAATGCGTCTTTTTGCAAATGGGAAAGGCCCGATCTGAAGGCGATCGGGCCTGCTTCTACGTGTCTTTCTTTTGTCGTGTCTGCCCTGCCTGTTTGCGAATCGCTTCCATGAATCGCTGCCAAGGCTCAGGCAAAGAGGGAGGACGTGTCTCCTGCTCCTGCTCCGGTACAGGGAGATGCTGCTTCTGCTCCTCGTTTTCCATGCGATTCACCTACTCTTTTGCATTTACCCAGTCATGGCGCAGCTTGAACAACTCTTGCAGCTCGGATGCCGACAGCTCGGTAATCCATTTTTCGCTGCTGCCCACGATTTGCTGGCTCAAGGATGTTTTTCGTTCCATCATTTCATCGATGCGTTCCTCGATCGTGCCCAGTGCGATAAACTTGTAGACCTGCACATTGCGCTCCTGGCCGATCCGGTACACTCGGTCTGTCGCCTGATTTTCCACAGCCGGATTCCACCAGCGGTCGATGTGGATGACGTGATTGGCCTCCGTCAAGGTCAGACCGGTACCGCCTGCGCGCAGCGACAATATAAAGACGGCTCCTCTGCTCTCATCAGGCAGGGTAGGGTCCTGGAAACGGGCAATCATCTCGTCGCGCTTCTCCTTTGGGGTGGAGCCATGCAGGAAGAGGACAGGCCCGTACCCTTCCCGCTCGAGAATGTGCTGCAAAAGATGCCCCATTTCGATGTACTGGGTAAAAATCAGGCAGCGTTCGCCCTTTTGCCGGATTTCGCCAATCAACTCCAGTACGCGCTCCAGCTTGTGCGAGCGGCTGGCGTCGTTTGCCTGGGAAAAATCTTTCTGGATCAGGGCAGGGTGGTCGCACAATTGCTTCAGCCGCGTCAAGGTAGTCAAAATCAAGCCGCGCCTAGCCATCGGCGATGAATCCTCGAGGCGCGAGAACATGTTTTGGATCGTCGTCTCATACAAAGCGCCCTGTTCTGCGGTAAGCGGAACATACACCTTCTGCTCCAGTTTTTCCGGAAGGTCGAGCTGGATGCTCGGATCGGTCTTTACGCGGCGCAGCAGGAATGGCTGAATCAACTGCTGGACCTGTTTGACCAACTGCTGCTGATTGTCGCGCTCGACGGGCAGCACGTACTGCACCGTGAATTCGCGCAGACTTCCCAGATAGCCCGGGTTGAGAAAATCAAAAATGGACCAGAGCTCGCTCAGGCGGTTTTCGATCGGCGTTCCGGTCATCGCGATGCGGTGCAGCGCCTGAAGCTGGCGGACGGCGGTCGCTTGCTTTGTCGACGGGTTTTTGATGTTTTGCGCTTCATCCAGACAGAGTGTAGCCCACGTCAATGAAGACAGCTCCGCCTCATCCAAATGGGTGAGCGTATAGGTGGTAATGACGACGTCCACATCTTTGACTGCCTGCACAAAATCCTCTTTCCGCGGACGAGTCCCGCCGTAATGGATGTGCACACGCAGCGAAGGGGCAAAGCGCTCCAGTTCTTTTTGCCAGTTGCCGATCACCGAGGTGGGGCAGATGAGCAGGGAAGGCGTGCTAGTGTTGCCCTGCTGTTTGAGATGGAGCAGGTAGGTGATAAACTGGACGGTTTTTCCCAGCCCCATGTCGTCGGCCAGACAAGCGCCGAGTCCGTAGCGTCGCATGAAAAACAGCCACGAACTGCCCTCCTGCTGGTAGCGTCGCAGTGTTCCCTTGAGCGCTTCCGGCTGTGGCAGCATCGGGATGTGCTTCGTTTCAGCCAGTTGGTGAAACAGCTCCTGCAATTGCTTGCCCATTTCCAGTTCAATCGAGAGGGGAGGCATGTCGTCTTCCTCGAAACCTTCGTCGTCCGCCTCGATAATGGTGGAGCGGTTCATCTTGATCAGATCAAGCAGAGACACGCCTTGTTTGCCGCGTGATTTTTTGATCGCCTCCTGCACTTGCCAGAGCAGATCGGGGGTAAGCTGGATCCATTGACCGTTAATTTGCAAAAGGCGCTTTTTTTGCTCCAGCAGTTGCTGGAACTCCGCTTCGCCGAGCTGCACATCGCCGACCGCGAGTTTCCACTCGAACTCCATCAACTGGGAGATGCCGATAAACGATTGCCTGCTTCCTCGTACAGACGTGCCTACTTTGGCGATCAGCCGGGGTTTGGCTCGCTTCGCCTGTTCCCACCAGACCGGCAAAAAGACGTGAATCCCTGATTGCACCAATTGCAAGCTGCCCGTGGTCAGAAAGCTCCACGCTTGTTCATTGGTCAGCCGTGCCAGATAGACGGGGTGGCGCTCTTGTGTCGAGAGCCAGGGCAAGATTTCTTCACAGGTTTGCAGGTCGTGCAAAAAACGCCCCCAGTACGTACGCCAGGAGTGCGGGATCGCCGCAGTCGCCAGTTCCGTATCGTGCAGCAGCCCTGCTTCCAGAACGTACAAGCGTTCCGGTTGTTCGCGGTCTTGCAGCGAAACTTGCAGGAACCAGTCGTCTGCGCCATGATGTGCTTCCACGAGCTGCAGACAGGTGCGGAACGGACACAAATCAGGCAGCCAGCCGATCGTCCGCAGCCATTCCGGTTCTTGCAGGTGGGGCGAGAGGTCGTCTCCCATCACGTGCAATCCGGGATAGTGCTGCTGCAAGGATTTCCACGCTTGGCGTACCTCTTGCGATTGTTCCAGCATATCTGCGATTGTCTCGGACAGCCAGGCATCTGCATAAGCGGGTAGTTCACCAGGCGGGAAGGCGGCCTTGGATGCGTCGGACAGTCTCCAGCCTTCGTGCCCTTTTTTCCAGTCGGACAAGTTGGGCAAAAAGTCCCCGCTTGCCAGCGCCTGCCGGATCAACTGCGCTGTGCTGCGCATGGCCGCACAGGCAGCGCTTTCCCGATACGTGACGTACTCCAGCCGTACAGAGTCGGTCCAGAAGCGCAACGCCTCGGACGGGGAGAGCAACAGTCCAGCCTCCGCAGTCGCAAGAAAAGTCCCGTAGTAGGACGGTTCATCCCATGCAAACAAAACGGCAGCCAGCTCTTCCGGGGGGATGCGTTCTCCTTGCTGGTTGGTTCCGACGAACAAAAATTGTCCATCGGGCTGTCTTTCGGCGTGAAGCAGGATTTCAGCGACGGTATTCATAGGCTCAGATTTCCTCTCCTTACTTCCTCCTGAAACGCCCGCAGGCGGTTGTGCTTTTCCATCAGCCGCTTTACGTACTCATTCCAGCCTTGTTCCCTGTCAGCCTTTTGATACAGGGCTCGCACCTTTTTCAAATGCCGGATCGCCTCCTGGTAGGACGGTCGGGTACGTTTTTGGATCAAGCGGTTGACTTCCTGCAAGTAAACCGGGAAGAGCAATTCCGGCTCCGATTCCTCCAGCATTTTGATGCGGGCGGGAGGAAGGTCGGCGAGCGGAGTCTGATACGATAAGTGCAGGTCAATCCAGCGCCGATGCTCACCATTCTCCTCGAGGTGAGAGGAGTATTCGTAAAAGCTGGCGGGCAAGAAATTGCGCAGCTCACGCCCACATTCTTCAGCCTTGCCTACATTCTTCATCGCCTCCTGCCAGATGGCGACTGCGAAGCGATAATCAGCGGACACTGCAGTCGCAATCTGCCGCTCCAGCGCTTTCGTCCATACGAGTACACGGGCCCATTCGCCGTCACGGGCGAACGCCTTGATGTAGTACAAATAAAAAGAAAGCGGAATGCGAGGCAGTGACAGCCAGATTTCGAGTGCAGGCTGGTCGTGTCCTTCCTGCACGAAAAAATGGGCGCGAAACAGCCGGTACATTTCATGCTGGCCGGGCGACAGTGTCGGGAACTGCAGCTCGTGCTCCAATTCGGCGACTTCCCGTTCTACCCAGGAAACATTCGCTCCCAGCTCCCACCAGATCATCCGGTACGCGTACGCCCAATAGAGTGCGGAGCGATTTCTGCGCTTCAAGCGGCTGGTGATCGCCAGAGTGGCTTCCCATTCGGCAGGGAAATCCTTTTGCATCTGCTCGGTATCGAGTTCGTACAAGCTGCCTTCCAGATGCTCAAGCAATTTTTCTGCCGTCTGCGTCAAGTCGACAGACCAGTTCGAATGGCGGTGTGTATGCACAAAATCCTCGAGTGTCAGCAAGTGAAACAGGATGGCGTGAATGGAAAACAGGCGTGCCCGGCCGATATTCCAGTGAACAGCGAGATGCAGCAAATTTTGATAGCTGGTCATCAATTCCGTCGATGCGCGATGCTGTTCCATGGCGGCAGGGAGGTTGCGAGTCCAGCTCTCCATAAAGCTCCACCATTCATCGACACTGCTTTGGGGACGCAGCGGTGAGGTGGGGGAGGGTGCTTCCCGTTCATCGCTGATCTGTTTCAACACATCGCGATAGGCAGGGATCAGCATGGAAGGGGTGAATACGGGCGAGCGCGGCTGCCTGGCACGGGCCAGGAAGCTGCGCGGGTTGTCGAAGACACTGTACATCTGAAAAAAGGTAGCGGCAATATGCTTGCAGCAGCGTGTGTACGGGCAACTGCACGTACTGTTCTGCACATCCTTCAGATCCAGCAGCACGTCGTACACGGCCGTACCTTGCACATTGCTGGCCAAGTATCGACCGTCCTGCACGCGCGTGTTAAACACGGCACCATCCGAAAAATACGAGTAGCCGCGTTCCAAAATGGGCAACTCCAGGATCGCCAATAGCTGTTCTCCTGTCTGTAGCGCTTGTTCACGTGTCAGCTCTTTTTGCAGCATAAAGACAATCCCCCGAACCAAGTATATCCTTCTATTATAATGCAACTTGGCCGCATTGGAAAAACAAACGAAAAAAAGACCGTGCATGTGACGGCCTTTTTTATATCGCTGCTATTCAGTTTGCTGGGCCGCATTCGGGTCCATGTAGAGAATTTCCCACATATGGTTGTCCAAATCCTGAAAACTGCCGTAGTACATGAACCCGTGGTCAACGACATCATTCGAGAAACTGCCGCCAGCCTCAAGTGCTTTTTGTACCAGCTCGTCTACTTCTTCCTTGCTGTTTGCAGACAGGGCGACGATTACTTCCGTCGTTTTTGCGGCATCGGTGATTTCTTTTTTTGTGAACGTCCGGAACAATGGTTCGGAAATCAGCATGGCGTAGATGTTGTCGCCGATGACCAAGCACCCGGCTTTATCGTCCGTAAAGTTCGGATCGAATGTAAAGCCGAGCCTGGTGAAAAACTCCATTGATTTTTGCAAGTCCTTTACCGGGAGATTGACATAAATTTGCTTTGCTTGGTAGGCCATTCGCTTTTTCACCTCATAATAATTCGGATGGTTTTATTGTAGCAACCGCCTACCAGACAGATTTCTTTTCGATTGCGGTATTTTGCAGATCAGAATGCCCAGTTTCCGTTGCGGAAGATCGCTTCCCGCTGGCCATCTGCCCGTTCGCCATCGATGTTCATCTCTGCGGACCCGATCATAAAGTCGACGTGTACAAGGCTTGTATTCAGCCCGTAACTGGCCAGTTCTTCCTCGCTCATCGTGCTGCCGCCCGCGAGATTGGTCGGGTACGCTTTGCCGATCGCCAGGTGATTGGACGCATTTTCGTCAAACAGGGTGTTGTAAAAAATCAGGTTGGAACGAGAAATGGGAGAGTGATGCGGAACTAGCGCCACCTCGCCCAGATAGCGTGCACCCTCGTCCGTATCGAGCAATTTTTGCAGGTACGCTTCGCCCTTCTTCGCAGTCGCCTTGACAATTCGTCCATTTTCAAAGGTGAGCTGGAAGTCCTCGATCAGATTTCCGTGGTAACTGAGCGGTTTGGTGCTTTGTACGACACCGTTGACGCCATCCTTGTGAGGAGCGGTAAAAACTTCTTCGGTCGGGATGTTCGGCATGAAAGGGACTCCGTCCTGCGTGTTCGCCCCTCCGCCGACCCAAAGATGGCCGTCGGGCAAATCGATGGAGAGTCTCGTTCCGGGCGCTTCGTAATGGAGCGTTTTGTACTTCTTTTGATTGAGGATGTGTACTTTGCTGTTCAACTGAACCTGATGCTTTTTCCACGCTTCGATCGGATCGTCTGTATGTATGCGGGTCGCTTCGAATATCGCGTTCCAGAGAGCGGGCTGGCGTTCGTCCTCGGGAAGATCGGGAAACACAACCTCGGCCCACGCAGGGGAGGGAACAGCGATGACGCACCAGCTCACTTTGTCCGCCATCAGTTCGCTGCGATACTGTTTCGTGGCCTCGCCCGCCGCTTTATTCGCTCGGGCGATTCGGTTCGGGTCTACTCCTTTGAGCAGTTCGGGATTAGGGGCGGAAATTTGCAAAAAGGCGGCACCGTTTTTCGCCAATTCCTCCATGCCTTTTGCTTTCCATGCGGGATATTCGTCGAATGCTTCTTCTGGAGCAAGATCGTATTTGATTCGCGTCAGTTCGTCATCTGCCCATTCAAAGTAGACATGTTTGGCGCCTGCTTCATAGGCTTTCCTGGCGACGAGGCGAGCGAAGGGGGCAGCCGAGACGGGGCAGGTAACGACGAGCGTTTGCATCTTTTGCACGTTTACGCCAACTGTCACTGCTAATTCTGCGTACCGATTCAGATAGTATTGAAAATCCATGAAAAACCTCCTCCTCACGATACTGTAAACCATATTATACCAATCTAATTACTACTTTACTCTGTATCGTACTGTGCGTCTATCCATTTTTTTTTACTGGGAGAAACCGTTTTGATCGGGGGCCTGGGTGGAAAAGCTGCTGCAAAAAAATTTTGATTGCAGGAAATCGGACAAAAAAGAGCAAATTGTATGTATTGTACAACTATTTGCGAGGAGGCTGACGATGAGCAGAGCGACACGTGAGCAAGTACCTGTAGAGAGAACGTGGAATTTGCAAGACCTGTTTGCCAGTGAGGAAGAGTGGGAGAAAAAGCT
Organism: Brevibacillus sp. TJ4; assembly: GCF_044627595.2. Classification (NCBI taxonomy): domain Bacteria; kingdom Bacillati; phylum Bacillota; class Bacilli; order Caryophanales; family Paenibacillaceae; genus Brevibacillus; species Brevibacillus sp. TJ4. Next base: position 2,321,322 of record NZ_CP185865.1, on the reverse strand, counting down.
AGCGGAAGTAGAGGAGATGCTGGAAGGCGTAACCGCGTACAAAGGCGCTTTGCAGCGAGGAGCGAAGGAACTGCTGGGCTGTCTCGAAGCGGAAGAAGCGCTTACGGTCCGTTTGCTGCAGGTCTATGCCTATGCGAGCCTGCACTTGTCTGCAGACGGAACGAACTCGCTCAACCAGGAACGAGTAGCGCGTGTAGGAGATTTGGCATCCAGGATCAACGCCTCTCTGTCGTTTATCCGATCGGAAATCCTCGATTTGCCGGATGGCACAGTCACAGCCTGGATAGACCAGGAGCCGGGACTTGCCCCTTACCGCAAAAAACTCAATGATTTGCTGGAGACAAAGCCGTATCGCCTGTCACAGGAAACCGAATCTGCCCTCGCCGCACTGGGTGAGGTATTCGGCGCTCCGTATACGATTTACAACCGCGGCAAACTGTCGGACATGACCTTTGATCCGGTGCAAGATTCGCGAGGCGAGGAACGTCCGGTATCGTTTGCGCTGTACGAGACAGATTACGAAATGTCGCCGGATGCAAAATTGCGCCGTGACGCGTACGCTTCGTTTACGCAGACACTCAGGGCGTATGAAAACACGTTTGCCGCTGCGTATGCCACAGAAGTGAAAAAGCAGACCGTGCTCTCCCGCCTGCGCGGATACGAGTCGGTAACGGATATGCTGTTGCAACCGCAGCAGGTGACGCGTGAGATGTACCACAACATTCTGGAGATCATCGGCACCGAACTGGCTGTGCACATGCGCCGTTTTGCCCGGCTGAAGGCACGCGTACTGGGACTGGAGAAGCTGTCGTTCTGCGATTTGAAAGTACCGCTCGACCACGATTTCAGTCCTCCGGTCACGATTGAAGAAGCGGGCAAGCAAATTCTTTCCGCTCTGCAGGTAATGGGCGAAGAATATGCGGGAATTATGAAACAAGCGTTGGAAAATCGCTGGATCGACTACGTGGACAATGTCGGCAAATCGACGGGAGCATTTTGCAACAGCACGTACGGCACGCACTCGTTTATCCTCATCACCTGGGCGGACAACATGCGCAGCGCGTTTACGCTTGCCCATGAACTCGGGCATGCCGGACATTTCATGCTCGCCGGAAAATACCAGAAGTATACGAACTTCCGTCCCAGTCTGTACTTTATCGAAGCGCCTTCCACATTGAACGAGCTGCTGCTGGCCCAGCATATTACATCCCAATCCGACGATCCTCGTCTCAAGCGTTGGGTCATCCTGCAACTGATGAATACGTACTATCACAACTTTGTCACCCATCTGCTGGAAGCGCGTCTGCAAAGGCTGGTGTACGATGCGGCGGACAAGGACGTGCCGATTACGGCAAAGCGTCTGTCGGAGTGGAAGGGCAAGGTGCTGTCCGACTTCTGGGGAGATGCGGTCGATCTGGACGCGGGAGCGAGCCTGACATGGATGCGTCAGCCTCACTACTATATGGGACTTTATCCATATACATACGCGGCTGGTCTGACGGCATCGACAGCGGTAGCGTCGGCGATCCAGCGCGAAGGAGAGCCAGCAGTCGAACGCTGGCTGGAAGTCTTGAAGGCAGGGGGGAGCAAGACGCCGCTTGAATTGATGAAGCAAGCAGGCGTCGACATGTCCCAGCATGAACCGATCCGCGAGGCAGTCGCCTACGTCGGCAACCTCGTCGACCAACTGGAGCAGATGTTTTAGTGAAGGAAAAAGGGGTGGCTGCCTGAAACGCAGGCATCACCACCCCGAACTGCTCGTCAGTACCCGACCTCAACCGAAGCAATGACGATGTAGGCGAGATCATTCTTGTCCTCTTTATCCGCCAGCACTACGCCGCTGCTCGTCAGCATGCCGCCATCGACTACTTCAAAGGTCACTTCGCCGTAAGGGAGCTCGTCCCGTACCACGGCCAGGTCGAGCTTCTCTTTGTCTGCCGGTACGGCCAGGCGCACATTCACCTTCATATTATGGATGTTTTGTTCGGGCAATACAGAGCGCAGACCCGGCATTGAGTTGTGGTGGATCGCATTTTGGACGGCGCGTACAGCCGCTTTTGTGACGTTTTGCCCATGCAGATCGACACCCATGCCAATTTCAATAAACATCACTTTTTCCATTCGATATTCACTCCTGTCTTTGTCTCAGCGATAGTGGTATTGTACCATGTATGGCAGAACGCTTTGCACCCTTTGCCAAACTATGAAACTTCTGTTACGTTGCGAGCAAAACAGGAGAAAAAGAGTGGGAAGAACTGTTATAATAAGTTGAATAGCTAGCTGATCCCGGTTTTCGGGGGCGAGGACAGGACGGTGTTAATCGGTGGGTAATGTGGATTTTGCCAGTATGCCATGGGATTTTTTCTGGGTTGGCGTAGGGTATTTTATGATTACTGGCGTATTGTTTTGCTTTGGCTTTCTCCGCTTTGCGCAGCAGCGAAAAAGAAGCGGTTACATGTTCATGGCTGGAGCTGCAGTCAGTGCGACTGTGTTTTTGACGTATTTGTACAAGTATCATCTGTAACTGTACATCGAGGAAGATGGCTCGCATGCAAATGGTGAAGCGTGCGGCGATCGACAAACAAGGAGGGAAACCAGCGAATCACGTCATTCGGTGGTTTTTCTCTATCCGAGACAAAGAGAGGAATATGCATGAGGCCAAAAGTGATCGTATACAAAAAGGTGGAGCCAGCGATTGCTGCCTATCTGCGTCAATGGTGCGACGTCGTGTTGTTCGACGCGCTGGATGAGCGTACGTTGCCAGACTTTTACCGCGAGCTGGAAGACGCGGAAGGATTGCTCGGTTCTGGCTTGCGGATCGATAACGAATTGCTCGATCGCGCTCCCCGGTTGAAAATCGTCAGCAATATTTCCGTCGGCTATGACAATCTCGACATTCCGGCAATGAGCAGCCGGGGCGTGATGGCAACCAACACGCCTGATGTGCTCTCCGATACCGTCGCTGACTTGATGATCGGGCTGATGCTGGCCGTCGCCCGGCGCATCCCCGAGCTGGACCTGTACGTAAAGGCAGGGGAGTGGAAGTCACCAGCGGCACCAGGTTTGTTCGGCGTCGATGTACACCACAAGACGCTCGGCATCATCGGGATGGGACGGATCGGAGCCGCGATTGCCAAGCGCGCCTACCACGGTTTTGACATGAACATCCTCTATCATAACCGCAGCCGCAATGCAGACGCAGAACGTCTCTATCAGGCTTCGTACACCAGCCTCGAGGAGCTGTGCCGAAACGCCGATTTCATCTGCCTGATGGCCCCGCTCACACCAGACACGGTCAACCTGATCGGGGAAAAGGAATTCCGCTTGATGAAACAAACGGCGATCTTTGTCAATGGCTCGCGCGGTGCGACCGTCGATGAAGCGGCCCTGGTTCGCGCACTGCGGGAGGGCGAGATACGCGGAGCCGGGCTCGATGTATTCCAGACGGAGCCGCTCGGCGAAAAACACCCGTTTCAGAACATGGCAAACGTCGTAACGGTGCCGCATATCGGCTCGGCAACTGCCGAGACCAGGATGAAGATGGCAGAGTATGCAGCAGAAAACCTCGTACTCGGCTTGCAAGGAAAAGTACCGCCGGCTTTGCTCAATCGCGAATAGTGTGAAGAGTGAAAAATTATTGGTCCGGCACAGATCAGATGTGCCAGACAGAAAATGGGGGAGGGCCATATGCGCGGCATAACTGCAGAAGATTTGTACCGGATTCGCTATACGAGCGATCCGCAACTGTCTCCGGATGGAAAGAAAGTAGCATTCGTGCAAACGTCGATCAATGAACAGCGCCAATATGTAAATCAACTGTACGTACAGTCATTGACAGACCGGACGATCACACCCTTGACTTCAGGGGAAGCGCGGGACAGCAATCCTCGCTGGTCGCCTGATGGCTCGAAGTTGGCGTTCGTCTCCAACCGCTCCGGCAAGTCGCAGATATGGCTGATCGACGCCGCAGGCGGAGAAGCAGTCCAGTTGACAAAAGGAAAACACGCAGCGACCCAGCCTGTCTGGTCGCCCGATGGAAAGTACATTCTGTTTTCTTCTCTGCTCGACGCAGGAGAATCGTTCGACGATCCAGCCGACGAACAGGAAAAAAGCCTGCCAAAAGCAATCGAAGTGACACGTATGAAATACAAGTCGGACAATTACGGCTTTGTCTATGCCAAAAGCAAGCAGCTCGCTTTGCTAGAGGTAGAGACGGGGTCGATTACGCCGCTTACACAAGGGCTGTACGATCATGCGGACGGCGTATTCTCACCTGATGGAAAATGGCTGGCGATCATCGCCAACCGCAGCGAAAATCCGGACTTCCAGCATGAGACAGACCTGTACCTGATTCCCGTAGAGGGCGGAGAGTGGAAAAAGCTCACGGCAAGCGACGGAACGTACGGGTTGCCCAGTTGGTCGCCGGACGGCAGCAAAATTGCCTATATCGGGGCTACTACCGAGCGGCATCAGTACGCCGTAATGAAAAAAATCTGGATCGTCGACGTCGAGTCGGGAGAGCGCCGCTGCGTAACCAAAGATTGGGACGTACAGGTGGGAGACGTGACCATCGGAGACGTGCGTTCGCCTGGCCATCCCAACCCCGGTGCGGTGTGGACGCAAGATGGAGAGGGCTATTACTTCCTGGCGAGCGAACGCGGCGGCTCGGGCGTATACCGCGCGTCACTGGACGGGAGCGTCACCCCTGTAGTCACCGGCGAGCGAAACGTCTACGGCTTTTCCTATCACCCGCAATCAGACAGTCTCGTCATCGCGGTTAGCGATCCGGTAACGCCGGGCGATCTGTACCAGGTCGACCTCGTGACTGGAGAGGAAACGCGTCTGACAGTGGTGAACCGCGAGCTGTTTGCTGACATCCAGTTGGCGACGCCTGAGGAAATCCAGTTTGCTGGCGCGGATGGCTGGCAGATCCAGGGCTGGCTCTTGAAGCCTGCGCAATTCCAGCCGGACGGGAAATACCCGCTCATCCTGCAGATTCACGGCGGTCCGCACTCCATGTACGGGCACACGTTTTTCCATGAATTCCAGTTGCTCGCCTCACAAGGCTATGCCGTCCTCTACACCAATCCGCGGGGGAGTCACGGCTACGGCGAGACGTTCGTCCAGGCTGTCTGCGGCGACTACGGCGGAAACGACTATCGCGATCTGATGCACGCGGTCGATTATGCCTGCAGCCGGTTTTCCTGGATCGACGAGACGCGCATGGGAGTCGCTGGCGGCAGCTACGGCGGCTTTATGACCAACTGGATTGTCGGTCAGACCAACCGCTTCAAGGCTGCTGTGACCGACCGCAGCATCTGCAACTGGATCAGCTTTTACGGAGTGAGCGACATCGGGTACCATTTTTCTGCCGAGGAAATTCAAGCCAACCCGTTTGCCGACCCGCAAAAAATGTGGGACCATTCGCCGCTTCGCCTGGCCGCCAATGTGGAGACGCCGCTTTTGATCATGCATGGGGAAAAGGATTACCGCTGCCCGATCGAACAGGCCGAACAACTCTACATTACGTTGAAGCATCAGGGCAAGGCACCTGTTTCCTTCGTGCGCTTTCCCGATGCCAACCACGAAATGTCACGCAGCGGAGACCCTGAACAACGGGTATTGCGCTTGCAGTATACGGTCGACTGGTTCAATTCGTACGTGTAACGATCATAAGAGAGCAGGCGAGAGAAATATGTTCCTTTTCGCCTGCTCGTCTTTGTTTCAGTAGACTACCCTCGCTGTTACGTCTGATTGAAAGCGCATACAATAAAGAAGATCGAATATTTTCAACCTGTCAGAAAAAATTGATTTGCAATTTACTGAAAAATATCAATTGATTTACTATTCATTTCTTTTTATACTCTAATATAAATACTTTGGCAGAGAGTAGATGTGCGCGATATACTCTCGCTCAAGCTAGAAAGGCTGTGGATAAGCGCACGACATTGTTTTCTGAATAGTGGGAATACATTTTTCATCAACGGACATCTTTCGGTTTATTTCCGTTGAAAGGATGCGAAGCAATGACTAGGGGTTTCATCGTTTCGCAGTGGCTGTGTGTATCATCATTTTTTATACATAGAAAGGGGTTCAGCTATGAAAACATTCCAGAAAGTAGCCGGCATGCTCGCTCTATCCTCCCTTCTCCTGGTGACTGCTTGCGGAGGAAACAACGCGGCGCCGAGCAACGGGGGCAACACGACGAATGAAGCGGCACCGGCTAACACCAGCACGGGCAAAGGCGACACCATGTTTCTGGGGATGACCAACCCGCCGATTTTGTTTAACCCGATCAACAGTTCGGATGTCGCTTCCCAATTCGCGGAGAAGTTCATGTTCGATACCTTTTTGGAAATGGATGGGCCGCTCGAATTTATCCCGAAGCTGGCCGATTCGATTGAAACGACGGACAACCAGACCTTTACGATCAAGATCAACGCAAACGCCAACTGGACAGACGGAACGCCTGTGACGGCACACGATGCGGCGTTTACGCTGAATCTGATCGCCAATCCCAAAGTCGAAACGAGCGTTGGCGCCTACATCGCCGCATTTGACGGCTTGGGGGCGAGAGGCAAGCTGGAAGAAGGACAGACCGAAATTCCTTCTGTAGTCGTGGTCGATGACAAAACCTTGCAATTTAAAACTGCCGCTCCGGTAGACCCGAACATGATCAAAGAGCAGATCGGAACAAAGCTGATGATCCTGCCCAAGCACGTGCTGGAAAACGTCGATCCGGCAGCTCTCTCGCAAGACCCGTTCTTCCAGAAGCCGACAGTCACCAACGGTCCGTTCAAATTCGTGCAATACCAAAAAGACCAATATGTGGAGTATGCGGCCAATCCTGATTACTACCGGGGCAAGCCGGAGCTGGAGAAGCTGTTTATCAAGATCATGCCAGGTCCGAACATGGTCGCCCAGTTGCAAACAGGCGAAATTCACATGAACGTAGGCGGCGGGATCGGAAAAATTGCTGTCCAGGACTTTGACACCGTCATGTCCTTCGACAACGTCGTGACGAAGACAGAGCCTACTTTTGGCTTCCAGTACATGATGTTCAATACGGATGTCATCGACGATCCAAAAGTGCGGCAAGCATTCGCCTACGCGATCGATCGCCAGCAAATCGTCGACAAGCTGCTGAAAGGCTACGGCGAAGTCATCGACGGACCGTACACATCTGTCAGCCCGTACCTCGACAAGTCCGCGCAAAAGTACACGTACGATCCTGAGAAATCGAAGCAACTGCTGCAAGAAGCTGGCTGGGACTTCAACCGCGTAGTGGAGTTTACCGTTCCGACCGGTAACAAAGTACGCGAACAGTCCGCTGACATCATTACGCAAAACCTGCAGGCTGTCGGAATCAAACTGAATGTCACCAAGTACGACTTCCCGACCGTGCAGGCAAAAGCGAAAGCTGACGATTTCGAACTGATGCTGATGGGGCAGACGCTTACCCTCGACCCTGACGTATACAACCTGTACGGGTTGAATGGTACGTCCAACTACATGAACTACAACAGTCCGCGTTCGGAGGAACTGATGGCAAAAGGAAAAGCGGAGCCGAACTTTGACGCGAGAAAACAAATCTACTCCGAACTGCAAAAAATCTGGAACGAAGATTTGCCGCTGATCACGCTGTACTCCGACCACGATTTCGTCGGAATCTCCAAAAAGGTCATTCATGGAGAGCCGCGTGTGTTCGGATTCCACAAAGACCTGCAAAAATGGTCGATCGCAGGCGATCAATAACGATCGCTTGTAATCAATACGTTTAGACGAAGCACGTGGAAAGAAGAGAAAGGAAAACCTCACTGCTCAAGCGGGTTTTCCTTTTTTTATAAAATAAAAGCCCGCTTGCAAGCGTGTGAGGGACAGGACAGCAGTGCAGACCAACTGCCTGTGATGATACAACAAAGAGATAACATTCAATTCAGAATTTATTGAAAAACAAATTGAATTTGTGTATTCAAATCGGTATACTCGGAGTAAGTTTTCGATGTCACATAGTCTGACGCCAAAATAACCATGGGGAGGGGACGCCTTTGTTGAGAGATTGGCTGGAGCAAATCGAAGCTATGTATCCGCAGATGGTCGAATGGAGAAGGCATTTGCACCAATATCCAGAGCTTTCCTTCGAAGAAGTGGAGACACCCAAGATGATCGCCGGAATTTTGGAAGGCTACGGTATCGAAACACGAACAAATGTAGGGGGCAGAGGAATCGTCGGGACTATTTACGGTGCCAAGCCCGGCAAAACAATTGCGCTGCGGGCAGATTTTGACGCGTTGCCGATCAAGGACGAAAAAGACGTTCCGTACAAGTCCAAGGTCGATGGCGTCATGCACGCCTGCGGACACGACGGGCACACCGCGACCTTGCTCGCTGTCGCCAAGGTCCTGAGCGAAAATCGGCACCTGCTCAGCGGCAATGTCGTCCTGCTTCACCAGCACGCGGAGGAAAAAGTGCCGGGCGGGGCGATCGCGATGATCGAAGATGGTTGTCTCGAAGGAGTGGACCTCGTGTTTGGCACGCATCTTTCGTCGAACACGCCGACCGGGACCTACAGCTACAGCAAAGGATACGCGACCGCGGCCGCTGACGTCGTCCAGATTCAGATTCAGGGCAAAGGCGGTCATGGCTCAGCACCACACCAAACGATCGATGCAGTGGCGATCGGTGCCCATCTCGTCACCCAGCTGCAGTACATCGTCAGCCGCCAGGTCGACCCGCAAAAATCAGCCGTACTCTCCATCGGTTCGTTCCATGCGGGCAACGCCGGAAATGTCATCGCAGATTCCGCCGAGCTCAAAGGAACGGTTCGAACCTTTGACGAGCAAGTACGCGCACATATGAAACGGGAAATTGCCAACATTGTCTCGGGGATCAGCCAATCGCTTCATGCGGAATGCACCCTGACGTACGAAGACGGCTATCCCGCAGTCTATAACCACCCGGCCGAGGCAGAAGTCTTCTCGCATATAATCAAAACTTCCTTCCCGGACTCACCGGTAGAAGAAGTGCCGCCGATGATGGGCGGAGAAGATTTTGCTTATTATTTGAAAGAAAAACCGGGATTGTTTTTCTTCACCGGCGCTCGCAACGAGGAAACGGGGGCGTCCTTCCCGCATCACCATCCCAAGTTTGATATCGACGAGCGGGGGATGCTGTACGCTGCAAAGGCTCTCTTGACCCTGGTCTATCACTATACCGTTGCCGAGATTAGCGAGCCGGTCACCGAGGTCAGCACATAATCCATGTACAAAGCAGAAGAAACCAACCGACATCAGGGGGGCTGGATGTGAACAACTTTTTGGAAGTAGACAAACTCCAAATCGCGTTTCGGACGGAGAAAGGAGAGGTCGTATCGGTCGATGAGGTCTCCTTTCAGCTAAAACCCGGCGAAACGATCGGGATTGTGGGGGAATCCGGCTGCGGCAAGAGCGTGACCTCGCTTGCGATTATGAGACTGCTCGGGAAGACAGGATTGATCAAACGAGGAACGATCCAGCTCAACGGGCAGGATTTGACGCAGTTTACCGAAGCGCAGATGCGCGACATTCGCGGAAACGAGATCGCGATGATTTTTCAGGAGCCGATGACGTCGCTCAATCCCGTCTTTACCATCGGCAATCAGATGCTGGAAATGATCCAGCTCCACATGAAAATGTCCAGGGCAGAGGCTCGTGCCTACGCCGTCGAAATGCTGAAGAAGGTGGGGATTCCGCGAGCGGAGCAACTGATTGACGAATACCCGCACAAACTGTCCGGAGGGATGAGACAGAGGGTGATGATTGCCATGGCTCTCTCCTGCAAACCGAAGCTTTTGATCGCCGATGAACCGACAACCGCGCTGGACGTGACCATTCAGGCACAAATTCTTGAACTAATGAAAAAGCTCCGCGACGAATCGCAGACATCCATTATGATCATCTCCCACGATCTCGGCGTCATTGCGGAGATGGCCGACAAGGTACTCGTCATGTACGCCGGGCAAGTGGTTGAGGAAGCAGATGTGTTCACGCTTTTTGATGAGCCGAAGCATCCGTACACCAAAGGCTTGATGGACTCGATTCCGCATCTGGAGCACGACAGCTCGCAAAAGCTGTTTTCTATCCCGGGAGCTGTTCCGACACTGCAAATGATGCCCAAAGGCTGCCGTTTCCACGACCGTTGCCAGCATGCCACACCACAATGCGCAACCGAACAGCCGCCGCTGGTCTCGCTGCCTGAAAACAGCGCTCACCGGGTGAGATGCTGGCTGTACGAAGAGGAGCAGCAAAAATCTACCAACAAGCGAAGCGAGGGAATTGCATGAGTGAAAAAGGCGTGACGACACCAACTCCTTTGCTGGAAGTACAGAACCTGAAAAAATACTATCCGATCAAGCGAGGGATCATCTCCCGCACGGTCGGCCATGTAAAAGCGGTGGACGGCTTGGATTTTTCCATCTTTCCGGGAGAGACGGTTTCGCTGGTAGGCGAATCCGGCTGCGGAAAATCGACGACCGGGCGCGCCATCGTGCAGCTGGAGACCCCGACAGAAGGCAAGGTCATCTTCGACGGAAAGGAGATGTCCTCGCTTTCCGGTTCCGATCTGCGCAGGCTGCGGACCGATTTGCAAATCATTTTCCAGGACCCGTATTCGTCGCTCAATCCCCGCAAACGGATCGGTGATTTGCTCGCGGAACCGCTGCTTGCCCACAATCTCGCCGAGAAGGGCGACGTTTCCCGCAAAGTAGACGAAATTCTGGAGATCGTTGGCCTGTCCCGATATCACAAAAACCGCTACCCGCACGAGTTTTCTGGAGGGCAGCGACAGCGGATTGGCATTGCCAGAGCGTTGATTCTGCGTCCGAAGCTGATCGTCTGCGACGAACCGGTCTCGGCACTCGACGTGTCAATCCAGGCGCAGGTGCTGAACCTGTTGAAAGATTTGCAGCAAGAGTTCCAGCTTACCTATTTGTTCATCGCGCACGGCCTGGGGGCAGTCAAGTACATCAGCGACCGGATTGCCGTCATGTATTTGGGTAAAATCGTAGAGCTGGCCAAAACGCAAGACATCTTCAGACAGCCGAGACATCCGTATACACAAGCGTTGCTGCATGCCTATCCCATTCCCAATCCCCATCTGCGCAATCGCGAGCGAATCGTGATGGAAGGAGACGTTCCCAACCCTGCAAATCCGCCATCTGGCTGCGCCTTTCACACACGATGCCCGTTGGCCAAGGAGATTTGCAAGGAGCAGGCTCCCGCTCTTACCGCCGGGGAACATGCGGTAGCTTGTCACTTTCCATTGAATTAAGGAAGAGGGAGGAATGCACAAATGTTTCCGTATATCATCCGAAGACTGATTATTTCGATTCCTGTACTCTTTGGCGTGACCGTGTTCAGTTTCTTCATCGTCCATCTGGCCCCGGGAGATCCGGTGGAGATGTACATCAGCCCGGATGCAACAGCAGCGGACATCGAACTGAAGAAGGAAGCGCTCGGATTGAACGATCCGATTTTCGTACAGTATTGGCGCTGGCTGCAAAACCTGATGCAAGGCGATTTCGGCTTCTCGTTCGCCACGTATGCACCCGTAGGCGATATGGTAGCTTCGCGGATTGTTCCGACCCTGATCCTGATGGGAACAGCGCTCGTGATCGCCTACCTGATTGCCATTCCGATCGGCGTGCTCAGCGCGATCAGGCAGTACTCCTGGCTTGATTACTTGACGACCTCATTTTCTTTTATGGGAATCTCGATCCCGAACTTTTTCCTCGGGCTGGGTGTCATCTACATATTTGCCGTGCAACTACAGCTCCTGCCGACCGGAGGAATGAATACGCTGGGCGGGGACGGCGGTTTCCTCGACACCTTGAAACACCTCATACTGCCTGCTTTTGTCCTGGGAACCGGGATCGCCGGCAATATGGTGCGGTACGTACGTTCCAGCATGCTGGAAATACTCGGACAGGACTATTTGCGGACGGCACGCTCAAAAGGCTTGCGTGAATTTATCGTCGTGAACAAGCACGCGTTTCGCAACGCGCTGATTCCGATTATTACCATTATCGGGATGGACATTCCGATGCTGATTGGCGGGGCGGTCGTGACCGAGCAAATTTTCCAATGGCCGGGACTTGGCCAGTTGACGATCCAATCGATCGGTTCCCGTGACTACCCGACCTTGATGGCGATCAACTTTATCGCCGCGATCACCGTGCTTTTGTCCAACTTGCTGGCAGACATCCTGTATTCTGTCGCAGACCCGCGGATCAAGTACAACTAAAGAGAAAGGGGGAGACGAGATGTCACTGGCCAATGCAAAAATCGAACAGGAAGACGCCATTCCAAAGCAAGAAGTGCTTGCCCTGGGTGAAGAAGAGAGTTACCTGAAAATGATTGCCAAGCGCTTTCTCAAGCACAGGCTGGCAGTAGCCGGATTGATTGTCTTTGTCTTGATTACACTTTGCGCAATCTTCGCTCCGGTTCTGGCGCCGCACGATCCCTACGAAATCTCTGGCAATTTTGCTGCCGCTCCCTCTGAGGAACACCTCCTTGGGACCGACCAGGTAAGCCGGGACAATCTCAGCCGACTGATCTACGCAGCTCGTGTTTCCCTGGCGGTGGGCATTGGTGCTGTCGCTATCTACGTGATCATCGGCACCATTCTCGGCGCAATGGCCGGCTATTTCGGAGGTTGGGTGGACATGGTGATCATGCGCCTGACGGATATTTTCATGTCCTTTCCATACTTGATGGTCATTCTCGTCATCGTCAGCATCATGGGCCCGAGTTTATCCAATATCATTATCGTATTGGGGATATTGGGCTGGCCAGGGATCGCGCGGATCGTTCGCGGCAGCGTACTGTCTGTCAAGGAAATGGACTACGTGAAGGCTGGCATAGCCCTGGGCTATTCAGCCCCGAAGATTGTTTTCCAGCATATCCTGCCAAACTGCCTCGCTCCGATTTTGGTCAACGCCACGTTTGGCATAGCCTCCGCCATTATTATGGAAGCATCGCTCAGCTTTTTGGGCATGGGGGTCCAGCCGCCGACTGCGAGCTGGGGCAACATGCTGACGGAAGCGCAGTCGCTCACCGTCCTGTCACAGCAACCATGGCTGTGGGTGCCACCGGGCATGATGATTCTGTTGGCGGTGCTGTCGATCAACTTTATCGGCGACGGCCTGCGTGATGCCATGGACCCGAGAAGTTTGAAGTAGTGCGTGCAGGTGGTTGTCTGGTTGAAAACAAAATAGAAAAAAGGGGTGTGTACGATGAAATTGGTCAAACGAGCAGCGAACATCTTGGCAGTGTCATCTTTGCTGGTACTGGCTGCTTGCGGGGGCGGGAATTCAGCCGCTCCGGCGGGAGAAGCTGGCGGTCAGCAAGGTACGGAAACACAGCAGCCCGGCAGTCAAGCAGCAGGCAACACGATGTTTTTGGGAATGACGAATCCTCCCATCTTGTTTAATCCAATCAATAGCACAGACGTTGCATCCCAGTTTGTTGAAAAGTTCTTTTTTGACTCGTTTCTGGAAATGGTCGCACCTCTCGAGTTTGCTCCCAAGCTCGCCGACGCGTTTGAAACGACAGACAACCAGACATTTACGATCAGGATCAACCCGAATGCGAATTGGACGGACGGCACTCCGGTGACCGCTCACGACGCAGCCTTCACCTTGAATCTGATCGCCAACCCGAAAGTCGAGACTACCGTTGGCAGCTACATCGCCATGTTTGACGGTCTCGGCGAAAACGGCAAGCTGAAAGAGGGCGAGACGGAAATCCCGTCTGTGAAAGTAATCGATGACAAGACGCTGGAATTTAGAACGAAGGCGCCAGTCGATCCGAATATGCTCAAAGAGCAGCTCGGCGTCAAGCTGATGATCCTGCCCAAGCATATCCTGGAAAACGTCGACCCGGCGGCATTGTCGCAAGATCCGTTCATGCAAAATCCGAACGTGTCCAACGGTCCGTTCAAGTTCGTGAAATACGAAAAAGACCAGTACGTCGAGCTGGCAGCCAATCCGGATTATTACCGTGGCAAGCCCGCGCTGGAAAAGCTGTTCATCAAGGTGCTGCCAGGCCCGAACATGGTCGCACAACTGCAAACCGGCGAACTGCATATGAACGTGGCAGGCGGGATCGGCAAAATCGCTCCGCAAGATTTCGATACGGTCAAATCGTTTGAGAACGTCGTGACCAAAGACGAACCGAACTTCAGCTTCCAGACGCTGATGTTCAACATGGACGTCATCTCTGACCCGCGTGTCCGCAAGGCGATGGCCTACGCGATCGACCGGGATCAGATCGTCGACAAGCTGTTGAAAGGTTACGGGGAAGTGATTGACGGACCGTACACATCGGTAAACCCGTACCTGGATACGACGCTGGAAAAGTACACCCACGATCCGGAAAAGGCGAAGCAACTGCTTCAGGAGGCAGGCTGGGATTTCAACCGCGAGATCGTGCTGAACGTGCCTACCGGAAACAAGGTTCGCGAGCAGTCCGCCGACGTGATCACGCAAAGCTGGCAAGCAGTCGGCTTGAAGGTGAAAGTGCAGAAGTTCGACTTCCCGACCGTTTTGAGCAAAGCCAAGGCGGGTGACTACGAAGTGACGCTGATGGGTCTGACGCTCACGCTCGATCCCGACGTCTCGACGCTGTACACCACGAACGGCAGCTTTAACTTCATGCAGTACAGCAGCCCGCGCGTAGACGAACTGATGCTCAAAGGAAAGGCAGAACCGAATATGGACGTGCGCAAAGGCATCTACGCCGAGCTGCAAAAAATCTGGAACGAAGACTTGCCGCTGATTTCGCTGTACTCGGACAACGACTTCGCAGCCATTTCCAAACAGGTCGCACACGGTGAGCCGAAAGTGTTCGGATTCCACCACGAATTGGAAAAATGGTCAGTAGCAGGTGCGCACTGATGGATCAGGGACAAGTGATCAAGCGCGTCCAGGAGCACCTGCCACAGACGCTGGAGACGTTGAAGGAATACGTGCGGCTTCCTACGGTCTCCGCACAGCATTCGGCGATCCCGGAAACCGTTGCCTTCGTCGTCGCCATGATGGAGAAGCTGGGGGGCGTAACGCGCGTACTCGATGACCTGGGCGGCAACCCGGTAATCTATGGCTTCTTCCCTGCCGGCAGCAAGGGGGACCCCGGCAAGACACTGCTTTTTTACAACCATTACGATGTCCAGCCGCCAGAGCCGTTTGACGAGTGGGAAACGCCCCCGTTCGAGCCGGCTGTCAAGGATGGAAAGCTGTTTGCGCGAGGGGTTGCAGACAACAAGGGAGACCTGGTCGCGCGGCTGACCGCGATCCAGCTGCTCCAGGAGAGCGAAGACGGACTGCCCTGCAACGTCAAGTTCATGGTCGAGGGCGAGGAAGAGATCGGCAGTCCGAATCTGGAGCCGTACTTGCGCAAGTATCAGGAGCTCTTCTCTGCGGATGCCTGCATCTGGGAATTCGGCAGCAAGGATGAAGCCGAGCGGATCAGCATGGTAGCGGGCATCAAGGGAATGGCTTACCTGGAGTTGACTTGCGAAGGAGCCGAGATCGACATGCACTCGTCGATCGGGGCCTACGTGGACAACGCGGCATGGCGCCTCGTCCAGGCATTGGCGACGATGAAAAACAAGGAAAATGAAATTCTCGTAGAGGGTTTCTACGACGGGATTCTCGAGCCAAGCGAACGCGAAAGGCAGGTAGTGCGAAATCTTCCGTTTGACACGGAGGCGATCAGCCGCTTATACGGGTTGAAGCGTCCACTGATCACGGAAGCGCTGGGCGTCGATCCACGCGAAGCGATGGTGTTTCACCCCACGATGACGATATGCGGAATCGAGAGCGGGTACACGGGCGAAGGGGCCAAGACGGTACTTCCCAAGCGCGCCAAAGCAAAAGTGGACTGCCGCCTCGTGCCCGGCCAGGACCCTGAGCACATCCTCGCCTGCGTGAAAAGCCATTTGCTGAAGCATGGCTTTGACGATATATCGGTGAAGATGTGGAACGGGCAAAAAGCGTATCGCTCCGACTACGATCATCCTTTTGTCTCCCATGTCATGGAAACAGCGCGCCACGTATACGGCCACGAACCGATAGTCGCGCCAAATTCGGCTGGAACGGGACCGATGTACGCGTTTGGCGAGGCGCTGCGGCTGCCGATTGTCAGCACTGGCGTAGGCTGGTCAGGCTCCAAGGTGCATGCTCCCAACGAATCGATTCGCTTGCAGGATTTTGAGCAGGGGATCGTGCACATGGTACTGATGCTGTCTGGATTTGCCCAGGCGATGGATGCGCATCTGCATCGCAGCCAAAGCGGCAACGGGTAAGGGTTGATCCACCGGGTATAGCAACAGCCTTTTGCTCTTCTTTTGTGAATAAGATCATGCTTTGCGGATAACAGGTGCTGCCACGGCAGAAAGAATGGTTTGTGGCGGCACCTTTTTTGTTGTGCAAGGTGGTCTTTGCCGGAAATTCCATGTACAATTTGGAGAATAGCACGAATGGCAAATAAAAGGAGGCAACATCAGGTGAGCGATACCGATAGATATGAAGTGGCGACCTTTGCCGGCGGATGCTTCTGGTGCATGGTACATCCGTTTGACCAGCAGCCGGGCGTAATTCAGGTCATCTCCGGCTATACGGGCGGTACCGTCGAAAATCCTACATACGAACAGGTATGCAGCGGGACGACCGGCCACTATGAAGCCGTGCAGATCACCTACAACCCTCAGAAAATCTCGTATGAGCAACTGTTGCAATCGTTTTGGCAGCAGATTGATCCGACCGATGCCGGTGGCCAGTTTGCCGACCGCGGCCAGTCGTATGCACCGGCCATTTTTTATCACGACGAGGAGCAGCACAACATTGCGTTGAGGTCAAAGGAAGAGCTGGAGCGAAGCGGCCGTTTTGACAAACCGATCGCGACGGCGATTTTGCCAGCGCAGACGTTTTACCCTGCGGAAGAGTACCATCAGGACTACTACAAGAAAAACCCGCTTCGCTACAAGTACTACCAGGCGGCATCCGGCAGGGCTACATTCATCAAGGAAGCGTGGCAGGACAAGGAAAAGCGGGAAGAACTGCGGAAGCGCTTGACGCCGCTGCAGTTTGAAGTGACGCAAAACAACGCGACGGAGCGGCCGTTCGTCAACGAATACTGGAATCATCGTGAAGAGGGCATCTACGTGGATATCGTCTCCAATGAGCCGCTTTTCAGCTCATTGGACAAATTCGATTCCGACTGCGGCTGGCCGTCCTTTACCCAGCCGATCGAAGAGCAAAACGTCACCGAGCACCTCGATTTGAGCCACAACATGATCCGTACCGAGGTCCGCAGCAAGGAGGCCGATTCTCACCTCGGCCACGTCTTTGAGGACGGGCCGGGACCAAATGGCTTGCGCTATTGCATCAACTCGGCAGCCATTCGCTTTATCCCCAAGGACCAACTGGAAAAAGAGGGCTTTGGTCAGTATCTGAAACTCTTCGAGAAAAAGTGAGCATATCGCTCGCTGAAAGGAACGAAACGATGAGAGGTAGATGGATTCAGACAAAGGGGTCTTTATTGCTCGTCTCAGCCCTTTTCCTGCTGCTGCAGGGATGCGAGGGAGCGATGGCGCCGCTCACTGGCGGCGAAAAACCGGTCGATGTCGCGTCCGAACCCCCGACAGACGAAAGCAAGCAGGAGAAACCGACGGACCAAAAGGAGGAACCACCCATGTCTACACCAGCCACACCGGCAGATCAACCGCAGCAGGATACGACAGCCGCTGATGCCAAGGGCACAGCTACGCCATCTGAAATACCGCAAGACCTCGCCCTGGAGGTCGTAGCCGAACCGGCGAGCTTGACGGTACTGGTCAACAAGCAGCGCAAATTGCCGGAAGAGTACAAGCCGACTGATCTGGTCTTCCCGAATGTCCCGTTCCTGGCACCGGAAAAAAGCGAAAGACGGATGTTGCGGGAAGAGGCAGCGCGTGCACTGGAACAGATGTTTGCTGCCGCACAGGCAGATGGCATCGCGCTGGCCGGAGTCTCTGGCTACCGCTCCCACGAGTACCAAAAGACATTGTTTGCCCGTTATGTCGCCAAGGATGGACTGGAAAAAGCGAGAACGTACAGCGCCTATCCGGGTACGAGCGAGCATGAGACGGGACTTGCCATCGACATTTCCGGCATTGACGGCAAATGCGCGGCAGAAAGCTGCTTTGCCGGTACACCGGAAGCAGAGTGGCTGGCAGCGCGCTCCATGGAGTTCGGCTTTATCGTTCGCTATCCGCTCGGCAAAGAGGAGATTACCGGATATATCTACGAGCCGTGGCATTTGCGCTACGTCGGTGTAGAACTGGCACAGGAGCTTGCGAAAACAGGGCTGACACTGGAAGAGTACTTTGGGGCAACGCCTGTCTCTTCCGAAGGATAAACAGGGGAAGAAAAAGAGCCTTTCCCCGCGCAAGCGATTCTGCCGCATGGTGGCATTCCAGCATGTGCTATAATGGACACGGGTGAAGAGAATGAGCGAAAAACCGATTCGAGAACGCATTATCGAGACCGCGATGCGCCTGTTTGAAGCAAACGGCTATCATCGGGTTACGGTAGACCAGATCGTCAAAGAGAGCGGAACCTCCAAAGGGGGGTTTTATCACAACTTCAAGTCAAAGGATGAGCTGCTGTACATCATCCATGACCAGTTTATTTCCTACGTGCTGGAAAAGGCCCAGGAGGCGTACCGCCAGTGGAATACGCCACCGGAGCGCTTGCAGGCTATTGTCAAATCGTTTGTGATGATGATCGATTTGTACCGGTCGCAGGTGACGATCTTTTACCAGGAGAGCTTGTTTTTGGCTCCGGAGTATTTTGCGGAGATCGAGAGCAAGCGCGATCAGTACAAAGAAATGATGTTTTCGTTGATTCAGGAAGGGATCGAGACAGGCGACTTCCGACCGGAGCTGCCTGTCCCGATCGTCTCGATGGCGATCTTCGGGATGGTGAACTGGATTTACAAGTGGTATCAGAAGTCGGGCACGTATTCCATCGAGCAGATAGCCGATATATACGCCGACATGGTTCTGCACTCGGTTCTGCGCCAGGAATCCAAGGACAATCCCGATTACGCCCGCTATTTTCTGATCAACCAATAAGCAATCTTCATGCTTTTATGCGATATTCAGCAGGCCTCTCGTACTTGTAAAGGTAATGTGGGGCCTTTCTGAATTGAATTTGCATGTCTGACAATTCGCGCTAGAAAAATAATTCCTTCAGACCAACTGGTTGGTCTGTACAAGAAAAGGAAGATTTGATAAAGTGAGGGTAACAGACCAACTGGTCGGTCTTATCGGGAGGGAGGCATGAAACGTGTTGAACATCTATGAAATTCGTGAGCTTGTGAAGCTGTTGGAACAAACAGATGTGGAATCCGTGGAAGTGAAAAATGAAACATCCCGGCTGTCGATCAAAAGGCGTACTGCCCATAGCGCCGTGCCGTTGTTGCCGGCTCCTCTCGCCGAACGCAACGGGCAACACCAGGCGGCCGTCGTGCAAATTACCAGCAAGCAGGCAGGTACAGCGTTACAGGAAAAATCAGTCACACACCCTGTAGCAGCCGAACCGGCAGGAACCACAAAACCATCCGGGTCCAAGACTGAAAAACGGCATACAATCACGTCGCCGATGGTAGGCACGTTTTATCGGGCGCCAGCCGTTGACGCACCGCCGTACGTCCAGGTCCATGACCGTGTGGAGGAATCGACTGTCGTATGCATCGTGGAAGCGATGAAACTGTTTAACGAGATTGAAGCAGAAGTTCGCGGGGAAATCGTCGAAATTTTAGCGGAAAACGGACAATTGGTAGAGCCGGGACAGCCTTTGTTTACGGTGAAGCTGGATGGATAGCCGATCTGCTTAGGCTGAGATGAGAGGGGGAATCCGAGTGGGGAAAGAGGAACTGTTTCAGGCGTTTCCCGTACCGACCTACGAAGAGTGGCGCAAAGAGGCGGAAAGCTCGTTGAAAGGAGCACCGTTTGCGAAATTGCTCTCAGATACTTACGAAGAGATCACGCTGCAGCCGATCTACACACAGGCAGATGTCGAGGGTATCGCGCACGTGCCGGCAATGCCGGGAATCGCCCCGTATGTACGTGGAAACCATCCGGCGGGCTACTGTACCGAGGGGTGGGAAGTCAACCAGGAGATCCCGGCGTCCACGCCGCAAGCATTTCACGATGCCGCGATCAGCGACCTGGAACGCGGACAGACGATGTTGAATATCGTCCTGCACCCGGCTGCACGAGCAGGAAAGGACCCGGATCAGACAGAGCCTTCCGAGCTTGAAGAAGTCGGTCTATATCTTTTCTGCCGAGACGATCTGGATACGGCATTTTCTGGCATCAATCTCGAGGAAGTGCCGCTTTTTCTGCCTTCAGGCGGGCTTGCGCTCCCGATGCTTGGCTTGCTGCTCGCACACCTGGAGACGGCAGGAGCGAATCCGGCCAAGCTACGGGGGTTGGTGGGTGCGGACCCGCTGGGCAGACTCGTGCAGACCGGAAAGCTGGACTGCCCGCTAACGCACGCTTACGACGACATGGCAGCAGTAACCGGCTGGGCGAGCGCGCATGCTCCACAGCTTAGTACGATCCATGTCGAATCGCATCCGTATCACAACGCCGGAGCAACAGCAGTCCAGGAGCTTGCCTTTTCGCTCGCCACAGCAGTGGAGTACATCCGCGCGATGCTGGACAGAGGGCTGACAGTCGAACAGATTGTTGCGAAAATGCAATTCTCCTTTTCCATCGGTTCCAACGTGTTTATGGAGATCGCCAAGCTGCGAGCGGCACGCCTGCTCTGGGCGAATATCGTTGAGGCTTTCGGCGGGTCCGCTACAGCGCAGAAGATGCGCATCCACGCTCGTACCTCTGCGTGGAACAAAACCGTACTCGATCCGTACGTGAACATGCTGCGGGCAAGTACGGAAGCGTTTTCAGCGATCGTCGGCGGGATCGACAGTCTGCACGTATCCGCGTTTGACGAGCCGATTCGGCCAGCAGACGAGTTTTCCAGAAGGATCGCCCGCAATACGCAAATTATTCTCAAGGAAGAGGCGCATCTCGCCAAGGTCGCGGACCCGGCTGGCGGCTCGTGGTACGTAGAGTGGCTGACCGATGCACTAGCCCGCAGGTCGTGGGAGCTTTTCCAGCAGGTGGAGCGGCTGGGCGGCATGAAGGCTGCACTGGAGGCTGGCTTCCCGCAAGCGGAGATCGCACGGATCGCGGCGAAAAAGGCTGAGCAAATCGCCAAGCGAAAAGAGCGGATCGTCGGGACGAACATGTACCCGAACACCTCGGAAGAGCTGCCGGTTCCAAAAACGGCGGACCCAGTCGCTGCAACCGAACATATGGCCCGCCTCCATTCCTGGCGCAGCCAGCACGACCAGGCGCAGCTAGCGAATACGCTGGCAGATTTGTCCCGCTCATCCGCTGATCCCGTCGCCAAGGCAGTGGCAGCTGTCCTGGCGGGAGCGACATTGGGCGATGTGACGAGAGCGTGGACAGGCGGACTAGGTGAAGGCATGTCCATTTCGCCGATCCAGCAGCAGCGCGCCGCGCAGGCATTTGAAGAGTTGCGCCAAAACGCGGACATGTACAGCCAGCGCACGGGCAACAAGCCACTAGTCCACCTGGCTACGGTAGGACCGCTGGCAAAGCACAAGGCACGCGCCGATTTTTGCACGGATTTTCTCGCCGTCGGAGGCTTTGCCGTATCGAGACAGGAGCAATCGCCGTCGACGGTCGAAGAAGCGGCACAGGCGGCTCTTGCATCCGGTGCCCGGATCGTCGTGATTTGTGCGGACGATGAGAGCTATCCGCATGTCGCAGCTCCGCTTACACGCCTGTTGAAAGCGGCGCAGCCGGAGCTGACGGTCTGGCTCGCCGGACGTCCGGCAGCCGAACAGGCAGACGCATACCGCGATGCAGGGGTCGATGATTTTCTGCATATGCAAAGCAATTGCTACGCTTTGCTGCATGACCTGCAGAAACGCACAGGGGTGATCGCATGAGCAAGCATCCTGATTTTCGCCACATGGAGTACCGCAGAAAAAGCAGCGTCCCGCCAGCAGAAGTGTGGGAGGCGAGGTTGCAGCAAGAGACGGGTTTGTCGCTTGACGAGCTGATGTGGCAAACGAACGAGCAGCTTTTGGTCAAACCGGTCTACGGCAGTGAGGATACAGCGGGTATGACCCATCTCGGCTACATGCCGGGGCTGCCTCCGTACCTGCGCGGGCCGTACCCGACGATGTACGTGACACGTCCCTGGACCGTGCGCCAGTACGCCGGTTTTTCCACGGCGGAGGAGAGCAACGCGTTTTACCGCCGCAATCTCGCAGCCGGACAAAAAGGGCTGTCGATCGCCTTCGACCTGGCGACACATCGGGGCTACGACTCCGATCATCCGCGCGTCGTCGGCGACGTGGGAAAAGCCGGTGTGGCGGTAGATTCGATCCTCGACATGAAAATCCTGTTTGACGGCATCCCGCTGGATCAAATGTCAGTGTCGATGACGATGAACGGGGCAGTGCTGCCGATCATGGCGTTCTACATCGTCGCCGCCGAGGAGCAGGGAGTAGACCGCTCCAAGCTGACAGGCACGATTCAAAACGACATTTTGAAAGAGTACATGGTGCGCAATACGTACATTTACCCGCCGGAAGCGTCGATGAAGATCATTTCCGACATCTTCGCCTACACCTCCGCACATATGCCCAAGTTCAACAGCATCAGCATCTCCGGCTACCACATGCAGGAGGCCGGGGCGACCGCCGACATCGAGCTGGCGTACACGCTGGCAGACGGATTGGAGTATATACGCACCGGGCTGAAAGCAGGCATTGACATCGATGCGTTTGCACCGCGCCTTTCCTTCTTCTGGGCGATCGGCATGAACTATTTTATGGAGATTGCCAAAATGCGGGCAGCGCGGCTGATCTGGGCGAAGCTGATCAAGCAGTTTAACCCGAAGAACGAAAAATCGATGGCGCTGCGCACCCATTCGCAAACATCGGGGTGGAGCCTGACCGAGCAAGACCCGTTCAACAACGTGATTCGCACCAATCTGGAGGCGATGGCAGCAGCGCTTGGGCACACGCAGTCGCTGCACACGAATGCCCTGGATGAAGCGATCGCCCTGCCGACCGACTTCTCTGCGCGGATCGCCCGCAACACGCAGTTGTATTTGCAGGACGAGACGGGCATCTGCAAGGTCGTCGATCCGTGGGCTGGTTCCTACTACGTGGAATCGCTGACAGCCCAGTTGGCCGAGCGGGCCTGGGCGCATATCGAAGAGGTCGAAGCGCTCGGGGGAATGGCCAAGGCGATCGAAACCGGGCTTCCGAAAATGAAGATCGAGGAGGCGGCAGCGCGCCGGCAAGCGCATATCGACTCGCGCAAGGAAGCGATCATCGGGGTCAACAAATACCGGCTGAAACACGAAGACCCGCTGGACATTCTCGAAGTGGACAATACGGCTGTGCGCGAGGCGCAGATCAGACGGCTGCAGCAGTTGCGCGAGAACCGGGACGAAGCCCGCGTGCAAGCGGCCTTGCAAGCGATCACAGCATGCGCCCATAGCGGCGAAGGCAATCTGCTGGAGCTCGCAGTGGAAGCCGCCAGGGCGAGAGCGTCGCTGGGGGAAATCTCGGAAGCGTATGAAAAGGTCGTCGGACGCCACAAGGCAGTCATCCGCTCCATCACAGGCGTGTACAGCGCCGAATTCGGCGAAGAGCAGGAAGTCGCCGTCGTCCGCGAAATGGCAGACCAGTTCGAAAAATGGGAAGGCAGAAGACCGCGCATCCTGATCGCCAAGATGGGGCAGGACGGACATGACCGGGGAGCCAAGGTGATCGCCACCGCTTTTGCCGATCTCGGCTTTGACGTTGACGTCGGCCCTTTGTTCCAGACACCGGAGGAAACGGCCTTGCAGGCAGTGGAAAACGACGTCCACGCGATCGGCTTCAGCTCGCTTGCCGCCGGACACAAGACATTGCTGCCGCAGTTGGTCGCGGAATTGAAAAAGCTCGGGCGCGAGGATATCGTAGTCGTCGTAGGCGGCGTAATTCCGCCGCAGGATTACGCCTTTTTAAAAGAGCATGGCGCAGCGGCAATCTTCGGTCCTGGCACGGTCATCCCTGTAGCGGCACAGCAGGTGATCCAGGAAATCGTGAAAAGGCTGGAGGCAGCAGTATGACGGGCGAGGAGAGACAGGAGCGGAGTTCACTGGTGTTTTCCACGTCCGTCCGTCCCCCCCGCCTCTCCGCAGAGCAGTACGTCAAAGGCGTGCTGGAAAACAGCCGTTCCGTCCTGGCGCAGGCGATTACGCTCGTGGAGAGCAATTCGCCGCAGCACATGAAGCTCGCCCAGGACGTGCTGAAGCAGCTTTTGCCGCATACCGGCCGTTCGATTCGCGTCGGGATTACCGGAGTACCGGGGGCTGGCAAAAGCACCTTTATCGAGGCGCTGGGTACGATGCTGTGCGAGCGCGGCCACCGTGTCGCGGTGCTCGCCGTCGATCCGAGCAGTCCAGTGACGCGCGGCAGTATTCTGGGCGACAAAACGCGGATGGAACAGCTGTCGCGCAACCCGCGCGCCTTTATCCGCCCTTCTGCGACAGGAGGCACACTCGGCGGCGTGAACCGCAAGACGAGGGAAACGATCTTGCTCTGCGAAGCGGCTGGCTTCGACGTAATCCTGGTCGAGACTGTAGGCGTGGGGCAGAGCGAGACGACAGTACGCTCGATGGTCGACTTCTTTTTGCTGATGATGCTGACCGGAGGCGGAGATGAGCTGCAAGGGATCAAAAAAGGGGTCATTGAAATTGCCGATGCGCTCCTGATCAACAAGGCAGACGGAGAGAACAAGCAGCGGGCGATGGTCGCCAAAGCAGAGTACAATCGCGTGCTGCATTACCTGCAGCCTGCCACGGCGGGCTGGCAGACGCAAGCCTACACCTGCTCGGCGCTGACCGGGGAAGGAATCGCGGAGATATGGGGCGTCGTGGAGAACTTCCGCGACGAACTGACCCGCTCGGGAGGACTTGCCGCACGTCGCCAGGCGCAGTCACGCGATTGGCTGATGAGCATGACCGAGGACTATCTGCGCTCGCGGTTTTTTGGACATTCCGGGGTGGCGAGCAAGCTGCCCGAGGTGGAAGCTGCAGTTCTGCGCGGAGAGCTTTCTGCGACGGCAGCCGCGCAGCTTTTGATCGAGACCTATGAACAGAAACGAGATGAATCGGAATGGGGAGAGTGATCGGACGATGAGCAAGATGCATGAAAAAATCGATGAGCTGATGGAGCGGAAATTTGCGATCCAGCTGGGCGGAGGAGACGAGCGCATCGACGCCCAGCACAATCGCGGGAAGCTCACGGCACGCGAGCGGCTTGACATCCTGCTCGATGCCGACAGCTTCGTGGAGCTGAATCCGTTTGTCCGGCACCGCGCGACCAACTTCGGGATGGATCAGATGGAAGCCCCGGGGGAAGGCGTAGTGACCGGATACGGAAAAATTCACGGTCGGCCCGTCTACGTCTTCGCCCAGGATTTTACCGTGTTTGGCGGCGCCCTGGGCGAGATGCACGCGATGAAAATTGCCAAGGTGATGGACCTGGCTGCGAAGAACGGCGCCCCTGTGATCGGGTTGAACGACTCTGGCGGAGCGCGAATTCAGGAAGGCGTCAGCTCGCTGGACGGGTACGGCACGATTTTTTACCGCAATTCGATCTATTCCGGGGTGATCCCGCAAATTTCCGTCATTCTCGGTCCTTGTGCAGGAGGAGCAGTGTACTCGCCTGCGATTACCGATTTTGTGTTTATGGTTGAAAAGACGAGCCAGATGTTCATTACCGGACCGAAAGTGATCGAAACTGTGACTGGCGAAAAAATTTCGGCGGAAGATTTGGGCGGGGCCAAGGTCCATTCCAGCTTGAGCGGAAACGCCCATTTTACTGCGGAAACAGAACAGGAAGTGCTCGAAGGGGTGCGCCGCCTGCTCAGCTTTTTGCCGCAAAACAACCGGGAGAAGCCGCCTGCACTCGATCGTTCGTTCGAGCGGGCGATGCAGGATGACATTCTCGACCTGGTACCGGTGGAAAGCACCAAGGTGTACGATGTACGCAAAGTAATCGAAGCGATTGTCGACGATGGCGACTTTATGGAGGTCCAGCAACAGTTTGCCCGCAACATTGTCGTCGGTTTTGCCCGGATCGAGGGACACAGCGTCGGAATGATCGCCAACCAGCCGAAAGTGATGGCAGGAGGGCTTGACATTCACTCCTCCGACAAGCTGGCGCGCTTTATCCGCTTCTGTGACTGCTTCAACATTCCGCTCATCACGTTCGAGGATGTCTCCGGCTTTTTCCCCGGGATCAATCAGGAACACGGCGGGATTATCCGCCACGGCGCGAAAATCTTGTACGCCTATTCCGAAGCGACGGTGCCAAAAATCACCGTAATCTTGCGCAAGGCGTACGGCGGAGCATACGTCGCGCTCAATTCCAAATCGATTGGAGCCGACGTCGTCTACGCCTGGCCGAACGCAGAGATCGCGGTCATGGGACCAGAAGGCGCAGCCAACATCATCTTTGCCCGGGAGATCGAGCAAAGCGCTGATCCGGCGGCGACGCGAGCGGAAAAAATTGCGGAGTACCGCGAAAAGTTCGCCAATCCGTACGTAGCGGCCAGTCTCGGCATGGTCGACGATGTCATCGACCCGCGCCAGACCCGCAGCAAAGTGGCGGAAGCACTGGAAATGCTGCGCAACAAACAGGAGAGCCGCCCCTACAAAAAGCACGGGAACATCCCGTTATAGGAGTGATCTGATCCGATGAAACTGCACGACATTCGCGAGATGATCAAACTGGTGAACCAGACGTCGATCGAGGAACTGGTTTGGGAAACAGATGGCACGAGCATCACGATTAAAAAAGCGGCACCGATAACAGCCCGTCCCGAAGCACTGCCAGTATCCGAGCAAGAAGTGGCGGAAGCAACGCGAAGTTACGAGGAAGCGGCAGCAACAGCCGAGACGGCAAACGAGGAGGAGTCGCCAGCCGCGGCAGCATCTTCTGCCTGGACGATCCGCTCCACCTCCGTCGGTACATTTACTGCGGCTGTGGCTGTGGGAGATGCAATCGCCCAAGGTGCGCTGGTCGGCCGTTGTTCAGTCGAAGCCTTGCAGCTATACGATGAAATCGTATCTCCGGTAGACGGGACGGTGACCGAGATTTTGGTCACAGACGGGGAGCTCGTCGATTACGGAAAACCGTTGATCGTGGTCGAGCCAAATCAGGAGGGAAGACAGTGATGTTTCGCAAAATTCTGATTGCCAACCGCGGGGAAATTGCTGTGCGCGTCATCCGTGCCTGCCATGAACTGGGGATATCGACGGTCGCGGTATATTCGGAAGCAGATCGCGAGGCGCTCCACGTCCAACTGGCCGACGAAGCGTACTGCATCGGTCCGACGTTGTCCAAAGACAGCTATTTGAACATGTCCCGGATCATCAGCGTGGCGCTGCTGACGGAAGCGGACGCGATTCACCCGGGGTACGGCTTTTTGGCGGAAAATGCTTCGTTCGCCCAACTGTGCAAGGATTGCTCCATCACCTTTATCGGGCCAGACGCGAGTGCGATCCAGAAAATGGGCGACAAAGCGATTGCCAAGGCGACGATGCGCGAAGCCAATGTGCCGCTCGTTCCCGGTACGGATGGACTGATTGACGAGATCGAAGAAGCGATCGCCGTGGCTGCCGAGATCGGCTACCCCGTAATCGTCAAGGCGACGGCAGGCGGCGGTGGTCGGGGAATGCGTGTCGCGTGGGACGACGAGGAGCTGCGCAAGTCGATCCGCCAGGCACAGAAAGAAGCGGAGGCGGCGTTTGGCAATCCCGGCGTCTATCTGGAGAAATTCGTGGAGGAGCCGCGCCATGTAGAAATCCAGATCATGGGCGATACACACGGCAACGTAGTCTTTCTCGGCGAGCGCGACTGTTCGATCCAGCGCCGCCACCAGAAGCTCGTCGAAGAGGCGCCATCTCCGGCTTTGGATCAAGACCTGCGCGAGCAGATGGGGAGAGCGGCGGTAGCGGCAGCCAAAGCTGTCGATTACCACGGTGCAGGTACGGTCGAGTTTTTGCTGGATAAGCATGGCAAGTTTTACTTTATGGAGATGAACACGCGGATTCAGGTGGAGCATCCCGTCACCGAGATGATTACCGGGATTGATTTGATCAAGGAGCAAATACGCGTCGCTTGCGGACAGCCGCTTTCCTTTTCGCAGGAGGAAGTGCGATTGGACGGGTGGGCGATCGAATGTCGTATCAATGCGGAGAACCCGCAGAAAAACTTCATGCCGTCTCCGGGCAAAGTACAGCGCTACCTGCCGCCCGGCGGCTATGGTGTACGAGTCGACAGTGCGGTGTACCCCGGCTATGAAATTCCTCCGTTTTACGATTCGATGGTCGCCAAACTGATCGTCTGGGGCAAGGATCGCCAGGAAGCGATTGCCCGCATGAGACGGGCTCTCGATGAATTCGTCGTCGATGGCGTCCACACGACGATTCCGTTTCACGCCAAGCTGCTGGAACACCCGGATTTTGTATCAGGCCATTTTGCGACCAATTTCCTGGAAACGCACAAGCTGGACGTGTAAACAAAAAAAGACGGGGCTACTCCCTTCACCGATTGCGTGAGGGAAAGCCCCGTTTATTGGCTGACAACAGGTTTTTCAACAGGTTTTTCCTTACGTCAGCCGCTTGTAGTAGAAGACCGTCGCATCCAGGGACCCGTTCTCGGATTGGGCAAAGTCAGGAATCCGTCCCGCTTCCACAAAGCCCAGGGAGCGGTACAGCAGGTTGGACGGATCACCTTCGCGCGTGTCCAACACCAGCAGCTTCCGGTTTTCCTGCCTGGCCCGTTCCTCCGCCGTTTGCATCAGTGTACGCGCGATTCCTTTTCGGCGAAAGTCTGGATGGGTCATCAGTTTGGCGATCTCCGCCCGATGCGTGCCGTTCTCCTTCGTACACAGATGGAGCTGCACGCTTCCGGCTATGTTGTCTCCGACCTTTGCGACGTAGAGAATCACATCCGGTGCGGGTACTGATTCCCAATACCGTATCGCCGTCTCCTGCTTCATCGGTGGCAAAAAACCGATCGATGCCCCGTCGTCCACCACTTTGACCAGCATGCCCGCCAGTTCGGGCAAGTCTGCCTCGACCGCATCCAACTCTTCCAGTCTGATCGTCTCCTCCACCCAGACCACTCCATTTCATTTTTTCTATTTTAACCAGTATGAGGATACTGACAATTGCTGTCTACAGCCCTTGCACGAGCTTGCGAATGCCTGAGACGAACAGATCGATTTCTTCTGCGGTATTGTACGGGGCCAGACCGGCACGGACCCAACCGCCGTCCTCATTGATTCCCAGCTTGTCAGCCAGCGTAGAGGCGTAGAAGTCGCCGTCCGCGATAAAAATCGCATATTGCTCCGCCATATGCTCACACACTTGCTGCGGGCTGATTCCCTTGATCCGAAACGCGATCGTCGGCGTTTTCGCTACATCATCCGCTGCCTGGTACAGCGTGACCGCCTCCATCCGGGCGAGCTCGGTTCTGATCTGTTCTGCCAGGCGGTTCTCGTAGGCTTCAATCGCGGCAAAGGCGGAGTGAATTTGTGCGCGCAAGGTGTCACCGCTGCCAAGGCTGGCAATAAACCGGATGGCAGGCGCGATCCCGGCGATGCCTTCGTGATTTTGCGTGCCGGTTTCCAGCTTGTCGGGGATGTACGCTGGAGCAGGCTGCAATTTATACGGCTGCAATGCTGCGAACAGCTCTTTGCGAATGACGGCTATGCCTACATGAGGACCGAAAAACTTGTAGGCCGAGCAGAACAGGATGTCCGCTCCGAGCCGATCCCGGTCGATAAACAGGTGGGGAGCGGCATGGACGGCATCGACAGCGACAAGTGCGCCTGCCTGTCTGGCTTTGGCAGAGAGCAGGGAGATGTCGTTAATCGTTCCGACTGCATTGGAGGCGAGACCGACGGCGACCAGCCGCGTCTTGTCCGTGATGAGCGAATCGAGGTCGTCCAGGTCGAGGGTAAGTGTCGCCGGGTTGACCTTGATCCAGCGTACCGTCATGCCGCGATCTGCAGCGATGGTCAGCCACGGGTCGACATTGGCCCGATGATCCAGTTCGGAGACGACCAGTTCGTCACCCGGCTGCCAGTTGCGGCCCAGCGCACGTGCCACGGCAAAGGCGAGCGTCGTCATGTTGGCGCCGAATGCGACTTCTTCTGCCTTCGCCCCCAAAAGCTGCGCTGCCGCTTCTTTCGCTTCGGCGATGATCGCTTCGGTCTCCCGGCTGCTCGGGAAGGAGCCGTGCAGGTTGGCACCGCCATTCGCCATATAGGCGTAGATGGCGTCCATAGAGCCTTTTACCACCTGAGAACCGCCTGGACCATCGAGGTAGATTGCCCGCTTGCCGTTATACATCCGTTGCAAAGCGGGGAACTGCTGGCGAACTGCTTCGATCGGAAAGGAATGTGTCGTTTGGGTCATGGGACATGTCTCCTTTATGTAAAGTTTCGCGAAGAACATGGATAACATCTTCATGTTATCACAATAGTTGGACTTTTATGAACACACTCCTTTACAAATCAAATAATATCTTAAATTTTAAGTAATTGACAAAGGGACTCGACCAGTATAGAATAATAGGTAAGTAATATACAGTAAGTTAATTAAAAAAAGTAAGTTAAAAGGAGTGTTATGTACAAATGGCAAAAAGCAATTGGGCAGTAGACGCATCCCACAGCAGTGTAGATTTTTCCATTCGCCACATGATGATTGCGAAGGTAAAAGGAACTTTCCACGCATTTGAAGCGCAAATCAGCGCTGATCCGAGCGACCTGACGACAGCAGAAGTCACGTTCAAAGTCGATCTGAGCAGCATCGATACGCGCAACGAAGATCGTGACAATCACCTTCGTTCCGCTGACTTTTTCGATGTGGAGAAATACCCGAACATGACGTTTACCTCCACGTCCTTCGCGAAAACTGGTGAAGGAGAGTACACCGTAACGGGTGATCTGACGCTGCATGGCGTGACTCGTCCGGAGACGTTTACCGTTGTGTATGAAGGTTCCGGAAAAGATCCATGGGGCAACGAGAAAGTTGGCTTTAGCGCCCAAGGGACGATCAAGCGAAGTGATTACGGTCTGACTTACAACGCAGCACTGGAAACAGGCGGCGTATTGATTGGTGACGAGATCAAGGTAACGCTTGAAATCGAGGCAATGAAAGCGTAACGCGTCATCGCATGCCACGATTTTCACAAAAAACCTGACACCTAGATGTCGGGTTTTTTGTTTTTTGTCTGGCCGTTCGTTTCGCAAGGAGAATGAAAACATGGCGACGAATTTAATGAGTCGAACAAGTGCGAAGCGAAGGGAAGGAAAGGGGGACCGCCCTTTGAGAAGTGAACAGGAAATGATGGCTCTCATCATGGATGTTGCCACAAACGATGATCGAATCCGATTGGTAACATTGGAAGGGTCGCGTACAAACAAACATATTCCTCCTGACCGGTTTCAGGATTACGACATTTCTTACTTTGTAACAGAGATGGATTCTTTCAAGACGAGTGATTTGTGGCTTGATGTTTTCGGGAAGCGTCTAATGATGCAAAAACCCGAGGATATGGAGCTTTTTCCGCCGGAGCTCGGAAATTGGTTTTCCTATCTGCTTCTGCTTGAGGATGGGAATAAAGTCGACCTCACACTGATCCCCATTGACGAGGTAGAGGACTATTTTGCCAAGAGCGACGGTTTAGTCGAGGTATTGCTCGATAAGGACCTCCGGATCGAGCGTGAAGTGATCGCGGATGATCGGCAATACTGGATACAAAAGCCAACGGCCAGACAATTTGATGATTGCTGCAACGAATTCTGGATGGTTTCGACATACGTGGTAAAAGGATTGGCGCGAAAAGAAATTTTGTTTGCCATTGATCATCTGCACGGGATTGCAAGACCGAATTTGCTGCGAATGATGGCGTGGCAAATCGGAGCTGAGCGGGGCTATACTTTCAGTGTTGGGAAGAACAGCAAATTTCTCGATCGTTACCTTCCCCGCGAGGATTGGGATAAACTCCTCTCTACCTATGAGCAAAACGGGTATGCCCAGACGTGGCAGTCATTATTTACATGCCAAGCGTTGTTTCGCAAATACGCCAAAGCTGTGTCCGAAAGTCTCGGATATGAGTATCCGGACTACGATGAAGCGATTACGGCATACACCCAAAATGTCTATGCTACATGGACATAAGCGACGGAAACCGCCTCCAGCAGGCGGTTTTTTCTTGGTAAAATCTGGCGCTTCTCAATCCGCGAATGTACGAATACGTTTTTGTTAGACGAGATTGCGTTCTTCGGGGGGATGCCTTGTCCACAAATACCGCATGTGCTATAGTAAAAGAGACCCATATATTTCCGAATATTAGATATATAACAAATTATTGAAATATTCTTCTCATTATGTAAAAAAGGGGCGATATTCGCATGCAGCTTGCTTATTCCCACCCATTCCCGTATCCGCGTGAAACCGTATGGAAGCTGATTCAGGATGAACGGGTTTTACGGCATGCCATACCCGGCTGCAAGTCTTTTTCCCACATCGAACAAGATTCGTATCATGTGGAGATGGGACTGAGCGTAGGACCTGTGAAAGGACTGTTTAGCGGACAGGTGCAGATTGCCAACCGGCAGGAGCCTGGCTACTATCAACTGCTCGTCAAGGGAAAGGGACTTCCTGGCGAAATCGATGCGACTGCCCACATGCATATAGAGGAAACAGAGCAAGGGGCGGTCCTGAACTGCCAAATGGAGGTGATGGTCACAGGCGTCCTCGCTTCGGTCGGACAGAGGGTGATGGGAGGAGTCGCCAAGCTCGTCTTGGGTCAGTTTTTCAAAGCGGCGGAGGAGGAAATGAACAAGTTGGCATCTCAGGTGTAGGCTCTCGACATTCTAGGAGGTGTGACGATGGCGAATGAAGTGAAGGTGTCGGTGAAGGTAAACGGCACAGACAGAGTGGCGACGATTGAACCACGCATGCTATTGGTCCATTTTCTGCGCGAAGAGTTGCAATTGACGGGGACACACATCGGCTGCGATACGAGCCAGTGCGGAGCATGTACCGTGATGGTAGACGGAGAAGCAGTCAAATCGTGCACGATGCTGGCAGTGCAGGCCAACGGCTGTGAACTGACGACAGTGGAGGGTCTCGGCGTGATCGGCAATCTGCACCCGATCCAGACGAGTTTTTGGGAAAAGCACGGATTGCAGTGCGGGTTTTGTACGCCAGGAGTAATGGTGGCGGCGATCGCCTTGTTGGAAGAAAACCCGCATCCTACCGACGAAGAAATTCGCGAAGCATTGGAAGGCGTCATTTGCCGCTGTACCGGCTATCAGTTCATCGTCGAGGCAGTCAAACACGCGGCGCAATTGATGGCCAATCCTGGCGAAGAAAAAGTAGCGCTCGCTGATTCGCTGCAGCTCGGGGAGGTGCGGTAGCCATGGCAAGTCTGATCGGAAGTGCTGTCAAACGTAAGGAAGACCCTCGTCTGATTACGGGCAACGCCTGTTTTACAGACGACATCAAACTCCCGGGCATGCTCTACGCCGCTTTTCTGCGCAGTCCTCACGCGCATGCTGCAATCCGCCGAATCGACACGAGCAAGGCGTCCCGCTTGCCGGGTGTCACGGCTGTTTTCACCGGTCGTGATTTGGCAGGAAAAATCAAGGACGTGCCTCCGATGTGGCTGTTGCCTGGTGCGGATCTGAAGCCGAAGTCGCGCCCCGTGCTGGCGACGGACAAAGTACGCTACACCGGAGAAGCGGTAGCAGTCGTCGTGGCGGAAAATCGCTACATCGCCCGTGATGCGCTCGATTTGATCGATGTCGAGTACGACGTGCTGCCGGCTGTGGTGCAGCAGGAGCTGGCGTTGCAAGAAGGAGCTCCGCTCCTGTTCGACGACGTCCCCGGCAATCTCGCCCTGCTGTGGAAGGCAGGAGAGATCCCCGACGAAGTATTTGCCGAAGCGGAAGTCGTGGTAAAAGAGCGGCTGTACAACCAGCGTGTCATCCCGAATCCGCTGGAGACGAGGGGGGTTGTCGCCCAGTACAATCCGGGAAGCGGCGAAATGACCATCTGGTGCACCTCGCAAAATCCGCATATTCACCGCCTGATCTACACGGATGTCCTCGGAATCCCGGAGACAAAGCTGCGGATTATCGCGCCGGATGTGGGGGGCGGATTCGGCTCCAAAATCGCCACGTATACGGAAGAAGCAGTCGTCGCCTGCCTGTCCAGGGAAGTCAAGCGGCCGGTGAAGTGGATTGAGGAGCGCAAGGAGCACTTCACAGCTACGAGCCACGGGCGCGACGAAGTGCTGGAAGTGGAGCTGGCAGGGACGAAAGACGGCCGGATCACCGCGCTTCGCGTGACCAATACAGCGAATCTCGGTGCGTACCTCTCGACGTTTGGCGCAGGCTGCCCGACGATTGACTTCGGACTGATGGTCACAGGCGCCTACGACATTCCAAAGGCAGCGGTCACGACCTACGGAGTCTACACCAACACCACCCCGACGGATGCGTATCGCGGAGCGGGCAAACCCGAGGCGACATATCAGATCGAGAGGATCATCGATCTGTTTGCAGACGAGATCGGGATGGACCCAGTCGAGGTGCGGCGCATCAATTTCGTCTCCAAAGAGTCGTTCCCGTACGGCAACGCGATGGGAGTGACCTACGACAGCGGCGACTATATGCTGACGCTGGACAAAGCGCTGGAAATGCTCGATTACGAAGCGCTGCGCAGGGAGCAGGAGGAGCTGCGCAAACAAGGCAGGTACATCGGTATCGGGTTCTCCTCCTACGTTGAACTGTGCGGGTTTGGTCCTTCGGCTGTAGCAGGAGCGATCGGCTTTCAGGGCGGCGTCTGGGAAAACAGCACGGTGCGTGTTCATCCCACCGGAAAAGTGACCGTCTTTACCGGCACCTCGCCACACGGGCAGGGGACGGCAACGACTTTCTGCCAGATCGTAGCCGAGAAGCTGGGCGTGCCAATTGAAGATGTCGAGTTGGTGCACGGCGATACACAGGCGATCTCGATGGGCTGGGGTACATACGGCTCGCGCGCGACGGCGGTTGGCGGCGCGGCTGTCTCGATCGCCACAGACCGGGTCATCGAAAAGGCGTTCAAAATCGCCGCTCACGAACTGGAGACGACAGTGGATCACATCGACTTCCTCAAAGGACGCTTCTTTATCAAAGGGGATATTACCCGCTACAGGACGATTCAGGATATTGCCAAATCAGCAAACTTCGCCTGGAACCTGCCGTCAGGTGTCGAGCCTTCGCTGGAAGGACAGTCGTTTTTCGACCCCTCCAATTTCGTCTACCCGTTCGGCACGCATATTTGCGTCGTGGAAGTCGAGGCGCTAACGGGCGAGGTCGAAATCAAACGCTACATTGCCGTAGACGATGTGGGACGCGTCATCAATCCGCTGCTGGCAGAAGGGCAGGTGCATGGCGGCATCGCCCAAGGAGTCGGGCAGGCGCTCTGGGAGGGGGCCGTGTACAGTGAGCAGGGACAACTGCTCTCCGGCACGTTCATGGATTACACGATGCCGAAAGCCCGCTTTTTCCCGCAGATCGAGACGCTGTTTACGGAGACGCTCTCTCCCGTCAATCCGCTCGGTGCCAAAGGGGTCGGGGAAACGGGAACGACAGCCGCTCCGCCCGCAGTCGTCAACGCCGTGATGGATGCGCTGAAGCCATTTGGCGTCAAGCATCTGAACATGCCGCTCACGCCGGAAAAAGTGTGGCGCGCGATTCTTGCCGGGAGGGATATGCCATGATTCCTAGCGCATTTTCGTATGTGCAAGCCAGTTCGGTCCAGGAAGCAATCCGTCTGCTCAAGGAAAGCAACGGCGAGGGAAAGGTCATCGCTGGCGGACATAGCCTGATTCCGTTGCTCAAGTTTCGTTTGACCACGCCAGGGACGCTGGTCGACATCGGCCAGGTGGCAGAGCTGCGCGGGGTGCGAAAAGAAGGCAACCGGCTCGTCATTGGTGCTTTGACCACCTATCGGCAAATCGTCAGCGATCCGCTCGTTGCCGAGCATCTGCCCGTTTTGGCCCAGGCGGTTCGGCAAATCGGCGACATCCAGGTGCGCAATCGCGGTACGATCGGCGGCAATCTCGCTCACGCCGACCCGGCTGCAGACCTGCCAGGGGTGGCCCTGGCACTGGATGCGATGCTGGAAATCCAGGGAGAGGATGGTGCAGAGGCAGTCGAGGCCGAGAGCTTTTTCCTCGGTCCTCTGATCACTGCGCTGGCGGAGACCAGCTTGCTCACTGCCGTCTCGTTTTTGCTCCCGCCGCCCGGGACAAAAAGCACCTATCTGAAATACGCGCATCCTGCCTCCGGCTACGCAGTCGCCGGTGTGTGCGCATTAGCCGCTGCCGATGCGCACGGACGCATCTCCTATGTCCGGGTCGGGATCAACGGTGTGGGAGACATGGCGTATCGCGCGCGTAGCGTAGAGGAGAAGCTGCTCGGACAGATTCCGACAGCAGACCTGATCGCCGAAGCTGCACTGTTGGCAGCAGAGGACGCAGAGATGGGCAGCGACATGTTCGCCTCTGCCGAGTACAGACGACATCTCAGCGAGGTGTATACACAGAAGGCCTTGCAGCA
Organism: Brevibacillus sp. TJ4; assembly: GCF_044627595.2. Lineage (NCBI taxonomy): Bacteria > Bacillati > Bacillota > Bacilli > Caryophanales > Paenibacillaceae > Brevibacillus > Brevibacillus sp. TJ4. The sequence goes on along the minus strand of NZ_CP185865.1, from coordinate 2,284,506 downwards.
GGTATTGCTCTAGGACGAGAAGGGAGGACCTGCTCTTTGGGAAGAGGGCAGGTTTTCCCGCAAGCTCCCCCAATGGTTGCGAAGAGCCTCGCCTGGCGGATTCGCACAGCGGCACTGCATGCAGTTGATCGGTAAAGCAATTTGTGAGGAAAGATGATGGAGGTGAAGGCGTTGAAAGAGGTAAGTCAACTCCAATCCCGCTACGAATACGGCGGAGACGAATTCATTTTTGTGCAGTTGTCGGAAGAAATGAGCCTGGAAGCAAACTTCAAGGGAATGGCGATCACGCGCAAGCTGAAAGAAAAGAACTGGGAGGGCATCTACGATATTTGTCCGTCAAACGCATCCTACATGGTACGCTTTGACCCGGATATCATCGAGCCGCAGCAACTGGTAGAGGAGCTTCGGCAAATCGAGAGCGAGGTTGAGCGTCTGGATGATATTGTGATTACGTCGCGGCTGGTCGATGTTCCCGTGTACTTTGAAGACCCGTGGACACATGAGGCGTTGATGCGCTTTCGCGACCGCCACCAGGACCCGGATTTGACGGATTTGGAATATTCCGCAAAAATAAACGGCTACTCCAGCAAGGAAGCCTTCATCCAGGCCCTTACCGATGCGCCCTTTCTCGTCTCCATGATCGGTTTTGTGCCGGGCTTGCCCTGGTGCTTCCAGATGGTGCCGCGCGAAAAGCAGATTGAGGTGCCCAAGTACGTGCGACCCCGTACGTTTACGCCGGAACGCGCCTTTGGCTTTGGCGGCGCATTTGCCGTGATCTATCCGGTTCAGGGCGCGGGAGGCTACCAGTTGTACGGGATCGCTCCTGCTCCCATCTACCAGAAGGAGCAGACCTTGTACGACTTCCAGGATTCCATCGTCTTTCCACGTCAGGGAGACATTTTTCGCTATCGCAGCATAAGTACGGACGAGTACCAGGCGATCCGCCAGCAGGTAGAAGACGGCAGCTTCGTTTATCACAAAAAAGAGATCCAATTCACTCCGGGCGAGGTGCTCGCGGATTTGGAAGGCTTCGCCCGGCAGGCGCTAAGGAGGTTGTACCATGATTAAGGTGCAAAAACCAGGCTTGCAGACGACCGTCCAGGATGAAGGGCGAATCGGGTATTACGAAATCGGCATGCCTCCCTCCGGCGCGATGGACAAATTCGCCTTCCGCTGCGCCAACCTGCTGGTAGGCAACCAAGCGAACGCAGCTGTGCTGGAAATCACCTACCTGGGACCGGTTCTGGAATTCGGGAAGAACATGAAAATCAGCCTGACGGGCGGCGATATTCCTCCCCGGATCAACGGTCAGCCAGTGCCGATGTGGACCACCTTGCAAGTGCAGGAGGGGGATCAGCTCTCTTTTGATTTCGTCAAGGGCGGAGCGAGAGTGTACCTGGCCGTTGAAGGCGGGATCGCTGTGCCGTTGGTAATGGGCTCCCGTTCTACGTACACGCTGATCGGGATCGGCGGATTCGAAGGACGGGCATTGGCCGAAGGAGATGTGCTGCACACGGCGGATATGTTGGAAAAGACAGTTCCGACCGGGACCAGCATCGACCCGGCCTATATTCCCGCATACGGCAAAGCGCATGAAATTCGCGTCGTGATGGGTCTTTGCAGCTACCGTTTGACGGAGGAGAGCAAGGCGACCTTCCTTTCGACCGAATGGACCGTCACACCGGAAGCAAACCGTACCGGGTATCGCCATCGCGGGGAACGACTTACTTTTGTAGAGCGAGAGCAGCCTTTTGGAGCTGGAAGCAACCCTTCCAACGTGACTGATCTGGGGTATCCGATCGGTTCCATCCAGGTACCGGACGGCGTGGAGCCGATCGTGCTGCTGCATGATGCGGTGACGGGCGGCGGCTACGCTACGATCGCGACGGTGATCAGCGCGGACCTGGACCGGATGGCGCAGGCGAAGACGAATGACAAGGTGCGCTTCGTCTCCGTTTCCCTGCAGGAAGCGCTCGCTGCGCGCAAAGAAGTGAGGGAGAAGTGGAGCAAGATCAAGGAAGCAATCAAATCCTAACGTGCAGGAGGGACCTGACTATGGCAGAGAAAACATCGATTTTATCCCCGCTCCCTGGTGTCTTTTACCGAAAGCCAAGCCCGGAGCAGCCGGAGTTTGTACAGATCGGCGACACGGTCAATGCCGGGGATGTGATCGGGTTGATTGAAGTGATGAAAAACTTTTACGAGATCAAGGCGGAAGAAGCGGGTGTCATCGAAGAAATCGCGGTAGCCAACGAGGAACTGGTCGACGCAGGGCAAGAGCTGGTCAGGCTGAAAAAGTGAGGGACGGCAGATGAAAGTAGATTTGAACTGCGACATGGGAGAGAGCTTTGGTCTCTATCAGATGGGCAACGACGAAGAGATGATGGCGCTGATCTCCTCTGCCAACATCGCATGCGGCTTCCACGCCGGCGATCCGCATGTGATGCGGCGTTCGGTCGAGCTGGCCAAGGCGCATGGTGTGTCGGTCGGATCGCATCCCGGCTTTCCGGACATGATGGGGTTTGGTCGCAGGTACATGACGTGCACACCGGAAGAAATCCGCGATTACGTCATATACCAGACCGGAGCCTTGCGTGAGTTTGCCCGTGCCTACAAGCTCGATCTGGCACATTGCAAACCGCATGGCGCGCTGTACATGATGGCGATGGAAGACGAAAAGATCGCCAGGGCGATGCTGGAAGGTCTGGCTGAAATCTCCGACGATCTGATCGTCTACGCCTTGAACAACTCGGCGGTCGTGGAGGTGGGCAAGCAGATGGGAATGCCCGTCGCCTGCGAAGTATTCGCAGACCGGGAACACACAGCAGACGGGTCGATCGTAATGACGCGTTCCGGCTCCGCAATCCACGACTACCAAGCGATGGCAGAGCGTGTGGTTCGCATGGTCCGCGAAGGGAAGGTTCGCACGCCGGACGGCGATGATGCAACTGTGCGTGTCGATACGATCTGCATTCACGGTGACACGCCCGGAGCTGTCGAGCTGACGAGGGCGATCCACGCCGCGTTTCGCGAGGCGGGAATTGCCATCGGGTCGGTCAAGGACAACTGGAGGTAGCGGAATGTCCGAATCATCACAACAGAAAGTCGGCTCCAGCAGGCAGCCGGCTTTCTCACGATTGGACGTACAACAGCGACAGCAGCAGACTGATGAGAAAAGAGCAGGCAGCGACCAGCAGGACGGGTCGGTGAGGCAACGCCTCTTTGCGGTACTGGACACTGTTGTGCCTGCCTTCCTGTTCCCGCACATACATCTCTTTTTTGAAAAATGTTGCATAAAAGCGCTTGCAGCTATCCCAGAACGCGCGAAAAAAACGACCGTTGTAGACCAAAAGTACACCGCCGCACATAAACAACAGAAGAGAGCTGTACGTAAGTCCGTCAATCCAATGCAAAGTCGACGACAGGTCAGCCGTTGCGACGGTGTAGAGCAATGCGCCACATATAGGAAAAAGGAGGAGCAATATCCACTTTTCACTGGTCATGGGAGGTTTCCTTTCATTTCAAATTAACTTTATTCATATATTAGCTTGACCAAACCGTCTGAAAATTGTAATTTATATACTATATCGTAAATAATTCTACAAAAAATGACATGCATGAGGGGGACTCGTATGAAAAAAAGAAAAGGATTGTTGGTATTTACCCTGTTGGCTGCTTTGACACTGGGCGGCTGTGGTTTTAACTCGGGTGAATCCACCAGTCAGCCACAAAGTCCAAGCGGCGACAGCGGAACCGAGCAGGCAAGTGACAAAAAAGTGTTGAGAGTGTTCGCTTCGGACGAGATTCCGAGCCTGGACTCCGCACACGTGCATGAGACGGTATCTTTCACTGTACTCAATAATACAATGGAAGGTCTCTACCGTCGAGACAAAACCAGCCAGCCTTATCTGGCCATGGCTGAAAAGCACGATGTAAGTGAAGACGGCTTGGTGCACACATTCACCATCCGCGAAAACGGCAAGTGGAGCGATGGCTCTCCTGTCACTGCCCATGACTTTGAATTCGCGTGGAAACGAGTGTTCAGTGAAGCGGGACACTACGCGTCGATGTTTGAGTCGGCCGCGATCAAAAACGCAACTGCTATTATGAATGGCGAAATGCAGCCGGACGATCTGGCCGTCAAGGCAACCGATGATCGCACGCTGGAAGTTACACTGGAATATCCTAACCCCCTGTTGAAACAATTGCTCTCCTTCCCGACGTTCTACCCGCAAAAGCAGGAATTCGTCGAAGCGCAGGGAGACAAATACGGACTGGAGTACAATACCACGCTCTACAACGGCCCGTTCATGCTGACCGACTGGAAGCACGATCAAGGCTGGACCTACGAGAAAAACCCGAACTACTGGGATGCATCCATCGTCAAGCTGGATCAGATCGAAGCGTATGTCGTGAAAGACGTATCCACACAGCTGACTCTGTTTGAATCCGGACAGTTGGATCGCATCGAACTGAACTCGTCCTTTGTCGATCAGTACAGAAACGACCCGCAATTCCAGATTGTTGAAACACCAACCATTTACTTCCTTCGCTTCAACCACGAGCATCCGGTGCTGAGCAACAAAAACGTCCGCAAGGCGATTGCGATGGCTTGGGACAAACAAGGTTTGGCGGATGTCATCCTCAACGATGGCTCGCAGCCGCTGAACGGTCTCGTTCCGAAGAAGTTCTCCTATGACGCTTCCGGCAAAGACTTCCGTGACATTAACGGCGACTTGCAGCAAGGAAGCCTGGACGAAGCAAAAGCACTGTGGGAACAAGGTCTGAAAGAAGCTGGCGTAACCCAGGTAACACTTGGCGTGAACGCGGCGGATACAGATCGCTCCAAGAAGATCAGTGAATACCTGAAAAACCAACTGGAAACAAACCTGCCTGGCCTGACGCTTGAGATCAAGAGCGTACCATCCAACCAGCGCCTGGAAAGAGAAAAAGCAGTCGATTACGATCTTTCCCTGGGAACATGGGGTCCTGACTATGCTGACCCGATGACGTATATCGACATGTGGGTAACAGGTGGCTCTGCGAACCGGATGAAGTATTCCAATCCAAAATACGACGAACTGGTGCAACAAGCAAAAACGGATACGGATATGAACAGAAGGCTGCAGACGATGCTTGAACTCGAAAAAATCCTGGTCGAGGAAGATGTCGCCATCGCTCCGATGTACCAAGAAGGGCTTGCTGTATTGCAGCGCGAAACCGTAAAAGATTACGTATACCTGCCAACAGCACCTACGAACAACTTCCTCTGGGTGGATATAGTGAAATAAGGTAAGGACACGTAAAGAGGGTGCATCACGCATCCTCTTTACACCTGTTGGGGATACAGATCAACAACCTGGAATGAGAAGAGGTGGACGAAGTGGGAGCATATTTGCTCAGACGGTTGGGGTATATGCTGGTTACACTGTTTGTTATCGCGACCGCGACGTTTTTTTTAATGAAAATGCTTCCGGGAACGCCTTTTAACAACGACCGGTTAACCGACCAGCAATTGGCGAACATGAATGAAAAATACGGTCTGGACAAGCCGGTGGCAATTCAATATGTGCGGTATATGACCAACCTGGTGCAAGGAGATTTGGGAGAGTCGTACAAATACGTCGGACGAAGCGTAACAGAAGTCATTTCCGAACGAATCGGTCCCTCTGCACTGATCGGTTTTCAGGCTATGATACTAGGTACTCTGATAGGCCTTATCCTGGGTGTCGCGTCGGCGCTGAAACATAACAGCATGCTCGATTACACAGCAGTAACCCTCGCTGTGCTGGGAATGTCGATTCCTTCCTTTGTGTTCGCTGCACTTCTCCAATACTACGTCGGTTTAAAATGGGGTATTCTTCCACCCGCGCTGTGGAAAGGGTACGAGTACACGATCCTGCCTACACTGGCACTTTCGGTTACGGTGATCGCAACGGTAGCACGCTTTATTCGCACGGAGATGCTCGATGTCATCAACCAGGACTACGTCTTGACGGCCAGCGCAAAAGGGTTGAACAGATCCAAGGTAATCATCCGGCACGTTCTGCGCAATGCCTTGATCCCAGTCGTGACCATGCTGGGTCCTCTTGCGGTGAACATCATGACCGGAACACTGGTAATCGAGAAAATCTTCTCGGTTCCTGGCCTGGGTGAGCAATTCTCGCTCTCTATCATCGTAAACGATTACGCGGTAATCATGGGGATCACACTGTTTTACAGTTGTCTGTTTATTTTTATGGTGTTCGTGGTCGATCTGTTGTACGGACTTCTTGATCCGCGAATCAACCTGCGAGGAGGGAAGCAAAAAGGATGAGCATGGAACTGGAAAAAAACAAGGCACACGCGACTCTTCCACCGTCCTCGCGCACCAATCCGAAAGATTCCATCAGCGACGATTTGTTTGTGCCAGAGCCTGTTGATCCGAGCCTGCAGGAGCAGATCAGCGGACCGATGCAATCCATTTGGAAGGATGCTTTGCAGCGCTTGCTCAAAAATAAAGGGGCGGTCGTCTCGTTTTTCCTGATTCTGCTGATTGGCGTGATGTCGCTGGTAGGGCCGATGATGTCGGGCCGCACGTATGACGCTCAAAACCTGGCCCACTCCAACCTGCCACCGAAAGTCCCGGGACTGGAATGGCTGGGATTGAACGGAAAAGACGTAAATGGCGTCGACCAGTACGAGAGACGCGGGATTACCGAGAATTTCTGGTTTGGTACCGATGAATTTGGCCGCGACCTTTGGACAAGGGTCTGGAAAGGGACGCAGATCTCGCTTTTCATTGCGATCCTTGCCGCGCTGCTTGACCTGATTATCGGGGTTGCCTATGGCGGCATATCCGCATTTTACGGGGGCAAGCTCGATAACGCGATGCAGCGTGTGATCGAAGTATTGGTCGGTATTCCGAACCTGATCGTAATCATTTTGTTTATCTTGATCCTCGACCCGGGGATTTCATCGATCGTACTGGCGATGATCATTACCGGATGGGTGAGCATGGCCCGGGTAGTGCGTGGTCAACTTCTGCAGATCAAGTCGCAGGAATTTGTACTGGCTTCCCGTGCACTGGGGGCGTCCAATTCCCGCCTGATCGTCAAGCACTTGCTGCCCAATGCAATCGGACCGATCCTGGTAACGATGATGTTTACCATTCCGAGCGCGATTTTCTTCGAAGCGTTCCTCAGCTTTATCGGTTTGGGTCTGCAGCCGCCGCTTGCTTCGCTCGGCGTGCTGATTCAGGATGGCTACGTCGGCATGCGCTTTTTCGCCTACAAGCTGCTGTTCCCGGGCATTGTCATCAGCGTCCTGATGATCAGCTTCAACCTTCTGGCTGACGGGCTTCGGGATGCACTCGATCCGCGCATGAAAAAATAGGAAAGGATGAGCCAGATGAGCGAAACCATGTTGTCAGTTGAAGATTTGCGCGTCTCGTTTCGCCGTGGGGACCGCTTGATCCAAGCCGTCCGGGGTGTCTCCTTTTCGCTTCAGAGGGGGGAAACGCTGGCGATCGTAGGAGAGTCGGGTTCCGGCAAGTCGGTGACGGCAAAAAGTTTGATGCGGCTGCTTCCGGAGAAAACGACAGAGATCAGCCAGGGTCGCATCCTCTACCAGAACAAAGACATCCTGTCGTTTTCCCCTCGGGAGATAGAATCGCTGCGCGGAAAGGAAATCTCGATGGTCTTTCAGGACCCGATGACTTCTCTCAATCCGACGATGAAGATCGGCAAGCAGATCATGGAAGGATTGGTGCAGCACCAGTCGTTGACGAAGGCGGAAGCGCGCCAGCGAGCAATCGAAATGCTGCAAATGGTCGGAATCCCCAATGCGGAGGAGCGGATCGATGCATATCCGCACCAGTTCTCCGGCGGAATGCGGCAGCGCGTCGTCATCGCGATCGCCTTGGCCTGTCGACCCAATATTTTGATCGCAGACGAACCAACGACAGCTCTGGATGTGACGATTCAGGCGCAAATCCTCGAGCTGATCAAAAGCGTCCAGGAGAAAACGCAAATGGGCGTGATCCTGATTACCCACGATCTGGGTGTTGTCGCCAATATGGCGCAGCGCGTCGCGGTGATGTACACCGGTGAGATCGTGGAAATCGGGACGACGGACGATATTTTCAACCGTCCTCAGCATCCGTACACAAAGGGACTGCTTCGTTCCATGCCGCGTCTCGACGACAATCGGGACGAGCCATTGGTGGCGATCCCCGGTTCGCCGCCCGACGTGAGCAGACTGGGCAGTGGCTGTGCGTTCGCTCCGCGCTGTCCGTACGTGATGAAAGTATGCCATCACCACTCTCCACAGCAAACACCTCTCAACGAGCATCATAGTGCCTCGTGCTGGTTGCTCGACGAGCGTGCGAACAAGGCAAGAGAGCAATTTCAATTGAACTAAACAAAAAGGCTTTGTCGTGACACCGTATTGCTCGATCAACCGGTGCGCGATAGAGCTTTTCTTTTTTTATCTGGTATCATAGAAGAGGAGAAATCGCGAATCTGTGAAATCTGAGAGACAAGTGAAGCAGCAGATAGAAAGGAACAGGCAATGGGTTTTCCACTGACAAAGCAGGAACTGCGCAGAATGTGTGGGCGCAGAGCCTATGAAAAGGGAGAAATGTACTGCCGCAAACGGAGCGTGCATTTCACGACAATGGATCATCACGAAGGAGTCTACCAGGCGTATGTCACAGGCTCTCATCCTTTTACCGTCACGCTCGAAATCAACCGGGATGGCTCGCTGGATGCAGTCTGTACCTGTCCGACGCTCTCTTCGTACGGCGGCTACTGCCAGCATATCGCGGCTGTGCTGATTTATTTGCATGAGCGTGAGCGCGACAGGCTGCTCGCAACTGACGGTAGTGCTACAGCAGGACGGGAGATTCGGGAAGAGCGGTTCGACCGGAATCGGCAGGCAGCAGAGGATCTCTTGCAACTGTTCCGGGAGCGAGTTGTGCAGCCGAAGCCTGGTCGTACTCGTTTCGATACGCGGGAGACGCTAAGCGTGGAGTTTACAATCAAGCTATCTCCCTATGGCTATCGGCAGTTTATGTTTGGACTGGAAATGAAAATCGGCTCCAAACGGCTCTACATCGTCCAACATATCCGCGAATTTTTGGAGCGGGTGATGCGCGGCGAGACGTATCCGTTTTCCAGTCTGTTCACCTACGATCCGGCACGGCACGTATTTGAACCGGAAAACGAAGCGATCCTGAGCGTCCTCATAAAACTGTATCAGAATGAAAAAATGTACCGGGACTCGCTCGGATTGCATACATCTCCTGCCGTCGGTCGCAATGGCGAGCGGCTGCTGCTCATCCCGCCGTATATGTGGGACGAGCTGTTGCCGCTTCTTCAGAAAGCGCCTTTGGTCAAACTGGTTCAGGGAGAGGTCACATACGAGGGGGTTCATCTGTCGGACGAACCGCTTCCACTGCAATTTGCCCTGGAGCAGGAACGAAACGATCAGACAGCGGGTTATCGTCTGAATCTGGACGGAGTCGACCAGCTTGCCGTGACAGAGGCATACGGCATCGTCCTGTACGCAGGCAAACTGTACCGGCAGCCGCCGGAGTCGTGCAGACGGTTGTCTAAGCTCAAGCGAATCGTGGATGCTTCTGGAGACCAGCACATCCCGATCCCACCCGAGAAGATCGATTCGTTCATGCAGGATGTTGTCCCCGGACTGGTCAAGATGGGGAAGGTGGACATTGCGGAGACGATCTCCAAGCGCATCGTGCAAGCCGCGCTGCAGGCAAAGCTGTACCTGGACCGAGTCAAGGATCGGCTCGTGGCCGGACTGGAATTTCAGTACGGGCAGGTCGTCATCGATCCGTTCCAGGAGAAAAACGGTCCGCCGTCCCCTCACATCCTGATTCGCGACAGCGAGAAGGAACGCCACATCGTCGATTTGCTTGAACAAAGTCAGTTTATACGGACAGAAGGCGGCTTTTTCCTCGAAGACGAAGAGGCGGAATACCAGTTTCTGTATCACGTGATGCCGCAACTGGAGAAGCTGGCGAAGATATATGCCACTTCAGCCGTCAAGGTGCGCATGCACGCCGGCCACGTCATTCCCCGGGTTCATGTGGAGCGAAAGGAGCGAACCAACTGGCTGGAGATTCGCTTTAGTGTGGATGGCATACCGGAGGAGGACATTCGCAAGCTGCTGCAGTCGGTAGAGGAAAAGCGACCGTACTACCGTTTGCCCAACGGTTCCTTCGTACCGTTGGAAGGCGAAGAGTTCCAGTCTGTCGAGCGGCTGATGAGCGAGCTGGGGATTCGCCACAAGCAGTTGGCGGGCGGCGAGATTCACGTGCCGCTGGTGCAAGGATTGCGCCTTTTGGACATGCAGCCTGTCGGTCAGTCAGTCCAATGGGGAAAATCATTCAGACGCATGCTCGATGACATGCGAAACCCGGACAACCTGGAGTTTCCGGTTCCGGAGAGATTGGACACTGTTCTGCGCGATTACCAGAAATACGGCTACCAGTGGCTGAGGACTTTGGCGCATTACGGTTTTGGCGGGATTCTTGCCGATGACATGGGCTTGGGCAAAACGGTGCAAGCGATCGCTTTTCTCGTCTCCATGCTGCCGCACATTCGCGAACAAAAAAAGCCTGCGCTGGTGGTAGCGCCGACCTCGCTCGTCTACAACTGGCTTCACGAGCTGCGGAAATTCGCGCCAGAGATCCGGGTGATGACGGTCGACGGCAGCAAGGCGGAGCGAAAGCGCGTCTACGCCGAACTGGCGCAAGCCGATGTGGTCATCACCTCGTATCCGCTGCTGCGGCGTGACCTATTGCTCGTCAGCGAACATGCGTTTCACACGCTCATTCTGGATGAAGCGCAGTTTATCAAAAACCACGCCACGCAGACAGCCCAAGCGGTCAAGAAACTGGATGCACAGTACCGGTTTGCGTTGACGGGTACGCCTGTGGAAAACCGCCTTGAGGAACTGTGGTCGATTTTCGATGCCGTCTTCCCTGACTTGTTCCCCGGCAGAAAGGCGTTCCATGATATGCCGCGTGAAGCGGTAGCCAGGCGGGTGAAGCCGTTTTTGTTGCGCCGCGTGAAGAAGGATGTGCTGCGGGAGCTGCCGGACAAGATCGAATCGCTGCAGCCATGCGATCTGCTGCCCGAGCAGAAAAAGCTGTACATGGCGTATTTGGCCAAGCTGCAGCAGGAGACGCTGAAGCATCTTACTGCCAACGACTTTCAACGCAACCGCATCAAGATTCTTGCCGGACTTACTCGCCTGCGCCAGTTGTGCCTGCACCCCGGATTGTTCGTCGAGGACTACACGGGCGGCTCGGCCAAGCTGGAGCAGTTGCTGGAGATCGTGGAGGAATGTCGCGCTGCGGGTAGAAGGGTTTTGCTCTTTTCGCAATTTACCGAAATGCTCGGACTGATCGGCAGGAAGCTGACGGAGCAGGGCGTCGACTATTTTTACCTGGACGGAAAAACGCCAGGCGCCGAACGAATCCAGCTTTGTCAACGCTTCAACGAAGGCGAGCGGGATTTCTTCCTGATCTCGCTGAAAGCGGGCGGAACGGGGCTGAACCTGACAGGGGCAGACACCGTGATTTTGTACGATCTATGGTGGAATCCGGCCGTAGAGGAACAGGCGACCGACCGTGCCCACCGGATCGGGCAGCGAAATGTCGTCCAGATCATCCGGCTCGTCACCCAGGGCACGGTTGAGGAAAAGATGTACGAGCTTCAGCAGAAAAAGAAGCATCTGATTGAAGAAGTGATTCAGCCGGGCCAGGAAGCGTTGTCGGCATTGACAGAAGATGAGATTCGGGAAATTTTGCGGATTGAAACAAACTGATACGGCTTCACCCGATCACTAGGCTCCGTCAGAACAAATGGCGGAGCCTATTGTTGTGGGGCTGCAACATGTTTGTACGGTTATAAAAGTTTGAAAATTCGATAAACTTAGGAGGAGATGGAGGTGAAACATTCGGATATGGCCGAGCTGATGATTTGCCGCTGCGAAGAGGTGACGCTCGATTCGATTCTCGATTGTGTGCAGCAGGGAGCGTGTACGGCAAAAGAAATCAAACTTCGCACCCGTGCCGGAATGGGGATATGTCAAGGAAGGACATGTCGTCCGCTGATCGAGGGGATGCTTGCGAGTCTTTTTCCTGCTGCGCCTGTCCGCATGTCCTGCCGCTCGCCCATTCGTCCGACGCTGCTCTGCGATCTGGCTGCTCTGCCACACGGACCCGAAACGGCAAGAGCGGAGGACTGAATACTGCACGCAAGAGGGAAAAGGAAGGGAGCAGACGACATGCTGACAGCAGATGCAGTAGTGATCGGCGGGGGCGTGATCGGCACGTCAATCGCCTACCGCCTGGCAGTGCAGGGCAGAACGGTTATGTTGGTTGACAAAGGAGGGATCGGCGAGCAAACGTCCGGCTCCTGCGACAAAGGCGTGTTCTTGCAGTCGAAAAAGCCCGGTATTCACTTGGAGCTGGCCAAGGCGAGCAGAGAGGTGTTCGAGCATCTGGAAGAGGAATTGGGAATGTCCATTTCCTTTCGCCGCAGCGGCGGGATGATCGTGATTGAAACAGAGGAGCAGCGGGAACGGCTAGAGAGCTTCGTCCAGCAGCAGCAGGAGGCGGGTGTGCCGGTGCAGTTGCTGGAGAAAGAAGAGGCGTTCCGGCATCAGCCTGCACTGTCCCGTCATATCGTCGGGGCGACCAGGTGCGACCTGGATGCGGAGGTGAATCCGCTGCACTTGTCACATGCCTTCGCTACAGCAGCCGTACGCTCCGGCGCCAGGTTGATGACACATACGGAGGTAACGGGAATTGGATGCAGCCACGGGCAGGTCAGAGAGGTCGTGACCACGCGAGGAACGATCTCCACGGAGGTGGTCGTCAATGCAGCAGGCCCATTCGCAGCGGCGGTCGCAGCGATGGCAGGGCTGCGTATTCCGGTAAAGCCACGTCGCGGGATGATTTTGATTAGCGAGAAAACAGCACCACTGATCCGCGGCAGCATGCTTTGCGCCCGGTACATTTTGGCCAAACACCAAACGCCTGCAACGAACGGGGGACAGGAGCCCAACTTGCATGGAATCGGCCTTTCGCTCGGGCAGACGGAGTCGGGAAATCTTTTGATCGGGGGCAGCCGGGAGTTCAAAGGCTTCGACGCCGCCTACGATCCCGCTCTCGCATCCGCGATCGCCCGCCATGCCGTGCGCATCGTGCCAGCTTTGGCAGGATTGCGGATTATTCGCACGATGATCGGCTTTCGGCCCTACACCGGAGACGGGCTGCCGATTGTCGACGAGATGCCGGAGGTAAAAGGGTTGATCGTCGCTGCCGGACATGAGGGCGACGGAATTGCGCTTGCGCCGATTAGCGGGCTGTTGGTGGCTGATTTGCTCGAGGGAAGGAGGCGGTATGCGCATGTTCTGAAACACCTGGCACTGTCCCGGTTTGCGCATGACGTAGCAGCAGAGTAGAAAAAAGGGGGGATTGACGTGACGTTGGCTGCGATGACCTGGGTGATCAGCATTGTACTGTGCGCTGTGTTTATCATCGTTTCGATCAAGATGCGGGAGAAGGCCGGGAACAGCTTTTTTCACTTCGCCATCGCCGGCGGTACATTGCCGTTTTTTCTGGTGCTGTTTACCGACATCGCCACGATTATGGGCGTGGGCAATTTTGTCGGGCATGCCGCCAAAGGATATGAGATCGGCTATGCCAATATCCCGTTTGTCGTAGGTGAACAAGGGGCGAAAATTCTCTTTGCGCTTTTGTTTGCCGGATTTGCCGGGCGCTTTACGTACATCACGATCGCGGAGCTGATGAATGATCTGCTGGTGCGCGATCGGGTGTCGCGGGCAATCATCGGCATCCTGACTGCCTCGATTATGATTGCGTGGATTGGCGGGCAGGGAAAAGGGCTCGGCGATCTGTTTGCCGTGTTCACCGGGGCCAATCCCGTACCGATCATCATTTTCTTTTCCGCGGTATTTATTTTGTACACCTGCATCGGCGGGATTTACTCAGTGGTGTGGACGGAGCTGATTCAAGGCGGAATGATTATCGCGATTGCCTTGTTTTTCTACTATCAGGTGTTTGCCAAGGTTGATTTCAGCCTGGCTACCTTGCAGGCGAGACTAGAGGACGTCGGTGCGGGACATCTGGCGCAGATGAACTTGTCGCTGGTTGAGGTGCTAACGCTGTTTGTTACGGGATGTTTTGGGATTCTCGCTGCCCAAGTATACTGGCAGCGCTGCTTCGCCGCCAAGGATGGCCGCACTGCCAGCCGGGCGATGTTCTACTCCGGCATCGTGGCGATCGTCTTCACCGTATTGACGACCTTGGTCGGGCTGGTTGCAAAGGTGCAAAATCCAGGGCTGGAAGCAAGCCAGGCGATGCCGTGGATGATAATGAACCAGATGTCGGCGTTTTCCACGCTCCTGCTCTTTACACTCGTTTTCGTCGCTGCCATTTCCAGTGCCGCTTCGCTGCTTCACTCTGCTTCCGTCATCATCGTTAACGATTTGATCAGACCTTTTGTCCCGCACAAAGCGGATCGCGAACTGGTCTCATACGCCCGCCTGCTCGTCATTCTCGTCGGCATTTTCTCCGTGACGGCTGCTTTGTGGGCAGATTCGATCATCGGCTTGTTTTCGCTCGCGTACACGATGGCTGGAGGCGGCGTTATCCCGGTGCTGCTGGTCGGTCTGCTGTGGAAGAGGCAGCGCAGCCAGGCATTTGCGATGGGGATGCAAAATTCCCGTCTGTCGCCGTGGGGAGCGAGAATCGGGCTGATTTCCGGTTCTGTCTGCTCTCTGACACTGGGCATACTGTGGGGTGTGCTCGTCTCGGCGGCAGTGGCGATTTTGCTGTCGCTGTTTTTGCCGGGGAGCAGGACAGATGCAGCGGAAACGAGGCAAGGCTGATCGAAGCGGTAGCATCAGGTGCACTGGAAGTCTTTTCATCCCGCCCGCTTTTGCGTACAATGAACGGTGAAGAGAACGTGCAGCAAACAAAGCCGAAAAGGGAGGCTCTCGCATGGAAAAGAAACAGGAAGCACCGCTCCCTGAACTGGAACAGCTTCTGTATAAATATACAGAGCTGCTGACTGGGGAAGCGACGGAGCAGCGCGTGGAAATGGTCAAGACGTGGATTTTGTACACGCATATGTCCAAGACCATGCCCCCATTGGTGCAGCACTGGGCGAGTGAACCTGCTCACGCAGAAGCGCGCGACACGATCCGAGGGATAATTGAGCAGATTAAGCAGTGGAACAAGGAGAAAAACCAGACGCATTAGAGGTTGATCTAGGTTCGTGCAAGTGATCTATCTATACAGGAGGATGCTATGTCAACAGAAGTGACCCGCCTGATTCAGTCCCACCGATCGATTCGCAAGTATACAGATGCCCCCATCCCCCAGGAGGTGCTGGAAGACGTCCTCGCCAGTGTGCAATGGGCGCCGTCCTCGCACAATGTGCAGGCGTACAGTGTAATCATCGTGCGCAGCCAGGAGGCGAAGCAGCAATTGGCCATGCTGGCGGGGGGACAGAAATGGGTCGAGGAATGTCCGGTATTCCTCGTCTTTTGCGCGGACTTGTACAAGCTGAAACACGCCTGCGAGATGAATGGCGAGCAGCTTGCCCCGGAAGGTGTGGAAAATCTCTTGGTAGCTGCGATCGATACCGCATTGGCAGCGGAGAATGCGCTGATCGCTGCCCGTTCGCACGGTTTGGGCGGCGTAATGATCGGCGGCATCCGCAACAATCCGCGCGGTGTCGCTGACGTGCTGGGCCTGCCGTCGCTGACCATCCCGATCATGGGCATGTGCCTGGGATACCCTGACCAGGATGTTGAACAAAAACCGCGTCTGCCAAAGCGCGCGGTGTTCCACGAGGAGCGCTACCAGAGCGAGGGGATTGCCGAGGCTTTGGAGGAGTATGAGCGGATTTCTGCCGACTACTATGAGCGGCGCACCCGAGGCAAAGTTACGGACGGCTGGACGAAGCAAATGGCCGACTACGTCAACAAGCCGCGCCGCACGCACATGAAGCAATTTGTCGAAGAACAAGGCTACAAACTGACGTAAAAAACTTACGTTCGTCAGTGATGATTACATGCGATCATGGAAAACTGTGACAGGGAGGGCCGATCTGACGGATCGGCACTCTTCTTTTTCTCGATGGCAGCAGCTAAGGAGGTTCCCTTTGTGGGAAGAGAAGCAAAGCAAACAGCATGGCTTATTGCCAGTCTGGTCCTGATTTGGGGCTTGTGCTGGCCCATTTATAAAGTGGCTTTATCGTACACGCCGCCAATTTTATTTGCGGGCATGCGCACCTTGTTTGGGGGTGTGCTCATGGCACTTTTCCTGTTGCCGCATTGGAAACGGATCGAATGGCGAAAAAATTGGCTCATTTATTGTATTTCCGCTTTTTTCAACACGTTTTTGTTTTACGGCATGCAAACGGTTGGGCTCGTCTACTTGCCCGGAGGACTTTTCTCCGTCCTGGTGTATTTGCAGCCCGTACTGATCGGCGTTTTCGCCTGGATTTGGCTGGGCGAAAAAATGACGGCTCTCAAAGGGGGCGGACTTGTCATCGGCTTTTTGGGCGTTGCGGCGATCAGCGCAGATGGCTTTACCGGCAGCATTTCGCTGTTTGGCGTGGTCCTTGCCTTGCTCACTGCAATCGCATGGGCACTGGGGGTCATCTACGTGAAAAAGGTGAGTCCGAAAGTCGATTCGCTCTGGCTGATCGCCATGCAGTGCGTGATTGGCGGGCTGGTTTTGAGCGGATTGGGCTTGGGGATGGAAGACGTCGCCAGCATCGAGTGGAACGGACTGTACTTGCTTGGCTTGCTGTACGGTACCGTTCTCGGTGTGCCGATCGCCTTTCTTCTCTACTACAAACTCGTCAATGAAGGCGAAGCGAGCAAGGTGGCGTCTTTTACTTTCCTCGTACCCTTGATTGCAGTCCTGATCGGAACGATCTTCCTGAAAGAAGCGGTTACGGTCGGGCTGTGTATCGGACTCGTGCTGATAGTCTTCAGCATATACCTGGTAAATCGTCCCTCAAAGCAGGGCAAGTCAGGAAAACAGTCGCTGACGAAACCGGGCATGACCGGCACGGACAATATGTAGCGAGCTTGCTGCTGGCTTTTTCCTACTCATGCGTGAATTTTCAAGCTATAATGGTTGTACGACAATTTTTCGGGATGGGGGACAAGAGATGAGCTACAGCACTAAGATTCTCGTATACACGCCAAGCGAACCGGAGGAGTATGCGGCGATGATTCGACAGGCAGGCTACACTGCGGTCGATTCCGCTTCCACGCCGGAAGAAGCGGAGAAAAAATTGAACGGGACAGAGGTCATCATCTCCTGGAAGTTTCCCTTGCATCTGCTCGAGCGTCCGGAGGCAAAAACCGTCAAGTGGATTCAGTCGCTTGGCGCCGGAGTCGACGATCTGGCCAGTTCGCCGTCGATCAATGAGCAGGTTGTCATTTCGCGCATCGTCGACCAATTCGGGCCTCCGATGTCCGAATACGTCTTCGCCCATTTGCTGTACACCTACCAGGACCTGGCGAGAAGCCGCGCATCGCAGCAGGAAAAGCAGTGGCAGCCGTTTGTCACCGAGATTTTGCACGGGAAAACAATCGGGATTGCCGGAATCGGCTCGATCGGCAAAGAAATCGTCAAAAAGGCACGCGCTTTCGATATGACTGTCTACGGCTTGAGCTATTCGGGAAAAGATGCGCAGCTCGTCGATCGTCACTTCGGACCGGACCAATGGCTTGAGTTCGTTCGGGAGCTGGATGTGCTCGTGCTGATCCTGCCGCTGACCGATCAGACCCGCCATGTCGTCAACCGGGATGTCTTGCTGGCTATGAAGCCTTCCGCGACACTCGTCAATATCGGCAGAGGCCATCTGATTGCCGAGGACGAACTGATAGAGGTGTTGCGGGCTGGACATCTGCGGGCAGCGATTCTCGATGTCTTCCAGCAAGAACCGCTCCCTGCCGACAGTCCGCTCTGGCAATTGCCCAACGTCTACGTGACACCGCATATGTCCGGACCGAGTACACAGGAGAGAATCGGCCAGTACCTGCTGGACAATCTCGCCCGCTACGGACGGGGCGAGGCTCTCCAAGGCGTCGTGGACAGAGGAGCAGGCTACTAGGACTAGGAACGAAACTGAATAGCAGGATGTTCAACCCCTGTCGAAGACGAGTGTACGCCGTCACGGACAGGGGTTGTTTTGTTGGGCGACGGATAAAATGTGCGGAAAGCATCATAATGTAGATGACTTTATCTGGCAAGGAGGATGTGGATCGTACATGTCAAAGTTTGCACATTGGAACAAACAGTATATCGGCGGTACATGGCGGGAAGGACGCAGCGAAACTGTCCATACCGACTATAATCCCTACGATGAAAGCACGTTGACGCAAATTCGCCTGGCCAATGTCGAGGATATAGACGAGGCCTACAAGGCGGCCAAGGAAGCGCAGGTGGAATGGGCGCAAATCAACCCGTACCAACGCGTCGCGATCATGGAGAAAGCTGCCGCCTTGCTGCTCGAACGGCGGGAGGAAATTATCGAGATTCTCATCCATGAAAACGGGGCCTCCCATCTCAAGGCGAATATCGAGGCAGATGCGGCATTGGGCATACTCAAAGAGGCCGCGACCTTCCCGATCCGCATGCAAGGCAAAATCATGCCTTCGGTCATTCCAGGCAAGGAAAACCGGATTTACCACAAGCCAGCCGGGGTAGCGGGAATTATCAGCCCGTTCAACTTTCCGTTTCACCTGACGATGCGCTCATTGGCGCCTGCCCTCGGTGCCGGCAACGGGGTAGTGCTGAAGCCCGACCTGCAAACCTTGATCTCAGGCGGTCTGTTTTTAGCCAAGCTGTTTGAGGATGCGGGTATTCCCAAAGGATTGTTCAACGTCACGGTTTGCAAAAGTGCCGAAATCGGCGATGCCTTCGTCGAGCATCCGATCCCGCAAATTATTTCGTTTACCGGCTCGACTCCCGTAGGACGGCATATCGGCGAGTTGTGCGGACGGCATCTGAAGCGGGTCGCGCTGGAATTGGGGGGCAACAACGTGATGATCGTGCTCAAGGATGCCGACATCGAGAGGGCGGCCGCTGCTGCAGCATTCGGGAAGTTTTTGAACAGTGGACAAATTTGCATGTCGCTCAACCGGATCATCGTCGAGCGTCCGGTCTATGACCAATTTCTCAACGCGTTTGTGAAAAAAGCGTCACAACTGGCTTATGGCGATCCACGCAACAAGGATGTGGTAGTAGGTCCGCTGATCAACCACAGACAGGTGGAGCGCATCCAGAAATTGGTGGAGCAAAGCATCGCGGCGGGTGCCAAGTACGCCTTGCAAGGAAAAGTGGAAGGAAATGTCTTCCCGCCGACCATTTTGTCCCATGTCACCAATGATATGCCGATCGCGCAGGAAGAGATTTTCGGGCCAGCCGTTGGCGTTATCATGGTCGAGGATGAGGAAGAGGCGATTCGCGTAGCCAATGACAGCGAGTACGGGCTGAGCGGTGCTGTGCATGCGGGTTCGATCGAGCATGGCGTGGAAGTGGCGCAGAGAATCGAAACCGGTATGATTCACGTCAATGACCAGGGTGTCAACGACGAGCCGATCGTCGCATTCGGCGGTGAGAAGGCCTCCGGGCTGGGCCGCTACGGTGGCGAATGGGCGCTGCATGAATTCACGACTGTAAAATGGATTTCCGTACAGACCAAGCCGAGGGAATATCCGTTCTAGCAAGAAGCAAGAAACCGGGCTGCCTACCGTTTTTCCAACGGCGGGACAGCCCGGTTTGCGTGTTACGACTTTTGCAACTCGGTGTTCGGATCGGCCTTTCCCAAAAAGCGGTGGTAGAACAGCTCGACCACTCCGAGGACGATCACTGTCAGCAGAAGCTCGCCCCAGGACAGCGGCCAGTCGAAGAATGCAGCCAGCGCCCACAAATAGACGAAAGCGAGAATCGCATCAGCAATCGTTGCGACCGTATTGTTTGTAGCGCGCAAAATCAGTTGGTCTCCAATCAGGTAGGCAATGATGGTCAGCCCCAGAGCGGCGAATACGCTGGTCCAAAATGTGGTCTGGGCAAACCAGTACAAAAAGGGAACCAGGATGATCCCGTTTAGTAAGACTTTTACCAAAAAACGACCCACATGAACAACTCCCTTCTCAATTTGTGAAGGAGCTCCGTCTCCTTAACATGTGTCAAGATGATGGTTCACGATTAAATTGCGACAAGACGGGAGAACTTATACACATTCCGAGTACAGGACGGCCAAAACGAGCAAAATAAGCACGTATTCTTACTGAGGAGTGAATGTGATGGCAGCAGACGAAAATCGTCCGAAGCAAGAAGTAAACGAGGAACTGAGCATATTAGGAACGCATATGGCGGGGGCAACCGATTTGTTCCAAACGAGAAAAGCACCGGAAAACTCGCAGATCGACCCGCCTCCGCACCCGGGAGGGACTGGTACAGGCTCCGCTACATAACGGCGTCTGGGAACGGAAACGATACTGTAGGGGTCAATACTGACCCAAACCGTTAGGAGGGATACCAGAATGCAACGATATGCCGCCCATGAATTTCTCGAGACACAGGAAGCGCTTCGTACGAAACATGCAGAGATCGAACTGCACGGATTATTAGCAGAGATGGCACAGGACCCGCACTTGAAAAACATGATTCTGAAGCATCAGCGCATGGTGCTCACCGCGTACCAGCAAGGAATCAACCTGTTGGCTGGAAAAGGTGTACAAGTCACGGCAACAATGGCTCATCCGATGCAAATGCAAATGCAGCGCACCGAACCGACCACAGTAGGTCTTCGCCAGCCGCAAATGCCGCAGCCTAATCCGCACCCGACACGCCTCTCTGACATGACGATTAGCACGATCATGCTGAACTGGCACAAGTCGGGTTCCGCAGTGAGCATGCTGTGGGCGAATGAGTGTGTCGATCCGCAAATCCGGCAGTACCACGTCAATGGCGCGAACATGTGTCAGGAAATGGCTTACGAGACGTGGCAGTACATGAACATGAAAGGCTATTACCAGGCACCTCAATTGGCTGATCATACAATGCAGACGATGATCGGCGCATTCCAGCAGCAACCTGCGGTCATGTAGCGAAGACGATACCAGTGCGTGTCCTTTTGGAGCGCACTGGTTTTTTTCTATTGCTCCATTGACAGCGAAAAATGATTGCAGTATTATCTTTTTAACGATTTGTTATTAACATATTGATAATAACAAAGGGGCAATAACATGGAGAACAACGAAAAACGGACAAAATCTGTACCACAGACCGAACAGCAGTTTCTCAAGGAGTACGATGTCAACAAGTACCTGCGTCCTTCCGTGTCGGTCGACATGCTGCTTTTCACCGTGATGGAGCAAAAGACGGAAAATTACCGCAAGCTCGCGGACAAGGCGCTGAACATTCTGCTAGTGAAGCGCAGCGAGCATCCTTTTCAGGGAAAGTGGGCATTGCCGGGAGGGTTTGTATCCGCTGACGAGAGCATCGACGAAGCTGCCATCCGGGTGCTGAAAAAGGAAACGAACATCAGCAATGTGTATCTGGAGCAATTGTACACATGGGGCGATCTGGGGCGCGACCCGCGCACGAGAGTGATCAGTTGCTCGTACATGGCTTTGATCAACAGCGAGCTGTACCAGGTGCAGCCTGGGGAGGATGCCGAAGACGCACAGTGGTTTCGGGTGGAGGACAAGTGGACGCAGAAAAAAACGACAGCAACAGAAAAGGGCTTTATTGTCGAGAAGTGGGTGGAGCTGCGACTGGGCAACGAGACGGATTTCGCCTCGGCTACGGTGAAAGTGAGCAAAACGGTGGAGCAAGGGATTTCCAGCGTATCCCAGGAGATCGTGGAATCGCACAACCTCGCTTTCGATCACGCCAAAATGATTGTGTATGCGCTGGAGAGGCTGCGCAACAAGGTCGATTACACCGACATCGCCTTCCACCTGCTTCCTGAGCTGTTCACCTTGTCTGACTTGCAGCAAGTCTTTGAGGTCATCCTCGGGAAAGAACTATTGGCCGCGGCATTTCGCCGGAAGATCGCCGACAAGGTACAGGAGACGAACCACATCCGCCGCAATGCAGGGCATAGGCCGTCGAAATTGTACAAATACAATCCCAACTGGGAACCGGATCAGTAGGGACAGTCCGACCGCCCTTGGGAACCAGGCATGATTGCAGCGTCAGCAGAGCGCCAGGCGCCTTTGCTGCGATGATTCGGTAAAAATAGAATAAGGGGAGGATTCACCATGTTCCGCGATTGGACATTATTTGAAAAAGTGTGGCTTTGCCTGTTTACCGTCGTCAACATTTACTTGTTCTTTGCCTTCGAGGATTCCTTGCTTGGGCTGATTTCTTCATTAACAGGCATGATGTGCGTAGTGCTCGTAGCCAAAGGGAAAATCTCCAACTACTACTTTGGCATCATCCAGACGTCTACCTATGCGTATATTGCGTTTGGCTACGGGTTGTACGGGGAAGCGATGCTAAACGGTCTGTTTTACCTGCCTGTCCAGTTCATCGGCTTGTACATGTGGTCGAAAAACCGCGCATCCGTCAGCAGCATCGGCGAGGACGTGGCAGTTAAGCGGCTGAGCAAAAAAGGCTGGCTCTACCTTGCCGGAATTGCCATTGCAGGCAGCATCTTGTACGCAGAGCTTTTGCACTACATCGGCGGCCAGCAGGTGCGCCTCGATTCGGCAGCCGTCGTACTCTCGATTCTCGCACAAATCCTCATGCTCAAACGGTATGCCGAGCAATGGGTGCTGTGGATTGCAGTCAATGTCCTGTCGATCTTGCTGTGGGTAGTCACGCTCGTTTCGCAAGGCGGCAATGATTTGAACATGGTCGTGATGTGGACCGCCTTCCTCGTCAACTCTATCTATGGCTATGTAAATTGGCTCAAAATGGAGAAAGCACAGGGGGTATTGCAGCAATGATCAGCGGAAAGGTAGGGATGTACGGGGGGAAATTCCTCCCGTGCCCCCATATGGGTCATGTATACGCGATGATCCGCGCATCGACCATGGTAGAGGAACTGCACGTCATCGTTTCGCATGACGGAGCAGCAGAACAAGCATTGTGTGCGGGCAGCAAAGTAGCGCACGTGCCGTTTCGCATCCGGCTGCGCTGGTGGACGCAGTTGACGAAAGACATGCCGCATGTCCATGTCCACGCCGTTTACGAGCAGCAGACGGGGCAATTTTCCGACTGGGAGAGAGGCGCAGAAGGAATTCGCGCTGCGATCGGAAAGCCGATTGATACGGTGTTCAGCTCGGAGCATGCCTATACGGACATTTTCCGCAAGCTGTATCCCGACGCCCGCCATGTCGTAATCGACGCCGAGCGGTCCGCCTATCCGATCTCTGGCACCAAGCTGCGAGACGAAGGGGTAATGAAGCACTGGCATATGCTGCCGGATGTCGTAAAACCCTATTTTGCCAAAAAAGTGGTCGTCGTCGGTACGGAAAGCTGCGGGAAGTCGACGCTCGTCCGCAATCTGGCCACTCTCTACAACACGACGTACGTGGAGGAATGGGGCCGCACGTATTACGAAAGGCTGGGGGACTGCGAGACGATTACACTGCCGCAGGATTACCCGGAAATTGCGTATGCGCACAAGCACCAGGAAAACGTGCAATTGGAAAAAGCAAACAAGGTGCTGTTTATCGATACCGAAGCAATCGTGACCCAGTATTTCTCCATGCTGTACCTGAATCAGCGCCAGCCGGTCCTCGACGAGGTAGCGCGCTTGCAGCAATACGACCTGTGGCTTTTTCTCGAACCGGATGTAAAATGGGTCGACGATGGTACCCGTTCGTTCGGCGACCAGCAGATTCGGGAGAACAACAACGCCTTGCTCAAGCAATTGCTGGATGAGTTTGGCGTCCGCTACACATGCATTGCGGGGAACTACCAGGAGCGGCTGGAGCAGGCCATCCGCTGTGTCGACGAATGTTTGGAAAGATGATGCGGATGATGCAAGAGCGCCATGTGCAGCGGATAACGCGGCAGGATCACCGTGAGTTCGGCATGACGGGCGGCGCAAGCAGAAAAACGAAAACAGGTTGCCGTTTTGAGCCGGCAACCTGAACGTGGTAAAGCATGTATCGTAATCGGTGATTGCACAATTAGCGCTGGAAGAACTCGATCCATTCGCCTTCTGGACCATTTATAAAAAAATAGCGGTAGCCATTCGGCAGGGTGACGATTTCTTCGTCGATAAACTTCGCTCCCACATTTTTGACGCGCTCGTATTCCTCTTCCAGATTCTCCACATGCACAGCAAAGTGATGAACCTTGCCCTCTGTCGGCAGATTGTCGTTGTATCCGTGAATGATCTCCAGTTCCGTCTCGTCGGAATTGCCAAAGCCGAGGAAGGCAAGCTGAAAGATTCCGTTGGTGTGCGTGATTCTGCCCTTCAGTTCAAAGCCGACAACCGTTTGATAAAATTCGATCGCCTTTTCAAAATCTTTTACGATCAAGCCAACGTGGTCGATGCGTTTCTTCGCCATTTCGCTCTCCCATCTTCATCAATGATTTGTTTGCTATCATTTAATACCGATTAAACATAGTTGTCAAGTAAGAATTATTTCAGAGCAGTGAAATCGTTTCCGCGGCTGTCCGTTTCTAACACCTTCGCCATCCGGAGAAGCGCGTATAAAACCATTGGATCGAAAAACTTATCTTTTGGCAAAGTTGGGGAAAGGGGAGTTGACGCGGGAAATACGAATGCTTCTTTGCTCTCCTGTTTCCAGCCAGTTTCATCGAGAAACCACATGTACCGAACAGATTGGTGCCCGGTGGTTTTTTTCTGTTTCATAATATGGAAAATAAAGTGTTATATAAACAGTCTCTGTTCTTTGTTTGCAATGGTTCCTTATTATCAATTTTTATACATTTTATTATAGATTCGTATTGAATGAACAACTTACATGATGATAGAATTTTCGTAATTGTCAGACATAAAAATAGAGATAGACAGGCAGTGGTGGGAATCGCTTATATACAAGGGGGTCAGTGTATGATGAAAAAGCCGTTTAAACAATTGCTAGTTTCGAGTCTCGTGTGTGCTCTCGCACTCGCTGCATGTTCACCGGCAGGGCAACAGAGCAACACAACGCCAAATCCATCAGAAACGACAGGTGGAGCAAAAGGGGAAATTGTCGTAGCGGTTGTTTCGGAACCAGACTCTCTCGATGTCCACAAAACCTCGTCCATTGGGGAAACAACAGAGCATCTGTACGCAACATTGTTCAAACGGGATCTGGATGGCAAAATCGTTCCGAACCTGGTAAAAGAGTATGAAGTTGGAGATGGAGGGAAGGAAGTCACCTTTCACCTGAAAGAGGGAGCAGTCTTCCATTCCGGGAATCCGATCAACGCAGAAGCAGTGAAAAAATCGTTTGAGCGTTTCCTGGAAAACTCTCCGTTCGCATCGAATGCCGGAACGATTACAAACATCGAAGTTCTCGGCGAATATTCGTTTAAATTGACATGGGAAGAACCGTACGCGCCGTTTTTCAGCAATGCCACATCCGCCTATCTGGCGCCTCTGGATGTAGCTGCGATGGAGGGCGGCTCTGACAGAATGCCGGTTGCCGCAGGTCCTTTGGAGCTGGTCGAGGTCAAACGCGGGGATTCCGTTGTGTACAAGCCTTTTGAGAAGTATGAGTGGGGAGGCGGAGAACCCGGCTTTAGCCAGGTAACCTACCGCTTCATCCCGGATGACGAGACGCGAATCCTGGAATTCAAGCGGGGAAGCGTCAACGTCCTGCTGGATGTCCCCTTTCAATACGTAGAAGAACTGGAAAAAGAACCAGGTGTAGAACTGGAACGGGTATCTGATTACGTCATGTACTACCTCGGCTGGAACAACAAGCTGCCGATCTTCCAGGACGTAAGGGTACGCGAGGCAATCGCGCTGGCCGTAGATCGCGATCCGCTGATTCAAAATGCACTGCGGGGAGCAGGGCAGCCTGTATTTGGTCCACTTCCGGCAGTCGTCAACGGACACAACCCGGCGATTGAGGAAAAGGCCCGCCAAAAATTCGCGCAAGACAAGGAAAAGGCAAAACAGCTTTTGGCAGAAGCAGGCTGGAATCAGACAAACAGCGATGGAATTGTCATGAAGGATGGAAAACCGTTTTCGGTGGAGATGTGGGTGCAAAACGAACCGGTGATGCAGCGCGTCGCACAAATTTTGCAGCATCAATTGCATGAAATCGGCATTGACGTGAAATTGACGGTGAAGGAATCCGCAGCCATCATTGAGCAAACACCGCAAGGATCGCATCAGATGATTCTGTGGAGCTACGGCTGGTTCGACGCGGATGTCATGTATTTCCTGCTCTTCGGAAAAGGCAGATCGACCCGTCTGCATTACGAGGTCGATGAGCTGGACGAAATTCTGAGAAAAGCACGGGTGGAGATGGACCCTGCAGCACGTCAGCAACTGTATGACCAGGCGCAGGAGTACCTGCTCGAACAATCGCCATGGGTCCCTCTTTTCGTCCGGGAGAGCATCACGGCTGTACGCGGTCTGGAGAACTTCCAGAAACATCCGATCAGCAACAGAATTATTTGGGACAATGTAAAGGTGACAGAATAATCACAAAAAAGAAAGCAAAGTAAATGGGGGGGCTTCGGTTGCCGTCTTACCTGCTCAAGCGATTGTTTACGATGGGCATCACCTTGATCGGTGTATCCGTACTGGTATTTCTGATGCTCCATCTCATCCCCGGTGATCCGGTCCGCTATATTCTCGGTGACTTCGCGACGGAAGAGTCGATTCAACAACTGGAGAGCAAACTTGGCCTGGACAAGCCATTGCCGGTCCAATATCTCACGTATATGAAAGGCGTGTTCCAGGGCGATCTGGGAACCTCGTACGTGACGGGGTATACCGTGATCGAAGAGATTCTGAACCGCTTTCCGATTACCTTTCAGCTCGCTTTGTACAGTATTGTCTTTGGCTCGATTTTTGGAATCCTGATCGGCGTGATTGCAGCGATGAAACAAAATACGATTTTTGATCAGCTCGTGATGGCGATTTCCCTGATCGGGATTTCGGCCCCCAGCTTCTGGATCGCCTTGTTTCTCATGCTGCTGTTTGCCTATCATCTCGGCTGGTTTCCGATCTCGGGTTACAGCGGATTTTATTCGCTGATCCTGCCCTCCCTGACATTGGGGTTGGGGACGGCAGGAAATATCGCAAGGATGACGCGTTCCAGCATGCTGGAAGTAATCAAGCAGGACTACATTCGTACCGCCCAGGCAAAAGGGGCAAACCTGCTGCGTCTGATCTTCCGCCACAGCCTGCAAAACGCAATGATTCCGGTCACGACGTTGATTGGCTTGCAGTTCGGCGCTCTCATGGCGGGAGCGGTCGTGACGGAAACCGTTTTTGCCCTGCCGGGTCTGGGAAGCCTGATCGTCTCCGCGATCGCGACGCGGGACATGCCGACTGTGCAAGGATTGATTCTCTTTATGGCATTCCTGTTTATCGTGGTCAATTTGATCGTAGACATGCTCTACACAAAACTCGACCCGCGGATACGTTACGAGTAAAGGAAGACAAGGGAAATGGCAAGCTATTCGCATCTGCCGGATAGCTTGTCGCTCTCTTGTACGACCAAATGGAAACATAGGGAGGCTTGAGCCCTTTGGGGTACCAAGGCTTTTGCCTGCATCAAAAGGCGTGGCGCTAGCTGGATTGCCGCTGGGCAGGCGAATGTTGGAGCACACATCTCAAGAGGGGAGTTCAACCGGATGGATGCAAAAGTGGAAAGCAATGTACGAACCGTCGTGCCGGAGGAGGTGGAAACGGCAGCGGTATCGACAATTGCCATAGCCTGGAAAAAATTAAGAAAAAACAAAGGTGCCATCTTTGGCGGGGGCATATTGCTTTTTTTTGTCACCATCTCTGTTTTGGCGCCGGTTCTGGCACAATATCCGGTAAACGAGATGAGGTATGAGGAAGCCCTGCTGCCGCCAAGTGCCAGTCACTGGCTCGGAACGGATGAGTTTGGCAGGGACATATTCACGCGAATTCTGTACGGAGGCCGCGTCTCTTTGCTGATGGGCCTGGTGGCGGTCGCAATCGCCGGAAGCGTCGGCGTGCTGCTTGGCGTCATAGCCGGCTACTACCGGAAGCTGGACATTTACATTATGCAGGTGATGGATATTCTCCTGGCATTTCCTTCGTTGCTGATGGCGATTGCCATCGTAGCGGTACTTGGGGTAGGGCTGACGAATGCGATGATCGCCGTCGCGATTTCCGTCATCCCGTCATTCGTCCGTGTCGTCAGGGGATCGGTGCTGGCTGTCAGGGAGAAGGAGTACGTAGAATCTGCCAGGGCGTTAGGTGTCAGTGACGGCAAGATCATTTTCAAACACATCCTGCCCAACGTGGCTTCTCCGATTATTGTTTTGGCTACTGTGCAGTTCGGTTCCAGCATCTTGTCGGCAGCAGCTTTGAGCTTCCTCGGACTGGGGGCCCAGCCGCCCAATCCGGAATGGGGAGCACTGGTCTTTGTCGGAAAATCGTTCCTTACCCAGGCGTGGTGGATGACACTGTTCCCGGGATTGGCGATCATGCTGGTCGTGCTTGGTTTCAACCTGCTCGGAGATGGCTTGCGTGACGCTCTCGATTCCAGAATCAAATAGAGGAACGAACAGACGGGATAGCTGCAAAATGAAGAAGGGAGCGGTACGATGGCGGAGACAAGCGGAAATGATCTGTTGACGGTAGAGAATCTGAACATACTCTTCAAAGCAGAAAACGGTCGAACAATCCCGGCCGTAAAAGATGTGAATCTGAGCATCCGGGAAGGGGAAACACTTGCACTGGTTGGCGAGTCAGGCTGTGGAAAAAGTGTGACGTCTTTGTCGCTGATGAGGCTGATTCCGAAAAATACGGGAATCATCGAAGGAAAAATCCTCTTCCAGGACCAGGATCTAAACCAGCTGACAGAACGGGAAATGCGCGCCGTTCGCGGAAATACAATGTCCATGATTTTTCAGGAACCGATGACTTCCTTGAACCCGGTGCACAAGATCGGCGAGCAGATCGGGGAAGTGCTCACGCTGCACTCGACCCTCTCCAAGCAGGAGATCAGGGAAAAAACCGTGGAAATGCTGAAAAAAGTCGGTATTCCACGCGCGGAAAAAATTATGGATGAGTACCCCCATCAATTGTCGGGCGGGATGAGGCAGCGGGTGATGATTGCGATGGCGATGGCGTGTACGCCCAAGCTGCTGATCGCCGATGAGCCGACGACTGCGCTCGATGTGACCATCCAGGCGCAAATTTTGGATTTGATGAACAATTTGAAAAAGGACTACAAGACGGCGATTCTGCTGATTACACACGATCTGGGAGTCGTCGCGGAGATGGCGGATCGCGTCATGGTCATGTACTACGGCCAGATCGTAGAACAGGGCAGTGTCCGCGAGCTGTTGAAAAACCCCAAACATCCCTATACAATCGGCCTGCTCAACTCGGTTCCGAATATGGACGACGACAGCGACAAGCCATTGGAGCCAATCGTCGGCAGCGTGCCCAATCTCGGCGTAATTCAGACAGGCTGTCCGTTCTATGCCAGATGTCCGCAGGCATTTGAAAAATGCCGTTTGGAAAATCCGCCGCTGATGGAACGAGGCGAACAACGGGTGAGATGCTGGATGTATGAGAAACAAGAGGTGATCGCATGACAGATGCGTTGCTGGACGTAAATGATCTGCAAGTGTACTTCCCCGTCAACAACGGGTTGTTCAAGAAGAGCAGCACCTTTGTCAAAGCGGTGGATAACATCTCCTTTTCGGTTCAAAAAGGCGAAACATTGGGGATTGTCGGCGAAAGCGGATGCGGCAAATCGACGATGGGCAGAAGCATCCTCAGACTGATCGAACCGACTGCCGGCTCTATCAGATTCAAAGGCAGGGAAGTGACGAATCTGTCCAGGCAGGAACTGCGAAAATTGCGCAGTGACATGCAGATTGTGTTTCAGGACCCGTATGCTTCCCTAAACCCGCAATTGACTGTAGAATCGATTCTGGCTGAGGCGTTGTCGACGCATCATATCGGGAAAAACGCAAAAGAGAGAAAAGAGCTGGTTGCCGAACTGCTCGTAAACGTAGGGCTGAGTCCCAAGCACGCCGGCCGCTACCCGCATGAATTCAGCGGCGGGCAGCGTCAGCGGATCGGGATCGCCAGAGCGATTGCTGTCAATCCGGCGCTGATTATCGCCGATGAACCAGTCTCAGCACTGGACGTATCCGTACAGGCGCAAATTTTAAATGTGTTTCAGCAATTGAAAAAAACATTGGGGCTGACGTATATTTTTATCGCCCATGATTTGAGCGTCGTCAAATATGTGAGCGATCGCATCGGCGTCATGTACCTGGGGAAAATGGTCGAGCTCGCTGACAAGCGGCAGCTGTTCGAGAATCCGTTGCACCCGTATACCCAGGCGCTGATCTCTGCCATCCCGTCGCTTGATCCCGATGTAAAAAAGGAAAGAATCATTTTGCAAGGCGACGTGCCCAATCCCATTTCGCCGCCCAAAGGCTGTGCGTTCCATCCGCGCTGCCCGATGCGCATGAGTGTCTGTGAACAGGAAAAGCCGCGTCAGATTGAGGTGGAAAAGGGGCATTTTGTAAGCTGCCATCTGTATGAACAATCATCGCAAATCTAGCAAAAACGGGGTGTGGATATGATCGAAGCTCGTGCCGAAGAAAATCTCTTGCAGAAACGATTGCGAGAAATTGTGCGTGAAGTGGAGCAGACGGGCGCATCCATCGGTGTCCTGGTCCAGCCGATGAATCTAGCATCCGACCAGCAGCCGTGGTTTTCCCATGACGCCGACAAGCTGTTTACACCTGCTTCCAATACGAAGATCGTGACCGTGGCCACCGCTCTCGTGCGGTTGGGCGGAGATTACCGCTTCAAGACGGAAGTGGCGTATACAGGTGAGCTGCGTGACGGCATCCTGCGAGGGGATTTGTATGTGAAAGGATACGGCGACCCTTCCCTGTACACGGATGAATTGTTTCAGGCAGTGGCCGGCGTGTCGCTGCGCAATCTCGTAGACGCGATTAGGGAGAAAAACATCCGTCAGATCGATGGCAATCTGTACGTGGACGCTTCGTTTTTTGATGAGCAGCGGCTTGGGAATGGCTGGGCCTGGGACTATGAGTCGGAGTATTACAGCGCACAGACCAGCGCGCTGTCGATCAATCGCGGGACAGTTCAACTGGTGTACAAGCCGGGTGGGAGAAGCGGCGAGCCGGTGCAGCTCTCGCTTTTGCCGAATACCCGATATGTACATGTGTTGTCGGAAGCCAAAACAGTCGCGGCAGGCGAGGAAAACACGCTGGAGATTATCAGGCTGCGCGGCAGCAACGTGATCCGCGTGACAGGGAACCTTCCTGTAGGCGAGGAAGGGGAGAAGCTGGTAACAGTCGACGAACCGGCCCTCTACCTGGGAACCTTGCTGCGGGAAAGCCTGGAGGGGGCTGGGGTTGTCCTTTCCCCGCAATCCAAGGTGCAAAATGGTGCCGTACCCGTGAATCGTACCCTTATCGCCGAGCTGTACTCGGCTCCTCTGCGGGAAATCGCCAAGCATCTGAACAAGACGAGCGACAACCACTACGCAGAGATGCTGCTGAAGACGTTGGGTGCCGTCTGCAAAGGCGAAGGCAGTGCCGAAGCCGGAGTCGAGGTCGTCCGTGAAGTGTTGCAAGAGCTGGGCATTGCCGGGATGTACCAATGGCGGGATGGCTCCGGGCTCAGTCCCTACAACCTGGTGAGTCCACGCCAGCTTTTCACCTTGCTGCAAGCGATCGCCTCCAGACCGGAATACGAAGATCTGGTTCACTCGTTTCCTTGCGCCGGAGTGGATGGGACGCTGGAAAACAGATTGAAGGACAGCCCGCTCTATCGCCGGGTGTTTGCCAAGACAGGCACGCTTACGTCCGTCAGCAGTCTATCGGGATATGCCGATTTGCCGGACGGAGAAAGAATCATCTTTTCGATCATGGCGAACCGCTACCCGGGGGAAACGGATTATTTGAAAGCGCAGGAAGACCGGATTCTGCAAGCATTGGCAGCTTTGTAAAAGAACAGCCTATCGACCCGAGGACTAAGTCTTGGGGAAGATAGGTTTTTTTATTTTTTGAATTTTTCAGAAAACTACTATTGATAAACGGCGAAATTGGGCATATAATCCAACTAGAGTTATAACTTCAAAAATTTTCAAATGATAAAGTCTAAACTTCAGAATGATTCGATTTTGAGAAATCGGAGGGTGAGCGAGCATGAAAATTGTCATTGCGGAAGTCATGCACGAGACGAACACGTTCTCAAACGTCCCAACAACGCGGGATATGTTTGAGCTGTGGGAGTGGGCCAGAGGAGAAGAGATTGTCAGCGCTCACAGAGGGGTGAGGGATTTTCTGGGGGGAATGGTCGATGCAGCGGAAGAGCGGGGCATCGAGGTAGTCGGGGCGTTCGCCGCTAGTGCCTATCCCGCGGGAACCATCACCAGGGAAACCTACGAGGCTTTGCGTGATGAGCTCTTGTCTGGAATCGCAGCAGCAGGGAGTGCGGATGCCATCTGCCTGTCGCTGCACGGAGCTGGGGTGGCAGATGGGATCGACGATCTGGAAGGAGCCCTGCTGAAGGCTGTCCGCCAACAGGTAGGCTACGAAATTCCGCTCATCGTGACACTGGATCTGCACGGCAATATCACGGATCAGATGATTGCCGAGGCCGACATCCTGCTAGGGGTTCATCTCTATCCGCATACGGACTGCTACGAGCGGGGGAAGGAAGCAGTGGAGCTTGCAGAAAAAATGGTGAAGGGAACGCTGGTACCTCGGATGTATCGAGCGAAATTGCCGCTGATCGTGCCGACCTCTACCACAAATATTTCTCCGGCAAAAGACATCAACGAGGTCTGCTACCAATGGGAGCAGAAGCCAGGCGTCGTGGATTGCGCGTTTTTCCACGGCTTCCCTTACACCGATATTCCAGAACTGGGTGTTACGGTGGTGGCCGTTACGAACAACGATGAAAAGCTGGCGCAGCAGGCCGCTGAAGATGTGGCGCGGGTTATCTGGGAAAAGCGCGAGGAGTTTTCCTTGAACATTCTCTCACCCCAGGAGGGGCTGGAACTGGCAAAGGCTGCGACGGCATATCCAGTCGTCATCAATGAAACCTCTGACAATCCAGGGGGTGGAACGCCGGGAGACGGAACCTATCTGCTCCGAGCCATGCTGGAGGCCGGTCTTGAGGACGCCTGCTTCGGCTTTATCTACGATCCGGAAGTAGCAGCATTGGCTCACGAGAAAGGGGTGGGTTCCACTATCCAGGTCAGACTGGGAGGCAAGACCGATCAGCTTCACGGTGCCCCGATCGAGCTGACCGCGTATGTCAAAACACTGACAGACGGTTCGTTTATCACCTCCTCGCCGATGGGCAAAGGATCTCCTGTCCATCTCGGCAAATCGGCTCGTCTGCAAGCCAATGGCGTGGATATCCTCGTCTGCTCGGTCAAAACGCAGGTGCTGGATGAACAAGTCTTCCTCCTGCATGGCATTGATGTTACAAAGTACAAGATCGTCTCCCTGAAATCCAGCCAACACTTCCGCGCCAGCTTCGAGCCGATCGCTGCGAAGATCGTCACCGTAGATTCGCCAGGGCTGACTACTTTGCAGTTTGCGTCCTTTGACTACAGACGCTTGAACAGGCCCGTCTATCCGCTTGATAGCGTCTCGCTGCCTTAGACGGACGAGCCAACATTTTAGAAAACAGGTGATGTAATGGAGAGCATGCAAGACAGAATTCGCAAATCATACGAACAATTGACCAACCAGCAAAAAACAGTCGCAAAATACCTACTCGATGAACCGAATCAGATTGCTCTTCATCCGGCAAAAGTTATCGGGTCCTTGACCGGGACCAGTGAAACAACCGTTATCCGTCTCTGCTACTCGCTGGGGTATTCGGGGTACAGTGAACTGCAAAACGAGATCCGCAAGTCTTTGTTGTTCCCCGTGATACGCGAAAATGTGGTGCAGACCTTTCACGACTCGGCTTATGAATTCCAGGATAGCGATGATGTGATTTCCTTTACGATGGAGCAAGATCTAGCCTTTATCCGCAAAACCTTGGCCGACCTGGATCGGCGTGTCTTTGACCAGGCGATCCAGGCGATTCTTGCAGCGCGAAAAATCGTCGTTCTCGGAGGACGCACCAGCTACGCTCCTGCCTATTGGCTGTCCTATGCCCTAAATATCGTCAAGGGCGATACCCATCTCTACAGGGGACAGATGGATGATGCCAATTACCTGATCTCGGAAGCGGATGAGGGGTGGCTGGTGATCGTTCTCTATTTTCCGCGCTATTTACAGGACACATTGTTTTTTGCCAAGGCTGCCAAAGAAAAAGGAGCCACCGTCTTGGGCGTTACCGACCATGATTTGTCACCAATCGGCCCTGTCGCAGATGTTTTGCTGAAGGTCTCCACTCCTTCCCCGGCTACATTAAAAGGGATGTCCGCGATTTTCACGCTGCTGAATGCCGTAGTGAGCGGTGTGGCGCAGATGGATCGGGAACAAGTGCAGAAACGAATCAAGCGGTACGATCAGACGAGCGAGCAATTTTATCCGTTTGTTCAACAAAAAGAGTAAAGATCATTCAGGGTAAGGGGGCATATGGCATGATGAAATGGAGAAGTTTGGCATCGATCGGAATTGGCGTGGCGTTGTTGTTGGCAGCCTGTTCCTCCAACACGAGTGTCAGCCAGAACAATACTTCGACACCGGAGCAGCCGGCCACAGCGACAGAGGGAGGGACGCTCGTCGTAGCTGCGCCGGTGGAGCCGGATACACTGGACTCCCAAAAATCCACCTGGCTGGACAATACCAACAATCAATCCTATGACTCCTTCCTTAGCCGCGACATGCAGGGAAACCTGGTCCCTCATCTGGCAGAATCCTGGGAAGTATCCGATGACGGGAAAGTATGGACCTTGAAGTTGCGTCAGGATGTGAAGTTTCACTCAGGTGCTCCATTGACAGCAGAAGCGGCCAAGCTATCCATCGAACGCTTCGCCGAAATCTCACCAGTGAAAGATTTGGCAGGCCCCATCGAAAAAGTCGAAGCAGTCGACCAGCATACAGTGAAGATTTCCTTCAAGGAACCGTTCGCCCCGTTTGCAAACATGCTACTCGGGACTTTCATCACGCCATTGGACCCCGAACGCCTGAAGGAAAAGGGCGATCAATTCGGGGAAGCTCCCTCTGCCACAGGCCCGTTCATGAACGCGGAAACCAAGCGAGGCGCGTCCCTTACCTATGAGAAGAACCCGGATTATAAATGGGGCCAGGTGTATGCGGACAATCCGGGAGCGCCTTATGTGGACAAAATCATGTTCCGCTTCCTGAAAGACGATGACACTCGCATCCTCGAATTCAAGAAAGGCACCATCCATATTTTGCAAGA
This sequence comes from Brevibacillus sp. TJ4, assembly GCF_044627595.2. Lineage (NCBI taxonomy): Bacteria > Bacillati > Bacillota > Bacilli > Caryophanales > Paenibacillaceae > Brevibacillus > Brevibacillus sp. TJ4. Next base: position 2,248,906 of record NZ_CP185865.1, on the reverse strand, counting down.
AGTCCCCACCACGTATGTCCAGGAATTGCAAGCCATACCCGGCGTCAAAATCGAAACCAGCATGGAGCAGGGCATGAAATATCTGGGCTTTAACAACCAGAAGGACGTTTTCAAGGATGTCCGCGTCAAACAAGCGATTGCCATGGCCGTCGACCGGGAGCCGATCGTCCAGTACGCATTGTCCGGTTTTGCCCAGCCGATCTACGGACCGCTGCCGCCTACCATTCCGGGACATAGTGAAAGAATCGAGAACATGGCCAAAGACATGTACGGCTACAATGTAGAGAAAGCAAAGCAGCTCCTGGCAGAGGCAGGCTATACAGACAGCGACGGGGACGGCATTGTGGAAAAGGACGGCAAGCCGTTCTCCCTGGAACTTCTTTTAATGGATGATCCGGTCTTGCAACGCGTCGCGCAGATTCTGCAAAACCAGCTCAAGGCAATCGGCCTCGACATCAAGATCGCGGTCACGGATGCCGCGACAGTAAAGGATCGGGCGATCAAAGGGAATCACGAGCTTTTCCTGCTCTACTTTGGATTGAATGATCCCGACATTCTCTATTTGCTGATGGAGACGAACAATTCCAAGCGTGTCCATTATTCCGATCCGAAGGTAGATGAGCTTCTGACCAAAGGACGCACCACCCTGAATGAGGAGGAGCGAATGAAGGTCTATGAGGAAGCCATGGAGATCCTGGTGAAAAATCCACCGTGGGTTCCGCTGTATGTCTCGGAAACGGTAACCGCAACGCGTAATATCGAAGGGTACAAATTGAATCCATTCACAGGCGATATCTTGTTTGGAGACATCAAGATCACCAAATAAAAAGGGAGATGGAGCGTTTGCATCGATATTTATTCCGAAGACTGCTGTCGCTCTTGGGAACGCTGCTGGGCGTCACCATTCTCATCTTTCTGTTGGTACACCTGATTCCTGGGGACCCCGTGCAATACCTGCTCGGGGACTACCCCACGGAAGAGGCCATCGCTGCGATGAACGCCCAGCTCGGTCTGGACCAGCCCTGGATCATGCGCTATTTCAGTTTTGTCGGCAAGCTGCTGCAAGGCGATCTGGGGACGTCCTACATCACAGGGATAACGGTCTGGCAGGAGATTGAGGATCGCTTCCCGATTACACTTCAGCTTGCTTTGTACAGCATCATCCTTGCGACAGTGATCGGCATAGCGGTCGGCATGATTGCTGCGGTGAAGCAGAATACGTGGGTGGACCGCCTCGTCGTCTTCTTTTCCTTGCTGGGAATTTCGGCGCCAGGCTTCTGGATCGCTTTGTTTCTGATCTGGATTTTTGCGTATCAGCTTTCGATTTTCCCGATATCCGGCTACGACGGCTTCTATTCCCTGGTTCTCCCGTCGATCACGCTTGCATTGGGCGGGGCAGGGATGATTGCCAGGATGACGCGATCAAGCATGCTGGATGTGATCAAGCAGGAATACATGCGGACCGCACAAGCCAAAGGCGCGCCGCGGACGTCAGTCATTCTGATGCACGGCTTGCAAAATGCCATCATTCCCGTCCTGACGCTGATCGGACTGGAGTTTGGCTCCTTGTTGGCAGGAGCCATCGTGACCGAGACGGTTTTCTCTTTGCAGGGATTGGGCAGCCTGGCGATCGAAGCCATTGGCAAAAGGGATTTGCCGACCATCCAGGGGATCGTCTTCTTCGCAGCCGTTCTGTTCGCCTTGACCAATCTCTTGGTTGATTTGTTGTACACCCTGTTCGATCCGCGGATTAAATACGAGTAGGAAGGAGCGGGAAAACATGAATGAAAACGCGAGTCAACTTGAAATCGCAGATGAGAGCAGGACATCGTCTACGAGTCGGGTTGCCGATAATCAGGTAGCTCCTCCTCCGGTATCCTACTGGGTGCAAGTGATGAAGCGCCTGGCGCGCAACAAAACGGCGATGTTCGGTGCCGTGATCTTGCTGATTTTTTCAATTGGCTGTGCTAGTGCGCCGCTGATTGCTCCTTACCCGATTGATGAGATGAATTTCCAGGATCGGCTGATGGGTCCAGGACCTGCACATTTGCTGGGGACGGATGACTTTGGCCGCGACATCTTTTCCAGACTTTTGTACGGGGGCCGCATCTCGCTGTTGACAGGATTGGTCACCGTAACCGTCGCGTCCTTGATCGGAGTTACCCTCGGCGTGATTGCCGGCTACTACCGCAAAGTGGAGCTCTACATCATGCAGGTGATGGATATCTTGCTTGCATTGCCTGCCTTGCTGCTGGCAATTGCCATCATCGCGGTGCTGGGACCGGGTTTGACCAATGCCATGATTGCCATCGTCATCGCCGTGATCCCATCCTATGTGAGGGTCGTCCGCGCCCAGGTCCTCTCCATTCGGGAAAAAGAGTACATTGAAGCCGTACGGGCATTGGGAATCCGCGACGGAGTCATTTTGGTGAAGCATATCCTGCCGAACATCCTGTCTCCCATCATCGTCTTGATGACCTTGCAATTCGGCACCAGCATACTCGCTGCCGCAGCGCTCAGCTTTCTGGGTCTGGGGGCACAGCCGCCTGCGCCGGAGTGGGGAGCCATGGTCTACGTCGGCAAAGCATTCCTGGGTCAAGCGTGGTGGATGTCCATATTCCCCGGACTGGCGATCATGCTGGTGGTATTGGGCTTTAACCTTTTGGGCGATGGACTGCGCGATGCGTTGGACCCTAAATAATCGTTGGGACAGAGAGGGGAACATGATATGAACTTGCAGCAAAAGCTGGAGGCTGTATTGTCGGAAAGTTCAGGAACCTTTGGAGTGGTCGTCAAGCATATGAGTACCGGTGAAGAGGCACAGATTCGAGCCGAAGAGTATTTTCAGATGGCCAGCACGTTCAAGGTGCCGATCCTGGCGACACTTTTTCGCGATGTGGATGCCGGCTTAGTCAGCCTGGAGCAGCGGTATCGTCTGACCGAAGCGGATCTGGTCCCAGGCTCGGGGGTATTGAAGGAATTTCTTCCGGGGGCAGAGGTGGCTGTGAAGGATCTTGCGACACTGATGATCATCGTCAGCGACAACCTGGCTACGGACAAAGTGCTGGAGATCATCGGGAAGGAGCGAGTGGAGGCATACATGCGAGATTTGGGCTTGACGCAAATCTCCATCAAGCACGATTGCTGGGAGCTGCTAAGCATCGGAGCGGGGATGGCCGGGGAGAAAAAAGGGGCTGAAGGCTTCCGGAAGCTGACGGAATCTTTTCAAACATCAGGTTTTGATCCCGACAGCTCCATTTTCCAAGCGTCACCTGAAAACAATGTGGCGACACCGGCAGACATGGGCAGGCTGCTGGAGCTGATCGGCACAGGGAAATTGGCGTCTGAGCAAGCGTCCGATGGCGTGCTCGATATCATGCAGCGGCAGCAATTGCGCAATCGCATCCCGTATCTGTTGCCGGATCAAACCATTATCGCCTGCAAATCCGGTACGGTCGGTCATGTGGTGAATGATGTCGGCATTGTCTATCTTCCCGATGACAAAGGGGCGTTTGCCATCGCAGCGCTTTCCTCCGGGAATCCTTCCGTCAAAGAGGGAGAGCGTGTAATTGCCCGTCTGGCCCAGACAGCCTATAAGCATTTCGTCCAGGAGTAAAGCAATCGTAAGGATAGGGGGCTGTACGATGAACGAAAAAAAGACCGTGTTGGATATCGACCGGCTCTCTGTAAAGCTGAAGACCGAGCGAGGCATGTTTACGGCAGTCAATCAAGTCAGTTTTCAGATTCAATCGGGAGAAACCGTGGCATTGGTCGGGGAGTCAGGCTGCGGCAAAAGCCTTACTTCCCTGTCGATCATGGGATTGATTGCAAAAAAGCTGGGAGTCGTCGAAGGCAGCATCCGTTTCAAAGACAAGGTGTTGAACCAGCTACGGGAGCGCGAAATGCGGGCGATTCGCGGCTTTGACATCTCGATGATTTTTCAGGAGCCGATGACCTCGCTCAATCCCGTCCATTCCATCGGTCGGCAAATCGACGAGGTATTTCGTCTGCATACGAGTGCAAGCAAGCAGGAAAGACGGGCCCAGACCATCGAGATGCTGCGAAAAGTGGGGATTCCCCGCGCGGAGAAAATCGTCCATGACTTCCCCCATCAGCTTTCCGGGGGAATGAAGCAGCGCGTCATGATCGCCATGGCGATGGCCTGCCAGCCGGATCTCCTGATTGCGGATGAGCCGACTACCGCTCTCGATGTCACCATTCAGGCGCAAATCCTCGACCTGATGAATGACTTGAAACGCAAGGCAAATACAGCGATCCTCTTGATCACGCATGATCTGGGCGTCGTAGCAGAGATGGCGGACCGGGTCATGGTGATGTACTACGGAGAAATCGTCGAAGAAGCAGACGTGCAGACCTTGTTTGCCTCTCCCAGACATCCCTATACGGTCGGTCTGCTGCAATCGATCCCGAGTCTGGACAGGGAGAACAAGCGCTTGAAGCCGATAGAAGGAAATGTGCCGATTTTGGGAGAGGTGCAGGATGGCTGTCCGTTTCGCTCCCGCTGCACCCATGCCATGGAAAGATGCGCCCGGGAAAAGCCGCCGATGATTCACACAGGCAAGCATTCCGTTCGCTGCTGGGTGTATGCGGATCAGGAGGTGGCGATATGAACGACGCGCTGCTGGTCGTGGAAGACCTCAAAACCTATTTCCCTTTGAAAAAAGGGTTGTTCGGACAAAAGACAGGTGAGATCAGAGCGGTGGACGGCGTTTCATTTCAACTGCGGCAAGGCGAGACTTTGGGAATCGTCGGAGAGAGCGGCTGCGGCAAATCGACGACAGGGCGCAGCATTCTGCAGCTGGTTCGACCGAGCGCAGGCTCAGTCCGATTCGGAGGAGAAGAATTGATCTCCATGCCGCCAGCGAAGCTGCGGGGGATGCGCAACCAGATGCAAATCATTTTCCAGGACCCGTACGCCTCCCTGAATCCGCGTCTGACAATCTCCACCATTTTGGCGGAAGCACTCTCGGTAGGAGAGAAGGTTGCGAATCCGAGAGAGATGCGCGAGCGGGTACTGGCTTTGCTCCAGCTCGTCGGTCTCAATCCGAATCACGCCGACCGCTATCCGCATGAATTCAGCGGCGGGCAAAGACAGCGCATCGGCATCGCACGCGCCATCGCTGCCAGACCCAAGCTGATCGTAGCCGATGAACCTGTGTCGGCTCTGGACGTCTCCATTCAGGCGCAAATCCTGAATTTGCTGCAGGATTTGCAGGAGGAACTGGGACTGACGTATTTGTTCATCTCGCATGATCTCGGTGTCATCAAGCATATCAGCGACCGGATCGCCGTCATGTATCTGGGGCGTATCGTCGAGATTGCCGACAAGCGGCGACTGTTCGAGCAGCCCATGCATCCGTACACACAAGCATTGATGTCCGCTGTCCCGATCCCCAATCCCAATCAGAAAAAGGAACGAATTGTACTGGGAGGCGATGTGCCAAGTCCAGCCAATCCGCCGGAAGGCTGCGCCTTTCATCCGAGATGCACCCAGGCGATGGAGATTTGCCGACGTGTACGTCCCCAGGAACTTGAAATCGAACGAGAACATTTTGTTGCTTGCCATCTTTATGAGTCATCAGAAAAGGAGCGATAGCATGAAGATCGAGAAAATTGAAGTAAGACGCTTGCACCTGCCACTGAAGCACGCATTCGAGACGAGTTTTGGCGTACAGACGAAACGCGATTTCCTGCTGGTCAGTGCGCATGGGGAAGGAGAGACAGGGTACGCGGAAAGCGTAGCTATGCCGTTTCCTTTTTATAATGAAGAAACGACAGATACGATCATCTACATGCTGGAAACCTTTCTGATTCCGCTGGTGCTGAGCAGTCCGATCGAGAAGCCGGAAGACGTGACCCGTCTCTTTGCCCCGATACGCCGCAATAATATGGCGAAGGCAGCCATCGAAGGGGCGGTATGGGATCTGTATGCGAAGCAGAAAGGACTCACGTTGGCTCAAGCACTTGGCGGCGAACGCAAGGAAATCGAAGTGGGCGTAAGCGTGGGGATCGAGCCGTCCGTAGAGGATGTCGTGCAGAAAGTAGAAGGCTTTGTTGCCGAGGGCTACAAAAAGATCAAGGTGAAAATCAAGCCGGGCTTTGACATTGCCTTGATTGAAGCTCTTCGCAAACGCTTTGGCGACTCGCTGCCGTTGATGGCAGATGCCAACTCGGCGTATACCCTGGAGCAGATCGACATCATGAAAGAACTGGACCAGTACAATCTGATTATGATCGAACAGCCTCTCGCACACGATGACATCGTCGATCACGCTTTTTTGCAAAATCAATTGAAGACGCCAATATGTCTCGACGAAAGTATTCATACAGCGGAGGATGCCAGACGTGCCATCGAACTGGGGAGCTGCAAGATCATCAACATCAAGATCGGGCGCGTAGGAGGACTGACGGAATCCAAAAAAATCCACGATCTCTGCCAGGCGCACAACATTCCGGTTTGGTGCGGAGGCATGTTGGAGAGCGGGATCGGCAGAGCGCACAATATAGCCATTACGTCTTTGCCAAATTTCACCATACCAGGCGATACATCTACGTCCAACCGCTACTGGGAACAGGACATTGTTGTTCCCGAGGTGGCTTTCCTTAAACCAGGAATTCTGGCTGTTCCGGAAGGCCCGGGGATTGGCTACGCGATCAATTGGTCGGCGGTTCAAGCCCTGCAAGTGCACGAAAAAAGCTACACAATGGCGGATGTGAAATCCTGATTCGGAGGTGAGTGAGCAAATGAATCAGGTACTGGAATACCGAACTGTCACATCCGCTGCCCAGATGGCCGAAATGGAAGAGCTGCAATGCAAGATATGGGGAGAAGGAGTTATGACTCCAGCTGCCCAGCTGTTGGCTGCGTCTCACAATGGCGGAGTCGTGATCGCAGCATATGATGGAGACTTGCCCGTCGGCTTTTGCTATGGTTTCGCCGGATTTCGTGAAGGCCAAGGATTTCTGTGCTCGCATATGCTGGGAATCCTGCCAGAGTACCGGGACTTGGGCATCGGCAAGAAGCTCAAGCTGATGCAGCGTGAATGGGCCTTGGAATACGGGTACGACACGATTGTCTGGACCTATGATCCGCTGGAGTCGCGCAATGCCTACCTCAACTTGTGCAAACTGGGCGGCAAGGTGAGGAAATACATGGAATCCTACTACGGTGAGATGCATGACGGAATCAACAAGGGATTGCCGTCTGACCGCTTTTTGCTGGAATGGGAGTTGAATGGCAAGCGTAGCATGGTTGGGATAGGGGGCGGGAAAAACGAAGAGCCGATATGGAGCTCGTACCCGCGTCTGCTCGATTGGGTGCTTGACGAACAAAAACGTCCTCGACCATTGATTCGGGAGGGCATGGGTGAGTATCCGGGTATTTTGCTGGGTGTCCCTGCGTCGATTCACAGCCTCAAACAAGACGCTCTCCATGTGGCGATGGATTGGCGATTAGCATTGCGCAACATGTGCAAGTCGGCTTTTTCGCAAGGGTACACCGTAATCGGTTTGCTCAAAAGTGACGAACCGGTTCACGCGTATGTGCTAGAAAAAAATGTCGAGGGGGAAATGTGACATGCATCCATTGGAAGCGTATGCACGAAAACTGATGGAAGACGCCAAGCTGCCCGGTGCCTTTATCGGGATTGCCAAGGACGGAAAATTGCATTTCGCTGAAGGACTTGGCTACCGCGATCGGGAAAAGCAGGCAAAAGTCACTCCAGATACTGTGTTTGGCATCGGCTCCATCACCAAGTCCTTTACTTGTGTCGCGATCATGCAGTTGCAAGAAGCTGGCAAACTTTCGGTTCATGATCCGGTTGTCACGTATTTGCCGGAATTTCGGACGAAAGACGAAGAGCGGACGAAGCGGATCACGATCGCTCACCTGATGTCGCACACCTCTGGGCTGCCGTCGCTGCCCACGCTGTACTACGCGATGCGGCGCAGTATGGAGATGGATCCGGTGATGGAGGGAAATCAGGGCGGCGTCGATCATACGGGTCATGCCCCCATCGATACGTATGAGCAGTTGATGGCATTTATTGCAGGTTTGGACGTAGAACTGCTCGGGGAACCGGGTACGGAATTCAGCTACAGCAATGATGGCTATTCTTTGCTGGGAGCGATTATCGAACGGGTTAGTGGACAGTCGTATGAGAGCTACCTGAAGGAGCATCTCCTCGAACCGGCTGGCATGAAGCACACCGTCTTTTTGATCGAAGAGTTGGAAGATTATGAGGATGTCACTACTTTGTATACGAGCAACAAAGCTGCCCAGGAGAAAGAAGTCATTGCGGCTCCCCTCTGGTGGGATGCGCCATCTATGCGGGCTGCCGGTTTCCTCAAGTCTACAGGACGGGATATGCTCGCGTATGCGGAAATTTTCCGTACAGGCGGGATGGTAGGGGACGTCCGCATCTTGTCTGAAGAAAGCGTCCGTCAGATGATCGGCAACTATGCAGGTTTGGAGCCGTCTCGCCATTATGGCTACGGATTTATGGTGACGCCTGATTTTCGTGGGGGGACATTGATCGAGCATGGCGGTGCGATAAAAGGGGTAGCAGCACAGCTTTGCATCATACCCGAGCAGGGAATATCCTGCGTTATTTTGACCAATCTGGACGGCTCGCCTTCCGCGGAGCTTTTGGCGGCGGCGATAAACACTGCCCAATCACTTCCGGTCGAAGAACCCATCGCGCTGTATCCTGACTATTCCGTATCTGCGGAGCTTTTGAATGAATACATTGGCGAGTATCAGTCCGGAGAAGGGGAGAAGGTGCAGGTTTCCTTGAACGACGAAGGACTCGAACTGCAGTTCCAAGGCATGACCCTCCCGCTGCGTGCAGTCAAGGAAGACAGTTTTGTCTTTAAGCTGGGGACAGGACAGGAGAGGTACATTCGCTTTATCCGCAGTGATACAGGAGAAGTCAGTCGGGTTTCCTTTCACTTCCGTCAGCTCATCAAGCAAATGGAGGGAGCATGAGAAATGGGGGTTCTGACATGGGAACAGACCTTTGATGCGTATGCCCAGGACTTGATCGATGAAATGAAAGTTCCGGGAGCGTTCGTCGCCGTTGCCAAGGATGGGCAGTTGATCTATCAAAAAGGCTTTGGCTATCGCGACCGGGAAGCGAAAATTCCGGCTGATCTGGATACGGTCTTCGGCATCGGCTCGATCACCAAATCGTTTACTTGCGTCGCCATCATGCAGCTTCAAGAGCAAGGAAAACTGTCCGTGCATGATCCGGTGATACGCTATTTGCCAGAGTTCCGGACACCCGAAGAGGAGCATACCCGACAAGTCACGATCCACCACTTTATGACTCACACGCCAGGACTTCCGCCGCTTTCCTCGCTGATCCCCGCGACGCAGCGCAGCATGCAGGATGATCCGGCAGCAGAAGAACTGTTGAAACACCCCGAATTTGCCGGCAAAGAGCCGATCGACACCTTTGAGCAATTGATGGATTATATCGCCGAACAGCCGATTGAATTGTTGGGCCCGCCAGGCACGGAGTTCAGTTACTCGAATGATGCTTACGCCCTGTTGGGGACCATCATCGAACGTGTCACTGGGCAAACCTATGAAAGCTATGTGCAGGAACGCATTTTGCAGCCGCTGGGGATGAATCGTTCCGTCTTCTTTGTCGAGGAACTGGGAGATGACAATCATTCCACCCTGTACGCAGCCAAAGAAAAGGACGGCGTAAAAGAGGTGTACCGCGCACCCCTCTGGTGGGATTCTCCAACCATGCGTGCAGCGGGATTTCTCAAGGCGTCTGCGAGAGACATGCTGCGGTACGCGGAATTGTTCCGAACCGGCGGTATTTCGGGTGGCGCCCGCATCCTTTCCGAGGAAAGCGTAAAGCAAATGGTATCGCCGCATGCGAAGGTGGATGCTATCCGCGGCTACGGGTACGGACTAGGGATCATCCCTTTTGCGGAAGGGGTGACACTCATCCAGCACATGGGAGGATTAAAGGGAATCACGTCACAAATGCTGATCCTGCCGGAAGCAGGCTTGACAGGCATCCTCTTGTCCAATATCGGAGATGCTCCGATTTCGGAATTGACGCTGGAATTGTTGAACAACCTGTTCTCCCGTCCGCCGGGGACCCAGTATGCGAGCTTTGCGGACTATGAAATCCCGATTGCGCAGATCAAGGAGTATGAAGGGACATTCAAGTCAGGTGAAGGAGGGGAAGTTCAGATTCGGACAGATCAAGATGCTGAACAACTGCTTCTTGGCATGGGAGGCGAGACATTGCCGCTGCGCCCGATCGGCAAAGATGAATTCCTGTTTACACGACGAGGGGTAGATACGCTCGTCCGCTTCGTCAGGAGCCAGTCGGGAGAGATCAAACGCTTCGCTCTGGGCTCGCGTCAATTGCCAAAAGCGGAAGCGTAATCAGAAGGGAGAGGGGCGCCTCGTGAAAGTATTTATTTCCTTGGATATGGAAGGGATTTCGGGTATAAGCGAATGGGATGATGTCTTGCCTGGCCGCAGGCATTATGAAGCGGGACGGAAGCTGTTGACGTTGGACGTGAACGCAGCGATTGAAGGAGCATTGGAAGCTGGCGCGACGCAGATTATTGTCAACGAATCCCACGGCCCGATGAACAATCTGATTCTGGAAGAACTGCACCCCGCGGCAGACGTGATCCGTGGCTTTTTCAAGCCGCTGTGCATGATGCAGGGAATTGATGAAAACTGTGACGCTGCCTTTTTCATCGGTTACCACGGGAAGGCAGGATCAGGCGAGGCCGTGCTCAACCACACGCTGTCCGGGCTTGCCATCCATCGCCTGATATTGAATGGAAAAGAAGTGGGAGAAGCAGGCCTGAATGCCGCCATCGCAGGAGCTTTTGACGTCCCGGTTGTTTTGGTGACCGGGGATGAGCAGACGGCTCGGGAAGTAGAAGAGGATATTCCGGGCGTCTTAACCGTTGCCGTAAAATCAGGCATTACCGGTCTCTCCTCTCTAGCCCTGCATCCTCAGCGGGCGCGAGAACTGATCCGCCGGAGAGCCAAGGAAGCACTGCTGAACCGAAGTGCCGTAAAACCGATCCAGCAGCAGGAAGAGAACACCCTGGTTGTCGAGTTTACCCGATCGCAATTTGCGACAGCCGTTAGCTGGATGCCTAATGTGGAACTGATCGATGGCCGAACCATCCGCTACAAGTCCCAGAACGTCGCCGAGATAATGCCCGTTTTGCAAGCGATGCTGCTAGTGACGAGCCAAGTCAATCGGATGATCACAGGAACCTAAAACTTGCCCAAATCAACGCTCAGCCTTTTTCAACGATTTGTTGAACGAGGTTGAGCGTTTTTGTCGCTTCTGGAAATTCATGCGCGATTACGCAAGCCCCGCAGTTTTTACGCAGCGGCGTGTTTTTTGTCGAAAAATCTTGCTGACTTTTGAGGAAGGAAAATATTAGACTAAATATTCAAAAAATTATAAAATAGGACGAAAAACAAAAGGTGTGAGGAACATGTACGACCAGGAAATGGACAACCGTTCTTATTCCCGCAGAGAATTTCTCACCAAAGCAGCCATGCTTGGTCTAGCTGCAGCGGTCCCGGGCAGCCTGTTGGCGGCGGGTGCCGATCCTGTCAGCGCCCAGGGGTCTGCTGCATCACAGGCAGCGGCAGGCACAGCTGCAGCAGCGGCGGACAGCCTGTTTGAACCGGGCGGTACGATTGTAGATGTGCCAGGAGTCAAAGTAGGGCAAATGCAGGATCTGACAGCCATGACAGGGTGTACCGTCGTGGTGTTGGAGGAAGGCTCGCCATGCGGCGTAGATGTGCGCGGATCGGCACCGGGGACAAGAGAGACGGATTTGCTGAATCCGATCAATATGGTAGAAAAGGTAAATGCCATCGTTTTGACAGGGGGAAGCGCATTTGGCCTCGACTCCGCGAGCGGGGTCATGCGCTTTCTGGAGGAGCAAGGCATCGGACATCCGGTAGGCGTCGGTGTTGTGCCGATTGTACCGGCAGCCGTGATCTTTGATCTGTCCTTTGGCAGCGCCAAGGTTCGGCCCGATCAGAAGATGGGATACGAAGCCGCCAAAATTGCCAGCAAGAATCCCGTCAAGCAAGGAAATGCAGGAGCGGGGACAGGGGCGACAGTAGGCAAGCTGGCGGGCGGCAATCGGGCGATGAAGGGAGGATTGGGCTCCGCTTCAGTCCGGCTGCCAAATGGTCTGGTCGTAGGGGCAGTGGTCGCAGTCAATGCCGTCGGTCAGGTTCAGGATCCCGTTACAGGGGAAATCCTGGCGGGGGCACGCGACGACCAGGGGCAGATCCGCGACGCCTTATCCTGGATGATCGAGCAGAGCGCGCCTCCTGTTCCAAGCGGCACCAACACGACGATAGCCGTCGTCGCCAGCAATGCCAATCTGAACAAGACGCAAGCCAACAAGGTAGCGCAGATGGCCCACAATGGCCTTGCGAAGTCCATCTTTCCCGTCCATACGATGAGTGACGGCGATACCGTATTTGCGGTAGCTACAGGCGGAGTGGACGCATCCGTCAACCTGGTCGGGACTTTGTCAGCTGAGGTTCTGGCGGCAGCTGTCGTCAATGCTATTAAAGCGGCGGAGGGAGCAGAGGGGCTGCCGGCCTATCGTGATCTTGCCTCCCGGTAAGCCTTGGGCTGGGAATAGTTGGAGATGGACAGTGGTTGTTGCAAACGTGATGAAAGCCCTTCCTTGACGGGAAGGGCTTTTTCGCATGAATCGGTCTTCCGTTACAGCCAAGCATCCGGGAGAAGCTCGCCGGAGGCTACTATTTTAGCGTTTCCTTCCATGATTACTTCCTGTGCCAGCCCATCTGCAAGCTGATAGGAAATCTGCAAGATGCCGCCGCGAGTATGGACGCTCACAGGCGAACCAGCCTCTACCAGTCCGAGCATTCCGGCGATCACCGCCGCTGCTGTCGAACCAGAACCACAAGCATAGGTCTCCGCTTCGACTCCGCGTTCGTAGGTTCGGATCTGCAAGGTATGTGCGTCCAGGACCTCGACAAAATTGACGTTGGTCCCTTGGGGAAAGTGTGTTTTATCGTAGCGAATGTGTCTGCCCCAGTCAATGATTTGCCGATCGGAAATCGCTGCAAGCCGGTCGACGAACCAGACAGTATGGGGGACCCCGACCCAACCGTAATGATACAGCGCAGATGGTCCATCTGTTGGATAGGACTGGTTGAGCTTCAGCTCATTCAGTACGACATCAGGATAACTTACGCTTACGAGCTGTGATTCCGGTTGAATGCGGGCATGGTAGAACCCCGCCAGAGTTTCGAACCACATCGTGTCCTTTGCTGCTCCGACGGCGTGGGCGAAGCGGGACAGGCATCTCGCCCCGTTGCCGCACATCTCCCCTTCGCTGCCGTCTGCGTTGAAATAGCGCATCTTGAAGTCCGCGCGATCGGAGTGCTCCAGCATCATAAAGCCATCAGCACCCAGCGAGATTCCTCGCGCGCACACACGTTGGACAAACCGGGACAAATCAAATTCGTCCATAATGCCCTGGCGATTGTCGACGACGATGAAATCGTTGCCGCAGCCGTTCATTTTCATAAAAGGAATCTTGAGAGGGGTCACGATTGTTCTCCTTTACATGGAAGCCGTGTTTTCCTGGCCGAGTATCTTCTTTTTCATCCACTCTTTCCCGTCGACGATGCGTGCGACCATCATGCTGGCAACAGTATCACCGGTAGCGTTGACCATGGTCGCAGGCGGATCGACTAATGTACCGAGCATTGCGACGATAGGCAGTGCCTCAGGAGGGAAGCCGTACATGGTGACAATCAGCATCTCTCCGATAAAGCCGCCGCCTGGAACCCCGGACATGACGACCCCGCTCAACACGGCGATCATGATCGCGGTCAGATAGGTGTCGAAACCGTGAAAGGGCATATTAAACAGTCCGAAAATGAATGAAATTTTCAGGATTGCGCTCAGACAGGAGCCATCCATATGGGCGGTAGCTCCGAACGGGATGACAATCTCCCGCACGTCCTTGGGAACGCCGATTTTTTTGGCAGCTTCCAAGTTTACCGGAATCGTGGCGACACTGCTGCCAGTGGCGAAAGAAGTAACAGCGGGAGAGATCGCATTTTTCCAGAAGAGGCGAGGACCTCTCTTGCCCATGGACAGATAGGCGTAGATTGTAAAAGCGATCAGAAAATATAGGAAAGAGATCGGATAATAAATGGCCATCGCTCTCGCGTATGAGCCCAGCAGGTCGGGACCAAACACGCCGACCAGGTTGGCGAAATAGGCGCCGAGACCGATGGGTGCATAATACATCAAAATCTTGATCATCTTGATCATGACTTCCGACAGGGCATTCAATCCTTCAGCGACTTTTCGTCCCTTCTCGCCAGCCAGACTGACAGATAATCCAAACAAGATCGAAAAGACAATGAGGGCAAGCATGTTCTGGCGGGATAAAAGATCGCTGAAATTGGAGACGGTGAAGGCTTTCACAAACTGGTCAGCCGTGTTGAGCTGATTGATTTCTTCCGGTGCCTTCAGTTCCACGTTGATTCCTTCTGATGGCGGAAAAATCGAGACTCCGACCAGCATGAGGATGGATGAGATTATGCCGGTAATTACGAAGACGGCGAGCATGACCCCGAGGATTTTTCCCAGCCTCTTCAAATCTACGATGTTGGCAACTGCGCTGCTGATGTTGACGAAGACGAGCGGGACGACAATCGTAAACATCATGTTGATGAAGATGTCGCCAAAGGGCTTCAAGACCACGGCGTCTTTGCCCATCATGGTCCCGATGACAGCACCGAGCGCGATACAGATGAGGAGCATAATGGGATAGCGATACGATTGCCAAACACTGCTTTTCTTTCCTTCAACCATGCAAGATTACCTCCCTATCAAATAAAATCATAAAGTCTAGTATCATTATACAGACTTTCTTTTTAAAATCTTCAGAAAATAATTTGTGGTGACAGAATCTTTTTTGACTGTGCTACGATATGTTTCTGCTTTTTTGTATTCTCGTCGATCAGCACTGTCAGACACAGACACGCGAAATATTCACAGTCAGTTTGCTGTAGATGTGGGAAAGCGGCACAAGTGCTGGTAAAATAAAGAGAGCGCACTAGATTCTAAGGAATGGAGCCAGTACGATGTATCGCAATTTGGAAGAATGCGTAATTGACCTGGAAAAAAACGGACACCTTATCCGTATTCACGAAGAAGTAGACCCTTACTTGGAAATGGCAGCGATCCATCTGAAAGTATACGAAGCTGGCGGGCCCGCCCTGCTCTTCGAACGGGTAAAAGGCTCGCCGTTTCGCGCCGTGTCCAACCTGTTCGGAACGGTGGAGCGCAGCAAGTTTATCTTTCGCAGCACCTGGAAAGCCGCCGAGAATATCGTGGCGCTTCGCAACGATCCGATGAAGGCGCTGAAGCAGCCTTTTCAAAATATCGCCAACGGGATTGCCGCACTAAAAGCGCTTCCTCTGCGAACGTCCGGCAGCATGCCGGTGGCGGCTCAGGAGATTCGCATCTCCGACCTGCCGCAGATTCAAAGCTGGCCGATGGATGGCGGAGCCTTCGTCACGCTGCCGCAAGTCTACACGGAAGACCCGGAAAACCCGGGCATTATGAAATCCAACCTTGGCATGTACCGCATCCAACTGAGCGGTAATGAATACGTGCAAGACAAAGAGATCGGCTTGCACTACCAAATCCATCGCGGGATCGGGGTACACCACACGAAAGCGAAGAAGCTGGGGCAGCCGCTAAAGGTCAGCATTTTTATCGGCGGTCCGCCCGCCCACACGCTGTCGGCTGTCATGCCGCTGCCGGAAGGACTGAGCGAATTGACGTTTGCCGGTCTGCTCGCCGGACGCCGCTTCCGCCACAGCTATGTGGATGGCTACTGCATCAGCAACGACGCAGACTTTGTCATCACCGGAGAAATTTACCCCGATGAGACGAAGCCGGAAGGACCGTTTGGCGATCATCTCGGCTACTACAGTCTTGTCCACCCGTTTCCGCTGATGCGCGTGCACAAGGTGTACGCCCGGCAAAACGCGATCTTTCCGTTTACCGTCGTAGGGCGTCCACCCCAGGAGGACACATCCTTTGGCGATCTGATCCACCAGCTTACCGGTGACGCGATCACGCAGGAGTTGCCGGGGGTCAAGGAAGTCCATGCCGTGGATGCCGCCGGCGTGCATCCGCTGCTGTTCGCGATCGGAAGCGAGCGGTATACGCCGTACCTGCAAGTGAAGCAGCCGACAGAGCTGCTGACGACGGCCAACCGCATCCTTGGATACGGACAGCTCAGTCTGGCCAAGTACCTGTTTATTACCGCTGAGCAGGAGCGTCCGCTGGATACACATGACGAGGTCGACTTCCTCGGCTACATCCTGGAGCGGATCGACCTGCGCCGCGACCTCCATTTCCATACGAACACGACGATCGACACGCTCGATTATTCGGGTACTGGACTGAACAGCGGCAGCAAGGTCGTCTTCGCCGCTTACGGTGAGAAAAAGCGGGATCTGTGCAAAGAAGTGCCGGAAGTGCTCAAGGAGCTGGGCAATTTTGAAAATGCGCAATGGGTCATGCCGGGCGTAGTGGCGCTGCAAGCTCCGGCTTTTACCGATTACGCCAATGAGCAAAAAGTCGTGCAGGGCTTGTGCGAAGCGATCCAGGCGCGCGGAGCACTGGACTCCTGCCCGCTGATTGTTTTGTGCGACGACAGCACTTTTGTCAGCGCCAACCTGAAAAACTTTCTCTGGGTGACCTTTACGCGCAGCAATCCGTCCCATGATATGTACGGGGTAAACAGCTTTTACGAAAACAAGCACTGGTCGTGCGACAACGTCATCATCGACGCGCGGATCAAGCCGCATCACGCACCACCGTTGATCCCCGATCCGACGGTCGAGAAAAAGATTGATCGCCTTTTCGCCAAAGGCGGCAGTCTGGCGGGAATCCTCTAGCTCTAGGGATGTCTACTTTCGACCACTGCATAGCAACGCATACAAACAGGCTGTCTTCTACGCGGGAAGGCGGCCTGTTCATTTCTAACCAAAAAACACACTTTACAAATAGGAATAATATGAATAATCTTGGAATAATCAGGTCATGGAACACATGAGGAGTGTTGAGGATGAATATTGCCAATCTGGAAGCCTTCGTCTACGTCGTCCATTTTCACAGCTTTCACAAGGCAGCGGAAGCGTTGTTTTTGTCCCAGCCCTCAATCACGGCGCGAATTCAGTCATTGGAGAGGGAGCTGGACACCAAACTGTTTGAGCGTGACGGCCGCGGCTTTGCATTGACGGAAAATGGCAAGCAGTTCCTGCCTTATGCACAACAGGTGCTGCAGACGTATAAAAGGGGACAGCAGCAGCTAAAAAAGATGATCACGCGCGATGACGAGCTGCGGATCGGTTGTACTGTATCCGCATCCAGTTACCTTGTTCCGGAGATTCTGCCGATGGTAGCCGAGACATTTCCGGGTTTGCATGTGAAGATCGTGACTTCTTCGAGCGAGGCCATCATCGAAAAGGTGCTGGACAAGGAAATCGACATCGGCTTTATCCGCAATCTGTACCATCCGGCGATCCATAGTGTGAAATTTCTCGAGGACCCGATCCGGCTTTTCGTCTACGAAGGGCATCCGTTGGCGCAATCGGGCGAAATCGAAATCGAGGCTGTAAGGGATGAACCGTTCGTGTTTTTTGAATGCGGGTCATTTGACTGGATGCGTATTCACCTCCTGTTTGAAAGCCTGGACCACCCGCCCAACATCGCCTACCAGGTCGACAATCTGGAAACGGCGAAGAAGCTGCTGCTGAATAAGATGGCAATCGCTTTTTTGCCGTCCTTTTGCGTCAGGGAGGAAACCCTTCAAGGCAGGCTGCTTCCTCTGCGTGTCCCGGCGATTGCCAACCTGTTTTTGCGCACCAACCTCGTCTCGCCCAAAGGCGGCTCCGTGTGGCATAACGCTTTTCAGTCCTTGGCGCACAAGGTGCAGCACATGATGATGACGGGTACGGGTTCATAGATTCTTTTCATCATTCGATAAAAGAAGTCAATCATCCAGCCCGTTGACGAAGGGCGAGCGCGGTGATAAGCTGGTAACAACTGCAAATACCAAGTAAATTGATATGATTAATTTAAAATATGCGTGCCGATGACGACTCGATCAGATGAAGGAGGAAGCGCAGGATGTCGAAACCAAGACAACTCAAATTTGGCGCCATGCTGCACGGTGTGGGCGGGCATATCGCCGGATGGAGGCACCCGCAGGCGCAGGCGGACGCAAGTGTGAGTGTTGATTTTTATAAAAGTCAGGCGCAAAAAGCGGAAGCTGGAAAATTCGATCTGGTATTTGTCGCTGACGGCCTCTACATCAACGAAAAATCGATTCCTCACTTCCTCAACCGGTTTGAGCCGCTGACGATTTTATCCGCTTTGGCGGCAGTGACCTCCCGGATCGGGCTCGTCGGCACTGTCTCCACCTCGTATAGCGAACCGTTTACGGTAGCCAGACAGTTTGCCTCGCTCGACCAAATCAGCGACGGCCGCGCAGGATGGAACGTGGTGACGTCGCCGCTGGAAGGGTCTGCCCTCAATTTCAGCAAAACGATTGCCGAGCACCCTGACCATGCCAAACGCTACCGGATTGCGACGGAATACATCGATGTCGTAAAGGGGCTGTGGGATTCCTGGGAGGACGGCGCGTTTGTGCGGGACAAGGCGACAGGCGTCTTTTTCGACCCGAGCAAGATGCACCGGCTTGATCACAAGGGTGAGTTTTTCTCCGTGCAAGGCCCATTGAACATTGCCAGATCGAAGCAAGGACAGCCTGTGATCTTTCAGGCGGGCTCATCGGAAGCGGGGAAAAACCTGGCAGCTCATACAGCCGATGCGGTTTTCACCGGACACGGAAGGCTTTCCGAGGCACAACATTTTTACCAGGACGTAAAAGGGCGGGCAAAAGCGCTCGGGCGTAACCCCGACGAGCTTGTCATTATGCCTGGGATCAGCCCGATCTTGGGAGGAACGGAAGAAGAGGCGGAGCGCAAGTACCAGGAGTTGGCCAGTCTTGTCACAATGGAGCAGGCACTTGCCTACTTGGGCAGGTATTACGACCATCACGATTTTTCCCAATATTCGCTCGATGAACCGTTTCCTGACCTCGGCGATTTGGGAAAAAACAGCTTTCGAAGCACGACCGACCGTATCAAACGAATGGCGCAGGAAAACAATCTGACTCTTCGCCAGGTTGCTTTGCTAGAAGCGACGCCGCGGACGGCTTTTCTCGGCACACCGGAGCAGGTAGCCGATCGCGTGCAAGCGTGGTTTGAACAACAGGGGGCGGATGGCTTTATCATTAACTCGATGATCCCAAACGGACTGGATGATTTCATCGAACACGTCGTACCGATTTTGCAGCGGCGCGGACTGTACCGGACGGAATACGAAGCGGATACGCTGCGCGGCAATCTCGGGCTGTCCTTTCCAGTGAACCGTTATGCCAAAGAAAGAGAAGTGAACGTACAATGACACAGCAAGGTATCGATCTGAATCCGTATACGGAGACATACACCCTGTTAACAGAAGCGACACAAGGATTGACAAAAGAACAGTTGAACTGGAAGCCTGCCGCGGACAAATGGAGCGTGACTGAGGTGCTCTCCCATCTGGCAGATCACAGCATCGTCTTCTCGTTTCGGCTGCGCAAGCTGATTGCCGAGACTGAAGTGCAGTTGCCCGCATTTGCCCAAGATCCATGGGTCCATGCTTCCCGCGCCAACGATGGCGATGCGGAGGATTACTTGCATCTGTTTGGCACCTTGGTTGCGTTCAACCGCCTGTTGTTTCAGCGCTTTGCGCCAGACGACTGGAAAAAGACGGGGACAAACGCCAAAGGCGAAACGGTGAGCGTCGAACAGTCGTACCATGCGTTTATCAAGCATGTCCACGTACATGTGAAGCAGATCGAGCGAATCAAAAACGCATTGTAAAACGGTGCTCATACGTGCAGTGTTGTCGTTTGTTTGCAAATCCCCCCACAAAGGAGTGTTTTACGATGGCAAAGGTCGTAATTATTTCGGGAAGCCCGAACAGCAAGTCACGTTTGCATGGTATTCTGCTTCAGGCCGAAGCATGGCTGGCCGACCACAGCGTGCAGCGGATCGACGTCCGCGACTTGCCGGCGGAGGATTTGGTCCATACGAAGTTTGACAGCAAGGAAATCATAGAAGCGACCAAAGCAGTCGAGCAAGCGGATGCAGTCATCGTCGCAACCCCGGTCTATAAAGCCTCGTACACGGGCGTGCTGAAGCTGTTCCTCGATCTGCTACCGCAAAAGGGATTGGTCGGAAAAGTGGTGATGCCCGTTGCCATCGGCGGCACGATCGCTCATTTGTTGTCCATCGATTACGCCTTGAAACCGGTTTTGTCCGCACTTGGGGCTACAAATCAACTGCAGGGGGTCTACGTCGTGGACGAACAAGTACGGCGATACGAGGATGGCAGTTTTGAGATTGATGAGGCCGTGCATCAGCGATTAAAAGAGTCCATTTTCGAATTGCTGCGAGAAGCCGCCCTTTACCAGACACCATCGCCGGCCAAAGGAAGCTCTCCGTTCTGAACAAAAGGTGACAACGATCGCATTGCGAGGAAACAGGCTTGCCGATACCGGTCAACCGCTATGCGACAAAAGTGTGACCGCATGAAAAGCCATGGTACGAGTACGCCACGGCATTTTTTCTTTTTCTCCTGCTGCAAATATGTGCGATTGTATGTACAATAGGGTACAAGAGAAAATGCACAAGTGTCCACGTGGCACGCATCGGGGTTATGGCATTTTCACTGATCGCAAATGAAACTAGGAGATTGAGAGAAATGAAACAAACTGTAAACCGTGCGTACAACTTCAATGCCGGTCCTTCGGCTCTGCCGCTGGAGGTATTGCAAAAAGCGCAGCAAGAGCTGGTGGATTTCCGTGGCAGCGGCATGTCGGTAATGGAGTTGAGCCACCGCAGCGCGACCTATGAGGAAGTGCACAATGAAGCGATTGCCCGCCTACGAGAGCTGTTGGCGATCTCGGAAGACTACGAAGTGCTGTTCCTGCAAGGCGGGGGAAGTCTGCAATTTTCCATGGTGCCGATGAACTTCCTGCAGCCAGAGCAAAAAGCAGCTTATGTTATGACCGGCTCCTGGTCGGAAAAGGCGCTTGCCGAAGCGAAGCAGTTCGGGCAGCCGTACGAAGCTGTCAGCTCCAAGGAAAGCAACTACCGCTACATCCCGAAGCTGGACGAGGTTCGCTTTGACCCATCCGACGCGTACGTGCATCTGACCTCCAACAACACGATCTACGGAACGCAGTGGAAGGAGTTCCCGAATACAGGCAATGTGCCTTTGATCGCGGATATGTCGAGTGACATTCTCAGCAAGCGCATCGACGTCAACCAGTTCGGTCTGATCTACGCCGGAGCGCAAAAAAATCTCGGTCCGTCCGGTGTGACTGTCGTGATCATCCGCAAAGACCTGCTGGAGAAAGCAAACAAAAACATTCCGACGATGCTCAAGTACAGCACCTACGCGAAAAACAACTCGCTGTACAATACGCCTCCGACCTTTGCCATTTACCTGCTGGGCGAAGTCCTCGGATGGGTGAAGGAAATCGGCGGCATCGACGAAATTGCCCGCCGCAATGAGGAAAAAGCGAAGCTCATCTACGACGCGATCGACACAAGCAATGGCTTTTACTACGGTCATGCCGAAGCTGGAAGCCGCTCCCTGATGAATATCACGTTCCGCGTGAAGGATGAAGAACTGGAGAAGCAGTTCCTCGCCGAAGCGAAGAAAGAGGGCTTTGTCGGACTGAATGGACACCGTTCTGTCGGTGGATGCCGCGCTTCTACGTACAACGCAGTTCCGTACGAAGCATGCAAGGCGCTCAGCCAGTTCATGGTCGAGTTCCAGGCGAAAAACAGCTAATCGGTACGAAAGAAAAGGCACGAAAGAGACGGATTCGTTTCTCTCGTGCCTTATTTTGCTCCCTTGGTTTGCTTGAGATAGCGCTGGTCCTTCATAAACAGCCGCCAAAAGTAGAGAAAGCCGGGGAACAGGATGAGAAAACCGACGACGTAAGAGGCGAACAGCGCGTGAAATGTCTCCGGGTGTGTAAAGCCCGACTCGACCGTGACCGACGGGTAGACGATGTACGGATAATGCGCCCGCCCGTACACATATCCGGCTAACAAGTATTGCGCTACCGTGGCGATTACGGCGAGCCGCGGGAAGCCCGGTCCGATCGGTTTGCGCGAAGGCAGGCAAAGCAGCAGGTAGCCGATGAGGAAAAAGCAGACCGCTCCGATCAGATACGGGATGTAGGCCATCATTTTCTCGTGCAGCCACGGCGCCTCGGCTCTCATCGCAATCGTAATCAGCAATGCCATGACCAAGGTCAGCGGGCCGACGATCAGCGCATCCTTGCGATACATGCGATACGCTTCCTTTTCATCTGCTGCATGGGAGTAATCGGCGAGCAATAGCGAAGACAAAAACAGGGTGCTGGTGATCGCAAAGCCGATAAAGGCTAGTGCCTGCGGGCTGGCAAAGAGCTGCCCGAGCATGAGCTGCTCCCGACCGTCGACAGTCTGGATATAGCCGCCGTGGGTGATGGGGAGCACGAGAATCAATACACCGGGAATGATGAAGCCGGTAATGCCGGAAATATACGTAAGCTGCTTCCGATACTCATGGGCGACGTGGGAAAAGACGAGAAATGCGCTTCGCAGGGCGAGCAGCAACAAAATAATGCTGCCCGGGATGAGCAGGACCGTCCCCAACGTAAAGGTCGCGCCAGGGAAAAAACTGACGAGGGCGACCACAATCGCCACGATAAAGACGTTCGTCACTTCCCAGGTGGGGGAGAGGTACCGGTTTGCGATTTGCGTGGCGTTCGTCTGCTCATGGTTGATGTACATCATCGACCAGAACCCTGCGCCAAAGTCCATCGTCGCCATGACGGAGTAAATGAAGACAAAGCCCCACAGGACGGTTATGGCAAGAAGTTCATCTGTCATCGTTTCCTCCGGTATGTCAGGCCTTGGCCCCGTCTTTGAGTGCGTCTTCTAGGGGATGGCGCCTGAAGTAGTAGAGCAGGACGGCGACCACAGCGATCGTCAGCAGCACGTAGACGAGCGCAAACAAAATGAACAGTGTTCCCAGTGGAGTCGTGGTCACGACCTCTCCTGTTTTCAACGTCCGGTAAATCACCCATGGCTGGCGACCTGTACAGGCGAAAATCCAGCCGAATTCGATACCGAGTATCGCCAAAGGACCGGTAGCGACGAACAGCCACATCAACCAGCGTGGAAAATGCGGTTTTTTCCAGATTTTATTCCAGGCAAAGCCGATCATCGAAAGCAGAATCAACAGCGAACCGATGCCGACCATTCCGTTAAACAAGGTGTGGACGAACAACGGCGGCCACTCTTCTTCGGGAAATTCGTCCAGTCCGACAACGACGGTATCGAAGCTGTTTCCGGCGAGAAAGCTGAGCGCCCACGGGATGTGCAGCGCGAATTTGACTTCTTTCGTTTCCCGATCCGTGAAGCCGCCGACTGCGAGCGGGGCGTATGCCTGCGTCTCGAACAGCCCTTCTGCTGCAGCCAGTTTTTCCGGCTGGTAGTGATGCAGATGCTGTGCGGCGGCATGGCCGTTGAACGCCGTCAGGAGCGAAAAGATCCCGCCTACTGCCAGCGAGAGCATCAGCGCCTTTTTATGCAACTGATAGACCCGCTGCTTGGCTCGCTCGCGCATCATCTTGAAAGCGGCGACTGAAGCGATGGCAAAAGCCCCGGTCATAAAGGCAGACAGGACGACATGCGTCGCTGTCACGAAAAAGCTCGGGTTGAAAAAGGCTGCCCACGGATTGACGTCGACGATCTCGCCGTTTTCAATCCGAAAACCTGCAGGTGTTCCCTGGAAGGCATGGACGTTGGTAATGAG
This sequence comes from Brevibacillus sp. TJ4, assembly GCF_044627595.2. Taxonomy (NCBI): domain Bacteria; kingdom Bacillati; phylum Bacillota; class Bacilli; order Caryophanales; family Paenibacillaceae; genus Brevibacillus; species Brevibacillus sp. TJ4. Next base: position 2,224,859 of record NZ_CP185865.1, on the reverse strand, counting down.
GATCGCGGAAGCGGCAGCACCGAGGGCGACCATGGTCACACTCAAAATGCGCATCCCGGGGGAAATGCGGTCGGCGGCGTATACGTAGATCGACATAAACAGAGCTTCGACAAAAAACGCGTAAATCTCGATCTGGAAAGGAAGCGCCATGACTTTTCCAATGACTTCCATGAAACCAGGCCAGAGCAAGGTGAGCTGGACGCCTGCGATCGTACCGGTAGGGATGGCGACTCCCAACAGAACAGCCATCGTCCTCGTCCAGCGGTTGGCCATGACGGCGTAATCCCGATCTTTTGTTTTCTGGTACAACAATTCGGCAAACAGCACCATCAGCGGAAGTCCGACTCCCAGCGTGGCGTAAATAATATGAAAGCCCATCGTCGTCCCGAACAAGGAACGAGCTGTCAATACATGATCCACGTCGTTTCGCTCCTTTTCCACCATCTCCCTTCAAGTATTTTCCTTTGCAAGCATTACCATTCCAAACCCGTCTCTATTTCAATAACGCATTTGAGAATTCGCTAGAGTCCGTAACGAGAGAGCGCTTTTGTCGCCGATTCGCGCATGCGATCTTGGAGCACATTTCCTTCGACGACCTTGACGCGTTTGCCGAGGAAGCGAATTTTGGAGAGAATGTACTCCCGTTCGTCAGCGAGGTAGGTCAGCACAATCCGGTACGTGTCTGTATCAGGCGCGTATTCCACTTCCTTTTCAAAGCAGGAGAAGGCGTACAAGATGCGCGACAGCTCCTCGTTGTACATGCTGACGACCTCGACAGTGGCCTGTTCCTTGCGGCTGTCCAGCAAACGTCCGATTTGTGCCGTGAAGTCGGCGGCATGGGCGGCGGGTATTGTTTCCTCCTGGACGGAGAGGATGCTCTGCAATTTCGTCTGCATGAATTGCCGATGGCGCAGGTGGTACCAGAGCAAGTACCATTCTCTTTTTACCATGGAGTATTCGAGCTTGTAGGGGAAGCCCGATTGATTGCGAGCGATCCTGCCGATTTTATTGCTGTAGGTAATCCGCATCCCCTGATTTCGCTCGAGAATACGCCGGAAGCGGCGCAACAGGGGATGGTACACCTGGCGTTCGGCACTCTTGGCTTTTTCCTGAAATACGCTCGTCAACTCCAAGGTATCTACCGGTTCCAGCAGTCGTTGCAGCTTTTCGAGCGTCTCGGGGGAGAACGCCTGTGCCGCAGACGGGTGGGAGAGCATCGTCCGCAGCCAGATGCGCTCATGCGAGGTGATGACGATCGCGTTCGCATCGTGCATGCGGGAGAAGAGATGGTAATTGCTGATTTTTTCAAACGGGTTCATAGTAGGACTGAATCTCCTTCCACTCCTGTATCATCTCGCGGCGCAGGTACAAGGGCTCCAGCACTTCGCAGCTTGATCCGAAACTGCGCAGCCAAGGTTTGATTTCTGTCGTGCCGTTGACTTCGATTTCATAGATAAACGACTCGTCATCTTCTCCGGTGATCGTTCCCCATTGCCCCTGCAAAAGTACGCGTTCCTTCACAAAATTGATCTGGCTGCCCTCCGGATGGTAAAAGCGTGCCTTGACTTTGACCGGTTTCTCCGTGTCGACGAGCCAACTCGTCCGCATTTTTTCCTCGATCACAGCGAGTCTGGAGGAAAACACCTGTTCGCTCACCGCGTCTGCCTCTTCGATTTGGGTCAGACCTTCCATCCGGTACTTCACGATGCCCAGCCGCGGCTTGCTGCCGATCAGGTACCATCTGCCGTATTGATGGTCGTAGATCACCTTGACGGGAAGGACGTATTCATTTCTCCCTTCCTGTTTTTTGGCAAACAGCGGATTGGTGTTTTTCGACGCATACCGTTTCTCCGACTTGGGAGACAGGTACAAACATTTGATATGTTTGCGCTGACGAATCGCCTGAAAGACGGCATACAGATTCGCTTCGTCCAAAATGCGGGTGTAGTAGTGATATTTGTAATGAAAGAAATCGCTCGGCGCGATGGAGCCGTGCCTTTGGACGAGCAGGGCTTTCAGGCTGTCGCGCAGCAAGAAGCCTTGCAGGGAAGGCACCTGCGTATTGGCCATGACATCGACAAAGGCAAACAGGTCGACGATCTCCTCATCTGTCAAACCGGCGTACAGATCGTCATCGATGCGATAGCGGTACGGACGCCCGCCCGGCTCTTTGCGGATCGCCCCGACCTCCTCCAGGTATTTGACATCCCCGCGAATCGTCTTCTCGTCGGGCAGCGGAAAGTCTGCCGGCAGCCTGCTGGCGCATTCGTCGATCAGCTCTGTTGCCGTCAACGCTTTTTCTCGCAGGGCAGCGAGAATGATCGACAGTCGCTGGCTTTCCGACTCTTTCAACGATTTGGCTCTGAACAAAAACAACAGGCGCGGATCAGACGATTGGTAATACGTGTAGCGCAGCAGCTCATACAGTTCTTTTCCCTGTTCTTCGGGGAGTTGTTTGGTCACAGTCGTGACGATCTTGCGCAACCGCTTGATCGTCTTGTCAAATGTATGTACGGAGATGCCCAGCCGTTCTGCAAACTGCTTGCGGCTGTAAACGCCGCTTGTGAGCACAAGCATACGCAGCAGCTGGACTTCCTTGTCAAAACTTTCTCTGGCCATGTGAGAAAGCCTCCTCTCTGGCACACGTGTCTCTTCCCAATTGTAGCGATGAAAGAGGCAGCGGAAAATGAAAAAATGGTAAAGTCGTAATACTTTTGCCATGTTCTGACACGGTTGGATGAGCGAAAATGAACACAGAAAGCGAGGCGCCAGAAAGGGTTCCTTCGAAAAACATTATTCAGTGTCAAGCCGACACACACCTTTTCGCCATCTTCCTCGCTTTCGAAAAAAAACCATATCCTTGCAATCTCGGCGAGGCGCCGGAGAGGGTTCCTTCGAATCGATGAAAAAGTACTGTTTTGATGTGCCCCAGGCACAGCCTGAACAAAAGTGAGCAAGGTCAAATCCTTGCGACCTTCTTCCCTTTTTCCTCGCCGAGTACATAAAGGAGGATTTCCGATGGGTCATGCACGCAAACGGTTTGCCGGCCAACTGGCGGCCACACGAAATCAGCACGGCTATCCGGCTTATACCCGTTCACAAGAAGAACAGTATGTACAGACACTGTTGACCAATACATTGGGCAATACGTTTTACGCGGAGCAATCCCGGCTCATGGAAGAGGCGGGACAGCTTCATCACGAGATGGCCCAGTACCGTCCCACTTTTATGGCGAAAGCGCTGGTGTTTGCCCGCAATGAGGGTTTGATGCGGCTGCAGCCGTTGTTCGGTCTGGCAGTTTTGTCAGGCTATCGACCGGATCTGTTCGCGCAGATTTTTTTGCAAGTCGTCAAAATACCGTCTGACGTGGCGGATTTCCTGACAATTTTGCACAGCATGGGACGGGGAGAGGGCGGAAGAGCGGTCAAACGGCAAATCAACCGCTTCTTGGCAGGCGTTTCCGAATATTGGGCGATCAAGTACAATGGACGTGGGCGTGGATACAGCCTTGGAGATGTGATCGCCACTGCCCATCCGAAGCCGCTCGATGCAAAGCAGCAGGCGTTGTTTCGCTACTTGCGCGGACATGAGACGGACCTGGCACTGCTGCCGCAGGTGGATGCACTGGAAAAGCTGAAGAGCGCTCAGTCGGAGGAAGAGATCATCCACTGGATTCACACGGGCAGGCTCCCTTACGAAGTAGTGACAGGGGCGACCCGCCCGACAAAGGCCGTCTGGGAGGCATTGCTGCACCAGATGCCTGCCTTTGCGCTGCTGCGCCATTTGCAGGCGTTGACCCGCGCTGGCGTATTCGAGGATGAGCAGCATCTCGCCTATGTGAAAGACAGACTGACCGACCGCGAAGCATTGCAAAAAGCTAAGATTTTGCCGTTTCGCTTCGTCAAGGCATTTTACCAGGCGAAGCACGCCGTCCTGCGCGATGCGCTGCGGGAGGCGGTTGAGCTTACGTTTGCCAACTTGCCGGAGCTGGGCGGACGAACAGCGATTTTTCTCGACATCTCCGGTTCGATGGACGGGGATTATTTGAAGATCGGCTCGGTATTTGCCCTCGCTTTGTACAAAAAGACGGAGGGGGATACGATCTTCTGGCTGTTTGACACAGAGGTGACGGATGCGCTGCCTTCCCGGCAGGACAGTATTCTCAGCCAGGCAGCCCGTATTCGCGCGCGGGGTGGAACCGACACCGGCGCTCCTGTGCAAAAGCTGCGTCAGGAGGGGACGCGGGTTGACCAGTTGATCATCATTACCGACGAGCAGCAAAACAACGGCAGCCCCTTTTATGAGGAACTGCTCCGTTATCGCTCAGAGGTAAACCCCGACGTGAAGGCGTTTATCATCGATATATCGCCGTATCGGTCGACGATGGTCCCGCCCGAGGACGAGAATACATTTTACATTTATGGCTGGAGCGATTCCGTATTGTCCTATATCGCACAGACGGCCAAAGGCTACGCCTCGATGGTGGAGAAGGTAGAAGCGCTCCAACTGGATGGCGCCGATTGAAAAGCCAAATCAAGACATAAACATGAGGATGTATACACAAGGAGAGGACTATCATGTATCAGACAATCCAGAACGTACGAGTCTGGGGAACACCGATGGAAAACGCCGTCTCGCAAGCGGTCACGTGTGCCCAACACGGCAATGTCGTGCAAGCCCTGCTGATGGCTGACCATCATAAAGGCTACTCCCAGCCGGTCGGCGGCGTGGTTGTATACGACGGCCAAATTTCGCCGTCCGGAGTGGGCTACGACATCGCGTGCGGCAATAAAGCGGTCAGAACCGACCTGACCTACGCAGACATCCGCGACAAGATCAGCGGCATCATGGATGAGATCGCCAAAAAAATCTCGTTCGGAATCGGTCGCAACAACCAGGAGAGAGTGGAGCACGAGCTGTTCGACGACGAGAATTGGTACGTCTACCAACAGATCGGACGGCACGAGCACGACTCGCTCAAGGCATTGGCCCGCAAGCAATTGGGTACGGTGGGCAGCGGCAATCATTTTGTCGATCTGTTCGTTGAAGAAGCAACCGGTGCGATCTGGGTCGCCAATCATTTTGGCAGCCGCGGGTTCGGTCATAAAACAGCGAGCGGATTTTTGAATCTGGCTCAGGGCAAGCCATTTTCGGCCAAAGCAGCAGGAGAGAGCATGGACCAGCCCCCGACGCTTCTCGATCTGGACAGCGAGCTGGGGGAAATGTATTACCGCGCCATGACGCTGGCAGGAATTTACGCCTACGCCGGACGCGACTACGTGATGGATCAGGTACTCGCGATTCTCGGTGCCACCTCTACGTTTGAAGTGCACAATCACCATAATTACGCCTGGAAAGAGATGCATGACGGCAAGGAGTACGTAGTCGTCAGAAAGGGAGCGACGCCTTCTGCGCCGGGGCAATTGGGCTTCATCGGCGGCAGCATGGGCGATATTTCTGTCATCGTAAGAGGAAAGGACTCCCGGGAGAACAAGGATGCTTTCTACAGTACGGTGCACGGTGCGGGCCGGATTATGAGCCGGACGGAAGCGGCGGGAAAAATGAACTGGAAGACGCGCAAACGCCAGGGGGGCAAAATCACTCCCGCGCAAATGCGCGAAGCGATCGCTGCATTCGGAGTGGAGCTGCGCGGAGCCGGTACGGATGAAAGCCCGTTTGTCTACAAAAAATTGCACGATGTTCTCACTGCCCATCAGGATACGATCGAAGTGCTGCATACCTTAAAGCCGATCGGCGTTTGCATGGCAGGAGCCGACGAGTACGACCCTTATAAAGACTAGGCAGTGATGATGTCGATTTTTAACAATATCTTATTTTCTCTTTTTTCGAAAAGGGTGATATAATCGTATCCGTATATGTCGTGAGAATACACTGGAAGATGCAGAATAAGATGATACAGGCGGTTGACTCCCTCGGTTGACAGGGAGTTTTCTGCTGTTTGCCAATCTGGAAAACAGGCAATGATGAGAAGTGGAACAAAGACAGAATTAAACGGATGAGCCGGAAATGGGGAAAATGCTTGGATACCTATCACAATTGGAAGAAGAACATTGCGTTATTCTTGACCAGCCAGACGATTTCGCTCTTTGGCTCGTCACTGGTCCAATATGCCATCATGTGGCATATCACCTTAACAACGCAGTCCGGTGTCATGATGACAATCTCCATTCTTTGCGGGTTTTTGCCGACCTTTTTCCTGTCCCCATTCGCAGGCGTGTGGGCAGACCGTTTCAACCGCAAATTGCTGATTGCCGTCTCCGACTCCCTGATCGCACTGTCGACACTCATCCTGGCAATTCTGTTTTTGCAAGGCTACGATGAGCTATGGCTGCTGTTTGTCGTCTCCGCCATCCGGGCGCTGGGGACGGGCATCCAGACTCCGACGGTGGGGGCTTTTATTCCGCAAATGGTGCCGCCCGACAAACTGACCAAAGTGACGGCGACGAACAGCAGCATCCAGTCGCTGGTGATGCTCGTGTCACCGATGCTGAGCGGCGCGCTTTTGGGCATGGTATCGATCGAAATGATTTTCTTTATCGATGTGATTACAGCTGCCATCGCGGTATCGATCCTGCTCTTCTTTCTGCGTGTGCCGGTCCACGCGAAAGCACTGGAAAAGGAGCCGATCAGCTATTTTGCCGACATGCGCGAAGGCTTTCATTACATCAAACAGCATGACTTTGTAAAGACGTTTTGTCTGTTTACGGCGAGCTTCATGATCCTTGCTGCTCCGGTTGCGTTTTTGACGCCTTTGCAGGTAGCGCGCAGCTTTGGCAGTGATATTTGGCGGCTGACGGCGATTGAAGTGACCTTTTCCATCGGGATGATGGCAGGGGGGATCGTCATGGCTTCCTGGGGCGGGTTTGCCAACAGGCTGCATACGATGGTGCTCGCCACCATCATCATGGGCGTGTGTATCGTCGTACTCGGCGTCATCCCGAGTTTCTGGCTGTATCTGTTCTTCATGGCGGTGATCGGGATTGCCATGCCAGTCTTCAACACGCCGTCTACCGTCATGTTGCAGCAAAAAGTCGACGAAAACTACATGGGCAGGGTCTTCGGCGTTTTCGGGATGATTACAAGCAGCATGATGCCCCTGGGCATGCTCGTATTTGGTCCGATCGCCGACGTCATTGCGATCGAATGGCTGCTGATCGGGACCGGACTGCTGCTCGTCGTGCAAAGTTTCGTCATGCTGGGCAACAAGGTGATGATTCGCGCAGGAGAGCCATTGGTTACAGATGAGAAATAGCCGGGAGCAGGTCGCCTGGAACATACAAAAAGCAGCGGCGGACTGATGACGTGATGAAATGTCATTGTCCACCCGCTGCTTTTTTGTGTCGTCAAGGCTTACAGCCGGTGCAGCGCTTGCAGTGCCTCTTCTTGATCTTCCAAAAAGAACACCTGCTTGCCTTGATTCGACTCATACATAAAGTCACGCAGACTTTTGCTGGTGTATCCGGAAAAGTTCCCGACGATCGCCAGTCTTACGCGGTAGTTCATATATTTTTGCAGGATGTCCCCGGCCAGTCTCGTTTTCAAGTCGAAGAACTCCTCCGTCAAGGCGGATTTGGAAAGCACGATTTTCTCACATTCATGGTTGTAAAACACAGTGACCATCACATCGAGTGCATCTTGAACATTACGGATAACGGGTTCTGCGCTTCCTACAATGGCGACTTTTGAATCTCCCCGTTGATCGATTGCAATATTCATTTTAACAGCCCCCTCATGTTTCGTTATCCCGCGATCACAGTTCAACGATTTTCGTCGCGATGTTGTTGCGGAATTCGCGGTCATGCTCGACAAACAGAATGGTCGGTGCGTGCTCCAGCAGCAATTCTTCAATTTGCATGCGGGAGATGACGTCGATAAAGTTAAGCGGCTCATCCCAGATGTACAAATGGGCTTTCTCGCACAGACTTTTGGCGATCAGCACTTTCTTCTTCTGGCCGCCGCTAAACGCAGACATGTCTTTTTCAAACTGAACGCGGGAAAAATCGAGCTTTCGCAGAATCGATTTGAACAGGCTCTCGTCAATGCCGTTGTCTCGCGCATAGTCGGTCAAATTTCCCTGCAAATGTGAAGTGTCCTGCGAGACGTAGGAGATCACAAGCTGGCTGCCCTTGCGAAAGGTTCCGTTATAGGGGATATCCTCGCCGCAAATCAGCTTGATCAAGCTGGATTTTCCTGAGCCGTTTTTCCCGGAGAGGGCGATTCGGTCGCCTTGTTCGATGGTAAAGCTGACCTCGCTGCAAACGGTCTTGTCGGCGTAGGAGATCGAGACTTTCTCCAGCTCCACCAAGCGATGCTTGTGGTACGGTAACTGGGAAATTTTCAGGCTGTCTGCGGTTTCGATATTTTTCAGCAGCTTCGACCGCTCCTCGATCGCGGACTGCTGCCGTTGCTCCAGCGATTTGGAGCGCTTCATCATTTTTGCAGCCTTGTGTCCGACGTAGCCTTTATCCACCTTCGAACCGGAATTTCTCGTTCCGTTTTTCGTCTTTTCAACTTCATCCGACCACTTGCTGGTGCGCTTTGCCGCTTCCGACAGGCGTTTGATGTCTTTGTGGAGCTTTTCGTTCTCCGCCAGCTCGTATTCGTCCTGCCGCTTCTTGTTTTCCCACCAGGTCGAGAAATTGCCCTTTTGGATCTCGATGTTCGTCTTGTTGATCGACAGAATGTGGTCAACACAGTTGTCGAGGAAAGAGCGGTCATGCGAGACGAGGATAAATCCGCTCTTGCTGTTGAGATAATCACTGACGAGTTTTCGCGCGTCCAAATCGAGATGGTTGGTCGGCTCGTCGATCAAAAGAAATTGGTTTTCCTTGAGAAACAGCGCAGCCAACAGCACTTTCGTTTGCTCGCCGTTGGACAAGGTGGAAAAGGGACGGTACAGCACATCCTCGGAAACCTGCAACAAGGAAAACTCCCGCATCAGCTCCCAGTGCTGGAAGTCCGGGATGATGCCGTTGATGACAGCAAGCGTATCCATCTCCCTGTGTCCAACGTGGAAAGGGAAGTACTCAAAGTTCACGGGTGCAGAAATCTTCCCGCTGTATTCATACTTGCCCATCAGCAGGTTGAGAAAGGTCGTTTTGCCGCGCCCGTTTCGACCTGTAAAGCCCAATTTCCAGTCGGTATCGAGCTGGAAGCTGACATTTTCAAAAATAGTATCGTAACTGCCGTCATATGCGAATGTAAGGTCTTTAACTGTAATTACCGCCATGTATACAAACCCCCTGTACGAAAAAAATCAAAAAGCTGCAAGAAAGTTACTTTCTCGCAGCTCAAAACCATACAGGTATACTGACCTCTTGAACGAAGTCAGGTGCATACAGATGTGTTTGAGTGAAAAGATTCCGTAACTTTCTTGCATATAAAGAACAAAAAGCATGCCAAAAAAAGCGCTTTTTTGTTTTGCTTTATGTGCAAGAAATATTACATGCTCTTTTCAACTCCATTCCATATAGGTACTTGCATTGTACCATACCCAAATTTTCCTTTCAATGAAATTGCGAATCACCGTTCGCCCAAGTCTGCTGGCGATGTGGCTACTTGTGGAAAATGACGGATTGACGCAAAAAAGGACGGGTGGTAAAATTTAGTAGTGTTAATATCCGAGTAATTAGATCTGATTAATAAATTATAGCAGTTTCACATATTCCTTCTTCATTGTACGTTTGATTGGAGCAAAACAGGAATCGCTGAATATGAATATGTGTATCGTTTCATCTGGAATCGGCGTTTCCGGGATGAGCAAATCTTGACTAAATCACTCGACAAGAGGTGGAGAAGCAGCATGAAAGTATCGAGCAGAGGAGAATACGCATTACGCGCTCTTTTGCTGTTGGGTCAAAATGACGGCAGGGTGCTGCAAATCAGTGAAATTGCGGAAAAGACGCTTGTACCGAGCAACTACCTGGAGCAAATTCTGCTACAGCTCAAAAAGCTGGGCTATCTCAAAAGCAAACGAGGCATACAGGGTGGATACACGCTGCTGGTGCCTCCGCAACAGGTTACGATCGGTGAGGTCATTCGCCAGTTGGAAGGGCCTTTGGCGCCGATGGGATGTGCAAGCGTCACCGCCTACCAGCCTTGTGCGCTCGAGCCAGGCTGTCTGTTGAAGCCGCTCTGGACACTGGTGCGGGATACGGTCGCTCATGTGCTGGACCAGACGACTTTGGCAGACCTGCTGGAGCAAAAAATCGTCTCAAAAGGGGGAGGAACATTCTATGAGGGAATCGTCTAAGGCGATTGACAAGGAGTCGATTGACCGCATCATCCGTGCGCTAGAAGGGTTGGAGTACGGGTCAGTGCAGATCGTCGTCCATGACTCTGCGATTACGCAAATCGAACGAACGGAGAAGCAGCGCTTTGCGCTCGCCAAGGACGCCAAGCCGTCTGGCAAAAAAAGAGAATACGAATAAGCCGATCAGACAACTGAAGGCTCCTGACCGCTTCATCGGAAAGCGTGTCGAGGAGTCTTTTTTTGTGATTATACAAGGAGGAGAGAGGAATTGAACACGATGAAAACGCGTCTGGTAACAAGCATGTTGGCATGTATTCCCGTCCGGTCTGCCGCTCCTGGAAGAATTGAGTTCGGGCAATCTGGATGTCGGCAGGACAGGTGGCACCGACGGACGGATACAGGGCCTGGGCGGGACATAGCCGATCGTCACGATGCGAGAACTGCATCTAGTCATTGTTTTTACCCTATCACATCGGTATAGTAGGTGCATGGAAGAAGTAGAAGATAGGAGAAAAAGAGGTGCAAACCATGCTGGGTAAAATCACTGACGACGTTCAAAAGCTGGTCGTCCCGTTTCCGCGTGGCGGCAGTGTGAACTGTTTTTTCCTGCGCGGCGATCGGGGCTATACGCTGGTGGATACGGGGCTGTATTCCCCACAGGCAGTCCAACTGTGGGAGGATGTGCTGGCGAGCGGGATCGCCATTGAGAGGATCGTGATTACACACACGCATCCGGACCATATCGGGATGGCAGGCTGGCTGCAAAAGCGCCTGCACGTCCCGATCGCCATGTCGCGCATCGGCTACGAAACGCTGCAAAACATGGTCCGGGAGGCGCAGCGCCTGGAGCACGCCGACGAAGAGCTGCCTCATTCCTTTTTCATCAAGCACGGGGGACCGACTGTCTCCTACAAGAAGATGGTCACGGATATGGGAGCGTTGTTCATCGAGCCGGATATGCTGTTTGAGGACGGACAGCAGATTCCGATTGGCGACGGGCTGTTTCAAGTCGTGTGGACGCCGGGTCATGCGCGGGACGAATTCTGTTTTTACAGCCCGGACAGCAAGGTGCTGATCGTCGGGGATCACGTGCTGGGCGATATTTCACCGGTCATTTTGGTTCACAGCGACGAGGACAAAAACCCGCTTCTGGACTATTTCCAATCGTTGGAGAGAATCGTCGATTGCGACGCGAGGCTGGTGCTGACTGGGCACGGAGAGGAGATCCCAGACCTGAGGCAGCGCATCGCGGACATCGTCCACAGCCATCATGTCAGGATGGAGCAAATGATGGAGATTCTCGCAGAAGAGCGGATGTCGGCGGGAGAATTGAGTCGGCTCGTCTATCAGAATCCGCACGGAACGGGGAATGTACTGGCGCAATTTCAAACGACGCTGGCTCGTCTGTTCTACCTCGAATCCGAGGGGAAAGTATCCCGGCAGGAGCTAGACGGGCTGGTACAGTGGAAATAAAGCTGTTTGGCGGAGAGGAAGCTGATTCCTCTCTTTTTTTGTGCATGAAAAGCAGGAGTAGCGAGAGAAAAAAATCGCGGAGGGGGTGATTCCTCCGCGACTTCAGCGCGTGCGGTTTTGATCGGGAAAAACGTAGCCATAGCCGGTGTGCGAAGTCTCCATTCCGAGATTTTCCCGGGCGCCGTTTTTTTCGATTTTTCCGCCATTGTTTCCTTCCATATAATCATCGCTGGCTTGTTCGTGCGTCACCGCAAGCCCTTTTTCCGCAGTCGAGCCGCTGCCGTAGTCAGACGGATCGTACGATTCCTCAGCGATGTCTTCTGCCGCTTCGATCAGTTCCTCGTCGCGATTCATGTCAAAAATCCTCCTTGCAAGAGTTGGTACTGCTACCAGTAAAATGGTTCAACTGACACGAGTTTATACGCAAGAGCGGCAAAAAGTATCGTACAGCGATTGTCACGATGAATACGGCAGCGGCAGACTCAGTCCGTCATGGGCAAAGCGGATGCCGGGAGGAAGGGTCTTGCTGTGCTGCGGGATGTCGATGTCGTGGGAGAGATGGGTCAGCACAAGCTGGGTGATACCCAGTTGCTTTTTGAGCTCGATCGCTTCGCTGACATCGTAGACGGAGCGACGCGAGCGCTCTGCTTTTTCCTTGTAGTAGGAGGTACCCAGCACGAGCAGATCACAGCCGACAAACGACCGTAGCTGCCCATCGTCCATGCCAAACGAGTCCGGTACATACGCCCAGGTGCAACCTGTACTCTGAAAGCGGATGCCGCAGGAGTGGCCATTTTGACCGTGATTGACCGTGTGAAAGGAGATCTGCCATTTGCCGCGTTGCCAGACATCTGCGGCGATGTATTCGATCCCCCTGCGTTTGAGCAAATACGGAAAGCGCGCATGCAAAAGCTCAATGTTCGTCGTGGGACTGATGACCTGGCAGTGCCGTTTGTTCCAAAAGCAAAGATCGCCGAAATCGCCAAATCCGCCGATATGATCGTTGTGGCAGTGCGTGATCAGCACGGTGTCCGGTATGCGCTTGTTCCCGTACTGCAAAAACTGCTCGCGAAAATCGGGGGAGACATCGAGCAGCATGACGCTCCCCTCTGACGCAAAGAGAACGCTGGAGCGTCGCCGTTTGTGAATCGGATCATACGACGTGCATACCGGACAATCGCACATCATGCGGGGGACCCCCTGTGCATCACTGGTCCCGAGAAAGGTGAGCATATCAGACATCAGCCAGACTCCTTTCACGATAGAATACATGGGAAAAATACAGCTTGTTTACAAAAAGAGGTTTTCGGACTGTTGTGAAAATTGTAAAATAAAGGGAAGGCCCGCATTTGACCCACCATTTTTCTGGAAAAGAGGGGACCGTACAGATGGCAGACCTGGATCCACAAGCAAGAAAGCAGTTGGATATCGTCAGTCAAATGCCCGACATCTCCGGAATGGAGCCGCAGGCAGTACGCGAGCTGATCGCGCAATTTCCGGCGCCCCAGGTCGAACTGGAGCCGCTTGCGTCCGTAGAGGATCGGATGATCGCCGTGGGGAGGGAAAGCGAGATTCGCATCAGAGTGTATACACCTGCCGGCGATGCTGTCCTACCGCTGTTTGTATACTACCACGGTGGCGGATGGGTGCTTGGCAGCATCGAGGCAACGGATGCAACTTGCCGGATGATCGCCAATCGTACGGGACATATCGTCGTCTCCGTCGATTACAGGCTCGCACCGGAGCACAAGTTTCCGATTCCTGTTGAGGATGCGTATGCAGCCCTGATCTGGGTGCATCGCCATGCCGCATCATTAGGCGGCGATCCGTCACGCATCGTCGTCAGTGGCGACAGTGCCGGGGGAAATCTGGCGGCAGCCGCATCGCTATTGGCCCGGGACAGAGGGGGACCAACGCTCTTGGCACAGGTACTGATTTATCCGGTAACAAGCCTTGGATACGATACGGGCTCCTATGCCGAATTTGAAAAAGGCTTCGGGTTGGATCGCGAGCGAATGATCTGGTTTGGCAATCATTATATCCGAGACGAAGCTGACAAGCGAAATCCATACGCCGCTCCGTTGACCGCTGCCGATCTCAGACAGCTTCCTTTCGCCTATGTGGTGACGGCTGAATACGACGTGTTGCGCGATGAAGGGCTTGCGTACGCGGAAAAGCTCAAGGAAGCAGGCGTCCCGGTTGTCTATACGTGCGAACAGGGATTGATCCACGGTTATTTTACCAACATGCTGCTGTTCCGGGAACGGATCGAATCCACAATTGGGCAAATCGGCGTTTTTTTAGAGACGACAGTATCCTCTCCGGACGTACAGGGAGAGACGATTGAGTAGCACCGCAAACGGTAAGGAGGGTATGTCTTGGAGATTCAGCCAATCAGCGACAGCATCTATCGGATTCCGATACCGGTTCCGTTTCCGATGAAGTACATGTACAGCTATCTGGTCAAAGGCAAGGAAGGCTGGGACATGATCGATGTGGGACTGCGCTATCCTGCGGCACATGAGGCATGGCTTGCCGCATTTGCCAGCTTGCGGATAGAGCCGCAAGACGTACGCGCCATCTATATTACGCACTTTCATCCGGATCACGTCGGACTCGCTGGCTGGATGCAGCAGCTTACCGGAGCGCCGGTGCTGATCAGTCCGGTTGATATGCAGATGGTGACGAACGTCTGGGGTCCAGAAAGCTACGAAGCTGCTCTCATCGGCCAGATGTGCCGGACAAACGGAGTGCCGGAAGCGCTGACGAGCGAAATCGTGAGTAACATGAATCAGCTCAACAAAAGCGTACTGCCGCTTCCGCTAATGACGCCTCTGACGGACGAGGAGGTGGTTCTCGGAGATGAGCAGTGGCGGGTGATTGCGACACCCGGTCACAGTGACGGGCATCTCTGTTTTTACCAGCCGCAAAAGCGTCTGCTGATTTGCGCTGATCACATCATGGAGAAAATTACGCCAAACATCAGCTTGTGGCCAGGCTGCAGGCCAAATCCGCTGGACGATTACCTCGAGTCCTTGAAATCGATGAGCGAGCTGGAGGTAGATGTGGCACTGCCCGGGCATGGCGATCTGATTGCCGACTACGGCGGCAGGATTCGGGCAATCATTGCGCATCACGATGAACGGCTGCAACATATGTATGCGCTTGCAAAAGAAGGTCGCACGGCGTACCAGGTCGCAGAGCTCCTGTTCCGAGAAAAAGAGCTTACTGCTCACCAATGGCGTTTTGCGATGGCGGAAACATTGGCGCATCTGGAGTTTTTGGTCAAACGCGGCTGCCTTGACAAAAGCGAAGAGAAGCAGGTCGTCTACCATGCAAAGGGCAAAGCGGTCATATCGCTGACCACCTCGTTCGTATAATGCAAAATGGCAAAGGGGGAATGGATCGATGAATGGAGTTGTCGTCGAGTACGAAAAACAGATCACGATCGTCAAGCTGAACAATCCGGGCCGAGCCAATGCGCTTAGCCGATTCGTTGTAGAAGACCTGGCAAAGCAGGTAAATACGCTGGCACAGGATCAAAGCCTGCGTGCCGTTGTCTTTGCATCCGGGGAGAGCAGAGCATTTTGTGCGGGAGCCGATTTGAAGGAAAGGCAGGCGATGAATGAAGAACAGATCGTCGCGTTTGTCGGACTGCTGCGCGACACGCTGGATGCGATCGCCCGGCTTCCGGTCCCGACGATCGCTGCAGTAAACGGATTGGCTTTGGGGGGCGGCTGCGAACTGGCTCTCGCCTGCGATATTCGCGTCATGGAAGAGGACGCTGTCATTGGTTTGACCGAGGTATCGTGGGGCATTATCCCCGGTGCCGGCGGGACCCAGCGGCTTTCCCAGCTCGTAGGAGCAGGAAAGGCAAAGGAACTGATCTTTACCGCAAGAAAATTGCTTGCATCGGAAGCGGAACAGATCGGACTGGTCGAACAAGTATGTCCTGCCGGTCAGGCATTTTCCCATGCCCTGCAACTGGCAGAGGAGATCGCTCGCCAGGCCCCTGTTGCCGTAAGATTGGCAAAAGCGGCAGTACAAAGCTACGATGCTGCCCTCCTGCAAAACGGCCTCGAGGCAGAATGGCGCTACTACCAGCAGACGATCCCGACTGCGGATCGGCTGGAAGGACTGGCGGCATTCCAGGAAAAACGCAGCCCCGTCTACCAGGGAAAGTAACGGCAGGAACAAGCTCAGACAGGCAGAAGCTGGGACAGACGGCCAGCTCTGCGTCGGCAAAATAGTCGCAATATTCCGTCTGTAGGTTGGCAATCCGCTAGCGAGGTGATTGACGTGAACAGCTATGCAGTCTTTCATGCTCCACAGAAAATACTGTACGGCCGCGATTCTTTTCTGCAAACAGGCAAGGAGGCAGCCGCGACCCAGGCCAAAAAAGCCTTGATCGTAACGGACGAGGTAATGACCAGGCTCGGTTATGTCGATCAGTGCGAACAACTGCTGCTTGCCGAAGGGATTTCAAGTATCGTCTATCGGGGGGTGGCGACAGAACCGACGGATCAGTACGTTGCCGAAGCGCTCGCCCTGTTGCAGCAGGAGGCATGCGATTTGGTCATTTCCCTGGGAGGCGGAAGCTGCATCGATACAGCCAAAGCGATCGTCGTCCTCGATGCCAACGGGGGATACATCGGCGACATCCGCGAAAGGCCGGATTGCCTTGCGCCGCGCATTCCGCACATTGCGATTCCGACGACGGCGGGAACAGGCTCGGAGGCGACCGATGTTACTGTCATCACCAACACCGCAGACGATGTCAAAATGATGCTGAAAAATCCCGTCCTCATGCCGACGATCGCCATCGTCGATCCGTACCTGACCCGCTCTGCGCCGCCGTCTGTCATTGCTGCGACAGGTATTGACGCGCTCTCGCATGCGATCGAAGCATTCCTTTCGAAAAAGGCGCACCCGCTGACGAACACCCTGGCTACATCGGCGATTCAGCACATCACCAGCTCCTTGAAGCGTTCGTACGACGATCCGTACGACCTCGATGCGAAAGAGCGCATGTGCATTGGCTCATTGCAGGCAGGAATGGCATTTTCCAACGCATCGGTCGCCTTGGTTCACGGTATGTCCCGCCCGATCGGCGCCTTGTTCCACGTTCCGCACGGTATTTCCAATGCGATGCTGCTCCCGGCTGTACTCGAATTCAGCTTGCGGGACTGTACGAAGGAACTGGCAGCTCTACTCCCCCTGTTCCAGCCGGAAACAGGCAGGGAACTTATGACAGTCAACGAAAAGGCGCAAGCGACAATTCAGCAAATCAAAGAGCTGTGCCAGCATCTGCACATTCCCAATTTGCGCGATTGGGGCATTCCCGAGCAGGCATTTCGAGCGTCGCTGGAAAAGATGGCACATGATGCACTGGCGAGCGGAAGTCCAGGCAATAATCCGCGAGTGCCGACAAAAGATGAACTGATCGCGCTGTATGTGACCTGCTATGACTACACGTATGATGAGCGCCCGATCGGTCAGAATCGATAAACAAATACACGACAATCCAGGAAAGGCATCCCGCGTGATGCCTTTTTTGTTTGGCATGGATAGAACTTCCAAACGCAAGAAAGAATAGCTACTAGTATTTTCTCAAAACGAGGGGTGTTCACGTGCACACGCAATCTGACGTCTTGGATTCTTTGATCATCGGCGTTGACGTCGGTTCTACGACCGTCAAGGCTACTGTGGTAAACCCGAAAAATAAAGAGATCCTATGGTCAGACTATCAGCGCCACCATACGAAACAGGCAGAAAAAGTTCTCGAGTTTCTGATAGCCATCGGAAATGAATTTTGCCACATCCCGCAAGAAAATATTCGCGTGTTCGTCACCGGGTCGGGGGGAGGACCGATCGTCGAACACATCGGAGCGAAGTTCGTGCAAGAGGTAAACGCCGTCACAATGGCAGTCGAGCAGTTGCATCCCGACGTCGGCAGCGTCATTGAACTCGGTGGGCAGGATGCGAAAATTATCATTTTCAAGGCGAATGAGGAAACGGGCGACAAGCAGGCGCTGACCTCGATGAACGACAAGTGTGCATCCGGGACCGGAGCGACGATCGACAAGTGCATGATCAAAGTAGGCATGCCGATGGAGGAAGTAGGAAAGCTGCATTTTGACGACAGCAAGCTGCATCACGTGGCCGCCAAATGCGGCGTATTTGCCGAGACAGACATCGTCAATCTGGTGAAAAGCGGCATCCCCGCGCAAGAAATCATGTGCTCGCTGGCGGACGCCATCGTAATGCAAAACCTGTCTGTCCTGACGCGCGGCAACACGCTGCGCCATCGCGTGTTGTTGCTGGGCGGTCCGAATACGTACCTTCCGTTTTTGCAGGAATGCTGGCGCAAGCGGATTCCGACGACGTGGGAAGAGCGCGGCTATGACTACCCGCGAGACATCCCGATCGAGGAGTTGATCTTCGTCCCCGACAACTCGCAATACTACGCTGCATACGGTGCCGTCATGTACGGCATGCATGAACCGGCTGGCGTGGGGACGTACACCGGGGTAGAAGGATTGAAGGCATTTATCGCGCACGGGCGCAAGGCAAAACTGGGCGAAAATGCCGGACCTCCGCTGGTCAACAGCCCGACCGAACTGGAAGAATTCCGCCGCCAGTACAGCATTCCCAAATTCGAACCAGCACGCTTTTCGCACGGGCAAAAAGTGCGGGCTGTCATCGGCCTGGATGGAGGCTCGACCTCATCCAAAGCGGTGCTCGTAGACGAAAGCGGAGCGATATTGCTGAAGGAATACCAGCTCTCCAAGGGCAATCCGCTGGAAGATACGAAGGAAATGCTGAAGCGGATCGACGACAGAGTGCGCGAGCAGGGAGCCGAGCTGGAGATTATCGGCTTCGGCGCTACCGGATATGCTGCGGATGTACTGGAAAAAACGCTGCGGGCTGATGTCAACATCGTCGAGACGGTCGCCCATATGATGAGCGCGGTGCACGAATTCGGCGATGTCGACGTCATCTGCGACATCGGCGGGCAAGACATCAAGGTACTCTTTTTGAAAAATGGCGACATCCGCAACTTCCGGTTGTCCAATCAATGCTCGGCAGGCAACGGCATGCTGCTGCAGGCGATGGCCGACCAGTTTGGCATCCCGGTGCAGGAGTACGCGGAAACGGCGTTCAAGGCCGATCTCTCTCCGAAGTATTCCTACGGCTGCGCGGTGTTTCTCGACGCCGACCGGGTGAACTTTCAAAAGGAGGGCTACTCCAAGGAAGAACTGTTGGCTGGCCTGGCGCTGGTTTTGCCCAAAAACGTCTGGCAGTACGTCGTGCAGATTCCGCGGATGGCGGAGCTGGGCAGAAAGTTCGTCCTCCAGGGCGGCACGCAGTACAATCTCGCAGCCGTCAAGGCACAGGTCGATTACATCAAGCAGCGCGTACCCGATGCCGAAGTGTACGTCAATCCCCATCCAGGAGAAGCCGGTGCGATCGGTGCGGCTATGGAAACGCTGCGCGTCGTCAAGCGCCGCGGGTATTCCACCTTTTTGGGGCTCGATGCCGCCATCAACCTGCGCTATCTTTCCCGCAACGACGAGTCAACCCGCTGCAATTTCTGCCCCAATCACTGCAGCCGTACCTTTATCGACTCCCAGACGCCGGACGGGCAGACCGCTCGCTACATCTCCGGGTTTAGCTGTGAAAAAGGAACCGTGGAGGACATGGACGCTGTCATCCAGTTGACGAAAAAGCGGCAGGAGCTGAAAAAGCATTATCCAAACCTGGTCGAATATGAAGCACAGCGCATGTATCAGCATTTTTACGACCCACAGCCGCTGCCGGAGCCTGACACGGAAGTGGAGGATGTGCAGGTGAAGCGAAGCTGGCTTGGCAGCACACGCAAAACAACGTACAAACGCACGTTCCAGCGCTCTGCGCAAGAGGCGATCCAGCGGCGCAGCCAACTGCGGATCGGGATTCCCCGCGTGCTCAACATCTGGTCAACGGCGCCGTTTTGGCGTACGTATTTCGAGACATTGGGGATTCACAAAAACAACATCGTGTTCAGCGACTATACGAGTGAGGAGATGTGGCAGGAAGGGGGCAAATACGGCTCGATCGACCCGTGCTATCCCTCCAAGGTCGCCCAGGCGCATATCCACAACTTGCTGTTTAAGCACCATGAAAAAAAGCCGATCGACTACATCGTCTTCCCGTGCATCACCCACATCCCGACCCATTTGCAAAACGTCATGGATTCCGCCAGTTGCCCGATCGTCGCGGGAGCGCCAAACGTGATCAAGGCGGCCTTTACCAAAGAGGTGAACTTCTTCGCGACGAGGGGTGTCACATATCTCGATCCGGCTGTCACCTTCACTGAGCGCCATCTGATGAAAAAGCAGTTGTTTGAGGCGTTCGCAGAGCATCTGATGATGACCGAGGACGAAAGCGACTTCGCCGTGGAGCAAGGCTGGCTCGCGATGAATCTGTTTGACGCGGAGATGCAGGAGCGTGGCAAGGTCATCCTCGAGCAAGTCGAGCAGGAAAACCGCCTGGCGATTTTGATGATCGGCCGTCCCTACCATTCTGATCCCGGGCTCAATCACGCGGTACTGGATGAGTTCCAGGTGCTGGGCTATCCGATTCTCTCCATGCGCTCCATCCCCAAGGACGAGGAGTGGCTGTACCGCTTTTTCCGGCATGATCTGGAAAGCGGGCGGGTCGAATACGCGCTGGAAGTGACGGACGTCTGGCCGGAAAACTTCAGCTCCAACAGTGTACAAAAGGTGTGGGCAGCCAAGTTCGCGGCGCGCCATCCGAATGTGGCCGTACTGGACTTGTCCAGCTTCAAGTGCGGGCATGACGCTCCCACTTACGGCATGATCGACTCGATTATCTCGACGGCCGGTACACCGTACTCCGCACTCCACGACATCGACGCCAACAAACCGAGCGGCTCGATCAAGATACGCGTCAAAACGTACGCCCACAGCCTGGGACTGCATGAAGAACGCCTGGAGGATTTGGCGAAGAAAAAGGCGGAGCTGCAGCAGCGCCTGGAGCAAAAGCGGCTGGAATTGCTCGGCCTGCCCGCGATCGACAATGCGTACGAGGACAGCAACCTGACGCAAACCGGCAACTGACTACTACTTTCACAACGAAAAGAGGCGAACACCCATGTCGAGCACAAAAGAAAAACCGACTGTCCAGGAGACGTTTGAGAACGAACTGCTTCGCTACGAACTCCAGCAAGCCGCTGAGCTGGGACTACACCAGGAATCGCGGACGCAATGGTTCGATCCCGTTCCTCGCCAGTTCTTGGCCAGGGATAAAGCAAGCACCACGATTTTGTTTGGCGGGCTGACGATGGCGCAGGACTACCTGGTAGAAGGCGCGCTTTCCGGACTGGGCTACAAGGTGAAGCACATGGATTGTCCCGACAATGATTCGCTGCGCTTTGGCAAGGAATTCGGCAACCGCGGGCAATGCAATCCGACGTATTTTACGGTCGGCAATCTGATCAAATACTTGACCCATCTGCGCGATGTGGAAGGCTTGTCCAGGGAGGAAATCGTCCGCAACTACCTGTTTATCACCAGCGGCTCCTGTGGTCCTTGCCGCTTCGGCACCTATGTGACCGAATACCGCAAAGCGCTGCGCGATGCCGGCTTCGATGGATTCCGCGTGCTGTTGTTCCAGCAGCAAAGCGGGCTCAAACAGGCGACAGGCGACGAATCCGCACTCAAGCTGGACGCTGCGTTTTTTATCAGCTTTGTCAAGGCGTTTCTGCTCGGAGACATTTTGAATGCGCTGGCGTACCGCATCCGCCCGTACGAAGTGGTAGCTGGCACGACCGATCTCGTCATGGAGCGCTGCAAAAACATCTTGTACGACGCGCTAAAGCAACGAAAGTGGCTGCTTCCGGCTTTGCTGGCATGCCGCAAAGAACTCGCCGCAATTGAGGTCGACCGTACCCAGGTGAAGCCAAAAGTGAGCGTCATCGGCGAGTTTTGGGCGATGACGACAGAAGGAGACGGCAACTATCGGCTGCAGCGCTTTTTGGAGAGCGAAGGGGCGGAAGTGGACGTACAGCCGCTGACGGCCTGGGTCCTGTTCCTCATTTGGGAAGGGCGCCACGACACCCGCAAACGGATGGAGCTGCGCGGAGAAGATTCCGGTCGGCATGGGCTGGAAGGCAAAAATCCGGTTGCCCGACTGCGGATGCTGTGGGTCGCCGATCGCGTCCTTCGCTTCATGTTCCAAAGCTACGCCAAAGTGATCGGGCTAAACGGTTATCATCTGCCTGACATGGACGAAGTGGCCCGCGTAGCCCATGCGCATTACGACAACCATGTACGCGGCGGAGAAGGGCATATGGAAGTCGGCAAGCTGATCCTCAACGTCGTCAAACGCAAGGTAAACATGACGATTTCCGTCAAGCCGTTTGGGTGCATGCCGTCTTCCGGGGTATCTGACGGTGTGCAGTCGCTCATTACCGAAAAGTACCCGGATGCGATCTTTCTCCCGATCGAAACGACGGGAGACGGCGCGATCAACGTGTACAGCAGGATCCAGATGATGCTGTTCAAAGCCAAGCAGGCAGCCAAAAAGGAGTTCGACGAAGCGCTTGCCAAGCGAGGAATTGCCCCGGACAAGCTCGCGCACTACAGGAGGGCGAAGACATTCAGTCGTCCGCTGAAAAAAAGTCCGCATGTCGTTGCCAGTACCGCTGCCAACGCCGTGTACAGCATCAGCCGGATGTACAACAGCTTTTCCCTGCGCCGCAACAAACGGATGACAGAAGGGATTCCACAATAAAACGCATGTGTCCCGATGTACGAAAGAGGGTTCCTGTGCTTGTCGGGAACCCTTTTTGCCATCAAATGAGCAAAGCAGGAGCCAGTGAGTAATGAAAGGAAGATTGGGAGAAAATACTCATCGTTCGCGCAGGATGCCAAAAAAGCCAACGCATGTGCGCCGAAACGATACGCCACGATGATTGGAGGGCAGCCCGATGAAACCGGCTTCGGATCAGCGCGTCACGCTGCACGGTTTTAACAACCTGACGAAGACCCTGAGCTTCAACATGTACGATATTTGCTACACCAAGACAAAAGCGGAACGGGAAGCGTACCTGGAGTACATCGATGAACAGTACAATGCCGATCGGTTGACTCACATTTTACGCAATGTGGCAGACATCATCGGCGCGCATGTACTGAATATCGCCAAGCAGGACTACGTTCCACAGGGCGCGAGTGTCACGATGCTCGTATCGGAAGGACCGATCGTCGAGGTACCGACGGAATCGTACGAGCAATCACCCGGTCCTCTGCCGAACAATGTCGTCTTGCAAATGGACAAAAGCCATATTACCGTCCACACGTACCCGGAGTATCATCCCGATGAAGGAATCAGCACGTTTCGGGCAGATATTGACGTCTCGACATGCGGGGAGATTTCGCCGCTGAAAGCACTCCATTACCTGATCACTTCGTTTGATACCGATATTATGACAATGGATTACCGCGTCCGCGGCTTCACGCGCGACATTAACGGCCACAAGCTGTTTATCGACCATGAGATTCACTCCATCCAGAACTACATCCCCGATGAAATCAAGAAGCAGTACGACATGATCGACGTCAATGTGTACCAGGAAAACATTTTTCATACGAAGTGCAGGCTAAAAGAGTTTGATCTGAGC
This sequence comes from Brevibacillus sp. TJ4, assembly GCF_044627595.2. Lineage (NCBI taxonomy): Bacteria > Bacillati > Bacillota > Bacilli > Caryophanales > Paenibacillaceae > Brevibacillus > Brevibacillus sp. TJ4. The sequence goes on along the minus strand of NZ_CP185865.1, from coordinate 2,201,427 downwards.
AACTATTTGTTTGGCTATACGAGTGATGCACTGAGTGAAGAAGAACAGGCAAACATCATCGAGAGCCTGCAATGGGAGATGGACGAGATTTTCTATGGCCGAAATATCACCTGAAGCGAGTCGATACACAAAACCGCCGATGCAGATGAGCAAACCAGGACATCGGCGTTTTTTTTCTGATAGGAAAATCCAGACAGGGAAAAGTGGCAGGTAGTGCTGCTCCGTAGAGTCCGCTATAAAGTTCAGTCGGTTATGTTCCGGTGCGAAATGAAAAGATCAGTAATAGATTATTTGCTTATGAATAAATATATAGTATAATCAAAGTAATCGAATCGTTGTGGTGAATTTTGGAGGAGCCTGTCACACAAGGCTCCTTTTTGCATTTTTTTAGGTCTTCATCGCAACAGTTCGGCATCCTATTACAAAAACAGACACAGAAAGGATGATCCCCACTGATTTACATTCTTCAACTCGCTCTCATTGTACTTTGCACCAAGCTGGCCGGAGATGTCAGTGTCAGACTTGGTCAACCTCCAGTACTGGGGAAATTGATCGTTGGGATTCTGATTGGACCTGCATTCTTGGGCTGGATCGAACCTTCCGAGTTCATCGAGATTTTTAGCCAAATCGGGGTTCTGCTGCTGATGTTTATGGCGGGGCTTGAAACCGATGTTAAAGAGCTGAATAAAAACCGCAATGCTTCGCTCATGGTAGCGTTGGGTGGCGTAGTGTTGCCATTTGCAGGCGGTTACGTTGCGGGGCTCATGGTCGGAATGGAGCAGTCTCACGCCGTTTTCCTGGGGCTCCTCCTGTGTGCTACTTCTGTTAGCATCACCGTTCAGTCGCTGAAAGATTTGGGCCGCCTGAATACAAGAGAGAGTACGACCATCCTCGGTGCAGCCGTAGTCGATGATGTGCTGGTCGTTGTATTGCTCGCTTTTGTGATGAGCATGCTCGTTGGCGGAGACGTAAGCCTTGGAATGGTTGTACTGAAAAAACTCATTTTCTTCGTCACCATTTTCCTGATCGGCTGGAAAGTCGTTCCGATGTTGATGCGTTTCCTCGCGCCATTGCGGGTCACCGAGGCAGTCATCAGCGCAGCGCTGATCATCTGTTTTGGCTTCGCCTACTACGGCGAAATGCTCGGTATTGCCGGAATCATCGGAGCTTTCGCTGCCGGTATCGCGATTTCGCAAACCAACTATAAAAAAGAGGTGGAGCACAAGCTCGAGCCGATCGCATACTCGATCTTTGTTCCCGTCTTTTTCGTCAGCATCGGTCTCAATGTGACCTTGGACGGAATCGGCAGCCAGGTCGTCTTTATTATCGCGCTTACGATAATCGCGATTCTCACCAAGCTCATCGGTTCTGGCTTGGGAGCAAGACTGACCGGATTCAACATGCATTCCTCCATGGCGATTGGCGCAGGTATGGTCTCGCGTGGAGAAGTAGCGTTGATTATCGCGGCAATCGGACTTGAATCCAGCCTGTTGGCGCCAGAATATTTCACGTCCATCGTCATCGTGGTAATCCTGACTACATTGGTGACTCCACCGATGCTCAAGCAAATCTTTGCCAGAGAGAAAAAGGCTTCGACGACAGAATTGCAGGGATAACAGAATCCTACAAAAAACCAGTTGGCTTTCGTGCCGACTGGTTTTTTCTTTGTCCGGATCAGGACTTTCGCCATGCGTGAATGTAAAGATAGTGCTAGATCAAGTAATTTGCGTCTAGTGACGAATAATTGTCTGAAAATTATAATTACGGCAACGGCTGGAATCGGAATTGTCTCGTCACACGCACGCGAGATACAGCCAGCGGTGGAGAGAAACAGGCTTGCCCGTACGATAGAGCGCGGAAAGATTCGGAGAAGAGAGGTGTTTCTTGCAATGCAGCGTTCCAAACGATTTGAACTGCTGGAAAAACGGTCCGTCAACCAGGATGGGTTTGTCAGCGAATGGCCAGAGATGGGTTTCGTAGCCATGGCAAGCCCGAACGATCCCACACCTTCCATCAAGGTGGAGAACGGGAGAATCGTCGAGTTGGACGGCAAGCAACGGGAAGACTTCGATATGCTCGACCAGTTTATCGCGGACTATACCATTGATGCAAGCGTCGCAGAAGAGGTGATGCGAGTCAACAGCGTCGACATTGCCCGTAAATTGGTCGACATTCACGTGCCCAGAGCCGAAATCATCGCACTGTCCAGAGGGATGACTCCGGCGAAGGTATTGGAAGTGCTCAATTGCATGAACGTAGTCGAACTGATGATGGCGTTGCAAAAAATGCGGGCGAGAAAGACACCCTCGAACCAGTGCCATGTGACGAATGTGCGCGACAACCCGGTACTCATGGCTGCCGATGCAGCGGAGGCAGGGATTCGCGGATTCGACGAACAGGAGACGACAGTAGGGGTTGTGCGGTACGCCCCTTTTAATGCGTTGGCCCTTTTGATCGGCTCGCAGACCGCCAGAGGCGGGATTTTGACGCAGGATGCGCTCGAAGAAGCGACAGAGCTTCGGCTGGCCATGCTCGGCCTGACCGCCTACGCTGAAACGATCTCGATCTACGGGACGGAGTCGGTGTTCACCGACGGCGATGACACGCCGTGGTCAAAGGCGTTTCTGGCATCTGCCTACGCCTCGCGAGGAGCGAAAATGCGCTTTACTTCCGGGACCGGATCAGAAGTGCAAATGGCCGGAGCAGAAGGCAAATCGATGCTGTACCTGGAGATTCGCTGTGTGATGATGGCAAAAGGCGCAGGAGTCCAGGGATTGCAAAACGGCTCGATCAGTTGCATCGGCGTGACGGCAGCCGTTCCCAGCGGACTTCGTGCGATATTGGCAGAGAATTTGGCGACCACGATGTTTGATATGGAAGTGGCATCTGGAAATGACCAGACTTTTTCCCACTCGGCGATTCGCCGCAGCGCCAAAATGCTGTGTCAAATGCTGCCGGGAACCGATTTTATTTTCTCCGGTTACAGCGCTGTACCAAACAGCGACAACATGTTCGCCGGATCGAACATGGACTCATCCGACCTCGACGACTATTTGATCCTCCAACGCGATCTGATGGTCGACGGCGGGTTAAAGCCTGTCGATGAGAGCAGCGTCATCGCGATCCGGTACCAGGCAGCCAAGACGTTGCAAGCGGTATTCGAGGAGTTCGGTTTTCCCGCGATCACGGATGAAGAAGTGGAGGCGGCGACGTATGCGAACAGCAGCGACGACATGCCGCCGCGAAATGTCGTGGAGGACCTGAAGGCGGCACAGCGGATTTTGCAGGATGGAATCACGGGCTATGATGTCGTGCTGGCCTTGGCCAAGCGTGGCTACACCCAGACGGCGGAGCGGATTTTTAACATGCTGAAGCAAAGGGTTGCCGGAGATTATTTGCATACATCGGCGATTATCAACAAAGACAATGTAGTCATCAGCGCGGTCAATGATGACAACGATTACACGGGACCGGGAACCGGATACCGGATGAGTACGGCGAGGTGGAATGAGATCAAGACGATCCGGCAAGCGATCAGTCCCCAGGACTTTGACTAAGGGAGGTGACCGAGATGAGTGTACCTGCGCTTTCTATTGAGATGAAGCTGTCCGAAGGGGAAGCCGCCCGTCCTGGGACCAATCCCCGGGAAGTCGTGGTGGCGATCGGTCCCGCTTTCGGCAAGGCAATGAACAAGACGATCGTCATGGTCGACCACGCGTCTGTCTTGCGTGAAGTTATTTCCGGCATCGAAGAACAAGGCGCGATACCGCGCATCATACGCAGTCTGCATACCGCGGATTTGGCGTTTATGGCCCATGAAGCGGCGAAGCTGAGCGGTTCGGGAATCGGCATTGGCTTGCAATCGCGGGGAACGACAGTCATTCATCAACGTGACCTGGACCCGCTGAGCAATCTCGAACTGTTCCCGCAATCGCCGCTGATCACGTTGGACACCTACCGTTCGATTGGCCGGAATGCAGCTTTATACGCCTTGGGGGAAAGTCCCAATCCCGTCCCGGTCGTCAACGACCAGATGGCCCGTCCGAAATACCAGGCAGTGGCGGCAATCCTTTATCTGAAAGAGTGCCAGCATCTTGTACCCGGGGCAAAGTCGGTGGAAGTAACCGCGCAATTTTCGATACGAGAATAGGGGGATGAAGATGGATACATTGACGAAGGAACATTATCCTCTTGGTTTGAAACGGCCAGATCTGCTGCAATCGTTTACGGGAAAAGCGTACGAGGAGCTCACCTTGCAAGCGGCCTTGGAGGGGAAGATCACGAGTGCAGATTTGCGTATCCATCCGCAAACGCTGCTGATGCACGCTGACATTTGCGACAGTTTGGGCAGGCAGCAGTTGGCGCGCAATTTTCGGCGAGCGGCAGAGTTGATCGGGATTCCCGATGCGCGGATTTTGGAGATTTACAATGCGCTGCGTCCGAATCGCTCCACAAAGGAAGAACTGCTGGCAATCGCGACAGAATTGGAGCAGCAATACGGTGCGGTCGAAAATGCCGCCTTGGTCCGCGAAGCTGCGGAGGTATACGAAAGGCGCGGCAAAGTAAAAAAACTTGAGGTTTGAAGCATCATGGGACGCGTAGTCGCCGGTGTAGATATTGGCAACTCGTCGACAGAAGTGGCGCTCGCACGAATAGAAGGGCAGCAAACCACTTTTTTATCGCAGCATCTGGTGAAAACGACAGGCATCAAAGGAACTGTCGCCAATGTGACCGGGATCAGGCTCGCTTTGCAGGAAGCGGTGAAAAAAGCGGGGATCGACATACGCCAGATAGACCTGATCCGGCTAAACGATGCGGTACCGGTCATCGGTGACTTGGCGATGGACGTCATCAGCGAGACGATTATTACCGAGTCGTCGATGATCGGGCACAATCCCGACTCTCCCGGCGGTGCCGGACTGGGTGTCGGCATCACGGTGATGATCGATCAGCTGTGCGCAGTCGCAGACAAAACGCTGGACTACATCGCCGTCATCCCGAAAGAGTTCGATTTTGAATGGGCGGCGCTCCAGCTTACCCGTGCAGAAAAGCAGGGCATATCGGTGACGGGGGCGATCGTGCAGAAGGATGACGGGGTACTGATTCACAACCGCATCGGCAAAAAAATGCCGATTGTCGATGAGGTGTCCTTGATCGAAAAGGTTCCGCTCGGGAAGTGGGCGGCCGTCGAAGTCGCCCTGCCTGGCCATGTCATTCGCACGTTGAGCAACCCCTACGGACTGGCTACTGTATTTCAGCTCGATCCGGATCAAACCATCCAGATTTCCCCGATTGCCAAGGCTTTGGTCGGGAACCGCTCGGCTGTCGTCATCCGCACCGCCCAGGGAGAAGTAGTGGAGCGAAAAATCGAGGCCGGACGGATGATTCTAATCGGAGCCCAGTCCCGGATGGAAGTGTCGATTCACGACGGTGCGGATGCGATTATGCGCGCGTATGGACGGCTCGGCACGCTCGTGGATGTGTACGGCGAGCCGGGTACGAATGTCGGCGGAATGTTCAACGGTTTGCGGCAGGACTTGGCAGACTTGACCGGACAGGCGCTCCACGAAATCTCGATCTCGGACTTTCTCGCTGTCGATGCGGTAGTGCCTGCATCCGTTCGCGGCGCGATGGCAGGCGAGCTGGCGATGGAAAGCGGCGTCGCACTGGCGTCGATGGTCAAGACCGATAAAGTCCCGATTCAAAGGGTCGCCTCCGTGCTGGCTGAAGCGACGGGCGTGCCGGTCGAGGTCGGGGGAGTGGAGGCAGAGATGGCGATACGCGGTGCGTTGACGACGCCGGGCACAAGGGCGCCGCTCGTCATTCTCGATATGGGCGGCGGTTCGACCGATGCGGCGATGATGGATGCAGCGGGCAACGTGATCTCGATTCATCTCGCCGGAGCCGGTGACATGGTGACGATGCTCATCGACTCCGAGCTGTCCCTGGGTGACAAAGAATTGGCGGAAAAGATCAAGAAGCATCCCCTGGGCAAAGTGCTCAGCTTGTTTCATATGCAGCTGGAAGACGGCACCATGCTGTTTTCCGAGTCGCCCTTTCCCGCGCATACATTCGGCAGGGTGGTGATTCGCGAAGAACGGGACCTGACTCCACTGCCTACCCGCGCCACGATGGAAAAAGTCCGGGACATTCGCCGCAGCGCAAAACGCAGGGTGTTTGTCACCAATGCCTTGCGCGCCCTGCAGCGAATTGTTCCAACCGGGAATCTGAAGCACCTGTCGTTTGTCGTCATGGTTGGCGGATCTGCACTCGACTTCGAAATTCCGCAAATGATAACCGAGGAATTGGGCAGGTACGGGATCGTCGCAGGCTTTGCCAATATTCGCGGAACAGAGGGACCGCGCAATGCGGTCGCTACGGGTCTGGTCCTATCCGCGGCGGCAGGGACAGACGGAGGTCTACGATGAGACGGCAAGACATCGCGATCCCTGTCGTCTACGAGGATGGCGTCGCAGCTTCGTCCATCAGGCAAATTTGTGCAGGGTTGGAAGAAGAGGCGGTCCCGTTTCGCCTGCATCGCTTGAGCAATACAGCCGGTCAGCAGCTCCCCGAGGCAGTAATCGCGCAGATGTCTGCCTTGCAGGTCGGAATCGGCGTCGAGCGCAATGGCTGTCTGTCCTTGTACCACGAAAAGCTGGGGAGACAACCTTACTTGCAGGACAGTCAGCAACATGCGCGCAGGATCGGGAAGAACGCTGCGCGCCTGGTCAAGGGCTTACCATTGCATATCGAATAAGGGAGGATGAGAGCAATGAAAGACATGAGCCTAGGATTGGCAAAAGTGATGATCGAACAAGCCGAGAGGGAAGCGAACAAAATCGGCATTCCAATGGTCATCAGCATCGTCGACGATGGGGGGAACCTGGTCGCCTGCCACAGAATGGACGATGCCCTGTTAGTCAGTGTCGAGCTGTCGCAAAACAAAGCCTGGACGTCAGTCGCGCTGAAAATGCCCACACACGCCTTGACGCCGCTGGCCGGTCCGGGCGCAGAGCTGTACGGGATCCATACGAGCCACAACGGACGCGTGGTCTTGTTTGGCGGCGGCATACCGTTGACGAAGCAGGGCAAAATCATAGGCGCTGTCGGGGTCAGCGGCGGTTCGGTTCAACAGGATATTCAGGTGGCACAGGCGGCAGTAGATAGTTTCGAACAACAAAATACCAGCGTATAAAAACAGGACAGGAGCAGTGTGCGATGGGAGCGAATGCAAAAAAAGAAGAGATATGGATGGTGGACCCGTCAGCGAATCTATCCGATTACGAGAGTGCAAGAAGCAGCTTCGACTGGAACGAGATCGAAGCGACGTTTAGCTGGAAGCATACCGGCAACGTCAATATCGTGTACGAGGCAATCGACCGTCATGTCGACGAGGGCAGGGGAGATGCCCTCGCCCTCGTCTATACGGATGGCGTACGGGAAGAGCGGTATACGTTTCACCAGCTTCGTACGCTTTCCTGCCAGTTTGCCAACGGTCTGCGAAAGCTGGGCATCACACAGGGAGATCGCGTCTTTTTGTTTATGCCGCGCAGTCCGCAATACTATGTGGCGATTCTCGGCATCGTTCGCATCGGGGCGATTGCCGGACCGCTCTTTGAAGCGTTTATGCAGGAAGCTGTAAAAGATCGGCTGTCGGACAGCGGGGCTGTTGCGATCGTAACGACAGCCGATTTGCTGGAGCGTATTCCCGCAGAGGAGTTGCCAGCGCTGCGCCACGTGATAGTGGCAGGAAGCGAACAAACTGACGGACAAGGACACACCCGCTTTGACGATCTGATGCACGTTTCAGACGAGTACGTTATCCAGTGGGTCGAGCGCGAAGCGGGGATGCTCTTGCACTACACGTCCGGCTCGACCGGCAAGCCAAAAGGAGTGCTGCAGGTCCATGACGCCATGCTGCACCAGTTCGTTTCCGGCAAATGGGTGTACGATTTTCGCCCAGGAGATGTTTACTGGTGCACGGCCGATCCGGGCTGGGTCACCGGAACGTCTGCGGGCATGTGGGCACCGTGGCTGCATGGCATCACCATTGTGCTGCGTGGTGGACGTTTTTCTCCTGCCGATTGGTACGCGACACTCGAGCGGTACAAGGTCAATGTCTGGTTTAGTGCCCCGACAGCGTTCCGAATGCTGATGGGAGAAGGCGACGAATTGCCCAAACGGTACGATCTGTCCCGCGTAAGGCACGTGTTGTCCGCAGGCGAACCGTTGAATCCCGAGGTCATCCGCTGGGGGCTTGAGGTACTCAAACAGCGCATTCACGACAACTGGTGGATGACGGAGACAGGCTCGACGATCTGCGCCAACTACCGCGCGCTGCCGATCCGGCCCGGCTCGATGGGCAAACCGCTGCCCGGAATCCACGTCTCGATCATCGATGACAACGGCAACGAACTGCCGGTCAACACAATCGGAAATTTGGCCATTCGACCACCGTGGCCGGCGATGATGAGAGCCATCTGGAACAACGAAGCAAAATACAAGGACTACTTCCGCAACGGCTGGTATGTTTCCGGGGATTCCGCATATATGGATGAAGCGGGATACATCTGGTTTCAAGGGCGGGATGACGACCTGATCAATACCGCGGGTGAGAGGGTAGGTCCTTTTGAAGTGGAGAGCACCCTGCTCGAGCATCCGGCAGTAGCCGAAGCAGGCGTGATCGGCGTCCCCGACCCGGTGCGCGGCGAGATCATCAAGGCCTTTATTACGCTTCGGAACGGTTTTCTTCCCACAGAGGAGCGAAAAGAGGAAATTCGCCGCTTTGTGAGAGAACGCTTGGCTGCCCATGCAGCTCCGCGCCAGATCGAGTATTGCGACAAACTTCCCAAAACGAGATCCGGCAAGATCATGCGCCGCGTGTTGAAGGCGAGAGAGCTTGGCTTGCCAACGGGCGACCTGTCGACCTTGGATGACTAACGCGCTGTGAAATAGAGGAGTTTTCCCCGCCATCACGAAAAACTCTAAAAGTGTTGTGTAGGGGAGGGATACCTGTGACAGCTCTTACCTTGCGAGACATTGTTCGCGTAGAAACGCTTCAGGAAATTCAGAACCGCTTTGCCGATGCTACCGGACTGGCCGTCGTCATTACCGACGAAGAAGGCACGCCAGTTACGCAGGCGAGCAACTTCACGCAGTTTTGCACGTTTATTCGTTCGTCCGAAGCAGGGCTGAAACGCTGCATGCTTTCGGACGAACGCGTCGGGATTATGGCTGCCAGACAGGGAAAGCCGGTAATTCACCGCTGCCATTCGGGTCTGGTCGATTTGGCCGCACCCGTCATCCTCAACGACCAGTACCTGGGCGCTGTTCTCTGTGGACAAGTGCTGATGGAGGACTTCGACAGGGAGCAGCTCCACAGCATCCGTGCCCGGACAAAACGGCTCCCCGTCGACCAGGCGGTGCTGGATGAGTATTTCCAGCAAATTGATTTTACGACGAAAAAACGGATCGAAGCAGCGGCGGAAATGCTGTATCTCGTCGCGAATTACATCATCAAAATGGCAGCGACACAACTCGCACAGGAAGAATTGTTCGAGAAGAAACAAAAATTGATGGAAGAGCTGGAGGTACGGACGAGACTGGAAAGATCGCTGAAAGAGGCGCAGCTCCGTATCCTGCAAGCGCAAATCAATCCCCATTTTCTGTTCAATACGCTAAATACGATTTCATGCCTCGCCTATCGTGAGGGCGCAAGCGAGACGCAAATGATGACCTACTCCTTGGCGAAAATGTTGCGCTACAGTCTGCGAACGATCGATCAACTGGTCTCGTTTCGCGACGAGTGGGAACATGCGAAACATTATCTTACTATTCAGGAATCTCGCTTTCGCGGCAGAATTCACTACAGCGAACATCTGCACATCGATCCCGAAGCCGTGAAACTGCCGATTTTATGCTTGCAGCCGATTATCGAAAATGCCATTGTACACGGTTTGGAGACACAACAAGGCGCGATCAGGATACGGGTATCGGCGTACTACGAAGATGATCGGGTTGCAATCGAAATCAGCGACAATGGCGTGGGGATGTCCGAGCAAGTCAGACAGGAGATTCTCGACGGCGTCCATACAAACAAAAGCAGCCGTACAACGGGAATCGGCTTGCAAAATGTGCACAAGCGCATCCAGTATTACTTTGGCGAAGACATGGGCATTACCGCGATTGAGAGCGTAATCGGAAAAGGCACAATGGTTCGGCTCACCATTCCAAAGTGAGGGGGAACCTCTCTTGAAGCTGATGATTGTTGATGATGAACCGTTGGAACGAGAAGTGTTGGCCTCGATGATCAAGCAATACGATTTTGAACTCAGCCATATCTTCGAAGCGCAAAATGGAGCAGATGCCGTACACCTGGCGACGCAAGAGCAGATCGACGTCGTCATTATGGACATCAAGATGCCGGTGATGGACGGCATTACTGCTGCTGAGATTATCAAAAAAGAAGTGAAGGACTGCCGTGTCCTGTTTCTCACGGCGTACGATGAATTTGATTACGCAATCCGATCGATCAAATTGAAAGCGGATGACTACATCCTAAAACCCGCCCATCCCGATGAGATACGACAGGCGTTGCAACCATTGCTCCCGTCCTCTGCGCGAAAAGAGAACCACTCGCCGCCAGCAAGTCACGAACACCCCGTCGTCACAAAAGTCGTTCGCTACATCGAGCAGCATCTCAACCAAAACCTGACGTTAGACCTGTTGTCCGGATACGTCCACCTGCATCCCCAGTATTTGTGCCGACTGTTCAAGCAAGGAACAGGGTTGACGATTACCCAATACGTGACGAACCTTCGTTTGCAGCGGGCCAAGCATCTGATTGAAAATACGGCATGCTCGATCTCCGAAATCAGTGTTTCCTGCGGTTTTTCTGATGCGAATTATTTTGCAAGGGTTTTCAAAAAGAAAGAAGGCATCACGCCGACCCAGTATCAGCAACGAGTGAAAACGTACAAAAAAAACGGGCAGCTTTGCTAAGCGCATGATGGAATACCCCCTAATCGGTATATTAATTGACAGCCTTGCACGATATAAGGCATTATTTATAACGTCTACCTATTGGCAGCTATGATTAGGGGGGAAGAAAGCGTCGCATGGATACGATCACCCATACTCTATTTGGTCTGACATTGTACGGAGCACTCGACAAACGAAACTTGGATCCATCTCTGAAAAAAAGTCTCTTTGCGGCTTCGCTGATTGGAAGCCAAATTCCCGATATCGACTTCGTCGTCAGTTTTACGGAAATAGGCGATACCATGTACCAAATGTGGCACCGCGGCTTGACGCACTCCGTCTTTCTCGTGCCGGTCTGGTCACTTTTGATCTGGCTGCTGTGCTACCTCGTCTTTAAACGAAAAGACGCCATCATCTATAAGTTAAGTCTTGTAGCCGTGGCGATACATATTGGAAGCGACGGGCTCAACACATGGGGCACCGGCTTGCTGGAGCCGTTCTCACAAGCGCGGTTTACGTATGGAGCGATTCCCATCGTCGACCTTGTCTTTTGGGTTGTGATCCTGTTTGGCTGGCTCGCGCGTTTTGTTATTAAACGATACCCGCCCCACTACATGATGCGCGCAGCCTGGGCGGTGATGGCGCTGCACGTCCTCGTCCAGTCTGCGCAAGTCTATGCGATACACGCGAAGCTGGGTGAGAAGTACGATCAGATAGCGGTTGCAGCCGGCTTTGTCCCGACGCAGTTTCAGGTGTTCGGCAAAACCGAGGGCAGCATCGACATGTTTTCCGTTTCCGGATTTGGTCAGCCGCAATACGTACAGACATTGCCTTCCGCAGATGACGCCGACCTTACGCCTTTGTTCGCACAAAATCCCAAGGCAGAAGTGCTGTACACGTGGTCGCCTTTCGTCGTCGTCGTAAACGACGAACACGTCCTGGGCATTTACGATCCGCGTTTTTACCGCGGCGGCGATCCGATGTTGGCGGAATATATCGAGAAGTAGCAAGGTTTGGATACAGGAGTGGAGCCTATCCGATTCGGAAATGCTAACCCTAGACGTGCACAGTGAAGCGCAAGGGGGAGCAGCATGGAATGGTACGAACGCCTGAATGAGTATTTTCCGGAACACGAGATGAAAGACCCGGATCACTTTCAAGCATTGATTGAGGACAAGGATGTCTACCACAAAGAGGAAACAACTGAGTATTTGCTGCTGTATGCCGAATTTCCCACCTTTCTGTTCATCGATTACTTGCTCATTCACCCGGAGACGAGGGGAAAAGGAATCGGTACGAAGGTGTTGAACAAGCTGAAACAAAAAGGCAAGACGATCTTGCTCGAAGTCGAGCCTGTAGACCGCGAAGATGAGGATACCGTGAAACGGGTTCATTTTTACCGCAAGAACGGATTCAAGAAAGCAGACCGGATTCAATACCGAAGGGAAAATGACGCGGGTCAAGTGTACGAAATGAATGTGTACTACTGGAGCCCTGACGACAATGAGCCGCAACGCGACATTCTGGAAAAAATGGCGAAAGCATGTGCGGAAATCCACAATTTCCGTTCCAGGAGGTATTACGGCAGAGAAGTGGCCAATCCGGATGAAGTGTTGACGTGGAAGCAGCACTAGAGAAGACAGGTCAAAACGAAACTCGACTGATCGACAAAGCACCGTAACCAGGGTGCTTTTTTTGTTGCAGCGGCGCGATAAACAGTTGACTGCTAGCGACAGGCGCTGCATACCTCTACATGCTTAGGAAAAGAATACTACTGTCCAACAACCAGAAGGAGGTGGCGACTGCATGAATAAACTGACGCTGGCTGCACATGAATCCCTGGAAATCCACGAAGCGATCAATTTCAAGACGCTCTGCCTGGCCAAGTCCAAGCTGATGCAAGGCCTCGTATTTGATCAGGAGCTGAAGGCGCTCATGCAAAAGGATGTAGAACAATCAGAACAAGCGCTTGCCGAGCTGCAGGCCGTCTATAAAAAAGCGCCTTTTGAAACGGCTGTTCCGCAGAATCGTCCGACGCCAATCATAAATTGAAGGTGGGGAGCGAATGAATCACGATTATCAAGATCCGATCAATGCGTTGCACATGCCGGAGATGGCGGACATGACCTTCGCCATGGACTTCCTCATGCGGGCCAAGGAAGGCGTCCGCAACACGGCGATCGCCCTGACCGAGACTGTGTCGACGGAGGCGCGAACGGTATTGCGCAAACAGCTCCAGCAAGCAATTGCGCTGCATCAGGAGATTGCCGAGCTGATGATCCGGAAAAAATGGTTCCACCCTTACGAACTCAATGAACAGTATCAATTGGACCAGCTTGCGGCCATGAATACGATCCAGATCGGACATATGAATCTGTTCCCGGGAGATACATCGCGCACAGGCATGTTCGATCGGACGCCAGATGACAAGTAGCAGGGGAGGAACTGTGGATGAAAGCCGTGACGTATCAAGGCGTTAAGAACGTGGTAGTCAAAGAGGTTCCCGATCCCAAAATCGAAAAACCGGACGATATGATTGTCAGGCTGACCAGCACAGCCATTTGCGGTTCGGATTTGCATGTCATTCACGGGATGATTCCCAATTTCCAGGAAGACTACATTATCGGGCATGAACCGATGGGCATCGTGGAGGAAGTCGGACCAGGAGTGACCAAGCTGAAAAAGGGAGATCGCGTCATCATTCCTTTTAATATTGCTTGCGGCGAATGTTATTACTGCAAAAACCACCTGGAGAGCCAATGCGACAATTCAAACGACAATGGAGAGATGGGCGCGTATTTTGGCTATTCAGGCTCTACGGGCGGTTATCCCGGAGGCCAGGCAGAGTATTTGCGCGTGCCATTCGCGAATTTTACCCATTTCAAAATACCGGAAAACAGTGAAGTGGAAGATGAGAAACTCTGCCTGATCGCCGATGTCATGCCGACTGCTTTTTGGAGTGTAGACAAAGCCGGGGTGAAGGAAGGAGATACCGTCATCGTCTTGGGCTGCGGACCGATTGGGCTTGTCGCGCAAAAGTTTTGCTGGCTCAAAGGCGCCAAGCGTGTGATCGCGGTCGACTACGTCGATTACCGCTTGCAGCATGCAAAACGTACGAACAACGTCGAGATCGTGAACTTCGAACAGCATGAAAATGTCGGCAGCTACCTGAAGGAAATGACAAAAGGCGGCGCAGACGTCGTGATCGACGCAGTCGGCATGGACGGCAAAATGACCGATCTGGAGTTTCTCGCGAGCGGTTTAAAGCTGCAAGGAGGGGCACTAAGCGCACTTATCATCGCCTCCCAGGCAGTGCGCAAGGGCGGCACCATCCAGATCACCGGCGTGTACGGCGGGCGCTACAACGGCTTCCCGCTCGGCGACATCATGCAGCGCAACGTCACGATCAGTGCCGGACAAGCCCCGGTCATTCACTACATGCCGCATATGTACGAGCTCGTTGCCAGCGGAAAAGTGGACCCGGGCGACATCATTACGCACGTTCTTCCGCTGAGTGAAGCAAAGCGAGGATATGAGGTATTTGACACGAAGACGGACAATTGCATCAAAGTCGTCTTGAAGCCATGAGGGGAAAAAAGAGAGGGAGGTGGAACGGCAATGGCTTACGGACTGCATGAGGAGCTTGAGGTCCATGAGATCGCTGCTTTCAAAGCGCTATGTCTGACCAAGTCCAAGATGATGCAAAAATTGGTGACCGATGAAGCATTGAGGCAGATTTTGATCGATGATGTCCAAGTATCGACCAGGCAGGTTCAGGAACTGAGTACATTGCTGGCAAACGCAGAATCAAGGGAGGATGCAACGCCATGAATCCAATTCTGCAAACATTGACCGGCATGGGCGGGATGACCGACCAAGTGATCGCGATGGATTTGCTGATTTCAGCCAAAAGCGGCGTGCGCAACTACGCGATGGCGCTGACCGAAGCAGGTACACCAGAAGTAAAGGCGACCCTGGCCAAACAACTGGAAGAAGCGATCGATCTGCATGAAAAAATCAGTATGTACATGATTGAGCGAGGCTGGTATCATCCGTGGAATGTGCATGAGCAGCGGATGCTGGATCAGCAAAACATCCAGACTGCATTAAACTTGCCATAAACAAGCTCATGCGCTTTGGAAAGCGCCAAGGAAAAAGGCGCGGAGTATACAGGAAGGCTATAACGCAATGATGCGAAGATGGTCCAGGTCGCCGGAGAGCCGGCGGCCTGTTCGTGCTGTGTGCTTGCCCCTGTTGCTTACAGGGAGATGCGCGTGTCGGCGAAGAAGTTGTTGATCGAAAATGAGATCGCGCCAAAAACCGCCGAATGGTGATTCAGGCTGGAGAACTGGATGCGAAGCTGCTTGCGATTGTAAGGAAGTGAACGGTTCTCCACTACGCGCTGAATCGGGTTGATCAGCCATTTTTCGGCTGACGTCAGCCTGTTGCCAATGACGATCAGTTCCGGATTGAGAGTGTTGATAATGGTCGTCAGCCCAAGCCCGATATACTCGCCGACCTGATTGAACAAATTGATGACTTCGTGATTGCCTTCGGAAGCCAATGTGACCAGATGGGCGAGGGTGATTTCCGACTCGGATGAAGGCAACGGCAGCGACAGCGCCTTTGCCTGTTCCAGCAACGCGTTTTCCGATGCATACAGTTCCCAGCAACCGCGGTTTCCGCAACGGCACTTTTTGCCGTTTGGCTCGATCGGAATGTGTCCCGTTTCTCCCGCGAAGCCATTCAACCCTCTGTACAGCTCGTTGTTGATAATAATCCCCGTCCCGATCCCGATCCCCAGACTGACGTAGACCGAGTGCGAGATCCCTTTGCCTGCCCCGAAAATCTTTTCGCCCATCGCGCCGGCTTTCGCTTCGTTGTTGATCGTGACCGGCAGTTGGAAATGCCCCTGGATGATGCTCTTCAAGTCGATGTCTTCCCACCCGAGGTTGGGCGCAAACAGGACGTGGCCGTGCTCGTCGACGATTCCCGGGACGGCTACGCCGATCCCGACGATTCCGTATTTGCTTGGCGGAGCCTGGGCAATCAGGGTGTGGATCGTCTGTTTGAGCATGTCGACGATCTGCTCGAACGAGTAATCGCGGATCGTCTCCGTTATTTCCTGCACGACATTGCCCTGCAAGTCGGTAAGGACCGCGAGCAGGTAGTTGACGCCAATATCCACGCCAATCGCATGCCCGGCAGTCGTGTTAAACAAAAGCATGAGCGGTCTGCGTCCGCCCTTTGACTGTCCCAAACCGATCTCATACGCAAACTCTTCCTCAATCAGTTCGTTGACGAGTGATGATACCGTCGCTTTATTCAGCCCGGTTACCTCCGAGATTTGCGCACGGGAAATCGGGCAGTGCCTGATAATTGTTTCCAATACGATTGATTTGTTGATCTTTTTCACAAGATACTGGTCGCCAGTTTGCATGTCCCCACCACTTTGTTTAATCGTTATACTTAATTATACATGATAATTTCCTGAAAATCACGTTTTCATTTGATATAAATGAAATTGAGAAGAGGTTTATTTATTTTCTTTGTTTATCGATTGAACAAAGTAAGTCGAGGTGATATGATAGGAGTACGAATTGTTACAAAATTGAAAAAAGAGGGGTATCGCTATGAAGAAAAGGGTCAGGTTGTTTTCTTCCGCAGTAAGTCTGTTTTTGCTGGCTTTTGCTGTTGCAGGTTGTGGCCAGGATGCACGGCCACAAACTGAAAGCGCTGCCAATTCGCAGGGACAAGGGCAAGGCGAGCAGCAAACAGAGGAGAAAGTCATCAAGATCGGTCTGTCTATTGATGATTTGCGTCTGGAACGATGGCAGCATGACCGGGACATTTTCATCGCCAAGGCGAAGGAGCTGGGAGCGGAGGTCGAGGTCCAGTCAGCAAACGGCGATGACGCTACACAACTGTCGCAGGTCGAAAACATGCTCTCCAACGGTGTCGACGTCATGGTCATTATTCCGCACAACTCCGAAGCGATGGCAGCGGCAGTGGACGCAGCGCAGCGGGAAAACGTACCCGTATTGGCGTATGACCGGCTGATTACCAACTCGGATGTATCCGCTTACGTGACGTTCGACAATGTACGCGTCGGCGAAATGCAGGCAGAGTCCTTGACGAAGCTGGTGCCGACAGGAAACTACTTCCTGCTCGGGGGATCGCCGACAGACAATAACGCGAAGCTGTTCCGTGAAGGGCAAATGAACATCATCCAGCCGCTGGTCGACAAAGGCGACATCAAGATCGTCGGCGACCAGTGGGCCAAAGACTGGCAAGCCGATGCCGCCCTGCAAATTATTGAAAACGCGCTCACGTCGACGCACAACCAGATCGATGCGATCGTCGCCTCCAATGACAATACAGCCGGCGGTGCCATCCAGGCGCTGGCTGCCCAGGGACTGGTAGGCAAGGTGGCAATCTCCGGCCAGGATGCGGACCTCGCCGCTGTCCAGCGGATCGTGGAAGGCAAGCAGTCGATGACTGTCTACAAGCCGATCAAGGAAATTGCCAGCAAATCGGCTGAGGTAGCAGTAAAATTGGCGAAAAACGAACCGATCGATGCGACGACAACGATGAACAACGGAAAAGTGGACGTTCCGACGATTTTGCTCGATCCGATCCAGGTAGACAAGGACAATGTCATGGACACGATCATCAAGGACGGCTTCCACAAGTTTGAAGACGTTTACAAAAACGTACCGGAAGACCAGCGTCCGAAACAGTAGTCCGTGTCGTTGCTGCGGGAGAGAGCAGTGGGTGCTTTCTCCCGTACCCAAACCACTTTCTGGGGTGAAATAGCATGTATGCGCTGGAAATGAACTCGATCACCAAGGAGTTTCCCGGTGTCCGCGCGCTTGACGAGATCACCTTCTCCGTCAAAAAAGGAGAAATTCACGCGCTTTGCGGCGAAAACGGGGCTGGCAAGTCTACCCTGATGAAAGTGCTGAGTGGAGTGTACCCTGACGGCACGTTTACGGGAGACATCATCATCAACGGGGAAAAGAAAGTGTTTAAAAGCATCAAGGATTCGGAGAAGGCAGGCATTTCGATCATTTACCAGGAGCTCGCTCTCGCCAAGGAAATGACCGTCGGCGAGAATATTTTCCTCGGGAACGAACCGAAAACATTCGGTGTGATCGACTGGGACACGCTGTACCTGGAAGCAAAAAAATGGTTGAAATCGGTCGGACTTGAGATCGATCCGGAAACAAAGGTCAAAAATCTCGGGATCGGTCAGCAGCAGCTTGTCGAGATCGTCAAGGCACTGTCCAAAAACAGCGAGATCATCATTCTCGATGAACCGACTGCAGCGCTGACCGAAGCGGAAGTAGCGCTGTTGCTGGAGATTTTGCGCAAATTGCGAAAAGATGGCGTGACCTGCATCTATATCTCGCACAAGCTCAATGAAGTCCTGGCCATCGCTGATTCAGTCACCGTTTTGCGGGATGGCAAGACGATCGCGACGCATCCCATCGAAGAGATGACAGAGGAAAAAATCATCTCGCTGATGGTCGGGCGGACCTTGACCGAGCTGTTCCCATACGAGCCAAAACAGCGGGGAGAGAAAGCGCTGGAAATAAACGACTTTTCCCTGTACCGCCGCCACGACAACAAACCTGTCGTGCAAGAAGTGTCTTTTTCTTTGCACAAAGGCGAAATACTGGGTATCGCAGGTTTGATGGGATCGGGACGAACGGAACTGTTCACCGGCATTTTTGGCACATTCGAAGGAAAGGCCCGTGGCGACATCCGGATCGAAGGCAGCCCGGTTTCTATCCACAGTCCACGCGATGCCATCGAAAGCGGGATTGCATATGTCTCCGAGGATCGCAAAAAGTACGGTCTTGTGCTCGACATGAGCGTTCAGAAAAACACGACGCTGGTGGCATTGTCCAAATTGATGAACAGAGGGGTCATTGACGAGGCTGCCGAGGTGAGTGTGGTCAATCAGTACATCGGCAAGCTGAAAGTAAAAACTTCCGGACCGGAAGCAAAAGTGAACAACTTGAGCGGAGGAAACCAGCAAAAGGTAGTCCTCAGCAAATGGCTGATGAACGATCCGAAGATTTTGATCCTCGACGAGCCGACACGCGGCATCGATGTCGGCGCAAAGTACGAAATTTACAAACTGATCAATGAATTGGTGCAGCAAGGAATGGCTGTAGTAATGATCTCATCTGAACTCCCTGAGGTGCTCGGCATGTCGGATCGGATTCTGGTCATGGCGGAAGGGAGGATCGCCGCTGAATTGACACGTGAGGAAGCAACCCAAGAGAAGATCATGCTGTACGCAACCGGGGGTGGTGCAAGTGGAAAAACAGAAGCAGAAGCTCTCCTTTCGATTTGATGTTCGTGCTTATACGTTGTTGATCGCGCTTATCGTGATCGCTGTTTTGTTCAGCATTTTGACAGACGGAGGATTTCTGACCTCGCGCAACCTGTCCAATCTGTTCCGGCAAATGTCTGTCATCTCCATACTCGCGATTGGCATGACACTGGTTATCGTAGCAGCGCAGATTGATTTGTCGGTCGGCTCGATTGTCGGATTGACCGGAGGAATCGCTGCGATTTTGCAGGTATGGCACGATTGGGGGACGATTCCGGCTGTGCTGGTCGCAATCCTCGCCGGTGCAGTCATCGGACTTTTGCAAGGCTGGCTGGTAGCCTATCGGGCCGTCCCCGCCTTTATCGTCACGTTGGGCGGGATGATGGTCTGGCGCGGCGTGCTGCTCGGCGTCAGCAACGGGGAGACGATCGCGCCGTTGCAGGAGGATTTCGTGCAGATTGGCCAGAGTTATTTGCCCTATGTTTGGGGATACGTGCTGGCTGCCGTCATGTGTATCGGCATTTTCGTCGCGACATTTCGCAGACGCCAAAAACGCGCCAAACTGCAGCTTCCCTTGAACAGTTC
The DNA here is from genome assembly GCF_044627595.2 of Brevibacillus sp. TJ4. Lineage (NCBI taxonomy): Bacteria > Bacillati > Bacillota > Bacilli > Caryophanales > Paenibacillaceae > Brevibacillus > Brevibacillus sp. TJ4. The sequence goes on along the minus strand of NZ_CP185865.1, from coordinate 2,181,518 downwards.
GTTGATCGACTACGGCAAGGCGCTTGCCTACTCGATCGTGTTTATGGGAATCGCCTATATGATGAACCGCTACTACGGAATCCCGATTCCCGTACTGATCGTCCTGCTGCTCGGTCTGATCTTTTTATTCATTTCGACGAAAACGGGTTTTGGCCGGTACATCTACGCCATCGGCGGAAATCCGGAGGCGGCCAAATACTCGGGGATCAACATCAAAGCCCACACACTTTCCGTTTTTGTGATGATGGGGGCACTCGCTGGCGTAGCCGGTGTCGTGTTGACGTCGCGCCTGAATGCAGCGACAGTGGGTGCGGGTCAAAGTTTTGAGCTGGATGCAATCGCCGCTGTCGTAATCGGTGGAACGAGCCTCGCCGGTGGAACCGGAAGCATTGTCGGCTCGATTATCGGCGCCCTCGTCATGGTCAGCCTCGACAACGGCATGAGCATGATGAACGTGCAACCATTCTGGCAGTATATCGTCAAAGGTTCCATTCTCGTCTTCGCCGTCTGGCTGGACATTGCGACCAAAAACAAGTCCTGAGCGAATCGGGCTTAATACCATGGGAGGAGTGAAAAAACCATGCGGACCGTGAAATGGGGGATTATGAGTGCAGCGAGAATTGCTCAGGAGCAGCTGATGCCCGCGATGCTCCGGGAAGGCAACAGCGAGATTGTGGCGATTGCGAGCAACAGTGGAAGGGCGCGGGAAGTAGCTGCGCGCTTTGGTATTGCCAACGTATACAAAGACTATGAAGCGCTGCTCGCCGATCCCCAGGTCGAGGCTGTCTACATCCCGCTGCCCAACAGCCTTCACAAGGAATGGGCGATCAAGGCGGCACAAAACGGCAAACACGTGCTGGTCGAAAAGCCGTCGTCGCTGACCAGTGAGCAAACGCGTGACATTCTCGAAGTGTGCCGCGAACACGATGTGGTGTTCATGGAAGGCTTTATGTACCGCCACCACCCCCAGCATCAGCGGGTTCAAGAGATCATCCGCTCTGGCGAGATCGGCAAGGTCGTGTTGTTTCGTGCCGGCCTCCACTTTTTGCTCGAAGATGAAGGAGATATTCGCATGGATCGGGAGTTGGGGGGCGGCAGCCTGTACGACGTAGGTTGCTACTGCATCCACTCCGCCCGCCATATTTTGCAGGAAGAGCCGGTAGCGGTCTTTGCCAGCGGTCGCATTGACGATGCGCGGCAGGTAGACACGCTGGTTGCAGCCCAGCTCGAGATGAACAGCGGCATCCGTGTCGTTTTTGATTGCAGTTTTGCGAGTGTGTTCCAGCATTTCTACGAGGTGGTTGGAACAAAAGGGACGATTCGCGTGCCGCGAGCATATCGGCCTGACCTGCACGACGGCGAAGGTCTTGTCATCGTGACCGGATCAGACGGCAGCGAACGCGAAGAGAAAATCGTCGCCGACCAGTATGCGCTGGAAGTAGCGGAAATGAACGCGATGATTGCAAACGGCATCTCCGCGGCGTATTCGCACGAACAAATCGTATGCAATATGCAGGTAATCGACGCTTGCTATGAATCGCTGCGGACAGGCAAAGTAGTCAGAATGTGACAGACGGAAAGGAGACGAGCAAAATGGGGTATTTACTGGGAATTGACGTAGGAACGTCTGGCGTAAAAACGTGCCTGTTTCGAGCAGATGGATCACTGGTAGCAGCCTCCAGTTCCGACTATCCGCTTCTCCAGCCAAAGCCGGGCTGGGCAGAACAGCATCCGGAACAGTGGTGGGAGGCAGTCATACGGACGATTGCGGAGATCATCAGCCAGGCAGCGATTGCTCCGACATCCATTACGGGCATCGGCCTGTCCGGCCAAATGCACGGACTGGTGCTGCTCGACAAAAACGGAAACGTCCTGCGCCCGGCTCTCATCTGGTGCGATCAGCGCACACAAGCAGAAGCAGAGTGGATCGAGGAGAAGATCGGCAGGGACAACGTCATCCACTATACGGCGAACCCGCCACTGCCCAATTTTACAGCGACGAAATTGCTCTGGGTGAAAAAGCATGAACCGCACATTTATGAAAAGATCGCAAAGGTACTGCTGCCCAAAGATTACATTCGTTACAAACTGACTGGCGAATTCGCGACAGAAGTTTCGGATGCTTCCGGTACCCTGTGGCTGGATGTGTCACGCCGGCAATGGTCGCCGGAGATGCTGGGACATTTGGATGTGCAGGCGGAGTGGCTGCCGGATGTATACGAGTCGTACTACGTGTCAGGCTCTGTCTCGGAGCAGGCGGCACAACAGACCGGCTTGGTCCGCGGGACTCCTGTAGCCGGAGGAGGCGGCGATCAGGCGGCAGGCGCTGTCGGCAATGGCATCGTCCGCTCCGGCATCGCTTCCGCCACAATCGGGACATCAGGCGTGGTCTTCGCTTTCACGGATGAGATCGTGATCGATCCAAAGGGGCGTTTGCACAGCTTTTGCCATGCGGTGCCAGGAAAATGGCATCTGATGGGTGTGACCCAGGCTGCCGGAGGATCATTGCAGTGGTTCCGCAATCAATTCGGCGATTTGGAGCGAAGCATGGCCTCCTTTTTGCGCAAAGACGTCTATCAATTGCTGTCGGAAGAAGCTGAGCGGGTGCCTGCCGGAAGCGAGGGGCTGTTGTTTTTGCCCTATCTGATGGGCGAGCGCACTCCCCATCTGGACCCATTTGCAAAAGGAGCCTTTGTCGGGATTACGTCCCGTCACGAAAAAAACCATTTCGTTCGCTCGCTTATGGAGGGCGTGACGTACAGCTTGTTGGACAGCCTCGAACTGATGAAAGAACTGTCTATCGACATCGCGCACGTCCACGCATCAGGTGGCGGGGCGCGCAGCCGCATATGGCGGCAGATGATGGCGGATATTTTCAATTGCGAGATTCGCACAGTTGAAGCAAACGAGGGCCCGGCATTCGGAGCCGCACTGCTAGCCGGTGTTGGAACAGGCGTGTACAACAGTGTCGAGGAAGCATGCGAAGCGACGATCCGCACCGCTGATACGCTTCTGCCTGCTGCCGCCCATGTGCCAGTCTACCAGGCGTACTATTCCGTCTACCGCAAGTTGTATGGCGATCTCAAGGAGAGCGCGCACCAGTTGCACAAGCTGGTGGTCAAAGAGGAACAAGCATGAAGCGACAGGAAGACATCGACGTAAAAGTGCTGCGCGTGCGTCGATTGTTGCAGGAACAGGGCTGGTTTGGCGCTTTTTTTATGACGCGTGCATCGTTTGCCTGGATCACGGGTGGGGGTGACAACCACATTCCGAGCAACTCGGAAATGGGAGAGGCAGGGGTACTCGTCACGCTCACCGACTACATCATCGTCACGAACAACATCGAAGCGCCGCGGCTTCGCGCCGAGGAGTGCGCGGGCATTGAGGCGACATGGCTGGAGTATTCCTGGCACGAGCCGTTGACCGACGTGCTGGCGCGTGTCGGCACGCTGGAGACGATCGCTGCAGACGCACCGGTCGTAGGCTGCCGCTACTTGCCTGACGAACTGAATCCGCTTCGTTTTCCCCTGACGAAGCTGGAAGTGGAGAGAATCAAGGAACTCGGGCAGGCAGCGGCCAGCATCACTGAAGATATATGCTTCGGTTTGAAACCGGGCGTTACCGAATGGGAAGTCGCAGGCCGCCTTCATTCCGCCTTGCTAAAGCGCGGGATTGAGCCAACCGTAACACTGGTCGCACACGATGAGCGGATCGCCCGCTATCGCCATCCGATTCCGACAGAAAAGCCCTTGCAGCGGCACGGCATGATCGTATGCTGCTCGAGAAAATACGGCTTGACCGTAGCGCTGACTCGCGTGGTGCATGTCGGTCCGATTCCCGATTCGCTCCTGGCGTTGCATCAACAGGTGGCACATATAGAGAGTGTGATGATCGATGCCTCCAAGGCCGGCACGCCGTATCAGGACGTGCTGCAAAAAGCGATGGAAGCCTATCGCCAGGCAGGCTATCCGGACGAATGGCAGCTTCATCATCAAGGCGGACCAGTTGGCTACGCCAACCGCGAATTTCTCGTCACGGCGTCTACAGCAGGGACGATTCAGGATTCGCAAGCGCTGGCCTGGAACCCGTCGATCACCGGGAGCAAATCCGAGGATACGATTCTCGTGCAGGGTGCCACAGCGACCCTGCTTACACAAGGAGCCGGTTGGCCGACGATTGCCTGCGAGGTAAATGACCGTATCTACAAGCGACCTGCCATTTTGCAATTATCGTACACGATATGAGAGAAGGAGGAATTACCATGACGAACCATTATCAACCTGCACCTTCCGACCGTTTTACGTTCGGTCTGTGGACCGTCGGCAATCCGGGGCGTGATCCTTTCGGAGAGCCGGTCCGGACGGGCTATTCGCCAGTCGAGGCGGTGAAAATGCTGGCGGAGCTCGGTGCATACGGCGTATGCCTGCATGACAATGACCTGGTGCCGATTGACGCCACATTGCAGCAACGTGACCAGATCGTCAACCGTTTCAAGCAGGCGCTTGCGGAGACGGGCATGAAGGTGCCGATGGCGACGGTAAACCTGTTTACGCATCCCGTATTCAAGGACGGTGCCTTTACCTCCAACGATCCGCGGGTTCGTGCCTACGCGCTGCAAAAAACGACTGCTGCCATCGACCTTGGCGCCGAATTGGGTGCCTCCATTTTCGTCCTCTGGGGTGGACGGGAAGGAACAGAGGTAGATGCCTCCAAGGATGCCGTCGAATCGATGAAGCGATACCGCGAAAGCGTGAACTACTTATGCGAGTACGTCATCGATAGCAAATACGACATCAAGTTCGCCCTGGAAGCGAAGCCAAACGAACCGAGAGGCGATCTCTACGTACCGACGACCGGTGCCATGCTCGGATTGATCCCCACGCTCGATCACCCGGAGATGGTCGGCGTCAATCCGGAGGTAGCGCATGAGCGGATGGCGGGCTTGAATTTTTACCACGCAGTCGCCCAGGCGCTCGAAAGCGGCAAGCTGTTCCATATCGATCTGAACGATCAGAAGCCGGGCCGCTTTGACCAGGACCTGCGCTTCGGTTCAGAAGATGTGAAAAACAACTTCTTCCTCGTCAAACTGCTGGAAGATTACAACTATCAGGGACCGTTGCATTTTGACGCGCACGCCTATCGCACTGAGGACCTGGAAGGAGTGCGTGAATTCGCCAAAGGGTGCATGCGCAGCTACCTGATCCTCAAGGAGAAAGTCAAACGCTTCAACAGCGACCCGGAAATCCAGGAGTTGCTGCAGCAATTGCAACATCTCGACGCCGATCTGCCCGGATTTGACTTCCGCTACTCAGCCGACAAACATCAAGCATTGAAAGCAATCCGGTTTGATCGTGATCAAATCGCGGCAAAAGGACTTGCCTATGAAAAGCTCGATCAGCTTACCATGGAAATCATTCTCGGGGTTCGCTGACAAAACTTGCACAGACACGAAAACCGCCAGACTGCTAGCTGGCGGTTTTTGCTGTCATCCTATTCGCTGCGTTTGGCTTCTTCCTTGAGCTTTTCTTCCCGAAAGGCTTGCCGCGCTTCCCTCACCAGCGCAACGAGCATGATCAAGACGACGATGTAAACAATATCGAGAAACCACACCATTGTCATCGGACTGCTGAGCATCGCCGCCAGCATCGGAGACATCATTCCACCCATGACTCCTGCCAGTGCCCCGTCGATCGAAGCCATCAGAGAGACCGCTATGCCGGTAAAAAAACCTGCTACCATGCCGATCACGACCGCGACGATTGTGGAAAGCGTCAGATTGCCGGCCCAGTACACTTCCAGATTCAATCCGAGGGTAAGGCTCGACATCGCGCCGATTGCCATGGCCATTATCATCCCATCCATACAGGACAACTCCGACCGATTTTTGTACACATAGAGCATGCTGCCAATTGTGACCAGATAGAGAAAGAGTATGTTATAGAAAAGCATAGATCCCTCCTGGCCCCTGGCATTTTCTATGTTTCACTAGCATTTCGATCGTTTTCGCCGCATACATCCACATGCACAATCGGCTGTGCACCGACCTTTGCACAGGCATCTTCGTGCCAAGCTGACCACCTCCTACCTTAGCGTATGAGGTCGGTTGGAAAAGTTGTGGGGAGTAAGGCTGGGGAAGTGACCATTTTGCGAGGAGCAGTAAGCATTTGTCCAATCCAACCGGATGCCCGGTTCATACCATGCAGTATTCCGGAGAAGGAGTGAGGATAATGGGATTTTTTGACGACAATTTTGCATTGATTTTGGTGCTGTTTGTCTTGTTGGCCATCGTTGCGTGTACAGTAGACTGATGACCGTGTCTGGGAAAGCGCTCTCGCATGCTGTGCGTAGGAGTCAAGGGCAGTACACATCACCCGGTGTACGGGAGCGAGTTTTTCTGTGAACGAGATTTTTTCACAGTACGCGACAGGATGAGCTGGCAACGCATCAGGGCTGCGTCGAGAACCAAAAAGATGGCTTCTGACTTGATTCAGAAGCTATCTTTTTTTGTTGTACGGAGGTTGACATTTTTAGATTACGAATGTAGTATATGACTACAGTTGTAGTCAACAGACTGTAGAAAGGGGGCGAGAATACGACATCCCTGCAATCAAAGGCGTTTCAGGCAGATTGTTTGTCAAACGCCGTATCGCGATTTCAGCCAAACACAAATCGTGGCAAAGAAGACATATATTCAAGAAAGAAAAGAGGGCACACACATGAACTTGCATCGTAATGTTCTCAAAATGACAGCTACCGTACCCGCGATGGTACTCGCATTGCTCCCCCTTGCCGGCTGCGCCACAGGTGAGGTTTCTGCCGTTCCTGCTGCAAATCCAGCGATACCGGTCACTTCCGCCACTCCTCCCGCAAATCCAGCGGCACCGGTCACTTCTGCCTCTCCATCCGAACAGGCAGCCCACTCGGAGCAAACCAGCCAGGTCAAACAGGCGTTTGGCGATTTGGAAAAACAGTACGACGCTCGCCTCGGCGTATATGCGATCGATACCGGCACCGGTCGTACCGTCGCCTACCGAGCGGAAGAGCGCTTCGCCTACGCCTCTACGTTCAAGGCATTGGCCGCAGGCGCGATCCTGATGCAAAACACGATTGAACAGCTCGACGACGTGATTACGTACAGCAAGGAAGACCTGGTCACCTATTCTCCGATTACGGAAAAGCACGTGGAGACCGGGATGACGCTATGGGAGATTTGCCAGGCTGCCGTTCAGTACAGCGATAATACGGCAGGCAATCTCATGTTCCAGAGACTGGGCGGCCCAGAAGAATTCCAAAACGTGTTGCGCCAGCTCGGCGATACTACTACGATTGCAGCGCGCTACGAGACAGAACTCAACGAAGCGACACCGGGAGACACCCGCGACACGAGTTCGCCGCGAGCACTTGCCACCACACTTCAGGCGTTGACCGTGGATGATGCCCTTTCCGAAGACAAACGGGCGATCCTGATTGAATGGCTCAAGGGCAATAAGACAGGAGACGAGCTCATCCGCGCGGGAGTGCCAGCAGGTTGGGAGGTGGGAGACAAAACCGGGTCGGCGGGCTTTGGAACACGCAATGACATCGGGGTCATTTGGCCACCGGATGCAGACCCGATCGTGATCGCTGTGCTCTCCAGCCGCGACACCGCGGATGCCCCCTACGACAATGCATTGATCGCACAAGCCACCAAGGTCGCGATCGAAGCGATAACATCTGCAGAGGACCCCTCGTGATTGGGTAAGGCAGATTGTCTGCCAGTCTACATACCCCGATGCGATAGATGAGGCAGACTGAAAATGAAAATACCAGGGAATTTTTCGACTGCTTTTGCCCGTGGCATAGAACCGCGGTAACGAAAGCAGGGGGAGGATTCCCTTTCTTCGATATGGTCAAAAGTACCCCAAGCAAAAATCAGTGTTCTTGCTCATCAGGCAGAAAGCGACTATAATCAGGTATTACAAATGTAATTTCAAAAGGTAAGGGAAGGGAGCGAGTGAGTTGTTGACGCTTTTTCTGGTAAGCAGTATCATGTCTTCTCTTACCGTAGCAGGCATATGGCTGATCAAGAAACTATTTCGCAAGCAACTGTCCGTAAAAACGCAGTACCATCTCTGGTTTTTACTGTTTCTTGCGTTGGCTTTGCCATTTTTGCCGACTGATCTGATCGTTGCTCCCGGTTTTTTTGTTCTCGATCGGACGGTTATCCATGAAATCGAAGCGACCCCAGCACGCACCAATCATCCCGTGCAGGAATCCGCGGACTGGCTGCAGGATTTTACTATCTCCATCCAGGATTCCACGCCAGCGTATCTGGATACTGTTGTAGCTGGTGTATGGATCGCCGGGATGTGTCTGTTTTCCCTGCTGATGGTACGAGCCTGGCTGCAGCTTGTGTCCATGAAAAAGACGATAACGCCACTGCACAATAAAGAAATTCTCGCTTTATTCGAACAGTGCAAGCAGGAATTGCGCATCTCCAAAGCGTTGATCCTCGGACAGTCCCCGCTCGTCCGATCGCCGATGATGTTTGGAATGGGCAAGACCTATGTGGTCCTTCCCGCACATGTCGACGAGTGGTTGTCGATGGAAGAAATCCGGCATATTTTTTTGCATGAGCTGGTCCACTACAAGCACAAAGACCTCGTCACGAATTACGGGATCGCGCTGTTTCAAATTGTGTATTGGTTCAACCCGCTCGTCTGGCTTGCCTTTCGGGAAATGCGCGTGGACCGGGAAATCGCGTGTGATCACGCCGTCCTCGAACGCCTCGGCCAAGGCAGTTATGCTGAGTACGGCAACACCATCCTGCATTTTGTGGACAGAGGCGTTCAGGCGAGAAGTCTTGTTTTCTCCAGCCAATTGAACGGTCCCAAAGTCCACATAAAAAAACGTATCGAGAAGATTGCAGCTTTTACGACAGAATCGAAGCTGTTGAAGCTAAAGAGCGTGGCGATTTTTGCTCTGGCAGGGGCAATGGTCGCCAGCCAGATTCCGCTTGTTTCGGTGATGGCAGAAGAAAATCATCGCTATGCGTTTCGCCATGAGCGAGTCGTCTACGAAGATCTGGCTTCCTACTTCGCAGGTTTTGAAGGCAGCTTTGTCTTGTATGACAGTCGAGCGGATTCCTATCGCATCTTCAATGAACCGAAAAGTGTCACGCGCGTTTCCCCGGATTCGACGTACAAGATTTTTCTTGCGCTGTTCGGGCTCGAATCCGACTCGATCACGAGCGAACAGTCGCTGATCACCTGGAATGGCGTGCAGTATCCGTACGAAGCCTGGAATCAGGATCAGACAGTGTATACAGCTCTGGAAAATTCAACCAATTGGTACTTCGATGAGGTAGATCGGCGAATCGGACTCGACCGCGTACGCGATTATGTGAAGCGTACCGGTTACGGGAACGGCAAAGTCTCAGGTGGAACGTCACCGTATTACCTCGAATCCTCGCTTACGATCTCACCGGTGGAGCAGGTGCAGCTTCTGCATGCGTTCTATACGAATCAATGGGGATTTGCCGAGCAAAATGTCCAGACAGTCAAAGAAGCGATCCGGCTCGAAGAAAAGGACGGGAAGGTACTCTCCGGCAAAACGGGTACGGGTACGGTAAACAACAAAAATCAAAACGGGTGGTTCGTCGGATACGTCGAGACAGAAGGAAACACTTATTTCTTTGCCACCAATATCCAACGCGAGGACGGCAGTGACGGCAGGAAAGCGGCGGAAATTACGCTATCCATATTGCAGAAGAAAGGGATTTACTAACATCAAAAAAAGGGGGTGAATCGATGGCAAAATCAATACCCAACATCTCGGAGGCAGAATGGGAAGTGATGAACGTCCTTTGGGAAAGTGCCCCGCAAACTGCGAACGACGTCATCTCCGCCTTGCAGGAGCGAACGGACTGGAAGCCAAAAACAATCCGCACACTGCTGGATCGTCTCGTGCAAAAAAAGGCAGTGGGGGTCAATCAAGATCGACGGGTGTACACGTTTTTCCCGTTGTATTCGCGGGAGGAATGTCGCCGTGCTGAGGCGCAATCCTTTCTGTCGCGCATTTACGGCGGCGCGCTGAAAACGATGCTGGTGCAATTCATCCAGGATCAGCCCTTGTCAGAGGAGGACATCAAAGAATTGCGCTCCATCTTGGATCGCAAGCCAAACAGAGCGCAGCAAGATGCGGGAAAAAGCGCGGAGAGTGAAAACAGCAAAGAGCGCAATCCACATTCCGGGACATGACCCGCTTCTTTGGCTTAAACATTCACTTTCCTATGCTGCCCATTTTTCTGTACAGAACAATTCCCTTTTTGGGTGCGTAAACTGGTGCACTTTCGGACAAAATAGAAACCGGGACTGCGCTAGCGATGCAGCGGCGCTTCCACTCAACAGAGGGAGTGAGATGGATGGCTGAAAACAAAAACCGCAATCAGAACAATGCTGATGGCATGAACGCCACCAACAACACGACAGGCGTCGATGCTAGCGAAGCTGTAGGAACCGTGGGAGGTGCCGGTGTAGGTGCTGCCGTCGGTTCGCTGTTTGGACCGCTTGGCACTGTTGCCGGTGCTGTCGTCGGCGGAGCGTTGGGCAACCAAGCTGGCGACGCAGCTGACGAAGCCCTGGATGCCAACCTGTCCGAAGACAAGAACAAAAGCGGACGCTGACACGTTCGCGTAAAGTGCCTCTCAGAGCAGAAAGCAAGAAAAAATCCGGTTCTTCGTAGTAGAAGGGCCGGATTTTTTTGTTTATCGAAAGCAGCATAAAGTCGTCTACAATATAGGGTACTGGGGTATAGTAAAAAAGTGATTGACACCACATACCAGGTAGGGGTATATATGGAGTATGAGAAACAAAAAACGATACGAGGTGCGTCATCGCATGAACAAACATTTGCTTGTCATTGGTGCGGTTTCCATCATGGTGTTATCTGCTTGTGGAAACAATGCAGTAGAAGAAGCGCCAGTCCATATGGATCACGCTGAGATGGAACACTCCAGCTCAGGTGAACTCCCGCCCGGATTGCAAGTCGCTGCAAATCCGACGTACAAAGTCGGCAGTCACGCGATCATTCAGTCAGACCATATGCCCGGGATGGACGGGGCAACCGCGACGATCGTCGGCGCATTCGATACGGTCGCCTATGCTGTTTCCTATACCCCGACAACTGGAGGACCACGGGTGACGAACCACAAGTGGGTCGTACATGAAGAGTTGGCTGAGTCCGGCACAAATCCGCTTGCGCCCGGTACCGAAGTGACGATCCGTGCCGACCATATGCATGGTATGGATGGTGCTGCAGCAACGATTGATGCTGCTGAACATACGACGGTATACATGATTGATTTCGTGCCTGCTACAGGGGGAGAAGTCGTGCGCAATCACAAGTGGGTCACGGAAAGTGAGCTTTCTCCCAAGTAAGATCAGCCCGTGCTGGCGATTGACAGGGTGCGGTACGTCGGCGACCCTGTCGCAGCGGTCATCGCTGAAAATCCGAAGATTGCCGCAGAGGCACTGAACATGATTGACGTCGAGTACGAGGAGCTGGAGCCGGTCTTCGATGTCGTAAAAGCCGCAGAGCCAGGCGCTCCCGTCATTCACGATGTCATACGCCCGGCAGGCAGCTTCGCCGATTTGAAAAACTTGCTGCCCAAAGAAGGAAGCAACGTCTGTCTGCATTTCAAGCTGCGCCACTGTCAGCGGGTTGGCGTTTGCGTGCAACAACATTTTGATGAAAAAGGGCATGAAGGATGAAGCGAGCGGGGACAACGGCTATTTCATCACGGTTCTCATCAACGTCATCCTGCTCGGCTTGATCTTTCTGTTCGCCTGGATGTTTCGCGGATTTTCGTTTTCATTCAATATGACTGCATTCATTTTCTTCGTCCTCTCCGGCATTGGTACGACTGCACTGGGCAGACTGACGCTGTTTGCCAGCATTCTGCGGATTGGCCCGTCACGCGCGTCCGCGCTCAAAAACGGCGCTCCGATGTTTACTGTGCTTTTTGCACTTTTGTTTTTGGGCGAATTCATTGCCTGGGGACCGGCCATCGGGATCGCCGTGATGCTGGCAGGCATCCTGTTTCAAGGATGTATGCTGTTCCGGCAAAATCACGAGGGAAAAGCCTTGTCCCAAACGGCAGAGGAGAAGGCAAATCTGTACTGGCAAATGTTTGGATACGGTTTTGGCATTTTATCTGCGGTTGCCTTTGGCGTCGGGCAAGGGCTGCGAAAGCAGGGGCTTTTGTTGATGAACGACGCCTTTTTTGGAGCTTTCGTCGGGGCAGTGACATCACTGGTGTTTGTCTGTCTCTATGAAGCAGCGCGTGGACAGTTCCGCACAGTCGTGCGCAAGTCGTTTGGCGAGGTGAACCGGTATTACCTGCTCGCCGGTGTGATGACGACCATGGGACCGCTGTTTTTTTTCCTCGGCAGTTCGTTGACCCAGGTGTCCTACGTCAGTGTGGTCGCTGCGACCGAGCCGTTGTTGACCGTATTGATCAGCAAGTGGATGCTGAAACAGGAAGAACCGCTGCCACCGTCGGTATGGACCACGGTGTCTTTGATCTTTTGCGGTACTGTACTGATGATTACGACATCTTGACCCCAACTATGCGAATGGAGGATCACGCTTGGATATTTCAGCTTTGGAAATCGTCATCGCAGTCGGCGCACTGCTGCTCGCTGGTTTGGCAAAAGGAATCAGCGGGATGGGTGTGCCCGTGATTGCCACCCCGATCCTGGCTGTGCTGTTTGACTTGCAGACCGCGATTGCCGTCACCATCACTGCGACATTGGTCACCGATGCGATCATGCTGGCGCGGCTGCCGAAGAACTGGAGCCTGTTGAAACAAGCAGGGATTCTCATGCTCTTTGGCATTTGCGGTATCATCATCGGCTCCATCGTGCTCGTGCAGGTGAACCAGCTCATCCTTTCGGGGATTCTTGGACTGGTGATTCTCGTCTTCGTGGCAACGTCGGTTTTTTCACTGTTGCCAGCTATTCGGCGGCACGCGCTGCTCGATAGTGTGGTGGGACTTGGCGGTGGTATGCTGCAGGGGGCATCCGGGGCGAGCGGTCCGATCATCAGCATGTATTTTGCAGATGAAACTGGAGCGAACCGAGTTTCTGTTTTTGATCAATTGCTACTTCCTCATCGTCGATATTACCCAATGTGTGAGCATCTATCAGTTGGGACTGTACAAAGGACAGATACCGTTTTACTCGCTGTTGGCACTGATTCCTACAGTAGCGGCGCTGGCAGCGGGGATGATGCTGCAAAAGCGAATATCGGATCGCTTTTTCCGCAACGCAGTGCTGACAGTGATGACCGTGAGAGCGCTGGTGCTGCTGGGAAAAGCAGGTGGATTGCTCTAACGGCGGAAAACGCGAAACGTGGCGAGACGGAATGGTTCCGTCCTTTTTCGTGTCGTCCAAAAAAGCCAGTCGACTGATGAAAAATCGCCGACTGGCTTTGCCCGTTTGGAGTTTTACACATGAGAAACCCTCGTCGGGCCTTCTGTCACTATTGTTTGGAATGTTTGTATTGCAGATTGGCGTGGACGGCGAAGTAGAGGTAGGAGGCCACCGTCAGCGGTAAAATCAGCAAGGGCAGACCGCGGAACAAGGCAAATGGCGTCTCGAACAGGAGAGCCCGCCAGAAAGCCGCTCCATCCAACTCCCAAAGTCCTGGCGTCAAGTACAGCAGCTTCGGATCGCGCAAAACGGCGATGTCGAATGTATCGGTAGCGATGAGAGCGACCACGATCGGCAGGAAAGCAGCCGCGAGCGAAACCCACATCTCAGACAGCCGCTTGTAGCGTCCGGCTTTCGAATCGACGTCGGAAAAAATATCGTCGCTGCCCTGGTCGTTCATTTTCTTGAAGTATTGATAGCCGGAGCTTTTCGTACCGGACAGATGCTCCCAGCCGCTGTCTTCAAACAGAGCACGGTAATCCTCGAAGTCCTCCTGCTTTTTGAATGTGCGGTAATCGATCTTGATCGTCGCATCTTCCGGTTCTGCCGCTTCGAACACATAGCCAAGCATTGTCTTTCTTTGGAAACGATAGCCTTTTCTGGCCATGTCATTGAGCCATTTTTCCTCTTTTTCAAAGTCTGTAAAAAACTTGTATGTTTTCACACGCGATCACCTTCCTTGTCGTTGAGACGTTCTGTCGTGACGCGAATCATATGCTGCATCCGCTCCAGATCAAGGCGCAGTATGTTCAAACCGTCATCTGTAATGGCATAGACTTTGCGGCGGCTGTCTTCACTTGCGACAGGCTGGATAAATTTCAGCTTGACGAGATTCTCGATAGCGCCGTAGAGGGTACCCGCAGCCATCCGAACTTGCCCGCCGCTCAGTTCCTCCACCTTTTGCATGATCCGGTACCCGTGCGCCGGTTCAACCAAGGCCAGCAAAATGTAATATACCGTTTCCGTCAACGGCAAGTGTTTGCTTCGTTCCATGCTTCGCTCCTTTGGTGCGACTTTATATCGCTATACTGTATAGTTTTACTATATACAGTACGACTGAATAATGCAACAAAAACTTTTCCCATGCAGCCGAGCTGGCAGGGGAACGAGCACTGGTCGATCCTTGCAAAACAGGGTACACTCAAGTCAGGAAATGAAATCCAGAGCAGCAACTGTACAAATCTACACAGCTCTCTCAATACTACAGGAGGTTTCCATGATCGACTTGGATGTGACGCTCAGCAAACGGGAGGAAGCCATCGACCGCATCTTGCAATCGTATGATGATCCGACCATCGTAATGGAACACATCTCGAACGCTGTTCCCAGGCGGCATTTTCTGATTGTAAAAGACCGCTACATCTCAGGACATCGCGCTTCGTACTACAACCTGTATGTGAATTTTCACAAAGTTCCTATCGATTTTGAAAACGAAGACCTGGCGATTATCGCCCTCGGACTGGCCTACAACCTGATGCCGCTCAAGCACGATTCCCAACACGTCGTAGACACGCAGCGAATGGAGCAGTGGCTGCCGAAAATCACCGCGTATATCGCATCCTGGATCGATCATCCGGAAGAGGGAAGCAAGCGCCGATCAAGCGGCTATTACTGAGCATGCCCGGGCGAAACCATACCGAATCCACGAGTAGAGAAAGACGGGGTTGTCCATATGATCGCAAAAAATCAGCCATGTCCGTGCGGATCGCAAAAAAAGTATAAAGTATGCTGCATGCCAAAAGCGGAATCGACTTCACCCCAGCCAAGCGGGGCATGGGTGTTGAAGCCTGCAGCATCGCATCTGGAAAGAGCGATTCAGTCGCGGCGAAACACCACCAAAAAAATGTTCAAACAAATCCTCTATGCCAACATCCACGAGGACAATCTCCCGAAGATCCGCGGAACCAAGCCGACTGGTGTCAGGTCGTACACGTTGTTTCGCATGGAGCAGCTTTTGCATGAACTGGGAACCAGCAGAAGAGACGAAATTTTGCTGATGATCTACAGCGATTTGTTTTGGCTGTTCGAAAAGGGACTGCGGCCCGAAAAACTGACGAACATCCATGCAGCCTACAGCGAATTGGCAGAGGTGCAGATGGAGGAGAGGCTGAGCGAGTTCGAGGAGCAGATCGTCATTGACCATGCCGTGTATGCAGGAATCCTCGATTTTGCCCAACTTCCAAAAGGAGCCACCCTGGACTACGGCGCCCTGCAAATCACGGTTTCGTTTGCCTACCGGATGATCAAAGAGAGGATACCGGAGGGGACGTACTTTGATGAAGCGATTCTGTACATCGATACGGGGGATACCTTGACGCACTGGGAGTTGAAGAAGACGGACAAGCGCCCCGAGGACGTGTGGATCGAATTCAAGGGGCAAGATCCTTTGGAGAATCGGTTCTACATCCTCAAAAATGAGTATTACTCCTTTTCCGATGAGTCGCTAAAAGCACTGGCAACGGTGCTGGAAACCGAGCAAAATCTCCCGGTGAAGTCACCCGGGCTGCTTTCCTACCAGTCGCTGGTCATGGGGTATTTTGGCGTGGTCGAACGCGAACTGCGAGCGATCATCCACTCTCGTGAAAACGTGCCTGCAAACAAGCGAATCATGTGGAAAGAGATTGTCGATTACGTGGCGCAGCATGAGTTGCCGATCTTGAAAAAATACGTGCCACAGGCAGCCGAGGCATTGCTTGCCTTGCATGCGATCCGAAACAAGGCAGCGCATGGGGAGTTGGTCAGCAGACAAGAGTACGAACAGGTGCGGGACGTGTTTCTGGAACGAAAGCTGCTGCTGTATCTTGCCTGGGAGAAAGCCGGAGAGGAAGTGCCACTTCCCAAAGGGAGCGTGATTGTTGACTTTGCCGATCGGAACAAGCCGCGCATCTGGCATGCGAATCTGTAAGGCATGTTTCGGCAAAGAATGATGATTGTCGCGACGCGCATCGACAGGTTTTGCCCGGTGGCCATGCTATACTGAATCTCACCTTACCGACAGGAGAGATGAAACTGTGGCCAGGATTTTGCTTGCTGATAAACAATTGGGTTTCGAGGACATTTTCCGTGACTTGCTTTCCCATTTTGGACACGAAGTGAAGCAGGTGACAACAGGTGCAGAAGCACTGGAAGAATACCCGAAGTACGACCTGCTGATCACCGCCCTGTTTTTGAAAGACACGATCGGATTCCAGATTATCGAGGAGATTCGCAGCCAAGACCCTTTTTTTCCCATCCTGGTGCACTCCGGTGCAGTGGAGGAATGGCTGGACAAAGCGGTCTCGCTGGGCGCGAATGCAGCGCTGCAAAAACCAGTGACGATCGAAGTGTTGATCGAACAAATCGAGTCGATGCTGCCGGGCTCCGCGCCGATGTACCATTAGGAGAGCAGAGGAGTCAACAGGCAGTATCGCCGCTGAAAACGACGAACGCTATCAATTGGCGGGTTCCAGCTATGTGCGGAACCCGCCTGATTCTGTCGCAGGAATATTACAGCCACGCTTTTGCCAACAGCTTCACACCAAGCTGGATTTCATCATGGGAAAGATTGCCGAAACCCAGCTTCACAACCGGGTGTTCGGTACGGTTGTTCACGAAGTACAGTGAGGTCGGATACACTTTGACGCCATGCAGGGCAGCCTGTTGAATCAAGCTGTCTTCAGATCGGTTCGTGAATACTTTGACCAGCACGTACAAACCTGACTGCTCGCCGATAATGGAAATGCGCTGGGCGAAATGTTCGTGCAGCTCGCTTACCAAGTGCTGCATTTTTCGTCGATAGACCAGCCGCATGCGCTTAATATGGCGATACCATTCCCCTTCTTTCATAAACCGGGCGAGGGTGAGCTGGTTCAGAAGGGAAGCGGTACTCTCAAAGTGGCTGAATTGCGTTTGGTAGCGGTGCAGGAGAGGCTGTGGCAAAACCATGTAGCTGATGCGCACTCCGGGAAGAAAGGACTTTGAAAAATTGCCCAGATAAATCACGCTCGCTGCATCAATCGAGGCGAGAGCGGGAAAAGGTTTTTGCGTATAACGAAATTCACTGTCGTAATCGTCCTCGATGATGTAACCCTGTCTCTTTTTCGCCCAATGGATGAGCGCCTGTCGCTGCTGGATGGGCATGCTGACCCCGTACGGACTGTGATGGGAAGGCGCGACGTAGATGAGGCGTGATCGCAGATGTTCCAACTGCGAGAAATCAGCACCCGTTTCATACACCGGTATGGTTTCCAATGCGAAGCCGTTTAGTTGAAAAGCGAGCCTGGCTCCGTCATAGCCGGGATCTTCCACGATCACGCTTGCCACATCATCCTTCAGCAGATGCCCCACATAGACGAGCATTTGCTGTGTGCTGCTGCCCACGATGATGGCGTCCGGGTCTGCTTTTACCCCGCGAGACTGGTGCAAATAGGCCGATATTTGCTCGCGCAGGCACATTTCCCCGAATGGGTTCCCATAAAGATAGCTCTCCCGCGCGGTTAATACGTGACTGGCGATCCTCCGCCAAATGGCAAGCGGAAAATGTGTGTGGTCGACTGCGCCTGCTCGAAAATCGATCAGTGGAGGGGGAAGGGGCTCTGTTTGCTGTTTGGATTCGGAAGGAGCTGGGGCAGGTGCAAAAAGCGGCTCCAGTTCATTGACAAAATAGCCTTTTCTTCCTTCTCCACGGATATATCCTTCGGCTACCAGTTGCTCATATGCCATCAGCGTTGTGTTGCGGCTGACCTGAAGCGAGTCTGCGAGCTGGCGGATGGAGGGCAGTTGTTCATGCGCCGGCAAGTCACCCCGTTCAATCCATCGTTTAAACCGGGTATAGATTTGCTTGTATTTGGGGGCATCATCATGCAAGGGGAAAATCGTGGTTTTCATTTTTCACGCTCACATCACGCACTGTTGTGCTTATTTTTGGGTTTCGTCAATGCATAGCTGTGTCCGACCATGTCACAAATCTCGTGCTCGGGGAGATTCCCGTCCAGAATCAGCGTGTTCCAGTGCTCCTTGTTCATGTGGTAACCGGGCTTGACATCTGGAAACAGGCCACGCAGAAAATCCGCCCGCTGCGGATCGCATTTCAGATTGACACACAAACGGCCATCGAGATGAAAAATCAGGGCGAAGATTTTCTTGTTCCCGTTATGCCGGATTGCCACCCAGCCTTCGCCAAACGGGTGGTCTTCGTATGAGCCTGGGTAGGACAGGCAATATTCGATAAATTCACCTTTGGTCATCATAGACCCCTCCAACGAATTTCTCAGGACTGGCTGTTGCGTTTGTGCCATTCCGCGATTTCTTGCAGTCTTTGTTTGAACCGCTCTTCCGAACCTTGTGTGGTAGGGTGGTAATACGTCTGTCCGACTAATGAAGCGGGCATCGTCTGCATCGTCGTTAACTTGTCTTCCGTATCATGGGCGTATTGATAGCCTTGGCCGTACTGCAATTCTTTCATCAGTTTGGTCGGTGCATTGCGCAGCTGCAGGGGGACCGGTTCATTCATCGAGTGCAAGGCGTCCCGTTTGGCTGCCATGTACGCGACATAGGCAGAATTGGATTTTGGTGCCAGTGTGAGGTAGATGACAGCCTGTGTCAGATGGACATTGCATTCGGGCATGCCGAGAAATTGACATGCCTGAAAGACCGAGACCGCAATTTCTATTGCTCTGTTGTCTGCCAGACCGATGTCTTCACTGGCAAACCGGACCAGTCTGCGTGCGATGAACAACGGGTCTTCTCCCGATTCCAGCATGCGCGCCAGCCAATAGATTGCGGCATCGACGTCACTGTTTCGCATCGATTTATGCAGGGCCGAGATCAGATTGTAATGTTGCTCTCCCGTTTTGTCGTAGAGCAGCGACTTTAGCGCTGGGGGCGCACTCTGCTGGCCAAGGGACGGCTTTGATCGTTTTCAAAAAGCGAGATTTGCTCCAAGGTCAGTACCTCCTTATCCAAAACAAGGCCCGTATCCTCGCACATCCAAAAACAGGATGGCGGTAAGTTGTCCACTATTATACCATACGCCTGCGCCACCAGTGCGAAAGCGAGAAAAGACCTGACGCATGAACAGTCAAGTCTTTTGATCTTGCCGTGCATCCGGTTCGTCAGGGTAGACGATCGATGCGCGAAGCTCCTGTATGTCTTTCATCGGTGGCTTGCCGTACATGCGGGCGTATTCCCTGCTGAACTGCGACGGGCTCTCGTAACCTACACGGAAAGCGGCATCGGAGGCTTGCACCGTTTCATTCAGCATCAGGCGCCGCGCTTCCTGGAGGCGGACCGTTTTCTGGTATTGCAACGGACTCATCGCCGTGACGCGCTTGAAATGCTTGTGAAACGCCGAGGTGCTCATATTTACCGATTTTGCGAGCTGTTCGACCAGCAGCGGACGGTCGTACTCGCGGTTAATCAACCAGATCGCCTGTGCGATGCTGTGCGCATGGCTGCCGATGACGGCAAACTGATGCATGACCACGCCATGTTCGCTTTGCAGCACCCGGTACAAAATTTCACGCGTAATCAGCGGCGACAGGATGGGAATGTCCTGCGGTTCCTCGAGCAGCTTCATCAGCCTCAGAATGGCATCAAGCAATTCCGGAGACGTGCGGTTGACAGTGATGCCAAGCGGAGCATCTTCGTGCGGCAAATCAGGCCGATCCATCTCTTTCACGATATCCAAAATGACGTCGGCGTCAAAGCTCAGCTTCAGACTCAAATACGGTTGTTCCGGAGACGCTTCGATAATTTTTCCGCTGATCGGCAACTCCACAGACGTGACGAGGTACGTCGAGGGATCGTAGCGGTACGTTTTGTCTGCCAGCGTAGCTGTTTTGGCCCCTTGTGCCACGACGCAAATCGATGGCTTGTACACAGATTCCATCGGTTCGGACAAATGCGTCGCGTGCATCAGCATCAAGGAAGGCACAGGTGTGGGATGCGTCCCGTCAGACGGCGCATGGCGGCATATCAGGCGCGCCAGTTGTTGCAAGGCTTGCTGCATATCCAGTGACTCGTTCATGTTCGAGTTCCTTTCCGAAAAAAAGGTGTCGTCGTCTTTTTATCATAACGAGACGGTAGAGAATTAGGCAAGGATTGAACACGTATGTTCTACCGGTTGGAAGCGGATATTCAGTAGTATAACGGTACAAGATTCAAAAACAGGGAAAGCAAAAGGAGAGGACATACGATGAATGTACATGGAAAAGTCGCAATCGTCACGGGAGCATCGCGGGGCATCGGACGGCAAATCGCGATCCAATTGGCTCAGTCCGGCGCGAAAGTAGTTGTCAATTACGCCACGAATCGGGAGAAAGCAGACGAGGTCGTGAAGATGATCGAGCAATCCGGCGGTGAAGCGGTCGCCATCGCCGCGGATGTGAGCAAGGTGAGCGAAGTCCAAGCACTGTTCGCACAGGCGATCGAGCGCTTTGGAAGGCTGGACATCCTGGTCAACAACGCGGGCATCATGGAATGCAAACCGATCGAGGACGTGACAGAGGAGATGTTCGACAGGCATGTTGCGATTAACGTGAAAGGGACGTATTTCGCTTGCCAGCAAGCGATGCAGCATATGGAAAACGGCGGGACGATCATCAACTTTTCGACGTCCGTGTCCGGAGCGATGCTTCCGACGTACAGCGTCTACGCGGCGACAAAAGGGGCAGTCGAGCAGTTGACCCGCCAATTGGCAAGAGAATTCGGTCCCAAGCAGATCACCATCAATTGCATCGCGCCAGGGCAAGTGTCCACAGAGCTGTTCCTGAGCGGAAAATCAGAGGAGCTGATCGATTCGTACCGCAAAATGAACGCGTTCGGCCGACTGGGGGAACCGGAGGACATCGCCAACGCAATCGAGCTGCTCATCAGTGACAAAGCGCGCTGGATCACCGGGCAGACGATTCGCGTAAACGGCGGGTTTAATTGAGAGGGGTAGTTTCGCCAACCATGTTTAAATAAAAAAAGAACCTGGGCTATTTCTCCAGGTTCTTTTTGATTGCATAAAAATAGAAACGGTTATATACTCAAAATATCTCTGTTTATCTCAACAACTGCATAAATATCGAATCTTACAATTTAATTGTACTACGCTGGCAAGATGTTGTCAAATGTTTTTTCTCATTTTTCATGGACAGGAGAGAGGTAGAATGAGCGCTTTGGTTCTCAGCTTGCAGGAAATCAATAAAACGGACATGTTGCTTGTCGGCGGAAAAGCGGTACATCTAGGGGAATTATCTAAAATCGAAGGAATACAAGTGCCAGAAGGGTTTTGTGTGACAACAGCAGGATATGAAAAGGCCATTGAGCAAAACGCCATCTTCCATGCTTTGTTGCGCCAGCTAACCATGCTACCCGTAGAAGAGCGGGAACAAATTGGTGAAATCAGCAGGCAGCTTCGACACATTCTTATGGAAACAGAAATTCCTTCCGAGGTTGCAAAAGAAGTCGCTCGCTATTTATCCCGGTTTGGCGATGAACATGCTTATGCCGTCCGTTCCAGTGCCACTGCCGAAGATTTGCCGCACGCATCTTTTGCCGGTCAGCAAGACACGTACTTAAATATCATCGGCACAGAAGCGATCTTGCAGCATATCCGCAAATGCTGGGCTTCCCTCTATACGGATCGCGCTGTCATCTACCGCATGCAAAATGGATTTGACCACAGGCAGGTTTCCATATCCGTCATCATTCAACGAATGGTTTTCCCCCAGGCTGCGGGTATCGTATTCACCGCCGATCCCCTTACATCAAACCGCAAGTTGCTAACCATCGATGCCAGTTTTGGACTCGGGGAAGCGCTTGTTTCCGGACTGGTATCTGCCGACTGTTATAAAGTGAAAGAAGAACAGGTCGCAGAAAAGAGGATCGCAAGCAAAACATTGGCCATCTACGGGCGCAAAGAAGGCGGAACAGAGATTCGGCAGATCGATCCTGAGCAGCAACATGTGCAAACACTTACGGACCAACAAATTTTGGAGTTGGCACGTATCGGAAGACAGATCGAGACTTATTTTGGTTGTCCGCAAGACATCGAATGGTGTTTGGCTGGAGATACGTTTTCCATTGTCCAGAGTCGGCCGATCACGACTTTGTACCCTATCCCGGAAGCACAGGATCAGGAAAATCGCGTTTATGTATCCGTCGGCCACCAACAAATGATGACCGACGCGATCAAACCGTTGGGACTGTCTTTTTTCCTGCTAACGACTCCCGCTCCCATGCGTACTGCCGGTGGAAGGCTATTCGTTGATGTGACACAAAGCCTGGCTTCACCTGGCAGCAGAGAATTTCTGTTTGATGCAATGGGAAAGCATGATCCGCTCATGCAGGACGCGCTGATGAAGATAATGGAGCGAGGAGATTTTATAAAATCGTTGCCAGACGATACAAAAGAGCCGACCCCCGGCAAGAGCGAGAAAAGCATGCCGCATGCTGGCGCTCAACCACAAATCGAAAACGACCCGACAATCGTTTCTGATCTAATCAAACGCAGTCAATCATCGATAGAAGAGTTGCAACGAAACATCCACACGAAATCAGGAGCAGATTTGTTTGATTTTATTCTCGAAGATATCCAACAACTAAAGAAGATTTTATTCGACCCGCAAAGCTCCGCTGTCATTATGGCTGCCTCACATGCTGCCAATTGGATCAATGAAAACATGAACGAGTGGTTAGGCGAAAAAAACGCAGCAGATATCCTTTCTCAATCTGTACCGAACAATATTACGTCGGAGATGGGGTTAGCGCTATTGGACGTCGCCGATGTGATTCGCCCTTATCCGGAAGTCATTGACTATTTACAGCATGTACAAGACGATAACATTTTGGATAGGCTCGTCAGGTACGAGGGCGGACAGCAAGCCAGGGATGCAATCGAGGATTTCCTCAGCAAATACGGAATGCGATGTGCCGGAGAAATCGATATTACGAGAACGCGTTGGAGCGAAAAACCGACGACACTCGTCCCCCTGATTCTCAATAACATTAAAAAATTTGCGCCCAATGAAAGCAAACGAAAATTTGAGCAAGGACGACAGGCAGCGCTGAAAAGAGAACAAGAGCTGTTGCATCGCGTGAAGCAATTGCCGGATGGGGAACAAAAAGCCAACGAAACAAAACGAATGATCGACTTTATCCGGAATTTCAGCGGGTACAGGGAATATCCAAAATACGGCATGGTCCATCGCTACTTTATTTATAAGCAGGCTTTACTGAAAGAAACCGAAAAACTCGTAGCAGCCGAAGTGATCCATGAAAAAGAGGATGTATACTTTCTTGCTTTTGAAGAACTTCACCAGGCCGTACGCACCAATAAACTGGATTACGAGATCATCAACAGACGAAAAGACGAGTATCAACGCTATGAAAAACTGACCCCTCCACGCGTAATCACGTCAGATGGCGAAATCATGGCAGGTGAATACAGAAGAGAAAATTTACCGCCAGAAGCTATTGTCGGTTTGGCTGTTTCTGCCGGAGTAGTAGAGGGGCGAGCACGTGTCATTGTAAACATGGAGGATGCCGATCTGGAGGAAGGAGACATACTGGTCACCTCCTATACGGACCCTAGCTGGACACCGCTGTTTGTTTCTGTAAAAGGTCTTGTCACCGAAGTGGGGGGACTGATGACGCACGGAGCAGTAATCGCACGCGAGTATGGGTTGCCAGCCGTTGTCGGGGTAGAACATGCCACCAAACGGATAAAAGACGGGCAACGAATTCGCGTACATGGAACAGAAGGGTACATCGAAATCGTGTAATCAATGAATATGGCAAGAAAGAGCAGGACCATCCTTTTGTCGGGTGGTCTTCTTTTTGTTTTCAGGCAGCTATCATAGTGAATTGACATAATGGAAATATGCTGGTAGACTTCTTAAACGTAAATATTACGAATAAAAAAGTGTATGTGGAGACTGTTTCTCATCTAGCTGCTATTTTATGACGGGTGAGCAGAAAACTGCCCGCTCGGACCAAACAAGATGAAATATCGTAATAATTACAATTAAGTGAGAGGGAGAGGAACATTGCTTATTCCAAAACGTATCGTTTCAGGTGGTATTGGCAGTCTCGTACTGGTGATTCTTTTCGCGGTATTTGTTGCAGGCTGTTCGTCCGTGACGGTTAACGATCCGAAGATGCCTCCGGCAGAGAGCAGCCAATCCGATTTGCAAACAGAGACTGAATCCCCCCAAGCCTTCACGTTTACCGACACAAGCGGGAAGACGATTACCCTTGAAATTCCGGTTCAACGCGCTGTCGTTCTTAACCGAAATACAGCCGAAGCGATCACATTGCTGGGAGCGGCTGATCGCATTATCGCAACCGGTGACACAACAGTGAAAAACAACCCGTATTTGGGCTTCGAAAACTTGCCGGATGTCGGGGAAACCGGGCAGGTGAATCTCGAAACGATTCTGAGCTTGAAGCCGCAGGTCGTATTCGCCTTTACGAACCGGCCTGATGAGAAGCTGGAAGAGAAGTTGGAGCCTGCCGGAATCAAGGTCGTGCGAATGAACAATTACCTGCCTGATCAGGTAGATGCAGAGTGGGAACTGCTCGGCAAGCTGTTCGGCGAAGAAGAGAGAGTCGCTCAGTTTCTGGAATGGAAGCATGGAATCGAACGCATCGTGGCGGAACGAATCCAGTCGATCGAAGCAGAAGATAAAAAAAGCGTACTGGCGCTGTCCGCAGGATTTCTCAATTCCAATGGAGGCTATCGCATTTTTCCGAGCCAGTCGCTAGACGGTGCACCTGGCGTCGGCGAGGGGTACGCCACGATACTGGCCGGAGGGATCGACGCGGCCGACTTGCAGTGGAATCCAGCCGAAACCTCCACCACAATCACGGTAGATGAAGAATACGTGTTGAAACGAAATCCGGACGTCATTACGCTGCATGGCACCTGGCTTGGCGGTTACAAGGAAACAGATGCCCAACCGTTTGAAGAAGCATTTGCCAATATGTTGTCCATCTCTTCCCTGAACCAACTGAAAGCGGGAAGAGAGCGGGATGTTTACTTCTTCCATACCAATTTTATCGGATCGGACAAACGGTATATCGGCGTATTGCAGCTGGCAAAATGGCTGTACCCGGACCGGTTTGAAGATATTGATCCTGAGATGTACGCCCGGGAGTATTTTGAAAAATGGCTTGGAGTTCCGTATCAAGGGATTTGGTACTACTCGTTTAAGGAGAGCCCATGATGGAGAAATCGATCCAACAAAACAATCATACGCAATCGGGCAAGGCTCTCACCCCGGATCGGCAGTTGGTTTCCTTGTACCGCAAAAGCGCAATGCGAAAGCTGCTTCTGCTCGCGGTACTCGTGATCTTGTTGGCAATCGTAGCGGGAGCAGCGACCATGAAAGGCTCGGCCAATGTGCCGGCGAGGGAGCTTTGGGCGATGATGACGGGTGGTGCAGCCGATGAAATGAATGTGTACATCGTGCGGGAGGTCCGGCTTCCGCGAATTGCGATGGCTGTGGTGACCGGCGTATCGCTCGCTGCGGCAGGAGCGATTATGCAAGCGCTGCTGCGAAATCCGCTTGCCGATCCGTTCACGCTCGGCGTTTCCAGCGGAGCCTCTTTCGGCGCAGCTCTCGCCATTGTAGCGGGAGCAAGCGCCTTTGGCATCAACCTGGTGCATCACGGTCAATGGCTGATCGCATTCAACGCTTTTGTATTCGGGTGTTTGGCAGTCGGCGTCGTTTACGGCATCGCACGGTTGAAGAGCAGCTCGACCACGGTGCTGCTGCTCGCAGGCGTCGCCATCGGTCAACTGTTCTCTGCCGGCGTGTCCGCACTCAAATATTTTTCCAATAACGAAGCGCTTAAAGATTTGACCGTTTGGCTCATGGGCGGATTTTGGGGGGCGAAATGGGAAGTGCTGCACATTCTTTTGCCGCTATTCGCCGTCTCTCTTGCAGTTCTGATGAAATATGCATGGGATTTGAACGCGCTGGTATCCGGCGAGGAGGTCGCGCGCACGCTCGGGGTCAAAGTGAAGCGTTTGCGCTGGATTTGTCTGCTGACGGTGACGCTCATGGCTTCAACCGCGATCGCGTTTACCGGAGTTATCGGCTTTATCGGACTGGTTGCCCCGCATATCAGCCGGATGATGATCGGTACCGATTACCGGTATTTGCTGCCGTGCTCTTGTCTGATCGGCGCTTTGCTCCTGCTGCTGTCGGACACGGTTGCGCGGCTGCTGCTGTCGCCGATTGAGCTTCCGGTCGGGATTGTGACCTCCTTCTTCGGCGCGCCGTTTTTCGTTTATTTGCTGCTCAAAAAACGCCGGGAGTACTGGACCTAGGAGGGATGCTCTTGTTCTTGGAGATTGCCGGTTTATCGTTTGGCTACCGCTCCAACATGATTTTACGCCATATTCAGATGCGTCTGAATAAAGGGGAAGTAGTGAGCATCGTCGGGCCGAACGGGGCGGGAAAGACCACGCTGCTCAAAAGCATGGCCTCTATCCTGCCGCCGCAGAAGGGAGCGGTGAAAATCGGCGGTGTGGATGTTCGTTCGATAAAGCCTGCCGATTTGGCGAAAATCCAGGCTTACGTGCCGCAGCAAGCCACATCCGGATTTCCGCTTACCGTAATGGAAACGGTGATGCTCGGACGCAAGCCATACGTACGCTGGGGTGTGACCAAGCAAGATTTGGACATTGTCGAAGCCCTGCTTGCCGAACTCCATCTGGATCGGTTTGCAGCTCGCTACATGGACGAGCTGAGCGGGGGCGAGCGCCAAAAAGTGCTGATTGCCCGGGCGCTGGCCCAGCAGCCGGATGTGCTGTTGCTCGACGAGCCGACCTCGGCGCTTGACATTCGCCATCAATTGGAGGTGCTGGAAATCGTCCGAAGACTTGCGAAGCGGTCCGACATTCTCGTCGTGCTGATCCTGCACGATCTGGAGCTGGCAGCTCGTTACTCGGATGTGATTTACATGCTTGCGAACGGATGCATTTTCGCCAGCGGCAAACCCGAAGAAGTATTTACCGTTTCCAACATGGAGGCGGTGTACGGGGTAAAGATGGAAATTGAGCGTGCGGTTCATGGCATGAAACTGACCGCCATCGAAGCGCTGCAGGCGTAAGAAAATTGGGAGGGAACATTCATGTATCACGGTGTACGATTCGATATGGATTTCAAGCGGCTTTGGATCGAAGGGATGAAAGATTGGCACGGGGAATTGCCGGAACGAATGACCGACGATACAAAGGAAGAGGCATTCTGGCAGACATTGATCCCGAAAAAAACGCACAGTCTGGACGATTATGCCGCCGATATTCAGACAGAGCTTCTGCGTTTCATCGAACCGGACGATCATGTGCTGGAGATCGGGCCGGGCTGGGGCAACTATACGTTTGCCGTCGCAAAGAAAGCGTCTGCGCTGACTTGTGTGGATAGCTCCCGCAGCGTAATCGATTATTTGCATGAGGAGACAAAGCGCAGAAATCTTCTTCAAACCAGGTTCATTCACGCGAAATGGGAAGCGTACGAGCCCAATGATCGATATGATGTTGTCTTTGGAGTCAACTGTTATTATCGGATGCAGGAGATCGATCGGGCACTCTTGCATATGAACAATGCGGCCAAACGGTGGGCGATCATCGGGCTGACCAGCGGGCCGGAAAAGCCTCATCTGTTGGAAATTCACCGACAGCTCGGCTGCAAGGTCAAATTCCAGCGTCGGGATTATATTTACTTGACCAATCTGCTGTATGAGCAAGGCATCGATGTCAATTGCAAAATTCTCGACCTGGAGCGAATCTATCGTTATGACAACGAAGAGCAGCTGATCAAAGACAATCTGGGGGCTATCTTGGATGACAACTATGACCGCAAAGCCGCCGAAGCGATCCTGCGCCAGTTTGTGACCGAACAGGACGGGATTTTCCTCTACCCGCACCGGTTCAAAGCGGCGCTGCTGTACTGGAAGCCGGAACCTTCCATGCTCCATCGCTTATGAAGGAATCCTCGCCGCACTGAAATTGCTCGATTCCATGCTGATTGCGCATCCGAGTCAAAGAGTACGGGTGCGCCCTTGGAAATAAGAATCTGAAATCTGTATGACAGGAATGCAAATTTTCCTACACGTCCAAGTTGGCACATGGTACAAATTGTGTATATAATCGTATTAATTACGATTATCAGAAATAGTATGACCGAACTCGGGAGCGATGACTTCCAGGAGGTGCAATTGCCAGGATGGAAGCTTTGGACAAATCGGCAGTACTGGTTGCCGAGAATTTGGATGTGCGCTATGCGGATACCGCGATTGTGACAAAACTGAGCTTGACGATTGCTTCGGGCAAAATTACGGCGCTTACCGGGACGAACGGTTCCGGCAAATCTACTCTTTTGAAGGCAATGGCCAGGCTGCTCAAGCCGTACCAGGGAACGGTGTACTTGGATGGAGCCGCGATTTCAACCTTACCCACAACCGCTGTGGCACGACAGCTTGCGATCCTGCCGCAATCGCCGGAAATTCCGGCTAGTTTGACGGTAAGGGAGTTGGTCGAGCAGGGCAGATACCCGCATGCCGGACCGTTGCGAATGTTGAAAAGACAAGATCATTCAGCCATTGATGACGCGCTTCATCTGACGGCGATGACGAGCTTTCAGCATCGCATGCTTGACACGTTATCCGGGGGTGAACGGCAGCGAGCTTGGATTGCCTTGTCCTTGGCCCAATCAACGCCGATCCTTATGCTGGATGAGCCGACCACCTTTCTGGACGTTCGCCATCAACTCGAAATAATGGAGCTGATCCGCAGGTTAAATCGGGAAAGAGGGATGACCATTGTGGTCGTATTGCATGATTTGAATCAGGCAGCCAAATATGCGGATCGCATGGTCGTCCTGCAAAAGGGCCGGATTGTAGCCGATGGCAAGCCCGATGAGGTGCTGACGGTCCAAACCTTGGAGCAGGCTTTCGGCATTTATGCCAACGTCATCAAAGATCCCGAAAGCGGCAGTCCTGTTTTTTTACCTTATGCCATTGCGAATCAAGACGGAAAATGAGTGCGGATAAGCGGATACGATGCAAACGAACAACTCATTGGGAGTTATCTCAATGAGTTGTTGAATTGTGGGGCGCAGCATCTTTTGGGAGGAGTGAGCACGCTAACAAAACGTAATTATTACACTTTAAAATTGTAATAATTACGAATATAATAAGGGACGAAGCGATCCTTGATATGGAGGTAAATTTATGAACAGGAATAGAAATAACGTCGGATTCAAATGCATTGGAGCCCTGTTGGTTTTGCTGCTGTTGCTTGCGGGCTGCGGTCAGGTCAAGGAGGAAGGAAACCCTTCAGCCGAGAACGCGGCTTCTGTGGCAGATACGGGGAATGATCCCGCTGGACAGTCGTCGTCCGGAAAAGACTCTTCAACCACAAGTCCGCAGCAGAATCCCGTTACGATTACAGATAGCACCGGGGCTTCATTGGAACTTCCGTCACAAGTAAAACGAATCGCTTGTTTAACCGAAATTTGCGTAGACAGCCTAGCGGAGCTGGGCATGGAGCCGGTTGCTGTCGTACCGGACAGCATCGCATTTCATCCGGAGTTTTTCGGGGAGCGGGCGGCTTCCTTTGTACAGATCAGGGGCGGCTTCATGGAGCCTAGCCTGGAGGATATCGCCCAGGCGAAACCCGATGTGGTCATAGGGCTCAAGGGCACCCACGATATGCTCCGAGACGGCTTGCAAAGCATCGCTCCGCTGTATATCGCCGAGCTGAAAACGTATGAAGACTCGATCGCGTTTCTTGAGATGATGGGAAAATGGACTGGTGAGGAGGCTGCAGCCGCGGCTGCCAAGCAGAAATTCCTCGACAAGATTGCCGATTACAAACAAAAATCGCCAAACAACCGAAGTGCCTTGATTCTTTATGGAGCTGACGTCAACTTCGGAATCGATACGGCGGGTTCGTTGGTTGGGTCGTTGCTGGCTGAGCTCACCCCCTATCCGTGGCCGGCTCCGGTGGAAGACGGAGGCCATCAGGCGGGGGGAATGGCGTACTCGCTGGAAAAGGTACTGGAAACGAATCCAGATCATATTTTTATCGAGACATTCAGCTTCAGTCCGGACTCCCAGCCGTTGTCCGAACAATTTGCTGCAAATCCGCTCTGGGGCAAACTGAAGGCGGTTAAGGAAAATCAGATTACAGAAGTAAGGACGGCTATTTGGGCCAACGGCAGGGGCACGCGCTCGCTTGGTATCGTGCTGGATGAAGCAATGAGCACTTTGTATCCCGATACGTTTAAGGGGTCTGTCCAGTAGTGGGAGAAGCAATCCAATCCAATACGGGAGCAACCAGGAAGAGGCGTGTGTTCTTCCTCGTGTTGCTCCTGATCGTCACCGGCACAGTCTCCATCCTGATGGCATTGAAATCCGGTTATCCGTCCGTAAGCTGGGATGAGCTTTTGCGTATTTTGTTGCATCGTGACGGCTCTGAACTTGCCGTTACCTCCATTCTCGAGCTGCGGTTGCCCCGCGTTGTGCTTGGCGTGTTATCCGGGGCAATGCTTGGCATTTCAGGCGCGTTGATGCAAAATGGCTTGCGAAACCCGCTGGCTAGTCCCGATTTGATTGGCGTAACTGCCGGCAGTTCACTAATCATCGCGGTTATCACGGTGTTACACTTGCCGATTGCGTTCAGTCTGTTTCCATTATTCGGGCTGCTGGGCGGTTTTATCGGAGGGTTCATCGTGATCAGCTCCGTATACGGACGATCAGATAGTACGAGCATTATTCTGATGGGAACAGCGGTAACCGCCATGCTGAACGGGATGATTGTGTGGCTTGTTACGATGGGGACACAAAATGATATCAATCTGTTGTACACGTATTTGATGGGCAGCTTATCGGGACGTCATTGGCACCATGTCGAGTATTTGCTTCCGTGGGCGGTGATCGGCATTCCCGCCGCGATGCTGTTTGCCAAACCGTTGAATCTGCTCCGGCTCGGAGACGAGCAGGCCGAAGCACTTGGACAGAATGTGGGCAGGCTGCGTCTGCTGCTGCTGATTGCAAGCGGCGTGATGGTATCGGCAGTCGTCGCGCAATGCGGCCCGATTGGTTTTATCGCGTTGCTTGGGCCATATCTGACCAGAGCGATACTCAGAACGGAAGACGCCAGATGGATACTGCCTTGTTCTGCGGCAGTTGGGGCGGTACTTCTCGTGACGGCAGATTTGTTTGCCAAAGCCGTATTCACTCCCCGTGAAATCCCGGTCGGCTTATGGACGACAATCGTCGGCGTACCGGTGCTCATCCTGATGCTTGCCGCGAAGAGGAGAGGTCGCTTTTGATCGATCGTAACAATGCCGCTGCCCAATATAATAGAAGGATTCGGTCGTGGGCTCTGTTTCTTTTGTTGGGGCTTGCCGTGTTTTTCATTTTGCATATTGCGCTTGGCCAGGTTGCCTTGTCCCCGCGTGAAGTGGTGCTGGCATTGCTGAACAAACACGATGATGCGTACCATAGACAGATTATTTGGGAACTGAGGCTGCCACGCACCTTGGTTGCGCTTGCAGCGGGTGCAATGCTAGGACTGGCGGGGGCGATACTGCAGTCGGTTACACGCAATCCGCTAGCGGAACCGGGGCTATTGGGCGTATCCGCCGGCAGTGTGCTGATGCTTGTACTCTACATGACCTTTTGGGGAGGATCCGCGAGCTTATCCCTTCAAATCCCCTTATTTGGTCTAGTCGGTGGTATCGTTACCGTGTCGGTTATCTATCTGCTAGGCTGGTCTCGAAGGGGGGACGCGCTGCGGTTTACTGTGATCGGCCTTCTCGTATCGTCTTTTTTGTCCGCCTGCACCTCCCTGGTACTGCTCCGTCATTCGGAGGCGATCGGCAGCATTTTGCTGTGGACCGTCGGCTCGTTAAACGGGCGGGTATGGCTTCACTGGAATATTATTTGGCCATGGTTTCTGATCATGGTGCCGATCGGACTGATGAGTGCGGGAGCTGGGAATGCATTACAGCTCGGGGATGGCGTTGCGAGAGGAATTGGAGTCCCCGTTCGCCTTGCCAGAGCCGGATTGCTGCTGATCGCAGCTTTGTTGACCGCCGGTGCGGTCTCTATCGTAGGTGCCGTCGGCTTTATCGGATTGATCGGTCCTCACATTGCGAGACGGATCGTCGGTCAGGATGCGAGGAGACTATTCCCGTTTAGCGCGCTTGTCACTGCGTGGCTGCTGGTCGGCTCGGACATTCTGTCCCAGGGCCTGTCGTTTCCGCTATTTGAAGGCGGTCGCATGGCATCGCTGCCGGTTGGCGCCGTTACAGCCTTTTTGGGCGCTCCCTTTTTTCTTTATCTGGCTCGCAAACATATGAAATAATAAAGGGCTCCGTCATTGCGGAGCCTTTTCCTTTCTTTTGTCGTACGAAATCACTGCATAGGCATCATGCATATGAATCGACTCCTCATTTCGACATTCCACCGTAAAAGCCTGAACCGTCTCCATTTCATACAAATCCGCAGCGACAAGCCGCACCATATCCTCCACGAAACGCGGGTTTTCATAAGCCCGTTCGGTAACATTTTTCTCGTCCGGACGTTTTAGAACCGGGTGGAGGGCACTGCTGGCATTGGATTCTGCTGCTTCCAGCAACATCGCTTTCCAATCGCGCTGCGGGGGAGAGGCAGGATCGATCTCGATAGTCATAGTCACCATTCCCCGCTGATTATGAGCGCTGTATTCACTGATTTCCTTGGAGCAGGGGCACAATGTTGTTACGGCTACTCGCAAAGATGCCTGAGCAGTAAATTGCTTCCCCTTCTCGCATACGACTTTGACCGTGACCTCCGCATGATTCAGCCCCGCTTTTTCCGTAACAGGAGCTTTTCGTTCATAAAACCAGGGAAAAGTCATCGTTATTTCGGCCTTGTCCTGTCCCATCCGTTCCGCGAGCTCATGGGCAAAATCGCACAGGTCGGGAAACTCGCTTGTCCAGCCTTTTTGACGGTATCGTTCCAATTGTTCGGTAAGTCTGCTCATGTTAATGCCTTTGGACTCTCGCGGCAAGCTCGTGGTCAGTGTAATCTTCGCCACACTGGTCTGGGTCGCAGGCTCCATTTCCGCACAGACGAGGATAGGGTGTTGGACCCTGCAAATACCGACATGGTCAATGGCAAACAGGAAGTCTTCCCGATGATTTTGCAAATCGGGCATTTGTTCTTTGACTGTCGGTTTGTTTCCCGGGATAGGGTCGGTGGAACCAAAGCGTCGATGTCGTTCCGGTTTGGCGGGCAGGATTCTTTTGTTATGGATGGGTTGCATCGTGTACACCTCATGGTCGTGCGGTACGGTCCATGCGAATCGCTGACTTGTTTGAGCGAGTAGCGATTTGCCCGGGAACGTACTATGCACATGATTTATTCGTAATTTTTACTAATAAAGTGTACTATAAAATTCGGCTCGGGTAAACATGTCGCGACAGATGATGACTGTAAAGGGTAAACATTCGAACCGCTAGCATACGATCTCTGCGGGAGAGAGCATGCTTTCTAAATGATAGAAAAAGATTGTGCAGATTCGCAATAGGAAGCAGAGAAGTGGGGAGGGGATACGCTTGTCTACCGGCTTCGCAAAAAAAGAAGCGATACCTTCACGGCTCGCTTCTTTTTTCCTACCAATCTGTTCTAGCTTGCTACGCAAGCGGCAAACTGCTTGCGGAACCACTCTTCGTCCAGATTTCGGCCGATGACGACGAATTCGCTGACCGGAACCTCATCCGGCTTCCACTCGCGGTCCGGATACGCGCCGAACAGCATATGAATACCTTGGAAGACGACTCTTTTTTTGGAGCCTTTGATATTCAGAACGCCTTTGTAGCGGAATGTGTCCACGCCATGTTCGACCAGCCATTCGCTGATGAAGCGCTCCAGCTTTTTCAGATCGAGCGGACGGGACTCACGGAAAAAGACGGAGGAGACATCGTCATCGTGATCGTGGTGATCTTCTTCCAGAAACCCGGGTTCAATCTCCAGTTTTTTCTCCAGATCGAAAGCGCTGATGCCCAGGATGCGGTCGATCTCGATCCGGGACTGCTGCGTACGGTAGATTTTGGCCGCCTGATTCATCGCACGCAGGCGCCCTTCCACCTGTTCAAGCTCTTCTTCGGAAACGAGGTCCGTTTTGTTCAACAGCAGCACATCGGCAAACGCGACTTGTTCCTGTGCTTCATGGCCCTCATCCAGATGTTGTCCGACATGCTTGGCGTCCACCACCGTGACGATCGCGTCCAGCTTATAGAAATTGGCGACTTCGTCATCGACGAAAAAGGTTTGCGCCACCGGGGCGGGATCGGCCAAACCGGTAGTTTCGATCAAGACGCGGTCAAAATCGACTTTACGGCGCCCGTCCAATCCGAGCTTCGCATTTTTCAAATCGGCGAGAATACGGATGAGATCGCCCCGTACCGTACAACATATGCAGCCGTTGTTCATTTCAAAAATTTCTTCGTCCGCGCCGACGACGAGTTGGTTGTCGATGCCGACTTCCCCGAATTCGTTGACGATAACAGCGATTTTCTGGCCGTGATCTGCGGTTAGCACATGGTTTAACAAGGTTGTTTTTCCGGCGCCGAGAAAGCCGGTCAAAACCGTGACAGGGATGCGAGGTTCTTGAGAGATTGACATTGCCGTTCACTCCTTTGTGAAAGGTGGAGACTTTTAATCGTAAATATTACAGTTTAAGTATAGGAGTTGATGAGTAGATTGTCAAATTTTGAGACTTGCAAAAGATAGTTTGGGGGCAGAGGAATCCCACACTATCTGCAAAGCCAGAAAGCGCATGATCTGATATAATGTATCTGTCCTTGGCACGATCTGCCGGTCATCCAACAACACCACAGACTATCAGGAGGGAAACATGGCATTCAAATGGAAGTGGACGAACCTGGCAGTAGCAGCAGCAATGGGGATGATGGCCTCCACCGCAGCAGCTGCCGAACATGCGAGCATTCAGACGGAGCACGTCGACGCGCCAGTATTGGAAAGTACGGGCTTTGACGTTGTACCCGTCTCGGATGGTGGATGGATTGTCACGGGCAGCAAAGACCGCCAATTCACGCTCCAGAAGTTTACCCAGCAAGGAAATCTTCTTTGGGAAACCGCTTTTTACCCGGGTCTCGTAGGCAAAGCTATCATCGAAACTACGGATGGCGGGTACCTGGCGGGCGGACAAACATTTTATCAATCGGATGAAGTTGGCGTACAGGCCTTTCTCATCAAGGTCGACAAAGACGGAAATATGGAGTGGCTGCAGGAAGTCGGGGATAAAGCCTTTGATTCCATCACCTCGATAGCCGAATTGACTGACGGTTACGTCTTGTCCGGTTCGCTATTCGAAGCAAACACGACCAAAAGTGCACTGGTACATATCGATAAACAGGGACAAAACATTCAGTTTGTTGCGCTTTCTTCCTATTTTCCGGCGAATGAGGCATTCGTATCCAGCACCTTGGCGACAAATGATGGAGGAATCCTGATCACGAATCGCCAGGAGAAAGCACTACCTGATGCTGGCGTACAAGTATCAACCAAGCTTGTTAAACTCAATGCTGCTTTCCAAAAACAATGGGAGTTGATGCTTCCGGGAGATGTCCTGTCCGGTAAAGTATTGCCCGATGGAGCGATTTATGCTGCCAGAGGCATTTCCGGAAATCTGAATCTGACGCGTGTCGACGCCACAGGAAAAATCACCTGGACCCGTACGCATGCGTCTGGCTCTACGCAGTACTATGAAATCAACGGATATGACATTGCTGCATCTCCGGATGGCGGGTTCGTAATCGCCGGGGCACTCAGCTCCACAAGCTCTCAAACCGGGTACTTGCTCAAAGTGGATGCCTCCGGAAACAAGCTGTGGGACCAGACTCTGTATTCCAACAACTCCTGGATTCAAGGGATTGCCAGCAATGGCTCCAATCAATTCGCGGTAACCGGGCATGTACATCTTCTGGGCACACCAGTTCCGAAATTGTTTTTTACGCTCTTGCAAACGAATCGTTAATACAGAGGGCTCACAAGCAACAAAAAACGGGGCGCGATCTCATGGGGGAGATCCGCCCCTTTGATTTTCGAGCAGGTATAGAGTAGAGGATAGGTGAGAACGGATTTTTGGAATCGGTGCAGCATCAAGGGACATATGGAGTGGTGGTAGCTGTCAGATTGGTGAGTATGGGAGGGGGTCTAGATGCGCTGCTGTAGAAAATGAACCCGGCATTAAGTCTGGCTCGTTTTATTGGGAGTTTGGGATCGACCAGAAGCCGGGAAGCGACTCAACCGCGCGTCTAACCTCGGTCGATCCAGTCATGCGTTCGGATAGCACTTTGGATAACACTTCTGTATTCGTGATGACATTGAAAAAACGTTTGGAAGATTTAGAAGAACAAGGCTGGTGATCGGGAGGCGGTATAGCTCTCGTTGCAAGTGATCTGAGTCTATAAACTATTTTGTGTAAACTCCTAACCTTCAAATAGAGTACAATGAATTCAAAGAAAGGTTGGGAGAGCCCATGAGCCTGATGTCCAAAGAGCAACTCAAGCAGTGGATCAAGGAAAAGAACATGCAATCGGTGGACGACGTGCAATTGGCCCTGAAGGAGTTGTTTGCCGAGACTCTTCAGGAGATGCTGGAAGCGGAACTGGAGACGTCTCTTGGCTACGCCAAGCACGACACGAAAAACAAGAAAACCACCAATAGCCGGAACGGCTACAGCAAGAAAAAGGTGCGTTCCGAGTACGGCGATGTGGACATTCAGGTACCGCGTGACCGGGCCAGTGAGTTTGAGCCGACCATCGTCAAAAAGAACCAAACGAACGTGACGGGTATCGAAGACCAAATCATTGCCATGTATGCCAAGGGTGTTTCTACCCGCGACATTCAGGATCACCTGCAGCAGCTCTACGGCATCGAGGTTTCTCCTACCCTCATCTCCAACGTGACCAACAAGATCGTCCCGCTGATCAAAGAATGGCAAAACCGTCCCTTGCAGGCGGTATACGCAGTCGTGTTCCTGGATGCCATTCACTTCAAGGTGAAACAAGACGGTGCCATCGTCAACAAAGCCGCCTACATGGCCATTGGCATTGACTTGGAAGGCCACAAAGATGTACTTGGCATCTGGATCGGGGAAAATGAATCGGCAAAGTTCTGGCTTCATGTCTTAAACGAGTTGAAAAACCGGGGCGTGCAAGACATCCTCATCACCTGCGTGGACAATCTTCGCGGCTTCTCCGAAGCCATTTCCGCTTGCTATCCCATCACGGAAATCCAGAAGTGTATCATCCACCAGATTCGCAACTCGATCAAATACGTTTCCTATAAAGACATCAAGAAAATCACATCGGCCCTGCAGCCGATTTATAAAGCGGCCACGGAAGAGGCCGCCTTGGAAGAACTGAATCAATTCGAGCAAACGTGGGGACAAAAGTACCCCCTTATTGTCCGTTCCTGGCGTACGAACTGGGCGGAAATCTCCACCTTTTTCAAGTACTCACCCGAGATTCGCAAACTGATCTACACAACCAATGTCATTGAGAGCTACCATCGCCAACTGAGAAAGGTCACCAAAGGAAAAGCCATTTTTCCTACAGACGAAGCCCTGCTCAAAATGCTCTACCTGGCAACCATGGATGTGTTACGAAAGTGGACGGGGAGAGTTCAGAACTGGGACCAAATTCTGTTACAACTGTCCGTTCAGTTTCCGGAGCGAGTTCAACCATATCTCCTCTGAGCCTAACGGCTATTGGAGTTTACACAAAATCATTGACAGACCCAGTGATCTCGAAGGTGACTGGAGCTATCGCTACTAGTTCAAATTTGACCTGTAGAACAACTCGATTTAACGGTCAAAAGGTTTGGACCCGTTGGGCAAATGCCAGAGACCCTTATTTGACTTCCAAAATCTTCGCTCCTATTATTGTCAAGTATCAATGTAAATCCAGGGAATACTTTTCAAAACCACAATAGCCCTATGTTATCGCGACGGGTCCAAAGGATGTGCACTTACCTTTTACCTGTTCGCTTAAAGAAGCAGAACTCAGTTGCGCAGTTTCTGAAGAAGCCGAGCGCGAACTTGTCAATTGCCCATCGCCGGGTTCATCGTATCATCAAATTTTACAGATTAGGTTTATACAAATACTCTGACGTTAGTTTGATCGAAGACCATCCGTGTGACTCACCTTTGCTGAACTTTACCCTTAAAGATAATTGCTGGTCTCCATTATTCCATAAAAGGGTATTTTGTATATTACTTGGAGTATTACGCTTTACGATTACATTGCCTTTAATTTGTGAGTACTCCACATGGAAAGCCTTTTTTTGTTCATAAGCAGTGATGATCATTAGAGCCTTACCAAGCAAGTTATTAATTCCTCTCTTCAGGTTCTCTTGTGGTGCTTGCTCCAATGCGAATCCAATCTCTTGGGATAGCGTTACAAGGCATTCATAGCGATCTAATCCATTCTCATACATTTTTTTGACTTCTGATACCTTTTCATTTAGATCTTCTCGGACATCAAAAAACATACGGCTTAAGATCGTCCCAATTCCCGGATTTTTGGTGGTTATTTTTTGACCAATTTTACTAATCGCTTTAAGCGAAATGTATATCTCCTCTACATTACCGTTGATATAACGAATAGAGATCTTTAAGTCTCCTGTATTTAAACGATCACTAGTATAGATATCCGCTACTAATTGTATTCCTTCCAAAATAGCATTATTTTTTTTCTTTTGAATGAACTCTAAAATTACAGCAGCCGTCTTTTCAGAACTTTCCTGGATAGCAGCAGCAGTTTGTCGATCTATCCGAGGGAGATACCTCAATAAGTAGGAAGTACACTCCTCATCATCCGCTTGAATAACATCTGGATTTTGTTTAAGAATCCAGTAATACGTGAATGCTTCATGACATTTCCCAACCGCATTACTTACATTCCCATTAGGGTTATAATTCATCTCATAAAGTATTTGGTTTATTTGTTGAAGTGTACGATTATTTTTTTGGATGATTTCAGATCTAAAATCGGTTCTATATGATTCAAAACTAGTAGCAAGCTTAATGGATGAAGCAGGTGAGCTTTCGAATTTAAAACGTAAGGTTAAGGCAATGGAACCATAATGGATTCCGATAATGTTCTTACCTTTCTTATATACAATAATGTCCTGATAGTGTCCCATTTCTGGTGCGAATTCTTCAACAGTAACCCCTTTTTTTCTGCTCCGAGTA
This sequence comes from Brevibacillus sp. TJ4, assembly GCF_044627595.2. Taxonomy (NCBI): domain Bacteria; kingdom Bacillati; phylum Bacillota; class Bacilli; order Caryophanales; family Paenibacillaceae; genus Brevibacillus; species Brevibacillus sp. TJ4. The sequence goes on along the minus strand of NZ_CP185865.1, from coordinate 2,141,798 downwards.
ATTATATTTGTTTCCCGTGTCATCAATAACTCATTAAAAGCATTTATAAATCCTGCTTGATTTGTATTGTAATTATGCTGCAGGAGCGTAAAGCAATAGTCCCTGATTTTTAAGAGAAAACGATCTCGGAGGAGATTAGTGTCTTTATCAAAATGCGGAAATAATTCTTTAACTTTGGATTTCAATTCACGTTTAGGGGGTAGATGAATATAGGTTATGTCTTTGAGCTCGAGCAGCTCCTGTAAAAAGTACAGATACTCTAACTCCATAAACTGATTAAATCGCTCTTGTAGCTCTTCCGTTAAAAAGTACCTGGATAAAAAACTTTTCGCCCCAGGATTTTTTGGTTGAATAATTCCGCTACCCTTAACAATAAAAAGATTCACTGGGTAAGAAGTTGGACCCTTGATAATGATCAAATCATTATGATCATCTGGGTTAGGATAATCAAACTTGCACAGAATGTTATCTGGGTGAGGGAACTTCTCCCAAACATAGCGGGCTGTTTGAAGGGAAACAGATGATGCTTGTTCCGGCCATGTATCAGTTGTCAGTTTATGAAGAAGCACTGCATGTACTTCTCTTACATGTTGGTCACCGCGTTGACGAGAGGTTATCATCGTTCTTCCTCCACTTGTTTCCGAGTCTGAAATGTCTTATTCTATAATACTAAAATTTTCCTTAGAGTGGCTGTAAGAGTTTTCATTATATGTTAAACTTCTATATATGGTTCTTATTTCCTATTAAGTTTTATGGAAGGGATTTCTTTTCGGTTGATTAAAAACACGTATGTAGTAGTCGCTAAGTTCTATTCCTAGTATAAAGAAGGTAGATCATATTGAAAATGCCTAAACATTCATACTTAACTGTTTCGATACGGGATAACATTCAAAAAGAAATACTGCAAACATACCTACTAAATGGCGTGAAGGTCATTGTGTTTACCGATCGAGATCACGACTTTGAGGATTTACGAGCATATAGAGATGCCAAGTTGCTACAGATTTATGTAACTGAAGGTAATGAACTTAGTAAATATCCCATGCTATCAATTGTAGATGGACAATTTTCATCTTTGCTCGAGCGAAGAGCACTGAAGCACTTTTCTAAAAGTAGTCACTTTAACCTAGAGCAATACCTAGTTGAGCATGCACCTTCTGACGTTCATTTGAGTGTGAAGGCAGGAGCAGGTACCGGAAAAACAACGGTCATGATTCAGCGTATTCTATACATTCTGCAAACCACGGAAACATCTCTGAAAGAGTTGGCGATGATCACGTTTACGAGGGAAGCGGCTCATAGGATGTTTCAAAAACTGCGTGAAGAGTTTTATTGCCGATATCAAGCAACAGGTGCCGTCAAGTATCTTACCTATATTGAAGAGCTTCCTTCAATGCAGATTAGTACGATTCATTCTTTTGCAAAAGAACTCATAAAAGAAATGGGATCCATAATCGGTTACGGATCGAATGTGAGCATTAAAAGCCTTAAAATGCAACGCTCGGCTATCATTGAGCGGTATATTAACGAATGGGTACAGAGTGAAAATAGAGACCGAGAGTTACTTGCACTCTTTAATGATATTCCACTTTACAAAGTAATAGAGATTGCCAACGATTTTTGGGAAGAGATGGAGCAAAAAGGTTTGTCGGAAAACGAGATCAAATGCATTCATTGGGGAGGTGCAGCAACGCCAAGTGCTTCCTTACACCGACTTTTCTCTACGATTTTTCCATTATGTGAAAAAGAACTTCAAGAGTTAAAGATCGACTCCAATGCAATCACCTTAAGCGATTTGACTCGTCAACTCGACTATATCACTAGGCATTCATCTGTATTCCAAAATAAAAAGAAAACCCTATCGTACCTTTTCATAGACGAGTTCCAAGATACAGATGATATTCAGATCAAACTTGCCTCTCGCCTAGTGGGTGCATATAACATGAAATTGTTCGTAGTTGGAGATATCAAACAAAGTATCTACCGGTTCCGAGGTGCAAAATACACAGCATTTGATATCCTTCGCAATCAGTTGAAGAGTATCACAGGTGGAACGATGAGAAACTATTCGCTTACAACTAACTATCGCTCTTCTGTTCGCTTGCTTGACCAGATGGAAACGTACTTTTCGGCGTGGGGTAAGATAGACTTTCTTCCATACGGGAAAAAAGATAGTCTTAAAGGCGTAAGACAAAGCTCAGAAGAACAATCACTTCTCGTCCAGAAACGAACCTTTGAACGACATAGCGATTTACAAGAAAGCCATACAATTAATATGATTAATATGGCAAAGGAAGGTCTGGAGAATCCTCGTAAACAAAGGATTGCCGTGCTGGTTCGAACAAATAACCAGGCGTTTTATATCCAACAGTGGTGTAAAAAAGCAGGGATCGATGTTCAGCTCGACATTGGGGGCACCTTTTATGTAAGTCCGACAGTGAAGGATTTCAAAGCCCTTGTTGACGCGCTCCTATTCCCTAGACGACCAATCGCTCTTTTTAACTTACTGAATTCATCTTATTCAAACACGTACGTTGGATGGTCAGCTCTTACTTCATTTGGGGGAGATGAGAGTAGGGTAAGTGAATTTCTGACCTCTCTAAACCCATTAGGTAACTGGGAAAAGTATTTGGAAGACCTGCGGATTACCCCGGTATTGGCCGTTATCCGAGAGATTGTAGAGAAAACGAACCCGGTTAGTCGATATTATTTGACGGAGCTCGCACAATTAAATCAGGAACGACCGGATCAGGAGAATGAAACTGAGGCGAGAGCACGTGCCTTGCAGTATGAACTGAATCTAAACCATCTATTTGAGCTGATTCACAACCAGTTTTCTTCTGAGTTTGTTTCCCTGTACTCACTACAATCATGGCTACAACTTCAAATCGCGGTCAATCGGGATGAGGATGAGCCACTGCTGGATGAAAAAGATCAAGGAGAACGTGTGCATGTTATGACCGTTCACAAATCGAAAGGTCTCGAGTTCCATACGATTATTTTGCCATTTACCGATAAAGTCTTCCGCTATGTTTTTAACGAATTGCTTTTAGAAAAATTAGAAGATAAATGGCATGCGGGCTGGTTTATTCGAGATGGTGAAGCTGAGTATAAAAACGATAACCATGTAAGACTTCAATCCACTGAAGAGAATGAGTCAATCAAAGAAGAGACTCGGCTACTTTATGTAGCCATGACTCGTGCTGAAGAAAGACTTTGGCTTATAGCCAATCAAAAGTATACCTATAACAACTGGTATATGCTTCTTGCCAAACAGGGGGTACATACGCATGTCTAGAAAGTTGTTTGCCTATAACGACATCACGAAATTAACAGAAATCGAAGAGCTTCTGGAATATAAGAAGGAGTTGCAAATCTGTGCAACAGTCAGCTTATATGAGGGTGTACTAAAGCAATACAAAGAATTGATCCCTCAAACGAAAAACGCCGGACCTTTTATTAACTCGCTTTTAGGTAATTGGGCAAAGTCGGCAACGAAACTTGCGCAATTTACACGGCTGACTAGTATTGTTCGTGAAGAAGGTGCGGATCCGCTATTCGCTGGCAAATTAATTTACGCATTTCGACATAACCAGCAAAATGTACTTCTTTCGATGCGCTTACTTACGGAAATGGGTGTAGTCCCGGACGATTTATCCCCAAAAACATTGGAGGAGGAGTTATTTCAGCGCTGCTGGCGGAGAATGGAGGCGGAAGATCGTTCTTTCGCGGAAATTCGTACTTTTTTACAATCTCCAGAACAATTTCTTCGTCAGTTAAAAAAGGTTCTCGACACAGACGAGATACCTAGATCAGTTGTCCTGCATGGATTCTACTTTATTACACCACTTCAGCATCGTATAATATCCATGTTGGAAGCAAACGGAATAGAACTGGTGTTTTTGAACCTTTATGATCAACGTTACCCTAGCACATTTGCAGCTGTTGAGGCATTTTTAGGCGCGTGGGTCAAAAAGGACAAATGGACATATTCAACCTTGCGAGATCAAGAGCTTAACTTTGGAGATCGTTTTAGCAGCTCCTATGAAGGTGCACAAATAACACCAGACTTATCAGCCTGGGAGCCTGAAATCCTCAGATTTACCGATTTTTCAGGTTTTTTAACGTACTATAAAGAACACGAGGCAAGTTATATTTCCCCAAGAGATTCCTACTTGAATGAGCGATTAAAGGATTATGTACCAGAGGCTTTTGAGGAGCGTCATTTCCTCTCTTATCCAATCGGACAATATTTGTTCCACCTTCACTTGATGTGGAATGAACGAAAAGGAAGGCTTGAAATCACGGAAAAAGGGCTATTCGAATGCTTTACTTCAGGATGGCTCTTCCATGAAGGGAAAAATGCCAAACATTATGTAGATCAGTTGCAGGCAGTTATGCCCTTCTTCTCTGGATGTAGTACACTTGCCGAATGGCGAAAAACAGCAAAGTATCTTCAAGCCATTAAGGAAGGACCGGTAGAGTCATTCACCCATTCAGATAACAGGTTCCATCGAATGGCAGAGAACCCTATGTTACGGTTTTCTTACTTCAATGTTTCGACTAGCGATGTAAAAGACATTATATTCTTTATTGAAAAACTATTTGTTCAAGCAGAGCTTTTGTTCCAAGGAGAGCAAAAAGTAACGATTCGAGAGCATTTAAGTAAAATAGAGAGTCTTATGGACGAGGGACTGGATACAGAATCCTTTACAGGAAGTGAGAAAAAGCTTCTTGAGGAGCTAAGGGAACGTCTACGTGAAGATTTTTCGTCGAACGAATCATTCTATGTTGAAGACCTGTCATATGCAATTGCGCTGTACCTAGGCGGGAGGTTTCTGGAGGAAGACGATTCAACACAGAAAACAGAAATGCGCCCTGTCCAAAAGTTTGACGAAGCCGATGGAGCGGCCTTATTAGGATCATATGTGCACCTATGTGGAATTGACGAGGAGAGTTTACCCTATAACAGCGCCTCACTCCCTTGGCCACTTACAAGGGAAACTTTAAAAGAGCTTCCCTGTACAAGGGAGGTTACGCTTCTTTTCCAACGTGAACAGTATGCACCAAATATTGCTAGGTATTTGTATTTTAGCGTGCTTGCATTTGCGGAGAATATTAAGATTTCCTGGGTTCAAAACATGAGTAATAAGGTATACGAAGAGTCTGTGTACATCTCGTTACTTGGACAAACGCCAACTCGTATTGAAACGCTGTTCCAGACTGATAGCGAAATGCCTTTTAACATCATTGAAGGTAACAAGGAAGAAGCTCTTACCGCACTTGCGGAATATCCAAGCGATGCGGCAGCTGAGTTTACGTTGTGTCCTGCGCGGTTTACTTACAGCTTCCTTACTCAACCCTATGCGACCTTCTCGTCTGACTTCCACCATCAGTTCTTATTTGGTGCTTTGTTGCAGGCAGGATACCGCTTATCCGATAGCCCGGATGAGGAAGTAACCGCACAAATATCTGAGTTATTTCCATTTTGGAGCAAGGTCCGAAAGCAAACGATCGCTGAGAATGCCATGAAGTACATTAGTTTATTTGATATATACTACTCAACTATAGATGGAAAAGATTATGTTCTTGGTCGTGAAACATTCCAGTTTCTGCGTTCCCATTATACGGATGGGGAACGAAATCTAAATCTGATGAGTCCAGTTCGGGAAGCATTTCGTCGTAAACGTGTAAAAGAAACATTAGTGGAACTAGCAGCTAAAGAAGGAATACAGATGCGAGCAACGCCATCGAAGCTATGTCGGTTGTGTCCGCACCTATCTTCCTGTAAGAATGGATATTATGCAGTCGATGATAAGTTGAGGGCCATCTTATGATTGACACAAAGTTATTTGATGAGATTTCAAGCCGCTGGAGTCGAGGTCTTCCTCCGGAAAGGCTTATAAGAATAGCACAGACTGCTTCTACCGATATGCGTATCATCACTGGGGAAGTGGCACTTCTAAAAGCAAACGAAACGATTCCAAGTTTTCGCGACGCGATTCTAGGGACTGATTCTGACGATGATGACGGTTTTATTTAAGGGGAATAGACATGCAGAACGTAACATTAACCAAAAAACAGCAAGAGGCCGTTGATTATGAGGGACAAGACTTACTTATACGGGGAATTGCCGGTAGCGGTAAAACAATAGTTCTTCTCAACAAAGCAAACAAAATTCTCACAAAATATGTAGATGAAAAAGTCTATCTCTTTACCTTTAACGGTGCACTGTCAGCCTATGCCAAAGAGTTAGCAAGCATCATTGGATCTGATCGTCTCGTCGTTACGACATTCCACTCCTGGACCATGCAAATGCTTAGAAAGATCCGTGTCCGGTTTAATATTGTCAAGCAAACCGACAAAGAATTGGCCTTAAAAAGGAGTATTGAAAAAGTCCGTGAGCAGATTACTCATCGTCTTGTCGTGGAAGAGAAGTATCTCGATTTTCTAGACGATGAAATCAGCTGGATGAAAGGCAAGGACCTTCGGCAAAAAGAGCAGTATTTTGGTGCGGATCGTATAGGCAGAGGCACCAAGGTTTTCGTCGATAAAAAAGCACGTGAAGTCATTTTTAGCGTATTTTCGGAGTATCAGAAAGAACTGCAGCTATTGAATTGTGTAGACTTCGATGACCTGGCACATCTTCTTCATAGTAAATGTGCTAATCTTAATTCATTTCCCACACTCGATAATGTTTTAGTGGACGAGGCGCAAGACTTACAAGAACTACAGCTCAAACTGCTCAAGAAGTGTGCTAACAAGCGAATGATTATTGCAGCTGACAAAGGGCAAAAGATATACAATACTTCATTCGCATGGCGTGATATAGGGGTAAATATTACAGGTGGTCGCACTAAGTTGCTTCAAGATTCATTTCGCTCGACCAAGCAAATTATCTCTCTCGCTCATAGTTTGCAAAAACACGACCCGTTATATAAAAACAACGATGAGGAATACGTCCATCCCATTTTACCAGAGAGAACAGGACCAATTCCGTTGTTAGTGGAATGTGAGGGCTATGAAGATGAGGAGGAATACATTGTTCAAGCTGTAAAAGAATTGCTAACTAGTTATCCAGAATGGACAATTGGTATTCTTTCTCGCAGAAAACCTTCGTTGTCACGTTTTTATAAACGACTACTAACCATAGGAGTGCCTGTCGAATATGTCACAAAGGATCAGGGTAGCGCCATCAAGCAAGGAGTAAAGCTAATGACGTTTCACTCTGCTAAAGGTCTTGAATTTGATACCGCGCTTGTCATTCGACTGCGAGAGAAAACGGTACCTTCTTATGACTCAAATGAAGATTTGGATGAAGAAACATTGGCGGTTGAGCGCCGCTTGCTCTATGTTGCGATGACCAGAGCGAAATCTGTTCTAGTCATGACCTATTACCAAAAACGTAGCCGATTCGTTGATGAGATGGATTCAAGTTTATACAAATACGAAAGAGTAGGCGGAAACAATGGCGATTCAACACTATTTTTGGAACCAACTATCTGAAGCATGGACAGATAAGGAATACCAGAAAGATGAAGCGCTTCAGAACCGTCATTATTGGCTATCCTTTTTAAAGACGGGAAACCTCTTTGACAAGATTACGTTAAGCCGGGAGCAACTGGCCGTCGTTCAACGAAGAGATAAATTTTTGATGATTAATGGATCGGCTGGTAGTGGTAAGAGCATTACGTTACTAGGACGAATGTTTAAGGTGATGGCGGAAGAGAAGCGGGAGCAGCGCCTGTTATATGTAACCTTCGGGCAAACCCTTATTGAGGATGCTCGTAAACGCAGCAATCAGTCCCAATTGTACCGCGATCTAAAAGATAATCACACTGTTCATCTCAAGACCTTTCACCAAATGGTTCGTGATATTTTGATGGAAGCCAATCTCATGACACTAAACCTACTTCGAGTATCTATTGGATCCATTGGTCGAAGAGAAGACAATGTGTATCGTAGAACGGAAGCCTATTTAGCTAAATTCCTGGCATCGAAAGAGTATGCGTCCCTCCCAAGAACTCGGCAACTTTATAAAACCCATATGGAAGGGTTTATTCGAGATGAGATCTTTTGGATGAAAGGCAATGGCTTTATCGAGGAAGACAAGTACTTAAGTTGTGAAAGGGTAGGGAGAGGTACAAGTCCAAGGTTAACTGTGGAACAACGAAAGACGGTTTTTGAGATTTTTCAAGGGTATGAACGATTTCGGAGTGAGCACTGGCCCGAGGATTACGATCAGGAAGATTATGCACTTTTGCTCCTCAAGTATATCGACTCAATTCCAGAACAGCTGAAGTATGATCACATCTTTATCGACGAGGTGCAGGATCTTCAGCCTATGCAGCTATTAGCGCTGAATTTATTAGGCAAAAAATCGATTACGATGACTGGTGATCATAAACAGAGAATCTATCGAAGAACGCCGTATTCACTAAAGGCTTTAGGAATTGAAATAGAAGGTAATCGGAGTAGAAAATTGAAAATCAATTTCCGCTCAACCAAGCAAATCATGAAACTGGCTCGTTCCATTTCCTTTCTCGATACCGATAATGACAAGGAGAGTGACCTTGATTTCGTTCGAGAGGGTCCCAAACCAGAGATTCGCCTATATCAGGACACCCCTAAGATGGTTGCATATATAGTGAACGAAATCAAAAAGGCAAGAGTCCATGATCCGAATGCTACTGTCGCGATTATTCACCGATATGACACAGATGAATGGAAAACACGTAACTCATCGATCCGATTAACTTTAGAGAGGGATTTTAACGTCATTGGCGTAGAGAATTACGGAAAAAAGTTTAACCACGATCAAGAGAAACCTCCTCTCTTTTTTACGGATGCATTTTCCGTAAAAGGGCTTGAGTTTGATTACGTGTTTATCCTACACTTTGATCGTGAACATTATCCTATTAAACAGAAGATGGATGAGATTAAAAAGCGACACGGTGGGGATACCTCATCAGAAGGGTACTATCAAGATGAAGACTCCATTATAAATGAGGAGAAAAAGGTACTCTATGTTGCCCTTTCTCGAGCAAGAGAAAAAGTGGTGATGTTTTGTGTTGGTGAGAAGCCACCTTTTTTATCTCCCTTTATTCGGGACTTTCAGAGCAGGGATTACGATAACTATGGATTTAATAAAACGATGTTCTCTAGATAGGGTGAGCAAAGTTGTATCGAGCATATTTTGAGGTTCCATCAGATACGAGAGTCAAACACGAAAAGGGAAGTTCCCCTTATTTGCTTAAGAAGCTGATGGTTGAACTTCAAGGGGCTGAAAGTATTCAGGCCTCTTTTTTTCTTTATAACAATCGCTTTCTGCACGATTTTTTACAGAAACAAGTTCTTAAAGGAACTCAAGTTACAGTATATACAATACCTCTTGATGGATATAGTGAGGTTGAAGTTTCGGTAAGCGGATATCGAGAAAAGAAAAGTAAGCGACAATTTGCTGAAAAAATATTTCAAAGTATTACGCAATCTGATGGACCTGTTGTTGATTTACGATTGTTCCCTCATACGTACGTTTGGTCGGAGACACAATACAATCGAGGAACATATACGTATAGTCTTCATGCGAAATGTGTACTTGCTACCTTTAAAGACGGTAAGCATAAATGTATTCTGACGTCCAGCAATTTAGCTTGTGCTGATCAATCCCATAGTGAGAATATGCTGGTCATTGAGGGAGATCAGGAGTCAATTCATTCCTATATGCAGTTTTTTAGGCATCTTAGAGAAAACTCGCTCTCACTCGATGATTACAAAGATTTTAAAGATGCAGCACAGCATGACGCCTACTATAAGTTACAAAAGAAAACGAACACGCAGATTACCGGGAATGCCATGTTTACAGCTCCCTGGTTTTTTTACAACTCAGAAGGAAGCCCTAAGGTGGCAAGAACATGTATTTCGAAGTTTATCAAACGCGCACAGAGTAGAATTTATATCTGCACTCAGCATGTCAACGATTACAACCCCTTTGGTACGGAAGACCATAAGGGAATCGTCGAACTTCTAATAGAGATTGCTAAGAATCAAGAGATTGAGATAAAAGTATTAAAGCAAACAACAAGTGAGCAACAAAAACAGGGAAACAGGGCTGCAAAAGCAGCAAATATTTTAAGAGGGCTACCGAACGTGGAGCAGAAATTCTGGCATCCCGTCATTCACGATAAGTTTATCATTGTCGATAACTCGGTAGTGGTTATGACGGCCAATGTAACACCAACACAATTTGCATGGGACGAAGATCGTGACATGGTTTACGTCATCGATAACGAGTCTGTTACCATCCCTCACAGTTGTTTCGCAGAAGTGAATGCCTTTCAATTTATTACGGATGATGAAATTACTGCACAGTATGAACAGCACTTCTTACAACTATGGAAAAGTGCTACAAATTTAGCTTAACTAGAAGGGCGGTATATAGTTTATAGTTAGATATTCTCTTGAATACGAAGTAGAATTGCGATATTATGATTGAAAAGAACGTATGTTCCTTCTGTTTTTAGGAACAACATGCCATGCTTTTTTAAATAAAGCCTAGATTATCCTCATTATGCAGTAAAATAGAGTACATAAGCCATCGTTAAAGGAAGGAGCGGTAGATATGGTTAAACTGGAACAAAGAGGTCGTGCTAAATATAAACCAGCTCCCAACTTAGCACCAGAAGATATACGTGAGTTTTTGCTACAAAAAATTGCTCAAGAATCTAAGATTGAGGGCGAGATTGATATTCAGGATGAAGTACATTATAAACCTGACAAATTTAATGTACTATCCTTATTTTGTGGTGCAGGAGGGCTTGATCTTGGCTTTGAATTAGCTGGTCTTCAAGCTGTCATTGGTGAGGAGAATGCTCTTAAGGCGTTTAAAGATAAAGATCAATATAGCAGGCTTCGTGAACAGAGCATATTCCATACCATTTTTGCTAATGATTATTTCAAGGAAGCACTAGAAACCTATAAAAGAAATCTAAAAGATCCAGAAAAAACCAACGTGTTATATGGGGATATACGAAAAATTAAACGATTCCCAAAAGCGGATATTGTTCTTGGAGGTTTCCCGTGTCCTGGCTTTTCTGAAGCAGGTCCACGCCTTATTGATGACGAGCGTAACTTTTTATATTTGCAGTTCATTCGCTGTTTGCAAGAATCAGAGCCCGATATTTTCGTTGCTGAGAATGTGAAAGGTATGTTGACCCTAGGTAAAGGAGAAGTATTCAAGCAAATTGTAGAAGATTTTGAAGCAGTAGGATATAAAGTTTATTACAAAAAAGATCCAATGGATATTTTCCCAGTACCGCTAAATGCGAGAGATTACGGTGTTCCTCAGCTAAGAGAACGTGTTTTCCTCGTTGGTGTACGTGAAGATCCAAAAAAACCTTTAAATTTTATATATGAATTCCCTAACCCTACGCATGGACCGGGTACAAAACAACCATTCGTAACACTTAGTGATGCAATTAAAGACCTGAACGGTGACCCCAATAAGTATGGAAAATATTACAAGGGATCCTTTTCTCCAATTTATATGTCTCGTAATCGAAGGAAAAATTGGGACGAGCAAAGCTTCACAATTCAGGCATCTGGGCGACAAGCCCCTTTGCATCCAGGTGTGCCACCAATGGAGTTTGTTGAAAAGGATAAATGGAAATTCACGGGTGATGAATCAGAGTACCGCAGATTATCCATTAAAGAGATTCAACGGATACAAACATTCCCGGATTGGTATGAGTTTTGTCCGCTCGACCCTCAAATCAATAGTCAAGTAGATAAGATTTATAAGCAGATCGGAAATGCAGTACCCGTTATGTTAGCAAGAGCCGTTGCTCTTCCGATTGCAAAATGGGCTAAGGAATACTTAGAGGAAAAAAGGAAAACTAACCAAAAAAATCATAAACAGGATAAACAGTTAACAACTGTATCAGGAAATTAAAAAGGGCCAGAGAGGCTCTTTTTAATTTTTGGTGTTGTTAAACTTTCCTGTTGATAATATCCCATGGATATGTAAAATCACCATTATTATCCATTAAATATACTGATTAAGGGATTGAGTGAGGAGGTCTGTTCTATAGTAGAAGATAGGTATAAGACCGAAAAACAAAATGAGGAACGGGGTGTAAAAACGGATGTAGGAGCGTAATGATTTAGATAATAAATAATCCTTCATAGTTGAATTAAAGTTATGTAAATAAAAAAGTAAGAAGTCTTTTCAGTTCATAAAATGACAATTTCATGTACTGAAACAAACAGAGGGTGTCGAGGAAGATACCTGCACGAACGACAGTAAGGGAGAGGGTTAACTCCGATCGCATGTTCCTGGATACAGAAGGTGAAATTTGCATAGTGATCGAATGTTCTGTGAATGTCAACCAAAATGTTGACCACAGTGCTCATCAAAAAATTGACCACCATGGCAAAAATCAATCCACCCGTCGGGTGGGTAACTTTTTCATGATCACGATCTTTGAATGCTCTGTTTAAAGCGATAACTGTCCCCATTCTGTCAAAATCGGTTGTAAAATCCCCAATATCAGCGGTTTAAAATTCCCCAGAAAAAGCCGACATACTCTCCGGGAGGAGAGTAAATATGGTGAAGAATGGGGAGTTTTTTGTGATCAAAGAAATGCGTCTGAAAGGTATGAGTATTACCCAAATTGCTGAAGAAATGGGACGGGATCGAAAAACGATTCGAAAATGGCTCCTGAAAGAAACGCCAGAGAGCTATCCTTCTCGCAAACCACGTCCCAGCAAGTTGGATCCCTTCAAGGATTTCATCCGTACTCGAATGTCTGAGGGCTGTCAAAATGCCCGCATCATCTTCGAAGAAATAAAAGCCCGCGGCTATACCGGAAAGGACACCATCTTACGAGACTTCATGAAGCCGCTGCGCCCCCACTTTCGTTCAAAAGCAACTGTGCGTTACGAAACGAAGCCTGGACAACAAGCGCAAGTAGATTGGGGACATTTTCGAGCAAATGTCAACGGAAAACAAAAGCGTCTTTACGCTTTCGTCATGGTGCTGGGTTATTCACGCATGATGTATGTAGAATTTACCGAGGACGAAAAACTGGAAACACTCATCGGTTGTCATCTTCGGGCTTGGCAGTACTTTGGGGGTGTGCCTCAAAGTTGTTTGTACGACAACATGAAAACAGTTGTTTTTGGTCGAGATGACAATGGTAGGGTGATCTGGAACGAGCGTTTCGCCCGCTTTGCCAGCCACTATGGGTGCAAACTGCTGAGCTGCAAGCCCTATCGGGCTCGAACGAAGGGAAAAGTGGAGAGTGGGGTGGGTTATCTCAGAAAGAACTTTTGGCCTCGCATCGGCACTTTTACCGGGCTGCAAGATCTCAATCAACAAGTACGCTTTTGGCTGGACACCGTTGCAAATTGTCGCCTTCACGGAACCACCCATCAAATGCCGAATGAACGATGGAAAGAGGAAGACCTCCAACCTTTGAACCTCGTGCCTTTTGCTGTTGTGGACCGGCATTACCGGAAGGTGATGAGTGACGCTTATGTTTCTTTTGAAGCCAATCGTTACTCTGTTCCATGGGAGCACATCGGTCGAGTAGTAGAAATTCAAGATGAGAAAAATGGAGTCTTGCGATTTTATTGCAATGGCCATCTTATCGCGGAACACCCCAAACAGTGGGGGCGTCATCAGACCGTAAGCATAAAAAAACACTTCGAAGGAATTCGCACATCTACGAGCAAACCGGTTCCCCAACCTACACCCCGTTATATGGCGAATTCAACACCCGAAGTGTTGGAACGCTCTCTCACGGCGTATGAAGAACTGGCGGAAGAAGAGGTGACGCTGCAATGATCTTGCAAGAACGCCTGTTGGAAGCGTCCCGACATTTTGGATGGGTACGCATCCCCGAGATCCTCCACGATCACGCCGAAGAAGCATCCAAACACAACATATCGTATTTGGAGTTTTTGGACAAGCTTTTACAGGAGGAATTAGCCGCTAAATACGAACGATTTTTGCATACAAGAACGCGATTAGCACGGCTTCCGTTCAAAAAAACACTAGATGAATTTGATTTCTCTTTCCAACCCTCCATCGATGAAAGACGTATCCGTGACTTGGCGACTCTGGGTTTTATCGAGCATCAGGAAAACCTCATCTTCTTGGGCCCACCCGGTGTTGGTAAAACTCATTTGGCCGTTGCGCTTGGATTGGAAGCAATCAAGCAACGCTATACGGTTTATTTTATCACCGCCCACGATCTGGTGCAGTCGCTTCAGACGGCCCATGGCAATCGCACGATTGCCCAAAAAATGCGCGCGTTCACCAAACCAGATTTGTTGATTATCGATGAGATTGGTTACCGCAAAATGGACGAAACCGCTGCTCACTTCTTTTTTCAGATTGTATCCGAACGATATGAAAAAGGTTCATTGATCTTGACTTCAAACAAATCGTACGGAGCCTGGGGAGAGATTTTCGGAGATACCATTTTGGCCACTGCGATTCTGGACCGACTTCTTCACCATTCCAGTACGATCAATATCAAAGGGGAGAGTTATCGCATTAAGGAAAAGAAAAAAGCAGGTTTCTTCCGACCAGAGCCTGCTGAAGTAAACAACCAGTAGCGACAAAAATGGGGGATTTTCAACCGATAGTTTTGGGGAAAATTAAATCGATATTGACAATTCATTGCAAAGATGTGGGCACGATGGGTAAGCCGATCAACCAGGGCTGACGTCATTTGCTCATCTTTGAAAATCTGTGTCCATTCCGTAAATTCCAGATTACTGGTAATGATCATGCTTCCTTTCTCATAGCGGGCCGCACAAAATTGGAATAATAACTCCGCCCCGGTCCGACTGAGAGGGACAAACCCGACTTCATCCAAAATAATCAAATCTGTTTTCAACCATTGCCTCTCTAGCTGGAGAATTCGCTTTTGGGACTGAGCTTCCATAAGCTCATTGCATATTTTAGCGGCAGTCCAAAACTGGACGGAATAGCCATGATGGCAAGCTTCCTTCCCGAGTGCAATGGAGAGATGAGTTTTGCCAGTGCCAGAGTTTCCGATAAACATGATGTTCTCTGTCTTTTCGATGTACTCACAGCGAGCCAGTTGAAGCAATTTGGGCTTGTTGAGAGACGGAATGGCTGAGAATTCAAATTGATCGATCGTTTTCATAGAAGGGAATTTGGCATGCTTGATGCGACTGGCGATTTGGTTAGCATCCCTTTGCTGAACTTCTTGCTCTAGTAGGGCTAAGAGGAACTCCTCGTAGGGAATTTGCCGTTCAGCAGCATCATGGGCAATTTCCTTATAGACACGTTTAATCGCAGGTAAGCGAAGGCGTTTCGCATAGGTTTCAAGCAAGAAACTCGTACTCAATGAACCACACTCCTTTTCTGTAACAAACGATTGTACTGGCTAAGATCTGGGGCCTTTACCTGAATACGTGGAACAGAGCTATCCTCCACCAACGAGAGTTGGGGTAGACGGTGTTCCGGCAATGTTCGCTGAAACAATAATTGCCTTACGGCATCATATTGGAACATCCCTTTTTGGCAGGCCTCCTCCAGTGCTTCTTCGACAAGAGAAGTATCGAATTCACGGTGCAAAAGCAAGAGTCGAACGAACTCCTTCATCCCTCCTGGTCGGTTGCGGCACTTGTCCAAGAACTTTTGGTAAATGGCGGGTAATCCTGCCTGATGCAATGGTCTAGCATAAAGAACTGCTCCTGGACGAATAAGAAGTAAATCCAGATAATGATCGTATTGCAAAATCTCCTTTCCCTTTTCCAAACACCGCTCATGCGTCGCAATCAGGCTTTTTCCGTGATACACCTCAACTTTTTCAGCAAACACTCGGCAAGTAAGCTGGGTCGATGCATAGGAAACGGGGACGGAATAGGCATTTTTCTCAATGTGGATCATGGATAGCGTATTGCTTTTCACGGGTACAACACGGAAACAATCCAATGGCCGTGGAGGCAATGGAAGCATGATAGGCAACTCTTGAGCAAATGCTTCTCCAACCGTTAGTGAAGACCTTGGAACGGTTGTATTCTCGTAAGAGATACATTTTTCGAGGAGGATTTGATTGAGCTCCTCCAGAGAAGAAACACTGGGTACAGGGGTAAAAAATTGCCTCTGAGCAAACTGTACGAGGTTTTCCACCTGGCCTTTTTGATGCCCTTTTCCGGGATCACAGAAATAGCTTTCAAACAGGTAGTGGGCACGTAGCTGAGTAAATCGCTCTTGTTCCTCGCGATTTTTACCCTCCAATACCTTCTTAACGGCTGTTGTCAGGTTGTCGTATGTGATGACTTGGGGAACAGCACCGAAAAATTCAAAAGCATCTACATGACCTTGGAGAAGAGCCTCTTGCTTCTGATGAGCAAATGTTTTGATAAAAATCTTTCTGCTGTATGTGCAACGCATACAAAAGACTTGAACCTTTACTTGTTTCCCTTGTAAATGAACCGTAACCTCACCCCAGTCAAATTGAGCAAAGCGCCCTGGCGGGAAATCGAGAGGGACAAATGCTTTAGGGGGAGAAACCCGCAACTCTCTGACGTAGCGTCGTACAGTAGATTCACCGCCGGTGAATCCATGTTCGTCAACGAGTCTCTGGTAAATGCGTTTGGCAGTATGACGCTGCTTCGGGGGAGCTTGTTCATCTTGATGCAGCCACTCCAAGATGATGGGCTTGACAGAATCAATGACTGGCTTTGGCTTCGGTTTTGAAAGCTGATACACAGGAATCTCAGAGGATTTCAAAGCCTTTCGTATCACTTGACGGGAATAGCCGGTCTCTCGAGAAATTTGGCGAATCGACTTTCCTAGCAGAATGTGTTGTTTCCTGATAAACTCGTAATTAGCCATCTGAAGCATTTCCTTTCCTCCTATATCTTGTGGTCCGACAACTTCAAGATACAGGAAAGAGGTGCTCAGGTGGTCAACTTTTTTATGAGCAATGTACCACTAGGTGGT
The DNA here is from genome assembly GCF_044627595.2 of Brevibacillus sp. TJ4. NCBI lineage: Bacteria > Bacillati > Bacillota > Bacilli > Caryophanales > Paenibacillaceae > Brevibacillus > Brevibacillus sp. TJ4. Next base: position 2,124,811 of record NZ_CP185865.1, on the reverse strand, counting down.
CAATTATTAGATTAGCATTCACAATGTTCGTTTGTACAATATGAATCTACAGACGCTGGTTGTCGATAACCAGTTGTCGCTATAGCTAGTAGCAGCCTACGCATGCAAAATCAGCCGATTGCTAGTATCTTCTATGAATAAATCGGGTTTTCAGGAAAGTCATTGAATACAAATAAGACTTGTTACTCTAATACTAGTTTTTGTGTGCCTCATATAAATCCACAAGCTCGATCCAATCACAAAGCCATAACGACTTGCGATTGGTTTGCAGCAGCCGAGATCAGCAGAACCGACCAAAACTCCCGTGAGATATTGGCTTAAGCTATTGGCGTATTCTCATTTTTATCAGTTTACATAATATATATTATCGGACTCAAAAGAAACCAGGGCATATCCGCAAGATGGAGTGCCCCATTTATGTTCCTGACTGATTCTTGCCGTCTGATTGCAAATCCATTTGTATCTACTATAGCAACACATATAGCAACAACACATAAACGTAGCCAATGCACAGCTTTATGTCCCGCATAGTCAGTTCCTTGACTTCACAACAGGTTCTATTTTCGGCTGGACATGCATATCGTACGACAGTCATCCTGCGGCATATCCGCGGCCACAGTCACTCTGCATATATTTCAGCCTGCACAACCTGGACGATACACGTGTTTCAGTATTTCACACCATACTAAAAAACAATTAAAAATATTCAATATTATTAAAAAACAGTATTTACACCTTCTCATTTTTAATATATACTAAAATTAAGATAACTATATCAAAAAATAACTCGGAGGTCTTACGATGAGAAAATTGCCAACCAAATCAAAGTCTACTTCCACAAACATGACGATCAAAAAAAGAAGATCCTATCAGGACACGCTGAACAACCTGGCTAACTACCTGGAACAAAACAAGAAAAAGTAAACCGAAGCGAGTGCCAACGGCAGGCACTCTGCTTCGGCGTGAATCGACTCTTTCTCAATCTCCCTCTCTTTCTTCATACCTCAAACGGTCCGGTACCGCACATCACCTGTTGTCCTTCATCCCGCAAACCAAAGCACCGAACCAAACGATCCCTTTCTCCCTTTTCGCAACTGCTCCATCTGTTCCCTTCCCAGTACAAATCCCACAGCTTTCCTCACAAAAAAATCCTACAGGCTACTCAACCTGCAGGACGCGATTTCTTACTTGTCATTCTTTTATCAAAGCAGCTTCCAATGCAACTTCGATCATTTCCTGGAACGTCGTCTGGCGCTCTTCGGCTGTCGTCTCTTCTCCCGTCAGGATGTGATCGCTGACCGTCAAAACAGACAAGGCGTTACGCTTGAACTTGGCAGCCAGCGTATACAGCGCGGATGACTCCATTTCGACCGCGAGCACTTGATAGCCGGCCAGTTTTTTATACAGATCGAGACTGTCCCGGTAGAAGCTGTCGCTCGTAAAAATGTTGCCTACCTTGACAGACATGTTGCGTTCTGTCGCTACCTGGTACGCTTTGTGCAGCAGATCGAAATTGGCAGTCGGAGCGAAATCGATTTGATTGAACAACAGGCGGTTCACCTGCGAATCAGACGAGGCGCTCATCGCCAAAATGACGTCGCGCACCTTGATGTCTTCCTGGATCGCTCCGCACGTGCCGACGCGAATCAGATTTTGCACATCATAGGATTGGATCAATTCATTGATATAAATTGAAATGGACGGAACACCCATGCCTGTCCCCTGTACAGAGACACGTTTGCCTTTATAGCTACCCGTATACCCGAGCATGCCCCGTACATTGTTGTAGCAGACTGCTCCTTCCAGAAATGTTTCCGCTATGTATTTGGCTCGCAACGGGTCACCAGGCAGCAAAATCGTATCGGCAATTTCGCCTGGCTTGGCCCCGATATGTACACTCATGTTTCACCGCTCCTTTGCTATTCAAAAAATCATTGCCCTTCTATGGTACTACAAAAAACGGAAAAACAAAAACAGATTCCCTCCTTGCAATCTTGCTTTGCTCCCGACTATCCCCAGCCGAAAATCTTCCGCACTCAAAAAGCGACAGCCCAGGACATGATCTCGGTCCGTGACTGCCGCGCTTTGGTTTTCACTCTTTTTATGAATCGGCATCATCGAGCTGATCGGCGACGTACTGAAATGCTTCCAGGTGATCGCCGAGATAGACGATGTCCCGTCTTTGTTGTTCGGGCGTAGACGCTTGCTTCCGCGTCGACCCAGTCTGGCCAATTCTCTCCACCGTCAATCGATTCGTGACCGCTCTCGCATAGGCAAGCGGCGGAACGAGCAAATGCTCGGAGCCGACAAGTGAGACAGCCTCTCGCGTCATCGCAAATGGAAGGTCAATCATGGAGGATTTGCCACCCGGCTGAGACAGCAAGCTGTTCAGATAAGCCTTCGCCAAGGAAAGCGGTGAAGGGGGCTGTTTGCTTTTGGTTCGCTTTTTTCCTTTGCGCGCCGTCCCTCTTTTGCGGATCGCAATGTCAGCGCCCCGGTAACATGCTTCCACGTACGGCAGCAGCTCCTCGCCTTTGATCTTGCTGGATGCATCAAGAAACAAAAGGACGTCTCCACTCGCCTCTCGCGCCCCGATAGCTCGCCATACATCCTGCCCCAAAGGAAACGAGTAAACGAAAGTCGTCAGGTTATGGGCCGGATGCGACAGTGCAATATCCAAAGACAGGTCGTTTGTGCCGTTGGCAATGAGCAGCATCTCTTTCGGCCGAAGACGCTGGACTTGGCGCAGCACACCACGCAACGCCTTGTTGTCGTCAGCGACCTCGATGATGACGCTTAGTCTGGTCTCGTTTTCCACCAGAAACCTGCGATCCAGTCGCGCTGCCTTACCTCTTTTTGCGGGAGCGGGTCCGTTTCCCCTTTCGTTTCTCATTCGATCCTCCCCCTCGTCGCGAATACCACCACCATGCATCGGGATCTCTGCGAAACACCGAACGAAAGTGGAGTTTTCCCGGCACTTGCAAAAGCTGGCGGAAGCGATCGCCGTCCTCGATCCCACCGCGAAATCCCTTGTGTGCAAGCAGCAGGCGAATCGCATCGACATGCTGCCGCAGGAGCGGATCGGCGTCTGTGTCAGGCAGCAAGGCGACCCTTGATCTTGTGGACAGCGACGGATGTTGAGGCAGGCGAATCGCTGCGAGCGACAAACCGTACACAACCGCTTGCGCTTGAGCCAAAGGAGGTATTGCCATGCCATTACCGATAGTTTGCCAAGCGCTGCGGCTGACGGCAAATGGCATCTTGCACAATGAGGCAGACTGCAAATCTTTGCGACCAGCAACGTGGTTCAGCAGTTGGTGCGCTATTGTATGAGGAGACCGCTCCCTTTTGTATATAGTCAGGACGATATCTTTCCCTTTTTCCACGGAGGAAACATACTGTTTCAAAGTGCTAGTGGACAAGAGCATGCGATCTTCCAGGAAAAGAAGGATGTTTCCTGTAGCCTGCGCTGCCCCGATGATCCCCATCTCCATCGGGCTGGACGCAGTTTCCGCAATCGTCACGGGAGAGCCGATAATTCGCTCCACCTGACCTGCTGCTTGAGGAGAACACACGAAGATCACTTCCGTTTTCGGGGCGATCCGCTTTGCGGCAGCGCTTAATCGCTTCAAATGGCGCCTGTGTTTTTCAACCACAATGATCACGGACACATGCGTCTGCCATTCTTTCTGCTGGTCCATGAGCGCCTCCCCCTTCGCAGCCAAAGTCTTCGTCCTGCTACTACACTACGCTTAGGGAATACGGATGGACACGGCTGCTATACCGGAAAAAGGGTACAAGACGGCAGCTTCCCCGAAGCCATCGCCTTGTACCCTTTTCCATCGGTCGTGTTTTCGATTCGTACGCTACCATACTTTTCGTTGCAGTTCCCGTCGCCGGATACGCCTTTGTTTGCGCGCCCGTGCTATCGTCACTGCGATTAAAAACAGGTTAAGTGCCAGCCAGGCCACCAAGAGAAAATAACGCGAAACAGGGACATCTCCCGCCGATGCCTGTTCGGCTTGTCCATCGCCGGAAGCAGACAGACTTGCCTTTTTCGGTGGAGTGATGCGCTCCAGCGGATACGTGATCGCAAGCGACCCTGCCGTGATCGACAGCTCATCGCGCGCTGTCACTTTGACCTCTGGCTCTGTCCCGATGGGCACCGTGGCAAAAAGATCATCCTTGGCGACAAACCGATCCGGCGCCTCTCCCTGCGTATCCGCAGCGCGGAGAAACTCTTCCCCGGCTTTCGTAACCTGTACCGTTTCAAAGTTCTCAAAGCCGAAGTCCAGCATGGCTGCCACATCCTGGTAGGCCATGTTGCTGGACGCAGCCTTCATCGTGACTGCGATCAGCTCGGTGTCGCCCCGCTTGGCAGAACCGACCAACGTGTGCATCGCCTGATCGGTAAAGCCGTTTTTGATCCCGGTCGCCCCTTCGTAATCGCGTATCAGCTTGTTGTGGTTGATCAGCTCCGATTTCCACTCCGCCCCGTCCCAAGGGAGCCGGTTGGTGGCGACCATTTCCCGGAACGTAGGGTTTTGCATCGCATAGCGGGCGATCTTCGCCATATCTGACGCGGTCGTATAGTGGCTATCATCGTGCAATCCATGGGGGTTGGTGAAATTGGTATGCTGTACCCCCGTTTTTTCCTTGATATAGCGGGTCATCTCGGCGGCGAATTGCTCTCTCGTACCGCTCATATGCTCGGCTATGGCAGTCGCGGCATCGTTGCCGGAATGCATCAACAGTCCATACTCCAGCTTTCGGAGCGTTACCTGCTCGCCTTCACCCAGGTAGACGCGCGTGCCGTCTTCGTACCGAGCGTTTTTTGATACGGTGACGATATCATCCGGATTCCCGTTTTCAATCGCGTATATTCCGGTCGCGATTTTGGTGATGCTCGCCGGGTACAACTGTTCATCGGGATTTTTTTCATACAGAACTTGTCCCGTTTTGGCGTCAATCAAAATGGCTGACACTCCGTTCAGTGACAGAGAAGCCATCGGTTGGGTCTCTTCGGCAAAAGCCACAGATGCTTCATGGCTCCACAAAAGAATGACCACGACGAGAAGGTTTGTCAGTAAAGCTCTCATGTTCGTCAGGTTCCTTTCCTTTCGAGTCACTTTTTTGGTTGGCTCTTGCTATCGTTGTCAGACTTACCCTAATCGTTTGCCCAGCAAGTCATGGATCATTTTCAGTTTTGGATTGTCGTGAAACGCCTCTTCAAACCCGCTCACATGCTGCTGGTACAATGCCGCCGCCGCGTCCAGGTCTTGTTTTACATACAAGGAAAAAATTTCCTCGAGCCGATCTTCCAGCGTGGTGTCCACCTCGACAGGAGTCAGGATTTCCTGGCGCAGGTTGTTCATCAAAAGGTCCAGTTGATGGGTGATCACCGATGCTTCATTCAGTTGCATCAATACGTTTTCCGGAATGTTTCCGGCGTATTTGTAGCGCAGTTCATGTTCGTTGGTCGCCCAGAAGTTCATGCCCAGGGTGCGAATTTGTATTTCACAATCCAGTGTAATCTTTTCACTGCCGTGATAAACCGTGTAGGACGCGATCATGTGGATGCTGCGATACCCGGATTCTTTTGGTTCCGCGATGTAGTCTTTGATGTCGCGCACGATAATATCCTCGCGCTCCTGCAAAAGCTGCTGGACTTCCCGAACATCGTCGACAAACCGGCAGACGACGCGCAGTCCGGCGATGTCACTGATTCCCTTCGATACAGCCTCCTGCCACTGGTCATCCTGGAAATCGATGCCTTTTTCCTTCGCCTTTTTGATCAGGCTGTCCACTTTCTTGACTCGACCTACGACAAATTCAATTGGTGAATAACGACCACTTTTCTGAAAGCCGTATTTAATTCCTTTTAGTTTTACTTTTAATTCATCGACCGCCTGCTCATAAGGGGCCAAAAAATGAACCATTTCGTCCAGTACCTTGCTAGGTACGTTTGTTGCTTTCATTGCGAAAACACCTCCTGTTACTTCCAAAGGAAGGGCGAGGTCTCAAAAAACGGCTGTGGATTGACGTACGTATTTCCGATCAGCATGCCATAGTGCAGATGGGGACCGGTGGAAAAACCGGTACTGCCCATCAGGCCGATTACCTGGCCCTGTTTGACCTCTTCTCCGGCGTTTACATGCAGTTCGGACAAGTGTGCATAAATGGAAAAAAGGCGCAGGCCATGGTCGATAATGATCGTATTTCCGGTCAGGTAGAGCGAATCTGCCAGCACGACCTTGCCGTGGTTGCTGGCGAGAATCGGCGTACCTGTTTTGTTGGCGATGTCGATCGCAGCGTGACGATTCGCTGGCACACCGTTGACGACGCGTTGATAGCCAAAAGGAGTCGTCAGTCTGCCGGTTGCAGGCTGAATAAAAGCCCCTTCAAAATACGGTACAGGGGCTGACACGGAACGGGCAGCATCTATTTTTTTCTGATCAGCGGATATTCGTGCCTGATCCTGGCGCATACTGTTCAACTGATTGCTCACCGTCAGCGAATCGACGGGAAAGTGCTTGGCTTCTATCGTCAAAGAGACGGAATTTTTCTGGTCTGTTACCGGATACGTCCCGGGCTTGGCATGGAAAGGAATCGGAATAAACCGGACGTACTCTCCCTGGGAAGGCTGCAACGGGTACGTCTGCTCGAATAGCGTTACCGTAGTCTCCCGGTTGCTGCGCACCAGAACAGCATCACCCGGATAAGCGATGGCGGGTGTTACGGTAAGTACGGCTTGCTGTTGGGCTACCTGGCGTTGGACCTGTGCCAGCACTTCGCGGTTCAACTCACTGTTCCCCGCTCCGAGCGCGACGGCAGCAAACAGCACAAAATTAACGACGGATTGCAGCATGAACACTCCCTCCCATTTTCTAGTATACCAAAAGAAAGCGGGTTGTGGAAAAAGAAAAAGAAGGCTGCACCCCAAGCCTTCTCCTGCGTATCCGTCTCACCGTGCATGGAAAACGCGCTCGCCTCCTACAATTTCTTTGTATAATCGGCCATCATGTCCATGATCGACTGGACGCCGTTTAACATTTCGCTCGCCCGCTTCGTCTTTTGCGACAAAGAATTGAAGTCGAGCCGTTGCCGCTGCCGGTTTCGTTCGTTCCAGCGCCGGAACAGCTCTTCTGCCTTATCCGGATTTTTGCGGACTTCCTTGGCGCGTGACGAGTCTTCCATCAGCCATGTCTTAAATTCGGGGTGCTGGCGGAAAAGACGCTTTACATCCTTGCGTTTCATCGGCGGACACCTCTCCTTTTATCGTCCATGCGTGATCGTGATCTGTTCGTTACACCATATGACTAGTCCGCCAATGTGCTTGTGTGTTTATACCTTTTCGACGGAAAAGGGCTTAGAAGGATCATACATCTCTGCATCCTCCCTCTTTTTCCCTTGCTTCCGGCAGAATAGCTTGCATTTGATTCGCTGACCCTATCTGTGTCAGGCACATTCGAAAATTCGTCCCGTGGGTGATATGTATGAGAAAAGCATTGATGCAATCATGGTCTGTCCTCGACAGTCTGTATTATCATATGAGTACATTGGAGTACGTTGACAAACCCGCGCAAAACATCTTCCGCGTCAAACCGTTGACCTATCGCGGGAGGGCATTGTTCCTCTCCGACGGCAACACCTTTTGCAAACACGATCAGGTGATGAAAATTCACCTGCACAATTGCGTTCTCCTCAAAGAGCTCATGGCGATAGACAATGACATAAAGCGTGCCCTCTACGTATACAACCGGGTGGAGCAATCGCTGCCCGGTCTGGCGCAATATGTCGCCCGCCATCCACTGGAAGCCGAGATCAAAGGCATTATTGGCATTACGCTTTTAAACAGGGGAGTCAAAAAGCTCGGCTTCGAGGTGCACGAGATCCCCAACCCCTGGTACTTGCGCCTGAAGCAGTTGTACCTAAAACCGATGTTTATCCTCTGCCACCCCCACCCCAAAGACGCATTTCGCGGAAAAGACCTCGCTCCCAAATATTTGATCATGTCCAAGGAGAGATTGTTAAAGCTGTACTTGCGGTAATGCTCATCGCGGGCATGCACGGCCGCCCCACGCAAAAAAAGGTCCCTGTCGCGCTTGGCGGGAACCTTTTGCACCTGCATTATCTGCTCATTGGAAATACACGCTGGATCATCGTACGGAACTCTTTGCCAAACCCGGTAATCGGTCTTCCCTCTTGCACGTCCGTCACATAGCGATTTACACGGGCGACAAACTCGGGATTGGTGGAAACGTACACGCGTTCGATCGACGGATCTACCGCACGGACCTGATTGGCGATCTGGTTCTCCAAGGCAGGGCTGAGACCGGCCTGGTCTGGCTGCAGGACGCATGCGACATAGGCGTTGCGATTCGTAACGAGTACATGGGCTCGCTGCACACCTTGCAATTGGGCGATGCTGGTAGCGCTCTTGCTGGCGATTTGCACCCGCTGTTCCCGGTTTTTTGCCCTTTTCTGGGCTTGCTGCGTCTTCGCCCCTTGCTGTTGACTTTTGCCTCCCTGCTGATTCGTTTTGGCTTGGCCTTGCTGTTTGGTTCGCGTGCCTTGCTGCTGGGCAGTTCCACCCTGCTGCTGGTTATTCCCCCCTTGCTGCTGCGACTGGTCGTTATTTGTATTGCACCCCGACACGATCAAAAGACCAGCCAGCAGTACCGCAACTGCTTTCTTCATATGCGTTCACTCCTTTTGCCCTTTGTGCAGTAGCGCCTTTATTATGTGCATGGCGCGTATTTTCATACCATTTACGCTCAACCCTTTGGCCGAAACAACAGGGCCATGAAAAAGCCGAACACAATCGCCGATGATATCCCCGCACTCGTCACTTCAAAAATGCCGGTGACAATGCCGATCAAACCGGTCTTTTCCGCTTCGGCCATGGCTCCGTGGACGAGCGAGTTGCCGAAGCTGGTAATCGGGACGGTAGCTCCCGCACCGGCAAATTTGATCAGCGGATCGTACAGACCGACACCGTCAAGCACAGCTCCGGCGACAACCAGCGAGGACATCGTATGAGCCGGCGTCAGCTTGATCACATCCATCAGAAACTGACCGACAAGACATATCGTTCCACCTACCAAAAACGCCCATAAAAACGTCATGCTCTTCCTCCTTACACATGCCCGGCTTCAATCGCCACGGCATGGGCAATGCAAGGGATGCTCTCCCCTTGCTGGTATGAGATCGGCGACAGAAGTGCCCCGGTAGCAACGACCAGAATCCGCCTCCATTCCCCCTGCTTCAATCTGCGCAAAAGATGTCCGTATGTAACAGTCGCGCAGCAGGCGCATCCGCTTCCGCCCGCAAGCACAGTCGGGTTATTCCCGTACACCAGCATGCCGCAGTCCACATAGCGCTCCAACGGGATGTGGATGTTGTGAGCCGGGAGCAGCTCAGAGAGGATCGAGTGGCCGACTTTTCCCAGGTCGCCTGTAACGACCAGGTCGTAGTAATCATGGGGAATCTGCAGATCGCGGAAATGGGTTTCGATCGTGGACAGCGCGGCTGGTGCCATCGCCCCGCCCATGTTGAACGGGTCGGACATGCCCATGTCGACGATTTTCCCGATCGTTGCCGCCGCGACACGCGGACCAGTCCCTGACCGTGCTACGACAGCTGCGCCTGCACCGGTTACCGTCCATTGGGCAGTAGGCGGCTTTTGTGAGCCGTATTCGGTCGGGTAGCGGTATTGCTTTTCCGCAGCAGCATTGTGGCTGCCTGTAGCGGCTACGACGTAATCCGCTGCCTGGCTGTCCACCAGTAGCGAGGCCAAAGCCAAGCCTTCCATCGAGGTCGAGCAAGCACCGAACAGTCCGAGAAACGGAATCGCCAATGTACGGGCGGAGAAATTGGAGGAAATCGTCTGGTTCATCAAATCCCCGGCCAGCATGAATTGAATCTGTTCCCGCGACAGGCCCGCTTTTTCAATTGCCTTGTCACAAGCCTCCTCGATCAAGACGCGCTCTGCCTTCTCCCAACTGTCTTGTCCGATCATCAAATGACCGTGCAGCGTATCAAAATCCTCGGCCAACGGTCCCTGTGCTTCAAAAGGCCCGCCAATCGCCGAGGAGCCGGCAATGACCGGCCTTGTCGAAAACACCCATGACTGATGACCCTGGCGCATTCGTCATCCTCCCATTTTGATCACTGTTTTGATTAACCCGATGAAAAACGCTGCTACTACGCCGAACACGATGACCGATCCAGCCAGCTTGAACATGTTGCCGCCGACACCGAGCACAAGCCCCTCACTGCGATGTTCGAGGGCAGCCGAGGTGATCGAATTGGCAAACCCGGTCACAGGAACGCTCGTTCCGGCTCCTGCCCACTGGGCGATCCGGTCGTAATAGCCAAGGCCCGTCAGCAAGGCAGACAGAAAAATCAACACTGCCACGGTAGGGCTGCCTGCTGTTTTTTCCGTGAAGTTGAAGAAGTGAATAAATATCTCCTGAATCCCTTGCCCGATGACGCAAATCACGCCTCCGACGAAAAAGGCGCGGACAAAATTGCGCAACAGTGGACGGGGCGGTTCATGCTGTTTGGCCAATTGCTGGTACTTTTGCTGGGTCAGCGTCAGTTTTTTCTTTTTTTCGTCAGCCATCCTGTTCACTCCGATTTAACGTAATAACAACGGCTCTACCTCGTTGATAATGCTTTGCAGCCCTTCGGCGTCGACCTGATAGACCCGCTTCATTCGCTCGTCTTTCGTACTCAGGGCAAACAGTTCGAGATCGGCCTGGCATTTCTTCAATGTGGCAAACGTCAGCTTCATCGCCAGGGGTTGGGGAACCTTCAGCTTGTCGTCGTACAAATCGAGATAGAGCTGGCCGCCCTTGTCTACTTGGCCGAGGAAGACGTTTTCCAGGGCGACGCCTGCCTTTTCCAGTTCGCTCCTGACCCAGTTGCGGTTCAAACCGATCGTCGCCAACGGCTCGTCCATAATCATGCCGTCCATGATCACCGCTTGCGGTTCCTCGGCGGGGGACACCTTGAGGCCCAAATGCTGCGGGGTGAGCGGCTGATGCTGCGATTTCAGCAAAACACTGATGCTCCCGCTCGCTTCCATCAGTGCAAACTCAACGTCAGCGACGCGAAAAATATTTTTCTCGCGCAACTGTTCCATCAGCTCCTCTGTGGACACGCGCTGTGACTTCAGGTTGTCCTCGAGAATCTTGCCATCCTTGATGAGGACCGTGGCGTTTCCTTCGAGTAAATTTCGCGCCTTTTTGCTCTTGAGCGAAAGCCACTCCAACAGCACGGGGAACATGGCAAAGATGGTCAGGGAGATCAGACTATGGTAGATAGGTCCATCCAGCTCCGTCGCCATGAAAGCGGCAATCGAACCGATCGTGATCCCGACGATGTACTCCACATATGTCAGTTGGCGAATCTGCCTTTTTCCGATCACCTTGGTCAGAAGGAACAGATATAAAAGAGCGCCAACAGAGCGTATAACGATATTGAGCCAATCCGGCATGACGTGCCTACCTCCAGTTTCCCTGAGGGATTCGGAGAAGAGAGCTGCCCCCTCTCCCCGTCACCCTTGCAGAAAGCACTTAAAATCCTTTGTATTGCGGCTCCTCGTTTTCCAGTTCAGTCACGCGTTGCTGCAAATTGTTGACGATGGACTGGGTTTGTTCCGCCGCCTGGGAGAACAATTGCTTTGCCTGCTTGTTTTGCGTGCTCAGCGCAAAGCTCTCCAGGTTTGCCTGTGCGCCTTTCAGGCTTGCCAAAGTTTGCTTGACTTGGGATGCTACTGTCATGTCCTATCACCTCCTGCGATTATAGATTCAGCAAATCCGCCGAAAAATATCGGCATATGATCTTATCCAATTTTTGTAAGCGGTTGCCGAACTGTTTGCGCAACCATCGCTAATGAAGAAGAGGGAGACCGTTACGGCTCCCTCTCTACATCCAGATATGAGGTTGTTCACAGCTTTTCGTGATGCGGGATTAACGGCCGAGTTGTTGCTCGGCAAAGCTCACCAGACGCTTGGTGATTTCGCCACCAACCGAACCGTTTTGGCGGGAAGTTGTGTCAGCCCCGAGATTTACACCGAATTCTGCGGCGATCTCGTACTTCATTTGGTCCAGGGCTTGGTTCGCTTGAGGAACTAGCAAGTTGTTGCTTCCACTGTTGTTTGCCATCTTGGATTCCTCCCAACGTGTATTTTTCCCGTGACGGATCAGCTCCGCCATTTTAGGCGCTCCGTTTTGGAGCCCGGGATTGGGTCAAGAGATGTGATCACCTCTTGTACTACTACTATGGCTCTTGGCGCGGCAAAGCATCCGATGCAAAATCTGACAAAGGAAGACGCGGACATTGTGCTATAATGGGGTTCATATCCTTGCAGACAAGCATGGAAAGGAGATTACGTTTTGTGGATCAATCCGGAAAAATTCTGCTCATTGACGGTATGAGCTTTTTGTTTCGCGCGTTTTACGCCTCGGCCTGGACAGGCGGGTACCGTCAGACCTCCACAGGTGTTTATACCAATGCCGTGTACGGCTTTACGAAAATGATGCTCGATTATGTCGATCTCGTCCGGCCCTCGCATCTGTTGGTCGGCTGGGACGTCGCCTCGCGAGAAACGCTGGTGCGCAGTCAGTGGTACGAAGGCTACAAGGCAAATCGCCAGGCGCCGCCAGACGAGCTGATCCCGCAGTTTGATCTGGTCAAGGAAGTGACGGCGGCGTTTGCCGTTCCCAACCTCGGTTGCCTCGGCTTCGAAGGCGATGATATCCTCGGCACGGTCAGCACGCAGTTGGCAGACCAGGGGCACGAAATCGTGATCGCTACCGGCGACTACGACGCGCTGCAGCTCGTCAGTGAGCGGACAAGCGTCAAAATCCTGAAAAACGGCGGGAAGCATGAGCATTACACGCCGGAAAGCCTGCTGGCATTGCGCGGCATCTCTGCTGAACAGGTGGTCGACGTCAAGGCGTTGATGGGCGACACCTCGGACTGCATCCCCGGCTGTCCGGGCGTCGGCGAGAAAACCGCGATCAAACTGATCAGCGAGCACGGAACGCTGGACAACCTGTACGACAACCTGCATGCCTGCACACCCAAAATGCGCAGCAAACTCGAAGAGCACCGCGAGCAGGTGTACGTCAGTCAAAAGCTGGCTACGATCATCCGCGACGTCCCGATTGCCTACGCATTGGAACACGCCAAATGGGAGTATGATGCGGATGTGGTCAAAGCCAAGCTGGAGGAGCTGGAATTCGGCCGCACCATCCTGACGCGGGTCGGGTAACAAGAAAACGCAAACAACACCCCGCTGTCACGGTTTTCGCCGTGAACGCAGGGGTGTTTGTTGTATAGTCGTATTTACGAAAACACGTCGAGCAAAAGTCCGGTGTTCTCCTCTTCGCCTGCTTCCCACGTAGAGGCAAAGCGGACGCGATGCGAGATGCCCAAGAGGTTGTACTGCTGCACCAGATGCTGCCTCGCCGAACCGATAATCAGACTGTGCAGCCGAAGCTGCCAGCGTGTCCCGGCGTCTTCCAGAAGCTCCTGAACGTATCCGGAAATATGGCCCACACCATCTGTTACCATGACAAAATCTGCGGCCTGAAACTGCTTGTTTGCCTCCATCAGCGCAAGCCCCTTCTTGATCGGGGCATCAAAATGGGTGCCGCCGCCAAAAGCGAGCTGCGCCAGGCGGTAAAAGCCCGGCCAGTCCGGTTTGCGGTGCGAGAGAAGCTGTTCGCGCACTTCTCCCTTGGCTCCGAACAAGTAAAGGACGAAGTCGCGCTGCATCAGCATGGACAGCGCAGCAAAGGTCATCACGAATATTTGCGCCAGCCGGAGCTTGGCGCCACGCATTGAATGGGAGGTATCGAGCATGCAGATGACCGGTCCTTTGGGCGGCTTTTCCTCCCAGCCCGCCGTATCGTAGGTCATCAGCTTCTGGTCCAGCCATTTTAGAAAAAAGTACGTCTCGTAGTCCGGATCGGCCAGCAGTGCGGCTTCGCTCGCCAGCATCCGGGCGACGTCGTCCGACTGGCGCAAGTCATAGTATTCCTCGGGCAGACGCCGTTTGCGCACTTCCCGTTGCTTCACCCGAAACTGCTGGACGTTGCGGCCGACCTCTTGCAGAAACTGCACCAGCTCCGGGTGGCGGGCCAGCTTTTCCACCCATTTCAGATACTCTTCAAAACTTTGCCGGCGCAGCCTGCCCAGGTCGTGTCCCCATTGCCGGTTGGCGAACTGCTGGCTCGCAGCAAACAGCTCGTGGACGAGCAGGCTGTCCATTTCCTCTTGCGACAGCGATGCCTTGAGTGAACGTGCCAGCCATTGGCCCAGTTCTCGCTCGAAGGCATCCATCGCCTCGCGCTCCTGCCGATTCAGCCGCTCCAACTGTTTTTCCCGCTGGGCGAGCTCTTCCTCGAGTTTTTTAGCCTTTTGTACGAGCTTGCTTCGTTTCGTAAAATGGATGCGCATCTCTTCCTGCAGCTCGCTGATGCGCGTTCGCAAGGCGTCGATCTCCGCTTTGACCAACGGCTTCGTATCGCGGGCTTCCTGCTTGTCTTCGACGATCCGCTTGCCCTGCTGCAGCGTGTATCCGACCAGTTGCAGCTTGGCTCGCTGTTTTTCCGAGAGCAGTTCGAAAACTTGTGCCTGCTCGCTCCCCTCCCGTCCTTGCTGCTCTTGCAATCCGGCGATCATGGGGGCGATGTTCTGATCTTTCTCACGCTGTTTGACCTCTTCAGCAAAGCTCTCGGTCAGCCAGAGGATCGACTTGATCGCCGTCTTGAAAGACGCACTCTCCTGTCCCTGCGTACGCGGGTGGATCATGCGGGTGAAATACTGTTTCATCAGGGATCGGACCAGCCATTTGTGAAAAGGAGTCGATTCCTGCGAAGCGTCCACTTCCGGCTTTTCCAGGTAGAAGACGAAGAAGAAGTCGGCCAAAAGCTCTATCGTAAACCAGGAAGCGTGCGTGCGAGCCTGTTCTACCCACTCCTGCGCCGTTCGCGACGAGGCGAGATAAGTATCAAACAGGTAACGGTCTACGCGGCTGGCGCGAATTACCATCCTCCCTCACCCCTTATCTCGTGAAGTCGTATTCCGCTCCAGGAATCTCCTGGTCAAACAGCGTCCGGTACGTCTGCTGCAACTGCTGCAAAATCCGCTCTCCCTCGACGCGCAAATACGCGTATTTGACGGCATATTTGTCCACATTGGCGATCAGCCTGTTTTTCTCCAGGATGTAGCTGTGCAAATCTGCTTCCCGCTTTTGCCACTCCAGCAAGCGGTGGCGCAGGTCGCGGGCCGTATCGGCGATCTGGACTTTGCCTGCTTCCAACAGGTCGCGGTTTTTCTCCATCGCTTCCTTGCCGATTTTGGCTCCCACTTCTTTTTTGAATTGAAAGGCGTGCAGATCTCCTTGTTTTTCCTGCCACTTCTCGGCGATCTGGGAAAAATGGCGCAGCGGCAGCTCCTCTTCCATTTCCGCTTTCAGCATTTCCGTAAACTGTTGTTCGTACAGCTCGCGCATGACGGGCAAGTCTTCCGGGACGTCCCAGAGCATGTGCGGTGTAAAGACCGTATCCCAAATCGTCACCTGTTCGCGTCCGTGCAAGGCAGCAGAGGTTTTCCAGACGCGGGCGATCTTGTGCAAGCGACGGTCGGAGAGGCGGTATTCCTTTTCCTCCAGGCTTTGTTTCAGCCGGAACAGGAAGTAAATGATCGCCTCCGGGATGCTCACCTGCGAGGCGGCTCCCTGGATGTCCTTCACGTCGTACAGGGAAAAGACAACCGGCAGCGGGGCAGACGGCATCGTCAGCATTTTTTCATAGCTCGCCGCGAGCTTCAGATACTCGACCTCGTAGCGAAACAGGAATCGGTCATACAGCGCAGTCAACTGCTCGTTTTCGTCCGGCAGTTCGTTGGAGGCGGCGATCAGGAACTGGAGCGGGACTTCTTCTTTTTCGCTTCCATTAAAGTAAATCCGTTCGTTCAAGATCGACAGCAGGGCGTTTAATATCGCGCTGTTCGCCTTGAAAATCTCATCCAGAAAGACGAACTGGGCAGCGGGCAAGTACCCTGCCGTTTTGCGCAGATAGCGGTCCTGCTTGAGCTGTTGCAAGGAGACGGGACCGAATATTTCATCCGGTGTCGTAAAGCGTGTCAATAAATATTCAAACCAGTGTTCCGAGCCGAACAACTGGGAGACTGCGCGTGCCAACTGCGACTTGGCCGTCCCGGGCGGCCCGATGATCAGGGCGTTTTCGCCACTCATCACAGCCAGCATCAGCAGGCGGATCAATTCGCTTCGCTCCAGAAAACGGCGTTCCAACAGTTCAATCGCTTGGTCGACTTTTCGCAATACGGGTGTAGGCGGTGTCATTTGGATAGTTGGTTTCATCGTCGATGGCAGTTTGACAGACCCAATCACGTTGGTGTCAATCTGCGCCGTTTCCCCCCTCGTTCCAGATAGGCGAAAGTGTGCCAGTATGGCACTTTTCTTATACTCGCATATCAGCGCAAAAAATGCCAGTTTTCCTTCCGATTGCCATGTGTTCGTACCGCAAGTAGGTCCTCACCCACGGCTGGATAAGCGCATATTCTGCTAGCAAACGAATCTCGCAACAAGAAAAGGAGGGAGTACGAATGGGTATGGAGCTTGCTTGGCTGCACGGCGTGTATGTCGTATTTGTCCTGCTCATTATCCTCATGTTGGTGTTGCGGCGGGATACCAGTCTGGTCAGTATTCTCGGGGTCGCTGCACTCGGATTTACGGCAACAGGCTCCATCATCGATTCAGTAGGCGGAATATTCGGAAGTTTTATGTACGCGATCGGCGAACTGTTGCCTACCATTCTCGTCATTTGCATCATCGTGGCGATGAGTCACGTGCTGACGGATACCGGGATCAACGAGACGATGATTCGTCCGATGACATACCTGGTGCGCAACGCCACTCTCGCCTTCTGGGTTACCGGAATCGTGATGATGGTCATTTCCTGGTTTTTCTGGCCGTCCCCCGGCGTAGCCCTCGTCGGTGCAGTCATGCTGCCTGTCGCCTTGCGCGCAGGACTGCCGGCGATCGGGGTCGCGGTGGCGATGAACCTGTTCGGACACGGCATCGCGCTATCTGGTGATTTCATCATCCAGGGGGCACCGTCGCTTACTGCCAAGGCGGCAGGCATTCCCGTCGAAGACGTCATAGCCGCGAGCGTACCGTTGGTCATCGTCATGGGTGTGGTCACTACCGTGGCTGCGTTCTGGATGTTGAAAAAAGACATGAAACTCGGACTGATTTCATCGGCTACTGCCTCCCCGGTTGCGCGGTCGGAAGTAAAAGTAAGGCTGCCGAACACCACCCGCAAGACGCTGGCCGTCGTTGTTCCTGTGCTGTTCGCGCTGGACGTCATCGCAATGTTTGCCTACAATCTGCAAGGCGGCGAAGCGACTGCACTGATCGGCGGCACTGCCCTGCTGATCCTCATTGTGACGACGATGCTGGCTCACCGGACGAACGGGCTGGAACAAGTAACCTCCCACTTGATTCAAGGTTTTCAGTTTGGCTTTAAAGTGTTCGGTCCGGTCATCCCGATCGCTGCCTTTTTCTACATGGGAGACAGCGGATTTGTCTCGGTCTTTGGCGAGGTGCTGCCGGCAGCATCTGCTGGCATCGTAAACGACCTCGGTGTCGCTCTCGCCCACTCCATTCCCATCAACAAAGAGGTGGCCGCTCTCACCCTGACCGCCGTTGGTGTGATTACCGGGCTGGACGGCTCCGGCTTCTCCGGGATTACGCTCGCCGGTTCGTTGGCCCAGCTTTTTGCCACTGCGCTGGGGTCGGGCATTGCCACACTGACCGCACTGGGGCAAATCACTGCCATCTGGGTCGGCGGAGGCACGATCATTCCGTGGGCCTTGATCCCCGCTGCTGCCATCTGCGGTGTCGATCCGTTCGAGCTTGCTCGGCGCAACCTGTACCCGGTCGTCATCGGCTTGCTCGTCACGACGCTGTTCGCCATGTTCCTGCTGTAGCCCTGTCGGCCTCAAGTGCTGCATCAAGAAAGACGGAGGACGCGCGATGTCTCTTCGTCTTTTTTCTTCTAAAGACGCGACCAAGCCTCATACAATGTGTACTAGCCATTCTACCGTATAGAAAGGGACGTACAGGGCATGAAGGATTGGATAAAAAGTATACAAGTGGCCGCGACCTACATCGGTACTGTCGTCGGCGCTGGCTTTGCCAGTGGACAGGAAATCCTGGCATTCTTCACGATTTACGGCCATGCCGGCACGCTCGGGATTTTGCTGTCCACGCTGCTGTTCGTCTGGCTGGGGTACAAAATGATGATTCTCGCGCACAGGATGCGCACGCCTTCGTATGAATCATTCAACCAGCGCCTGTTCGGCAGCGTACTCGGCCGTGCCATGAACATCATCGTCTTTCTCACATTGTTTGGCGTCACGACGGTGATGCTCGCCGGTGCAGGCTCCGTTCTGGAGGAAACCTTCTCCATTCCATACCTGGCGGGCACGATTGCTACGGCTGTGCTGGCGATCGTCGTTTTGCACAAAGGTCTGGATCAGCTTATGGCGGTCAATATCATCGTCGTACCTGCCATGGTGCTGTTCTCGCTGCTGATCCTGTTCGACGGGCAAACGGATGTGACTGTCATCCTCCAGCCTCCCGCCGAGTACGTGTTTTTGTGGAAAACGGTGCTGTATGTATCGTTCAACCTGGCTATGGCGCAATCCGTTCTCATCCCCATCGGCTATACGATCCTCGAGCCTGTCGTGCTGTTCCGCGCGGCGGTGATCGGAGGAACCGTACTCGGATTTATGCTCCTCGTCGTCCATACCGCGATGCTCGGGCATTGGCAGGATGTACTCCATCTGGACGTTCCGATTTTGGTCATCACCGATACATGGAATGAGTGGCTGCAGCTCTTTTTCGTCTTCGTCCTGTTCTCTGAGATTTTCACGACATTGATCTCCAACGTATTCGGGATCGGACAGCAAATCCGCGAGCTGGTGCCAGTCAGCGAGCAGCGCATTTACCTCGTTCTCTTCCTGTCCGCGCTGGTTCTTTGCCTCGTCGGCTACTCCGAACTGCTGATGTTTCTCTACCCCCTGTTTGGGTATCTCGGTCTGTCGACCTTGGCGCGCATGGTGTGGCCGCATCCGTACGGAAATATGAACCACAGGTAAATTTTATGTTTTTTCCACTTTGTCCCAATCGCACCCACCCATGAATAGGAAACATATGGTACAATCATTCTATAATCAGATGAATGGAGGGATTTTCCTTGAGCAAAAAAGTATTGATCGTAACAGGAGATGCCGTAGAGGCTCTCGAAATTTTCTATCCGTACTACCGCTGCCTGGAGGAAGGAATTGAAGCGACGATCGCTTCTCCCACGGTCAAGAAACTGCAAACAGTGAGCCATGATTTCGTCGATGACATGGAGACGTTCGTGGAAAAACCCGCCTATCGTCTGCAATCGGATATTTCGTTTGCCGATGTGGACCCGACGCAGTACGACGGACTGATCATTCCAGGCGGTCGCGCCCCCGAATACATCCGGATGCACGAGGCAATGCCGGGCATCATCCGGCATTTCTTTGAAGCCAACAAGCCAATCGGTGCAATCTGCCACGCTGCACAAGTGTTTGCCGTCGTGCCTGACTTGGTGAAAGGGCGGGAAATTACAGCATTTCCAAACTGCCGTCCTGATGTCGTCGGATGCGGAGCGACGTACATCGAGCAATCGCTGCACACACATGGCAACCTGGTGTCCGGTCACGCTTGGCCTGACTTGCCCGGTTTCATGCGCGAGTTTTTCAAGCTGCTCAACAAGTAAGTTCGTCTACACACGAAATGGCTGCCCCCGCGAGGAGCAGCCATCTTTTTTTGCAAAACAATGCGCAAACGCACGATCACGTGCCGCAATAGGTTCGGTACGGACGATTGGACGGCGAAGGCAGCGTGCAGTATTCCTCCTGCTCGGGCGAATACGCGTACGGCTCTTCGAGAACGGTCAGAAGCCGCTCCATGACACGGAAATCTCCCTCCATCACGGCGCTCTCCAACGCTTCCTCGACCCGATGGTTGCGCGGAATCACCGCAGGGTTGTTCTGGCGCATCAAGTGCAGCGCGTCTGCTTTCGACTCCTTCTGCCCGTCTAGTCTGGCCTGCCAGCGTTCCAGCCACTGCGCAAATTCCGCCGTCCCGTGCAACGGGGCATCTTCCGGTCTGTCGAGCGCAAATGCGCGGAAGGTGTTCGTATAATCCGCCCCCGCCTCGTGCATCAGCGTGAGCAGGTCGCCGATCAGCGCCTCATCCTCCTCGCCTTCCTGAAAAATCCCCAATTTTGCTCTCATCCCGGAAAGCCAGGCACCTGTATACAAGTGGCGGAATCGGGCGATTTCATCCTGGGCCAGCGTCAGTGCCCGCTCTTCCTCGCCGTGGATCAGCGGCAGCAGCGCTTCGGCTAACCGCGCCAGGTTCCAGGCGGCGATATACGGCTGATTGCCATAGGCGTAGCGGCCTTGCGTGTCAATGGAACTGAACACGGTCGCAGGATCGTAGGCATCCATAAAGGCACAAGGACCGTAATCGATCGTTTCTCCGCTGATCGTCATGTTGTCGGTATTCATTACCCCGTGAATAAAGCCGACGAGCTGCCATTTGGCGATCAGCTCAGCCTGGCGCTTGATCACTTCTTGCAACAGGGCGAGGTACGGGTTGTCAGCGTCTGCGGCTTGTGGATAATGGCGCTGTACTGCATAATCGGCCAAAGTCCGCAAATCTTCGACCGTCCCCCAGTTCGCGACGTATTGGAAGGTGCCGACGCGCAGATGACTGGACGCCACACGGGTCAGTATGGCACCTGGCAGATCGGTCTCGCGGATTACGCTCTCGCCCGTCGTCACTACCGCCAGGCTGCGGGTAGTCGGAATCCCGAGTGCATGCATCGCTTCGCTGATGATATACTCACGCAGCATCGGTCCTAGCGCGGCACGACCGTCTCCGCCACGCGAGTAAGGGGTTCTGCCCGATCCTTTGAGCTGAATGTCAAAACGCTCGCCTTGTGGCGTGATTTGCTCGCCCAACAGGATCGCGCGCCCGTCACCCAGCATCGTAAAATGCCCAAACTGATGACCGGCGTATGCCTGGGCGAGCGGAGACGCGCCTTCGGGAATCCGGTTTCCGGCCAGTACGTCTACTCCTTCTTTGCTTTGCAGCGCTTGAGCCTCCAAGCCCAGAGATGCCGCCAGCGACATGTTCAGTATAATCAATTCCGGTTCGCGCACGGAGGTTGGACGGGTGCTGGAAAACAGCAGATTCGGCAGTCTGGCGTAGCTATTGTCAAACTTCCAGCCTGTATCGTTCGCTTTTTGCGATGTCAATCGGATCACCTTTTCTTTACGTATGTATGGATGAATCCTAGTGTTTGCTTCCCTATCTTTATTATGCCCTTTCCCCGTATCGTTGGCACCCTTTTTCTGCTTCAATTCGCCAGAAGCCCCGCTTGCCTGGTATGGTACGATAGTCGGAGTGAAGCCGAACCGAAAGAGAGGAAGATTTTATGTACAGCAACGCTGCCAAAAAGAAAGGCATCATTTTTGACATGGATAACACGCTGTTGCAGTCGAGCATTGACTTTGCGGAGATGAAAAAAGCTATCTTCGAATTGCTCGTCCAGTCTGAACTGGTCGATCCGGGCTTTGACTATGCGGCATACACTGCTTCCCAGTTGATTGAGCTTGGCCGGACGTCAGATCGTTTTCATTCCGAGGCAGAAACGGCGATGTGGGATGTTGTCGTCGCCTATGAATCCGCGGGGATGGATGGTGCGACGCTGGAGGAAGGGGCGGCAGAAGTGCTGGAGACGCTGCAACAGCACTATACGCTGGTCATCCTGACGAACAATGCTCGCATTGCCGCCTTGAAAGCGTTGGAGGAAACAGGAATCATCCACCACTTCGATCTGATCGTCGGCAGAGAACAGATGGACATGCTCAAGCCGTCGCCTTCGGGTATTCATTACATCCTCGATCGTTATGTACAGATCCCGGCTGACCGCTGGGTGATGGTGGGTGATTCCTGGATTGACGGAAAAGCAGCACAGGATGGCGGCGTGCCTTTCATCGCCTATCGGGCAAAACAGCAGGACATGCACTTCCATGAAGTAGTCCCCGCTGCGTACATTCAGCATTTGCGGGAACTGCTCGCTTACCTTCACAAATAATCGCAATTCTGTGATGATGGCAACTGCTTGTCGCCTACGAATACCACGCTCGCAGCATGATTACCGCAATGACGAGCAAAACGTAGGCGACAGCCCCGGCAATCTTCAGAGGAGTGACCTTTTCCCTGTAGCCTTTGGTAAACATGGAAAACGCGACCAGCACGACATGGCTCAACAGCGGAATGAGCAAACACACGATCGCCGCACTATCCAAAAACGGAAAAATGCCTTCACTCCATCCATAGCTGAATGTGACGTACTGAATCAGAGCGATCAGCAGCGTACAAGCGAGCAAGGCCAGGGACCCAGTCTTGACGATCAACCCGTAGTAGAGGATGCTGGTAGCCCCTTTCCGGTCGTCCTTGTAAATGCTCGCAGGGACAAACAGTCCGACGAGAATCGCAAGGACAGCCATGACGGAAACCAGTCCGACAAACATCCTCTCATACTGCTCCCGTGCATACTCGCTCGGGTGAATCAAACCGATCGCCAGCAGCATGACATACAAGATCGCGACCATGAAAGCAAAGGTTACGAGTGTAGCACCTGCGTCATCATCAATGTCCCGCTTGGCGATGACATCGCACAAGATCGCGATGCCGACCAGACCCGCTCCCACCACTGCGGTAAGATCGAGCAGCGGCACCGCTCCTTCGCTCAGACTGTAACCAAATGTCACACTTTGCACGAGCGCCAACAGCAGCGAGACGAAAAACAGCGTAATCCCGTTTGCCGTCAACACGTGGATGAGAAACTGCTTTCGCGCCTTTTTGTCCCCCGGGTCTTGCGCCGGATTTTTTACGAACTGCACGCTCAAATAGCCGCCACAGCCAATCAGGACGACGGATGTCAGCGTGAACGCTACACTGTAATACGCTCTCGCATGCTCGACCGGTTTGATCCAGCCGATGAGGAGCAGATAGAGCAAAAACAGGATGCAGAGAAATCCCGTCAGCAGAAGCAAAATGCCCAGGCCGTTAAGCTCCTCTCCCGGTTTGAGCGCGGGGTTTGTCTTTTGTTCCAGTATCCACCGACTCCTTTCTGCAAAGAAAAAGACCTGCCTACAAGCCGATCACGATTCCCCCGACCGCCCCTGCCACTACGACGACCCACGGCGGAGCCTTCCAGAACGCGAGCATGACAAACAGGATACCGGCGAGCGCAAAATCACGGGCGTCAAGTACGGTGCTAGTCCAAATCGGGTCGTACAAGGCAGCCAGCAATATGCCGACGACCGCCGCATTCACTCCGGCGAGCGCGCCTTGGATACCTGGGCGGGTGCGCAGAAAATCCCAAAAAGGCAGCGCCCCGATCACCAACAGGAATCCCGGCAAAAAAATCGCAATCGTCGCGAGGATTGCCCCTGTCCATCCGCCCATGACAGCCCCCAAATACGAAGCGAAGGTGAACAATGGACCTGGAACGGCTTGGGCAGCACCGTACCCGGCGAGAAAATCTTCACGGCCGAGCCAGCCTGTCGGAACGATTTCCTTTTCCAGCATCGGCAGCACGACATGCCCTCCGCCAAAGACGAGCGAGCCAGCCCGGTAAAAGCTGTCGAACATGGCGAGCCACGGAGCAGCAGAGAATTGACGCAATAGCGGCAAAGCAAACAAAAGCGCGAAAAACAGCACCAGACAGGCAACAGCGACCGAACGTCCGATTGGAATGATCGGGCTTGAGACTTCCGTTTCCCGGCTGTCTTTCTCGCGGAACAGGTAGGTGCCCACGATCCCCGCTGCGAGAATGATCGCCACTTGTGTCCATGCCGACTGCCACATCAGTGTCATCACGGCCGCCAAAATCGCGATCGTGGCCCTGCTTTTTCCCGTAGCCAGCTTCTGCCCCATGCCGAGTATCGCGTGGGCGACGATGGCGACTGCGACCAGCTTCAAGCCGTGAATCCATCCTGCCTCCTGCACGTTCAATCCCTGGAGCAAAAACGCAAACAGCACGAGGGCAAGGACAGAAGGAAGCGTGAAGCCCAGCCATGCGACGACTCCGCCCAGTAGTCCGGCGCGCATCACGCCGATGCCGATTCCCACCTGGCTGCTCGCCGGACCGGGAAGAAACTGGCAAAGCGCGACGAGATCGGCATAGCTGCGTTCGTCCAGCCACTTTCTGCGCCGGATGTACTCGTCGTGAAAATAGCCAAGATGCGCGATCGGACCGCCAAACGACGTCAATCCGAGCCTGGTCGATACTCCCCATACCTCGAGCAACTGCTTCCATCTGCTCTGGACTTTTTCCTGGACTTTTGACTCCTTCATCAATTCCTACCCCTCCTGCTACGAATATGGTCGTGATTCGGTTTCAACCAGCATGCCTTACTGCGCTGACACCTGTTTTTTTCGCATGATGAAGCAAAAAGCGACCACTACAAGCGAGATCACAGCCATAAGCTGGTACAGGCTGCTACCTCCCCACTGCTCGAAAATGAACCCGCCTGCGATCGAAGCGACGATACCGGAGATGCCAAAAAAGAGTACAGCGAGGATTGTCTGCCCGGTCGCCTTCCACTCTGGCGGCACGATCGTATAGAGATATTGAATCGCCGCTGTGTACAGCAGCACGAACGTGCAGCCCTGAAGCAGTTGAAGAAGCACGAGTACGAGCGGACTGTCGGTTATCGCTGTGAGAAAAAAGCGCAGGGCGTATATCACTCCCGCTACGGAGATAATTGCAAGCTCCTTGCCCGGTTTGAGGAAGCGATGCACGATCGCGAAGAACGCCACCTCGGCAAGCGTCATCACAAACCAGGCGTAGCCGACGTATTGCAGGCTTCCGCCGGCGCGTTCGATGTAGATGCCAATATAGGTATCGTTGATCCGGTGCGGAATCGCCAGCAATAAAATAAGAAGAAAGAAGACGAGATTGCTCTTTTCCGAAAAAAACTGCCTCAGCGAATGAAGCTGCAGCGGCTTGTTTACCGCCTCCACGTCTTCCATGCGCAGTCCTGCCAAAAAGGCGACGATGCCGTAGCCGACAAACAGATATGCCATGCTGCCGACGCCAAAATGACCCGCGACCACACCGATAATCATTGACGCCGTAGCGTATCCCATCGCGCCGTACATGCGTATGGAGCCGTAGGGCGTCTGAAAGCGCTGCGCCGACTGGTAGTTCAGACTTTCCACCAGCGAATCTGTCGGCATGAAGAAAAAATACATGCAGGCGACGAGTACGAACAGCAGGATCAGATTCACTGTTTGAAACAGCACAAAGCCGCCGGCGATGGAAATGGCCAGTATCGCCAGCAACACTTTTTTGATCGTCTTTTTCTTGTCACTGACCACTCCCCAGAAAGGCTGGGAGAACACCCCGATGACTCCCCCCACGCCCAGGATCAATCCGATTTGCGACTCGGAAACCTGGATCGAGGTGAGATAGACCGGCAAAAACGAAAGAAACAAGGAAAATAATGAAAAATAACTAAAGTTAAACAAGCGCAACTTCCAGACCGCCATCGTGTTCCTCCTATGCTTTTGCAGCTAACAAGCTCATCGGAATCAGTATAAGGGAGACGAAGCGAAAGAAAAACCTTTTCCGTGATAAGATTGCATGGAAATTGCCCGGGTCAGTAAAACAGTGGACGATGATCCTGCACAAAAAAACATCTCTTTCGCGTGGAAAGAGATGCTTCGCGCACCTGTCATCCTACCTCTTTCATCCCATTGAGTATGTCTGTCATCTCGATTTCCGCGTAGCACGTAGACGTATCCGCTGCACCGTAGTAAATCTTCACCCGTTGATTTTCGTACAGCGCCCCGCAGCTAAACACGACGTTGCCGAAAAAACCTTCTTTTTCATACGGCGTTTCCGGCTTCAACAGCGGCAGCCGACTGCGAGCGATGACGCGCCACGGCTGCTCGGCATCGAGCAGCACCGCTCCCAGGCAGTATTCGTTGTTGCGGTCCGCCCCGTGGTAAATCTCCAGCCATCCCTCTTCCAGCTTGATCGGGACACAGCTCGCTCCGATTCGCGCTTCGTCCCACTCTCCCTCCCGGCAGCCCATCAGGTAGCGATGGTTGCCCCAGCAAAGCAGGTCGGGCGATTCCGCGATCCACATGCACGGCTTCCCGAAGCTGGAGCTGGACGGACGATGCAGGGCGTAGTATTTGCCGTTGATTTTTTGCGGAAAAATCGCGATATTTTTGCTGTCAGGGTGAAAAATCACGCCCTCGCGCTGAATGTAGGAGAAGTCTTTGGTAGAGGCGAGGCACGTCGTAATGCCCAGATTGGAGACTGCCGAATAGTTGATGTAGTACGTATCGTCGATTTGCGTAATCCGGCAATCTTCAATGCCGTAGATTTCGTACTGGTTTTCCGGAAACAGCGCAGGTCGGTCGTCGATGGCAAAGTGGATGCCGTCCCGGCTTCGCCCGATGCGCAAATACGAAATCGATGTTAGCAGGGAACCGTCCGGCGTACCGATGCCGCGGGAGTCGGAAAAATTGTAGCCCGGAACGCCTTTTTTCAACTTGTGGACGCCCATGCTGCTGCTTTCCACATCGTAGTACGGACTCAAGCCTACCTTCGGGTCATGGTTGATCGGCCGCTCTGCCACCCGCAGCAGCAAAATAATTTCCTCGCCATGGCGAATCACCCCGGCATTGAATACCCCGATGACTTCATAGCCCTGCAAATACGGAGGGATGTCTTTTGGGGATATGACCGGATTTTCGGGATAGCGATATACGTTCATGGGAAACAAATCACCTCTTTGTCCGCTTCTTCCCGCTAATAATAGGTACGAATGATTTTTGCCCGTCGGTCGGCATGGACGCGATAGGACGGGATGGAAGCGGGAATCAGCAAAAGATCGCCTTTTTTGTAAGAAATATGCTGTTGTGGCTGCCCGTATTCAAGCCACCCCTCTCCCTCGAGAACAATCAGGACATCGGGATTGCCCGGTCGGCCGCTGTGCAGCACATAATGGCGATGGTCCGGAATGGACAGGCGTTCGATCGTAAAAAACGGGCTGGAGAGCAGTCGTTCGTGGACGCCATCATTGCGGGACGCGAGCGTCTTCCGCTGCCAAATCGTTTGCTCGGACTGATCAGTGCGGAACATGACAGCGGCAGCCTGATCGATATGCAATTGCCGGCTGCTTCCCTTCGCATCTACGCGGTCCCAGTCGTACACCCGGTATGTAACATCCGAAGTCTGCTGAATCTCCAGCAAAATCGTCCCTTTTCGAATGGCGTGCAACGTCCCCGCCGGCACATAAACCAGTTCATCTCTGCCGATCGGTCGTCTATTCAGATACTCCAGTACATTTTTTCGCTGGAGCGAGCGCCGGAAGTGATCGGCGTCGGCAAAGCGATGACCGTAGATGATTTCCCCTGGGGAAGCATGGTCGAGAATATACCACGCTTCGGTTTTTCCGTAGTCATTCTCTGCCTGGAGGGCGTAGCTGTCGTCCGGATGGACCTGGACGGACAGATCGTCAGCCGCCTCGATCAATTTGACCAGCAGTGGAAAGCGCTCCTGTGGCGACCGCCCCAAGTAGTCTTCAGGGTAGCGGGCGGTAAGCTCATCGAGCCGCATACCGGCAAAAGGACCGCTATCCACGACACTGACGCCACTCGGGTGGGCTGACAGCAGCCAGTATTCACCGATCGGCCGGACATCGTCGAGGGAGTACCAGGACTTCAACCGGCTACCTCCCCACACCCTTTCCTGGACGATCGGTTTGAAAGTGACGGGATAGCAATCCGCAAATGACTTGGTATCCAACTTGTTCGCTTCGCAAGCTGTCGGATAAAAAGGCATATGCATCACTCCCGAACATCTTCATTACCATGCAATCGATACGTGGCAAGAGGCTTTTTGCAGTGCTTGTTCCAGCTCTGCCTGAATCCGTTTCAACCCGTCTGCCGAATCCGCCTCCGCCCGCAACACCAAAATCGGCTGTGTATTGGAACTGCGGATAAGTCCCCAACCGTCGGGGAACAGGACCCGTACGCCGTCGACTTCGATGGTCGAATACGCGACGCGAAAGTGTTCCTTTACCTTCTCCAGAATTTTCGGTTTTTCTGCTTCCTGGCATGGAACGCGCGTTTCCGGGGTGGCAAAGTAGCGCGGCACGTCTGCAAAGCATTCCGAAAGCTGTTTGCCGGTATTGCTCAATATTCGCAGCAGACGTCCGGCAGCGTACAGCGCATCGTCAAATCCGAAATACTCGTCCCGGAAAAACAGATGTCCGGACATTTCTCCGGTAAACGGCGTGTCCAGCCGGCGCATCGACGCTTTGATATGCGAGTGGCCGGTTCGGTGAAAGACAGGTTTGCCCCCCAGCTTCTCGATCTCTTCGACAAGCGCCTGGGAGCATTTCACCTCGACCAGAGCCTGGCAGCCGGGATAGCGCGGCATGATTTCCCGCCAGAACAGGATCATCAACTGATCGCCCCAGAGAATGTTCCCCTTTTCGTCAACGACGCCAAGCCTGTCGCCGTCCCCGTCAAACGCAATCCCCAAATCGGCGCGTTCGGCAATGACCCGGTGGATCAAATCGCGCAAGTTCGCCGGTTCGACCGGGTCGGGATGGTGATGCGGAAAATCGGGGTTGGATTCGCAGTACAGCTCTACCACCTCGCATCCCCAATTTCGCAATGCTTTCGGAGCAAACGGGGACGGTGTGCCGTTTCCGCAATCGACGACGACCTTCAGCTTCCGTGGACCGAGCCTGATTTTTTCCTTCAGCATGGCGAGGTACGGCGTCTCCATATCTGTTTGCTGGAGAGCGTGCGTATTCCAGGAGTATGTTTGCGGAATTTGCTGATCTTTTGCCAGCTTGCACATCGCCTCGCGCAATGACTGGATCGCCTCGCCGTATATCGTCGTGTAGTCCATCGCGATCTTGAAGCCGTTCTCGTCACCCGGATTGTGGCTGGCGGTGATCATAATGCCGCTCGAGCATGTTTCGTGCTCCAGGGCATAGTAGAACATCGGCGTCGTCACTTCGCCGATGTCGACGACCTGGCAATCAGAGTCGTGAAGTCCTGCGACCAATGCGCGATGAAATGCAGGCGATGATTTCCGGTTGTCTCTTCCCACGACAACACGCTGTTCGCCTGCTGCCTTCACCTTTTCGGCAAACGCTTTTCCCAACAAGTAACAAAATGCAGGATCGATTTGCTCGTACGCCTTGCCGCGAATGTCATACTCGCGAAATACAGCCTGCGGAATCCCGTTTTGCTGCATCGCTGTCATACATGCTTCACCTCAGTTTTTTTGTATTTTTTGGTACAGTGCTTCGGCAATCAGGTAGCAGATGGTCGATTCGGCTCCTTGATTCAGATTGACACCTTTCTCGCTGATCCCGTCAAAGCAGCTTCCTTCCGCGTGGCTGGCCAACGGAACGCCGGCGTCATTCGCCCCGTAAAACCAGTCGTGGCATTTATGGACAATCAGTACATATCCATGTTCTCCGATCAATTCATATGCTTTTTTGGCAGCAAGCAGCAGCTTCATTACATCGACCGGCTGTTGGTCCCACTGCGCCCTGCTCGCAGGTGTACACCACCCTCTGTTGCCGATCGGGCGGATGTGGCCGACTGCACTCGTGGAGAGACCGATCAGAAAATCGAGGCTTTCCTTGGCCACATCCAAAATCTCCTGGTCCCCGATGACTTCGTACGCACTCAGCAGCCCCCATGGCAGCAAACCGTTGCTGTAGGAGACGACGGGCTCGAACCAGTGCCAGCCCGCCGATGCGTTGGAGCGGTAGGCAGCAAGCAGCTTGTGCGTCAACTGCTCCAGCACATGTGAGGCGTCCAGCGGCTGCTTGTGGCTGATGAGCAGACTGCATGCAGCAATCGCGTAAGCCCAGCCACGGGGATAGCGCATTTTCACAGCCTGGGGCAACGCCTTTTGCAGTATCGTCTGAGCTGCAATCCGGCGATCATCGTCCGGCAGTTGGGTCAGTGCGAGCGAACACGCCCACAAACAGCGCCCCAGACAGTCATCGGACGGAGATTCCGGCTCCCACGTCCGGTTGAAGGCGACATTGTTGTGGAAATGACCGTCGTTTTTTTGCACCCAGAGCAAAAAGGACAGATACCGATCGATCAATGCGTAAAGCGACTCGCTTTCCTCTTCCTCCACGAGGTCAAGCCATTCCAGACACATCCACAGCGCCCTCGCCTGATCGTCGGTGCTGTAGCCTTCGCGCCAGCGGGGGATGCGCCCCATCGCATGCTCGACAATTCCGGTATCGTCCGTCAGCAGCCGGATATGATTAAAGGCTGGCCTGGATGTACGCACGATTTCCCACCTCGGCAAACAAGGCAGCATGCTGCTTTCCGATTTCCGGCCAATGCATCGTTTTTCCGATGTTCTCGATTTTTTGTCCCCACTCTGCCAGCTTGCTGTCATCGGCGAGCAGCGAGATGATCTTCTGTGCCCATGAGGACGGTTCTGCCGGGTCGAGGAACAGCTCCGGATAGTCGCTCAGCAGATCGGTGGCATAGGAGTACGGCGTAGTCAAAATCGGGCGCCCCAATCCGACGGCGTACGCCAGCGTGCCGCTCGTAATCTGTTCAAGACCCGGATATGGCGTGATGTAAATGTCACATGCCGTAATGCACTTGACCAGCTCCGACTCTTCCATGTAGCGGTCGATCATCACCACGTGGTCGCCGAGTCCGCTTTTTTCGATTTGTTTTAGCAGTTCTTCGCGGTACTGCTCTCCTTCCCGCTTTTTGACTTCAGGATGGGTCTGTCCGACGATGGCGTACAGCACATTCGGGACTTTTTCGACGACTTGCGGCAAAATTGCCAGCAGCGATTCCAGTCCTTTTCCTCTGCTCAACAGGCCAAAGGTCAGCAATACGTTGCGCTGCTCCCAGTTCCACTGCTTGCGCCATTCAGCACGTCCGGCCTTGTTCGGCTCTGGTGTGCCGTGGGGGATATAGCAAATTTTTTCGGCAGGGATGCCAAACGCTTCATGCAAATAGCGGATCGCTTTGCGGTTCATCACGATGATTTTGTCGCTCTTCTCGGCAATTTGTTTTTGAATCGCCATGTACGGAGGCTTGGGCCGCTCAAAGACGGTGTGAAACGTGGTCACCAGCGGCTTTTTCAAATGGTCGAGGAAGGTCAGAATATGCGAGCCTGCTTCTCCGCCAAAAATGCCGAATTCGTGCTGAAGCGAGACGACGTCTACATCCGACTGGTTGATTTTGGTAGCCATTTTTTTGTATTCATGCGGATCATGCCGGTACAGCGGCCACAAGATCCGGTCTTCTGCCGGTTTGTCCGGCTGCTGGGTGAGGACGACGACCGGGTCCGTACCCTTCCAGCCCTTTGCAGCATGAACGGCCTGTCTGAGATGAAAGGTATACGTGGCAAGTCCGCATTTTTGCGGTACGTACGTACTCATAAAAGCAACGCGTGTCATGCTTGCATCACCTCCGCTCGACTCATAACGGCTTCGTGCAAAATGTGTTTTGCGCCGATTTCCAGGTCGTATCCGAAAATGCAGTTGTTCAGAACGACCCCGCTATGCGCGTAACATCTGTCCCACATGATCGTTTCCGTGCAGCGGACTTGTTTTCCGATCACGCAGTCGTTGCCAATCACGCTGAAAGGTCCGATGACAGAACGCTCGCCGATTTTCACATTGTCTCCGATGAGAACGGGAGGAATAAACAAAACACCGGAATCAATGTCACAGTTCTGTCCGACCCAGATTCCGTTTTCGTTTTGATGTCCGAGATGCGGCAATCGGTAGGCGCGGTTTAACAAGTCCCAGTGTATTTGGCGATACCGTTCCTTGGTGCCCATATCCATCCAGTAGCCGGAGATGGTCTTCCCGAAGACACCTT
Organism: Brevibacillus sp. TJ4; assembly: GCF_044627595.2. Classification (NCBI taxonomy): domain Bacteria; kingdom Bacillati; phylum Bacillota; class Bacilli; order Caryophanales; family Paenibacillaceae; genus Brevibacillus; species Brevibacillus sp. TJ4. The sequence continues at coordinate 2,092,730 of NZ_CP185865.1, read as the reverse complement.
CACTGCGTTCGATCAACAGCGGAAACGTCTCGCGTTCGATTGAAACCTCCCGTTGCTTGGGGATATGGCGCAGTACGCGCTTGTCCATGACGTAGATGCCTGCGTTGATCAGGTTGGACGGCGCTTCTCCCGGGCGAGGCTTTTCTACGAAACGCAGGATTTCCCCCTGGCTGTCCAGCTCCACGACACCGTAATGCGACGGATCGTCTACCGTAGTCAAGCCGATGGTGACGGCTCCGCCATGCTGGTTGTGAAATTCGAGCAGTGGAATCATCTCGGCTTCATGGACAATATCGGCGTTGACGACGAGAAACCGGTCATCCAAAAAAGGCTCCGCGTTTTTAATCGCTCCTGCGGTCCCCAACAGCGCTTTTTCGAATGTGTAGCGAATACGCACACCCCATTTCTCACCCGTCCCAAAATGGTTCTGGATGATTTCCGGGTAGTGCTTGACGGCAATGACAAAATCGGCAATCCCCTGCTGTTTCAAATGCACAATCAGATGCTCCAGCCAAGGTCGATTGGCCACCAGAGCCATCGGTTTCGGCAAATGTTCGGTCAATGGCCGCAATCGTGTCCCCAGTCCTCCTGCGAGCAGCAGTGCATTCACGTCGAATCACCCTCCTACAAAAGAAAAAAAGAAGTATTTTTTCATTCGAGGGATCTCACGCCAATCGGCCAAAAAAACTCCGTAATACGTGGTCCCTAGCGAAGCAAACTACGTATTGCGCAATTTGTTTGTGAACAACAATGAGTAAACTCATCCTTGTTCCGTAAAACCGTTCGATGTAAAAATCTTCTTTCCGTGTTCGGATGTACACTTTTTCCAGACTGGAACATTCCGGTTTTGCACTTGTCGTCTACATCGGCGTTCGCCTCCCGACCAGTTTGTTAGCACTCATTAGAGATGAGTGCTAACAAAAAGTGTATGGAAAACAGGCGGCCTTTTCAAGCGTGAATTGCCAAAAATAGCGGGGAAATTGGACGAAAATCCAGGATTATCCGAAATTGGCGCTCCAAATTCTCTCATTTTCTCGCCCATGCTCGGGAACACGGACGAAAAAAAGCGCTGCCGATCCGGTATGCCACCGGTGACAGTCGCCTTTTCACTGCAAACGCATACGAGACAATCGCTCATGTATCGCCCTTTTTTGCATCCGTTTCCACGATATGCTTGAGCATCGACAGCTTGTTGCGCCAAAATTGCTCGTAGTATGCGAGCCATTCCTGCAATTCCGCCAATGGCTCTGGATGCAGCCGAAAACGCTTCTCCCTTCCCACCTTTTGTCCCTTTACAAGGTTGGCTTCCGCCAGAATGTTCAGGTGCTTGGCGACAGCCGTGCGGCTCATCGGAAAATGGGAAGTGATCTCGGAGATCGGCAAGTCTTTTTCCGAAAGCAGCCGGAGAATCTCTCTGCGCGTCGGGTCGGCAATCGCCTGAAACACATCGTGCTTTTGGACAGCAGACATTACCCTTCCACTGCTTTGCGAAGTTTTTCGTGGACGATCGCATCCCAGCCTTGGTTCATGCGTTCGCGAATGACAGCAGCATCCTCCTTGGCTTTCGGAACGACCGCGTCAGGCTGCTTCCATCCCCCGTGGATCAAGGTAAACTCTGTCTTCTCCCCGACTTCTTTGAGCAGAAACGTGACGTACCAGCCATCCGTGTCCCACGTAAACGTAAGCCGATGCGGCGCCTCGATCTCCACTACCTTGCACGGGGAGGGGCCAAACGGTGACTGGACGTGAAATTCATGTCCGACGATAGGCTGAAAATCGTTCGGCATGAACCATGAGGCGATTCCTTCTGCTGTAGAGACTGTTTCCCAAACTTTTTGAATGGGAGCCTCCAGTACGGCCGTATGCACGATGTCTTGTATGTGATTGTCTCGATTCGTTTCCATGGACGATTCTCCTTCCCGAGTCAAAATATAGAACCAAATGGTTTCATGTGAATCATTATATAACACCTTTTGGTTTCACGTCAACCAACCAGCAAACCCCCTCCCGAAAAACGCAATTTCACTTTCCGGCTCCTCCGGCGGGGGTTTGCCATCCTGACTGATTAGACGAGCGATCTTCGCCGTCTGATTTCTTCAATCGCCCGATCATTCATCATCGCCGGCTTCCAGGGCGGGTCAAAGACGAGGTTCACATGCGCTTCCTTGACACCGGAAACGCTTTTGGCCGTCTCTTCTACCGAGCTGACGATTTCATCGCGAAGCGGGCATTGCGGGATCGTCAATGTCATCGTAATCGTCGCCGCCTGCTGTTCATCCAGGGAAATATCGTAGACCAGCCCGAGATCGACAATATTGACGCCGACTTCGGGGTCGATCACGTCCTCGAGCGCAACCCACAGCTTATCGACCGTTTCCACGCGATCATCTCCTTTCCTCCCGATAGCTTGCCTCAGATCGTACCGTTTGTTTCATTGTATTCGCTGTACCAGGTGCGCCCCCGTTTATCGCGGTTCCCTGGAATCTGGCGGAGAAGGATGCCGCATGCTATACTCAAGGGCAAGCTAACATCGGAGGGATACATGTGATTACCCAAATAGCAACTGTCGCCGTATATGTCGAAGATCAACAGAGGGCAAAAACATTCTGGACGGAAAAGGTCGGTTTCGAAGTTGTCGCCGATCACCCGATGGGGCCGAACGCCCACTGGCTTGAGGCCGCTCCAAAAGGTGCCCAGACGCGCCTGGTGATCTACCCGAAAGCGATGATGAAGGGCGCGGAGAGCATGAAGGCGTCTATCGTCTTTTCGTGCAATGACATCAGAAGCACATATGAACGCATGAAAGCAAACGGCGTCTCCTTTTTGGGAGAGCCCGAGGAAATGCAGTGGGGTGCTTTTGTGCAGTTCCAGGACGAGGATGGCAACGTGTTTTTGTTAAAACAATGAAGAAAAAACCTCTCAACTCGCGTGAAAAACGCGAAGCTGAGAGGTTTTTTACACCCGATCTCCCGTCTGCGGCGTATCGTCTACATACCTGCCGTAGTCGGGAATGGCGACCTGTTCGAACGTATCCACCAGCTGTTTCAGGTCACGAGCCAGCCTATCGCCGGCTATCGGCATGCCGTGTCCTGTCACGGCTATCTCCGGTTTCAGCGCTTCCAGCCTGCGGACGGAATCCTCTGCTGCCTGCCAGTCCGTCGTGAAGTATCGCGGCGGTCCGTGCAGCTCCAGCTCCTGGGTGAAGACGCTGTACAATGATTCCTGTTTCACGGTGACAAAGGCATCGCCTGCGATCAGAACGCGATCTTTTTCGCGAAAAAACGATACGTGACCCGGCGTATGACCAGGTGTAGGAATCCAGCGAAAGTCCGGCAAAAATGGAACGCTGCCGTCAGCAGGAAGTACCTGCACGCGATCTCCGACATCCACCGGCTCATTCGGAAACAGCATGGACAGTTTGGCCACCAGCCCTCCCTCGACACTCGGGTCCGGCTCGGGATAGCTTTGTTTGCCGGTCAGATACGGCAATTCTGCCTTATGCGCGTACACCGGCACATCCCACTCGCGGACCAGTTCGATGAGCGCACCGACGTGATCAAAATGTCCGTGTGTCAACAAGATCGCCTCGGGACGTCGATCCGCGCCGAATCTCTCGCTCACGGCGTCGGCGATTTCCTTTGCAGACCCCGGCATCCCGGCGTCAATCAAGACAAAGCCATTTGTTCCCGTCATCTCGACCAGTACGATATTGACGATTTGAATCGTGTAGCTGTATACACCTGGAGCCACCTCGATGCCCATGCCGCTATTGACGGATGTGGCAGGAATGAATCCGTAATCTTCGCCGTACGTCAGTTCCTTTTCCATCGCAACATTCCTCCCTCAATCGCCCGAATCGATCGGCGATTCCCCTGCAATGATTCCACAATGTGCATGAATAGGTTGTGCCAGCCTGCCTGATCGTATGCGGTCCGGTTTTGACTGCGGCGGCGTACGGGAGCATAAAAAAGAGACATTCCCGCCATCTTGTGCAAGGGATTGCCTCTTGTACGTTTTTATTGGATGAATGCCCGCACTATTTTTTGTAGCGATTGCGGATTTTTCTCGCCACAAACACGATCAGGACAACCGCAGAGATGACACCCAGCACGAGCAAATATTCTTCCACGAGATTGAAAATGTGCTGCCATTCATCGGCGAAGTAATAGCCGATGCCAAAAAACGCGAGGACCCACAGGGCGATCCCCGGATAAGCATAGATCACGATTTTGCGAAACGGCACCCGGATGATTCCCAAGAAATAGCCGATAAACTGCCGCAGTCCGGGAATAAAAAAGCCGATAAACAACAGCTTCTCGCCAAACCGTTTGTAGTAGCGGCGCGTTTTTCGGACATGTTCTGGCTTGAGCATCAGCCATTTGCCATATCGTTCAATCAGCGGGTAGCCGATCTTGTACCCGATCACGTACGTAACCGTGAAACCGATACACGAACCGGCATAGGCGAGCGCCAGCGCATAGCCAGCCATCAAAACGCCCTTGTGAGACAGGTAGCCGGTATACGTAAGCGTGCTGTTCCCGGGCGGGATCGGCGATGCGATAAAATCAAGGGGCAAGCCGAGCAGCAAGACCAGATACCCGTATTGGGCAAACAGGTTTTCGACGACTTCGAATACTTTCATATGTTCTCTCCTCGTTCCAGCGGTGGTGCGACCGAACAATCCTTGCAAACGGTCACGAAGACTCTCGGCGCCAGCCTATGTTCATACGGACGAGGAAGAGATTGTGTAACGGGGTTTCGTATATTTTTGGTCTTTGCTGATGCGGTTCACCGATTGGGCACAGTGTAGTGGCCAATCGTGCATATGTCTCGTGCTGCTCCTCATAGATCATCAGGATCTCTCTCCACTTTGTAACAGTATCCGTAAATAAGATTATTGTATACTACACGTCCCAGACGGTGCAAACGCTTAATGCGTCACCATCCGGGCGAGCAGTCCGTGTCGTGGAGAGCCGAGGAAGCTGACGAGGAATACCAATCCTGTCGTAAACGCCATCGCCCCGGAGATGGACGTATCGAGCCAGGCCGCGATGCAATAGCCGACCACTGCCGAGAGAACGCCAAAGGCCCCGCTTAACACGAGCATGACTGACATCTTGTCGGTCCACAGGTAGGCGGATGCCGCCGGGGTAATCAGCATGGCTACGACGAGGATCGCGCCGACAGCGTCGAATGAGGCGACCGTCGTAATCGAGACCAGCCCCATAAACAGATAGTGCATCAGGACGACAGGAATACCGATGCTTGCTGCCAATCCCGGATCAAACGATGTGATTTTCCACTCTTTGTAAAACGCCAAAATGCTCGCCAGTACAATCACCAGTACGACCGCGAGCGTAAAGGTGGCTTTGGGAATTTCGCCAAGCTCTGCAACCGTCATCGTTTCCCACGGAACGAACGTAATCTCCCCCATCAATGCGTGCTGCACATCGAGATGGGCATTGCCCGCCTGTGTCGCGATGAGGATGACCCCGATGGCAAACAAGGTCGTAAAGACGACGCCAATCGCCGCGTCCTGCTGCACGCCGCGGGAGTGAAACCACTGAACGAGCAGTGCGGTCACAATCCCCGCGATCATCGCCCCGACGAGCATGTGGATGCCGCTCAATTCCCGGGTGACGAGAAAGGCGACGACGATTCCAAGCAGCACCGAGTGGCTGATCGCATCGGCCATCATCGCCATCCGCCGCAAAATGAGAAAGACGCCGACCAGGCCGCACGACAAGCCGACGAGCGAAGCGGTCAGCAAAATCCATCCTGTATAACTCATCATACCTCGCCTCCTCTCTCTGATGTCTCAATTTGGGTGTACACCTGTTTTTCCCGCTGGGCGCGCAACTGCAGTTTCTGGATCAAGAGCCCTTTTTCCGTGCCGAAGACGAGGGAGAACAAAAACAGCGATGACGAAGCGACGACAATAAACGGGCCTGTCGGCCAACCGGCGCCCATCGCACTCACCATCGTTCCGACCACGCCTGACAATCCGCCAAACAGCGCCGACAGCACCACCATTCCCTTAAATGATTTGCTCCAGTACCTGGCACTTACCGCCGGAATGATCAGTAGCGCCGCCATCAAAATCACGCCGACAGCCTGTATCCCGACGACGATCACCAGCACCAGCACAGCCAGGTAGATGCCGTTCATCCAGCGGTTGGACAACCCGAGCCCCTTGGCAAAATCGGGGTCGAACAAAAACAGCTTCCACTCCTTGAAGGCGATAAACACGACAAGCAGTACGGCCGCCGCCAAGAAGATCATCTTATACACGTCTTTTTGCACCATCGATGCCGCCTGCCCGAAAATAAATCCGTCCAGACCGCTCTGGTTGCCAGTCCCGGTGCGGTTGACAATAGTCAAAAGCATGATCCCCAGTCCAAAAAAGACAGAGAGAATGATGCCCATCGCGGTGTCTTCCTTAATCCTGCTGGATGAGCGAATCATCTGGATCAACAGCGCTCCGAACAGGGCGGAAATGGCTGCACCGAGGATCATCACCGGCAAATTTTTGGTCCCGAGCAGGGCAAAGGCAATCACGACGCCAGGCAGTGCGGCGTGGGACAAAGCGTCACTCATCAGGCTTTGCCGCTTCCAATAGGCAAGACATCCGATCGTGCCGGATGCCATTCCCAAAATCAGCGTGCTGGCCAACACCCACTGCGCATTTGCCGACAACAGTATGCTCATTGATTACGCCTCCTTCATCCAGCGCAGCGTTCCGCCGTATGCACGGTATACATTTTCTTTCGTAAAGACGTCTTGCGTCCTGCCGTGGGCGACGACTGTTTTGTTGAGCAGCAGGACGTGGTCAAAATAGTCATCGACGGTTTGCAGGTCGTGGTGGACGACCATTACCGTTTTCCCGGCCGATTTCAACTCCTTGAGCGTCGTCATAATCGCCCGTTCCGTCGCCGCATCGACACCGGCGAGCGGTTCGTCCATTACGTACAAATCCGCATCCTGGACGAGTGCCCGGGCGAGAAAGACGCGCTGCTGCTGCCCGCCGGAGAGCTGGCTGATCTGCCTGTCGGCAAACGCAGCCATCCCCATTTTTTCCAAGGCTGCCAGCGCCTTTTCCTTGTGGCGGCGGTTGGGCCACTTCAGCCACCCAACCTGCCCGTACAAGCCCATCGTGACGACATCGAGCGCATTCGTCGGAAAATCCCAGTCGACCGAGCCGCGCTGCGGTACATAGCCGACCCTGGTTTTTACTTTTGCATAGGATGTATCGAAAAAAGACACGGAGCCAGACAGCTTTGGATGCAGCTCCAGTATGACCTTGAGCAGCGTGGACTTGCCTGCGCCGTTCGGACCGACGATACCGGTCAGCGTACCGGGCTGCACTTCAAAGTTGACGTCGTGCAGAACCCTGGTCTTGCGGTACGCTGCAAACAAGTCTTCTACCTTCAGTACAGACACATGACCTCACTCCTTATGCCTCAATTCTTCAGCGCCTGGAAGATCGTCTCTACATTGTGGCGATACATGCCCAGGTATGTGCCCTCTTCTGTTCCTGCGTCTCCCATCGCGTCGGAGAACAGCTCTCCGCCCAGCTTCACATCGAGGCCAGCGCTCGCTGCGCCTTCCAGTACAGCCTGAATGGAGTTTTGATTGACACTGCTTTCGACAAAGATCGCAGGGATGTCATGCGCGAGCAACAGATCGACCGTGGACTGGATGTCAGAGATCCCGACCTCGTCTTCCGTGCTCAGACCCTGGAGCCCGACTACTTCGATGTCGAACATGCGGCCAAAGTAGCCAAAGGCATCATGCGCGGTGATCAGCACCCGCTGTTCGGCGGGAATTTGCGCGAGCTTTTCGGTAGCTTCTGCTTTCAGCGCTTGCAGCTCGGCAAAATAAGCTGTCTTGTTGGATTCGAAATAGTCTGCATCCGCAGGGGAAACTTTCTTCAGCTCTTCGGTTGCCGCGTTCAGTGCTTCCATCCACAAGTCGATGTCAAACCAGACGTGCGGATCGTATTGCCCGGTCTCATCGGTCAACAGTTTTTCGCTCGCAATCGTCTCTGCGATAGCCGCCACCGGTCTGTCCTTGCCGATTTGCTCGAAAATTTCGGTCATGTTGCCTTCGAGATGCAGGCCGTTATAGAAGACGATGTTTCCATTCATCAGCTTTTGAATGTCTCCCTGGGTCGCTTTGTACAGATGCGGGTCTACCCCAGGTCCCATCAGACTCTCCACTTCCACCCTGTCGCCACCGATTACGCTGATCGGCTCGGCAATTTGGGCAATCGTCGTCACGACGCGAATTTTTTCCGCGTTTTCTGAATCGTTTGGCTGCTCGCTCGCAGATGGACCTGAACTGCAAGCTGCCAACAGCAACGACAGTGCGATTACGCCCGTCCACCATTTCTTCCAGACTTGACTCATAAACATACTCTCCACTCGTTTCTCCTCCTTAACATGCATGCACGCATCATTCATGCGGATGGCAAAGACTTATGCTTATTCACAAAAGTTTTGCCCTAACGCAAAACTTATTGCTATATACAAAAATAAAGGTGGACCTGTTTCTTTGTCAAGTCTTTTCTCTCCACGACAAAAAAAGAGCGTCATCTCCAGTCTGGTCAAACTGGAAATAACGCTCTTCTTTTCACAGGAACGGTTTCACATCAACTGTTGCCTTGTTCTTTTTCATTCTTGCTTTCCGCATCCACCTGTTCGTTTTCTTCCGAAGCCTCCGCCTTCTTTGCCTTTCTTTTCTTGTAGTACAGATAGATGGCCAACAGCGGAATCGCGCCGAGGAACACGTACAGGGAGACGTCTTTTGCCATGCCAGCGGCTGCTCTTCCATACATGTAGAACAAGATCCCAACTACATAAAACTTGACCGCTCTGCCAAACGCAGCGTACGCAATCAGCTTCCAGAGGGGAAAGCGCAGCGCACCTGACAAGATCGTGAATACTTTAAAAGGGATAGGTGTAAACGAGCCAATCAAAATCGCAGTTTCACCATTTTTTTGAAACAGCTTTGTCGCCGCATCAATCCACTCTTTTTTCAAAATCTTGTTCAACACTGCTTTACCCGCAAATTGGCCGATCATATAACCGAATGGCGTGCCGAGCATACAGGCAATATACCCGATCGTCGCCAGCCAGAGCGCGGCTTCCGGGTCCAGAATACTAAGGGACACCTGTAGCACAAACGCAGGTATGGGAAAGATTACTGCATCCATAAATGAGTGGATGAACAATCCCCACGGGCCAAGATTCTTCATTAGCTCTACTGTGTAGTGAAGCATATCCACTATATTATCTAGCATTACACAACTCCTATCCACAGCAAACCCTGGGGGTCCACAACATTTTTCAAGGGTCTATCTGTATTCACGTTCCCCGCTCTACTTTACTGCTGACAGTTATAAGATCGTTGTGGTAATCAAAGCAAGGGGGAGTTGAAAGCGGTTTACTCATTTGCCCAATCAAAGGTGTGCCAGTGTCGGATAGATTGCAGGAAAAAAGTCGATTATCTAACACAACAACCCTTTATAACTTATTATAAAAAAGAAGATCCGATAAATCCATCCCGCAAAAACATTATTCGTTTGTTTTCAACATAATTAGCCATATAATTTTTAAAAAATCTACAAAAATGTCGAAACCCCATGCATCCTTGCTTATTTACCCATAATAAAGGCTTGGGCAACCTCTTCAGCAGGCAATGGCCGACTAAAGTAAAAGCCCTGTATTTCCTTGCATCTGTTTTTGACCAGGAAGTCGAGTTGACCTTTTGTCTCGATCCCTTCGGCAATCACTTCCAGCTTCAGTTGGCGAGCCATCGCAATGATCGTCGAGACAATCGCCTGGTCGCATTCGTTTTCGGTGATGTCCGAGATAAAGGAACGGTCGATCTTGAGTTTGTGAATCGGGAACTGCCGCAGGTAGGACAGCGAGCTGTACCCTGTGCCGAAATCGTCCAGGCTGATCTTGATTCCCAACCTCTCCAGCTGCCGCAAAATATCCGTCGATTCCTTGGCATCTGCCATGATGCTCTCCGTAATTTCCAACTGCAAGTACGCTGGGTCCAGGCCAGTTTCGTTGAGGATTTGGCGAATGTAGGCAACGAGATTGGCCTGATGAAACTGGTCGGAGGACAGGTTCACTGCCACGGGAATGAGCGGCCCGCCGGACATGTGCCATTCTTTCATTTGGCGGCATGCCTCGCGCAGCGTCCACGTCCCGATCTCATCGATCAACCCGGTCTCCTCCGCGATCGGGATAAACACCCCGGGCGGTATCTGCCCACGAGTCGGATGATTCCAACGGACGAGCGCCTCCACACCGATTAATGTATTCGTTTCCGTATCGAACTGGGGCTGGTAATGCAGTACCAGTTCGTTGCGTTTGACAGCCTTGCGCAGATCGCTTTCCAGCTCGATTCGCAAAAGAAGCTGTTCATCCTGGTCGAAGGCAAAGAAGCGATAGCCGTTTTTTCCGTTCTTTTTTACCGCGTACATCGCTTTGTCCGCATTTTTCAGCAACTGCTCCGCCTCCTCCCCGTGCTGAGGGTAGATGGCGATGCCGATGCTGGCCGTGACGTAAAAATCGGTACCAAGCGCATGGTAGGGCTTTTCGAATACGTTGAGCATGCGCTCCGCCAGCTGGATTGTGTCCGTCCATTCTCCGTCATGTTCATAAATGACCGCAAACTCGTCTCCACCCATGCGCGCGAGAGTGATCTGCAAGCCGTCTTTGCACTGCTTCAGCCGCCTGGCCATTTCTTGCAAGAACAAATCTCCGTATGTATGTCCCACTGCATCGTTGATAATTATAAAGCGATCAATATCTAGCATCAGCACGGCAATGTGCTTGTCCCCAGCAGCATTACGCGCAATCGCCCGCTGGAGCTCCTGGGAAAACATTCTGCGGTTGGGCAAGCCTGTCAACTCATCGTGCAGCACCTATGACCGCTTTTGCCTTTCTCTCTTCGTTTTGACTTCTCTGCTCATACGCTTCCAGTCCAAGCTGCTGCTCAAAACTGATCAGCTTCGTGATTGCCTGCCTCATTCGTTCCACATCGGACAAGCGATCACTGATCTCATGGACAAAGGACAGGAGGATCGTGAGCAAATTTTGGTACAATGTTATGTACCATTTCGGCGGTACGCCGACTTTTTGGTGAAACACGGCAATTCTGAATCGTCTTTCAATATAGCTTTCGTCAATTCGTCCTGCGAACATGGCGACGATATGATCGCACAACGCTGCACGCAGATGCCCCATATCTACGTGTTTGCTGAAAATCTCGCGCAAGTTGTCTGTTTGCAGGATACATTCGTAGAAAGAATCCGCCAGTTGATCCTGATTGTCAGCAATGAACGGCTGCATCAAGGAGATGAGACGCAAATCCTCCTCTGTCAAACGAATCATTTGCAAATGCAGTCGAATCTCCGGGTAACCTTCCAGCGCAATACGTCGATCGTCCCCATCCGGAGCAATCGCCGTCCCCTCATTGCGCGGTTTGTCTGTTGGGTCATACCGGTTATACCCACGATCTGGATTGGTATCCATTCACGCCATCCCCTTCTCTAGTTCCGCCTATAATCGGAGAGTACAACCGACTTCTATTATTTTAGATATTGGTAATATTCTACATTATTCGACATACTCCTGCTTTGAGTGTAATTCCCTTGATACTGGTTTGATGTGAACGAAAAATTAATATTCTGTTAAGAATTTTCCTGATGAAAAACCAAGACCTTCTTTCCCGGCATCCTGTACAATGATGGTGACGTTTTTGCATAGGAAGGAAGGTACAGCCATATGCAGGCAACCATTCTGGTAGTGGACGACGAAAAAGAGATTGCGGACCTGGTGCAGCTTTATTTGAAAAATGAGGGCTTTACGGTATATACGTGCTACAGCGGCGAAGACGCTTTGCACTGCATCGACAGCGTAAAACTCGACCTCGCTCTTCTGGATGTCATGCTTCCCGACATGGACGGATTTTCCATTTGTCAACGAATTCGTGAACACCACCATTTTCCCGTCATCATGCTGACTGCCAAGGACGAAGAGATCGACAAAATCACCGGCCTGACACTCGGGGCTGACGACTATATCACCAAGCCATTCCGGCCGCTCGAACTGGTCGCCCGGGTAAAAGCACAGCTTCGGCGCTTTACGCGATACAACCTGTACGGCGCAGACAAGGAAGAGAATGTGATTTCCTTTTCCGGCCTGCTGTTGAATCAGGACACACGGGAATGCCTCCTCAATGAAAAACCCATTTCCCTCACCCCTACCCAGTTTGCGATCCTCTGGTACTTGTGTGCGAACCGCGGACGGGTCGTTACCCAGGAAGAATTGTTCCAGGCGGTCTGGGGCGAGAAATACTACACCAGCAGCAACAATACGGTGATGGTCCATATTCGGCACCTGCGGGAAAAAATGAACGACTCTGCGGAAAAGCCAAAGTACATTAAAACGGTATGGGGAGTGGGGTACAAAATTGAAGCATGATTTCCGAGCATGGAAAAGAAAACTCGTCGTAACCGTAATTGTGACTGCTGTACTCGCGCTGCTGATTGGCTGGCTGATGGTGCGGTTTTTGATAGACGGCGTCCTGCAATCGACCTTTGCCGACAGCTTTATCACCTTTTGCCTGCGCGTTTTGCGAATGGATTGGGACACCGCCTATAATTTGTACAACGCCTTTTTCCGCCAGAACAAACAACTGTATTTGGCGATCGGCTACTTTGCCGTCCTGTTGCTGCTGATCTATCTGGCGCTGTCCCGTATGACCCGTTATTTTGCGGAAATCAGCCGCGGCCTTGACCGTCTCGTCGAAGAATCACCGGAAGAGATCGTACTCTCCCCTGAGATGGAATCGATGGAGAAGAAGCTCAATGCCGTGAAACAGACGCTGCAAAAGCGGGCCAGGGATGCTCTGGAGGCAGAGAAGCGCAAAAATGATCTGGTCGTCTACCTCGCCCACGACATCAAAACCCCGCTCACCTCTGTGATCGGCTACCTCAGCCTGCTGGACGAGGCGCCGGACATGCCACCAGAGCAAAAAGCAAAATACGTAGCCATCACTCTGGACAAAGCATACCGACTGGAGCAGCTGATCGACGAATTTTTTGAAATCACCCGGTTTAACCTGCAAGCGATTGTGTTGGAAAAAGAGATGATCAATCTGCCGCTCATGCTGATGCAGCTCGCCGATGAGTTTTACCCGCAGCTCGCTCCCCAGAACAAGCAGGCGGTGGTGCATACGGAAGAAGAGTTGACGGTCTACGCCGACGCAGGCAAGCTAGCCAGAGTATTCAACAACATCCTGAAAAACGCGATCGCCTACAGCTACGAAAACAGCACCATTGAAATCGCGGCCAAACGGCAGGACGATTCGATCGTCACGACTTTTGCCAACCGGGGAAAAGCGATTCCTGCCGAAAAGCTCGACAGCATCTTTGAAAAGTTTTACCGCCTCGATACGGCCCGCTCTACCAATACAGGCGGCGCCGGGTTGGGGTTGGCGATCGCCAAAGAGATTGTGCATGCGCACGGCGGCAGCATCAGTGCCGACAGCAATGACGAACGTACTGTTTTCACTGTCGTCCTTCCTGCACACGCTCGATCCGAGAATGAAAGAAAATCTTAAGATTTTGCTAAGAGAAAATCAAAACACAGCTCTCTCTCCTGTATTTCAATAGAAGGGAAAGGAGTTGTGTTTTTTATATGAAAAGAAGACGACGAACAAACAGGTACGGAAGAATCGCGCTTGTCTGCTGGCTGCTGCTTGTCCTGCTCGCCGGATGCTTTGTTGCGGGCCATCATATTCGGCTATGGGTAGAGGAGCAGGTCCACGAGCATCTCTCCCCCATCCCTGGACCCTCCCGGCATGCCGCCAGCCCGTCGGTCATCCCTGTCGGCAGCTTGTACAGCCACAGCGCGATTTTGGTCAGCCTGGACGATCAGGAGGTGCTGCTGGACGTAAACAGCAAAGACAAGGTATACCCCGCTTCCTTGACGAAAATCATGGCGGCGATCATCGCCATTGAACATATTCCGGACGTTAGCCGATCCGTATTGCTTCCCGCAGACATATTCGCAGACTTGTCCCGAGAGAATGCCTCGATGGCCGGATTTTTGCCGGGCGACGAAGTGGCTGCCATCGATTTGCTCTACGGCGCCCTGCTTCCTTCCGGCGCGGAGTGCAGTGTCGCTTTGGCGATCGCCGCTGCCGGTTCGGAAGCGGATTTTGTCCAGTTGATGAATCGCAAGGCAGAACAGCTCGGCATGCAGGGAACGCATTTTGCCAACACGACCGGGTTGCATGACCCGGACCATTACTCCACGCCCGAAGACCTCGCTATTATGCTGCAGTACGCCTTGCAAAACGATCTGTTCCGCGAGGTGTTCACCACTGTCCGGCATTCGACTGCGCCGAGCAAGCGGCAGCCGGAGGGAATTACCTTTTTCAGTTCGATGTTTGCCAAAATGAGCTCTGCGGAAGTACCGGACGGGGTCATTCTCGGAGGAAAAACCGGCTATACGGATCAAGCTGGACTATGTCTGGCGAGCCTGGCGAGCATCGCGGGCAAGGAGTACATTCTCGTGACGACCGGTGCCCCCGGCACTCCCCAATCCGAGCCTTTGCATATCGCAGACGCCTTGCAGATCTACGGGAAAATCGGGCAAAGCAATGCCTTAAGAAATTTGTAAGAGTTTCGCAAGACTTTACTAAGAGCAAATTAAAAAACAGTTTGGCCGAAACCGGTACACTGAAAATGGCCGTGACAGACAGGCCAGATTGCTCTTGAAAGGAAGCGAAAAAATGACGAAGAAAAAAATCGCCCTGTTGTTCGGGGGATGTTCCAGCGAATACGAGGTTTCCCTGCAATCCGCCGCTGCCGTGATGCAGCATATCGATATGGAGCGCTACGAGCTTTTCCCGCTCGGCATCACCCGGAGCGGCGAATGGTTTTTGTATGACGGAAGCCCGGCAAATATTGCAGACGATTCCTGGAGCGCCGACCCAGGTCTCATCCGTGCGGTCATATCCCCGGACAGGCAGACACGGGGAATCGTTGCGTTTTCACAAAAAAGCACAATGACGATCCGCCTTGACGCTGCCTTCCCCCTCTTGCACGGCAAAAACGGCGAGGATGGAACCGTTCAGGGATTGCTCGAACTGGCCGGCATCCCGATCATTGGCTGCACCACGCTTGCTTCTGCTTTGTGCATGGACAAGGATATGGCGCACAAGCTGGTCGAAGCAGCGGGAATCCAGATTCCAGCCTCTTTTGTCATCCGCAACGATTCCCGTTTTGAAGAGAACATGCAGCAAGCGGCATCTCTCTCCTACCCGCTGTTTGTCAAACCTGCGCGTGCCGGGTCCTCGTTTGGCATCACCAAGGTCATGCAGGAAGATGCTTTGCGCGAGGCAGTCCTGAACGCTTTTGAGTACGACCAGAAAGTGATCGTCGAGCAAGCGGTGGACGGTTTTGAGGTGGGATGCGCGATCATGGGAACGGAGTCGCTCGTCGTCGGAGAAGTGGATGAAGTCGAGTTGTCCCGAGGCTTTTTTGACTACACTGAAAAGTACACGCTGCAAAGTTCGAAGATTCATATGCCCGCCAGACTCGGCAAAGCCGATGCGCAACGCGTCAAAGACGCTGCCGTTACCGTCTATCGCGCTTTGGAATGTAGCGGCTTGGCACGGGTTGACTTCTTTTTTACACCTGCTGGCGACATCGTGTTCAACGAAGTCAACACGATACCGGGCTTTACTGCGCACAGCCGCTTCCCGACGATGATGAAAGGGATCGGTCTTTCGTTTGGGGAAATTCTCGATCACCTGATCGGAACGGCGGTGACACCGTGAAGACGATCATCTGTGAGCGAGATGCCATCTACCGCGGAGATTTGATTTTGGTCAACAAGCAGCATCCGATACACCCGCACGTCTCCTTTGAACAGGAGCTGGTTGCAGTGGACGAGCGCCAGCAGCCAGCCGTCTTGCTAAATATTCGGGCCAGGACCGCGCTCTGTCGTCTGTTTGCACACCTGCAATCCGAGCAGCAGATCGTCGCCGTCAGCGGATACCGCAGTCTGCAAGAGCAGCAGCAGATTTACGCGGACTCGATCCGCGACAACGGTCTCGCTTTTACGCAAACTTATGTGGCATTGCCCAATTGCAGCGAACACCAGACCGGGCTAGCGATCGATCTGGGGGAAAACAGGCCTCAGATCGATTTTATCCGTCCCGACTTTCCGTATACGGGAATTTGTCAGGCGTTTCGGGAGCAGGCAGCCGCATACGGATTTATCGAGCGCTATCCCGAAGGCAAGGAAGCAATTACCGGCATCGGCTGGGAACCGTGGCATTTTCGCTATGTCGGAGTCCCCCATGCGCAGATCATCCAGGAGCGCGGGCTCACCCTGGAGGAGTATACGGATTATGTGAAAGCGTACACCCGGTACGGCGAGCACCTCTTCGTCGAGACGAATAACGGATTGGCGTGTATCTACTACGTTCCTCTAGCAGATGGCAACACGGCGACGATTGATCTGCCCGACGACAGCACGTGGCAGATTTCCGGCAACAATCGGGACGGACTGGTGGTAACGGTATGGACAGCTACTCCCTAAAGCAACGAGGACAGTACGGGGGGATCGATTGGTTTCGTTTGCTCGCTGCTGTGTTGATCGTAGCCAATCACACCTCTCCACTGCTCTCCTATGATCCGACTGCCGATTTTATTTTGACGCGGATCATCGCCCGTGTCGGAGTCCCGTTTTTCTTCATGGCGACCGGCTTTTTCCTCGTCACGAGCATGCTGGCAGGCGGAGACTCGTTGCGCAAGTTTCTCCTCAAGACGACCAAGCTGTATCTCGTCGCCATGCTGTTGTATCTCCCGGTCCTCGTGTACAAAGGGTATTTTGCCGAACCGGACATGCCGCTTGCCTTGCTCAAAGATATTGTGTTCGACGGTACTCTCTACCATCTCTGGTACCTGCCGGCGGTCATGCTCGGCGCATGGATCGTCTACATCCTGCTCCGAGCGTTTACGATGCAGACAGCATTGGCCATCACTGCACTTCTTTACGTCATCGGGCTGTTAGGCGACAGTTATTACGGGCTTGTCGAGCAACTCCCGGTCTTGCAAGGGTTGTACGCTGTATTGTTCCAGTTTTTTGACTATACGCGAAACGGCTTGTTCTTTGCCCCGCTCTACCTGCTGCTCGGCGGAATGATCGCGGGAAAAAAGAAGCAGATGCAACGAAAAACGGCGCTCACCGGGCTCGCGCTGTCTTCGGTCTTGTTGCTCGCGGAAGGTCTGACCTTGCATCATCTCGATCTTCAGCGGCATGACAGCATGTACCTGATGCTAGTGCCTGTCATGGTTTTTCTGTTTCACGCGCTGCTCACCTGCAAAGGCGCAAGCAACCGGCAATGGCGCACAATCGCGATGGCGGTTTACATCCTTCATCCGCTCTGCATCATCCTGGTCAGGGGCTTCGCCAAAGTCGCAGGTCTTGAATGGCTGCTGATCGAAAACAGCCTCGCTCACTATTTGGCAGTCGTCGCACTCTCTGTCTTTTGCTCCGTTCTGCTTGTGCGGCTCTTCGTGCGAAAGAAAAAACCGGAACGAACTGCTACCGGACGCGCCTGGATTGAGCTCAACCTCGATCATCTGGGTCACAATCTGCACGCGATCAGACAGCTTCTGCCGAGTACATGCGAGGTCATGGCAGTCGTCAAAGCAAACGCATACGGCCATGGAGACGCCATTATCGCAAACGAGTTGAACCGATTGGGGGTTCGCGCGTTTGCCGTGGCAAGCCTGTCGGAAGGAATTCGATTGCGTCGCCAGGGGATAAAAGGAGACATCCTCGTCCTCGGCTATACGCATCCCGACGAGATTTTTCGCCTGATCCGGCATCGGCTGATCCAGACCGTACTCGATGCCGACTACGCCCATGCGATCAGCGGTTTGGGCAAAACGATTCGCGTGCATGTGAAAATCGACACGGGAATGCGGCGACTCGGGGAACCGTACGACAACCTTTCCGCCATCCGCGCCATCTACTCCTCCCCGAACCTGTCGGTAGAGGGCATCTACACCCATCTGGCGGTGTCGGACAGCCTTCAGGCTGACGATCGCGCATATACAGACGAACAAATCAGGCGTTTTCAGTGGAGCGTGGAGCAAATCAAGCGCATGGGCTTCGAGCCGGGGAAGGTTCATGTTCACAGCAGCTACGGCGTGCTGAACGATTCAGAAGGCAGTTTTGATTTCGCGCGCATGGGCATCGCCTTGTACGGCTTGCTCAGCAGACCGGATGAGCAGACAAGGCGCTCCGTCGACCTTCGCCCCGTCCTCTCGTTGAAAGCCAGAGTCGCCGCCGTAAAAGAGCTTGCCCCAGGTGATTCGCTTGGATATGGACGGGCGTTTACGGCGACGCGTCCGACACGCATTGCAGTGCTGGCAATCGGCTATGCAGACGGAATTCCCCGCAGCTTGTCAGGCTCGCAGGCAGCCGTGCTGATCCACGGCAAGCGCGCCCCGGTCATCGGTATGATCTGCATGGATCAGATGATGGTCGATGTGACGGAGATTCCGGAGACGCGGGCTGGAGATGTCAGCACGATCATCGGGCAGGACGGCACGGAAGTCATTTCCGCGGAACAAATGGCTGCAGCCGCCGGGACGATCGCCAATGAATGGCTCAGCCGTCTGGGAACACGCCTGGAACGAGTGGCAGTCCGATCGAAGCAATAGGCTGGAAACTTTCTTCGTTAATATAGAAAGGAGCGGCTCCTTTTGTGCAGCCGCTCCTTTTACCTATTTCCCAACCGATCAATACGGGTCTGCCTTGTGTCCTTGTTGCTCCGCCTGCTTCACGGCTTTGCCTGCGTCGGGCTCGCCCATCGGTCCGCTCAATCGGCTGGTGCCGCCTCTCGTTCCTGCCTTCTCGACCCCTTCTCTCACACGACGCCCGTAATCCTCATCTGCCTTGGTGAAGTATTCAACCATTTTGTCTACGATCCGCTTGTCGCACTGGCTGAGAGCCGCTACCAGGTTGCTGATCAGATCTTCTCTCTCCCAGTCCTCCATCATCCGATAGCGCTCGCCAGGCTGTTTGAAATCGTTGGTGCGATCGATTTTTTGCCGCACGACTTTGCCCTCGACGTACGGTTCGTAATCCTTCGCCTGCTGGTTCGCTTCATCCAGGCCGCCCAATGTCGACGGCTCGTAGTTGATATGCCGTTGCTTGCGGTCTACCTTGTAGAGCATTTGTCCGCCTTCCAGATTGGTTGCCACATGTTTTTTCGGCGCATTGACGGGAAGCTGTAGGTAGTTGGCGCCTACGCGGTAACGCTGTGTGTCGGAGTAGGAAAACGTCCTGCCCTGCAAGAGCTTGTCGTCGGAGAAATCGAGTCCGTCGACGAGTACCCCTGTACCGAATGCAGCCTGTTCGACTTCTGCGAAATAGTTTTCCGGGTTTTTGTTCAGGACCATTTTCCCGATCGGCAAAAACGGGAACTGATCCACTGGCCAGATCTTCGTCGGGTCGAGCGGATCAAAATCAAGCTCGGGATGATCGTCGTCACTCATAATCTGGACGCACATCTCCCACTCCGGATACTCGCCCCGTTCAATCGCTTCGTACAAATCTTGCGTGGCATGATTGAAGTTTTTCGCCTGAATTTCATCCGCTTCTGCTTGCGTCAAGTTTTTGATTCCTTGCAAGGGCTCGAAGTGGTATTTGACCAGGACCGCCTCTCCCTTGTCGTTGACCCATTTGTACGTATTTACGCCCGATCCTTGCATCTGCCGGTAGTTGGCAGGGATGCCCCACGGAGAGAAGAGATACGTAATCATATTGGTCGCTTCCGGCGTGTTGCTGATAAAGTCAAAAATTCGCTCCACGCTTTGGATGTTGGTGACCGGGTCCGGTTTGAAGGCGTGCACCAGATCGGGAAATTTCATTGCATCGCGGATAAAAAAGACTTTCAGATTGTTTCCGACGAGGTCCCAGTTTCCATCTTCCGTATAAAACTTGACAGCAAAGCCGCGTGGGTCGCGCAGTGTTTCCGGGGAGTGGATCCCGTGAATAACCGTTGAAAAACGTACGAATACAGGGGTTCTTTTGCCTGCTTCCTGGAACAGCTTGGCCCGCGTATATTTGGAGATCGGCTCATCCCCTGCTTTTCCGTACGCTTCGAAATAGCCGTGGGCTCCCGCGCCTCTGGCATGTACGACGCGTTCTGGAATTCTTTCACGGTCAAAGTGTGTGATTTTTTCGAGAAAATCGTAGTTTTCCAATACCGTCGGACCACGATTGCCCACCGTTCGCAAATTCTGGTTATCGGTAATCGGGTGCCCCTGTCGGTTGGTCAGGGTGTTTTTGTCTTCCACAGTGCCGTTCTTGTTGTCGTCCATTTCTCTTCCCTTCCCTTTCGTAGTAAAAAATGCTGTCGTGTGAATGTTTTCCATAAGAGGGGGGCTTTATGCAAGTCTAGCAGGAATTGCGTCTAAGCCTTGTCCAACAAGAAAAAACGTACAAATGAGGGGTTTGTTCAAGAAATGGTTGCTCGTCCTCCACCGTTAGCCGTTACAAAAAAATGGAAATATCAATAAAGTAGTATTGTCCCGCCAGATAGAAAAGAAAGGAGTGAAGCATATGACAGACCGCGAAAATAATAGTCTTGAAAGAGGGACACGACGCGTGCGTTCTCGCCGTGAAGAAAATGCTACTGTGCGAAGCAGTGGTCTCTTGCAAAACAACCAGGCTGTGACGATCGATGCCCACATCGACGTCGTCAACCAAAACCTCGAGGAAGTAGTCATCCGCATGCAGGTTCTGGACTGGGGCAACACGGTTACGCAGACCAATCCGGTATCTACTCTCGTCGATGTCACTCAAGTCGTCCCTGGCAATACGCGCGTCACGTTCAACGCAGCAGTCCCCTCTGCAAACCACTATGAAATCCGACTCACTGTAGAAGATCCCGGCAGCGAAAACGTACAAATTACGACCTACGGACGTACCGCCCTCGGCGGTGGCGTTCTGAATGGCTACACTGTCTTGAACAGCCAATTCTCGCCTCTGGATATCGACATCTGCTTGTAACCGGTGCGGACATGTAATTGATAAAGAGAGAGTATGCTCACCCCCCATACTCTCTCTTTTCTTTGCCTTCTTCCTGATAGTTTTACATAGGCTGCCAATAATTACAGGTAGTTTTCCCATGCGATCGTCTGTTATTCTTGTACATGCCAAACAAACCAGCCGAAACTTTCCGGGAACGGAGAGTGCGGGGGATTTTTTTTTTGCGAAGGACTTGCTTCGCATGGGGTGAATCGCCATTGGCGTAGGGGTGTTTCCTCAACCCGAATCCGACAACTAACCTCGTAGGCAAAAAAAAGGAGACGATAACAGTATGAACATGAAACGCATTCGCAATATAAGCATCGCGATGGTCATGGGCTTGGGATTGGGATTGACCAGCTTGACTGGCACTGCATCGGCAGCATCCTGGTGCCCGCCACAGGCAAAGAACATGACAGCAGGAGCTCCATTTGCTTCCCTGAAACAATATAGCAATTTCAAACAGTGGATTCCGTACACGATGAACGGAAACTACTTCCCTCAATATGGCGGGCAAATGAACCAGTACGTTCCGGTTCAGCCAAAACCGGCAGCACCGCCGCAGCAACAACAAGTTGTTCCAGCTCCGGCACCAGCTCAAACCCAGCCGGCACCAGCACAGACACAACCGGCTACTGGACAACAAGGGGATGCAGCCTCCTTCACCAAGCAAGTCGCTGACCTGGTAAACCAGGAACGTGCAAAAGCAGGTCTGGCTCCGCTGCAAATGGATGAAGCGCTGAATAAAGTGGCGACTGCCAAGGCAAATGACATGGCGCAAAACAACTACTTCAGCCACACCAGCCCGACGTACGGCTCTCCATTTGACATGATGAAACAATTTGGCATCTCCTACCAAACAGCAGGAGAAAACATTGCCATGGGGCAACGCAGCCCGGAAGAAGTTATGACACAATGGATGAATAGCCCGGGTCACCGCCAGAACATTTTGAATGGTTCCTTCACCAAAATCGGCGTTGGCTATGTAAATGGCTACTGGGTCCAAACATTTGCTGGATAAGAACGGGACAAAAACCATGCTTCCATCAGGAGCATGGTTTTTTTACATACCGCACCGAGGAACGAATACTACCTGTGCCCGATTCGAGAAAAATCCTTCGCCGCCGGATGACAAATGCGTATAGATACGCTATCTTTAACGTGTAAGAATGATTGTGTACAGGATTACGCGACTGTAAACATTTGATTTCTGATAATGAAGTCGCTCATTCACTTTCACAAACCCATTTGTCTGATGGAAAACAAAAGAGGGAGGCTATCATGCATTCACTGGCTTCACAACTGAACCAAACAATTCAGCGGGAAAATCCGCACGTGTTCCACATGCTGTCGCATATCGGCAGACTTATCTACTTCCCCAAAGAAGGCATTCTCAGCCAATCCGCTGAAGCAAAGGCAAAAGCCAAAAAATACAACGCAACGATCGGCATCGCGTTGGAAGACGGACAGCCGATGCACCTGAAGGTCATCCAGGATACGCTTTCTGCCTATAATCCGAAAGATTTGTACGAGTACGCGCCGCCAGCCGGAAAACCTGAGCTGCGAAGCGCATGGCGCAAAAAAATGATCGAGGAACAGCCAGGTCTCGCTTCCAAATCCTTCGGCAACCCGATTGTCACCAATGCTTTGACCCACGGGTTGAGCGTAGTTGCTGATCTGTTCGCCGATCAAGGGGACAGTGTTATCGTCCCCGACAAAAACTGGGAAAACTACGAGCTGACCTTCTCGGTTCGCCGTGGTGCAGAAATGGTCTACTATCCGCTTTACAACGAAAAAATGACGTTCAACGCAGCCGGGCTGAAAGAGGCCATTTTGGCGCAACAGGGCAAAGGAAAAGCGATCGTCGTGCTCAACTTCCCCAACAACCCGACCGGCTACACGCCTGGAGCAGAGGAAGGAAAAGAGATCGTAGAAGCTCTCCTCGCAGGTGCGGAAGCTGGCATCAATATTGTCGTAGTGACGGATGACGCCTATTTTGGTCTGTTCTTTGAAGATTCACTGAAAGAATCCCTGTTCGCCAACTTGAGCGAGCTGCACCCCCGTATTCTGCCGATCAAGGTCGACGGCGCTACCAAGGAAGAGTACGTCTGGGGCTTCCGTGTCGGCTTCATCACGTACGGCGGCGGCTCTGCCGATTTGCTTGGCGCACTGGAACAAAAAACACTGGGGATCATCCGCTCGACAATTTCCAGCGGACCGCATCCATCGCAAACCTTCGTCCTGCATGCTCTTACTTCTGACGAGTTTGCCCAGCAAAAAGCAGAAAAGTTCGAGATTATGAAACGACGCGCCAACCGCGTGAAGGCGATTCTGGACAGCGGAAAGTACGATGACGCCTGGAGCTACTATCCGTTCAACTCCGGTTACTTTATGTGCCTGAAGCTGAAAACCGTCGATGCCGACACCTTGCGCTCACATCTTTTGGAAAAGTATGGCGTCGGTACAATCGCACTGGGCGACACCGATCTGCGCATCGCTTTCTCCTGCATCGAGGAATCCGATATTGATGAGCTGTTCTCCTTGATCTACAGCGGCGTAAAGGATCTGGAACAGGCGAAATAAACGACAGCAAAACAATCCGGGGCTATCCAAACGTCTTCTGACGCAGGATAGCCCCGGTTTCATTTACATCGCTTCTTTTCGTACATTGTCGGCAACAGGAATCGCTCTCTTCTGCTTCTTCGGCGCCGACCCCACCAGCAGATAGCCAAACGGTATTTTGCTAATGCCATACGAGACGCCAAAGGAAATGAGAGAACACAGTACAAAGGCAACAAAGCTGCCCATGATTCCCGTGTGGAACAGCTCCACGGAACGCAAGCCCTTCATCACGTACGTCAGCACCAGCGCATGGACGAGATACGCCCCGAACGAATGTTTGCCGAATTCCGTCAGCCATGCTGTCAAGCGGTTCGGTCTTGCGGAAAGCAATAGAGCCACGAGATAGACGAGCAAAAGCTGAAAAACCGTATACACAAACATCGAAGGCTTGAGAGACGTAGCGACATTGAGATTGATCAGCCCATCGCCCGAATCCCGGAACAGCTCGTACCCGATGTAGGCGTACAGCAACAGAAACAAGCCTGTGATCGATAGCCAGTGCTGCTTCACCTTCGCGCGAAACAGCGGCAAGCTGATCGCGCCGACCCCTCCCATCAGGAAGTAGAAAAAGTAGTAGAGCGCGTTGCGATCCCGGTATTTGATCAGATAGGCATCCAGCCAGGCCTGGTCAAAGCGGAAGCCTTGAGCGGGGATATAGCGCGCCGAAAACCACATCAACAGCGCGTACCCGCCTGCTGTAAGCCCTGCCACGATGACAAATTTGCCAACTGTGCCGGAGTGCCTGCGCAAAAAGCGAAACAGCCGCTGCCAGAGCGGATAGAACAAGTAAAACTGGAAGATCATCACGACAAACCACAGATGATACGATGCACTTCCCGTGCCCACAATTTTTGCTACATTCCAGATCAGGCTATTTTCGCCATCCAAACGGGGAGCCAGTAAAAAGTAGATCGCCGACCATAGCAAATAAGGCAAAAGAATTTCCTTCCCTCTTTTTTGCATAAAAGAAAGATAGGGAATCTTCTCGTAGTAGTTGTAAAACAAGACAAAACCCGTAATGAAAATAAAGGCAGGGACGGCAAATTTCAACAAATGGAACAACATTCCATAAGCAACCGCAGTCTGCTCGTCGATGTTTGGCGCCTGCATGTACACACCGAGCACATGCTGGTAGACGACCGCCAGAAACCCGAAGGCTCGTACCAGCTCCAGCTCGGCGATACGCTCTTTTCTGCTCATTTTTCACCATCCGTATTTTCCCATTTTTCGGACATTGCATGAATTAAAAACATCCTTCTCATACTACCGCTTCCCACAGTGATGGTCAACCAGGCCGCACATGGGAAAATACGGCCTGGCCACCCGTTATTCATCTACTTCCGTTTCCGGCAAGCCCGAAGGCTCACCCGTCATGCCTGCCCGGCGGATAAACGATTTTACCTCCAGATCGAGTTCGATCTCCGGGAACATTTCTTTCCAATTGTCCTTGACTTTGGCGAATTCATCCGGATACTTCTGATTGAACCTCCTGGCAAAACCGACGACATCCACATTCATTTTTTTTTGCAGCACTTCCAGTGACATCTTGATTCTGTTTTCAACCTCCTCCCGCATAGCACGCTGGACCGCAGCGATCCATTTGCGACTGCTCAAATCGAGATTGGTCCCGTTCTCCAGCACGTTCCCTACCGCTTCAATTTTAATTTTCATAGTCCATTTGCCGTTTTCAATCCGCGGCTCCAATTCGGCTTTTTCCCGAATCGGCGCTACCGAGATATACCCCTTTACGCCTTGTACTTTTACCGTCACAGTAGATCGCGATATCTCGTTTCGCAGCCACATTACCCCGCGCGTAATCTTGCTGGACAGTTGCCCTACCATTTTTCCGTGGTCAAAGATAGCCGAGCCCACAAAGTAGGGAACCGTCTCGTTTTTTTTCGTATCCCCCTGTAGCGGCAATATCGCCATCATAGGCATGATAACGGTTTTTGCTTCCCCCCGCATCATTTGCGTCACGTCTACCAGCGTAACGGATGGTCCGACATTTTGCTTGGCCAAATCCCGCAGAACATCCGGCGCGTGTCTCTCCAGGGGGGGAACCAACTGCAGCAGGCGAAACGCTTCTCCCTTGCTTACAAACAACTGGGCGCGGTTGCGCGTCTCCGGGTGCCGGGAAAAGAAATCGATCATGTCGGTTATGCCGGCCTCCGCCATTTTTTCACCAAAGATGAAAACCCAACAATGACCCAAAAAAATTTGACGTGACAACTTTTTTTGAATTTGCGACAAAGCGTCAGAAATCGTGATCCCTTTTGCGGAACGCACAAAGGCCACTTTCGTACTGCCTCCTCCGCTTCCTCCTCTCGCGCCCATGGAACGGGGCGACAATACCTGAACTGACACGGTGATTTGCTGATTTTTATCCAGATCGATAGCCATACCTGATACGATCGCCAAATCATTGACCTCCACCCGATCCCAGCATCCTGTGAGGAGCAGGCAGCAGCATACAAGCAAAGTCAAAGGTCGATAGACTGCCCAGCTTTTCACGGCTTGTTCACATCCTCCGGCTTTCCCGTAGCAGCTCGCTTGATTAAACCAGGATGATCAAGCGTCACCTTTATCCGATACCGAACCTGCATCTGGGAAAAGATTTGGCTCCATTGCGCTTTCTGCTGTTTCCACGTATCCGGCGCCTTTTCATAGTAACTTTCATCAAATCCGACCACGTCCAGCTTCCATTGTTTTTGCAGCTTGTTCATGGTTCGGTGCAGA
The DNA here is from genome assembly GCF_044627595.2 of Brevibacillus sp. TJ4. NCBI lineage: Bacteria > Bacillati > Bacillota > Bacilli > Caryophanales > Paenibacillaceae > Brevibacillus > Brevibacillus sp. TJ4. The sequence continues at coordinate 2,066,229 of NZ_CP185865.1, read as the reverse complement.
TCCTTTTCGATTGCTTGCTTGATTTTTCTCTCCATGACCGCGACATCATCTCGCTTGGAAGGGTCCAGGGACGTCGTGTTTTCTTTCAATTGTCCGTTCATTTCGATGTGGACGATCATCTCTGTCTTGCCCTTTCGGATATCCGGCTGGAAACGTATAGTATGCCGGATCGGCATGTACGAGATGTATCCGGAACCATCTTCAGGCTGGACTGTAATCGTTGCAATCGCGATCTTGTTCAATAACCAAATGATCCCCCGGGATTCCTCTGCACTCAAGCTGCCGATCATCTTGTCCTTCTTCATAATCGCCAAACCACGCGTAAAAGGCTTTTCTTTACGGGGATCTTCCCGCCGCCATGACTCGCCGGGCTCCAGATACGGAATGACCATCCCTGTCCGTTCGGAGCGCAGCATGTTGCGCACATCAACAAGGGTCGTATCCAGTTCAAAGTTCCTGCTCATCAACTCCCGCAACGTCTCGCCTGTCGATCGTTCGATGAGCTCATGCGGCATGGCAAGAGCGGCTGCGGCCTCCCCCCTGGAGATGTACACAACCCCTTGCAACCTCGGTTTTGGATGGCGAATCAAATATTCGATGTGGCCAGAAATTCCTTTTTTTGCCACCTCTTCCCCGATTACGTACACCCTCGTATGTCCCCAAAATATCTCGCGGGGTACTCTTGTCTGCAGCCTGGACAACGCGTCAGAGAGATTGAGCCCTTCGCTCGAGCGCATGATGGTAGATGTTTTGATCTCTCCCGTACCTTCCCCTTGCCCGCCACTGAATCCTTTGGTCACCAGCAATTGTGCCGTTAGTTTGATCCGGTCCCCACCTGCCTGATCGATGGCAATCGCCGTCGCGATTGCCAAGTCGTTCAATTCGGTGCGATCCCAGCAACCGTTCAATAAAAATGCAGCGCAAAGCAAAAACGTGCAGACTGCCCTGCCCTTCATGGCGCACTAACCCCGTTTCTGCGATTTTGTCTGAGAAAACGGGCAATCATCAACAGGCAGAACGGGATGAAGAGCGTAAATACGAGCAGAGTAAAGCAAATCGCTACCCTCATCTCGGAAATGGCTGCGAAATTGGGAAATCCCCACTGACTGAACACGAGGATCAGCAACCCCAACGGTGCGACGACCGTGCGCAGGCTATGCAGTCCGAACACGGATGCTGTAGAAAGAGCCAACACATAGTAGAGGGCGGACAATTTTACAAACACCCCCATGACCCAGACCGCCATAATGCCAGACTCCAGATTTTCAAGAAAATCTGCGATGCTGATGTACTTCGCCGTGTCAATCATCGGGTACAGCAAGTTAGCGATGTTGTTGCCCACAATCATCAAAGTGACGACATTTACGACAATCATCGTCACGATGCCCGCGACAAGAGTTTTTCGCACGACGCTTCCTGTACTTTTTTTGTTTTTGAGGAAAGGGAAAAAGGTGAACAGAAAAAAAATCTCGCTAAACCAGGCTGCGGGATAAACTGCCCCCTGGATCGAAGGTAAAACCCCTTTGGCCAAAACCGGCATGAGATTGCCAGGCTGCAAATCTTTAATTACGAGAATAATCGTGATGACGAGGGGAATGACACAAAGCAAAAAGAAAAACTGGGCGGATCGGGCAAGCGCTTCCAACCCTGCGTAGACTGCCATCGCACAAACAAAGATCAGCGTAGAGCTGATCACGACTGACGGCGTTTGAACGAGAAACATCGAAATAAAATCGGTGTAATCCCGCACAATCCAGCCATTGAGTTGAACCTGCAGGAGCAAGTATACAAGGCCCAGTATTTTCCCCGGAATCCTGCCAATAATCTGCTGGATGTACTGGGCAAACGTCTGCCGGGGGTAATACCGGCTTAGCGATAACATCACAGACAAGGTGAGTAAGCCGACGATCCCTCCCCAAATCGGCGAAAGCCACAAATCATTTCCTGCATAGCTGGCCATGACTGGCGGACCAAACAGAATCGCAGTTGTAACCATAGTTGGATAGACCATTTGTGCGAACTGTTGTTGAGAGATCCTTTCGTTTCTCATGTTCTCACCCCTCTCTCCCGAACCGTCTGTTCTGATGGCCAGCGGCAGCAGGCGTTCCCTTCCTGCTCCTGAACCGCAACCAGGCAAGGCCGAACAACAGCGACGGGAGCAACACATGGACAATCAGACTAAGGATCGGGAAAGTAGTGCCGGTATAGTACAGCAGCTCCTGCTGGTTAGGTATCGCCCACATGCTGCACAGCCCGATAAACAATGTGATCGGCCAAACGACAGAGCGATACGAAGACAGGCGCAGCCACTGGCTAATAGACAGGATGCTGACATAATGAAAGACGGCAATCTTTACAAATGCGCCTACGACCCAGAGCATCATCGCCAGCGATTCCAGGTTCTCCAAAAAGTCCGCGATGCGAATATAGCCAAACGCATACATGACGGGATAGATCAGATCGGTTACCTGGCGACCAAAAATAAACAGAACCACCAAGCAGCAAAGGATCAGATCGAGGATCATCCCGATGATTGAAAAAACACAGGCGCGCAAAGCCTTGTCCGGGTCTGCGAGAAAAGGCAGCAGAAAATTGACCAAAAAAATCTCACTGTACCATGCCTGGGGCACGATAGCTCCTTTGATCGACGGAATCAGCCCATCATTTAAGATCGGGAAGATATTGCCAAATTCCATATCCTTGCCCAGCAAAGGAAAAAACAAGAGGGGAAACAAAAACAAGGGCAGGAAAAATTGAGCCAACCTCGAGATCGTCTCCAGCCCACAAATAACCGCATACCCTGTCAACAACAGCATGCTGCCGGTTACGACTACAATCGGCGTCCGATCCAAAAAAGCGTTCACGATAAATTCCGAATAGGTCCTGACGACGATCCCTGTCGTATGGATCAGGAAACAGACATAGAGGATTCCGATCCCTTTCCCTATAAGTACACCTGTAATCTGCTCCACATATTGAATGATGCTCATTCCGGGGAAGATGCGATGCAAGCCAACCATGATGAACAAGGTGAGAAACCCTGTTCCCGATGCCCAGATCGGGGAGAGCCACATGTCATTGCCAGCGTATTTCCCCGTCAAACTCGGAACGGTCAGTACAACCGTCGCGATCATGGTCAGAAACATCATCACCCCCAACTGCGAGGAAGAAATCCTTCCCTTTTCCAGCATCTCACACCTCCCCTTCCCCGGTTATCTCATCATGCTGGTAATTGGCTTGAAAATGGTGTCGAGCAAGGTTGTCGGTCCTGGAATATTCGGCAGGTCGAATAAAAAGAGCACCCATCCGATACCTAGCAGGGTGAGAAATGCACGCTTGTCCTTTTTAGACTGTGACTTGATTTTTGGCCATTCGAACAAAAAGATCAGTACGACAACCACCGTCTTTCCCAGCATGATCCCCCATCTCATGGAGACTCCCCACCTTTGTCCGGGCTCGGTTTTAGGTCAGGGGCTTCCCGGAACAGGTTCGGTTTGCCAGTCAGGTACGGGCGAGTGCGCATATTCCACCAATGGCTGCGGATCAGCACATCTTTTAGTTCCGATGAGCCCAGCGGAGCTAGCGGAGACAAGTAAGGTACCCCGAAAGAACGCAGGCTGCAGAGATGAACAACCGTCGCGATGATTCCCAGCACGATGCCGAGCAGCCCGAGCGTACCCGCCAACAGCATCATCGGAAAGCGCAGCAATCGCGTCCCCAGGCCAAATACATAGCGGGGAATCATAAACGAGGCGATCCCGGTAATCGATACGACAATAATCATTGGCGCCGAGACGATGCCAGCCTGGACAGCGGATTGTCCAATGACCAAACCGCCGACGATGCTCACCGCCGGACCGATCTGCTTGGGCAAGCGCAGCCCGGCTTCCCGCAATGCTTCGAATGTAATTTCCATCAAGAGCGCCTCGACCAGCGCCGGAAACGGAACCGATTCACGCGAGGTAGCCATGCTGACCAAAAGCGAAGTCGGCACCATTTCCTGGTGATACGTAATCAAAGCGATGTACAACGAAGGCAGCACGACAGACGAAGCGGCAAACAGATAGCGCAACCAGCGGAGCAACGTCATTACGGCCGATCGCTGGTAGTAATCTTCGCTCGCTTGCAAAAATGAGACGAGCGTCACCGGAGCGATCAGCACAAAAGGCGTTCCCTCCGTCATAATCGCGATCCGTCCCTCCAGCAAACTGCTGCACACGACGTCCGGCCGCTCTGTACTCAAAATTTGTGGAAACGGCGAGGACGGGTTATCCTCGATAAACGATTCCAGATAGCCGCTCTCCAGTACGCCGTCAATCTCGATTCGCGAGAGCCGCGCTTTCGCCTCTGTGACCAAATCCTGATGGGCAAGGCCCTCGATATAGACGACCAGCACGGATGTCTTCGTGTATGTGCCGATCGTAAGCTGCTCCATTTTCAGCTTCGGAGTCTTGATAATGCGCCGAATCAGGGAAGTATTTACGTTGAGAACCTCGATGAACCCTTCACGCGGGCCACGGACGGCTCCCTCGGCCATCGGATCTTCAATGGAGCGTTTATCGAACTTGTACAGGCCAAAAGACATTGCCCTGGACTCGTGTGCCCGCAATAAAATCTGGTTCCCCTGCATCACGGAATGGACGCACTCTTCGATAGTAGAGAGTTCTTCGCGTTTGGAAACTGTCACCCGCTTGTCGAACATCTCGTTGATCGAAGAGGAAGGTTCCGAGGCGGGCCGGTCAATACTCATTAACGGGTGCAGCACGTTGCGATCGAGCTCCGCTTCATCTGTCAACCCATCTATATAAATAAGCAGGGCGTTCACTGTTCCGTTAATCAAAAAAGCGCGGAAGACAACATCGGCACAGTTGCGAAAAATAGTGCGCAGCTTCTCTTCATTTACCGCTAAATCGGGGGATAAAGGTGTAACAGGACCTGATGCAGGCTGTTGGTGCTGAATTTCCTTACCGATGTTATGCGTCGTTCTTCTCCACCACAGACGAGGATTGGGGCTCACAGGCTCTTTCCTCACTTTCCCTTCAGGATTTCAGAATAAGGAAATTTTGCCCTGTATCGGTAATTTTTATCCTGCATGCCGCTGACTCGTCCGATCCAGTCTGGTCAATCCCTCGATTGTTTTTGGCGGTACACCTGCCTGTCGTACTCATTGTCTGCCCACAGACGAGCTGTGACGCATCTCATAAAACCTCCTTTTCGGTTTGCCACCCAAGGAGGGAAATAAAAAAGACGTCCGAAACACATCGGACGTCTTCGCTGCCCTTTCCACAAGGCGGCTCCTATTCTCTTTTTAACGGCACGATTGCTGCGTATGTGCAGCAGCGCCACACCCATTCCAGCGGACCGTATGAGTAGCGCTCCAGCCACCAGCGACTGAATGCGACCTGACAGCCAAACAAGACAATGCAGCTCAGCACACCCCAGACCAGACTGACGCTGCCGTAGAGCGAAAAGAGTCTGGTGATGCTGACAAAGAGAACCGTTTGCAGCAGGTACTGGGTGAGACTCATCCTCCCGACGAGGGCCAAGCCTGCCAAGCGGTTGAGCCAGCTTTCCTTTGCCAACAGCAGCAACAGGGATGTTATGTAAAACGCACACAGCGCAAGCCCGCTCCAGTTGACAAACACCTGGATCGCCAGTTCCGGCGCTGCCGGAAACCGGACGACTTCGTATTTCACCAGGGGGATCATCGCGACGAGCGGAATGCTGGCAATCAGCGAAATGCGCCAGACGCGCCAAATCGCTGCCCTGTGCTCGGCCGTCCGCGAAAACACCCCTTCTCGCGCAGCAGAGAAACCAAACAACAACAGCGGCATGACAGAGAGCAAAGCGAACAGTTCATTTCCCATCACAAACGGAATCTCGTGCAGCCAACGGAATTGCATCCACTCTCCCCAACTCCCGTTGTTGTACACCTCAATCGCCTGTTGCGCGAGAGCCGAGCGGGTACCCGCCAGACTTCCCGGGATCAAGAGGGTAAGTCCAAGCAACGTCTGCATGATGATCAAGAGCGTCCACGCCCAGCGATGCACCGTCGCTTTTTTCTTTTTGTAAAACAGCATCAGGAAAAAACCGGCAATCGCGTATGTATGCAAAATGTCTCCGTACCAGAGCAGGAACATGTGCAACATTCCGATCAGCAGCAGCACCATAAGCCGCCGCAAGAACAACTGGTTCATCGGCAAGCCTTTTTGCTCCGCCCTGCTCATAAACACATAAAAGCCGACTCCAAACAGGAATGAAAAGATCGTGTAAAACTTGGTCTGGACAAACATGTCAAACAACAAGCGAATCCATTCATCAAGCGGCGTATGGTCCACGGGCAAGCCAGCCACGGTCGTAAACAATGCCGGATGCAAGTAAGACGGCATGTTCACCAGCAAAATGCCAAACAAGGCGAACCCGCGGATGATGTCCAACTGACGAATGCGGTCCGCTTCGGAAACTGGGGCAATTTTCACAGATTTCATCCTCTCGTATAACAGTTCGTGTGTGAAAGAAGCGTGTGTGCGTATCAGAAAGAAAAGGATGGGAGGAACCACCTGCCCGAACAGTCGGGAAGCTAGGTGGCTCCTGCCTTGCGAAGACGCATGGCCTTGATCCGTCTGTAATAGGCGCGATTGGGCAGTTGCAGAAACAGCGACAGGGAGGGGCGAAAGTTTGCCTCAATAATCCACGGCTTGCCTTCCGTGTCGATCCCCATGTCGAGGCCGATTTCCCGGAGTGTCGGATACGCCTCGCCCAGACATTGGGCGACTGCCATGGAAATGTTGTACAGCACATCCAGAAGATCCGGTGGCGCAGCAATGTTCGAGCGGCGTATCGCGGTTTCCAGCGGCAGCACTTTACCCCTGCTTCGCCGAATGTTGGTGACGATAAACCCCGGTCCCGCCAGTTTGGCCAGCCAGCCTGTGATTACCCATGGATCATGTCGGCTTTTTCTTTGCACCATGACACGCACGTCAAAGGGCCTCCCCTCAATCCTTCCGAGGGAAAGGTAAGGTTGCAACAGGTACATTTTCGGTCGAAACAGTGCGCGAATGGCCTGCACGGTTCGCGTTTTTCCCGTGACGATCCTGCGCACGCTGCCCGCGTGGATTTGAAACCGCTCATTCCCTTGCTTTGTCACCTTGATAATGCCTGCTCCGCCACCGCCGCCAGTAGGTTTGAGCAGTACACGTCGGTAGTTTTCCGTGTAGTGCCATAGTCTTTCCGGGGTAAAGGGTTGCGTTTCAGGCAAGTGCTCTTGCAAGAGCGGGTCGAGTACCATATGTTTGTGTTTGCTCCACTTTCCGACGTTCGGCGCTTTTATGGGTTCATCTCCCCATTCTGGATCAGATGGTGCTCTTCTACCTTGGTGATCCGGTTCTGTTCATCGACAAACACCACACGCGGGATGAGTTTTTCGGCCTCTTCTTGCTCATACATTCCCATGCTGAGAATGATGACGAGATCACCCGGTTGGAAAAGATGAGCGGGAGGACCATTCAAGCAAATCTTACCTGTCCCCGCCTCCGCTGGCAAGGCATAGGTTTTCCAGCGCGTGGCATTGCGCAGACTCGTCACCTGGACAATCTCGTACGGCATGATGTCCGCTGCTTTCATCAGAAGCTCGTCAATCGTGATGCTGCCGACGTAATCAAGCTCGGCCTGTGTGACGGTAGCGCGATGAATTTTTCCTTTGCACATATGTCTTTGCATCTGACTGGCACTCCTTTCCATCGATGAAACCAGTCTATGTGCAAAAAGATGTCCATGATGCTTGGGCATCAAGAAAGTTCAGCTTCCGGCTTCCCGGATCACCGCTTCCTGGAAGTCGATGCCGTAACGGCGACATACCGCTTCCACCTCGGCGGCAATTCCCGGCGCCAGCGGAATCCCGTATTTGTGATAGTGCTGCATGGTATTCCACTCGATCTCGCCGGGAATCCATATCTGCTCGACCCCTTTTCGCCTCGGCACTGCTTTCACCTCGCGGATGTAGGAATCCATCATGGCTTGGAACTGTTCGTACGGCATAAATCGCTCCACTTCGATGGCGACAAACAGATGACCGACATTTTGCGGCTCATCCAGGCTCTCGTACAAGCCTTTGACGTGTTCACCGACAGCCGCTCCCGTCAGCAAGCCGGACATAATGTCGATAAACATCGCCAAGCCGTATCCTTTTGCCCCGCCGATCGGAAGCAGCGTCCCCTGCAATGCCTCTGCCGGGTCTGTCGTCGGCTCTCCCTGTGCATCCATCGCCCAGTCGGCGGGGATTGACTCCCCTTTTTGATGGGCCAGCATGATTTTTCCTCTCGCTGTCACGCTCGTCGCCATGTCCAGCAAAAAAGGAGCCTCGCTACCCGCGGGAATACCGATCGCGATTGGATTCGTGCCGAAAAAGGGACGTATCCCTCCGACTGGTGCAATCGACTTCGGTGCATTCGACAGCACCAGCAGTATCATCTTTTGTTCCACCGCTTTTTGCGCGTAATACGAGCAAGCGCCAAAATGATTGGAATGGCAGACCCCGACGATTCCGACTCCGTATGCACGAGCCAGCCCCAGGGCATGCTCCAGCGCAGCCTCACCAGCTACCGCACCAAGCTGATTGGCTCCATCCAGGCAAGCGGTCGCACCGCTTTGGCGGATCAACGTCGGCGTTTTCTGGCAAGATACGGCCCCCGTCTCTATCCGTGCAAGGTAAATCGGCAGTCGCGATAGCCCGTGCGAATCTACCCCGCGCAGATCAGCATGCACGAGACATGCTGCGACTGTCTTCGCATGGGAGGGAGAAACGCCTGCCCGCTCCAGCACGGCAGCAGCAATCAGTTCCAGCTTCGTACTATCATATCGCGTGCCTTTTACGTCCATCCTGTCCTCCGTCCGTTCCGGTATCGATGTCAGATGCATTCTGGATATAGATATGTCAAAGGGGGGAGCGCCCGACACTTGCAGACATCCGCCATCCACCCAGAAAAACCGAAAAAGGATGCCGCCTCGCGCGCAGTCTGTGCGCAAGGGACATCCTCCCACCTTTTTTCGCTATTCGTACGCAGCGAGAATTTCAGCGATTTCCTCCAACAGATCATCCGGTATTTTGGCATCTGCCGCATAGCCGTTTACCATGATGGAGAACACGAGCCTCTCTCCTCCAGCTGTCGTCACATAGCCGCTGAGTGTGTCTACATCTGTCAGCGTACCAAGGGTTCCTTTCAGATTTCCTGCCGCTTCGGTACCGGCCAGGCGGTTGCGCAGGGAACCGTCGACACCAGCGATAGCGAGGGACTCTTCCAGGACGGGGAATACTGCTTGCTGGCTGATGCCTTCAAGCGCTGCGACGACATGGCGCGGAGACATCCAGTTGTAACGAGTCAGACCGGAACCGTCCACCAGGTCAAAGTTGGTCTGTCCGCCGAGCGCTTGCACTGTCTCCAGGATCGCTTCCGCTCCGGCTGAACTGGTGCCTTTCCCTTTTTTCACGGCACCGAGCGTTTTCATCAGCAGTTCTGCGATGAAATTGTCGCCGCTTTTGTTCATCTCGTACACGATCTCGGAGAGGGGCTGCGACGCAAACTCCGTCAGCTTGACGGCATTCGCCGGCACCGTGCCTGTCACTACCTTGCTGTTCGGGGAAAGAGAGATACCGGCTTGCTCGAGTTTGTCCTTGAGCACAGCTCCCACGTACAGAGCCGGATCTTCCACCGGGATCGCCCGGGCTCCTCCGTCACGGGATACAGGCAGGTTGCCGCTGATGCGGAACTGATTGGTTCCTCTCACGCGCTCGATCGTGATGGTCTCTCTCTCGTTGGCACCCACGGTAACAGCCGTATTGCTCACTTCGACCATGGAAGTACGCGGATATACGTCGACCTGTACCGGCTCTCCGGCATTTTCGCCCGGTCTGTAGGCGATCGTGACCGTTCCCTTGTTGACGGACAATGCGCCCAGCCTCGGGTTAAACGCTTCATTTTCGTCGTCCCACGTCCATCCCAGTCCGAGCCGCTCCTGGTCGAAGTAGCTCTCGTCGAGGACGATATCGCCGGAAATCCGTTTGACCCCTCGGTCGGCAAGCCACGTGACGATTTTGTCGAGCGAGGCTCCTTGCTGATCCTCAGAAGAATCCTGCAAGCGCAGTGTCGGGTCGCCATAGCCTTTGATAAACAGGTTGCTGTTCATCATGCCATTGGCTGGCAGGGCTGCTCCTGCGTACACTTCCGTTTTGTACGTAAAATCCGGGCCGAGCTCTTGCAGGGCAGCGATGCTCGTCAAAAGTTTTACACTGGCTGCCGGGGTAAACAGCCGATCCGCTTCCCGCTCATACCAGATGGCTTCCTCGCCTGTTTCATCCAGTGATCTGACCAGTGCCCCGACCGTCAAGTGGGCTGCTTCCGCCTCGGCGATCACCGGATCGAGCAGTTCCGACAAGCGGTATGTTTTTTCCTGCTCAGGCGTGTACCCTTGCGGCGGCGTGATTTCCGGGTAAGCGGCGAGCTGGAGCATCAGATGATCCTGCAGGTTTCGCGCGTATGCGGATTTGTAGATGCCGTTGATCAGGATGGAAAAGGCGAGCTTGTGCCCGTTTTTCGCCGTGACGTAGCCGGAGACTCCGTTTACGCCGCCCATCGATCCTGTCTTCGCGGTCACAACCTGCGCTGCTGGAGTTCCGACGAGGCGGCTTCGCAGCGTACCGTCCACACCCGCGATCGGAAGCGTCCGGACAAAAGCGTCAGCGTATTCCCGCTCCTGTACGTAGGCGAGAAGTTTCACCATTTGCTCTGCTGTAATCCAGTTCAGACGGGAGAGCCCAGACCCGTCGACAATTTTGTAGCCATCCGGTACGCCTGCCTGCTGCATCACTTCTGCAACGACCCTGCTGCCAGCCGCAAAGCTGCCTTCACCACGCTGGGTAGCGCCAAGCGTTTTCAGCATCATCTCAGCGTAAAAATTGTCGCTTTCTTTATTCAATTGCACGCTGATTTCAGCGAGCGTGGGCGAATAGTGGGTATGGATCGGTGTTCCGCCGCTGAGGGTCGTCTTTTCGATCTGGAGCTGCGGATGCAGGGCGATTCCTTGCGCCTGCAACTGCTGCTTCCAGACATCGGCCACATACAGCGCCGGGTCTTCCATCGTCACATCCTGCCTGTAAACGGCAGCATTGGCTCCCATCTGCCCCGTCAGGATGATCTCATTCTTGCCGCGAGGCCGCTCGATCGTTATGCTCCGCTGGTTGCTTCCGGGCACACTCGTCAGCCGGTTGGTGATCGTCAGGTATGTAGTAGCAGGCTGCAAGGTTACCGTCGGGGTAGTCCCGGGAGACACGGACAGGCTGACCGTATTTTTGTTGACAGCAAGGGCGCTGATCTGCGCGCTGTATCCGTACGGCTCGTCATCCCACATCCAGGCCGGTCCCAGCCGCTGTGCATCAAAGTAACTCTCGTCGACGAGCAGTTTGCCCGTCACGCGGGTAATTCCTTTTTGTTTGAGAGCGCCTGCGATCTCTGCCAGCTTCTCTGCGGTCAAGCTCGGATCGCCGTACCCTTTCAGGACGAGATCGCCCGTGAGCACACCACCCTCTGAGACAGATCCGTTGACGTACACCTCTGTTTTCCAGCGATAGTCGGGTCCCAGCCGCTCGAATCCGGCAACAGTGGTGAACAGTTTCAAGTTGGATGCGGGTATATACCCCCGATTCTCGTTGTGCCGATACAAGTATGTGTCAGCGGTCAAATCGTATACAGCAATCCCGGCGTGCAGCCCGATGCTGTCTGCTTCCTGTTTCAGCGTGCTCAAGTAACTTTCCAGTTGTGCGGCCAGTGCCTGGTCTGCGACGGGCTGGCTTTGGGCAAAAGTGGGTGCTGCTGCCAGAGAAAACACGAGCAGCATGCTCAATACCCAGGTACATGCGCGTTTGAGACTAGGGTTCATATACTCCTCCTCCGTGTATTGTCGTTCTTCGTTTTTGCTTTTTATGTGCAAGGTCATGGATGCACAAGTTCTATCTATTCAAAATAATAACACAATTTACATCTGATTGCGTCCGACTAACGAACCCTTCTTTGCTTATACTAAGCCAAAAGCCCTGTTTTCCCGCAGCAGTTAGGAGGCATTCTCTGTTGAAGACACGCCGTTTTCTGTCTGTTCTCTTCCTGCTTTCCTGCATCGTCACAGTGATGCTTGCCATCCCCGGCCACGCCGTTACCGACCCGGCTCGCGTACAGATTGACTCGACTTCTGCCGCCAGCCTGCGAGGACTCATCCAGCGCTCGGACGCGATCGCTATCGGCACGATTGGCAGCCAGATCCGCTCCTACCCTACAGGACGCACGATCCGCGAAGGCAAGATCGTCAATTACACCCAATCCTTTCACATCCGCACACTCATCAAAGGACGCATCGGTTCTTCCGTCACGCTAATCAGCACGGGCATCGATCCGCTGCCCGGCAGAGAAAGTCCGCTCAACCAAACGTATCCGGGCCCTTTGACGGGAGGCGACTATTTGCTGTTTTTGCAAAACGTAAAAGGAACGGACTTCTACAGCATTACAGGCTTGTGGCAAGGCGTCTACCCGATCGTCGAAGGGCGCACCGTCACCCTTGAGGTCGGATTTCGCGAATTGCACCATCTGTCGCCCCGGCAAGCGGAACAAAAGCTGAGAGACATTCGGTGACGAAGATGGCAAAAGGCTGCTCCCGAAGGTCGGTCGACTTCAGGAGAGCCTTTTTCACATGGATATGTGCGTGTATACATCAGATCGAGTGATAGATAAAAATGACCATCGCGACCGCACAAGCGAGCACGGAACCGATCATACCTACCAATACCCATTTGTTTTCACGCTTGTTTTGATTATCTTCCATCGCATGATCTCCTCACACAAGCATTCACATACTTATTATAAAGTGCTTATGTGCGAAAGAAAACCCATCATTTTTTCAGTATGCGATATTCTGCATGATCTCTTCGGCCTGGAGCGGTTTGGAGATTAATTCGCGCTCCTTCATCCAGTCGATCATCGTCTGCCACGACTCCAGGGTCTGATGTCCGAACGGTTGGTCCCCGGCGTCCATGAGCGGGATCAAAATATCCAGGCTTTTTTGCTCAATGTCCTCTTCGAGCGGGAACTCTTGCGCCTGTTTGGCGAGAAGCAGGTCGAGCGCTTCCTCTTTATGGGCCTTGACGTACTCTTGCGCCTGGCTGGTCGCGCGCAAAAATGCCGCGATCGCATCTTTTTTGTCCTCTGCGTTGGCGTCGCTGGTGACCAGCACCAGCTCGTAGTAGTCCGGAACGCCTACAGATTCAGGCTGGAAGGCATGGACGGCGACCCCGTGCTTCTCCAGAATCAATTGCTCATGGTTGATGTATCCGCCGACGACCGCATCTACCTGTTTGGCAGTCAGAGCAGGAACGATGTCAAAGCCGATGTCGACAAACGACAGCCCCGAGTCGTCGCCACCTGCTTCTTTGACAGCAGTGCGCACGATCGCTTCGTTGAACGGGATGGAAGGATAGCCGATCACTTTGCCTGCCAGCTTCTCCGGCGAATCAAGACCGCTGTCCTGTCTCGTCATAATCGCGTTGAGCGGGTGCCGTACCAGGGCAGCTACCGCGACGACGGGAATGTCTTCCGCGCGTGCGGAGATGACCTGGGTCTGGTAGCTGATAGCCAGGTCGACTTGCCCTGCAGCTGCGAGCTTCAACGGATCGTTGGTGTCAGAGGGCATCTGGATGTGTACATCCAGGTTTTCGTCCGCAAAATAGCCTTTTTCCTCCGCGACGTAGAGGAAGGAATGGACCGCGTTTGGGTACCAGTCAAGCGCGATCGTCAGCTTGGTCTTCTCGTCTCCGCTTTGCGGAGCTGCCTGCGGTGCTTCCTGGCCCGGGCTTGCACATGCAGTCAAGCCTGTGGCAAGTGCCGCTGCCAGGGTAATGATTTTCCAGCTCTTCTGTTTTGTCTTCAACTCGATGATCTCCTTTTTTGCAACTTTGCAATTTGTTTTTTTGCCCGCCATTCCGGACTGTAGTGCCGCTCAATTCGGCCCACGGTCCAGAATAGCAGCATGCCGAGCAGCGAGAGCAGTAGTACAGAGGCAAACAGCGCATCGGCCTGAAAATTTCCTGATGCCCGTCTGCCAAAATAGCCAAGACCCTCGCTTGCTCCCAGCCACTCGCCGATTGTCGCCCCCGATACACTGTAGGTAGCCGCTACCTTCAATCCGCTGAAAAAATGCGGCAGGCTGCTGGGAAGCTGCAGCTTGGAAAAGATTTGCCAGCGATTGGCCCCCATCGTGCGCATCAGGTTGACCATTTCCGGATCGGTAGCGCGCAGCCCGTCATAGGTGGAGACGACGATCGGGAAAAAGGTAAACAGGATCGTCACTGCGATTTTCCCCGACAGGTCGTAGCCAAACCAGAGAATAAAGACAGGGGACAGCGCAATAATCGGAATCGTCTGGGAAATGACGATATACGGGTAGACGAGTTGCTGGACCGCCCTGTTCATGTGCATGGCAAACGCCAGCAAGACGGCAAATGCGATCGACAGCGCAAGCCCGATCAACACTTCTTTTAGCGTCGCCCAAAGATGAAGTCCGAGCAATGTCTGGCGCAACTCCCATAAAGCGAGCAGTACCGAGCTCGGCGCAGGAAGAATAAAGGCCGGGATGGCAAACAGGCGACACACGGCTTCCCAGCCGATCAGAAACAGGGTAAGCGAGATGGCAAACCAAAGGCTTCGTCGAGTGCTGCTCATCGTACCAGCCGCTCCTCTCGCGACGGCTCCTGCATCGCCTGCCGCAACAGCTCCCAGATCTGTTCCCGCAGCTCCAAAAACGCGGGCTGGTTGCGACTGGACGCAGCGCGCGGCCGAACGATCGATACGGGCAGTTCGACCGGCCTCGTGATCGGTGTTCCGGTCAACAAAATCACCCGGTCCGCCATCAGGATCGCTTCATCAATATCGTGGGTAATCATCAGCATGGTCGTCCTTGTATGCTGCCACATCGCAAGCAGCCACTCCTGCATCTCCATCCGGGTAATTCCGTCCAATGCCCCGAACGGCTCGTCCAGCAGCATCGTGTCTGCTCCGTGCAGGACAGCGCGAAGGAACGAAACGCGCTGGCGCATCCCCCCGGACAACTGCGCAGGGTAGGCGTCCGCCCATTCCGCCAAGCCATAGCGCGGGAGTTCGGTACGCGCCCGCTCCTGTGCTTCCCGGGCAGGTACGCCCTGGATTTCCAGAGGCAGAGCAGCGTTCTCCACGACCGTACGCCATGCCATGAGGGAATCGCGCTGCGGCATGTAGCCGATCCGGCCCAACCGCTGCTGTGTGCTGCTGCCGTCCAGGCGAATCTCGCCGGAGCCGGGCTGCAACAGACCGGCCAGCAGCTGGAACAGCGTGCTCTTGCCGATGCCGCTGGGCCCGACCAGACTGACGAACTCTCCCGCCCCGACTAGCAAGTCGAAGTCAGCCAGAATCGGCTTTCTGCCATAGGAAAAATGGACGCGGGAGAACGCGATTTTTTCTAGCACGGCCAAAGTTCCCTCCGGTATGCCATATCCCAGAACAAGTATTCCAGGCGGGACGTGACGACGAAATGCTCTTCCAGCCGCGCCAGCTCCTGCTCGCTTTTTCCTTCTGCAAGCTGGTCCATAATCTCGATCAGCCACTTGGCAAGCTCGCCGAATTCATCCGAACTGTACATGCGTACCCATTCTCCGTACAGCTCATGCTCCAGGGCACCTTCCACTTTGGCCAGCCTCTTGCCGATCTCCCAATAGCTCCACGTGCAAGGCAAAAGTGCGCTAACCAGCTCTGCCAGCGATCCTTGCTGGGCAACCTTGAGCATGTAGCTGGTGTAGGCGATGAGGACAAAGGAAGGCTCGGTCGCTTCCAATTCCTCGCGGGAGATGCCAAAGCGCTCCGCGTACTGGCGGTGAAGCGACATCTCCGTGTTCAACGTCGATTCCTGCAGAGCGGCGAACTTGGCGCTCGTCCCGAGGTCGTATGCCTTTACGCTGGCGAGCGCGAACATTTTCGCGTAGTCGATCAGGTAAAGGTAATCCTGCTTCATGTAATAGCGAAACGACTCGACGGGCAGTGTCCCATCCCCAAGCCCGGTCACAAAAGGATGCTGATGGGTGCGCTCCCAGACCGGTCCTACTCGCTCCATCAGTCGCTGATGAAAGGCTGTCATATTGGTTTCCTCCTACACATGTTTTGGCTGGTTGCACCAGGTGGCGATAAACCGGGCCATCGTTTGCGCAAAGCTGACGAGCTGCTGCGGATCTACGGATTCATCGACCGTATGCGCCTGTGACAGCTCCCCCGGTCCATACAGCACTGCGGGAATCCCGGCATGCGCAAACCAGCCTGCGTCTGTCACGGTCGGGGTCATGTCCACGACCGGATTTTGCTGAAATTGCGCCTGATGGGCAACTTGCAGGCAAGCAAGTCCCGGGTGGTCGCGGTCAAGCTCCAGGGAAGGGAAAATCTCTCCTCTTTCCTCGATCATCGAGCGGCCGCCCCAGCGGTAGACGGGCAGGTGATCGCGAAGCCACGGGTCAGCTGCCGCCGCCTTGTTTACATGATCCTCGATCTCTTGGATGATCTCTTCGTGAGACTCATTGGGGTAAAAATGAACGGTAATCCAGAGCGCGCAGCGATCGGCGATAAAGGCGGCATGACGACCTCCCTCGATCACTGCCGGGTTGATCGTGTTGCTGCCGGGCGGAAAGCCTGGGTACGATTTCATCACGGCCCAGTGGCGTTCCAGATCTTGCAAGGCGGCGATGATCTTCATCATTTTTTCGATCGCGGAGGCACCGTGCACCCGTCCTCCGGCATGAATGGTGTTCGCCCGCATGCCGTCGTGCAGGGTCGTCGGGCTTTCTATCGTGATCCACCCGGTGATGACGCCGCCCTGTCCCTGCATATGCAGATCACTGGAATCGACGACAACCGCGTAGTCGGCTGTATAGCCGCGTTCGATCGCGGCCAGTGTGCCGGCTTCTCCTGCTTCTTCGCCGATGACGGACTGGAAGATCAGATCACCCTTCAGCTCTACGCCGTGTTCGCGCAGCATCTGGATCGCGAACAGCGAAGCCGCCAGTCCACCTTTCATATCGGCGACTCCGCGTCCGTACAGACGGCCGTCCGCACCTCGCGTCAGGGCAAAAGGCGGATAGCTCCAGCCCGACGAGTCACCTACCTCTGCTACATCGATATGGCCGTTGACGATCAGACTCTTTGCCTGTTCGGAGGCAGAGCCGCGAAGGCAGCCCACGACGTTGTCATCCCCGGGAAAAACAGGCCATCGGTCTACCTCGAATCCCAATTTGGCAAGCTCATTTGCAAGCAGCGTCTGGGCTTCTCCGCTGTTGCGGGCGGGGGGGCTTACCGTTGGGCAAGCGATCAGCTTTCCGAGCAGCGCGAACAGTTCATCCTCCCGGCGGGCGATGGCGGCGATAGCCTCATTCAGCCGATCCATTTACTCAATCATCCCTTCTGTCGGGCTGCTCGCAGAGGCATAGCGCTTTTTCGGGATGCGTCCAGCCAAATAGCCAAGGCGTCCTGCCTGGACAGCGAGCTTCATCGCTTCTGCCATCTTGACCGGATCGTCGGCGAGCGCTACCGCCGTGTTCAGCAGCACGCCGTCCGCACCCAGCTCCATCGCTTTGGCGCAATCGGCAGGCGAACCGATTCCAGCGTCCACGATAATCGGCACTTTCGCATCTTCGATAATAAAGCGGATGTTGTTTTCGTTGACAATCCCCTGGCCGGAGCCGATCGGCGAAGCGCCTGGCATCACCGCGTGAACACCTACTTCCTGCAGACGCTTGGCCAGAATCGGGTCGTCATTGGTATAGGTCAGAACGATAAAACCCTCTTCCACGAGGATACGCGAGGCTTCCAGCGTGCCGATCGGATCAGGCAGCAAGGTTTTGGGATCGCCGATGACTTCCACCTTGATCATGTCACACAGACCGGATGCCTTCGCCAGTCTGGCAATGCGCACGGCTTCCTCGACGGTGTAAGCGCCGGCGGTGTTAGGCAAGAGCGTGTATTTTTTCAAATCGAGCTTTTCCAAAAAATTTGGCTCGTTTGGGTTGTCCACGTTCAGTCTGCGGATCGCAAACGTCAGAATCTCCGCCTCCGACACATCGACTGCTTCCCCCTGTGTCTTCAGGTCGGCAAATTTTCCGGTGCCCAAGAGCAAACGCGAACGAAACTCATACGGTCCAATTTTCAATGTATCCATGATCTGTCATCCTCCTCCGACAAAGTGAACAATTTCAATGCGGTCACGATCTGCAATCGTCTTGCTCTCGTAGTGAGAACGGTCGAGAATCTCTCCGTTGTGCTCAACCACGACAATTTTCTTGCGCAACTGATACGCCTCCAGCAGTTGGCTGATGGTGACGATCCCGTCTGCAAGCTCTACCTGTTTGCCGTTTAACGTAATCTGCATGTTCCCCCTCCTTTTCGCCACTCGCGATTCCCTCTTCAGCAACGAAAAAAGGCTCCTTCCGCATGCTGGATGATCCAGACAAACAGAAGAAGCCACATCTTCCATCCTGGCGAATGGCAAACAAAAAACCATCCGCCGCCGGATGGTTGGGTTCGATCTTCTCAACGCAAGCGGTACGCCGCCTCTCTTCGAGAAGTACGCGGGCGTCCACGTCATTTGCGCCAAAAATTTCCCTACCTCTTCCTCCGCTGGCATGACCCAGGTCAGGTTCAACGGTCAGTAACACACTTGTTACAATCTCAGCCAACGATGCTTGGCCCCCGTTTGGTAATCGCGGTATCCACTTGTAATGCTGCTTTCGCTCTTACAGTACCACGCTATTTTGCGTTTGTAAAGGTTTCCTTGTGGATGTTCTCCAGTTCGACCAGGCAGCGCTGCGCCCACGCGGACATTTTTTTCAGCTTCTCCATCTCGCGCTCCAGGGCGTTTTTCAGCGATTCCTTGTAGTCAGGGATTGCCCCGTTGTAACGAATGACCGACTGTACGGGGACCATGAACTTTTCCTGGTACGAAAGCGCCGGGCGCTGGTGAAAGAGCGGAACGTCTACTTCGTAGGAAGTATGCAGGTCGCCCTGGGTGGGGAATTTGGTCACAGCCAGCACCTTGACCAAAAGTTTGCTCTCATGGTTCTCCACTACTTCTGCCACGTACTCGCCCGTCTTGTACGGTACGCGGACGATATCTCCCGGATTCCAGATCACGACAGATCATCTCCTTTTTCCTTGCGTTTTTGCGCTATCACGGATGTTCGAGGCCTGCCTGCAAGGCTGCTTCCACGAGTGTTTTGGCGTGTTCGAGCACGTCCTCGGCGGCGACCAGCGGCGCTCCGCCGCCTTGTGCCATCGCCGGATTTCCGCCGCCTTTTCCTTCGATCAGCGGGAGCGTGTCCTTCATAACCTGATTAATGGCAATAGGCACATCTGATCCCCGTGAAAAGACGAGCTGCAGCTTCTCGCCAACCGTCGCCAGCAAGGTGACGACATCCGCGGACTGGCTGTTGACCTCTTGGGCGTATTGCTGCAACTGCTGGATCGACTTGCCGTCGCACACCCTCTGGATCAGCCGGAATTCTCCCAGTGAAGCTGCACGGCTCAGCTCCTGCCGCACTTCCTCCTCCAAAAGCAACCGCTCTTTTTCGATCAGCTCGGATTTGAGCGCGTCGCGTTCAGCCACTAGCCGCGCGATTTGCCCGGTCACGTCCGCTTCTGCTGTTGCCAACAGCCGCGCTGCCTCTTTTAGCGTCGCCTGCTTTTTCGTATAGTCGCGCATGGCGCGCCAGCCGCAGAGAAATTCGACGCGGATATTGCCGCGGTGACGCTCCCAACCGAGAATTTTGACCATCCCGACTTCCCCGGTACGGGCGGGGTGGGTTCCACCGCACGGATTGTAGTCAAACTCCGGTATGATGACAAGCCGGATGTTTTCCGTGACCGTCGGCTGCTTCTTGATCGGGTAGCGGCTCAAGTCTTGCTCGTCCACAAATTGCGCGGTAATCGTGCGGTTTTCCAGGATGACCTGATTCGCCAAGCTCTCTACTTGCTCCGCCAGTTCTGGGGTCAGCTCATCCAGACGCACATCGATCGTTACTCTCTCCGCGCCCAGGTGAAACGCCACCGTTTCCGCCTCTGCCACTTGCAGAAAAGCAGCGGACAGGATGTGCTGCCCGGCGTGCTGCTGCATATGGTCAAAACGGCGCTGCCAGTCGATCTGACCGTCTATCTGTTGCGCCTCTTCCGGTATGGGCGCTGCCAGCCGATGGCGGACTTCGCCATCGCTTTCTTCCACATCCACGACCTCGATGCCAGCGAGGATGCCCCGATCACAGGGCTGACCGCCGCCTGTCGGGTAAAAAGCCGTCTGGTCGAGCACGACGTACGGCGTGCCGTCCGCCTCCACTCCCCGCTTGACGACGGAAGCGGAAAACGTATCGGTGTACGGGTCCTGGTAATACAGCCTGTCTTTCATGCTATCTCCTTGTCCTTTCGGGAATCTGGTCGACAAAAAACTTTTGCATGCACCCAGCCATTTTCTCGCAAAGCGAACGTGCGTATAATAGTGCCCAGGAGGCGGTTCACTTGAATAAAAAAATCTTTACGCAGGAACAGGCAAATCAACTGTTGCCCTATGTCAAGGAAGAGATTTCCTTTTTGCAGGATGCCAAACGCCGCTACTTCGAAGCCTACAGACAGCGTGAACAAGTGAGAAAACGGCAGCCTGTAGACGAGCAGGAACTATTTGACCTGGAATGCCGCCTGGATTTCATGGAGATGGAAGCGCAGATGCGCATTTCCCGACTCACTTCCCAAGGCATCCAGGTGAAAGACATCGATATGGGCTTAGTCGACTTTCCCTCCATCATCGACGGCAAAGAGGTGCTTCTCTGCTGGAAAGCCGGCGAAGAAAGCGTCAGCCATTACCACGGGCTGCACGACGGCTTTTTGGGCCGAAAACCGCTTTGAGCGCATGTACGGGCCGAATCACCCTACCAGAACTGCCATTTTTTCTTCACGCTGCCGCTTCTCCTCGGCAGTCGCGAGATCGTATTTTTTCAGCAAATGAAACAATTCATTGCACTGGGCTTGGGACAAGTCCGTCTGCAGGAAAGCACGCAGCTTCTCTGTCAAGTCAGCCGGCAAGTAAGGGGCTTGTTCCTCCAGCTTTTTTTCAACGTCTGCCACGCTGTGGTCCAGTTTGCATTCTCCCATCGTTCGTTCCTCCTTTTTTCGCAGCACATATGTAAGTCCTCTTTTTTGCCATCATACCACGATTCTTTGCCGAAAAAAAAGCGTACACCCCCTTGGGAATGTACGCGCTTGCCCTCATCTTCTTTTGCGTACCCGGAAGTTGCTTTCGATCAGCAGCCAATTTTGCGGAAATGGCAAACCGAGCTTCCAGTAGCTTACGCCGCGCAACCCAAGTTGTTTAACGAGATTAAACTTTGCTTGAATCGAACGTGCGTCCTCGAACCAGACACGATGTTGCCTGCCCTCGTCGTCCGTGTAGTCAAAAAACGGAGCCTGCGCCTGGGCATCGTATTGAATCGCGGCATTTTCCCGCGCGGCAAGAGCGATCGCCGCTTGTGGACTCAGTGCCCTCGCTGTCGTTCCCGGTTCGTAGGGGAGCGTCCAGTCGTAGCCGTACAAATTTTGTCCCATCAGGATTTTATCCGCCGGCATCTCGGAGATCGCGTACTGCAGAACGCGGCGAACCGGTCCGATCGGCGATACGGGCATGGGCGGACCTCCACTGTACCCCCACTCATAGCTCATGATGACGACGAAGTCAGCGATCTCCCCGATTTGCCCATAGTCATGCGCAGTGTACCACCGGCCCTGCTGCTCGGCACTCGTCTTCGGCGCGAGCGCTACCGACAGCATCAGTCCCGCTCTTTCTGCTCTCGCTTTGGCCCGGCGCAAAAATTCCGCGTACGCATCCCGGTCTTCCGGCGGCAGCGCCTCCATGTCAAAGTGAATGTCGCCAAATCCCAGCTCTTGCGCCGTATTGAAAATATTGTCGAGCAGGGTGTTTTGCAGACTCTCGTCGTTTAGCACAAGACCGCCCAGCTCTGTGCTGAACTGCCCCCCTTCCAGATTGGTGACGACCATCATCAGCAATACCTGGTTGTCACGGGCAATCGCCGGAAAATCATTGAGCGGAGGACGGGCCAGACTGCCATCGCGGAGAATACGAAAACTGAACGGAGCCAGGTACGTCAGATGCGGTGCCGCTCTGCGCACATCTGCTTCCAAGGCAGGCGTTACCTGCCGCTGCGGTTCCGCATAGGCATTGAAATCTGCCGCTGGACGCGGACGTGGCGGAATGTACAGGCGCTGACCGATCGAAAGCGGTTGATACTGGGAAATCCGGTTGACGCGCGCCAGTTCCGCGGCGCTAATCTGATAGCGCTGACCAAGCAAATACAGCGTATCCCCAGGCTGGACCCAGTGATAGCTGCCCGTGATCGGGATGACCAGCGCCTGTCCGACAACGAGCTGATCCGGATTCGGAAGGTCGTTGGACCGGGCGATTTCCTCTGCTGACAAGCCGTACGTCTGGGCGATGGACGTAAGTGACTGCCCTTGTTCCACTACATGAATGTGCATACGCCGCCTCCTTCGCAATTCTTCTCCTTTCTCTTCTATTCATCGCGAAGGAAGTAGGTGTATGTCTATCTCCACGGAATTGATTTCAGCACGTCAAAGACAAACCCGACGGAGTGCAGTGCGTAATGCCGTTCGGCAAGCTGTCCGTCGACAAAAAGAAGAAGGGCGGGTACACTCGTAATCTGCCAATGCGTTGCAATCCCGGGCGAGCCGTTCACATTGATTTGATAAATCTCTGCCTGGGGCAATGCTTCCTGCGCCACGTCGAGCATCCGTGCTGCCAGCTTGCACGTCCCGCACATCGGCGTGTAAACGAACAGAGCGAATGTTCGCTGCTCGCGGCACCATTTTTCCAGCTCAGCCTGTGCTAGTTCCTGCACCGCACACCCTCCTCTGTCGGCTGCTTGCATTACAGATCGAAGCGGAAATCCTCGTCTCGCAGCGGCTCGACATTGATGCTGCGGACGTAGCCGTTGCCTTTTTTGGAGAAAAAGTCATGCTGCTTGGTCTGTGTCCGAATTCCGTTCAAGACGATCGGATTGACTTCCTCGTCGGGGTAAAACGGCTCGTACCCGAGATTCATCAATGCCTTGTTGGCGTTGTAACGGACGTAGGTGTCGACTTCCTTTTCCAGTCCGATCGGCGTATACAGATCGACGGTATACGTCTGTTCGTTCTCGTACAGCGTTTCCAGCAGCGTGTACAGCTCCTGCTTGGCCTCTGCCTGTTCGGCCTCGGACAAGGAGTGGAATACCTCCTGTGCCAAGACACCCACATACAAGCCGTGGATGCTCTCGTCGCGGACAATCAGGTCGATAATTTCGCCGCTGCTGGTCATTTTGCCCTGTCCCGACAGGAAGAGCGGATAGAAGAACCCGCTATAGAATAGGAAGCTTTCCAAAAAGACAGAGGCGACCATTGCCATGTACAAGTCTTTTTTCGTTTCAATCGATTGGTAGTATTCCGCGATGATTGCCGCTTTTTTCTGCAACTGCGGATTTTGTTCGACCCAGCGGAAAATCTCGTCGATTTCTTCCGTCGCCGCCAGGGTGGTAAAGATGCTGCTGTACGATTTGGCGTGAATTTGCTCCATCATGCCCATGAAGCCCAGGACCGCTTTGCGCTGCAAGCCGTCCACATGCTCCATGATCTTCGGCATGCCGACCCCGCCCTGGATCGTATCCAGCAGAGTCAGACCGCCGAGTACCTTTTTGTACGTGCTGCGCTCCGTTTCGTTCAGCTCCATCCACGACATTTTGTCGTCGGAGAGAGGAATCTCATCGTCCGTCCAAAACTGCATGATGTTTTGATTCCAAAACGTCAGCGTAAAATCGTCATCCGGCCTGTTCCAATTGACTGCTTTCATCTGCTTCTCCTCGTCTTCCCTTTGTTTATACCGCGCAACTGATGCACTCTTCCACGGACAAATGCTTGGTTCTGGTGTAGTACAGAGACTTCAGGCCTTTTTTCGCCGCGTACAGGTAATAGCGGGCCAGCTCCCGTGTCGAAATCGTGCTGTTGACATGCAGCACGGCGGAGATTCCCTGGTCTACGTGCTCCTGAATTTCCGCGATCAGGTCAATCACTTTAAACTGGTCCATCTGGTAGGCCGACTTGTACGTAAAGTAGTTTTCCGGCGTCAAGTACGGCATCGGGTAGTACGTCGTCGAATTGGCGTACGTTCGCGTCTCGATATGCTCGACGATCGGCATCACGCTGGAAGTCGCGTTTTGGATATAGGAAATGCTTTGCGTAGGAGCAATCGCCAGTCGGTAGGCGTGGTACAGGCCATGCTTCTGTACCTGCTCTTTCAGTGCGGCCCAGTCTTCCTTTGTCGGGATCGCAATGCCCGCAAACAGCGCTTTCCCCTTCTCCGTACGCGGGAGGTACTCATTTTCCAGGTATTTGTGAAAGTATGTACCTTTGGCGTACTCCGATTTTTCGAAACCGGCAAACGTCGTTCCCCGCTCCCGCGCGATCTGCATGCTTTTTTCCAGCGAGTAGAAATTCATCATCATAAAGAAGGTGCGGGCGAAATCTTTCGCTTCCTCGCTCTCGTAGGCGATCCGGTTTTTCGCCAAAAAGCCGTTGAGGTTCATCGCGCCCAATCCGACCGAATGGAGCTCGCGATTTGCCTTTTGCACGCCCGGCGCATTCTCGATCTCTGTCATGTCGCTGACTGCCGTCACCGCTTCGATGCCTTCGTGTACGGATTCGCGAATCTTCTTGTGCTCCATCACATTGGCGATGTTGAGGGAAGCGAGATTGCAGCTGATGTCGCGACGGATCGTGTCCGGCTGGCCGTAGTTGGCGATCGTGGAAGTCTCTTGCAACTGGAAGATTTCCGTGCATAGGTTGGACATCTTCACCGTGCCGAGATCCTTCAGGGCGTGATTGCGGTTGGCGTTGCTCTTGTTCATAATGTACGGGTAGCCCGACTCCATCTGGATCATCGCGATCTTGGTCAGCATGTCACGCGCACTCATCACGACCTTTTTCTTCACTCTCTCGTTGGCCAGCAGCTCGTCGTACATCTCGTCCAGATCCATGTCGTCGAGGTGCACGCCGTATTCGCGGTAGACGGAGTATGGGGCGAACACGGTCAGCGGCTTGTCTTCCTCCGCGAGCTTGTAAAAGACATTCGGTACGATCAGGCCGATGGACAGCGTCTTGATGCGCGCTTTTTCATCTGCATTGATCTTTTTGCAATCGAGAAACTCGTTCACGTCCCAGCCGAAAATGTTGTAGTAGGCTGCACCCGAACCTTTTCGCTGCCCCATCTGGTCGGCGTAGGAAAACGCGTCTTCCAACAGCTTGAGCACCGGCATGATGCCTTTTGCCGCACCCTCTACCCCTTTGATTGGCTCTCCGCGTCCACGCAGCTTGGAGAGGTTGATCGCCACACCGCCGCCGATTTTGGAGAGCTGCATGCATGTGCCCAGCACGTAGTTGATCGAGTTGAGCGAATCGTCCATTTCCAGCAGGAAGCAGGAGACCATTTCTCCGCGGCGGCTTTTTCCTGCGTTCAAAAACGTAGGGGTGGCCGGCTGCAGACGCTGTTCCATCATCGAGACAGCGAGGCGCTTGGCCCGCTCGAAGTCTCCCTGGCCGAGCGACAGCGCCACGATCGCTACGCGGTCCGGGTACTGCTCCAGATAATACGCCTTGTCGTTCGTCTTCATGGCGTAGTCTTTGTAAAATTTGGAGATCGCCATGTAGGATGCAAACTGAAACGGAATCTCATACACCAGCTTGACGATCGCCTCTACCTGCTCCTCTGTGTAGTGCTCGTACACGTTTTCGTAGTAGTCGTTGGCAATCAGGTAGTCCAGCCGCTCTTTCCAATCCGAAAACGGCATCGTCTTGGCCCGCACTTCCTCCATGAATACCTCGACGGCTTCCCTGTCCTTTTCCAGTTGAAAAAATCCGTCTGCTCCACGCTGCATCAGTTCGTTGTTCAATTCAATATGCCGCAATTGCTGCCACCTCTTTTTGAAATTGTTCTATGTCGCGTCCGGTGCCGGACAGTTCGAACTTGCATAGCACTGGCACCTGGTAGCGGTGCGAAATCATGTCTGCACTGCGGGCGAAGTTGGCGCCCCAGTTGCGGTTGCCGCTAGCCGAAACCCCCCGCAGCAGCGCGTGGTTCTGTGCCAAAAAAGCATCTACTTTTTCCGGGACCTGGCCAAACCCGGTCGTGTATGTAATGAGCAAAAACGGCTCGTCCAGTTGCAAGTCCGGCTGAATCTGCACACTGCGATAGGCAGACCCCAGCTTGCGTACAAATCGCTGCACATTTCCGGTTCGTGAATCGTATGCGATCAACATGGCTCTCTACTTCTTACGCTCCTTTTCTCTATCAATACTATTTTCATAGAAAAACGCGCACTCGACTCAGGCTAGAAAGTCGAATACGCGTACGAAACCCATCCATGGTCTGTCACATGTACTGCGAAGCAGAGCGTCTTCAACACTTCCCTATCTCCCGTAGGTACCATCGTGTTCACGTATAGGCAGGTCTCCTGGCTTGCAGATCATCGTACTCGCTTCACCTTCCCGGTCCATCGACCAGTGGCATGCAACAAGCGTGTACTCTCTGCTTACAGTGGCGGGACCGCGCCGGATTTTCACCGAGCTTCCCTATTAAGTCTGCCAAAAGTTGGCTTGGCAAGACACCTACACGCACAATATGTAGTTGGTTTACTCAAAATACCATCTATATCTCGTATTCGTCAAGCAGGAAAATCGCTTCGAGTGTCGAGGGGGGTGCAAGATTCGGGGTGCAAGAGAAAGGAGGCTGGCAGGAAAATGGCCTTCGCATGCCTTGCGCGGGACCTGTATGCCTAAGAGAAAATGCAAAAAAAACCGGACATGCACCATAGGGCTGTCCGGAATCAGTGGATCGCTTTGAGTGTTTTGAGTTTCATTCCACATGCGCACATCGTGCTGTGTTTGAGCGAGCGAATTTGCGTGCCGCATTTCGGGCAGGTTTTCGTTGTGGGCTTCATATCTGTACACCTCTCTTCGTCAAATGGATGGAGAAGAAGGAGGGGCATTGCAGAAGACGACGGAATCGTCCCGCAATGCTCCCTCTCTGACATTTTATTTACACGATATGGTGAATTGAGAATAGATGGAGAATGGAACGAGAATCGGGTTGTTACGCTTACTTCGTCTCGTGGCCTACGGTCAGACCCAGTCCTTCTGCGACGCGTGCTCCGTATTCAGGGTCAGCTTTGTAGAAGTGCTGGATTTGGCGAATCTTGATTTCTTCTTTTTCCACGGCCTTCATGGATGCGACGATGTTGTTTACCAGGCGCGTACGCTCGTCTTCGGTCATCAGGCGGTACAGATCGCCAGCTTGCGTATAGTGGTCATCGTGGTCGTAGGCTACTTGTGCCGCAACCCCGGATACTTCAAACGGCGTTACTTTGGCATGGGCAGATTCTTTCGGTCCGTCAAAGCTGTTTGGCTCGTAGTAGACGGAGCCGCCGCCGTTGTTGCCAGTCGCCATAAAGCCGTCGCGTTGGTAGTTGTTTACTTCGACTTTCGGACGGTTGATCGGCAGTTGGTTGTGGTTTACACCTACGCGGTAGCGATGTGCATCTGCGTATGCGAACAGACGTCCTTGCAGCATTTTGTCCGGAGATGGCTCGACACCCGGAACCATGTTTCCAGGAGAGAATGTCGCTTGCTCTACCTCGGCGAAGTAATTTTCCGGATTTTTGTTCAGCACCATTCTTCCTACTTCGATCAACGGATAGTCTTTATGGGACCATACTTTTGTCACGTCGAACGGATCGAAGCGGTACGTATTGGCATCCTCAAGCGGCATGATTTGCACATACAGCGTCCAGGACGGATAGTCGCCTTTTTCAATTGCATTGAACAAGTCCTCTGTGTGGTAGTCCGGGTTTTCTCCGGCCAGCTTGGCAGCTACCTCGTTGGACATGTTTTTGACGCCCTGGTCGGAAATAAAGTGGTATTTCACCCAAACAGCCTGACCGTCTTCGTTTACCCATTTAAAGGTATGGCTGCCGTAGCCGTTCATATGGCGCAGCGTTGCCGGAATACCGCGATCCCCCATCAGATAGGTAACCTGATGCAGCGATTCAGGAGACAAGGACCAGAAATCCCATACCGCGGTCGGGTTTTTCAGGTGGGTACGCGGATCTCTTTTTTGCGTATGGATAAAATCAGGGAATTTGATCGCATCGCGAATGAAGAAGATCGGCGTGTTGTTTCCGACGATGTCGTAGTTTCCTTCCTCGGTATAAAACTTGACGGCAAAACCGCGCGGGTCGCGAACGGTATCGGCAGAACCGAGCTCGCCAGCCACCGTCGAGAAGCGGATGAACATCGGCGTGCGTTTGCCCACGTCGTTAAAGAGTTTTGCTTTTGTGTATTTGGACATGTCGTTTGTCACTTCGAAGTAACCGTGTGCCCCGGCACCTTTTGCGTGAACGACACGCTCAGGAACACGCTCTCTGTTGAAGTGAGCCAATTTTTCGAGTAGATGGACATCTTGGATCAATGTCGGTCCACGCGAACCAGCCGTGATCGAATTCTGATTATCTCCTACCGGTGCTCCCCAGCTAGTAGTCAGATTTTTGTTTGTAGTCATTTTCATCACCTCATTAACGAAATGGGCTTGCTTTATAAGTTAAATGATAACATTTATCATTCGAAAATCAATACTTTTTTATAATTATTTTTATCTAGTAGGTTTTATAAAATTAAACTTATTTTTAGAAGAATCTAGCTGACAGTTGGAAAAGCCTTTTGCAGAGCGGTAATCAACATTTTCCACGCATCAAAAAAGCCAGCCTGAAAGAGCCAGGGACTGGCCATCGATATCAGGCTGAATGTTGCGATTCCGTCCGGTGCTTACTATACTTTCTTTATAACGGAAAATCAGAATGGAGGAAAAACCGTGCCGAGAAAAAAAGTGCCTCGTTAATCCCGTTCCCCGCCCACTCCCTTTTTGCGTTCACTTCACAATAAAATTGGGAGGATGGGAACAGGATGAAGCCATTGCATGTGGATTGGCAAGAACTTCGATTTGGCGTTGAAATTGAATTTGTTGGCGGCAACACAGAGAATCTCGAGCTATTGCCGGGGTGGGTACTGTCAGCAGATGAGTTGCAAGTCGATGATACGGGAGAAGAGTCCGGCGGCGAGCTAAAACCGCCTCCCATCCGGTGGCATG
Source organism: Brevibacillus sp. TJ4 (assembly GCF_044627595.2). Lineage (NCBI taxonomy): Bacteria > Bacillati > Bacillota > Bacilli > Caryophanales > Paenibacillaceae > Brevibacillus > Brevibacillus sp. TJ4. Next base: position 2,036,883 of record NZ_CP185865.1, on the reverse strand, counting down.
AGCGGGAACAAATCCGCGAGATGCTATCTCGCCTCCACGCTGCAGGAGCTGCAGCAAACTGGAATTGCGGGCTTCATGTACACGTCGGTGTACTGCCTTGGGGACAGGACGTGATGCCCCGGTTTATCGAGGCTGCCTTGCAGTATCAGGAGGCGGTACGATATTTGCTGCGTACGAGTGAAGATCGCCGCATCTTTTGTCCTCCTGTTACAGCGGACATGTACGACCGGTTTATGGCCGCCCCCGGGAGTGCCGCACTTCTTCACAAGGGACGCCCTCAGTCTCATCGCTGCGGAATCAATCTCGCTGCATGGTTTGACATCGGTACGGTAGAAATTCGCTATGCAAACGGCTCCTTGGACTACGATGAAGTGATCAACACCGTTGAATTTTGTCTTCGTTTCGTGGCAGCCATAGGTTCCGGACGCAAGCTGTCATGCGATCCCGAAAGGATGGCGATTGAACTTGGTGCACCTGTCAGCGGCTATCCTCAACCGATTCCTGCCCCACGCTGGTACCGTGAGAGAATGTGGCTGGAAAACGCGTTCGTTCCTATCCTCGCTCCCCTCGCTCGCGATCTCGTCCCAGACGGTGAAATTCTTCAGATTGTACCTGCGCCGGAAGGTATGGTGGTGGCAATCGAAGGCGCGGATGAAACCGTGTGCAAGTACCTTTTTCATGCGCCTGCCACAGGTTGGGAGGTTGCCCGCCGGCTTCCAGATTAAATGTGAGCATTGACGATGCAAGGCCCCTTACACCAAGGGGTCTTTTACGTTTTCGAGGTGAAATGCGAAGCCGGGAGTAAATTACTACAGTCGGTAGTGATATTTTCCGGCATCCCCTTGACCAACTACTACAATGTGTAGTACATTATATTCACTACGATTCGTAGTGATTAACTCGTTATGGACGCATAACGGAAAAAGTAAAGAGGTGTACACCGATGAAAAAAGTTCACAAGCTGTCAGAAACGGAACTGGAACTGATGAAAGTCATCTGGGAATCCGAGCCCCCTGTTACATCAACCGAACTGCTGCAGATTTTCGCCGCGCGCGGCAAGGAATGGAAAGGACAGACCATTTCCACCTTCCTGTCGCGGCTGGTAGACAAAGGAGTGCTGGAATCAACCAGACATGGCCGCACGAACAAATACGTTCCCCTGATCACGCCCGATGATTACAAACTCGCGGAGGCGGAGCACGTACTCGACGGGCTGTATCAAGGTTCCGTCAAAAATTTGATCGCTGCCCTGTACGATGGCGACAAGCTCTCGGATGAAGACATCGAAGAGCTGAAACAATGGTTTTCGAGGAAGTAGGTGCGTTTGATGCAAACATTTCTGGAGATGCTCGTCTCCCTTTCTGCCGCGGGGAGTGCTGTCGTGATCTGCATGCTTATCTTGCGGATGATTTCGCCGAACCTCCTCCCTGCAACATGGCGTTATGTGATCGGAAAAGTGGCGATCGCTTTTTACCTGATCCCGGTAGCCTTTGGTATTCAATGTTTGTCATGGCTCTGGACATCTCATACAAACACATCCGCCATGATTGCAAATGAGTCCGCCATTGTTCCGCAAGCGCTGCCATTGCCAGGCTTTGATCCGGAGCCCATCTTGCCGGAGTTGAGCGTTTCAAGCCATATCGTATTCCCTCTCATCGGCATATGGGGAATCGGGGCAATCGTTTTTTCCGTATGGCAGCTCTATTGCTATCGCACATTTTCACGCCACCTCCATCATCATAGCCGCACCGACGCACCTGAACAGAAGGAAGCGGTCAAACAGCTCGCCTTGTCGAAAGAAGCTCTCGACATTCAAACGAATGTCCAGCTTGTGTATAACTCTGCGGTCCGCAGTCCCTTGCTGATCGGTCTGTGGAAACCAACCATTTATCTGCCCGTGAAGAATACGAATGTGGACCTGAGCATGGTCATCCATCACGAGTTGATACACCTGAAACGCAAGGACTTATGGGTCAAGGCGATGATCCTGGCAGCCAGTGCCTTGCATTGGTTTAACCCGCTGGTTCACATCCTCCGCAAAGAGATTCACACATGGAGCGAGCTGTCCTGCGATGAAGAAGTCGTCAAAGACATGTCCCATGCCGAGCGAAAACGGTACGGCGAAACGATCTTGAACGTGATGATTGGTTCCAAAGGCGTTCCTGTACGGTTTTGCGCTTCCCTATCCGGTGACGGAAAACAAGTAAAAAGGAGATTGCAGATGATGCTGAATGTAAAAAAGCTGAATACGAGAATGATCGTGCTGGCTACAGCATCCCTGGTTGCGGCGGGAGCCGTTGGTACATCTGCAGCCGTCTGGGCTTCCAAGCATGTACCCGAGGTTGAGACGGCCAGTCACAACGCCACACAAGAAGGTGTCGGAGGCTCGGCGGCAAATACACACGTCTCGTATATTCCATACTCCGTTTTATCGGATTATGAGAAGGAAGTCGCTACCAAAGAAATTGCCAGCTATTATGTCGATGCAACAGGACGAGTCATCGACCACACAGATGGGGAGCTTGTTTCATTTGATGCTTTGTCAGCAGAAGAACAGCAACGGGTTCGTATCGAGGATGGTTATTTCTCCGATCATTTGCTGACCCCGCAGCAAGTACGGCAACGCATGCTTGAAGATCGGATCATTACAGAGGAAGAATTGGAACGGCTCAATGCAGCCCATACAACCATCGTTTATAAAGATGTCGGGGATTCCATCGTATACAATGGCGTCCAATACTGGAAATACAGCGCCCTGACCCCCGATGAACAAACATTCATCATTGAAGAACAACTGCGGGGGCAACTATACGCGCTTGCAGGATATGAGCATCCCGTTCCTGCAGACGAACTCACACCCGAAGAACAACGGCAAGTCACGATTGAGGAAGGGTTTTATTCACGTGGGACGATCGAACGAATAAAAGAATATCGTGAAACGTTCCCTCGCGGAGAAACCGTTACTGTAACACATGAGGACGATGCTTCGGTTCCTCCGGGAATGTCGGTGACCATTCGGGACTTGACACCTGAAGAGATTGCTGAGATGGAACAGCGAAGAGCTGAACATGAGAAACAGTGAGCGAATACGTGCCAACAGATCGGTTGAGCGAAAGGAGGATGATCCTTGTTATTTTGGATACTGGTCGTTCTAGCAGGCGCGATCTTTTGGAAGAGTGGAAGCGCCAAAACGAAAAAGGCCATTGTCTATACCGTGGCGGGGCTTGCACTCGTTACGTTCGTGCATACCGCCATCCAATTCAACACTTCGCAAAACAGCTCTGTCCTCATCCAAAGTGAGAGTGTTAGTGAGGGAGATATGAGTGACCACAAGCATGAGAAACAATCCTATGTACCGTAACCATAACCCTTCTCATCATGTTATGCTTACCGCTGCTCTATAGCAGCGGTTCTCTTTTCTATACATGCTCCAACGTCCGCTGTTCAACAAAAAACAGCCCGGCTCACACGCACCGGGCTGTCTTTGCTTGGTTCTGTACTCTCTACCGCAGCGACACCACCTTCTGAATCTGCGGTTCCCGCTCGATGGCTGCGGCCACGGCGGGCGTGATGTCCTCGTCGGTCACACAGACGAGCAACGCATTTTTCCCTTTTTGCTCACGAGAGACATTCAGCTTGGAGATGTTGATCTGATGGTCGGCGAGAATACGCGACACGTCGTAAATGACTCCCGGATAATCAAAGTGGTACACCAAAAGACCGTTCGCACCCGGGGGGATGCGGCACGGGCAGTAGTTGACCTCGCTGATATACAGCTCGCGCCAGTCCTGGGCGATCGTATATTTGTTTGCACCGACTCGCACGACGGCGAGGTGGTTGGCGTATTCACCGGAGCTGTACTGGACAGGCAGGTTTCCCCCCAATCCGGCGAGCAGCGCTTTGGCGATATCTTCACGGTTGTCCGGAGACAAGACCGAGACGGAGGCTTCCGAGACATCTGATTCAATATGTGCGATCAGCTCCGCCAGTTCTTGCAGTCCACTCAATGGGGCCGACAATTCTCCTCACTCCCTTACGGAAAAATCCATTCCTCTGGTTCGGCAATGATCGACGACTGGTTTTTCGCGCGATACCAGGCCGTATAGGTGTTGCCGTCTTTTTGATAAGAAATGCGAAAGATTGTATTCCCCTTGCCGCTTCGCTCAAACGGACTGACATCCACCGACACAGCAGTCACCCCGCCTGGCAAAAGCTCGCCGCCCTGATCGGAAATGACCTGCTGAATGACTTCCATGTGGGCATCCCCACCGGCCGCCATCCCTTTGTAAAGCATCATGCCGATCAGAATAATTCCGACGAAAAAAGCAAGAATGACAACCTTTGATTTTTTCGTTGCCTCCATCTCCAACCCCCAGCAGATTATCTCTCTTTATCCAGCAATGTGACGCGGTCGATCGTTCCTCCGCCCAGACATACCTCACCGTCGTAAAACACAACTGCTTGTCCCGGAGTAACTGCTTTTTGCGGCTGGTCAAAGACGACTTCGACAGTGTTGTTCTCGAGCAGATGAACGGTCACGCCCTGATCCGGCTGACGATAGCGGAACTTGGCTGTGCAGGTCAACGGCGATGTCGGCTTCTCTCCACTCACCCAATTGACGTCCGTGGCGATCAGGCTGGTGGAAAACAGGCGCGGATGGTTGGCCCCTTCTCCGACAATCAGCACATTGCGCTGCAAATCCTTGTCTACGACAAACCACGGTTCGCCGGTCTTCCCATGCCCGCCGCCGATTCCCAATCCCTGGCGCTGACCCAGCGTGTAATACATCAAGCCATCGTGGTGACCGATCACCTCGCCGTCGACTGTTTCAATGTCGCCTGGCTTGGCGGGCAGGTAGTTTTGCAGGAACTCGCGGAAGTTGCGTTCCCCGATAAAGCAAATGCCTGTGCTGTCTTTCTTTTTCGCCGTAGCCAGACCGGCTTGCTCAGCAATCTCCCGTACCTTTGGTTTGGGAAGATGGCCGATCGGAAACATCGTCTTCGACAGTTGCTCCTGGTTCAAGGCATTCAGGAAGTACGTCTGATCCTTGTTGTTGTCGACGCCGCGAATCAGCTTGTATTGCCCGTCGACGTGCTTGACTTGCGCATAGTGACCCGTAGCGATGTAATCGGCTCCCAGATCCATCACCTTGGTGAGCAGTTCGCCAAACTTGATCTCCCGGTTGCACATCACATCGGGGTTGGGCGTGCGTCCGCGCTTGTATTCATCCAAGAAGTACTGGAACACTTTTTCCATGTACTCTTTTTCAAAATTTACGGTGTAGTATGGAATGTCTATTTGCTCGCATACGCGCCGGACATCCTGGAAGTCGTCCTCCGCCGTACAATGGCCAAATTCATCAGTATCGTCCCAGTTTTTCATGAAGATGCCGATGACGTCATAGCCCTGTTGCTTCAACAGGTAGGCCGTCACGGAGGAGTCGACGCCGCCAGACATACCGACAACGACGCGCGTGTCTTCTGGTCGTTTCATCGCGATACTCCTCTTTTGTTCTATTTCTTCCTTTATCAGATTACCATGTTTCCCAAAACAATTCATGTTTTGTCTGCACTTTTTCCTCACGACGCGAAAAAGCGCCTGTCGCATAGGATCGTCAGGCGCTCGGGAATGATGTGGCTATAGACTACGTCTCATCCTGGATTTCTTCCTGGAAGGCCTCGATGCTCTGTTTGCGCCGCTGGTTTTTTGCCTCCAGTGTTTCCCGTTCCACTGCGGAGATTTCATCGGCGTGCTCAGCCAAATAGGATTGTGATTCCGCCATGTTCTCCCGTGTGTTGTTTACCATTTTGCGCAGTTTTTTGGCATTGTCAGAACGATCATCCGGTTTTGCCACTTCCTGTCCACTCCTTCGCATCATAAGGGTATCTGGCCAATATCGTGCCAACCTCATTGTGCGCCAACTGCGGAATCTTTATGAGCGGACCGATTCCCCCATTACCCAGTGGCCTTCTACCCGCTTCATTTCACGTACATCGTATATCGCCGATTGCTGCAGCGGTCCGTAAACATGCGGGTACAACAGACCGTCCTTCGCCTGCTCGTACTTGACCGGAGAAGAAATTTTCCCCTCCTCGACGAGTAAGACATACAATGCTTCCGTATAATGTGCATAGACGCGATCCGCCACTTTGGTCAGCAAATCTTCTCCTTTGGTGGCGTGAATAAAACCTTCCTGCTCGTAGTCGCGTGGCAGGTAGTGGTCTTTGCCTACCCATTGTTCCCAATAGCTTTTGGGCACCAGACAGTAAATCGTCTCCATCGTGTCCTCCTTTGCATGAAAAGCAATAGCCAGTTTAGCGCATATATTTGCCGATATGGCGAACAGCCTTTTGATAAAACATCTCGTCGAATTTGCCTTGTTCAAACCGCCACTGAATAAAATTGCGCAAGGAGTGTACGTCTACCCAGGCATCTTTTGCCTGTGGATTGTTGTCTGGCACTTCTCCCGTAATTTCGCCTTCATAAACCCATTTTGCCATCTCCCTCGGATGAATCCCGATCTGGTAGGCAATCTGGTGCAGTGCAATTTTCATAGAACCACCTGCCTTCGCCAATTTCCTGCAAGCTCGATACCCGCAACCGAATATGCTCTTATTTTGCCAGTCCGACGCATTGATGCCAACCCTGTTCGAAAAAAACAATTTTTGAAACCATTTTGTAACCTATTCGTACATAATCATAAAAGAATACGGGAACAGACCGAGGAGGCAACCCTGATGCTAAAAAAATTGATGAAGTTACTGGGTGGACACAGCTACCGCAAACCTTACCGCAAGTACAGCAGCAGCGACTACTACCGTCACCGCAAATACAGCAGCTCTGACTACCGCTACCGAAACAAGTACGGACACCCGCCACATCCCGGACAAGGACACGGCCACTCCCATTACGGACATTCGCATTACAAAAAAAGAAAATACAGCCGCAGCTTCTTCAGTAGCTGACGGATACGAAGACGCCCCTGGAAGAAAGAACCCAGGGGCGGTTTTTTGCCGTTTCTCTCGTATAGCAAAAAAAAGGACCCATTTCTGGGTCAAAGATAGGAAGTGGAGAGAATGCATGCTATGTAATATATACTAACATAAACATGTTGATTGTCAACTATAATGTATCAATTAATGTCATATTTTATTACATATAATCATTGCCCTTTTTCCTACATGTTCATATTTCGCTTTTCCACCGCTTGCACAGGAGCCGTCTGCTCTTCTTTTTCCACGACCCGCAGGAATTGTCCAAATAGGGCTGCCAGTGATTGTTGAAACAGCATGCCAAGCACTACCGGCAAAGCAACGGCAGGCGGAAAGTACGCGATCGCCAGTACGGAGCCCGCACCGATGTTGCGCATGCCGCTGTTAAATGCCAGCGTCACGATGACGTCTCGCTTCCAGCGGAACAGCCTGCCGACCAGCCACCCGACCACGAATCCACACGTCGCCAGGACAAATACAAGAGCCGCGGTTTTGACCAGTTTTTCATCGACCTGTGTCAGGTATGGTGCAACGACCGAGCTGTTGATTGCCACGATGACTCCCATACTCAGCTTGGAAAACGGAGCCAGCGCTGGCGCAACGGTCTGTTTCACTCGTCCCCGTGTGACATGATTGAGAGTCATCGCCGCCAGTGAAGGCAAGACGATCATAAAAAACATGCCGCGTACCATTTCCCCCATCTCCATCTCAACTGCTGTCCCCAATAGCAATGAAATCCCCAGCGGGACAAGCAGCGGTGAAAGCAAGGTATCAATGACGATAATGGAAAGCGTCAGCGCCATGTTCCCCATGTAAATGGAGGTCCAGAGCAGACTGGATACCCCTGTTGGGATAATCATCGCAAGAATAAAGCCAGTCACCGCATGAATGTCATCCGGAAAGAACAGGCTGCCCAATCCCCAGGCAACCAGCGGCATAAGCGCGTGCAGGATGACCAGATTGACCAGAACAGGCAAGGGACGCATCAGCACCTGAAACATCTCGCGGAATCCCGAACCAAGGCTCCCTGCGAATGTCATAAAAGCAAACACCCAGGGAGCCAGAAACGTATACGACTGTAGCCAACTGCTGGAAAGAACCCCGATCGCGACACTACCGGGGGTCAACAGAGGCATGATTTTTTCCAGCCATTTATTGAATACGGCGAGTTTACTCATGTATTGCACCTTTCTCCCCCTTTCTCGCTACCTCCCGTACAGGTTGCCAGTCATCAGCGAGAAGCAGGTGGGCAACGATGGTCATGGGAGGAATCTTACCATGAATACGCAGGGGGAACAAGACCTCTCTTTCCCTTCAGCTTGCATACTTTTCTTGAACTGGTACAGGCTATGGGTAAAGGAGGAGGATCGATGAACGGAATGGAATGGATGGACTTCATTCGCCGGACAGAGGATAAAATGCACCACCTGCACCGTGCGATCGATGAGATATGCAACAAGCCGGACTACCAGGAGTCGGTCACAGCGCTAACAGAGATATTGCGGGATTATCAAACCCTGGTCGAAAAGGCAAAGGATGAACTGCGCGATGTCAATTTGGAGGAAGAGCATTAAAGCCTCCCCCTTACAAACAAATCAAAGGTCTCCTGGTACATCCGGGAGACCTTTCGTCATCCTGCTCCTTTTCCTTCCTTACCCGTTTTTGCGTAGCGATAAACAGGCATTCTCTGTTACTTCCCTTTACAAATTTCCTCTGAGTATGACGGTCTTGCTGCTTGCATTCCATTCCACATCGAGGTTGAGGATGTTCGCCAATTCCCTCGCAGAGGCGTAGGAAACCCCCTGTTGAAGCCGCACCTGTACCTCGACTCCATTGATCGTGACCCTCCCCGTACCCGGGTCCCATCCGACGGTAGCTCCTGCTGCTTCTGCGACCGCTCGCACCGGCACGTACGAGACACCGTCTACGACGAAGCCACTGCCGTTTTGGACAAGCTGTACATTGGCTGGCTGGACTGCGGTCGTCGGCGGGTTGTACCCGACTCCGACGTGGTTGCAGAACGCTCGTACCACAGCTTCAGCGTAGCTCCTCCAGTTTTCAGTCAGTCGCCTGGCATCTGCTGCATTGTCGATAAATCCGTATTCGAGAATGACTGTCTCCACATTACCGGTCTCGCGGTGCATAAAGTAGTAATCCCTGCCGTCTGAACCTGCTCTGGAGTATACTCTGCGGAAGCGCTGGCCAGCTTCGGCAACGGCCTGGGCAAGCCGCCGGGCAAACGTATCATTGGTTGAGATCGAGTGAATCGCCTCAACCCCCTCTCCTCCCCCGGCGTTGATATGGTTGGAAATGCAGTAGCGCGCTCCGCTGTCCCGCACCAGCTTTGTCCGCTGACTGGCTGTCAGGGTCGTATCGGTGGAACGGGTGATGGCTACAGGTACTCCCAACGCTTGAAAACGCTCATATTGGTAGGTGCTGATTTGCAAGGTCAGGTTTTTTTCTTGCAGACCATTTCCGACTGCCCCAGGGTCATCGCCTCCATGACCCGCATCGATAATCAAAATGGGTGTGCTCACGAATTCATTCCCCCTGTTCTCGTCGTGGTACACTGTATGCCATTTTGTTAGCTTGGTTGAAACATTTCAGACAATTTGGGTCTGTGCCCGTCCGCAAAAGCGCTGCAATTCACGCTTTTCGATAGTCTCCGCCTTTACGATCGTTTTCGCTGGCGCACCAAAACCCATCCAATGACGATCAGCAGCAGCGCAAAAACATCGTAGGAAATGTCGTATACAGCTTGGTTTGGGCCTGGTTTGACGTGATGAATCTGCAAGATGTGGTGGTTGATGATGCCCTCGAGCAAGTTGAAAGTGCCTGCACCCAGAAAAAAGCTGCCCCAGAACAGACTCGGTCTGTCTTGCGGATTTCCTTTCCACAGAAAAATGCCGGAAACGAAAATGATCACGGTGACAAATAAATGAAAGAAACCATCGCTCATAATTTGGTGTACACGATCCGTATGCATATGTACACTATGCCACTGCAAGATTTGGTGAAAAACAATTCCATCCAGCATCCCGATCATCCCGACGCCAAACAAAAAGGCACCTATCGAAGTTGTTTTCAATGTGGTCCGACCTCCCGTACATTTACTAGCAGTATTGCCCGTAGACGGGTTGGATAGAACCTTTTTGAAATATGCAATGATGCGCAGCCACATCGTGTATGATAGAATCAAGCGGTTCTTTCTATACCAGATCAGGAGGCATTTGTGTATATGGACTATACGTTTGAAAAACTGAAGAACGACTTATCTATTGGACATGAAATCGAATTTACCTACTCCGATAGGAAGTTTTCCATTACCAATACACCAAATGGATGGGTCCTGACTGAATATTACAAGGAAGACGCTCACGTTTTTTCTTCTCACCACGATCTCCTCCAACATGGAACAATCGATGGCAGGTCGCTTCAGAGCATATGGCACGACGTGACGGTAACAACTGTCTTTTAAATGGTTTACTGTAAAAATGTTATGTAAACATTTTTTGGGTTTACCCATGTCGATGGCAGAAAAATCCGCAAAAACCTTCATTAACCGTCGGTGAAATTGTCAATTTTACGATGGTTTGGTAAAATCAACCGTATCCCGTTCACAAAGAAGGTTATCGAAAATGAAAAAGCAACCCATTTGGGCATGGATCGTGATCGTCATTTCAGCTCTATTCATCGCAAATTACGGTCTTGCTGTCTTAGCCCTCCCCATCCTCCCCTTGTTATTAGCCGGTTTTGCCACTGATAGCCCCGACACTCCCGGTTATGTGCCTATCGTCGTCATGGTCGTCAGCTACTTTATTTTACTGGCATGGTTACTGCTTCTCATCTTTGCCATCCGGTCGGTAATCAGGGCAAACAAACAGTAAAGTGTCCCTTCTCGCTGTTTTCGAGTGTCCACAAGCGATAAATACGTCGTGACCGCCCTGTTGCGTTGAATAGCATGTCACTCACCGAGACAAGTAGGCAAAACAACTATTTTTGGCAGCTCATGTGGTATCGCCCGTACATTGTGTGTCGAAATGCATAGTTTGAGTTTGAGGTAATCCTCAATCTCAGGCGGGGGTGATTATCAATGAGCTTTTTTGACGACAACTTCGCGTTGATCCTGGTTTTGTTTGTTCTGCTGGCAATCGTCGCATGCACTTGCGACTAATTTCCTTTTGCGGCAGCTACCAGGCTGCCTTTTTTTATTGTGATTCGATGCTCTTTACATTTGTACTGTAAGGAACCCGAGTATGCGAGGGAATGTCAAAGGCGAGATGCAGGTTTTGTTTCCCTACCTGGCAATTTACCGTTAGAAGAGCCTGACAACAAATTGTCAGGCTCTGTTTTGAGCGAAGTAGGACAGCCATGTTAATGATGATTATTGACAGTCAGTATGCAGATGCAAGATAGCTTTTTATCTCGTCGGCGCTGCCCATCTGCAGGACAGCCTCTGCTATCTGCCTCATTTTCTCAAACCCGACGCCACCTATGACTTTTCTCGCTTTTGGTATCGACGGCGAACTCATGCTGAACTCGTCCAAGCCCATCCCGATCAGTAGAGGAATCACTCTGGGATCAGCGGCCATCTCTCCGCACATTCCCACCCATATCCCCCCCTTATGCCCATTGTCGATTACGGTCTTGATCAGGCGCAAGACAGCAGGGTGAAACGGTTCGTACAAATGAGAGATTTTCTCGTTCATCCGGTCGACCGCAATCGTGTACTGGATCAGGTCATTGGTTCCTATACTAAAAAAATCAACTTCCCTCGCAAAGAGGTCGGAAATGACAGCAGCAGCAGGGACTTCAATCATCATGCCAATCTCCACCTCGTCTGCGGTTGGGACATCCTCGGACTGCAGCTCGGCCCGCATATCGGCAACCACCTGCTTGGCTGCCCGCAGCTCCTGCAAATTTGCGATCATCGGAAACATGATTTTCAGGTTCCCGTATGTGGAAGCCCTGAGCAATGCTCTGATCTGTGTTTGAAAAAGGTCTTTTCTGTCGAGGGAGAGGCGGATCGCCCTATAGCCGAGAAAAGGATTCATTTCATCGGGAATCGGCAAGTAGTCAAGCTTTTTATCGCCCCCGATATCCAGTGTCCGGATGACGACCGGTTTTCCTTGCATCGTTTCCAGCACCTGTTTATAGACCAGAAATTGATCTTCTTCACTCGGAAGCGCTTGCCGATCCATATACAAGAATTCAGTACGGAACAAACCGATTCCCTCCGCGCCGTTGTCCATCACTCGTTGGAGATCCCCTGGAGATCCGATATTCGCGGCAAGTTCTACTGTTTTGCCGTCATGGGTGAGAGAGGGACCGTCCTTGTATCGGTCAAAATCCTTCTTCTCCTCCAACAGCTGCGCCTGTTTTTTGAAGTAGTCATCCAGTACCTCCGGAGATGGAGTGACCAGAACCTCCCCCTTGTCCGCGTCAATGATCACCAAATCGCCATTTGCGATGGTCTTTGTCGCGTACGCCGTTCCCATGACAGCGGGGATTTCATAGGACTGGGCCAGAATCGCCGTATGGGAGGTTCCTCCGCCGATATCCGTGACAATTCCAAGGATGCACTTTTGATCCAATTGCGCCGTATCGGAAGGGGCCAGGTCACCCGTCACCAGGATGCATGGCTCCGTAATGTTCGAAAAGGAACTCTCCTCTTCGCCGAGCAAAATCTGGTGAAGCCTTTTGGCAATGTCTTTGACATCTGCGGCCCTTTCCCGAAAATAGGCATTGTCCATGGCGTTAAATTGCTCCGTGATGGTATGAGCCACTTGCTGCAGAGCATACTCCGCACGGATGCCCTCTGATTCGATTTTGTGGACGACAGCTTCAATCATTTCAGGGTCATCCAGCATCAAAAAGTGAGCTGCGAACAGCATTGCCTGCTCGTTGCCGAGACTCTTCTCTGTCTTCTTTTGCAGCGAACGCAATTGCTCTTTTGCTGTTTCAACAGCGGTATGGAATCGTTGTACTTCCCGCTGGACATTTTCAACTCGCCCAGTATCGATATCCAGTTCGGCTTCCGCTATGACGAGCGCTCTCCCAATTGCGATGCCCCCGGAAGCCGGTATTCCTTTCAGCACATTCTCTCACCTCTTGCATTTAAGAAAGTATCTTTCACTGTGTCAGAAAACGCTCAATGGCCATGGACATTCGTTGTGTGATCAACTGCGGTCTGGTAATCGCCGAACCGACCACCACGGAATGTGCGCCTAGCCGCATGGCCTTCACGACGTCCTCAGGCGTCCAATATCTCCCCTCGGCGAAAACGGGAATGCCAACCTGTGCAGCCAAGCTGGCGACAATCTCAAAATCCGGCTCTCTAAAATTATCCGCCGGGTTGTACACGGGGTTTTTCAGGTATTCCTCATACCCTGCCAGAGTCGTCGCGATCATGTCCGCCCCCGCTTTCCAGGCGGCAATTCCTTCCTCGACAGTAGATATGTCAGCCATAACGGGAACCGAAAAGCGCTTCTTGATGTCTTGCAAAAATTCCTCTGTCGATTTCCCATCCGGTTTCACTGAACTGGTGCCATCGATGCATACGATATCAGCCCCGGATTCCACAACTTGCTCCACCTCTTTGATCGTTGGAGTGATATAGGCAAGCGAGTTTTCGTACCTTTTCTTCAGAATCCCGATGACCGGAATGGACACGGTTCGCTTCACTTCCTCGATGTCCTCCACCGAATTGATCCGCAGTCCAACTGCTCCCCCTATTTCCGCCGCCTTTGCCATCCGCGCGATATGTTCGGCTCCGTAAAATGGATCTTCCGGCACAGCTTGACACGAAACGATCAACCCTCGCCTCCATTGTGTCTTTTCCATCTGCTCTCCCCCCTATCGTACCTATCAAAAAAGAAAGCAACATAACATCGGATTTATGCTGCTTTCAGTGCTTTATGGCTAGTCTTTCAAGGCTTTAATCAGTTCCTTCAATTCCTGTGACGCTTTTTCTTCGTCTTCACCCGATGCGAGAATGGTGATCGTCTCTCCTTTGGCGACTCCCAGTCCCATAATGCCAATAATGCTTTTCCCATTTGCTTTGGATGTATCCGTTTGTACGGTGATCGAAGAACGGTATGTTTTGGCTTTTTCCACAAATTGCGCTGCCGGCCTTGCATGCAGCCCGAGTTCATTGACTACAACGACTTTTGTCTCGATCATGGTCATACTCTCCTGTCCAGTGTTCTGTCTGCTGTTACTCAAAACGTCTCTTGCTGTTCATAAACCGATGAAAATCAGGATAGCGGACTGTTCTCAACTCCACTCCTTTATCCTTTGCCAATCGGTAAAACAGCACTTGAAGAGGCACGATGTATTCCAGCGGGGTGAAATCTGTGTCCTCGTGGAACGGGACGCGAATGTTTTTGTCGTCCCCGCTACCGTCATCCTTGATCACCATGAAGGAATGCTCGGTCTTGCCGCTAAAATACTCGTTCAAACGCAGGGCCCGTTCCTTCCCGACGCCTTCCGGAACGATGAAGAAGATGTAGCTCTCCGCATCAATCGCGTTGTACGGTCCGTGCATGAATTCTTCCAGCTCATAAACGCTTACCGGAAAACGGGACGTCTCCAAAAACTTCAGGCCGGCTTCCAGTGCAGTCCCGTAATTGCTGCCATACCCGGAAACGATGAGGGTCTTTGCCTCCACAAGCTGCTGACGGTTCTTTTCATACCATTCATCTGCTTTGCGAATCGCTGCAGGAATCGCTTCAATGGTTTTTGTGATGCCTTCTACATACTTCTGGTACTGTGCATCATCGACTCGGTTCAAACGGCGGGCGGCCTCCAGTGCAGCGAGGTAAAAGGCCAGAACCGTAGCGGTATATCCTTTGGTTGTCGCTCCGGCCTCTTCTTCACCTGACGGGACAATCATTTTGTACTTGGCATGCTCCGTAATATAGCTTCCATCCTCGGAGGTAACGGCGATGCTGGCCACTCCCTGCTCGTTTGCCTTCCTGATGCTGTTTACCGCAGCAGTGCTCTCTCCGCTCTGGGAAATCCCGACGACCAAGGTTTCCGGTCCCAGGATGTTTTCATAGGCGGTAAATGTGTGCGCAGCCTGTACATCCACCTGCATGTTAAGCACCTTTTGCATGAAATATTTGGCTGAATAAGCTGCGTTATAAGAGGAGCCAGAGCCGGCCAGGACGATTCGGGATATCTTTTCCCCAGCCAAAATTTCCACAAAGTCTCCGGTCATCCGTTTGGAATTTTCCAAAATTTTCTTCAATACGATGGGTTGTTCCACAATGTAGTCGTACAGTTCAATCGCCATTTTCAACTCTCCCTTGTGAAGCTTTTTTTACAAGAAACCAATCACTTTGCCGATGACGCCAAACAAGATGAGTCCGACCAAAAGATAGATCACCTTCACCTGCTTCTTGTTCAGCAGGTAAAATACGAGCAGCGTTAAGAGAAGCGGCAGCAAGGATGGCAGGATTTGATCCAGTACGCCCTGCAGTTCGATCTTGTTGTCACTGAATTCGAAAACAAGCGGAGTGGTGAATTCTACCATGGTCGCCGTCATTGCACCTACTGCCATCAACCCGACGATGGAGGCTCCCTTGGTAATTTTCTGGGTAAGTCCACTTTCCGACGCTCTGCTCAGGATCTTGATCCCGGCCTTGTAACCCTGCATGATGCCGCCAATACGCACAAAATAGTGCGGGATGTTAAACAGCATGATGTAGAACAACAGCCCAACAGCGCTTCCCTCGGCGGTCAAGGAGGCTCCGATTGCCGCTGCGATCACCCGGAAGGTTCCCCAGAAAAACGTGTCCCCGATGCCGGCTAGAGGTCCCATCAATCCTGCTTTCACGGCGTTGATGGAGTCCGGATTGAATTGCTTGTCCTTCGCGTTTTGCTCCTCCATCGCCGACGTGACTCCCATGATGAAACTTCCCATCCATGGAGCCGTATTGAAAAACTCCAGATGCCTTTTCAGTCCGGCGCTCAATTCTTCTTTTGTCCGGTACAGCTTTTTCAAAATGGGGATCATGGAATAGGCGAATCCCAAAGCCTGCATCCGCTCAAAATTCCAGGAGCCCTGCAGCGTCAGCGAGCGAAAGAATACTCGCCACAGATCCTTTTTGCTGATCGATTTCTCTTGGTCGTGGCTCATCATACTGTCACCCTTTCTTCGTCAGTGCGATCGTATTGGGACAGGACCAATGCAATGACCAGACCGATCAATGCGACGCCGAGAATATCCAGCTTGAGGTAAGCCGCCAACAAGAAGCCCAGCATAAAGAAGGGAATGAGCTTTTTGCTGATCATCATCTGCAGCAGCAAGGCAAATCCAATCGCCGGAAGCAGCAGCGCCCCTGCAAGCAATCCATCCAGCAGCCATTGCGGTATCGAGGCAATAAACACATCCATAAATGCAGAGCCAAGCATCAGCATCGTAAATGTGGGCAAAAAACCATTCAGGAAGAACACGAGAAACCCGATTCGGTGCATCCTCTCGACTCCGGCGATGTTTCCTTCGGCAGCGTATTTGTCTGCCTTGTGAATCAAAGGTGTGTTGACGATCCTCGCCAGGTCTCCTACCCTGTCCGCGAGCAGAGCAACGGGAACCGCCAACGTAAGAGCTACGGCAGCTCCCTGATTGGACATGATCGCAAAGGCAGTTCCCAATGCAGAGGCGGTTACCACATCCCCGGTACTGGAGGCGCCGACTTGAACCGCACCGATAAAGATCAGCTCCAAAGTCCCTCCGACAATCAGACCGGTCTGAAAGTCTCCCAATACCAGGCCTACCAACGGCCCGATGATGATGGGGCGACCAAACATGTTGTCGCCCAAGATACGGGAGTCGAGAATACCAAAGGCGGCGATGATGCCAACGAGAATTGCTTCAAGCCACATATGCTTGCCCCCTTATCCGATAAGTTCCATGATCGGTTTCTTTTTTTCCGTAGGAACCTGCCTTACTTCCACTTCAATGTCCATGGACACCATCGTCTCAAACGTCTGGACATCAGCCTCGTTTACCGCTACAGCCGGGGAAATCATCTTCTTCCCTTCCGACATGCGCATCCCGCCGACATTTACCGCTTTGATTCCTTTCACTCCCTGGCACAGTGCCAACGCATCCTGCGCCTTGTCTACCAAGACAAACGTCTTGTACTTGTCCGCCTCTTCGCTGTTCAGGAAAGATACAGCATCGGCAACGGAGCTCAA
Organism: Brevibacillus sp. TJ4; assembly: GCF_044627595.2. NCBI lineage: Bacteria > Bacillati > Bacillota > Bacilli > Caryophanales > Paenibacillaceae > Brevibacillus > Brevibacillus sp. TJ4. The sequence goes on along the minus strand of NZ_CP185865.1, from coordinate 2,019,688 downwards.
AAGCAATTTGACTCCCGGCGGCTTTGCCAGATTGAGCATCATTTTTTTCAATTCGTCCTGTGCTACCGCATCATTTGCGACAAGGATGCAGTTCACTCCCAAATGCTTAGTCCATGCAAAAGCCACTTGGCCATGGATCAAACGGTCGTCGATTCTAAGCAAGGTAATCATGTGGAGGCCCCCTTTTTCATCTGTTCTTTTACAAGCCTGTAAGCGGATTCAAATATTTCATTCCTTCTCTTCCCCGTTGTATCGACTCGGAAATGACGGCTTCCAAATCCTCATTTTCATCCGACACCAGAATTTCCAGAGCCAATGGGAGATTTACACCCGTGATCACATGAAGCTTGTGCGTACGGATGTAGGGAAAAAAGCTGTTGGTCACACTGCCGCCGAATACATCTGTCAGCACAACGATCTCGCACTCTTCTCCCTTTTCTTGCAGCAGTTCTTCTATCTTACTCGTGACGGTTTCCTCATTGTCGCCTGGCACCACGGATATACACGCCACATTTGCAACCTGCCCCACGATCATCTCTACTGAATCTACAATCCCTTTGGAGAGCATGCCGTGGGACGCGATAATATAGTGCCGCATAGATTCACCTTCCTTTCTTTTTTTAAAATTGAAATGCAAAAGCTATGCCAAGCAGTGTAACACCGCCTGGCATAGCTACTAAACAGTGAGATCTTCTGTTTTCATAGTGATAATGTCGTAGATAAAACCGATCTCCGCAACCGGTATCGTGACACTGTACATGTTCTCGATGACACTAAAACTTCGTCTTACTACTTGAATAAACGTATTGTGACACTTCTCGAACGTGGCGAGATCTTCATAGGTGTGAATCGGTTCGTTTTTGACCAAGCGTTCCACCAGACAGCAGATATGCACGTACAAGCTGATTTTGACGCTGTTGCTAAATACCATCCCCAATTCAAGCTGCATCTGGTCGGTCACCACCTCGATATAGTTCATCAGCTTGTCCGGATTGAGGATCGTGACATGATTGATCACACTTTGCAGCGAAAACAGCTTCACGATATTTCGGTTGATGCGGATGATCTCCTCTTCCCCGATGACTCCGCGGAAAATATCCGAGAAAATATCGTTGCTTTGTTCCAGCATGATATCTTCCAATGCCACAAACGGGATGTGTTCGATCTTGGGATTGGCCGTCCCGATCACCGCAACCACTTGATATGCTTTGAAAATGGGGTCGCTGTTCCCGTTATTTTTAAGCTGCAGGAAGTCATACGGGATGACTTTCAGCTCCGCGCTGTAGTCATCGAAACTTTGATCCAGCAAGTTCTTGATTTTCTGGGCCGTTCCGATTCCTGTCACGCAAGTCGTAAGAATCGCTTTTTTCTTGGGGGCATGGTTCTTGATGATCTTGTACTTGGGCTGGCAGTCTACCGTGACCATTTCTACAATCTGTTCAACCTCCAGCCCTTGCAGGATTTTGGCTCCGGTGTCCAATGCAAGGTACGTAGTGATATTGTTGATGATCCCAATGGTTCCCTCTACGATCCCATCGAGATTAATGTGAATATCTTCCAAAGCTCCCATATCGACCAGAATGATAATTCCCTTGCTCGTGTTGAGATCTTTGATGTAATCGATCAGCTGCTTGGTAATCTCTTCGAGGGTCATCTGATACGGCATGTCGATTGCCTCAAACACATACTGTCCTAACAGTCGGTTAGCCACATTCGCGATGCTGCTCGCTGTGGAATACCCATGCGAGATAATGATGGCGCGAATTCGGTTGATGTCTGAGTGCTTGTTTGTCCCTTTGATATAAAGCGTCGTGATCATAATGTCCTCATCCGACAGTTCGATGCCAAGATTGGATCGGATCAACTCCATGAATTTCACGGCCAATTCATGCTCTTTTGGATACAGCTTGCGCACCAATTGCAGCAAATCAGATAGTTTCTTGGCAAACTCCCTGCCCCCCGTATAGCCGTTTCTCGACCTGTAGTAGAGGAAATTGGCTAGTACATTCGCAGTATTGGAGTAAAAAGAGAGTCCGAAATTGTTCTTGATGACCTCCATAATGCTGTCTGTCACTTTCTTTATATAGGAAAACCGGACCGAGTACCGGGTAAAGTCTGCATTGATCTCCGCTATCATCGTATCAAAGGATCGATCGATAACCTTGTTTACGTCGGCAATCAGCTCATCCAGATCCAAGATGTCTTTTCGATAGTTGTCGTAGATGCCGATCACGTCCAATACCAGCTCTTCCAGCACTTTGCTTCGATTCAGTCCCACATCCCCTTGTTTCCGTAAATTCCTGCTGATTTTCACATCATCGAAATGGATTTCCTTGTTCAAAAGGTTCTCGGTCAGTCTTTCGCTTTTTTGAATGAACTCATCGGGCAAGTGGCTGACGCGGATCGGCAGCTCCTGAACGCCTTCCTTATACAGATTTTTGTAATAGGCATTAGCGCAGGTGTACTTGATGATATTGCGCAGCTCCCCGATATTCCCTTCGAACTTCGTATGGATCAGCATGTTCATCACTTGCTTGCCAACCACCAGATCCAGATCGATGGTACGTGACTCTTCCGTGAAAAAGTGAGAGATCAACTCTATCTTTTCATGGATCGAACGCTCCTCCAGGCAAGGAATCGTCACCACGATCGGAATTCTTCGCAAAAACGTCTGGATCAAGACATCCTGCGGATTTTCCGTTGTAGCGAAAACGAATCGAACATTCGATTTGCGCCATCTCTGAGTCTCTCCCAATCGCCTGAACATGCCTTTGTCCATGAACAAAAAAAGCTTCTCCTGTCCTTCGGGAGAAAGGCGGTGAATCTCATCCAAAAACAAGTACCCACCATCCGCTTCTTCAATGAAACCTGTTTTGTTTTCATCCGCACCCGTGAAAGCCCCCTTCACATAGCCAAACAGATTTCCGGTAAGCAATTCGGGATTGTTCGCGAACTCAGCGCAGTTCACAATCACAAAAGGGGCATGTTTATCAATTACCTTCTCCATAACGGCATACTCGTACATGTGTTGCGCCAACAAGCTCTTGCCCACTCCCGTCGCTCCGTGAATCAGAACAGGCAACCCCGCCGGAGGGTAATTAACTGCCACCTTGCACTGCTCGATCTGATGGCTAATCGTGTTCATATAGCCGATCATTTTGGAAAAAGGGTCCGCTTCGGACGAAGAAATGTTCTGTTTGCAAGCAAAAAGGTCTGCCATGCTTGCGAATTCGCTTTTGTACAGGGAAATAGCCCATTTTTGCTCCAATGTTTCTTTGCAAAAGAAATAGACTGGTCTTGTATTGACTTTGACTACTTTTCCGTCGCGAACCAAAGAATTTAACGTATGGCTCACCAAGTTCCGTTTTTTACCCAATGCGTCAGCGAGATAGCTGCTTGTAAAGATTTCATAGTTCCCGTCGCCCGAAGAAAGCTGGTGATGATGAGTCGCCTGTCTCAATTGTTCGTAAATCACATCCTTGTTCATAAAAACCTCCACTCTGTCGCTCTTCGTTGCTAGAATTTGATTACTATTTAGAATATATGATTCACTCTGACTTCTCAAAGGTTTTGATGGTTGTTGGAATGGGGAAGGTAATTTTCCCCTTCATTTTTGGTAATCAATAGGCAACCGTGTATTGCACCACCCCGACACCCGTATTGAGGAAAATATGTGAGTCGATATGGCTTTAAGCAGTTTCGTCGCATTATTTGCTCAAACGGCTGCAACTTTACGAATCGAGGAAGGTGTTTTTTTGCAAAAGCTATTCAGAAGTGACTAGGCTAGTATCAGACGACAGCAGACCTTCATGCGTACATTACGAAAAAGGTTGCATAAGATATTACCCAAAGCTGGACATGTTTGATCCGCGTAAACTAAACGCGAAATATTTTCGTCCCCAAACGCCGATTATGCTCCCCTTCCCCAACCTCCAACAAAATAAAAAAACCTTGATTTCTCAAGGCTTCTCGACTTGTTTCCTATGGAGCGGGTGATGGGAATCGAACCCACGCCGCCAGCTTGGGAAGCTGGAGTTCTACCATTGAACTACACCCGCATATCGGGTACAATCCCACTCGCACGAATCCGTTTCAGTGCTTCCTACGTGCCCTTACCAGCTTCATTATATTTCAGCTCCCCAGAATTGTCCAGTGTCCATACGCTTTGCAAAATCTTTGTCCGTTCTGCTTCGACTATGACTTCGCCACATGCCTGCAGTGGAGTTTGTACAGGTTTCATGCAAAAAGCATCCATGACAGATGCGACAGCAAAACGAGAGCATCTGTCATGGATCAAGCACGACCCAGCAACGATTGCAAGCCGACTTTTCACGTTGCTGGCTCATCAGGCGATGTCTTGTCAACTACCTAACGAAATACCTCCAGTGTAGTAGAAAAGATAGGAAGCTGCCAATGGAGATCCTGTAGTTTCAAAGCCGCACACGATAGCAACTCTCGTACCTCCTGCAATTGGTACTGCGATTCCCGTTAGCGACCCTGATAAAATGGTATTCGCAGGATAGGCTGTACCCCCAACGTATGGCGTATCGACAAAGGTTTGTGTTTCCGGAAGCAGGGTGAATGTGTTACTTCCTGGCGGGGCAGTTGCTAAAGCCACATAAGGAAAAATCTGTTGTCCCGACGGAGGAGTAAAGGCAAGATTTGTCGCGCTCATATAAATGCCATTAATCGTCGCGTCAAACGGCATTACAAAGGAAAATGCTTCACCCGAGGGAAAACTAAAAGTAGTTCCACCTGTAATGGTAATAGCGGGACTGAAATTTCCAAAGCCCGACAGATGTGGGGAGGACTGCACTGCTTCCGGGCTGTGCTGCGCAAACAACGTCCGGCATATTGAAAACATGGGCACACAGTCTGCCAGCCGCCTGTAGACCTTGAACGTAAGGTTCATCGAAGCGTGATCTGCATGATATGCACCTGTCAATCCCGGCGAGGCAATCCCATCGCCGGGAACCAGACAAGCGCGTTTGAACTCTTTAATCCATCCGGTTTTTTAATTTGCCAGAATGGAAAAGTTTTCCCTTGATACGAATTTCACCCAACTGCATCGTTTCTTTTACAGGCTTGCCCTTGATATATGTTTTCCAGGTCTGGTGGTCATAGCGATATACGGTATCATTCAGATTGTAAATATCAGCCGAGATTTGCAGGCCCCGCTCAAACGTGCTCCTTATCTGCTCCTCCATTTTTTTCGTAATTTCCGAGAGGATGAATTCTTCACTCAGGTCCGCCTCCATCTCATCGATAAACATATTGACCTTCAGGTCGAGATTGTATGTTACTTTTCCCTTCTTTACAAAATGGTGGACTTTGTAGTCGTCTACCTCAAGTACCATCGTCACAAGTGGCCGTTTATCCTTGTAAACTGTCATGGGAACCCTGTTCATACCTCTCTCCATATACCGTTTGCCAATTCCTTGCTCAACATTTAACTTTCCGAGAAACGAATCGCCGTAAAAATAATACTCTCCCTGGACCTTCAATTGGGGCGACATCTTCCCTCCCTCCATCCATGTCGATTTATCGTATGTAAGGATAGGAAGTGCGGCTGTTCTTCCTGGCTCCAGGTAATTGGCCAAGAACCGGAACAAGTAGACTGGCTTAATATCGGAAAATTGCCTGTACGTGTCCATCGGGCTCATGAGAATCGATTCATATGGTGATAAGCCAAAAAAAGGACTGAGATTGAACAGTTCTTCGATTGAATTGTCCGTAGCATACGACCAGATGTTATAGCGAATTTCACGGTAACGCGTAATAAGATCTATCAGTTCGTGAAAATCAATCTGTTGAAGCGCTTCTTTCGTGAACACAACAGCCGCAACATGCCCCCAGAATACCGGTATTTGTTCGGAACGATACAACTGAAATGCGGCTTCGGTCAGCGTCTTTCCTTTTCCTTTCCCGACAACAATCGGTTTTTTTTCCAGGGTCTGTCCCTCCGACCTCCCTATATTGCTGAAGTTCAGCACTTGAACGTACATCGTATATTCTCCATCCTTGTAATCGATACCCAGAGACGTTGCGTACATGGTGAACGTAATCTCTTTGTAGTCCCAGCATCCCGGCAAGAACAGCAAAAGGACAAAAGCCATTTGCAACTTGGCAAGCTTCATCCATGTTTTCATTCGTAGCCCCCTACTTTGGCTTCAAATACCTCGGCTTGTGGCCGCCCCATTTTCGCGGAAGCAGAAAAATTGCCTGAAGCAAATCCTTCACATTCACGGGGGAAAGCGGTGCGAGATAAGGAACCCCGTACGAGGTAAGTGTCGAAAGATAAACCACGACGAACAAAAAACTGAACATAAAACCGAACATCCCCAGTAAGGAAGACAGCAGAACAGCACCAAACCGCAGGACACTGACCGTACCGGACAACGTCTGACTGATGAGTGTAGAACTGGCGACGATCGCGATGGCTACGATGACAACCATTGTCGGCGAGGTTAATCCCGCTCGGATCGCCGCATCCCCGATAATGAGCCCGCCCACAACGGTGATTGACTGACCCAGAGGAGAAGGCAAGCGAAACCCTGCTTCTCTGAAGATTTCAATCAAGCCGAGCATGATCAGAACTTCCATCGGAATCGAAAAAGGAATACCCAAACGCGCCAGTCCAATCGTCGCTAACATAGGAAACGGAATCTGGTCCTGATGAAATCCAGTTAGGGCCACGTAAAAGCTAGGCAAAAACATGCCGATTCCCAAACTTAACATTCTAAGAATCCTGCCGAACGAAGATGAAATGTAATTAAAATGAGTATCTTCGGCCGTTTTCAGCATCAACGCAAGTGTTGCGGGAGCAATAATAGCACCGGGTACCCCGTCGATTAGTATGGCAAATCGGCCTTTGATCAGACAGGAAGCAATGTAATCTGGTCTTCCGGTGTAAATGCTGAGCGGGAAAATGGAAAAAGGGTTATCGGAGATGATTTCCTCCAACTGATTCGCGCTGAGCAATTCCTCTATCTCATTTTGAACGGCAGCAAGTTTGGTCTGAATTCTGACCAGTGTAACCGGAGTGATGGTGTCGGCGTCGTATAGCAGACCGACCTTTGTCTTCGTTCTCGTCCCAATGGTATACGCCTCATAAGCTAATGACGCTGTTGGCAATCGTTTACGGATCAGGCCGATATTCGTCTCGATGCTTTCCACAAGACCGTCCCGCGGTCCTCGAATGGACACCTCGATCCCGCTTTCCTCTGTCTGGCGTTCGAGCTTTTGGGCGGCAGACAGATAATAGCAGGAATCCACATGCTCCATCCAGAGCACCACATGCCCGGAAAAAACCTGCTCATCGATGTCTCTCAAGGTGGTTTCCATCATCCGGTTTACCTTGAAAGGAGTCGTATTCTTCTGGTTGTGTTCGACATTCTCTCGAAGCAGAACATCAATCTGCGTAATATCTGAAAAAACGTACCCGTTCAATAACTTTTCTTCACACAATGTCCGGCAATAAATAAAAGTGACTCCTTCTTCATCCGTAAACTTGCGGTAATCAAACACGACATCATGGCAGTTTGCAAAGTAGTCCTTGATCGCGTCCAGCGTCAGATTCATGTATTCGCCTCCTTTGCGGGTTTGGCGTACAGAGCCAGGGCAAACAAAAGGATGGTCAAGCCCAGCAACACGACAAACAAGATCGGATAATAGTAATGTTTCAAGATACGGAAGAGATCAACGTCACCTAACGGATACAGTATGACTATCCAGCAAAGTGCGGTGATCACGGTCAGAATCAAGCCTTTTCGCTTCCACGGGATCAACTCCCGTATCAGGTATAACGTAAAGGATATCCGGATAAAAGCGCCGCTCAGCCATTGAAAGATGGAAAGGAAGTCCATATGCTCAATATAGCCGCCGATCCTGACCAGTCTCCACTGTTCGAAAGCAGGGTTGCGCTGCAAAGATGACTCAAACGGACCAAACGCAGCGATTGCACCCATGGTAGGGCCCAAAGCCAGTCCGGCAAGCAAAAGTCCCAAAATGATGAAATACCGTTTCCTCACATTGTTCGCGACATGATGCTGAACAAGAACAAAAAAGAGTAACTCCAGCAGCCCTGCCCCGATATAAACGATCCCTGCCCAGGCCGGGGCCAGCCCATGTTCGAAAACAGGGAAAAGCAGACTGTAGTCCTTGTTCGGATAATTCGCGATCATCACGAATTCACCGAACAGGACGACAATCGGCAGAAGGATACCGGACGTAATGATGACTGATTTTAGCCCTTTTAGTGCGGAATACAGGGCTAAAGCCAAAAACAAACTGATCAGGACAGACGGTGGAGTCTCCGGCAAATAGGAGGAAGTGGTCCACACCATCATGTCTTTTGCGACTGTGATTACGATTGAAATGAGCACCAACACCAAGAATACGGACACGGGAATCACGACCCATCTCCCATAGTGCTTCGACAACCATTCCATCATCGGAATTTGCTTCGTCTTGTTGACAATATAGCCAATCATCAAAAAAACCGGAAGAAATAGCGCGCTTGCCAGCAGGACGGAAATCCAGGAATCCCGGGCAGAGACCTCAATGAGCTGTGGCATGAGAAGAACGTGATTCATCATGCCGACCGACATCAAAAAGGTGAACGATATTTGTAGAAAGGTAAACTGCTTGATCATCGCAGGAGGCCTCCTCCGGTGAACCATTTGCTGTTATTTTTCCAGAAATTCACTTGATTATGCGTAAAAAGGAGGATTTCTACAATAGATCCTGCAGGGAGGAGCTTGTCCTGGATGCAAAAAATCCCGCCTTGGCAGCGGGACAAAAGAACAGCCCCAAGGTGCGGGGCTTACGTGATTGAATATCGATATGCGTATGCATTATGGCCATTACTTCCGCCAAAAAGTCATGCAGTCTTTTTTCTCCGCAATATTGTACGCAATCATTTTCTCAAGCAATGAATAGTCCACCGGACGATTCCACGGGAAACGTACGATATTTTTGGTATGTTCGTAGCCAGCCTGCACAATCTGCTCAGAAAAATGCTGAATTCCCGCTTCTTCCGGGGAAACAGCCAAGTGCTGCCTGGATACGCTAAATCCGATAATGAATGTTCCGTGATCGGTAAACATCGGCTGATTCCAGGCGATCTTTGGCACCAAATCAGGAAATGTCTTCGCCACCCAGGCAAAAACATCTTCCACGCGAGTTCGGTGCCCCGGGTTATCGATACTTGCTACGTATTCTGCAAAATCCTCCACGCGAATCCCTCCTGCCGTCAATTGTGCATTGTCTTTCCATTTACAACAGAAAGAAATCGCACAACGGCTCATTCACGAAACAATATCGAGCACCTCGCAAAGATAGCGATAGCACCATTTTGCATCGCAGGATCACCGGCTGCTGACCGGCATTGTTCTCGGATCGTGTTCGCACATGTAACGCAGACGACACCAAAAAGTCGGTATTCATGTGCGCTCGAAAATCGGCGGTGCTTCCTGTTCTCAGAACGCTTTGCGCTGGTAGATGACGGTGGTAACACACCAGGATACCGCATAGACTGCCAGTACCACAACCGCAGCTCCTGTATATAAAGTCGGAACAGAAAATCGATCCATAAACTCCGAAATGGCCGTAACATATTCGCTCAAGTAACCGAACATCCGTTGAAGAATGATCGCAACGAGAATAAAGCTCATCAGTATCACCGTTGAAATGTAGCCCGGTTTCAGGATTTGGAACAGCGGGAACGTCAACGAGGCAAATACCAGGAACAATCCGACCGCTATCGCCACATCCGCCCAGGTAAACATTTTCCCGAATACAAATAAAGCCAGACAGGTTACGCCGATCGCAACCACCATATACAAAATAGCCCCCAAATATCGAGAAGCGATAATTTCCGTTCGTGTATACGGCAAAGAGTTCAGCAAGATATTGGTCGCCGCCTTTTCGTCGTAAGCATAAGCGTTGAACGGAATGAAAATACTTGCCACCAGAAAAGTCAAAATAGCCGGACTGTCCATCAGAATAAAGAACAGGATATACGGTATAAAGATCATCAACTGTTTCTTCTGCAGGATGATGTCCCGTCTCATCAGATTAAGCATGCCGCGTATCCCCCTTTAAATGGTACATGATATCTTCCAATGAAGCTCGCTCGATCACCACATGATTGCCGAACAGATTCTTCACGTTTGACCGATTGTCCGTTAACGCTTCAAAACCGGCTGATGATCGGCGAATATGCAGGAATGCTTGCTCGGTGTCCCGATCCAAAAGATCCGTTGTTCCTTTTACGAGCGCATAGTTCTCAGCTACCTCGTGAATGGATTGATTAAATACGAGTTTCCCATTCCTGATAAATGCGATATAATCCGCGATCCGATCCAAATCGGTCGTAATATGCGTTGAGAAGAAAATCGTGCGGCTGCCGTCCAGCATTAATTCCTGCAATAGATCCAGCAGCTCCCGTCTGAAGATGGGGTCCAGACCTGCTGTCGGCTCATCCATGATAATCAACTCCGCGTGATGAGACAGGGCGATCGCCAGCGACGCCTTCATCTGCATCCCCTTTGAAAATGTTTTGATCGCTTTATTCAGCGGCAAATCAAATTGTTCCACATATTGATAAAACAATGCATCGTCCCAACGCTTGTACGCTGGTCCCACAATGCGCTTGATGTCTTTCAGGTTCAAGCCTTCAAAAAATACATTGCCGTCGTATACAAACCCGATGCGCTCCTTGATCTCCTTCTCATGCGTCTTGTAGTCCAGCCCGAAAACCTTGACCTCACCGGCATCCGGCCTTAGTAGATTCATCATTATTTTGATCGTTGTTGATTTGCCTGCTCCATTGCCCCCAATGAATCCCGTAACAAAGCCTTGCTTTACTTGCAAATCGATATGTTTCACAGAAAAATCTTTGAATGTTTTTTCGACATTTTTGAATTCAACCACGTTTTCCATTCTCTCACTCCTCATACAAAATCTTCATCAACTGCTGCAGATCATCAAGCGTCAGTCCAATCTCTCTGCTATTGGTGATGACCGCGCTCAACTGCTCCTCGATGACCTTCAGCTTCTTCTCTCTAATGACCTCCAAATTTTGCTCTGCGACAAAAGAACCTTTCCCGACAATCGAATAAATAAAGCCCGCTTTCTCCAATTCCTCATAGGCTCGTTTCGTCGTTATGACACTGATCTGCAAGTCTTTCGCGAGCTGACGGATGGAAGGCAGTGCCGTCCCCTCCAGCAAGTCACCCGCCAAAATAGAAGCTTTGATCTGATTCGTGATTTGTTCATAGATCGGCTCCTTGGAACTGTTGGAAATAATGATCTGCATGCCCATCCCTCTTTTTTATTTTTTCGAGAACAGAATGGATTTACTCTCCCATACTGCCTGAATCAAGATCGGTACAAGTTTGGGTTTTTTTGAATATCGAAGAGCGATCCGCATGGATTGTATATTGTATATATACTATATACACATTATATACACACTTCAAGTGTTGTGCAATAAAAACGTATCTTTTCGCCTCAAAAAGAAAAGCCCGATCCGTTTTGGATCAGGCAGTTCATTGGTTGACCAGATACAGGTAAAGAAAAAATGTGCAACAGTCGTTGAACCAGCTTTCGTCCATAGAGCATCGACTTGATCGATTGGAGAATCAAGGTGTCGTGACTTGCGTGATTGGCACGATCACAGGCTCCACGAACAAAGAACTGATTACCCTGATTGGCCGCGAACACATTATCTTGCACATAACTAAAAAAGGAACCCTCGTCCATGAGCGAGGGTTCTTACGCATCTCTCCAGCGATTGCTGATCAGCTTGAGCATTTTTAAAAATCCGAACACCGGGCAGATCGAAAGGCGAGGTCCCTATCTTCAAGTACAATCGAACGAACGGCGGCCAGGTAATCTTTCATGGCAAATCGCATGGAATTGTTATTCGCTTCGTCTGATTTCCCGACCTGGATGGAAGCGCCGCTAATCCCTCGCGCTTTCGATTCGTCTTCGTTTCTCAGTATCCCGAGCCGGCGATGTACCGAAGAAGCGGGAGTACTCTCGATTAAACTGTGAAGGACTCTGATAACCAACCTGATATGCGGCACTGGCTACTGTATAGCCCTCAAATGCAATGAGGTTTCTAGCCTCCAGAAGCCGTAATTGCTTTTGAAATTGAATCGGGCTTAAACCCGTCGCCTGTTTAAAATGACGGTGAAAGGTATTGATCGCCATTCCGGATTTTGATGCCATCTCACCGATGTCTATTGGCTTCGTATAATTATCGCGAAGCCATGTAACAGTCTGAGAAATCTTGGAGAAATTGCTTTCTCGCAAGCCAAGCTGCCTCAAATACCATCCTTGTGGTCCCATCAGAACGCGATAAAGGATTTCTCGTTCATAAGCAGGCGCAAGAGCCGGAATATCTCTTGGTGTCCTCGATAATCGCAATAAGCGCAGCCATGCCTCCATCAATTCAATGTCTATTTCACAAGCCGCGAAATGTTCTGAAGCAGTCGGTATTAGATCTTCAGGCAGATCTCTTAATAAGCTCTGAAGAACATTCTGATTCAACTCAAGACCGAGAGCCATGTAAGGACGGCCATCACGGCCTTGATGTACACTCCCCGTTGCCGGAACATGCACCGGTAACACATGATATGAAGGACCTGCCAAGGCAGTCCTGCGCTCCCCAATTGAAAGGATTTTTGTTCCTTGAACTGTAAAACCAATCATCGGCTTGTAGAGCGCTGCGAGTTGATGTGCGGGAATGTCTCCCTTAATCATGCTCAGTCCCGGTACTCCGGTTTCCATTGGTCGAGTGCCTGCTCTTTTCATCAGATCGATAATTTCATCCAAAACTTTATTCATACCCCTATTCTATCACGTTGACTTTCTGTTCCTCAACACACCCCCGAAATTCACGGCATTTTTAGGCTATTTGACGGGAGAACCATAAGACAATATGGGTGCTTCAAATAAAACGAAGGTGTTTTTAGGCAATAAAAAGGCAGGATTGAATCTCGATCGCTTCAGCAGAAACGACTACAATGAAAGCCAGATCGAACACAAAAAAGGAGGATCTTATGAAAATTGCAATCGTAACCGGCGGAAGCAACGGCATTGGAAAAGCGACCGCACTTGAGCTTGGCAAGCGCGGAATTGGTGTGATTCTCACATACAATTCCCACAAAGACAGGGCGGAAGCTGTCGTTGAGGAAATTGAGACGAATGAAGGAGTTCGGGCTGTAGCACTAAAGCTGGATCTGTCTCAAATATCGACATTCGAACATTTCGTTCTGGAAGTTAAACAGAGTCTCCAAGAAATTTGGAACAGGACGATTTTTGATTACTTGGTCAATAACGGCGGTGTTGGTGGGCCAATGTTGTTTGCTGATATGAGCGAAGAGTACTTCGACAAGATTCTTCATACAAACTTCAAAGGACCTGTTTTTTTAACCCAGCACCTCGTCCGATTCATGGATGATGCCGGAGCCATCGTAAATACCACGAGCACAGCCAAGAACCAGTCATTTCCGGGGTACTCCGCTTACGGCTCGTTAAAAGCAGCATTCTCATCCTGGACTCGATACATCGCCAAAGAACTTGCACCGCGCAAAATTCGGGTCAACGCCGTTTCTCCCGGTCCTACGCACAGCAATTTTGGCGATGGAGCATTCGATAAACATCCTGAACTCATCCAGCCTCTGGCAGAACAATCAGCATTCGGCAGAATCGGTCAACCCGAAGATCTTGCGAAGGTCATTGTAAACCTATTGTCTGATGATTTCGGCTGGGTTACAGCCGAGGACATTGAAGTGTCTGGCGGACATTTGCTCTAAAAATGTGGACGACACCAATCGGAATCTGAAAGCAATCACTATTTCATATAAAAAAAGACGTGAGGGCTTTGTAAGCTCTCGCGTCTTTCATTAAATTCATCAGTGTTTATGTTAACCTCGATCCTGCTGTGCAGTTTCCTATAAAGTCAGATTTCCAATCGGTTGGAAATCCGATCAGACACAAAACGGAACGGCATTGTTGCTTTCACAAGGGTAATCGATGTGGCCACAACACCGTTTGCTTGCAATAAAAAACTCTTAAGATGGGAACATCCTCATCCTAAGAGCTTCATTTCTTAGATGGTGCCGGTGAAGGGACTTGAACCCCCACGGTTTCCCTCACGATTTTGAGTCGCGCGCGTCTGCCATTCCGCCACACCGGCATGGAAAAGTGTACAATATACTGTCGCCTTTTCCATCTTGGATTTCAAGAGAAAATGGTGCTAGCGAAGGGATTCGAACCCCCGACCTGCTGATTACGAATCAGCTGCACTACCCCTGTGCTACGCTAGCACGGTCATCCTCGCGATCTGCACACTGCTTGTCGTCCAAGAGAAGAAAGTAGCCCCATTCACATTCGTGAACATGACTGGCAATAATCAATCTACCATGAACGACTAATAGAGTCAATAGTTTATTGCTGTATTTTTTGCAGAATTTCATCCGCCCAGCGATGAAAGACGTCCAACGCTTCTTCCACGTTCGCAAAAACTTGTTCGGCCTCACATTCGTAGTCGGGAAAATCAATAATCCGGTTTTTACGGATGCGTACGCCTTCCTGCTCACAGCGAATCTCCAGAAAGTACGGCACCGGTTCGTCCAGTCCGTAGCTGTTCTCGAGGAATTCGTACGTTCGCACCCATTCCAGAATACGTACTTCCGACGGCTTTAACCGCAGTACCTGTTCCAGCGACATGATCGTTTCGTTTCCGTAATAATGCATTCCACTCAGCCTTTCCATGCCAACAGGCGGGTCTGTCACACCCGCCTGTTCCATCTGTGACAATTAAAACGACGAGAGCAGCTCCCGCACTTCCTTCACGATCACAGCCTGGTAGCCGGGACCTTCGCCATACTGCTGCAGCATTTGCTCGCGCGCTACCTTGATGTTTGCCTCGTAGTCGGGAGCGTTGCGGTCCGGGTTTTGCTGCTTGAACGCAACCATGATCTCCTGGACATGCTTTGGACGAGGACCCCACGTACCCAGTACATGACCGCCTGTATCGGCGAAAATAACGACAGGAATTGCCCGACCACCCATTGTCAGAAACTCGTCCATCAGGTCGAGGTGTTCCTCCATAATGAAAATCTCAGTCGGCATTTCCGTCTCTTTCAATAGCTGCAAGATAACGGGGACATTGCGTACGACGTCACCGCACCACTCAGCCGCCAAAATCAGGCAGCGCAGGTCGTCGCGAAAACGAAGCGAAGCGAAAAATTCGCGATCCTCTTCGCTCGGCCAGGAAAATGCCTGCGACCAGTCTTGAAATGCCTCCTGGTTTTTGTTCATTCCCGTCACGAACGCTTCCGGTTTTACGCCTTTTCCAAACTTGTGGGCAACATTGACTGCCATCTGCTTCTCCTCCTTTTATGTATCCAGTATCCATACACGTATCCGCGTCTTGCTAGTCTTGTTTCTTGTCAGGGCTGCTGTTCTCCTGCTCCTCTTGTTTGGACAGCTCCATCATTTTTTGCAGCAAAATATGCTGCGGCATATGCATCAGCCTCTCCAACGGAACATTGAGCGCCTCCGCCAGCTTGACTGCTGTCTCCGCAGAAATTTGCAACGGACGCACAGGACCACTTCCTTTCGCTGCCATCAGTTTCTTAAGTATAATACAGTCTTTTTCCTCTTTCCAGAGCAAACCGGGCAACGGCTGCACTCCACAGTAGAGAAAAAAAGAATCCCTTGGCTGGAAGGGATGATTGCTTTCTTCTATGAACGTGTCTGGGCTTGACGCTTGGTCAGGATGCAGGGAACGCCAAAACCGATCGCGCCGGGCTCGGCCATTTTCTCCAGGTACGCCAGTCCGCGGGCGCATTGCTGTTGGCACGCCATGCAGGTCTGCGACGTGACGATTTTCATCTGCGTCTGGTTGGGATGCTGCCGCGCGTGCTTCTTTTTTATTTTTGATTTGGCCATATGCTCCCCTCCCTTCCCTGGATTCACTCCAGTCTATGAAGGGGAACAACCTTGTTCTTTAGTCAAACATACAAAAAAGGACTCCAGCCCCGAATTTGGGCGGGGAAGCAGTCCAGCGCCATTACAGCTAGTTTAGCAGCTCGCGAATCTCATTTTCCAGCGTTGCTGCATCGAGCGTACCGATGATCTTTTTACGGATGACACCTTCCTTGTCCACAATAAATGTCGTCGGGAAAGCCATGAGCTTGTATTGTTCTGTCACTTTGCCCGCTACATCCATCGGAATCGGAAAGGTCAGCTTGTATTCTTTGACAAACGCCATCGCGGACTCCGGGTCGTCATTGGCTGTGGCATTGATCCCGTAGATGTCCACCTGTTTGCCGTACTTCTCGTACATATGTTGCAGATCAGGCGCTTCGATCCGGCAAGGACCGCACCACGAAGCCCAGAAGTTGAGGATGAGCGGTTTTTCCCGTTTTCCCTCTACTTTGTAAGGCTGCTGATCCAGACCCGTCAAAACAAAATGCGGTGCTTGAAACCCTGCTTCCGGTTTTTGTTCGCTGGCTAGCACCGGGTATGTGCCTACCGGCTGTCCCACCACAAAATAGCCGATCCCTACTGCAACCAGCATGGCCAATAGTAGTTTTCTCATCGTATCCCCCGGCTTTCTCGGTCAGAATCCGGTAAAGCCCCCGTAGAGCTGAATCAGCACACGGGTAATGTCCGTCATTTTATCCGTATACAGCAATACGCCAAACACGATCATCAGCGCGCCGCCCACCTTCATCAGACGATCGGAATATTTGACGATCGCTTTCACCTTGCTGATGAAGAAAGCCATGATGAAAAAAGGAATGGCAAAACCCAGTGTATACGCAATCGTATACGTCAGGGCGAGTGACGGCTGCGAGACTCCCATGACGATAATGCCTGAGAGGATCGGTCCGACACAAGGCGTCCATCCGGCTGCATACGTGATTCCGACCAGTATGGACCCAGTATACCCCAAAGGCCGCGATTTTAAATCAATCTTCCAGGTACGCATCATCCAATCCATCTTGAACACCTGCAGCATGACCAGACCGATCACGACGAGCAAAATGCCTCCAAGCTGGCGAATCAGGTCCTGCTGGTCGGCAAACAGGCTGCCAATCCAGGAGGTAGAAAGCCCGAGCGCAATGAAAATGATGGAAAAACCGAGAATAAAGAACAAGGTGTGCAGCATTGCTTGTTTCTGAAAGACAGCTCTTCCCTTTTTGACCTCATCTACCGTAATTCCCGTCACATACGACAGGAACGACGGGTAGAGCGGCAGGCAGCACGGCGACACAAAAGACAGCAGCCCTGCGGCAAAAGCGAGCAAGATCGAGAGTTCACCACTCATATGTACCTCCATCGAAAACGCATACAAGCTCTTCGTTTTATCTATTGTAGCGAAGTTTTCCATTCCTCAAAAGTGTCCGCAGCACTTTGCCTTAATTCCGTGACATTTATGTTTCCATAAGATTTATTATGTAAATTAATGGTTTGCGTCACACCACTGATCGAGAATTCGCTTTTTCAAGAATGTGTACTGCTGAGCATTCGTATCGGCAAATGCTTCCTCGCGTGTCGCTGGAAGATCCATGTACGTGATCGGAGCTGCAAACTGCGATTCCGTAAAATCGAACCGTTGCCCATCGATCAGATTGTAAAAATGCCACCCTTCTTTGAGCATGGTCTTTCGAATTTCCCCGCCGAGCAGATCGTGGACGACCAAAGAAGTAACACCACATTGCCCTTTTGCCGGGTTTTCCGGCGTCCACAAGGAGCTTGACTGTATGGACCAGGACTGGAAAAACATCGTTTTCAACCGTTCCGTCTGTATCTGCAAAACTGACATTTCTCCCACCTCTCTTTTTTTCCTGCATGTTACATTATTCTGCCAAACACCATTCGTCCAACAGAAAAAAGGCGGGGAATATTCCCGCGCCTTTTTTCGTACTTGCGACGATGCCTTATTCCTGGATGCTTACCTTTGCTCCGTCCTGCAGCAAGGTCTGTCCTTTGACGACGATTCGATCGCCTTCGCTCAGGCCGGATGTGATCTCGATCTGTTTGCTGGACCCGACGCCAGTGGTGACTTCCACTTGTTTTACAACGTCGCCTTCCAGTTTGAATACGTACTGTGTGCCGCCCCGTTCAAATACTGCCTGACGGGAGACGACCAGCGAGCTGCCGCTTTCACCGCCGCCCGACGGGAAAGTAACCGTAACGACCATGTCAGATTTCAGTTCGTTGTTCGGGTTAGGAATCGAGATTTCCACCGGGTACGCCTTCAACTGGGAATCCATTACCGGGCTGACCGCCGTTACTTGTGCGTCCAGCTCTTGTCCCGTCGATTGCACATGTACTTTCACCGGTGTGCCGACTTTTACGTTGTTCACATCTGCTTCCGACAAATTCGCTTTGACAATCAACGGATTGGTTTTGACGATCACGACGACCGGAGACTGGCCAGCCATTTGTCCGACGGCTCCCATGACGCTGGAGACATAGCCGTCAATCGGTGCTGTCACAGTGGCGTTGGCCAATTGCTCACGCGCCATCTGCAGACTAACTGAAGCCTGATTGACAGAAGCCTGGGAAATGTCGATGCTTGTTTTTTGTTGCGCTGCTGCCAGCGATTGCTGGGCAGTGTTGTACGAAGTTTGCGCATTCGTAAGCTGCGTATTGGCTTGCTCAAGCTGCTGCGCGGAAATCGCTCCTTGCGCAAACAACTGCTGCATGCGCTGGTAGTTGATTTGTGCGTCTGACAAGGCTTGCTCGGCTTGCTTCAATCCGTTTTGCGCCTGCACGAGTCCTTGATCCGAGCTGCTGCCGGCTTGCTTGAGGTTGGCCTGAGCCACAGCCAACGCTGCTTCCGCCGACTTCACACTGTTCTGCAGATCCTGCTCGTCGATTTTAAACAGCACTTGTCCCTGCTTCACATAATCCCCCAGCTTGACGGGAAGAGATGTGATCTTCCCGCCAACCTTAGGCGCTACCTGCACCTCTTCGCTAGGTGCCAGCTTTGCTGTGAGACCGGCATCCAACGATACGACACCGCTGGTTACTGTCTCTACCTGTACCGGAGTGACTGATTCCGTCTGTTCTGTTGGGGTGGGGGCTGCTTCCGGAGCGGAGCAGCCAGCTGCCACCAGTGTGATCGCCAACAACGCCAGTATGGCAGGTTTTTGCCTTCTACTCATAATGTCCCTCCTTATCCTTCCAAGCATCAGGATTCTATTGCTGGAACGCTGTTCTGCTTCTTTTGCTGCTTCATTTCTTTTTTCATTTGCTTTTTCAGTCTTTTCTTCTCGCGTTTGTTGCGGAATTTCGTACCCAGGTGATCGAACCAGGATGTCACGACCGGAACCAGAACCAGGGTAATCAAGGTAGAGAAGCTCAGACCGAAGATTACGGTAATCGCCATCGGCGCTTGTGTCTCTGTACCGGAACCGCTCGCGAATGCAAGAGGTCCAATTGCCAGAATGGTCGTCAGGGTCGTCATCAAAATCGGGCGCAAACGAACCGGACCTGCTTTCAGGATCGCTTCATTCAGCTCCATACCTTTTGCACGCAATTGGTTGACCAGGTCGATCAAGACGATCGCGTTGTTTACGACGAGACCAATCAGCAAGATGTATCCGATAAACACCGATACGCTGATCGGGGTACCGGTCACCAGAAGACCGAGCAAGACACCGGTAATGGTCGGTGGAACAGAGAACATGATGATGAACGGGCTGTACAGCGATTCAAACTGTGCCGCCATAACCATGTACACCAGGACGACGGACAGGATGACCGCAAGACCCAGACTCGCAAACGATTCAGCCATGTCCTCACTTTGGCCGCCGTAATCAATCGAGTATCCATCCGGCAGGTTCAAATTAGCCAGTTTCGCCTGAACCTCGCGAACGACAGAGTTCAGGTCACGCCCTGCAATATCAGTCGTAATGCTTACCTGACGAGTCAGGTCGGTACGATTGATCGCCAGCGGCGTTTCGATTTTCGTGATTGTCGCCACCGACGAGAGCGCTACTTGTGCTCCGCCCGGTGCCGCAATCCGCAAATTGCTCAAGAAGTTGACGTCTTCTTGGTACTCTTCAGGATATTTCAGCATTACGTCGATCTGGTCATCACCGGTTCTAAACTTCGTAACAGTCTGACCTTGGAAGGACGTCCGGACACTGGACAAGATCTGTGCGGTTGTCAATCCGTACATGCTTGCTTTTTCCATGTCCACATTGACGGCGAATTCCTGCAGGGACGATTCCAGACTCGTCTCTACGTTTGCCGTACCGGGGACGCTTTCGATCTCGCCTTTGATAATGCCGCTGATGTCGCGCAGCACATCGAGGTCATCCCCTTTGAGGTTTACCTGGACAGCTGCCCCAGTGGACATGCCCTGGGAAGCACTCACAGTAATTTCTGCACCCGGAATGCCTTGCAACTTCTCGCGCAAATCCATCGCCACTTCTTCGGAAGATCGCTTGCGCTCTTTTATATCGACCAGCGTCAGCGTCACTGTCGCCATGTGTGATGACAAGTTGCTCGCCAATGGCGAACCGCCGCCGCCGACTGATGTCGCGACAATGTCTTTTTCCGGTACTGTATTGACGATTTCTTCTACTTTCAAGGCCACGTCGTGTGTCTCTTCCAACACCGTACCGTTCGGCATCTTAATAGAGACACTGACCTGCCCCTCATCCATCGCCGGGATAAACTCGGCACCGATCATCGGCGTCAAGAAAAGGGAACCAAACATCAGCACCACGGAACCGACAATGACAGTCTTCCGACGGCCGAGCGACCATTTCAGCAAGCGATGGTACGCCTTTTCCAGCTTGTGGTAGCCGATGTTGAACCAAACGACAGGATTGATCCCGCGGTAGTTCTTGCGTTCACCGTGATCCGGAACCTTTTTCAAAATACGCGAACTGAGCATTGGCACCAGCAGGAGTGAGAACACCAACGCCGCAATATGCGAGTACACGACGGTCAGTGCCAGCGGTCCGAACAGCTCGGCCGCGATCCCTTCCGTCAAGGCAATCGGGAGGAACACGCAAATTTGCGCCAACGCCGATGCAATAACGGCCGTACCGACTTCTTTGGAACCCTCCAGTGCCGCTGCCATCATGTTTTTGCCTTCTTCGCGCTTCCGGAAAATATTTTCCAGCATAACGACGGCGAAGTCAACCAATGAACCTAACCCGAGTGTAAGACCTGACAAGGAAATCAGGTTGATCGTCTGGCCCGTCATGTACATCAGCAGGAAGGTAGCGACAATCGATACCGGAAGCACGATCATCGCAACGAACATGGATTGAACGCTGCCCAGGAAGAAGAACAGCAGGATCATCCCGATACCGCCACCGAGCAAGGCATGCTCTGCGGTCGTAAAGATCGAGTCTTTGATGTATTCCGAAGAGTCCATCGTCAGGATGACTTCCATTCCTTCTGGCAAGTCAGGCTTGATTTTTTCCATTTCTTTGATGACTTGCTCAGCCACTTCCACCGTGTTGCCGCCAGACGCCTTCGTGATCGAAATACCCAAGCTAGGCGCGCCATTTACGTAGCTGAACTGCGTCTGTTTGACCCGCGTATCGTTCACTTCGGCAATATCGCCCAGGCGAATCGAGCCGCCGCCTACATTGATCGGGGTCTGGGATATTTCTTCGACGCTCACAAATTCGCCTTGTACACGAATGCTCAATTTTTCGTCGCCTTCGCGCACAGAACCGCCTTGGCCGGAAATGTTGCTGGCGTTGAGCGCTTGCGAAATCTGGTCGAGAGACAGTCCGTACGCCGACAGTTTTGCCGGGTCTACGATTACGTCAATCACTCTGCTCTGACCGCCGCTGATCGACGCCGAAGCAACACCGTCAATACGCTCCAGTCTCGGCTGGATCAAATCTTCGGCGATGTCGCGCATCTGGTTTACATCCTGGTCACCTGTGATGGCGAAGGTAACCACTGGCATACTGTTCGGGTCAATTTGCAGGACGCGCGGTGCATTCGCATTGTCAGGCAATGCTCCCCGCACCTGGTCCACCTTTTCCCGCATATCGAGAGCCGCCATATCTAAGTCGGTTCCCCAGTTGAACATCAGGATTACCTGCGATGCTCCCTCCATGGAAACCGACTGGATACTGTCCAGATTGGCGACCGTACCCAGCGCATTCTCAATCGGTTTGGTTACGAGTTCTTCAACCTCGCTTGGAGATGCTCCATTGACGGAGGTCACCACGACCGCTACCGGAAAATTCAGTTCCGGCATCAGGTCGATTGCCAAGCGTGGAAGCGAAACGAAACCAAAAATCAACATAGCCACCGTCAGCATGATCATCAAGACGGGGCGCCTTACCGATAGTTCAGAGACATTCACATCCACTCACCTCTTCCCAACTTGTTGCAAGCTTGTTACAAAAAATGGCACGCGTAAAACAAAGAAGCAGCGCAGAACGTCTCTTCTTGCTCCTCAACTTCCTTTTCTTTACTCGCAGCCATGCGGAAAACCCTTTGACCGCAAAAAGCAAATAATACCTTATCCATTCTATAGGTCTTTGTACACGGTGAAATCCATCCCAGGACTGATTTTTTATGCCGCACCTCTATCTAGAGATAGACGACACTGCATGCTAGAATGAATCTAAGCGCAAATCTTATGTACGGAAAGAAGGCTTTCGTTTTGTTAAAAGGGATGAAACACGCCATACAAAAACGATTATTGATTATCTTGTTTTCCGTCCTCGTCCTCCTATCTTTGATACCCAATGCATTCCTGAGGGAGACGCCGCTCCAATTCTCTATTACGATACTACTGTTCTTCGGTTACATTTTTTTGTACTGGGTACCTAAAAAGAACTGGAAGCCTGTTTCTTTCGGCATCGCGGCGATTTTGCTGGGAACCGTCTCGCTGCTCAAAGGCATGTTGTCCGGCGGCGAATCGTATGGGCTGATGTTTCCGCTTGCTGTCTTTATCGGGTATTACATCATCGGCAGACACTCGATCATTTACGCCGCGGTATTCGGGTTGCTCTCCACCCTGCACCTGCTGTTTGACCGGAACATTATGATTACCCATCTGGTCCCGTTTGTCTTGACGTACATCGGCTGTTTTATCGGGGCAAGAGGTTACCGGCTGCAAGAGATTGCCTATGAGACGAATCAGCAACACCTGCATGAGCTGCAGCATGCCCACGCGGAACTGCAGGAAGCGCATCATCAGCTCCAGGATGCCGCTGTCCACACGATGCAAGTGGCGGTTCTGGAGGAGCGGACGCGCATTGCCCGCGACATCCATGACGCGCTCGGACACAGCCTGACTTCGCTGATCGTCCAGCTGCACGCGTTGAAGTACATGCTGCAAGACGGCCCGCCGCAAGCAAAAGAAGCGGTACAAAACATGCTCACCGTCGCCAAGCAAAGTCTGGAAGAGATCCGCTCCTCTGTTCACACACTGGTGATTGACAAAGATTCGCTGGGCATTACCCCGTTGCGTGCCCTCCTGTCCCAGGTGGAAAAACATACCGGACTGCAGGTGGAGATGGTCGCAGATGACGCAGAAATCCCGCTGACCCAGGAAATCGCCATCACTTTTTACCGTATTTTACAGGAAGCGGTTACAAATACCTTGCGTCACTCCGATGCAACATGGTTTTGTGTATCAGTTTTCAAAGAGCAGGATGCGATCAAGCTGATCATTCAGGATAACGGAAAGATTACAAAGGAGAGTTCGTTTACACCAGGTTTTGGATTGACGGGCATGACGGAAAGAGTACAATCCTTGCGAGGCACACTTTCTTATTTTATCCGTGAACCGCACGGTTTTCAAATTGAAGTTACGATTCCGATCGACTAGTTTTTACTTGGGGGGAAATAGAGATGAGTGAAGAAAAAATCAGCGTGATGCTGGTCGACGACCAAACGATGATTCGCCAGGGCTTGGGATACGTCATCTCGATGCAGCCGGACATGACCGTAATCGGGGAAGCGTCTGACGGTGAAGAAGCCGTGGATCTGGTAAATTCCCTGCTTCCCGACGTCGTGCTGATGGACGTGCAGATGCCCGGGAAATCCGGCATTCAGGCTACAAAGGAAATCGTCGAGAAGCAGCCGCGGACGAAAGTGCTGATCCTGACTACCTTCGACAATCACAACTACGTCGTGGAAGGAATTCGCGCCGGCGCAGTCGGCTACATGCTCAAAGACGCAGATTCCCAAGAGATGCTCGACCTGATCAGACGAGCCTACAAAGGGGAAGCCCTTTTCCATACCGTAACGGCAGCCAAAGCGTTGGCCGAGGTGCTCCAGACGCTGCCGCAGGAACAGCAGAACGGCGACGAGGAAGCGGTCTTGCTGCTGGAAGATCTGACCGACCGCGAACTCGATGTCCTCCAGCAGATCGCCTACGGATATCGCAATGATCAGATCGCGCAAAATCTGTTCATCTCGGAAGGTACCGTAAAAACGCATGTGCATCGCATTTTGCACAAAATGGGCGTGGAGGATCGCACGCAAGCGGTGGCAAAGGCACTGCGTCATCGGCTAGTCAAGTAATCCCGCAAAAAAAATAGACGGAACGAAGTCCATCCTTCATTATTTTTATGAGAGCGTTGCGAGAGGCAGGCGAACTTCAAAGCGCGCCCCTCCCAATCGGGGGGAATTGTCGGCAAAGATTACTCCGTGATGGTCTGCGATAATCCGCTGGGTCGTCGATAACCCAAGCCCTGTCCCCTCTGGTTTGGTCGTGTAAAAGGGAACAAACAGCTTTTGCAAAATCTCGTCGGAGAGTCCCGGTCCGTCATCCTCTACCGTGATGATGACCTCTGCTGCTGTCGCATAGACGCAGACCCGTACGATTTTTCCTTTTGTATAAATGGCTTCAAAGGCGTTTTTCATAATGTTGAGAATCGCCTGCTTGATCCGTGCGCTTTGCCCATGCACGTACCACTCCCCGCTCGCTACCTGCAGTTCCACCTTGATGCCCCGGCGATTTGCTTCCGGCTCCAGCAGTCGTACAACCCCCAAAACCTCGTCGATCACCCGAAAGGTTTGCAGGCTGGCATTTTCCTCCCGATAACGGGCCAGAACGAGTACGTCGTTTAGCAGGCCGTCGATGCGCTCGATCTCCATCAAAATGACGGAGTAATACGAGTCGCGGGTTCGTTGGGCGGCGTCCTGTTCGCGAAGCAATTGGATGAATCCCTTGATCGACGTCAATGGATTGCGAATCTCGTGAGCCATTCCCGCTGCCAGTTGTCCGACTGACGCAAGCGCTTCCTTTTTTGTCATGCTTTCTTCGTAAATATTGATGTCTGTCAGCTTCTTAAAGATCGCCAACACACCGTTCGGCTTGCCTTCCTGATAAATCTTGCTGGTACTGACCGTGACCCACAAGCCGTTGATCGATGTGACGTAATGGCCGGTCTTGTTGCGCTCCAGCACCCACTGGACAAATCGCTTGCTCGGCTGGATTGGTCGGATGCTGTCAATCTGCCGGCCGACCAACTCATCGCGCCGAAGATTGAACATTTCCGTAAAAGTGTCGTTTGCTTCCATGATGGAAAAATCCGAATCGACCAGCAAACAGGCGAACATGTTGGATTTGATAATCAGGTGCAGCAGTGAGTCCCCGGGCAAACCATCCCGTTGTTCCGAGACTGCGGCTTGCTGCTTTCGCTGCGCATGTATGTCAGGCTGTCGTTCCTCCCTGTCGTGGTAGCCTGATGCGGCTTGCATGACCAAGGAATCAAACAATGTTTCGATCTCGCCTCTACATTCAAAAAATTTCGTCTTTTCCACAGGTTCAAATACCAGTTGTGCTTCCTTGGCGATCATTTCTTTGCAAATGCGAAGTGCATAGAGGACGAACAGGAGCGGGATTCCGCGTCTTGCACAGCGGAAGGCATACGTATACACGTAGTTCTCCAGTTCCTTGTACTCCCCGTTTTCCAGCGCTTCTGCCGTTTTTCGGACAAAAGCACTCACAGTTTTTTCCAATATGTTCGCTCGTTCACTTACAATGTCCACGAATGCTGGACGTGTCGACAATCGCTGCAAAGCAGTGGCGGCCATATCATGCGCCAGATTGGATAAACTCGTACGCATCTTCGTTTTCAAAGCGCTTCTGGCTCCTTTTTCTAGTCTATGTATCCAGTGTGCTTTTCCATTGCGAGTCTAGTACCCCCTCTGTTTATTATGACCGTAAAGAGGGCCGGATGTAAAGTAGCGGGATGTCCACTTCTATCATAAAAACCCATTTTTTCCCATTTTGATCTAACAAAAACCGCAGACGCTAGCTGTCACGTCTGCGGTTTTGCTGTTGCTCGAGCATGATATCGAGCAGCAAAATATCTTGCAGCGGGTCTTTCGGATCGGTCGTCAGCAATGCCGATACGGAAGCCATCGCACAGCGAACGGCATGGTAGGAGTAAAACGCTTCGCGCTCTTCCTCGCTAAACAGGGACAGATCCGAACGCTCCTGTACCGGATAAGGAAAATCGGTCTCCACGCCGGCGCGATCGAGGACGATCAAGGCTTGCTTGATCGCAATGAGCGCAGCACTGACGCTGAGGCCGTATTCCTTTCGCAGCTCATCCCATACCTGAAAAGCGGAACGCTCCACTCGCTCCTGATTGGGCCGTGTGATAATACCCGATTTCCTGCCTTCTTTCAGCAGCCAATCGACAAAAATATCATTTCGCGGCGGATAGGCGTACACTTGCAGCTTGAGTTCCAGCTCGGTCGGATGATCCTTGGCAAAGCGCGCGTGCGCCAGCGTCATCTCGTAGCGGCGGGAAGGATGGCCAGGGATGGTCACAAACACGGTATCCTGCCGTATCGCCGCGATCTGCAGCTTGGTCCTGGGCGGAATCCTCCCTTGTGGTGCCTTTTCCCTGCGAATATTGCCGGGAATCAGTTCCGTGCCGAACTGATGATATTCGATCGGAGAGTCAATCCATGGGATCGGTTCCCGGTTGAGAATCTCGTACAAGCCATTAAACGTAATCCACTCCCCGGTGCGATGCTGGCTGCGGATCAGTACAGCATGACGCTCTTCCTCCGGTGCAAGCTCAGTCTCCGTATCCTCCGGTGCGGGGTGGAGTCGTTTATGTTCCACCAACAGGCTGTCAGCCAGCATGAGGCGTTCCAGCATCTCGCGCTTGCTGACCCATTCGTAGCCAATGCGATAAATCCGGTTTTTCATGTACTCCACCTCCCTGTCTTCTCCTGTTGTTTACCGTACCATATGTTTTCCTCGGTTTACCCGTGCGAAACAGATCGTACCATCTGCAGCAGCGCAGAAGCGGATTCTTTCGCTGAATCGGCTCTCGTGATCGCGCTGATCACGGCAATTCCGTCAGCACCTGCACGAATCACTTGTTCTGCATTGGCGCGGGTGATACCGCCGATCCCCACGATTGGCATCTCCGCTCCTACTGCCTCGCGAATGAGCCGCAAGCCGTCTGGTCCAATCGGTTCGCCTGCATCCGCTTTCGATGAGGTGGCAAACATCGCCCCGACTCCCAGGCAATCGGCACCCCCGGCTTTTGCTGCCAGTGCTTCCTCAATCGTTCCGGCTGATACGCCGATGTTCATCGTCTCCCCGACGAGCGCGCGCACCTCTTGGAGAGGCATGTCCTCCTGGCCGACATGGACGCCGTCTGCCTGCAGGCGAATCGCCAGGCGAACGTCATCATTGACGATAAACAGGCAGCCGTAGCGGGCACACAATTCCCGCAGCCGGTACCCCAACTGGTAGCGCTGCTCGTCTGTCAAGGTGCTGCCCTTGTCCCGAAGCTGCAGCATTCCTACACCGCCCTGGAGCGCATCTTCGGCAATGGATACCGTACGTTCAATGGAATGGCCGCAATCCTGGCTTCCGATCACCAGGTAAACCGCCATCTTTTCCTTCAACACGTCTTGCTTTCTCATCGTGATTCTCCTCCCCGTACAAAGCGATCCAACTCCATCCGATAGGCAAGCGTCGCACGCTTCACGTCATCTGCTGCTGTCACCCCGGACATGACGGCGACACCGGTACATCCGGCAGCCATCACTTCGCTTACCCGCTCGGGAGTGATTCCGCCCAATCCGATGACAGGGATCGATACAGCCCGGGTGATCGCCGTCAACTCCTGCGTCCCTCTCGGAGCCAGTCCCGGCTTTGAGCCGCTTGGGTAAATATGTCCGTACAGTACATAGTCTGCGCCTTCTGCCGCCGCTTCGATCGCTTCATCCAACGAATGTACTGATTTGCCGACAGATTGACCAGCAGCTACTACCGTCCGGGCTTCGCGCACAGACAAGCTGTGGTAGGCGAGGTGTACACCGCGGCAGCGGGACGCGACCGCCACATCGGCACGGTCATTGACGATCAGGCAGCTTGCGGGTACGACCTCGCCCAAAGCCCGGACCCACTCCATGTACTCCCGGGCGGTTCGCTGCTTTTCCCGGATGTGCAAATAGCTCATGCCTCCCGCATAAGCGGCTTCTGCCATCGACAGCACCTGTTCCAGTGACTGCTTGCCGCTGGTAATTACATGCAGTTCAGGCAGGCGTGACGCCGTTTCCGCCATTTCCGTCACCCCCTGTGACAGTCAATGCGCTGAGGCATTCCTGCCACCAGACCATCGTGTTCTCATACTGCTCCGGCGAGTGCGCCAGCAGTTCCACGACCAGCCGTCGGAGGAAAAACGCTTGGGACAACGTAAGTGGAACGGTAATCGTTTTTGGCTTTTTCTCTTGCTCCTCCAGCGTCTGCACGCCAGCCAGGAGAATATGGGCGATTGATTCCACCAGTTCGGTCATCGTTTCATGTTTGGCAAACCCGTCATAGCAACGGTCAAACAACCGGCACAACAATAAAAACGCCTGTGACGACAAGGTCACATGCTGGATATTCTGGTTTGGTTCGGTCAATGTTCTCCCTCCACTCGCTAATCCCAGCAACGAATCCCATTATACCATCTTCGGAAGCGATAGCTGTACTTTTCCCTGAGACAAAAAGAAAAGGGCCGCGGCAAATCACCGCAGCGACTTGCGCAAAACCCTTTCTCTGACTGTATAGACGACGGCAAACGGCACACGCCAGCCAAGCAAAAACGCGAGTGTCACCCCGTACGTTACCTGGGTAAAAATCCATGTGATCGGCGCATCCAGCCACCAGGAACGCAGCACGATCCCGATTGGCGCTGCCACCGTCCATGTAAGCAGTGTCGAAAGCAGCAGCCGCCAGCCATTCTCGTACACCTGTTTACGGTAGCTTCGAAACAAAAGAGCAGCGACCACCCAGCCGACCAAAAAGGGAGCGAGTGTCTCCAAAATGGCGATTAGGCTAATCGGCATATGGTGAATCATTTTCCCGTAGTACACAAATAACCAAAACATGACCAGATCACCGGCCAACAGCAGCCAGGCAGCTGGCGAAAGGCGCAATCTCATCGGTATCCTCTCTTCCCTGTCGCATACTGCCTCCATTGTACACATGGCGAGAGGGCCTACACAATGAGACGCGATCAGGATTCACCAAACAGCAACAATTCCAGCCTGTTTTTGACCGCTGGCCATTCCCGGTCGATGATGCTGAACATGACGGTGTCACGGACATAGCCGTTCTGGACGATTGCGTGATTGCGCAGCACCCCTTCGCGGACAGCGCCGATCCGCTCGATCGCGCGTTGCGAATTTTCATTGCGCCGATCTGTTTTGAGCTGGACGCGGATACATCCCAGCTCCTCAAAGCAATGGCGCAACAGCAAGTATTTGCACTCTGTATTCACGCTCGTTTTCCAGACAGACGGTGTGAGCCACGTGCTGCCGATTTCCAGACCCCGATCAGCCGGAGAAATCCCCAGGAAGCGCGTGCTGCCGATCACCTGCCCGCTACCGCGCTCGACGATCGCAAAGGGCAGCTCCGTACCGAGGCGCTCGTTGCGCAGCGCCGTTTCGATGTACGCGATCGGATCGTTCATCCTGGTCGCCGTGTAAGTCCAAATCTGATCGTAGCTTCCGGCCGCCCGCAGCCCTTCCGCATGCGTTCGTCTCAACGGCAAAAGACGGACATGCGTTCCTTCCAGTGTGACAGGGTTGACATCCAACATAAACAATTCTCCTTTTTTCACGGGACTGTTCTGGCATGGCTGCACCCCAGTACAGTGCCGCGAAATTTTTACAAGGATACTCATGTCTGCCCTGACCTGTCAACAATTTTTTCCCTTACGCTTCTTCGTTGATGACGACCTGCTTGCCGCGCTTCTTCAACAAGAGCGGGATGAGCAGCCAAAGCAGCGCGCAAATCAGGAAGAACAGCGACAGCGGCTTGGTCAAAAAGATCATAAAGTCCCCGTTTGAGGAAGTGAGCGCCCGGCGCATGTTGTTTTCAATCATCGGTCCCAGCACCAGCCCGAGCACCAGCGGCGCAAGCGGAAAGTCGTTTTTGTTCAGGAAGTAACCCGCCAGTCCGCAGATGACCAGCAGTACGAGGTCAAAGGTGCTGATCTGTACAGCGTAGACACCGAATACCGAGATCGCGACGATTCCCGGAATGAGGAAATGCGGCGGCGTCTCGATGATTTTCGCAAACACCTTGACCAGCGGCAGGTTGAGAATCAACAGCATCACGTTGCCGATGAACATGCTGGCGATCAAACCCCAGGCAATTTGCGGATGGTCGGTAAACAGAAGCGGTCCCGGTTGGACGTTGTACATCAGCAAAGCACCCATCAGGATCGCGGTCGTGCCGGAACCGGGGATTCCCAGCGTCAGCAGGGGAACCATCGCACCACCGGAAGCCGAGTTGTTCGCGGATTCGGGACCCGCCACCCCTTCAATCGCTCCTTTTCCGAAGCGCTCAGGGGTTTTGCTCCATTTTCTTTCCATAATATAGGAGAAAAATGAGGCCAACGTAGCGCCTGCACCCGGCAAGACACCGACAAAAAATCCCATGATTGAACCGCGTGCGATCGGACCCGCACTTTGTTTCATATCTTCTTTCGTCGGCAGGATCCGTCCTACTTTGATGACGGTCGAAGCAGATGTGTCTTTTTCCAGGATTGTTTTAAACACTTCGCCCACCGCAAACAGCCCCACCGCAATCGTCAGAAACTCCAATCCCTGGTACAAGGACGGAATTTCGTAAGTAAAGCGGGCGACACCGGATACGGAGTCGATGCCAATCGTCGCCAATAGCAACCCGAAGATGGTCATAATCAGTGCTTTTGTCATCGATTTTCCGCCCAGACCGCTGACCGCGCACAGACCGAGCAGCATCAGGGAGAAGTACTCCGCTGGCCCAAATTGCAAGGCGAGATCGGACAGCGGCTGCGCCAAAAACACAAGTGCGATCAGCGCGACAATCCCGGCAACGAAAGAACCGATGGCGGCAATGGACAGCGCGGCACCAGCTCGTCCCTGTTTGGCCATCTGGTAGCCGTCCAGGGTCGTAACCACGGAGGAGGATTCTCCCGGGGTGTTCAGCAAAATCGAGGTCGTCGAGCCGCCGTACATGGCTCCGTAGTAGACACCTGCCAAGAGGATAATGGCGCTGGCAGCCGCGTGCTCCGGCTCCAGTCCCCCTGTCAGCGACGCGGTTACCGGCATCAGCAGCGCAACGCCGCTCATCGGTCCGATGCCAGGCAGGACGCCGACGGCTGTACCAATTAACACGCCGATAAAGGCAAAGATCAGATTATGCCATTGCAGGGCGATCGAAAACCCGTCCGCCAAATATTGAATCGTGCTCATGTCCGACACCTCCTACAAGCCGAGCCAGGCAGGAAAGCCCGGCAGCGTGCCTTTTAAAATGTGGACATACACATAGTAGACGCCGGCTGAAAAACAAATCGCCACGAGCGTAGAGGCGAGGATGCTCTTGCTCCCCATCGTCTGAAAGCCGACCAGCAAAAACAAAAATGTGGTAATGACGTAGCCAATCGGCTCCAGCAGCAGCACGTAGAGCAGCGTCGCCACTAGCATGATGGCAAAGCGCCCGTACTGCATCGAGACGGTGCTTTCGGACTCGGCTTTCGCTGCTTTTTTGCTCGACTCCCAAAACAGGCGCAGGCTTAACACAATCAGCAGGATTCCCAGCCCGAGCGGAAACATGTTGGGCCCGACTTCGCTTCCGTAGGCACTCGTGGAAATATTCCGACTCTCGACTACGAAAAATGCTCCGATCAAGGCGAAGGCGACACTGCTGTATCGATCAAACGTCTTGTTCATCCCTGATGATCCCTCCTTCTTGGAAAAAAGGAGAGGGAGCCCCCTCTCCAACCATCCTGTTTACTTCGCCATGCCCAGCGAGGTCAGCAGCTCGATGACAAGCTGGTCCTGTTCGTCGAGAAATGCTGTGAAGTCGGCAGCCCCTCTGTATTCGCTTTGCCAGCCGTTGGCTTCCAGTTCTTTTTGCCACGCTTCGCTTTCAGACAGAGCCTTGAGTTTTTCTTCCCAGTACGCTTTGGCGTCTTCCGGCATCTCCGGCGGTCCGAACACACCGCGCCAAATATTGAAGGTCGCGTCGATTCCCTGTTCTTTCAAGGTAGGAACATCCTGAAGATCACCGCCCAGTCGCTCGTCTGAGGTAATGCCCAGCACGCGCACTTTGCCCGCTTTCAGATATTCCGGAACACTGGACGCATCGGTCGCGATCATGTCCGCATTTCCACCGAGCAAGGCAGCCATTGCTTCGCCGCCGCCATCGTAGGACACGTACTTGACCGTCTTCGGATCGATTCCCGATTTGGCAGCTGGCAGGACGGCGATCAGGTGGTCCATGGACCCGGGAGCAGAACCTCCGGCCAGTGTGATTTTCGACGGATCGGCTTTGATCGCATCGAGGATGCTTTGCATGTCTTGATACGGTGAATCCGCTTTCACAACAAGCGCGCCGTAATCACGGGTAAGCTGCGCCAGTGGTGTCACGTCCTTGTAGCCGTACTGGCTGCTGCCTTCTTTCTTGTTGTAGTTGATCAGGATCGGCGGGGATTTCACGAACAGTCTGTACGGATTTCCTTTGTCTTTCGTCACGTATTCGGCCATAAAGACTACGCCGCCGCCGCCCGGCTTGTTTTCTACCGTGATCGGCTGTTCGACCAGCTTCGTTTCATTCAACACCTTGCCCAATGAGCGGGCTGTTTTGTCCCATCCGCCACCGGCACCAGACGGCGCGACCATCACAATCGGTTTGTCTGGATAGGTCGAGGCAGAGCCCCCTCCTTGCGCACTGCCCCCAGTGGCGCTTCCGCCGCCGCCACAGGCAGCGAGCGATACCGACAGGAAAGCAGATAGCGCGATAAGCATGCTTCTCTTTTTCATGACACTTCCCCCTTAGCTATTTCGTTTTTGTAAACGCATTCATGCTTAGGAGTAAAGTATCACGCCAGGAAGCAGATGGACAGTTTTTGAACATATTGCCTATTTTACCCTTTTTGACCTTTTTGTTCATATTGTTCACGGTCAGGACGAGAGGAAGCGATACCTGCGCTCTGGCCTGCCTACCGTACCATAGACGAGGTCAGGGCGGGCCTTTCTTTGCTCGACGAGGTACTCCAGGTATCGGCGTGCCGTTGTGCGGCTCGTCCCGATTACCTTTCCGATCTCCTCGGCGGAAACCCCCTGATCTTTTGTTTGCTGGATGGCTTGCAGCACTTTTTCCAGGGTGAGCAGATCAATTCCTTTTGGCAACGCGCTCTCCTGTTTTTGCTGCTTGGCCAGATGTCGCCTCATCATCCGGTCGATCAGCTCCTGATCCACCTCGCCTGCTTCCCGGCTTTTGAGCAGGTACGTCCGGTAGCTTTCCAGCCGTTCGCGAAAGCGCTCAAAGACGAGCGGCTTGACAATGTAGTCAAACACTCCGCCGCGCAGCGCTTCCTGCACCATGTCGATTTCCTTCGCTGCAGTAATCATCATAATATCGATGTCGCGGTAGTGCTGCCGGATGAACCAGACCAGCTCCGTCCCCAGCATGTCGGGCAGGTAGACATCCAGGAGCACCAGTTGCGGATGCGTACATGCGAGCAGCTCCTTCGCTTCCGCGCCATCGGTCGCTGTGGCGATCACTTCAAAGCCGTCAATTCTGCTGACAAACCGCTTGTTGATGTCGATAATCCGCAGATCGTCTTCAACGATCAGCACTTCTACCTTGTTCATCCTTGTCCCCTCCATTCTTTGGGCAGCGATACTGTAAACAGCGCGCCTCCCAGTTCGCTGTCGCCTACGAGAATGTAACCGCCCATCTCTTTGACAATCCCGTCAGCCTTGGACAAGCCCAGTCCTCTTTGCTTGCCTTCCTTGGTCGAAAATCCGTGTTCAAACAACCGTTCACGCAGTTCTTCCGGGATGCCCGGACCGGAATCCTCGACTTCAAACAGTATTTCTTCGCCCGTGTCGGAGAGATAGCATTCCACCATTTTCCTCTCGCTGCCCGATTCGATGACGGCTTCGAAGGCGTTTTGAATCAGATTGCCGAGCAAAATAATCAACTGCTGCCGGTTCAGCGAGGAGGGCAGCTCCTGCAAATAGCTGTCCGGATGGATCTGGAACTGGATTTTCAACTCTTTGGCCCGGTTGTGCATCCCCAAAAGCAACGCGCCGATCAGCGGGTCGGGGATTTGTCTGGCTACAAACAAAATCAGCTCCTGCTGGGAGGAGGTCTCCTTGGTGATCAGCTCAACGGCCTCCTGGGTAGAACCGAGCTGCAACAAGCCGGAAATCGTATACAGCAGGTTGTGAAACTCGTGCGTCTGCGCCCGGAGGACGTCAGCGTAACGGCGAGCCTGGGAAAGCTCTGCGGCCAGCTGGTCGATCTCCGACTTGGCGCGAAAGCTGCTGACGACCCCTACTACTTGCTCGCCGAGCTTGATCGGCAGGCGGTTAACGATAATTTCCTTGCCGCCGACCTGTGTCTCCCGGTCCAACTGGTATTCGCCCGTCTCCAGCACTTCCGGCATGCGGCTATCGGACAGCACCTCGGAAATCGGCCTTTTCTGGTAATCGCCCTCCGGCAAGCCGAGAATACGAATTGCTGCCTTGTTCATCATCGTGATCCGGTGATTTTGGTCGATGGCGACGATGCCTTCACGCACAGATTCGAGCATGGCGTTTCGTTCCACGAACAGCGAAGCGATCTCCTCCGGCTCCAGTCCGAGGATCGCCCGCTTCAAATAGCGGCTGAGCCCGATCGCTCCAAGCACTGCACAGATCACCGCCACCCCCATGAGCAAAAACACCTTGGACTGGTAATCCTGAATCGTCTCTTCGATGTCGGAGAGCAGAAAGCCGACAGAGACGATCCCGATGATGTTTCCCTCGTCGTCTTTGATCGGGGCTTTCCCCCGCAGAGACGGACCCAGGCTGCCGACCGCCTTGGAGATGTACGATTGCCCGTGCACAAGCCCGAGATCGTTGTCTCCCCCGACCATTTCTCTGCCAATTCGGTCAGGCAGCGGATGGGCATAGCGGATGCCTTCGCGGTTTCCGACCGTGACAAATTCCGCCTCCGTCTGGACTCGCGCGTTTTCAGCGATCGGCTGGATCAGCCTGGACGGGTCAGCAGTGAAAAATGCCGCGCGCAGCTCGGGATCATTGGCGGTAATTTTCGCTACACTGAGTGCCCGCTTGCCAATCTGATCCTCCATGGAAGAAGCAATAATCGAGGTAAATACGACTCCCATTGCGCCAATAATCAAAATAATGACAACAGTAATCAGCAAGATCATCCTGGCTTGAAAGGAGAGCCGCCCTCTTTTGTGCGCTACCATTTACTCTCACCTCTGGTTTATTCTATCACCCCTGGCAGGGGAATAGGTAGAAATCTGGGGCGGAGCATATTGTAAGCGATTTATATAAACGAAGCAACATGTACAGGCAATTCTTTTGTACTTACACCTTCTCCTCCTCAATATAATTAAGCAACTTGTATTCGAGACAAACTGGGGCGGTTGTCCGAATAGAAGAATCACCGTATAAAAGGAGGGTAATTCGTGAAGACCCAACATGAGCAAAACGGAATTGTGACACTCACCAAGGAAGGCGAAGCACTGGTCCAGGATAGCCCCTTGTACAACGAAGGGCTGCGTCCGACCACGCGGGAAGAGCACCATTGGACGGGGTACAATTTCGCCACATTGTGGATCGGGATGTCGATCTGTCTGCCTACGTACGCGATGGCGGCAGGGCTGATCTCACTTGGCATGAACTGGTGGCAGGCGATTTTGACTATCGTTCTGGGCAATGTTATCGTACTTATTCCCATTCTTCTCAACTCGCATGCCGGCACCAAATTCGGTATCCCGTACCCCGTCTTCGCCCGCCTCTGGTTTGGCTCCAAAGGTGCGCATATCCCGGCTGTCGCACGCGGCTTGATCGGAGCCGGATGGTTCGGAATCAACTGTTGGTTCGGCGGAGCGGCCATCGACACGCTGCTGATGTCGATGACAAGCTGGGGCAATGTGCCGGGGCATTTGTGGATCTCGTTCTTCGCCTTCTGGGCCCTGAACGTCTGGGTCGCCTATCGCGGGCCTGAAACGATCCGCAAAATGGAGTTTTGGGCTGCCCCTGTGCTGATCATAATGAGCCTTGCCTTGCTGATCTGGGCTTTGACCCGGGCAGGTGGCTGGGGACCCATGCTGTCTGCTCCGTCCTCCTTCGAGACGACTGGCGATTTTCTCAAAGTATTTTTCCCTTCATTGACCGGAGCCATCGCGTTTTGGGCAACGATGGCACTGAACATCCCCGATTTTTGCCGATTCGCCAAGAGCCAGAAGGCACAAATAATCGGCCAATCCAGCTCGCTTCCTACCACGATGGGTTTTTTCTCTTTCATCGGTGTGGCAGTCGCCTCGGCAACGGTCGTCATCTATGGTGAAGCGATCTGGGACCCTGCCGCTGTACTCGCCAAATTTTCTCCATTCGCCATTTTCCTCGGTACGATCGGAATTGTCCTCGCCACCTTGACGACCAACGTAGCAGCCAATATCGTCGCCCCGGCCAAAGCCGTGGAAAATCTCGCCCCGCGTCGCCTCAGCTATCAAGCCGGTGCGATTATTGCCGGTCTCGTCGCATTGCTGATGCAGCCTTGGTATATTTTGGATAATTTTGGAAATTATATTTTCCTCTGGCTGGGTACGTATGGAGCGCTGCTCGGACCAATCGACGGCATCGCCATCGCAGACTACTGGCTCGTACGCAAGCGGAGAATTCATGTGATCGAGCTGTACAAAACGAATGGCATCTATTCGTACAAAAGCGGGTTCAACAGCAACGCCATCTGGGCGATGGCTATCGGGATCGCCATCCCGTTCCTGTGCAGATACATGCCCGGTCTCTCCTTTGTCTGGGATAACGCCTGGACGGTAGGACTGCTGATCTCGCTGTTCATCTACACCTGGATGATGAAATCGAACAACTCGGTTATCAGCCAGCAGCAGTACGAGCAAATTACGCTGCGGACAAAGCACGAAGCCTCTGCCTGATCGGATCGGGAACCGCACAGCAGCACAAAAAAACTGGAACCCCATCTCGGCGGTTCCAGTTTTTTATCAGACGCGGAATTTGCTCACGGATTCACGCAGCTTCTGCGCCAAAATCGTCAGGTTTTCGCTGGAGCGGGCCATTTCCTGCATCGTCGCCAACTGCTCTTCGGCATTTCGCGAAACGCTCTGCGTATGCTCGACAGCAACTTCTGTTACCCTGTTGATTTCGTCCATGGACGCGGCGACCTGCTGTACACTGGCCGACATTTCTTCGGATGCGGCGGATACTTCCTGAATCTGATCGGCCACGTTCTGCGAGGAGCCGACGATGCGCTGGAATGTCTCGCCTGCTTCCTGGATGACCTGGGAGCCTTTCTCCACTTCATGCTTACCTTCCTGCATCACAGAAACGACCTTGCTAGTCTCCCGCTGGATTTCCTCAATCAGTCGAGCGATTTCCCGCGCGGATTCTTCCGACTGTTCGGCCAGCTTTCTCACCTCTTCGGCGACGACCGCGAAGCCTCTTCCGGCCTCTCCAGCACGGGCCGCTTCAATCGCTGCGTTCAGCGCCAGCAGATTGGTTTGCGAGGCGATGCCGGTAATGACATCGACAATTTTGCCGATCGCCTCAGAACGCACGCCCAGTCGCTGAACATGCTCGGCGGCCTGGAAGACCGATGCGGAAAGCGAAGCCATCTGCTCGACCGCGTTAATGATTTGCACTTTCCCCTGATTCGCTTCTTCGGCTGCTTCCACCGACGATTCAGAAACAGAAGCAGAGGTATCGGCAATACGCTGGATGGCGATCGACATTTCCTCCATTACCTGGACGCTTTCCTTCGTACGTTGGCCCTGCAGCTCCGACGTCGAAGCGATCTCCTGTACACTGCCGATCGCCTGCTGGGATGCCTGGGCGGTCTGCTCGGCGCTGGCAGAGAGCTGTTCCGAGGAGGATGCGACTTGCTCACTGGCTTCCTTTACTTGCAGGATCAATACGCGAAAATGCTTGACCAGATCATTGAATGCAGACCCGAGCTGACCCACTTCATCCTTGGAGGAGTAAGAAACAGGCGCAACCGTCAAATTCCCCTGCGACAGCTCATTCATCTTGGTCATCACTTCGCGCAGCGGAGCGGTGATCATTTGTGAAATCTTGTATCCCACCATCACGGACACGAGCACGGATACAGCCATAACACCGAGCATCAGCAAACGCGACAATTGCTCTGATTGATGGCTCTCGGCGCGGATGTTTTCAGCCTGTTCGGAACGGTAGTTCGCCCAGTCAAACTGCTTTTCCGTAATAATGTTCACTGTCTGCTCCGTAGCGCGGTACAAGGAATAGGCGTATTCCTGATTTCCTTCCTCGACCATTCGCTTGACGTTTTCCAGCGTGTGGTAATACTGTTCCAGGTACTGGCTGATGACACTGGCAAATTCATAATCGGGATCATCCAGTCTGGCCTGCATCAGCGTGTCAAACAGCATACCGGCATTTTCGCGGCGCAGGTCCAATTCCTGTGCGTAGGCGCTGTAGTTGTTTGCACCCGGGTCCATCAGCATTTTGTACACGGTGGCATCGATCGCGCGAACCTCCTGCCGCCAATCGTTCAGCCACTTCACTGGGAGAAGCTGTTCCTCGTACATTGTCTGGATTCGATCACCCGATACTCTCAGATTCATGTAGCCGGTAATTCCCACACCCAAGAGGAAAAGAGTCATAATAAGAACAAGAATAAAAATTTTACTGCGTGTACTGCGGTTCCGAAAAAACCCCATCCCTTTGATCGTCAGCTCCCTTCGCCAATCGTTTCGAAACTATCAAAATCTTTGAACACTGTATAATGCTAGCAAAAAAAGGATTAGCAGTCGAGCATATGTAAATTTTATTGACAGAATTTACTTTTTCGGTTTAGCGTGATGAAAAGCGGGAATATAAAAGGATTGTGCATCAGAACATGCTTATGTGTCCTGGGCACAATCCTCTTTTTTGTTTAGCAGATTTGCATCTGGTGGCTCATCAGTTTGCGGCCCCATTTTTCTTCCAGAAAGCGTGCAGAGGCGCGCAATTTTTCCTGGTCAATCCCCGTCTCCATCCCCAATCGATCGAGCATGAACAGCAGATCGTCTGTCGCCAGATTGCCAGAGGCACCCGGCGCGTACGGACAACCGCCGAGACCGCCCAGTGCGCTGTCAAAGGTCGATATGCCCATTTCCAGCGCGAGCAGTGTATTGGCCATGGCCAGTCCGCGCGTGTCGTGAAAATGCAACGCCAGTCGCTCCGCCGGATAGCGCTTCAGCATCTCATCGAGCACCTCAGCCACTTGTCTTGGATGCGCGATGCCGATCGTGTCTCCCAGCGATACCTCGCGTACGCCCATCTCAAACAATTTTTCCGTCACATGCAGTACCGCGTCCAGCTTGACCTCTCCTTCGTACGGACAGCCAAATACGGTAGAGACGTAGCCGCGTACGGTTTTTCCCGCCGCCAGCGCCGCTGTTGCCGTTTCTTCCAGCACCTCCAGCGTCTCTTCGATCGACTTGTTGATATTTTTTTGGCTGTGGCTCTCGCTGGCTGACAAAAATATCGCCACCTCGTCCACATTGGCTGCCAATGCACGCTGCAAGCCGCGGATGTTGGGCACGAGCGCCGCATAGGCAACTCCGGGGACGCGATCGATGCCGCTCATCACCTGGTCAGCGTCTGCCAGTGCGGGAATCCATGCAGGATGGACGAACGATGTCGCTTCGATGTAGGATAGCCCTGTTTGCGAAAGCTGGTTGATCCACGCGATCTTGTGCTCAGTAGCGAGAAAGGTAGCTTCGTTTTGCAAGCCGTCGCGCGGCCCCACCTCCCGAATCTGTACCTTTCGCGGAGTCAGCTTCATCATCGCTTACGCCCCCACCAGTTTCATCATCATATAGGAAGAACCGTAGAAAATCATAAACTGGACACCAGCTCCGACACCCAGCACGCGGTTGAGCAGTCCACCTACGGCAGCCATCGTCAACGCCAGCATCACACCGACCAACTGCGCCTCATAAAAGGCAAGCAGGCAGGCAAGCCCGACAAACATTCCGACAATCGCTTCCTGGCTGATGTACTTCATCACAAACACTGTCGCCGTCCGAGCGTAGTTCATGGCAAACGGATACGCGATCAAAGAAGCCACCACAAGACCGATCAGCCCGTAGAAGAAGAAGTCCCAGGCGCTCAGCATGTTGTGCAGGTTGTTCACCGGGTCACTGGTAAATACGGGCGGCGCGTTGAACAGGGCTGCAGCCGGCCCCAGAGCCACCGGAGAAAGCGGAATCCCGAACGCCAAAAGCGGAATGATCGCTTCGGCAATGTAGGTCGACTCCGTCACGCCGTTCATCGCAGCAAGGCTGGAGGTCGATTTTTTGTACGTGCCCTTGTTGCGCGAACCGACGATCTCGCCCATCAAGGATGTCATCCCCACCGGACTGAATGCAAAAGTGAGTGAGGAGATAAACGAGGTAGCGGACGTATGCGCCACCTGCCGTCTGGTCAGGACTCGGAACGGATTCGGGAAAAACCCTTTCCACGCGTTCATCTCCGGTGCCAGATGATATTCATTGGGACCGCGCCGGACCAGATTTTTTCTGCCGCTCGCAGACAGCGAGAGCAACAGGTCGTAGAACATCGGCCCGATGGCGATCCCGAGAAAAAAGCTGATGCTCAAGTGCTTGTCCACCATCTGAAAGCTGAACGTGTCCAGACTTTTGATAAAGAAGGCAAAGGGGATAATCATGGCGATGCTTACCCATTTCCCTTTTGAAAAATAGGCGATCAACACAGCCGCGAGCGTAAAGATCAAACCGGAGGCCGATTTGAAAAAGTCGGCGAACTGGCCGAGAAATTGCCCGAACAAGACTGCCACAGGCAGCGCGATAAAAGCTCCCAGCAAGCCGCCGGACAGCATTTTGCGCAAAGCGACATGCGGCACTCCGAGGCGGCGCAGCGTGGAGGCGTGGTCCACCAGCGGAACGGCCGTCGTATCGCCCGGAATCCCCATGAGGGCTGTCGGGATCGCGTGGGTCAAATGCTTGGCCAGCACGGCAGCCATGAAGAACGACAGGACGGCTTCAGGCGGTGCGCCGAGCAAAATGACCAGCAAGGTAAAAGGTACCATGATAGCGGTTTCATCGGTCCCTGAAATCAGACCGATCAGGGTGAAAATCAATGCGCCCAACAGCGCAAGCAAGATCGAAATCATCAACACGCTCATTTGCCTTCACGCTCCCCGCTTCGCTTGAATGTTTCCAGAATGCCAAGTTCCTCCATCTCTTTGCGCGTCACAGGGTCATTCACAATCAGCTCGTACTCTGTCTTTGCGTCGATTTGCAGATCATCCATGATCGCGTGCAAATTTTCCGCACTCGTCTGCTCTTCCTTCAACTGGCGGCTCGGCTTGAACAGGCGCGCGCATACGATCAGGGCGAGCACACTTCCCCCGATGCCCAGTAAAAGCGAGTACGAGTTTACCATTTTGGCTTCCGCCAGGCTGGGGAAAATCGCCTGGCCCAAAAAGAATCCGCCAATCGTGCAGGTCACACTAATCACGACGGAGAGAAGCAGGCTGGAGGGAACAACCGTGTCCCCCAGCACCTCCAAATACTCTTTTGGCGCTTTCTCGGTCTGTCTATCCTTGCTTGTCACTTCCGTCTCCATGGACATCCCCCGTTTGCAATTGTTTGGTCAACTCCAAAATCTTGTCATAGCGGACATCTTTTGCTGCGATCGCCATCTTCACGACCAGATCGATCTGCTCATCCGTCGCTCCTGCCATCACTGCCAGGTTGCGGGCGTGCAGGGCCATATGTCCCTTTTGAATTCCGTCAGTCGCCAGGGCACGCAGCGCTGCCAGATTTTGCGCCAATCCGACAGCGGCGATGCAAGCTGCCAGCTCTTCTGCTGACTGGACATCCATGACTTTCAACGCGAGCCGGGCGGTAGGATGAGACTTGGTCGCTCCCCCGACAATCCCTACTGCCATGGGAAGCTCCAGGCTGCCCACCAGGTTGCCGTCCTGGTTCAGTTCCCAGCGCGTCAGCGAGCGATAGCGGCCGGACACAGAGGCGTACGCATGAGCCCCTGCCTCTACAGCGCGCGTA
Organism: Brevibacillus sp. TJ4; assembly: GCF_044627595.2. Taxonomy (NCBI): domain Bacteria; kingdom Bacillati; phylum Bacillota; class Bacilli; order Caryophanales; family Paenibacillaceae; genus Brevibacillus; species Brevibacillus sp. TJ4. Next base: position 1,977,083 of record NZ_CP185865.1, on the reverse strand, counting down.
TCGTTGCCTGTCGCCAGTACGACTGCGCTGATGCCATTCATAATCCCTTTATTGTGTGTGGTCGCGCGATACGGATCGCACTCGGCGAATTCATAAGCGCGTACGATGTTGGCCACGACTTCGCTGCCGCCCAGCTCTTCTGCGGAGAAGACAGCTCTGGCGCGAACGAGGCGACGGTCAGCCAGGTTGGAAATAATCCGAAGCACTACGCGTCCCCCCGTTATTTCCTCGATGTATGGCGCTACCGCTTCTGCCATCGTATTTACCGCATTCGCCCCCATCGCGTCGCGCGTGTCGACCAATAGATGCAGCACGACCATCGGTTCTTTTGCCCGCTCGATGACATGCACCTCGACATCGATCGCGCCTCCACCGAGCGAGACGAGAGTCGGGTCCTTGGCATTGCAGCGGTCCAAAATTTCCTGCTTGTGTTCGTAAATGCGCGCCTGTGCCCCGTACGGATCAGGCAAGTCGACGATCTGTATCTGCCCCCGCATGATGGAACCGCTCAACGATGTGTGAAAACCACCCAGATCGTACGCCGTGCGTGCAGCGTTGCTGGCAGCCGCGACGACAGACGGCTCTTCGGTCGCCATCGGGATGAAGCGGTCGACGCCATTGATTTTGAAATTGACAGCAACCCCGAGCGGTATCGAAATGACACCGATTACATTTTCGATCATGGCGTCGGCGGAACGGATGGAAAAAGGCTGTGCGCCGGAGAGAATCTGTTTTTCTTCGCCATTCAAGTTCCGTGCTTGCGCAATCAATTCGAGCCTTTCCTCGGGTGACAGTCGATAAAAACCGGAAATTCGTGTTGTAGCCATTCTGATTTCTCCTACTCTATCTGGATTTGATCTCTCTTTTTCTCATGTGCCAATGTCTTTACCACTGCTTTGCATTAAAACGCTTTCAATCAGTCGCGAAGACTCACCTCCCGACAGCGTGTGTTTCCTTTCATTCAACTTAGTTGAATGGTTTTATACTACTATACGCCTCTTTGTTTGTAAATATGAAGAATTTAAAAAATTTGCAAAGAAAAAACCAGTCATCGTTTACATGCGACTGGTTTTCTTCCACTCTTCTATCCTGTTGTTTCTATCGTTCATTCGCCGGTTGAATGAAGACGCTTAAGACTTTCGCCTCCGTCTCTTGGTACGGCAAAAAAATATGCGGCTTGGCTCCCGAAAAATAGGCCGTATCTCCCTCTTCCATCACGTAGCGTTCCCCGTCATACAGCAGGATGATCGCTCCGCTGACGATGTAGATGAACTCCTCCTCGGGATGCGTATACGGCTCGGTGTACGTCATATCCGGCGGGACGGTAACGAGTATCGGCTCGATTTTGCTGAAGCGGGAGCGATTTGCCAATGTTTCATACAGGTAGCCCATCTCCTTGCTGCCCATCTTTGTCGTACGCTGCTTGTGGGGAGACAAGACGAGATGCTCATCCCGATTTTCTTCCAGAAACCAGGCCAGCGGGGTTTGCAAATGCTCCGCGATCTTGGACAAGGTGGCGACAGCAGACGCCGTTTGTCCGTTCTCGATCTTGGACAGGAGGCTTTTGGTCACGCCGCAGCGGTCGGCAAGCTCCTGCTGGGTAAAGCCGCGGCTCAATCTCGCTTTTCTGATTCGTTTTCCAATCTCGGACAGCTCGATGTGAAACATCCCCTTCTCATTTCTTTCCAGTATTATTATAGCCCAGGCGAAAGGAGGGGATCAACCAGGTTGAATACAATTCAATCGGATTTATTGCTTCCCTGTGAACAAAAAAAGAAGGCGCCGCAGCACCTTCTCCCGCCGTCGTTTACGGCAGCAGTTTGACCATGTCTTCGTACGTTTCCGGTCGGCGGTCGCGATAGAACTGCCAGGTGTCCCGGACCTCGTGAATTTTGTTTTTGTCGATCTCCCCGATGATCACTTCGTCCTTGTCGCGGCTGCCGACGGTCACAAACTGGCCACGCGGATCGACGATGTACGACTGTCCGTAAAATTCCCCCATATTCCACGGCGCTTCCACTCCGACGCGATTGATCGCTGCGACGTAGTAGCCGTTGGCGACGGCGTGCGCCGGCTGTTCCAGCTTCCACAAATACTCGGAGAGACCGGCAACCGTGGCGGACGGGTTGAAGACGATCTCCGCGCCGTTTAGCCCGAGCAGCCTTGCTCCCTCAGGAAAATGGCGGTCGTAGCAGATGTACACCCCGACCTTGGCGAAGGCGGTGTCAAATACAGGATACCCGAGATTTCCCGGCTTGAAGTAGTATTTTTCCCAGAAGCCGCAGCCGCTCTCCCCGACCCCGACATGAGGGATGTGCTGCTTGCGGTACTTGCCGAGATACGAGCCGTCCGCATCGATGACGGCGGCCGTGTTGTAATAGGTGCCGATGCCGACTCGCTCGTAGATCGGGACGATCAGCACCGTGCCCAGCTCTCGCGCCAGCCCGCGGAACAGCTGGATGGTCGGGCCATTCGGGATTTCTTCGGCCGCTTCATACCACTTCGTATTTTGCTCTGCGCAAAAGTACGGTCCGTAAAAAATCTCCTGCAGGCAGATGATTTGCGCGCCCTGTGAGGCAGCTTCCTGTACCATTTTGATATGCTTTTCAATCGCCTTTTCCTTGTGGACGTGTACCGGCTTATCGCCATGCACATCATTTTTTGCCTGGATCAGCCCGATTTTGACTTTGCTTGCCATCTGCACTCCCCCTTTTCTGCCACGATTCCGCTACGGTCTGGCGAATGTGGCTCGTTTCAAATAGCGCCCATTTCCGGCCTGCCCGACGAACTCTTTCTCCCGCACGACGAACGCGCCACGCGACAGGACAGATACTACCTCGCCGTGTACCTGCATCCCTTCGAACGGATTGTAGTCGACGTTCATATGATGTGTCTTCGCGGAAATGGTGCGCTCGGCTGCCGGATCAAACAGCACGATGTCGGCATCGGAACCGACGGCGATCGTCCCTTTTTGCGGGAACATTCCGAACAATTTGGCTACCTTGGTCGAGCTGATGTCGACGAACTGGTTGAGGCTGATCTTTCCTTGTCGTACCCCTTCCGAATAGAGCAGTGTCAGGCGGTCTTCGATGATCGGGCCACCATTTGGAATCTTGGTGAAATTGCCGCGGCCCAGCTCTTTTTGCCCGGAAAAGTTGAACGGGCAGTGATCGGAGCCGACCGTCTGCAAGATGCCGTTTTTCAACGCGCTCCACAGGACGTCCTGATGCCATTTCTCGCGCAGAGGCGGGGACCAGACGTACTTCGCACCTTCAAAATCGGGACGGTCCAGATCGGTAATATCCAGCACGAGATACTGCGGGCAAGTCTCGCCGTAAATATTCCAGCCTTTTTCCCGCGCTTCGGCGATCCGGCGCACCGCATCGGCGCACGAGACATGCACCACGTACAACTGCGCATCAGCCAGCGCGGTCAGTGCGATCGCTCTGCCAGTCGCTTCTCCTTCCGCTTCCGGCGGACGGGTATAGGCGTGATAGATCGGGTCGGTATTTCCTTCGCGCAGCGCCTTGTTGGTCAAATAGTCAATCACGTCCCCGTTTTCTGCGTGCACCTGGACGAGAGCCCCGAGCTCTTTGGCGCGGATCAAGGTTTTGAACAGCGTCTCGTCATCTGCCATCAATACGTTTTTGTACGCCATGAACACCTTCAGCGAGGTGATGCCCTCCTGATCGATCACGGTCGCAAGCTCTTCCAGCACCTGGTCGTTGGCGTCTGCGATCATCAGGTGAAAACCGTAGTCGACGACCGCTTTACCGTTTGCCTTTTCGTGCCAGGTCGCGATCGCCTCTTGCAAGGACTGCCCTTTTTGTGTCAGGCAAAAGTCGACGATCGTAGTCGTTCCGCCAAAGGCAGCCGCCTTGGTGCCCGTGAAAAAGTCGTCAGAGGTGACAGTGCCGCCGAATGGCATGGCGAGATGCGTATGCGGATCGATTCCTCCCGGCAGAAGATACAAACCTGTCGCGTCGATCACTTCCGCTTGCCCGACTTGCAGGTCATTGCCAATGGCGACGACCTTTTCCCCTTCGACCAGTACATCAGCCTGGTAGGTGTCGGCGGCGGTGACCACAGTGCCGCCACGAATCCATTTTTTCACACTCGTTTCCTCCTTCTGAACATTTCTTGTCTGTCCGGCAAAGACGCCTAGTGTGCTCCGCCAGTCTCCACACTGCCGCCCGATGCCAATGCCGCTTGCCGCTGATTCCAACTGAGCGGAGGTTTGTTGCTTCTGATTTCCACCATGTCGATCGCCCCTTCCACCGGACAGACGATGGAACAGAGGTTGCAGCCGACACAGTCTTCCTCGCGCACGATCAGTTTTTCCTTGCCTGTCTCGGCATCGCATACGCGGTCGATGCACTGGTGCGACGTATCTTCGCAGGCGATATGGCATTTGTTGCACGTGATGCAAATCTCTTCGTTGATCCGCGCTACCACTTTGTAATGGAGGTTCAGGTTGCCCCAGTCAGAATAAGTGGGAACCGACTTGCCCACGAGCTCCATTACCGAGCTGATCCCGCGCTGGTCGAGGTAGTTGTTCAGTCCATCGATCATGTCCTCGACGATGCGAAATCCGTGGTGCATCGCAGCGGTACATACTTGTACGCCAGTCGCGCCCATCAGCAAAAACTCGACCGTATCCCGCCAGTTGGAAATGCCGCCGATGCCGGAGATCGGGATGCCTACCTGCGGGTCGCGCGCACATTCCGCCACCATGTTCAAGGCAATCGGCTTGACTGCCGGACCGCAGTAGCCGCCATGCGCCCCTTTGCCGTCTACATGGGGAATCGGCAGCCACGTATCGAGATCGACGCCCATCAAGCTGTTGATCGTGTTGATCATGCTGATTGCGTCCGCTCCTCCTTGTGCCGCAGCGCGTGCGGTGAAGCGAATGTCGGTGATATTCGGGGTCAGCTTCACAATGACTGGCGTCTGTGCCACTTCTTTTACCCACTCTACCTGCTGGCGGATCAGGTCTGGATGCTGGCCTACCGCAGATCCCATTCCCCGCTCTGCCATCCCGTGCGGACAGCCGAAGTTCAGCTCCAGCCCGTCTACGCCGACCGCCTCGACCTGTTTGACGATTTCATGCCACGCTTCCCGCTTGTGCTCCACCATCAGCGACGCGATCAAGGTGTGGTGGGGAAAGCGTTTTTTCGTCTCGTCCATTTCCCGCAAGTTCACTTCCAGCGGCTTGTCGGTAATCAGCTCGATATTGTTGAACCCGACCACGCGCTGCCCGCCCAGATGCAGACCGGCAAAACGGGAAGTGACGTTGATAATCGGTTCTCCCAGCGTCTTCCACACAGCGCCTCCCCACCCGGCTTCAAATGCGCGCTGCACCTGGTAGCCGGAGTTGGTCGGCGGCGCGGAAGCCAGCCAAAACGGATTGGGGGATTTGATCCCTGCCAAATTGATGCGAAGGTCCGCCATTGTACTCTCCTCCTTTTTGCGTCATTCCATCGCCACATCCGAAAAATGTGGCGTCCTGTTCCTCGAAAAACGCGCGCTCAGCCAACCAGCACCTGATGGATCGCCTGCGCTGCCCGCTTCCCCTGATTCGCTGCATCGACGACCATCGCGTCTGTCTTGCCACCGCCAAAGACGACGTCGCCTGCGGCAAAGACGCGCGGGTTGGAGGTTTGGAATGTTCCGTCCTCGACCTGCACCACTCCGTGGCGGTGCGCCAGGCCAAATGATTCAATCAGCGGAACGAGCCGGCTTTGTCCAATCGCCTTGACGACGTAATCGACCTCAATGGAAAACTCGCTCCCCGGAATCGGCACCGGCTTTTTCCGCCCCTTTGCATCCGGTTCGCCTGCGAGCTCCATGCGCACCAGCTCCAGCCCTGTGACGCGACCGTTCTCGCCAAGAATCCGCGTCGGTGCCACGAGCCAGCGGAACTCTACGCCATCCTGCTTGGCAAATTCATACTCAAACGGATAACAGGTCATCTCCTTGGCGGTCCGCCGATACAAAATTTGCACTTGCGCCGCTCCCAGGCGGACCGAACAGGTCGCAGCGTCGATCGCCGTGTTACCCGCGCCGATCACCGCTACTTTTTTGCCCACCATCCGTTCGTCGAGCGGCTTTGTCTTCGTCTCCTCCACAAAAGAAATCGCATCCAATACCCCTTCCAGCTCCTCGCCCTCGATTCCGAGCGATGGCACCTGCCCCATCCCGCACGCCAGCAGCACGGCGTCGTATTGGGCCAGCAGCTCATCCGGCTGCACGTCTACGCCTACCTTGACGCCGGTGCAAAACTGTACGCCCAGCGAAGCGACCTGTTCGACCTCCCACAGGGAGACATCCTGCGGCAACCGGAAGGAAACGATCCCATACGTGTTGAGTCCGCCTGCCTTTTCCTTCGCTTCATAGACTGTCACCTGATGCCCCATTCTCGCCAGTTCACGGGCAGCGGACAAGCCAGCCGGGCCAGAGCCGACGATGGCCACGCGATTGCCGGTTGCCGTACCTCGGGTGAACAGGGAGACGTTGTTTTGCATCGCCCAGTCCGTGGCGTGGCGCTGCAGCAAACCGATCATAATGGCACGTGAGCCGGAGTCGTGATTTAGTACACAGGCACCTTCGCACAGCTCCTCGGTGGGACAGACACGCGCACAGCTTGCCCCTACCGGATTTGCCTCCATGATTGTCCGTGCCGATCCGAGCAGATTGCCTGTCGCAATTTTCTTGATAAAGGAGGGTATGTCTATCGAGGTAGGACAAGCCTTGATACAGGGCGCATCATAGCAGTAGAGACAGCGGTTGGCCTCATCGATCGCTTCTTTCGGCTTCAGCGCTGGCACTGCTTCGCGAAACTGTTCCTGAAGTTGCGAAATGCTCATCACATCTTTACCTCCTGTTCGTATTGGAGTAAAAACATCCTTGCTATTAATGAATGTCCCGACATGTTCATTTATGTATCTTTGTACTCCTGTTTTTGGGTACAAAAAACCAGCCTGACATCACGACGTGCGTGCATCAGGCTGGTTGGATCGTATCATCTCTTTATTTTTTCGCAGAAGGGACGACGCCATCAGGAATCGGGCAAACGTACCCTTTTTCGCCGACGCGCTGGCGCAGTTCTGCTTTGGCCTGCTCGATCAGCTCAGGGTTCAGCAGCATGTCAACGGCTGTTGCCGCCATGACTTTTCCTGCGTGCAGCATGCCCTTGTGCGCGATCGAGGTAGCGCCGAGCGTTACCCATTGCCAGGAGTGGGCCGGTGAGCCGAGAACGAAGCAGGCTGTCGTGCATTGTGCGGTAGGGGTAATCCAACTGACATCCCCTACGTCCGTAGATCCGTACAGCGGAAGCGTTCCGGTATACGGATTGAGGCGATCAGCCAGGTCTTTTCCCATCAGCTCCGGATTCATCCGGCGGACGCTGTCGATCTCCTGTGCGCTCAACGTCGCGCGAACGCGCCTGGCCAGCTCCAGCTCCTGCTCGTCATGCGAGGGAATGCCGAGCTCGACGTAATTGCGGTACATCACGTTTTCCAGCACAGTATTCGGCACCAGGTTGGAGCACGCCTTGTCAAAGACGATCTCCACTTCGGTACCAGTCATCAACGCTGCGCCTTTGGCAATGTCGCATACCCGTTCGTAAATTTCTTGTACCTGCGACACTTCCGGCGCCCGTACGAGGTACAGCACTTCGGCGTTCGCCTGGACGACGTTCGGGGACAGCCCGCCCGAATTGGTGATCGCGTAATGGATTCTCGCTTCCTGGATGATGTGTTCACGCAAATAATTGACGCCGATATTCATCAGTTCCACGGCATCCAGCGCACTGCGGCCCAGATGGGGACTGGCGGCTGCATGCGAGCTTTTGCCTTTGAACTTGAAGTACACCTGGTAGTTGGCCAGCGTGCTGACCGCCATAATCGCGTTGTAGTCCATCGGATGCCAGCACAGCGCGAAGTCGAGGTCATCGAACAACCCTTCGCGAGCCATGAAGGTTTTCCCCGAGCCGCCTTCCTCGCCCGGACATCCGTAATAGCGAACCGTACCCGGGAGCTGGTGCTTCTCCATGTACTGCTTGACGGCAATCGCCGCCGCCAACGAACCGGTTCCGAGCAAGTTGTGGCCACAGCCGTGACCGTTTCCGCCCGCAACGACAGGAAGCTGCTCGGCAACGCCTTTTTGCTGGCTCAAGCCGGACAAGGCATCGAATTCGCCCAAAATCCCGATGACCGGTTTGCCGCTGCCAAAGCTGCCAACAAATGCCGTCTTGATTCCGCCAGCACCGCGTTCGACGACAAAGCCTTCGTCTTCCAATGTTTTGCACAAAAGTTCCGCGGACTTGAATTCTTCAAAACGCGTCTCCGCGAAGTCCCAGATTGAATCGCTGACTGATACCAAAAGATCCTTTTTTTCCTCAATGATCGCTGACAGGACCTGACGATAATCCACGCTAACTCCCCCTCTTCGTACATTCTGCGACCTTATCTGGCCGGTCTTCTGGCAATGCGCTCCAACAGCTCCACGGCGCGTGGCAGCACTTCTTCCTGAATGTCGAATTTGGGATTGTGGTGTGGAGCCGGAATGTCCGTCCCGATGATCATGTAGGTTCCTTTTCCACCGCGTTCCTGGACGCGGCGCAGCAGGAAGCTGGCGTCTTCGCTGCCAAGCGAGCTGGACTCGATCGTTTTGAAGGTATGGAAGCCCTCCACCTTGCGCGCTTCTTCCAGCGCTGCTTCGACCAGTTCCTGGTCGCAGGAGATCGTGATGGCTCCGCCAATCACTTCTACCTCGTGCTGCAGCTCGTGCATCTCGGCACTGTGGGCAATAATGTTGCGTACGCGGCGTTCCAGTTCTTCATTGACTTCTTCGGATACGGAGCGGGTCTCTACGACCAGCTTGGCGTATGCCGGAATGATGTTGGCTGCAGTTCCGCCTTCCAGCACGCCGACGTTGATCCGCGTAGATCCGGTGCTGAAGCGCGGGATCGCATGGATGTTCAGCAACGCAGTAGCTGCGCCGAGCAAGGCATTGCGACCTTGCTCCGGTGAGGCTCCCGCATGAGAGGAGACTCCGTAGAAATGAGCAGCCATTTTCGTGCTGGCGAGGAATCCGGCAGAGCCGCCGTGTACTTCTCCCAACGGAACATTGGTACCGAGGTGGAAGCAGTAGATCGCATCCACATCGTCGACCATCCCTTTTTGCACGACAGCATACGCGCCGCGCACCCCTTCTTCCGCTGGCTGGAACAACAGCTTTACGGTACCGGCAAAATCCCGGTCTGCCAGCTTTGCCGCCACACCCAAGCCGATCGCCGTATGTGCGTCATGCGCGCAGGCGTGCATGTTTCCTTCATAGATCGAACGAAAACCCGATGACTGCGGGAAGTGATCCGCATCGGTGCTCTCCAGGATCGGCAGCGCGTCCATATCAAAGCGAAAGGCTGTCGTCGGACCCTCTGCTTTTCCTTTCAATACCCCGATCACTGCTGTATAGCCGCCCTTCATTTTCTCCAGGATGGCAGGATCAGCCCCGTCGCGCAATGCACGTTCGTAGGCAGCCTGCAGTTGGTCCTCGCTCGGCAATCCGCGACGGGAATCGCCGTCCAGCGCGTCCTTTCCATAGATCACGTCATATCCCAGCGAAGTCAGGATTTGTACCACCTTGGAGGCGGTGCGAAATTCAGTGAAGCCAACCTCCGGATGTTTGTGAAAATCACGTCGCAGCGAAACGATATCCACAGCAAATCATCTCCCCAAGTAATCTTATTGACTGTATACGCCCGGTCCGATTGGCAGACCGAAGTAATGCCAAACGACCATCATCAGAATCCAGACCAGGTAGAAAGCAATCGTGTACGGAAGCATCGTGGACATGATGGTACCCAATCCGGAATCCTTTTTGTACTGCTGGTAAAACGCCAGCATCATCGGCAGGTACGGGTTGGTCGGCGTAATCGTATTGGTCGCCGAATCCGCGACACGGTACGCAACCTGAATGAATGCCGGGTGGAAATCAAGCAGCATCAGCATCGGTACGAAAACCGGAGCGAGCAGTGCCCACAGCGCAGATCCGCTGGCGATGAACATACTGCCGACAAGTGCCACCAGAGAAAATCCGATGACGACAGAGAAGCCTGTCAAATTGATACTTTCCAAAAACTCTGCCCCTTGGACAGCGAGGATGATGCCCAGATTGCTCCAGTTGAAATACGCAATAAACTGGGCAATGACAAAGACAAGCACGATAAAACCAGACATTTCTTTGATCGATTCACCCATCAGCCGCGGCACGTCTGCCTGGCCTTTGATTTTCCCGGTGCGCAGCCCGTACGCTACCGCTACTGTGATGAAGAAAAGCAGAATGATCGGGATAATCCCTTTCATAAACGGCGAAGACAGAATTGCTCCTGTTTCCGGGTTGCGGAGCAGTCCACCTTCCGGAACAACCATGAAGGCAATGATGGCTACGTAAATAGCACCCGCAATACCAGCGGCTTTCAGACCTTTTTTCTCTGCGTCTGTCATTGCAGTGACAGTCTGTGAATCGCCTTTTCCTTCATATACACCAAGGCGCGGCTCTACGATCTTGTCCGTGATCCAGGCCCCGATCAGCGCCAGGACAAATACGGAAGCGGACATGAAAAACCAGTTGTCAACCGGCGATACGACGATGTTCGGATCAATCGTCTTCGCTACTTCTGTCGTAATCCCGGAAAGCAAGGCATCTGTACCGGCAATCAGCAGGTTGGCGGTAAAGCCGCAGCCTACCCCTGCCATCGCAGCAGCAAAACCGGCAAGCGGATGACGCCCGGCTGCCATGAAGATCAGAGCTCCGAGCGGAGGAATGATAATGAAGGCAGCATCGGATGCAATATTTCCCAATACTCCGACAAATACAACTGTCACACTTAACAATCTTTTTGGAACATTCGCCATCATCCGGCGCAACACAGTCTCAATCAACCCTACTCTCTCAGCCAGACCAATCCCGAGGATCATTGCCAATACCAAACCCAAAGCTGGGAAACTTGTGAAGTTTTTGATGGCATCGGACAACATCCAGTGAATGCCTTCTGCGCTGAGCAGGTTTTTGACGGCAATCGTCTCTCCGTTTCCGGGATGGATGACAGACGTACCATTTAGAAAATACGATACGAGAATGACGACGATGCACAAATACACAAACAGCATAAATGGATGCGGGAGCTTGTTGCCTACTTTTTCAATCCATCGCAAAATGCCTTTTTGTTCGATTTGTGGAAGTTGATTTGTCATTTTTGCGTTTTGTCCCATGCTGACCCCCATTATTAAAAGAATAAATAACGAAGTTTTCGTTAAATAAAGTATATTTGTTTCTATTGATATTTTCAAGCAGAATTGTCAGCTTATCTAACACTATTTCGGACATAAACAGGGGTCATTACAGCAAGCGATAAATTTTTCGGGGCCTGCCGCGCACGGAACAGAGGTCTTCTCCCTTGATCTCCGCCAAATTCGCCTCGCACAAGCTGCCCATGATACGCTGTGCGTTGCGCACCGTCATCGACAGATGAGAGGCGAGATCCGCCGTCGTAAACCCGTCCCAGTTCATGCGGGCAACGAGGGCTTTTATTTTGTGATAAGACTTGACGCTGATATGCGCCTTGGCCAATTGTACCCGCAGCAGGTCATCATCCGTTCGGCTGTGCTCCAGCGGCTCATATGGCTGCTCGGGATATTCGCGAATCGTACCATCATCCTCGACGACGACGATCTTGCCCCCATTGTTTTCTTTGGCATGGCGAATCGCCTGGCGGGCATGGATTTCGGCGGAAAAAGCCGTCACGCCGTAGCCGATCCCGACTGCTACCGGAACGTCCATTTCCAGTGAAAGCTGCTGGACGGTATCGAGAAGCGTCTGGAAACCGCCTTGAATCGCGCTTCGTGAACTGAAGATGTGGTAGCTGCCATCGCCGTTGTCCATCAGCGTGCCCGCGATTTTTTCGCAATGCAAGAGCAGCAGTTCCTTGATCTTGAGCTCCAGGTGCAAGCGGCGGTACCTGCCAGACGAATGTCTCGTCGCCTGGCTCAAACTCTCGACTTCCAGAATTTCCACCCCGATTTGCGAACCTTTGAAGTACATGCTGCGCACTTTCTCGATCAAAAGTTTCATCGTTTGCCGAATCTCCATTTTGGTGATGCTGATCCGGTATACCGGGACTCCCTCTTGTTTCAGTGCCTGAAACACCGAATTCAAACAGGTCAGCGCACCTTTTGTCCTGCCCTCCCGCCACAGCCGGAGGTGAAATTCGACCAGTTCATGCCTGCTGTAGTTTTCATCGAAGGTCTGCAAATGCATCCCGGACAGAGAAAGTCCGAGTTCATGCAGCAGTTCTTCCATTTCCGTGGAGTGGGTCATATCGACCGAAAATTCCATCTCCAGGAGCTTGTTGTCATACGAGATTTCCAGCAGCGACTTGTAAAAGCTCGCTCCGGTGTACGGGCAATAGATGAAATTGGCGCCATCCTCCAGCACGTCTTTGGCCATGGAATACGGGATCGGCCCTGAGAAGAACCAGCCGTTTACTTCCGCTTTGTGTCTGGTTACGATCTCCCTGACTTCCTTGGCTTCTTCGTACGGAAACGAAACAAATTCAATCTCGTGCCGGAATTCCCTGGAGACTTCCAAGATCCGCTGGACTGACGGAGCTGGACCGACAACGCCGATTCTGTGCATAAATTCCCTTTCTCCTTTTCCTAACATTCTGCGAAAAAAATCTGTATCTTCTCACATTATATAACATGAAAACCCGGCATGGGTGTAAACAGCCAAATTGTTTAGTCACTTTAAACAAAATTCCGCCTCCGGGCCACCCTATTCGTCTTTTCGCTAGTTCGACAACAATGTGGCAAGCAGCTTGTCCAATTTGTTCGGGCTTACGATCTCGTGCGTGATGAATTCGCCATTGTAGAACAAGCCAAATGTCGTCCAGATCAGCGGCCCGCTTTGCGCTTCTTCCTTCGTGGTGATCCGATGCGCCTGGAACGGGACCTGCCGATTCTCCGCTATCTTCCTTAGCTCGTCCAACACCCCGACCGCAAATGGACACTGAGCCGTGTAGTAGATGGTGATGCCCTCTTCTGCGTGCGCTGCCTTGGTCAGTTTTCGAAAAGAGGGCTGCGCTGCACGTTCGTTCCACTTCCAGGCTACTAGCTGAAAATAGGGCGGTGCCTCGTCGACGACTTCAAAGCCCATATGTGCAAAAAATTGCCTGTCACTTAAATAGGGGTACTTTTTGTTCCCTACGATATGTACGATTCCATCCATGCCACGATTTGCAGCATCTTCCTTGCAAGCATGCAGCAGTTGCCTGGCATATCCGTTCTCTTTGTATTTGCCAGAGACCCACAAGCAGTTGATGTACATATAGTTGGGCGCGTGAAGAGGGACCCATGCCATCTCGGCCGGGATGTATTCGATAAATACTTTTGCCCTCTCGTCCAGGCGCTGGAAGACGAGTCCCTCCTCCATGCGGGCTGTCAGCCATTTTTTCTTTTCATGTACCGCGTGCTCGTACTGTTTTGCCCCCAATGCACAACAGATGTGTTCGGTTTCGATATTCTGTTTTGTGATGTGGATCAATCCCATGTCCAAGCCCTCCACTCTCTAATCCGCTCTTCTTCTTTTTACCAGAATTATGAATCCCATGGCAAAGAAAAATGGGCCGTTCCCTGAATTATCGCTCAGGGACCTGCCCATGGACTACTACGATTTGTGTAATGGATGGGGTACAGGAAGCGGAATAATCCCTCTTTCCTGCAAATAGCTCAAAATGATCTCCGCCGATTGTTCCACGGATTGCTCCGCGCTCTCGATGACCAGCTCCGGTGCGACCGGTTCTTCATACGGCGACGAAATTCCGGTAAAGTCGCCGATCTCGCCACTTCTTGCTTTCCGGTACAGCCCCTTGGGGTCGCGCCGTTCACACTCCTCCAGCGGACATTTGACATACACCTCGACAAACTCGCCAGCTTCGACCAGGCTGCGCGCCAGCTCCCTGTCCTCGCGAAAAGGAGAGATAAAGGCAGTCAAGGTGATTACGCCCGCATCGACGAACAACTTGGCGACCTCGCCGATTCTGCGGATATTTTCCTTTCTGTCTTCCGGGTCAAAGCCGAGACCTCGGTTCAGTCCGTGCCGGATGTTGTCTCCGTCCAGCACGTAGCTGTGGATCCCGCGCTGATGCAGTTTTTGTTCGACCGCATTGGCCAATGTCGACTTGCCCGCCCCCGACAATCCGGTAAACCAGACAACACAGCTTTTATGCCCCAGCCGCTGCTGGCGGTCCGTCTTGCTGATCGTCGTGTGATGCCAGACGATATTTTCTGTCAACTCGTTTGCCATGCGCACTTCCCCCTTTTCTCTCATGCCTGCTCAGCGGCTCACCTGAGCTTGCAGCCCGGCGATCAGCACATCTGCCACTTCCTTGCGGCTGAATTCAGGCGGCGGCGCTTCCCCTCGGGCGAGCATCTCCCGTACCTTCGTGCCGGACAGCGCGACATGATGAGCGGCGTCATGCGGGCATGTTTTGCTGGAGGCCATATTGCCGCACGCCTTGCAATAAAAGCTGTTTTCAAAAAAGAGAGGGGTAATGCCCAGCTCTTCTGCCGTAAAGTTGCGGAAGATGTGCTGCGCGTCATAGGTGCCATAGTAATTGCCCACTCCTGCATGGTCGCGTCCTACGATAAAATGCGTGCAGCCGTAGTTTTTTCTGACCAAGGCGTGGAAAATCGCTTCACGCGGACCGGCGTAGCGCATTGCAGCCGGAAAAACCGCCAACTGCACCCGGCCGGCAGGATAGTAGCGGGACAGCAGCACCCGGTAGCTTTCCATCCGCACCGTCGCCGGAATGTCGTCCGCTTTCGTCTCGCCGACGAGCGGGTTGAGGAAGAGTCCGTCGACGATTTCCAATGCCGCCTTTTGGATATACTCATGGGCACGATGGACAGGGTTGCGGGTCTGAAAGCCGACGATCGTATTCCAGCCTTTTTCGGCAAAGAGCTTCCGTGTCTGCGCCGGATCGTAGCAATGTTCGGAAAAGACACCCTTGTCCGTCCGCTTGACGAGCGTAACCGGACCGCCGAGATAAACGGGCGGACGCTCCAAAAGCCTTTTCACGCCAGGATGATTGCGGTCATCTGTGCCATACACCAGACGGGCTTCCTTCTGTTTGTCCGGCTGATACATGTCGGTCAGCTCAAGCACGCCGTAGACCGTTCCCTGGTACGTCAGTCGTACCAGGTCGCCAGTCTGCAACGGCGCAGCCGCCTCCTGCGAGACGGGCAAGGTGATCGGGATGCTCCACACATGCCCGTCAGCCAGCCTCATCCGCTCGACGACAGATTCATAGTCGCGACGATCGAGAAATCCTGTGATCGGACTGTAGCCGCCGATTGCGATCAGCTCCAGATCGGACAGGGCGAAAGCGTCCAGTTCTACGCTATGCACAGCCTGTGACAAATCGCTGTGCGGATCGTAACGATTTACCAAGGTTCCGCCGTGCGGAATGCTTCCACTCATTTCTCCCACTCCTCATCCCAGTACGTACTCTGCTTTTCTTTCAAGCAGCTATTATGTGATCCAGACAAAGCTCACTTGGGAACGTGCAACCCACATTCAGTCTTGCCGAGATTCGCCCATCTGCCTGCACGGGAATCTTCTCCTGCTGCTACCGGTCTGGTGCAAGGGGCGCAGCCAATGCTCGGGTAGCTTTGGTCGTGCAACGGGTTGTAGGGCAGGTCAAACATGCGAACATACTGCCAGACCTCATCCCACTTCCAATGGATCAGCGGGCAAATCTTCAACGACTGAAATCGCTCGTCACGGTTGACAAACTGTACGTGCGCCCGGGTCGGCGACTGCTCTCTGCGCAGCCCGGACATCCATGCTGCCGCTCCCTTTAGCGCACTGTCGAGCGGCTCGACCTTGCGAAGCTGGCAGCACAGGTCAGGCTGGCTGGCCCACAGCTTGTCGCCATGGATCGCGGCCTGTTCCGCCAGCGTCAAATCCGGCTGCTTGATCGTCAGGCGCAGATCGGGATAGCGCTCGCGGACGCGCTCGATCAAGTCGTACGTCTCGGCAAAATGAAGGTTGGTGTCCAAAAACGTGACGCGCGCATCCTTTTTCACCCCGCTGATCAGGTCGATCAGGACGATGCCTTCGACGCCGAAACTGCAGGAGTAGATGAGTTCATCCCCAAATGTCCCATACGCCCATTTGATCACGTCGACGGTATCGCCCCTGGCAAGTTCCCGATTGATTGCTGCCAGCTCTTCTGCGGTTGCCGTAGCGTAACGCAACTTGCTCATATGCCCCCTCCTTGGTCATTTATCGAACTGTTCTCTCTGCGGATCAGTCGAACGAGCACGACTGATCCCAGGGTGGCGACAAAGACACTCGCGAGTGCGATCAAGATGTACATGTCGCCCAACAAAAAAAGATGCACGAGACCAAACGACACGACCAGCGATGACACCGGAGAGACGATCCAGACCATGGCAATCTGCTTGATGATTCCTTTTTGCCACAGCCGGAAACCTTTTTCCGCCGTTCCCACTCCGAGGATGGCGCAGGTCGTCGCTTGCGTAAGCGGGACCGGAATTCCGAACAGGGAAGCGGCGATCACCAGGCTGCCGCCGGTGGCAGACACCACGCTTCCTTGCAGCAAGGACATCGAGGTGATCTTCTTGCCATTCGTCTCCAGCACCTTGCCACCCAACAGCAGGCATCCGGCAGCCACTGCCAGCCCGCCCAGCCAAACGCCATCGCTTGCCGTCATCATGCCGGCCCCTACCAGGGGACCGACCGCATTGGCGACGTTGTTCATCCCTGCGGAAAACGCCTCATAGACACCGCATGCCACCAACAGCCAGCAAAGCCACCGTTCCCCGCGCGAGCCCGGCCTCTGCAAATCGGGCCAACGCCGGTCGATCCGTTTGACCAGCTTTCCCAGAACGAATGCGCACGCAAAGGCTGCAAGCGGGACTAGAAGCCAGAATGACATGATTACCAGCAAATTCGTCACGTAGACCGACTGGTAGGCCAGACCGACGCCGACGATAGAACCGACGGTCACTTCGCTGGTGGAAAGCGGAATGCCCATCAGGTTTGCCCCAAACAGCGTCAGGGTGGCAGCGGCGAGGACGATCACGACAACCTCCCCGACCATCAGGCCCGACGAGATGATTCCGCCGCTGATCGTTTTGACCACCTCGCCGCCTCCGATGACCGCCCCGAGGAAAGCTGCTACGGCGACCAGCAGCATCGCGACCAGCTTGTTTTTGACTGCTCCGCTGCCGTATGCCGCTCCCATCGTCGCAGCCGTCCCGCTCGCTCCGATATTCATTGCAAAAAACAATGCAATCGCGATCGCGACATAACTCCAAAGCACTAACAACCACGACCTTCCATCATGCAATCTGCAGCAAGGCGTACGGCTTGTTCGCGACAGAGGCGTGGATCAAGCCAAGAGAGCTGCTTCGACCGCTTTTTCGAACATGCACAATACGGGACATTGTGCGGCAATGCAGTTCTTCGCCACAGTATATGAGACGGGCGTCATTCCCGATATGGGTCAGGAGCAACGGGTTTGACCGAAGCTCAAAAGCGGGATGTTTCCACGACATAGCCGACTCCCTGTCTGCCCAGCGGTTTCTTTTCCACCAGACTCAGTTCTGTGAGCTTGGGCGGGACGACAGTATGACGCAGCAAATTGTTCTCCGCAGAACGAAATGCCCGCTCGTCGGAATTGGCGACGACCACCACGGTCAGCAGTCTGCCGTCCTCCAGCGTCGCTTCCAGTTTGTACAAGTAACTCTCTGTCTGTTCCAGTGCCATCTGTCTCATCTCCTGTTTCGTTCCTAGGCGGTCTGCAAAATGCTGTTTGCCTGTTCCTGAATCCGCTCCAGACCGACCCGTTCTACATATCTCCAGTACGCCTCCCCCTCCAGCCGATCCCGTTTGTAAAAGGTGATGAGCTGCGCCAGGAACGGTCCGAGCTTGTCGACAGTGACGCGCGCTTTCAGCTTTTGGTTGAAACGGGGGTCCTCCAGCGTGCCGCCGACGTGGATGTCAAACGCTTCGACCATCCCGGCCGGTGTCTTGACCAGTGCCCCTTGCAAACCGATGTCGGCGATTTGCCGCTGACCGCAGGAATTGGGGCAGCCGACCATGTGGATGCGCAGCGGCGTATCCAGGTCGACCGTCGCATCGAGGTACTCAGCCAGTGCGCGCATGCGCTCCTTCGTCTCGACGATTGCGAGGTTGCAATACTCTGTTCCAGTACAGGAGACAGCGTAGCCAACAAATGTTTTCGGCTTGAGCGGGAAGCGGTTGACGACGAGCGGTTCTGCGCGGAACGCTTCCACCTTTTCCGCAGGGATGTTGCGAATCAAAACATTTTGCGTGTTGCAGGTGCCAATCGTGCCGTCTCCGTACTCGTCTGCCAGACGTGCCAGCTCGTTCAGCTCGCCTGCATTCATCCGCCCTACCGGTACGGACAGTCCAGCGTAGTAATACCCTTTTTGACGCTGCTCGTGGATGCCGTAGAAGTATCCGCTGTTCCAGCCGCGCAACAGGTCCCGGCCACGCGTCTCCAGCTCGCCCGTCACTTTCAGCAGTTCTTCCTTGAACTTTTCCACGCCCCAGTCAGCAACGAGAAATTTCAACCGGGCGTGTGTCCGCTTCTCGCGATAGCCGAAATCGCGGAACAGCGTCGTAACCCCGGCAGCGACCTTCACTACTTCTTCCGGCCGCGCGAAGACGTCGAGTTGGTGAGCCAGGTACGGCTTGGCCGACAAGCCTCCGCCTACCCAGACGTGGAAGCCGATCACTTCCTCGCCGTTGATCGTTTTCATTGCGGGAGTAAATGCCAGGTCGTTGATTTGCGCATGGGCGGCATTGTAGACGTTGGCTGAAATCGACATTTTGTACTTGCGCGGCAGGTTGGAGAAATCGCGATTCAACAGAAAGAACCTTTCCAGTTCGGCTACGATCGGTCGGGTGTCCAGAACTTCATGCGGGTCGATTCCAGCCAGTGGATTGCCCATGATGGTACGCGGACAATCGCCGCATGCTTCAAACGAGGACAGCCCTACGGCGGATAGACGGTCAAAAATGTCGGCGAGCGATTCTACGGTCAGCCAGTGAAATTGCACAGCCTGCCTGGTCGTCACATCCACCAGGTCGCGCCCGTAGTCTTCTGCGATTTTCGCCAGCGTGCGTGCCTGATCACTGCTGAGAATACCTCCTGGAATGCGCACGCGCATCATAAAATGTCCGTCCTTGGGCCGCTGCTGGTACACACCAGCCCATTTGAAGCGATCCATGTCTGACGGCTCGATCGACGCATATCCTTGCTTCGAGTACGTGTTGATGATCGTCTCGATCACATCGAGCCCGTCTTTTTCCAGCTTGGTCAGCTCCATTTTGTTCAGCGACGGATCATTTGCCCATTTCCACTGTTTTTTCTCTGCCATTTCTCACACACTCCTTATGGCCAAAATTTCCTTTCGTGCGGCGTTCTGAATCGATTGCCCAATCCATTCTGCAATCAGCGGATGGGGCAAATAGGCTTCACCGCTGAAGCGGTACGAAAGACCTTCCAGCCGCTGCGGGATCGCCTTGCGCGTAAAGTATCCCTGACTGACAAAGAGCGGAACGACGAGCAGTTTCCCGCTCTCGGCCAGCAGACACGCTTGCTTGTGCACGGTATCGGGACGAAGCGCAGCGTAGCCTGCTGCCGCGAAGTGGAATTTGTTGTGCAGTCGAAGCGTCAACCTCCCCAATAGCCGCTCCCACTGCTCGCACCCATCCGGCTTCTGGTTGCCGTGACCGACGAGCAGCAGCGCTTCCTCGGCGGGACGAATGGACAGATCCTTGATCCGCTGCTCGACGATTGTTTCCACTAGCGGATGATCCTCCAGCGGTGGACACCAGATGGCGCGGGCGCGTCCTCCAATCACAGAATATTCGGTCGATTGGAGCGGGTCCAGTCCGAGCAAGCTGCGAATTTCTGCTACATGTGAGCTGCCTGCTGTCACAAACAGTGGGACAACGATGATATATTCCGCTCCTGCCTGTTCCAGCCGACGCCATTCTTCGGGGATGCTTCTCCCCTCCACTCCGCCGAGATAAGCGACCCGTACTGGCAATCTGCTCTGGCATTGGCGGACAGATGCTTCTACCAGCGCCAGCCAGTCCGCTTCAGGGGAACCGTGTGCAATCACCAACACTGCCGCATTTGCCATCGGACAAACTCCTTTTTTCTTACATTTTAAGTATTTCTTATTTGTTTACTCGGAATTATAAAACGAACCCGCTCCATCGTCAACCCAGAATATCCCTGAATTGGAAAAAAGAAAACCCGGTGGCCAATGAACCAGCGGGTTTTCCTCTATTTCCTTATTTAAAATCACCGAGCAAGTAATTGTAAAACGGCTGATCCACCCAGAATTGATACGTCTGTACATCCAGCGTTGCATCCAATGTCTTGAAGCCTTCCACGACTGCTGCAGAATCTTCGTTCAAGGAGAAGGTTTGTACGATATAACGGCCTTCCTGCACGTAGTTATTCGTAATCACCGGATAGTCCGCGATCTCGGTCAGCGAGTAGTACAGCGGCTGCCACCAGGAGCCTTTCAGCAAGCCGGTCGCATCTTCTTCGTTCTTTTTGGCGTATTGCAGGACGAGCGGCTGGAAGCGCTCCTTCTCTTCTGCCGAGGCGAATTCGAAGCTGAGATCGTACTCTTTGGAGTAGGCGATGTAATTGCCGTTTTCAATCTGCACCACCTGGTAATCCTCGGTTTCGGTCGGCTCTCCCCACTCTTTCAGGTAGAGAAAAGCTGATGTTTTCGGCTCCAGCTGTACCTTTGCCTCGATCCCTTCGCTCTGCAACAGACCGATAAGCTGGACGGCGTGAACAATATCGCTGTGTCCGTACGTAATCGTTCGCGCTGGGTCAAAGTGCGGGTCGAAGGCGGCGTCTTTCAAATTGTAGCCGGTGATCAGGTCTTGCTTGAGCACCTCGTCGACGAGCTGCTGCAGGTCGCCCGCCTTGATCAACTGCGACTCTTTCCACGCCTGTACCAGCTTGCCGTAAATGCCTGCCTCAGAGATCGTACCCAGGTAATTTTGGGTTTGTCCGTGGAACTCGGCCACTTTGCCCAGCAACTGGTACGCCAGCTCAGCCGAGACGGAACCATCTGCTTTCAGCGACGCCAACTGGAGCGCAGGAACGAATTGCAGATCGATGGCGACAGCGAGCTCTTGTGCGGAGTCAAACGGAATCGTTCCTCCTGCGTTGTAGGTCCAGCCTGCTTTCGCCCAGGCTGCGGCGACCTTCGCTTCATCGTATGTATACGCCAGTTCTTTCTGCTCGGCCGCTTTCACTGCAGCTGTGACCGCTTCCCACACGGTCAGGCTCGTGGACCCTGCCGGCGCTTGCGGCAAATAGCTCGTCTGTGTTGGCTCCGCCGTGATCCCTCTGACCGGAGCGACGACCTTTTCCAGTGCCGCAGCAAATTGCGCACGGTTGACGGTACCGGACAGCGCGATGCCGTAGTGGCGAGAGAGGAAACTGCTGTACGCTGCCGACTCATCTGCTGCCAGGGCTGCTGTTGTGCTCGCTGACACGGCGATTGGCTGGCCAGCAGCCAAGACTGCCTGCGGGAAAGAGAGAACGGCCGCCAATGCTGCTGCTGTCCCGAATTGAACCAGACGATTGTGTCTTTTCATGTGAATTACCCTCCGTTACTTGGTAACAAAGCACCTTTATTTATTCCAATATGATTACTTGGAATTATATTCACCAAGGCTACCATTTGTCATTCGTTTCTGTCAAGGGTAATTCTGGCAATTTGATCAAAAGCAGTTCCCCGCAACCGGAGAACTGCTTTCCTGCTTTCATTCGGACAGTTCCGTCCACTTGTTCACCCTCGCAGGCGGCGTGTACTCGCACATTCTGTCCAACAGGCGTGCCGGATCGCTTTCACAAATCAGCAGGTCACCCGGGGTGCCGTGAATAAAACCGGCATCGATCGCGTGCTGCACCATCGTGCGCAGCGGGTCGTAAAAGCCGTCTACATTGAGCAATCCGACCGGTTTGTCATGGATGCCGATCTGCCCCCAACTGACCACTTCAAAAATTTCCTCAAAGGTTCCGTATCCGCCCGGCAAGGCGATGAAGCCGTCAGCGAGGTCCCCCATTTTGGCCTTGCGCTCATGCATTGTCTGCACTTCGTAAAACTCGGTCAGCTGCGTGTGGACAATTTCCCGGCGAAACAACCCTGTCGGCATGACGCCGATAGCTTTGCCACCCCCGCCCAGTACTGCGTTGGCTACTCTCCCCATCAGCCCCATGTTGGAGCCGCCGTAGACGAGTTCCAGATCGCGTGCGACGAGTTCATCGCCGAGCCTGGTCGCGGCCTCTCCATAGGCTTGATTGACACCTGGGTTGGAACCCGCAAATACACAGATACGTTTCATGGCACCCTCCTGCGATCTAGGTTACGGTTTGGTTTTTGTTTACGCACAAGATCAATTATAACGGTTTTGTCTCTCATTTCAGCAATGAATCGCAGTGTGTTGATGACTTTTACAATCGCTACACATACAGCGGGACAAAGCAAACAGCACAGCCAACGCGACTCCCATCGCATCGGCTGTGCTGTTATTGTTGCCAGCATCTGTTACAGCAGAGTATCAAACGCTTCTTTCATCACCTGCGCGATAAAGTCGATGTCGTCGCTGGTGGTGGAAAACGGCGGCGAGAGCGTCAAGACGTTGTTGAAGCTGGGGACCGTATCGCCGTTGCGGCCGATGATCAGACGGCGCTTTTTGCACTCCGCGATCACCTGCGTCACTTTGTCCGGTGCAGCCGGTACCTTGGTCTTGCGGTCTTCTACCATTTCGATGCCCATCATAAAGCCAAAGCTGCGCATATCCCCGACGTTGGGGTGATCGGCGAGAAACGCCAGCTTGGCACGAAGCTCTGCCCCCAACTGTTCGGCGCGTTCGACGAGCTGCTCTTCCTCCATCAGCTCCAGGTTCTTCAATGCCAATGCACAGGCGGCGGGATTGCCTCCGAAGGTGTTGACGTGACGGAAGTGCTGGTTTACCCCCTGCTCGTTGAAACGGTCGGCAATCTCGGCGCGAACAGCAGTCGCCGACAGCGGCAGATAGGCGCTGGTGATCCCCTTGGCCATCGTGACGATGTCCGGCTTCACGCCGAAATTTTGATGGCCGAAGCGTTTTCCGGAGCGGCCGAATCCGCAGATGACCTCGTCGACGATCATCAGGACGCCGTACTTGTCGCAAATTTCCCGCACCTTGGGCATATACTCCGGCGAAGGTACGATGACGCCGCCACCGGTAATCGTCGGTTCCATAATGACCGCCGCAACTGTTTTTTCGCCTTCCCAGTTGATGACCTGGTCGAAAAATTGCGCACACTCGAGATTGCACGCGCCGTACGACTTGCCTGCCGGACAACGGTAGCAGTACGGCGGCGGTACGTGCAGGAAGCCTGGTGCCAACGGTTCGTATTTTTCCTTGCGAATCGCCTGGCCGGTAGCCGCCAGCGAGCCCATCGTATTGCCGTGGTAGGCACGGTGGCGGGAGATGAATTTGTAGCGTCCCGGCTCACCGTTTTGATGGTGATACTGCCGTGCAATTTTAAACGCCACCTCGTTTGCTTCCGATCCGCTGTTGGAGAAAAAGACGCGGTACTCCTCACCGAGCCACTCGCTGACCTTCTCTGCCAGCCGGATCGCCGGAACATGGCTTTGCGTCAGGGGAAAGTAGGCCAGCTGCTTCAGTTGCTCATAGGCAGCGTCCGCGAGTTCCTGGCGTCCGTAGCCGATGTTGACGCACCACAAGCCGGCCATCCCGTCCAGATAGCGGTTGCCGTCGATGTCGGTAATCCAGGAGCCGCTCGCTTCGGTGACGATCATCGGATTGGGATTGTACGGCGAGATGTGATGCCACAAATGCTCCCGATCCGCTTCCAGCAGACGATCCTTATCCAGCGGCAGTTCCAATTGGTCCTGTCCCATATGTGCTCTCCCCCTTATTTCACAAATACTTTTTGCGAACCGATGCTCGTGTCGCCGTCATCAAACCAGCGGGACGTGACGGTCTTTTTCTTCGTGTAGAACTCGACGCCGTCCTTGCCGTTGGCGTGGAGATCGCCGTAGAACGACTGCTTCCAGCCGGAGAACGGGAAGAAGCCCATCGGTGCCGGCACGCCGACATTGACACCGACCATGCCCGCTTCCACACGCTGCACGAATTCACGTCCCCACTTGCCGTTGTTGGTGTAGATCGTCGCCCCGTTGCCGTAGCGGGAGCGGCTGATCGTCTCCAATCCCTCATCGAAGTTTTTGACGCGCATGACGCTGAGTACCGGAGCAAAAATCTCGTCGCGCACGATCACCATTTCGGCATCAGCCTTGTCAAAAATGGTCGGTCCGAGGAAGTAGCCTGCCTGCTTTTCCTTTGCGTCCTCGCGTCCATCGCGCACGAGCTGGGCCCCGCCCTCTACGCCTTTTTCGATGTAGCCATGCACCTTGGACAAGTGCGAGTCACGAATTACCGGACCCAAGTCTACCCCTTGCTCCAGGCCATTGCCCATCACCAACTGGTTCGATTCTTCGATCAGGTACTGCACTAGCTCGTCGGCGATCTCCTCCACGGCTACGACCGCGCTTGCTGCCATGCAGCGCTCACCGGCACAGCCGAACGCCGAGCTGACGATTGTTTTGGCCGCTCTGCGCAAGTCGGTATCGGGCATGACGAGATGGTGGTTTTTGGCCCCTGCCAAAGCCTGCACGCGCTTGCCATGAGCGGCAGCGGTCTTGTATACATACTCGGCTACCGGCTGCGAGCCGACGAAGGAGATCGCCTTTACGTCAGGGTGCTCCAACAGGCCGTTGACCACGTCATGGGCGCCGTTTACGACGTTGAACACACCGTCCGGCAAGCCTGCCTCCTTCAGCAGCTCAGCGATGCGAATCGAAGAGATCGGCGTGCGCTCCGACGGTTTGAGTACAAATGTATTTCCGGCCGTAATCGCGATCGGGTACATCCACATCGGGACCATCAGCGGGAAGTTGAACGGTACGATTCCGCCGACGACTCCGAGCGGGAAACGAATGACATTGCAGTCGATGTTCGCAGCGATGTTGGGCAGCGCCTCGCCCATCAAAAGCGTCGGCATGCCGCAGGCGAATTCGACCATCTCGATGCCGCGCAACAGCTCTGCCTGCGCCTCCGGCAAATTTTTGCCGTTTTCCATCGTAATCATCTGTGCCAGTTCGTCCTGATGCTGCAAAAGCAATGCCTGGAAACGAAACATGATGCGCGCGCGGTCGACGACAGGCGTCGCGCTCCAGGACGGAAACGCCGCTTTGGCCGCCTGTACAGCCTTGTCCACATCCTCTTTGCTGGACAGCGGCACTCGGGCCAACAGCTCTCCTGTCGCGGGATTGGGCACATCCTCGTAGCGGGACGCGTCGGCATCCACCCACTGACCGCCGATGAAATTCTGCATCTGGTCAGTAATCACTGCTTTACTCATTTCCTTCAACTCCTTGCCTGGAAGATCGTGATACTGCTATTCTATCGGAATCTTCTGTCAGTAATCACTAGACAAAACGACAAGCATTGACTATCATTCCTCTTACATCCTGTCTATTTACAAATTTTTCTGACTTCCAATCCCGTGAAGGAGGTTTACGATGAGCAATGACTGGCGCCTTACCGTTGCCGATGCGCTCCGACGCCCTTCCTTTCAGCATGCCCGGGCAGTGGCGGGCAGCAAAGGCTTGGCCCGCTCCATCCGCTGGGTGCACATCCTGGAATCCGCGGAAACCGGCAAGTTTTTAAACGGCGGCGAACTGATCCTCTCCACCGGCATGGGCTTCGGTGAAGCGCGACAGACGCGGCTGGCCTACCTCGCCGAGCTGATTCACAGACAGGCAGCCGGGCTGTGCGTGGAGCTCGGCTCCTACATCCCGCAAATTCCGCAGGATATGCTGGAGATGGCAGACCATCACCAGTTTCCCTTGATTGTTTTTGACGAGCCTGTGCGCTTTGTCGATATTACGCTCGATCTGCATGAACATCTGATCAACCAGCAGTTGCAGGTCTTGCGCAATCTGGAATCCTACTCGCGGGGGCTGCAACAGCTCAGCCTGCGCTCGCAAGGCACGGGCAAGCTGCTGCAATTTTTTCAATCTGCAGTGCAGACCCAGGTGTTTCTATACACGCCGGAGACAGGGACGCAGTTCATCCCGCCTCTTCCACAAGCCGTCCAGGGTGAGCTCTCTCTACTGATCCGCGAGCAGCTTGCGGGGGAGGAACATACCGCTGCCAGCGCACAATCGCTTGTGCTCAGCGAAACCAAACAGCTCGTCTACCAGCCTGTAATCGCGATGGGCCATTTGCTCGCCCATGTCGGCATGGTGCTGTACGAACGGGAGCCGGATGAATTTCTTTTGCTTACTCTGGACAACACGGTCAATGTTCTGGCGCAAATGCTCATGCGCAAAATGTTCGTGGACGAACAGACGCGGGCAGCGGAAAACCGGCTGTTTGACGAACTGATCGCCAATCGCCCGCTTGCCGAAGAGCAGATGCGCTCGCTGCTCGGGCTGTCCGAGAGCGGACACGCGCCCGTCTACCACATGCTGATCGCGTCGTTTGCACACGAAAAAGAGGCCGATCTGCCGGCCCCTCACGATTTGACTGCGGTATTTCGTTCGCTGTTTACGCGACTTGGTTTTCGCCCCTACATCCGCTGCATCGGCAACCGCTTTTACCTCTTGGCAGCAGAAAAACAGCCTCTGGCAGATCAGCGCCGGGTTTTGGACCGGGCGATGGGCGAAATGAAGCGAATCTTCCAGCAGGCGATGGGCAGCGCGACGACTATACGCTTTGGCGTCAGCCGAGCGGGAAAAAGGCTCGCTGACGCTTCCAAGCATCTGGCAGAGGCCGAGCAGGCATTGGCCTTTTGCCACGAATCGCCCAGTCCGTATTTTGCTGACCTCGGCCTTTTCCGCCTGCTCTTTCACGTCCCGCAGGAGCCGGTGCTCAAGCAATTTATCCACGATTATCTGGGTCCCTTGCTCCGCCATGACGAGCAGCATGATTCTGCGCTCGTACACACGCTGCGCGTCTACCTGGATACGGGCATGTCCAAGCAGGAGACAGCCGAAAAGCTGTTTATCCACCGCCAGACGCTATACCACCGTTTGGAAAAAATCGCTTCCTGTATCGGAGACGACTTCCACACGCCACACCGCCGCCTTTGCCTGGAAATTGCCTTGCGGGCGTTGGGCTGGGTAAATCGCGGCGACGGGGAGCAGCCAGCCAACGGCTAGTGTCATCTAGTCTTGTAGGGAAGCGCGAAAATCTTCCCAGGAAAGCTCCCCGAGCGCTTCCTCGCTCCACTGTTCACGCGGCTGAGCGGTCAGGCGAAGCGCCTGGTTTTGGATCGTTTCCTGCAACAAGTTGACGCTGAAACGCCCGTTGCCGTGCAGCCCCTTGTCGCCGGCCAGCTCCTGAAGCCGCCCGGTTATGCGCTGAAGCGTATCGTCTGCGATCCGGTAGCCGGCTGCCTGTGCCGCTTGCCGCAAAATCTCGACCAGCTCGGCAACACTGTAGTCGGGGAAGTGAATGTACTTTTTAAAACGGGACAGCAAACCGGGATTGCTCATCAACAGCATGTTCATTTCTTCCGGGTAGCCTGCCAGAACGACGACGAGATTTTCGCCGTGACGCGTCATCTCCTCGACCAACGTATGCACAGCCTCCTGCCCGAAGTCCTGACCGCTTGCGCCAAACAGCGCATACGCCTCGTCGATGAACAGAACGCCGCCCAGCGCCTCCCGTATCTTCCGCCGCGTGAGCGCCGCCGTCTGCCCGACGTAACCGGCGACCAGATCGGCGCGGCTCGCGGTGACCAGATGCCCGCGTTTCAAATAGCCGATCTCTTGCAAAATTTGTGCGTACAGCGCAGCCACAGTCGTCTTGCCCGTACCGGGATTTCCCGTAAAGACGGCGTGCAGCTCCACCGGACTCATCGGCAATCCGCGCGCCGCACGCTCCTTTTGCACCGTGACGAATGCCGCGATTTTGCCGATTTCCGCCTTCACGCTAGCAAGCCCGATCAACTGCTGCAAGCGGCTCTCGGCCGCCGGTTGATCCTTCTCCTCTGGCGCCTCACTCACATCCTGCGGATACAAGACGGTGTAATCATCCCACTGCAAATCGTCTTTTGACAAATTGCGTCCTTTTGCAAAAATCGCATCCAGTACGAGATTGGTCGCCGTTCGCGCGTTGCCGAACGTCTGGTCTACGCGCGCTTTTTCCAATCGCTGGCGCAGTTGGTTTTTCGCTTCTTCTGTCAGCAGAAAGTCGTTGCGGCTCGCTACCTCAGCCGCGATCTGCATCAGCTCGTCGATCGTATAATCCGGCAGGACGAAATGGCCCGTCTCCGGAAAGCGGCTGCGCAGGCCCGGATTGGCATCGAGAAATTGCCGCATCTCCTCGGGATACCCGGCCAGCATGACAACAAAGCGTCCTGCGTACTCTCCCCCGGTCATCGCCGCTACCAGCGTGTCAACCGCCACTTGCCCGTAATCGCTGCCCGAGCTGTCGGGACGTTTCAGGCTGTACGCCTCATCGATAAACAGCACACCGCCCTCCGCCCGTTTGACAGCTTCCATGACACGCTGCTCCGTCTGTCCGACGTAAGCGCCGACCAGATGTGAACGATCTACCTCCACCAACTGCCCCGTGGAGAGCAGTCCCAGCTCCTTGTACAGCCGGGCAATCAAACGCGCCAGCGTCGTTTTTCCTGTCCCCGGATTGCCCATCAGTACGAGGTGGAGCGGCAGCTCGTCCTGCATGTGCCAGCCTTTTTCCTCACGCTTCTGTCTGTATTGCAAAAAGCTCGCAAGCTGGCGGACACGCTGCTTCATCTCATTTAGGCCGATCAGCTTTTCCAGCCCCTCCAGAGCCGATTCTTCACTTGTCTCGCTGGCTTGCTGCGCATGTGGCAGTTCCATCTGGGCAAGCCATGCCTCTTTTTGCTCCCGCTGCTTTTCCAGCTCCCGAAGCGCTGCTTGCAACTGGCCCAGCGATTCGGCTGAATAAAAGACGCCTGACAGCGAGGCGGCATACGCCTGTACCTGCTCCCGCACTTGCGCGAGCAAAGCAGTCCGCTCCCCGTACAGCTGAACCAGCCCTTCTGCGCCTTCGGCGATCTCGTGCTGCTCCAACTTGCGCGCCAATGCCGCCGCCTGAGCAGCACGGGCAGACCACTGCGGGAGTACAGCCAGCTCTTCGTCAACAAGTCCGGAAAGCGTCTCGACACTTCGCCTGCGGGTCACGACGTTGTCCGTCTCGCGAACGACCGGGAACGTCGTCGGAAACGCATGCTGGCGAAGCTGAGACACCGCCAGACGAAGTCGAAGCTGCAGCGCAGGCTCGTACTCGGGTGCGAGCTGAACGGCACGCTCCAGCCATTCCTCCACCAGCTTGTGTCCGCCCGGTTTGTCCATACGAAAGGCTGACAGGCTCGTCAATAAGATTGCTTCTGCCCAATCGTACGTAGCGTCTGCCTGTTCGCCCCTGAGCTGTTCGATTTCTTTCAAAAAAGAGATGCATGCTTCCTCTGACAGCTCTCCCGGTTGCGGCGGTTGTTTGCGCCAGCGCTCGATCATGTTTTGCAAGTTCCGTTCCTGGTGCAGACTCATTTGGGTACTCCTTTTCGTTCCACGTTTTCCTACCTGTTGTATCATAGATCACGTACAGATGAAAAGCGGTATTCACACTTCCTGCAAAGAAAAACGCAGCCCCGTTTCCGTACGGGACTGCGTACATCTGCTATTGCTTGATATTGCCCAGCTCCACGTCGGCTGTAAAATGGGCTACTGCCGCCTCAAACAGCTCGTTCTCCGACTCGGCGGCCATCGTAAAGGTCGAAACGACTTGATCATCGCTTCGCACCTCTACATGGTATTGTGCATCACCATCGTACGTGGCGGTAAACTGGTATTCCTGCCCATTGATGCTCGTTGTGCGTTCCACAGCGGTCACACCTCCCGCCATAGTGTGCGCATATCCTTCCTGATTTATCCAGAATGTGGACAAAAACCGGACGAGCCCGGACTAGACAGCCGAAAATTGAGTGAGGTCTGTCGCCTGGCGCACGGTGGCGCCGGACGGAAGCCCTACTACGAGCGTTCCGGTCTGTTCGTCCTGCCCTGCTTCCCAGCTCAGGTGAAACGGTCTGCGGGCAAAGGCATCCTGCTCGTCCAACTCGCTGAGCATGCTGCGCAGTGTGTCGGCAATGAGCGGAACCGCGACCGTCTCGCCCTGCTCGGCTGGAATCGACAGCAGCTTGGGCGCATCCTCAAAGTACGTGACGGTATCGAGCAGGAGGGAAACCTGCTGCCAGTTTAACGCAGAAGTAAATGCTTCAAATATATTCGCCATGTGCGATCAATCCTTTTCCTTGCCTGGGTCGTCAGGGAACAAGCTGATCTGATCCCCAGATGCATGTTGTGGCGATGCCCCCGCAGGGCTTTTCCCTGCTGCATCAGCCGGGGATTCCTCCGTTGGCAGGACCGCTTCAAAGACGAGGTCTTTGATCCCGCCCTCAACCAGCGAGCGCCCGATACCACCCTGCTCGTTGATGATTACCTGCTCGCTCGGGATGAGTTGCCATTCGTTTTGCTCGGTCAAGGCGTACATCGTATTGCTGATGTTGATCGCCAGCAGTTGATGCGGGTGGGTCTTGCGTTTGCGGATCAATTGCACGCCTTTTCCCGCCCGCCCTTGCAGCGGAATGTCGGCAATGCGCGTACGCTTGACGATGCCCTCCCGGGTCACCAGGCTAAAGGCACGCTGATCGTCCGGCTCGACTGGCAGCAAAGAGACGACCTGATCCCCGGCACCGAGCGCAATCGCCTTCACACCGCTGGAAGCCCGCCCCGTCGCGCCAACCTCCACGCGCGGAAAACGAATGCCCATGCCGTCGCGCGTAGCGACGAGGAAATCACCTGCCTCATCAGCGACAAACACACTGACAAATTCGTCGTCGGCGGATTTCAGTTTGGCTGCCACCAGGGCGCTGGAGCGATTGGTTTCGTATTCGGCCAGAGGCGTTTTCTTGATCATGCCGCGGCTGCTGACATGGTAGACGAACAGCGGACGCTTGAAGTCTTCCACGACGGCAAAGCCGACGATGCGCTGTTGCTTCTCCAGCGGAATCACGTTGACCAGCGCAGATCCGATGTCCTTCCACTTGTCGTCCGGCAGCGAATTCACCAGAGTAGCGAAATACTTGCCATCCTGGGTGAAGAACAGAGCCGTATGCGAAGTGTTCGTCTCGACGAAGTGGCGCACCCGGTCTCCCTCTTTTACGCCGCACGTCTCAATCGTTCCGCCCATCGACTTGAACGAACGCGGGCTGGTCCGTTTGGCGTAGCCTTCATTGGTGAGCGTCACAATGCAATCCTCGGCGTTGATCTGCATCGCCAGATCGACCTTGATCTCCTCGATCTCGCCCTGAATTTCGGTGCGACGCTCTCCCGCATACTTTTTCTTGATCTCGCGAAGCTCCTGCGTAATTACCTGGATCAGCCGTTTTTCGCTGCCCAAAATCTCCCGCAATTCAGCGATCTCCTTTTCCAAAGCAGCCCGTTCTTTTTCCAGCTTGACGATGTCAAGGCGGGTCAGGGAAGCGAGCTGGATGTTCAGAATCGCATCTGCCTGCAGCTCGGTAAATCCGTACGCCTCCATGATGTTGCGCTTGGCGTCGGCACGGTCCTCCGAGTCCATGATCGTGTCGACGATCTGGCGGAGAATCGATTTCGCCCGGATCAAGCCTTCAACCACATGTTCGCGATTGACTTTTTTGTCCAGATCGAATTGGGAACGGCGGGTCACCACTTCTTTCTGGTGCTCGATGTAGGCGCCGAGCAGCTGCTTTAAGCCCATCTGCCGGATCGTTCCCTCGTGGATCACGTTCATGTTGTAGTTGTAGTAAATTTGCAGGTCGGTGTTTTTGTACAGGTAGTTGAGAATCGCCTGCTCGTCCGCCTCTTTGCGGATGTCGATGACGATGCGCACCTGCTTCATGTCGGCTTCCTTGCGTCCGGTCTCATCGCGGACAGCGATCGCTCCCTCGATCTTGCGCTCCATCACCAGCTCGTCGATTTGTCCGACCAGCTTCGATTTGACTACTTCGTACGGAAGCTCGGAGATGACGATCTTTTTGACCTTGCTGCCTTTTGGCTCCTCCACATGCGTTCTCGCGCGGATGATGAGCTGTCCGCGCCCCGTATCAAACGCTTTGCGGATGCCGGATACCCCCTGCACAATCCCGCCGGTCGGGAAGTCAGGCCCTTTTACGTACTGCATCAGTTCATCCAGGCTGATCTGCGGGTCTTTCATCTGCGCGATTGCCGCGTCGATGACTTCTCCCAGATTGTGCGTCGGTATGTCCGTCGCAAAACCGACCGCGATCCCCGACGCGCCGTTTACGAGCAGGTTGGGAAAACGCGACGGCAGTACAGCCGGCTGCTGGGCCGAGTTGTCGTAGTTGGGAATGAACGTGACCGTATCTTTTTCAATATCGCGCAGCATCTCGCTGGCCAGGGCCGACAGACGCGACTCCGTATAGCGCATCGCCGCCGGGGGATCGGCGTCCAGGCTCCCGAAGTTGCCGTGCCCCTGGATCAGCACCTGCCCCATCTTCCACCACTGCGCCATGCGGACCATCGTTTCGTAAATGGCCGTGTCGCCGTGAGGGTGGTATGTACCCATGACATATCCTACCGTTTTCGCAGATTTGCGGTACGGCTTCTCATGCGTGTTGCCTTCCTGGTACATTGCGTACAAAATCCTGCGCTGCACCGGTTTCAGTCCGTCCCGGGCGTCAGGAATGGCGCGCGACAGGATGACGAGGTTGGCGTAGTCGCTGAAGCGCTTGCCCATAAGCTCGGCGAAACTTTGTTCGATGATTTGATTGGACAGCATGCTTATTCATCCTCCCCCACTTCAAAGGTGACGTGGCTTTCAATCCACTCTCGACGTGGCGGAACTTTGTCGCCCATCAGGACGGTGACCAGCTTTTCCGACTGGGCCAGGTCTTCGATCTGCACTTTGATCAGCTTGCGCGTCTCCGGGTTCATCGTCGTCTCCCAGAGCTGGTCCGGATTCATCTCGCCCAATCCTTTGTAGCGCTGCACTTCCACGCCGCGGCCGAGCTGCTTGACCGCCTGCTCCAGCTCGTAATCGTTCCAGCAGTAGATGATTTCCGGCTTCTTGGACTTGCCCTCTTTTTTCACCTGGTACAGAGGAGGCTGGGCGATGTACAGATGCCCGGCAGCGATCATCGGGCGCATGTAGCGGAAGAAAAAGGTGAGCAGCAGCGTCTGGATATGCGAGCCGTCCACATCGGCGTCAGACATGATAATGACTTTGTCAAACGCGCAGTTTTCAATGGAAAAGTCTTCGCCAATGTCCGTCTCCAGCACTTCCAGAATGGTGCGAAACTCTTCGTTGGCCAGTACCTCGGAGAGCTTTGCCTTCTCGGTGTTCAGCGGTTTTCCCTTGAGGCTGAACAGCGCCTGGAACTCGGAGTTGCGAGCCTGCTTCGCGGAACCGCCGGCAGAGTCGCCCTCGACCAGGAACAGCTCGTTTCGTTTTGGATCGCGGTACTGAGGCGGCGTGAACTTCTCCGAGATCGACTTGCGCTTTTTCGCTGACTTGCCTTTTTTGTCGCCGCGCAATGCTTCGCGTTGCTTGCGCAGTTCCTCGCGAATTTCCGCCGAACGGATTGCCTTGTCGATCAACAGCTTGCCGATCTCCGGATTCTCCTCCAGGAAAAAACCGAGCTTCTCCGAGATAATCTGCTCGACGATCGTACGCGCTTCTTCATTGCCCAGCTTGTCTTTCGTCTGCGACTCGAACTGGACATCGGCCATTTGCAGCGACAACACGCCGAGGAAGCCTTCCCGCAGATCGTTCCCGGACAGGTTGGGGTCTTTTTCCTTGATGTAGCCTTTTTTGCGTGCGAATTCGTTGAAAATGCGGGTCGTCCCGTTGCGGAAGCCGGTGACATGCGTCCCTCCGTCCGCGGTGACAATCGAGTTGACGTAGGAGACGAGCGTCTCGGCATACCCGTCGTTGTATTGAAAAGCCAGCTCGACGTAGACGTTGTCTTTTTCCCCTTCAAAGTAGACGATCGGGTGCAAGGTTTGCTTGCCTTCGTTCAGGTACTCCACGTACGATTTCAAGCCGTCTTCAAAGTAAAATTCTTCTTTCTTTTTTTCCGCCGTGCGCTCGTCGATCAGCACCATCCGCAGTTTCTTGAGCAAAAAAGCGGTTTCGCGGAAACGCTCGCGAATCGTTTCGTAGTCAAAACGGGCGTTTCCAAATACCGCTTCATCCGGGAGAAAGCGGACCGTCGTCCCTGTGCGTTTGGTCGTGCCGACGACTTCCAGCTCGGTGACAGGTTTGCCTACATGCTCGACACCTTTCTCATCGACCACGTATGCGAACCGCTGCCTGTGGATTTTGCCCTCGCGATGAATCTCCACTTCCAGCCATTTGGACAGGGCGACCACTACGCTCGAGCCTACCCCGTGCAATCCACCGCTTTTTTTATATCCACCGCCGCCAAATTTTCCTCCCGCATGAAGCGTTGTAAAAATCACTTCCGGCACTGGTCGACCGGTACTGTGCATGCCCGTCGGGATTCCCCGCCCGTGGTCTTCCACGCTCACACTGCCGTCGTCATGCAACGTGACGATGATGCGGTCGTTATGGCCTGCCAGCACCTCGTCCTTGGCGTTGTCGACGATTTCCCACAACAGGTGATGCAATCCCCGGCTTCCTGTCGATCCTATGTACATGCCGGGCCGCTTGCGTACAGCAATCAGTCCTTCGAGGACCTGAATATCTTCTTCCGTATATGTCATTTCTTGAAGTGTGTCCGTTTCCTTCAATCGCGCTCTCCCCTCTACATACGACTGCGACGATTTTTACGACAAAACAGGTTTGCTACCGTGAAAACGCCGATAATCGGTATTGTACCGTATGCTTCCCCCCGTATACAACGCTTGTCGGACTCAATGATTAGAAAAACTTGCCGCATTGTCAAGGTCCGAAGCGTAAAATAAGCCAAAATGCTCCATCGCAACAAGGGGGAATGCTTGTTCCATGCTGCATTTTCTCACGATTGCGCATTTTTTTCAATTCTTTCCATTGCATTCATTTCCCAACATTACACGCGAAGCAGCAGGGAACCCTAAAAAGGCAAGAAAACGCAATGGAAAAAGGGGGTAACAGCTTGATCGGCACAACCAGTCCTTTTGTCAAATTCCATCACTACGACCAGGAGCTCGTATCCGATATCGAGGCGCTCAATTCTTCCGGTTATCACAAAGACGACATCTGGGTGCTCAAGCTCGATACCGATAGAAACGAATCGAACCAGCGCAGCTTTTTTTACAAGTTCCGTACCCATCCGGACGGTGCCGTCGGCGATCTCGACAGCAAAGCGAACTTCATTGCCAATGGTGCGGAAGAACTGCGTAAACGCCTGGCCAAACTCGGGTTCGCCAAAGACGAACGGGATATGCTCGTCTCCCGCCTGGAAGATACCGATTACACCTGTATCCTCGTCGTCCGCGACCTGCGCGATGACATCATCGGCATGCAGGATGTTCCACCTGTCCAGTAACAGCATCCCGATCTGTACAAAAAGAAACAAGAAGGTGCGGCAGCAATCGCGACCGCACCTTTCTTTTTCGCTTATGGCTTATTCGCCGTCTTTCACCAGTTCGATGCCTTCCAGCACTTCATTCAGCTTCACGTAAACAGCATCTTCTTCATCATCTTCCAGCGGTACCATCTCTCCGCCGTCGATCTGGAAAACGAAAATGTCGACTTCTTCCTCCAGCTCTTCTTCGCTCTCTTCGTCTTCAACCGCTTCCGTCAAGGCGATGTATTCCTTTCCGTTCAACTCAAACAGCGCGATTACCTCAAAATCACCCAACGGCTCCCCATTTTCGTCATCCAGAGTGATCAAATCGCCCAGCTCAAGATCCTTGTTTTCATCTGTCAATGCGTTCACGTCCTCATATACATTTTGGCTTTTCGTACTTCATCATACCGTTTTTTTCCGGTGGGCGCAAACAGGCTATTGTATACCGACCCTTGTCCCTGCAACAGCTTGGATGCCGAATGGAAATGCCCGGTCATGCAACTGCTTCGCGGTCCCTGTATCATTGAAAAAGGTGTCCGCACCAAGTAGTCTTCGCTACCTCGGGGACACCGTATTCATCTCAAGTCTTTATTCACTGTACTCCTGCAATACACCTTTTTCCATCAAAAATGCTTCCTCTGCCTGCAAGATGGTGATGATGTCTTCCCGTCTTACATACTTGCCGGCGGATGCGAGACGTTTTTCGATAAACCGCAGCAGTTCTTCAAAATCGATCACCTGTACTTCTTCCTGTGAACTCATCGTACAACCTCCCTTATTCGCACATTCCCTTATGATACACGAAGCTGGCCGTTCTTCCAACTTGTGGCTGCGGACCTCGGATGATCTAGGAAAGTGCCCGATCCAGTTCGGCTACGATGTCTTCCACCGCTTCGATTCCCACAGACAGGCGCACCAATCCCATTGTAATACCGCTGGCGAGGCGCTGTTCCTCGCTAAAGGCGCGATGCGAGGTCGTGACAGGATGGGAGACCGAGGTTTCCACGCCCGCCAATGAAGGCGCGAACTTGATCCAGTCGAGCTTGCGGTAAAAATCGTAAATCCTGCTCTCGTCAGCAAGGCAGAAGGAAAGCATCGCTCCTTGCTTTTTTCGGGCAAAAAAGTGGACGTCTGCTTCACTCGGGTAATAGACGCGCCCCACAGCCGGATGCTCTCGCAAAAAAGCGGCCACTTCCCGGGCATTGTCGCACTGGCGCTCCATCCGCAAGGCGAGCGTCTTGAGTCCGCGCGACGTAATCCACGCTTCGAACGGGCTGAGCGAAGCACCGTAATTGACGACAATTTCCCGCGCTCGCTGGACCAACTCCTTTTTGCCGACGAGCACTCCGGCAGTCGCATCGCTGTGGCCGCCGATGTACTTCGTCGCGCTGTGCACCACCAAGTCAGCCCCCAATGTCAGAGGCTGAACCAGGTATGGCGTTGCAAATGTATTGTCAATCATCACCGTCAGCCCCGCTTGCTTGGCCTGCTGCACCCAGCCCGGCATGTCAGCCACCGTCAACAGCGGGTTCGTAATCGTCTCCATGTAGAACAGACGTGTGTTCGGTCGAATATGTCCGTCCAGCGACGTCAGTTCGTTCAGATTGATGCACTCCAGCTCGATCCCCAGACGGGACAGCTCCTTGTCGAGCAGGGCGTATGTTCCCCCGTAGATTTCGTGCGAGGCGAGAATATGGTCGCCCGGTTTCACAACAGCGAGCACGCCAGCCATGATCGCCCCCATCCCCGATGCGGCACTGACGCCGTCCTCCGCCTGCTCCAACTTCGTGATGGCGTTTGCAAGCTCGGTCTGGTTGGGGTTTCCGTTGCGCGTGTACAGGTACTCCCCATGACCTGTGTAAAATTGCTCCACTTCCTCCAAGCCCTGGAATGCAAATACAGAAGTTTGGTAAATCGGGGTGGATTTGCTCGTGACCTGACGAAGAGGTTCATGGCCGATATGTACGGTTTTTGTCTCGAATCTTTCTCCCATTTCGCTCACCCTTGTGACCTTTTCTTACATCTTAGCACGACTCCGTACAAAAAAAATAGACGATTGGCTTTTTTCTTTCGGATTTGCTATAATTCGAATCCGTATCATACTAGCTTATGAGCAAAGGAAGGTGCAGAGATGAAAAAACTGCTTACCACCATGTTTGCCTGCCTGACTGCCATTGCCTTGGTCGCCGGTTGTTCCAATACTGCCGAAGAACCAGCACCCGATCAAACAACAAATCCTCCTGCCAACCAGCAGGACTCCAAAGAACCGGCTCAACCACCTGGTCCAACAGGTGAGAAAAAGTACGATCAGCCGCCGGAGATGCAAATTGATCCGAACAAGACGTACCAAGCGACGATCTCGACAAGCATGGGCGATATTACCATCGACCTGTTTGCCAAAGATGCTCCCCTTGCAGTAAATAACTTCGTCTTTCTCGCCAAAGACAACTACTACGACAATCTGACCTTCCACCGGGTCGTCAAAAACTTTATGATTCAAACCGGTGATCCGCTCGGTACGGGGATCGGTGGCCCCGGCTACACGTTCGAAGATGAATTGAACAACGGACATGAATACGAAGTAGGCGTGGTTGCAATGGCAAATGCAGGCGCAAACACAAACGGCAGCCAGTTCTTTATCGGCTCCGGCAAAAACGTGGAGAACCTCAAACACATTCCGAACTACACGATCTTCGGGAAGGTCGTCTCCGGCCTCGATGTCGTGCAAAAAATCGAATCCGTTCCTGTAAAGGTCAATCCGCAAACCAATGAGGAAAGCATGCCACAGGAACCGGTAACGATCAAGACGATTACGATTACGGAGAAGTAACCTTTCGTCAGGAAACGCAAGGATGGAAAACACCACCGAGTTCGGTGGTGTCAGCCTGTAGACAAAGTTCCGTAAGGAACAGGGTCTGCAGGCTTTTTTGTTGAATATAGAACATGTTACGTTTTCAAAAGTTATTTTTTAGAGGTGGCATTATGCTTAATAAGCAAGAGGCCGAAGGGCGTTATCAGATATCTGCATTCTCGCTAGATGAGTTGGTGCCAGAAGATCATCTCGTAAGAAAAATTGAAAATGCAATCGACTTTTCGTTCATCTATGACTTGGTGGAAAGCCTCTACTGTCATGACAATGGCAGACCCAGTGTTGACCCTGTAGTCTTAGTTAAAATTGCTTTCATCCAATATATTTTTGGAATTCGTTCCATGCGACAAACGATTAAAGAGATCGAAACCAATGTTGCCTATCGGTGGTTTATTGGCTATGATTTCAGTCAGCCCATTCCCCATTTCACGACCCTAGGCAAGAACTATGTTCGCCGTTTTCGGGATACTCAACTCTTCGAGTCGATCTTCCTTCGAATATTGGAGGAGGCGGTTCATCATGGATTCGTGAAGCCTGATGTGCTTTTCATTGATGCTACGCATGTAAAAGCCAGTGCGAATAAGCATAAATACGTGAAAGAAATCGTTGAAGAACAAGCGAAGAAATATCAAGAGCTGCTGGACGAAGAAATCAATCAGGATCGTATTGCACATGGAAAGAAGCCCCTTGAAAAAAAGACAGAAACTTCGAAGAAGGAGGTGAAAGTCAGCACAACTGACCCGGATTGCGGATTGTTTGTAAAAGGGGAAAAGGAACGTGTATTTGCTTATAGTTTTCATACAGCATGTGATCGAAATGGATTTGTGCTTGGTGCCAAGGTAACGCCAGGCAATGTGCATGACAGTCAGGTTTTTGAGGATGTTTTGAATCAAGTGCGAAAGACGTTTGCACAGCCTCAAGCTGTGGCAGTGGACTCGGGATACAAGACGCCTTACATCAGTAAAACACTCCTTGATGACCAGATTCGCCCCGTTATGCCCTACACAAGACCACGCACCAAAGAAGGTTTTTTTAAAAAGCACGAATATGTGTATGATGAATATTTCGACTGCTACATCTGCCCGAACGAGCAAATCTTAACATATGAGACAACAAACAAGGATGGGTACCGTATCTATCGATCAAATTCTCAAGTTTGCCGAAGTTGTCCGTTCTTGAAACAATGCACGGAAAGTAAAGACTACACAAAGAGAGTGAGTCGCCACATCTGGGCTGATTACCTCGAAGAGGTAGACCACCTCCGGCATACCGAGGAAAACAAACAAATCTATAGCAAACGGAAAGAAACGATTGAACGTGTATTCGCTGATATGAAGGAAAAGCATGGCATGCGTTGGACGACCTTACGAGGACTGGAGAAGGTCACGATGCAGGCGATGCTTGTTTTCGCTGCCATGAACTTGAAAAAAATGGCGACCTGGCTATGGAAATCAGGTCGCCAAAAGGTGAACGATCAAAACACCTTCGGTATTTTCATCAAATTATTAAACAAACTCCCTCTGCTGTTCGTTCAGCGAGGGAGTTTGTCTGCAATCTGACACCACCGAGTTCGGTGGTGTTTTTTTCAAGTTATTTACAAAAACAATTCTTTTTTCCTATTGATCGGCATTTTCTGAACAAGAAAATAGTTCTGCGGATTCATTTTCCTGTTGCGTTTTATCAGACGAACCGCTACACTTGCAGATAGCCCGATTCGCTTCCGCAACGATTCTCTGCAAAGAGCGAAAAGGAGTGGTTCGAAAGAATGATTTCACGCGAAGCGCAGTTGCGCTTTTTCTTCTATATCAACAGTTTTCTGCTGATGATGTTCTATTTGTTTGTCTCACCGACGAGTGCTACAGCACCGCAGGCCGTCAAGCATGCCGGACCTGCCGTGCCGACTGTATCGCAAGCAAAGGAAGAATTGAAATCCATGCCAAATGCCTCGACGACTGCGGTACATACGCAACGCCAGAGCGTCCAGACAAGCCGGGACGAACTGCGCACAGTTGCCCGCAACGGTCAGGTGAAAGTGTCTGAACGGGAAATCGAACTGCTGGCCCGGTTAGTATATGCGGAAGGCCGGGGAGAACCATACGAGGGGCAAGTAGCCATTGCCGCCGTCGTATTGAATCGGGTAGCATCTCCGGGATTTCCGTCTACCGTACGGGAGGTTATTTTTGCTCCCAACGCGTTTTCACCCGTACGAAACGGGCAACTTCCCACAAAGACGAATGAGACAGCGCGCAAAGCTGTCCTGGAGGCTTTGCAGGGAAATGATCCGACACACGGCTCGCTCTACTTCTTCAATCCAAAGACAGCAACTTCAAAATGGATCTGGACGAGAAAGCAGACCGTGAGCATTGCAAACCATACGTTTGCCAAATAATTATTTAAGATTACTTTATTTTTGTTTAACCCACACTTCATTTTTTTTGTGGTATGGTAGACGAGTAAGCTCTTTTTCAACGTGTTGGGAAAGTACCCGATTATCATTCTCTTCGCTTTGACGATAGAGATGCGGGAGTTCCTGGTTTTGGGTGAGAGCAAAGCCAGTTTCCTCCGATCGTTTCTTTTCCCAATCACCCCCAATTGCTTGGGGCTGTCTCCACATGACGTGGCAGACAGCCCCATTTTTTTTGCATATGAACGCCTCGCATTGCTATCCCCTAGAATCCGTAGATGGACATCCCGCCATCTACTGCGATCGTTTGGCCGGATATGTAGGCAGCAGCGTCAGAAGCGAGGAAAATCGCCGGACCGACCAGATCCTCCAGTTCCCCGATTCGCCCGCTCGGAGTGCGTTGCAATACTTCCTGCAAAAATGCCTCGTCGCGAAGCAAGCCTTCTGTCAGCGGCGTCTTAAAGTACCAGGGCGCGATTGCATTCACGTTTACACCGTGTCTGCTCCATTCAAGGGCGAGCACGCGTGTCATCTGGATCACCCCCGCTTTGCTGGCGCCGTAGGCAACACCTGTGCGCAAGGCAACCAGCCCTGCTACCGAAGCGATATTGATGATTCGCCCGTATTTTTGCTCGCACATGATGGCACCCGCTGCCTGGGAAAGCCGGAAGGTCGCCTTCAGATTGAGATCGACGACACGATCCCAGTCTTCCTCTGCCACTTCATGCGCCTTTTTGCGGATGTTCATGCCCGCGTTGTTCACCAGAATATGCAGGCCTCCAAGCGTTTCCAGCGTTTTGTCCACGACCTGCTGGGCTGCATCGGAAGCTGTCAAATCGGCTACGATGGCATGCGCCTTGCCCCCCGCCTTCTCGATCTCGCTCACTGTTTCCTGCAAATCGGCAGCGCTGCGGGCGACCACTGCTACCTGCGCCCCTGCCTCTGCCAATCCAATCGCCAGCGCCCGACCGATCCCTCTGCCGGCTCCGGTCACAATCGCTGTTTTACCACTCAAGTCAAATCGCGTCATTACGCAAGTCCCCCCTCTGACAAGAATTTCTCCACGAATCGCCTTTTCCCCTGTCTTCTGCTACAATGAAAACTGTCGAAAGGAGGGCAGCACCGTGCGTTTATACAGTCAAATGACCTTGGCAGAGCTTCAGGAAGAGATGGAGCGTCTCCGCCAACAGGCAGCAGAAATCCAAAAGTCTGGGGATGAGTCCCAGCTCGCTATTGTTCAGCAAAAATACTTTATGGCAAAATCGTACTATTTAGGCACCGATGAGTTTCGTATCGGCGGGAAGTATAGTGTGCCCGATCACGATCAGCCGTTTACGATTGAATATTTCAACGGAGTCTTTGCCTGGGGACGCTTCCCCGACTCCAGCGAGGCAGTCGGTTTTCCTGTAGGCATGCTGGAGCTTTGGATATAAAAAGGACAAACCGGTCCTACGACCTCGCTGGGCCGGATTTTGTTTTGCCCGGCTGCTCCAAAGCGCCGAAACATTCCGAATAATAGACGCGTTCCCATCGATTTACTCGTCTCACTCTCAGATGAACCCGGTCTCAATCGCCATACTATATAGAAGAAACAATAGAAAGAGAGAAACCGTACCATGGACATGATCAATCTGATTTTACTCGTTCTCCTGGCGTTGGGCATCGTCGGCGACAATCCGACCGTCTCCATTGCCGTCGCCATTTTGCTCTTATGCAGACTGCTGAATTTTGAACGCGCTTTTCCATACCTCGAACAATACGGTTTGCAGGTCGGCATTATCGTCCTGACCATCGGTGTGCTCGCCCCGCTTGCCAGCGGAAAAATCAAGCCGGAAAGTTTTGTGCAGATTTTCACCCACTGGCAAACTGTGCTGGCGATCGCGATCGGGATCTTCGTCGCATACCTCGGCGGCAGAGGCACAGCCCTGATGACGAGCAACCCGCTGGTCGTCACCGGTCTGCTTCTGGGCACGATCGTCGGCGTTACCTTTTTCCGTGGTGTGCCCGTGGGACCCTTGATCGCTGCGGGTATCCTCGCCTTTATTCTGCAATTCGTACCAAAGTAACACTACGCCCAACGGTCCTTGATAGCAAGGCCGTAGGCGAGAATTTGCTGGGGAGTAATCAGGCGGAAGCCCTGCTGTGGATGAAAATCGATCTTCAGCGTATCCGTCCCGATGTACTCCCTCGTCTCTTTATCCACAACAAAGGTCAAACGGTCATGGCTTACCTTCAGATCACCAGGCAAAATTTCATCCCACCAGAGGAAATACTCCACTGTCATTCCACACCCCCCGACCAGTTCGCCGTTAATGCGCACGGTTTTTTCCTCATTTCCTGCCAAAGTCTCAAGCCTTTCGCGGGCAGTCTCTGTCACCTGGATGTCCATTTTGTTTCACCCTTTACATGCTGATTTTTTTCGTTTTGTATGCATCTTTTCTCCTATCATAGCATACACTGCTTGAAAGGCATCGAAAGGGACGATCTGCAATGAAAATCTATGAACGAGACGGAGTCTACATCGCCGAGGCAGAATTTCAATCGGAGCATGTCGTGAT
Source organism: Brevibacillus sp. TJ4 (assembly GCF_044627595.2). Classification (NCBI taxonomy): domain Bacteria; kingdom Bacillati; phylum Bacillota; class Bacilli; order Caryophanales; family Paenibacillaceae; genus Brevibacillus; species Brevibacillus sp. TJ4. Next base: position 1,933,449 of record NZ_CP185865.1, on the reverse strand, counting down.
ATGCGGTGAAACATGGGAGGAAGCGAAGGAAAAACTGCTCGTTCGCCTCCTCGTACTGGAAATGATCGGGTAACGGAAAGCGGGTCAGAAGAGGACCTGCTTTTTTGCTCCAGTTGGCTACATACAAGCTTGAAAACGGGAATGAGGGACAGATGAAATCGACTACTGCCGAAACTACATCACTGGTCGCAGAAATCAGGCGGCAAACTGCAACCGCCAATCGCAACAACGTGACACGGACAGAAGCATACCTCCGCTTTTATCGCCAGTACCCGGAAATCCACTGGGCACTGCTCGCTCATCTGGTCTCGCGCAACGGAGGCTGGAACATGACAGACCTGAAAGGCGAGTGGCTGCCGATCCTGCTGGACGAGCCCTCGATCGCCTCGTATTTCTGGTTTTTGGAACGGTGCAACTGGCTGATTTTTTACGATGCGTATCCACAGCTCCTGCTGTATGCGAAGATGAAGGAAACAGGAGAGGATTTAACCTCGCTCTTGGCTCCGCTAGGCGTCTCGTCGTTCATGCACGGCTTTTGGCAGGCGTTTTTGAGCACAAAAGACAGCGCGCGCCTGACTCGCGCCTTGATCGTCAATGAGCAGCAGTACATCGAGCAACGAGTAGCCCAGAAGCCGTACACGGTACACCGGATCTTCTCCTCGCTCGCTTTCTTGGCGCAATCCGCCTTTTCCTTAAACCAGGTACTTTTCCCCTTCAAGGCACATGCGACGGACAAGCGTTTTCAGCTCGTCGGCTTGAACGTCCACGACTTTCCTACAGTGGAACAGCGGATCGCCATCGGCAAGACCTTGTACGGCTTGCTCTACGAGGATGACGCGCGGCTGGCACGCATCTGCCAGTTTGCGTACCGTATTCCCCATACCGGTTCTCGCGCGGACTACTGGCCGCATCTGTTTACACCCCACGCCCAAAATGCTGCGGAACCGGCGGCGGATGTGAAATACGAATTACGCCTTCACGGGGCAGAGCTGCGGGAGGGCAGAGCAAAGCTCTACAGCCCCGCTCTCTCTCACGCCTGGCCCGACGTCGAGCATGCGCCTGCTGACGGATTCGACTGGTTCCGCGACCCCAAATGGCTGGAGACAGTAGATCAACCAGCCGATTTGCCGACGATTGATACCGACTCCTACGTTCGTGCGCTGCACTGGATCGAGTCCGGCGTGAAGCTCGTCTCCCTGTTTTCGTAAAAGGAAACGAGCGTTCGCAGTTTTCATCTGCAAGCAAACAAGCGGCAGTTTGGGCACATCGGTTCCCCAGACTGCCGTTTTCCCTTTTTATGAAACATTTGCGGACCTGTATTCGTATGAACGATTAAAGAGAGGATGATGAATATGCAATACAAAGCAGCAGATCAAACGATTACCTGCCCTTGTTGCAAACATACCCGGTTTGACAAGGACTTTCGGCAACTGAATTCAAGGGGAGCGACTTTTCTCGGATTCGATTGGGCCAACAAAAATGCCACGATCTTGATTTGCCAAAGATGCACCCACATTTTGTGGTTTATGGAAGAGCCAGACGAGGCAAGATAGGTCAGGCTGTTTTGCCCCAAATCGACGATTTCATCTAAACAGCAAAAAAGACTTGGGTCGCTTCCCCCCAAGTCTACGAACACACATCCAGCCATATGCTTTTTTTCATACCGCCAGAAACGGCGTCAACTCCCCATTTTCCCAGAAAAACGGCAGAACGCTGATCGGCACCTGCCCTTTGGAAGCAAAATCGTAGGTGAGGCGCGCCAGCAGTTGGGCCCCTGTCTTCCCTGTCAAATCGGCGACGATCAGCACATCCTGATGGGGGATCGCTACCCCCAAGGAATCCCCTTGCTTCCTTTGTTCAAATTCGTCGAGCAGGTTCGTCAACAAGATTCGGCTTGCGGCGTAACCATCCGGCGGGCTGATAAAATGAATCCGGTTGGGCCCGATTTCCTGTGTTTTGACCGCAAAGGGCAGCTGTCCGAGATTGTGCATGGCCCGCTCATGCAGGTGCTCTGCCGACCATCCCGCCTCCTCCAGCATACGCTGCTCGATCAGTATGTACCCGGTACCCTGATCCAGCGCGTACATGATGACGGTATCAGCCGTATGCGGCCGCGTCACCCAGCGCTTCGGGTTCTGCTTCACCAGACTGGCGTGGCGCAACACAGGATATACGTGCTGCTCCTGCCCCGGCAAAGACCGGTTTCCATCGCCCGGATGCGTATTGTTCTTTGTCTCTTCCATGCTGTTACCTCCTCATTCCCAGGGCGGCTTCTCCCCTGCCTCGTCCGCTGCCGCAACTTCGCTTGCCGACACACTCCGCGGACTTCGATTTTCCAGTTCCCGTACGACCTCTGCCAACGATTTTGGCTTGACGAACTCCACCGGAGACACCCCGCGTTCGAATTGCAGCATCTCGCCTTCCAGAAGGATCAGATACCTGCCGTTGACCTTGGCGATGTGCAGGCTGGAGCCATAATCGGCGAGAAGCGCGCGAACCTGCATGTGATCCAGCTTGAATTTCAGCTCGACCTCGGGCTGGCGATCGGTGATGATCTGCATCGCTTCCATGACAGTGTCATGCTCCCACTTCTCGGAAAGCTCGCGCTTGGGGCTTGCGGCAATCAGCTCGATCGCTTCCTCTTCGCGCTGCCGCTCCTCCGACTCTTCCGGATACTGGAACTGGATATGCTGGCGAGCCAGTGAAATCACTTCCTCGGCGACCAGTTGCGAGACGGTCTGCGGGTATTCGATATACCGCAGGAATTCCTCGAAATATTTGGCGTGGGAAAACTGATGGATTTTTACGTGGTACGGGTCGTTCATGCCTGATTCAATCATGTACGGATACATCAGCGATTTCATGTTTTTCGCGTTAATCGCCATCTGCACGTTGGAGATCAGGCTTTTTTCATCTGTAATCACCGCTGTTTTTTGCTCGAAGTCGCATTTCAGGATGAATACATACCGCTCGTCGAGAAGCTCCAGCCGCGTCCTGACGACGATCAGCACACCGCCACGCACCTGTGACGTGCGCAGGTAGGACTGAATCAGCTCCTGGCACGGCTGCTTGCCCTCCGACGGCGTATCTGCTGCGAGCAGTCGTTGCAGCAGCGCGTAATTGGGGTTGGACTCCAGGGGATGTCCCGGCTCCAGCACAAATTGCCCCAGCTTGGTCGGAGCCCCTTCGCTTTTCGGATTGGGCTCTACCTTTCGCTTGGCGATTCGCGCATACTCGCCATCCAGAAACGTGCGCAGCTCGCTCTTCTCATACTCGTCATGCCCCATGTACCGGCTCATCCGCACTTGTTTGGGGGCGTCTTCATGTTCAGGTTGTTCAATCAGGAAAAAAGCTAACCAGTCGATGTTAAATTTCATGCATCTTACCGCTCCCATCTGTTATGACGACCTGATTATAACGCAGGATGCGGCTTCGCAAAAGGTCAAGCGTGCAGGAAAATACGCTTTTCATTCCCGCCTCTCATGTCGTCTTTCAAACGATCCGTGGTACAATAAGTCCCGGGGGGGAGAAGAGACATGTGGAAACAACTGCTGACGTGGTGGCAGCAAACGATATACGACCGCCCCTACAAACCGGGCAGGCAGATCGGCGCCTACCGTATTGAAAAGGTACTCGGCTTGGGCAGCTACGGCATCGCCTATCTGGCAAGGCGCGAGGGAGAGCAGGAGTTGTTCGTGCTCAAGCAAGTGCGGCCAAGCCTGCGGCGCACACCCAAAGGCGAGGAAATGCAAGCATACGAGCGGAATGTGCTGGAGAAGCTGTCTCACCCACAAATTCCCCGCTGTCTGGATGCCTTTACCTATCGCAATGATTCGTTTCTCGTGATGACGTATATCGCAGGTCCGACGCTGGAGGATATTTTGTTCGAGGAACAAATTCACTTGGATGAATATACAGCGGCTCGCTACATGCGCAAACTCGGTGAAATCGTTGCCTATTTGCACGACCACGGCATCATCCACCGGGATGTGCGTATCCCCAACGTCATCTGGAAGGACGAACAGCCCTACCTGATCGACTTTGGACTCGCCCGGCGGCTCGGTGACGCTCCGACCTATACTGTCGAGGATGTGAGCGTGTATCCGCCGGAGAAGCAGTTGAAGCGGGAAGTCGCTCCCGCAAGCGACTTGTACGCGCTAGGACATTTCTTTTTGTTCCTCTTGTACTCGAGCTATACGGCAGCAGATGACGCAGTGGAGCGAAGCTGGGAAGAAGAGCTTTCCCTTACTCCGGCGATCCGGAATATGATCCGATCGCTGTTGCAAATCGACCCAGGCTACGCCAGTGTACAGGAATGGCTGGCAGACCTCGACGCGTATCTACAGCACTCCTCTGTCCATGCCTAACACTACGAAAAAGAGCAGCGCATCCCTGGCAATTTCCATTTCCAGCGGCAGCACTGCTCTTTTTGGCTTTCGCGGTCTACTCCGCGATCGGCTCTTGCTTGGCCTCGTCCATTTTCTTTTGCAGCTCCTGGGCATCGCGGCGAAGCACCTGGCGTTCTGCCTTTGTCAGCACTTCCCCACCCACAGGGCCGTTTACCAGCAAGCTCTCTTCTTCCAGGCGATCTTTGCGCATGGGAACCCTCCTCGGATGAACAGGTTTACCCGACTACTTTGTTCCAAATCGCCCTTTCTTATGTACGCGCTTGCCCGGTTGAGCCGTTTTTCCTGAGGCTGTGCTGTTTTCGCGCACAGCTCTCGGTTTGCCGGTCCGCATGTTCCCCGGATCTTCCAGCGTTCCATGCGACATCTGCTTCTCCGTAATCTCGATTCCCGTCTGCTTGGTGAACTTGCGCAGGATAAACAGCTCCTGGCTCGTCACGATGGAAAAGACGAGTCCAGCCCTGCCCATCCGCCCGGTACGTCCACTGCGGTGAATATACGTATCGGCGTCTGGCGCCGGATCAAAATGAACGATACACTCTACCTCGGGAATATCGATGCCTCGCGCGGAGACATCTGTCGTGATCAGCACGGGAAAGACGCCCTCGCGGAACTGCTGCAGCGTATGGGCTCTCTCTTCCTTGCTCGCGTCGCTGTGCAGCAGACGACAGGCGAGATGATGGTATTGCAGCTTGGCGACGATTTCCTCCACCTTGTCGATCTGGTTGACGAACACCATCGACGAACGGACGTTGACCAGACGCAGCAGCCGACGCAGCGTATCGACTTTTTTGCGCGGGTCCGTCAGCAGGTACATATGGAGAACTCCTGCTCCTCCTTCCGGCGCATCAGCCCGGATGACCGCCGCCTCCTTCGCCATGTCAGTGCCAAACTTCAGCAACTCATCGGTAATCGTCGCGGAGAAAAACAGGCGCTGGGTATTGCGAAGCGTCCGTTTCATCACTTCCTGAACCGGCTTCCCGAAACCGGGATCAAGCATCCGGTCGGCTTCGTCCACCACGACCGTTTTGACCTCGTGCACTTTCAGCTTCCGCTGCTCGATCAACTCCAGCAATCTGCCCGGTGTCGCCACGATCAGGATCGGCTTTTTTTTCAGCCTCTCCACCTGGCGCTTGACGTCCACTCCGCCGATTATCGGCTGTACCGCACCTGGGGCGGCAGGCAAAAGTCCCTCCGCTTCGCGGGCAATTTGCATCACCAGCTCATGCGTCGGGGCCAAGACGATCGCCTGTACGTCTTTTTTTTGCATATCCACTTTCGTCAGGATCGGCAAGAGATAGGCATACGTTTTGCCCGTTCCGGTCGGCGATTGGACAAACGCATCCTGGCCTTGCAGTATCGCCGGAATCGCTGCCGCCTGTACGGGTGTCGGCGTATTCATTTTTCGTTCTTGCAATATGTGAAGCAACGGCTCTCCAATGTGCAAGTCAGCAAACGTGGTACTCACAAAAACCCTCCTGGCAAAAAAATCTTTACATTGGGTTAGCTTACCACACTTTGCCCGGCCGGAACAGTGGAACGAAGCGAGGCGTGACGTACGCTCCATTTCGCCTGTGCCTTCGCTTAGCGGTTATTGGAGTCCAAACGCCTTTCGTTCTTTTCCATCTTGTCGTGCCGATCCCGGCTTGTCGTCTGGTTGAGCGTCCCATTGTCGCTGTTCTTGTACTCTTCTACCTCTTTTTGAAACTCTTTGTCAAAGCCACGCATCTGCCTCACCTCCTGTGGATAGCTTGCCCCGTTCCACATTCTGTTCATTCCCTGAAACTTTTTTCCCAGATATGCGTCCATACCTAATAGAAAACCGATTGAAGAGAGGATTGCAGCCAGTGGACACCGCACAGACACTATCGCGCACCCGTACACGCAAACAGATCAAACGACGCCGACCCTCGCGCTGGCAGAAGCAAGTTGTACTCGTCGGCGGCTTTTGCTTTACCATGGTATCCCTGCTTGGCATCTGGTTTTTGTTCGGGACCAGAACCGGCGAAGAGCTGCGCGAATGGGCGGCCGGGACCTTGCTTACGACGCAGCACGACCATTGGGCGGTGTATACGTTTTTGCCGGAAGAAAAGCTCGAGGCATTGCGCCAAGAGATCAAGTTTCCCCAGGTGATCAACAGCGAATCAACCAGTACCCCGAACCCGGTAGTCCTGCCGGCGATCCCCGAAGCAATCCCGGAGCCGGAAAAACCGCGGGAGCTGATCGAGATTGAAGAAATCTACGTCGACAAAGGAAGCTATTTCTTTCGCGGCAAGCTGATGTACATACACGATCCGAACCGCGTGCGCCTGCTCGTCACCAACCGCAAGGACCGCGGCGATTTGCTCGACGAATTCGTAGCCAAGACCAATGCGCTGGGCATCGTAAACGCCAGCGGCTTTCACGATCCTGACGGCTATGGAAAAGGAGCGACGGCTTACGGGCTGGTGATCCAGAACGGCAAGATTTTGCAGAGCTACAACCCGAGAAACGGAGAAACAGCGTTGGGCATCACCTATGAGGGCAAACTCGTGACTGGCAGCTACAGCGCTGAAGAACTGATTCAGATGGGCGTTCGAGACGCCATGAGCTTTCGCCCGCAACTGATCGTCGGCGGGAAAAACCTGTTTGCCGACCAACCTGCCAAAAGCTGGGGAATCCAGCCACGCACGGCAGTCGGTCAGAAGGAAGACGGCACGATCGTCTTCGCTGTCGTAGACGGGCGGCAGCCGGGACATTCGATCGGCGCGAGCATGAACGACATGGCGGAGCTTCTGGCAGAGCGCGGTGTCGTCAACGCGATGGCCATGGACGGCGGCTCCAGCTCCATGATGCTGCACAATGGCGAGGCTATCACCAAAACATCTTCGCCGTATCATCGCGGCCGCTACTTGCCCAACGCCTGGGCGGTGCTGCCAGCAGAAGAATGAAGAGGCGCAGAACTCGATAACGATACAACAAAAAAGAGTGCAGACAGTCTCCTGTTTGCACTCTTTTGTTTGCATGATGGCTGTACGCAAAACCCGGATTACAGCTTGATCGGAGTTTTGGCCTGCGCCTGGCTCCATTCCTCCACGTTCCACACCTGGGTTACCCAGTCTTCGTAAAACTCCGGTTCGTGGCATACCAGAAGCACAGTTCCTTTGAATTCCTTGATCGCACGCTTCAGCTCTTCCTTGGCGACGACATCCAGGTGGTTCGTCGGCTCGTCAAACACGAGCCAGTTGCTCTCGCGCTGCAACAGCTTGCACAGACGCACCTTTGCCTGCTCGCCCCCGGACAGGGCGTTCATGCTGCGGTTGATGTGCTCGTTTTTCAGTCCGCAACGCGCAAGTGCCCCGCGTACTTCGTGATTGTTCATGGACGGAAATTCATTCCACACTTCATCGAGAGCCGTCAAAGAGGTCGCTTTTACTTCCTGCTCAAAGTAGGCCGGGTGCAGGAAGTCGCCGCGCTCGAGCTTGCCGCCAAGCGGCGGGATGATCCCGAGAAGCGTCTTGAGCAGCGTCGATTTCCCGACCCCGTTCATTCCGACGATCGCCACTTTTTCCCCGCGCTCCAGCTTCACGCTCAGCTTGGGCAACAGCGGGTGAGAATACCCGATCTCCAGGTCTTCCGCCTCTACGACAAAGCGGCTGCTCGCCCGCGATTCCTTGAAGGTAAACGTAGGCTTCGCTGCTGTCTCCGGCTTGTCGATACGCTCCATTTTTTCCAGCTGCTTCTGGCGGCTCTTGGCCCGCCCTGTGGTGGAAGCGCGCGCCTTGTTTCGGGCGATAAAATCTTCCATCTTGGAGATTTCCTCCTGCTGCCGCTCATACGCGTCCATATGCTGGCTGCGCTTCATTTCCGACTGCGCGAGGAAAGATTCGTAGTTGCCCGTGTAGCGGTTCAGCTTGGTGAACTCGAGATGGTAGATGACGTTGACCACTTCGTTCATAAAGCTGGTGTCATGGGATATCAGGATAAAGGAGTACGGGTACTCTTTCAGGTAGTTTTTCAGCCATGTAATATGCTCTTCGTCCAAATAGTTGGTCGGCTCATCCAACAGCAACACGGATGGCTGCTCCAGAAGCAATTTGGCCAGCAGTACCTTGGTCCGCTGTCCCCCCGACAAAGCCGCTACGTCGCGATCCAGCCCGATCGCGGAAAGTCCGAGCGCGTTGCCGATCTCTTCGACCTTGGCATCAATCAGGTAAAAGCCGCTCGTCTCCAGTTTGTCCTGGATCTCGCCCATACGCTCCAGCAGCTCTTCAAGTTCCTCCGGGGAGGCTTCAGCCATTTTTTCGCCGATCGCCATCAGTTCTGCTTCCTGTTCCAAAAGCGGCAAAAACGCATCTTTGAGCACGTCGCGTATCGTCTTGCCCGCCTGCAGCTTGGTGTGCTGGTCGAGGTAGCCGTACTGGATTTTCGGCATCCACTCGACGCGGCCTTGATCCGGAATATTTTGTCCGGTCAAAATCCCCATCAGCGTAGATTTCCCGGTCCCATTTGCACCGACGAGACCTGCACGATCTCCCGGCTGCAAGCGAAACGAGACATCGCGAAATAAAATTCGGTCGCCATATCCATGGGACACGTTTTCCACAATCAAAACACTCATGTTATCCTCCTGGTCTGTTTCGGTGGTGCTTACTACCACTTTACTTGTATGAAAAATCTCGGTGCGTAACGCTCGACGTAGCTCTCTCCGCTCATAATCAGCTTATCCAGTCTGGCACTGATTTCCTGCAGACGAAGCCCTTCGTTCGTCATGTTCAAAATCGCTGCCCGTGTCATGTGGCGGAGGATTTTGACCTCGCTGGAAAGTTTTTTGCCGAACATTTTGCCGCTGTGTACAATCTCGGAACGATGATTATACGATTTCTTGATAAAATCAGCAATCTTGACACGCTCATCATACGTTTCACCGAAGTAGTATGCCATTCGCATCCGCAATTTGTATGTGATCTCCCCTTTTCGCCCGTCCGGAACGAACAGTGATTCCAGCGCGATCCACAAATCAACCAGCTGGTCATCGTTGCTCTTCTTTTCGAGAGAGAGGGAATAACGGCTAAAGGCGATTGCCGGAAGCTGCTGATTCAGGATCGAGTGAAAAACCTCGGATGCCTGATCGTCGAACACATATCTGCTGCCATCCAGCGAGCGTTTCAAATAGGTGATTCCGAACATGTTGGACTGGATCGTCACGATATAGGGAATCGAGCAAACTCCCTGCATGACGGAAATGTTCAGCTTGTTCTCGATCTCCTCGATCCACTCGCGATCGCTGGTGACCTTCATATCTGGATAGTCGGCGACGAGGAACAGGCTGGTGCGATCCACGCGCCTTTCAAAGAAGCGCTTGTTTTCATCCATTTCGTTGCGCAAATACTTCTTCGTCAGCTCATACGGCTTGTCCGCATGCGAAATGAGATAATATGAATCCGGCAATTCGATGCGTACCGGTTTCGGTGTCGTCGAATTGAAAACTGGTGCGATCAAAAGAGGCATGCTTCATGCTCCTTTCTGATGCGAGTAGTTGTTTACATAATAAATGTTATGTCGGCAAATATCCGCATGAACATGCTTCCTTTTAGAATACCAGCAATTCCTATGGTTCGTCATCCTTAGATTTCGACAAACTAAATAAAGGAAGGAGCTGATCGCATGAAAGAAGACCATATGCTCGATGAAAACCCGCATCAAACCTACAATAACGAATTTCGTCCGTTGGAGCAAACGGGAGAACCCTTGCCCGGTTCCAAAAGAGTAAAACAAGAAAATCACTCACGACAAATCCGGACGAGAGAAGGATGAGAAGAGCACCCGGCGCTTGCGAAGCGGCCGGGTGTTTTTCCTTTTATTGACAATAAAAGATTGAATTGTCCCATTCGTTTGAAATATGATAAGTTTACTATTTACTTGGAGGTTGGCACAGATGATTCGCATTCCGCTTTCTACCCACGACTCATTTTCGCAAGTAGCTGTACGCTTCTGTATTTCCCCCCTGTTTGAACTGGCAGCCAGCCTTTCTATCGTAGCGCAACAAGCAGCTCCACAGCGCTTTCTTCCCTGGGTGGAAGAGATGCGCACCTTGTTTGTCCGGCATCGGCTCCAAGCGGATTGGGAGTATTTCCGTCCCTTGTTTCATAGTGGAATTCCCGAGCTGTTTGATCCGCTTCAGACGGCAGACGTCAGCTCGACCGATGATGTGTACCGTTACCTGCTCCTGCTGCCTGCACAGCCATTTGCCGACAGCTTGCAGGCAGCGCTCGCATCATTGCCAAAGCAGCCTGTATCCCCCGCAATCACGCAGGACGTCAGCGAGGACCCGGGGTATGTGAAAGGACGTTTGTTGCTATTTCTCTCCGCTTATCGGGAGTTTGGTTTTGATCATACGTGGTCAGCCGCTATTCATCCGACGCTGCTCGCACAAGCGGAAAAAATCCGCGAGGCACTCCGGGAGCCGACCGCGTTTCTGTCATACTTGCAACCGCTCTCCCCTGCGCTTTCCTATGATGAGCACACAGGCGAGCTTGTTTGGAATGCTCCAGGTCCTGTACGCACTGCCCGAGAGCTGCTCATTTGTCCGAGTTATTACTACGCTTCACCCGCTCATCTCGCGAAAAAGGGAACGCGTGCCAGACTTCTGTTTGGCATCTGACGACATATCACTATCATAGAAAAACGCCCAATCAAGGGCGTTTTTCGCCGTTTCTCATATGGGCAACAATCAACTTGTCCAGCTTCTGGCTGATTCGCACGATTTCTGGATCAAGAAAATTATAACCGCGGCTCTTCGCGGCTGTTTCCAGTTTCTGTCGCAACTCATCAATCATTTTGCTAGTAATCTCCATGCTGCCGATCCCACCCACCTTCAGTCTCCCACTATTTTACATTATAACAGATTCGACTGGAAAGGGTAATATGTGGAAAAGCCTTGCACCCACGGTACAAGGCTTTTATGGACTGATAGTTTGATCCGAACGGTTATTTCATCACGTGAATCGGATGACCCAGAGCAAGTTCTGCCGCTTCCATCGTCACTTCACCCAAGGTTGGATGGGCGTGGATCGTCAGCTCGATGTCTTCGAGTGTAGCACCCATTTCGATCGCCAATCCGATCTCGGCGATAATGTTGGAGGCTTCTGGACCTACGATTTGCGCGCCCAGGACGAGTTTGCTCTCTTTCTCCGCAATCAGCTTCACGTAGCCTTCACCCGCATTGACGGAGAGGGCACGGCCGTTGGCTGCGAACGGGAAGCGTCCGACCACATAGTCGATGCCTTGTTCTTTTACTTCGCGTTCGTTCAATCCTACGCTGGCAATCTCAGGATCGCTGAATACAACCGCAGGAATCGCTTTGTAGTCAACTTCGGACGGTTTTCCGGCAATCGCTTCGGCAGCCACTTTTCCTTCGTAGGAAGCCTTATGCGCCAGAGCAGGACCTGCTACAACGTCTCCAATCGCGTATACGTTTGGAATGTTGGTACGTCCTTGCTTGTCTACTACGATCAAGCCGCGGTCGGTCAGGTTCATGCCGATTTCGCGCAAGCCCAATTCATCTGTATTGGGACGACGGCCGACAGTGACCAGCAAGTATTCTGCTTCGAATTTTTGCTGCTCTCCGTTGATTTCCGCCGTGACGATCACGCCGTCTTCGGTTTCTTCCATGCCTTGTGCCAACGCCTTGGTCTTGATGTCGACGCCCAGCTTTTTCAGCTTGCGCTCGACCAGACGCGGCATGTCCGGCTCAAAGCCCGGCAGGATTTGGTCGGAACCTTCCAGTACGGTGACTTTCGTGCCAAACTTGGCGAATACCGTACCGAGCTCGATCCCGATATAACCGCCGCCGATAATGACCATGCTCTTCGGCAATTCCGTCAATGCCAGTGCCCCGGTAGAGGAAAGCACGCGCTTGCCGAACGGGAAAGCTGGAAGTTCGATCGGACGGGAGCCGGTGGCGATGATGCAATGCTCAAAGCGATAGCGGTTGACGTCGTAGCCGTGGAAGACACGCACTTCATTTTCTGTCACGAACAGGGCCTCACCCGGAATCACCTGGATTTTATGCCCTTTGAACAGGGAAGCAACGCCTCCCGTCAGTTGTTTGACGATGCCGCTCTTCCACTCTTGCACTTTGGCAAAGTCTACTTTTACATTTTCCATGGTGATTCCCATGGACTCGGTATGCTGGGTATGCTCATACGTATGAGCCGCGTGGATCATCGCTTTGGACGGAATGCAACCTACGTTCAGGCATACGCCACCCAGGTCAGCCTTTTCCACGACGGCAACCGTTTTGCCCAGTTGGGCGGCGCGAATCGCCGCCACATATCCGCCAGGTCCTGCACCGATGACGAGCACATCTACTTCAGTGGTAAATTCACCTACTACCATAGTTGATTATCCCTCCATGACGAGCAGCGTCGGATTTTCCAGAAGCTGTTTCACGTAGTTGATGAAGCGCTGCGCCGGTTCGCCGTCGACGAGGCGGTGGTCAAAGCTGAGGGACAGCGACAGAACCTGACCCACAACGATTTCACCGTTTTTCACAACCGGTTTTTCACTGATGCGGCCAACACCCAAAATCGCGACTTCCGGATAGTTGATGATCGGCGTGAAGAACATGCCGCCGGCAGAACCGATGTTTGTAATGCTGAACGTGGAACCTTTCAGCTCATCAGCAGTCGCTTTGCGGTCGCGCGCCTTCTTGGCCAATTCGCCGATTTCGCCAGCGATTTGGAAGATCGATTTGCTGTCTGCCGCCTTGACGACTGGCACGAGCAAGCCTTCTTCTGTCGAAGTGGCAATGCCGATATTGTAGTATTTTTTGTAAATGATTTCTTGTTTTTCATCGTCGATCGAAGCGTTCAGCTCTGGGAACTTCTTCAGACCAGCGACAACTGCCTTGACGATCATCGGCAGGTAAGTCAGCTTCACGCCGCGCTCTTCTGCAAGCGGCTTGGCATTTTTGCGCATTTCTACCAGTTCGGTTACGTCCACTTCGTCGAAGATCGTAACATGTGGTGCGGTGTACGCCGATTTGACCATCGCTTTGGCAATGGCTTTGCGCATTCCTTTCAACGGCACGCGCTCTTCGACTTCTCCGCCTTGTGCGCTGTAGTGAACAGTCGGTGCTGCCGCTGCTTGCGATACGCCGGTAGCTGCCGGTGCTTCTTGTGCCGGTGCGGATGCAGCCGGTACAGCAGCTTCTGCCGCTTGTGCAGGTACAGCCCCGCCAGCGACAAAGCGATCCACGTCTTCCTTGGTGATGCGGCCCAGTTTGCCTGTGCCTGGGACAGATGCGAGCTGGACGCCTTTTTCGCGAGCGTATTTGCGCACGGACGGCGTCGCCAGTACGTGTTTGCGGTCAATCGGTGCTGCTGTTGCCGTCGCAGTCGCTTGTGCCATCGGTGTTTCCAGCGCTTGGTTGGCATTGGCGCTTACTTGCGAACCGATGTCGCAGCCAGGCTCCATTTTTTCTTCTGCAGCAGGGGCTGGTGCATCGCCATGTCCGTGATCCGGCAGGTTTGGCACTTCGCCTTCGACTTCAAATTCAATCAACGGATCGCCGACGACACTGACCGTCCCTTCCGTTACTTTCAGTTCCAATACCTTCCCTTTTACCGGGGACGGTACTTCTACTACAGCCTTGTCATTTTGCACTTCCATAATGACCTGGTCTTCTTCTACGGTATCTCCCGGCTGTACATGCCATTTGACGATCTCGCCTTCATGGATGCCCTCGCCAAGCTCCGGGAGTCTGAATGTAAAACGACTCACACTAACTCCTCCTTCTTCATAAACACTTTGCCGTACTCTCATTCAAGCATGTGCCAAAAGAAGGCGGAAAGCTATCATCTTTCCGCCACCTGTATATGTGCCAGCCGATTAGAAGTCAAGCACTTGGGTCAAGCCGTCCACGACGCGTTTGACGTCTGGCAGCCATACGTCTTCTGCTTGTGCAAACGGATATACGGTATCGGGAGCAGTCACCCGCAGTACCGGAGCTTCCAGATGGAGAATCGCACGTTCGTTGATTTGCGCGATAATTTCCGCTGCCACACCGGATGTTCTTTGCGCTTCCTGTACCACGATCGCGCGGTTTGTCTTTTTCACAGACGCGACGATTGTGTCGATATCGAGTGGGCTGATCGTTCTCAGGTCGATCACTTCCACTTTCGCTCCACGCGCTTTTTCGATTTCCTCAGCCGCTTTCAGACTGGTGTGAACCATTGCGCCATACGTGATGATGGTAACGTCGCTGCCTTCTTTGACGATGTTGGCTTTGCCCAGCGGCAAGGTGTATTCGCCCTCTGGCACTTCCTGACGGAACGAGCGGTACAGCTTCATGTGCTCCAGGAACACGACCGGATCGTTGTCGCGAATCGCGGAGATCAGCAGTCCTTTTGCATCGTATGGGTTGGATGGAATGACGACTTTCAAACCAGGAGTTTGCAGCATCAAGCCTTCCAGAGAGTCAGCGTGCAGTTCAGGTGTTTTCACGCCGCCACCGAATGGAGAGCGGAATGTCACCGGGCTCGAGAAGCGACCGCCGGAACGGTAGCGCATACGCGTCGCCTGGGAAGCAATCGCGTCGAATGTCTCAAATACAAAGCCGAAGAACTGGATTTCGGCTACAGGACGGAAGCCGTTGATAGACAGACCAACTGCGAGTCCGCCAATCCCGGATTCAGCCAGAGGCGTGTCAAATACACGCTGCTCGCCAAATTCTGCTTGCAATCCTTCTGTTGCACGGAATACCCCGCCGTTTTTCCCTACGTCTTCCCCGAAGACGAGTACGGTTTCGTCGCGTTTCAGTTCTACGCGCATCGCGTCCGTAATGGCTTGAACCATTGTCATTTGTGCCATGGCTTACTTCGACTCCTTCTCCAGGTATTCTGCCTTTTGTTCTTCGAGTGAAGGCGGCAGTGTCTCGTACATTACATCGATCAGCTCGGATACTTTCATTTTTGGCGTTTCATCAGCCAGCTTGATTGCATCCGCAACTGCTTTTTTCGCTTCTTCGATCGTCGCTTCTTCGTCTTTTTCGCTCCACAGTCCTTTTCCTTCCAGGAATTTGCGGAAGCGGATGAGCGGATCATTCAGTTCCCATTCGCTTTGCTCTTCACCGGTACGGTAGCGAGTCGGGTCATCCCCTGCCATAGTGTGCGGACCGTAGCGGTAGGTAAGCGCTTCAATCAGAGTCGCGCCTTCGCCGTTGATGCCGCGCTCTCTCGCTTTTTCCACCGCATGGTATACGGCGAGTACGTCCATGCCGTCTATGCGTTCGCTGGCGATACCTGCTGCCACTGCTTTAACGGCGATGTTTTCAGATGCTGTCTGCTTCTCGAATGGAAGCGAGATCGCGTAACCGTTGTTTTGCGAGAAGAAAATGACTGGCAGTTTGTATACCCCGGCGAAGTTCATACCTTCGTAGAAGTCACCCTGGGAAGTAGCACCGTCACCGAAGTAGTTGATCGCAACGCGTTTTTCGCCGCGCAGCTTGTAACCCATTGCCACCCCTGTTGCTTGTGTGCATTGTGCGGCAATAATAATTTGTGGCATCAGCACGTTGACGCCCTCAGGAATCCGTCCGCCTTCGATGTGGCCGCGGGAGTAGAGGAACGCTTTGTGCATCGGGTAGCCATGCCATACCATTTGCGGGATGTCGCGGTAGCTAGGCAGAATAAAGTCTTCTTTGGAAAGAGCCGCTTCCGAACCGATCATGCTCGCTTCCTGTCCGGCTACCGGAGCGTAGAAGCCCAAGCGTCCTTGACGGTTCAAGCTGATCGCGCGCTGGTCCCACACGCGGGTAAACACCATTTTGCGCATCAGTTCGCGCAGTTCATCATCGGACAGTTTTGGCATCAAGTCAGGACGGACTACAGTCCCATCCGGTGCAAGAATTTGCAGCGGGGTGTTGTTGCCTGTTTGATCAACAGCAGTGGATACACTCATCACATTCACCTCGTCACTGGATTAAAGGGTCGTCTTACGTCTTCGTCGCCGCCTTACCTGTCTAGCCGTCTAGCGGCTGTTCAGTCAGCGGTCAGACAAAAGAGCGAAAGCCTCCCCGAATGAAACAGAAGATCGTTGCTTTTTGGAACAGTTCGAGCCGTCATGGTTTCTCGGCTCACTGTTATACCTCAGAGGAAGGTCTGTTCAAATGTGTTATAGCATTGATACTACAGGGTTTATTTCCTTCCTGTTATCATTTACTATATAAGCTGTATCAGTTTTTTTCAAGACAAAGTTTGCAATTTGTCATATAAGGGGCGAAAACGAACATGTCTGATTATGTAAAACGGACGATTATCAAAGAAGAAGTACCCAGCATCCACCTCGACTCTTCCCGTTCGGTCAAAGTGTATGTGCCGCCCGGTTACAATGAGCTTCTTTCGTATCCTGTCGTCTATTGCCAGGACGGAAACGACTTTTTTACGATGGGACGCATCGCCACGATCGCCAATCAGTTGATCCTCGATGAAGGTATCGAGCCGTTTTTGATCGTCGGCGTGTCCGTAGACCGCAACAAGCGCACGAGCGAATACTCCCCGGCGGGATCGCGCAACCGTGCGTACAAGCGCTTTTTTGCAGAGGAGCTGCTCCCGTATATCGAGGATCGCTACCCCGTTCGCCGTGAACCGGCAGCACGCGTCCTGGCTGGCGATTCGCTGGGCGGAACAGTCTCGCTGCACCTCGCACTCGATTATCCCGATACGTTTCCACAGGTATTGTCTTTGTCGGGAGCCTTTTTCCAGTCAACACAAGATCAGCTCAGCGCGCAACCCGACTTGTCCTGGCTGCGCATCTGGATGGTCGTCGGACTGGATGAGACAGACGTAGAGACGAGCAGCGGCACTTTTGACTTCGTCTACTGGAATCGCCTGGCGAAACAGCATCTGGAGCAAAAGCGCGCTGTCCTATCCTATCGGGAAAAACCCGGCACACATGTCTGGGGGTTGTGGCAAAAGGAGCTGCCGGATGGATTGCGCCACTTTTTCCCGGCTCCGCTCCTGTAGGAAAGGTTGGTTACAGACCGTTTATTTCTTCTATTTCCTTGTACCCGTAATAGCGGCCATCTGTCAGGAAAATTCCTTGATGGGTGGCTTTTTCGATTTCCCCCGCAACCTGGGTTTCATCCCGCAGCACGATATTGACGATTTTGCTCTCCTCTCGCTGCATTTGATTGTGAAGGAGCCGTTTTTCGTGTTCGGAAATCATGTCATCCCTCATTTCCAGTTTGTTGGATATATACATCTAGTATTGCTTTGGCCCCGGGGATTTACACCCGTTTCCGCTCGTTGGCCAGCCCCTTTTCAAACACGAAAAAAGCCCCCTATCTAGCGGAGGCTTTCACATCTTCGATGATTTGCTCGACGATCTCCAGAGTTTTGGAAATATCTGCATCTTCAATGTGGCGATGTGTCGTAAAACGGGTCACGTACTTGTCAAAATCACCTGCCAGCACGCCTTTTTCGTTCAGACGCTGGATAAAATCAAGCGCCGTCAGTCCGAGCGCGCGCGTATTGGCCAAAACGATATTGGTATCCACAGGCTCGACTTCGATGGAGCGTTGGCGCAGCCCTTCGGCGAGCAGCTTGGCACGCTCGTGGTCTTCTGCCAGGCGTGCAGTCATCTCGGTCAGGGCAATGATTCCCGGCGCCGCCAGATAGCCAGCCTGTCTCATTCCGCCACCCAGCTTTTTGCGCCACCATCTCGCTTCTTCGATAAAGCCACGCTCCCCTGCCAGAACACAGCCGACCGGGGCGCTCAATCCTTTGGACAGGCAGACCTGTACGCTGTCTGTGTATCGGGTCAATTCGCGGACATCGACGCCCAAGGCCACAGCCGCGTTGAACAGCCGCGCGCCATCGAGATGGACAGGCACGCCATGGCGCTGCCCGACATCATGTACCTCTTTCATTTGCTGCGGGGTGAGGACCGCTCCTCCTGCTCGGTTGTGCGTATTTTCCAGACAGATCAGCTTGGTGCGCGGAAAGTGGATGTTGACCCCGCGAATCGCATTCTCGACGTCTTCTCCCCGCATCGCCCCTCGTACACCAGGGATAGTCCGGGTCTGCACCCCTGCCAGCGCCGCCATCGCTCCCGCCTCATAGTAAAACAGATGCGACTCCGCTTCCAGAATGACCTCGTCGCCATTGACACAATGGGTCAGGACTGCCACCTGATTTCCCTGTGTGCCACTGGTGACAAACAAGGCCGCTTCCTTGCCCAAATACTCTGCTGCAAGCTCCTCCAGCCTGTTTACTGTCGGATCTTCGCGGTAGACATCATCGCCTACCTCTGCCTCCGCCATCGCCCGGATCATCTCATCCGTCGGCTTCGTCACCGTATCGCTGCGCAAATCTATGATCATCGCTCTTCTCCCTCTCCTGTTTTTGTCTGTTTGGCCGATTTGCCATTCCCCTACACACTTTCAACATTGCATCGGCATTTCCCTCTTTGCTAATATGGAGAGGAAACTTTTACAGTGAGGAGACGTGCCCCATGAAGGTAAAAATTACGCGTAATGCGGCGAAGCAGTTGAAAACGGTGTTGGATCAGGAAGAAGACAAGGAATTGAAGCTTCGCGTCTACATTACGCACGCTCACGGCGATCATGCCCATTACGGTTTGGCACTGGACAAGCCTGGCAGCGATGACGAAGTGGTTTCCACCGACAAGGAAATCGATGTGATCGTCAAAAAAGACGAGCCGCTGCTGGATGGGATCATCGTCGATTACCTGTATGTACCGCAAGAAGGGTATGTCATTACCAATCCTTCCAAAGGAAATCACGGAGATCACTAATGCAGCATGAAAATCCCCCTGCCACGCGCGATGCGTCCGGGGGATTTTTTGTGTTCCTGTCTGGCGAAAAACCGCTACTCGACACTGTACAACTCATCAGGCACATCGCGGAAAAGCGGCGCATCCGAACCTGCCTGCCGGGTCATCATCAGCCTGTGCACAGGGCGCGTCATCGCCACGTACAACAGCTTGGCGTCCCATTCATTTTCTCCGTACTCGTCGACATCGAGGAGGATGACGACATCAAACTGCAAGCCTTTGGTCAAAAATGCCGGCATGACAGAAATTCCGCCGGGGAATTGCTTGTCTTTGCTGCCCAACAGCACCAGGTCCGGGATTCGCTCTTGCAGTGCCTTGTACGCCCGCTTGCTCCCGCTGATCGTCTTGCTGACGATCGCGATGGACGAAAAGCCCTCTGCCCGGTACTCCTCCACGCGTTTTCCGACGAGCTCCCACATCTGCTTGCGCGACTCCCATTGCATCAGCGATGGCTGCGCTCCATGACGCAGCACCGGCTTCGCCAACACCGTCTCCGGCAGCTCGATCTGCCGCAAAATCTCATTGGCGCAGCGCATGATCTCGATCGTCGAGCGATAGCTTTGCGAGAGTGCAAAGTAAGACGCGCGCGGCTGCTGGAAAATCCCCTCCGTCAGCTCCTCCCAGGAGTGGAGTCCCCGATACGCGTGGATAGCTTGCGCGATGTCGCCGACCACCGTCAACGACTGGCGTTTTGTCGCCAGTGCAATGACCGCGATCTCCAGCGCACTCAAATCCTGCGCCTCATCTACCACGGCATGGTCAAACTGGCCGGCATTTGCAAGTCCTTCGATCAGGTGCTGCATGTACAGAAGCGGCGCAATATCCTCTACTTCCACCCGTTCTTCTGCAAACAGAGCAGCCGAGGAGGCGCTTGTATCCGCAATCACATCGTCAGCGATCTCCGGCGTGACCAATTCCCGCAAAAGTTGCTTGTCTTCCAGCAGCTCGCGATAAGCAGAAAAGGCTTCGAGCCGAGGGAAAGACTCCATGTACGTATCCAGAATCTGCTCCAGCATTTTTTCAAACTTGGCCAATCCCTGTTTGTCCAGGTCCACCTTCAACTCTCGCAAGTGCGCGTAAAACTGCTTGTTCATCTCCTGCTTGAGCTGCTTGCGCAAGGCTTCGAGACGACGCTGATAAGCAAGGTTGGCAAACTGCTCCAGGAACATCTGTTTGATCGTCTCTTTGCTGATGGAAAAGACGTGCTTCGTTTTCGTATAGACAAAGCTCAGTTTTTTAAATGGAACGCGCTGCTCGACGACGTAGCGGATATACCGCTCCAGTGCGTCGCGGCAAGCAAGCGATCCTTTGAACCGCAGCCGGTTTTGCATCATCTGCCGCTGCTGCTCATCCTGGCCTTCCTCGAAAAACAGCGTCAGCGGTTTGTCCGGACTGGTGATTTTCCAACCCTTTGGCAGCAATGGCTTGACCAGGCGCGCCGCCCAATCGACAAAGGTTGATTGCTGCACGTCGTCGACGCCCAGCTCTGGCAGCACCTCGGATATGTAGGTCAGAAACATCCGGTTGGGGGCAAACACCATAAATTTTTTCGAGAGCATCGAATCCTGGTAGTTGTAAATCAGGTATGAGAGGCGATGCAGGGCAATCGTCGTCTTTCCGCTGCCCGCGACCCCTTGGACAACGATCGGCCGATCCTTCTCGGCACGTATGATGTCGTTTTGCTCGGATTGAATCGTCGCCACGATGTCCTTCAGTCTGCTGTCGTTGGTCTGGTTGAGGTTGGCAGCCAAAAACTCGTCGATGTACCCTTCCTGCAAAAACTCATCGGGGTGTCCCATTTCACGATGAATCGTTTCCTTGACCGCCCCATCGTAAATCCCCGTAATGTGTCCGTTCTCAATAGCAAAATTGCGCTTCAGCGTAACTTCCCCGCGCACAATTTCCCTGCCCATCCGGTAGTAGGCGTCCTTGCTCTCGCCGGAGTAGTACAGGCTGGCTATCGGCGCGCGCCAATCCACGACGAGCGAGTCGAACGTGTCACTGCGCACGATCCCGCGCTTACCTATGTATACCGAATCCAGCTCGTAGACTTCGTCCTTGAGAAAATCGACCCTGCCGAAATACGGTTTGTCACGTCCCTGGTCCTCCAGATAGCGAAGTGTTTTCGCCTTTCCGGAATTGACCACCTGTTTGACGTAGTCATCGGTCGCCTCACGAATATCCTCCCGCAACTGGCGGATCTCCTCATCGATCGCCGCTACGGTCTCGTCCAGCTTTTTCTGCTCCTGGACATACTCCGGGTGCTTGATGCTCACACACATCCTCCTCCCATCACCAGATCATGCTCCCGCTACGCCGAGAGCGGCAGTTGCCGTGCCAGCCAGATGCCGGCCGCACAGGAAAGCAGCCCGACGACCACACTGGCTGCCAGGTACAGGAACCCTCTCCCGAACTGTCCTTCCCCCCAGAACGTCACTACCTCCAAGGATAAAGTCGAGAAGGTCGTAAATCCTCCCATTACGCCCGTTGCAAAAAGAAGGTACAGTTCAGGTGCAAACATGCCCCGCTCTTTGCCCCACACCGCAAGCACGCCGATCAAAAACGAGCCAATGACATTCGCCAGCCACGTCCCAAGCGGCCACCCCGCCTGATTGGCCAGCAGCGCAAGGGCATAGCGAAACAGCGATCCCACCGCCCCACCGGTTGCAACCGCGATCCAGCTCACATCGTTCCTCCTCCTCGTCTTGCATTGTATTATTTCTGCACGCCAGTAGCGGTACAGGAACCTGCGCAGGCAGCCTCATACTCTTCGCCTTTTAGCGACTCCAGCCTTTTCTTTCCCCATTCGTACATCATTTCCACGATCGGCAATAGCGTCATGCCCAGTTCGGTCAAGGAATACTCGACTCTGGGCGGAACTTCGGGATACACCTCTCTGTGCACGATCCCGTCCTCCATCAATTCACGCAACTGATTGGTCAGCATTTTATGCGATATTTTCGGGAACAAGCGCTGCAGGTCGCGGAACCGATGCGGCCCTTCTACCCCCAGATGCCACAGGATCACGACCTTCCACTTGCCGCTGATGACCGATAGCGTAAGTTCCTTTTCGCAATGGTAATCGCCATTTTGAATTTTCTCTTTAATTTCTTTTCGCAACGTATCCGCCATGCAGGTCGCACCTCCTTCGCCAATAGTAACATTTTTGTAACCACCGTACAAAAATGTGCGTTCTTCACAGCCTGTCCACTTCGGTATAGCATAGGTAATGCAAAAACTTTGAATCTGAACCAGACAAGGGAGGTCTTTTTATGAATAAAAAAGCACTGCTCATTATCCCGCCGGATCGTTTTAATGAGGATGAATTGAATCATCCGAAAGAAGAGCTGGAAAAGGCAGGCGTCACGGTAACGGTCGCCAGCACCAAAACGGGTGAAATTACAGGCGACAATGCCGGTGTAGCGACTGCTGAAGTAGTCTTCTCCGAAGTAACTGCCAGCGACTACGATGTGGTAGCCGTGATCGGCGGCTCCGGAACGATCGATTACCTGTGGGGCAATGAAGAGCTGATCCAATACTTGAAGCAGGCGTACGAGAAAAACATCCTCGTCAGCGGCATCTGCGCCGGTTCCGTAGTAGTCGCAAAAACAGGACTGCTCTCCGGTCGCCAAGGCACCTGCTACCCTGTAGACGTGATGATTGACGAATTGAAAGCAAACAACGTCGAGTACCTCGTCCAACACGTCGTCAAGTACGATGATGTCATCACAAGCGATGGACCAGAAGGCGCAAGAGAATTTGGACAAAGCCTTGTCGAAGCGCTGAGCAAATAACGCATCGACAGATCACACATCATTTGGCCACCTTTTCGCAAGGTGGCTTTTTCATGATTACAGGACGGAAAAAGACATCCGAGCTTGCGAGCCAGGATGCCAGTCCATGCAACATTCGATCTATGCCTTTCTTTTAATGCTTCGGCCCCTTCTCGTCGAGGTCCTCCACATAGCGAATCGAGTCCAAATTTGCTTTCAAAGAATGCTTTACTGCGTCGATATACTTTTGGCGAAGCTGCTTCTGCTCGCTTTTCTCTTCCTCTGTCAAACCCGCTTCGCGAGATTTTTTCGCCAGTTCATTGATTCGTTTGATTTCCGCGTCAGTTACCACTGCCGGTTCCTCCTGCCTCTGTACTAATGCGCTCTATTATACCACATGAGGCAAGCCGTGCAAGCGCGCGAGCACATTACCCCAGCGGGATGCGCAGCGTCTGACCAGGGTAGATGATGACCTCATCGAGGCCGTTGATCTCCTTGATCTTTTCCACCAGTTCCGGAACATCCGGGTTGGCATCATTTTTGTAGAGGTTGGCCAGCTTCCACAAACTGTCTCCCTGAACGACTGTCACTTCCATAACAGACTCAGCCTGCACCGGTGCTTCAGGCAGGTCGACAGAGCCCTTTGCGGAAGATGCAAACACCAGTTCTGTCAGCAAGTAAAAAAAGAGAGCGAATGAGAGCAAAAACAAAATGGCTTGTCCACGTGTAATCCCAAGGCGACCCCGACGTCCTTCCTTCTTGTCCAACCCGCTGTTCGAGCGTACTCCGTTCATCGATAACCCCTCCTGCAAACATACGTTCTATTCGTTGTCATAATCATATATGCGAACATACGTTCATGTCAAGCGGTTTTTCCGATCTGATTTTTTCGAGAAAAAACGAACTTATGTTTGTCGAACGC
The DNA here is from genome assembly GCF_044627595.2 of Brevibacillus sp. TJ4. NCBI lineage: Bacteria > Bacillati > Bacillota > Bacilli > Caryophanales > Paenibacillaceae > Brevibacillus > Brevibacillus sp. TJ4. The sequence goes on along the minus strand of NZ_CP185865.1, from coordinate 1,909,510 downwards.
AAGATCCCATGGTATAATATAGAAAACATGTTCGAGAAAATTGAGGTGTCCCCCATGTCCAAATTATCCAATAGGCAGCAGGCCATCATTGACTTTATTCGCAAGGAAGTACGCGACAAAGGGTATCCCCCTTCCGTCCGGGAAATCGGCGAAGCTGTCGGCCTGGCATCCAGCTCGACTGTTCACGGCCATCTGGCTCGTCTGGAAAAAAAGGGCCTGATTCGCCGCGACCCGACCAAGCCGCGTGCCATTGAACTGCTCTCCGAAGAAGATCGTTTCCAGGAAAGCTTTGAAGACCTCGTCGTTCGTGTACCTGTCATCGGGAAAGTCACTGCCGGTCTTCCGATCACGGCGATCGAAGACGTGGAAGAGTACTTCCCACTGCCAGAGAACATCGTCACGTCGGACAAGGTGTACATGCTCCGCGTATCCGGCAACAGTATGATTGAAGCGGGAATTCTCGATGGTGACTACGTCATCGTCCGCCAGCAAAGCGTCGCCAACAACGGCGATATCGTCGTGGCGATGACCGAGGACGACGAAGCGACCGTAAAGCGCTTTTTCAAAGAGAAAAACCACTTCCGTCTCCAACCGGAAAATGCGACGATGGAGCCGATCATCCTCGAGTCAGTCACGATTCTCGGAAAAGTGATTGGCGTATATCGGCTGCTTCACTAGTCACATGCTACATAAAAAACGCCAGTACCCTCTCGTACCATGAGGATACCGGCGTTTTTTCTCTTGGGATCGGCTAGATTGCCAGGAAGAACCAGATAATCATTGCAATTTGCAGCACGACCTTCACCACAGCACTTCCCAGGAATCCGAGCAAAGAGCCAAAGCCTGCTTTGATCGCCCGCTCCAATGGTTGGTTCTGTACGAACAATTCCACCAGGACTACGAATACAAACGGCAGGATAATCATGCCAAAAGGGGGGAAGATGAAAATCCCCAGGATGATCCCCAAAACCGCAGCAAAAGATGACCATTTTGAGCCGCCGTACCGTTTGACGAAATACATATTGGTCAAAAAGTCAGCGCCGAACAACAATACGCTTAATCCAACCATCCCCCACCAGAAAGAGGCTGGCAAGCCTGCCCCCGGGTCCGCCACAAAAAAATGGTACAGCAAAAAGCCGGCCCATAACAGAATCGTATCGGGAATAACGGGCAAGAAAATCCCGGCAATACTTAATGCAAACAACGCGACGATGACGATCCACAGCAAGATATCCATGCGTTTCCCTCCTCTCTTGAATACTACGAATGATTTGCAAAATCGTTGCAAACGTCTACTGCCGCTTCATCAGCTTGGTCATTTTTCGCTTCTTGTACACCTGCCTGTCCATCTGTAGGGCGTGAAATGCCTTTTGCCTGCAATAACCTCACCAAGTTGTTCTCCACAGGGTCATTCACGGAAGTGCCAACCTGATTTGGCGACATTTTTACCGCGGCTCTCGATCCAGTCTCCGCAACCTACTTGCTCACCTTTCCGTTTACACATCGTGTGTTTTTAAATCGAAGTTGAACGAATGAAAATGGGCAAGCTACCTCAACTATTACCCAAGCACGATCCTTTTCCTGGAATAATCTGTACAAACTAGTAAGGGTGGTGTAATGAAGTTGGGTAAATTTTCGTTCGCAGGATCTTTTAGTTATCGGAACGCTGGGAAAAAGTTTATCCTTTTTGTCCCGAAAGGAGTAGGCGGAACATTCGCAATCTCAAACAACAGCAAAAATTCTTTTTGGCTTATTCTGGATGGCGTGAAGGAGTTTCGCGTGAAGCCGTTCAGTATAGCCAGAATTTTCATTTCATCGCCAGGATTTCCAACGAGAATATCCATTCAAACACGTGGAGCAGCCAAGGGCTCTTTTATCTACCAACAAAAATAAAGGAGAGGTCCGCTTATCCAGCGGACTTTTTTATTGCCGGTGTGTGAATTGCACCTGGCGCCAATTTAGTTTTCGTGATTCCCCATCCTTTGTATTGATTTGTTGAAATCATATCCAAACATTATTCAATGAAGAAAAAATGAATTGGTGGGATTTGCATTGCCATCGGACCTATCGTATGGCTCATTACCTTGTTTCACCAAGACCAGCAAGTCAAAAAAGTCGGACGTACAGCACTGTATTTCTCAGTTGTCTTCTTTTCGCGTTCTATCCTTAATTGATTCTTACATTTGATGACATACACAAACAGCTCGGTGCAATGAACGAAGACTTGCACTTCGCGATCTCACACCTTGGCCGAAAATTGAATACTGCCCGTACGCAAAAACCCCTCGCACCATACGGCACAAGGGGTTTCGCCTATTAATACGTGTTCATGTACTGCTCGCGCTCCCAGTCGTGAACGCGTGTGCGGAACATATCCCACTCGATTTCTTTTGCTTCGATGAAGTGGATCAGTGCATGCTCGCCCAGCGCTTCGCAGATCACAGGGTCGGCTTTCAGGCACTCGATCGCTTCTTTCAATGTAGATGGCAGGCTGGCAATGCCGTTTTCCTCGCGATCTTGCTCGTTCATTACGTAAATGTTGCGATCAACCGCTGGGGCCAGCTCCAGCTTGTTCTTGATTCCGTCCAGGCCTGCTTTCAGCATGACAGCAAGTGCCAGGTACGGGTTGGCAGCCGGGTCTGGGTTGCGCACTTCGATCCGCGTGCTCAAGCCACGGGACGCCGGGATACGAACGAGCGGAGAACGGTTTTTCGCGGACCATGCCACGTAGCAAGGTGCTTCATATCCAGGAACCAGACGCTTGTAGGAGTTCACCAACGGGTTGGTGATCGCCGCAAAACCACGCGCATGGGCCAGAATACCAGCCAGGTAGTGTTTCGCCGTTTGGCTCAAGCCCAGTTCGTCGGACTCGTCGTAGAACGCATTTTCATCCCCGCGGAAGAGAGATTGGTGAGCGTGCATACCGGAACCGTTTACGCCGTACAGCGGTTTTGGCATGAAGGTCGCATGCAGACCGTGCTGACGGGCAACTGTTTTTACTACCAGTTTGAACGTCAAAATTTGATCGGCCGCTTGCAGTGCATTTGCGTATTTAAAGTCGATTTCATGTTGGCCTGGAGCCACTTCATGGTGGGAGGCTTCGATTTCAAAGCCCATTTTTTCCAGAGTCAACACGATGTCGCGGCGGCAGTTTTCACCCAGATCGAGCGGAGCGAAGTCGAAGTACCCGCCCTGGTCGTTCAGATCGAGAGTTGGCTCGCCTTTTTCGTCAATTTTGAACAGGAAAAACTCAGGCTCTGGACCGACGTTGAAAGAAGTAAAGCCGAGTTCTTCTGCTTCCTTCAGCACGCGCTTCAGGATTTGGCGCGGATCGCCTTCAAACGGAGAGCCGTCTGGCATGTAGATGTCACAGATCAGACGCGCAACTTTGCCATGCTCGGTTCCCCAAGGGAAAACGACCCATGTGTCGAGATCCGGAACCAGATACATGTCTGACTCTTCAATGCGAACAAACCCTTCGATGGAAGAACCGTCAAACATCATTTTGTTGTCGAGTGCTTTTGGCAACTGGGACAACGGAATCTCTACGTTTTTGATTACCCCCATCAAGTCCGTAAATTGCAGGCGGATGTATCGTACATCCTCCTCTTGCGCCAGGCGCAAAATGTCTTCCTTCGTATACTTGCTCACATTTCTCTCCTCCTCTTTATAACCATCTACATCTATATCAGTGGAAGAAGCGTGAAAGCTCCCCACGAATCAATGCGTCCTCACCGCGGCGAGAAGCATTGTGATGCATGATTTGTTGCTTCAACAACTGGTGAAGGTCCTTGTCGGACATCTCTTTTCGCTTTGCTTCAGTAGTTGTTGAGATTTCATTGGGGTCCATGGCGGGTGCCTGCATGTTCAGCACTTGCTTGATGCCTGCAATGTTCAGTCCCTTTTCAATCAGCGATTTGATCTCTAGTAGACGATCGACATCATTGAAGCTGAAAAGACGCTGTTTCCCTTCGGTTCGCGCAGGTTGGATCAATTCGTTCTGTTCGTAGTAGCGAATTTGCCGTGCAGTCAGATCTGTCAGTTTCATTACGATCCCAATGGGAAAGAGGGCCATATTCCGGCGAATATTATCACTCATGACTCGTCCCTCCTGTATGTTGTATCTTCTCCCCTATTCTATTCATGAAAACCTTTTCTGTCAACACGTGTCAGGAATTATTACGCAGGAGCAACAGTGAATATTTGGCTGAGTACTGTCATCTGGCAGCAAAAAGGCAGCGATCCTCCCGATGCAAGGATCACTGCCAGTTGTCCAGAAGCTATGACGGGATTTCCAGCAGCCCTTTTTCCAGCATTTCATTGAGCGCTGTAAGTATCCCTACCTTTACATGCGAATAAGTCAGACCTCCCTGGACAAATCCAAGGTACGGCGGGCGGATCGGCCCGTCAGCGGAGAACTCGATACTCGCTCCCTGAATGAACGTCCCCGCTGCCATGATGACCGGATCGGCGTAGCCCGGCATCTCGCTTGGGTACGGCGTTACATGGGCGTCGACCGGAGCCGCTTTCTGGATTCCCTGGCAAAACGTAATCAACCGCTCGGCACTGCCGAAAGCAACCGATTGTATCAGATCGGTGCGCGGCTCGTGCCAAAGCGGGTTGGTCGCAAAGCCGAGCCGCTCCAGCAGCGCGGACGAAAAGACCGCCCCCTTGAGCGCTTCACCGACCACGTGTGGCGCGAGGAAAAAGCCCTGGTACATCTCCAGAAGCGAGTACAGCGAAGCACCTCCCTCGGCCCCGATGCCTGGTGCCGCCATGCGATAGGAGGCGAGCTGTACCAGGTCGCTGCGACCGACGATGTATCCGCCTGTCTTGACCAGACCGCCGCCTGGGTTTTTGATCAGCGAGCCGGCCATGATGTCTGCTCCCACCTGCAAAGGCTCGCGCTCTTCGGTAAATTCGCCGTAGCAGTTGTCGACGAAGACGATCAGGTCGGGATTGATCTCCTTGATGACGCGGATCATCTCCTCGATTTTGGCGATGCTGAAGGAAGGGCGATCCGCATAGCCGCGCGAACGCTGAATGCCGATCATCTTCGTCTTCGGCGTGATCGCTGAAGCAACCGCGACGAAATCGATTTCCTTCTCCTCGGTAAGCGGTACGTAGCTGTAGCCGATGCCGTAGTCCTTGAGCGAGCCTTGTCCTTCGCCGCGCACCCCGACTACTTCCTCCAGCGTATCGTACGGCTTGCCTGTAATGTAGAGAAGCTCGTCGCCAGGACGTAGGATGCCGAACAGGCAAATGGCGATCGCATGGGTCCCGGAAATAATGTGCGGGCGCACGAGTGCCGCCTCCCCGCCAAATACGTCTGCGTAAATCGATTCCAGCGTAGAACGGCCGGAATCGTCATAGCCGTATCCGGTGGAAGGCGCGAAGTGAAACTCGTTGACGCCGTGTTTTTGAAAAGAGCGAAGCACCTTTAACTGATTAAAATCAACGACAGAGGCAATCTGCCGGTGCCGCTCCGCAATCGTCGCCTCTGCTTCTTCTACCAGGGGACGAAGCGCTTCCCCGTGTGAAAACAAGTGAAACATCGTGTATCTTACCAACTCTCTTCTACAGTCTCTGGCGGGTCCAGGAGAAAAGGAGCAATCCGTCCGTAGATCGGGTGGTCGCGGTTGACCCGGACCTTGATCCGGTAGGATGCTTCTTCATCGTGAAATTGCTGTTCCATCTCTACCCCTTCGCGATGCAAAAGCGACAAAATATCGCCGCGCTCCGCAGGGACTTTCAGCTCCAGTTGTTCAAACGAGGCAAGCGCGTATTGTTCGATTCGCTCCAGCAGCAACTGCTGGTCATCCGGGCGCAGCGCCGAGATGAAGATGGAGTTTTCCGCAGGCGGCAAATACGTGCCCTCCCGCACCAGGTCAGCCTTGTTGAACACGACGAGCTGGGGAATTTGCCCGGCATCCAGTTCTTTTAATACCCGGTCGACGACTTCCATGTGGATCTCCAAGTCGGGATGGTGACTGTCCACGACGTGCAAGATCAGGTCCGCTTCCTTGATCCCTTCCAGGGTGGAGCGGAATGCCGCCACGAGGGTCGTCGGCAAATCCTGAATAAAGCCGACGGTATCCGTCAACAGCACTTCCATGCCGCTTGGCAAAGTGAGCTGCCGGGTCGTCGGGTCCAGCGTCGCAAACAATTTGTCCTCTTGCAGGGTGCCCGCATCCGTCAGTTGATTGAGCAGCGTCGATTTGCCCGCATTGGTGTAGCCCACCAACGCCACTTGAAACACATTGTTTTTCTTCCGCCGCTCGCGATGAAGCTGTCTGGTGCGGACCGTGTCGGCGAGTTGCTGTTTCAACTCGCTGATCCGCTTGCGAATATGCCGTCTGTCGCTCTCCAGCTTGCTTTCCCCGGGACCGCGTGTCCCGATCCCCGCGCCCAGGCGGGAGAGCTGCTTGCCTTGCCCGGCCAGCCGGGGCAGCAGGTAGTTGTACTGGGCCAGCTCCACCTGGATTTTCCCTTCGCGCGACTGCGCACGTCCGGCAAAAATATCGAGAATCAACTGTGTCCGGTCAATCACCTTGCATTCGAATACCCGATCCAGATTGCGTGTCTGACTGGGGGAAAGCTCGTCGTTGAAAATCACCACATCCACGTCCAGCTCTGTGGCGCGATGGGCGATCTCCTCGATTTTTCCGGAGCCCAGATACCAGGCGGAATCCACGCGTTCGCGGTTCTGCGTGATCACGTCGAGGACTTCCACCCCTGCCGTATCCGCCAGCTCTTCCAATTCCTCCATCGACAGGCGCATCCGTTCGGCATCGCGATTATCGAGCAAGCAGCCAACCAATATTGCAGTCTCTTTTGTTTTGATCATTTCGCTCACGAAACCCCGTCCTTTCCTCCCTATCATACCACAATTTTCCCGGTTCTTTACGCATTGGGCCAGACAAAGTCCTCCGCCGACAAGGTCATAATGTCCTCGCGGGTCAACTCCTGTATTTCCAGCAAACGCACCGCCTGCTTGCGGATCGCCTGCTCCAGGGCATTGCGCACATAGCGTGCATTGCTGAAGTTGTCTTCGAATACATCCTGCCGCATGCGAATCAGATGCTGCCGCAGCTTTTCCCTGGCGCTGGCGGACAAGCGGTATTCCTTGGTCGCCAGCATGCTGTCCGCGATTTTGAGCAGTTCCTCGACACTGTAATCGGCAAAGGTCAGATGGATGGGAAAGCGCGATGGCATTCCCGGATTCAGTTCGAGAAAGGCATCCATCTCTTCCGGGTAGCCGGCCAAAATGCAGACGAATTCGTTGCCTTTGTCCTCCAGTGCTTTCGTCAAACAGTCGATCGCTTCCTTCCCGAAGTCCTTTTCCCCGCCGCGCGCCAGCGAGTACGCCTCGTCGATAAACAGGACTCCGCCCAGCGCCTTTTTGACCAGATCCCGCGTCTTCTGGGCGGTATGTCCGATGAACTCACCGACGAGATCGGCCCGTTCGACCTCGATTAAGTGCCCTTTGCTCAGAATACCCATTTCTTTGAAAATCCTGCCGAAGATGCGTGCCACTGTAGTCTTCCCGGTTCCCGGGTTTCCTTTGAACACCATGTGAAAAACCTGCTTTTCGAGCTTCAGGTTGTGCTTTTCTCGTTCCTTATTCATCCGCAATAACGCGTGGATTTCATACATCAGTTTTTTTGCTTCCTGCAACCCGATCAGGCCTTCCAGATCTGCAAAAGCGGCCGCCACGTTGTCGGGAGCTGTAGTCCGAACCCGATCAGCCAATGTTTCAGGCTGCCTGACCCGCTCAGTCCGGTGAAAGACTACCTGGATGCGATTTTGCACCTTCTCCTCCTTCGTTTCGGTTGAGGGTTGATAGATGGTCGGTTTCACCTGGAATCACCTGCCTCTTGGTCATACCTTAAGTATACTCATGGGCAAGGTAAACCTGCCCTATTTTTTGACCCCAGGCTGTCCGAGTACGCAGGAGAACAGGATGATCCCGAGCATGCTCCCGGACAAAAACGGAACGATGCTTTGCAACGGTGCATCCCATGGCAGCGCGCCCCGATTCACCCATGCGTGAACACAGGCGACGAGAACACCTGTCGCCCCAATACCGAACCAGTACACGACTTTGCGCGCAAGAGAAATGCCCGGCCGGATCGGGGCATCTGCTGAGCGGAGGGCTGTCCACAACAGGAAGCAGCCGATTGCCGTCAGCCCGAGGATTGTGCTGCCATGCTGCAAGAGCTTGTACAGCGGAACATCCAGTCCGCCGAGGTTCAGCTTTGCTTGCAGCGCCGGGAGTTTTTCCACAAAGAACGCCCCTTGATGCGTGAAACTGTCCCATACGATGTGTGTCAGGCTGCCCAGTACCGCCGAATAGGCAAACACCAGCCGCTTGCGCCATGTGTCCAGCTTCCAAGAGGCGGCGACGGCCGGATACACTGCTTTTTGCAGCAAACGCGGAAGGCAGGCGTAAAGCGGCAGCTTGACGATACGGTGAAACAGGATGGCCAGCAAAAAGGCAATCGGCAGATCGACGTACGACACGCCTGCGAGTGTATGGCTGTACACGCTATACGGCTGCATCCGCAAAAAGTATTCAAAATCAGGCGCGATGCTGCCACATACAAGTGCGGTAAAGGAAAACGAGCGCAGCCTGTACAGTGGAAGCACAATCGCCGGATGGGCGAACGTAAACGGCATGAGCGTCATCCTTTCGTTACCATTTCTGTATATGCAATTAGGACGCGACTCCTCGACAGCGGGTTACAACACCTGCCACCTGATACAGTTTTGTCCCCTCCATCCGTTGACAGATGGTAAACAAATCAGTATATTTGCAATTAATTAGATATCTAACGATCAGGAGGGAGATGAACAGTGGGAGACTACGATCACTCGCAAGCGTTGCTCGTGTTTATGCGGCGCGTACTCAAGCTGCATCGCCAAAACGTCGATCTGCTCATCAGCAAGTATGAGGTTTTGCCAGGCCAGCCGCCGATTCTTCTGCGCCTGTTGAAGGAAGACGGCATGGTTCAAAAAGAGCTTGCCGAGGAAATTTACATCAAGCCTGCGACTCTCACTGTCACGATTGACCGAATGGAAAAAGTCGGATTCGTCATCCGACAGCCTGATCCGCAAGACCAGCGGATTTCGCGCGTGTTTTTGACTGAGAAAGGACGGACCGCAGCGCTTGCTGTCCGTGAGGTGATGCGTGAGCTGGAATTGAAATGCTTCGAGCATTTCAGCGAGGAAGAAAAAGAACTGTTTCGCAGCATGCTGACAAAGGTCAACACCGCGATGCTCACGTATCAGCAATCGATCCAGTCCTCGACCACTCCGTAAACCGAAAGTCCAATCACAAAGCAGAAAGGCCTGATTTTGCCATGAGTCTACCAGCAAGCAAGCTGGAACCCGTTTCACTGCCGATGAATCGTACCAAGCGATTGTGGATCGCTGCCATTTTGGGTTCCTTGGTATCCTTTGGCCCCCTTTCCCTGGACATGTACTTGCCAGCCTTGCCCGTGCTGGCACAGGACATGCAGACGAGCACCTCGATGACGCAGTTAAGCCTGACTGCGTGCATGGTGGGACTTTCCCTTGGCCAACTGTTTGCCGGCCCGATCAGCGATGTACGCGGGCGGCGAACCCCACTGCTTGTTGGCCTTGTCGTGTACGCGATCGCTTCGATCCTGTGCGCCGTCGCCCCATCGATCTGGTCGTTTGTCCTGCTTCGCTTTGTGCAGGGTCTGGCCGGTGCTACCGGAATCGTCATCGCCCGGGCGATGGTTCGGGACATGTTCTCCGGGGCAGAAATGACGAAGTTCTTTGCCCTGTTGATGCTCGTTAACGGGGTCGCGCCGATCGCCGCTCCCATCATAGGCGGACAGATGATGCTGTTTACTTCCTGGGAAGGCATTTTCGTCGCGCTTGCCCTGATCGGGATATTGATGATGATCGTCGTTTTCTTTGGGCTCTCAGAGTCATTGCCGGCGGAAAAGCGCTCACCTGGAGGTCTGGCGAACACGCTGTCCACGTTTGGCAGGCTGATCAAAGACCGGACGTTTATGGGCTTTGCGCTCTCGCAGGGCCTCGTCTCCTCTGCGATGTTCGCCTACATTTCCGGCTCCTCCTTTGTCTTTCAGGAAATACACGGCGTAACGCCGACGGAATACAGCCTGATTTTTGCCGTGAACGGTCTGGGGATCATTATCGCGAGCCAAGTAACGGGCAGACTTGCAGGAAAAATTTCCGAGAAAAAGCTGTTCGTCTACGGTTTGGCGCAAGCGACCTTTGGCGGAGTTGCCCTGTTTGCCATGATCCTCATCGACGGCAGCCTGCTGATGCTGTTGGTACCGCTCTTCCTGGTCATTTCCAGCGTCGGTATCGTCAGCAGTACCGGTTTTTCGCTGGCCATGCAAAACCAGAGCAAAGCAGCCGGCAGCGCATCAGCCTTGCAAGGCTTGATCACGTTCAGCAGCGGAGGTCTGGTCGCCCCGCTCGTCGGGCTGGGAGGCAGCGGTACAGCTGTCCCGATGGGAATTGTCATCGCGGCTGCGACGATCTGCTCGGTCCTTTGTTATACGGTTTTGATTCGCGGGCTCAAAACCTCCTCGCCAGACAAGTGAACAGAAAAAGGACAAGGAATGATTCCTTGTCCTTTTTCATTTCCTGCAATGGGCAAGCCGAAAAAAACTCCCCGGACAACCACGTCCGGGGCAGGGGTGAAACGCCGTTCCTTACTGTTGATTGTTATCCTGCGACATCAGTGAGACTGGACGCTGCGGGGTAAATGTAGAAATGGCATGCTTGTAGACGAGTTGCTGCTTTCCTTCACTATCAATTACGATTGTAAAATTATCAAACGCCTTAATAAACCCGCGCAATTGAAATCCGTTCACCAGATAAATGGTGACCGCGATATTTTCTTTTCGCAAATGATTCAAAAACGTATCCTGAATGTTGATCGACTGCTTCATGTACATTACCCCCTAAAAGGACTTGTATGTTATATATTCGGCAATTGTTGAAACTTTCCTGCCAATATCTGCTTGATACTTTGCAGTGTCTTCGGCCTTGACGCCGGGTCCGTCAAGTCGAACCAGTGAACTTCTTCCATCCGGCGAAACCAGGATAGCTGACGCTTGGCAAAATGGCGCGTCCTCTGCTTGATGTCATTGATCGCTTTCTCCAGCGTGATCTCCCCGTACAGGTACGGAATCAGCTCCTTGTAGCCCAATCCCTGCATCGAGACAAGCGAGGCGTCATAGCCCTGATCCAAAAGCGAGCGCACCTCTTCTACCAGACCGGCTTCGATCATTTGGTCGACCCGCTGATTGATCCGCTCGTACAGCAGTCCCCGCTCCATCGTCAGGCCGATCATCAGCAGATCGTACGGCGACTGCTTCGCCCGGTGCTGGTAGTCCGCCATCGTGTAGCCGGTCGTTTCGTAAATCTCCAAGGCGCGGATGACGCGTCGGACATCGTTTGGATGCAGGCGCTCGGCTGTGATCGGATCGACGGCTGCCAGGCGGGCGTGCAGCGCTTCTACTCCTTCTGTATCCGCCAGTCGCTGCAATCTTTCTCGCAGTTCCTGATCGTGCGCCGACTCGGCGAACTGAAAACGATGGGTTACTGCTTCTATGTAGAGTCCGGTGCCTCCCACCAGGAAAGGCAAGCGACCCCGTTGGTTGATTTCCGTGATCAGGCGAGTCGCGCTGTCCTGAAAGATCGCGACGGAATACTCCTCAGCCGGAGAGATGATGTCGATCAGGTGATGAGGAACGCGTGCCAGCTCGTGCGGCTCTGCTTTCGCTGTCCCGATGTCCATCCCCCGATACACTTGCATGGAGTCGCCGGAAATAATTTCTCCGTCGAACTCCTCCGCCAGCTCCAGGCTTAACGCTGTCTTGCCTACCGCCGTAGGACCGATGATCACGACAAGTTTTTCTTTCTCTTGCAAGGTCACTCCCCTCCACCTATCTCTATGTAGCTGTACACCACTTGTTGCGTCCGAGTACGAAAGGGGGTAAAGCCAAACTGTCCATACAGTCTTCCTGCTTTTCCTTCCTTTAGCACCACGCGTTTGCGTGCCACCCGCAGCGCCTCTTTTACGGCGTCCTCCCGCAAGGTGGCTTGGTCCGCAAATTCGCGCACGCCGGCAATCCCCGAGGAACTGGTCACCGTACTTTCAAACATCGGATCAAAATAGACGACGTCAAAAGAGCGGTCCGGCAAACCGGCCAGCACTTCCAGATGGTTTCCCAGGCGGACTTCCACGCGGTGCATCGCTTCCCTCAATTCTGCCGAATCGCTGGGCCAATGGCGCAGACCATCCTCCACGATAAAGGCGATCAATGGCTCGGATTCGATTCCTACTACCCGTCCATCCGCCCCTGTAGCATGGGCGAACACGATTGCATCCGCGCCCAAACCCAGCGTGGCGTCCAAAACTTCATCGCCTGGTTGAATTTGGCAAGCGGCGAGCATAGTATCAGTATCGCCGCGCATCAATCGCTTTATACGAAATGCCGCTGTATTCGGGTGAAAAAAGAACGGTTTTTTACCGGGGATCTCGATCCGCGCCCCCTGTGCGCTGACGACGAGAATTTCATCATCGCCGTACCGCTTTCGCATCTGTGCGATCGAAGCGTCACCGCGCTTTTGAACACAAAGGCCGAAGCGCGAGGCCAACTCTTCCGCATGCTGCAACGTCTCTGGCGTCGGCTCTAGTCCGGTAGTAACGATCATCGAAAGCTCTCCTACGTCTATCCCCTGACGAGGTACTGCCCTGCCTGCTTTTTTGCCAGCATGGGCGGTTTCTTCAACCGTGGATATGTCTCATATCAGCGGTTTTTCGAATATACTGCTCACCAAGGGGACACATTTCTGTTCTGATACAACCAGGTACAAAGTGGGTTTGAATTTTGGTTTTTTGCCTCTCTCCATATGGATGGTTCCGTCTGGAAACGGATTACATAAGGTAGAACATGATTCTTCGTAGGAGGTAAGAGCGTGAAAAACCAAAACCAGCAAGAAACGGGATTGTCCTCGCAGGACATACAAATCATCGGATTGGTTCTCTCTGTCATCGGAGCTCTCCTGCAAACGATCGGATACGTGCAGGAAGTACAGCAGTCCTCTTCCAGCAGGAAATAATTCATAAGTGATTTGTTTGCCTGACTGCTCGGTTTCACGAGCAAGTTTCCTCTGGCCTACATTCATTTATAGCTTTTGCGCACATGCGTTGTCAATTTTAACATCAAAGCGGCGTCGAAAGCCGGGGCACCCTCTGTACCACCCTGCAAACAGAAAGCAACCCGCTGCCTTTTTCCTGGCATCCGGGTTGCTCTCTTATTTGCAAAAAGTGAACTGCACACAAGTGGTCGTGCCCAAACCGTCATTCATGCTAAGGAGAGGATCAATTAAAAAGCTGGCACGACGGCCACTCCGTATTTGTCCTGGATAAACGCCTTTACTTCCGGGCTGGTCAAAGCGGCGTCGAGCTTTTTGATTTCATCGCGGTCTTCGTCGCCTTTGCGAACGACGATTACGTTGGCGTAGGGCGAATTCGCACCTTCGCGGAACAGCGCGGTATTCGGATCGATTTTCGCTTCCAGCACCACATTGGTGTTGATGACCGCGCCATCCAAGTCGGGCAACGCACGTGGCAAGGTCGCCGCTTCAGCTTCGACGAACTCCAGGTTCTTCGGGTTGTCTGCGATATCTCTTGGCGTCGCCTCGTACGTCGTCAGACCCTCTCTCAGCTTGATCAGCCCTTGCTCTTGTAGTAAAACGAGTGCCCGGAATTCGTTGGACGGGTTGTTGGGAAGACCGATTTTCGCCCCTTCCTTGAGTTCATCCTTGTCCTTCCATTTGTCTGAGTAAAAACCGATCGGCTCGACATGGACTTTCGTCGTAACGGTGAAGTCGTACCCTTTCTCCGTTTTGACCGAGTCGAGGTAGGGGACATGCTGAAAGAAGTTTGCGTCGATCTGCTTCTCGTGAAGTGCCGGGTTAAGCTGTCCTTCGTCATCGAGGATGATGACCTCCAGATTCACTCCCTGTTCTTTCAATGCCGGTTTGATAAATTCCAAAATCTCTGCATGTGGTACAGGCGCAGCCCCGACTTTTAGCGTAACTTCTGACGCCACCTGCCCTTGGCTGCCGGCATTGCCGCCCTGCACGGCAGAACCCCCCGTCGTCTGCTCGCTAGCCCCGCAGCCTGCCAATAGCAGACTTGCACTGATTCCCCAGGCAGCCAGTACCTTCCACCCTTTTGCTCTCATAAACTCAACTCCCCTTTCCTTTGTTCATCGCGGTGCTACTCGAATTTGTACCGCTTTTTATTGATTGCTCTGGCTATGGAGTCCCCCGTCCACTGAATGAGCTGGACGAGCAGGATAATCAAGATCACTGTCGCCAGCAAGACGTCTTCACGGAAGCGCTGGTAGCCAAAGCGAATTGCCAGACTGCCCAGACCGCCACCCCCGATAGCGCCAGCGACTGCCGTAAATTCCGTAATTCCGATGATTCCGATCGTCACCCCGCGGACGAGCGCTGGCAATGCCTCGGGTATGAGCACACGGAAGATGATTGTAAACGGCGTGGCGCCAATCGCAAGTGCCGCTTCGATCTTTCCGGCACTCACTTCTTTCAGTGAATTTTCTATGATACGTCCGAGAAAAGGCGCTGCTCCGACAGAGAGCGGAACGATCGCGGCTGTCGGTCCCAGCGACGTGCCGACGATCAGGCGGGAAAGCGGCAGCAGCAGGACGATCAGGATGAGAAAGGGAAGCGAACGCAGGCTGTTGATGATGGTGCTGATCAGCTTGTGCAGCCTCGGCCTTGCCAGGATGCCTCCCTGCTCCGTTACGACAAGTGTTATGCCGAGGACAATGCCCATCGCGAGGGCAAACAGGGAAGACCAAAATACCATGTAGAGCGTCTCAAGCAAGCCTTCCCAGAGCAATTCCGGCAGATCGTCTCTCATATGCCCTCCCCTACCCCTTCCATCACCACGTTTCGCCTTTCCCGGTAATGATCGAGGATGCCCACAAAGCGTTTGGCCGTATCGCTCCTGGGTTGCAGGAAGAACTGCTCCACAGGGCCCGTTTCGACGATTCTCCCGGCTTCGAGCACTGCCATGTTGTTGCACACATGCTGCAGCACGTCCAGCTCATGGGTGATGAGCAGAATCGTCAGGTGCAGTTGGCGGTTGATCTCTTTGAGCAGTTCCAAAATGGAATACGTCGTCTGTGGATCGAGAGCGGAGGTTGCTTCGTCGCTTAGCAGCAGGTCCGGTTCATTGACCAGTGCTCGGGCAATTCCGACCCGCTGTTTTTGTCCGCCGCTGAGCTGATACGGGTAGACGTGGGCCTTGTCCCCGAGTTGGACGAGGTCGAGGATTTCCCGGACGCGCTGCTGGATGTACGGTCTTGAGTGTCCTGCTACCTCCAGCGGGAACGCTACGTTCTGAAATACGGTCTTGGCGTCAAACAGGTTGAACTGCTGAAAAATCATCCCGATTTTTTGCCTGGCGACGCGCAGTTCCCTCTCGTCAAGCTCTGTAATGACCTTGTCTCCGATCACGATCATCCCCGTATCCGGTTCCTCCAGACGGTTGAGGCAGCGGATCAAGGTCGACTTGCCCGCACCGCTGAAACCGATGATGCCGAAAATATCTCCTTTTTCGACGGTCAAATGGATGTCCTGCAAAACAGGGACAGTGCCCTTCGCCGTATTGTAGCTCTTGCCCAGATTGTGTATGTGTACCATGCGCTCCCCCTTCCTCGTGAACCGTTCACGACATGTTTCATCGAATCACTTGGCGGCGGACGACGCCTGCGACTCTGCTTTTTCCAGTCGTGCTCGTGCCGCAAAGCGGTTCTCCGGCTTGCGCAGACCGAGATGATCGCGCAGCGTATCGCCTTCGTAATCGAGACGGTACAGCCCGCGTTCCTGCAAGATCGGGATGACTTTATCAACGAAGTCCTCCAGTCCCTGGGGGAGAACCGGGGCGACGAGCATGAAGCCGTCAGCGGCTCCTTCTGCAAACCATTTTTCCAGGACATCTGCGACCTGCTCTGGCGTTCCCACGAGTTCATCGTTGACCCCGCCTTCGAGCAGTGCGTACAGTTCGCGCAAGGTCGGATTCTTTTTGCGAATCAGTTCTGTCATCCGCTCGAAGTGGCTTTGAATACCGTTGTCGGCAGGAAACTCTACTTCTGCTGCCGGCGTGTCCAAGGTGTATTTGCTGAAATCAACTTTGCCCAAATAGCCGGACAAAAATCGCAAGCCTTGCTCCGGTACGAGCAGCTCCTGCAACCGCCGCTGCATTGCTTCGGCTTCTTCCTTCGTGTCCGCGATGATCGGGGAAATGCCTTGCAAAATGTGCAACTGGTCCGGCGTGCGCCCAAACGAGGCCAGCTTTCCTTTGAGGCTTTGGTAAAACTCTTGCGCCTTGGCAAAGTCTTTGACGTGGGAAAATACTACTTCCGCCGTACGCGCCGCCAGCCACTGCCCCGGTTCGGAGGCGCCTGCCTGCACGATCACCGGCTGACCTTGCCGTGATCTGCCAATGTTGAGCGGGCCCCGCACCGAGAAGTAACGGCCCCTGTAATCCAATCGATGCATTTTTTGCGGGTCGAAGTAGACCCCGTTTTCCTTGTCCTGGACGAACGCATCGTCCTCCCAGGAGTCCCACAAGCCTTGCACGACGTCGATAAATTCCTCGGCCCGCCGGTAGCGTTCGTCATGCTCCACATGTGCATCCAGGTTGAAATTGCGCCCGGTTTCTCCTGTAGCGTCACCCGTCGTGACCAGATTCCACCCGGCTCGCCCATTGCTGATCTGATCGACCGACGCGAACAGCCGGGCGAGGTTATACGGCTCGTGATACGTCGTCGATGCAGTCGCCACCAGGCCGATCTTGGAAGTCGCTCCCGCCAGTGCCGCGAGCAATGTCGTCGGTTCGAACCGGTTCAAAATATTCGGGTGGGAGTTTTCATTCACAGCCAGGCTGTCGGCAATAAAAGCGATGTCAAATTTCCCACGCTCCGCCGTCTGTACCAGCTTTTTGTAAAATTCCAGATCGATACTCGCATTGCGCTTGGCTTCCGGCAAACGCCAGGATGCGACGTGAATACCTGTGCCCACTAGGTAGGCGGACAAACGGATTTGTCTTTCTCTCGTCATCGGTACCCCTCCTTTTTGCGTGCATTGTTGCCTTGTAAAAGTCTGCACTCCCCCGTTACGGCTTGCTGGAATACGCGTCCTTGAAGTTTTTCAGTTCCTCTACCGATACTTGCGTTGGGATGTAGTTGCCCTTGTACGTCTCTGTGATGAAGTCGGTGACCTCCCGCGACTGGTAGATTTCCACCAGCTTTTTCAGGTCTTCCCGATTTTCGTTGTGCCGCGTCGTGGCAATTACATTGATGTACGGCTTGGCGGTCTTGCTTTCGTGGAAAATGGCGTCTTTTAACAAAAATCCGGCTTCGACTGCCACGCCGTTGTTGATGATCGAGGCAGCGACATCCGGCATGACGCGCGGGGTGTTTGCTCCATCGACGGGTACAATCTCAAGTTGTTTGGGATTGTCCTTGATTTTGTCTGCACCGCCGAAGCCGTCGAAGTCGTCCACTACCCGAATCAGCCCCGCTTCCTGCAGCAGCAGCAGAGAGCGCCCCCAGTTGGAGTCGTCATTTGGCACCGCGATTTGGGCGCGATCGGGAATGTCTTCGATCTTCTCGTACTTGTCGGAGTAAATGCCGAGCGGGGCGATAATCGTCGAGCCGATGGGGACGATGTCCGAATTGTTTTTTTCGTTGAACTGATCGAGGAAGGCGACGTGCTGGAACGCGTTTGCGTCGATGTCTCCTTCGAGCAGCACCGTATTCGGATTGACGTTGGCATTGAGTTGCACCAGTTCGATCTGCAGCCCGTGTTTGTGCGCCTGTTCCTTGACGAAATCCCAGGTCCGGCTTTCCGACCCGCGAATTCCGATTTTTAGCGCCTGGGATGACGTATCAGGCTTCCCGCATGCGGCTGCGAGACTGGCAAGTACGATAAGGAATACAAAAAGGACCCATTTTTTCATGTCTGTCTCTCCTGTCTTTATTTTTCAATTGGACACTTTGCTTATCTGCGGCGGATGTTTCGCGCCAGACGGTTGCCCAGTGATTGGATGCCCTGCACCATGACGACCAGAATGATCACCGTCGCCACGATCGTGATCGTACTGAAACGCTGATGCCCGTACGTAATCGCCAAGTCGCCAAGACCGCCTGCACCCACTGCCCCGGCCATCGCCGTCGCGCCGATCAGGCCAATCGTAGCGGTCGTGATCGACAGCACCAGCGATCCGAGCGCTTCAGGTATGAGAAAGCGGAAAATCACTTGCACAGGAGTCGCACCCATCGCCTGTGCCGCCTCGATGATCCCCGCATCGACCTCCAGCAGCGAGTTTTCTACCAGCCTTGCTATATACGGTCCCGTATAGATGACGAGGGGGACGATTGCAGCCGTCGTGCCGATCGAGGTCCCGACAATCAGTCGCGTCAGCGGGATGATCGCCACCAGCAGGATGATAAAAGGCACGGACCTGAGGACGTTGACGACCGGGTTGAGAAGCGAAAAAATGAACGAATTTTCCAAAATGTGACCCTTGCGTGTGACGACCAGCAAGACGCCTAGCGGAATACCAATGATGGTGGCGAAGAGAAGTGACGCACTGACCATGTACAGCGTTTGATACACTGCTTGCACAATTTGCTCCGATGTGACTTCCATCTCTACGTTATCTCCTTCACAGTCACGTTTTGCAGCCGGATGTACTGATACGCCCGGGAGATTTCTGCTTCATGGCCAGTCAGCTCGATAATCAGCCGACCAAACGGCACACCTCGCAGCTCTGCGATATTTCCGTGCAGAACGCCGACTTCAGTCTGAAACTGCTTGGCAACCTGGGATATAATCTGCTGCCCGGAACGCTCCCCGACGAAGTAAATCTGAAAAAATCGCGATCGACTGCCTTTCGCCTGCAACGCTTCGACCACTCCAGGCGGTATTTCGTCGGGCATGACCGACTTTACAAATCCCTGGGCGGTGCTTGTCTGCGGATTTGCGAACAGGTCCAGTACGTCACCCTGCTCAACGACCGAGCCTTGATCCATGACGGCGACTCGATTGCAAATTTCCTTGATGACGTTCATCTCATGGGTGATCAGGAGAATCGTGACGTTGTACTCCTGGTTTACACGCTTGAGCAATTGCAGGATTGAGCCGGTCGTCTGCGGGTCAAGCGCTGAGGTAGCCTCGTCGCTGAGCAATATCGAGGGATTGGTCGCCAGCGCACGGGCGATGCCGACACGCTGTTTTTGCCCGCCGGACAGCTCATCCGGGTAGCTCCTTGCTTTGTCTGACAACCCGACGAACGAGAGCAGTTCTGTCACTCTGTCCTGAATCTCCATTTTCGGTGTCTGACCCAAAAGAAGCGGCATTGCGACATTGTCAAAAACAGTCTTCGATTCCAGCAGGTGAAATTGTTGAAAAATCATCCCGATCTGTTTTTTGACGGCACGCAGTTCGCGTTCCGACAGGCAGGTCAGGTCCTTGCCGTCCACGATGACTTTGCCCGCTGTAGGTCGCTCAAGCAAGTTGACCGTGCGCAAGAGCGTACTTTTGCCTGCCCCGGAATACCCGATTACCCCGAAAATATCCCCTTTTTGTACGTTCAGGGTGACGCCCTTGAGCGCATGAATCGTCTTTCCGGCGCTTTCAAACGTCTTCTCCACCTGCACAAACTCGATCTTGTTTTCCTGGGCGGCGCTGTTGGATGAGCCGCCTTGGTTGGTCAGAGAAGGAGCTGCCTGCTCCAGAATGACCGGTTCGATACCCATATACATTCCTCCCTGGTTCTCGATGCATCTCCCCATTTGCCTAAGGGGCCCTGTTTGTTTTTTGCCAAGCCTTTTTGCCAAAACAAAAAGACCCCCTACCCACGTCAAACGTGAGGCAGGAAGTCTCCAGTGGTCTGGTCGACTCGAAATTCCTATATGATTACTTGGTATTCTATCTTCCACTTTCCAATTCGTCAACTTTTTCTTTTTTATTCCTGCACGATAAACAGATTGACAACGGCCACATGCATCGTTAAAATCCTAGTAAACATATAGGTTATTGTTATTTCGCTGACTGGAACACCAGAAGCCCCTTTGAACACATGTTCTTCAAGGGGCTTTTTGCGTACATTTTGACGTAGAGGAGAGAAGCACTGTGGCGCTGAGACTGAGTATTTTGGACCAAACACCGATTCAGGAAGGAGAAACAGCCACGCAAGCCTTCCAGCACACGATTGAACTGGCACGGATCGCAGAGAAGCTG
This sequence comes from Brevibacillus sp. TJ4, assembly GCF_044627595.2. Classification (NCBI taxonomy): domain Bacteria; kingdom Bacillati; phylum Bacillota; class Bacilli; order Caryophanales; family Paenibacillaceae; genus Brevibacillus; species Brevibacillus sp. TJ4. Next base: position 1,889,152 of record NZ_CP185865.1, on the reverse strand, counting down.
GGCTACCACCGTTTCTGGGTTTCCGAGCATCACGATCTGGATCACGTCGTCGGGTCTTCCCCGGAGGTTCTCATTTCCCACCTGCTGGCAAAGACCGAGCGAATCCGTATCGGTTCGGGCGGCGTGATGCTGCAGCATTACAGTCCGTATAAAGTGGCGGAAAACTTCCACGTCCTCGCCTCGCTGGCACCGGGGAGGGTCGATCTTGGAGTAGGACGCGCACCGGGCGGGCTGCCCTTGTCCACACGCGCTTTGCAGCAAAGGAACGCCGCTTCTTCCCCTCCGTCCCTCGATGAAAAACTGACTGAGCTGGTAAGCTATCTGCACAACAATCTGGAGCCGGGGCACCCTCTGTACGGGTTGAAAGCGATCCCGGTTCCCCCTAAGCCTGCTGATCTATACCTGTTGGGAACGAGCGTGGAGAGCGCTGAACTGGCTGCCAAACGCGGGCTCCCGTATGTCTTCGCGCAGTTCATTAACAGCGATGAGGCTGTCAGTCTTGCCGCCATCGACAGGTACCGCAGCCAGTTTGTCAGCGGTCAGCAGCTACGTCCCGAAGCCATCATTGCGCTGTCCGTGATCGTCGCTGACAGCGATGCAGAAGCTCGAACACTCGCCGCCGAGAACGAGCAAGTCACCATCCATCTGGCTAGCGGCAAAACGCTCACATTAAACAGCATGAAAAAAGCGAGGGAGTTCGAAAAGCACTCCACAGAAGCGTTTACCCTGGAAATAAAAGAGCCGCATATTCTCTCCGGAAGCAAAAAGACCGTCAGGGAAAAGCTGCTCGCCCTCCAACAAACGTATCAGGTAGACGAGTTGGTCATCGTGACCCCGATCAAATCATTCCCGAAACGGATTCGTTCGTACGAGCTTCTGGTTGAAGCCTTTTCCGAGCTGCCAGTCTGCTAGGCAAAAGCTGACCTGCCGACATGTCCCGCTTTTCTCAGCCCGCAAGACACCCGTGATGCGGTGCCAATCAATGGAATAATACCTTCAAGCACTGTGCGATTGCATCTGCACAAAAGACAGCTTGGAGGTATTTTTTTCGTTCTGTAGTTTCTTGTCTCGCTTTGCTCCAGCCCGCGCATCGGTGAATCCCGGCAACAAAAAAAGAGCAGAGCGATCCCGCTCTACTCCTGATCTTCGTTCGATTCTTCACATGACCCGCTTGAACATCTTTTCCAGGTCGTACCCGGAAAAGTGGATGACGATCGGTCGTCCATGCGGGCAGGTAAACGGACTGGACGTCTCCCGCAGTTGGTTGAGCAGGCTCTCCATCTCGGCGTGCGTGAGATAGCGGTTTGCCTTGATCGCTGCCTTGCAGGACATCAGGATCGCCGCTTTTTCCCGCATCAACACAAGGTCTGCCTGCTCCCTCTCCCCGCTCTCCAGAATAAACTGGACGAGCTCCTCGATCACTTCCAGCTCCGCCCCCTGCGGAAACCAGTGGGGATGCGCCCGGACGATAAAGGTGCGTCCGCCAAAAGACTCGATCTCCAGACCGAACGACTGCAAGAGCCCAAGCCGCTTTTCCAGGCGCGCCGCCTCTGCCGCCGTACACTCGACCGTATGGGGGAACAGCAGCATTTGGCTGGCAACCGACTCGCTGCGCAGCTTTTCCATGAAGTATTCGTAAAAAATCCGCTCCTGGGCTGCGTGCTGGTCGATCAGGTACATGCCCGCGTCGTTTTGTGCGACGATGTACGTTCCGTGTACTTGCCCCACCGGATACATGACAGGAACAGCAGATTCCTCGCGTGGCGCAGTCTCGGCGGCGTTCCCGGTTTGTTCCGAGGGTTGTGTGGATACACTCTTTGTCCCAAGATCGGTAGGAGCCGTCTGTTGCTGTTCGGCTCCGGTAACGAATACCGCTTCTGATGGCTGTACCCCCGTCCGCCCTTCCGTAAACAATGTCGTGGCTGCCTGCTGCTCGGCCACCATCTGTCTCTCCGAAAGAGACATCTCGCTTCCGAACTGTTCCCGCTCTGCCAGACGTGAAGCTGTCCGCGGTTCCATTGCGGCAAAAGAACCATTTCTCGGGACATGCTCGGCAAAAACGCCGCTGCTGCCAGAAGCAAACGCTCCCCCTGATCGGGCATAGCTGCCGGGTGCTTCCTTTGCCACCTGACTGCTGCCTTGTGGCATGCTCGGAGCAGCAGGGATCTGCAGGTCAAACTGCGGCTGTTCCACCTGGGTGACGACCTTTGCCTTTGGCTGTGCCGCCAGCGGTCTGACAATGCCCAACCCTTCGCGCAAGGTGCTTTTCACCGACTCTTCCACAGCCGCGCACAGCTCCGCTTCCTTGCTGAAACGCGCCTCGAGTTTGGCCGGGTGTACGTTGACATCCACCAGAGTGGGGTCCATTTCGATCTGCAAGGCCACGATCGGGAACCTGCCGATTGGCAAAAGCGTGTGGTAGCCTCGCAGGATCGCGTTGTGCAGGGCATGGTTGCGGATGTAGCGGCCGTTTACGAGCGTAGACAGGTAGGAACGGTTGGCGCGCGTCACTTCGGTCTTGGACAGGTAGCCGCTCCAGCGAAAGTCGAGCGTCTCACCTGCAATCGGCAGCAATTGTTTGGCGATCTGCACGCCGTAGATGGCGGCCATGACGTGCAGCAGCTTGCCGTCGCCCGAGGTTTGCAAAAGCGGCTTCTGGTTGTGCGTCAATGTAAAGGAAATATCCGGATGAGTCAGCGCCAGCCGATTGACGTAGTCGGAGATGTGACCGATCTCCGTGGCGATCGATTTCATGTACTTCAGTCGCGCCGGCGTGTTGAAAAACAGGCTGCGAACGCAAATCTCGGTCCCTTTGGGGGCTGCCGTCTCCAGCTCTTCGCGCACTGTCCCCCCCTCGATCAAAAGCCGCGTCCCGACCTGGCTGCTGGACAGATTGCTGGTCAGTTCCACGCGGGAGACGGCTGCGATACTCGGCAGTGCCTCCCCGCGAAATCCGAGCGTACGGATGCGGAACAAATCCCTCACCGATCCGATCTTGCTCGTCGCATGCCGCTCAAAAGCGAGCCGGCAATCGTCGCGGTCCATGCCCTGTCCGTCGTCGACGACGCGGATCAGCTCCAATCCGCCTTCCTCCACGTGAATCTCAATGCTCGTCGCCATGGCGTCGATGGCGTTTTCCACCAGCTCCTTGACGACAGAAGCAGGGCGTTCCACGACCTCGCCTGCCGCAATCATATTGGTAAGATGCTCGTCTAATACGTTGATCTTTCCCATCGGACCCCCTCCTCGTGGGACAAGCTACTCCTTTTTCAACCGCTTCTTCCAGGCAAACAACTGCAGCATCGCGTCCATCGGGGTCGTCTGATTCAGATCGAGCTCCCGCAGTTCCGACAGGATCGCCTGCTCGTCTGCCGACAACTGTACTGCCGGCTGCTCCTTTGTCGCGGCTACAGGGGCAGGCGATGACCACAGCGCGTCGAAAGACATTTGCCCGTCGCGTGCATGACTGGCTCCGTTTGCTTCCAGCCCCGTCAAAATCGTGCGGGCGCGCTCAATGACCCAGACCGGCATTTCTGCCAATTCGGCGACGTGAATTCCGTAGCTTTTGTCTGCCTTGCCTTCCTCGATCTTGTGCAAAAACAACAGCTTGCCATCCCGCTCCTCACAGCGAGCATGGACGTTGACGACGCCGGAGAGGCTGTCCGCCAACCCGGTCAGTTCGTGGTAGTGCGTCGAGAACAGCGTCTTGGCGCCAATTTTTTCGCGGATGTACTCAATGACTGCCTGGGCCAGCGCCATGCCGTCGTACGTCGATGTCCCGCGACCGATTTCATCGAGCAAGATCAGGCTGTCTTGGGTCGCTTTTTGCAAGGCGTGATTCGTCTCCAGCATCTCGACCATGAACGTACTGTGACCGCCAGCCAGATCGTCTGCCGCGCCGATCCGCGTAAAAATCTGGTCGACTACCGAGAGCGTCGCTGACTTTGCCGGGACAAAGCAGCCGATCTGGGCCATGACTGTAATCAGTGCGATCTGGCGCATGTACGTGCTTTTCCCGGCCATGTTCGGACCGGTAATCAACAGCACCTGGCGCTGATCGTGGTCCATGTGGACGTCGTTGGATACGAATTTTTCCCCTTCCAGCATCGCCTCGACGACCGGATGGCGACCTTCCTCGATCCGGTACTCGCCTTGCTGCGAAAACTGGGGCCGTACGTAACCGCGCTCGTCGCTGACCGTAGCGAAGGATTGCAGGACGTCGACGGATGCGATCCGCTGCGCCAGCTCCTGCAGCCGGGGTATATGCGCGGCAATTTCGCTGCGGATGGCGACAAACAACTGGTATTCCAGCTCGATCATCTTCTCTTCCGCTTCGAGGATGAGCGCCTCTTTTTCTTTCAACTCCGGCGTGATGTAGCGCTCCGCATTGGCCAGCGTCTGTTTCCGTTCGTAACGTCCGGCGGGGACGTTGCCGATGTTTGCCTTGGACACTTCGATGTAATAGCCGAACACCTTGTTGAAGCCGACCTTGAGCGAACGGATTCCCGTCGCTTCCCGCTCGCTTTGTTCCAGTTGGGCGATCCAGGTCTTTCCTTCGCGGCTGGCTGTGTGCAGCTTGTCCAGGTACGAATCGTAGCCGGTGCGAATAATCCCGCCTTCACGGACCGACAACGGCGGATCGTCGACGAGCGCCTGGCCGAGAAACGAGACGATGTCCGTACACGCATCCATGCCTTCCGCAAGCTCGATCAGGACGGGCGTGTCGGTTGCCAGCAGCATTCGCTTCAACTCCGGTACCGCCTCCAGCGAGAGGCGAAGCTGCACGAGGTCGCGAGCGTTGGCGTTACCGTAGGAAATACGCCCGGCCAGCCGCTCCAGATCGTAGACCCGGTCCAGGCAATCCCGCAAATCCGAACGCAGGAGCATATCCCCCTTCAGCACTTCTACAGCGTCCAGCCTGGCTGTCAACTCGGGCAAATGGCGCAGCGGCCTCTCCAGCCATCTGCGCAACAGCCGTCCGCCCATCGCCGTCTCGGTGCGATCCAGCAGCCACAAAAGCGAGCCTTTTTTGCTCTTGTCGCGAATCGTCTCCGTCAGCTCCAGGTTGCGCCGCGAAAAGCCGTCCATTTGCAGGTACTGCCGGGCGTCGTAACGCTTGATCAGGCGCAAGTGCGACAGACTGCGCTTTTGCGTCGTGCCGATGTAGTGAAGAAGCGCGTTGACCGCTTGGCGCATCGGCAAATCCAGCCCTTTGGCCTGTTCGCCGTACTGCTTGTCAATGGCAAACGCATCGAGCTCCTCCAAAGACAGCTCGGCCTGGGGAATGGACGTCTGGGAAAAGCGGGGAACTGCGCACACGACCATTTCCTTGGGCCGATACTGCAGCGCTTCTTCCAGTACAGTCTGCTTGCTGGCAGCAAGCGAGGTGACGTACATCTCGCCCGTACTCATGTCACAGGCCGCGACACCGCTGCGTCCGTCAGCCCAGGCGACTGCCACCATGTAGTTGTTCTCTTTGTCGGGCAGCCACTTGCCTTCCATCATCGTCCCCGGGGTGATCACCCGGGTGACTTCGCGGCGGACGATTCCCTTCGCTTCCTTGGGGTCCTCCACCTGATCGCAAACGGCGACCTTGTAGCCTTTTTTCAAAAGCTCTGCTATGTAGGTGTCAGCCGCATGGTGCGGGACTCCGCACATGGGGATGCGGTCCTCTCCCCCACCGTCGCGGCCGGTCAGCGTAATTTCCAGCTCCCGGGAAGCGAGCAGTGCATCTTCAAAAAACAGCTCGTAAAAATCACCCATGCGGAAAAATAAGAAAGTATCCGGGTAATCTTGTTTGATTGCCAGATACTGTTGAATCATCGGGGTATATTGTGCCATCGCTTCTTCTCCTAGCTACAAATCTCGCTTGCTATTATAGCATGATTTGAGCCAAAAGTTGAACAAACGCACTGGCAAGGTGTGGCACTTCATCCAAATTCCCATGTTTTTCGCAAATCGACCGACGCCGGCCACGAAATGTCCGATAGCAAATAGGAGAAGTAGCGTTCCAGGTGGATCGCCGAGAGCTGGTAGCCCGGCAATCGTCTCAGCTCCTCCCACACCTGGCGCACATACGGTTCCAGCACCGCTTTGTCTCCCCGGTAGTACGCCTTGAGCAAAGGAAGTCGAAGATGTGGCTGGGCCTGCAACTGGCTGTGTGAGGTGGCAATCAGTCTTGCCAGGTGAAGTACGCCTCTGGCGACTATCGGATGAACGAGCCAACTGGGCAGCGTCCGGTATTCGAAGCCGTACGCCTTTTCCCGCACATCGCCCAAAAAGCCGTACCGTTTTCGACGCTCTGCGCACCCGTCGTCTTCGATCAGGACAAGAGGCAGCGCCAGATAGGCGTCGAGCTTGCGGCGAAGGGCAAATGTCGGCGTCAATCCGCTCAAATGGATATGCCCGCCGATCGGATAGCCGCGAAACGGCATGCCGCCAGCCAAGCATTCGACATCAGGATCATTGATTTTCTTGTATGCGAGCCGCAACGCTTCACGGATGCGCCCATACAGTTCGTCGGGGTCCTCGGACGGCTCGGGACGCAGCTCCGCTATCGGATGCTGATGCAGCGCCAACTCCTCCCGATAGCGGGTCGTGTCACACCCGACAGTCCCGTTCACTTTCAGATAGTTGGAGGCAAGCTCCATCTCGTGCTGCATGTTCTCTGTACGGCGCAGGGCGAACTCCGGGTCCGCACCCAACTTCTGCAATACCTGGCCGTGCAGACGCTGTCGGCTCTCCCACCAATGCCTGGCCTTTTGCAAAAACCGCTCGGCATTCTTCGCCGGCCAATCAGGCGAGACGTTGACCAGCTTGGCCCGATGGGGGGATGCGGCCATCACCGTCACGACGCCCGCGTCGATCCCTGCAGCGTACAATCCCCTTGCTGCCAGTCCTTTGACCAGTTGCAATTCCGGATCGTGTGCGGAAAGCGATACCTGTGCAAAAGAGGGAGACTGCCACGGCTGCAGCAGCCATTGCGTCGGTTCGTCGCTTTTGCGCACCTCCAGCACATGATCCTGGTACATGCTGATTTTGTACGTGCGCCAGCCGGGCTCTTTTCGCTTGCCTGAGGCAACGGGCAGACCGCTGATCCGAAGCAGCCACCTGACCACCTCGGGACGTCGCAGAAGCTCTATGGCCTGCTTCGCATTCGACGACATCACCTGTACGGGCGAACGCGTGAATTGCCTGTTTTCCATCGGTGTCGACACGACCAGCACTCCTTCCTACCCATTCTGCTATAGCCTATGTCTGGGCACGGAAAAAGTGCGGCGTCCATCTGCTGCTCTCCATGTACGGCAAAAAGAAAAAGAGGAGATTGGCTTCTCCTCTTTCAGTCAAGCTCGTCGAGCAGTGTAGATGAATCAAAGTCGTCAAACTCGTCGCTGTTCTCTTCATAGTCAGTGAGCAAATGGAAATCTTTATCATCACAACTATTGCAGACAACAACGCACACTTTTGTCTCTCCGATCACTTCTACAACAAACTCGCTTTCGACCCTGATTGTTATAGTTCCACCGCCACTCAACTCGGCCTTGACGCACTTCGGCTGTTCGACGGCACGGGCGACAATTTCCAGATCGCCTCGGCTGTTCTTATCGAAGAACGTGAGCGGAACGAGTACGGAGAACTTAACTGTTTCTCGCTTGACTTCGGTTTGGGTATTATTGGCAAACGAGAACCACAGGTTGGCATCGTACGTACCAGATACTTCAACCGCGTCTCCGACTTTTTCTGCCTGGAAGTTGGTGTTGATAATCCAGCATCCCAGGATCGTCGAAGGAGTCTGCGATGGTATGATCGTGTGGGTTGTCGAGAAAAATTTATGTCCCTTACCGACAACAGCTTTCGCGATGAGTTCCCGGCACTGTAGATCTTTGTCTATACCCGACATTTCTTTACCTCCTCCATACAACGTTTCTGTACATTTGTATGCAGGGCATTCGGCTAGGGTGCAAACACCCACCTCATTTTGAGGAGAGTTTGGATAAAACGATCGCGAAAGCATGTCGGGACGGGGAACTTTTCTTAGGAGCAGCAGCCTCCGTTGTGTTTTTTCTCAGGTCCGCCGCCTGTTTCTCCGGTCAGCGGATTTCCCCCCGTATCCAAAATAATACGCTCCGATACGGTGTTCGTGATGACATTCGTGACCATTTGCAAAAGGTCGTTCACGTCTACCTGGGATTGTTTGAACTCGGTGACGATCGGAATCGCATCAAGCTCTTCCTGAAGCTGGTTGAACTCTGCTTCTACTTTTTTCACCAGTTCCGGCTTGTTGATCGATTCGAACATGACCATTTGCTTCTGCTTTTGCTTGAGCTGATCGATCAGCTCCTGTACGCGCTCGTGGTGTTTGATCTTCTGTTCGGCTCGCTTGAAAAAGTCGACTTCATTCGTATTGGAAATCATCCCGGCAAGCTCACGGGCTTTTTCCAAAATTTCTTTCTGGGTATACAGGTTTGTTTGTTCCATCTCTCTTTTTACACCTCGACTTTGGTTACTATTTCTCCGTGAAGCGTCCACGTCTTCGCTTCGTCGATGCGGACGTGTACATACTGGCCGATTATCGATTCATCGCCGACGAAGTGAACCAGTTTGTTGGTTCGCGTGCGGCCGGCCAGCACCTTGTCATTGTTTTTCGATACGCCTTCCACCAGGACTTCCTGCACGCTTCCTTCCAGCTTCTTGTTCTGCTCCAGCCCGATTCGTGCAAGTGCTTCATTGAGGCGGTACAGACGCTCTTTTTTCACTTCCATCGGCACATTGTCCTCCATGCCGGCGGCTGGTGTACCCTCGCGCGGAGAGTAGATGAAGGTGTAGGCAAAATCATAGCGCACTTCTTCCACCAAGGAAAGCGTATCTTCGAACTGCTCGTCGGTCTCCCCCGGGAAACCGACGATAATGTCGGTAGACAAAGAGACGTTGGGGATCGCCGCCTTGATTTTTCGCACCAGCTCCAGGTAGTGCTCGCGGGAGTATTTGCGCGCCATGCGTTTGAGCACTTCGCTGGACCCCGACTGGACTGGCAGGTGGATTTGCTCCACCAGATTGCCGCCTTTGCTCAACACTTCGATCAAATGGTCGTCGAAGTCACGCGGGTGGCTGGTGGTAAAGCGGATGCGCGGAATATCGATTTTGCGAATCTCATCCAGCAAATCGCCAAAGCCGTACGTGATATCCTCGAAGTCCTTGCCGTAGGCGTTGACGTTTTGGCCCAGCAGCATGATTTCCTTGAAGCCCTGGCGAGCCAGGTCGCGCACTTCGGCAATCACGTCCTCGGGGCGGCGGCTGCGCTCCTTGCCGCGCGTATACGGGACGATACAGTAGGTGCAGAACTTGTCGCAGCCATACATGATGTTGACCCATGCCTTGGTGTTGCCCTCGCGGATTTTCGGCATGTTCTCGACGATGTCGCCTTCCTTGGACCACACTTCGATGACCATTTCCTTGCTGTAGATCGCTTCGCGCAACAGCTCGGGCAAACGGTGAATGTTGTGGGTACCGAAGACGAGGTCGACCTGCTGGTAGCTCTTCAAAATTTTGCTGACGACTTTTTCTTCCTGCGACATGCAGCCGCACACGCCCAAGATCAGATTCGGATTGTTGTTTTTGATCCGTTTCATGTTGCCCAGCTCGCCAAACACCTTGTCCTCCGCATTTTCACGGATCGCACAGGTGTTGAACAGCACGACGTCGGCATCCTCTACATTGTCCGTCGATGCGTAGCCCATCTGTTCGAGAATACCGGAGATCGTCTCCGAGTCGTGTTCGTTCATTTGACAGCCGTAGGTGCGGACGTGGTACCGCTTCCCTTTGCCGATCTCTTTCATGTCATCCGCAATGGTAAAGTCGTAATGGACCCGGACTTCTTCCTTTCCGCGCTGTTTTGCGTCTTTCAGGGAAGGGGCCTGAAAATACTTGGCGTAATCAGCCGTCGTTTTGGGTGACTTGCCGGATTTTAAGTCCACAGTCGCCTCTTTCACCTGTTTCATAAATCTATCACCTCAGTCGGAATAATCGTGATTGTTGATGTTGCCAATACAGCATTATACCATTTCATGCGGTACAAAAGCTAATCGGGATTTCGGCAAAATATGTACAAAACTGTACCTTTTTTCTCCCTTCATAAGACCTATTGCTTCCGCCTGTCCTCCCCTTGCTTTTTACCTAATTTTCCAACATTGGGCGTTTGCCGCTGCAACATTCTCTTCCATCCCGTCGTCTGAATAACAGCCAGGCAAGAACATTACAAGGATGAGGAGGTTCACCATGAAACGAGCGCTCAGCTTCTTCTTAGCGGTGATAATGGTGTTTGCCATCGTTCCGTTTGCAAGTGCTGCGAACAAGAGCTTCTCGGACGTGCCGAGGAATCATTGGGCCTACAAGGCGATCATGGATATGGCGGAAAGAGGGATCATCGACGGATATACCGATGGCAGATTCCGTCCCAACAACAAGGTGACGCGCGCCGAATTCGCCAAAATTATGATTGCCGCAGCAGACGTCGAGATCGACCGCCGATCGGTCAAGCAAACATTCGAAGACGTTCCGCGATCCCACTGGTCGTTTTACTACGTAGAGTCCGCAAAACCGTACCTGACCGGCTACAAGCAAGGCAATCGTTACACCTACAAGCCCAACGAACCGGCTGTTCGCGAAGACATCGCCGTCGCCATGGTCCGTTTGCTCGGTTACGACAAGACCAAAAAAGCGGACCTGAACCAACTGCGCAAATTCCGCGACAATCAGGAAATCTCTACCAACCTGCGCCCATACGTCGCCATCGCCATCGATACAGGCCTGATGCAAGGCTCCAACAACTACTTCCGTCCGCAAGATGCGATCACCCGTGCCGAAGCTGCATCCCTTTTGCACCGTGCGTTGATCGAGCGCGACGGAGATGAAGACAAAATCGTCTTCCCGAATCCGAACCCTCCTGCCCCTCCGCAGCCTGAGCTTCCTGAAAGTGTCCACGACAATTTCTCCAACCGGGAGCTGAAAAACTGGCTGACTGATGACGCTGTGGGCAATTGGGGAGTCATTAACCAGCGAATTACGGCGGGAAGCAATGACAAAGACCTGGAGCACTACCTCTTGCCTTTGAAATGGAAGGAATCGACCAAACCGGAAAAATACGAATTGACCGTCGATGTCGAAGTTGATCGTACAGACGGACTTGCCGGACTGTTTTTCAACGGCACAAAAGACAATGAAGCACATGTCGTCTACCTGGACAAAAACCGCGTCGTCCTCGGCAAAATATCCGATGTGGAAGAGTACAAGGTCGATGTGATCGCATCCGCCCGATACGAGCTGAAAAGCAAAAACAAGCTGAAAGTCGTCGTTAACGGTACCTCCGTCTCGATTTACGTCAACGATCAGCACCTGTTTGGCAACCAGGAAATCAAGCGGGCAGGCACGAAACTCGGTCTGTACATGCAAAAAGATGCAGTCGCTGATGCACCGCGCCGCATGACCTATCTGGACAATTTCAGCTTTGTGGCGACGAGATAGCAGCGTGAATTGTCACCCGGCACCAGTGGTGTCGGGTGTTTTTTATGGCGAGCAGCAGCGACATTCACTGCTTCGTGCAGAAGAAGCATAGTCATCCCGACGATCGCCATTGTATAATGGATGCTAGTCTTATCCACAAAGGAGTCTGACTTGCTTATGTCTTTTTCCGTAGATCAACCCTTTCGCTGGATGGATTCAGGTGTGTACCGCAGTCTCCCGCTGGAGCCGCTCATCCTCGATGAAGCCTTGACCTCGGGCATGCGGGAAGAATCCTCCCCCATCATCCATCTTTGGGTATACGATAAAGCGCTGTTTTTGGGGCGGCGTGACGCCAGGCTGCCACATCTGGAAGATGCACTCCGGCAGTTCGGGCAGGACGGGTTTGGTTGTGTGCTTCGTTCTTCCGGTGGTGCGTGCGTGCCCCTGGATTCCGGTGTGTTGAACATGGCCTGTCTCGTACCGGATCGCACGCTATCCATTGATTCCTTTTTTGCCTTCGTCGCCAGACTGCTCGGCGTAGGCTTGCGGGAATACGGCAGCCTGCAATTTGGCGAAGTGGCAGGTTCATACTGTGCCGGTGAGTACGACTTTTCCCTGCACGGGAAGAAGATCGGCGGGATGGCGCAGCGCAGGACCCGCTTCGGCTCCATTTTGCAGCTTTGCATCAATGTCGACGAACAGCCGCGCGGCAGGTGGATGGAAGAATTTTACCGGGTGGCAGGCTTGCAGGAAATGGAGCAGCACAGGCCGATCCCGACGATCGACGGCAGCACCGTCGGCAGTATCGCCGGACTGACCGGGAAGCAGGTGAGCGTAGACGATGTCAAAAGCCGCTTGCAGCAAGCGATCAGCAAAGAATGGCCGGTCGTCTCCGAGCCTTTTGCCGTCCCTGCCGCATACGTCCAGGAGGCCGACACGCATCTGACAAAACGCTTGCAACTGTTCTCCTATACGGCTGAAGAGCTTGCCGCCCCTGACTGGCACTTGCCGGAACAGTACAACTGAATCTTTTCGCCAAGCGCTTCCTGCAAGCTCCTAGTGTCAGCGGCAAAACGATTTTGCATAATAGGTTGCAGGAACACATTGTTCCACACCTCGATTCCTTGCCCGACGTTCATCGTTGGGCTTTTTCCATAGTCGCCTCCTCGTTTCCATCCGCTTACAGGCAGTCCAGGTGCAAGGTTTTATTTCCAGCCTCTACCGATTCGCCGCTCATTGCTGTATCATAGAAGGGTACGATGACAGCATGCTTGATCCTAGAATACAAAAGGGTGGTGGATCCAGTTGAATCAGGACATCCCGATGCTACATACTCCCATAAAAGACCTAATTATTGCTTCCACAAAAGTTGCCCATGTACAACTTGGCAATTCGCTTGAACATGCCTTGCTTGTTTTGATGAAAAGCGGTTACTCTGCCATACCCGTGTTGGATCACCAGTATCGCCTGCACGGGACTATCAGCACCAACCAGATTATTAACAAGACACTCGGTCTGGAGCGCTTTGAATTTGAGCAAATGAGCGTGCATACCGTCGATGAAGTAATGGACACCAAAATCCCTCGCCTAAAGGACACCGATAGATTTATGAAAGCCCTCGAGCTTTGCATCAACCACCCGTTCGTCTGCATCGAAGACGATCAACAAATCTTCGCGGGGATTGTCACGCGCAAATCAATCCTGGCCTTGGCGTATCGTCACTTCCGCAACCTGCCGCATACCTCTGCGTAAAAGCGGAATCGACCGGGGCAGGCTTGGGGGTTCTCACCAACACGCTAGTTTGCCGACAGCGCGCCACTGGCGAAAAAGCTGTGTAAAACATGAGAAAGACGGGGGCACAAACCCCCGTCTTTTTTTTCCGCTTTTACGACACGTATTTTTTTGTTCTGCCTTTCCCGGCATTTCCCTGAATCAGCGATAGTGCGTACTCCATCGGACAGCGATAGGTTTGCTTGAACATTTCCTTTTCTCCCGCCTTGAAAAACGAATAGCGCTGATCCCGGACGTTCACTTCGATCAGATACGGATTGCCCTGCCTGTCGATGCCCATGTCCATCCCCAGGTCAGCCAGCGAAGGGAAATGGCGCGCGTACTCCGCCGCGATCCGAATGGCAGCCGTTTCGATGCGTGCAATCGTCTCCTCCTGCTGCTCTTCTGTAAAGGTTGGCTTCATCGCTACAGACAACGGGACCGCTTTGCCGCCCCGCGACAGGTTGCTCAGCTTGTTCTTCTTGTTTGCTACCTTGGCGACCATCCCGCTGACTACCCACTCGTTCTCGCCGTTTTTTTGCACTGAGACGCGTATGTCAAAGGTCTTGTCTTCGTAGCGTGCCAGCGAGATGCCTTGCTGCAGGAGAAAGCGCCTCGGTCCCACCCATCTTCTGACCAGGGACAAAAGCTGTTTGCGTGGCAACAGTCTTCTCATCTTCGAGGAAATAAACATATACTCGTTCCCGTGGCGTTCGATTCGCGCTACACCGATGCCGACCGATCCGATCGTCGGTTTGATGTAGACGATCGGGTACTGGTCCAAAAACCGCCGCAGCGCCTCGGCTGTATACGGAGTGGAATAGGGCAAATACGGACGGAGCTGCTTGTTCTTCCAGAGCAACTGGTGAACCTTGCGTTTGTCTCGTACGACCAGTCCATTAAATACTTTACGTTTTCTGCTCAGTCGGGAGATGACCGCTCTCGCCTTCGCGTCGCCAGTCAGCACCCGGTTGTGGATAACTTTTGGCACTGAAACGAGCCTGGGAATCAATCGACTGCCATTCCAAAAATAACCCTGGACCACATTATCCCCTTTCTGTACATGTCGGGGATGAAAAAAAACCGGCTGCAGCCCAAGCTCTTTGCCGATCTCCACATAATATGGAATCCTTTCGTAGGATCGCTCCCCGTTTTTGCCCTTTTCCATTACTCCCCAGTCCAGCATGATTCCGATTCTATTCACGTGGATCCCCCTTGCACGATTCCTCAACATAAGATATGTACCGGAAACGACAGGGGCGTGCCTATTTTTGCCGAGCCGCTGACAAACTTCAACAAGACAAGCCAGCCATGTCGGAACATGCGCTTGCCCGGGAAACAATCACAGCGACGTATCGGCTCTCTACGCCCTACGCTCAATCGCCAGCAGGTACGGGGCGCTGTTTTTCTGGTTGAGGTATTGGTATTTGAGCACGAGATATTTCGTTTGATCCAACTGCTGGCAGAACGATTCGACGGTTTCCTTTTCCTGTACGCCCGCAGGATGCCCCCAGTAGACCATGATCGTCATCATCCCACCTGGCCGAAGCAGCTCAAGACCAGCCTGGATAGCACGGATCGTGCTTTGTGCCATCGTCGTAACCTGCTTGTCGCTGCCTGGCAGATACCCCAGGTTGAACATTACGGCAGCCACCTGGGTGTCGAGCAGCGCCATTTCTTCATGGCTCGCCAGCTTGAGCTCCACGCGTTCTGCCAACTCCTGCTGCACGAGCCGTTCGCGCGTTTTTGCGAGAGCCTGCTCCTGGATGTCGTACGCGATCACCTTTCCCTCTTCCTCTACAAGTCGTGCCAAAAAAACGGTGTCATTCCCGTTGCCCATCGTCGCGTCAATGACGGTTTCCCCGCTGCTGACACGCTCGCGGATCAATTGCCGGGCAATCTCCAATACATTTGCAAACATCTCGTTTCCTCTCTTTGTTTCAATTTACAGTGTGAGTTGCAGGCCGATGCTGGCGACGTGACACGTCCCCCGCATGTAGGCACTGGCCTCTTTTTCGACCTCTTCCTGCCGGTATGTATGGAACAAATGCGTGATCAGCAACGAACGACAGCCAAGCCCTTCCGCCAGTTCGGCAGCCTGCCGGACAGAGAGATGGCCATTTGCCGTCTTCGGCTTCGTGCGTTCGAGATACGTACCCTCGCAAATAAACAAATCTGCGTCATTCGCAAACCCTTCCCAGTTTGTCCCCGGGCCGCTGTCTGCCCCGTAGACCAGTACCTTCCCTTTGCTGGCCAGCCGCATCGCATAGCAGGGATCGCCATTTCCGTGATCGGTACGCAAAAAATCGATCGCCACATCCCCGATCGTGAGCTTCGTCTGCTCTTCTACCGGGAAAAACGCTGTCGCTTGTTTGTACGGCAAGCGGTTTGCCTCCGTATTCGGCAACGCGGGAGCATAAACGGGCAAGGGCTGATTCGGGTCGCGATCGCCAAAAATCTGGTGCACCATTAACCCGTACTGCAACACGCCGACATCTGCGATGTGATCGTGATGGTAATGGGAAAGCAGCAGTGCATCCAGCTCGTACAGCGGCATGAATCGGTTCAATACAGACAGCACCCCGCTGCCGCAATCAAGCAACAGTCGGGCGGACTCTGTCTCGACCAGGTATCCGGGAGTCGCACCATTTGGACCGGGATACGGGGATTGAAACCCCAGTACGGTAACTCGCATAATCAGCTCACTCTCTTTCATAAGATGTGGTAAGTGGGACAGGAGGTCACCAGATGCAGGGATCATGGAAAACGGCATGGCAAATCGCCTTTACCTACATCGGTACTGTCGTAGGTGCCGGATTTGCCAGCGGAAAAGAAATTATCGAGTTTTTTGTTCGGTACGGCTTCCAAGGTCTGATCGGAATTGTACTGGCTATGGGACTGTTCATCTGGTCGGGAACTCGCGTGATGCTGATCGCCTACCGCATTCAGGCCGATTCATACCAGACGATTAGCACGTATTTGTTTGGCCACCCGTTCGGGACTGTGTTCAATGCGCTGCTGCTGACGGTTTTGTTGGGGATGACTTCCGTAATGCTCGCTGCCACCGGCTCGATCTTCTGGGAGTCTTTTCATTTGTCGCCACAACTAGGCATCTGGTTCAGCATGCTGATGATCTTTGTCGTCACGCGAAAAGGATTGTTTGCCATCCACCAGGTAAACAGCATCTTCGTTCCTTTGCTCGTCGGCTTTACCTTGCTCGTCTTTTTCTATGTACAGCCCTGGGAGCAACCGTTGATCGTCACAGAATCCCAGCGTCCGTGGGCATGGCTCAGTTCTCCCTTGTACTATGTTGCCTTAAACGTCTCGCTTGCACAAGCGGTTCTTGTCCCGATCGGGCGGAATAGCCAGAGTGAAAAGCCGCTGATTGCCGGAGGGTTGATTGGTGGAGCCGGTATTGGCCTATTGCTCCTGCTCGCCTATTTCTCCTTGACGGTGAAAATGCCTGACATTCAGTACGTGGAGATGCCGATGATCGCCCTGCTGCACGATTTCGGTCATACCATTTCGCTGCTTTTTTCCCTGCTCGTCTACGCCGAGGTGTTTTCCACTCTCGTCGCCAATGTATTCGGACTGTCCATCCAGCTTCAGCAGGCCACTCGCCTGCGAACGCCCACAATCATTGCGCTCATTTTGCTCATCAGCTACGTCATCAGTTTCGTCGGCTTTGGCTCGCTGCTTCGCTTTCTTTACCCGCTGTTTGGACAACTGGTCGTATTTTTCCTGGTCATGCTGCTGTATCGCCAATGGCGCGACCGCACCTGCTAGACGGTGCTCTTCGCCGGTGCAAACCAAAAAAGGACCGTCCCTTAGATGGGGACTGACCCCATAACGTGAGACAAATTAAAACACCTTCAAGTGAACGGAACCATGTCGTAAGATATGGAAAACAACTTGGAGGTGTTTTTGCGTTGGCAACACGAGTTAGTTACCCCGTAGAAGTGAAAATGCAGGCAATTAAAATGAGATTAGCAGGAATTCCGGTAAAGGTGGTCATGGACGAGCTAGGGATCAGGAATGTAACACAACTGAAAGTTTGGATGTCATGGTATCGTAATGGTGAGCTTCATCGGCTGGGGCAGCCTGTCGGTAAGCAGTATAGCTTTGGGAAAGGTCCTGAGTTTGCCTCAGAGCTTGAACAAGTAAAGGCAGAAAATCGTTACCTGAAACAACAGCTAGATGTACTAAAAAAGTACAAAGAATTGGAGAGGAGGTGTCACCAGAGGCCGTAGTCGCCTGGATGGAATCTATTCGAGATGAAATGTCCGTCACGCAAGCTTGTGAACTGCTAGGGGTTGCTCGTGCAACATACTATCGCTGGAAAGCAGCTTTTGCCACAAAACAAGAAAATCTGCTCGCCGAGAAGATTCGTCAGCTTTGCACCCTTCATAAATTCCGCTATGGTTACCGGAAGATTACTGCGCTGCTTCGAAAAGAGCAGTCCATTAATCACAAACGTGTGCAGCGAATCATGCAACGTGAGGGACTACAGTGTCGAGTCAGGGTAAAGAAGCGCAAGCCAACAGGACAGCCAGCCCATGTAGCGGAACATCAGTTACAACGTCAATTTGAGGCGAATGCACCGATGCAAAAACTCGTGACGGATATCACCTATTTACCGTTTGGAGGAAAGACGTTGTACCTGTCGAGCATTTTAGACTTGTTTAATGGGGAGATCGTGGCGTACAGTATAGCAGATAAACAAGACACAGCATTTGTATTAGATACGCTGAATCAGCTGCCTCTCACAGAAGGTTCAATGCTTCACAGCGATCAAGGCAGCGTCTATACGTCACAGGCATATCAAGAAGCGGTAAAAGAAAAAGGGATTATCATGAGCATGTCCCGTAAGGGTACGCCTGCTGATAATGCCCCCATCGAATCGTTCCATTCCACACTAAAGTCTGAAACGTTCTATCTCGAAGGTTTGACCTGCACAACGACTGCAATCGTTGAGCAAACCGTTCGAGACTACATTCACTACTATAACTCAATTCGCATTCAAACGAAACTAAACAACCAGTCGCCGATGGATTACAGGCGACTGGCAGCTTAACTTGAAAGGTGTTTTGATCCCTGACTCACAAACGGGGGTCAGTCCCGATGACAGGGACGGTCCTTTATTTGCAGCTATCCTTACGCGAATTCAGCAACCAGTTTCGCGAAGTCTTCTTCAGACAGACGGATGTCTTGTTTCGCCAGACCTTGCTCTTTGAAGCCGGTAACAAGCGACTCGTACGATTTTTGTTCGGTATTTTGATAGATCAGACCGGTGATCAGACCGTTGTACTTCATCGAAGTGGACATTGCTTTGATACGGTCATGCGGATCGTATCCTTCGATCGTGTCTACCGGAACGATGTTCTCTTTGAACCAATCGTACGTGTTTACTTTGTTGTATGTGACGCAAGGGCTGAATACGTTGATCAGGGAGAAACCTTCATGCTGGATTCCCTTTTCAATCAGCTCTGTCAAACCTTTCAGATCGCTGGAGAAAGACTGTGCGACAAAGGTTGCGCCGACAGAGAGTGCCAGTTCAACCGGCGTGATGGAAGACTCGATGGAGCCAGCCGGTGTGGACTTGGTAACAAACCCTGTAGCCGAACGCGGAGACGTTTGACCTTTTGTCAGACCGTAGATTTGGTTATCCATGACGATATACGTGATGTTCATGTTGCGGCGGATCGCATGGACAGTATGACCCATACCGATCGCAAAACCGTCACCGTCACCACCGGATGCGATTACAGTCAGCTCGCGGTTTGCCATTTTCACGCCTTGTGCGATTGGCAGAGCACGACCGTGGATGCCGTGGAAACCGTAGCAGTTGATGTAGCCGGAGATACGTCCGGAACAACCGATACCGGAAATGATGGCCAAATCCTCTGGTTCCAGACCTACGTTGGCAGCAGCGCGCTGAATCGCAGCCTGTACAGAGAAGTCACCACAGCCAGGGCACCAGTTTGGCTTTACGTTATTGCGAAACTCTTTCATAGTTGCCATGTTTAGTCAGCTCCTTCACTTGAGCGTAAATTTCCTTAGGCAAGAACGGATTACCGTCGTATTTCAGGACGGATTGAATCTTATCTGCGCCACCTACGTTTTGTTTGATCAGGTTGGTTACTTGTCCTTGGATGTTGTGCTCAACCACAATCACTTGTCTTGCTTTATCCATCAATGCTTTCACTTCGTCAACAGGGAATGGATGCAGCAGACGGATTTGCGCATGGTTTACTTTCAGGCCGTCTTGTTCCAGACGAGTTTTTGCTTCCTGAATCGTACCGATCGTCGAGTTGATACCGATAACCAGCACATCAGCATCTGCGTGCGGTGCATCTGTAACAACCGGATTTTTGAAGTTGGCGAGTACGCCGTTCAATTTGCGCATCCGTTTTTCCATTTGTTGTTTGCGGTTTGTAGCATCTTCAGACGGACGTCCGGTCTCCGCATGCTCTACCCCTGTTACGTGGTGAAGACCGTATTTTTGACCAGGGATAACACGAGGGGAGATGCCGTCTTCTGTTACTTCATAGCGCTTGAACAGGTCGTTCTGCTCTCTTTCCGGCAACTCTTGTCCAGCCAGCAGTTTCCCGCGGCGGATTTCGACTTTGCTGTAGTCAAACGGCGTAACCGTCTGTTTGCCCAGCGAAAGGGTCAGGTCCGTCATCAGAATTACAGGCAGTTGGTATTCTTCTGCGATGTTGAACGCTTCAACAGTATCGTAGAAGCACTCTTCTACCGAGCTTGGCGCGATTACGACTTTTGGAACATCCCCGTGCGTACCGTAAATCATTGCGTTTACGTCGGATTGTTCGATCTTCGTAGGCATACCTGTGGAAGGACCGCCACGCTGTGTATCGACAATGACGACTGGCGTTTCGGTAATCCCCGCCAGACCGATTGCTTCCATCATCAGGGACAGACCAGGACCAGCAGAAGCTGTCAGCGCACGTGCACCCGCGAAGTTCGCACCAATCGCCATCGTTACCGCAGCGATCTCGTCTTCTGTCTGGATGACCGTACCGCCGAATTTAGGCAGCTTTTTGATCAGGTATTCCATAACCTCGGAAGCAGGCGTGATCGGGTATGCAGGCATGAAGCGGCAGCCCGCTGCTACTGCACCCAGCGCGATCGCGTCGTTACCGATCAGGAACAATTGCTTTTGCGGATTCGCCTTTTCCAGTTGGAACTCAGGCAACTGACCGCCAGTCAACTCAGAGACAAATTCAAAACCGCGGCGAATCGCTTCCATGTTTTTCTCAACAACTTTTTCGCCTTTGCGGAGGAACATATCTTCTACAATAGCACGGTAGCTCTCAACCGGAATTCCCAGAATTGCGCTGGAAGCACCGATCGACACCATGTTTTTCATCAAAGAAGTACCCAGCTCATCTGCGATCTCGGTCAGCGGCACAGCATAGAAACGGACTGTTGGCAGACCTTCCGGCAGCTTGGGGTTAAACTTCGCATCAGCGATAATGATACCGCCTTCACGCAACTCATGCGCATTAAAATCGATTGTCTCCTGATCGAACGCCACGAGGATGTCCAGATCATCAGAAATCGCACGCATTGGTTTTGTGCTTACACGAATTTTGTTGTTTGTGTGTCCACCTTTGATTCGGGAAGAGAAGTGGCGATAGCTGTACAGATGGTAACCCATCCGGTT
This sequence comes from Brevibacillus sp. TJ4, assembly GCF_044627595.2. Lineage (NCBI taxonomy): Bacteria > Bacillati > Bacillota > Bacilli > Caryophanales > Paenibacillaceae > Brevibacillus > Brevibacillus sp. TJ4. The sequence continues at coordinate 1,868,196 of NZ_CP185865.1, read as the reverse complement.
CATCGCCATGGAGAAGATCTCACCAGTACTCTCGATACCTTCCCCTTGCTGTCCTCCAACTTTCCAAGAAAGTTGACTAATCATTCAGATTCCACCCTTTCAGTGACTGTGAGAAAAAGGAACTCACCGATGTCGAATATTCGATGAGATGTGACAAAATTGTGCATTAGACAGTGATAATTGTAGTCCTGTCCTCACAAAATTGCAAGTCCTTTTACTCAACTTACTTTTGACCCGAATTAAACTTTGAACTCGGTACATTAATGTCCTCACCTAATATTGTAGCACGTTTCCGAATACACGCAACTTATTTCCGCATACATTTTTGTTTCGTTTCTGCCCTACCAACAGAATAGCCCACTCCCCAAGGCTTTCATACGCGTCGCAGGCAGATTGGTGCCGTTTTCGGCGTTCTAGCAGGGTTGAATTCCTTTTTTTGTCTATACCCGTTTTCAGACATGAAAAAACCTGTTCATTCAACGAACAAACAGGCAAACGACAGTCTTTTTATTATCTGGGTTCTACGATCAATTTAATTGCAGTACGTTCTTCTCCATCAATCACGATGTCAGTAAAGGCTGGAATGCAGATCAGGTCAACTCCACTCGGCGCTACGAACCCTCGTGCGATAGCTACGGCTTTCACAGCTTGATTAAGCGCCCCAGCACCAATGGCCTGGATTTCAGCCGCCCCGCGTTCGCGAAGCACACCTGCAAGGGCACCAGCAACGGAGTTGGGGTTAGACTTTGCTGAAACTTTTAATACTTCCATCCTTTTGAACCTCCCGTCTGATAGGAATCCTGTCATCATTAGATTGATATTCGCATAACCCCTAAAAATTCCTGCTACTGCACATCTAAGATTCAAAAAATTCAATTCTTTTCTTGATTATTCCATAAATAGATGGTCCGAGTCAATTCGGACGCGTTCCATTTTTTTCGCGTTCCCTGTCGATTTGTCGAATGTAATGACGACGGCGTGCAGCTCTGCCGGTCCTGTCGCGACCTCAAAACGTGCGGGAAGCTGCGAGAGAAACTTGCCGATGACCGCCTGGCGCTCCATGCCAAGAATCCCGTGACTCGGACCGCACATGCCGACGTCACAGAGAAACCCTGTCCCCTGCGGCAAAATCCGCTCGTCCGCCGTCTGGACATGGGTATGTGTGCCGACTACAGCACTCACGCGACCATCCAGGTACCATGCCAACGCCTGTTTTTCCGAAGTCGCTTCAGCGTGAAAATCGACAAAGATCAGCTTGGTTCGTTTGCGCGCCTGCTCGACGAGTTCGTCTGCCTTCTGGAACGGGCAGTCCAAAGGCGGCAAAAAGGTACGGCCCTGCAGGTTGATGACAGCCAGCTCGCCCTCGCCTTGTTTGATGTATGTAATCCCTTTGCCCGGCGCTCCCTCCGGAAAGTTGGCCGGGCGAATCATCCGCGGCTCATCGTCCAGAAAGTCAAAAATTTCCCGCTGGTCCCACGTATGGTTGCCGAGCGTAATGGCGTGGACCCCACTGTCAAACAGCTCTTTGGCAATTTTTTCGGTTATCCCTCTGCCATGTGCGGCATTTTCACCGTTGGCTACGATAAAGGTAGGCTGATACTTGCGCTTCAGCAAAGGAAGATATTGTTTCACGATCTCTCTTCCTGGCGCTCCCATAATATCGCCGATAAACAACAGCTTCATTTCCGAATCACCTCATTGGTAGTATACACAAGTAAGCGCGTTGAGAAAAACGGACGGTTCCCTTCTGCTCCCCAGAAAAAAAGTAAAGTGGCGGGATGGCCACTTTACTTTGCATACTCGACTGAACGCGTTTCACGAATCACCGTTACCTTGATATGTCCCGGATAGTCGAGTTCATTTTCTATTCGCTTGGTAATCTCACGTGCAAGGCGGGTTGCTTCTGCATCATCAATCTTGTCTGGCTGTACCATCACGCGAATCTCGCGGCCTGCCTGGATCGCATACGATTTTTCGACGCCATCAAAGGACTCCGAGATTTCTTCCAGCTTCTCAAGACGTCGGATGTACGTCTCCAAGGTCTCGCGTCGTGCGCCTGGTCGGGCGGCGGAAAGAGCGTCCGCTGCTGCAACCAGCATCGCAATCACCGAAGTCGGTTCGGTATCGCCGTGGTGAGAAGCAATACTGTTCACCACCACAGGATGCTCGTTGTACTTCTTCGCGAGCTCCACCCCGATTTCGACGTGGGAGCCTTCCACTTCATGGTCAATGGCCTTGCCAATATCATGGAGCAAACCGGCACGCTTGGCCAGCTTGACGTCTTCTTTCAGCTCTGCTGCCATCAGTCCTGTCAGATGCGCTACTTCCATCGAGTGCTTCAGCACGTTTTGTCCATAGCTTGTACGGTAACGCAAACGTCCGAGAATCTTGATCAGGTCAGGGTGCAAGCCGTGCACACCCGTTTCGAAGGTAGCCTGCTCACCGTATTCGCGGATGCGTTCATCCACTTCGCGGCGAGCTTTTTCCACCATTTCCTCGATGCGTGCCGGATGGATCCGGCCGTCTGCCACGAGCTTGTCCAGAGCCGTTTTCGCGATTTCACGACGAACGGGATCGAAACCGGACAAAATCACTGCTTCAGGAGTATCATCAATAATCAGATCGATTCCGGTCAAAGTCTCCAATGCACGGATGTTTCGTCCTTCACGACCGATAATTCGGCCCTTCATCTCATCGTTTGGCAGCGTCACTACCGAGACGGTCGTCTCCGCTACGTGGTCTGCTGCACAACGCTGGATCGAAGTAGTGATGATTTCACGGGCGCGTTTGTCCGCTTCTTCCTTCGCTTGCGTCTCGATCTCCTTGATCATAACCGCCATTTCATGGCGAACCGTATTTTCCACGTCTGTCAGGATAATCGTTTTCGCTTCCTCTTGAGTCAGTCCGGAAATCCGCTCCAACTCAGCGACTTGCTTTTTATATAATTGCTCTACCTTGCCTTGCAGTTCCGCAACTGTGCGTTCGCGCTGGTCCAGATCCTCTTCCTTGCGCTCCAACTGCTCCATCTTGCGGTCCAACGCCTCTTCCTTTTGCAGGATGCGGCGTTCCTGGCGCTGGATTTCATTGCGACGCTCGCGCAATTCGTTTTCCGCTTCGGAACGAAGTTTGAACACTTCGTCCTTGGCTTCCAGCACTTTTTCCTTTTTCACGGCTTCAGCGTCCCGTTTGGCATCTTCGACAATTTGCAGCGCAGCTTCTTCCGCACTGCCAATCTTCGCCTCCGCAATTGACTTGCGAACAAAGTAGCCAATACCCAAGCCGATCAGCAAGGTAACAAGCGCAATCACTACTGTTAGCACTATGTCCATAAGCTTTTTCGTTTCACCTCCTTATTGTAAGACATCTCCCCACTTTCCAAGCATTCGTTTTCATGGAGGGTCGCTTGCCGCCTTGTCTTTTCACATCAACATTCGTCTAATAAACAAGACCGATGTGACTCGGTCCGCTGAATCCGTACAATCATTGCACGGGTGTTCAGTTTTTCCACAGGCAACGACTGCACAAATCAGCGAAAAAAGGTATGATACACCAAGTAAATACAAACCTATTTTATTATTTGTGAACAAGAATTGTCAAGAAGATGCAACTGGAGTCACCTGTCGTCAACCCGTTGGCGCAGTTCACTTCTGAGCTGTTGTATGACAGAATGGGAAAAACCTTTGCGCATCAGCATCGCCAATAGCTTCTTTTCCTCCTCGGGACTAGGGACACGGTCCATCCGACGCAGCTTTTTTTCGACCAGTGCGCGAGCCGCGTCGAGTTCGTCCTCGCGCGATACCGCCGCGACTGCTCTGTCTACCGTTTCTTTCTCCAGCCCCTTTTGCAGCAGCTCCATCCGCAGCATGTACGCGCTTCTCGGCTTCAGGCGCAGCCTTTCGTCCACCCATTGGCGCGCGAAGGCCTGGTCGTCCACATAGCCTTGCTCGACACATCGCGTGCAAATCTCGCTCGCGATCTGCTCAGAAAAGCCTTTGTCCTGCAAATACTTCTTCAACTGGCTTCGCGTGCGCGGCCGCATCCCGAGATAGCGCAGTGCCGCCAAGTAGGCTTTGTGCTTCTCCTCTGCGATCAGCACTTCCTGGAAAAAGCGCTCATCCACCAGTGTACCCTTGAACAGGTTGTATTTGATCAAAATATCTTCGTGAACGGAAAAAGCGTATTCATCTTCAATATCGATATGGTACCGCTGCTTTTGCTTCTGGTCCTGATGAACGGCTGTAATGTGCCCGCTTTTCATCGGGATCTCCCCTTTCTCGGCAGCTTGTTCCCTTCAGGGCGGCGCTTCTTTCGACACCGGCCTGCCGCATCGGCACGTCACGTAGAAAAACAGCCTGCCACAAGCGACAGGCTGCTTCATCGTCACGCTGATGATGCGCAATTAGTCCAGATCAAAGGTCGGCTCTTCATCCTGCTCCGGATCGATTACCGGCTCACTGGCTGGGATGGAACTCGGATTCAGGCTGTAATACTCGCGCACCTTTGCCTCGATTTGAGCGGCGATATGCGGGTTTTCTTTCAGGAAGACCTTGGAGTTCTCCCGTCCTTGGCCAAGACGCTCCTCATTGAAGGAATACCATGCCCCACTCTTCTGCACGACGTCGATCTCCGCACCGATGTCGAGGATGCTGCCTTCGCGGGAAATGCCTTCCCCGTACATAATGTCGACTTCAGCTACTTTAAACGGCGGCGCGACTTTGTTTTTGACGACTTTGATCTTGGTCTTGCTGCCCAAAATATCGTTGCCTACCTTGATCGATTCCGCCTTGCGAACGTCCAGACGCACGCTGGCGTAGAACTTGAGGGCGCGTCCACCTGGAGTCGTCTCCGGGTTTCCGAACATGACGCCGACTTTTTCGCGGAGCTGGTTGATGAAGATGGCGATTGTCTTCGACTTGTTGATCGCACCGGAGAGTTTGCGCAGCGCCTGGGACATCAAGCGAGCCTGCAAGCCCACGTGCGAATCGCCCATCTCCCCTTCGATCTCCGCCTTTGGCACCAGTGCGGCTACCGAGTCGACAACGATGATATCGACAGCGCCGGAGCGAACCAGCGCCTCTGCGATTTCCAATGCCTGCTCCCCTGTGTCGGGCTGGGAAAGCAGAAGCTCGTCAATATTTACTCCCAGCTTGGAGGCGTACACCGGGTCCAGTGCATGCTCGGCATCGATGAACGCTGCTTGTCCACCCTGTTTTTGCACTTCGGCGATCGCATGCAGCGCTACCGTCGTTTTACCGGATGATTCCGGACCGTATACTTCGACGATACGACCGCGTGGAAAGCCGCCCACGCCGAGGGCGATGTCGAGCGCAAGCGCTCCGCTGGATACTGTGGAAACCTGGACGTTGGCAACCTCTCCAAGTTTCATAATGGAACCTTTTCCGAATTGCTTTTCTATCTGACGCAATGCACTTTCCAAAGCTGCGCGACGATCTGACAAATGGGACACACCCTTTCCAAATTTTCACCTTCTGTTTGCTGTTGTCTTAATCATACATCGAGACAGAAGCATTTGCCAAGTATTTTTTGCGAACAAATATTCGCATATAAAAACAGCCGCTTTTCAGGCCCTCGCATGAAAAGCGGCTGTCCGAAATCTGGACTAGGAGCGTTTGGCTCCGCGCGGCTTGGCCGGCTCCAGATTGATTCTCTTTCCGTTGATTCTCGTCTGGCGCAGCGACTCGTAGACGAACGGAGCGACTTCTTCCGGCACTTCAACAAACGTGAAGTTCTCGAAAATGTCGATACGTCCGACTGCTTTGCCCGGGATGCCTACAGACTCGGAAATTTCGCGAACCAAGTCTTGCGGTTTCATGTTTACATTGCGACCCACGTTGAGGAAGAATCGCACCATGCCCTTGGCTGCACCCGTCTCGCCGAAGTTGTACGCTTCCGGCTCTTTCTCCGCTCCCGCTTCGCTGTGGAATGCGAGGTGCAGGGCTGCGGCAGCGACGTTCTCAGCCGGATACTGCTCTGCCAGCGACTGGGCCACTTTGCGGTACATTTCCGCGATCCCGTCGCTTTCCAGCAGGCTGATGAGCTGTTCGCGCAGTTGCTCCTGCTTGCGCTCTGCCACTTCTTCCAGGGACGGGACATTGCGTGGAATGACCTGTGCCTTGGTCTGCTTCTGGATGAACATCATCTGTCTGACTTCCCGCGGCGTAACCAGTGTCATCGCGATTCCTTTGCGTCCTGCGCGCCCGGTACGGCCGATGCGGTGCACGTAGCTTTCCGAATCCTGCGGGATGTCGTAGTTGATAACGTGAGAGACGTTGCCCACGTCAATACCGCGCGCCGCTACGTCGGTCGCGATCAAAAACTCGATCGAGCCTTCGCGGAACGCATTCATCACCTTGTCGCGCTGCGCCTGGGAAAGATCGCCGTGCAGTCCGTCCGCCAAGTACCCGCGCGCCTGCAACACTTCGCTCAGCTCATCGACACCGCGTTTGGTGCGGCAGAAAATGATACCCAGCTCCACGTCTTCACTGTCGAGGATGCGGCAGAGGCTTTCGACTTTATTGCGGTCAAACACCTTGTAGTACACTTGCTCGATCAGCGGTGCCGTCACTTCTTCGCGGCTGACGGCAATCGTCTGCGGCTGTTTCATGTATCGGGTAGCCAGTCGCTTGATCTCCGGCGGCATGGTCGCGGAGAACAGCAGAGTTTGGCGTTCTTCCGGCATGTGGTTGATGATTGTTTCAATGTCGTCGATGAAGCCCATGTCGAGCATTTCGTCTGCCTCGTCGAGTACGAGGGTGTGAACGTGATCCAGCTTCAATGTCTTGCGGCGCAAGTGGTCAAGTACGCGGCCGGGTGTACCGACTACGACTTGCACACCTTGACGCAGGGCGCGAATTTGATGCCCGATCGACTGACCACCGTAAATGGGCAACGTGCGTACTTTGTTGTACTTGGAAATTCGCAGCAGTTCGCCAGCCACCTGGATCGCCAACTCCCGCGTCGGCGTCAGGATGATGGCTTGTACGCGATTTGCCGGCGTCACCTTGTGGATGAGCGGAATTCCGAATGCGGCCGTTTTCCCTGTCCCGGTTTGTGCCTGGCCAATCAGGTCCCCGCCTTCCAATACTTTTGGAATACAAGCAGCCTGAATCGGCGATGGCTCCTCAAAGCCCATGTCGTGAATGGCTTGCAGGATAGATTTATGTAAAGGAAAATCAGCAAAAATCGTCATGAATACGTCACCTTTCTTTTTGCATTTGCAGCGCGTAAAATAGCGCGTATTTGGCAGCTCGGCCCACAATCGCCCGTCTCTTGCCGGCCAGGCGCAGTTCTTTTACCACAGTAGGCTTGCCCGCTGCGGCCACAGCGACATACACGAGACCAACAGGTTTGCCCTCCACCGAGTCGGGTCCGGCGACTCCGGTTACTGCCAGGCCGTATGTCGTTTGAAATTTTTCTCTTACGTTTTCAGCCAAAAGCGCTGCCGTCTTCTCGCTCACCGCACCGTCTGCCTCCAGTACGGCTTCGGGCACGTCGAGAAAGCGCTGTTTGACCTCGTTGGTGTAGCAGACGATCCCCCCATGGTAGGCCTGCGAACTGCCTGGAACCGAAGTGATCAGGGAAGCGATCGTTCCCCCTGTGCAGCTTTCCGCACAAGCGATTGTTTCGTTTCGGCGTCTCAGCTCTTCGACCAGCACTTCATGCAGCGATGTCTCCCCGGTCGCATACACATACTGGCCAAGCCGGTTGCGGATCTCTTGCTCGACTGGCAAGATCAGCCTTTCTGCCTGTTCCACGGACTGCGCTCGTGCGGTAATTCGCAGCGTTACCTCAAATTCTTTGGCGTACGGAGCGAGCGTGGGGTTGTCCTGCTTCTCAATCAGATCGATCAGACGCTCTTCCAGGGCAGATTCACCGATCCCGTAAAAACGCAAAACACGGGAATGAAACACCTGCTTCTCCGGCAAAAGGTCTGTCAGGTAGGGCATCACGTACTTTTCCACCATCGGATACAGTTCGCTGGGCGGTCCCGGCAACAAGACGTATGTACTTCCCGAATCCTTGATTGCCATTCCCGGCGCCATCCCGAAGTCGTTGGGGAACACATGGCTGCCTTCGATGACAAGTGCTTGCTTGCGATTGTTTTCCGTCATCGTCATTTTGCGCTGGTCAAAAAAAGACTGGATGTATGCCAGTGCTGCCTGATTCGTCTCCAGGCCAACGCCGATGTGGGAAGCGACTGTCTCCTTCGTCAGATCGTCCTGCGTCGGACCGAGCCCTCCGGTAAAAATGATCAGTTCGGATCTTTCAGCAGCCAGTTGGATCGTCTGCAGAAGTCTTGCCGTATTGTCTCCCACTACTGTGTGAAAGTAAACCCCTACGCCGATCTCCGCGAGCTTTTGTGACAGGTACTGGGCGTTCGTATTCGCAATCTGACCCAGCAACAGTTCAGTTCCCACCGCGATTATCTCCGCTCTCATATCCCTCATCCATTCTCTTTGTGAGTAGAAAAGCCCCTAGTCAGACAGTCTATCACCAAACAACCTTCGGGGAAAAGAGTCTTGTGGAAAAAAGAGTCCAATACCCGCATCACGAGTATTGGATAACATTGCGATTCTTCGAAAAGTAGTCATACCCCGAGTAAATCGTGATAATGACCATCGCCCAAATCGCTACTTGGTCAAATGGTATTCCGAAAAACGCAAAGGGGAAGTTGCGGATCATTACAGCCGTGATCGCCACGATTTGCACCCACGTCTTTATCTTGCCCAAAGCACTGGCTGCAATTACCTGTCCTTCTGCTGCGGCAACCAGACGCAATCCGGTCACGGCAAACTCGCGGCTGATGATCACTATCGCAATCCACGCCTCCAGACGCTGCATTTCCACCAGTGAAATCAGGGCAGCAGAAATAAGCAGCTTGTCGGCAAGCGGATCGAGAAACTTCCCGAGATTGGTTACGATTTTGCGTTTGCGCGCGACGTAACCATCCAGTCCATCTGTACTGGCTGCCAGGATAAAAACCAATGCCGCAATCAACTCGTTATACGTCATCGTCAGGGTACCAATGGTGAAAGTCCCGATGTTATAACGCACCAGCAGGAAGAACATGAGCACCGGCACCAGAAAAATTCTGGCGAGGGTGATGCGGTTGGCGAGATTCACCTATACTACCTCCCCGGCCAAATCGTATTCATAGGAGTGTGTAATCCGCACTTTGACGATGGAACCCAGTTCTCCTGCAAATCCGGTGACGAATACTTCGCCATCGATTTCAGGAGCGTCGTACTGAGTCCGTCCAACGTAAATGTCGTTGCGCCCTTCATACCGTTCAATCAGCACATCCAGCACCTGACCGACAAAGCGGCCATTTCGCTTGGCTGCGATCTCACGTTGAACCTCCATCAACTGATTGGCTCTGCGCTCTTTGGTGTCCTCATCCACATGGTCCGGGAGCCTGGAAGCCGGGGTGTCCTCTTCGTTGGAATACGTGAATACACCCAAACGATCAAATTGTATGTCCTCGACAAATTCGCAGAGTCGGGAGAAATCTTCCTCCGTCTCGCCAGGGAAACCGACGATCAGGGAAGTGCGCAGCGCGACATCGGGAACCTGAACGCGAATTTTTGCAACTAGCTCGCGAATGTCCGTCTGCCGTCCTGGACGGCGCATTCTCTTCAAGATGTGATCCTCCGAGTGTTGCAGGGGCATATCGATGTACTTGCAGACTTTTGGATTGCTGGCGAACGTCTGGATCAGTTCGTCAGTAAAGAAACCGGGGTATGCGTAGTGAAGGCGAATCCACTTGATTTCTTCCACCTCTGCCAAGCTGTCCAACAAAGCCGGGAGCATGTGTTTCCCATCGTAAATATCGGTCCCGTAGTTGGTCGAGTCCTGAGCGATCAGGCTGATTTCCACGACGCCCTGTGCGGCGAGGTGCCGGGCTTCTTCCACAATGGATTCGATTGTGCGGCTGCGGAAATTGCCACGCATGAGCGGGATACTGCAAAACGTGCAGGCATTGTCGCATCCTTCCGCGATCTTGATGTAGGCGGAATACGTACCGGCTTTGACCCGACGCTTGACCACTTCTTCATAGGTGAACACCGGGTTTCCGATGTAGACAGGCCGTTTTCCAATCAGAGACTCCTCAATGATCTGGGTGATCGACATAAAGTCGCCTGTTCCGACAATGCCGTCCACTTCGGGAATCTCACTCAGGATATCTTCTTTATACCGCTGGGTGAGGCAGCCTGCCACGACAAGCGATTTTAATCTTCCGGCTTCCTTCAGCTCCGCCATATCGAGAATCTTGTTGACGGATTCTTCTTTCGCCGCGTCAATAAAACCGCATGTATTGACGATGACGACTGTTGCCTCTTCCGGATTTTCAACGAGCTCGTATCCTTTTTCATCTATCAGATGGGCCATCATGTCCGAATCGACAAGATTTTTTTCACAGCCCAATGTTACAATCGCAACTTTTTCTCGCGTGCCTACCTTCTCTGCCATCTGTTTTCCTCCAATTGATCACACCTGCCCATATTACACCTATTCAGTATAATATAGCGCAAAGAACGTGTCAAAAAAGTTGGCGCCGGGAAATGTACAGCCGGGTACAGGGAAGACAGACAAAACCCGAGCAAATGGAAAATAGGCAAGCCTGCAGCTTGCCTATTGGGCGGTGTTTTCTTGAACAGCGATGACAACGTCGGACGGCATGGAGACCACTTTGGACGTATCGACAACGACGCCATTCACGGTTAGTTCTACGTTCATTGGCTTACCCAGACGGATGTAGGCAGATTTGCCCAGTTCGACATTTTTCTCCTCACCCGATTTCAACTCGCCTTGCTCCACGTATTTCCCTTTTGCCTCGCCGACGCCAAACCAGCTTCGATCTGCCGTTCCCTTCAGCTTGACGGAGATCGTCTCACCTCCTGTCAACGTATACTGGTACAAATTGCCCTGTTGCGATTGGAACGTAACCGCAACTTGCGGTGTCGCTGGCGCATTGTCAGGAGTGGTCGGCTGCGTGGCCGGTGGCGTTGGCGCTTCCGGCTGCTGGGAGATCGGGGAAACACCAGCCCCTTGCCCGGGTGATACGACTCCCGCTCCGGGTGGCACATTATCACTTGGAATCGGCTGCTGTGTAGACGTCCCGCCGAGGTTGTTGACGATGGCCACGTATGTAACCCCGATAATCAGGGCTATGAACAGGACAAGTACAGCTTTGGCAATCCATTTGCTAGCCCGCAGCGGATTGCTGGAAGAGCTGACGCGCCTCCTGCGCAGCCGCTCTGCCTGTTCCACCGGCGGTTGCGCGGGCAGATCCGATTGAAAATGGCTCATCAGGTGCTGTGGATCTAGTCCGACTGCCTCAGCGTAGCTTTTGATAAAGGCGCGTGCGTAAAAGTGACCGGGAAGCACATGAAAGTGCCCCCTCTCAATTGCTTCCAAATACCTACGTTGTATTTTTGTGATCCTTTGGATGTCGTCGAGCGTAACCCCTTTTTCTTCACGGGCTCTTTGGAGTACTTGACCTAGCTCAGACACTGCTCCCCCTCCTTAGTTCATCTCAAAGTTATCAAAGCCCCGATTGTTGATCAACTCGTAGGTGATCTCTTCATCTGGATGGTGGCGCAACTCGATAATATAGTGAAAATCAGACATCTCATACTCAGACTCCCTGGCGAAAATGTCTGGGTGCTCGATAATTTTCGCGGCCGGGAAGTTCATAATCTCCCGAAGCAAGGTATAATGCTTTTCTGTGGAGCGAAGCGTGGAGACGATGCCATCAATCAAATATACATGATCGGTTGACAGTTCATCAATGGCGAGCGAACTGCGGATCGTCTGGCGCAAAAGAGTAGAAGAAATAAACGTCCAGCGCTTGTTTGCCGAAACGCTGGCAGCAATCATCGACTCCGTTTTCCCGACCCGCGGCATGCCGCGAATTCCGATCAGTTGGTGACCTTCCTTTTTTAAAATTTCAGCCATAAAATCGACCAAAAGACCCAATTCGTCACGCACGAAGCGGAATGTCTTCTTGTCCTCGCTGTCCCGCTCAATATAGCGTCCATGTCGAACAGCCAAACGATCCAGCATCGTCGGAGGGCGCAACCTGGTAATGGTTATGTTGTCCATTTTCTGTACAACATTACGCAAAACCTCTATTTTTTCATCATCATCTGTCAAAAGAAGCATGCCGCGTCGCATCGTGTCGACGCCGTTAATCGTTATGATGTTTATGTTTAACATCCCCAGGATGGATGAGACATCCCCTAGCAGGCCGGGACGGTTTCGTGAAATTTCGTATTCCATGTACCATTCTTTTTGGGCTTCCATAAGCATTCCTCTCCGCGAAAAAATTGCCTTCTTATGTAGTATATCATTTTCCTAACATTCGACAATCGAGAAAAGGAAAAATCCCCAATGCAGGGGATTTTATTGACTAATTTCCACGGTTTACGTCGTTTGGGTTTTGGACGAGTTTCACCATCATAGACGCAAGCGCTTTTTGCTGCTCGGTATCGCCGGCATCCCACAGTTGCTTGAGCAGACGCTCCTGATCATTTTTCGGGTCCACCTGTCCCGCCAAGTAGTCGCCAATTTGGTACGCCATGTTCTGCAGGGTCTCGCTTTCCATGCCAGCCTGTTTCGCCTGCTCTACGCGGTCGCCCAGAAATTCTTTCCAGTCGCGAAAATTGTCAAGAATCGACATGCTGAAATTCCCTCCCTCTGAATGTTGTGGACATATATTGTCACACAAGGATAGGATTCCTATTTCGCGCCTTTTCTATTCATTGCGCAACTTTCTTTAGGCATACCATCCGCCATTCGGACTGATGATCTGTCCCGTCACATAGCTGGCCTCTCGCGACATCAAAAAGCGGACGACAGATGCGGCTTCGCCTGGCGTTCCCAAGCGATTCATCGGAATGTCTGCGGCTATCGCCTCCAGCTCATCCGGCGTAAACTTGTCCATCATGCCGCCGGAAATCGCCCCGGGTGCGACTGCATTTACCGTAATTCCGTTTGGGGCCAGCTCCTTGGCCAGCGCTTTCGTAAACGAGTTGATCGCCCCTTTGCTCAGCGAGTACAGCACTTCGCAGGAGCCACCCGTAAGCCCCCAGATCGAGGAAATGTTGACGATGCGACCGTACCGCTCCCGCAGCATCGCCGGTACTGCCAGTTGGCAGACGAGGAATGCAGCGCGCACATTGATCGCGATCATCTCGTCGAACAGCTCGAGGGAAGCGTCCGTAAACAGGCCGACATGATCGACGGAGGCGTTGTTCACCACGAGCAGCGGCGGAATGGGCATGTTCCTGAACATTGCCGCAATTTGTTGCGGATCGCGCAGATCGGCTTGCAGCGGCTGGACGGGAACACCCAGTTGACTGCAGAGCTGCAGCACAGGCTCCAGCTTTTCAGGTGACTGATTGTAGTGCAAATAGAGCGGAACTCCCGATTGGGCGAGGCAAATGCTGATCGCCTGCCCAATCGTCCCGGAAGCTCCTGTGATAAACGCCCATGGTGCTTGCTGGCTCATCACGCTTTTGTTTGCTCCTGCTGCGGCGCCGAACGGACGATGGAAACCGCCATCTGATCGAGCTGGAAGTGCTCGTTCATGCGTTGTTCCACGTCTTCGCGCGTGATCGATTCCAGCGTCGGCACTACGTTGAACAAGTCGTTCCCGTTAAACTTGTAATTGGTAAACTGGTTGGCGATAAATTCGACAGAGTTTAGCCCGCGCATGAACTGGCCGATCTTTTTCCGCTTCGCCCGCTCGAAATCAGCCTGATCGACACCTCTTTGTTTGTAGGCTTCCAGCTCCTGTCTGATTGTATCGACCAGCTTTTCCGGATCTGGTGTGTCGCCGCCGAAAATCGAGTAGGCGTAATCCTGCTCGCAACTGTAGTCATAATCGAAAGTTTCCGTGATCAATTCACTGTCGTACAGCTTTTCGTACAGCTCCGAACTGCTGCCAAAGACGATGTCCAGCAACAGCTTCGTCGTCAGATCGCGTTTCAGCAACTCCTGCCCGCTTAATCCGTTGTCCCGCTCCTTGATCCCGATCAGGCACTTTGGCAAACCGACAGCGAGATTGATCTCGATCGCTTGTCGGGCAACAGCAGGCGGCTCCTCAGGAAACAGCCGGGAAATTTGAGGTGCGGGCGAGAACTCCTTGGCCCCCTGATTTTCGCGGATCAGCTTCATCACGCTTTCCGGTTCGAACGAGCCAACGACCAAAAGCAGCATGTTGGCCGGATGGTAAAACGTCTCGTAACACTGGTACAGGTACTCCTTGGTGATCTTCGAAATGCTCTCGATCGTGCCGGCAATCTCGATCTTGATCGGGTATTCCTGGTACATCGCCTTCAACAGGTTCATGTACACTTTCCAGTCCGGATTGTCGTCGTACATCGTAATTTCCTGTCCGATAATCCCCTTTTCCTTCTCCACGCTGGCGTCGGTAAAATACGGCTCCTGGACGTAATCGAGCAACAGGTTCAGGTTGCTGTCCAGGTTGTCCGTGCAGGAAAACAGGTACGCCGTCCGGTTGAAGCTGGTAAAAGCATTGCAGGAGGCGCCGTTTTTGCTGAACTCATGCATGACATCGCGGTCTTTTTTCTCGAACATCTTGTGCTCGAGGAAATGCGCAATCCCGTCCGGCACGTGGATCGTCTCGCCGCTTTTTGTACGGAAGTGGCTGTCGATCGACCCGTAGCGCGTCGTAAACACCGCGTAAGTCTTGCTAAAGCCCTGTTTGGGCACGAGATATACCTTCAATCCGTTCGCGAGCACTTCGTGGTAGACGGTTTCGTTTACCTGCTCAAAATAAGTCGTCTGCATGCTTACGCCTCTCCTTTCTGATCCCGCAGCAAGTAGATCGTGTCCATTTTGACCTTCTCTGCCACTTTGGTAATCTCTTCGACCGTCACAGTTTGAATCGCCTCAAGCAGCTCTTCCAGCTTGCGCGTGCGTCCGCTCACCAATCCGTTGTACGTAAACTCGATCATCATCCGGGCGCTGTCCAGCAGTTCGCGGTACTGGTTGGTCAAGGTTGCGCGGGTTTGGCTGAATTCTTCTTCGCTGATCTGGCCCTGCCGCATCGCCTCCATCTGCTGCTTGATAATCTCCACTGCCTGGTTGTAGTTGTTGACGTCGATACCAGACATGATCATCATAATCCCTTTGTGGCTCTCCAGGCGCGATACTGCATAGTATGCGAGGCTGGCCTTCTCCCGCACATTGACAAACAGCTTGGAGTGCGGAAAGCCGCCGAGAATTCCGTTGTACATCAAAAGAGCCGGATACTCGTCGTCCTTGTAGCTGAGTTGCGTACGGCAGCCGATATTCAGCTTCGCCTGACTGACATCGAGTCGCTCGATCACTTCGCGTTCCTTCTCCACCTGCTTGCGCGGATCGGTCACCGGGATACGCGCACGCTGACCCTCCGGCAACGGGATGTGCTTGGTGATCGCCTCACGTACTTGCTCGACCTCGACGTCGCCTACGACAAACATGTTGATCGGGTTGGACGTGGTGATCTGCTGGAAGTACTGATACAGATCCTCCCCAGTAATTCCCGGCAAATCCTCGCGTCTGCCCTGGGCGAGCAATGCGAACGGCTCTCCCTTGCACATTTCTTCGGTAACGCGCTGGTTGGCGTACTTCATCTTGTCATCGATCAAGCTCTCGATCCGCTTGCGCAATGTCTCCTTTTCCTGGTTGACGTATTTTGGCAAAAAGGAGCCGTTTTCCACGCACGGGCGAACCAGCATATCGCCGACAAACTGGATTGCCTGCTCCAAAAGCGGCGTATTCTCGGACAAGTATTTTTCGTTGGGAACTTCCATATAGATTTGCAGAATCTGCCGCTCCCCTTTTTTCGTCACGTCGACATCAAAGATGGCGCCGTACAGAAAATCGAGATGCTCCCGCAGCTTTTTCGTCTCCGGAAACCGGGCTGTCCCCCGCTTCATCACCATGGCCAGCAGTGCTGCCTTCGTGACCGTCTCTTCGGAGAGTGGTTGCTCGATCATCGTCACGATCGTCGTCGTTTTAAACTTGGAGGTTGGCAAAATATGTACATTTATCCCGTTCATCTGGTTGCTTTGAAACGAAATCTCGCCAGGTTGGGTGCTCATGCTCCATTCTCCCTTCTCTTCTGCTTACTCTCCTATTGTAACCAATGGACAGGGCAACAAGCAAAAAAGGAGCGTTATCCGCCCCTTTTTTTCACGCAATACGTATTAAAAATCAGTGTCGTCCCACTGACGGATCGCATCCGTGTACAGTTCTTCGTTGTCGACAAAGCGGCCACAGTCCGCCTCCAGACAAAGTACACCATCCAACTGTTCATCGTGGAACGGAATACCGTTCGTTCCTCCGCAATAGGGACATGTCCACATCGAAAGAGCCTCCTTTCCCTGAAAAAGGGATTGCTCTTTCTAGCATGCCCCATTTTGCACCATTCTTGCCGTTTTAGCGAGAGCCGGTTTCATACGGCTTGCCCAGAGCAGCAGGTGCACTGGAACGGCCGACAAAGCCTGCAATCACCAAAATCGTCAAGACGTACGGAAGCATGAAGATAAACTCCGTCGGTACATACTGGGTCAATCCGTACACTTGGACCAAACCTTTGAGCGCTTGCGCTACGCCGAAGAACAACGCTGCTGCCATCGCTCCGGCTGGATGCCATTTCCCAAAAATCAAGGCGGCAATCGCGATAAAGCCTTGCCCGGAGATCGTGTTGTGCGAGAAGTTGCTCGTCGTGGTCAGAGCAATCGTAGCTCCGCCCATGGCAGCCAACGCACCGCTGATCATCACGGCGGTGTAGCGCATTCTTTTGACATTGATCCCGACTGTATCAGCAGCGCGCGGGTGCTCACCAACGGAGCGCAGCCGCAGGCCAAACGAGGTCTTGAACAGCAAAAACCAGGTCAAAAGCACGAGCAAAAATGCGATGAAGCTGGTCGGATAAGCAGTAAACAACGCGTATCCGATATACGGAATATCGCCGAGAAGCGGGATTTCCCACTTGCCGAAAACGCTGCTCAGCGTAGTCGTCTGTCCGGCACCGTTAAAGATGACTTTTGTCAAATAGACGGCCAGACCTGCAGCCAAAAAGTTGAGTGCAACCCCGCTCACAGTCTGGTCTGCCTTGAAGGTGACAGATGCGACTGCGTGCGGCAGGGCGAAGATTGCTCCTGCGATCGCTGCAGCGATAAAGCCAATCCACGGCGCCAGGCTGGTGGCTGACTCCTGGAAGTAGAACGTCATCACAGCACCCGTAAAGGCACCGATGATCATCATTCCCTCCAATGCGATATTGATCACGCCGGAGCGCTCGGAGTACAGTCCGCCCAAGGCGGCAAAAATCAAGGCAGTGGAAAACACGATGGTATTATGAACAAGACTGCTGAAAATGTCTACAAAGCCCATCACTTTCCACCTTCCTTTTTCTTCAAAATCGGCTTCAAAAAGATCTTTACGATACCATGCGCAGCGACGAAGAAAATGACGGAGGCGATCACTACGCTAATCAGTTCGACGGGCACTCCAGCGCTAAACTGGATTCCGGCACCGCCAAAGGTGAGCATCCCGAACAGGATCGCGGCCAGCACTACGCCAACCGGAGTATTTCCGCCAATCAGGGCAACGGCGATACCGTCAAACCCGTATCCAGGCTGTGAGGTCAAAATCGCCTGGTAGTGGAACACGCCGAGAATTTCGCAGGCTCCGCCGATTCCCGCGAACAGTCCGCTGATAAACATCGCTTTGACGACATTTCGGCTTACGTTCATGCCCGCGTATTCCGAGGCATGCGGGTTAAATCCGACAGCTCGCAGCTCGTATCCGGTCTTCGTCTTCCACATGATGATGTAAAAGAACACGGCCGCCAAAAGTGCGATCATCGTGCCCCAGTGCAAGCGGGCATTGTCGAACATTTGAGACAGCAATGTCAGGGAAATACTTGCGGAGTCGTGGATCATCTCCGAACGCTGCTGTCCTTTTGGTACGAAAAACGCATTCATAATCCAGTTCGCCAAATAGAGCGCAATCCAGTTCATCATAATGCTGGTAATGACTTCGTTGACGCCGCGCTTTGCTTTTAAATATCCAGCGACGGAGCCCCACAGACCGCCGACCACAGCACCGGCTAGAACAGCCAATGGCGCGTGAATAATCGCCGGCAGCTCAATCGACACCCCGACAACGGTAGCTGCGACCATGCCCATGATGAATTGGCCTTCCGCACCGATGTTGAACAGGCCTGTCCGAAAAGCAAATGCGACAGCCAAGCCGGTAAAAATCAGCGGGGTAATCTGACGAATCGTCTCCCCGATATTGTACGCGTTCCCAAACACCTTTTGGACCAGCGCTGTGTAGGCAGCAATAGGATTGAATCCACCCACAAGCATGACAATGGCTCCCGTCAGCAACCCGAAGAGGATGGCAATGACAGGTACGAGAAACGACTCTTTGGTAAAGACGGCAATGACTCTATTCATCGTTTCCTTCTCCTTGCTTTCGTTTTCCTCCCGACATCATCAGGCCCAGCTCTTGTTCACCCGTCGATTTCGCATCCACGATTCCCACGATTTTTCCTTCGTAAATCACCGCGATGCGATCCGATACATTGATAATCTCATCCAACTCCAACGATAGCAGGAGCACAGCCTTTCCCTTGTCGCGCTGCTCGACAAGGCGACGATGAATAAATTCGATTGCACCTACGTCCAAACCGCGTGTCGGTTGTGCCGCGATCAGCAAATCCGGGTCTTTATTGACTTCGCGAGCGATAATCGCCTTTTGCTGGTTCCCGCCGGAAAGCGCTCTCGCAGGCGTATGAATGCTTGGTGTTCGTACGTCAAATTCCTCGATCAACTTCGCGGCATGCTTGTCTATCGCGCCGTAATCGAGAAACCCGTTTTTGCAAAAGGTGGGATGAAAATACGTTTCCAGCACCATGTTCTCGCTCATCGTAAAGTCGAGAACGAGACCGCGCTTGTGGCGATCTTCTGGAATATGGGACAAGCCCGATTCCGAAATCTCCCTGGGCGTATGATTGCTGATCTCTTTGCCGTTGAGCAGAATACGGCCCTCGCTGATTTTGCGCAAGCCCGTCAACGCTTCGACGAGTTCACTTTGCCCGTTGCCGTCGACTCCAGCAATACCAAGGATTTCGCCAGCCCGCACCTCGAGATTGATCCCGTTGAGCGCATTTACCCCGCGATTTCCTTTTGCCACTACGTTTTCGACGACGAGAATCGGTTCTTTCGGCTGTGCTTCCTTCTTGTCCACACTGAAGTTCACTTCACGACCGACCATTTTGGCGGCCAGCTCGTCCGGATTTGTATGTTTCACTTCCAGCGAGTCGATCACCTTGCCGCGACGAATAATCGTAACGGCATCACATACAGCCATAATCTCTTTCAGCTTGTGGGTAATCAGGATAATTGTTTTTCCTTCTTTTACGAGGTTATGCATGATCTCGATGAGTTCGTTGATCTCTTGCGGGGTCAGAACAGCGGTCGGCTCGTCGAAAATGAGAATTTCCGCACCGCGGTACAGCGTCTTCAAAATTTCTACTCTCTGTTGCATGCCGACAGAGATTTGTTCGATTTTTGCGTTCGGGTCTACTTTCAATCCGTATTTTTGAGAAAGCTCCTCCACATCCCGAATTGCTTTTTTCATATCTATCTGTAACCCGTTTTTCGGTTCGTTTCCTAAGATAATATTCTCAGTCACTGTAAAAGTTTCAACTAACATAAAATGTTGATGCACCATGCCGATGCCCAGCTCATTTGCCACATTCGGACTTGTAATCTTGACTTGCTTCTCGTTGATCAGGATTTCGCCTTCATCTGGTTGATACAAACCAAACAAGATGTTCATCAATGTGGATTTGCCAGCGCCGTTTTCACCTAGAAGCGCGTGAATTTCCCCTTTTCTCACGGACAATGAGATATTGTCATTTGCGATAATACCGGGAAAACGCTTTGTAATGCCTCGCATTTCAACAACTTTCTTTACCGAATCCAAGCACGTTCCCCCCGTTTTTGTGGGTCTTGTTTGAAGGTAAAGAACAAGGCCGGTTGCTCGAACCAGCCTTGTCCGTTTCGTAGCTACCTACGTATTATTCAGCAGGTACGTTGATTTCACCGCTCACGATTTTTTGCTTATACTCTTCCACCAAAGCCAATACATCTTCCGGTACGTTTTTGGAGGAAGTTTCAGCCAATCCTACGCCGTCTTCAGCCAGACCCAGCCATACGATGCTGCCGCCAGGGAAGTTGCCGTCGATCGCATCCTTGGAAACGCGGAGTACAGCTTCATCCACGCGTTTTACCATGGAAGTCAGCGTGATGTCGTCGCCAAAAGTCAGGGATTGGTCTTTGTCTACACCGATTACCCAGACGTTTTCGCCTTTGGATTTGCGGTCTTTTCCTTCGTTGAACACACCGTCTCCAGTTTGCCCAGCAGCGTGGAAAATGATGTCTGCGCCTTGTCCGTAGATTTGTGCAGCAGCCGATTTACCTTCGTCTGGCTTGTCGAAGAAGCCAGTGTAGATTTTGATTACTTGCACTTCCGGATCAACGGCTTTTACACCTGCTTCAAAGCCAAGCTCAAAACGCTTGATGACCGGGATTTCAACGCCACCGACAAAACCTACTTTTTTCGACTGGCTCATTTTCGCAGCAACTACACCCGCGAGGAAAGCACCTTCATGCTCTTTGAACAAAACAGACGCTACGTTTGGAGCATCTACTTCTGCGTCAATAATCGCCAGTTTCGCATTTGGATTTTCATCCGCTACTTTTTTCAGGTGGTCTCCCATCAGGAAGCCGATTCCCCAAGTCAGATCCCAGTTGTCTTTGACAAATTGGTTCAGGTTAGGAACGTAGTCCGCATCACTGGTCGATTGCAGATAGTTTACGTTTGCTTCTGGCAAGTTCAACTCAGTGCGCAGAGCTTGCAGGCCTTCCCAGGCGCTTTGGTTGAAGGAGTTGTCGTTTACGCCGCCAACGTCCGTAACCATACCCACTCTAGCTGTAGCTGCCGGAGTCTCTCCTCCTGCTCCCTCTCCTGCCTGTCCTTGCGGTGCCTCTTGTGTGGTTCCGCAACCTGCCAGCACAAGCGACAGGCTGAGTGTTGCCACAGAAAGGGCGGAAAAAACCTTTTTCATCTAAGAATACCCCCTGTAATTTATGGTAAAAAATTGTGAACGTGGGGTTTCCCCCACAGTTACAACCGTCTTCGTACGACGTGGAAGTGAAATTTGTCCGCCCTGAAATAATTATGGGAATACAAGACCGGACGTTCACTCGCATCGTAGTGGATCTGCTTGAGCAGCAGAAGTGGTGTAGACTTGTCGCATTGCAACAAGGCAGAAACCTTTTCATTATAGCCCATCGGTTCAATCTGTGCCACTGCATACGCGATTCGTATGCCGGTCACGCTTTCCAGCCAATTGAAAATCGATTCTTCGTCAGCGTTGTATCCTTCGGGAACGAGGTGAGCGGGAATCCGGTCCACACAGTACACCACCGGCAAACTGTCTGCTGTGCGGATACGTTCTACCACCAGCACGCCTTCTCCGGAATTGAGCGAGAGATGCTTGCGCGCCTCTTCCGCTGCGTCTGCGTACGACGTCCCCAATATTTTCGTTCCGGCTGCGTAGCCCTGACGCTCAATCGCATCCGTCACGCTGAAAAGCTCCCCGATTCCTCCCGAGAAAACAGGTTTGGCATTGATAAAGGTGCCAACTCCGTGTCGGCGAATCACGATTTTCTCTTCTTCCAAAAGGCGCAATGCCTCGCGAAGAGTTGCTCTGCTAACCCCTAACTGTTTGGATAGAGCCGCTTCGGATGGAAGCCGTTCACCTGGACGCAGTTGTCCGGATTCGATATCGCTTTTTATTTTGTCCATAACCAACAGACATAGCGACCGAACATTCGCTTTGATGCTCATCAGCCATTCACTCCTGCTGTCCACGAGCCATCCCAACAGGTAGGACGTCAGACCTCTTGTTCGTGTACTGGATAACAACTATTTCCTTCAATCTCGTAAGAATTTTACCCCAGGGGCGTCGAAGATTGCAAGCCATATTTTCTGCGCTGATTCCTTACAAAAGCTGGCATTCCGACACCCCTCGAGTCCAATGGCTGGGCAATTTATGAAATGTTGCTTTCCGCGCTCGGCTTAGGGATGCGCACCTCCCGCGGCTTGCTTCCTTCGTACGGTCCGACGATCCCGTTGGCTTCCATCATGTCGATCAGCCGGGCGGCCCGGGTATAGCCGACACGCAAGCGCCGCTGCAAGAGAGACGCTGACGCTGTCTGTGCTTCGGCCACGATTTGCACCGCCTGGTCGTACAAGTCGTCGTCCACCACGGCCTGCTGCTCGTCCTGGACTTCGCCGGGGATCATCTCTTCGTTGTAGCGCGCTTCCTGCTGTTCCTTTACAAAGTGGACGACATCCTCCACCTCTTTGTCGGACACAAACGCGCCTTGTACCCGAACGGGCTTCGAGGCTCCCATCGGCAAAAAGAGCATGTCCCCTCTGCCCAAAAGTTTCTCCGCTCCGCCCATGTCCAGGATCGTTCGTGAGTCGGCCATCGAGGAGACGCCAAACGCGATCCGGGACGGAATATTCGCCTTGATTACCCCGGTGATGACATCGACGGACGGACGCTGGGTGGCGATAATCAGGTGTATCCCGGAAGCGCGCGCCATTTGCGCCAGACGGCAGATGGCGTCCTCGACTTCGCCGGGAGCGACCATCATCAGATCGGCCAGCTCGTCCACGATGACCACGATGTAGGGCAGCGGCGCATCTGTCGTATTCGCGTTGTACATTTCGATATTGCGGCTGCCGGTCTTGGCGAACAGGTTGTAGCGGCGCTCCATCTCCGCCACTACTTTTTTCAGTGCGACGGACGCCCGCTTCGGATCCGTTACCACCGGTGCAAGCAAGTGCGGAATCCCGTTGTACACATTCAGTTCTACCATTTTCGGGTCGATCATCATCAGCTTTACTTCTTCCGGCTTGGCCTTGAACAGGATGCTCATAATGAGTCCGTTGATGCAGACCGACTTTCCGCTCCCGGTAGCGCCTGCTACGAGCAAATGGGGCATTCTCGTCAAGTCTGCGACGATCGGCTCACCGGAAATGTCCCGTCCCAGAACCACCGTCAGTTTTCCCGGGGCATCCTGATATGGCGACGATTCCAGCACCTCGCGCAACGTGACGACTGCCACCTCGGAGTTGGGCACTTCGATCCCGATCGCCGACTTCCCGGGAATCGGCGCTTCAATCCGGATGTCTTTGGCGGCCAGGGCGAGAGCGAGGTCGTCCGTCAAGCTGACGATCCGGCTCACCTTGACGCCAGTTGCCGGCTGCACTTCGTAGCGCGTCACCGCAGGACCGCGATGCACCTCGGAGACGGTAGCGCTGACCCCGAAGCTCTTCAGCGTCTGCACCAGCTTGGTGGCGTTGGATGTGTGGTCGACTCCCTTGCCCGAGCTTTGCGCTTTCGGGCGGGATAGCATATGTAAGCTCGGCAGTACGTACGGAATGGACAACTGCTCCCCTTCCTGCTCGAGCGTGCCAAAAATCTCTTCCTCGCCCTCGAGAGAAAAGGTGATTTCCTGCGTGTCTTGCTGGCTTGTTTGCTGGACTGAATTGCCTCCTGCCATTCGTGCTTCAGGCGTGCCGTCTGCAACGGCAATGCGCTCGGTAAAATCGTGAATCACCGGTTGTATCGGCGGTTCCGGCTCGACCGCAGCCAAGGTTCCATGCTCCAGACTTGGCGCTTCCTCGCCGGAGGATTGCCATGCCTCCTGTGGAGGTGTACCCGCTGCTGCCTGCGCCTGTTTTTGGGCTGCGCGCTCTTCTTTTGCCTTTTGCGCTTCCTGCTTTCGTTTTGCGCTTTCCTCCTGCATCAACTGGATCGATTCCTTCACCGTTTCCTTCGCTTTGCCGTAGAGCGCACCGACCTTGTTGCGCAGGAACAGCACGATGTCGACGTACGAGAGGTTGAACAGGAACATCAAACCTGCCAAAAACAAAAAGACAATGACGATGCCGGTGCCGATCATCCCGACCAGACTGTAGCAAATGGCGAAAACGAGCGCACCGAGCATCCCGCCACCTACACCGGTGGTCGAAACGGCTTGGCTGTGATCAAGCAACAGTCTGTCCCAGGTGACGCGAATGATGCTCTGCTCGGCGAATTTTCCGTCCGCCGTAATCAGCTTGTACAGCATCATATGGTCCCAGGTGCAGACGGCAATCCCGATCAGGAACAGTCCGACGATGCGAAAGCTCAGGCGTGGACGCTCTCGCGTAAACATCATGTAGAGTGCCATCCCGATCAGAAAGACGGGTATGGTGAAGTCCCATGAGCCTGCAATAAAGCGGAAGAGAAAGGCGAGGACATTTCTCCCCAGCCATCCGCTCTCGAGCAAGCCGATCAACGACAACACAATAATGACGAGTCCCAGCAACTCTATTTTCAAAACAGAGGCGAATGCCGCGCTCGACTTTTTTCTTCCTCTTCTACTCAATGGCACGCCTCCTTTTTGGCTGTTACGAACAGTCTTGCATCTCCATCGTAAAAAGGCAGCCGTTTTTTGTTCGGCTGCTGTTCGTACACAACTAGTATAACACAGGAAAATCATAGAAATACAGGACTTCTTACGCGAACCCTTGCGGCAGAAAACGCACGATCGTGCCAGGCGCACAATCCGGATTCAAGTAGTCTTGCGGATCGGGACTGATCATCCGGACAATCCTGCCTTCGAACGGACCAGTCTGCTCGATCAGCATCGTCATATGACCATAGGCGATTTCTTTCAACTCCTGCTTCTCCACCTGCTCCATATTGGCCATCACGGTTTCCAACGGCATTACGGTGTGTAAAATCACTGCAGCACCGACTCCCCATTCCGCGATTTTTCGATCAGTTCATTCAGCTTTTGCAAGGCTTTTCCCAGTCCGCCGACTTCGTCAATCAGACCGTACTTCACGGCATCGGCACCGATGACGTTGGTCCCGATGTCCCGAGTCAGCTCACCTGTGCGAAGCATCAGCTCGCGAAACTTTTCTTCGCTGATCTTGGAGTGGCGGGCGATAAAGCTGACGACGCGATCCTGCATTTTGTCGAGGTACTCAAATGTTTGCGGGACGCTGATCACCAAGCCTGTCAGGCGGATCGGATGAATCGTCATCGTCGCCGTCTCGGCAATAAACGAGTAGCTGCCTGCGACAGCGATCGGCACGCCGATGCTATGCCCGCCGCCGAGCACCAGCGTGACGACCGGCTTGGACAGCGACGCTACCATTTCGGCAATCGCCAGACCTGCCTCGACGTCTCCCCCGACTGTGTTCAGGACGACAAGCACGCCTTCAATCTTCTTGTTTTGTTCTGCTGCTACCAGTTGCGGGATAAGATGCTCGTATTTGGTTGTCTTGTTCTGCGGGGGCAGTTGGATATGGCCTTCTACCTGACCGATAATGCTCATGCAATAGATGTTGCTCTCCAGTTGGGGGACGTTGGTTTGCCCCAACTGCGATATGGAATCGAGCAGCTTTTTCTTTTGATCGTCCTGTACTGCGGGGGGTGCTTCCGGTTCTGCAGGAGGCGCGGGTGTCTCCGCAGGCGGGTCCTGTCCCTGAAGCGAGGACAAAAGATCCTGCTTGGTTTCGTTTTGTGCAGGATTGGAAAAAGGCGGCCGATTCAAGAAATTGGAACTTTGGCGGTTTGAATTCATTTTTCTCCCTCACTTTCCTTTGTTAGTATGGATAGCCCGCTGCAAAAAGATGTAAGGGAAGCATCAATCCCGCTCTGCGTCCTGCAAAAAAAACAGCCGAACGCACTCACGTCGTTCGGCTGCTTGTACTTATACCTCCATAATGATGGGAAGGATCATCGGGCGGCGGCGCGTCTGTTCGTACAAATAACGCCCCAGCGCCTCCTTCACATTGTTTTTCAGGGAGGACCATTCATTTACATTTTCTTCCATGCATTTGATAAGTGTTTGGGTCACGATGCGATTTGCTTCGTCCAGCAGTTCCTCGGATTCGCGCACATACACAAATCCGCGTGAAATAATATCTGGGCCTGACAAGATCGTTCCGTTTTGTTTGCTGAGTGTAACGACAACTACCAGTATTCCATCTTGTGAAAGTAATTTGCGGTCGCGCAGGACAATGTTGCCTACGTCCCCGACACCCAGACCGTCAATCAAGACATTGCCTGCCTGCACTCTAGGCCCGTAACGAGCGTTTCCGCCAGAGATTTCCACCGTATCGCCGTTGTCGATCAGGAAGATGTTTTCCTCTGGGACGCCCACTTGTTCGCCGAGCAGCGCATGGCTTTTCAGCATCCGGTATTCCCCGTGAATCGGGATAAAAAACTTTGGTTTCATCAGATTGAGCATCAGGCGCAAATCTTCTTGGCTACCATGGCCGGAGACGTGGACGGTTCCGTTTGGCCCGTGGCCGCCGTAGATTACTTCAGCGCCGATGCGCGAAAGCTGATCAATCGTTCGCGCTACGTATTTTTCATTCCCCGGAATCGGTGTAGCAGCGATGATAACCGTGTCACCAGCGAGGATGTCAATTTTCCGATGGGCGGATCGGGCCATCCTCGTGAGCGCCGACATGGGCTCCCCTTGGCTTCCGGTCGACAAAATGACTACCTGTTCAACAGGCAGCTTGTTGATTTCATCATTGTCCACAATCAGCCCGTCCGGAACAAACAAATACCCCAAATCACGGCTGATGTTGATCACATTTTGCATGCTTCGACCTACGATCGTCACTTTTCGGTTGTAGTGAACGGCAGCGTCGAGCACTTGCTGGATGCGATGGACATTGGATGCAAATGTAGAGACGACGATACGTCCCTCAGCCTTGCTGAATACATCCTTGATGGCGATTCCCACGGAACGCTCGGAACCGGTAAATCCAGGCCGCTCAGCATTGGTACTGTCCGAAAGCAGACAGAGCACACCACGATCACCAATCATCGCCATTTTCGCCAGATCGGCTGTCTGGTTGTTGATTGGCGTTTGATCGAATTTGAAGTCTCCCGTATGGACGATGTAGCCCTCTCGCGTCTCCAGGCAAACCCCGACGCAGTCAGGAATGCTGTGGTTGACACGGAAAAAGGTCGCTTTCATCTGACCCAGTCCGATCTCAGACTCACTATTGATCAAAACGCGCTTCGTCTCGTTTAGGATGCCCGCTTCTTTCAACTTTGCTTCAATCAGTCCAAGGGTAAGCTTGGTAGCATAAACGGGTACATTCAGGTGCTTGAGTACATAAGGAAGTCCTCCAATATGGTCCTCGTGCCCGTGCGTAATGATGATTCCCCGTACCTTGTCGCGATGCTCCTCGAGGTATGTGATGTCCGGAATGACCATATCAATCCCCAGCATTTCCTCTTCGGGGAACTTCAAACCAGCATCAATCACCACGATGTCATCATCGCACTGTACCACGTACATATTCTTCCCAATTTCGCCTACTCCGCCCAGGGCGAAAATGAGAACAGAGTGATTGGACTTTGCCAAAACATGTAACCTCCTATATTTAGTTGTCACCTACACTCAAAAAAACCGCCCCAAATCACTTAGTTTCATTATACCCGAAGTGAAATCGCGAACACAAGAAAAAAGAGCCATTCACGGGGAATGGCTCTCGCCGGCAGAACGCCTGCGATTACAATTGCAGCAAGGAATGGACAAACGTCTTTTCCTCGTCGTTCAGTTCGATCAAAGGCAGGCGAACACCGCCCACATCGATCCCGAGATGGTTCAGCGCTTCTTTTACCGGGCAAGGACTCGGGTATACGAACAGCCCTTCGAATACCGGCACCAGTTTGCGATGCAGCGATGCAGCCCGTGCATGATCTCCCTGGAAATAGGCATTGATCATCTCCTGCATCTCGGTTCCGATGACATGGCTCGCTACGCTGACAACTCCGACACCGCCAATGGAGAGCACCGGCAACGTCAATCCGTCATCTCCACTGTACAGTTCAAAGCCTTCTGGCGCATGTTCGATGATTCTCGCCATCTGCCCCAGATTGCCGGACGCTTCCTTCGTGCACACCACGTTGGGAAGTTGAGCCAAGCGCAGTGTCGTCTCCGCATTCATGTTCACCGCTGTCCGTCCTGGTACGTTGTACAGCATGACAGGCAGATCGGTGGATGTAGCGATTTCCTTGAAATGCGCGTACAGGCCTTCCTGCGACGGACGGCTGTAGTATGGCGAAACCAGCATCACGGCGTCGACGCCGATTTTTTGCACTTCCTGGGTGAACTCGATGCTTTGCGCAGTATTGTTGCTGCCCGTTCCGGCAATGATGTGGCATTTGCCTTTGGCGTACGATACCACATGGCGGAACAGCTCCAGCTTCTCGGCGCCGGACAAAGTCGGCGATTCTCCCGTCGTCCCGCTGACTACGATTCCTTCGCTGCCTGTAGCCAGCAGATGATCAATCAGCCGTTCCGTTTTTTCAAAGTCAATCTGCTTTTGTTCGTTAAATGGCGTTACCATTGCGGTAACCAGTCGGCCAAAACGTGCCACTGCCTCTCCATCTCCTCTGTTCATAATCCGATGGTCTGCTCTTCCCTGATGTCTACAACTGGTGAGAGTGTAGATGAAATTGTTGGTGCAGGGCACGAACTGCCCTCACCATATCCGATTCATGCACCAATACCCAGATCGTCGTATGGGAATCAGCAGACTGCAAAATTGGAATGTCCGCCTGTGTCAAAGCCTCCACGATTTGTGCCATGACACCGGGAACGCCGGTCATTCCTGCTCCGATCACCGACACCTTGGCACAATGCGGGAGCAATTGCGGCTCGTAGCCCATTTCCAGCAACAGCTTCGCTGCTTTATCTCCCAGTTCATCATGGACGGTATAGGCGACGCCAAGTGGGTTCACGTTGATGAAATCCACACTGATATTGTTTGTCGCCATCGCCTTAAATACCTGCAATTGCGTATCATATTCACCGTCTTTGTTTGCTACCTTGATCTGCGTTATGTTGGGCACGTGGGCGATTCCCATGACGACGCGATCGTGCACGGTATAGCCCATCTTATCTGCTTCCACCATCGTAGTGACAAGTGTCCCGGGGTCGTCCGAAAACGTGGAGCGGACGCGTATCGGCACATTTGCCTGCATGGCAATTTCCACTGCACGGGGATGAATGACTTTGGCACCGAGGTGGGCCATGTTGCAAATCTCCGTATAGGTGACCGCGGAAAGCGGCTGCGCTTCCTCGACAATCCGCGGATCTGCCGTCATAATGCCATTTACGTCAGTAAAAATGTCAACCATTTCTGCCTTCAACGCGACTCCCAGTGCGGTCGCCGTCGTATCGCTTCCACCTCGGCCCAGCGTCGTAATTTCCCATTCGGCTGTCCTGCCCTGAAAACCGGGCACGATCACCACGTTGCCCTTTTGCAATTCGCTGTGAATACGGCTAGGGTCAATCGATACAATCTGGGCATTGGTGAAGTCATCGCTGGTGACGATATTTGCCTGACCACCGGTTAATACTGTAGCTTGAATCCCGCGCGCGTGCAGCATGCTGCACATCACGCTGGCGGATATAATCTCTCCGGTATGCATCAGCATATCGGTTTCTCTGTTTGGTAAATGGTTTCCGTTGTCCCGGATCAGTTGCAACAGGGTGTCCGTAGCGTAAGGATCGCCTTTGCGTCCCATCGCCGAGACGACGACGACGAGGGAATAGTCCTCGTCGAGCGCCTTTTCAATATGGTAGATTGCCCGCATCCGGCAATCTTCCGTCGTTAAGGAAGAACCGCCGAATTTCTGGACGAGAATCTTCAATGAACCTCTCCCCTATGCTCGAGCTTTGATGAGTTCTTCCGCGATTTGCACAGTGTTCCAGGCAGCACCTTTCAACAGGTTGTCGGAAACGATCCACATGTGCAAGCCGCGGGGATGATGGAGGTCACGCCGTACCCGCCCGACAAAGACCTCCAGCTTTCCTGTCGCGTCCGTAGCCAGCGGGTATTTTTGCTCTTCTGGAACGTCTACCAGCACAACGCCTGGCGCTTTTTCCAAGAGCGCTTTTACTTCGCCGAGATCGTAGTCGTCTTTCAGCTCTACATATACAGACTCGCTGTGCCCGTAGACGACCGGAATACGGACGCAAGTAGCAGAAACCAGTACCTGGTCATCTGCGAAGATTTTTTTCGTTTCGTTGATCATTTTCATCTCTTCGTACGTAAAGCCATTGTCCGTGAACACGTCGATTTGCGGAATGGCATTAAACGCAATCTGGTGATGGACGGGGAGTTTGCTTACCGGCAGTACGTTGCAGGTAGGCTCCTTGCCATCCAACACCTCGCGACTTTGATCCATCAGTTCGTTGATTGCCGATTGACCGGCACCTGATACAGCCTGATAGGTCGAGACGATGATGCGATCGATTCCGTAGCGGTCGTACAAAGGTTTCAGAGCGGCTACCATCTGAATCGTAGAGCAGTTCGGGTTGGCAATGATCCCCTTGTGGGCGAGCGCAGCATCCATGTTTACTTCCGGAACGACCAGCGGAACCTCTGGGTCCATCCGAAACGCACTCGTATTGTCGATCACCACTGCGCCGTGTCGGACAGCATGATGCGCCAGCTCCTTGCTGACACTGCCGCCTGCGCTGAAAAGGGCAAAATCGACACCGGAAAAACTGTCCGGAGTTGCCTCCTCAATCACGACCTCTGCTCCCTTAAACAGTACGGTTTTGCCTGCAGAACGGCCAGAAGCAAGCAGCTTCAATTGTTTCACCGGGAAGTTGCGCTCTTCCAAAATTTTGATCATTTGCTGTCCCACAGCGCCAGTCGCGCCAACTACCGCTACCGTATACATCTGTTGGTTCGCCATCTCTTACTCTCCTCCTACTCGCCAATAACGGGTATCGTATTTTTTTCTCTAGCTATTTTAATAGTTAAATCGCTCGATGAGCAAGGGTTGCAATTGCTTTCCCTCCAAAGCTGCCACGCACGTCTCTATTAAAAGATCCATGCGCGCGACGAGAGAATTGGGCTTTTTGTCAGGAGCGTCCTGGCCAAACGGGACGAAGTAAATGTTTTTCGCTGCCAAAAGCTTAGCAATATTGGCAGCATTCAATCCCAAACCATCATTCGTGGAAATGGCGATCACGACCGGGCGCAAGTTGCGCATCGTCGCCTTCGCTGCCATCAGCACAGGGCTGTCCGTAATCGCATTGGCAAGCCTGCTGGTTGTACTGCCTGTGCACGGAGCAATCAGCATCGCGTCCAGCAGCTTCGATGGCCCCAACGGCTCCGCCTCGGGGATTGTGGAGATCAACTCCTCGCCAGTGATCTGCTTGATCTGCTCCTGCCAGCTTGCCGATGTCCCGAATCTGGTGTCAGTCGTCATAATTGTCTGCGAGACAATCGGTATCACGCGTGCGCCTTCATCGATAAAACGCTGGATTTGCGGCATCGTCTCCTCCAGCGTGCAGTGGGATCCAGACAAACCGAATCCAATGGTTTTTCCCTGCAGTTTACCCATGCTGATTCCCCCTGGATATCGTTTGCTCCGCGATGAGACGGGACAATGTTTGAGCCAAAATTTGTCCTGCCGATTTGGGTGCGACAATGCCAGGAAGTCCGGGTGCGAGAAGTGCCTTAATCCCTCGTCTCTGTGCATAGCGGAAATCTGTGCCCCCTGGTTTGGAGGCGAGATCAAGTATAAACGCTGTCTGCGGCATCTGCGCGATTACTTCTGCCGTCAGCACGAGTGATGGTATGGTATTAAAAATGAAATCCGCATTCGTCACTTGTTGCCTTATTTCGCTAATATGGAAGGGAGTCAATCCCATCTCATAAATGCGCGCCAAGTGTTCCTGACGCCTTGCCCCTACTCTCACGCGCGCTCCCAGGGCATGAAGGACACGAGCCATAGAAAGACCTGTACGGCCCAGTCCCAACACGATGGATTGCGATCCGTGAATCGTGATATCTGTATGTTGAATCGCCATCATCAAGGCTCCCTCCGCTGTCGGGATGGAGTTGTATATGGCTACGTCGTCACGATCCAGCAACTCTACCAGCGAAATCTGCTCAGCAGACGTCAAGGTGCGCAGGTAAGGTTTGGCCATTCCTGTATAGACAACACAATGTTTCTTCAAGCAGGCAATGTGCTCCACTTGCAGTTGAAGCTGCTTGGAGCAAAAGATGCTTTCCACGAAACCATTGTCATCTGTACCAACAATGGGCAGGATGAGGGCATCCGCGTCTTTCAACACATCGCATGTTAATGGTCTCTTCGTTGCCCCTGTAAAATTGCTTTCCAGGTTATCGAAGCCGATTAACGTAACGGTCGCGTCAAGTTGTATGCAGCGTTTGACAACTTCCAACTGACGCGCGTCTCCGCCAATAAAGGCAACATGTATGCCCGTTAGCATGCTGCGTTCCCCTTTCCACACATTTTACTGCATTAAACAAACGAAAGGCAAAAGTTTTTTCACATACAAAACAGGATAAACAACACAGCGTTCTAACCCCAATCTATTCGCTGACAGATTGTTAGGTGACACTACCGGTTACGTTTGCGGAGCTTGTTCCTGCCGCTGATGCACCTGGATGATGACCATGTCCGATCCGATTTTCACGATGGCGCTCCACGGGATCACGATGTCCTCCCGTTTTTTCCCCAAGCCGAAAAATCCGCCCGCCGGCAAAATAATGGACTCGATCTGCCCCGTTTCGGGATTGATGACCAGATCGGAATCCCCGATCACGCCCATCCGTTCTCCCGTATCCAGTCCGATGATCTCTTTTCCGCCCAGTTGGCTCAAACGCATCCGTACCACTCCCTGTCCGTTTGGTTTACTGTTGATATACGCAAAAAAACCCGGCCTATGCCGGGTTTTTGGTCTTGCCGCTCGATTACAGCAAGATGTCGTTCTTTACGTTTGCGGGAAAGCTCTCCAGCGGACTGACCATCGCCAGGGCCAGCTTCTGGCGGAAAAGCTGCTGTGCGACTGCCCGTACCGACTCGTGGCTGACGCTGTCGATCTTGGAAATGACTTCATCAAGGCTGAGGTGGCGTTTGAGCAGCAATTCATTTTTTCCCAGGCGGCTCATGCGGCTGCTGGTGCTCTCCAGGCTCAGCATCAGGCTTCCCTTCAACTGCTCCTTGCCTTTGTTCAGCTCTTTGTCGGTAATGCCGTTATCCGCGACATCGCGCAGCAGGTTGGAGACGATGTCAAACACTTGGCTGACTTGCTCAGGCGCCGTTCCTGTATAGATCGTGAACGTCCCTGTCTCCTTGTATGCGGAGTGATAGGAGTACACCGAGTAGGCAAGCCCGCGTTCCTCGCGAATCTCCTGGAAGAGCCGCGAGCTCATGCTGCCACCGAGTACGTTGTTGAGCAGCGTGAGCGAGTAGGAATCTTCGTGTCCTACAGGCAATCCGGGCAGAGAGAAGCAGATGTGGGCCTGTTCAGTCGTTTTCTGGTGGGCGATGCTTCCTGCGAGAAAAGCGGGCGCTTGCACGACCGTATCCTGACGCGTGCTCGGATAAGCCGAAAAGCGTTTTTTGATCTCCTCAGTCAGCGCGTCGTCGAAGTTGCCCGCCACGGAAATGACAGTATTGACTGGAAGGTAGCGCTGCTCAATATACTGCAGCAAATCGTCACGCTTGAGGCTGCGCAGCACGTCTTCTGTTCCCAAAATGGAGTAGCCCAGCGGATGGTCGCCGTAGCTGGCACGCGCAATCAAATCGTGGACGAGATCGTCTGGTGTATCATCGTACATGCCGATTTCTTCGATGACGACGTTTTTCTCTTTCTCCAGCTCGCCGCTGTCAAAGACGGAGTTGAAAAACATATCGGAAAGCACGTCGAGAGCAATCGGTGCGTGCTGGTCCAGCACTCTCGCGTAGTAACAAGTGTACTCCTTCGAGGTAAACGCATTCACATTGCCGCCGATTTCATCAAATGTTTCTGCAATTTCCTTGGCAGACCGCGTTTGCGTCCCTTTGAAAAACATGTGTTCGAGAAAATGGGAGATCCCGTTGTTTTGTTCATTTTCATATTTGGAACCGGTCCCTACCCATATGCCGATCGCCACGGAACGAACGGACGGAATTTTTTCCGTGACGATTCTCAGACCGTTTTCACACGTATGTCGTTGTATCACAAAGATCCTCCTTGGTGCCCTACTCTTTCTCTCTGCGCAGGGGAAGTCATTAGACACGATTAACTATAGCAAACTTCATGTTGCACCACAACAAACGGATGCTAGGGAAGTCTGCTGCTGGAGATGACCTGAGAGACAGTAGTGGGGACCAGACCTTTTTGTTTGGCGAGGGTCAGCAATTGGTCGAGGCTCTTCTCCGATGCCGCGGTCGGGTGCATCAATACAAGCACACCATTATCCATCAGCTTGCTGATTTTGGCGATCACTTTCTCTGGCGGCGGCTTCATCCAGTCCACCGTATCGGCTGTCCACAGGATCGTTTTCATGCCGTACGAGGAATGGGCGATGTCCACGACGCGTTGGCTAAATGAGCCGGATGGGGGCGCAAACAGCGCTGGCTTGACTCCCGTCGTCTGCTCGATGATCGCTTGCGTGCGGCTGATTTCCTGGTGGATGCGCTCTACCCCGAGGTGCTTCATGTCCGGGTGGGAATAGGCGTGATTGCCCAGCTCATGGCCGCGCTGGACGATTTTTTTCGCTTCTTCCGGATTTCGTTTGACCCACGAGCCGTCGAGAAAGAACGTCGTCTTCACCTGATGCTTGTCAAAGGTGTCCAGCATGGAATCCAGATATTCGTTGCCCCAGGCGACATTGACCATAAAGGAAATGGCCGGCTTTTTCGGGTTTCCCCGATAGATCGGATGCGCCCCCAACTCTTCTAGCGCAACGGCAGGAGGCACTTCCCGCATGACGAGATGCTCCGGCCCCGGCGTTTTCGCCGCCTTCATCTTCGCCAGCGTGGCCTCGATGTCCACCTCGAGTCCATTGTAGCCAGGCACGGCTTTCCAGACCCTGTCCAGCTTGGCGTTGATCGGCTGCTCCTCCTTCTCTGCTCTCCATTTTTCAATTTGCGCCAGCCACTCATCCCGCTCACCCAACGGGACTGCGACCGGTAGCGCTTCCTTGTTTTTTACGGTGTTTACATAGTGTGTCACCGGCTTCCAATTGGTGACAAAGACGAACAAAACCGCACAGCATATGGCAAACAACAGCCTTCTCCTGCCCGTTTTCATGTACCTCCAGCCTCCTTACGCACTCGAACAAGTCCTTCTTTGTCCAATTTATGAAAGGAGGGGAACACTTAGGACGACTACAGGCAAAAAGAAAAAAGCTTCTGTAACACGAAGCTTTCTTCGCGTGACGAAGCCTTTTGTCTGTCGTTTATTCGGCTTTTGCAGGAGCGGTTTGCTGTGCTGCTGCTTTTTCCTTGAGCACCGCTTTACGGGAGAGATTGATTCGTCCTTGGTCGTCGATTTCCGTTACTTTCACTTCAATCTTATCCCCGATGGAGACGACGTCTTCCGTCTTCGCCACACGCTCTTCCGCCAGTTGGGAAATATGGCACAGTCCTTCCTTGCCAGCGAACAATTCGATAAATGCGCCGTACTTCTCGACGCGTTTCACGGTACCGAGGTAGGTTTGTCCAACTGCAACTTCACGCACGAGATCTTCGATGATCTGCTTGGCGCGCAGGTTTGCCTGCTGGTCAACCGATGCGATAAAGACGCGTCCATCTTGTTCGATGTCGATCTTCACGCCGGTTTCCTCGATGATCTTGTTGATTACGCGGCCTTGTGGTCCGATGACATCGCGAATCTTGTCCGGGTTGATCGTCATGGTCATGATCTTCGGTGCAAATGGAGACAGTTCGTTGCGCGGCTCGGACAAGGTGCCGAGCATGTGCTTGAGGATTTGCATGCGTCCCTCGCGCGCTTGCTCCAGTGCCAGCTCCAGCACTTCCCGGTTGATTCCGGCAATCTTGATGTCCATCTGGATGGCGGTTACGCCTTTTTCCGTACCTGCTACCTTGAAGTCCATGTCGCCCAGGTGGTCTTCCATGCCCTGGATGTCGGTCAAAATCGAGAAGCTCTTCTCGTCTTTGCTCATAATCAGACCCATGGCAATCCCTGCGACCGGAGCCTTGATCGGAACCCCTGCGTCCATCAAAGCCAGTACGCTGGCGCAAATGGATGCCTGGGAAGTGGAACCGTTAGACTCGATGACTTCAGAGACGAGACGAATCGTATACGGGAAGTCGACTTCGCTCGGAATAATCGGTTCAATCGCACGTTCACCCAACGCCCCGTGGCCAATCTCACGTCTGCCTGGCGGTCGCAGCGGACGCGCCTCACCCACGCTGTACGGTGGGAAGTTGTAGTGGTGCATGAAACGCTTGGACTCTTCCAGACCAAGTCCGTCGAGAATTTGCACGTCTCCGAGCGGACCGAGTGTGCACACGCTCAACGCCTGTGTCTGTCCGCGCGTAAACATCGCAGACCCGTGCGTACGAGCCAAGATGCCAACTTCGCTGGAGAGCGGGCGGATTTCGTTCAAAGCCCGTCCATCCGGGCGGATTTTTTCCTCTGTAATCAGACGGCGGACCTCATCCTTGACGATGTTGCCCAGCACTTCGTCGATCATTTTTTCCTGCTGTGCGTAGCTTTCCGCATCCAGTGCCGCAAAATGCTCCTTCGTCTCTGCCTTGATCGCGTCAATGGCATCGTAACGAGCTTGCTTTTCTTCGATGCGAATCGCTTCTTTCAGCCGCGCTTCGGCATACTCGCGAACAGCCTGGTCTACAGTCGGATCTACTTCATGCAGGACGACCTGCATTTTTTCCTTGCCGATCTCGGCGACGATCTGGTTCTGGAATTCAATCAGTCGCTTGATCTCATCGTGTCCGGTCATAATCGCTTCCAGCATGACTTCTTCAGGCACCTGATCGGCCCCTGCTTCCACCATGTTGATCGCTTTGTGCGTACCGGCTACGACCAGATGAATATCGCTTTTTTCCGCTTGAGCCACTGTCGGGTTGATGATGAACTTTCCATCTACCCGGCCAACGATTACGCCGGCAATCGGCCCCTGGAACGGAATTTCCGATACGCTCAAAGCAGCGGACGTTCCGATCATCGCGGCAATTTCCGGTGAGCAATCCTGATCTACGGAAAGCACGGTATTGACGATCTGTACTTCGTTACGAAAGCCTTCTGCGAACAGAGGACGAACCGGGCGGTCAATCAAGCGGCTGGCAAGAATTGCTTTTTCGCTTGGACGTCCCTCTCTTTTGATAAAGCCGCCGGGAATTTTCCCGACTGCGTAGAGTCGCTCCTCATAGTTTACGGTAAGCGGGAAGAAATCAAGTGCTTTTGCTTCCTTCGAGACCGTCACTGCAGACAGGATTGCCGTATCTCCGTACCGAACCAACACCGATCCCTGCGCTTGTTTCGCCATTTTGCCAAACTCAAGCGTCAGTTTTCGGCCTGCCAGTTCGTATTCATATGTACGGTATTGTTGCTCCATGTTGCTAGCAGTCCTCCTTATCGACAATGTGCATTCTACACTTTGTTTTCTACTTATATGTATTATTTCCTGCCCTGTTTAAAATTAAATGGGCGAAGGGTGACTCCCTTTTGTGGGTATTAGAAAAAGCGGGATAAAACCCGCTTTTTACAAGACGCTGATTAGCGACGCAGACCCAGACGGTCTACAAGAGAACGATAACGCTGCACGTCAGTTTCTCTCAAGTATGTCAACAGGTTACGACGTTGACCTACCATCTTCAACAAACCGCGACGGCTGTGATGATCCTTCTTGTGCGTGCGCAAATGATCGTTCAGGTTGTTGATGTTTTCGGTCAGGATAGCGATTTGTACTTCCGGCGAACCGGTGTCGTTCTCATGCGTACGGAACTCTTGAATCAGTTGCGTTTTACGCTCTTGAGTCAATGCCATCGTGACTCACCTCCTCATTTTATATCCCGTTAGCCGAGTCTGCCGTCGGTGAGCAATCGGACAGCCAAGCTACGGTTTCTGTACAACAGTATGGATTATAGCATACCCACCTGCAAAAAGCAAAATGAAAAGTGGGGGCATTGCTAGATTCTCGCAAATCGCTGTTTCGCCGTTTGCACATCTTTTTGAATTTGGGCGATCAGCGCATCGACGCCGGCGAATTTCTGCTCTTCCCGGAGGTAGAAAAGAAATTCGACTTCAACTTCTTTGCCATATAT
The DNA here is from genome assembly GCF_044627595.2 of Brevibacillus sp. TJ4. Classification (NCBI taxonomy): domain Bacteria; kingdom Bacillati; phylum Bacillota; class Bacilli; order Caryophanales; family Paenibacillaceae; genus Brevibacillus; species Brevibacillus sp. TJ4. The sequence continues at coordinate 1,829,912 of NZ_CP185865.1, read as the reverse complement.
CTCATCGGAGAAGTCAAACAGGTGTACTTCCAGCGACTTCTCTTTTTTCTCCAGTTCAAAGGTAGGCTTGATCCCTACGTTCATCACACCGTGATAGACAGCCTGATCGACCTTGAAGCGCACGCCGTACACGCCGTTTTTGCCGATCAAATACGGTGCTGACACGGAGATGTTTGCCGTCGGAAAGCCGATCGTCCTGCCACGTTTGTCGCCGTGGACGACAGTGCCTCTGACCTTGTATGACCGTCCGAGAAGCTGTTGCGTCTGTTCCACATCGCCATTGAGCAGGTACTCGCGGATAATCGTGCTGCTTACTTTTTCGCCGAGCCGGTTTACCGGACCGATCACGTCTACCTCATAACGTCCTTTGCTCAACTCTTGCAAGGTGGCAGCCGTTCCCATGCCACGGTGGCCAAACGTGTAGTCAAAGCCGACGACCACATGGCGGCAGGAGAGGGGCAACAGACATTCTTCCACGAAATCCTCCGGGTAGACAGCAGCGAGGGAAATATCGAACTTCATCACATAGGTAATGTCCACACCCAATTTTTCAAACTGTTCCAGCTTGTCGGCAAGCGGAGTCAGATAACGGGTATAACCGCTCTTCCCCAATACCTCGCGGGGATGGGGATCAAAGGTCAAAACCGTGCTTTGCCAGCCGTTTGCTTTGGCGATGTCTATCGCCTTCTGGATGACCCGTCGATGTCCGAGGTGGACACCGTCGAAATAGCCCAAAGCAATCACGCCGGGAGAAGCGTGCACTACTTCTTCTGGAAGTGGGTAATGCAAGGAAATCGTCTTCACAGCTACACCTCGGAAGGAAAGACTTTTTCTGCTTTGGCGAAGAGCCCTTTGTCACCTCGGTATACGCGATGGATACCGAGTAACCGCTCGCCCGAAAACAGGCAAACCAGGCTCCCTTCCTGCAGGTCCACTCCTGGCAGTGCAGTGGGCAGACCGTTCTGCACAGCCTTGACCCGCTCCTCTTTTACCTGATAGGACGGCAAAAAGGAGACTGCTTCTTCAATGGACAGGAGCAATGGAGCAAGATCGTTGCCATGTGCCGCCCGTTCTTCGAGTTGTTCCAGCGGGATGGCATCCTGTTCGGTAAATGGGCCGCTTTTCGTCCGCCGAAGCAGCTTCATATGGGCAGGATACCCCAGCGCTTGCCCCAGGTCAACACATAACGTCCGCATGTAGGTGCCTTTTGAACAAGTGCAGGTGAAACGAACATCCACCATCTGCTCCTCAAAGGAGATGCTTACGAGCGCCAGTTCGTAGATCGTCACCCGGCGGCTCTGCCTTTCAATGACAACACCTTCCCGGGCCAATTCGTACAGCCGCTTTCCGTTCACCTTGACGGCCGAATACATCGGCGGGACTTGTTCAATCTCGCCGACAAACGAAGCGAATGCTTCCCTCACGCGCTCTTCCGTGATTGCTCCTGGCTCTACGTCTTTTCGCTCGACTACGTCTCCGGTCGCATCCTCGGTAGTCGTCGCATAGCCGATCCGCATCACGACGTCATAGCTCTTGGGCAGCTCCTGCAAATACTCTACAAGGCGGGTGCCGTGGCCGAGGCAAATGGGAAGCACGCCGGTTACTTCCGGATCGAGCGTTCCCGTATGCCCTGCCTTTTTCGTCTTGAACAAGCGGCGAATCCGGGCGACGCAATCATGCGAGGTCATACCCGCCGGCTTGTCGACGACGAGAACGCCGTTCACATTACTCATTGCTGTTCACTCCCCAAAGCCCGCTCCACTGTTCGGAATACTTGCTCTTGCACCGCGCTCATCTCGCCGCGCATGGTACAACCTGCCGCTTTGGCATGACCGCCGCCGCCCAGCTCTTTGGCAATTGCCGAGACGTCCACACGGTCGCGAGCGCGCATGCTCACTTTGACGATCCCTTTCTCTGCTTCGACGAATGAGATTCCTACTTCGACGCCTTCGATATTGCGGCAGTAGTTCACCAATCCACCAGCGTCCTCGCGCTCAGCTCCGGCTTCGGCAAAATCCTCCGGCACGACGGTAATCGAAGCGATCTGGCCATCGTGGGACAGCGTCAATGTCTGCAAGGCGCGACGGAGAATTTTGACATGGGCGTATGTGATTTCCTCCAGGCAGCGCTCTGCGACCTCTCCAGGGCTTACGCCAAACGAAAGCAGCTTGGAGGCGATTTCCAGCACGCGCGGGGAAGTGTTCGAGTAGCGAAAACCTCCTGTGTCTGTCAACAAGCCTGTGTAGATGCACAAGGCGAGCTCCTGGGTAAAGGCGATTCCCGCCGCCTCCGCAAGCTCGAACAAAATTTCCGCCGTCGCCGCTGCATCTGTCCGGATCAGGTTGATCGTGCCGAACAGGTCGTTGGTCGGGTGGTGGTCGATATTGAGCACTGCGGCTTGTGGCGCAAAGTATGGGGCAACCTGTCCCATTCGCGAGCGGTCGGCACAGTCTACGGCAATGACCGCTTCAAAGGTTTCTTCCAACGGCTCCCGCGCAAGGTCGCGCAGCCGGTCGAAACGCGGCAAAAAGGAGAACTTTTCCGGTGTCTCCCCTTCGTTTGCCACTATGTATGATTTTCCCAGCTGTTCCAGCATCAATGCGACGGCCAGGGCTGAACCCGTCGCATCTCCATCCGGATTGACGTGTGACAGTACGAGGAAGCGGTCGTGTTCAGCCATGAACCGTGCCGCTTCCATTACCCCATTCTTATCGATCATCGGTTTTGTCTCCTTCGCTGGAGATTTCCCGCAGGATGTTCTCGATTTTGCTGCCGTATGTGATGGATTCATCCAGTTTAAAGACAAAGTCGGGAATGTGGCGCAGCTTTACGCGCTTGCCAATTTCCGTCCGCAAATACCCCTTTGCCTTTTGCAATCCGGCCAATGATGCACTGCGCTCTTCCTCACTGCCAAAGATGCTCACGTACACTTTCGCCAACTGCAGGTCGCTCGTTACTTCGACATCTGTTACGGTGACAAAGCCGATGCGCGGGTCCTTTAAACCACGCTGCAACAGTACGCTCAGTTCTTTCTTGATCTCTTCCCCTACGCGGCTCATTCTTGTTTTGTTCATTGTTCTCTCACCTCCGTCAGCCTTCCTACTCGTAGTATTCCGTCTCTGCGTGGATCAACTCCACACCGGGTTGGATTTCCACCAGACGGATGGCAGCTTGCAGCTCGTTTTGCAAAAAAGAGATCTCATTAGCAACGGCAGCGATCCCGATGACGGTTCGCTGCCACTGCTCCTGATAAGCCACCTCTGCCACGGAGAGATTGAATCTGCTCCGCAGCTTGCCAATGATGCTTTTGACGATGGCCCGTTTCTCTTTCAAATTTTGGCATGCGGGCAAAAACAGCTCAATCCGCGCACCTGCTACCATTATTGTTTCACTTCAACCATTACGAAGGCTTCGATCACGTCGCCCACCTTGATGTCCTGGAAGCGTTCCAGGGTCAGACCGCACTCGTAGCCGGCAGCGACATCTTTGGCGTCATCCTTGAAGCGCTTGAGTGTGTCCAGCTTGCCTTCGTAGATGACGATCCCTTCGCGAATCAGGCGAGCACCGGCATCGCGGCTCAGTTTTCCTTCGGTTACATAGCAGCCCGCGATGTTTCCGATCTTGGATACTTTGAACACCTCGCGAATTTCTGCCTGGCCGATGATGTTTTCTTTATAGACAGGATCCAGCATGCCTTTCAGTGCTTGCTCGATCTCTTCGATTACGGTGTAAATGACGCGGTGCAGGCGAATGTCGATCTTCTCCTGCTCAGCCATATTGCGGGCATTTGGCTCCGGACGCACGTTGAAGCCGATAATGATCGCATTGGAAGCATTCGCCAGGGTGACGTCGGACTCGGTAATCGCCCCTACGCCAGTGTGGATGATCTTCACACGTGTACCGTTGACGTCGATTTTTTCCAGTGCGCCGCGCAGTGCTTCCACGGAACCTTGAACGTCTGCCTTGACAATCAGGTTCAGCTCTTTTACATCGCCTTCCTGGATTTGCTGGAACAGATCGTCAAGCGATACGCGGGCATTGCCTCTGCGCTCGGACTCGCGCTGCTTGGCGGCACGCGCTTCCCCGATCGCACGCGCTTTTTTCTCGTCTTCGAAGACGATGAACGGATCGCCTGCCTGCGGCACATCGTTGAGCCCTGTGATCTCAACCGGTGTGGAAGGACCTGCTTCTTTCAGGCGGCGGCCCTTGTCGTTTACCATCGCGCGGACGCGGCCATAGGCGGAACCGACGACGATCGGATCACCGACACGAAGCGTACCGTGCTGTACGAGGATGGTCGCAACCGGACCGCGGCCTTTGTCCAGCTCGGCCTCGACAACCGTACCACGTGCCCGTTTCTCAGGGTTGGCCTTCAACTCCTGCACTTCCGCTACGAGCAGGATGTACTCGAGCAACTCTTCGATACCTGTACGCTGTTTTGCCGAAATCGGGCAGAAAATCGTGTCGCCGCCCCATTCCTCGGAGACCAGTTCGTACTCTGTCAGCTCTTGCTTGATGCGATCGATGTTGGCTTCCGGTTTGTCTACCTTGTTGACAGCGACGATGATCGGCACGCCAGCCGCTTTGGCATGGCTGATCGCCTCGATCGTCTGCGGCATCACGCCGTCATCTGCGGCGACTACCAGAATAGTGATGTCGGTTATTTGCGCACCGCGAGCGCGCATCGTCGTAAAGGCAGCGTGACCAGGAGTGTCCAGGAAAGTGATCTTCTTGCCTTTGGTCTCTACCTGATAAGCACCGATGTGCTGGGTGATGCCCCCTGCTTCCCCTGCTACGACATTGGTGGAGCGGATGGCGTCCAACAGCGTGGTTTTCCCGTGGTCAACGTGACCCATGATCGTTACGACTGGCGGGCGCTCAACCAATTTGTCTGGATCGTCGACTTCTTCCAGTGTTTCGAAATTGGTTTCGTCAATGATGATTTTTTCTTCAACCTCGACGTTGTACTCCGCGCAGATCAGTTCGATCGCCTCGCGCTCCAGGTATTGATTGATCGTAGCCATAATACCCAGGTTGAACAGCTTTTTGATGACTTCCGCCGGTTCGCGGCGAAGTTTGACGGCCAGTTCATTTACCGTCAGCGTTTCCGTGAAGGTAATTTTTGTCGGTGGTTCCAATACCGGACGAGGCTGTGGCTGATGTCCGCGGTTGTTGTTGCGGCGATTGTTGTGGTTGCGGTTGCCGCCGCCACGGAAAGACGTGTTTTTCTTGCTGTCTTCAAACGTCTTTTTGGTCGGCGGAGCCTTTTTGATTTTTTCGCGCTTCTCCAGTCCGACGTTAGACGGAAGTTTTACCTTGTCTTCGAACTCGTCGCCTGTGCGCGCCCCTGTTGCGGGTGCAGGTGCACTGGATTGGTTGGGTGCCTTTTGCTGCGGACGTTGGCCTTGTGGGCGGTTTTGATTTTGGGGACGTTGCTGACTGTTCCCTTGCGGCTTTCGGTCGTTCTGTTTCGCTGGTTGACTTGTCATATTGTTTGGTTTTCTCTCCTGATTCTTTGCCTGATTTTTTCCTTCATGGCGCTGTGCATCGGAGCGGCTTCCCCCGTTGTTGCTGCCTGGACGGTTGTTGCCCTGTCCATTGCCTCCCCGATCGCGATCCCCGGTGCGTCCCTGACCTGTTGCCTGCTGTGGTCGAGACGGCTGTCCTTTTCCTTCCGTACGGCGGGAATCGCCTGCGCTATCCGGTCTCGGCCTTGACTCGGCCGTCTGCGCTGCGCGCTGCTCCGGCTTGGCACCGGAACGCAATTTTGCCATATGGTCTTCGATCTTTTTGATCGTTGATTCTTCCAAGATACTCATATGATTTGCAACTTCAATGTTCAATCGCTTTAGCAAATTGAGGATTTCTTTACTGCTCATGTTGTGTTGTTTGGCATATTCATACACACGTGTCTTCAAATGTACTTCACCCTTTCGTCAATTAGGTGAGCAGACGCTGAATGCTTTCCGCCAACTTCCCATCCGTTACCGCCACGGTTACTCGCCCATCTTTTCCGATTGCGTGCCCCAGTGTATATCGGTCTGACGTGGTCACACATGAAACACCGTAATAGGAACATTTGTCCCGCATTTTTTTGGCGGTATTCTCCGATGCATCCGACGCGAGCAACACCAGTCGGGCCTGACCGTTGCGAACAGCCTGCAGAACCATTTCCTCTCCGGTAACAACTTTTCTCGCTCGCATTGCCATGCCGAGCATTTGCGCAGCTTTGGGCGTCATCCACCCATCATCTCCATCCACTTTTCGCGAAAAGCGTCGTACTTTTCTTGTGAAATGGGAATATTCAAAGCGCGTTCCAGCACTTTCTTCCATTTTCCCGATGCGAACGCATCCGGTTTCAAACAGCTTTCCTGCCGGCATACATAGGTACCGCGTCCGGCAGCCTTGCCCGTCAGATCGATAACAATCTCTTCATCCGGTGTTCGGACTACGCGGATCAATTCCTTTTTCGGAAACATTTCCTGGCACACAATGCATTTACGCAAAGGGATTTTTTTTTGCTTCATGGCTATTCGTTGACCGCTCCTTCATCGCCTTCCGCTACTTTCGGATAGTCGATGCCTTCTTGATCAGCCTGCGATTCGCTCTTGATGTCAATCTTCCAGCCTGTCAGCTTGGCGGCAAGGCGCGCGTTTTGACCGCGTTTGCCAATCGCCAGGGACAACTGGTAATCCGGCACGATGACGCGGGTTACTTTTTCCACCGCGTTTACTTCCACGTGAAGCACCTTGGCCGGACTCAACGCATTGGCTACATATTCAGCCGGGTCTTCAGACCAGCGGACAATATCAATTTTCTCGCCCTTCAGCTCGGTGACGATCGTCTGTACGCGCATTCCCTTCGGCCCGACGCAAGCACCTACCGGATCTACGTCAGGGTTGACCGAGTGAACGGCGATTTTGGAGCGATCTCCGGCTTCGCGCGCGACAGACTTGATTTCTACTACGCCGTCGTAAATCTCCGGCACTTCCAGTTCAAACAAGCGCTTCAGCAAGCCTGGATGCGTCCGGGAAACGACGATCTGCGGACCCTTCGTGGTCTTTTCCACCTTGATGATGTAGGCTTTGACGCGATCTTGTGGCTTGAATTCCTCCACCGGCATTTTTTCCGTAAGCGGCATGACAGCTTCGGCCTTGCCCAGATCGATATAGTAGTTGCGGGCATCCATGCGCTGGACGACACCGGTAACGATGTCGTCTTCGCGCTCGATGAATTCACTGTAGATGAGGCCCCGCTCCGCTTCGCGAATGCGCTGGGTGACGACCTGCTTGGCCGTTTGCGCAGCGATGCGTCCGAAGTCGCGTGGAGTTACCTCGATTTCCACAATGTCGTCCATGCGGAAATTCGGGTCTAGCTCCTGTGCCGCCTCCAGTGAAATTTCCAGTCGTGGATCGAGCACCTCTTCCACTACATTTTTACGTGCAAACACGCGTACCAGCCCGGTATGGCGATTTACATCCACGCGCACATTTTGGGCTGAGTTGAAGTTCCGTTTGTATCCAGAGATGAGTGCCGCCTCGATGGCCTCAATCAAAATGTCTTTGGAGATGCCTTTTTCTCTCTCAATGGCCTCTAATGCCTCGATAAAATCGCCGTTCATGACTTTTGTTGCCTCCTCCTTTACTACCACCAACCCAGACTATTTAAAAGACAATTGCCATACGGGCCGTGTCAATTTGTTCTTGGGAAATCACATACGTTTTTTTCGCTTCCTTGACCGTCAGCTTGCCGTCTTCAAAGGAAAGCAGTTCGCCTTCGATCACGCTTGCGCCGTCAATTGGCTCCTTGGTCGTAAGATGTACGTGCTTCCCGATTGCTTTGCGAAAATCTTTTTCGTTGCGCAATGGGCGCTCCGCCCCCGGCGAGGAGACCTCCAGGAAGTACGCGGTAGGAATCGGGTCCACCTCATCAAGTTTCTGGCTCAGTCTCTCACTTACAAGGCTGCAGTCATCGATGTCGATGCTGCCGGCTTCGTTGTCGATGAACACGCGCAGAAACCAGTTGCTGCCTTCTTTCTTGTACTCGATGTCCACCAGTTCCAATCCCATCTCGGTGAGTATGGGCGTGACCAGTTCGCTGACAATGTCCGTAACCTTGCTCAAGCAAGTACCTCCTTATCATGTGAAGCATAAGGTTTAGCCAGAAAGAAAGAGTGGGTTTCCCCACTCTCCATCAGCCATGCGTATAAAACCAGTATTTCCAAAAAAATTATAGCATAACAGCCCTTCACTGACAACCTTTGGATACGAAGCTCGCTTGGCTGCAGCCCGCATCAGAACAAAGAGAGCTGGTTGGACTCGGGCAGCCCATTGAGCGCACCTTGCTCTTCGAGGTAATCGAGGATTGTTTTGGAAATGCGCGAGCGGGACAGCAGGTCTTCCTTGGACAAAAACTCGCCTTCTTCGCGCGCCTTGACGATGCTGATCGCAGCGTTGGTGCCAAGGCCCGGCAGAGCATTGAACGGGGCGATCAAGGAATTGCCTTCGATCAAAAAGCGGGTCGCATCCGATTTGTACAGGTCGACATTGGCAAAGGTAAATCCGCGCTCCACCATTTCCAGCGCCATCTCCAGCACCGTCAGCAGCGCCTTTTCCTTCGGCTGTGCGTCATGCCCCTTGCTTTCGATCTCTTCAATACGCTGTCTGATCGCAGCAGACCCTTTGACCATCAGCGGGATGTCGAAATCATCGGCGCGCACCGTAAAGTAGGTCGCGTAAAACTCCAGTGGGTAGTGCACCTTGAAATAGGCAATCCGCACCGCCATCATAACGTATGCCGTGGCGTGCGCTTTTGGGAACATGTACTTGATCCGTTGGCAAGATTCGATGTACCAGTCGGGGACGTTGTTTTTGCGCATCTCTTCCTGGTCCTCCTCCGGGACACCCTTCCCTTTCCTCACCGACTCCATGATTTTAAACGCGCGAGATGGCTCCAGCCCCTTGTAGATCAGGTACACCATGATGTCGTCGCGGCACCCGATTACTTCCGACAGTTTGCAGATTCCGTTGCGGATCAAGTCCTGGGCGTTGTTCAGCCAGACGTCCGTACCGTGGGAGAGGCCGGAAATCTGCACCAGCTCGGCAAAGGTCGTAGGCTTCGTGTCTTCCAGCATTTGCCGGACAAATTTCGTTCCAAATTCCGGAATACCCAATGTCCCCATGTTGGTGCGAATCTGCTCCGGCGTCACACCCAGCGCTTCGGTCGAGCTGAAGATCGACATCGTCTTCTTGTCATCCAGAGGGATCGTCTTCGGATCGATATTGGTCAAGTCTTGCAGCATGCGAATGACGGTCGGGTCGTCGTGCCCGAGGATATCCAGCTTCAGCAGGTTGTCATGGATCGAGTGGAAGTCAAAATGGGTCGTGCGCCACTCCGATTCATTGTCGTCTGCCGGATACTGGATCGGGCAAAAATCTTCAATTTCCATATAGTCCGGTACGACGATAATGCCGCCCGGGTGCTGTCCGGTCGTCCGCTTTACCCCGGTGCAGCCTTGCACCAGACGGGCGATTTCCGCGTTGCGCAAGGTCAGGCCGCGCTCGTCGGCATACTTGCGGACGTAGCCGTACGCTGTTTTTTCCGCCACCGTTCCGATCGTTCCGGCACGGTAGACGTAATCCGCTCCGAAAAGTTCTTGCGTGTACTTATGCGCCCGCGGCTGGTAATCACCAGAGAAGTTCAAGTCAATATCCGGCACCTTGTCTCCCTTGAAGCCGAGGAACGTCTCGAACGGGATGTCTTGTCCATCCTTAGCCAGCCGGGTGCCGCATTTCGGGCAGTCCTTGTCCGGCAAGTCAAAACCGGAGGCGATGGAACCGTCCGTAATAAACTCGCTGTGCTTACATTCCGGGCAGCGATAATGCGGCGGCAGCGGATTGACTTCGGTAATTTCGGACATCGTCGCCACGAAGGAGGAGCCGACCGAACCCCGGGAACCGACGAGATAGCCGTCGATCAGCGACTTGGTCACGAGCCGTTGCGAAATCAGGTAAATAACCCCAAAACCGTGTGTGATGATACTGTTCAGCTCTTTTTCCAGTCGTTTTTCCACCAGCTCTGGCAGCGGATCGCCGTAGAGGAACTTCGCCTTGTCGTAGCACATCTGCCGCAGCTCGTCGTCTGCCCCTTCGATGATCGGCGTGTACAGCTTGTCCGGAATCGGGCTGACATCCTCGATCATCTCTGCGATTGCATTTGTATTTTCCACGACGATCTCATGCGCCGTCTCTTCTCCCAAAAAGGAAAAGGCTTCAAGCATTTCATCTGTCGTGTGCAGGTAAAGCGGCGGCTGGTCTCCTGCCGTCGGGTCCCCTTTTGAGAGCAGAAACACGTCGCGGAATATGGCGTCCTGCGGATTCAGAAAATGCACGTCTCCCGTAGCGACTACAGGCTTGCCCAGCTCCTTGCCCAGCTTGACGATCTTGCGGTGGTAGTCTTTCATCGTCTCCAGGGAAGGAATTTCTTCATTGCGCAGCAGCGGTGAATACTGCGCGACCGGCTGCAGCTCCAGGTAGTCGTAGTAGTCGGCGATCTGTTTCAAGTCTTCCGGCGATTTTCCGCGCAAAATTCCTTGCATCAGCTCGCCTTCCTTGCACGCTGTCCCGATCAGCAGCCCGTCCCGATACTTGTTGAGCTGGCTGCGCGGAATTCGCGGCCACCGGTAAAACGTCTCCACGTGGGAGCGGCTCACCAGCTTGTACAAGTTTTTCAACCCCTGCTTGTTTTTAACCAGAATCGTGGCGTGAAAAGGGCGGCTGCTCTTGTAATCCGCTTCTGCGTTGCTCCGTTCATTCAGTTCCATCAACGTATGGATTTGCGCTTCCCGGATGTCCTTCAAGATATGCTGGAAGACGTGGGCCAGCGCTACCGTATCGTCCAAAGCGCGGTGGGCATTGATCAGCTCGACGTTGAACTTCTTCGCCAGCGTGCCCAGACGGTAGTTGCGCATGCCTTTGTACATCATCCGTGCCAGCGGCAAAGTGTCGAGAAACGGATTGCTCCACGGCTCCATGCCGATCCGCTTGGCACATGCGTTGATAAACGCTTTGTCAAACTCGGCGTTGTGAGCGACCATCACGGCGTTGCCAGCGAAATCCTTGAACTTGCGCAGGACGACATCGAGCGTTTCCTGCCCGCGCAGCATGTCGTTGGTAATCCCGGTAATTTCCGTCGTTTTCGGACCGATCTCCAACTGTGGATCGATCAGTTGCGTCCACTGGTCGACGATTTCTGATCCTTTCATCTTGACCGCGGCAATCTCGATTATCGTATGCTCGGTAGCGTTCAACCCCGTCGTCTCCGTATCGAACACAACGTACTCGGTATTCTCGTCAATCGGCATGTTGTTTTCGGGCGTCAGCCCGTAGACGATGTCGATGCCGTCCTCGACGACGTACGCCTCCATCCCGAGGATGCATTTGATGTTGTTTTTTTTCGCCATCGAGTAAGCCTCGGGAAAAGCCTGGACCACGCCGTGATCGGTGATCGCAATGGCAGGATGGCCCCATTTGGCTGCCGTCGAGACAAGCGATTTTACCGACGCGACTGCGTCCATTGCACTCATCGGAGTATGACAGTGAAGTTCGACCCTTTTTTGCGGAGCGCTGTCCCTGCGGGCGACTTGCTCGATCTGGTTGAGGTCGTTGGCGTTCATTACCAGTTCACGGATGAATGTATCGTGCTGTACGCTTCCTCGTACCTTGACCCACATGCCGTCTTTGAGCGCTTCCAGCATTTTGACATCTTCCTTGTCGCGGGAAAAGATTTTCACAGTCAAGGAATCGGTGTAATCGGTAATGTGGAAGGTCAACAGATGACGGCCACTGCGCAGTTCCTTGATCTCGGCGTTGAACACCATACCCTGAATGGCTACGCGGCGCTCTTCTTCCTGAATTTGGACGATCGGAATCGGATCATCCTTGATTTCGTAGCCGATGAGCAGGCGCGTAATTGCTTCAGCCCCATCGCTTGCCTTGTTTTCTTTCTCCTGCTGGACTGCCGTCATCACGACTTCCACCAGCGCCCGTTCTTCTTCTTCGCGCTGTTCGGCAAACGCCTTGTACGCGTCCTCGTTTTCTTCGGCGTGGAACGTAAAACGCGGATTGCAATCAGTCATTTGCTGAAAAAGCGCGGCAAGCTCCTGGTCGGCCTGCTTTCGCTTGGCCATCTCCACCGTCATTTCCGTCGGCACGTATACTTTTACTTCGCCGCTCGCGACCTGCTTTCTCGCTCCGCGCAGCGTTGCTGCCAGCGAGTTGAGCTTTGCTTCCGCGCGCCCGAGCAGCAAGTCCCAGTATTCGTCTACGACCTGCTCTACCACAGGCTTTTGCTGGTAGCGAAAATGCGCATCGACCACAGCAAGATGGGAAAAGGTAGCGTGAAGCCGTTGCATGTACGCCTGAAAAACATGTACCGGCAAGAGTGCGGGCAGTGTAAAGTGAAACACCCATTTTTTGTTTTGTTTGTACAGCTCCAATTTATCGATTTGTCCGTCAGCGAAAAAATGCTCCACCCAATCAGCGGGCATCTCCATTTGCTTCATTAACAAGGAAAATCGTTGTTTTTGTTCATGTGTCCGGTCCACGGTATACCCACCTTCCATAAACAAGAAAAGGGTACCCCCCGCTCAAAAAGGGGAGTACCCCGTACCATTCGACAAAATCTCGCTTTTTTCCTGCCTGGCTTATGCGCCAAACAGTTCTGCACCGGTATGGTCAATCTCGGCCAGCATCGTTTTCACGGTGTCAACCAGTTCGTCCAGCTTGACGTCGCGAGCCTCTCCGGTTTTACGAATCCGCACTTCCACCGTGCCTTCCTGCGCAGCCTTGTCGGAGACGGTGATGCGCAGCGGAAGCCCGATCAAATCCGCGTCCTTGAACTTGACACCGGCGCGTTCGGCACGGTCGTCGTACAGCACTTCCACTCCCGCGCGCTGCAGCGCTTCTGTAATTTGCTCACTCGCCTGCCGCTGCTCGTCAACCTTTACGTTGACCGGGATTACATGGACGTGGAACGGAGCGATGGCAACCGGCCAGATAATGCCGTTTTCATCGTTGTTCTGCTCAATGACGGCTGCGATCGTACGCGACACGCCGATGCCGTAGCAGCCCATGATCATCGGCTGGCTGCGACCGTTTTCATCGAGGAAGGTAGCGCCCAGCGCCTGCGAATACTTCGTGCCCAGCTTGAATACGTGACCGACCTCGACTCCTCTGGCGAACTTGATCGCGCCTCCGGTACGCGGGCACACGTCCCCTTCCGTGATGTTGCGCAGATCGGCATAGCGGGACACAGCGAAGTCACGCCCGGGTACGACATGCTTCAGGTGGTAGTCGTTTTCGTTCGCGCCGACGATGCCATCGTATACATCCTGTACAAACTGGTCGGCAATGATTTCGACTTTTTCAGCGTCTACGCCTACTGGTCCGACAAACCCGGCAGCAGCCCCCGTAACGGCGTGAATGTCCGCTTCCGAAGCAAGCCCGACTTGGGTCGCGTCATACAAGTTTTTCAGCTTCACTTCGTTCAGTTCGTGGTCACCGCGGACCAGCACCATGACCAGCTTGTCGTCCACCCGGTACAGCAGACTCTTGATGATCTGCTTTGCGTCGAGTTGCAGTGCCTTGGTCAACTGATCGATGGTTTTGACGCCTGGGGTGTGCACCTTTTCCGCTGGAGGTGCCTGCACAGCAGGTTTTTCCGAAGGAGTGTAGACGACTTCTGCCTTTTCCAAGTTGGCAGCATAATCTCCCTCTTCGGAATAAGCGATCGTATCTTCCCCGATTTCGCACAGCGCCATGAACTCATACGTGCCTTTTCCGCCGATTGCGCCGGCATCCGCCTCGACTGCCCGGAAGTTCAGGCCGACACGGGTGAAAATGCGTGTATACGCATCGTACATAGCCTGGAAGTTGCGGTCCAAGCCTTCCTGATTCGTGTCAAAGGAGTAGGCGTCCTTCATAATAAACTCCCGGCAGCGGATCAGACCAAAGCGCGGTCGCACCTCGTCGCGATACTTGGTTTGAATCTGGTACAGGTTGATAGGCAGCTTTTTGTAGGAATTGATTTCGTCGCGCACTAGACTGGTGATGACTTCCTCGTGGGTCGGTCCGAGAGCAAAGGAGCGCTCGTGGCGGTCCTGCAGACGGACGAGCTCAGGCCCGTAGACGTCCCAACGCCCTGACTGGTGCCACAGTTCAGCAGGCTGCATGGCTGGCATCAACAGCTCTTGTGCTCCTGCCCGATTCATCTCTTCACGCACAATAGCCTGGATTTTTTGCAAGGTGCGGAGAGCCAGCGGCAAATAGGTGTAAATACCGGATGCCAACTGGCGTGCCATACCGGCGCGAAGAAGCAGCTTGTGGCTGGCAATCTCGGCGTCGGATGGAACTTCCCGCAAAGTGGGAATCAACATTTGACTTTGCTTCAACACGTGCGTGTCCTCCTTCAATCAAAACAGGCAATCAGTGCCATTCCCTACACATGGGTAGGTTTTTTCTCGTTCACCATTTCATTGATTTCTTTCATCAGTTCTTCAAACAGTTCGTCTTCCTTCACTTTCCGCACGATTTCGCCATTGCGGAAGATCAGCCCTTCTCCGTTGCCGCCCGCGACGCCGACATCGGCTTCGCGCGCTTCTCCCGGACCGTTTACAGCACAGCCCATAACGGCCACCTTCAACGGTACTTTCAGGGTAGAGACAGCATCCTCGACTTTGGTAGCCAGTCCGATCAGGTCGATCGCGCAGCGTCCGCAAGAAGGACATGCGATCACGACCGGGTCGTTGTTGACGATGTCAAGGCTGCGCAAAATTTGCTTGGCAACCTTGATCTCTTCTACCGGATCGGCGGTCAGGGACACGCGAATCGTATCCCCGATCCCCATGGAGAGTACCGTTCCGATACCGACAGCGGACTTGATGCTGCCGGAGAATTGGGTACCCGCCTCTGTCACGCCGACATGCAGCGGGTAGTTGCGCTTTTGCGCCATCAGGGAATACGTCTGGATCATCGTCGGCACATCGGATGATTTGAGCGAAATCACGATATTGTCATAGTTCAGCTCTTCCAGAATGTGCACGTGGTCCATCGCGCTTTCCACGATTGCTTCCGGCGAAGGGTAGCCGTATTTATCGAGCAGGCGTTTCTCTACGGAACCGGAGTTGACCCCGATGCGGATCGGGACGTTCCGTTCACGGCATGCCTCGACTACACGTTTCGTCTTTTCTTTGGAACCGATGTTTCCGGGGTTAATGCGGATTTTGTCAATGCCGCTTTCCAGAGCGATCAGCGCCAGTTTGTGATCGAAGTGAATATCCGCTACGAGCGGCAGCGGAGAACGCTCCTTGATCTTCTTGATGGCGCGGGCTGCATCTTCGTTGATGACAGCCAGTCGTACAATTTGGCAACCGGCGTCATGCAGACGCTGAATCTGCTCCAGTGTGCCTTCCACGTCACGGGTATCCGCCGTAGTCATGGACTGGATCACTACACTTTTTTGTCCCCCGATCTGCACTCCACCTACAAATACCGGTTTTGTCTCCTCGCGCTTGTACATGTTGCACCATCCTTTACTTTTGTCTGTCTTTCCTACTGAGTAGGTACGTCTTTATGCAAACAAGCGTTGCAGGTCATTCCACGTTACAACCAAAATCAGCAGCATCAGGAATGCAAAGCCCAGGAAGTGGACCATTCCTTCTTTATGAGGATCAACCGGTTTTCCACGCAATGCTTCCACCAGCAGAAACGCCAGCCTTCCCCCGTCGAGCGCAGGCAGCGGCAACAGGTTGAACAGACCGAGGTTGATGCTCAGTACGGCTGCCCATTGCATCAAGATCGCGATTCCCTGTTGCGCAAACTGTCCGGTCATCTGGAAGATCCCTACCGGTCCGCTCAAATCCTGCAGACCAACGGCACCTGTGAACAGCATACCAAGGCTTTGCAAAATCATCACGGTAAACTTGTAGGTAGACGTCACACCGAACTTCAGTGCCTCACCGGGGGCATACGTCATGGACTGGGTTACCATGATCTTACCGACATTGGTTTCATCGCCTTCCACATGAACCGGAACGGTGGATACTTGCCCGTTGCGTTCGATTTCAAACTGCAGTTCCTTGTCCGGCGAGGTGCTGACGATCTCGACAATATCTCTCCAGGAAGCGATCGGCTTGCCTTCGATGGATACGACTCTGTCGCCTTGTACCAGTCCCGCCTCGGCAGCCGGACCACCCGGCATCACTTCCCCGATCTTCGGAACGTCGTCCGGCACGCCGTACAGCAAGCCGATTGCCACGAAGAGCACAAAGGCGAGCAGGAAGTTCGCCGCGGGTCCGGCGAAGATCGCCCAAAAACGCTGTCCGACGGTCTTTCCTTTAAACTGGCGGTTGAGCGGCGCGATTTGCGCTTCGCGTCCATCTTTTACAAGCTGGGCTTGGGGATGGATGGAAAACGTACGATCTTCTCCATCAAGCTCGAGTGTGATAAACAGCTTTGTTTCCAAATCGTAATCCAGCACACGGCCTGCAATGGCACGTGCCGAACCAGGTGTCTCCTCGTCCAGCAAAATATGGGTTACTTTCCCGACCGCGTCTCGCTCCACCCGAACCATCATGCCCGTTTTCAGCATATCCATTTCCGGGTCTTCGCCAGCCATGCGCACCATTCCGCCGATCGGCAGCAGGCGGATGGTGTACTCTGTTTCTCCCCGTTTGAAGCTGAAAATTTTCGGGCCCATTCCTAGGGCAAATTCACGGCAAAGGATTCCCGCCCTTTTTGCCAAAAGAAAGTGGCCCATTTCATGGAAAAAGACGAGCGCACCAAATATGATGGCAAAGGCGAGGATCGATTCAAGGGAATCAAGATTGGGAAAAGGCAAATGAACAGCCACCTTTCATTACCAAGTATGGTACTTATCTTACCCTGTTTGGATGAACGCCAAAGCTCGGGAACGCGCCCAACTATCCGCCGCAAAGATTTCTTCCAGCGACGGTTCCTGGATCGCGCTGTGGGCGTCACAGGTGAGCTTGACGATTCGTTCAATGTCCAAAAAGCGGATGGAGCCTGCGAGAAAATGCTCGACTGCCACCTCATTGGCTGCATTCAGTACAGCCGTATAGGTTCCGCCGGCTTTTCCGCATTCATACGCCAATTGTAACAGAGGATAACGGGCAAAATCCATGGCTGCAAAGTGAAGAGTGCCCAGTTTCACCAAGTCGAGCGGCTCGGTGTTCAGCAGCTTTCTTCCCGGATAACTGAGCGCGTACTGGATCGGCACGCGCATGTCCGGTGTACCCAATTGCGCCATGACAGCACTATCCTTATATTCTACCATGGAATGAATAATACTTTCATAATGGAGGAGTGTTTCGATTTGTTCGTACGGCAAATCAAACAACCAGTGGGCCTCGATCACTTCCAGGCCTTTGTTCATCATCGTCGCGGAATCAATCGTGATTTTAGCCCCCATGCTCCAGTTCGGATGGGCCAATGCTTGTTCGACCGTCACTTTTTCCAGCTCTTCCCGCTTCAGATGGCGAAACGAGCCTCCCGATGCGGTAATGATAACACGCGATACATCCTCTCGCCTCTCCCCTTGCAAGCATTGAAACAAGGCAGAGTGTTCGCTGTCGACCGGGATGATCGGCACGCCCTTTTCTTTCGCCGCCTTCATAACGACTGAGCCTGCGCAGACGAGCGTCTCTTTGTTGGCGAGGCCTATCGTTTTCCCCGCTTGAATAGCGGCCAGAGTCGGTGCCAGACCGACACTTCCCACTACTGCTGTCATCACAAAATTGGCATCAGAGTGGCTTGCTACCAGTTCCAAACCTTCCGTGCCGCAGACGATTTCCGGGGCAGGTTCACCGCGCAGTTGCTCACGCAGGTCCAATGCCGCTTGCTCGGTCCCGACCGAAACCAGTTCAGGCCGATGCTCTCTCACCTGCTTGGCCAACAGGTCCACGTTGTTTCCGGCTGCCATCGCAACTACCTCGAACTCCTCTGGATGCTGGCTAACCACGTCCAGCGTGCTCGTCCCGATGGAGCCTGTAGAACCCAGGAGCGCTATTCGTCTCACTTTGAACCACCCTTTATTTCTCTTTCTATATGCACTTTTTCTCAGACAATTCCTAGTAAATGCAGCACGGGAAACACAAACATCATGCTGTCAAAACGATCCAGCACGCCTCCATGTCCTGGAAGCAACTGCCCTGAATCCTTGATCGCATAATGTCGCTTGAGCCCGGACTCGATCAAATCACCCAACTGTCCGCCGATACCTGTCACGAGAGCGATGGCGATCGCTTGCGGGAGGGAGAAGCCTCCCCATATCGCATTGAGTCCCAGCACCACGATCACCGCTGCTGCCAGACCGCCCGCTGCCCCTTCGACCGTTTTGTTGGGGCTGATCTCCGGCCACAGCTTCTTGCTGCCAAATGCTTTACCAATAAAATAAGCACCTGAGTCTGTAGCCCAAATCCCGAGTATGACCAAAAGTGACAGGAACAGCCCGTCAGGCAAACTGCGGGTTGCAGCCATATAAGTAAAACCATAGCCTATGTATAACGCTCCTACCAGGATAAGAGCGATGTGTTCAATGTGAAACTGGTTTTTCCGCAAAACGGAGTACGTCAAAAGAAGCAAAAACACAGGCAAAATCAGATTAGGGATGCTCATTGTAAGCCACGCGGAAAACGCAAGCGATGGCCACATGATCCCCACCATCAACACGTACCCGAGCAAACCGGGCAACCAATATTTTTGTACGCCAGCCATTCTGATGAATTCATAGAAACCCATGACGGCCAGCAAGAGAACCAGCAGTGAGTACCAGGCACCTCCTACATAGATGAGGAAAAGAAAACCGGCCCCACCGATCAGGCCTGTTATGATCCGTTGCTTCAACTATTCCACCTCTTGGCTATACCGCCCCGTAGCGACGAGCTCGGCCTTGATATTCCGCAATGGCTTGATAAAAATGTTCACGGGTAAAATCAGGCCACAGCACATCCGTAAACCACAACTCCGTGTAAGCCAACTGCCACAACATGAAGTTGCTCAACCGAATTTCCCCGCTGGTGCGAATCAACAAGTCTGGATCCGGAATTTCACTTGTATACAAATGACGAGAAATCTCTTTTTCATCCAATTTGCTGGGATCAAGCAAGCCTGCCTGCACTTGTGCGGCCATTTCCATGAATGCCTTCACGATCTCATCCCGCCCCCCGTAGTTCAGGGCAAAGTTGAGTTGCAAACCGGTGTTTTCACGCGTCCGCTCCTCTGCGATGAGCAGAGCCTCCAGCGTATGAGCGGGCAATTTGTCTCTGCTGCCCAGCATGCGGATGCGTACCCCACGGTCAATCAATTCATCCAATTCTGTCGACAAAAACTCCTGCGGAAGTCTCATCAAAAAATCTACTTCATCACGAGGTCTCTTCCAGTTTTCAGTCGAAAAAGCATACATCGTCATGTAGCGGATTCCGATCTCGTCCGCTGCCTTGACGACCTCTTTTACCGTTTTCATGCCTGCTCGGTGACCTGCTACCCTGGGTAGGCTGCGCAGATTGGCCCAGCGACCATTGCCGTCCATGATAACAGCAACATGCACAGGAATTTTTCCGGAAGCATCCATCCCGCTGTCCGGCTGTTTTTCCTTTCGCGTCCATTTGCGCGCTAGATGTTCTAACATAAAGTTTTCCCCCGTAATGAGAGATATAGACATACATCCCCCTCAACTGAGGGGGATTCCTTTCAACTACACTTCCATAATATCTTTTTCTTTGTCTTTTACAATTTTATCGACTTCCGCGATAAACTTGTCTGTGATTTTTTGCACGTTTTCTTGGTGGCGACGGGATTCGTCCTCGGAGATTGTCGCTGCTTTCTCCAGCTTTTTCAGCTCGTCGTTGGCATCGCGGCGAATGTTGCGGATCGCCACTTTCGCTTCCTCTCCGCTTTTCGCGGACAGCTTCACCAGTTCCTTGCGGCGTTCTTCTGTCAGCGGCGGGATGACCAGGCGGATGACAACACCGTCATTCGACGGAGAAATACCCAAATCGGACTGTTGCAGCGCACGGTCAATCTCTTTCAGTGCAGATTTGTCCCAAGGCTGAATGGTCAGCATGCGCGGTTCAGGAACGCTGATTGTCGCCAATTGGCTGATCGGCGTCGGTGTGCCGTAGTAATCGACTACGACCCTATCCAGCATCGCCGGATTGGCACGTCCGGCACGCAAGCTGGCCAGGTCTTTTTTCAGGCTGGCAATCGCTTTATTCATGCGCTCTTCCATTTCATTGATCACGCTTTGTGGCATTATGATTCCTCCTTGACAAGAGTACCGATTTTCTCACCCATTACAGCGCGGCGAATATTGCCTTCTTCGGAGATGTTAAAGACAATCAACGGAATGTCGTTGTCCATGCACAAGCTGGATGCCGTCGAATCCATGACACCCAATCCCTTGTTCAGGACCTCCAGGAAAGTGAGCTTGTCGTATTTTACAGCGTCGGGGTCGAGACTCGGATCTGCCGAGTATACACCGTCTACCTTGTTCTTGGCCATCAGGATCACTTCTGCTTCGATCTCGGCGGCGCGCAAGGCAGCGGTTGTGTCTGTAGAAAAGTACGGGTTCCCTGTTCCGGCAGCAAAAATGACGACGCGCATCTTTTCCAGATGACGAATGGCACGTCGGCGTATGTACGGCTCTGCCACCTGCCTCATTTCAATCGAAGTTTGTACACGAGTAGGTACGTTGACTTGTTCCAGACCATCCTGCAGGGCCAGCGAGTTCATAATTGTAGCCAGCATCCCCATGTAGTCCGCGGTCGCCCGATCCATCCCTTTGGAGCTGCCCGATAGTCCGCGCCAGATGTTGCCACCGCCAACTACGACAGCGACCTGGACTCCCAATTCTACGATTTCTTTGATCTGGTTTGCGATGGAGAAAATGACTTTCGGGTCGATCCCGTATCCCAAATCTCCTGCTAATGCTTCCCCACTCAACTTTAACACAACGCGTTTATAGGCAGGAAGTGGCATGCAAAACAGCCTCCATTCATGAGTCATTCTCTGTGTATGGCCGGATTCCTTCCGACGTACGCGGGCGCATTTGCTGATTACGTGCAGGAGAGTTTCACTTTCTGTGAAACTCTCTGCTTTGAAAATAGGGAACACGAAGGTGTTCCCTATTTCGTTCTTACTGTTTATTCACTTGCGCCATTACTTCAGCAGCGAAATCTTCTTGTTTCTTTTCGATGCCTTCGCCTACTTGGAAGCGGGCAAATTCTTTCAGGGTAGCGCCTGCGTCTTTCAGCAAAGCAGAAACCTTTTTATCCGGGTCTTTGACGAATGGCTGTTCAACCAGCACGTATTCTTCGAAGTATTTGGAGAGGCGGCCTTCAACCATTTTCTCTACGATGTTGGCAGGTTTGCCTTCAGCCAGCGCTTGATTTTTCAATACTTCGCGCTCGCGGTTGATCTCGTCTTCGGATACTTCTTCGCGATTGGCAAAACGCGGGTTGGACGCTGCTGCGTGCATGCCCAGGTCTTTTGCCAATGTCTCGTCTTTGGTACCTTCCAGTGTAACGAGAACGCCGATTTTACCACCCATGTGGAGGTACGTACCGAAAGTGCCGTTGTCCGATTTTTCGCTGATGAAGAAACGGCGGAAGGAAATGTTTTCCCCGATAGTAGCGATTTTTTCGTTGATAACGTGGCCAAGCGTTTCACCTGCACCTTTGAACGGCTGTTCCAGTGCTGCTTCTACACTGGTTGGACGCTGGCTTACTACATGCTCAGCGATATCCTGAACGAGAGCCTGGAACTCAGGGTTTTTCGCCACGAAATCTGTTTCACAGTTTACTTCTACGATTGCTCCGACATTGCCGGATACTGCTACTCCTGTCAAACCTTCCGCTGCAATGCGGCCGGATTTTTTCGCAGCTTTTGCAATCCCGCGCTCACGCAACAGGTCGATCGCTTTTTCCATGTCTCCCGCTGTTTCTTCCAGCGCGCGTTTGCAATCCATCATTCCCGCGCCTGTACGCTCACGCAGTTCTTTAACCGCTTGTGCACTAATTGCCATTGAGTGAAACCTCCTCGAAAAGTTGCAAGATAAACTGCTTTAGTTATGGATCAGGTGAAACAGATGAAAAAAGGTGGACGGGGGCTCTGACACCCTCAGTCCACCCTTCATACACTTGCTTACGCAGTTGTTGTGGCTTGTTCTTCTGTACCCTGGTTGCCTTCCAGCAGAGCGTCAGCCATTTTCGCTGTCAGCAATTTCACTGCGCGAATCGCATCGTCGTTTCCAGGGATCACATAGTCGATCTCATCTGGATCGCAGTTGGTATCTACAATCGCTACGATCGGGATACCCAGTTTGCGTGCTTCCGCAACTGCGATGCGCTCTTTGCGTGGGTCAATGACGAACAATGCGTCCGGCAGTTGATCCATATGTGCAATACCGCCGAGGAATTTTTCCAGGCGATCCATTTCTTTGCGAAGAACGATAACTTCTTTTTTCGGCAGAACGGAGAATGTTCCGTCCTCTTCCATGCGCTTCAGCTCAGCCAGGCGAGCTGTACGTTTTTGAATGGTAGAGAAGTTAGTCAAAGTACCACCCAACCAGCGTTGGTTGATGTAGTAGTGACCTGTGCGTTCTGCTTCTTCCTTAACGGATTCTTGCGCTTGTTTCTTCGTACCAACGAAGAGAACTTTTCCACCGTTTTGAGAGAGTTCACGTACGAAGTTGTACGCTTCTTCAACTTTCTTTACGGTTTTTTGCAGGTCGATAATGTAGATACCGTTACGTTCGGTGAAGATATAGCGAGCCATTTTCGGGTTCCAGCGGCGAGTTTGGTGACCGAAGTGAACACCAGCCTCGAGAAGCTGTTTCATCGAAATTACTGCCATATTTCACACCTCCTTCAAAAATGGTTTTTTGTGATGCTTACCTCCGCCTCACCGCATCTTCCGAGCAAAACTGCCTACAGGCAGCACCGTTGCTGGAATTGGTGGACGTGCGAATTCAACACCGTTATTGAATATATCACATGCCCCATGCAATTGCAACAAACCGCTTTCTTTTTTTCGTCCAAAAAAACACCGCCTCAATTTTGGGGCGGAGTGGTAATCAATTCAACGATTTGTTCCTCGGTCACGGGCAAGGAAACCTCGTACTCGCCAACGCGAATCCGGTTCAGCTTGTTCTGCGCCCGCAGCACCTCGACCAGCCTGTTGTTCTCCTGCAAAATGCCTTCTTCAACCAGGGTGCGCGCCACCCCTTGTGCTGTCTCCCTGTACGGAATGGAGAATACCTTCGTGACGGGGGCAGGAGGTTGGACCGACTCTGGCGCTGATGTCTGCGGGATGTCCGGCGCAGGCGGCTCTTGCGTCACAGAACCAGCGGGGGCCGTTGCAGCCTCGGGTGTGGACACCTCAGGAGCTTGTACCGGCGTCGTCTGTGGCACATCCGCTGCCCCTACTGTCGGAGCCTCAGGCCTTTGCGGAGGAGTCGGCGGCGGGTCCAGTTGCACTTTTTTCTCCTGCTGCAGCTCGTCGTACTCCTCTCTCGTCAACACAACCATCTCCAGCGCTTTCGCCGCCTCAGCGATCGTCTCCCGGGTCAGTCCGGACGGGATGGAAGCGTTCTCTTTCGGCTGTATGAGTGCGATGCTCGCGGAAGCTACCAGCAAACCTGCTCCAAATCCCAAAAAGAGTTCCCGTTTACGCATGACCCTGGCCCCTCTCCCGCTTGGCCGCCAGCATAAAGATCAGGTCAATCTCCCCGCGTCCAGCCCCCAGGCGCTTGGCGATCTCGTCTGGCGTCAGACCTTCTTTCGCCAATTCGAAAACACGTCTGTAGCGTTCCTTGAGTGCCAGTACATCCGGTTCTTCCTCCACAACCGGCGCTGTCTTCTGAACCGTTTGCTCAGAAGATGGTTGTTCCTGCTTCGCGTTTACGCTTTGTTCCAATTCCTCAATGCGGTTGCGCAGCGCGAGAATTTCCTGCATCAGTTCCAGGCGCGTCTGCTCTGACTCACGCGCGAGCAGCGTGTACTCCTCCTCGAAACGCTTGCCAACTCGTTGCAGAGCCTTGTCGATCTCCGCCTTGTCGATACTGCTTTGCTTTGGCAACCCGGAATGCTTTCCCGCCCCTTTTTGTCTGCTCAACAGGGCAATCAGCATGATGCAAATTCCGGCGCCAATCAAGATGATGTATATCGTGTCCATGTGAGCCACCTTTGTCCAGGCATTCTGTGTTTGTCTTCTGATGATTATAATGAAATATCGATAAAACGTCCGCGCATCGGATCGCGCATCGGTACGGCTTTGCTTTTCAATGTCTCCGCCTGTTTCTCTTCCTCCGCCGCCTCACCCGACATGCGCTCGCCGTTCTGCTTCTGCTCTCTGGACTCTCGCTCGCGAATCAAGTTTTTTTCTGTCTCGTTTACTTCAATTGGCCGTTGGCGGTTAAGCTCGTCCAGTTGTTTGCGTTCTTGCTGTTGGTTCAATTCCTCATGGATGGGGCGCTGAAGCTGTTGCTCCTGAATTCTGCCTACATCGGTCATGCGCGGCAAGGCTACTTGCAACTCGACCACTTTTAAGCTCATCATGCTCCCCCTTCCCAATCATTACGGAATCCCGTCGCTTCGATTATACCAGCGTCACGTTCGTCACTTCACCATTGATGACCAGAAAACGCGTCCGACCGTATTCGTGTTTATTGAAATGAACCAGCTTTCCAAACGTCATCTTGATCCCGGGGTACATCGTGTTGAACACTTCAATCGCCGCCGGGGATTCTCCTACCAGTTCCGCTTCAACCTGCTTCTTTCTCGCCTCGAGGTCTTTGGCTTCCTTTTCCAGCACCAAGCGGGTATTGGTCAGTTTCACCTGCATCACGCGTTTGTCGGAAGGCAGATCGCCGCTCGTCTGCAAAATTTGATTGATGACAGTCAATCCTTGATCCGTTTTGCGCAAATTTTCGTAAAGATTTTGCAGCTGCTTTGTAATTTCCGCCAACTCCGTCCGCAGCTCCGGCTTTACCCCGACCTCCAGCACGGTTGGTGTCGCGCTCGTGTTTCCGAAAACCCGCGCACTGATTTTTTCCCCTGCTTGCAGCACCCCGCCGATGATGAAGCCTTTGGCTCCATTGCAGACGATCTGTCTGCCTGCGCGCACGGTGGAGAACATAATGCTTTGCGAAACGATTACGTCATTGCCCGCGTTTACATTGGCATTTTGAATAAAGGAAGTCTTGACGTTTTGGCCGGCGATGATGGAGCCTTTGTCTTGTGCGACGATCCCGCTCTTGATCTCGATCGAGCCATTGGCCTCCAGGTCGGCACCCTCCACACTTCCCAGTACGCGAATATCTCCGGATGCCTTGACGCGAAAGCCGTTCAGGACGTTCCCGCGAATGACCACCGTTCCCACGAATTCAATATTGCCGACTGAGAAATCGACATCCCCTTTTACTTCATAAACGGGAAATACATTGATTTTCTCTTTTTCCGTAAAAGAAACCTGACCGTCAATCGCGGCGTACACCATGGTTCGCTCTTGATTGATCACGACATTTTTCCCAGGCTTCAAGATGGCGTCTTTGCCGGCTTTGGGCGCGATGGTCTCTCCGGTAACAGAAGTTCCTGGTACACCGGCTGTCGCAGGGTGTTTGCGGGCCAAAAGCTGACCCTTGACCACATTGGGAATGTTGGTCAAATTGTAAAAGTCAACGCGTCCGTCTGCCAATTCTTTGGGACCGCTATCGGGTTCCACAACATCAAGATAGGGGTATTCGATCTTGCCATCCTCGCCAGGAACGGCTGGAACACCAGCAGCAACGGGGAGCCGAGCATCAATGTACTTGGTGGGCATGGCGCACAATTCTCGAACGACACTTTGCTGGATGCCGAACTTCACTCCATGTTCTTGTAATACTTGATACACGTCATCTTCGGTAAGCGACAGTTTTTCTGGTTGACTTTCTTCCGTTTTGAGTATGACTATGGCTTCCATTTTGTCTGGCGAGATTTTGACTTCTAACTGATACGGTCTGATCTCTTCCATTTTTTCTACCCCCTCTTCAAACATCAGTTATCGCTCGTCCAGGCTGATCACGCAACCAGGATCACATAAGCTGCGATTTCCATCTGGATAATGTAGAGCGCAAGCGGAAAAGCGCCTTGGAGTGCAGCTGCGAAATACGCGAGGGTGACAAGCTCATAATTTCCGCTATCTCGGACAATGTCATTTCTTCAAAATAGAACAGGGAAACCACAATTCTTTCCTTTTCCGGCAGTTTGTCAATGACGGAAACGAGCACGTCCTTCAAACCAGCGGCTTCTGCAACGTGCTCCGGCTGCGGTGTCGCTTCATCGACGATGTACGAGTGACGAGCAGTCTTTTGCTCTTCTTCATCGCCGACTGCCTCATCAATGGATACCATGGTAGCAAGGGATGTTTCAAAAAACAACTGCTGGAGTTCTTTTTCATTGATTCCCAGGTAGGAAGATACTTCTTGGTCGGTCGGCATTCGCAGCAACTGTTGTTCTAAATAGGTGTATGCTTCTTCCATTTTCTTCGCCTTGTCCCGGACTGTCCGCGGTATCCAGTCATTTTCGCGCAAGCCGTCAATCATGGCTCCGCGAATCCGCCACATGGCATACGTTTCGAATTGCAGTCCACGCGTATGGTCGAACTTCGACAATGCGTCCAACAGACCGAATCGTCCGTAGCTGATCAAATCGTCTTTGTCCACGTTGGCAGGCAGGTTGATCGCAAGGCGGCTGGCAACCTTGTCCACCAGCGGCAAAAACTGCGTAATCAAATCTACTTCAGCCTCGCGACTCCCTTCTTGTTTCCACATAACCCATTTATCGAATTCTTTTGTTTTTGCTTGACTGATTGGCCGTGCCACGAATTCGTCACCAACCTTTACTCATCTGTTAAGCGCCTGATAACCTCTGCAACGGTGGTGGGATCCTCGGTAGGATGAGTTGTATCTACTTTGGAGAAGGAAAGAGGTGTGAATGGCTCAGCCTCATCGCTCTGCTGTACATTCATATCGGCCTCTCTCGCTTCATTCCCTGCTTCTGCGGTATCATTGTGACCCTCCACGTCCGGAGCTGCAGGCGTTTGCGTCACCACTCCAAGTATCCAGCGGATTGGAAAAGCGGCGAGAAAGAAGACGACAAACGCGATGACCGCTCGTTCCAGTGAGACGAGCCAGACGTTGCTGACAAGTGCTGTTCCAAAGGTTACAACAAAGGAGAGAAGCGCCAAGCCAGTATTGATCCAAATGGTTCCCAGCATACTTATACTTCCTTCACACCTTGATTTACTGTTCGAATCTGCAAAAGGCCGTTGGTCGTATCGAATTCGATCGTCCGACCACAGTTTCCGCCCGTATCTTCCGCGATCAGTTTGATATGGGCAGCTTGCAAAGCATGTTTGCACGCTTCTACATTGCGTGGACCGATCCGCATCGTGTCACTGCCGCCAAGGAAGGCGAACATTTGTGCTCCCCCTGCCATTTTCGCGACCATGTTGCGCGTCGATGCCCCTTCCCGCTCCATCAGTTGAATCAGATAAGGGATCGCCGTGTCCGCAAATTTCCCCTTTGACACATCCCCGTTTTTTGCCATCGAAGATTCAGGAAGCATCACATGAGCCATTCCTGCGACCTTTTTTACCTGATCGTAGAGAACCACCCCCACGCATGAACCTAAACCCGTGGTACGCAACCGACCTGGTGGTCTTGTAACACCGAGGTCAGCCATACCGATCTTAATTGTCTCCATCGAACGGTACTCCTAGTGCGCGAAATAATGTAGGTAACGATTCAGGGTCAGGAATGAGGAAAAAGTGTCCTTTCACCCGTTCGTTTCCTTCAAAGAAGGCAGTATCGATTGTCAGTGCAAAGTCACCAGCCCGTCCCAGGGCGTACAGTCCATGGCTGAGGATCGCTCCGGCCATGTCGATTGCCAATGCCGGAACAGAGGGCTGCAAGTTCAAGTTGGTGAAATCGGCCAGCGAGGAAAGATACGATCCGGTGAGGATGTTGCCCATCTCGTGCAGTGCCGAAATCTCCAACTCCTCCCACATCTCGACCTGTTTGTCGATTCCAGTGACCTGGTGAAGCAGGTGTTGCGCCGAATCAATGTCCAAGATGAAAAACATGTTGCCTGTCGCATCGCCTTCGACGCGCAGGAAGACGGTAACGACTACCGCCTCCGACCCGCCTACACAATCTGCAACCTGGTCAAACGGAATGACGTTGACCTGGGGGACTTTCATATCAATTTCTTTTTGAATGAGCTTGGAGAGAGCGGTAGCTGCATGACCCGCACCGATATTGCCGATTTCCCGCAGCACGTCAAACTGAAATTCCCCAAACTTTGAGTAGTAAGCCATTTTCCTAGACCTCAATCGCGTCCAACTGTTTGATCTCTTCTGTGCTCAGCACTTTGTCGAGGTTCAACAGGATCAAAAGGCGCTTGTCCAGTTTGGCTACTCCGCGAAGGTAGGCAGCCTCTACACCTCCGACTACTTCTGGCGGTGGTTCCACCGCATCTACCGGGATGTCGATGACGTCGTTGGCTGCGTCGACAATCAGCCCCACTTCCAGTTCACCGACCGCGACGATGATGATTCGGGTGGAATCGGTATAATCGCTTTCTTCCAGGTCAAACCGTTTGCGCAAGTCGATAATCGGCGTTACCACACCGCGCAGGTTGATGACCCCTTTGACAAACTGGGGCGTACGGGGAACCCGCGTGATATGCTCCAGCTTTTCAATGGATTTTACCTGGTTTACTTCCACGCCATACTCCTCGTCTTTCAACCGAAAGACAATAACCTTCACTTCGCCTACGATTTCTTTTTCGTCCAACATGTGGCTGCGCCTCCTTCTACTTAATCAAAGCATTGCAGTCGATGATCAGTGCTACTTGTCCATCACCCAGAATCGTCGCACCGGAGATCGCGAAGACGTTGACCAGGTACTTGCCCAGCGACTTCAAGACGATCTCCTGCTGACCGATAAAGGAGTCAACCACGAGACCCGCCATTTTTTCTCCCTTGCGAACAATGACTACGGCTACCTCGTCGCTTTCCTCAACACGGTCACGCGGAACTTGGAATACATCCTCCAGCGATACCAGCGGTACCACTCTTCCGCGGAAGTCGATCACTTTTTGGCGATGGGCCATCATAATCTGATCTTTCTTGAAAACGGCAGTCTCGATGATGGAGCTGAGAGGTACAGCGTATTTCTCGTTTTTCACTTGAACCAGCATCGCGGAAATGATCGACAGTGTCAGCGGGAGCTGAATCAGGAAGGTCGTGCCTTTGCCGCGTACCGAATCGACACTGACGCTGCCGCCCAATGACTCGATTTTCGACTTGACGACGTCCAGTCCTACGCCCCTGCCGGAGATGTCGGAGATCACCTCAGCGGTACTGAAACCAGATGCAAACAGCAGCTCGTGAATTTGCTTGTCGGACATCGTTTCCGCAGCGGTTTGGCTGACGATGCCGCGCTCAAGCGCTTTGTTGAGCACTTTCTCCTTGTTGATGCCGGCACCGTCGTCTTTCACTTCGATAAAGACATGGTTGCCGCTGTGGAACGCACGCAACTGGATCGTGCCCTCTTCCGGCTTGCCAGCTTTCTTGCGCTCTTCTACGGATTCGAGGCCGTGGTCGAGCGAGTTGCGCAGCAAGTGAACGAGCGGGTCGCCAATTTCGTCGATAACAGTACGATCCAGCTCGGTCTCTGCACCGAAAATCTCCAGATTCACTTTTTTGTTCAAATCTTTGGCCAGGTCGCGAACCATCCGCGGGAAACGGTTGAAAACTTGCTCCACTGGCACCATGCGCATGGTCAGGATGATGCTTTGCAAATCTCCGCTGATGCGGCTCATGTGCTCTACGGTTTCCTGCAGCTCGTTTTTGCCAATCTCGCGAGCCAGTTGCTCCAGGCGTCCACGGTCGATGACAAGCTCGCTGAACAGATTCATCAAAATGTCCAGACGCTCGATGTCGACGCGGATCGTTTTGCCTCCGGCGGCCGGTTTCTTTCCTGCCACTTGCTGCTTCGATGCGTTATCTTCCTGCTTCGCCACTGGCTCAGCAGCTTTTGCCTGCACAGGCGGAGCTGCAGCCTCAAGCGCTTGCTGCTGTTGCTGAAGCTGGATTGTATCGACGTCGACTTCTACGACCTCGGAAATGTTGAGCAGCGCTGTCTTGATTTTCTCAATCGGCTGCATCGTTACGTA
Organism: Brevibacillus sp. TJ4; assembly: GCF_044627595.2. Lineage (NCBI taxonomy): Bacteria > Bacillati > Bacillota > Bacilli > Caryophanales > Paenibacillaceae > Brevibacillus > Brevibacillus sp. TJ4. The sequence goes on along the minus strand of NZ_CP185865.1, from coordinate 1,799,617 downwards.
GACGATGGAGAAAGACTGGTCAAACCCTTCGTTTTCGATCTCCTGCACAGACGGAGTCGTTTTGATGACTTCCCCCATCGACTCCAACTGGTCGAACACCATGTAGGCGCGGGCTGCTTTTAGCAAACAGTTCTCATGCAGGGTTACTTTGATCGACAGCAAGTTATTGCCGGATTCTTTCGACTGTTTGAGAACGGTCATGGCATACTCGTCCAGCTCATACCCCTGTTCCTGGCCGCCTGATGCAGCTTCCGGAGCAGCCGGTTCGACAGCCAGTGCCGCCGCGGTTTCCTGTTCAGCCTGGTATTCGCCGGATACGATGGCTCGCAGCTTTTGTACTGGCTTGGATACGTCGGCTGAACCGTCTCCACCTTCTGTAATATGGATCACCATGCTCTCAATCAGATCGACGCTTTGGAAAATGACATCCATAATATCGCTGTTGATCGTCAGCTTGTTGTTGCGGATCAAGTCAAGCACGTTTTCTGCTTCGTGCGTAAGACTCGCCATGTCTTCAAAGCCCATCGTCGCTGACATGCCCTTCAAGGTATGGGCCGAGCGGAAAATTTCGTTCACGATCTGGATGTTCGTCGGATCATTTTCCAAGATGAGCAAATTTGCGTTGATCGCTTGCAGATGTTCTTTTGACTCTTCAATAAACATGTCCAAATACTGATTCATATCCATCGGTGATCCACCTCCCAAAATCAGTGCAAGAGCTTGCATAGTACTTCTGGAATGTTATCCAAGGGCACGACGTTGTCCGCTACCCCTGCCTGTATCGCTGCACGCGGCATTCCAAACACTACGCATGTCGATTCATCTTCGACAATACTTGTTACCGCTCCTGTCTGTTTCATAAGTTGCAATCCTTTTGTACCATCATTTCCCATGCCTGTCATGATGATTGCCCATTTGTCGATATTTGTCAATCTGCTGACCGATTCAAACAAGACATCTACCGAAGGACGGTGGCCTGCTCGCGGCTCTTCTTGCGTCAGATGGGCATACAGTTTTCCACTGCCTTGCCTCACCTCAAAGTGATACCCGCCTGGCGCGATGTACGCCGTACCAGGCTGCAACACTTCCCCTTCCTGCACTTCCGTCACACGAATCTGGGATAGTGAATCTAGGCGCTGAGCCAACGATTTGGTAAAACCGGCTGGCATGTGTTGGACGATTGCGATTGGGGCGGGAAAATTTGCCGGGATCGCCGTCAGTACTTTTTGCAATGCTTTCGGACCGCCTGTCGAGGTCCCGAGGACGACCAGCCTGCTGTTCGCCCCGCTCCGCCGTGGAACAGACGGCGGCGTGGACACGACGGCAGGTGCCGGAGTCGGTACGGGCGGCGAAGCGGGTTTGGCGGGCTGAATTGTCTTTGGCACCACCTGTTCCTTCACAGGCAAAGTCCTTGGAAGGACACCGGTTCCCCCGATTTTCTTTCTTCGTTTCGCCAGAGCTGCTGCTTTCACGCATTGGATCAGCCGATCCGCCACTTTGTGAATGTCCAGGGAAATTGGCCCCGATGGCTTGGTGACAAAATCAAAAGCTCCGAGTTCCAGAGCGCGAATCGTCGCGTCTGCCCCTTCCTTGGTCAAGCTGCTGATCATAACGACAGGAAGAGGATTTGTGCTCATCAGCTTTTCCAATGCCTGCAGCCCGTCCATGACAGGCATTTCGATGTCCAATGTAACGACATCAGGTTGAAGTTTGCTGCATTTTTCGATACATTCCAAGCCGTTTTTGGCACGGTCAATGACTTCCAAATCAGGATCTTCTGACAAGATGTCGGAGATCACCTTTCGCATGAAAGCAGAATCATCCGTGACAAGAACTCGAATTTTGCTCACTGTACGTTCGCTCCCTTCCTACCTCCTGTTGCCTACCGAACGAAGTTTTTCAGCTTCGCAAGAAATCCTCTCAGACCGCCGCCGGAATCCCTTTCTGGTGCAGAAGCGTGGTTCAGGTAGCTTCCCACCAGCTTTCGAATGCTTTTGGAGGCTTGCGATTCTGGATATGCGAGTAGAAAAGGACGCTGCAGCTTTACTGCCTTGGAGACGTGAGGGTCATCCGTGATATACCCTAACGTGCCGATCTCCATGTTCAAAAAGCGTTTGGCCACCATAGCCAGTTTGTCAGCGGTTGCTCTTCCTTCCCGCTCCGAGGTGGCTCGATTGATCACCATCCGAATCTGGACCTGTGGATTGCGCGAGTGGATCATTTTGATCACTGCATAAGCATCCGTTATCGCAGTCGGCTCGGGTGTTGTGACGAGAATGACTTCGTCGGAGGAGAGCATGAAGCGGATCGACTCTTTTGAGACACCTGCACCCGTATCAAAAATGATCGTATCAGCGTAACCATGCAACGGTTCAAGCTGGGAGAACAGGCGATCCAGTTTTGCGTCTTCCAATTGCATGATTTGCGTAAAGCCGGAGCCTCCTGCAATGAACTCCAGGTTTCCCGGGCCTCTCTCCAGGATGTCCCATACGGTCTTGTCGGGCTCTAGCAAATGAAACAGGTTGTGCCGTGGAGATATCCCCATCAGTACATCCAGGTTTGCCAGGCCGAGGTCGACGTCGAAGAGAATCGTCTTATGTCCTCTTTCGATCAATCCCAAGCCGAAGTTCAAACTGAAGTTTGACTTCCCGACTCCGCCCTTTCCACTGGACACGGTGATGAGCCGAGTCGGTCGCGCTTTCCTGTTCTGCTGCATCCGCTCACGTAGTTGTTCTGCTTGATCGCGCATCCTGTCAATCTCCCATTATCATGGCGGAAACCATTGCAGGCGTTACCGCCATGATGTCATCGGGTACGTTTTGTCCAGTGGTCATATACGAGAGGGAAAGCCCTGTCTCTTTTGTTACATTCAGCATGCTGCCATACGCATTGGTTTCATCGGCCTTCGTAAAGATGATTTGATCGACAGGAACCCCAGCGAAGTTGTCGATGATCGCCTTCATGTCCCTGTACTTGGAGGTCAGGCTCAATACCAGGAAGTTGGTATTGTTGTTCCCATGCTGCAGCAGCTCGCTGATTCCCTGTACATATTCATCATTGCGGAAGTTCCGTCCGGCCGTGTCGACGAAAATCAGGTCGCAATCGCTCAGTTTTTCCATCGCCTGGGCCATCTCGCGGGGGGAGAAGACTACTTCCAACGGCACGTTCAGGATGTTGGCGTACGTTTTTAACTGCTCAATGGCTGCCATCCGGTATGTATCTGCAGTTATAAAGCCGATTTTCCGCCTTTCCTTGAGCATGCTGTTGGCCGCCAGCTTGGCGATCGTGGTCGTTTTCCCTACTCCTGTTGGTCCGAAGAAAAAGGCATATCTCACATCCGGCCCCAGCTTTGCGGCTGAATCGATGTGCGGGGCAAGCATTGCAGCAATTTGCTCCTTGCTGATACGAAGCGCTTCTTCTCGGGACCAATCATGCCCCGGCTTGGCTGTCTCCACTAGGTGACCGATAATCTCTGCTGACACCTCCTCGCTTACCTCCTGTTCCAGCAAGCGCTGCCGTACCTGCTGCAGAGAAGGCGAAAGCTGCTGGCTCAGATCGTTGACCAACAACTTTTCGAACATTTTGCGCATGTCCCGCACTTCGTTAGCCAACTGCTCGCTTCCCTTGCCGGCCGTCACCGTATCGGGTACCGGCTGTGCAGAGACGCGGGCCGTCTGGGAGGTCTGTCCTGCAGGCTGCTCGACTGCCGCTCTTCCGGCAGGTTCAGCCACAGGTGGCGCTGTGTCGAGCATTGCACGCGGTGCGGCAGCAGGCTCCGCTGGCGACTCGTGACCAGGCGTCGCTGACGAGGGTTTGCGGTATACTTGCTGTGCAGTATACGTCCCTGCCGGGGGGCGCTTGAGTGAATCGTTTGACCGTTCTGCTGCCGGGGGGACGGGTCTGTCACGATCGGCCGTCTTCGCATCGACTGCTGCGATGACTTCAATCCGCTGTTTGCCAAACAGCCCGAAGACTCCGCCCACTTTGATCGGCTTGGAGTTCAGGATGACAGCATCCTTCCCCAAATCCCCTCTGATTTTTTCCATTGCTTCCGGCATGGAATCGACAATGTAACGCTTCACTCTCACGAAATGTTCACCATCCCTACGCTTTGCACTTCAACATGCGGCTCGAGCTCACTATAGGACAGCACAGGCACATCGGGCATCATCCGGTCCATCAGTTGCCGCAGATACATGCGAATAGCCGGCGAAGACAGAATGATCGGCTGTTGGCCAGAATTGATCATTTTGCTTACTTCCGACGACATGACCTGGTAAATGCGCTGGGTGGTCTCCGGATCCATCGCCAAATAGCTGCCTTGCTCCGACTGCTCGATTCGCTCGGAAATTACTTTTTCCAAGCCAGCACCGGCAGTCAGCACGCGCAATGGCTGGCCCGGCTCTGTGAACTGCAGCGTGATTTGCCGCGACATCGCTTGCCGCACGTACTCGGTCAGCACCTCAGGGTCTTTGGTGTAGACTGCGTGGTCGGCCAGCGCTTCGAGAATAACCGGCAGATTGCGAATGGACACTTTTTCACGCAACAGCTTTTGCAGCACCTTTTGCAAATCACCAATAGACAACATGCCTGGAATCAGCTCGTCAACCAGCACGGGGGAAGTCTCGCGTACGTTGTCGACCAGCGCACGCACCTCTTGTCGTCCCAGCAGCTCGTGAGCATGCCGCTTGACGATCTCGGTTAAGTGAGTGGCGACAACGGAAGGCGGGTCCACCACCGTATATCCAGACAGTTCAGCAATTTCCTTATTTTCTTCTGTTACCCACAATGCGGGCAATCCAAACGCTGGTTCCACTGTTTCGATCCCCACTACGGAATTGTCCTCGATTCCCGGACTCATTGCCAAGTAGTGATCGAGCATGATTTCCCCTTTTGCAACCTGGCTGCCTTTGATTTTGATCATGTATTCGTTGGGGCGAAGTTGAATGTTGTCGCGAATCCGGATGACCGGAACGACGATCCCCAACTCAAGGGCAATTTGCCTGCGGATCATAATGACGCGATCCAGCAAATCACCGCCTTGTTTCACATCCGCGAGCGGAATCAGGCCGTAGCCAAACTCGAATTCGATCGGGTCCACTTGCAGCAGGTTCACGACGCTTTCCGGACTGCGGACTTCCTCAATCTGTTGCTCCTCGATCTGATCAGCCGATTCCTTCTCCTCTGTCTTCTGATTGCGGGAAAGTTTCCACGCCGCAAATCCGAGGATCGCAATGATCGGGAACACCGGGAACAGTCCAATTGGCGTAAACAAGCCCAGAAACAGCATGCTGCCAGCTACGATGTAAAGCAGGCGCGGGACGTTGAAAAGCTGCTTGGCGATGTCATCGCCCAAGCCTTCTCCCGAAGAGGAGCGCGTCACGATAATCCCCGCTGCCGTAGAGATGAGCAGCGCCGGAATCTGGCTGACCAGTGCATCCCCCACCGACATCATCGTAAAGTGAGCCGCCGACTCCGCAAAGCCCATATCGTGAATCAACATACCAATAATGAAGCCACCAATAATATTCACGATAAAAATGACAATTCCGGCGATCGCGTCACCTTTGACGAATTTGCTGGCACCGTCCATGGAGCCGTAAAAGTCTGCTTCATTCTCAATTTTTTTCCTTCTGGCGCGCGCTTCTGCTTCCGAGATCATGCCGGCATTCAAATCTGCGTCAATACTCATTTGCTTCCCGGGCATCGCATCCAGGGTAAAACGGGCAGCTACTTCCGCGACACGCTCTGAACCCTTGGTGATAACGATGAACTGAATGATGATGAGAATCAAAAAGACGACGAAACCGACTACCGGACTGCCTCCGATAACAAAACTCCCAAAGGTCTCGATTACCCTACCACCCTCGCCCTCGGAGAGGATGTTTCGTGTCGTGGATACGTTCAACGCCAGACGGAACAAGGTTGTAATCAGCAACACTGTCGGGAAAATCGCAAAATCCAGAACTTCCTTTGTATACATGGCCACGAGCAAAATCGTCAAGGCAAGGGAGATGTTGAGAATTAGCAGCAAATCAAGCAGCTCTGAAGGGAGTGGGATCACCATCATAACTACAATACTGATGACAAATAAGATTGTCCCTAGTTCTTTCAATCGAAATCCCACTATGTGTCCTCCTTTCTCTTATTTCACTTTCCCTTGCAGCTTGTAGACGTACGCGAGAACTTCCGCGACCGCTTTAAACAACTCTTCGGGAATTTGTTGTCCAATTTCAACTTGGTTATAGAGAGCCCTGGCCAAGGGCTTGTTTTCCATTGTAATGATGCGGTGTTTCTTGGCGATCTCTCGAATCTTCAAGGCCAAGTAGTCTTGTCCTTTGGCGATCACCGTCGGGGCACTCATGTCGTTGGCGTCATAGCGGATCGCCACGGCGAAGTGCGTCGGGTTGGTGATGATCACATCGGCTTTGGGCAAATCTTGCATCATCCGGCGCAGTGCCATGCTCCGCTGTCTTTGGCGAATCTTCGACTTGATCAACGGATCGCCCTCTACCTGCTTGTGCTCGTCCTTGATATCCTGCTTTGACATGCGCAAGTTTTTGGCGAACTCATAGCGTTGGTATATGTAGTCCAGAATCGCAAGGATAAACAGAAGAAGTCCGATGAAGATTCCCAGCTTGACGACCTCATTGCCCGTAAACACGATCACCGAGCCAAGTGAAAGGAAAGAAAGCTCCATCAGCTTTTCCTTGGCTTCCCACAGGATAAAGTAGGCGACGACAAGCCCCGCACTGATTTTCAGCAACGATTTAAACAATTCGACAATGGAGCGAAGTGAGAACAGCTTTTTTGCTCCCTTGATCGGGTCGATCTTTTCCAGTTTCATTTTCAACGGTTCTGTCGTAAACAGCCACCCCACCTGCGCGTAATTGACTGCGAGCGCGATGAGAAAAGACAGTCCCAGTACCGGTGCGACAATTTTCACGATTTCAAAGGCCATCTGCTTGACCATGGTTTGCAGGTTGTGCGCATTAAACTGCCATCCGATGTATGTGACCAGCGATTCACGCATAATGCTCTGGAACCCTTCAAGCATGTAGCCGCCCAGCATCATCAGCAAGAAGAAGAAAGCGGTCAGCGCGATCGCCGGCGCCAACTCCTGGCTTTTGGCCACCTGCCCTTTTTTTCGGGCGTCCTGGATCTTCTTTGGAGTCGCCTTCTCCGTCTTTTCCCCGTTGAAGAACTGCAAGTCAATGGGGTAGGCGAATTGGATTCGCTTCATGTTCATCCCCCGAGCCATCTCATCATCTCCGCAAAACCCCGGAACATTTTTTCAAACAGCGCGTTCAAGGTCAGCAAGAAAGCTGGCATGAGAACGATTAGCAGGAGAAAGCCGGCAAGCATTTTGATCGGCATACCCACAACAAAAATGTTAAACTGCGGAACGGATTTGGCAATGATCCCAAGCGTCACATCAACGAGAAAGATTGCTACGACCAGTGGTGCGGCAATCATAAAAGCACTGAGAAACATCTGTGTGAACACCTTCACCGCCGTCATCACCACTTGCTCGCTGCCAAATGGCGCCCACATCCGGTCCAAAGGAATTACTTGATAACTGCTGATAAGTCCGCGAATCAACATGTGATGACCATCGATGCTGAAGAAGTAAAGGGTCGCCAGTACATTTTTAAAGTTACCTGTAACCGGTATGTACGCACCCGTGCGCGGATCAATCACGTTGGCCATTGCCAAACCGATCTGCATGTCCATCATTCCACCGGCTACCTGTACGGCAGCAAACATGATTTCGCAAATCAGCCCGAGCATTACCCCGACCAGCACTTCCTTTAACACGTGGATGATAAAGGTCAAGTCCATCGGAATCGGCTCAACGGCCGGTACGTATTGAAAACTGATCAGCGTCAAGAGAAACCCGAGAGCGATCTTGAACTGGTTGGGTACATTTCGCGAGTTGAAAAATGGCGCTGCCACAAAAAAAGCCGTGATTCGGACAAAAACCAGCAAAAAAACGGGTAGTTGCATCAAGACGAGATCCATACGCTACCCTACAAACTGGTGGAGATTGCCCAGAATCCCCATTGCAAAATCGAGTAATGTTTGCAGCATCCACGGACCCACGAAAAGAATCGTCAGAAATACCGCGACAATCTTCGGTATAAATGCGAGTGTCTGTTCTTGAATTTGCGTCGTCGCCTGAAAAATACTGACGAGCAAACCGACCAGCATGGCAATTCCGAGTGCAGGGGCAGCCACGATCAGGATGGTAAAAACAGAGCTTTGCGCAATTTGCATCAAGAGTTCCTGTGTCATGCTCTCCCTCCTAGTCCCCTGGATCTAAACTAAAAGCTGGTCAACAGCGACTTGACGACAAGATACCAACCATCCACCATAATAAACAGCAAAATTTTGAATGGCAGCGAGATCATTACGGGCGGCAGCATCATCATCCCCATCCCCATCAAAATACTGGAGATGATCATGTCGATAATAAGAAACGGAATAAAAATCATAAAACCAATTTGAAACGCTGTTTTCAGTTCGCTGATCGCATAAGCGGGAACCAGTGCAGTAAGCGGTATGTCCTGGATGCTCGTCGGTCTTTCCGATTGGGTGTACTCCAGGAACAGCACCAGGTCTTTTTCCCGTGTCTGCTTTGCCATGAACTCCTTAAAGGGAATGACTGCGGCGTCAAATGCTTGCTGCTGTGTCAACTCTCCCTGCAAAAAGGGCTGGACCGCTGTCTCGTTCACCTGTGCCAGTGTAGGGGCCATGATAAAAAAGGTCATAAACATCGCCAGCCCGATCAAGACCTGGTTGGGCGGCATCGACTGTGTGGCCAGCGCTGTACGCACGAATGACAGGACGATCACAATGCGAGTAAAGCAGGTCATCAGGAGCAAAATTGCCGGAGCAACTGACAGCACGGTCAGAATCAGCAACAGTTGGATAGCCGAGGACGTCTCCTGTGGCGTACCGTTTCCTCCGCCAATTTGCAGGTCGACGGTAGGAATCAACGGTACAGCAGGAGCTGCCATAACGGTATTCGGGATGGCCAGTAATGCAATGGCAACCACAAGAAACTGCCAAAAAACTCTCATCGAAGTTCCCCTCTGTCCTGATCTTCCTCTTTGTTCCACTCAGCAGGGCGGATCGGCTTTTTCTGGACGTCCGTCCATTGCCGGTTGAGAAGCTCCTGAAAGCTCTTGTCCTCCACCTCGGAGGAAAACAGCTCCTCTTCGTCTGCCTGCTTTTTCTTGCCAAACGGCAGCCAAGACAACGAATTTTTGAACGGCTGGATTTCCACATCGGCGAGAATGGCATCCGCTTCTTCACCCGGCGGAATATGCCTGAGCAATTGGACGTCTTCTCCTACTCCGACGACGTACAGCGATTCGCCAATCATCACCACTTGAACCGTCTTTCCTTGTCCCAATGATGCTGCGCTGATCACCTTGATCGGCCCTTGATGCTGTCCGATCTGTCTTTTGCCGAGGAAACGAAGCAGCAAATAAATCAACAAAATGATGAATCCCAGCGAAAAAACAACCTGAACGAGATAGCCAAACAGGCTGCCCACATTGCTGCCGGGAATGGCCGCCGGCTGTTCATCGCCGGCGGGCGCATCGCTCGCTGGAGTGTTCCCATTGATGGCATCAAATACAGAACCGCTCTGGGCAAAGACAAAAGTCGGCAGGGAAGCGAAAAGCAACAGGGCTAGAAAACTTACACAGATGAGCCGCATCCCTGCACGCAGAACTCTCATCATTAGCTCAAGGTTTTTTTGATCGCTTCCAACACGCGATCAGCCTGGAATGGCTTTACGATAAAATCTTTCGCGCCCGCCTGAATCGCATCAATGACCATCGCTTGCTGCCCCATCGCCGAACACATGATGACACGTGCGTTTGGATCCATTTTCTTGATTTCTTTCAATGCTGCGATTCCATCCATCTCCGGCATGGTGATGTCCATCGTTACCAGGTCAGGACCCAACTCCTTGTACTTTTCGACTGCCTGGGCACCGTCGCTCGCTTCTCCTACTACTGTGTAACCGTTTTTCGACAAAATCTCTTTAATCATCATGCGCATGAATGCAGCGTCATCTACGATCAATACCTTGTTAGACATGGATAGCTTCCTCCCAATGCTTTACAGTTAGTTTTGTGTTACTGCAACTTTTGAACGCGGTCAAACTGACTGATGATGTCGGTTACGCGGACACCAAAGTTCTCATCAATGACGACGACCTCACCCTTGGCGATCAGCTTGTTGTTAACCAGGATATCGACATGCTCCCCTGCCAGCTTGTCCAACTGGATGATGGAGCCTGCGGACAGGTCCAAAATTTCACGAATCAGCTTTTTGGTTCTTCCCAGTTCAACCGTAACCTGGAGCGGAATATCCATCAGCAAGCCCAGATTCGGCTCCCCAGTCATCCCCATCGGATTTCCACCCAGTGGTACAAATTGCGCCGTCTGTACGTTGGCCTGGTTTACCATCTGGTTGCCAAAATGCTGGGGTGCATGATGCTGCGTAGGCATCTGGTACTGCGGCGGATACGGCATGTAGCCCGGCGGTACGGAATGGGCATCAGCCGGATACCCAGGATGCGGCGGGTACCCCATCGGTGGCGGCGGAGCATAGCCCGTTGGCGGTTGATTCGGCATCTCTGGCTGCGTTGGTGGTGCGGCAGCGGCAGGAGCTTGTGCCGGCTCAGGCTGGGCAGCTGCTGCGCTATTCGTCGAGATTTTTGGCATTTCGGCAGTAGCCGCCGATGCCACTTCCTCTTCCGAACCGCCTACCAGTTGGTCAATCATCTTTTTCGCAAAGGAGAGCGGGAGCAACTGCATGATATTGGAGTCAATCAACTCTCCCTGATTTCCCACCTTCAGGCGAAAAGAGACTTTGACCAGCGGGGTATCATCTTCTGAAAAGCTTTCTGTTCCCTGTCCCTTTGCCAAATCCATGACGTCGATCCCAGGTGGCGTAATGTTGATAAACTGATTGAAGATCGTGGACATCGAGGTCGCAGCAGAACCCATCATCTGGTTCATCGCTTCCTGTACGGCACTGATGTGCAGCTCGCTCAGCTCCGTGTTGGTCGGCCGGCCATCTCCCCCCATCATCAAATCCGCAATTACCGCGGCATCCTCCATGCGAATGACGAGCAAGTTGATACCTTTGAAACCGTCCGTATATTCCACATGGACGGCTACATGAGGTACGGGAAACTCGCCTTCCAGCTCGTTTACCTGAACCACCGATACAGTAGGCGTCGTGATGTCTACTTTCTGGTTCAGCAAAGTAGACAGTGCTGTCGCTGCACTACCAAAGGAGATATTTCCGATCTCCCCCAAGGCGTCTTGCTCAAACGGGGATAGATATTCAGCCACGTCTGGTTGATTCTCCACGGCCGCTTCCTCTTCATCCTCAACCAAGTTGTTCGCGCGAAGCAGCGCGTCAATCTCGTCTTGAGAAAGCATGTCTCTACTCATTTACGTCCTCCCCTTCTACGATAACTTCATCAATCTGTACAGCAATCCGCCCTTTTTGCGTACCCGGCTGACCCAGGAATTTCAACTGATCGCCGACTTTGATTTTGAGCTTGTTGTCCAGCGACTGGTCGAGTTGAATCACATCGCCTTTTTGCAGTTGGAGGAAGTCGCCGACCGTGATCGTCGCCGTTCCCATCTCCGCAATAATCGGCAGCATGGCCGTCTTCACGCGCTCTTCCACACGCAGCCGCTCTTCTTCGCCCCTGACTTTTTTCTGCTTGGAGAACCAGTATTGTCCGGACAGCTTGGACATGATCGGCTCTAGTACGACGTGCGGGAGACACAGGTTGATCATGCCTGTCGTATCGCCAATTTTTGTGCTGAAGGAAATAACAGCGACAATTTCATTGGGAGATACGATCTGCATAAACTGCGGGTTCATCTCCAGACCTTCCAGATAAGGGTCCAGTTCGATGATTTGCTTCCAGGCTTCGTGGAACGTGTCCAGCGCTTTGCCAAACACCCTTTCCATTACGGTAGTCTCGATCTCAGTGAGCGCCCCCAGCTTGTCCGGGATGCCTCCCTGTCCGCCCAGCAACCGATCCAGCATCGTGTACGCAATGTTCGGGTTTATTTCCAGAACCATTCGGCCTTCCAGGGGCGGTGCTTCAAAAATGTTGAGGATCGTCATTTTCGGGATGGAGCGAATAAACTCGTCATACGGTAATTGATCGACGGAGGCAACCGTAATTTGCACGAAGGTACGGAGCTGAGCGGAAAAATAAGTCGTCAACAGTCGTGCATAGTTTTCGTGGATGCGTGTCAGTCCACGAATTTGATCTTTGGAAAATCGCAGGGCACGCTTGAAATCATATACTTTCACCTTGCGCTCAGTCTCTTCTTTTTTCAGCTCATTGGCATCCATCTCCCCGGAAGAGAGAGCCGCCAATAGAGCATCAATCTCACTTTGTGAGAGAACCTCGGCCATCTATCGTCACCTCCTTGTTATGTATAGGTCACGGGCATCCCTACGACAAGACTCGCTTGGTAGTAATCACCTGAACGATTTTTCCTTGTTGCATCAGGGCACTGATTTCATTCATAATTTTTGCTTCCAGCTTGTTTACTCCCTCGGTTCCTTTGATGTCCTCCGGCGTCAACCCTGCCAGCGCCTTGATGATTACCTGATTTACCTGCGGAAGTCGCTGTTCAAGTTCTGATTTGGCTTTTGCATTCTCGGCAGTAATGGTGAAGCGCACGATAATGTAGTTGTTCGTAAGTAAGTTAGTCGTAATTTCTCCTGTATCAACCGAGTATTCATTCATCTCCTCGGCGGTAAGGACTTTCGGTTCGGTCTCTTCCGCAGTCGTCTGCGCGGTCGGGGCGAGGAATGTCTGCCACAGCACAAACGAGATGACACCCAATAGAGAAATCGCGATGATAATTATGAGTGCCATGTTAAACAATCGATTTTGAAACATCGCAATGCCTCCCGCTATTCATCTGTATCGTCCGGCAAAATCGGCGTACTTGCTGCCGGAGGAACCGCCTGGTAAAAATTTCGAACACGCTGCGCTACCTCGTCTGCCGCTTCTTTGACGATGTACTTTCTATCGTTAAAAAGAGTGATTACCGTATCTGGAGTTGCCTCGACTGTCTCGATGTGCGTTGCGTTCAGGTAAAACGTGGCACCGTTAAATCGCGTCAGCTTGATCACAATGGCCCCTCCTTTCAAATAATCAGGGGAGGGAGAATCTCCTCCCCCGATTCAACTGTTACGAAAAAAACTATCGTTTCAGGTTTACCAGTTCTTCCAAAATCGTATCGGAAGTGGTAATAATCCGCGAATTCGCCTGGAATCCACGTTGAGCTACGATCATCTCGGTGAATTCTTCGGACAAGTCCACGTTGGACATTTCCAATTGGCCGGAAATAACGCTCACGGATGCCTCAGCAGGTGTTACAGGAGTATCTGGCGCTTCATCACGCGCCCCTGCGTTCATCGTGTTCTCGTACAGCGAGTTTCCGATTTTTTTCAGACCGCTCGGGTTGTTAAACGTCATAATCCCGATGGTGTACGGCGTATCCAGCGTACCTGTGTCATCCACTGTTGTAATCACGCCATCCTGACCGATAGAGAAAGAGACAATCCCTGCTCCCTGGTCGATCTGGATCGTACCGCCGCCCGAGTCTACCAGTTTCATCCCTTGTGGATTCACCAGGAACCCTTGGGCGTCACGGGTAAAGTTCCCTGCGCGCGTATAGTAGAAGGTGTCGCCATCGTCAGGGGTTACCATGAAGAAGCCGTCGCCTTCGATCGACAAATCTGTCGCCAGGTTGGTCATCATCGGGCTGCCCGCATTGAATACCGTGTCGATCGATCCGATCATCGAGCCCAGACCAACTTGCACAGGGTTTGTACCACCTCTGCCGCCATCTTCAGGAGGGCCGCTTGCTCCACGGATATTTTGGCTCAGGATGTCCTGGAACATCACGCGGCTTTTTTTGAAGCCTACCGTGTTTACGTTGGCGATGTTGTTACCGATCACATCCAATTTTGTTTGAAAGCCACGCAATCCGGAAATACCGGTGTACATGGAACGCAACATGAGACGTTACCTCCTCATTGTCTTTTTAAAAAGCATCCATTCCGGTTGCCTCAATCAATCGGCAACGCGCAGGCTCCCTGATAGGTCCAGCCTGTTTTGTCTCGCTAGACAAAGATTGCACTGTCGATGTTGGTAAACACGTTTTCTTTCATGCTCCCATCGTCGACGGCTGTAATGATTTTCCGATTTACGATACTCACGACGTAAGCCACGTTATCCATCATAATCAAGGATTCCTTGGCTCCCTTGGAAGCTGCCTTTTGTACAGCCGATTCCAGACGCTCGATTTGCGAGGTCTCAAGCGATATGCCCCGTTCACGCATCCGGTTCGCGGCGTGCTGGCTGAAGGTAAGTCCTTTCCCCTTTGCCGTTTGGGCGAGTGATTCCGTCAGGTACTGTTGAAACAAGTTGCTGCTTCCATTGGTTGCCTGTGGCGCAGCTTTGGTGACGTGATTCGTTTTCGGAGGAAAGTAGGTTTGCCCCACTGAAAAATGGTTCATCGCTCTTCCTCTCCTCAGCCCAATTCTTAGACGACATCATCTACGCCACGGGAAACTGCTCGTAGCTGTTCCCAAGCCGATGCCGTTTCGTCTTCGTCAACCAAGGATTCCAGGACAAATTCGCTTTCATTCTGCTGTTCTTGCTGACGAGATTGCTGCTCTTGCTGCTGCTTCGCTTGTTCCCGCTGCTGCTGCTGGAAATTGAGGTTGTCAGATGCTTGCTGCTGCGATACTTCCAGACGATCTACCTGCAAGCCGTTTTGAACCAAAGCGGTACGCAAATTGAGCATCTGGTTGTCCAACAGTTCTCGTCCAGCCTTGGTCTCAGCCGTAAACTGTGCGGTGATTACTCCATTGTGAGAAGTAATCGTCACGTTTACTTGCCCCAGCGATTGCGGGTGCAGAACCAGTTTTGCCTCATGCAACCCGTTTGCTTGTGTCAGATTCATCTGCTTCACAAATATCTGGGTCACCTGTTCCGGAAACTGGTTGGCAGGAACGGGATACGTTCTTGCGGTGCTCGACATCTGGAAGAGTGGAGCGGTTTGTCCATTCCCCGATGCCACAGGCACTGAAGCCGAAATGGCAGACTGTGTCAGGCTGTCCGTTTGCTCTTGCCCCAGCGTTGCAGCTGTTTGCAGAACTTGTACGGCTTGCGTCTGAATGCCCGCCTCTTGCTTGTACGCCTGCAGGCCGTGGTTGATGCGCAACGGTTGGATCAGCTTGCTCATCTCCTGCATTCCTGCTCCGACCGGGATAGCGTCAGGACGGGCAAGCGGTGCGCGTTTTGCCTGTTCTGCTCCCTTGTCTCCCAGGTAGTTTTGCAGCAGAGCGAGCATCCGTTGCGTCTCGTCTACAGCCGGTTCCTGCTGGGTCAGCTTGCTGAGCAGTTGTTTCCACTCATTGGTCAGTTCCGGCAGTGGTCCTTGCAGTTTTTGCACCAGTTGCTCCACTTGCTTGCCAGAATCGGCCAGAAACGCTTGTGCCCCCTGCTCATTCTCTTGCTGGATCACGAGCAATTGCGACAGCATGGCCATCAAGTCATCCATTGCTTGCAACTCTTCTTCGCTCAAGCCTTGGCCATTCAGAGAAAGTTCTTCCTCTTGTGCATTTTGCAGGGCAAAGCCGATTTGCAGCGAGAAAAGCTGCCCCAAACCGAGATCCGCTGTTTTTGCGTCACCTTGTCCTGGCATGGCTGTCACTGTACCGGAAGCCCCGACTGGCAATGTAACGACAGGTACGTTCATGTTTTTCACCTCCTTTTGGTCAATTGTTGCTTATCAAAACGACAGGAGCGGTGCAAGCTCTACTGTCGAAGCAACTCCTCGGAAATGCGCGCTGCCAGGTTGTCGTTGTTTTTGCGATCTTCCTGGGCAATGACCGACAAGGTTTGCGCCCGTGCTGCTTCCGGCATGTTGGCCATAATGGAAATCGCCCGGTCTTTGTTGGTCTGCATCAGCGAACGGATCACAGCCGCGGAATCTGCAGGTGGCATTTGCACAAACGTATTGATGAGAGAACTCTCCTGGCTTCCTTCCCGCGTCTCGCTCAAGGCTTTTGTCAAAACCTGTACGCGCTCCTGCAATGCGGCGATGTCGTCATTGACGTTCACCACAGAGTCCTTCAGCAAAATGGAAATGTCTGCTGCCAGCTTCGGGTCCATCTTGGACAAGATGTCTGCGCGCTGTGTCGCATTCATCTTTTTCATCACGGCTACAGCCTCTTCCAGACTGAGGTTTTCAATGATTGCTGCCGCGTTTTTCGGCTGCATCGTGGTGTATACCTTGGCCAAATCCTGGTATTGCTGCTGTCGTTCTTCCTCTGTTGCCTGCTTGTTCTCCAGCAGCTTGGTCAGGTCCTGGACCTGCTTTTCCAGCGCCTGGATCGTCGCATTCTTTTCCTCTGTCTGTACCTGGAGAGCAGCCATCTCTTGCTGATGATTCGCTTGCTCAGCCTGCAGTTGGGCAAGCTGCTGGTTCACATCTTCTTTTTTGTCTCCTTCACCTTCGGCAGTAGCCGCATACTCGTCGGGGATAATCTTTTCCACATACGGTATGGAGTTGGCCCACTGAAGCACGTTCCCCAGCACATTTACGCCCAGAAAGCTGAGAAGCACTCCGCCGAGGAGGCTGGCGAACAAAGCGGGAATGACAATCATGTAAAAAAACCATTCCCACTTGCTGTACTCACGCTCTTCTTGGATTTCTTCCATTTGTTACCCCCCTCAGTTGCTTCGCCGAAGATAGAGCTGCGTGCCGATTTCGTCGAGCTCCTTCTGCTCTCTCACCTTTAGCTCCTCATGGTATTGGGCGAGAGAACGCTCGCGCAGTCGTTGCCACAATTGGGATTCTTTCATGCGCTCGCGTAGCTTTACTTGACAGCGTTCCACTTCTTGTTCCAAGCCTTGTACGGTCTGCTGCTGATGCCGTATGTTTCGTTCGACGGACTGCCGATACTGGGAAATCATAATCAACTGGGAAGCCGTACACGCCTGTTCCTGCGCCTGTACCAGCATCTGGGCCATATCGTCGCGGTGCTCGTACAAACGAACCAGCTTGCTCTCTTCCTCGTTTTTCAGTTGAACGGACTTGCCGAAAGCCCACTCCGCCTGTTCCTTCTCTTTTTCCTTCAGATCAAGAACCTTCTGGAGCTGAAACTGAAAACCTTTCATTGCTAGTTCACACCTCCAAAATGAGCAGTCAGCGCTTTGATCGTGCCATGCAATTCCGAAGGTTCATGCGTTCCTTGTGCCGTAAAATCGCGAATCAGGTCGCGGTAACGGATCGCAGCGTCAATTTCGCGGTTGGTTCCCGCTTTGTAAGCTCCGATATTAATCAAATCTTCCGCATCGCGGTAGGTAGCCATGTATCGTTTCAGCGACCGCGCAGCTTCCTGATGATCGTCCGTCGTAATCTCGGACATCACCCGGCTGACGCTGGCCAAAATATCGATTGCTGGATAATGCCCCTTTTGCGCAATTTTTCTGTCGAGCACGATATGTCCGTCCAGAATCCCCCGCACCGCGTCGGCAATCGGATCGTTCATGTCATCGGAATCTACCAGCACGGTGTAAAATGCCGTGATACTGCCTTTGTCAGCCGTTCCCGCCCGTTCCAGGAGCTTTGGCAGAAGGGCAAAGACAGAAGGCGTGTACCCCCTCGTCGCGGGAGGTTCGCCAATCGCCAGACCGATTTCCCGCTGCGCCATGGCAAATCGGGTCACCGAGTCCATCATCAGCATCACATTCATGCCCCTGTCGCGAAAGTATTCAGCGACTGCAGTTGCGATCATTGCTCCCTTGATGCGGATCATCGCCGGCTGGTCAGAAGTGGCTACGATCACAACGGACCGCTTTAAGCCTTCTTCCCCCAAATCGCGTTCAATAAACTCCAAAACTTCGCGACCGCGTTCACCGATCAGCGCAATTACATTGATATCGGCTGTCGTGTTGCGGGCAATCATCCCCATCAGCGTACTTTTCCCTACACCGGAACCGGCGAAGATCCCGACCCGCTGTCCTTTGCCGATCGTCAGCAAGCCATCGATGGCACGCACGCCGACGCTGAGCGGGTCCCTGATGCGCGGGCGCGTAATCGGATTGGGCGGCTGGTTGTTGGTCGGATAAGAGGCCAGGCCTCTGGGAAGCGTCCCTTCGTACGGTCGGCCCAGTCCATCCAGTATTTTTCCGAGAATCTCCGGTCCGACCTTTACTTCCAGCGAGCGCCCTGTGGCGACCACATCACATCCCGGTCCGATCTGGGACAGTTCACCCAAAGGCATCAACAGCACTTTGTTTTCGCGAAACCCTACCACCTCAGCGATGATCGGTTCGACATTGTTATGCGGTATGATGTGGCAAATCTCACCGAGTCTTACTTCCGGACCCTCCGATTCAATCGTCAGCCCGACTACCTGTGTCACCTTGCCGTTTACACGCATGGGATCGATCGTATGCAAGGCTTGCTTGTACTTGGCCAGATCGAGAACAACCGTCATGCCTTGTCACTTCCTTGGGCGATTTCCAGCAATGCCCGCTTTATTTCTTCCAACTGCGTGTCGACACGTGCATCCACGCTGCCCATCTGTGTGCGTATTACGCATCCGCCGTCTTGCACGGTATAGTCAGGATAGATTGCCAGCTCAGCTTGTCCATCGAGCAAAGCGAGCAATTGTGCGCGTTGTTCCTGCACCTGCTCGAAGTACTGATGGTTGACGCAAATCGCGATATTGCCGTGTACGCGTGAGCGCCGCAAAACCTTTTTGGCCATTTCCAGCACCTGCTCCGGTCTTTGCTCCAATTCGCTGGCAATCACCTTTTTCGCAACCTCCATACTCAGTTCCACCAGGAAAGGTTCCGCCTCTGCGAGAATCCGTTCCTTTTCGAGGTAGGCTTGCTCCAATATGCGCTTCGCCTCAGCGATCGCCGACGTCTCTTCTTCATACGCCTGGCTTTTCCCTTCGGCTTGCCCGGCTATGTACCCCTCATTGGCGGCTTGTTCTTTTATTTGCTGAAATAGTGCATCAGCTTCGGCCCGTTTTTGCTCCCACCATTGCTCGATCTCCTGCTGGGCTCTTTGCTTTGCCTCCTCCGCCTGCTCCGCAGCCTGGCGGAGCATGTTTTGCGCGGTTTCCTCGGCGTCGGAAATAATGATTTGGGCTTCTGCTTCTGCTTCATGCAAAATTTCTTGTTTTTTTTGCAACTTTTCCGGATCAACTTCCGTCTGTTTGAGTACAGGCTGCTTCACAGAGAGCAGTACATAATCCTCAGAGGACGCGTACTGAGCCATTTTGAAGATCCTAGACAATGATATCATCTCCTCCGCCACGGGCGATGATGATCTCACCCGCTTCTTCTAAGCGGCGGATAATCGCAACGATGCGGGACTGTGCTTCTTCTACATCGCGAAGCCGAACCGGCCCCATAAACTCCATTTCTTCCCGGAACGTGTCCGCCATCCGTTTGGACATGTTGCGGAAGATAACTTCTCGTACTTCCTCGCTGGACACCTTGAGGGAAAGCTGCAGGTCGGCATTTTCCACATCACGAATCACACGCTGAATGGAACGGTTATCCAATGTTGCGATGTCTTCGAAGACGAACATGCGCTTCTTGATTTCTTCTGCCAGTTCTGGGTCCTGGATCTCCAGCGAATCGAGAATCGTGCGCTCAGTACCGCGGTCAACACCATTCAATACTGCAACGATTGCTTCGATACCGCCGGCTTGCGTGTAATCGTGAGTGACGGTCGTAGAGAGCTTTTGCTCCAGCACCTGCTCTACCTGTGCGATTACTTCCGGTGACGTACTGTCCATCGTCGCAATCCGCTTCGCTACCTCAGCCTGCCGCTCTTGTGGCAGTGCGGAAAGGATCATTGCTGCCTGCTGTGCTTCCAGATAGGACAAGACCAGCGCAATCGTTTGCGGATGTTCGTTCTGGATAAAGTTGAGGATCTGTCCCGGATCTGCCTTGCGGGCAAAATCAAAGGGTCGCACCTGCAGATTTGCCGTCAAGCGATTGATAATATCCATCGCTTTGGTTTCACCCAAGGCTTTCTGCAAGATTTCCTTGGCATAGGTGATACCGCCCTGTGCGATGACTTCCTTGGCAACTGCGATCTGGTGAAATTCACTTAAAATCTTTTCTTTTTCTTCATTGTCTACTTTGCGGACATTGGCAATTTCCAACGTAAGCTGCTCGATCTCATCTTCGCGCAAGTGTTTGAACACCTGGGCTGAGATTTCCGGCCCCAGCGAGATGAGAAGGATAGCTGCCTTCTGTCGTCCAGTCAACTCTTTAGCGCCGCGAGCCATATCTTTCACTCCTTAATCTTCTGCTAGCCATGAACGAAGCAGGACTACAAATTCGTCTGGTTTGCTTCGCGCCAATTTTTCCAGTTGCTTGCGGACGACAACATGGTCGCCATCCTCTTGGTACATCAACTCTGGTACTTCCGTATTCGTAGCGGCATCGGCAAACGGTACATCCTCTTCCACTTCAGCAGCTTGACGACGTCTGCGAAGCAGCAGGAAGCCGACAGCAGCGAGAGCAAGTACAGCGAGAGCGCCAACACCCCAAAGCAACGGTTGACTAATCGAGGAAGATTCATCCAGGGTGACTTTCCCGGAAAATTCACGCGGCAGTACGGAAATGCGCTGGTCGAGCTGCTCTTGCGTCAAGGTCATCCCTTGATCGCTCAAAGTGACGTGCACGACATTGCGAAGCACTTGCCGGATGCTCTCGATTGTTGCATCATCCAGCTCTCCGTCAACAGGTGGTTCTACCCCTACGTTGATCGTAATGTCCTCGATTTTATAAGGACTCGCAGTGATGTTGCGAGTAATCCGGTTTACTTCGCGGTTGATTGTATCGTTGAGCTCTTCGTACTGACTGTTCGAACCTTGCGTGTTGTTGCCTGGGTATCCAGGTACCGTATTGTCACCAGTTCCAGCAATTCCTCCTGGAGGTGCTCCTTGTCCGGAAAAGGCCTTTGACAAACGCTGAGAAGAAATAATAAGTCCTTCGTTATTCTCTTGATCTGGCGCCTGGACGAGGTTTTCCACACGGTTTTCCTTGTCAAAGTTCATTTTGATGAACGTGTGAACCACGACCTTGTCGCGCCCCATAATGGTCCCCAGCAAGTTGTACAGGTTTTGCTGGATTTTGCGTTCCACTTCTGCCTTGATTTCTTCTTGCTGTTTGAAAGCAGTCAGGGACCCTTCACTTTCATTGCCATCTGTGCGCTCCAGCGGATTGGAATACTGGTCAGTAATGGCGATATTTTCCATTGGCAGTTTCGGTACGCTTCGGGAGACGAGCAGGTACATTGCGTTGATCTGGTTTTGATCCAGTCTTGTTCCCGGTTCAACTTCCACGATTACCGACGCTGTTGCCGTCTCAGGGGTTTGTGTGACCCACAGACTCTCCTGGGGCAACGTAATTATGACCTGGGCGTTGCGAACACCCTGGACGCGTTTGAGCAAGTTTTGCAGTTCCTGCTGCAGTGCGCCCTTTTTCATTACGTCGAACTGGCGGTCGGTAACTCCCAATGTGCTGGAGAAAAGTTCGGAATTAAATCCGGCTTCGCTCGGGATTCCTTTTGCCGCCAAGTCCACAATGACATCCTGAGCCATTGCTTCCGGAACTTCAATGCCTGTTCCGTTTCCGGTAATCTGGTACGGAATTTTCAGGCTCTCAAGCTCTTGTTTGATTGTTCCGATCTCATGTTCGCTCAATTGTTGGTTGTAAAGTGGCTTATAAACTGGTTGTGCAGCAATAAATATGTATAGACCCAACGAAATGAGCAAAAATGAGGAAATACCAACAATCATCCACTTCTGCTTTTTTGAGAACTGGTTCCATTTTTGTCCAAATCTTTCTTTGTATAGTGCCAGACGTTCGTTCATGATTCACCTCTCGAAGGATCCAACAGCCCTAAATGGACATGCGCATGATCTCTTGATACGATTCGATCGCTTTGTTGCGCACTTGTAAAGTTAATTCAAGCATGACGGACGCTTTCTGGCTCGCAATTGACATTTGATGAATTTCGACAGTTCCCGCAGCAAATTGATCTGCCATACGTGACGATTCAACCTGCAACTGGTTCACTTGGTCAATAGCGTCAGACAAAAAGTTGGCAAACCCTTCGGTAGCCTCTGCCGGAGTCTGCAGCTTCTGTGTCGCTT
Organism: Brevibacillus sp. TJ4; assembly: GCF_044627595.2. NCBI lineage: Bacteria > Bacillati > Bacillota > Bacilli > Caryophanales > Paenibacillaceae > Brevibacillus > Brevibacillus sp. TJ4. Next base: position 1,777,342 of record NZ_CP185865.1, on the reverse strand, counting down.
GTGCTTGGATCGGACTAAACGGATTCAGAGCGTTGATTTCCATGTTTTCTCACCTGCCTTATCGAATTTCCAATGCTTTGAGCATCATACTCTTGGTTGCGTTCAAAACTGTGACGTTCGCTTCATAGGCACGCGATGCGGAGATCATGTCGACCATTTCCTTCATCACGTCCACGTTCGGCTTGAGCACGTATCCTTCCTGATCTGCATCCGGATGAGTCGGATCAAATACTCGTTTGAATGGAGTCTCGTCCTCCCGGATTGCCGTCACGCGCACACCCTGCTCCCCGTTTTGACCGGAAGCCATGCCTACGGCTGCTTGTAAAAAGTTGTCGAAGGTCTGGTCTGTTTTTGGTGCCAATTCCACCATTTTCCTTCTGTAAGGCTGCCATGCCCCATCCACATATGCGGCTCTCGTAGAGTCGTAGTTGGCGATATTGGAGGCAATTGTGTCAAGACGCAGCCGATTCGCGGTCAGTGCAGAACCGCTAATGTTCATTCCATGAAACAAGCTCATCTATTACTTCCCTCCGCCCTGTATTACTGTTTTCAACTTTTGGAAAGATCCTGCTGTAATTTGCGATAATCCGTTGAACCAAATTTGGTTTTTGGCCAACTGATTCATTTCGTATTCCATGTCTACATCATTTCCGTTGGTTTGCATCAATGTTTCACCATTTGAAATGACTTGTGGCATCGCGAATCCGCTCGCATTTGCAAACGGGATATGACGGCTGTCCGTTCGATAGGCCGCCAGTCTTTGCTGCCCTGACACGCCACCTGCCAGTTCCTGCTGGAGCAAATCTTCGAATACCACCTGCTTGCTCTTGTAGTGAGGGGTATCGATATTCGCCATGTTGTTTGCGATCATTTGATGTCGAAGCGTGGCAGCATCGAGTGACCGTTCCAATATCTGCAAGTGATAACTATCCAACATAGTACATTTCCCCCATTTTTGTGACTTCTTTCTTTTTCACCAAATGTATTGGTTTTTCCTCTATTTTCGACATGGGATTACGTACCAATCATAGCAAAATCGCAATTGGTGAAAAAGACCTTTTTCATATGGTTTTCATAAAATGATTCAATGGGACTAAATGATCCAAAAATCGCGTAAAATCGCCGTTTTTCGAGTGAGAAAAAGGTCTATACCAGAAATTTGCAGGTATATTCTCTCTTTTCAATCAACATATATGTAATATACAGGTAAATTTCAACATCCAAGATAGGACTTTATGCCCAGAAAAAAAGGCGCAGTAACCGGAGTTACCGCGCCTTTATCAACGATAAAACAATTGATGGCTTAGGAACTTTTGAGTTTCTCGAGCTCTGGCAACAGTTTTTCGTTCAGCACCTTGATAAACGTCCCTTTCATTCCCAGGGAGCGCGATTCGATAACTCCTGCACTCTCCAGCTTGCGGAGGGCGTTGACGATCACGGATCGTGTAATTCCGACACGGTCGGCAATTTTGGAGGCGACAAGCAACCCTTCTTTGCCTTCCAGCTCTTCGAAAATGTGCTCAACTGCTTCCAACTCGCTGTAAGACAGCGAACCGATTGCCATCTGCACGACGGCTTTGCTGCGCGCTTCTTCCTCAATTGCTTCGGAACGCTCGCGAAGGATCTCCATTCCTACCACAGTTGCCCCTACTTCGGCCAGGATCAGGTCATCATCCACAAACTGATCGTTGATACGTCCCAAAATCAGCGTACCCAGACGATCGCCCCCGCCCATGATCGGAACGATAGTCGTCCATCCTGTGCGGAATACTTCTTTCATTTCCACAGGGAAGATTGTGTATGGACTGTCGACATCAAGGTTGGCAGAAGTTTCTTCGACTTTCAACAGACCTTGGCTGTACTCTTCCGGAAAACGACGCTCTTCAATAAACTTGCGCATGCGCTCATTTTCCATTTCCTGGTGGATAGCAACACCGAGCAGCTTGCCTTTGCGGCTTACGACAAACGTGTTGGCCTCAATCACGTCGCTCAACACTTGTGCCATTTCGTTAAAGTTTACGGCATGACCTGCAGATTTTTGCAGCATACGGTTGATTCTTCTCGTTTTTGATAAAAGATCCATTTTGGTAGTTCCTCCCAAAGGGTGACGGTTCTTCACCTCTACCCTTACAAAATATATTGGCTCAAATCTTTGTTTCCAGCAATCGTACCCAATTTTTGTCGTACGTAATCGGGTGTAATCTGCACGACATCCAGGTGAATGTCCGGAGCCTCAAACGAAAGGTCTTCGAGCAGCTTCTCCAGGATTGTGTGCAAGCGTCTCGCACCGATATTGTCTGTACTTTGGTTCACTTCGGCAGCCAGCTTCGCCAGCTCCTGAATCGCTTCCGTGGTAAATTCCACTTTCACGCCTTCCGTTTCCAGCAGTGCGATGTACTGTTTCAGCAAAGCGTTTTTCGGCTCCGTCAAAATCCTCACGAAGTCTTCCGTACGCAGGCTGGTCAGTTCCACGCGTATCGGGAACCGCCCCTGCAATTCGGGAATCAGGTCAGACGGTTTGGCCATGTGGAAAGCGCCGGCAGCGATAAACAGCACGTAGTCTGTTTTCACCGGACCGTACTTGGTCATTACAGTAGAGCCTTCGATGATCGGCAAGATGTCGCGCTGTACGCCTTCGCGGGACACATCGGGGCCACGGCCGTCCTTGCCCGCGATCTTGTCAATCTCATCGATGAAAATAATTCCGTGATTTTCAGCACGGCGAATAGACTCCTGCGTGACTTCATCCATATCCACCAGTTTTTGCGCTTCTTGCTGAATTAATACCTTTCTCGCTTCTTTAATTCGCAATTTTCGCTTCTTGGTACGCTTTGGCAGTAAATTGCCGAGCATATCTTGCATTTGCATGCCCATTTGTTCTGTTCCCGGCATCTGGAACATGTCAAACATGGTAGGGGATTGATCTTCCACGTCTATCTCAATAACCTGCTCCTCCAACTGGCCATTTGCCAATTGCCACGCAACCTGTCTGCGCTGCTGCTCCAGTGAGGTCTCATCCGCATCGTTCGAAGGCGCAGTTTGCTGCTGTTGACCTCCGAAAAACATCTCCAGCGGGTTTTTAAAGGAATTTTGCTGTTTCCGCGATGGAACAAGCAGGTTGACTATTGCTTCGTTTGCCAGCTTTTCAGCCTTTTCCTTGACGTCTTCCATCTTTTCCTGTTTGACGGTGCGGATGGAGGCTTCCACGAGGTCGCGAACCATCGATTCCACGTCACGTCCGACGTAGCCGACTTCTGTGAACTTGGTGGCTTCTACCTTGATGAACGGAGCACCTGTCAATTTGGCGATGCGGCGGGCAATTTCGGTCTTCCCGACGCCGGTTGGACCAATCATCAGAATGTTTTTCGGGATGACATCTTCGATCATCTGCTCCGACAAACGGCTTCGACGATAGCGATTGCGCAGCGCCACAGCGATGGCTTTCTTGGCTTGGGCCTGCCCGACGATGTATTTGTCCAAATGCTCTACAATCTTACGCGGGGTTAACTGCTCAAGATTCAGCACAAAAAAGTCCTCCCTTTTTGCTTAGTTCATCTCATCTACTACCAGGTTGTTGTTGGTATAGACGCAAATCTCGGCAGCCGTTTGCAAAGAAGCCTCTGCTATTTCGCGAGCAGTCAGATGCGGAGCAAACTTTTTCAGCGCACGGCCGGCAGCGAGTGCGTAAGCCCCTCCAGAGCCGATCGCGAGAATACCATCGTCCGGCTCGATAATCTCACCATTGCCCGATATGAGCAGTATATGTTCCTTGTTCACCACAATCATCATCGCTTCCAGTCGACGCAGCACTTTGTCCATGCGCCACTCTTTGGCAAGCTCCACTGCAGCCCGCTGCAGGTTTCCGTGATACTCTTCCAGTTTGCCCTCGAACTTTTCAAACAGCGTGATCGCATCGGCAACAGATCCGGCAAATCCGGCGAGCACTTCGCCCCGATACAGCCTTCTTACCTTCTTGGCTCCGTGCTTCATTACCATACTGTTGCCAAATGTAACCTGACCATCCCCTGCCATCGCGACAGAACCATTGTGCTGAACGGCAAATATCGTTGTGGCGTGAAACTGTTCCATGAACGGATACCTCCCGACTATGTACTGGAACCGGTGTCGCGTGGATGCGCACGTGGATGAGCGGTGTCATAAACATGGCGAAGCCGCTCCTTGGTCACGTGCGTGTATACCTGTGTCGTCGAGATGTTCACATGCCCCAGCAATTCCTGGACGGTGCGCAAATCTGCTCCTCCGTTCAGCATATGGGTTGCAAATGTGTGACGAAACGTATGAGGTGATACACGCAGATGGAGCGCATAAGTCTCAACATATTTGTCCACGATCCGGCGAACACTGCGATCAGACAACGGCTCTCCCCGATAATTTACCACCAGGACGCCGTGATCTTCCTTGCCAGCCAGCAGCTTTTTTCTTCCATACTCTAGGTATTTCCGCAGAATGTCACAAGCATAACTGCCCACCGGAACATATCGTTCCTTAGCTCCTTTTCCGAAGACCAGCGCTACCCCCATCGAAGGGTTCACGGCATCGACCGTCAGCGTGACCAGTTCAGTAACGCGCATGCCGCTCGCATAAAGCAGCTCGAAAATCAGTCTGTCGCGCATTCCGAGCGGTTCGGACACGTCCGGAAGATCAAAAAAAGCCTGGACTTCTTGCGGATACAGAAATGAAGGAAGCTTCTTTTCAACTTTCGGTGTAGAAAGCAGTTGAAACGGATTTTGTTCCAGATGGCCCTCACGCAACAAAAAGCGGCACATGCTTCGCAAACTAGACAGCTTGCGAGCGATACTGCGCCGGGAAAGCCCTTTTTTTGCCAAATATGCAAGATAGGAGCGGCCATGCAAATAAGAAACAGCAGCAAATGCGGTGATTTGGTGCTGTTCCAGAAAGCAGACAAATTCCTTGATGTCTGCCATGTATTGCTTCACCGTGTGAGGAGAGGCGTTTTTTTCGACTCGCAAATAACGAGCAAACATCGAAATTTCCGCATCAAATTGCTGCGTCATGTCCATGTGAGATGCACCCTCCTCGAAGCACCTATATAGTAACACAGTGGAAAATCAGTTTTCAATGTCAATTGTGTCATTGTTGTGTAAAATTCTGAATTGTGTCTAGCGCCCGCTCAGCAAGTTTTTCGTTCTTCTTACGCTTGTCGCGAATCCGCTCAGGCAGCTCGGGAACGAGTCCGAAATTCGCGTTCATCGGCTGGAAGTGATTCGGATCGGCAGTCGTAATGTAGCGTGCCATGCTGCCCATGATCGATTCCGGCGGCAGTACGATCAGCTCTTCGCCTTTGGCCAGACGCGCTGCGTTTCGCCCCGCGAGCAGTCCGGACGCAGCCGATTCCACGTACCCTTCCACTCCTGTCATTTGTCCCGCAAAGAACAGGGTATCCCGCTCCTTGTACTGATAGGTCGGTTTCAACAGTTTGGGCGAGTTGATAAAGGTATTGCGATGCATCACGCCGTAGCGGACGATTTCGCAGTTTTCCAGTCCCGGAATCAAGGAAAGCACCCGCTTTTGTTCCGGCCATTTCAAGTGAGTCTGGAAGCCGACAATATTGTACAAGGTAGCAGCGCCGTTGTCCTGGCGAAGCTGTACTACCGCATACGGCTTTTTGCCTGTGCGCGGATCGGTCAATCCAACCGGTTTCAGCGGACCGAACAGCATCGTTTGGCGTCCTCGTTTGGCCATGACCTCGATCGGCATGCAGCCTTCAAAGTAGATTTCTTTTTCAAATTCCTTCAGCGGCACTGCCTCGGCATTGATCAATTCCTCATAGAAGCGGTTGAATTCCTCTTCGTTCATCGGGCAGTTGAGGTACGCAGCCTCTCCCTTGTCGTAGCGCGAGGCGACAAATACCTTGCTCATATCGATCGAGTCTTTTTCCAGAATCGGCGCGGCCGCATCGTAAAAGTACAGGTATTCTTCTCCTGTAAGCTGCTTCAACTGCTCTGACAATTGCGGGGAAGTCAGCGGTCCTGTAGCGATCACGACGATGCCATCGGGAATTTGCGTAATTTCTTCGTTGACGACCTCGACCAAAGGATGATTGCGCACCGCCTGTGTCACGTACTCGGCGAATTCGTGCCGGTCGACCGCCAGTGCTCCTCCGGCAGGTACGGCGCAACGGTCTGCCGCGCCAATGATGACGGAGTTGAAGCGACGCATTTCTTCCTTTAGTACGCCGACTGCGTTGGTAAGCGAGTTGGCCCGCAGCGAGTTGCTGCAAACCAGCTCGGCAAACTTGTCAGTATGATGGGCAGGAGTCTGCGTTTTCGGTCTCATCTCATATAGTTTTACAGGGACGCCCGCCTGTGCGATTTGCCAGGCGGCTTCGCTACCTGCCAGGCCGGCGCCCACTACAGTAATCGGTTGCTGTGACATGCTGTTGATCCTCCCTGCCTTCTTGCTTATTTACTGCGCTCAGGAGTCTGCTTCTTCCTGGTAGTCGCACGAGGTGCAGACGACGCTGACACCTTGTTTTTTCCGTTTCTTTTCTACGAGCATATGCGAGCATTTCGGACACGGGCGGGCAATCGGTTTGTCCCAGGAGACAAACTCGCATTCGGGATATTGATTGCAGCCATAAAAAATCCGGCTCTTCTTTGATTTACGTTCGATAATCTCCCCGGTTTCACATTGCGGACACTTTACGCCGATTTCTTTGACAATCGGTTTGGTGTTGCGGCACTCTGGAAAGCCGGAGCAGGCGAGAAACTTGCCGAAACGGCCGAGCTTGTAGACCATCACCTTGCCGCACAGCTCGCAAACCTCGTCTGATTCCTCGTCTTTCAGCTCGACTTCCTTCATTTCTTCCTCGGCGACCTCTACCCGCTTGGCGAAGTCATCGTAAAACGCATCCAACACCTCTACCCAGTTGCGAATCCCGTCTTCGATATGGTCGAGGTCGGACTCCATGTGAGCGGTAAATTCCACATCGAGAATCTCCGGGAAAAATTCCTCCATCAAGGAAATGATGATCTCACCCAGCTCGGTCGGAACGAAGCGTTTTTCCTCCAGTGCCACGTAGCCGCGCTTCTGCACCGTCTCCAAGGTCGGCGCATAGGTGGATGGTCTTCCGATCCCTTTTTCCTCCAGCGTTTTGACCAGTCGTGCCTCCGTATAGCGAGGCGGCGGCTGTGTAAAGTGCTGGTTGGGCTGAAGCTCGACAAGCTCAAGCGTCTGTCCTTCTTCGATCGGCGGCAGGAAACTTTCCTCTTCGGAGCCGTCGTCGCTGCCTTCAATGTACACTTTCATAAAGCCGGGGAATTTCACTTTGGAACCTGTCGCCCGGAAGGTGACTCCGCCCGCTTCAATATCGACGCTCATCGTGTCGAGTACAGCAGAAGACATCTGACTGGCCAAAAAGCGCTCCCAAATCAGACGGTACAAACGAAGCTGGTCACGCGACAAATACTGCTTGATCTCATCCGGTGTACGGAACACGGACGTCGGGCGAATCGCTTCGTGAGCGTCCTGCGCATTTTCATTCTTGGCTTGCGCGCGCGGTTCGGAGAGGACATACTCAGCGCCGTATTTTTCCAGGATGTATTCCTTGGCTTCGTTTTGCGCTGTCGCTGAAACGCGGGTTGAGTCCGTACGCATGTACGTGATCAAACCTACTGCGCCGTCCTTTCCTCCCACGTCGATCCCTTCGTACAGCTCCTGCGCGATCCGCATTGTCTTGGCGGTACGAAAATTGAGCTTGCGCGCTGCTTCCTGCTGCAGGGAACTGGTGATAAACGGTGCAGCCGGGTTGCGCTTGCGCTCGCGTTTCGTCACCTTTTGCACGACGAACGGCTGATCTTTCAAGCGTTCCAGCACCTGCTTGACCTCTTCTTCGGAGTGCAGTTCTACCTTTTCCTCGCCATAACCGTAAAACTTGGCTTCAAATCCTTTTTTGCCGCTGACCAGTTGGCTGGAAATCGTCCAGTACTCTTCGGGTTCGAACTGTTGAATTTCGCGTTCCCGGTCGATAATCAGCTTGACCGTAACCGATTGCACGCGACCAGCGCTGAGACCCTTTCGCACCTTTTTCCAGAACAGCGGGCTGATGCTGTAGCCGACGACACGGTCCAAAATCCGCCGTGCTTGCTGTGCATTCACGAGATTCATATTGATGTGGCGAGGATGCTTGAATGCTTCCTTGATCGCGTCTTTGGTGATCTCGTTGAAGACAACGCGGAGCGGCTGATTGGTGTCCAGCCCGAGATACTGCGCCAGATGCCAAGCGATCGCTTCTCCTTCGCGGTCCGGGTCCGCCGCGAGATAGACTTTCTTTACTTTTTTTGCTGCGTCTTTCAGACCCTTTAAAACATCGCCCTTGCCGCGAATGGTTATATATTTAGGCTCAAAACCATGCTTGAAGTCTACTCCCATCTGGCTCTTTGGAAGATCGCGCACATGGCCCATAGATGCTTTTACAATATATTTGCTGCCCAAGTATTTTCCAATCGTTTTCGCTTTCGCAGGGGATTCTACGATTACGAGCGTATCAGCCATTTATTTCCTCCCCTTTTTGTAAGGAATCTCCCCTATTATTAATGATGCCCATCCGGTTTGTCAAACACTTGGCATCCGTGAGCCGCATCAATACTAGAGGATGAGACGTTACCGTCGGGCGAAGTACCCTCCTGGCTGACTTACTATCAATCCTTTTCCTTCCAAAACAAGCAAGGTCTGATGCAGCAGCGCCAGCCGACCAGGTGCTGTACTGCGCAACAGCACATCCGTATGTACGCCTTCTTCTGTAATCAGGTCGTATACCGCACGTTCGGCAGGAGTCATCGACACAATTCGCGTTTCTTCTATATTATATCTACCTATATCACGACCTATGAGGTGCTCCCACTCCTCCAGTACATCTACGCTCGTCGTCACCATCTTGGCTCCCTGTTTGAGCAGGTTATGGGGTCCTGCACTCAGCTCGGAAAAAATCGGGCCAGGGACGGCAAACACGTCTTTGCCTTGTTCCAGCGCGCAGTCCGCGGTAATCAGCGAACCGCTTCGCTCGGCAGCCTCCACTACCAGCACACCGAGACTCAGACCGCTAATAATCCGGTTGCGTTCCGGAAACAGCCCGGGCATGGCGGGAGTGCCAGGCGGATACTCCGAAAGCAGCAGTCCTGCCTCCTCCAGCTTGCGATACAACTGCCGATGGCTGGCAGGATAGATTTGGTCAATGCCGCAGCCCATGACGCCGATGGTCTTGCCTCCTGCCTTGAGTGCTGCCTGGTGCGCCTCGGCATCGATGCCGTATGCAAGACCGGAGACGATGACCACGCCTGCCACAGCCAGCTCCTGGCTCAACCTAGCACATACAGCCCGACCGTATGCGGTCGGCTTCCGCGAACCGACGACCCCGATGGCGAGCGGCTCCTGCAAAAGCGAAAGATCGCCACGATAAAACAGTGCAAGCGGCGGGTCGGGAATATGCTGCATTCTGTCCGGAAACGCCGCATCGAGAAAGCACACATACTCCACCCCTGCTGACTTTCGTTTTTGCGCGAGAGCAGCCGCGACTGTCAACGGCTTTTCGTTTTTGACAAATTTCGACCAAGCCTCAGCCAGCTTCCATCGCTCGACGAGATCCGGCCACTCCTCGATTGCCGCGTAAAAAGAGCCGTATGCCTCGTAGATCGCACGAATCCGCTTTCGACCCAGACCGGGAACCAGCAGCAACAAATACAACAGATCTCGTTCCGATACGGGATTGCCCGTCATGCTATCCACCCTCTCCGCCCTAGCTTTGCTCGCTTTTGGCCTATTGTAGCGAATCACAGCAGAGGGGTTCAAAAAAATTTGCACAGCAAAAAGGCGAACAAGCAGCAGCCTGTTCGCCTTCGTGTGCTTTATTGCTCTTGTGCCAAGCGTCTTATTTGGACATTACTTTGTCCAGCAATCCACGCTCTTTCAGGACTTCAACCAGCGTTTCGCCGATGACAGCAGGTGTCTTGGCTACGCGGATACCGCAAGATTCCAGCTTGGCAATTTTCTCGGCTGCTGTACCTTTTCCGCCGGAGATGATTGCGCCTGCGTGACCCATGCGTTTTCCTGGAGGCGCTGTTTGTCCTCCGATGAAGCCGACTACCGGTTTTTTCATGTTGGCAGCGATCCAGTCAGCAGCTTCTTCTTCCGCTGTACCACCGATCTCGCCAATCATAATAACCGCTTCCGTGTCTGGGTCTTCGTTGAACATTTTCAGTACATCGATGAACTCCATGCCTTTTACCGGGTCGCCACCGATACCCACTGCTGTGGATTGGCCGATGCCGCGAGTAGAGGTTTGATGTACTGCTTCATACGTCAGGGTACCGGAGCGGGACACGATTCCCACTTTCCCTGGTGTATGGATGTATCCAGGCATGATCCCGATTTTGCACTCGCCAGGAGTGATGACACCCGGGCAGTTTGGTCCGATCAGCTTGGTTTTCTTGCCTTCCATGTAACGCTTTACTTTTACCATGTCCAGAACAGGGATACCTTCTGTAATGCAGATAACCAGGTCCAGCTCGGCGTCAACTGCTTCCATGATCGCATCAGCGGCGAACGGAGGAGCTACGTAGATAACAGATGCGTTTGCACCCGTTTTTTCTACAGCTTCAGCTACAGTGTTGAAAATCGGAATACCGTCGACCTCGGTGCCGCCTTTACCCGGTGTTACGCCACCGACCATTTGCGTACCGTACTCCACTGCACCGCGAGTGTGGAACAGACCAGTTGCACCCGTAATCCCTTGCGTAATTACTTTTGTATGTTTATTAACGAGAATACTCATCGGTTATTTCCCACCTTTTTCCACGTATGAAACGCCTAGTTTACTTCACCAAAGATACGATTTTTTCTGCTCCATCAGCCATGGATTCTGCAGCGACAATGTTCAATCCCGACTCGTTCAGGATTTTCTTGCCGAGGTCCACGTTCGTACCTTCGAGGCGAACAACAAGTGGTTTGTCCAATTTGATTTGTTTCGCTGCGTTGACAACGCCGTTGGCAATGACGTCGCACTTCATAATTCCGCCGAAAATGTTGACGAAGATGCCTTTTACTTTTTCGTCGCGGAGGATGATCTTGAATGCTTCCGTTACTTTCTCTTCGGTAGCGCCGCCCCCTACATCGAGGAAGTTGGCAGGATCGCCGCCGTAGAATTTCACGATGTCCATCGTCGCCATCGCCAGACCCGCACCGTTGACCATGCAACCGATGTTTCCATCCAGTGCAATGTAGGAAAGGTCGTACTTGGACGCTTCGATTTCTTTCTCGTCTTCTTCATCCAGATCGCGCAGAGCTACGATGTCAGCGTGACGGAACAATGCGTTGCTGTCGAAGTTCAGCTTCGCATCGAGAGCCATCACTTCTCCGTCGCCAGTTACAACCAGCGGGTTGATTTCCGCGATCGAGCAGTCTTTATCGACAAATGCCTGATAGAGGCTCATCATAAACTTCGCCGCTTTGTTGATCAACTCTTTCGGAATGTTGATTGCATAAGCCAGACGGCGCGCTTGGAACGCATTCAGACCAGTAACCGGATCAATGACTTCCTTGAAGATTTTTTCCGGTGTTTTCGCTGCTACTTCTTCGATCTCCGTACCGCCCTCTTCGGAAGCCATCATTACGACGCTACCTGTTGTGCGGTCAACGACCACACCGACATAGTATTCTTTCTTGATATCGCAGCCTTGTTCGATCAAGAGACGCTTGACTTCTTTGCCTTCTGGTCCAGTCTGGTGAGTAACCAGGACCTTTCCGAGAATTTCCTGGGCGTATGTACGAACCTCATCCAGGTTTTTCGCTACCTTTACACCGCCCGCTTTACCGCGGCCGCCTGCGTGAATTTGCGCTTTCACGACAACAACTTGCGTTCCCAGTTCTTTCGCCGCTTCTACAGCTTCATCCACTGTAAAGGCAACGCGTCCTTCTGGAACCTTGACACCGTACTGTTTAAGTATCTCTTTGCCCTGATACTCATGAATGTTCATTCTCCATCCTCCTATGGCAGATAAAGATCGGCAGGTTTCTCGACAGGCTCAAAAAACATCTGTTCCAGTCGAATCCTCCACTATCATTGCAACAGTTTCTATTCTACGACAAAAAATGCAAAAGTGGTAGTAATATGTTTCACAATTTCTCCCGACCTTAACCTCTTTTTCTCAAGACGGTTCGCCCTGCAAACCCGCAGATTCCAGCATTTTCACGATCTGATCGTCTACAGAATCGTGCGAAAACCAAAAATGTTCAATCTGAAAATGCGCTGGGTAAAACGTAATTTTCCGTTCGTAGCCATTGCCGGTAAAGTGCAGGATATACTGTGCCGCTCCTGGCTGAGCAGGCGCCTGCGCCAGTTGCGGCGCTGCCCGAAGCGTCCGGACGATCTGATGGGCGATCCCCTGGTCGATCGTCGTATGCGTCACATCGTACTTCTTGTCCTCGACCGCTGTTCCATGTTGCGGCTCAATGCGCAGTTGAGTCGCCTTGAACAGCTTTTCAAACGGGTCCTCCTTGTGCTCGCGCGGCGGCAGCCAGCTCGTCAGCTTGGAGAACAAGGCGCCTTCAACATGAAAATAGTGCGTCTCGCGCCCAAACGGAACCGAGAACAGCGTCGGAGTGAGCACCGTGACCTCCAGCGGTTTTTCTCCGGTGTGAATGCGCATCCTGTAGTGAGGGTGCAAGGGGAATTGGCTGGTGAGCTGCATCTCCTCCACCTGCGGAACAGCCTTGGCCAACACCTCTCGTACCGCTTGCATTTCGTCTTCGCGGAGCATTTTCGTCTGCTCCAGATCTTCTGCAGACAATTGGACGCTTTCCACTGGCTGATTGATCAGCCCTTGCCCAATCTGGCGATGAAGCCAGCGATAAAACTGGCTGGCAGAATTGCCCCTGTACGTCATGTCACCGTATTGGCTCGCGGTCTCGCCAACAGAGATGACGAGTGGAGCCGCTTTGCTGCGGTACAACACGAGGGTAAAGCGCACATCCTCCTGTTTCAGAGGCTCTGTGGATACCTCCCAGTTTTTGCCCTGGCTTTCCATTTCGCTAAAAAAGACGGACTGGTCGAGCGTCACTTCCTGCCCGTCTGTCGACATGACGGTCACCTTTTCGACCGCCCCTAGTTCTGCACTGATATTCGATTGTATGTCGGGGGTAATTCCTTGTTCAGCCTGCGAACATCCCGTCACGAACACGACGGCTACAAGTGTCTGAAATAGGAAAGCTCGAAAAGACGATATCATGCATCAATCCTCCCTCTCGCATGCCACTCCAATCCAAGATGCACCACAAACCCAATCGACAACCTCACTTGCTGCACGCTATTTTTATGTATTGCTCAAACCTTTCTCGTTTTTTGTCGATTCCCGCCGACTCGCTTCGAGGAGCTATTGACCATGCATCGCCACCACAACTTGCCAATCGCACACAGCGTATTCGAAAAAGCGGCGCGTACCGTACAAATTGTGGAAGCATTCTGATTCCATCTCAGTTGTTGGTCATATTTTAACGCAACCTTCTGTAAATTGACTAGTTAATTCTTCACTACAGGCTCTTTTTGCCCAGGAAAAAAGACCTGCTTCCGATCGATTACGACCCGTTTCTCCCTATGTATTCCAATCCTTTACGGCTATTCCTGCTTTCTCGCAACAAACAACAAAAAGGGCGTCAGAACACACTCGTACTGCCAGTGTGAATCTGACGCCCATCGCAATGCGCTCAGGCAAAAAAAGATGCTAGGACTGATACGTTTTGAAGATCGACTGCAGTTTTAATGCGAGGTTCATGTCGCCTTTCAGCTTCATTTTCCCGAGCATAAAGGCAGTGGCTGGATGCAGCTTGCCATCTACTAATTTGTGGAAATTTTCGTCTGACAATTCAATCGTGCAGCCCGCAGTATCTGGCGTGCCTTTCACGTAGGTCGCTCGCTCATTAGCAAACGTCACCTGAAAAGCCCCGCCGTCATTGCCGCTCACGATAAAGTGGTAGACCGCTGTAAATCCGGCGATTCCTTGTGGATTAGCGTTCACTTTTTCCAACAGTCTGGCGATTGTCTGTTCGACGGACATCACGCATCCTCCCTCTTCTCAACATACTCCGAAACGGAGCCGACAAGACGCGTTGGCAGCGAAAGCACATCCCGCTCTCAGCGCTGGAGTACGAACGTCGCGCATCCGCCAAAGAAAGAAAACCGGTGTGTCCCGGTTTTACTTGAGCCGTACTGCAGTTCCCGTCGCGATTACCATCATCATGCCTTCGCGCAAGGTCTCGAAATCGAGGTCTACGCCGATGACAGCATCGCCTCCGAGAGAACGGGCTTTTTCTTTCATTTCACGAATGGCCAGCTCGCGTCCTTCCGCCAGCTTGCTCTCGTATGATCCGCTTCTGCCGCCAATGATATCGGTAATGCCTGCGAGAAAATCGCGCACGACGTTCGCGCCCATAATTACTTCTCCGCTGACAATGCCGAGATACTCTTGAATTTCTTTTCCTTGCAACGTGTTTGTCGTCGTTACGATCATCGTAATGCCTCCCGATTGGTAAGATGAATGCTTCCCTACGTAATACGTCTGTTGAGCAAATCAGTTGCAACGATTTCGTGATACGATCATGCTCGGGTTATCAAGAAGTGTATGTATGCAATCGGCATTGTATTCCAAACCAGGGGAGTCGCATGGGGGAGGATAACGCTATTCGGATAGTTACGATACGACATTTTGCGATTTTACCGCCGACGACTGCAGGCTCGCCCGTTCAACCAACTCCCGGAATGGATAACGAAAAAAGTCCGGTTCGCGAAAGCCATTTACATGACCGACTGCAGCAGTAACCCAGATGTTTCCGATTTGGCTCGGCTGTGTGATCGCCTCGATGTACCTCTCAATGACCTCCTCATCCGCCCTCGAAATCAACACGAATTCATCTCCTGCATACCTGCTTAAAAAATCGCGTTTTTCTACTACGAGAGAAGCGAGAATCGAGGCGTAAGCGCGAATGACATCGTCGCCAAAGGGATGGCCGTGCAGTTTGTTAATCGTTCCGAAATCGTTCAGATCAATAAACAGGAGATGGAACGGCTGTTTATCATTCAAGTATTTTTCCCCAACGGATTGAATGTAGGGAGCCTTGTACAAACCGGTCAGCGAATCCATGTATTCCGCCAGCTTGATCAAAATTCTCTCGCGTGTGACATATCCAGCCAACTGATCTTCGTCCACGACCAATCCTTGCTCCAACCCGGTCGCTTCCATCAGTTCCAAAGCAGCCCAAATATCCTGATTGATCGAGATGGTCAAAATTTCTTGTGTCATGGCATCGGCGACAATCCGGTTCGGATGGGCAGCGAATACATCCCGGGAAGTGAGGATGCCCAAGATTTCTCCATAGTCTGCAACAAAAAAGCAACGACGACTCTCCCGATACATGCGATCGGCAGCATGTGCGACGCTCTTGTCCGAAGTGATGGTGGGAATCTCGGGGGCCATGATCTCGGAAATGTTCATGGCAGGTCGACCTCCCGCTGTACCTGTACGGAAATCTTCAGCTCGGAGCGCAGTACCATCGAGTCGCTGATCATTTTTTCGGTTTCTTCCATAATGATTTTGGTCAGCAGCTCCTGGTCGAGAATTTGCAAAAGGGAACTCCGCAACAGGACAGCTTCGATTTTGGGATGGTCGATCTTGACCAGCGTGAACTGCTCGGGTGACAGGGCTTCGGCCATTCTGCGCACAGCCTCTGGACCGATCGGCGCCTTTTTTCCGATGATCAGCAAATCCTGCATTGGCGGCAGTTCAAATTCCGATATGTTCAAGGAAAGAGTTGCTTTTCGTGAGTAGATGCTCTTATCGCTCATTGTTTCTATACCTCCAAATCATCCATGCACCATGACGGAGTCGTCGAGTCTTTTTGGTTTGCCCAGTACGTATCCTTGTCCGTACACGACGCCCAGCTCCAAGGCGCATGCGACATCAGCCGACTGCTCAATCCCTTCGAGGATGAGCCGGGCTTCGTCTCTGCAATATTCCACAAACAGTCGAACCACTTTTTGCTTCCTTTTTGACTCGGCCAACTGCTGGGAAAAGTAGCGGTCTATCTTAATAAAATCCGGCGACATATCCAGCATTTTGCGAAACGTAATCGTTCCTTCGCCGACATCGTCAAGCGCAATTAAAAATCCCTTCTCCCTCAAGTATGCGATTCGCTCCATGAACAAAGGTTCGCCCCAAATCTCTTCTTCCTTCACGGATTCATTGATTTCCACTACGATCCGGTTGGTCATGGAAGAAAAGTCTCGAACAATTTGCTCTATCCAGGCAGGGAATGACTCCGCGACGATCGTCGACGGAAAGAGATTGACGAACAACAGCTTGTTCCCAGTACCGAAGGGCGAGTGAAAAAAAGCAGATACCGCAAAATAAAGAGAATGCATGTCCAATGCAGGGAGCTCCCTTTTTTTCATCGCTGCTTGAAACAAAAGATCCGGTTTTGTCCCCGCCCGATTGCGCAGCAGAGCCTCAAAGCCTATGCTCTCACTCCCTGGAAGGCTGCAAATGGGCTGGAATACATGGTAATATTCTTTTTTTATAAAGTATTCCGTGAAGTTTTCCATCAGTAGTCCTGTCCCTTTCCTCAAAGGTAGCCTGTACATTCAGATCCGTTGTCCAGGCGAGTGCCTGGTCATTCCCGACACCTGCCCAGCCGAATATGTAGGCCCATCAGATTAGAAGAAAAGTGGATTTGTTCGACATATTGCGCCTTTGTTCCTACTCATTCGGCACTACCGGGCATTTTTCCTTCCAAATCATACTAATTCCTTTGTCGAAAATTTGTACGATGATCTGCAGGGACAAACAGCCTCTTTTGCACGCAGGAAAGAAGATGTGTGAACGAAAAACAAACAGCCGCTCGTCATGCCAGCGGCTGTTCCACTACCCATCCATCGCCTTGCCTTCCCGTAAACAAAATTTCTCTGCAGACATATCGTATGACAAATATACCGACAACAAAAGAAAGGGTGATACGACGATGGCATCCACCGCCATACATGCTGTCACCGTCCGAGCGGGACAAATCTTTTCCCTCTCGCTGGAATCCAATCCGAGCACCGGGTATCAATGGGAGCTTTCCAATCCGTTGGACCCCCGCTATCTGGGACTGCTTTCGCGTGCGTACTCTCCGCCCGCTCCACTGTTCGCGTCGGACAAAGCGGGCATCAGGTGTTTACGTTGTACGCGATCCAGCAAGGAATGACATCCGTCTCGCTGAAATACTGCCGTCCGTGGGACGCGAACGACTGCCCGAATTTTTTGTTTTACATGATTACGATCAGTTCGCAAGAGCCGCATTAGTGTCCGACCTTCGCTAGTGTCCGACCCTCGCTCTCGCCTGTAGACCGCTGATCCCCCAGAAAGCGGACAACAGATTGCGACATGTCTTTTGTCACCCGTACTTCCTATGATCTTGTGCAAGATCAAGCAAGGGTCGCACATACCGGTAACTATGATAATGGAAGGAAAACCCACCTGACAACCCCACTGAGTTCTCATCCACGTAATTGCCCAGGCTTTCCTGGAAGGCGGCAGGTTGCTGCGACAAACCACACGGATCAACTCTGCGTCATCATTTTGCAAACTGCACAATAAGATGATCATATACACATTGGTCAGCGGCCTGCTTTTCCATGAAAGAACACCACGCTACGCCGGCAGATTGGCGCTTTGCAATACTTGGACGAGCTGGACATTCTCTGATTCCACTCTTTCATTCATGATCAGCCACAACTTTTTTCCCCCAATATTCCTGCCTATTCCCTCGTTATGCACATGCGCACAAACGGTTCAGAATAGGAGAGGGCACGCATGAATATCCCCTTTCGCCGCATGGCAATGCTGTACACCATTCGTAGGGAAGTAAACAAGAAGCGAAAACGGCAAGCCAGACTCGCTGCAAATATGTCGGAATTATCGGATGCGGACCGGCAGCTTATCTTGCAAATCAGGGAGCGCACGCGACTGTGCAACCGAAACAACGTGACGCGCACGATGGCATATTACGACTACTACAGACGTCATCCCGAGATCCACTGGGCTTTTCTGGGACACATGGTATCGCGAAACGGCGGCTGGAACATGACCGATCTGAAGGGAGAGCTGCTGTCTCGCCTGCTATCTGAATCAGAGCAGAACGATTTTTTTCAGTTTTTGGAGCGCGGCAACTGGCTGATTTTTCAGGACGTCTATCCGCAATGTCTGCTGTACGAAGAAAGCCTGCGCAAAAAGACAAACCTGTTTTATCTCTTGCCGTGCTTCGGCGTATCCGTCTTCATGGAAGCCATCTGGGACCAGTTCTGGAAGACGGGGGATCGCGCGCTTTTGGCGATCGGCATGATTATAAACGAGCAAAACTACCTGGAAAAACGGGCTATTCAAAATCCCCACTATCAAAAAACCGTTCTGCATACGCTCGAATTCAAGCTGCAGGACCTGCTGCGCTTGAATCAGATACTCTTTCCTTGCTACCAGGAAGGCAGCGAGGAGCTGTATCTGGTCGGACAAACACTGCAGCACTTTGCCTCCCTCCACGAACGCATCCGACTCGGGAAGCGGTTGTACGCACTGCTGTTTGGTCGCTCCGACGTCTTGCAAGGCGCATTGCGCTGGGCTGAAGCGAATCCGCACACCGGCTCCCGCAAGGATTACTGGCCCCATTTGTTCCATGACGTCAAAGTGTCCATCCCGGGAATCCCGTATCTCAAACGAACAGCAAACGGAAGACTGCGACCGGGAGCGCGGCGCAAATCGAGCTCGCGGTCTTGGCGCAAACCACGATCCGCAAGCGCTAGACGCCCAACCTACCTGCCGTCGATGATCTTCGCATCGTGGCTGGGAACCTACCTGGACCTCATTTGCGTCAAACAAAAGCTGTATTCCTTTCCTGTACGCCCCTTTCCCGAGCTGTTTGAGATTCATATCGGCTTTACACTGCTCGTCCTGCCGCTCGTCACGGCATTTTGCCTCGCTCTTTTGCAGCGCATGCGCAGATGGCAAAGAGGGTTCGCGATCTTGCTGTTTGGCATCATTGCCGCGTATGCCGAACAGTTTTCGGAAGCGATGGGATGGTTTGTACACAGCAGCGATTGGCGGCACATCTATTCCTTTTTTGGCTACGTCTTGTTTATGGGTCTTGTCTGGAAGTTTCATCGGAGGTTTTCGTAGGAGGTGGTGATACCGTACCCGACACTCAGGTCCCAGGAACAAGTCGACAGAGATAAGGCTAGGATAGGAAAATAGCAAACTACAAAGCGAATGAGCTCGGTATGCCATCTACAAGATGGCAACAATATGCCACCTTACCTTCCCCGGGAGACATGTTGTCCAGGCGTCCGAAATTTCGAATACAGCCTATGTTCAGACTACTCACCCCATCACCATACGGTCCAACGCCCGGTAGCGAATCGCTTCGGCTACGTGGGCTGCTTCCACCCGCTCGGACTGGTCGAGATCGGCAATCGTCCGCGCAACCTTGACGATCCGGTCGTAGGCGCGAGCGCTCAGGCCCAGTCGCTCGAAAGCGAGCTGCAACAGCTCCTGTCCTTCTTTTTCCAAGCGTGCATACCGTCGCAACTCGTCTCCACCCATACCGCTATTAAATGGAAAGGTCGTACGGGAGCGAAAACGCCCCAGTTGGATCGCCCGCGCGTGCTCAACGCGCTTCGCAATGGCCGCGGAAGGCTCCTCCTCTTTTCGCTCGTGCAACAGCTCCACGGGAACGCGCGGCACCTCCAGATGCAGATCAATCCGGTCCAACAGCGGTCCGGACAGCTTGGAACGGTATTTTTGCACCTGCTGCGGCGTACATGAGCACTCCTGCTGGTCGCGCGTGCCGTAGAAGCCGCACGGACAAGGGTGAGGATAACTACTTGGGAATCTCTATTCATAAAGAAGCTTCACAGTCTTCTGCATTGCCGGATGATGGTACACCTGGAGGACGAATCAGTTGTGCGCGACGTAAGAAAAACATGCTGCTAGTCGATCTATCTAAAGCCACAAGTCTCAGTGTCGTGTCTCTACGAATGGCAGAACAGAACAAGACATCCGTAACCCCAGCGAATCTCAGAAAGTTGGCTGCAGCATTGGAGGTGTCGATCGCCTACCTTGGCTGTTTTGAAGGCCTTCCAGAAGATACTCTTGGCCAGCAAATCAAAAAAGCGCGCTTGTATCATGGACATACAAAGAGAGAGCTGGGCGATATTTTGGGTTTGAGCCCTCGAATGATCCAGGGGTGGGAAAAAGATGAGTATTTTCCTACAGATAAGTACATGCAGATACTAAAGGACTATCTTAAGATACTGGAAAAGTAGACATTCTATAAGGAAGAACAGCCCTTCACCGTACAGGAAAAGGGCTGTTTTTTGTGAGGGTACTTTCGCAAACATTGCTTGGGCGGTGCTGTAGTGTAGCGAAGTGCATTGTGATCATCATGCTTGAGCAGAAATTTCTTCAATGCAATCCGGCACATCGTTTTTGGGGTTTCCTACCAAAGTTGGTACTGGATATGCTCTCATTTCTTTTGGATCGTACGGAACCAGTAATGATTGTAGCAGGTCAGCATCGAACTGTTCTCGATCAAGCCAGATCGCTTCATCTTCTTGGCGTAAGATTACGGGCATGCGATCGTGGATGTCTTTGACAACCTCGTTTGGTTTGGTCGTTAAGATCGTGCAGCTGTGGACTTTTTGGCCGTCCGGTCTTGTCCATGTATCAAACAGGCCGGCAAACGCAAAAATCTCTCCACTTTTCATCATAATCCTCATTGGCTGCTTGCCAGACTTGCGCTGCTGCCATTCATAAAAGCCATCCGCAGGTATGATGCAGCGTTTCCGTTCAAAAAGTCGTTTAAAGGCTGGCTTCTCTTGCAATGTCTCAGCTCTAGCGTTGATCATCTTATAACCGATCTTCTCGTCTTGCGCCCAGGATGGAACCAGCCCCCATTTGAGTTGTCCAATCCGGCGCTCTCCTCGGTCTTCGATGATAGCTGGTATGAGTTGACCCGGCGCGATATTGTAGCGTGGCTGCAGGTCAAATTGCATTTGTTGTATCCGAAAGCGCCCCAATATCTTCTCTGGTTCAGTAATGAGAGTGAATCGTCCACACACAAGCAACCCTCCTGCCCTCATAATAACCCATGTATAGAGAAGTAAAACCCGCCAAAATGACGGGTTTTTCAGGAAACTATCTTTGTGCCTTACGATATCCAGCTTTTTGTGCTTCTTCCTCTGTACAGAACAACTCTACATTTGCAGTCGTTTTATCATAAGACTGGCCACCTGGAACGTGATAGATCATCGAGTTTTTATTTCCTTTGATCGCAGGTTTTTCGCATCCTTTAGCGGCAGAAGGTACTGCTGTCTGGGGACTAGTAGTTTGATTCACTGGAGGCTGAGCCTGAGCTGGCTTGCTTTCAGATGAAGAAGCAGGGGCAGGTTGAGCGATCCGATACTCTACTGACTGGAACTTCTGTGTATTGTTCCACATTCTTTCAAACTCTTCTGCAAAAGAAATTGCTACAGCTTCATCGCGCAGTACCATGAGCACTTCATCATTTGTTGTGCTGGCAGCTTTTGAAAAGTTGAAGGAACCGATAGTTGCTACCTTTTTATCCGCAACAACGACCTTAAGATGCATCAGGCCACTGTGAGCATTAATCTTGGTCGGAACCCCCGCACTTCCTAAGATTTTCAATGCTTCCGTTTGAGATTGTCCTCCTGCCTGCTGCTTGTCAGTAATCAATCGGACGTTTACTCCACGTTTTTTCGCATCGCGAATCGCAGCAACGATGTCAGGATGTGTCAAGCTATAAATCGCTATGTCCAATTGAGTTTGAGCACCATTGATCACACTTATGAGTAGTTGCTCAGGGTTTTGATCGGCCTTAGTAAAAGCCCATTCCAATTTGTTGTCGGCTGTCTTACTTGTAATTGATGTAGCCACCGCGGTACCAACCAATGATAAGACCAGTAGAGGCACTAGCCACCAAGCAATTTTCAGTTTCCTCAATGTTAACACCCTTCCTAGTATTTTTATCCATTTTAACGCAGGAAGGTAAAATCATATAGTCCCTATTAAGAAGGAAGGACATCTACAATCAAATCTATCGAAATCCATTGACTTTCAGCGTCGTTGATCAGTTTCATGCTCCGGGCCTGAGGATCAATCCACTTTACGACACCCCACATGCTGCAGGTTTTTCCCAGATCATCCTTTACCGGCTGCCACCAGGTCACTGTGATCGCGTAATCCTCCCTTGCAGAGTCGCGAATGATGTAATGAAATGACTCCAACTCATCCTGCTCAAGCACCGGCATCTTTACCAGCTTTGCGTCTTCACGATGTTGCAGATACAGCTCGCGTTGCTCGGGCAGGACAAAACGGGACGCAGTCCACATGTTTGCTATCTTATTTTCCATTGGTGATTCACTCCTCTCTCCCAAGCTTCGAGCATCTCAATTTTGTCCGGCTGCATGCGGTCCCCTTCGATGTACTCCTCACGCTTCAGAACTTCAAACACTTCCACGATCCCGCCGCGGGTACGTCCCGTTTTAATACTCAGCTCGTCAACTGTAGGTGTCCGACGTCGCCCCACAGAGTAATCGGCGATCACCCGGAGCACCTTGTGCTCGATATCAGACAGCATGCCTGTTCACCACCGGTTCGACAGCAAGAATGTTGGCAATGATGAAGACTCGCGGCGCTTGCCTTGTGAGGCAGTACGCTTTTAACCGACCGTTCGTTATAACGAGCGGCCGTATCTTTCTCTGAGTCGTCTGTCCCGCTCTTCCTAGGTAAATGATTTTGACTTTCTGCTGCTGATTTTGAGATTGGTACAATATCACACTGTTCTCCTCCAGATCAGAACATTTGTTCAGATTATACACAAACACACGTTCGTTACTCAACTAAAAAATAACCCCACCATATTCGAGTGGGTGTGTACAAACATTTTTTAGGACGTTCCTGTACTGAATCAAAGAAAAGAGGAGGTTTAAAGTATAGGGAAGATAAGATAATCAATCATTTTCTATTTAGGAGACGTTTGAATTTCATTTTTTTTCAAACCCTCAGTAAGCTTATCATCAATAGTAAAATTAAATCCGTATTTGTCTCCAACTTTTTTAATATTGTCAAGTAGATGGTCTAGATATGAACAAGATGCAAGGCTTTCTTCTATGAATGTGTTCGGGACATAGCCGAAATCTATATTTTTTTCTTTTACGTACATCTGTTGACCATAAACTAAAATAACAAGTTTCTTAGTACAGTACTCTAAGGTTTTATCATTGAAATTAAAAGAGACATTTATTTTTGAATATTCTTGTCGCTGACTAATAAAAGGATTGTTAGCCCCCTTATGTTTACAAAACCTCTTGAAGGTAAAATTAAAAATATTTGGGTCATAATTAGTAACCATGAATTTTATGAGAAATCCTGTAGATGAATAATGTGCTAGTTCAATACTTTTTAGTGCAGCCTGTAATAATACAAAAATCCCAGCATTCTCAAGCGTACTATTACGTACTATACTACTGGTTTGAGTGAAGTTGTTTGAAGTAATTTTTTGACCAAGTGAATTTTTTAATTTGTCTATAGCTTGGTCTACACTTTCCTTTGTAAGCGAGAACTCCTCTTTTTCAATACACTTGGATAGTGAGTAGGCAAAACTGGAGATTGCTTTTACATCATTTTTTTGAACAGCACGAATCAGTAGAGCCTTGTATATGAAGACTAACCCATTTTTGAAATCAGAGTTGCTTGAAATTTGTTCAATTTCATTCAAAATCGGATGGATGCCAATCACATTATCATCTGCTAATAAAACCGATAATTCATGTAGGCTTGTTAAATATATAGAATAGAGCTCTTCTGAACGAGGAACCAATTCAAAAAAAGTCTTAATAGCGTTATGCGCTTCCTCAACTTTATTATTCTTCGATAAACTTAATATTAGAGAGATGTGGTTTCTTAGTATAGATTTATACAATGATTGGAACCCGCTTTTTTCTTTTGATAATAAATACTCGTATCTCGTAGTACTATCTACAAAATCCAATCTGGGAGATTGAAATAATTTAGCCAATATTCCAGTCCATTTTTTATAGTTATCATCATACACCTCATTCATATTTTTTTCGCTCGCAATGGTAAACAACTGATAAAGACTTTCAATATACATGTGACAGGTTGGATATAATGTCACTCTTTGTTTCTTAGTCCAAGCAAAGAGCATCTTAAATATTGAATCATTAATTTCCATATTTATGTCGTGGAGTAACCAACGAATGTTTACGCTTCTAATTGTTTCTTTTAACATCCTGGCACCAAACACTACCGCTATAGCAGCCAATATTAACCAAGTTGTTATTCTTCCTGAATGTAAGTACGTCGAGTTAAATTGCCCATCTGCAACATCTGGGACCATGGAATGCACTAAAAATTTTCCGTAAGGGATCATAATAACTGAAATTAGTACAAAGATAATTAAAGACAAGTTTCTGGAATAAATACCGCTAACTGATGAAGCTTTTTGCTCTCGGAATGCAAAAACATAAAGAGTAATACTTATCGGTAAAGAAATACCAATTACGTTGGTGATATTTGTGATAATCTTCAACACTAGTTGATCATCGGGAGATAATGGATTGAATAGGTAAAAAAACAATAGAATATACTTAAATGATACAAATCCAGAAACCCAATAAAGCAGAATAATAAAACCGAACAGAAAGGTAAGCCCCCAAAATGTCCGATTAATTAAAAATTTCCCTATAGATGCCGTTATGAAACGAATAGTTAAGGTAACTTGTACTATGATAAGAAGTATTAATATTAATCCTTTATTTATTGTATTCTTAAATACGGTTGCCCAATTAGGAACTTTTTGCACGAAGCGTAGTATTTTATTGCCTAAATCGTACCTTCGATTTAAAACTAGCATTAAACGCAGAATAAGCACTATTAGCAAATATACAAATGTATTCGACGATTCGTATAATGTAATAATTTGATTTATGATATCACCCATAAAAACTCCCCTTCAGAAAAAAGGAGTAAAGTAATAAATATATTACTTTACTCCTGATAAAAACTTTCTATAATATTTTTTCATACTCTCAAGAGTAATTATGTTGTTTGAATGCTCATACTGACCTATATTTTTTCTCGCGTTTTTCCAAGGATCTTCACGATGAGTTAAATCCTCCAGCTCTTTTCCAGTGTGTGTACCGTAAAGGTCCCACACAAATTCAAGCACTGCTTTTACATTTTTATGAGAGTTTATTACTAATAAGGTTTCATCGGGATCATTAGGTTTTTTAATAATGTCAAAGCCATAGTCCCTATAGTAATTATATAACGGGGGACAAACTGGTCCGTGCACCCACGCTTCAATTTCTTCATTGAAAAGCGCCTTATCAAATAATGTATAGTACCATGCTTGGGCATAATATACCAGCTTTTGGAGTTTAAGGTGAGTTATAGCTTTATCAGTATTCGGGACACTTCGTGTCAAAAAATACTTAGCAACCGTAAAAACCGAAACCATTTTTGAACCCTCCCTCCACGGATACTACTTTTATAATACATTAGGATAACCACTATGTCACTTTTTCTATAAAAATTTAAAGCCCTTCAACGCGAGACCGGTGAAGGGCTTTATTTTGATTATTCGCTTTTCTGCTTTCTCCTGAGATACGCATACCCCACCTTCACCAACCATGACCACGCCCGTTTCCCACCAATCACCGCGACATCGGCCCGAATCCTCGGAGGCAGTCTGTCATAGCAGTGGATGACGTACTGTTCGTACAGGTTTGGGTACTCCGTTACCTGCAGAAAGCACTGCTCAACCTCGCGCGTAAACTCAGCTTCGGGAACAGGTCTGCAGCATGGCCAAGAAAAACAAAAAGGAGTAGGGCCAACGCCGGCCACCACTCCTGAAAAAATATCATTGTTTGTACGAACCAATCCATACTACAGACCACCTTTCAAAATCAGGGTTTTGTTCGCACCATCCCACTCCACTTGCAGATCAAGCACCATCGCCAACTCGCGCGCAGCGGCGTACGCAGTACCATCCTCGATCTGCGTAACGATCTCCTTGCCGTTTACGCGCACCTTTTTGCTGTGTGGCTCCCACTCCACTACTCCACCTACCGCTTCGGCCACCGCTCGCACCGGTACATACGACACGCCGTTTTCAAGGAAACCCGTTGCCTCCCGGACAACTTGCACGCTGCACGTATCCACAGCTTTGTGTGGGTCTTGTTGTTTTCCCTTGAGCAAAAGCTCCACGTCATCTTTGAACTTTTCCCATGCTTGCGCTGCCGTCAGGCCGGTAAATCGGCGGGCATAGTCGTCCGCGACAAAGTAAGCCGGGCAATTCTTCCCAGTGATATCGAAGTGTCGCCACAGGTTATCTGTGGTCCAGCCATATCGCTGCAAAATATCGGCTGTCAGCACCACCGTTCGCTCGTACATTGCCCGGAAGTCGCCATCCTGGTTGACGCACATCTCGATGCCGATCGTGCAGTTGTTGGGATACGAGCTGAGCCTGACCAGCGCTTCTGCTTTGTACGTTTTCGCACCGACGTGGTACGCCATCTCGGTTTCCGGTAGGCAGCGGACAATTTGCTTGTCGTCGACGATGTAGTGTGCGCTGGCAATCGTCGTCGGCTTATTGAAGTACCCCCTGTTTGCTACTGCATCTGCTCCCACTTTTTCATTCGCTGTCCAGTGGATGACAAGGCCTCGAGGTGTAATACGGGTGCCCGGACGTGCATTTTTGTTCGTGAGTAGCATTTCTGTGATTTGCATGTTTATTTCGACTCCTTTCTCGCAGCACGCTCTGCCTTCGCCTTGATCTCCGAACTGACCAGGTTAACGATAGCCTCCGGCACGGGCCATCCGGCGCGCGCTGCATTGGCTGTCAGGCTCGTCCATGTGTGGTAGATCAAGCCGAATGTCACGCCGAAGAAGAGAAAGCCTGGCGTCCCTATCACCCGGTCAAGCATGTTTGCCACGGCTGGCAAGGCAACCAGGAAAAGAGTGCGCGGGATCCGGCTCAGGCCATACTCAGATGAATACGTATTGTCCTTCTTTGCAGCGTAAATTCCGGTCACCCAGTCTAGTACGATCATCAGTAGTAATACCATGAGGATATCCTGACGGTTACTCCCGTAAAGATACTGCAGGATCGGAGCCAAGGTTGCCCCGGCTGCCGCTGCCCAGCCATTAGCCGGTGTCGCCACGTTTTCAAGACTCTGTAGAAATTTCATCGCTCATCTTCCTCTCACCCCCACGGGGCAATAAAAATAGCCCCGGTCGGCTCGGGGCGGGCTGCTTGTTTTTATGTCATAAAAAAAACCCTCCGCTTTGGAAAGGTATTACAACTAGTGATATTACTCTTGTGGTAAGGAGACGATTTTCTTGTATTCGTCTTGGCTAATGAAAGGCGGCTGTCTTTCAACCATCTTTTGTAAGTCTGCCGACGTAACTTTACGTCTGATCCACATATTCAGCAAGAAAGCAAACATTTTACCTCACCATCCTTTCGACATTATTACAGTTACGTTTGCATGAGAAGTAATTGCAATAGGGTGTCTTCTGTCGCTTCAAGTCGCTTTTTCAACTCCTTAACCTCTTCTTCAGGCGAGATGTATGGCACATAGTCAGGATTTATTACGAGTCCATTTTCGATTTGGTACAGATACTTCCCCGTTGTGACGTCTGCTGGCAGTTCTTCGGTGATCTCTCGATAATCCAGTTCGCTCGCGCCCGCATAGAAAACCAGCCCGCCGTCGGTTACGAATCCATTATTTTCGATGTCCACTTCGATTTGTTGAGCCGTTCCAATGACCAGCCCGTCTTTTTTCCGGAAGATAATATACATGTGAGTAACCCCCTTATTTGATTTTGAATCCCAAAAAATCAGGCATGTACATGTTTGAATTGTCGATGGCTTCTCCGAGACGCACATTAGGGACTCCGACCGATTCGCTGGCTGATGTAATTGGAAATGAAGTGCTCGTGGAGTAATATAGTGTCATACCTAGCCGGAAACCGTTGCTGGTGTAACCGTGAGGTACCATTCCTTTCAGGTATGTGTGCTTGTCGGATTTACTGCCAAACAAACCGATGTCTATCCCCGCATCAAACAGAGACGCATCGAAAAAACCAGCTTGCATGTTTTTCGTGTAGTGCCCGTGGTAATAAACATACCCACCGCCCTCTGCTGGCTGAATGTCGATGGTTTGCTGATCGTCGTTTCCGCTGTTGTAAATAAGCGGGAATGGGTCATAAACGACGATGCCTTTGCCGTCCTCCGATAATTCAATCACTAGCGCAAGTACATACCCTTGCGTACTTGAAAAACGTGTAGTTCCCTGATACTCTCCGCCTTCGTATCTGCTCGCCTGACCGACCAACGCCACTTTGTTTTGTCCCAGTTCGACGACGATGGGCATGGTCTGTCGATCGGCAGAAGGGTTCAATTGGAATATCAAGTGGGAGTTCAACTTTTCACCCAGTGAAGTCGTCACCAGATCTTGTTTGTATTGCGACATGAAACTTTGCACTTCCACGGGGGCGGAAATTACAGGGGTGGCGGCGTTCGTCATATCGATATAAGTCAGGTACGTCCTAAGTGCGAAATCTCTGTTGTCGCAGTTGTGCGCAACAACCTTGTCGCCCGATAACCTTGCGAGGGTAACATAATTTGCGTCTGCCATGATCGGGTCGCTGGTTGGCGCATATGCGGCTATTGTACCCGTGGAATTAACAGTCACTTTCCATATCTTCCATGTGTGCGGGGCGTCCGTTCTCGACATAGTGATTACATTCCTACCCGAACCAAGACAAACGCCCCTGCCATGCCCGTATGTTAGGTGGTATCCATAACCGCTTTCTTGCGGGTATCTGTATCCCGTTCCCACCGTGCCGTTATTTACGAGCAGGGCGTTTAATTCCTTGGTGCTGTTGTTCACAAAGTCGATATACACTTCTCGGCTCCCCATTCGCAAGAATCGTGGTGCGTGTACGTTGCCCGAACGGACAGGAACGATAGCCGAATTTACTAGCGCCCCTGTCGAGAAGTCTACATTGTACAATCCGTACTCAATAAATTGGCTGGCGCCGGCAGTCTGCCCAGCTTGCGCGTAGAATACGGCAACCTCTGTTTCGCTCCACTTGATTGCAAATACATGTGTTATCCCCGTTTTCCCTCCGACTTCCAGCGCCCCACCCGTTCCGATCAAGCCCGTTGTCTTATCGAAGACACTATACTTAACGCCGTTGCTTGTAGCGACAAAATGGATCATCTTATCGGTACTCATTGAAACCACTGAACCGATATGTTGATAACCGATAATCCCGGCAACCTCACTGAAAGGCACGGGGGTATTGATGCGATATGGTATGACTTCCGTTGTGTTGGTTGTTACCAAACCGTCGAGCGTGTTCCTTCTTTTTGCGCATACATTTCCATTCGTCATCAGCGTCGCTACTTCTGCCCCTTCATGCCCGCCGCTACCTACTATCGGGTACCTTTTCCTGATGGTTTCCATCATTTCATACCCCCTTCGAAAAAAGCCTTTCGGATGAGTAATTCATCCGAGGAAATAGCGATCCCTGCCATCCATGGGGTCACTCTCCTTGTCAGGTTCCCGTTTTCGTCGATGTAATATTTAGAGCCTGGAACCACCGACACGCCCTTGACGATCCCGCGAAACTGCACTCGCACCTGCCCCGTCGCTGTCGTGTTGGAGTCCAAACAAATCCCGATGGGTCGGTAATCGTCTTCTACATACCTACCCAACACGCCTCTCGCATGGCTGAGTGCCATTGTCGAAATAGATAACTCTGATGTGCCGTCAGGGTAGACGTCTACGATGCGGAAATTCCTGTCCGATACTGAGGTGCATGTAAACGGTGTAGCAGCCCTGTTTGTAAACGACGCCGTAGTCAAGTAAACCATTTTTCCTTTCGGCGAAAGAGACGGCTTTACCCATGGCTCATCAACCAGCACCGTCGCCAAGTCGTACAAAAAGTATTGCGCTGCTCCTACGGTGTAGACACACAGCAAAACGAGCGAGCCGTCAGGTTCCCCAACGGGGAGGATTTCGCACCCCACAATGTCGCCCTGCCCATACACATGAAGCAAAACAGGTATATCCGCAGATGAAGGCACCGTGAATCCCGAGTTTGTGGTGAAGTTAATCGGAAACATGATCAGTTCATTCGCGGTTTTTTTCCCTACAACCACGATTCTTTTCGTGACTCCGTCAGGGTACGGACGAGGGCTATCCACAACACACATTGTATTTGCACCGAGTAGGAGCGACGAAACGTGCGTCGTCTTGTTCATGGTAAGTGTCGGCGTTGTAGCCGTTGAAATGGTGATTTGAGTAAACGTCGTTTGTGTGCCGCTTGTAGTAAAGACGACAATTGCACCATACGGGCTAGTCATCGTCACCCCTCTCGCCCACTGGTACGTAGTATAAGCGCTGCTGATGAGTGTTGCGGACGAAAAAGTCACGATGTTACTGCTGCTCACATTCATACCGAACGCATAAGCGTGACCGCTACCGTTCCGATACGCCACGATGTACCTACCCGTCATTCCGCCGTAAATAACCGTCGGATTGTACAAATGACTTTGTGCAATCGAGCTTACGCTTTCGACGTATGACAGTTGCAAGGAATTATCGACCGTGACCACCAAGGCCGTTACGTAAGAGCCTTTCCGTCCGACCAGCAGCACCCTTTTGTTGCTGTCCATTGAAATCATGTCCAAATACTGGTATGTTGATGTTCCCCACGTCCACCCCGAAAGATACTCTGACGCTCCGTATTGAAGAGTACCACGGGTCGTTATTTTGCAAGCGCGGAGTTGGATACCGCCCGAGTCTTGGTTTACAAGCAGGATCAAGGCGTTTCCTGAGCCGTCCAGACCGACGTTTGCCGCCTTTACTCCCGTTATCCCATCCCCTATTGTTCCCGCTCTCGGTAGCTTGAACGTCGCCGCTTGTTCCGCGCTCATGCCGTACTTATAAACGGCGCTCAAGCCAGAATGTACCCTGACAGCGTTGAATTTGTTTTGGGTTGAAAGTGTCGTCAATTTGTGAATGATGTTCAGATCGCTTTCGCCTTTATTCCCGCCGACAATCCCGTGTAGGTATAAGTCTTCCATGTGGTCAGCCGCCTTTCTTTAGGGGTCTTCGCGCTCGAAATCGCCGTCAGCGTCATACCTCAATGTTCTGATGTACTCGTAATATTTGCCATCGTCACCAAGCACCCTCACCGTTCTTTTTGTGTACCTGCCTTCGTCGTCAGGTTCAGACAGGACAGTCGATCTTACGAGAATTCCGTCAACGCTACGCCGATATTCAATGCGCCGAAAAATGCCGTTTTCGTCCTTGTCTGAGCGTATTGTGTACAAAGGACGTCGTGTCAGGTTCGCGAGTGTCACGGCATTGGCGTCCGCCTTTTGCTTGGCGACATTTGCCGTCGCGGTCGTTGTGGTCAAAGTCCCTTCGGCGTTGGTGATTCTTTCTTCGTGCTGCATAAGCTGTCTCTCGTTCTCGCCTACTTCTGTTTCTACCAGAGTGATATAGTTCCAGATGCTTGTTTGCAAGTCTTCTTGTGAGGTTAGTTTTTGGTCATAAAAATCAAACGAGTCATTGATCTTCTCCGCGCCCTCTTGCAGCGAATCGGGCTGGAGAATGTCAAGCACGATCCGATTCGGATTTGTTACCGCCATGCTTGATCACTCCTTTCTGATTTGAAATGCTTACGTAAGGTGTACCATTAGATTACGCGCCCTTGGCGTGATCAGACGTGAAGACGATAGCTGGCGAATGCGAATCCTTGCTCGCGTAGACGTAGGCACGTTTGCGACGAATTTTAGTTGGATGAAGTTTTGGTCGATCTGTTGAGACGACACCGCCGTTCCGAATCCTTCCCAATCCACGCCATTCAGCGAGTATTCGACGATTTGATCGGTGCCCGACGGCGTGTTCATCTCGACGTATGCCGTGATCGTTGTAAATCTCGTCGGTGTAGTGATCTCGCGACTAACATACGTTCCTCTGTCCTTGTATGACAGTGGGAACGCGCCGCAAGCGGCCTGCACGACGGCAGAAGATGTCCCCGGCTTGAATACAGCGCGGACATGAATCTCGTCTGTCGTGTAACCGATCGCCGTAACACTCGTGTCGTCCAGCGCAAACCAGTTCGTTTCACCGTCAGACGAAAACTGCCATTGAATTTCGGCACCTTTCGGTACGATTTGCGAAACGGTAAGTACAATTTGAGCCGCCCGATCTGCGGTCATTTTCTGGAAATACAGATACGATTCCTGCTGCACGAATTTCGTTCCGATCAAATTGAACTTCAAGTCCATGTCCTGATGTGCCGTCCATGCCGATGCGTTGGAAGACGAGAACAAAAGGCCGATGTCGTATGGTTGTTTGGCTACGACCTTACCCGAGATCAAGTCCTTTTCGCCCATCTTTGCAACGTGTGCGCGATATTTCGATGACGGCGTAAGCAGAACAATCGCATACTCGACGTTGGCTTGCAGTAGGATCGGATCGGGGAACCGTACCCGTGTAGCGACCGTTCCAGTCGTTGAAACTTGGATGTCCTTTGCATTGACCACGGTCGACGTCAGGATGGTCATGGACGGATAACCATTGGCTACCGCGCGAATTTGAACCGTGACGTCTGCGTTCGTATCTTTTTCCCCGAAGTACAAGTCGATAGCTGTGACGTATCGTTCTTGCGTCAACAGAAAGGTTTGTGCGAGCGGGTCATACAGTCGCCATGATGGGATCTGCCAGAAGGTTTGTTCAATGACTTGTTTCGTACCGACGGCTGTATACGACGCTCTCGCTTCGTTCTGGATCGCCATAGTCCCACCCCTTAAATTTCGTTATAAAAGTACACTTCGCGAGTCCCGCACCGAATATTTGGCGGGATCGTAAACTTGCATTGGAATCTACCCAGCCCGTCAGCTCTGATCGTCCCAGGCACCGTTCCCGCAGCCGTCGTCCCCATAGGAATAAGATCGACAGGAACGCCGTCAAACTCCGCTTTGATATTGTCACTCAACGGCTCAAATGCTTCGCCATGCACGACAACCTCTCGCTGGCGAATAAACGGGACGTCCTCTTCAAGGATGATAGACGTGGTCGTTTTGGATGTACCCACTTTCCGCCAGTCAGACCACCACCCCCAAACCTTTTTCGTAATGGTTTCTTTTTCGATCCATGTGTCACTTGATGGAGTCAAACGGATTGTTGCGATGTTCCCGAAGACCATATACGGGTTGAGGTTCATCGTTTGGGTGGAAAGCGTCTGGCTGATGATGACTTCTTCCGTGTATGGAGCTGTCACCAGTCGTTCATGCATTCTTGCAGTTGTTTTGGTTGCATCAACGATCATGTCGATAAACTCGCCTTCGATGGGAAGCTGTAAAACTCTTTCTGCGGGGTCGATCATTGCGTCAAAGTCAGGGTGCCCGATGTCGCTGCGCTCGAAGTTTGTAAAGTTGTCGGTGTAGATACCCTTCTTGCTCAAAGTCGGATCAGAAAGCTGCGCTGCCGTGTCCAAACTTTGAATCGCTTGATTGTATTCCGCCCGTTCCAGCCGATCCAACAGCGACCGCAGTTCCAGCATCGTCAGGCGCTTCGGCTTGCGATTTGATACAACCACGGCGTCGCTGTTCGGCGGCAAATACAATTCGCCCAATTCCAAAACGTCAGGCGGCGAGTTGGGAGCAAAGGGAATGACGGCTGGTTGCCCTTGAACGACTTTGATCTCGTTTTTGGCGTCGATGTAGTAGACGTCCTTCCGAGACAGGTAAAATTCATACGTGGTTTGGAATGTCGTCCCGCTCACAGGCAGGTCAGCTGCAGCCCCCCATTTTATGCGATCGGAGTCCAGCGTGTAGTCGGTACCCTGCACCATGATTTTTGTGTACTGGTACGTCACTGTGTAGGTTGTGCCGCCCGCAGGTTCTTCCCCGCTGAGTGACCAGTCTACCGTATCACCCGCATGTTGGTAGTCGACCCCTGCTGCGTATACCTTTTCGCCTTGCTTTACTTCCACGACGTTTACCACAGGCGTGTACGGTAACGTGTCAGCCGTCCCCCCGATGTTCCCGCGAGTGATCGTGTCTGTGCGTTGGACTGTCGCTGTGATCTGCTTGATCTCTTTGACGGGTTTCGAGTTCAGCGAGTAGAAGGTCGTTCCCGTCGTGTACGTCTTCGTTTCGTTGATGACGGTTCGGTAATCAAGCGACTTCGGAACCGCGATCCGTGTCGGGACAAGTCGGGACAATTCATACCCGAGGACATATGCTTTCCCTGCGTCAATGACGAGGTTTACGCTAGTTTCGTCCCTCGGCTCGATATACCCGTCCATTCCACTCACAAGAAACGACCCAGCTTGGTCATATGTGCGACGCGCCAGAATAGGGGTGAACCCGTCGATTTCGGGTGGTATCGTATTCGTGACCAGTTCCCCATCTATGAGTCGGTACATGGGCGTGGCCTGCGGATCGTTGATGCTCCATTGTGGATTCGCGACCGTTCTGTCCGCCCCAGGCATCCCGAAATTTGAGTGGTCAATAGCAGGATCAAGCAGCGTGGGGTCGTCTTCGTAGGTGACTTCGGTCATAACAACTTTCAGTCCGACATCCTCTTCACCTACACCCGTAATCGGCAGGGTCGTTTCAGGAATGTCGTGGACGATTCCATCCAGATACACTCGGGCGGGAGTGATCCGCAATTCGGTCTTTTCTGCGTTGATATACAGTTCGCCGCCTTCGATCACGCTGCCCGACCCGAAGATGATGTCCCCGATCTGCTTGTCCCGATAAAGCGCAATTGATTGCATTTCGTTCAGTTCGGCGCTTTGGAGTCGTCGCCCGCCGTTAAAATCGACAGAGACCCACTTGGCGGCAGGATTGAAACGATTAAAGTGCGTCATGGCTCTCCCCCTATAATTCGATAATGTACTCGATGCTTTCGCGGGACTGCTTGTCCCGAACGACCGGGTCAAGGTTTGATAGATTGACGAAAAAGCCAAAATTCTCTACGTCTGCTGGCAAGGCGACGTCCTTGTTCGCTGGCACACCTTCCTTTAGCTTGACGTTGGCGAAAACCCCCGTCTGCCTGTACGTCGTGATGGGGAATTGGTCGTATCTGAACCACGCTTGCACGTACACCCAGCGGCAATTATTCTCGATTGCTTCTGCTTCGTCGACAAGTCGGTATTTTTGCCCTGCCGTAATCTCGACGTCCCCATTCGGATCAGGTAACGCATACCTGACTTGATCGGCCCGTTTTAACGCCACCAGCTTTTCAATTGTCCCGTTGTACGCTGGGTCTGGCACTACCTCGGGTGTACCCGCCCAAGGCGTGTCTTTTCCAGCACCTACGAAAATGCTGCCATTGTGTAGAAAATTGTAGGCGTGGAAGGTTCGCAGCCCGACCACGTCCGATGATTTGATACCCACTCCGTACACCCCCTACGGCATTACTGAAATTTTCGATTGCTGGACGACCAACATTTCGTCCATGAACGTGAGATCATCCAGAAATGTTACATTTGGCGACCAAAATGTTTTCCGTCGTCCATCACAAATTGACGATAAATACTGGGTTCTTCTAATGGTCGAGTCCATCTTTCTCCCGCTGATTTCCTCGTCGTCTCGCTCTTTGTAATTGCTCGTTGTGAAAAAACGAGTCTGTTTGGAAACGATACTTCCTTGTTGCCCCTTGACGTAAGATATGTACTGGATTGAAAACAGATAGCGGAATCCAGCAAGTCCCATTAATTTTACGATGCCACGTGCAACGTCCAAGGTTTCCGGTGTCGCATAGATCACGGAAGTTAGTGGTGAAAACTCCCAGCCATCAGCCAACACTCCAAACTCTGAAAGTTCAACACCAGACTCCGGCATGAGGCGATAAGATTCTTGCAATCCAAATCCTTGAGAAAGGATGGACTCAACAGTCATTCTTCCGTTAGTTGCCCTCAGCTTTGCAAGCAAGTCCTCGTCGTCGGCAGCGTCTAGTTCTCTCCTCCAGAGTTTCAATGAATCCTCATACATGAGATGTAGAAAAAATGCTTTCCAGATGTCACTAGCAGCCGGTAGATGATCTGAGACTGCATTCATAATCGCCTTCATATGCCGGCTTTTTCGGTAATAGCTAGGCAGCTCTGCCATGAGCGCATTCGTTCGCTCTTCGCTCATAGGATCGTCACCACCGGGTCAATTTGTGCATCCGGCCGTAGTGTAATGCTAGTTGTCGGCAGACGAATCACAGCGTCTGTAGCACCTGCACCAACCAAAACAGCAAAAATTTGCGCGAGGAACAAGGTCCCACCGACACCAATTGAACTTGTATAGGTCAGTATTGTTTGTCGAGCTCTTTCTTTGTCCAGACCAGTTACTGCAACTTCAATGGGTACAACTTGTTTGCTCACATGTCGAACGACTATATCGAGGCCAGGCGTTTTAAGACGATCAATTAATTCTCGAACCCTCTCCAATAAATTAGGGATCGTACCGCCCACCACTAGGTCAGCTGTACCGATCCCTCGTATCAGGTTAAGGCCCCTTGCGTAGTTTACACCGGGTATGGACAACGCCCAGCGCTCATAGTCTTCTAGCGCACCACCGCGCTCAGGATTACGCTTATGACGTAAGATTCGATTACGCAAGTCCTCTGTCGGTTCGTTTGCATCCAGAGCTAAGCCGTAGTCTATTGCCATAAGTTCCAGGTACTTCCGCGTGGCTGTTACAGCAAAAGCCTGTTCGATGATCTTCCCACGCTCTTGGTGGTGCTTGAAAAGGGCAAGAGCCATGGGAGCAAGGGCATCGTAAATTATCGAGCCCTCGCTTCTATCTAAATCTTCCGGGACAGTGAGAAGCATGTCATATAAAATCTGTTCGAAGGACAAGCCTTCCAGAAAGCTTAAATCCGTTTCAGACATCGATCACCATCTCCAACACCCCTTCTTCAGTGATAATTAAAAAAAAGATTTTCAATATGTTGCTTTCCCACTGAAAAGAGAATTTTTCGCAGCGTTCGATCCCGTATAAATACTCGAGTGCTTCGCGAACCAAACGCTTGGCCTCCGCTTGCTTCCACTCTCTCGTTCCATCGCTTCGAATTAACGCCTTCAATTCATGGCCATAGTCAGATGAGTAGATTTCGTAAGTGTAGCGATCTGTAAGGAGAGCTTTTGTTGCATTTTGCAGTAGTGCCTCTTCTCCTTCTATCATTTCTGGTTTTCCATCCGGCCGTACCACGAACTGCCCTGACCCGAAGTCGTACTTATACGTACGAAGTACATTGGAAATGGGGCGCCGTTCATTCTCAGATCCCTCTTCATCTACCGGAAAGACTGGAAAAATGCTCATGCACGCACCACCCGATCGATGATGTAGTAGGCTGACCCAACGGATAAGACGAGTATCTTGTCATCTTTCTTGAGAACATCCTCGAATTGCATCTCCACATAGCTGTGCTTGTACGATGTATATGGCGGTGCTAGGTCATCGGTATCCAAAAAGTCCTCTCTTGTCATGTCACCGAGATCCCGCTCTTCCTTCTCTTGGTGCGTAATAGTGACAATTCGTTTATGCCTCATCAAATGCTCGGCCACTGTAAGAAACTCCTTGCCGATTGGATCGGTCATGCCATCGATCAGGATTTTCAAGTTGGGCTGGGGATTGATTACGGTTGCCAGTTCGATCCGAATATCTTGAAGTGGTGCAGTTGCCCCTCCTTGTTTTTGATCTAAGCCTGACAGGATATGCGCGAGTTTTTGAAATCCGTTCACTTTCCGTTCACCTCCATCTGTAAATCAAGCTTCATCTCATGGTATCCGGGGCGTATCGTATGGCTGTCGCCGAAAACGGTAAATACCCCTTGAAGTTTTGTGATTTCTTCGTAGACTTCAATCTTGGCCCCAGCAATGACGTCATCAATCCCCAAGGATGTGACCGAAGCCTGCTCCTTTACTCGGCTGAGATTCTGTAACTCTTGTCTGGCTATTGCGATCTCATTGCCTCGGTCTTCGTCCCGGATTTCGATTACCTTCACGAGGCTGCCGTACCGTTTGGCGTTTGCCGCGTCTACTTCATCATGGACGACAGAAAGGTATTCCCTGTCGCTCCCGATCACTCTTACAACCGTTCGCATATCTGCGATTGATCGTTTGCGTTCCGCATTCAGTAGATTACTCCCCTGCTGTATCTTCCACTGAATTGTTTGCCCGCGCTGCGTTCCGACGTACACCTTTCCCTGATCAATCCAACACCAGTAACGAATGCCGGTGGCGCGAAACACTTGGTTGAGAATGTCCGCTATCGCCTCCCATACACTTTTTCCTCGAATTACTTGTTTTTCCACGGCGGGCATAGCTCCGATACCCCCGACGGGAATTCCATGCTGCGCAAAAATGCGCCGCAGTAATTGATCGGCAGGCTCGCCCGTTGAAACCACAGCTACATCGTTATTGAGCAAGTAAAAGCCAAAATCATAGGCGACCGGGTTAATGTCTCCTTTCGCGGTTACGCCTAAATCCACAACCATCCCGGTAAACAGAGAGCGTGGAGGACCTGAGAAATAAGAGATCAGCTCCAAGAGGTCTCCCTCCTCCACATTCATATCTGGCCAGAACCGGTCCCGTCCGCTGTTTGTTTTGACAGCAAGCGTTCGTTTTGCCTCCTGTCGACTTCCAGACCATGTTGCTTCTGTAAAGGGGAGGCGAAGCGCTTTTCTACCAGGCTTTTGGAATCGAACCTCATAATGATATTTCGGAAGCATCGGCCCCCTCCTTTCTGCTCAGTCATCTTGAAAGGTACTTGTCGACTAAGGATTCTTTTTCTCCTTTTTTCTTGGTTGCTGAAACCTTGGCTTGTTGTGTGTCTGGTCGCTTGCCTTTGCCCGTTGTTTGGAAAAGAATGTTCACGCCCGTATTTTCCACTGTGACGAATCGATACTCTTTCAGCGTCAGCTGGAAGTCCACGTCAAACCCGTTCCATTCGTAGTTGAAATCACGAATGGTCACCGGGACGTTAATATCACTTCCTGTAACCGTAAACCGTATTGGGTAGCCAGAGTTTTTCCAGCGCCTCATGGTGGCGACAAACTCTTCTGGGGAAGGGAAACCCTCATAGTCGCAGACACCCGGGTCATATGACTCCGGCCAGAAGGTGGAAAAAGAGTATTCTTCCAAGGTCGGATCTCCGATGATCGTGGCTTCCCCAATTGCGACGAGCTCAATGTCGATGTAGCTATGTCCGATCTTGACCGAGATTTTTGGCGGGATGACAGGCAGACGAAGCTTCTCGCTATTGTTGTTCCATGTTAGCCAAAACTCCAGATGCTTGAATTTCATCTCCCGACCTCCAAAAAGAAAGACGCCCTACGATCTGTAGAGCGTCCTCGTGATTATTTGAATTTTACTGCCGTTCCGTAACCAACCTGATCAGTCCAATTAATTGCGTTTATCCTAACATCATATCGGAAACCAAGAATTGCATCGGCACCCATCTCTTTGGCTTTCTTTGCTAGCTCCTTGGCAATTACCTCAGGGTTAGGATCGTGAGCTTTTATGATAGTTGCCGTCACCAGACCTAACGGCTCAAAAGGCTTGTCAATGGTCTCGATCGTAGTAATCAACATGTCCATGTCCTGATCTGCAACTTCCTTTTTCCCCCCAAAAATACCCAAGCAAAACACCTCCAAATGTATCTGGAGAAAATATTCTACTTGTTGGAATAAAACCCTTCTACTCAAGCACAACCGCGCCAGTTCCTGCCAAAACATGCTGTAATTTGTCGGCAAGTGTATCTGCAAGCTTTTCAGATAAACTGTCCAGATCCTCTTTGCTGTTTACACGATTGCTTTGGAGTGTCAGCTGGATGGTTGGGCGAAAATCAACGTACATTGATCCAGCATTTTGTTCCCCAACCGCTGCCTGAGCAACTTCTGTATTGGCGAGTGAAGGTGTATAGATTGGCACTTTGCTGAATGAACTTTCCATTGCTGAAGCCAGTAAATCACCAGAAGCCTCAACGCCGATCGCCATCGTCTCTGGGATCGCCATCCCACTGTCTGTTAGCCGGGAGAACGGCCCTAAGTCAGCGTCTGAGTGAGGGAGGAACTGATCCGCCCATTCAAATACACTTGATAGAGCATCAGCTACTTTGTCCTTCACTGACAAAATACCGTCGACAATCGTGGTAATTATTTTCTGTCCACTGTCAAACAGACCACTAATCCACCCATCAAACCAACTGTCGATAGTGGTAAAAGCATTGAAGAATGTTACTTTAATGGTCTCCCATGCCCCGGACCAGTCCCCCGTAATGAACTGAGTGAAAGCAGTGAAGATTCCTTTCCAAAAATCTATTACCATCCCAAAATAAGCAGTAAGTCCATCCCAAACAGCCATCCCCGCTGATTTGACCCATTCCCACGCTGCAACCAAATAGGCGCTCACCATGTCCCAGTTCTCGTAAAGCCACCAACCGGCAGCAATCAATGCAATTACAGCTGCTATTACCAAGAGAATCGGCCATAATGCACTGAGGGAAGCCAATCCGAATCCACTCATGACTCCAGTTAATGTCATGAACCCGGCGACCAAAGTGGGGTATATTCCGATCAATAATATTAAAGGACCAACTACCATGGCAAGAGCCGCAACCACCATCAGGAACGAAACGGCCACCTTTGTGATAAACGGATGCTCCTTCGTGAAATTACCAATAGCCTTTCCGATTTTCGCCAGCAAGCCAACTATCGGCTTTACCACATCCAGCACTGAGTCCCCTACAGGTTCAATAGCCAGCTTCATTTCATTTGCCATCGCCTGCCACTCATTAGAAACCTGGTTGGCAATTTCACTAGTCTTGCCAGCAAAGTTATCAAGCGGCCCTGCATCAAGCATAGCCATCAATGCTTGCCGCCCCACATCTTCATACTGGGTACCGAAAACGCTGGATAAAACATCATCCTGAACTCGTGCATCTCCAATGGCAGCAATACCGGTGGTTATCGCCATAATGGCTTGTTCTGCTTCCTTGCCGCCAGCCTTTATTTGATCAAGCATCGCGAAGAGTTTGTCTTCACCGAAAATGCTTTCAAGGGCGCCCAGAGCATTTTCATCCAGGGCCTTGTTCAGCCGAACTCCAAACGATTCTTTGAAGGCATCCCCGAGTTTGTCGAAGTTGAATGCACCAGCCTCGGCACCTGCTACGAACATCCCCATCATCTTTTCGGCACTCAGTCCAGCCTCCGCGAATTGTGGAGCATATTCCCAAATGGTGTCAAGAAGATCGTCTGCTTTATCGCTCGCGCGCTGGTAAGCAGTGGTAATCATGTCAAGTCCTTTTATGGGATCCGTTGCCCATTGACCCTGCATCATATCCAAGGCTTTCGCAATACTAGCCTGGTCTAAGTTTCCGAATGATGCTTTTTCAAGCGCCAGCGCGCCTTCGGCTACCTTACCGATCTCCTCATCCGTTCCATCAAGGAGTTGACGCAGCCGTCCGTATGCTTCTGCTGCTTCCAATGGAGTCTCCACGAGACCAGTTGCGAACAATCCTTTAACCGTCTCCGACATCCCCATCATTTCTTGGTCCGTCGCACCCACATTCGCTTGAAGTATACGAAGTGCTTGATCCATGTCATGTGCGGCTACTGCAGCAACTGACAAACCAGCAGTAACAACCGCACCGCCTGCAGTTGCAAGTCCCCCGATTTCCTCTAGGTGACCAGCAACCTTTTCTACATGTTCAAGAGATTCTGCGGCCTCATCTCCCGCTTTCGCTGCATCACGCAACGCCTTTTCAAGTCGGCCAATATCTTTTGTATTCACTGCATCTACAGCCTTGTCTACATGATCAATCTTTTTAGCAGCTTTGATCGCCTCGTCTTGAACATCAGAGAGTGCATCTGAAACGTCTACGATCGGAATGTGGTCAATATGGTCAATCGCCTTTTCAAAATCAGTTGCAGCGTCTTCAACATCATCCAAAGCATCGAGTACGCTGCCCATATGCTTGAGGATTGAGGCGAGTTGCTTTGACATCTTATTTTGAAATGTAAGAGTAGTTGCTATTGCCAAGTGCTACCGCCTCCTACCTTTGCTTCGCCGTTTTGCTTTTTCCATTTTCTTGGCCTGGTCTGTTTTGCGCTCAATCTCCATCGCAGTAGAAATCATGATGAACTGCTTTTCGCGCTCAGGTAGATCAAGAATTTCCGACGGCAGCCTGTTTTTCTCTTGCCAGATATAAGAAAAGAGAGCCAGTTCAGGGCTCTCTTTTATGAGTTTTTTACCTCTTCCTCAGCCTCCTCGTCTTCAACAAAGTCGCTGATTTCGGCAATGGCCTCGTACAAGGATTCGATTTCATTCGGAGAGAAAATGCATGGAACGACATCAACCGCTGCGATTTTCCCGAATTTAGCCAGGACTTGAGGGGAATCAATTTTGAAATCCGTGCGGTCGGTATCAATGCCCGCGATGATGATCTCCGCTTTCTGGCGCAAATCATCAAACTCCACTTTCCGCTCAGCTTTCCCCTTCTTCCCGGTGACAGACACTTTCACTGCTGCCTTTCTGGCCTTAAAATAGACTTCACCTGTAACTGACCGAATCGGCAACTTGGCTCCCTTCCGTTTCCACTCCCATTCCCCCTTTACTTGTTCATTCGCATTCATGTTTAAAAAATCTTCCATTGTCAAAAACTGACTCATTCAAAACTCCTCCTTGGGGGTATTCCCCGCATTTTAAATAAATTCGTAGTCGTCAACAGTTCCTTCCAGGGATGTATCTTCATCTAGCTCGCCATGATTCCATTTTGCCAACGACAGAGAGTCGGGGGAAAAACCAGTCACTGCGACTCGATATTTACCAGCCACCGGGTCGTCCAGCTCTCCTATGAAATTCACTTTCTTTTCGGGGCTTGCTGCGATTTCCTGAATGAGTTCCTGAATTTGAGATGTTCGTTCGAAGGTGGCGGTCATGCTGACAGATGAGCTCAGCACGCGGTGTCCCTTGCGAAGCCGTCCTGCTCTCTTGCTTTCACCCTTTTCAAAGTCCTCGGTTAACTCAAAGCCAATGCACTCGGAAAACTCTTTCCCATTCTGATTGTAAAAATGCCCGTGGGTACCGGAATACGTCTCTGCCATGCTGTTTCACCTCAATTCGCTTTATTGTAAATATAGATTTTTTCAAGTGCGTCCTGATGGCGGAAACCCGCAATGAAATGACCAGCATTTCGAGCCGGGGTATAAATCGGATTCTCTCCGTGATAGTCAGGGTCTTCGATGTACTCGTAGTCATCCGCGATCACTTCCAGCATGGCAAGGGGCCTGAAGACCTCCTGCTTCATCATCTGGCAAAAAGCTGCACGCCGTGCAGGACTATTGCTGTTCGGCTGCTGGCGGATCCAGTCCTTACCCGCTTTTTCCTCCGCCTGGAGGATTGTGTGGAAAGTATCTGCGACACGAATTTTCCCGAAGTCTATCGACTGATCGGGACCAGGGATGGTCAAGGTGTTCACGGG
Organism: Brevibacillus sp. TJ4; assembly: GCF_044627595.2. Taxonomy (NCBI): domain Bacteria; kingdom Bacillati; phylum Bacillota; class Bacilli; order Caryophanales; family Paenibacillaceae; genus Brevibacillus; species Brevibacillus sp. TJ4. The sequence continues at coordinate 1,733,677 of NZ_CP185865.1, read as the reverse complement.
CTCCTGGATGATGACCTGTTTGTTGTCCATGTTCAGCATAAGTACGCCCGCTTGGACCATTTCAATCAGGTCCGTATCTGGGTCCCATTCTTTTGTCAACCCATCGAAGGGAGTAATGTACAAAGCCATGGTGTAATTAAGCGGCAGGGAAGCCATTAAAGATGCGATGTAGATCGCAAGTTTTGCACTCGCATAAGCCTTGCCTTTCCAATACACTCCGCTCCCAACATTGACCACAGCCATGTCGTTAACATCGGTAGAAGCCTTCATGATAGTTTGCTTGTTTTTATCCCTAGCTTCGTCACCACCGAATACGAACTTGACATAATTCCCGAGCGCGTTTTGCTGCTTGGTCCAGTCTTCTGCCGCGGCGTTGAGTGCAGGATCGGCGATCCCAAGGGTAAAAACACCGTACTTCCCTTTTTGGGTTGCCAACGCGTTCTGGTAGGCGGTATACTTCAATGCCTCAACCTCAGTACCACTGTCACCGCCCGCCAGCGTTACGCCTGTTGTCGGATCCGGAATCAAGTCAGCCAGCTTTTTCAGGACAACAAATTCGCTGTATGCAAAAGCAGAGACCAACTCATCAACTGTCTTCCCGGCTTGGCTGTCTACCAGCTCAAACCCACGATAGATGAGCAATTCTGTCATCGTAGGGTCTAACAAGCTTGGCTGCACCACGACTTTCAGATCATTACCAGCTTCACCTTTGTATTTGGCTTCGACACGAAGTACATCGGTCTCCGAATTTTTCAAGATCGCACTTGCGGCAGCAGCGCTTTCACCAGCAACACGGTAAAGCAAAACCTCGGTCGGGTAGGGATCCGCTGCCCAGATCAAATCGAACTCATCCGTAGTTCCAAATATCCTTTGAGCTGAAGCTTTTGATCGGACAGTAACAAATTCACCGATCGGCCCCCAGTGAGCGACGATCGGTAATGCAAGTTTTCCTCTATTGCCTATTGTCGTTGCCTCTTTGATGAATGATTTGAGAAACGTATAGACACCGGATAGTGCTTTTTCTTCGCCAGGCTGATATTGCCCCGCCATTTTACTTCACCTTCCTTTCTTTGAATTTGTTCACAAGCTCCTCTGCCATCTCGACAGTCATCTCTTCTGGAGCATCAAAAAAGGCGGCGATCGCTTCTGCTCGGTTTAACCCGAATCTGTGCTCTGCCCCCCTTAAAATTTGTTCTTTTTTATATGCCGGCTTTGACTGGCTATTGTCTTGCTCTGTCCTGCGAGCCATAACGCTTGTCTCCTTTCCTCAGCGACTCATCGTACCGTCTATGGATCACTTCCAATGGGCCGTAAACAGTTGGCGTGTACGGGATATAAACCGTATATTTCAGCTCAAAAGATTGGTCGAGGTGATCCGGCTTACTCATCGTCAAACGGCACTCTCGGAGATACCCTACTTGTTGCCTGTCGGCGTTATAGAGTGGCAGAAGCCAACGACGATCTGCAAGGTTTTGCTTAACAGCCACAGATAGACTTGTGAGCTGCTTTATATCCTGTGCCATCAGAACAAAATTCATGGTCCCTTTCTCTCGATATGCGTCTGCGCGCCGTGGTTCTGGAATACGAAGTGGTTCCTCTACAAACCACGTGGGCCGTTTGAAGTCTTTGGGTACCGACAAGTTCTCCGTTCTGATCCCGGTCAAGGCGAACAGCCAGTGTCTCACGGAAAGTACATCATTACCCATCGGAGAAAAGCCTCCTTGCCAAATCATCGAGCTCTTCTTTTATCAACTCATCCATGACCGACTCCACTTCTGCCTCTGATCGGGCCAGATAATGGACTCCCGGGATTCGCTTGCCTTTCAGGACCATACCGCCGGGATGATCAGGAGCATAGATAAACTTTTCTTTGTCCCAATACCCCGGCACGAATTGCCCTTTACGCTGTGTGAATCCTTCTTCCACGTATCGGGCGTATTCAAGATTTGTCCCAACAGTTATTTCCGCTTTTGTCCCCCGAAGAATTAGATCGAAAATGTTGTCCGGATTCCCAACCATGAGCGATTCACGGAGGACGCCGTCCCGAACAGGAGCACGATCCTGCGCGCCCCTCAGAACTTGAAAGCCTGCCTTTCTGGCGACCCGATCCATTGCGGCTTCGACTTCCCGTTTGCTTTGCTTTTTCAGGCGGCGATACTGGCGCTCAAGATCCTTCTTGTTCAAGGTAGCCATTAGATTTCAGGCTCCTCTCCCGTTATCGTGTCGATCATTGTAATCACCACTTCGTAATGATGCAGGCTTGCAGCGCCATATACCGGATAGGGCAAACTGACTTGAAACAGGTTGCCCGTAAACTCAGGCTGCTCGATCATGAGCCGCATTCCTGCCTTCAATCCTGCATACAGGGTGTGCATCAAAAAGTCCTGAGGCGTCGCCAGTCGCCCTGTAAGCTGCTGAATGCGACCGGGGGAACCAGATACCCTGCAAGGCACGTTCTTGGCCACTATGCGCCATTCTGAGCGGTCTTTTCCTCCGGTGAAGGGGTCAGTCTCCCCCCCGACATCCAGAAGGGTAAATGAGTGGCACAGAAGCCGTTTATATTCGGTCAGATCATCCACAGCTTCTGCCCCCTGTTCGTCCTATACTTGCTTAAGATCGTCTCCACCTTCGGGTCATTGTTCACGTAAGAAAACGACTCTTGATAGTCCCCCTGCTTGGTGCTGCTCAGCCTGCGATCCTGGGACATATCCTTAACAATCATGGCGACAGCAAGCTTCAGTTCAGCAGGGACAGGTTCAGGCACCGTAACCTGCCCCTCCACGAAAACATTCGCCCGAAGCAGCACCGCTTCGATGCGCGGCTCATCCCACGCCGAAAACTCAGGGTAAAAACCGATGAGTTCACTACTTGTCAGAATCGCCATCAGTTGTCACCGGCGCCTTCTCTGTTTCGGGAGAAGGGTCATCGTCAACCTTGTACCCGTGCTGTGAGTAGATCAATTGGAAGGCCTTGCGCGTGACCTTCAGCTTTTCTTTCCCTTTGCTGATAGCGAGAACATCGTTTGGTTTACTCATGTTTTAACGCCTCCTTTCAAGGTTAAGAACCAAATCCGGTTGGCCGCAGCACACTGAAAGCACTTTCTTTTACCACTAAGAAAGCAACTTGGAATGTCGCTTTCAGCGCCACCATGTCCTGCTCAGCAAGAGACAGGGGCTTACCATCTGCATTTGTAACAGTATGCAGGGTAGCCTCTCGCAAGATCTCATACTCGATATCCTTGAGAATACCGACCTTCGCTTTTTTGAAGTCCCCCGCAATCAAATCAGCCTTCGTTTTGTCCCACGCTCCATTGCGGCTGTACTCGATAGGCAAAGAGAACAACGAATCTTCACTTACGCCATCACGCACCGAAGTCAAGTAGAGTGGATCGCCTTGGCTATTTTTCAGGCCGCGCAGAGAGGATTTCAAGCCGAAGTGGGCAGCGAATGCGCGTGGCTCTTGGTCATCAGCTTCAATCAAGGCCATAACGCTATTAACGTCATCGTCAAGCTTTTGTCCAGCTACAGAGCCACGAGTGAAGCTGTTACCCGCATTTTCAGCGGCAGCCAAGATACTGGAAGTGAATGGAGTCCCTGTCCCCATGAGAGTCGCTGCATCCAGTTTCGTATAAAATGCCTCAACTACGTATGGTTTCAACTCTTCAAACACATCGACTCGGGAACGCTCAAGCGCCTCTTTGGACATAGGGATAATGACAGCTAGCTTTTTGGCAGTCAGCGTTACTTGTGTCCAGGACGCTGTAGACGTCTTGATCCGCTCTCCTTCACCCACCCAGTAGGCTCCTGGCTTGTCCAAGAACACCGGGATTTTCTTCGTCGCTGTTGTCATCGGCTCCAACTCAGCGAGTTTGAGAATGGTTGATCCTCGAACCACGTCCTTGATAATCTCTTGGGACGTCTCCTCTGGAATGAGGCCACTAAGGCTGCTGCTGAGAGTTGCCCCCTCACCGAATCTTTGCAGGTCAAACTGAAACGTCTTTTTGATGATCTCCATGAATCTTCCCCCTTTTTAGATACGCTGCAACTTCCGCAGGTCTGAAATATTTGGAATTGTTGACTTTTGTGGCGTTGGCGGTTTGGCCTGTGGTGTGGTGCCTCGCGGTGTACCCTCTGATTTGAGCCAAGGTTTCGACGTGATCAACTCGGACACATGCTTGTCGATGTTCTTGATCTTTCCGCCATCGGTGACTTCGATTTTAGACAGATCAGCCAAGCGAATCGCATCAGCCAGTTTGTCAGGATCGACGCCTTGTTTAATGGCTTCAACGATAAAGGAATTTTCAATGCGGAGGGATTGAAGAGCACCATTGGCGTTCTTCAGGTCGGTTTCCCGCTCTGCCAGCTTTTGCTCCGCCGTTTTTTGAGCTTCCTGCTGCTGTTTATGGGCATCGACAATACCCTTCAGATCGTCAGCTTTCTCAATGCCCAAGCTTTTAAGGAAATCGCTGACTGCTCCTTGCAGAGCGGAATCGTATTCCTCTTTTGAGGAAAAAGCTACCGCAGGTTTACCACCGCTCCCCCCTCCGTTATCGCTTCCTGCAGCAGCTTGACCGCCTCCTTCATTGGAACCAGCAGCTGCTCCGGTACCACCACCATTGTTCCCGGCCTGTCCACCTTGACCACCTCCGTTCCCGCCGTCACCGCCACCGGCAGCACCACCCCCTTCATTGAATCGTTGAATTTTAAAAGTCCATTGTCTCTTTTTCATGTTCGCTTTCTCCTTCCTCAGATTGAATTTCCAAAGAAACGTATTCGGGATATTGCTGTGCAACAGCTTGGATACCCAGCAATGCTGTCTGCATGATGGTAGAGATTGCAGCACAGACGATGTCTTTCCCATGCTCTGCATAACCTGCATGGCCGACAGCATGAATCTTCATTTCTCCATTGTCCAGGTATGCTTTGATCTGAATCACATCGATGCCCCCTCCTTTCAAAGCAACAAAAAAACACCTGATAAATCGGTGCCTTTAGGATGCTATGCCTTTTGCTTTTGCCCATTCTTCGTAGTTACGGGCTGACGTATAGCCGCGTTCTTGTTTGCCGATTCGATAAGAGCGTTCACGCTGCAGCTTATCGAGCACCGCAGACTTGATGACAGGTCTCCAGTACGATCGGCAGTTTGGATGATTGGGGATGCGCTCTCCCTCCCGCCCCGGGTTGTCGGAGGTATCGTAATCCAGCGGATACCGTTTTCCATCCAGCTTGCGGCATTGTGACGATGTCCGCCTGTCCAAAGTGGCGCAAAATTCCTTTTCGCCAATGATATCCGCGTTCGCTTGATAAGCGGCTGTCTGCCCTTGTGCTGCTGCTCTGTTCAATTCTGTCCTTGCCAGTCTTAACGCGCTCGACCAGCTCTCCGTCGTGCGCATAGATATTTCCTTGGCTGTCCGTGTTACTCCCCAACCTTGGACTGCCGCTTGTGTGATAACGTCCTCCATAGCTGCGGCAAGAAGGTCTGTCCGCATGCGAATACGCTTCGAAAAATGTCGCCCCTCCCAGGGTCGCTCAATGGCGCTTAGAATCATTCCCGGGTTGATTTGGGGAAGCGTAACGCCAATCTGAAAATCCTGTTCCAGGAAAAATAGATGGTGAAAGATACTTTGTTTGTACTCTTTTTCCCATGTTTGGCGTAGCTCGCGCTCTTCTTCCTGCCCCAGTTCTCGCAATACCCCCCGAATCGTTCCCATGATAATGTCCAGACGAGAAGCATTATAGATTAACGAGACCAGCTCCTCACCGCTCTCAGCAAACCTAGCGTACAAGTCGTTGATCTCGCCGATAATCCGGGCATTTGAACCATTAAACACTCCGCGGAGTTTTTTGCCATGTTTGGCTATGCGCTGCTCCAATTCTTCTTGGTAGCGTTCCTCTCTGCTCATGCGGCATCACCCTCAGGAGACTCCCGATGATCATCCGGCAAATCGTCCTCTGGCGACTCATCGTCGTATTCCATTGCGTCTGGATCAAGCATCCGCATTCTACGTTTAGCCTCTTCGTCTTGTTCGATGAGAAGCTTTTCACGGGAGGCGCCCGGGTCATCCACAAATGGCAATAGGGCGAGTCTTTCCTCATGAGACAATTGACCAATCAGCTTAGTCACGATTTCAACCATTTCGACCAAATTGACAGGCATGTTTTTACTGAAACGGACATCGATGTCTTGATAGTCCCATTGCTTTTTGTACTTGGCATTCAGCATGCCCGTCAGGATACGGATACGGTTTCTTAATCCTTTTCCGTATTGACGCATTTTCAAGCCAGCTTTGATGTCAGCATGGTAGAAGATGATCTTCAAGGCAATGCCAGAAGGCGCGGAGCCCACTTGATCAGGCCGGAGATGGGGCGTTCCCGATTGATCGAGAAGCGTTTCAATCAGCCGGTTGATGGTGTTTTCCTCATGGGTATCTTGAAGGTCCCACGTGATAGGCACCGCCTTACCTCCAATGAGGATTTGAGAAGTTGCCCACATTTTCGCAAGATACTGCTTTTTCCTCTCTGTGTCAGTAATCAAATTTGCCTCTTCGTCATAAAGCAGTAATTCGTCCAAATCGAGGTCTTCAAACAAAACTTTCGGATTCTTGAAGTATTCCTGGACGTTTACCTTTCCGGTTACTGCTTTATTTATCGCATCCATGAGGTTTTTCAGATCGGCCAGATCACCCATGCCTTCAATCAAACCATCGTCTCGGTATTGCTGGTGTTTACGCCGGCGGTTCACGTAATGTGTCCATGGCACAACTGGTTTCTGTTGGAGCTTGCCGTCTTGGTCCTTGACTAATACAGTCACCTTGTGTGCGACCGGATTGACTTCTCGACTCGTATCCAGTACGAGCGCGGAGCCCTCCTGCCGAAGATAAGTAATTTCGTTTTCGTCGTACACCTCAACAACCATGGTCTTCTGATTACGCGCGACATCGGTCAACGTGTAGTAACGAATCACCGCGATGAGTTTGGCTTTCACGGTCGTGTCATATACGGCGATGCACTCGTCTGCTTTGAACTCGGCCATGCAAATCTGGCCGTCTTCGTCAAAATAATAGTATTCAAAGACCTCTCCATCGATAGAACCGTCCTCTATCAATTCGTAGGACAAACTCTCTTCATCGTTGTCCACCAGAACCGCCTGCAGCTTTTCCGTATACTCATCGATGCCATCTTCTTCGACGTTGGCCGTATAACGGATCGGATTGCTGGCGATGTAGGCAGTCCCAAAGTCGATGATCTTGCGGGCGAAATTTACCACAATTCGGTTGTTTGGCTTGCCCTTTTCCTCTGGCTGCTTCAAGATGTCATGATCACCATCCACATACTTCCGCATCAAGGAGTAGTCCTTTTGCTTGTGTTTAGAAATTAGATCGGATACCCAGCGCCAAGTATTGTTGGCTTTGTTCTCCTCGTAAAACTGCTCAAGCAGCGTTGTTTGCATGCTTTTTCACCCCCTCACCCTGCCTTTTCGGCAATCTTCCACGGTATGACTTTGAAACGGCTGATAAGCAACTGATGGAACACCTTGCTGTTCCATACAAGGTACCGCAGTGCGTCCATAGAGTGATCATTTTCCTTGAGCGGAATCTCCGCTTTTTCCCCGGAAGCTCCTTCTGGATACCGGTAGTTTGTCAGTTCCTGAATCACATCTTTCAGGTGATCGCTGATAAAGATGTTTGGCCGTCCGTTGTCCGTTTTCACCGTAAACAGGGATGCAACTGCACGGATACCAGGCTTCAGATGCTTCTTGGCCGCTTTAGCAGGCAGGCCGTTCGTCTGATAGGTCTTGATGTTACTCGGGTCCTCCTCGTCACACCAAAACAATCTGATCTTCCACTTTTTCATCAGCTCTTTATCCTGGGCCACCCAGCAATTGGAATCACTCGGGATAAGGATTTCCATCTGGCGTTTATAGATGGCATCGACGATCCATAGTTCCCCGTTGGCTGTCATGGCACCAACCAATGTCACACCGGGATTTGTAAAGCCCCAGTCCTTACCGGCCTCAACCAAAACAAAGTCGCCGTTTTCAAACTTCTGTCGGCAGTGGGATTGCGGGACAACGTGAACAGAGCGGTCAAATTCTTCATACACCTGCCCAAAAAACACATCGAACCGGGCGAAAATCTCCCGGTCAACATATCGCTTTGGCATGGTCTCGATCATGCGCTGTATATTCCGCTGCAACTCAGGCAGTGGATTGTCCTTGCTGGTCCAGTAGAAATTGCGCCACTCCGGGTCGTTTCGGTACTCTTCCATATGCCCTCCAGCTGGCGTGTGTTGGCCGTTCAAGACGATTTCATGATAGAACCAGTTCATTCCCTCAGGCGTGGTCGTCCAAACGCTCCAGCCGCCTTTATCAGCGAGAGCATAGGAGAGATAACCACTCCATGTATCAGCCTTCATTTTCGACGCCTCATCCAGCCACACCCCACTCAAACCTTTACCAACGAGTGTTTTCGGTCTGTCGGCGGACTTGAACTGAATGAGAATGTACCCTTTCAGCCAAATACGGTTCTTTGATGCGTCCCAGTTCTCAATCATCTCTTCCGGGATTACCGCTGCCAACTCCTCCTGCTGAATTTCAGACATGGAGTAGGTAGGCGATACACACCAGTATTCCAGCCTCGGCTTCGGCTTTTTCATGACTTTCAAGTTACGCGGAGGCTTGTACGGTAGCCCCTTGCCCGCCTCAATGTCCGCGAGAATGTTATCGAAGAATTTCCGTGCGCCTACATTGGTCTTTCCACCACGACGACCGCAGTTCATGACGACATTTCGGGCGCTGCAGTCCATGACTTCAATTTGCTTCGGATGAGGTGTCCATCCCTCGAATGGATCAAGATCAAGTGCCAGATTTGTCACGGGACCACCTCCGTACCGTAATCTGCTTCTCGGGACCGCCGCCGTTGCTCAGCAGCTGTGCCTTGATCTGTATAGCCTTGAGTTTTTTGTCCTGGACTCTGGTTAAGGCTTCTTCCAGCGCGAGAATATCTTCTATCGCTCGAAACTCGGTTTCTTCAATCTCGGTTGTGGCCAGTTCATTGCGTGACAAGACGACCGTTTTTGTTTGCCCTGTCTTGTCATCGTGAACCTGCACTGGCTCCTTTATGGTGACTCTCTCCTGAAGGACCCGGCGCTGCTTTTCTGTCAATCCTTCCTTCAAGTCACGGATGCGGAGCATCATTTCACGCTCACGCCACGAAAACAATCGGATTTCTTCTTCCGCCTGCTCCACCGGATCAAGACTTATCCTTTCAAGGACCTCAGCCTGCTCAGGGGTTAGGGCGTCCATCCAGATGGACTGGTATTCGCCCGTCTTGACCGCATTGGTATTACGTTTCGGCGCACCGCCGCCGGCACCGTGAAACCGACACACATCCCAGCCCGGTTTCGCCCAGTTCTTGCATTGCTCGCCGCGCTGCTTGCTCCTTGCCTTGCATCTTTGCTTCTCAGGGTTTCGCGCCATCTACATGACCACCACCTCACCACTTCATGGGGTTGTTTTCAAAAAATAGAAGACACCCTTCGTTCGGGTGTCAGAATTACTTCAATAATTTGTTAACCAGAGATATAAAAACAAAACTCAGACCAATTAAACATCCTATCATACTGGAAACTATTTCTAGCTTAATGGAAAGATTCGTTTGTACAGCAATAAGGGCAAACGCAATAGCACAAATAAAAGCCAAAAATGTAGCTACAAATTGGAAAACTTCCTCCAACAACTTTTTTCTTTCGTCTGCATTACAATTGGATAAACGGATGGGAAGCAGTGCTCCAAGAAATGCAGGATAACTAACCCCTACGGTTAAAACAAAAATCCCGAAGTTTTGACCTAGCACTTTCATTGCCTCTTCAGTTCGATCAATATACGAAAACAAAGTTAAAAAAATAATAAAAGCTGCTATTCCAAATAGGAGCATAATTCCTATCCCTCGCAACTTATATAGTTTTTCTCTTTGTTTTCTTCTTGAAGATCTTGAAGTAATAATAGGTTCCATTTTTTCAACTCACTTCAAATTGATAACCTTTATTTTACAACTCATCTTTTTGAAGTTCAATATCCAGCTCAATCAGCTTCTTCAGGTCATCCACCGTTTTAATTTCGATGTGACCGGATTGAAAGTCTTTCACCCATTTGCCGATTGCAGCTTTCACGACTTTCCTATACTGCTCTTTAGACTCCAAAATGCCTTCAAGCACTTCGATTTCATGCTGAAGCAGGAGCTCATCAGAAGCAGAAACAGAACGCCTGTTTGTATTTTTCATTGAGACACCCTCAGCTTTCCTGTAAAATGGAAAACGAGATAGCGAGTTTGGGAATCTGCGGCCGCAGGATTTCGCTATCTCAGCCGGGGGTGTCCCGGTGAGTTGGGGAGGGCGTTGTAGCGTCCTCCCTTTTCATTTACATTTTGTAAAACCACTGATCGTGAATGGCACTGGCAATCCTTTTCATCATCAAAGGTGGAACTGACATACCGCACACGTATTGTACATCGGCCCCCATGAAATCGTAGTCCCGGGGGAAGGTCTGAATGCGGATAATGTCCATGTCACTGATGTAATAGGGCTCATCGTAACGGATGAAGCATGAACTGCTTGCGATCGTATTTGGGACTCGGTCGTTTTTCACCAAGATCGAATTAAAGTTCTTGGCTTTTCCCTCTAACCTCTCGTTTATATCCCCAAAACTATCATCAGCTGGCCGTCGCTTTAACCATCGTTGATAGGTCATTGTTTTGGGATCAAGCGGTCGCCCTCTACCGGATCGAACCTCTTTGTACAGCACAGGACGTTCCTGAAATTGTAGGGAAAGCTGCGGAAGCTGCAGATCCCGTCGATGAGCAATGAAAAAAATGCGTTCACGCTTCTGCGGGACTCCCATCGTTGCCGAGTTCAACAAAAAAAGCTGAGCCCGATAGCCCAACTCCTCAAATCTCCGCTTTACCAATGAGACATAACCCTTTGCCAGCCCAATGATCATTCCCCTGACATTTTCCGCTACGACTACCCGCGGGCGAAGCTTCTCAACGACATCCAGAAAATCAAAGAACAGATCATCCAGCTTTTGTTTTGCCTGACCTTCCCGAAAATGATGTTCCTTGCCCCATTTCTTCTCGCGCTTACCTGCTGTCGAGAAAACGCTGCATGGAGGGGAGCCATCCAGGATATCGAGGTCGAACAGTTCCGCCGGCAGCTGGTCATCAGGAATTTCCTTAAACTCCTGAATCGGCATCTGAAACGGGAATCGTGGTTTGTGATTCCGCTTGTAGAGGGCCATCATTTGCGGGTCGATTTCAACATTTCCTAGCATTTCATATCCAGCCAACTTGTACCCCATGGTCGATCCTCCACCGCAGGAGAAGCAGGAGAAAACTTTGCGCCCATTTTTAGGGACGCTGGGTAGATCGGCCAGGCTCCAATCCCAATCACGCTTCATCATCGTCATGCCCTTCTTCAACAGGGATCGGGTCTTTGGGATTAAAGACGAATCCGCAGCGCGGGCACTGGCAATCAAATTTGTCCTCTGCGAAATCGTCCAGGTCGAGCTCCTTGTTGGTGAACTCCGCGTCTGCATCGGTCTTGAACGTAAACTGTTCGATTAATTTGTCGGCTTCTTCCGTATCGAACCCGGTTAGCTCGACATCCAGTTCATCCCTCAGCTCTGCAAGCACTTGGGCAAGCATCTCCTCATCCCAATCACCGCTGATTTTGTTCAAAGCGAGATTGAGTGCCTTCTCCCTGGTCTCGTCCAAATCGACAACAGATGCCTCCACCTCAGTGGCTCCCTGCTCGTTGACAAGAATCTTGTAACGCTGATGCCCTCCTACGAGGTTTCCTGTACGTTCATTCCAAACGATCGGCTCAACGTAGCCAAAATCCTCGATAGAGCGTTTCAGCTTTTCATAATCGGGATGTCCAGGCTGCAAATCAATCCTTGGATTGTACGGAGCCGGGTTGATCATAGAGACAGGAATCTTTCGTATTTCCATGCTTTTCTGCTCCTTCTGGCAATAGTAGTAAGAATAAATAATATTGCCAGCCCGAAAACGGCTGAATGCCTTGAGAGGCAAGGGCTGACATCGTTTTTTTAAGCGCTACGTAGTGACTACTTTCCGAGCGGAAAAGTATACGTTTTGTATCACTTCGAAAATCTACGGTCGTGCTTAGAGCGACAAGGCTTATGACCCTGTGCGCTTCCGGCGACCCCTATTCGGAATTCGGGTCTTCCCCGGCCTCCGTGATCTCCCGTCTGAATAGCTGCAGGAGAGATGTTTCCGCTGCCTTCCCGTTAAGAGAGAACAGCGGGTTGATTGCCAGTCCCGTCCTGCCGTCAGTCTCGATGCGTCGGAGAATCCTCTGCTCGATGAATGACTTGACGATCCTTCTTGCCTGCAGATAGGAGCAGTCGGCAACTCTGGCGAGGTCCTTGATGGTGAGCGGTATGCCTTTCTTGCCGCGCTCATTGTCTCCCTCAAGAAGATTCGTCCCTTCACTAGCATAGGGAATGATCTTCAGCAAAAAACCAGCCTCTGCGAGCGACAACTTCCTTAGCCGTCGCTTTGACTTCTGGCTGGCTTTGATCTTAACGAATTTTGCGCTGCGCCCAGCTGGGCGGAAAACTTTGACGATCTCATCCGGGCGCCGGAGGATTTGCTCCTCATAGAAAACCTCACCAGTGTCAGGGTCAACAAATTGTCTCACTACATCTCACCCACCTCCATGAAAAAAAGCACCGCACGGGTGCCTACTTTAACCTATCAACGTGATCATTTATTAACTTTCCATAAACAAAAGTTGATGCCATAATACGTTGCTGCTCATCTTCATCAAATTGCTGCTTTATTTTTCCCTCTTGATCAAGCCATTCCGGCCTTAAGTATTGTTCGAATAAATTCCAGATGGCAATTATTGTTTCACGTTGAAAATCATCGAAATACTTGGCTAGTTCTACTTCGGTTAAACCATGAGTTCGCGGAGCTTTTGCCAAAATTTCCGGTTTTATCCCATTCATTTGGCTGACAACTGCCATTTGAACCTTTACAGCTTTCCTCATGATATTGTTCATGTACAATTCTTTAGTGGCTTGCTCTTCTCTCAATTGTTTATTAAGAATTTCCCTGGTTAAATCATAGCTAGATTGCGCAGTTTCAGAGGATTGTTTCGTTGCTTTCCATACTAGGAAACTGAACACACCCGTTATTATGACATTTACCCCAGATATGCATAAGGACCAAAAGGCGATAGTATCAGATACGCTCAAAAAAAATCCCTCCTCATTTTCCCATTTTCCTACCAGTTGCTGTAATTGTCCATAAAGAAATCCCCACTTTCTTCGGCAGGGGAGCTCCGCCGCGAGCCAATCCTTATGCCTGCTGCGGTCACAGACTGTAGGAGGTGGTGCAGGTGGGCCTGCAAGCCCGAACCAGCAAGTTTGCCCCTTACTTGCTGCAAATGACACGTCCACTGCACTCTTGGGGAGGATCGGCGTATCGGATATGAGAGGTACTGGACAAGGGGCGAGAGGCCGGAGCCGTATCTCTCGCATGTAATCCCCTGTCCGGTATATCCCAGATGTATATTGTCGCTCTCAACGTTCACCCAGGCAGATGGGAGTCATGTGAATCGTGATCGCGACGGACACAGATACAAAGATCAAACAGAAATCTTGTTCCTCCGTAGCGCCCGCCGCACCTAACACCCCAATAAGGAATGTGCATGCTCTCATCGTCATGCGCGCATATAGGACTCCAGCTGCTCTGCCTGGTTGACTGCAGCCATCATCATCCCTACGTTTCGCCCCGAGTACCGTTTTGATAAGGGAGCGATACGGTATCTCCCAAGAGCAAAGCTCTTAACTCAAGGGTACCGATCCGGCCAAATAAAAACGTCCAGCATTTTATCCTCATTTTTATCCGTATTTTTCTCCGGATTTTGTCCTGCTTTTTGTCGGGGTTTTGCTTTCAAATTCAAAAAAACCACCTTGAAGGTAGTTTTCTATGTTGATGTATTCAGTTATCGTTATCTAATAGTTAAAAAAAAACGGTTGCTCAGCAACCGTGTCTTTAGAATCTGTTAAATTTTCCCTCGAATTAGGGGATCTTACCCTAAATAGTGACTGTAATACTTTTTTTAGGACAGCTATTGAAATGAAAAATCATTTCTGAATTGGTACGACCTCCGGACTCAGTTTTCTTTTATCATTTACTAGGGACTCTATTTGCTTTTTCATCTCGTTTAAGATAACATTCATCTCTTTAAGAGTTTTCGTTATTTCGACGGAATTATTATCAATTTTTGTAAATATATTGTTTATGTCGTTAAGCGACTTGGTATTTTGAATGGAATCAGCTTTCAACTGATTCAATATTTCCGTTTGTTTATCAGGTAATGCGGCAGTAGTACTTCTCCCAACTATATAGAGTAAACCTACCAAAGCAATTGCCGCTAGGGAAATCATGATACTTTTATAGGATAGAAAAACATGGTTATTTCTAATGGTATTGTAATTAACATTTGCTTCGATGGCATAAGCTAAAATCTCTTTTTTAACTTTTTTCTTTAGATGGAGTTCAGATGGGAAAAGCTGCGAGAAAACATTCAAGTTTCCGCTGACGTCGAGTGCCATTTTCCCAGCCAATATCATATTCGTGACCGAAAAGAATAGAAGAATTATAGATAATGTCCTAAAATAATCGATTTTGAAAAGAAGATCGACAAAGCTCACAATCAACGTAATTGAAATTGTGACTGAAAACAAACTTGTCTTCGCCTTGTCCTCCAATAATTTTTTGTACTCAAATGTATCTGCGTGAAATTTTTCCATTTCATCCATCGTCAGCTTCTCATAACCTTTCATATACGACAAAGGAATCTGTTTTTTATTTACATCTTCAATTTTTTTAAGCATCTTTTTTTTATATATGTAATTTTCTAGGTAGGGGAAAAGAAAATATAGAAGACTTATCATCTTAGCCCTCAAGTGAATCACAGATCCTTTCATAAATTGGCAAATTGGCCCCTTCAACTAGCCAGGCCCACTCACCAGTTGGATTTATCTCGAGAAAGTATAACTCCCCATTCGATTCAATAAGATCAATCGCACCGAATTTCAAACCCAGTCGTTTCAACAAGTCTCTACACTTCGACTGGATGTTACTAGGGAGTTTGAATTCCCGATATTCGATGTGGTCTTTTTCCCTCCTCCAATCCCCGTCAATACCCTTTCCATCCTTTAAAATGCGTACTGCATACAGTTCATCTTCTATAACCGTTATTCGAACATCAACCTTTTCGTAGTCTTTACCAATATAGTTTTGGATAACTACCGGAGCTAGAGCTAACGATGCATTATTGATTTCATCAACAGACACTACATTTGAGTAGATGAACGCTTCCCGATCGTTTACTCTCAGTACAGCTGTGTCTAATGATTTTGCAATGTACATCTCACTACCGTCTAAAGGTAGCTTGTTAGTGTTGACCACATAAGTATCAGGCAAAAGAAACCCAAGTTCTTTGGCATATTTCAATTGTAGCAATTTGTTTTCAGATGTGAACGTTGCAGCTGGATGATTGACCCATTTTGGCTTTTCAAAAATAGTAAGATTTCGTATAAAAGCCGTCCATTGCGTTCGAAACAGTTGTTCTTGCATAGTGATATTAGGCTTATATATATCACGCAAATAGATAGGAGCCCTGTAATAGACAGATTTTAGTTGTCCCTCCGACACACGATAACGCTTTCCATCTATAATTACAATCAACTCTATGCGATTAACATCAAGCACAACCTCGTATCGTGAAAACTCGTCGCGGTTGATTCTTAAATAGTTCGCATTTCGTTTTTCCAATTCCACGCATATATAATCTGTTCCAAAATCAAATTTGTTGGATATTATCAGAATCTCGACTTCTTGCATCGTTACTCTCCCTTTTGATCTTCTCCCGTTTCTCGGTCACACTTTTTTGTTCTTGGTTTTTGAACGTCAGGCTCCATTATAAAAGCTTTCGATGTTTCGCAATTAATCCAGTATCCTTTTTCGGAGTCAAATCTGTATTTGTTCAGATCAGCTTCCTCACGGTCTATGGGATAAATGTACGCTTTCTCTAACAGCAAATGATTCATCGGAAATGCCTCCTTTTATTATTTTGTATTAAATATTACAGTACAGGTTTTTCTGTATTGATATTTCGGGGCTGATTACCACGAATGAACAATCCTAATTTTTATCTTCGACATTTTCTTCCAAATCCCTCTCGTTGCTTACCTGAAACGTTGTCTTGGGCTTATTCAATTGTACTTTCTGTTGGTTAGCAATATGAAAAAAAGACTTTAAGTCCACATTTACCTGCAAAGAAAAAAATTGCTATACATCGTATTGAACTATGAAAAATAAAAAACGGCACTCAAATGATCCTGAGTGCCGTCGCGAGCTGGAATATCGCCTCTCGCTTTTTGATATAGTATTGGTCTTTCGTCAGTCCCAAGTCCAAGTACACGTTGATGTCGTTCACTCTGGCCGGGCTGAGATACTTCTCCTCAATGATCTTCCTCTCTATTTCATCCAGCGAATATTGGAGTGCCCGTTCCATCTGCCTGGCTTTCAGGTCGTTCTTTGTCTCTGACTGATGCAACCGTGGGAACAGTTGATCAATACCCTCTTCGGCCTGCTCTTGTTTGTTTTGTACGGCGACACGGAGGGCTTTGTATGCCTTCAGCTCTTTTACAACAGCCTTACGGACCTCTCTTTCGTTCACTGGTTGCAGAAAGGATAATTGCTCTGGAGCGCTCATCTTCCATTCCCCCTTGGCCGTGGTATAATGTGGTTGTCTCTTACACACATTTGCTCCCGCCAGGGGGCGTTTTCTTTTTTAGGACGTGTGGATTGTAAAATCGACCTCGTAACCAATATTCTCCATTTGCGTATTAAAACGTGAAGGAGTGAATTCCTCATGATCGACTTCGTAACATTGATTTTGGTGACACTAGCCCTTGTTTGTTGGGGTTTCATCGTTTGCGCCAAGACGCTTCGTAAGACATGGATATATGTGCTGATCACCTTCATCATTTTTTGGGGGATTATCGAATTAATAGAATACCTTAACCCTCATCCCCCTCACTATGAGTAACCAATTAACTACGGCGCTATCTTACCCACTTACCGAGTGTTAAATCAGTAGCACCCAGAACCAACATGGTCCTCATGAATTTCCCAATTCTTAAACCAGTTCACAGCAAGCACTTCAAATGCATCGCGATGCTCCTGTTCATTATTCACTTCAAAATAGGTGTGCTCCACTGTCATCCGGTCGATCTTATGGAAATCGGAAATTCTCATCTTAACTTCGCCAGGATGCTCCCAGTAGTTCTGACCGATTTTGTAGTTGTAGATCTTCCCATCGAGCAGCAGCACGCTTGCATAGACCTTGTGTGGGTAAGTATCAAACCAGTGTGCCATAAACTTTCCCTCCCCTTTTAAATTAGGCCCGAATCTATCAGCAGCACCGCGCTGTCTTCGCTTTGAAAATCCTTGAGTATTTCCAATATGGGAACCACTTGACCGTCCTCTGTGGCTCCCCGGCTGAAAGATACCAGTGCATAATCCCGATCCACCTCTGCGATCTCTTCGTGCAGTGTGCCGTCATCATCAGCGACGCATTCCGCATACTTTGCAATAGCTTCCTCCTGCGAATTGGCTTTCAACAAAGCGTAATATGGCGAATGGATTTCAAAGAATTTCATCGTTATACCCCCTGTTCAATTTTTTCAATCATATGGCAGTTGTACTTAGCCCAGTGAAACGAATTCCCGTCTTGGTCATACCATCGAACATAAACTGATTCTTCCGACATGGAAATGTCCTCCACTTTACCGTCAACCAAGTGCTTCCACTTGCTGCGATGACTGTTCACATGCTTCACCCTGTCGCCTCTTTTCAAGCCGTTCTTGGAGTGCATAGGCCACATATGAGATTTCCCCTTTCTTCCCTAACTACTGTGTAAATTTGAGATTGGCTGCTTTACTTTGCTCCTTCTCCTTCTGGCGGCGCTCAGTCTCCATTTCATTGACGCAACGAACATGCAATCTCCTAAAACCATCCACATAATGCGAACGTCCTCTGTCTACTCGCTTTTTGCATCGACTACATATCCAGTTGTCGTCGAACACAATAAGCACCCCTTTTCAAAATACACAATTTGTTAAACCTTAAATATCAAGGTATCATTTAGTCATTCTTTACTTTGAGAAGGTGAACGCATGAATGTTAACAAATATCCCTGCCCTTGCTGTGGCTATAAAACACTCGATAGCGATGGTGATTACGACATCTGTCCAATATGTTTTTGGGAGGATGACCCTTTTCAATTTTTAGACCCAGATTCCGATGGTGGCGCTAACAAGGTTTCTCTTCGTGAAGCACAGAAGAACTTTCTCCTGTTTGGGGCTTGTGATGAACATGGTCGACAATTTGTTAGGCAGACTACTCATAATGATGAAAAAGACAATGCCTGGAAGCCTCTGGGTAGCGACTAAACATGCTGAGCAGTTTGTTAATGCACCAGTTCTGCCGGCTCCCGGTACTCTTCCGGCTTCACCCAGATTTCCTCTGCTGCCATCAGCCATGTACCGTCCTGGGCGGCCAGAAGAGAGCGAAGCATCGTCTCTGCGATTGCTTGGGCTGCTGATGGCGGAACTGCGTTCCCGATCCGTTCCAGCCACTTTGCGTCGTTGTTGCCGACCAACTCGAACGGAGTACCATCGGTCAAGTGTGTCGGGAAGCTCTGCAGCATAGCCAGTTCGTATGTTGTAAGGGGCCGGTGCCAAGTACCATCCTCCGCGATAATCACCCATGTGCCGCGCTCGTGATCGTCGGGTATGCGCGGGTCGGCGACCGCCGCAGCCCCGGCATGGATGTCTCCGCTGCCGATGACCGTCTTGGCCGGCTCTTCCCAGCGTTGCACCCCCATCGTCCCTGATCGCGGTGCGCAGCCGAGTCGGGGGTCTGCAATGCATGGAGCGCCATTGTTCGGGCGCATGGCACCGGTGATGGTGTTGGCTGCTTCGTCGTATTTCATGACCCGGTAAATGGCCCCATGTGTTCCGTCCTTGAAGCCTGTTCGCGGATCACCGATCGCCGGCGCGCCGCTTCCGAACCGTGTCCCTGTCACGCACTGTGCCGCCTCATCGAATCGGCCAACCCGATACACTCCCGGGTGCCTTCCTTCTCGTTCTGGAAGCCGTGGATCAGTGATACAAATGCTCCCGTTTGTAGGTCCGCCACCACTGGCGACAGTACCGGCAGTATCATTCCAAGGAGTAAGTTTGAAAGCGTGATTGAATTTAGGCGTTTCTTGATCAAATCTTGGATCGGCGATAGACACTGGTGCGTTCATAATCCGGCCAGCTGCACGGATGGTCTGAGCTGCCTCACCCCAATCCTGGACACCATATCCACTCGGGTACATCGTTTCCAAGGTTAGGCGCGGGTCAGAAATAGCCTGCGTTCCGTTGCTTCTTCCGAATCCTGCTGCACCCTTTCGCGGCTCGTAGGCAATCCGGTAATTCTCCCAATCGATTTTCTCCAGATCGCGCCAGTCGCCCCCTGCAGGTATGAGTGCCAACCTCATCCACGTTTTCCATTGCAATCTGGGGAGCCTATGCATCTTCCCGCCAGCTGGGTCACTTGGCAAGGGAAGTGGTCCCAACACTTCTCCGATCGCCCGCACGCGGCGGACCGGTGGTTTGTAGACGAAATTATCAAGCTTCTGAGGATTCCGCGCGACGAGCAGATAGCGTCTCCGGTGCTGGGCAAGACCCCCGATTTCCCCGCAGTTGTGGCTTTCGTCGTGAAATACATATCCGTATTTCCCAAGAATTCGCTTGATTTCTATCAGTAGGTGGCCGCCGCGCGTGGTAATCCTCGGAACATTCTCCAGCAAGAACAGCGCCGGCAAATCATCCTGGAACGCCTCCAAGCAGAGCTGCACCCCTCGGACAGTCAACTGATTGAGCGCCTGGTACTTTTTCGTCTTGGCCGATTTCTCTGGCAAGAGGCCCGAGAAACCTTTGCACGGCGGGCTGGTGAAAACAATGTCCGGTGCCTGCCCCTTGGTAGCGCGCCAGACTTCGTCAGCAGTTACCTCCTGCCACTCTGTCGGCGGCTCTTGTCCGTGAAAGTCTCGATACTGCTCTCTGCTAAACAGGTCCATTTGCACTGCCGGCGCCCCGGTAATCCGTTCAAAATCAGCGCACGCATCAGGGTCTGCATCAATACCGGCCAGTGTTTCAATCTGCCCGACGACGCCTCGCCATTCCTCTCGTGCCTGCTGGAATCCAAGAGCTCCGCCTCCGATGCCGCAAAACAAGTGCAGCGATGTAAATATAGTCCGCATCGTATACCTCCGTTCTTTTTTGTTCCCATCCCCCCTGTGCTATGCTGTAACAAAGGAGTGATTTCGCTTGGAAAAGTCGTTCTATTACCCTGTCTCCTGGACAGATGTCAGTTACCTGAAAGAAGCCTTAGATACTATGGAAATTCCCTACGCCATTGAACAGGGTTCTTTACTGTCACTCGCTCCCGGCGAGGTAGCATTTGTCTTCCCAGATATGCATGTCCGAGTTTACCGTCATGTCCGTGACCTCTTTGGCGGCGACGGCAAGCGTTATCCTGATTGACTACTTCTTTCCATTCCAGGCCGGGCGGCCGCCGCCAACTTTGAAGCTATTAACCCAAGGATTTGTGACGGATTTTTTGATAGAGTCATTCAATTGCTTGTTGATGATGCAGGATCGTCTCCAGGGGTGATCTGGTTTCGGTTTTACCGCTGTCATTCGTTTCCCACCTTTCCGCAAGGGAGACGGCTTTACGCCGCCCCCTGCTCTCCATCGCCGTCGATTTTTGTCAGATGTTCCGCCACCAACTTTTTGTACTCCCTCCACTCCGTCTGGAGCTTACCGGAAGATACCCCGAGGCCTTTCGCTAGCTCGATCCACGTCTCCCCGTTCTTTTTGCGCCGCAACAAGTCAGGGAAGTCGAAGCCGATCCCGTCGAATGTAGGAGCTTGTCCGCTCAAAATAAAGGTTTCAAGGGCTTCCTTGTCGATACTACTTGCAGCCGATGCTTTTTCTTGTTGATTATCCTCCCCTATTTCTTGCTCACCGGACTGTCCTGCTTCCCCCTCATTGACCGGTTGGGAGTGAACCTCTTCTGAAATCTGTTCAGTTTCCCCCTCTTCTGCCTCACCGTCGACGGCGTTCTCATCAGAGGTAGATATATCACTATCGGATAACACCTCGTTTTGATCTTCCGTAGCGTTGCTGTCTATTTCTTCTTGGCTCCTAATACTCGTCACGACACCCGATCCGTCAGTGGTGTAAGTGATTCCTTCCCGCTCTTCATTCTCGTCAAAATCGATCGCCATTTGCGAATCTCCGAGGTTGACAGCCACCACACTACCTATCATTTCAACCGTGTTGAGGAATGCTTCCGGTGCTATTTTTCCGACAACCTCAAGCTGGATAACCTTTTTCTTTCCGTCAGTGTTGACTTTCTTTACTTCCGCCATAAATTGTGCTTGCTTGCTCATCTTCCACACTCTCCCTTGATTTTTAAATTTCGAATGCGATTTGATTTGCTGAATTTTTTTTGCCCTTCTGCGGCTTGTCCAACAAAATCGGCCCGCCAATAATAGGCTCAATTTCGATGCGCGGCCGCAACCGATCGATTTGGAAGTCCTGATATTGGATCAGGGCCTGGCTATCATCCTCGTAGATGATCCCCTCAAGAGCGTCTGCCCACGCTTTGTCTGTGTTATGGCAGTCCTTCGACCTGGCATCGTTCCAATAGATCCAGACCCGGAGAATAACTTTCCGATCTGTAACCGGTGCCCAATCGTGATCCATCGCCCATTCAAGGGCAGCTTCAGCAACACGCTCCTTATAAATCTCGCCCCACTTCCCCAGGGTCGGACGGTTATTCACGATCGTGTACAAGTGATTCCACGTGGGCACAACCCAGATATTTTCCATCTGTTTTGTTGTCTTGTTCCGTCTTCTCTTCTCCATCAGCAAGGGGATGATCAACCGCGGCATAGATTATGCCCCCGCCTGCGCCGTCCGTCTTGGCATCCAGGCATCAACGTAGCGAATTACTTGCTGCAGTTCTGTACGCCGCACATCCCGATAACTTGCAACAGCCCAACGATCTTTAATCTCACGGTGCAATTGGCGGAACAATTCGCGGCGCTGCTGTGTATTGCTCTCGACTTCGTACACCCGCCGGGCAATTGCTTTCTGCAAAGCGCGCTGCTCCCCGTGATCGATAGTGATCTGCTCGTCTACTTTTTGCTCAAGCTCAACCAGCTTTTGACTGTGCGTCTGAGCTAGTGATTTCACTTCTTCCATCTCGTTCGCCAGTTCAACAGTCAACTGGAGTGACTTAATCAATGCTTGACGATCGTTATGCGGAACGACCTTGTATTGTTCAGCAGAGTATACCCCGGTCTTTCGTATCGACGGGATAACCTCATGCGTGATCCAGCGCTTGAATGTTTTCGCCTCTGGCTTCCGACTGGTCAAGATCAATGCGTATAGTCCGGGTTCATTAACCAGCCACACTTCTCTGTTCTGACCTGATACAAACATTGTTTGGGTCAGCTTTTCATCCTCGTCCAGACGCCGAATGGCCATGCTTGTATCGCTGAGGTCCAGGACCTCACATACATCACGAGCAACGAACCAAGGATCGCCGTCCCTAACCACAACCCGAACCTGTTTATCTTGAAAACTGAATGCGTTTTGAATAGCTTGCACACTCATCCCTCCCGTAGTCGTTGAAGTCTTCTTGCCAAGTCTGGATAGTCTTCAATGGTCTTGCTTTCCGACTGGAACCCTCCAGTTTTCTGTTGCTCCATTTGCCACTGGACCGAGGCCGGAAGCTTGTCCATGGGAACAACATTATTTCGATTCCCTTTTGTTTTTGGCTTGCCTTTGGGCAGTTCCAACTCTCGAAGCTTTTGAACCGTGTGAATCTTGTCTGTGTTCCAATCCTTGAGGATGCGTAGAGCATATGCCACGCTCTTCTTCTCAGCTCGTTTCAAAGCTTCCCGAATGAGATCTGTTTCCATGAGCCCGATATAAGATTCAAGTTCTTCGATGTCCCGTACCCCGCGGCACTTGATGTCCAACTCATTAATCAAAGGGAGAAAATCTTCCCGCTCATGCGTAGAGAGAGAAATATCTGTTTCGTTTTGTTTGGTTTCGTTTAGTTTATATAAAGCCGCATGGTTTACCTCACGGTTTACCGCAAGGTTTACCTCACGAATTACCTCACGATCTGCCGCAAAATTTGAGGTAAGACCCGTTGTTACCTCACGATCTACCTCATTTTTTGCGGTAACAATCGTAGATGAAAACGAAATGATTCGATACTTTCCAGCTTTGTGCTTCCCCTGTGAACGGTATTCGATGCGTCCCTTTTGTACGAGGAGGTTCCGGTGTTTGTTAAGTGTGTTCTCGGAGACGTTGAGCTTCGCTTGTAAGGTTAGATTTGCTACCGTAAACCACTCTGGCCAACCACTCTTGTTTGCGATCGCCATAAGGTGAAACCACAAAGTTTGTGTGATTGCTTCCAATGGATTTATTTCGAGCCAATCTATAAAAGCGTTCAGCTCCCGTATGTAATTCAACCGTCCTCACCTCGCTTCTCAGCCAGTACTCTGTACTGTTTGATCTTGATCGGCTCCCACTCCGGGTGCCTGTAACGCATGTATGCTGCTGCGAATCGCTTTAGCGTTTCCGGATTGTTCAATGTACGGTACAGATCCGGAAGTGGAAACCATTGCTTTTGGGTCATCATTGTCCGTCGAACAGTGTTCCGTTATCAGCGAAATCTGCTTGTTGGTCTTCACTATTCTGATCATCAGCCGGTATTGATTCTGCCGATGATACATTGATATCAATTGCATCACTGTACACACTTACCGGTTCACTTATGACATCCTTACGTATCACCTCATCCTGCGAAGCCTGCTGCTGGATCTCGATGCTGATCGGAAGATACTTCCACATGTGCCGGATGACCGTCTTCTTGGCCATTTCCTCATAGTCAGTCACCCAAGGGCCGTTTTTCGATGCTTTTGAGCGAGACCTGCGCTTCTCGATCTCCTCTTTGTCCATCACTTCAAACTGGTAGCCACCGTCCTTGAAATGGGCCACAGCATAGACGTATTTCATTTCTCCACGCCGCCCCGTAGCAGGCTTGTGATGCAGTTTCGGGTGTAGACCAAGCTCGTAATTGAATTCGTCAGCTTCGTACACGCAGTGAGCGTAGATGCTTTCGATATTTCCACTACGTCGGGCCAGGTCAATCATTCCTTTATATCCAATGATGAATTGGGCTTCCCGGCCATAAGGAATGATGTAGCAGTGTCCGATCAGTCCTGGCTCAAGCCCGAGCTGTGCCGCCTGCATTACTGCCCCAAGGAGAGAAGATACATTACACTCCAAAAGCTTCGGCGTCGTTCTAATCGTTGTCAGCGCGATCCTTGCCATCCGATCAGCATTCATGTGGCTTGGGAGCGCCTTTTCGATCTCGGGCCCCATTCGTTTCAGGTAACCTGCAATGGTCTGTTCCGGTGACTGCGGTTGCTGAGGTGGTTGATTTACTCGATTAGCCAACTGGTTCCTCACGTCTTGATTGGTTGCCATTCTGATCCCCCCATCACACTGCCTTCACGCCGAAACGGCGGGAAACAGATGGTTTTAGATACTTTTGATAGATTTCCGGATGATTTTTAGCCAGTGCCTCGTTATCGATACGGTTGGAGGTGATTGTCTTCCAGGTAACGATGTACTTACTGGCAACCCCAGTCTCATACTCCCCAAGCATGGCTTTCAGACGGTTCTCAAGTTCCGCAACACGATTTCCTGCTGCTTTCTCCTCCTTTTTTGCTTGTTCCAGTTGCTCAATGAGTAGGTCAGCTTCTAGCGGCAGCTCAGTTTCGCTCGCTGGTTCACCTACCGGGTACATGTTTTTTAATAGATTGGTGGAAGCATCTGAACCGTCCATCATCGGTGGAACCTGTGGAATTACGTGATTGTTCCAAAAATTCGACTCAAGCTGGATCAGGTACTGGATGATCTCCTCGTCTCGATCAACCTTTTTGTGTACGAATTTGTTCCCCCCGATCAGGACCGCAATCCACCAGGCGCTGTATCCAGTGACAGCCATATAGTGCTGGCATTGCAGCAGGTAGGGTGCAGGTATATCCTCCCCTTCCCACTCGCCTTTCAGGTATTCACTAGCCGTTTTACACTCAAGGCCGGTGCGTTCACCTATAATCAGGCGATCGACGTTTGCTACCATAAACGGAAAGTCAGGATGCTGCAGGATGGCATATCTCCTCTTTACTTTCAGACCTGTGCGGCGGCTGAATTCTTGGGCAACCACGTCCTCCAAGATTGTCCCAAAGTGGGCTGCCTCTGATTGCGCCTCTTCCAGTGGAGCTTGTCCAATCTTTTCAAGATAGACTGCCACGGGTGACTTCCATTTGCTCAGTCCGGCGATCGCCGCGGCATCACTACCACCAATGCCTTTCCGTCTAAGCTGGAGCCACATCTCGCGGTCCATGTCCTTTGTTGAGGTGACTGTGACTGCAACTGCCATGTTATCCCTCCTATTGATTTGTGAGGGTCGATAAGTTACGATTGACGTAGATTCCCAATCGTGCTTTATCGACCAAAGATCCCGTTGCCGCGGGGTCTTTTTACATGTCATCTTGGCACTCGTCGCAGGTTCTCGGATATCCCGGTTCTTCAAAGTCATGCATATAACCGCCGCACACTTGGCATAGAAGACCAGATAAAACTTCTTCGGCTCCTTCACCCACGTGATCCACCCCCTCTCATTTGGTCACGAGGCCGCCAGCAGGCCTTCCCACATCTGCCGGCCGTTGCAACCCTCTGTTGCGCCACGATCTTTGCCTCGTTATGTATGTAGCGACGGCCGAACAACCGCGGTCATTGCCACGCCGCCACCGATGCTGGAGGTTCGAACCTCCGTGCAAAACCAGCACTACTGATCCTGCACGCAGGGCCGAAGCCCTGTTACCTCAATAAGCGTTTTGCCTGCTCTCGTACTTCCTCGTGGAAATCTTCTGGCGTCATCGTTGCCCGTAAATCTATCAAAAACTCCAACTCTTCGATTACATCCCGAACTATCCATTCCAAGTCGTCGTTCTTCACATCGAATACGAGTGGTTGCAGCAACTTTTGTCTGGATCGCTCCGTTCGTTCAACGTGCTGCGGAAAGTCAGGCAGTTGCTCGCTCATGCATTTGTGCCTCCTGCAGTGATGCGATTTCTTTAGCCCTCCACTCGATTTCATGGGCCAAGTCTCGTTTATGGACCTCCAGTTCTTCGCGCAGACGTTTCAGTCGTACGTACTCAGCATCAACCGCGCGCCACTCATCATCGGCCTGGCGGCGTTCGCGTTCCAAGTTATTCAGCTCACGCTGCAGATCAGCCATCTGAGAAGTAAGAAGTTTCATGTGCTTGTCCTCCCCCTTGTAGCTGTGATAAGCTACGAATACGATATGTTTTAAGCCGTCTGTTCGCCGCAGGCGGTTTTTTCTTTATATCGATCCCTAATGTTTTCAAGCATCGCTTGTTCGCGCGTACTCTTGATCTCTGCAATCTTCTCGGCAATCACCCGGTCAAAAGTCGGATTCAGTACCATTCCATTGCGCTCAGTCCTGCCAGCTCTTTCGCGCAGGGATTGGATTATCCACCCCAACTCCTCTTCATCTACCGGCTGCTCGCGTTTGATTTTTGAAGCCAGAATCCAGCGCTTGTCCTTTAGGAGATCGATTGGCGTCAATGCATCGCGTCTTGCTGCTTCAATCAGCGCTGTGTGTATCGTTTCACGGTCTGCTTCTGATATTGAAGCCAGCGTCTCAGGTCCCAGATATGCGGTCATACAATCACCCCCTTCTTATATCAACCAAAATGCGAACATCATCCCCAGCAATTGCTGCATGATTGAGATTCCATCCATCCCGCACAAAACAGCGACTGCCACTTCCATTGTTCCAGTGGCGTGAACCCATGCCATGAATGTGTTCATGTCGGGAACTTTCTTTCCTGACTCGAACTTACTGATGCAGCTCCCAGTACGATGAAGCTTTTCTGCCAACTGATCTTGGCTTAAGCCAGCTCTCACTCGCATGGTTTTCAGCAACGGACCATAATCCATTTCGGCACCTCCTTTCATTGAAAACTTGCCATTTTGGAAAGGTAGATAAGTGTTACCAGTTGTAGTATTAAGATGTGCTCATCTTCCAGACTCTCCCTCGTTTTCACGAAGGGGAGTTTTCTTTTACGCGAATCTGATTGAAGATCGTATTCTCTTGCAGCAAAACACTACGTTGGAGTTGATCTGTCTGATCCTTTAGCTCAGGAGCGACCTTGCTCACTTCATAGCAGTAGTTGACCAAGGCTTGCTTCAGTTCATCTGCAGCTTGTACATAGTCCGGATTACGCCTAATGATCGACATCATGTATCACCTCGCTTTCGAACACACAACTGCATGCAACGCCGCGTCTTGGCAGTGACCTGTGACCACCGCCCTCCCTGGCTTTGACCTTGCTCAGTAGGTATGGTCTATGTATTTCGGCGCGGCTCCCTGATTAGATCGTCGCTCGCTCCCGCTCATCGGCGCTCCATGCAGTTGTGTGATTTTTTTGTAGCTATTAATTAGGCAGTTTCTTCTTCCGTAACGGGCTGGTCTTTCCGAGAAGCATCCTTCTCTTCAACAGGCTTTGATTGCAACACGACCTTCAACGCGTGGACCATCCGTTCCATGTCGGGATCGAACTCTCTGTGGACTTCGATACCTTTGGGTGGGTTGATCATGGTTGGCCTCCTTTCAGGCTGGTTTTTGTTCTTTTTTGTCACAAATGTTTTCAAAAAAAAGAGTCCAGTCACAATCGAAGGCAGTTGCGATTTTTTGAGCCGTTTTTACACCAACGGAACTCCCATTCTCAGCCTTGGTATAAGTCGAACGCTCTATGCCAGCAAGTTCTGCCGCCTTTTCTTGTGTAAGCCCCCTACTATTTCTTAAGGCGATCAACCAGGTACGACGTTTCATTCTTCACCATCCTTTCGATTAAGTTTTGTTCTGTACAATCACATTATATTGTCCTTTTTCGTCACAGTCAA
The DNA here is from genome assembly GCF_044627595.2 of Brevibacillus sp. TJ4. NCBI lineage: Bacteria > Bacillati > Bacillota > Bacilli > Caryophanales > Paenibacillaceae > Brevibacillus > Brevibacillus sp. TJ4. Next base: position 1,705,444 of record NZ_CP185865.1, on the reverse strand, counting down.
CACTCTTTGTTCTTTATTAGGACATTTATTTTATTGTGATTATTTATCACATATAATTGACTATAATCGAGATATTGGAGGTGAAGAAACATGATCCTCGGACAGCGCTTGAAAGCGTGCCGGAAAGCGAAGAAACTAACCCAACAGGAACTCTCTGAAATCTTAGGAATAAATCGCTCTACGTACGCAAAGTACGAGACTGGGGACAATGAGCCTGATAACCAAACCCTCCAGAAGCTAGCAGACTTCTTTGAAGTTAATATCGACTATCTTTTAGGTCGTTCCGATACTCCCTCTTATTCTGACAAGATGGACAAACCACTAACAAAATTTGAAAACCTATTCTTCTACGAGCTGGACAAGTTGAGTGAGGAAGATAAAAAGAAGGCATTAGAGCATGTGAGGTATTTGAGGTATCTGGCGCAGCAGGGTAATAAAGAATGACAACAAGACTCGCTTACATCATGCGGGTCTTTTTTGTATTGTTGAGGTTTATGTGATGAAATTAAGAGCCAAGAAACGTTACTACATAGATTTAAGATGTATTTTTTGTTTGAAGAACTCCGGTATGCCTATGCTTTAACTAACCTTCTATTTTAAAATTTACAACATAGGATTTGTAAACCACTACTTCTGCAGTGAAGAAACATTAAATGAAGACCTTGAATTGTGTCAGATATATCCGACTCATTAAGAATTAGGTAATAGAAAGACACTCAAGTTTAATTAAGCTACTTGAGTGTCAATTTTCTAATATTCTATTGATTTTTGAGTAATTGCTTTAAATAGTCTTCAATACATTTTGCATTATCTTCCACATCGTTGCTTCCGAGAAATAAAAAATGAATATTATCTTTTAAAGATGGATGCTGGAGTTTTATTTCTTCTTGATGTCTTTTTAGCCTACTACTTGAATTTGAGTTTGTTCCTTCAGCGTAGAAACAAATGATTAAATGATTTTCTTTTGAAGTCATCTTATTATGGTTATTTAGCAGCTTTGGAATGTTTTGCATTAAGGAGCGTAATGATTCTCCGTTTAGATGCCTCTTGACTTCAATCAAAATATCTGGCAAGTTGCTATGTGCAATGGCAATAATATCAATTTGATTATTATAGGAATTACCATTCCCTAAAATAAGGTTATAATTATATCCTATCAATGTCTTCTTAGCCAAATTATAAGTGAAAACTTCTAATAGCTCTGAAGTCATTCTATTTAATTCAATCCTTAGATTCAATACAATGTCTAACTCTTCATGTTTTAATGATACACCGTGAACTAATTTATTCCTTACATTAAATATATCCTGGAATCTTTTGTTCTTAACCCACTTCTCTGGTAAATATTTTTCTTCGACTAGACGTTGTACCATTTGATTGAGACTCCTATTGTCTCTGTCTATTAATAATGAATATAAATATCTAACATATTTTTCTAAATCAATGAAACTAAGTAAAAAATTCGAGGTTACTTCTCCTTTTTCATTTGAACTTGGTTCAATCACATTTGCCCTATCTGCCCAACGATATAAAATTGTCCCATCTTCAGTACTATTTTCAGTTTTTATCTCTAGTAAGCCGACATCTACAATGCTATCTAACAAAATGTCTAAAAGACCTTTTAACTGTTTATTATAAGACGAATAATTCTCTTCAAGGATTTGAGGCTCTCCTAAAATTTCCTCTTTGGTAAAATATATATCAACATAGGATTTCATTCGCTGAATCCATATATGCAAATGAGTTAAAAAATAGTCTTTAATTCCGTCACTGTAACTACTTCCAGAAATGCCACTCTCTTCAATTTTATTAATTATTGCAAGTAGCTCGGAATCGGTTTTATAAAATTTATATTTTTTATTGTCTACCTCAATATAAGCACTTGACCCTTCCTTTTCCCAGCTTAAGTCTTGCCTTAGTAAATTTATAAATCGTCGCGGAATCTTATTAGATCTCAATATTAATGAATTTAGGTAGCTCTCGTAAATTTCTTGATCGTAATTAGTTTTTTTCGACAATATCTCAAACATATCAAAAAATTCAGGGGTTGATGTTAAGCGGATATGTATTGTTTGAGAAAACATACTTGATATCACTGAATCATCTATGGTTTGTGAATGGTTGTATTTGTAAAATAATTTCTGTCCAGAAATTAATATAAAACTTGCACTCCCTGACAATAAGATTGGCTTTAATTCACCTATCATCTTTTCTAATTCAGCATCATTCTCAATTTTATCTAATTCATCTAAAACATATATAAATTTTAACCCCGTCTTTTTTAATTCTTTAATTATTTTTAGGAACTGAAATTCTGCAATTTCATCATCATACAGAGTTTTCCTGCTAATTTCTTCAAGCAAACTTTCATTCTTTTGTAATTTATATTCGTATCTAATGCCTTCTATAGTTGCCCATATTCCCACTATGATAAATGCTGCCCAGTTAATAATATCACTAATCATACTATTCAACTTTGTAAAATAGCCTAGAAAATCGATTTTTGTGTTTATACCTAGGAGTATTAAACCTATAATAAATCCTAGTAATTTCTTCATATTAATAGTAATGTTAAGCGTTTTATTCACATCGTTTTTTACAGAATATCTACTTGTGTCAACTACTTCTGAAAAAGTTCTTTCAAATAGCAATTCCAACTGTTTTAACACCAAAGGATTACTAATTCTAATTTCTTTTAACTTCTCTTCAGGGATAGCTAAGAAACTCTCCCTAATCATTTTTCTCAATGTGTAAGATAATGGCTCAAATTTAGAGATGTTTAGTTTGACGATCACAATATTCTCACTTGATTCTAATATTTTTTTTCCTATTCTATTAATGAACGATGTTTTACCTGAACCTCGGTAACCTGAGACCAAGATACAAGTAGATTTTACATTTATCAATTCCTTAGTTAGGCGGTTTGTGACTTCTTCGTCACTATTAATATAAAAGTCACTGTCATGATCATAAGGAGCATCCGTTAATTTTAAATGATCTATTAATATTTTCATGATTTCTCCCAATATTTTATTTATACTTACAATACGTATTAATACGGAAATCAAGACTCTCTCAGTTTACCTATCATTATTTTAATTTCTTCTATTCCCAGAACCTGATCTTTTTTCCTATGTATAATTTGATGACAATTTGAACAGACAGGAACAAAATCTGTAATTGGATTAACTTCCCTTGCTAATCCACCTTGTTGACTTAAAGGGTTAACATGATGGATTTCAATTACCCCTTTCCCTTGCTCTCCATAAAGAAGTATCGAACATCTTTGGGTATTCCGGTTCCTCGATGAAGAAAAGCTGATTTATCAAGTTTCTTACTGGCTTTTTTTGACGATACTACTACCCATGAATCACTAATAATTGGAAAGTAATTCTTTCCGCCATAGTTGCATAAAGACTCTTTACGACCTATTACGGAAGCCTTGCTATAATTCCTTGGAACATGAATAGTCAAACCTTTGTTAGGCTTCTTACTAAACTCTTTAAGCATAGTGGAAATTTTCTGTTTTAATTCATTGAAGGCTGGAACAAAATCCCCTAAGATTTTAAACCACTGTTGCAACTCCCCTTCTGTTACTCTTCCATCTGACCCTTGATAGTAATAGTCCGTATACTTAGTGGCGTTATTATCCTTGTAACCGATATATTTACTTGGTCCAAATTGGTCTATTTCTGGGATATAGTACCAGTGTTTGAAGTTGCTTAGTCTTTGAAGAAGGAATCCTTCCCCATTCTTAATATCTATATTGAACTGTTTTACATTGCTGATGATATCTTCATAGTCGACTACCAGTTCGAGCATAAGGTCCTCCATTTATCTTATTTCTTTACTTTAACATTCGTCATATAGTTCCAATTACCTACCATAATCAATCGTGTTAATCCGACACGAAACGACAAAGTCTCCTGATCACTGATCAAGCGACTAAAATAAATTTCGTCCTATCCAAAACATAATGCTAGTGTCCTCTTCCTGAAATCCTATCACCCAGTTTTCGTAACATAAGTTCTACATTCGTTAGTTCAATTCGATCTTCGATCTTTACCATCCCTAAAGTCATCGTACTCAAATTTCCCGGTTACTTTGATTTTACCGCTGTCGATAAAAGACAGTATCCGTCTTGCCTCTTCTCTCAGTAACTCACGTACAGCTTGATTAATATGCAGTTCTCCATCAGTCCCGCTTAATAATGCAAAAGCCAGTCCCAAAAAACGAAGGAACCCATACCCATCGCAATAATCTTCGTAAATACTCGCTAAGACTTCATCAATTTCGTGGGTATCACTTGCTACTTTTCTTTTTCTAATCCCGCTCTGATTCGGCGGTACTCGAGCTCTTCAAAGGGGATCACCGGCGTTAACATTCTCTCCAGGTCTAAATATATGTATTTGTCTCTGAAGTCTAAACTGATAAGTTCCAGGTAAAAGGCATAACCAAAATGGTCTTCAATTTCCGGAGTGGCATATACCCATTGCTCGAAATCCTCCACTGTTACCTCGCGTCTTAAGACTTCGCTAAATTTTACCTGTAAGTCAAACAGATCCATTCCCTGCCTCCTTCTCTTCAGCAGCTTATCATTGAATTGCCACTAGTTTGAAGGTAGATTAAATGGTAAGATTATACAAAGGGAACGAATGTTCTATTTGAGGTGATCTGATGAAATGGTCGTATTCGCCCACTCCACTCGAAAGCTGGGTAAGTCACTTTTATAAGCAGCTAGGGATTCAATCACCGGAAGAATTGGATGAACGTCGTATAGCGAAGTCGTTGAACATCCATCTCATTTACAAAGAAATTCCTTCCATGTCGTACGAGCTCGGTCGTTTCAGGAGTATCACTATTGACAACCGGCTCCCTCACAAAATCCAGAGAGAGCACTTTTACCATGAGCTAGGTCATATCCTTCGTCACGCCGGCCGTCAAATCATGATGCCAGCTGCTTTCCGTGAGTTGCAGGAATGGGACGCAAGGAATTTTACCCGGTACGCAGCCCTACCCCTTCACCTACTCAGAAAGTATGATCTTAAGCATCCAGAAAGTATTGAAGTTCTATCAGAACATTTTCGGGTTACACCGGAACTATGCTCCGATCGATTAAGTAAGATTAAAAATAATCTCTATTACAAATTTGCAACCCATTCAAAGTTGTAACAGGCCAAAATCTACGATTAATTTGATACTAGGAGAGGATAAAACATGCGATTGGCAGTTTATGCCCGCGTAAGTTCTGATGATCAAGCTGAACGTGGTACGATCGAAAACCAGCTCGAATTTGCCCGTAAGTATGCTGATCTCCATCAACTGCAGGTAATTAAGTGGTACAAAGATGACGGAGTTACGGGTACTATTCCCTTGGAAGCACGTCCAGTCGGCCGAGAGCTTCTGGAAGAAGCAAAGAACGGAGAATTTGATTTACTCCTGATCTATCGTCTGGACAGGCTCGGTAGGTCGGCTAGGATTATCCTGAACTCAGTACATGAATTAGAGAGTCACGGAGTCAAGATTCGTTCCATGACAGAACCTTTTGACACCGGAGATCCTTCAGGACGCTTTCTTCTTACCATTTTGGCTGGCGTAGCTGATTTGGAGCGTGAGACCATCCTGGAGCGCCTCTGGTACGGCTCAAACCGTGCTGCAAGGTCCGGGAAGTGGTTGGGGGGTATCGTCCCTTACGGTTACCGCGTAAACAGCGAGGGCTACCTAGAGATTTGTGATGACCAATTACCCCACTCAGACATGTCCGAGGCGGGGGTTGTCCGTCTTATTTTTCACATGCTGGCCAACCAAGGCCATTCTTGTATCAAAGTCGCGGATTATCTAAATGCTCTCGGTGTACCCACTGCGTATGCGAAAGACGATCGTAAGATTACTCGAGGTAAACGAAAAGAAAATACGGCCGGCATTTGGCGACCATCCAGAGTTCGCGGGATTATTACCAACACTACATACAAAGGACTCCATCGTTATGGTAAAAGAAGCTCAAAAGAACGTGAGATCATCGAACGTGATGTTCCGGCGATCATTGATGTTGAAACATGGGAAAAAGCACAGAAAGTGTTAAGGAACAACCAGCTTGAGGCTACACGAAATACGAAATACCAATACCTCTTGCGTGGGCTCATGAAATGCCAATGCTGCGGTCTAACTTATGTAGGTGTCCATTTTCCAGGGAATCAGCGTGCTCCCAAAGGGTATTACATATGCACTGGTAAGCAGGCTTATAAAGGCCCTATGCAGGGAAAATGTACATCGAAAAACATTCCACAGAATTGGATCGAGGAGTTGGTGTGGCAAGATTGTTTGGCATTTTTAAACCAGCCTGAAGACGCACTCCAGGAAATAGCCGCCACCATGCAAACAAAAGAACAGAGGAAGGACGATATTGAGTCTGAGCTTACTCTTATTCGTAGGTCAATTGATGAAAAGGACACAGAGCGCCAAAGCATCCTAGACCTTTTCAGACGGAACATTATTACCTTTACCGATTTAGAAAAGCAGATTCAAAAGATCAATCAGGAAAAAGAAGTTTTAGAGAACCGGTTGGTGGAATTACGGAATACATTGGATGCAGACCAGGATTATTCAGACAAACTCCAGAATGCCTTTCAGTTGCTTACTATTCTTCGCAAAAAATTGGATGACAAGCTTACCTTTGAATCAAAACGGGAAATCGTCAAGACCCTGGTGGATCGAATCCAGGTTCATACTATCCGGGACGAGTATAACGATCGTCCACGTGCATCAGTTAACATTCGGTATTCTTTCTCCAAGGATATTAACTACACGGACAAGGATTGCAAGAACTAATCAATAAAAATCGCGCAGGAAAGGTAAACACTTGCTTGGATCGGGCAATGGTTACGACACCTGCTTCCAACGGTTGCCGCAGCACTTCCAGGACGTGACGGGAAAACTCCGGCAGCTCGTCGAGAAACAATATCCCGCCATGCGCGAGGCTGCACTCACCAGGGCGGGGAATTTGCGCTCCCCCGCCAACTAGCGCTGTAGCCGTAATTGTATGATGCGGTGCGCGAAATGGCCGCTCGCTAATCAGCCCGCTCATCCGTGTAAGCTGGCCGGCAATGCTGTATACTTTTGTCACCTCGTAGGATTCCTCCACCGTCATCTCCGGCATAATCCCCGGCAGACAGGTGGCAAGCAAGGTCTTCCCCGAGCCGGGCGGACCGATGAGCAGCACGTTGTGAAAACCGGCAGCGGCTATTTCCAGCCCCCGCTTGACGAACGGCTGGCCATACACGTCACGAAAGTCCGGCTGTGCGGCGTTCTCTCGCAGACGAATTCTCGTCTGGCTGGTGGATGTCCGTACGCTTTGTACGTCCCATCCCTCTGCCCAATACCGGGCCGCCTCCGCCAAATTGTCTGCGGGAAGAACCGTGATTTCCACCAGATTGGCTTCTGCCTCGTTTTGTCGTGGCAAGATGACGTGCGTAAAACCGTGCCGTTTGGCCTCCAACAGGATCGGCAGCACCCCCGTCGCCGGACGCAGCGAGCCATCCAACGCCAGCTCGCCCAGCATCAAAATTCGTCCTTCGCGTGACGGTATTTGTTTGGACGCGAGCAATATCCCGATGGCAATAGCCAAGTCGAAACCGGAGCCTTCTTTTCGCTGGTCTGCCGGGGCGAGATTGACCGTGATCCGCTGCATCGGGTAGTCGAAACCGGCGTTGCGCAGCGCTGCCCGCACGCGGTCGCGGGCCTCTTTTACCGCCGAACCGCCGAGTCCGACCAGATCAAACTGCGGCAGACCGTTTGCAATATCCGTCTCGACGGTAACGATCATCCCGTCGATTCCATATATGGTTCCTGAAAAGCTGCAGGCGTACATAGCAACTCCTCCCTCTATTTTAGGGTAGGAAAAGATAGAGGGTGGTTGCAAGAAAATGAGGAATACGTCATTACGTCTCTCACATCATGCTTGAGGGGAAACTATTGCTGTCTAGTCCAAACTACTTTTTTAACTTCCATATGACCACCCAAATCTTCTTAGTGCTTCTGTGCAAGAACATTTTGTCTCATAGTGCCAAATGTCTACGTATGTTATCACCTTATTCCGACACAAAACCACAAAACCTCCTGACCAGTGATCAAGAGGCTGTGTACTGTCTTCTATTCAGAGTATGTTAAAATCCGTAACGATCGAGACTATATTCCCGCCTTCGTCAAATCCCCAATATGAAGCATAAAAACCATCTCCGTAACCAGAACGGAAAATCATAACATTTAGCGCCGTTTCTTGACTTACGATGAGATTGCACCATGTATCGTTGTTCTCGGTCAACAAATCATCTAGAACGTCATCATAAAAGCTAATAAAATCTTCTCCGCGCTCTCGCTGAATTTTGGTTTCTAATTCATCCATTTTTATGATCGCTTCAAGGTCAGCAAAACAGCCTAGCCCTGTATCCACGGGATAGCCGTATATATGCCCTTCCTCTAGTTCTTTTATGCGCTGTCCCTCTTTAGTAGCCATTTCCCAACGAACTGGCTGAGATTCTGAAAACTTCAACTCAACCGCCGCTATGCAGTCTTCTTCGTCGTTCCACCAAGCAACAACTGGATACTCCCCAGGTGCTATTGATCGTTCGAATGGAACCGAATGGGGAATCAATGGATCGCAGGCAACAATTTTACCCGAATAAAGTTTCAGCTTTTCCAGAATTTCTGGACGTAGTGCTCCATTGTATATCTCTTGCAGTAACTTCGACATATTTTTCAAACCTTTCTATTCGTGACGTTAGTATAACTAGTATCTTCTAACAAGCGCTGATTTGTTTCCTGGTACTTTTACAAGAACTGTCATTAGTTAGAAGGTAGGATAAATAGTAAAATTATACAACAGGAACATACGTTCTATTCGAGGCGATTTGGTGAAACGGTCGTATTCGCCCACACCACTCGAAAGCTGGCCAAGTCACTTTTATGAGCAGTTAGGGATTCAATCACCGGAAGAATTGGATGAACGTCGTATCGCTAAATATTGAACATCCATCCCATTTTCAAAGAAATTCCTTCCATGTCGCACGAACTCAGTCGTTTCAGAAGTATCACTATTGACAACAGGCTCCCTTCACAAAATCCAAAGAGAGCACTTTTTACCATGAACTAGGTCATATCCTACGTCATGCTGGCAGGCAGACTATGATGCCGGTTGCTTTCCGTGAGTTGCAGGAATGGGATGCGCGGAATTTTTCTATGTATGCCCCGCAGTCGGATTCTCGTCTGGCTGGTAGATGTCCGCATGCTTTGTACGTCCCATCCCTCTCCCCAATACCGGACCGCCTCCGCCAAATTATCTGCGGGAAGAACTGTGTTCTCCATTATTTTACATGTTTATCCCACAGTGACTTGTCGTAGTAATCAACACACAGCCCTTGAGAGTCTACAGTGAAAAGATCTAAATGATAGTGTGCGTGGCCATAACTGCTTAAGAAGGCTCCTGCTCCCGTTCTTGAAAGGGGCTCAAAAAAACCAGACGTGTATTCGAAAACCATTTTACACCCGATTAAAAACAACGTATCATAATTGCTTTTAATCAGTATCTTATCCTTATTTTCTTCGTAATGAAATTTTTGATAATCATCATAATGTAAATCAGAGAATTTTCTCGGATTGAGCTCAAAACTCCTGATCTGCCCTTTTTGCTGATGTAATTTTTGCCTTATCTCTTTCCATTGAGTCAGTTTACATTGTAGCGAATGATGGAGTAAAACCAGTTCATTATTCTTTTTCTTATTCGAAAATCGATCGAGTGTCAAAATCGGTTGTAAAATCCCCAATATCAGCGGTTTAAAATTCCCCAGAAAAAGCCGACATACTCTCCGGGAGGAGAGTAAATATGGTGAAGAATGGGGAGTTTTTTGTGATCAAAGAAATGCGTCTGAAAGGTATGAGTATTACCCAAATTGCTGAAGAAATGGGACGGGATCGAAAAACGATTCGAAAATGGCTCCTGAAAGAAACGCCAGAGAGCTATCCTTCTCGCAAACCACGTCCCAGCAAGTTGGATCCCTTCAAGGATTTCATCCGTACTCGAATGTCTGAGGGCTGTCAAAATGCCCGCATCATCTTCGAAGAAATAAAAGCCCGCGGCTATACCGGAAAGGACACCATCTTACGAGACTTCATGAAGCCGCTGCGCCCCCACTTTCGTTCAAAAGCAACTGTGCGTTACGAAACGAAGCCTGGACAACAAGCGCAAGTAGATTGGGGACATTTTCGAGCAAATGTCAACGGAAAACAAAAGCGTCTTTACGCTTTCGTCATGGTGCTGGGTTATTCACGCATGATGTATGTAGAATTTACCGAGGACGAAAAACTGGAAACACTCATCGGTTGTCATCTTCGGGCTTGGCAGTACTTTGGGGGTGTGCCTCAAAGTTGTTTGTACGACAACATGAAAACAGTTGTTTTTGGTCGAGATGACAATGGTAGGGTGATCTGGAACGAGCGTTTCGCCCGCTTTGCCAGCCACTATGGGTGCAAACTGCTGAGCTGCAAGCCCTATCGGGCTCGAACGAAGGGAAAAGTGGAGAGTGGGGTGGGTTATCTCAGAAAGAACTTTTGGCCTCGCATCGGCACTTTTACCGGGCTGCAAGATCTCAATCAACAAGTACGCTTTTGGCTGGACACCGTTGCAAATTGTCGCCTTCACGGAACCACCCATCAAATGCCGAATGAACGATGGAAAGAGGAAGACCTCCAACCTTTGAACCTCGTGCCTTTTGCTGTTGTGGACCGGCATTACCGGAAGGTGATGAGTGACGCTTATGTTTCTTTTGAAGCCAATCGTTACTCTGTTCCATGGGAGCACATCGGTCGAGTAGTAGAAATTCAAGATGAGAAAAATGGAGTCTTGCGATTTTATTGCAATGGCCATCTTATCGCGGAACACCCCAAACAGTGGGGGCGTCATCAGACCGTAAGCATAAAAAAACACTTCGAAGGAATTCGCACATCTACGAGCAAACCGGTTCCCCAACCTACACCCCGTTATATGGCGAATTCAACACCCGAAGTGTTGGAACGCTCTCTCACGGCGTATGAAGAACTGGCGGAAGAAGAGGTGACGCTGCAATGATCTTGCAAGAACGCCTGTTGGAAGCGTCCCGACATTTTGGATGGGTACGCATCCCCGAGATCCTCCACGATCACGCCGAAGAAGCATCCAAACACAACATATCGTATTTGGAGTTTTTGGACAAGCTTTTACAGGAGGAATTAGCCGCTAAATACGAACGATTTTTGCATACAAGAACGCGATTAGCACGGCTTCCGTTCAAAAAAACACTAGATGAATTTGATTTCTCTTTCCAACCCTCCATCGATGAAAGACGTATCCGTGACTTGGCGACTCTGGGTTTTATCGAGCATCAGGAAAACCTCATCTTCTTGGGCCCACCCGGTGTTGGTAAAACTCATTTGGCCGTTGCGCTTGGATTGGAAGCAATCAAGCAACGCTATACGGTTTATTTTATCACCGCCCACGATCTGGTGCAGTCGCTTCAGACGGCCCATGGCAATCGCACGATTGCCCAAAAAATGCGCGCGTTCACCAAACCAGATTTGTTGATTATCGATGAGATTGGTTACCGCAAAATGGACGAAACCGCTGCTCACTTCTTTTTTCAGATTGTATCCGAACGATATGAAAAAGGTTCATTGATCTTGACTTCAAACAAATCGTACGGAGCCTGGGGAGAGATTTTCGGAGATACCATTTTGGCCACTGCGATTCTGGACCGACTTCTTCACCATTCCAGTACGATCAATATCAAAGGGGAGAGTTATCGCATTAAGGAAAAGAAAAAAGCAGGTTTCTTCCGACCAGAGCCTGCTGAAGTAAACAACCAGTAGCGACAAAAATGGGGGATTTTCAACCGATAGTTTTGGGGAAAATTAAATCGATATTGACACGAGATGTATTGGCCAGTCTTTTTCTGTGTTTGGCAAATAAATTGTGAATGTCAACCAAAATGTTGACCACAGTGCTCATCAAAAAATTGACCACCATGGCAAAAATCAATCCACCCGTCGGGTGGGTAACTTTTTCATGATCACGATCTTTGAATGCTCTGTTTAAAGCGATAACTGTCCCCATTCATTGCAAAGATGTGGGCACGATGGGTAAGCCGATCAACCAGGGCTGACGTCATTTGCTCATCTTTGAAAATCTGTGTCCATTCCGTAAATTCCAGATTACTGGTAATGATCATGCTTCCTTTCTCATAGCGGGCCGCACAAAATTGGAATAATAACTCCGCCCCGGTCCGACTGAGAGGGACAAACCCGACTTCATCCAAAATAATCAAATCTGTTTTCAACCATTGCCTCTCTAGCTGGAGAATTCGCTTTTGGGACTGAGCTTCCATAAGCTCATTGCATATTTTAGCGGCAGTCCAAAACTGGACGGAATAGCCATGATGGCAAGCTTCCTTCCCGAGTGCAATGGAGAGATGAGTTTTGCCAGTGCCAGAGTTTCCGATAAACATGATGTTCTCTGTCTTTTCGATGTACTCACAGCGAGCCAGTTGAAGCAATTTGGGCTTGTTGAGAGACGGAATGGCTGAGAATTCAAATTGATCGATCGTTTTCATAGAAGGGAATTTGGCATGCTTGATGCGACTGGCGATTTGGTTAGCATCCCTTTGCTGAACTTCTTGCTCTAGTAGGGCTAAGAGGAACTCCTCGTAGGGAATTTGCCGTTCAGCAGCATCATGGGCAATTTCCTTATAGACACGTTTAATCGCAGGTAAGCGAAGGCGTTTCGCATAGGTTTCAAGCAAGAAACTCGTACTCAATGAACCACACTCCTTTTCTGTAACAAACGATTGTACTGGCTAAGATCTGGGGCCTTTACCTGAATACGTGGAACAGAGCTATCCTCCACCAACGAGAGTTGGGGTAGACGGTGTTCCGGCAATGTTCGCTGAAACAATAATTGCCTTACGGCATCATATTGGAACATCCCTTTTTGGCAGGCCTCCTCCAGTGCTTCTTCGACAAGAGAAGTATCGAATTCACGGTGCAAAAGCAAGAGTCGAACGAACTCCTTCATCCCTCCTGGTCGGTTGCGGCACTTGTCCAAGAACTTTTGGTAAATGGCGGGTAATCCTGCCTGATGCAATGGTCTAGCATAAAGAACTGCTCCTGGACGAATAAGAAGTAAATCCAGATAATGATCGTATTGCAAAATCTCCTTTCCCTTTTCCAAACACCGCTCATGCGTCGCAATCAGGCTTTTTCCGTGATACACCTCAACTTTTTCAGCAAACACTCGGCAAGTAAGCTGGGTCGATGCATAGGAAACGGGGACGGAATAGGCATTTTTCTCAATGTGGATCATGGATAGCGTATTGCTTTTCACGGGTACAACACGGAAACAATCCAATGGCCGTGGAGGCAATGGAAGAGTCTATAAACTATTTTGTGTAAACTCCTAACCTTCAAATAGAGTACAATGAATTCAAAGAAAGGTTGGGAGAGCCCATGAGCCTGATGTCCAAAGAGCAACTCAAGCAGTGGATCAAGGAAAAGAACATGCAATCGGTGGACGACGTGCAATTGGCCCTGAAGGAGTTGTTTGCCGAGACTCTTCAGGAGATGCTGGAAGCGGAACTGGAGACGTCTCTTGGCTACGCCAAGCACGACACGAAAAACAAGAAAACCACCAATAGCCGGAACGGCTACAGCAAGAAAAAGGTGCGTTCCGAGTACGGCGATGTGGACATTCAGGTACCGCGTGACCGGGCCAGTGAGTTTGAGCCGACCATCGTCAAAAAGAACCAAACGAACGTGACGGGTATCGAAGACCAAATCATTGCCATGTATGCCAAGGGTGTTTCTACCCGCGACATTCAGGATCACCTGCAGCAGCTCTACGGCATCGAGGTTTCTCCTACCCTCATCTCCAACGTGACCAACAAGATCGTCCCGCTGATCAAAGAATGGCAAAACCGTCCCTTGCAGGCGGTATACGCAGTCGTGTTCCTGGATGCCATTCACTTCAAGGTGAAACAAGACGGTGCCATCGTCAACAAAGCCGCCTACATGGCCATTGGCATTGACTTGGAAGGCCACAAAGATGTACTTGGCATCTGGATCGGGGAAAATGAATCGGCAAAGTTCTGGCTTCATGTCTTAAACGAGTTGAAAAACCGGGGCGTGCAAGACATCCTCATCACCTGCGTGGACAATCTTCGCGGCTTCTCCGAAGCCATTTCCGCTTGCTATCCCATCACGGAAATCCAGAAGTGTATCATCCACCAGATTCGCAACTCGATCAAATACGTTTCCTATAAAGACATCAAGAAAATCACATCGGCCCTGCAGCCGATTTATAAAGCGGCCACGGAAGAGGCCGCCTTGGAAGAACTGAATCAATTCGAGCAAACGTGGGGACAAAAGTACCCCCTTATTGTCCGTTCCTGGCGTACGAACTGGGCGGAAATCTCCACCTTTTTCAAGTACTCACCCGAGATTCGCAAACTGATCTACACAACCAATGTCATTGAGAGCTACCATCGCCAACTGAGAAAGGTCACCAAAGGAAAAGCCATTTTTCCTACAGACGAAGCCCTGCTCAAAATGCTCTACCTGGCAACCATGGATGTGTTACGAAAGTGGACGGGGAGAGTTCAGAACTGGGGCCAAATTCTGTTACAACTGTCCGTTCAGTTTCCGGAGCGAGTTCAACCATATCTCCTCTGAGCCTAACGGCTATTGGAGTTTACACAAAATCATTGACAGACCCCAATGGAAGCATGATAGGCAACTCTTGAGCAAATGCTTCTCCAACCGTTAGTGAAGACCTTGGAACGGTTGTATTCTCGTAAGAGATACATTTTTCGAGGAGGATTTGATTGAGCTCCTCCAGAGAAGAAACACTGGGTACAGGGGTAAAAAATTGCCTCTGAGCAAACTGTACGAGGTTTTCCACCTGGCCTTTTTGATGCCCTTTTCCGGGATCACAGAAATAGCTTTCAAACAGGTAGTGGGCACGTAGCTGAGTAAATCGCTCTTGTTCCTCGCGATTTTTACCCTCCAATACCTTCTTAACGGCTGTTGTCAGGTTGTCGTATGTGATGACTTGGGGAACAGCACCGAAAAATTCAAAAGCATCTACATGACCTTGGAGAAGAGCCTCTTGCTTCTGATGAGCAAATGTTTTGATAAAAATCTTTCTGCTGTATGTGCAACGCATACAAAAGACTTGAACCTTTACTTGTTTCCCTTGTAAATGAACCGTAACCTCACCCCAGTCAAATTGAGCAAAGCGCCCTGGCGGGAAATCGAGAGGGACAAATGCTTTAGGGGGAGAAACCCGCAACTCTCTGACGTAGCGTCGTACAGTAGATTCACCGCCGGTGAATCCATGTTCGTCAACGAGTCTCTGGTAAATGCGTTTGGCAGTATGACGCTGCTTCGGGGGAGCTTGTTCATCTTGATGCAGCCACTCCAAGATGATGGGCTTGACAGAATCAATGACTGGCTTTGGCTTCGGTTTTGAAAGCTGATACACAGGAATCTCAGAGGATTTCAAAGCCTTTCGTATCACTTGACGGGAATAGCCGGTCTCTCGAGAAATTTGGCGAATCGACTTTCCTAGCAGAATGTGTTGTTTCCTGATAAACTCGTAATTAGCCATCTGAAGCATTTCCTTTCCTCCTATATCTTGTGGTCCGACAACTTCAAGATACAGGAAAGAGGTGCTCAGGTGGTCAACTTTTTTATGAGCAATGTACCACTAGGTGGTCAATTATTAGATTAGCATTCACAATAAATCATCTTATCTCTGTGATCTGCACTTAAAAGGAACATACAAGCTAAATACTGTAGCGATCGTTGGTTGCCAAAAATCATAAACATGTCTCTATCGAATTCACAGGCATAAATATCCTTTGTATGGTTTGCAGGGACTAGAACAATGAACTTTCTGTTCTGAAGCCAAATTTCTTTCTGCAGCAATCGGATTTTCAAAGCAACCTCCAAAAGATTCTTTGAAAATTGAAAATTTATAAAACCATACTCAAGCGTTACAAGTTCGGCTTACTTATAGAATCTCTTTACTAAGTAAACCCGGGCAATTACATCATATGAACAATCATACCAAACAAAAACCCGCTGAACACACCATTCAGCGGGCTGCAATCTACTAGAAAACCTTAACTCACCTTCACGCGAATCTTCACTTGCTCTCCCTTGTACTCGGCAGTGATAGTAGCACTGCCTTTCTTCTTACCGGTAACTACCCCGTCTTTTACTGTTGCGACAGCAGTTTTGGAGCTTTTCCATTTTACGTCCTTGCCAGATATCGTTTTTCCTTTGTATTTGATTTTGATTGTTTCATTTTTCCCTGCTTTTACGGAGATTTTGTCATTATCTGCTTCCAGCTCATCTCCGGGGCTTACCGTCACTTCGATCTCGACTGTTTGACCTTTATATGTAGCGGTAATCGTCGCTTTGCCCTCGCCTTTTGCGGTGATCTTGCCCTTTGATACTGTAGCGACAGACGCTTTGGATGTCTTCCAGGTCGCCTGGGATGCGGTCAAGGTTTTGCCGTCGTACTTCAGTCTGGCACTTTTCTTGTCTCCCACCTGCAGGGCGTATTTTGTCTTGCTTGCCTCCAGTTTGCCGTCCTTGCTGTCTTTTCCATCGGTTACGGTGACGGTAATCGATACCGACTCGCCCTTGTATTTGGCAGTAATCGTGGCTGTGCCTTTCGCCTTCGCAGTAATTACCCCGTTCTTCACTGTCGCTACCGACGATTTCGAAGTGGACCAGGTCGCTTTCGATCCGGTCAGCTTCTCGCCGTCATAGGTCAGGGAAATGGTTTTGGTCTTGCCTTTTTCCACCGTTACTTTGGAGTCTTTGGCGACGAGTCCTCCGTCCTCATTGACTGTCACAGTGATCTTGACGCTTTCTCCGCTGTACTTCGCCGTGATTGTCGCTGTCCCCTTTCCTTTTGCCGTAATGACACCGTCTTTTACCGTCGCTACCGTAGATTTTGAGGTCGTCCAGGTGGCTTTCGAAGGTGTCAGCGATTTTCCGTTATGGGTCAGCGTGACTTTCTTTGTCTTCCCCTTGTCCAGCTTGACGCTGCTCACACTGGCCTTCAGCTTGGCTGCAGCAGCCTGAACGGCAGCAAGCTGGCCGATGTCCACGCTATTCGCAGACTGGGCGTGAACTGGGACCTGAATAAATGCAAACTGGATACCGCTTACTGTTACCGCTGTTACAATGGTTGTTGTCATCCATTTCTTCGCTCGTTTGAACACAATAAAACCTCCATTTCTTTCCTTATCGTAGATCACACGATTCGAAAAAAAGTAACAATCCGGTAACAAAAAAGGGAAAATACAAAAAAAGGCCTTCCAGTTTATATCTGGAAGGAGATGGTACTGCTTTGGAGGAGTTACATCGCGTCGAGTACACTACATAGTACGTCGAGGCGTACCCGCTTGCTGTAGACGTATCCCCATTATGCGGGCGCGAACAGCGCCCTTTTTACCTGCTGCAGCCATTAAAAGGCATGCTTGACATGCTCGATTTTGACCTGCTGCTGGTCGGTCACCCGGGCGGGACATGTGATGGCGATGACGTCAAAGCGGAACGACGAAAAACGGCCTGTTTGGCGTTGCAAGTAAGCGAGGGCCAGCTCGCGCAGCTTTTTCTGCTTGCGCCAGTTTACCGATTCCCCAGGGGTGCCGTAGGCAGTGGACGTTCTCGTCCGCACTTCGACGAAGACCAGCATCTGCTGGTCCAGGGCGATCAGGTCGATCTCGCCCTGCCTCGTCCGCAGGTTGCGTTCCACGATCTCATACCCTTGCTGCTGCAAATACTGAGCCGCCAACTGCTCCCCTTTTTGTCCCACTTCGCGACGCCGATCGCTCATCCTTTGTTTTTGCCTCCCTTGTCCAGCCGGTATACAAAAGAAAGAATTTCCGCCACTACCTGATACAGCTCCGGGGGAATTTGCTGATTCAGGTCCAGCTTGCCCAACACTTCTACCAGTGAAGGGTCTTCCTGGACCGGGATGTCGTGCTCCCGCGCTGTCTTCAGGATATTGTCTGCAATATAGCCTTTGCCCTTTGCCACCACCTTGGGCGCTTCCATCGTGCCGGCCTGGTACTTGAGCGCGACAGCCTGTTTTCTCTTGTTGGGTTCGCCCTGTCTGCCCTGCTCCTGACTCATACGCGCAGGTCAACTCCCTTGTAATCGGCCATCATCGACGACACGGCACTGGAGGCAGCCTGCGGGATCTTGCTTTGCTGCTCGGGAATCGCAGTAAAGCGCATCGCCGAGAGCTGATAACCTACTTCCGCGAGCTGCTCGGCAAAGCCGTCTCGCATCGCCTGCGCAAGCATCTCCAGACCAGGGGTGTCATTGTATATGTGCAGATTGACGATCTTATTGACAATATTGACATCGATCATTGTCGTGCCCAGTTCTTGCAAGTCGAGATGGAAAAACAGCCGGCAGTTTTCCGCATCCAGTGGACCTCCGCCCTTTTTTTGCGACTCGATCTGTACATATGCGGTCTCGTCGCCATTTTCGGTACGAAGCGGGATTTGCAGCACCACCTGGGTCAAGACCTGGTTGGAAGACGATACCATCATCAACTGCTGTCCTGTCACCTGCTGGAGCAACTGGTCGGCAGCTTCCCGCAACGCCGCTGGGATTGTCGCAGAGTTCGCCTGGGTGAGCTGGAGCAGCATCGATTTCACCGACTCCATCTGTTTGAGCGATTGCGCATCCCACGAACCCTGTGACAGGGTCTGCGCCATCAGCTCGCGTTCATGGGACAACCCCAACTGACGGAACAGCTCCATGATCGGGTTGCGCTGCTGTGATGTCGCGGCAGTCGCATCCGCTGCAGAACGTGCGGCCGCCGTCTGCATCGCCTGCTCACTCGGTATACCCGACGCTTCACGCGACAGTCCCGCTGCCTGAGCAGGCAACTGGCTCGGTTCGGTTGCACCCGTCCGCGCAGTTGCCGTTCCTGCCATGCTGCTGGTAGAGTTTGTCCCGATCGGTCCGGGCTGACTGTCCTTTGCCTGAGCCGCAGTATTTCCTACAGCTTGTCCTGCCTGAGCGGTGGCTGGCTGAAGCGGCTGATCCGGGCGTCCGTTGGCGACGACAGCCTGGGGTGGCGTCGCAGGATTTCCAGCGGGGCTAGCCGATGCTTGTCCTGTATTGGCAAGCACGTTTGCATTCACCGCGCTCCCTGGGGATGCCTGTGGCGCTTGCACGGGTGTCGAAGCAGGAGCTGCCGATTGTCCATTGCTGCGCGGTTGTGCGGCAGAGACTTGCACTTGGGACTGGACCTGAGTCTGGTCAGCCGCGCCGCGCGAGATCCCGGCTTGTCCCGGACTCGCTGGAGCTTTTCCTTCCGCGTCTTCTGCACTCATCAGCAGCACGGGAAGCCCTGCCAGCTTGTCTCTGATCTGTCCGACCAACTGGCGCATATCCACGTTCGTGCTCGCCTGCATTTGCCCTTGGCGAACTGCCTGGTTTTCGTCCAAAAATTGCGAGGCTTGCTGCAAAAAGTTCTGTACCACCTGACTGAGCGGTTTTTCAGACAGAAATGCCTTCAAGCCGGACACCGTATCGGGTGTAAGCGGCAGATTTCGCTTCATCGCCATCAGGAATGCCTTGATCGTCCCCTCATCCATCCCGAGCCGCTGAACCACGCTGGCAATGGCCTGGACCGCTTCCCGCGTCACGGGCAGATTGGCATTGACCAAGGCTTGCACGATGGCACGGCTCTCCTTTGTTTCGGGCAGTCCGAGCGAGCGGATCAGGCTTTCCAGCGAAGCATCCTTTCCATTGGCCGCTACCGGGGCATCCAATACCTTCAAGGTGACGACATCAGAATTGGGCTGCACCTGCAGCCACGCTTTTTGCCCGGTCTCCAGATTCGCCTCCAGTTTTGCCTGTACCTGCATGCCGCCGATTTGCACCAACGCCATATTTTCCGGGTACTGTTTGATCACCGTCCCGCGAAACACTTGTCCAGGCGTCAGCTCGACCGTTTTCGGCGAAGAGACCGAAGAACGCTGGATCATCGATTGCACCAAACTCGATGGGGAAAACATGGGGGAAAACCTCCTCCTGTAGACGACTTCAAAATAAGAGCGCTAGGCCTGCTCCTTGACACCGGCAAACGTCATCCGGTGCAGCGGCGTGGGACCGAAGCGAGCGATTGCAGCCACATGCTCTGCGGTCCCGTAGCCTGCGTTTTTATCAAATCCGTACTGGGGGTACTGTGCTGCGTACTCGGCCATCATCTTGTCCCGGGTAACCTTGGCTACGATGGAGGCTGCCGCAATCGAGACGCTTTTTCCGTCGCCGCCGATGATCGGCACCTGCTCGCATGCAAGCCCGGAAAGCTGGACAGCATCGAGCAGGCAGGCGTCAGGCATCATCCCGGCGTTGTCGATCGCCAGTCGCATCGCTTCCTTGGTCGCTGCCAGGATGTTGATCTCGTCGATCCGTCTCGCGTCTACGATGCCGATTCCGACTGCAAGGGCATCGCGCATGATGACTTCGTAAAACGCTTCCCGCGTGGCGGCAGGCAGCTTCTTGGAGTCGTTGAGCCCTGGCAGATAAAAGTCTTCCGGCAGACAGACGGCTCCTGCGACCACTGGTCCTGCCAGCGGTCCGCGCCCGACTTCATCAATGCCAAACACGTGGACATGCCCTTTGCTGCGCAGCATCCGCTCGTACTCCGTCATCTCCGTCCACTGCCGGGCGAGCTGCTCTTGCCTGGCCAGCACTGCTTCTACCTGACGCACCAAGGCTTGTACGCCTTTTCGTTTATCTTCTTTCAAATATTGTAAAAAATCTTTGGGTACCTCGTCCAATATTTCGAGTCTTTCCCGTATTTCCTTTATCGACAGATTCGCTACATTCATTCACTTTTTCTCCTTATGTATGTCAATCAGCCGCCTGCGTCCTGCTAAAAGTCTGAGCTCGCATGTTACGTGAACACAGGCAGCCACCAGAATCCGGCGGCGTGGTCCTTCCTAGCATAGCATGATTCATTCGGAACGTACAAAAAAACCGCCTATCACGTTGATAGACAGTTTTCTCAAGCACGAAAAGCGTGGGGGCGCCTACATCAGCGGCTTGCCGATCGGCTCCTCCATCTCCCAATCGATCGGACGCTCCACACTGACCCGTCCCAGTTTACCAGAGCGCAGCTCGCGCAAAAACAGCTCTGCTGCCTTGTCGTAGTCAATCTCGCCTCTGGAGATGATGCAGCCGCGCTTTCTGCCGATTTCTTCGAGCATCGCGACCTTGTCTTCCGGCAGCTCCTGCAGCTTGTAGCGCTCCAGCAGCCGTTGTGGATAATAGTGCATCATGTAGCTGATGACAAACAGTGCCACTTCCGTGAAGTCGATCAGCTCATCCTTGATCGCCCCGCTGGCAGCCAGGCGCAGTCCCACCATCTGGTCTTCGAATTTGGGCCAGAGAATCCCTGGCGTATCCAAAAGCTCTAGCGTGTCGCCTACCTTGACCCACTGCTGGGCTTTCGTCACCGCGGGTCGATCCCCTGTCTGCGCTACCGAGCGCTTGGACAGGCGGTTGATCAGCGAGGATTTGCCCACGTTGGGGATACCGAGGATCATAATCCGGATCGCCCGTGCCTGCATGCCTCGCTCCGCACGCTTGTTCAGCATGTCCGCAGCCAGTTCGCGGCACAGTTCGGTCAGCTTGTTTACCCCTTTGCCGCTGAGAGCGTCAATCGGCAGCGTGCGAATACCGAGGTTGCGAAAATAGGCTGTCCACTCGTCGGTCACCTTTTCGTCCGCCATGTCCGCCTTGTTTAACAAGATCAAGCGCGGCTTGTCACCGACGATCTCGTCAATCATCGGATTGCGACTCGAAAGTGGCAGACGGGCATCCAGCAGCTCGATCACGACGTCGATCAGGTTGAGCTTTTCCGTTACCTGTCTGCGCGCTTTTGCCATATGTCCGGGAAACCATTGGATCGTCATGTGCTTCACCTGCCTATGTGTATCGTTGTACATGTATTTTTCGTGGATGAGGATGGCTCTATGCCTAGCGCGTCATGCGGAACTCGGAAATCGGCCAAAAGGTGAATTCCGCTCGTCCGACGACCGCGCTTTCCTCGATCGGGCCGATGACTCTGCTGTCTTCGCTGTTCAAACGATTGTCGCCCATCACGAACAGATGGCCTTCCGGAACTGTCACCGGCGGGAAGTCGTGGGTAAAGTTGCGTTCGCCCTTCGCCCTCGCCCGCTCTTCCTTTCGTTCCAGATACGGCTCGTCTACAACTTCTCCGTTGACAAACAACTGGTCGTCTTTCATCTCGACGGTATCGCCTTCAACGGCAATGACCCGCTTGATGTAGTCCCGCTCTTCGTCTGCGTGAAAGACGATAATTTCGCCTGGTTTCGGGTCTCGCAGGTAGTAAATCGCTTTGTTGACAACGAGCTTTTCATTGTTATGTAACGTCGTTTCCATCGATTCTCCCTGTACGATAAAGGGAGCAAACAGGAAGGTGCGGATAAGAAAGGCAAGCGCGATTGCGATCACAAGCGCCTTGATCCATTCCCATGATTCATGTTTCTTGCTTCGATGGGAGGTAACTTCTTCACTCATACTCTCGATCCCCCTTGCCTGACTCCACCTGCTAAAATGGAAAAAAAGGCCTGGCTTGCAGGCCAGCGCCTTTTTCTATGTGTGAACAAATGCTTATCGACGAATTTCTTTAATACGAGCTGCTTTACCCACACGGTCACGCAGATAGTACAGTTTCGCGCGGCGAACTTTACCATGACGTGCAATTTCGATCTTTTCGATCTTTGGTGTGTGCACCGGGAACGTACGCTCAACACCAACGCCGTAAGAAATCTTACGAACAGTGAATGTTTCGCTAATACCAGTACCGCGACGGCGGATTACTACGCCTTCGAACAACTGGATACGCTCGCGCTGACCCTCGATAACCTTAACGTGTACACGAACAGTGTCACCAGGTCGGAATGCAGGAATGTCCTGTTTCAATTGCTCTTTTTCCAGTTCACGGATCACTTGGTTCATTTGAATTCCCTCCTTCCAATCAGACGTTCTTACTCGTCTTCTATGCCAATCGGCTTACAGTCGAATGATACGAGTAGCGGACCGCCTTAGTCAGCGGGCAAAATTGCCACAAGACTTATAGTAACATATGGAGCGGCAAATCACAAGGCGGATTCTACGAGTTGTCCCCGTTTTTTTTCTCCTCCTCAATCTCCGCCAACAGCTTTTTCATTTCCGTTGTCAATTCCAGCTTCTCCAACAGGTCGGGCCTGCGCTCCACAGTACGGCGCAGCGACTCCTTGAGACGCCAGGTGGTGATGTTGGCATGGTGCCCGGAGAGCAGAATGTCCGGCACCTTCCAGCCGCGAAATTCGGCCGGTCTGGTGTAGTGCGGATACTCCAGAAGCCCGGTAGAAAAGGAGTCTTCTACCGCCGACGTCTGATTGCCCAGCGCGCCGGGCTGCAAGCGCACGACGCTGTCGATGACGACCATCGCCGCCAGTTCGCCGCCGGTCAGGACGTAATCGCCGATCGATATTTCATCGGTGACGAGATGTTCGCGAATCCGCTCGTCATACCCTTCGTAGTGACCGCAAATAAAGATCAGATGCTCTTCCTGCGCCAGCTCCTCAGCCAGCTTTTGATTGTAAGTCACGCCTTGCGGACACATCAGGATGACGCGTGGCTTTTGCTCCCCCGCGATCGCCTCTACCGCCCGGAACAGCGGCTCTGGCTTGAGCACCATCCCGCCGCCGCCCCCGTACGGCGTGTCGTCTACCGTACCGTGCTTGCTTTCCGAGAAGTCGCGAAAGTTGTTCACCTCGAACTGGACCAGCCCTTTTTCGCTCGCTTTTCCCAGGATGCTGCTGGAGAGCACACCGTCAAACATCTCGGGAAACAGCGTCAGGATGTTGATACGCATGCTAGTTCCTCCCTACAGCAAGCCTTCCATCAGGTGGCACACGACTCGCTTGTTGGCGATGTCCACCTGCTTGATGCAATCGTCTATGTACGGTAACAACACTTCGCCGCGTTTGCCTTTCACCACCCAGACATCGTTGGCTCCTGTCTGCAGCACGTCGACGATCTCACCGAGTTCTTCTCCCTCGTCCGTGACGACCTCGCAGCCGATCAACTGATGGATGTAAAACTCGTCTTCTTCCAGCTCCATCAAGTCTTCTTCCGGAATTTTCAGCTCTCCGCCTTTAAACGACTCTACGTCGTTGATGTGCGGGTAGCCCTGGAAGCTGATGATTTCAAAGTCCTTGTGCACGCGCCGGGTCGCCACTTTCAACGCAAGCGGCTCGTCCAGCGACGGATGAAACAAGTATAGCTGGCTCCCTTTGCGAAACCGTTCGTCGGGAAAATCGCTGGTGGAAATGACCTTCACCTCACCGCGCAAACCGTGCGTGTTGACCAGCTTTCCCACTGTGTAGAAGCGTTTTTCGCTCAATCCCTTTCCTCCTTTGCTCGAATCGGCAGTTCTGTTTGCCGGATTTCATGTACCCGTCCGTCTTTTACCATGATTTCCGTTCCTGCCATGATTTCATCCCATACATCGCCGAGTTTGATCTCTACCGGGCTTTGCACGGTCTGGTAGTCCAGCTCTGCACCGACCGGCAGCTTTTCTGCCTGCATCAACTGAAACTGAAGATTCGCGATCGCCTCCTGGCGCCGTTTCTGCTCACGCTCTACTTTCTCCTGGGCGAGCGCGTACCGTTCCGCGGAAACCTTCTTCGCATCGGCGAGGATTTTTTTCGATTGAAACTGCCATTGTGCCCATTCGTTTTGCTGCTGCTCCATTTGGCGGCGGAACTTCTCCATCAGGGCGGCCCGCGAGGCTTCCGTGATGATCACCTTGACCTGTACGTTGCGAAAAATCGTGATCATGCTGCCACTCCCTTTCGATGAAAGTGCAAAAAGACTGGGAAGCTCCCAGCCTTTTTATACAATCTCAACGGTGACGCGCTTGTCCGTATCGACGGCAGCAGCCATCACAACAGTTCGCAGGGCTTTGGCGATTCGCCCCTGTTTGCCGATGATTTTCCCCATATCATCGGGGTGCACCGACAGTTCAAAGACGAGGATTCGTTCCTTGTCCACTGCGTTGACACGAACCTCATTCGGATGATCGACGAGAGCCTTTGCGATCGTTTCGACCAGTGCTTTCATCATCAGACCTCCCGATGTCCGGCTTACTTGCCGTATTTGGTTTCGTGTACTTTTGCCAAAACGCCTTCTTTGGAGAGCAGGTTGCGTACGGTGTCAGTCGGAGCCGCACCGTTGAGGATCCATTGTACCGCTTTTTCGGTATCAATTTTCACCACTGCTGGTTGTGCAACCGGGTTGTAGTACCCAATCTCTTCAATGAAACGGCCATCGCGAGGGGAACGAGAATCAGCTACTACTACACGGTAGAAAGGAGCTTTCTTGGAACCCATGCGTTTCAGACGGATTTTTACTGCCATGTTGATTCACCTCCTGTATGGATCAACGCGAAAATGTACCTCGCGTTGGTGCTGCTATATCTGAACCATCGCGTCGGCTGACAAGTCAGCGGCGCGAAGAGATCATGCGGTTTACTTGAATGGCGGTTTGAAGTTGAACGGGAAGTTCATGCCGCCGGAATTGCCGCCTTTGCCCATGAAAGGCAGGCCTTTGCCCTTTTTCTTCGACTTCTTGATCATCTTGTCGGCTGCGCCAGAGAACTGCTTCATCATCTTTTTCATTTCCTCAAATTGATTGAGGAAGCGATTGACTTCCTGGATACTGGTACCGCTGCCGTTGGCAATGCGCTTGCGGCGGCTGGCGTTCAGCAGGCCAGGATTGGCGCGTTCTGCTTTGGTCATCGATTTGGCGATCGCTTCGACGCGGGCGATTTGCTTTTCGTCCACGTTCATCTTGCCCTTCATCTTGTTCATGCCGGGCAGCATGCCGAGGATGTCTTCAAAAGGACCCAGACTGCGAAGCTGCTGCATGGAGTCGAGGAACATGTCAAAGGTGAACTCCCCTTGACGCATCTGCCGCTCCATGTCGCGCGCCTTCTCTTCGTCGACGTTAGCCTGCGCCTTTTCAATCAGGCTGAGCACGTCTCCCATACCGAGAATCCGCGAAGCCATGCGATCGGGATGGAACGCTTCGAGTGCGTCCAGCTTTTCGCCCATCGCCGCAAACTTGATCGGTTTGCCGGTGACAGCCTTGACTGAAAGGGCTGCACCACCGCGTGTATCGCCGTCCAGTTTGGTCAGCACGACACCGGTCAGCTCAAGCTGGCTGTTGAAGCTCTCCGCGACGTTGACCGCATCTTGTCCGGTCATCGCATCGACGACGAGCAAAATCTCCTCCGGTTTGGCTACCTCGCGAACCTGCCGCAGTTCCTCCATCAGTGCTTCGTCGATATGCAGGCGACCTGCGGTATCGAGCAGCACGACGTCGAGGTGATTTTCCTTGGCGTGCTCAATCGCTTGACGAGCGATCTCTACGGGGCTTACCTGGTCTCCCAGGGAGAAGACGGGAACATTCAGTTGCTCCCCCAAAACCTGCAACTGCTTGATCGCAGCAGGACGGTAAATGTCGGCTGCCACCATCAGAGGCTTGCGGTTTTGCTTTTGCAAATACTTGGCCAGCTTCCCTGTCGTGGTCGTCTTACCTGCCCCTTGCAGACCGGCCATCATAATCACGGTCGGGGGCTTGTGCGCCATCGTCAGTTGAGCGACGCTGCCGCCCATGAGCTGAACCAATTCTTCGTTGACGATCTTGATAACCATCTGTCCGGGAGTCAGGCTCTTCATCACGTCCTGACCCACCGCGCGTTCCTTGACGCGTGCGATGAAATCCTTTACTACTTTAAAGTTGACATCTGCTTCCAACAGGGCAAGGCGCACTTCACGCATCGCCTCATTGACGACCGCTTCGTCGATTTTGCCTCTGCCGCGCAGTTTGTCAAACGCGTTTTGTAACCGACTGGCCAAGCTCTCAAACGCCATGCGAGCCCTCCTAATCCATCTCTGTCAGTTGGTGGAGCAAAGCCTGCAGCTCCTCTCTCGTCGCTTCGTCCGGCACCCGTCGTACAAGCTCATCCATCTGCTTCAGCACGCCCAAGCGCTTTTCATGCCTGTGTGCAAGCTGGAGCTTTTCTTCATATTCAAACAACTGCTTTTCAGCACGCTTGATATGATCGTATACGGCCTGTCTGCTCACCTCATGCATCTCGGCAATTTCGCCCAGCGAAAGATCATCCAGATAGTACAATTCCAGATATTCTTGCTGTTTGCCCTTGAGGAGCGGGGCGTAGAAGTCAAACAAGAGATTTACCTGATTGGTTTTTTCCAGCATGGGACCAATCCTTTGCGATGAGGTACTCGACTCTGTCCTGTAAAGCGTTTTTCTTTACAGCACGTAGATTATAGTACCCAATTCCACACCTCGTGTCAAGGTTTTTTGTTGACATGTAAAAACGCTCTGCTTTTTTATTCGCTCAGGGCGTATGTGGCTCTTCTTCTTCTGCTGCCTCCTGCTGAATCAATCCGGCAAACAGGGCGTGCACGAACTGCTCGGGATCAAACGGCTGAAGGTCATCCATTTTTTCACCCAGCCCAACGTACTTGACCGGAATGTTCAGCTCGTTGCGAATCGCGATGACGATGCCGCCTTTGGCCGTGCCGTCCAGCTTGGTCAGCACGATCCCGGTCACGCCTGCCGACTCGCCGAATGTCCGTGCTTGCGACAGAGCGTTCTGACCTGTGGTCGCATCCAGCACGAGCAGCACCTCATGCGGCGCTCCCGGCAGCTCGCGGGCCAGCACGCGCCGTACTTTCGCCAGCTCTTCCATCAGGTTTACCTTGTTTTGCAAACGTCCTGCCGTATCGCACAGCAAAACGTCCACACCGCGCGACTTGGCTGCCTGGATCGCGTCGAAGATCACAGCCGCCGGGTCGGAGCCTTGCTGCTGCTTGATGACCTCCACGCCGACGCGCTCGCCCCAGACTTCGAGCTGGTCGATGGCCGCCGCGCGAAAGGTATCGCCTGCCGCCAGCAGCACCTTTTTGTTCTGCTGCTTGAACATGTGAGCCATTTTGCCGATCGTCGTCGTCTTGCCCACGCCGTTAACTCCGACAAACAGGATCACGTTGAGGCGTCCGTCCTCCACCTGCAGGGCGGTATCTGCCGCTTCGTCGTTTTTCAGGAGAGCGACGAGCTTCTCCGACAAAATAGGCTGCAGGTCCATCGCGTTTTCGATCTTGTGCTTCCGCACCTCGCTGCGCAGCTCATCGATCAACTCCATCACGGTGTTCACACCGACGTCCGAGGTAATCAGAATCTCTTCCAGCTCGTCGAAAAAGTCGTCGTCGATCTTCTTGTAACGACGGACCAGATCTTCCACTCTCTCCACCAGCAAATCCCTGGTTTTGGACAATCCGTCAGTAAACTTCTGCGTCACTTCTTCCGATTTTTGCACGATTTTCTCGCGAAGCCGCTTGAAAAAGCTCATAGTCATCTTCCTTTTTCGGTAGTATCTATGGCACATGAAAAGCTAGGATGCGCTCTCGATAAACTTGCCGCTGTCTTCCAGCTTCACGGACACGAGCTTGGAGACGCCGCCCTCCTGCATCGTAATGCCGTACAGCACATCTGCGCTCTCCATCGTGCCTTTGCGGTGGGTCACGCAAATGAACTGCGTCTGGCCGCTGAAGCGGTGCATGTACTCGGCAAAGCGCGTCACGTTGGCTTCGTCGAGCGCTGCCTCCACCTCGTCGAGCACGCAGAACGGCACAGGCTTGACGCGCAGGATGGCAAACAGCAGTGCCATCGCTGTCAACGCCCGTTCGCCGCCGGAGAGCAACGCCAGATTTTGCAGCTTTTTGCCAGGCGGCTGGGCGACGATGTCAATCCCCGTCTCCAGCAAATTCTCAGGCTGGGACAGCACCAGATCGGCGCGTCCACCGCCAAACAACTGCACGAACACGTCGCGGAACTGCTCCTGGATGTCGTCAAACGTCTCCTTGAACCGGCGGGACATCTCCGTATCCATTTCAGCGATGACCTGGTAGAGCATGTCCTTGGCTTCGTTCAGGTCCGCTTCCTGGGAGCTTAAAAATTGCTGGCGTTCATAGAGTCGCTCGTATTCCTCGATCGCCCCCAGGTTGACTGTGCCGAGGGCGGCAATCTCTTTTTTCAGGCGGTTGACGATTTGCGTCTCGCTGGCTATGTCCCCGCGCGGCGGGTATTTTTGCTTCGCCAGCTCGTAGCCCATCTCGTATTCCTCGGAGAGTTTGTTCAAAAGGTGATCCAGCTCTACTTCACTGCGGTTCACCTTGACCTCTTCCTGGTGCAGCTTTTCTTCCAGCTCTTTGCTCTTTTTGCGGACTTCCTTCACTTCCTGCTCCAACTGCTCCTGCGCGTGGAACAGCGTCGCCCGCTCGCTTCGCCGCTCCTGAATGAGTCCGGCCACCCGGTCCTTGTCTTTTCTCAGCTCCGCGATTTCTTCATCCAGCTTCGCCCCGGACGATTCGTTGCTTTGCTCGAGCTCCTCCAGCGAAGCGAGGGTGGCGTTTTGCTCCTCCCACTCCCGCTGCAGTGCTGCCTTTTGCTCGAGCAGCCGCTCCGTTTGCTCCTGGCGGGACTGATGCTCTTGGCGAACTTGTGCGTCGGCGACTTTCAGGCTGGTGATTTTCTGGTTCATCTCTTCCTTGGATTCCAGCTGCTCCTGGCGCTTTGCTTCCGCTGCGGCAATCTGTGCGGTCAGCTCCTGCTCCTGTTCGGCCAGCGTCGCCAGGGTAGCTTCGATCTCCTGCTGCTTGCGAAGCGCCTCTTCACATTCGCGCTGGTAAGCTTCAATCTCCAGCTCCGCCAGTCTGATCCGCTCGCCCAGCGCGCGGCCTTCTGCCTCTTGCTGCTGCAGCAGGCCTTTAATCTCCTGCTCCTTGAGACGCAGCGATTCGCCTTGGCTGCGCAGGCTTTCTTGCGCTTGCTCCATTTGCACAAGCTCGCTTGCCAGCCGCTCCATCTTCGCAGTATGCCCAGTTATTGCCTGGTCGATCTCTGCCATTTGGGCTTCCAGCTCTTCGGCCTGGCGGTTTCGCCCGAGCAGGTTGCTCGCATTTTTCTTCAGCGCGCCCCCTGTCATGGAACCGCCCGCGTTGACGAGGTCGCCCTCGAGCGTCACGATCCGGTAGCGGTACCCCAGAGAACGGGCAACCCTGTTGGCTTGCTCGAGCGTCTCGGTGACGATGACATTGCCCAAAAGCGACTCGAGGATCGGCCGGTACGTCGGGTCAAAGGAGACCAGTTCGCTGGCGATCCCCACGACGCCTTCTTCCTTTTCCAGCCGGCGCTTGTCTTCCGCCTGGATGTGCCGCGGACGAATGACGTCGAGCGGCAGGAACGTCGCTCTTCCGGCATTGTTCTTTTTCAAAAAGGCGATGGCAGCCCGACCCGCCGCTTCATTTTCCACGACGACGTTTTGCAGGGCTCCTCCCAGTGCTACCTCGACGGCGGTCTCATACCGCTCCGGCACGACGACCAGCTCGGCGACAGCGCCGTGAATCCCTTCGAAGCCGCGTTCCCGCGCTTTCAAAATTTCCTTGACCCCTTGCTGGAAGCCGGCGAATTCCGCCTGCATTTCCCGCAGCATGTCAAAGCGCGTCTTCGCTGCATCGCGCTTCTGCTCCCACTGGCGCAGTTCGCGGCGCGAGGCTTCCGCCATCGCCTGGCCTTCGCGCAGCTTTTCCATCAGTTCCTTGTAATCGGAGAGCGTCTGCGCAATCGCCTGCTCGGTGTCGGCGAGCTGCTGCTGCAAGTCGCGCAGCTTTTCCTGGCGCTGCTGCTCTTCCTGCTGCAGCCGCTCCTTTTCGCTGACCTGGCGCTCCATGCGGGCTTGCGCGGTTTGCACCAGTTGCTGCTGGTGGCGAATGTCGTTGCGCAAATTGGCCATCTCGTTGAGCTTCTCGAAATAATCGCCTTTGAGTCGTTCCACGTCATCTGTCAACGTCTGCACCATCGCAAAAAACTGGCTCTCCGCCTCCTGCAGGGAAGCGTGGGTCTCGTCCATCCGCTTTTTCGCTTCTGCCACACGATCGAGTTCCTCAGCCAATTCCGCTTCCAGGGCATTTTGCTTTTCGCTGATCCGATGCAATTGCTCCATCGTCTGCTGGCGATTGGCATACAGGTTGCGCATCCGCTCGCGCAACACTTCCCGCTGCCCTTCGACCTTCTCTGCTTCTTCGCTGACCGAAAGCAGCACTTGCTGCAGCTCTTCAATCGACTCGTCGATCTGCGAGACATGGTAGCGGGCCTGCTCCAGATCGGCTTCCTGCTTGGAAACCTTGGCGTTCTCGGCGACCAACAGCTCCTGCAGCTCCTGCACGCGCTGCGAGGCTTCCTGCCACTTTCCGTGCGCGGCCTCGATCTGCTGCACGTACAGCGCCACCTCATGCTCGACCAGTTGGCTGTGCAACTCCTTGTACGCACGCGCTGTTTTTGCCTGCTCCTCCAAAGGACCGATCTGCTCGCTGATCTCGCTTACAATATCGTGTATGCGCACCAGGTTTTGTTCGGTGTCGGCCAGCTTTTTTTCCGCTTCGCGCTTGCGGGTTTTGTACTTCACGATTCCTGCCGCTTCCTCAAAAATGCCCCGGCGGTCTTCGGATTTGGTACTGAGGATTTCCTCGATCTTGCCCTGCCCGATAATCGAGTACGCCTCTTTCCCCAAGCCTGTATCCATGAACAGTTCCATGATGTCTTTCAAACGGCAGGCGCGGTTGTTTATGTAATACTCACTCTCCCCGGAGCGGTAGACCCGGCGTGTAATCGAGACCTCCGCGTATTCGAGATCGAGGGAGCGGTCGGTATTGTCCAGCGTTAGCGTTACTTCTGCAAAATTGACCGGCTTGCGCGTATCGCTGCCGGCAAAGATAATGTCTTCCATCTTCGCTCCGCGAAGCGACTTGGCGCTCTGCTCGCCGAGCACCCAGCGAATCGAATCGGAGACATTGCTTTTGCCGCTGCCGTTTGGACCGACTACTGCGGTCACGCCGGGGACGAATTCCATCTCCGTACGGTCGGCAAACGATTTGAACCCAGCCAATTCCAGGCGTTTCAAATACATACGTAAAGGTCCTCCTAAAAGAAAGCCCCTGTGTGTGACAGGAGCTTGTCCGCTAAAGGGTTGATTCTTTATCAGTGTATCACAGAGCAGCCGCGTTCCGCAGTAACTTTCCGATTCGCGCCAGAAGACGGTTGCGATACGTGAAAAAGCCGTATCATCACCTGCCAGCAGATGGTACGGCTTGCCTTGATGGAACGCTATTTGGCGCCCAGCTTGATCAAAGCGCGGGCTGCCGCTTTTTGCTCCGCTTCCTTTTTGGAACGTCCTGTGCCCACTCCCAGCGAACGGTTGTTGAGCAGGACTTCGGAGACAAATTCACGGTTGTGCGCCGGCCCCTTTTCTTCGACGATGCGATAGTGGATTTCTCCCAGATTGTCTTGTTGTACGAATTCCTGAAGTTGGCTCTTGAAGTCGGTAATCTGGGCGAACTCGCCTTTATCCACCCGGGGATAGACGTATTTCTCCATAAACGCGAATACGGCGTCCAATCCCTGATCCAGGTACAATGCACCGATAAACGCTTCGAATACGTCAGCCAACAGGGCAGGCCGCTGCCTGCCGCCTGTCAGCTCTTCCCCTTTTCCTAGCAGAACGAGATCGCCAAACTGCAGCAGCTCTGCGAACTTGACCAGTGACGGC
The DNA here is from genome assembly GCF_044627595.2 of Brevibacillus sp. TJ4. Lineage (NCBI taxonomy): Bacteria > Bacillati > Bacillota > Bacilli > Caryophanales > Paenibacillaceae > Brevibacillus > Brevibacillus sp. TJ4. The sequence continues at coordinate 1,672,611 of NZ_CP185865.1, read as the reverse complement.
TCACATACGATCGCTGCGCGCAGCTTGGTCATTTCCCCTTCGCTCATTTTGGGAAATGTCTTGTAAAGAAACTGGGATACAGTCAACTCTAGTACGGCATCGCCGAGAAACTCCAGCCGCTCATTGTCCTGAATCCGTTTACCGCGTTGCTCGTTCACGTAGGAAGAATGGGTGAATGCCTGCCGCAAAACACTCTCATCACGAAAGCGGATCCCTAAGTTTTCTTGCAGCTTAGAAAAATTCATCACCCTCACCACCAATTCAGGAGACTTCCTACTTCTTTTTCAGTAGGGCTCATCTACTCTTCGTATCTTTTCAGGATCACCGTCGCGTTGTGACCGCCAAACCCGAACGTATTGGACAGAGCCACGTTGACCTGCGCTTTGCGGGCATGGTTTGGTACGTAGTCCAAATCGCATTCCGGATCAGGATTTTCCAGGTTGATCGTCGGCGGCAGCACCTGGTCGCGCAGGGCAAATGCCGTCGCGATCGTCTCGATACCGCCTGTTGCTCCCAGCAGGTGGCCGGTCATCGACTTGGTCGAGCTGACTGCCAGCTTGTAGGCATGGTCGCCAAACACAGCCTTGATCGCCTGGGTCTCGGCGATATCGCCCTGGTCGGTGGACGTTCCGTGCGCGTTGATGTAATCGACCTCGTGCGGTTCGATTCCCGCGTCTTTCAACGCATGTGTCATACAGCGGGCTGCGCCTTCGCCTCCCGGAGACGGTGCGGTGACGTGATGTGCGTCTGCACTCATGCCGTAGCCGATCACTTCAGCCAGGATGGTCGCTCCCCGCTTTTTCGCAAATTCCAGTTCTTCCAGAATCACGACGCCGGCCCCTTCGCCCATGACAAAGCCATCGCGGTCCTGGTCAAACGGACGGCTCGCTTTTTCCGGTTCGTCATTGCGCGTGGACATCGCCTTGGCAGAGCAAAAACCGGCAAACGCCATCGGACGGATCGTCGCTTCTGCTCCTCCGGCAATCATCGCATCCGCGTGGCCAAACTGGATCAGGCGAAGCGCTTCACCGATCGAGTTGGTGCCTGTGGCACAAGCCGTAATGGCGCTGGACGTAGGCCCTTTTGCGCCAAACTGGATGGAAACGGCGCCGGAAGCCATGTTGGCGATCAGCATCGGGATGAAGAACGGGCTGACGCGGCGTGGACCTTTTTCCAGCAGTACGCTGTGCTGATCCTCCCACGTGGACAGACCACCGATTCCCGAGCCGATGTATACACCCACACGTTCCGCGTTTTCTGGCGTGATCTCCAGCTTGGAATCATCCAGTGCCATTTTGGCGGCAGCAAGGCCAAACTGAACGAATCGGTCTGTACGTCGAATCTCTTTTTTATCTATAAATTGCTCAGGGTCGAAGTCCGTTACTTCCCCCGCGATTTTCGTCGGATAATCCGAAGTATCAAAAGCAGTAACAGGTTTGATACCCGATTTTCCCTCAAGCAGGTTGTTCCAGAAGGTTTGCGGGTCATTTCCCACCGGTGAGATGACGCCAACGCCGGTAATTACCACTCTACGTTTCATTACGATCACCTCTATTGGTAAAGTAGTCTTCGTCTCGGTTTCTTTCCATCTATCTACAAGCATTGTTGACTGTACGAGCCAACACGCATACCAGACATTCTATGTATCATCGTCAATGAAGGAGAAGTCCCGCATTCAACGGGACTTCCAACTGATGGATCTACTTGTGAGATTCTATGTACTTCACAACCTCACCTACAGTAGTGATCTTTTCAGCATCTTCGTCAGAAATCTCCAAATCAAACTCGTCTTCCAACTCCATTACGAGTTCTACTACATCCAGGGAGTCAGCACCCAGGTCTTCTTTGAAAGAAGCCTCCAGAGTGATTTTGGATTCATCTACACCCAGACGGTCGACGATGATTTTTTTCACGCGCTCCAAAGTATCTGCCATTCTACTTCACCCCCTCTCCCGTATTATAGTGGATGGGCCTGCAAAAAACCAGTTCAAGAAAACCTTTGCAAAAGGCTTGCAGTACCGCCGGAACTTACATGTACATGCCGCCGTCTACGTGCAAGGTTTGGCCGGTCATGTAGTTGGCTGCATCCGATGACAGGAAGAGTACGACGTTGGCGATATCCTCGGTCTGTCCCAAGCGGGCGAGCGGAATTTGTGCCACGAGGCTGCCTTTCACATCATCCGGCAGCACTGCAGTCATTTCCGTATCGATAAAGCCTGGCGCGACTGCATTCACGGTAATGCCGCGGGAAGCCAGCTCGCGAGCCGCTGTCTTGGTCAAGCCGATGACGCCTGCCTTCGCGGCCACGTAGTTGGCCTGACCCGGGTTGCCCAGTACGCCGACGACGGATGTGATGTTGATGATTTTGCCGGAACGCTGCTTCATCATCGGACGGGTCGCGGCTTTCAGGCAATTGAACACGCCTTTCAGGTTGGTCGCGATGACCTCGTCCCACTCCTCTTCCTTCATCCGCATCAGCAAGTTGTCACGGGTAATGCCCGCGTTGTTGACCAAAATGTCGAGCGTCCCGAAATGCTCCAGGGCCACCTTGAACATCTCGGCGACGTCTTCGCTGCTGGACACGTTGGCGCGAACCATGATCGCATCGCGTCCGAGCGCTTTCACCTGTTCGACTGTTTCGCTGGCCGCCTTTTCGCTGCCCGCGTAGTTGACGACGATATTGGCTCCCGCCTCCGCCAGTTTCAAAGCGATGGCACGGCCGATCCCGCGCGACGCCCCTGTCACCAGCGCTGTTTTTCCTGCTAGCATACTACCCCTCCGTTCAACAGTTCCACCAGCGACTCCATGTCTTGCACCGAATAGATCGCGGTGTCGGCAGGTGCCGTTTTCTTGATCAAGCCGGCCAGTACCTTGCCTGGACCGATTTCGACGAACGTGGTCACGCCTGCCTCGACCATCCACTGTACAGAATCTTCCCAAAGTACGGGAGCCGACACTTGCTCCACCAGGCTCTGGACAATTGCCGACGCTTCTTCCACCGGACGTGCGGTGACGTTGGCAACGACAGGAATGGCTGCATCCTGGACGGCGACGCCGGCGAGCACGTCTTTCAACTTGGCTGCGGCCGGCTGCATCAGGCTGGAGTGGAACGGACCGCTGACATTAAGCGGCAGTACGCGCTTCGCACCCGCTGCCTTCGCTTGTTCGCCCGCCCGCTTGACCCCTTCGGCCGAGCCGGAAATGACGATTTGTCCCGGGCTGTTCAAGTTAGCCAACTGCACCGGATGTCCGGCTGCGCTCACTTCCTCGCAAATCGCATGCAAAGCGCCTCGCTCCATGTTCAGCACAGCGGCCATCGCGCCCTGTCCTGCCGGAACGGCTTCTTCCATAAACTGTCCGCGCGCACGCACAGTTTTCACTGCGTCAGCAAAGGAGATCGCTCCTGCCGCCACCAGCGCGGAATACTCGCCCAGGCTGTGACCGGCGACAAAATCCGGTGCAAAATCAGGCTGCTTTTCGCGAAACGCTGCCAAAATGGCGACGCTGGCAGTCAAAATTGCCGGTTGGGTGTTGGCGGTCAAACGCAGTTCCTCTTCCGGACCCTCAAAGCAAAGCGAGGAGAGGGAAAAGCCGAGCGCTTCGTCCGCCCGTGCAAAAATTTGCTTGGCTGCCTCCGATTCGCTGGCCAACGCTTTTCCCATGCCGACGAACTGGGAACCCTGTCCCGGAAATACGAATGCTAGTTTGCCCATTTATGCATTACTCCCTTCTGCCGGAGTAGTCGACCATTTCAAGAGCGCCGCTCCCCATGTCAGACCGCCGCCAAAGCCGACGAACACGAGATTGTCGCCTTCCTTGACGCGCCCTTCTGCGACTGCTTCATCCAGCGCCACCGGGATGGAGGCGGAGGACATATTCCCGTAGCGGTCGAGGTTGACGACGACTTTGTCTTCGGACAGTCCAAAGCGCTGAACCGCCGAATCGATAATCCGCTTGTTTGCCTGGTGCGGTACCAGCAGGTCGATCTCATCCCGCTCCAGACCAGCTTTTGCCAAAACAGCCTCTGTTGCGGAATTCATTACCCGGACGGCAAATTTGAACACTTCGCCGCCAGCCATGGACAAGTAGTGCAAATCGTTTGCCACCGATTCGGTGCTGGCAGGAATGCGCGAGCCGCCCGCAGGCAAGCAGAGCAGTTGACCGCCGGAGCCGTCTGCACCAAGCTCAAACGACTGGAAGCCATACCCTTCCTTGACCGGACCGAGGACTGCGGCACCTGCGCCATCGCCGAACAGCACACATGTATTGCGATCCTTGTAGTTGGTGATTTTCGAAAGAGTTTCCACGCCGACAACCAGCACGTGTTTGTACAGGCCGTTGGCGATAAACTGGGCAGCCGTGGTGATTCCGTAGAGGAAACCGGTGCAGGCCGCAGACAAATCCATCGCTCCGGCTTTCTTCGCTCCCAGCTTGTCTTGCAGCAAGCACGCTGTAGACGGAAAGCTCATGTCCGGCGTGACTGTCGCAACGATGATCATGTCAAGCTGCTCGGCACTCACATTTGCCTTTGCCAGCGCTTTTTTCGCCGCTTCGAACGCCAAATCCGACGACGCCTGCTCCGGCGCACTGATGCGACGCTCGCGAATTCCGGTGCGGCTGACGATCCATTCATCCGATGTATCCACCATTTTTTCCAAGTCAAAATTGGACAGCACCCGCTCCGGAGTGTATGACCCTGTCCCTAAAATGCCGACTGGCCGTAGACCCTTCATCGTTCTTCACTCACTTTCTCAAGGTTTGCCAGCAGAGCCGCCTGAATTACGCCATTTACATCCTGCCGGACAAATCTGGCTGCGCTCAAAATGGCGTTTTTCACTGCTTTTTCATCCGAAGAGCCATGCGCCTTGATGACCGGACTGCCAAGCCCGAGCAGCGGCGCACCTCCGTATTCGGAGTAATCCATGCGCTTTTTAAAACGAAGCAGGGACGGTTTCAGAATGGCTGCTCCTACTTTATTAATCAAGCTGGCTGTAAACTCCTGTTTCAATTGGGAAAAAATTGAGAGTGCCGCACCTTCCAGCGCTTTCAGCAGCACATTGCCGACAAAGCCGTCACAGACGATAATGTCGCAGGCTCCCTCCAGCGTATCGCGGGCTTCGACGTTGCCGATGAAATTCAGCTCGGCCTTTTCCAAGAGCGGATAGACCGCCTTTGTCAGTTCGTTTCCTTTTCCTTCTTCCGTGCCCACGTTGAGCAGTCCCACGGTCGGACGCTCGAAGCCGAGCACCCTCTCCGCGTACAGGCTGCCCATAATCGCGTATTGGAGCAAATGGATCGGCTTGGCGTCCATGTTGGCTCCCACATCGAGCGCCAACGAGACGCGGCCTTTGCGGTTCGGAATGAATGCAGCCAGGGCAGGTCGCTCGATTCCTTCCATCCGTTTGGCGTACAGCAGTCCGGCTGTCATCAGCGCCCCGGTATTCCCCGCCGAGATCGCAGCGTCCGCCTTTTTCTCGCTGGCCATAGAGACGGCGACGACCAAAGACGAGTCTTTTTTTCGCCGCACCGCACGTACCGGCTCATCATCCGGTTCAATCAATTCTGTGACTGGTACAATTTCAATGTTGGCTGGTGGCTCTGCCGGCAGATGACTGCGAATCGCCTGTTCATCCCCGACCAGCACAACCGTAACCGATGGATCTTCCTTCACGGCTGACAATGCACCCATTACGGTCACTCGTGGCGCATTGTCGCCCCCCATCGCATCTAACGCAATTCGCAACCGTGTCTCCTCCTAACTGCTCAACTACAAAACGCTCGTCATGCCGACGACGCGGAACGTCGCCGTAAACACAAGCTCTCCCTGGACTTTGGCCTCGACCCGAACCTTGCATTCGTCGCCTACCTTGCTGCGGACGACCGCTTTGGCAACGACCTTTTCTCCCAGGCGAACAGGCCGAACAAAGCGGATGCGGGCAGTAGCGGTCAAAGCCACATCGGCGTCGATCACCGCCACAGCCAAAGAATTGGCCTGGGCAAATATGTAATGTCCGCGCGCAATCTGCGTACGCGAAAAGACGTGCTCCTGCTTGATCTCCAAAACGGAAATCGCCTGTACATCGAGTTGCAGGTCGATAATTTCGCCAATCACTTCCTCGATACCCAGCGATTTGACGGGATCGAGACTTTTTTCCGCGACTGTCTTGATTCGCTCCCGCAGCTCCGGAATCCCCAACTCCAGTCGGTCTAACCGTATTGTTTGAATGCTGACCTGAAATAACTCAGCCAGATCCTCGTCAGTCGCAAACGGATTTTCCTTCAGCGACTGGACCAAGCGAGTCTGGCGGTCTTTTTTTGGCAACCGGGCGATGAACAACACCCCCCATATCTATCTATGTTTGCGAGCAGTTTTTAATACCTGGTACTAAAGGACAGTATACGCAAGACTCCCGGGAAAGACAAGCGAGGATTGAAAAAAAGCGTCTGTCTAGCCGTACAGACGCTTGATCAACTCTTCGATTCCAGGCTCCTTCATGCGGATGTCGACTGGCTCTCCCCACTTGGCCACCTCTTGCAGCAATTGCGGCGATTTTGTCTGTTGCATGTCGAAATAAAGCGTCAACTGGTTATCCCGTACTTCCAATCGTTCTACTCCCGCAATCTCGCCAGGAAGCTGGGGGGCATCCAGGTAATCGACCTGGATCATGCTGGGCAGTCCGATTTGCCTGCGCAGGTTTTGCATCGTCGTATCGATCACTTTTTTACCGCCGTTGATGATGATGACCCGGCCGCAAAGCTGTTCGATATCATCCATATCGTGCGTGGTCAGCAGGATCGTTTTTTTTCGGCTCTCGTTAATTTCCTTCAAAAAACTGCGAATCTTCGTCTTGGCCATCACATCCAGGCCGATCGTGGGCTCGTCGAGAAACAACACGGGCGGATCGTGCAGCAAAGCTGCTCCCAAATCCGCTCTCATTCGCTGACCGAGCGACAGCTTGCGCACCGGGGTGTCGAAAAATTCATGGAGTGACAGCAGATCGAAAAATGTCTCCAGCGAACGGCTGTATGAAGTGTCGTCGATGTTGTACATGGCCTGCAAAATTTCAAACGAATCACGGACAGGCAAATCCCACCATAGCTGTGTGCGCTGTCCGAACACGACGCCGATTTGCCTAGCGACCTTTTTGCGCTCGGCATGGGGACTGTGGCCGCAGACGAAAATGCGCCCCTGCGTCGGATGCAAAATCCCCGCCAGCATTTTGATCATCGTCGATTTGCCTGCACCGTTCGGACCGATGTACCCGACGAAATCCCCTTCCCGGATCGAAAACGAGATGTGATCCACCGCTTTCACCTCTTTTTGCGCCCGCGAGAACAAAGCCTTGAGCGAAGCAAATGCGCCCTGCTTCGCTTCGGCAAGAAAAAACGACTTGCTTACATCTTGTACCTCAATCATGCTCTCGCCTCCTCAACTTCCTGTACTGTGGTAATGACGAATCCCGGCTCTCCAGAAGCAGACAGCCAGCCACATGAAAACGGCCGCGACGATCGGCGTCAAGAACGGATAGTACCACTCTCCTCCCTTTCCCAGCAGGGCGAGCATCGGCACATAATTCATATAGGCGATCGGCAGTACCGAGTAAAACAGCCATTTCAGCCAGTCCGGGTAGAGACTGACTGGATAGTTGGCGGCGTTGGCAGGGGCGTAGATCGTAAAGGTCTGCATGTCCTTGATCTGCTGTGTCCAAAACGAAGCGGCTGCCGTGCAGAGGGAGATGGCGAAGTACAAACAGCAGCCCGCAGCGACCGCCACAGGCAAAAAGCATACGAGCAGCAAAATGTCCTTTCCTTGAACGTACAAACCACCAAGCGAGATAACGAGAATTGCGACACCTTGCACAATCCCGCCGATGCGCGACAAGTCGAGATAGCGCGTCAACAGCAGCAGCAAGGGAGATACAGGGCGAATCAGCAACTGATCCAGTTCACCGTGGATTATGTATTTTTCAAAATCGTGCAGCTCTGGCGCAATCATCCGGTACATCGAGATCGACGTCGAGGAGATCCCGTACAGCAGGCCGACTTCGTAAATGCTCCAGCCATTCACATCGTCGAAGCGGTACAAAATCGTCGAGAGCACCAAAAAGTCGAGAACCATGATCAGTCCCGTCGTCACTGCGCTGGTCAAGAAATTAAGCTTGTACTGCATCTGGGCGCGTATGCTTGCCCGGATCAGCTTCCGATACAGTCTCCACATGCTATCCTCCCTGAATTTCCAGCTTTTTTCGCGCCAGTCTGGTCAACAGCAGGGCGAGCGCCGTCAAGACCAAGGCCCAGCCAACTTGTACAAAAAGCGCTGAAAACGGCATCAGCTCCAGCGCTGTCATCACCGGGTAGTAGATCAGGCATGCAAACGGCAAGTATGGGGCAATCGTCCCCAGGGCGCCAGGCAGCAGGTCGACCGGGATCATCTGCCCCCCGAGACCAAAGATCAGCGAGACGAGAATCAGGTGCAGCCAGCGAATTTCTGTCGTCCAGAACGCCGTGATGCCTACCAGGTAAAACAGCAGCAGACCGCAGTACATGCCAAGCAGCAACGAAAGCGGAAACAGCACGTACGTCTCCCATTGGGCCGGCACAAAAAAACCGACCGCCAACCCGAGTATCAGGCCAATCGGCAAACTTCGGTAGCAGGCGTTGTAGAGCAGACGCCCAGACTCTTGACTCATTACAAACCACATGTAATGGACCGGCCGCATCAGATCGAGGCTGACCGCACCGCTGCGGACTGCGACCTGGACGTTTAGTCCCGGAGACAAAAAGGTCGTCACCCACAAGACGCATTGGACGAACATGATATAGTGGGCCATCAACGCAGCATCGTACGGTCCAGGGGCCTGCTTTCCTTGGAGCACACCGGTCCAGATCGCAATAAAGACAAGCCCGAAGATCGAACTTGCCACGTTGTTGACGAGATGGGACAAACGATACTGAATATTTCGAAGATAGCTTTTGCAAACCATCAGCCAGTAGACCATAGACGCCTCCCTATTTGACAGTGAGAAAATCAATTATACTTGTTTTCCCAAAATGCGCAATAGGGTCGCGGGAAAGAAAAAATAAAAAAGCAAGGTGATCTCTCACCTCGCCTTTTCTCGCACCGAAGATTACTTCGCTACTTTTACGCCTTTGTAGTGGCCGCAGCTTGGGCACACGCGATGCGCCAGCTTGTATTCACTGCAATTATCGCATTTTACCATGCCTGGAATCTCAAGTTTGAAATGCGTACGACGCATTCTTTTACGGGTTTTGGAAGTTCTCCGTTGAGGTACTGCCATCTTCCTTACACCTCCTTCAACTGACAAATGCCAAGATGCTCTATTGGTTGGACAGTATAGGCGAAAAAGCTTATGCTATCCTTCAAAAATGAGCCAAGCCAGTTGGTGACTATGCCTCATCTTGAAAACAAACATTCGACTGCTAGTTGTTGCCCTTGAAAAAATCAGCCAAGCCTGCCAGACGCGGGTCGATCCGTTCGTTGGTGCAGGAGCATGGCGTCTCGTTGCGATTCACGCCGCAGGTCGGACAGAGCCCTTTGCACTCCTCTTTGCACAGCGGAAAGGTGGGCATCCCCAGCAGAAAATCTTCCTGCAGGAGCGTGTCCAGCTCGATCTCATCGCCTTCTACTTCGTGAATATCGCCGTCCTCGTCTTCCGTCAGGACAGGATCGTCAGCCAAGGCGAATGTCTCCGCAAACGGGATGACTGCGTGATCGGTAAACGGGGTAAGGCATCGCGCACAGACAAAATGGACATCTGCGGTCATTTTGCCCTTTACGTAGTACAGATTTCCGAGCTTCACCGCTTCACCCTCGACCTCCACAGGCGAAATCGCGCGGATTTCATGGTGGCGGTTCTTGAGTTCTTCGGGGGCGATTGTCGTGTGAAACGGCAACGGCTCTCCCTTTCGGTGGTCCAGCTCAGTTAGTTTTATGTTCATAGCCATTCACCTCGAGCACAACAAGGATGATTATAGCGCTAGCTCAATAGCTTTGTCAACCATTTTTCCTTGACAAGCATTTGCGATCGCTCGTCCTGCTAATCTACCGCAGATTGGCATGGCTTGTCAAACTGGCGGCTCGAGGGAGGACCCTCTAGGACTGTTTGCGGATCGAATACGGCTTGTGTGAAATCCCGTATCCTCTCATTTTCCGGTACAGGGTATTGCGCCCGATATTGAGCAGATTGGCGGCACGGGCGATGTTGCCGTTCGTTTCCTTCAACACCTCTTCTATCGTCTTGCGCTCGCTCTCGCGCAGGGAAAACGGGCCTTCCTCCGCCGGTCGGGAAGGTGTGTCCAATTCGACATGCTCCGGCTCGATCGTCTCCCCTTCGGCCAGAAACGAGGCTTGCAGCAGGACGGAAAGCAGCTCCCGAATGTTTCCCGGCCACTCGTAGCCCTCCAGCTTGCGCAGCGTTTCTCGGGAAAGCACTTTTCGCGGTGTGGCGTTTTTTTGCAACAGATGCTCTGCCAGCTCCCCGATGTCACTTCGCGTGCGCAACGCAGGCAAGCGCAGCACAATGCCTTTCAAACGATAATACAGGTCGGCGCGAAAACGGCCTTCCTGGACTTCCGCTTGCAGGTCGCGATGTGTGGCGGCGATGATCCGCACATCTACGCGCTTTGTTTTGACACTGCCCACGGGCGTGACTGTTTTTTCCTGCAGCACGCGAAGCAGGGCTGCCTGCGCGCGCAGTGACATGTCGCCGATCTCGTCGAGGAACAGCGTCCCGCCGTCCGCCGCTACAAACTTCCCGACGCTCCCTTCGCGGTTGGCACCGGTAAATGCGCCTTTTTCGTAGCCGAACAGCTCGCTTTCGATCAGCGTATCGGGAATGGCGCTGCAATTGACTGCTACAAACGGTCCGCGCCGGCTCTCGGCATGGATCGCCTGGGCAAACAATTCCTTCCCTGTTCCGCTCTCTCCCATCAGCAGTACAGGCAGCGTGCTAAATGATGCTTTTCTGGCGATTTCCTTGACGCGCTTTACTTCCGGGCAGACGCCGAAAATGTCGTCAAACGTATACAGCGTCTGCTTTTGCCGACTTCCGGCAGAAGTATGTGCGTCCTCCTGAATCGCTACTGCACGATACAGTCTGTTGGTCTCGTCTCGAAGCGTAAAGACCTGGAAGTTGGGCTCGTCAGGCAGTTGCTTGCCGACGCAGTTGCCCAGCAGCCGCATCGCCGACGGATTCGCCCCGGTAATGATGCGGTCGCTGTCCAGCGTGACCAGAGGCATCGGATGGCGCTCGCTGACCAGTTCGAACTGCCGCAGCGCAATGAGCTGTTCCGCCTGCATCTGCTGGACGAGCAGGCGGTTTTGGAAGATGTCGGCGGCAAGCACGGCCACACTGGCAAACCACGGATGAAACGTCTGCTCCTGCCCACTGATATTGACGACTCCCAGCAGATTGCCACTGCGGTCGAAGACAGGAGCTGAAGCGCAGGTCAGAAAGTGATTTTCCCGAAAGAAATGTTCGCTTCCTTTTACAAATGCCGGTTTTTTCTCTTGCAGCGCAACGCCGATCGCATTCGTTCCTTTTCGCATCTCATGCCAATTGGCGCCTACCTGCAGCTGCACACGCGCCGCACGGTTGGCAAAAGCTGCATCTCCGCTGGCATAAAGAATATTGCCGTCAGCATCCGTCAAAAAAACAACGGCCCCGAAGTGAATGATCAGCGGATACAGCTTTTGGAACACAGCTTCTGCATGCGGGAGCAAAAAATTGTAATGGCGTTGCAGCTCTTTAATGGAAGTCTCACTCAGCAGTTGGTCGTCTGCTTTATCATGCGGCTGAAGACCGCGTTCCTGACAGCGCTTCCAAGATTGTCGAATCGTCCAGTTTTGCTCTGAAAGGGGTTCCTGAAATGACACACGGGCAGCCTCCTTTCTCCATTCACGTACTATGTTACCATACATTGACAGCAGGTTGAATGTTCCATTTTGGTACGAACAACTGCTCCATCCTGGAACACAGCATGCGCCCGTGAATCATATCCCCTCGTACACGACGCACTTTTGAGCCTTGGCATCCTTCTTGCAATTCCTATGCTGTGCCTAGACCATCACCATAAAAGGAGGAACAAGTATGCTCTATGCACAACCCGGACAAGACGGAGCCAAGATCACATTTAAAAAACGGTATCATAATTTTATCGGTGGAAACTGGGTTCCCCCGCAAAAAGGCGAATACTTCGACAACATTTCGCCAGTGAACGGCGCTGTCTTCTGCGAAATCCCCCGTTCCACCGCAGAAGACATCGAAGCAGCGCTCGATGCCGCTCACGCTGCCAAAGAAGCCTGGGGCAAGACATCTGTTGCCGAGCGCTCCCGCATTTTGCTGCAGATAGCTGACCGGATGGAAGCCAATCTGGAAATGCTGGCGGTCGCAGAAACATGGGATAACGGCAAGCCGATCCGCGAAGCTCTGGCGGCTGACATCCCGCTTGCGATCGACCATTTCCGCTACTTTGCCGGTTCCATCCGTGCCCAAGAAGGCACGATTTCGGAGATCGACCACGATACCATCGCCTACCACTTCCATGAGCCGCTCGGCGTCGTCGGTCAGATCATTCCGTGGAACTTCCCGCTGCTGATGGCAACATGGAAGCTCGCCCCTGCTCTGGCCACAGGAAACTGCGTCGTACTGAAGCCGGCGGAGCAAACCCCTGCCTCGATCCTCGTCCTGGCTGAGCTGATTGCCGATCTGCTGCCGCCCGGAGTATTGAACATCGTCAACGGATTCGGACTGGAAGCCGGAAAGCCGCTCGCTTCCAGCAGTCGGATCGCCAAAATCGCCTTTACCGGCGAAACGACAACAGGCCGCCTGATCATGCAGTACGCTTCGCAAAACATCATCCCGGTCACGCTCGAGCTGGGCGGAAAATCGCCGAACATCTTCTTCCCAGACGTGTTCGCCCAAGACGATGCTTTCCTCAACAAGGCGATCGAAGGGTTCGTCATGTTCGCCCTGAACCAAGGCGAGGTATGCACCTGCCCATCACGCGCCCTGATTCACGAGTCGATTTACGATCAGTTCTTGGAAAGGGCACTCGCCCGCGTCCAGCAAATCAAGCAAGGCAATCCGCTGGATACGGAGACGATGATCGGAGCGCAGGCTTCGAGGGAGCAGGTGGAGAAAATTCTCTCCTACATCGAGATCGGCAAACAGGAAGGCGCACAACTGCTGACGGGCGGCGAGCGCGCGCAATTGCCCGGCGATTTGCAAAACGGCCTGTACGTCCAGCCAACTGTTTTTGCCGGCAAAAACAACATGCGCATCTTCCAGGAGGAAATTTTCGGACCGGTCGTCTCTGTGACTACCTTCTCCAGCGCTGAAGAAGCACTGTCTATCGCCAACGATACGCTGTACGGCCTGGGCGCAGGTGTATGGACGCGGGACGGCAACACCGCTTTCCGCATGGGACGTGGAATTCAGGCAGGCCGCGTATGGACCAACTGCTACCACGCCTACCCTGCCCACGCTGCCTTCGGCGGTTACAAAGGCTCCGGGATCGGACGGGAAAATCACAAGATGATGCTCGAGCACTATCAGCAAACAAAGAACCTGCTGGTCAGCTACAGCCCGAATGCACTCGGCTTCTTCTAAGGGATCGCGATGGCTACCGTGCAAAAGGTATTGGCAACCGATGCGGCGCTGGCGTTAATCGAACGCCTGAAGGCAAAACACGGTCCGCTGATGTTTCATCAGTCGGGAGGATGCTGCGACGGCAGCTCGCCCATGTGCTTTCCGCTGGGTGAATTTGTCGTCGGCGACAGCGACATCTGCCTCGGTGAAATCGGCGGCTGCCCGTTTTACATGAGCCGGGCCCAGTACAACTACTGGAAGCACACCCAGCTCGTCATCGATGTCGTCGAGGGACGCGGCGGGATGTTTTCCCTGGAAGGACCTGAAGGACTGCGTTTTTTGACCCGCTCCCGGATGTTCCAGCCGGAGGAGTACGAACAACTGCAAGAAGAATGGAAACAGTCAGGCGACTTTTCCTAAAACAAAGCAAGGCCGGGGGCTATGCCGCCCCGGCCTCTTGTCTGTTGTCCACGACCCGCACGTCTAGGAATGTTTTTCCGTCTGCTCCCGCAAATACGCAATAGCATCCTCGATCGTGTGGACCGGTACCACTTTCATCGCGGTGCCAATCCGCTCTGCCGTAGCCAGCGCTTCACGGTAGTTGGAGCGCTCGTCCCCCGGCAGGTCGTCAGGAGCAAAAAAGATTTCTGCACCGGCATTGTGAGCGGCGACAATCTTTTGATGAATGCCCCCGATACGGCCGACTGTTCCTTCGAGCGAGATCGTGCCCGTCCCCGCTACGCGATAACCTTTGGTCAGGTTGATGTCCGTTTGCAGTTGATCGTATATTTCCAGCGTCATCATCAGCCCTGCCGATGGACCGCCGATCCCGTTGGAGGTAATCGTCACGTCTTGGGGGATGATGATGTTTTGTTTCGTATCCGTTCTGATCCCGATCCCGGGCGTCTGGGAGCCGGGCAATTGCCCCAGGGAGAGAACCGCCGTCGTTTCCTCTCCCCCACGTTTGTACGTGATTTCTACCTCGTCCCCCGCTCGTTTTTCTGCCAGCATTCCCTGCAGCACGCTCGCCTCCATGGTCGGCACGCCGTCGACTGCCGTGATGACATCCCCCACGCGAAGTACGCCTTTCGCAGGCAATCCCTCGATCGTTCCCATCACCCAGACACCTTGTTTTTCAATCTCTACATCATAGCCAGCCATACGGAAGGCAACCGCCTCCGCCGTCTTCTGCGAATTGTCCATTGCTGCCTGCTCGCGGCGAACGAAATCTTCGTTGTCCTCTCCTTCACTGACCACTTGCTGACGAGGCAACAGCTCGGCATCCGGGGAAAGCTGCGCGTACAAGTACCAGGCCAGATTGGCTTCTCCCATCCGCACCGTCGTCAGCATAAACGAACCGGCCTTCGATTTGGTGCCCCCCTCGACATCGATGATCGGCCCTAATTCAATCGCGGAACCGGGTCGGGTCACGTAATAATTGGTCGGAACAAAAAGGGAAAATCCGAGCAGGAACACAATCAGGAACAGGGGCCAGCGAAATGCTCCGGACCCTCTTCGTCTGGATGAATGGGCGAATAGGTGATTCTCACTCATTGTTTTTCCTCCCAGTTTGCAAGCAATTCCTTGATTGTGAAAACAGAACGCTCAGCCGCTTGCTGGCCCAGTTCGATAATCTCTTCGATCCCCGTAAAGGCAATACTACTATACTGTCCTACATCCGGTCGGATTACGAGATCGGCAGCGAGTATCCGGTTTTGAAAAATCTCGCGCTCCATGACATCGATCGTCTGTACGATGACGTCAAAAATCGAACGAATCTTCATCGTCGAATCGACCTGTGCGACATCGACGGCAATCACGATATCTGCCCCCATTTCGCGCAGTACGGTAACCGGTACGCGGTCGATCACGCCACCGTCCACCAGAAGACGACCGTTTACCTGCTCCGGGACAAAAATTCCCGGGATGGAGATGCTTGCGCGCACTGCCTGGTCGATTGGTCCTTCGCGAAAGACGACGCGCTCGCCGGTTTCAATATCCGTAGCGACGATCGACAGCGGGATGTTCAAGTCTTCGATGCGCTTGCCATGTGTCAGCAGCCTGATCAATTCCTTCACCTTTTCACCGGCGACGAACCCCATGCCCGGCACGGTAAAATCGACGAAGTGCTTCCATTTCAAATGAGTCGCCAGCTTGCCCAGCATCGCGGGATCAATGCCATTGGCGTACACGGCTCCGACCAGGCTTCCCATGCTGCTGCCTGCCAGCATGTCGACCTTGATCCCGTGCGACTGAAGTGTTTGCAGAACGCCGATGTGGGCAAACCCTCTGGCTCCCCCCGACCCCAGTGCCAGTCCGAGAGTCGGCTTTCGCTTTCCTGCCAAAATTCATCCCCCCTGTAACCACCATATGTGGGGAATCGACGATCTTTCGCCGGACCCAACTGTCACGCATAGTTTCCTGGCTCGTCACGTAGACATGTACTATCCACTGCTTGTTCAGGAGGAGTCCATGTCGCGCCATTCTCCCATATTGACGCTAATTCTTGCTTTTTCGACGATCGCCCTTGTATTTGCTCTGGTCACCCATTCACAAATCTCGTTTGAAGCAGCCGTGCGCGGTCTGAAAATCTGGTGGGAAGTCGTATTTCCTTCCACCTTGCCGTTTATCGTGTTATCGGAGATTTTGATGGGTCTTGGTGTCGTTCATTTTTTCGGCGTATTGCTGGAACCGCTGATGCGCCCCTTGTTTCACGTACCCGGCACAGGCGGCTTCGTGCTGGCGATGGGCTTTTCCTCCGGCTATCCTGTCGCAGCCAAACTGACTACCCGCCTTCGCGAACAAGGAAATGTCACGCGAGAGGAGGGGGAGCGCCTCGTATCCTTTACCACTACCGGTGATCCGCTCTTTGTCATGGGCGCAGTCGCCATCGGGTTTTTCCACAGTGAACAAATGGGGATCATCCTGGCACTCTCGCATTACTTGTCCGCGATTTGCCTGGGAATTTTGTATCGCTTTTACGCTCCTGCGGCATTGACCAGCAAACCATTGGAAAAGACGAATTTGCCGCTGCCGCTGCGTGCCCTGCAGGCGATGCACCGGGCGCGCGTGCGCGACGGCCGTCCGTTCGGCAAGCTGATGGGCGATGCTGTCCAGTCCGCCTTGAACACGCTGTTTATGATCGGCGGCTTCATCATCGTTTTCTCCGTATTGATCCAGTTGTTTGCCGCCATTAACCTGACGCAGTTCATCGGCAATGTTCTGGCCGTGACGCTCGGACCTTTTGGCTTCCCGCCAGCGTTTTCCCACGCCATCGTCGCCGGGCTGTTTGAGGTGACGCTGGGCGCTCAAGGTGCCAGTGAAGTGGCAGGCGGAGTGGCGATGGTCTGGAAAGCCGCGATTGCCAGCGCAGTGCTTTCCTGGGGAGGACTGAGCGTACACGCCCAGGTAGCGAGCATCCTCAGCACCACCGACATCCGGGTCATGCCGTATTTGATCGGACGCTTCATACACGCTTGTTTGTCCGCAGTCTTGACCTTTGTACTGTGGGGACCACTGACATCGACTGCCTGGCTGCGGGATAAAGCGGTTCCCGTGTTCGTCCCGGAATCCCCTGCTCTGCCTCTGGCGAGCTGGATGGAGACCGTTCTGTTTTCGGGAAGCGTCGCGCTCGGATGCGCCGCCGTACTCCTCATCGGCAGCGTCTGTCTGCGCTGGCTGCGCTTCAACAAAACCCGTTAGCGCTGCGGCAGGAGTTTCTTTTTCAACGCTTCCTCCACGACCGGAGGCACCAGACCGCTTACGCTTGCCTGATAGCTGGCTGCTTCCTTGACCAGACTGGAACTGAGGTAGGAATATTGACTGCTGGTCATCATAAAAAAGGTTTCTACCTCATGGTTCAGTTGGCGGTTCATCGCCGCCAGCGGCATTTCGTACTCAAAGTCGGTGACGGAGCGAAGTCCTCTGATGATGACGTTCGCGCCTTTTTTTTGCATGTAGTGGATCAGCAGCCCTTCGAACGAGTCGACTTCCACATTGGGCAAATGGCGGACGGAATCCCGCATAAGCTCGACGCGTTCTTCCACGCTGAACAGTGATTTTTTGTTGGGATTGATGAGAATGGCCACAATCACCTTGTCAAAAATGTTCGCGCTGCGCGAAATGATGTCCAGGTGGCCATAGGTTACGGGATCGAAACTTCCCGAGCAAACCGCGATCGTCATGTCAGATCCTCCTTATCCCTGCGACAGCTCGGCAGGGTTCTCGGTCTCGGCGCTGTCCTCATACGTATACAAGGTAACGGCCGTATCTCCATATGTAGCAGCACGGTACATCCGGCACTTGCCGATTGTATCTGGCAATGTCACTTCCACGTCGTGTTCCGCCACGATCCAGGCGTCGTCGGCGAGCAAGTCAAGCTCTTGCATCGCGCTGATTTCCTGCACGATTTTTTGGTGGGCATAGGGCGGGTCCAAAAACACCAGGTCGAAGCGCACATTCCGTTTCGCCAGGCTGTTGAGCGCCCGCGAAGCATCGATCCTGTACAGCTCTGCACAATTCTCCAGCCTGCATGCCGCCACGTTTTGCTGGACGACAGCGAAAGCCTTTGCATCACGCTCGACAAAAACCGCCCGTTCGGCTCCCCTGCTCAACGCCTCGATCCCGAGGCTGCCCGTGCCCGCGTATAAATCCAGGGCCCATCCTCCCTCGAAGTACGGACCGATCATGTTGAAAATCGATTCCTTGACCTTGTCCGTCGTCGGGCGTGTCCCTTTTCCCGGCACAGCCGCCAATCTTCGTCCTTTATGTTCTCCTGCAATGACGCGCATCTGTCTTCACCTGTCAATGGCTATGTATTTTCATCCACTCACGTTTCCATGAGAATAATTTCATACTAACATAACTGCCAAGGCCGTAAAAGAAGCGGAAAAAAGATGAATGTGCCGTGTATATCTGGTACAAGATCTGGAAATGATTATGGATAGCGACGCACTGTTGTCGCTGACAACCGCGGAGAAGACTTACGTTTCCCCATAAGCTCTTCCTCCGGTTTCTCCTCTCCCATAATTGAAAAGCTGCCCACTTTCGCACACGGCGTGTCTGATAGGAGCATTCCGTGTCATCACTCCCGTGCCCGGGAGGAGTTGGGAGCTGCCTCATCGATTTGATCGATGAGGTATTTTTTTGCTTGAAGCGCACATACTACACCTTGTGCATGCCAAAAAGGGAGGAATTCTCATGGCCAAAAAACGTCCTTCGGAACAAAAGCAAAAAGCAGCAGAGGCACAATCCATTGCAGACCGGACCGGCAGAGGCGTAGAACATGCGCGAGACATGCAATCAGCAGCAGACCAGTCCGACATCGTCAAGCACGGGCAATAATCCGGTCATATATGCCAAAAGCCAGACGTAGCACGGGACTGACCCCCGTTTGTGAGTCAGGGATCAAAACACCTTTCAAGTTAAGCTGCCAGTCGCCTGTAATCCATCGGCGACTGGTTGTTTAGTTTCGTTTGAATGCGAATTGAGTTATAGTAGTGAATGTAGTCTCGAACGGTTTGCTCAACGATTGCAGTCGTTGTGCAGGTCAAACCTTCGAGATAGAACGTTTCAGACTTTAGTGTGGAATGGAACGATTCGATGGGGGCATTATCAGCAGGCGTACCCTTACGGGACATGCTCATGATAATCCCTTTTTCTTTTACCGCTTCTTGATATGCCTGTGACGTATAGACGCTGCCTTGATCGCTGTGAAGCATTGAACCTTCTGTGAGAGGCAGCTGATTCAGCGTATCTAATACAAATGCTGTGTCTTGTTTATCTGCTATACTGTACGCCACGATCTCCCCATTAAACAAGTCTAAAATGCTCGACAGGTACAACGTCTTTCCTCCAAACGGTAAATAGGTGATATCCGTCACGAGTTTTTGCATCGGTGCATTCGCCTCAAATTGACGTTGTAACTGATGTTCCGCTACATGGGCTGGCTGTCCTGTTGGCTTGCGCTTCTTTACCCTGACTCGACACTGTAGTCCCTCACGTTGCATGATTCGCTGCACACGTTTGTGATTAATGGACTGCTCTTTTCGAAGCAGCGCAGTAATCTTCCGGTAACCATAGCGGAATTTATGAAGGGTGCAAAGCTGACGAATCTTCTCGGCGAGCAGATTTTCTTGTTTTGTGGCAAAAGCTGCTTTCCAGCGATAGTATGTTGCACGAGCAACCCGTAGCAGTTCACAAGCTTGCGTGACGGACATTTCATCTCGAATAGATTCCATCCAGGCGACTACGGCCTCTGGTGACACCTCCTCTCCAATTCTTTGTACTTTTTTAGTACATCTAGCTGTTGTTTCAGGTAACGATTTTCTGCCTTTACTTGTTCAAGCTCTGAGGCAAACTCAGGACCTTTCCCAAAGCTATACTGCTTACCGACAGGCTGCCCCAGCCGATGAAGCTCACCATTACGATACCATGACATCCAAACTTTCAGTTGTGTTACATTCCTGATCCCTAGCTCGTCCATGACCACCTTTACCGGAATTCCTGCTAATCTCATTTTAATTGCCTGCATTTTCACTTCTACGGGGTAACTAACTCGTGTTGCCAACGCAAAAACACCTCCAAGTTGTTTTCCATATCTTACGACATGGTTCCGTTCACTTGAAGGTGTTTTAATTTGTCTCACGTTATGGGGTCAGTCCCCACATACGGCTGGCTTTTTCACTTTTGCATGCCCTCCATTTTCCGTCTTGGATCGCAGCTGTTTGGCGGATACTACGGGCAGAAGCAAAATCAGGAGGGATCGTATGCATACGGTGTGGAAAGGCTCGATCAGCTTTGGTCTGGTCAATATCCCGATTCGCATGTTCACCGCAACCGAAGAGCGTGACATCCGTTTCCGGCAGTTGCACAAGGAGTGCCATACTCCGATCAAATACGCGAAAATGTGTCCCCATTGCGACCGTGAAGTAGAGCCGGGCGAAATCGTCCGCGGCTTCGAGTACGAAAAAGGACGCTTCGTAATGATTGAAGACGAAGACCTGGAGGCGATCACGCCGGATACGCGCAGGGCAATTGAAATTTTGGACTTTGTGGACCTGAAGGAGGTAGACCCGATTTACTTTTCAAAAAGCTACTTCCTCTCGCCGCAGGAAACGGGGGAAAAGGCGTATGCGCTGCTGCGGGCTGCCATGCAGCAAACCGGCAAAATCGCCGTCGCCCAGGTCACGATGCGAAACCGGCAAAGTCTCGCTGTAGTACGGATGTACGAGCACTGCATGATGCTGGAGACGATCTTTTATCCGGATGAGGTGCGTTCTGTGCAGCAGGTACCGGCACTTCCCGAGGCAGACATCCAGTTGGCGGAAAACGAGTTGAAAATGGCGACAGAGTTGATCGAAAACATGACCACCCCGTTTGATCCTGCCAAGTATACGGACGAGTACCGCGCCCAGTTGAAAGAGCTGATCGAGAAGAAGCTGGAAGGAAAAGAAGTTACCGTCTCCCCTGCCGCTCCCCAGGCGAATGTGATCGACCTGATGCAAGCGCTGAAAGAAAGCCTGGCTGCGACAGGCAAGGAAAACGCCGGACCGCACAAGCTGGAAGCCGCCCCTACTCCGCCAACAGGCGGCACGCCAGCAAAAAAAGCCGGCCGCACGCGCAGCACAGCAAACAAACTGGACGCTGCTGCCCCCGCAAAAGCTGCTTCTGCTCCGGCAAAGCCCGGCACCACCACGACGACCAAAACCTTGCGGCGCAAAAAAGAAGCATCATCGTAAAGCTGCCCAGACAAAAAACGAAGCCCGGTGGTTCACCGGACTTCATTTTTTTTGCCGCCTTTTTTTATTTGTTCTCGCTCGGGTTCGATGTGGACATGTACGGAATGAATATTGTGCTCCTTGCTCATCTGGTCCTCAATCAAATCGCTGATATGATGGCTTTCCGCCACGCTAAGTCCCGGGTTGACGTGGATGACGACGTCGACCAGAACGCTGTTCCCGTGATACCGCGCTTTAATATCCCCAATCTCTGTCACGCCAGGAATCCGGGCAATCGTCTCACGCAAAATGGTCAGCTTGGACTGGTCGAAACCGTCCGTCAACCGATGTGTCGTATCCCGGAAAATGCCCCATGCCGTTTTTAAGATGATCAGACCGACGATCAACGCCGCCAGCGGGTCCAGCCAAAGCAGTTGAAATTGTGCCCCGGCCACCCCGACGAAGGTGCCGATGCTGACCAGCGCGTCAGCCCGGTTGTCCGCCGCAGCCGCGAGCAACCCCTGGCTGTTGGTCCGCTTGGCGAGTTGGTAATTGTAACGGTACACCCCAAACATGATCAAAGACGTAAACAGCGCTGTATATCCCGCCAGCATGCCGGGTGCTGTCGGGCTTGGATTGAACAGCGAAGGAATAGCGCTCGTCAGGACCTCAATCGCTACGAACAGCATAATAAAGGAAGCGATAAGAGCAGCTATCGTTTCCGCGCGAAAATGGCCGTACGGATGGTCCTGGTCAGGCGGTTTTCGCGAAATGCGCAGGCCGATCAAAACTGCGATCGAGGCGACGACATCGGTTGAATTGTTCAACCCGTCGGCCATCAACGCCTCCGATCCGGTATAGAGGGCAACTCCTATTTTCAACAGGGAACAAAATACGTAGGCGATGATGCTCAGCCAGGCACCTCGTTCACCTTGTTTCAAATCCGCATAAACATCCACACATCATCACCTCAAGACGTTCTCCACATACCCATTCCCCCACAAAACAAAAGGGATTCTACTATCCATTTTTGGTAAGCCAGTTCATCGTAACAGATCGTATTCATGTGGGTCTACAGAAACAGTTTTTGTCCGGTTCACGAGTATAGGCAAGGGGAAAATGTGTTGCACGACCGCAATCTTTTGGCTCATGGGCACTTTCGGCAGAAGACCACTCAGTCGCTCTGATTTTCGCAGATATTCTTTAGGATATCCTTTTTTACTGTTTCCCCCCATGGTCAAAGGCGGTTTTTACGCTTCTACAGATACCCGAAAAAGGCGCATCACGTAAAAAGATCGAGCCCACAGGGGACTCGATCTTTATGTTTTTTGTACAAATGGAATTTGCTGTACAGGCTGTCCTTCTCGATAATAGAGAGACGGCGACAAAAGCACAAAAAAGATGTGGACCTGCGTGTAGCCATGCTTGCTGAGAAGGTCATGGATCCGCTTGGCAATCGCATCATGCTTCGATTGTTCCCGGGGAAACATGTAGATTTCTACCGACAGTGGACTGTTCGCAATCACTTCCACCTGGATCGACTCTACTTTTACCTTCTCCTTGGAAACTTGCGCCAACTGAGAAAAGTCCTCTACGAGCTCAGGTGAAATTTCCCGCAAGAATTGCGAATCAAAACCTTTAAACCGAAGAAAAGGCAAAACTATTCCTTCTTTCCCTAATGTTAAGTGACATCGCGCTCTCATCCATAAGGAAGAGGGTATACCAGCGAGCGGACAGACCAGCCAGAAGGTGGGTGGACGTACCACAAGGCTTGCAATCCGCTCTGCCTGGTACAGCCGACGAGATGTAGAGTAAGCTGCTAGTATCTACTTGTAGTATACCCCCGCAAATTATACATAAGCAACGAAAAAGTTATATAAAATGCACACGATCGCCTGTTCCGCAGCTCATTCCGCGACACAGCTCGTAGGCGGCACATCCACGATAGCCTGAATACTCGGCTGCCGCAATGTGTACCCTGCCGTCCATTCGGCAAACTGCACCTTGACCGTGATCGCAGGTTCTAGCCAGACTGATTCCTTTTCCCTTGCTGGTGTATTGACAAAAGGCATGTCCTTTCGTACCAACGGCTTTATTCGCTCCGTCAGATCCCGCCAGTCAGCCTGTGTCAGCCTGCCTGTCCCTGCATGACCGATGTAAACAAGCTGTCCTTTTTCATCGTACAACCCCAACAGCAGGGCGTTTACGACCTGATCCCGCAGCGTCACGCCACCGACCACGGCGATGAGATCGCGGTAGTTTTTCTTTTTCTGCCATCGGCTGTCTTTCCCGCCAATGATATACTTGCTGGTCCGATCCTTCAGCACGATTCCCTCTAGCCCGTGCTGCTTGATGACATCAAACAACGCCGCACCGTTCTCATGGCAGCTTACCACTTGTACGCGATCGTTGGGCACAATGATGTCGGACAAAATACGGAGCCGCTCGTCCAAAGGGCGTTCATGGACCCACATCCCGTCGACAAACAGCACGTCAAAAATCATGTACGTAACCGGGACTTGCTTTTGCACCTGTGGAACTTTTTCGATCCGCCGTATGCCATCGCGGCGCATGACTTCGTGAAACGACGGTTTGCCATCCGCCCCGAGCGCAATCACTTCCCCGTCCAAAATGACGGAGCGGGCGCTACAGTACGAACGAATGTCGGCAACTTCCGGAAACTGATCGGTCCGCTCATGCTGCCGCCGATTGAAAAGCCGTGTCGTAGTGCCATCAAAATACGTCAAGACGCGGACACCGTCCCATTTCACCTGGGCAAGCCAGTCGGGTCCTTGGGGGATCGTCTCACAGCGAACCGGTTCCATTGGAAAGAGTGGATTCATCATTCACCTCGTCAGTTTCCTTTTTCAACGGATTGGCAATGTTACCTATCTGAGTGCTGCATTTTATGTTCAACTCCCCACTGCCTTTTTCATACGCTGAATACATGCATACATAAAGCAGGAGGGGGTACTGTGGAGAAATGGCGCTTCAAGCGGGTTCTTCGCAAAAGGTACGGCAGACAAATCTGGATTGTCCGCAAGCGCAACGGTAAGGAAGGATATCTGAAATTCCCGCTCGCCACCAATCAGAAAGCATACGCGATCCTCGTTGCCAACGAAATCATTGCAGCCAGCCTCGCCGAAAGCGTTGGACTGTACGTAGCCCGCTCCGGCGAAGCGGCGGTAAAGGGTCCGCAGAAACGGAAAAAACGAGGAGTCGTATCGGAAAAAAAGAAGGCCCAAAAGGTGATTACGTGGCGCAATGCGTATCCAAAAATCTCCCATGAACTGGAGAAGCACGTCGAGCAACTCGACCTGTTGGCTCAGATCGTCGTCTTCGATGCCTGGATTTTGAACCTCGACCGCACGAGTCGCAACCTGATGCTGTACCGAAACAAGGCGGACGAACCATACAAGTGGTACTTGATCGACCACGGTCTCGCCCTGTTTGGCACGCCCGAGAACTGGAAACGCAAATGGGCAAAAAAACCGCTGACCGACGCGAAATCGTACGAACATACCTTACATCCGAAAAAAGCGAAAACCCCCGTCTCGCAACGAGTACCATCCGGCTTCATCAGGCTCGTCCTCAACCACAGGCCGTCCCTTGACAACATGATCCGGACCATTACCAGCCTGCCCGTTCAAGAAATCGAGAAAGCGATCGAGAAAGTTCCCAAAGGATATCTCTCACATGCAGAAAGAGCGTTTGTAACAAACATGCTGCTTACCCGGCAAAAGGAGCTTCCCACGCTTGTTTCCGAGCTGCTGGATAAGTTTTCGCATAAAAAAAGGAAAAAACTAGGATCAACTGTCTGAATCCCAAAAGCGACAACTGTCATTACTCGGTATGCTGCACGTTCTTTTCCTTGCGGTGATAATGGTGGCTGACGATCTGCATCTCCAGGTAACTGGAAATCACCGCGATCACAAAAAACGTCAGGTAGCAGATGGAAATGATCAAACCCGGCGACAAGTACCATTCATACAGGATCTTTCCGATCACCACGGAGACCATGCTGCCGAGAATAGATGCATACGTAATTCTCGCCATCCACCGCCGTTTGCGCAGCGAACGGGTGTCATCTGCTTTTTGTTCCTCGCGGTGGGCAGCTCCGATCAGGAGAATGAGAATGACCGGAATATGGATAAACCACATGAATGTAGTGTAGCCATAGCTGAAAAAACTCTGAAGCTGCCTGGCATTGTAAAAAGAAAGGAGGACGGTTCCGACCAAAAAAGACCCGAGCGCTGGACTGTACACTCCGTAGTAATTGTTTTTGGAAAAGGAGCTCAGCCCCACCATAAACGCCAAGTAGCCGATCATCACCTTGATGGCGAACGCCGGGAACCACAGACTGAGCAGCAACAGTTCGACACGATCCAGAAAATCGGTGATATGGATCTCCTGGATCAAAGCCCATGCAGGGTAGTTGAGACTGCCGCCAATCTTGTACCCCATTACACCCAGCAGCACGAGCAGCACCACGGTAATGACAAAGCCAGCGAGGACAATTCCGTGCTTCATCGAGACAAACAGCAGCCGCGGATTGGACATGGACGGAAGAAATGCGCCAATCAGCAGGACATCTCCGTACAAGCCCGTCGTCATGTAATTGGCTGCAAAGATATCGAACAAGCGGGACGTAAAGATCGGTTCAAACCACTCGAGGGAATACTCATTAGCCAGCAAAAGTGTAGTAGACAAGCACATGATACAGTACAGAGGGAAAAACATCTCATTGACCCTGACTACCGTGTCCAGCCTGCGGTACGACATGATCAGCAGCACAAACACAATCAGTAGGATTCCGAGCGGTGTTCTTGGCAACAGACCCTCTTTGAGAAAATGGGATACTCCTTTCATGTCGATCGTCAGACTGATCCAGATATAAAACAGTAACGCGAGATTGATCAGCCCTCCCACCCATTTGCCACAGACGATGAAAATGACTTCAAACAGTGATTTCCCCGGAAACTTTCGGACGACCTGCATCAGCACAAAGGAAACAAAAATTGCGTACAGGATAGGGATCATTTGGGAAAACCATGAATCCATATGAGCAACCCGAATAATGGATTGCAAAAACGCAATCATAATTCCGGTCATAAGCTGGCTGCCGACGAGCCAGGCGATCTGCCGGTGGTTGACCACGAGTTCCGTTAACACAGACGATTCCCCCCTAGTTCTCCCCCAACCACATTTTTACCGGGGGTGTAATCCATTGCTCCAAATACGTAGCCGGCATAACGGGAGTCGCTCCATTCATCAAGAGCAAAAAACAGAAAAGCGAGACGACGTACAATACTCCTATGAGCATCTTCTGGATTTTCGCCAAATGCTTTCGGTGCCAAACATAGTAGAACATCGTCAGGAAGATCATACAGCCGTAGACAATCGTGAAAAAGGGATTCACTTGCTGCCCTCCTCCATAATGTTGGTCGTCGTTTGACCGCTTTGGACCAGTTTAATGGTGCATGTCACATCGACGGTGATCCGGGGCAATTCCTCCTCTCCCCATCTGTCCTTGTACTGCTCTTGCCACGCTTTCGGAAAATGGCGAGCTACAGAGATGCCCAGTCCCAGTGTGTCAGCTCTGTTCTCCTTCATGCTTTTCACCAGGTTTTTGATTTGTCGGGACAGCTTCTCGTTTAATTTCTTTTCCAAGTCTCTCATCACGACCATATCCCCGACATTGAGCGGGCTGAAGTTTTCGGTTATGATGGCGTACGCATTGACCTTGATATGAAAATGGAAGTGTCCTGGTCTGCGGACAGGCTCGATGCGCGAATGTCCTTCGAAAACGTCAAAACTGACGTGATCTGTTTGATTCAGATTGAGGACCATCGTATACGGCAAAAAGCCTGGCTGAAACCCTTTCAGACAGGTCAGAGCCGACAGTCCCTCGACTTCGATCAGCTTGTCACCCCGAAAAATCCCGATGCCGGTAAGCTCCAATTCTTTGGATTTCGCGACTGGATTGGTCTTGACCGTGGTGAACATCGGCAAAAAGGCGTCCAGACCGGGAGTGCTGATGCGCTGCGCCAAATCCTTCAGGTTGACCGGAATCGCCACCTCCTTCACCAATTCCCGAATCGCTTCCCCGGAAAATAGCTCGAATTGAGGCTGCGCCATCAACAGGTCCGCCCCCTTTCCGCGTGCGAGGGCAATATAGGCGGTCAAGCGATTCTCCGGAAAGCGGGACACAATGTCGAGGACATCCCGTATACCGCTTCGCGCCAGCTCCTCGCCGATAACGACTACCCGGTGGTGGGCGTAGTATACGTGCCGCGGCAGCCGCGACTGCATGATCGCGTTCGCTTCCCGGAGTGTCCGCGCGACGGCCGAATCGACGTAGAATCTCCCGCCTCCTCCACCTCCGCCTTCTCCCGAGGGACCTCCCAACTGGCTGACTATAGGTACCTGGATCGAGAAGCGGATCATCCCGTCATCCTCTTTGTCGATAGCCATGGCGACAACGAGGGCGATGTCGTTTACTTCCCGCCTGTCCCAACATCCTGCGATCAACAACGTACCCGCCAAGAACAGGAGCATCGACGCGATCAGTCCGGAGCGCTGCCGCCCCCGGACCCGTTCCGGATTTGCCTGCGCAGCAGGCTCCCTATTGATGATCCTCGCTTTTTTCAAGCTGTTCTTGATCTGCCTCTGCTTCTTTGCGCACAAAGTCTTCACCTATCCGTCTGTTGTTCTGGATTTTCATAAAATCAGGCCGCATGGTCATTTTCATCCATGGAGCGCGAACCAGCACATCCTTCAAGTCTCGGACCGACATCGGTGCCACAGGCGACAAGTACGGAATGCCAAAAGATCGCAAGTTTGCCATATGCCCGATCACCAGCATAAGCCCCACGAGAATCCCGTAAATCCCCAGGATGGAAGCGGCAATCATCAAGGGAAAGCGAAGCATCCGCAAGGCGATCGCCAGGTTGAAGTGGGGTATTGTAAACGAAGCGATCCCTGTAATCGAAACGACAATGACCATCGGAGCGGAAACGATTCCCGCTTGCACCGCTGCCTGCCCCACTACCAGTGCGCCTAAAATGCTGACCGCCTGTCCGACGGTTTTCGGCAGGCGGATCCCCGCTTCTCTCAATGCCTCAAACGCAACCTCCATAATCAGCACTTCGACAATGGCGGGAAACGGAATCGCTTCCCTTGCTGCCGCAATGCTGAGCAACAGCGTGGTAGGCAGCATTTGCTGATGGAACGTCGTAATCGCCACATATATCGCCGGTGTCAACAACGCGATCACAAAAAACAGATAGCGCAGCCAGCGGATCAAGGTACCCATCTGGAAGCGCTCGTAATAGTCCTCACTCGCCTGCATCATCATCCAGAATGTCGTCGGGACGAGCAGCACCATCGGCGTCCCATCGATAAAGATCGCTACCCTGCCTTCCAGCAGCGAGGCTGCTACCGTGTCCGGCCTCTCCGAATACATCACCTGCGGAAAAGGAGACAACAAATTGTCTTGAATCAGCGATTCCAGGTAACCGCTCTCCAGGACTGCATCGATTTCAATTCGCTTGATCCTGTTTTCGACTTCTTCCAAAACTCGGGGATCGACGATATTTTCGATAAAGGAGATGACTACATTCGTATTGGACTCGCGACCGACAACCATCGATTTCATTTTGAGGCGAGGTGTCTTCAGCTTTCTGCGCACCATCGAAGTGTTGGTGCGGATGTTTTCCACGAACCCTTCGCGGGGACCGCGTACGACTGCCTCGCCCTCCGGTTCGTTGACAGACCGTTTTTCCATACCGCGGATGCCGAGAGTCAGCGCCTCTTCGTTTCCCTGAACGAGAATCCCGGTATCTCCGGAAAGCACTGCCTCAAGCAGTTGCTTGTAATCATATACCCGGGAAATCTGGCAAACCGGAAGCAGCGCCTTTTCGATCACTTCGATGTCGGGGGGACCATCCTCCAGGAGCATCAAGGCTTTTAAGGCTTGGTTCACCTCACTCGTGTCAATCAGACCGTCCACGAATACGGCGATGGCATCCACGCTGTTTTTCAAGGTGAACTTGCGGAGTACAAAATCAGAGGAGTCGGAAAATAGCTTTTCCAACAAAACTTTATTCTCCTCGATTTCGGAACTGATCGGCACTCCTTCCAGTTCGGCGACACTTCTTGTTTCCAAAGCGTCGTTGCTCGTATCCTTCCGTTTTCTGCCCATGCCCTTCATTTGTCTTCTCACCAACTATCGGGAAACTACCAGTATTATGCTTGCAGGCATGGAAATATATGCATCGGCATCGTTGGCTGCCGGCTGCATAAGGCTTTCTTTCCTGCGGCAAAGTAGGGGCACATGCACAGAAGGGAGGGTGCCCTATGAGTGTAGTCGCTGCACACTACCAACTTTCCTTGAACGGCCATACTGTCGCCATTACCAACCCCGACAAGCCGCTTTGGCCGTCGGCACAGGTCACGAAGCTGGATTATATACGGTATTTGCTGCTCGTAGCCAAGCCGATGCTGGCTTACACCCGCAACCGGCTGCTTACCGTCATTCGCTATCCGCACGGAGTCGGCGACAAGCATTTCTACCAAAAAAATGTTCCGGACTACGCGCCCGACTGGATTGCTACACAGGAATGGGAACAAGTTCGTTACGCCTTGTGCAATGATGAAGCGACGCTGATCTGGATGGCCAATCAGGCTGCGCTTGAATTTCACGTTTCGTTCCACCTCGCTGACGATGAGATTCCGACCGAACTCGTCTTTGACCTCGACCCCTCGACGGACGACTTCAGTGTCGTCATCGAAGCGGCCCTGCTGCTCAAGGACCTGCTGGACGAGCTGGGCTTGCCAAGCTGGATCAAAACGTCCGGGGCCAGCGGTTTGCAAGTGTACATCCCGATTGAGCGGCGCTACACGTTTGAGCAGACTCGCCAGGTAGGACAGTTTATCGCCAGCTATCTCGTGGAAAAGCATCCTTCCCTGCTGACGATCGAACGACTGGTCAAAAACCGCGGGGAAAAGCTGTATATCGACTACCTCCAGCACTGGCGCGGAAAGACATTGGCTGCTCCCTATTCCACGCGTGCAAAAGAACGGGCAACGGTATCCACCCCCCTGCGTTGGGAGGAAGTCCCGAATGCCCATCCCTCGCTGTACACGATCAAGACGGTACCTTCCAGGCTGGAAACCATGGGAGATCTGTTTGCGCCGGTCTCTTCCCCTTCATCGCTGTCTTCGCTGGACCCAATCCTTTCCTTTCTGCGCACCAAAATGTAGCAACGGGTGTCATTCCGTTGGCGTCTCCCCTTTTATCTGTGCTATACTTGGCTGAGACGTTTTTTGGTCAAGGGGGATTTTTGCATGATTGATCCGGTGGCAATTGACCTTGGATTTATCAGGGTTCACTGGTACGGCATTATAATGGGGCTGGCCTTTTTAATTGGGACGTATTTGGCACGCTACAACGTAAAACGCTCCGGACTCGATCCTGACCATGTCCTGAACATGGTCGTCCTGATCATTCCTGCGGCGATCATATGCGCCCGTGCGTATTACGTTATTTTTGAATGGGACCAGTACAAAGACAACCTGCTGTCCATTTTTTACGTCTGGCAAGGCGGACTGGCGATCCACGGCGGTTTGATCGGCGGGGTACTGGCAGGTGCCTGGTATGTGCGCAAACACAATCTGCCGTTTTTCCGACTCGGTGATGCCTTCATGCCGAGCGTGATTCTCGGACAAGCGATCGGACGCTGGGGCAACTTCATCAACCAGGAAGCTCACGGCGACGTAGCCCCTGCCGAATTCATGGAGAAGTTTCCTGCTTTTATCCGCGAGCAAATGTACATCGGCGGTCAGTATTACCATCCGACATTCCTGTACGAGTCGCTCTGGAACCTGGTGGTATTTGTCATCCTGATGCTGATGCTGCGTTTCTTCAAAAAATTTGACGGACAGATCATGTTCAGCTATATGATTCTGTATTCGCTCGGACGCTTTTTCATCGAAGGCTTGCGGACAGACAGCTTGCTGATCGCCGATACGCTGCGTGTCGCCCAGCTCGTCAGCCTTTGCCTGATCGCTGCAGGCTTGATCCTGATGCTGATCTTCGCCCGAAAAAGCATGCGTTCCAAACACGAAGACCCCTCGAAATAGCAGCATATCAAAACAGAAAAAGCAGCCAATCTATGGAACGAATTCCTGGTTGGCTGCTTTTTTGTGCTGGGAATCCAATTTTTTGTACAACCCTCGTCTGAATTGTCATAAAACCGGAAATACTGATCATACAAACAAATGGGAAGGAGTGTCTTGCATGAGCGACGACAATTTGCTGGAACAGTACCTGGACCGTCCCGTCCGCGTCCACTTTGCACCGGGGATGCTGGGGCCGGGATTGGCTGCTTATATTGAAGGAAAGCTGTTTGACTACGACGACGAGGCGATCATGCTGGAAGAAAAGGATGGTTCGCTTGCGTACATTCCCGTTTCTGCCGTGCGCATGGTGCAAATCAAGCCGCGAGCTGGCTTGTGGGAGCGCCTGATCGGCTCGGGCAACTAAAAAAGAGTGTTTTCCTTGCCGCCTGGCAGCAAGGAAGACACTCTGTTGACACTTACAAAAACACGTCCAGCACGACGTAGCTGGCTGCTGCCAACAGCCCGGTAATCGGCAGGGTAATCAGCCAAGTGATCACAATCCGTCCTGCCACGCCCCATTTTACAGCGTTCAGCTTTTGCGATGCCCCGACACCGAGGATCGCGGAGGTGATGACGTGCGTTGTACTGACCGGCAGCTTCAATGCGGTAAAAATCGTAATAATCAAGGCCGATGACAAGTCAGCAGAGAAGCCGCTAATCGGTTTGATCTTCATAATTTTGCCGCCCAACGTCTTGATGATGCGCCAGCCACCAAAGGCTGTACCCGCTGCCATGGCAACGGCGGCGGCAATTTTTACCCATAACGGAATGATAAATTCACCAGGCTCCTGATGCAAAAATCCTCCCGACACCAATGCAATCGTAATGACACCCATCGTTTTCTGCGCGTCATTGGCACCGTGGCTAAACGACTGCCAGGAAGCGGACAACACTTGCATCATGCGGAATTTGCGATTGGTTTTATGATAAGCTGTGTTGGCGACCAGCTTGGAGACCAGCTTAATGACGATAAAACCAACGGCAAATGCCACCAGTGGAGATACGATCAGGGCTTGTACAATGCTGATGAAGCCTGCCCAGTTGAGCGAATCAAATCCTGCCGCTCCAATTGCTGCTCCTGCGACCCCGCCGATGATCGCATGGGAAGAGGAGCTCGGAATCCCGAAGTACCAGGTAATAATATTCCATAAGATCGCTGCAATCAGCGCAGCCAAAACCACGACGAGTCCGTTTTCCAGTTGGAACGGGTCGGTGATGCCTCCGCCGATCGTCTTGGCGACACCCGTATACGATAATGCACCTATCAAGTTGAAAGAGGAAGCGATAATAATTGCCGTCCGTGGACTGAGCGCCCGGGTAGATACGGAAGTCGCAATCGCGTTGGCCGTATCGTGAAACCCGTTGATAAAGTCAAAACTGAGCGCCATGACAACCACGAGAATCAGCAACATCATTTCCGGTGTCAGGAGATCAAGCATTTTTCAGCACAATCCCTTCTACCAGGTTGGAGACATCTTCTGCAAAGTCAGCACAGTCCTCGAGCTTGTCATAAATTTCCTTCAGCTTGATTGCTTCAATCGGGTCTGCGTTTGGCGCATTGAGCAGATCGGACACCATTTTCCGGTAGTTGGAATCGGATTCATGCTCCAAGTCCTTGATTTCCACGGCGATTTTGGAAACAACCTCGTGGTCCAGCTTGCGCAAAGTACGAATCAGTTCAATCAATTTCGCTGAACATTTCACCAGGATGTTCGCTTGTGCCAGTACGCGCGGGTCCGGCTGGCGAACCTGATACAGGTACATGCGGTCTGCGACGCCATCGATGTAGTCGATCATGGAATCCATCGTATGGGCTAACTGGTGAATATCTTCGCGCTCAAGCGGAGTGATAAATGTGGAGTTCAAAGCGTTCATAATCTGGCGAACGATTTCATCTCCTTCTTTTTCAACAGCCTTGATTGCCTTCACCTTCGCTTCTACGTCCTGGTAGTTGCCGATCATTTCGTAGAACAGATGTGTCCCTTTGTGCACTGTGGCAATCTGCTGTTCAAACAGATCAAAGAAGATGTGTTTTTTCGATTTCAACATACTCTCCAAGTCACTCCTTTGGTAAAATCACACCTAACCGATTATAGCGGACAATAGTGTTAAGGTAAATTTAAAAGCAAGGCAGAATGTGTTATTTTTTGTTTAAGATAATATTAAGATTTTGTAAATTCTCTTTACAATATCATCCCGTTTTGTCCTCTTTACAAAAGGAATGGCAGGGACATGAAACGTCCCTGCCATTCTTTTTTTATCATAATGCCAAGGCTGCTTTTCGTCACGAGGCGGCCGTCGGCTTGATTTTCTGACATACAATCCGGTCTGGGAAAAGGACCGATACGGACCATTGCAAGCCGTCGGTCAGGTCGACCAGACTCAAGTCATAGCCGTGGCCCGCACCGGTATCGATCCCCAGTTTGCCATCACCGTACCAGAGCTGGCCGGGCGATACGCCCAGCCGAAAGGTAGAGGTGTGGCCAAACACAATGATTTTGTCCTCAAACGGCGGCGAGTGAAAGAACGGTGCGCGAATCTCTGTCAAATCTTCGGCCGTTTGCGCGTCAAGCGGAACACCGGGCTTGATCCCGGCATGTACGAACAGGTACTGTTCGCATGTTGCCCATAGCGGCATGTTCGCAATCATTTCCTGGTAGTTGACTGCTCGAGGAGCCAGACAGGCAATTTCGTCCGGCAGTCGGTGCAGCCATTTGCGTTCGTTGTTTCCCTGCAAGGCGACGGCACCACTGCGGCACAGATCCGCTACCAGCTCCAATGTCCCAACGGAATCAGGACCTTTGTTCACATAGTCCCCGAGCAAATACAGACGATCTGCTCCTGGATCGTACTTTGCCCGCTCGAGGAGCGCTTCCAGCAAACAGCCGTACCCATGAATGTCTGAAACAGCGTATATTTTGCCCATCTGTTTATTGCCCACCTCTGGCGTACAGCATCGTTTGCTTCGGAGAAAGCCAGACGGTCACTTCACTGCCTGGCTCAAGGCTTTTGTGATGAAACAGATGAATCGGCTGTTGATCGGCTGTCTCGACAATCACTCTCCAGCGCGTACCTTCGTACACTGTTTGCACGACCGTGACTTTCAGCAGGTTGTTGGCATCTCCCACTTTACCATTGTGTATGCTGACGGATTCGGGATGGACCATCAACACGACAGGGCCTGTCACCGACTCTTTGCCCGTCCACTGTCCCGTGATGGGGCTGCCTGCGAGCAGCGCCACGTTTTTCCCGTGATCGGCAAGGCTGGCCTCCAGACGGTTGTGGTATCCCATAAGCTGGGCGACCCACGGACTTGCCGGACGTTCAAACAGCTCACTCGGAGTTCCAAACTGGTCGATCATTCCGTCACGCAACACAAGAATACGATGGGCGATCGTAAATGCTTCCATGCGATCATGCGTCACATACAGACATGCGATCGACAGTTCCCCCAGCAATCGTGCCAGCTCGCCGCGCATGTCTGTCCGCAGCTTGACATCGAGATTGGAGAGCGGCTCATCCATCAGCAACAGCTTTGGCTCTGTCGCCAGCGCTCTGGCGATGCCCACCCGCTGCTGCTGTCCGCCGGAGAGTTGTGACGGCAGACGATCGAGCAAGCCGTCCAGCTTCAAGAGCGATCGCAACTGATCGATGCGCCTCTCCCTTTCCTTGCTGTCCAGTTTCCGCCGTTTCATCCCGTATTCCATATTTTGTTTGACCGTCATGTGCGGCCATAGCGCATAATCCTGAAATACCATGTTGACCGGACGATTTTCCGGCGGAATGAAATGTCTGCCCCGCTCGACGGTCACTCCCGCCATCTCTACCTCGCCCGAATCAATGCGCAGCAATCCGGCAATCATCTGCAAAAGCGTAGACTTGCCGCAACCGGACGGACCGAGGATGCAAATGCGCTCACCCTCTGCCAGATCAAATGTGATCGGCTTTAACACTTGCTGTCCTTGAAATGATTTGGATACGTCTTTCACCCTTACGATCATCTGTCTCTCCATCCTCTCCCGGCTTGATTGCGATCCAGCCATTTCCATGCCAGACGCCCGAGACCATGTACTGCTGTAATAATGACTACCACACTGACACAGCTTACTACCGTCGCAGCCGTGGCATACCCGTACCGTGAAAATTCAAAGGCTTTGTCGATCACCAGCGGCAGCAGCGAGTAGTTGGCCGGGCGCAGCATCGACGCCAATGCCAGATCAAACACGCTGGTCCCGAATGAGGCGAGTGTCGCAATCAGCAGGGACTGCCGGACAAGCGGCATGACGATGTCGCGCATGCGAGCGAATACGCTTGCCCCCTGGATCGCTGCTGCTTTCAGCATCGTGCCCGACAAGTTGCCAAACGCGCCGAGCTGAACCCGTACAGCGTACGGAATCGCTCCGGCGATGCCAGCCAGCACGAGCAGCGAAGGCTGGCCGTACAGATGCAGCCCGAGCGGCTCCAGCCACTTTTGATTCCAGATGAAAATATAGCCGATTCCCAGCACGACGCCCGGTACCGCCAGCGATATGATCGAGAACAATTGCAGCATCGGCTTTAGGCGGGATTCGGTAAACGTCAGTACATATGCCACGACGAAGCCGATCAGCATGCTGAATACGGCAGTCGCAGAGGCAATTGCCAGAGAATGGGACATCCCTTCCAGGTAATGCAGGTAGCGATGATCCCCGGTCTGGCCGGCGAACAGCTCGCGGTAATGGTCCAGCGTGAAATTTTCCGCGACGAACCCGCCGCCTGTCTGTTTCAGTACGGACACTGCAGCGCTCGTGCCTACGGGAATCCCCAGGCTCACAAGCAAAAACGCGATAATGGACAAATTGCAAGCCCAGGCGTAGCGCGGTTTTTCCTTCTGAAGTTTGACCGCCCTCGCATTGAGGAAGTCATACCTCGCTCTACGCTGTACAGCCATCAGCAATGCCATCGCCAGGGCGAGGATCAGTACCAGGTAAAAAGCGAGCACGCCCGCCATATCGAAGCGCACGGGAGACTGGTAAATGGCAGAATAGATGGAATACGTCAGCGTAGGGAATTTGTACACGGTTGCCAAGGCAGCAGGCAAGCCAAAGTCGCCGACCGTGTCCATGAAGACGAGCGTCCAGCCAGCCGCATAAGCGGGCAGTGCCAGGGGCAGCTCGACCGTCCGCCAGACCGTGAACGGCGTCGCTCCGTTCAATCTTGCGGCATAGCCGAATTGCTTCATGCTCCACTCGGAAGCTGCCAAAATGGCCAGATAAGCAAGCGGAAATTTGCTGAGCGCCATGACAAACACAAGCCCCATCGGCTGAAAAATGAACGAAGTGACCCACGACCAGCCCAGCCATTGGTTGACCAGACCGTCCGCGCTGGCAAACAACACCCAGCCCTGGGCAATCATAAAGGACGGCGCAATCAAGAGTACCCATGCCCCCAGATCGAGCAGTCGTGCGGCGGCAAAATCCCATCTGGCGCGGATCGTGGCCAGCAGCCCGCCAATTATCGTGCCCAGCGTAGCCGTTCCCAGGGCCAGCATCACGGAATTGAAAAGCGATTGTCTCCACAGCGGCCGATGAAAGATTTCTCCCAACAAGCCGATACTGGTCGCCTGTACTTGCCCAAAAAAGAGTCCGGGCAAAACGACATTCAATAAAACAGCAAGCAGCGGCAAAAAAATAAAGAGAAACAGGAGGAGGGTTACCCCGCCTCCATAGCGAGCTTCCGATGCGTTCATCCGCTTTGTCCTACCTTACAGATTGATCCGCAAACCAGGTTTTGATCGTCACTTCATGCTCGGATGCCCACTCAGCCGATGGCAGCAAAAAAGTCCCGTTCGGTTCACGCTCGCTTCGTGCCGACACCCCTTCTGCCAGCGGGGTAAAGAAGCTGTCTGTCGATTCGAGATTTGTCAGCATCTGCTGGGTTTCAGGCTTCAGCATGTATTCCACAAACGCTTTGGCGGCTGCTGGGTTTTTCGTGTGCTTGCTGATCGCCACAACACGCAGGCTGCCTGGCGCTCCTTCCTCAGGCCAGATGACCTCGACAGGCTCACCCGCGAGCTTCAGTTCATAGGCGTTGTGCTCCTGCAGGGCGGCGACCTCGATTTCCCCGCTCAACAGTGCCTTTCCGACAGGACCGTTCTTCGGATATACGTGAAAGCCATCCGCAAAGCGTTGCGCGTATTTTTTTTCAGCTTCCTCGACGCCCCATTTTTGAAAAAAGGCGGATACGAGCGGATAGGCAGGCGCGGCTACAGCCGGATCAGCATGTCCGACCGGACCCTCGTAGGCAAAAAATTCTTCCCATGTTTTTGGCGCTTTCTCCGGCGACACGAGTGTCGTATTGTACGCGATCAGTGCGGCTGCATGAATTCCGACCGGATAGTAAGCCAAGTCGTCAGGCACGTAGCTTGCGCCAGTCTGACTCAGGTTCCCGAGGTTTTCCGGCTCCCAGCCTGTCAGCAAAAAATCGCGGTCAGCCAGGTTGCGCACCGATCCGTGTCCGTCCATCATCAGCACATCCCACTGCGGATTGCCTTGCTCGGCCTCAATTTTCGCCAATGCCTCTCCCCCGCCGTAATGGACGGCTTCCACCTTATAGCCTGTTTCTTCCGTAAATTTCGGGGCGATAAAATCGACAAAATCATTTCCGTACAAATAGATCGTTTTTCCGGTGTCTTCGGCAGTGTCTACCCCCGTCTGTACATTCGCTTGCCCGGCTGCGGATGTGCTGCCCGGCTCACTTCTTCCCGCTTCACCCGGATTGGCCGATGGCTGCTGGCCACAAGCGGAAAGCAATACAATCAGGGACGCAAGCGCGGTGAAAGCTCCGTTTTTCATTCTCTTCTTCTTGTTCATGTCGACCTCCTGTTTTTCCATTGCTTTTGATCTTGATGCAAGCGTACCGCACCAGTTTTAACGGAAAATTAGCGCTCGGTTAACATGAAGTTAAATTGTATCTAACAAATGAATTGTAAGATTAATGTCATCGATGATTGTAAGCAGAAAGGGGATGCCCATGAACTTACAGCAACTGAAAGTGTTTGTGCTTACCGTTGAATTGAAGAAACTCTACCTCGTCGCGCAGGAATTGAACATTACCCAGCCTACCGTGACCTTTCATTTGAACAAGCTGCAGGAAGAGCTGGGAATCGCGCTGTTTCACACCAAATCCTATCACGTCATCCGGCTGACGGAAGCCGGTCGGGCTTTCTATCATTATGCCTCGCAGATTTACTCCCTGTCCGTCGAAGCGGAATCGACCATGGATATCTACCGGGGAAATGCAGCCGGACAGCTTGCCATCGGCAGCACGCACACTCCCGCGACCTACCTGCTGCCCCCGCTTTTGCAAGCGCTGCAGTCCAGCTACCCGGGTTTGTCCGTCTTGCTGGACGTCCGCCAGGCAGGACTGATTTTGGAGAAGATCAAAAAATACGAGCTCGATATTGGCATCGTCTCGAATACACGCATCGCAGACTCTGATCTGATCGTCCATCCTTTGCTCCAGGATGATCTGGTGCTGATCTTCACCCCTGACCACCCGTTCGCAGATGCCGACGAACTGACGCCGGACGCGCTTGCAGAGTATCCGTTCGTCTCCCACGAAGCGGGCTCGATCAGCAAGCAGCTCATAGACCGCTGGGCGGACAAACACGGCGTGCAACTTCGCGTCTCTCTGGAGATTTCCGGAACGGAGGCTCTGAAATCGGCCGTGCGGCATCGACTCGGCTTTGGCATGATCGCGGAAGCATCGATTCAGCAAGAATTGGCAGAAGGCAAGCTGCAGTCCAAACCGATCCCCGGCTGGACCCCCGAACGCCACATCTACGCCGTTCGCCATCGCAACAAACTGGTCAGCCCCGCCCT
The DNA here is from genome assembly GCF_044627595.2 of Brevibacillus sp. TJ4. Classification (NCBI taxonomy): domain Bacteria; kingdom Bacillati; phylum Bacillota; class Bacilli; order Caryophanales; family Paenibacillaceae; genus Brevibacillus; species Brevibacillus sp. TJ4. Next base: position 1,633,239 of record NZ_CP185865.1, on the reverse strand, counting down.
CCACATGTTCTGGAACATCCTCATCGACAATTATACAGACCGCCCCGACGGCCACCGCCTTTCATAACGCAAGCTGCAGGGGTAAACGGCTCTCTCTCGTCAGCAATACTGCATCGTGAATTTTTGCAAGGATGCATTGGGACCATCCGGAAGGGCAAACTACCGGGTATAAACCATTTTTTGGATCGGGAGTGAATCGAACCAATGCCGCGCATTGAAGCTGTTGCCACTGCTGTCCCTCCCCATGTGCTCGATCAGGAGGAGTCGATGTCCCTGGCACGCCACTTTTTCCAGGAAGCGTTTCCTGACGTGGATCGGCTGCTGGGCGTTTTCGCTCATAGCCAAATTCGCAAGCGGCACTTCTGCATGCCGAAGGACTGGTTTACCCGAGACTGGATGTTTGCGGAAAAAAATCAACTGTACGTGGAGCACGCCGAATCCTTGGCCCTGGAAGCAGCCCGCAAATGCCTGGAAAGGGCCCAGACCGCTGCCGACTCAATCGACTGCCTCATCTTCGTATCGAGCACGGGAATAGCCACTCCCAGCATCGACTCCCGCCTCGTTGGCAAGCTGGGGATGCGTCCCGATGCTACCCGCATCCCTTTATGGGGCCTGGGATGCGCAGGCGGAGCGATGGGCCTGTCGCGTTCCTGCGAATACGCAAGCGCCTATCCGAGCCGCCGCGTCCTGCTCGTCAGTGTAGAGCTGTGCGGACTGACCTTCATTCGTCAGGATATGTCCAAAAGCAATCTCGTCGCGACGTGTCTTTTTGCCGACGGTGCGGCTGCCGTTCTCGTCGAAGGGGACCAGCTCGCCCCGGCAACCTCGGGTCCCCGCCTGCACTTTCGCGGCGCACAGACGACGACCTGGCCGGATACGCTCGACGTCATGGGGTGGGAAGTGACGGAACCGGGATTAAAAGTCGTCTTCTCCCGCGACATTCCCAGCCTGATTCAGCAAAGCATGCGAACAAACGTCGACAGCTTTCTTTCACCGCTTGGCACTTCTGTTCATGCAATACGCCATTTTATTTTTCACCCTGGCGGTGCAAAGGTGCTGACAGCGTATCAGCGCTCCCTCGAGCTGGCGGCGGATGCCACCCGGCTCTCTGCGGAAGTGCTGGCCAATTACGGAAACATGTCCTCGCCGACTGTGCTGTTCGTCCTCGAAAAAAGTATGGAGCAGAGCTGGACTGCTGGTGAACAGGGATTGCTGGCGGCGCTCGGCCCAGGTTTTAGTTCAGAACTTATGCTATTGGAAGCGAGGTAGCAAAGCATGCGGTTTTTGCTCATCATGGTGATCTTTGTCCTCATCCAGCGCATCGCCGAGCTCGTTTTGGCCAAAAGAAATGCCGCTGTGATTCGCAAGCTGGGCGGCTACGAAGTCGGACGAAGCCATTACAAATACATCGTGCTGTTGCACAGCTTGTTTTTGCCCAGCCTAGTGTACGAGGTGTCCAGCACCGGTACTGTCGTCTTGCCCGATTGGTGGACTGTGCCGTTTGCCCTGTTCGTGGCGGCACAGCTTTTGCGCTACTGGTGTATCAGCAGTCTGGGCCATCGCTGGAATACGCGCATTTTTGTGCTACCTGACACTCCCCCGCTCAGGCATGGTCCGTATCGCTTTCTCCGCCATCCCAACTACCTGGTCGTCACGGTGGAATTGCTCGCTTTGCCGCTTATGTTCAATGCTGTCTTGACGACGCTGCTGTTTTCCCTGGCGAATGCCTGGCTCCTGTTGCGTGTCCGCATTCCGCTGGAAGAGCACGCCGTCTATCAACAGGGCAGAGAATCGTAAAAAAAGCTCGAGCCGATCACGCGGTTCGAGCTTTTTCCTGGATGGAGGTTTCAATGTGCCTGTTTGGCGGGTATGTAGTAAAGAAGAGCAAATTCCTTTGAGGTGAAAGAGAGATGAATCGTAAATGACAGCAATGCACGAGCCTCTGGAGACTAAGCGGATGATCATTCGTGAATTTTTTGACCTGATTAACAAAGTTCCCGACAAAGACGACGCTGACAGCATTCAAAAATTCCTGCGCTATTTGCAAAGCCTGCTACGCGTCAAGCAAGTTGTCCCTCCTGTCGTAGAGATTATGACCGTCGTCAAATACACCAAACCTGTCCTGTATCACGGCGCCCGTCGCAATGTTATGAAGGCAAGCAACCTGCACATGCTCTTCCAGGTGGACATGAGCCTGCAGCTCGCACAGGAACGGCTGGACGCATACGTTGGATAATCCCGCATCACATCGACCACTTCTGTCTCGATTGCAATGACTGTGCCTACAAAAAAACGCTTTGCCCGGTGACGAGCAAAGCGTTTCATTATTTTCTTAGTCCTCGGAATCTGCTGTCGGCACGTTCATGGTCCATCCGCTGCGTGCAGAGACGTCTTGGGTTTTGTCATTGGAAGCGATGATTTTGAACTCTTTTTCAAGCGGTGCCGCTGTCAGGCCATGCGCTGTCACCTGCTCTTCAGGTTGTGGGCTGATGACGATGCTCTCGCCCTCCAACGGCATCGAGTGCCATGCCGAAGCCGGGACGCTCTGATTCGGTCTTGCTTGGACGATTACATAGTTTTTCTCGGTTGGCATCGCTGCCCAACCAGTTTGTTGGGATACACTGTCTGCAGCCTTTTGGACGATGAAGAACTCGCCCTCTTTGGGGATGTTGACCCAAGCTGCCGGAGCTACTGGTTGCAGGCCGGATTTCGGAGTGTAGATGTAGTATTGGCCTTCCAGTGGCATTTGGTGCCAGCCGCCAGTTGCCGCGGAGTATACCGGACCTGGTGCAGTCGGCGATTCTACGACCTCTACGACCTCTACGACTTCCTCCGCTGCCTCTTCTACTGCCTCTTCTTCTACTGCCTCTTCATCTACAGCTTCTTCTTCTGTTGCTTCTTCTTCTGTTTCTGTCGCTTCTGCGTCATTCTCAGCTACGTCCTGCGTGGAAACTGCTGCTTCTTCTACTACCGTTTCAACAGCTGCTGCCTCCTGCGCACAGGCACCTTGTGCCATCAATGCGGCACCCAGAACGAACGACCCCACCATCAATGTACTTCTTTTTTTCATGTGAGTACACCCCTTCTCGTAGCTCACACGTCTTTTTCGCATCATGTCCCTACGTGTCTTGTTCAGGCCAAACGAGAGGCTCGGTTCATTTTCATCAGAAAATAGGTAAACTGATCAAGCTCCTCGTCAGTAAGGCTTTCTGTCAAATCCGCCATCAGCGCCCTTCTGCGTTCGAGCAGGTTTTCCAGCAAAGGCACAGCTTTTTCGGATAACGTCACCCAGACAATCCGGCGGTCATGTTCATCGCGGACACGTTCTATGTAGTTTGCTTTGACCAGCCGATTGAGGGCGATCGTAGTCGCGCTGTTGGACTGCCTCAAAATGCTCGCCAATTCGGATACTGTACTGCGTTTCACGTCGTACAGAACGCGTAACACAATAAACTGTTTCGGACTGATCTGTTCATCCTCGTTCAGCCATTGACTAATGAAGAAACGAGATACTTCGACAAATACCCGATCCAGTTCTTCAAGTTTGCTCGTACGGGACATACTGCTCACATCATCACCTATTTTCAGAAAAAATACTGTCGCATTGCTAAAAATATATAGCGTCTTCATAAGAAGAGCAAGAAAAACTACTGTGTTTTTCTGAAAATGCTAGAAGATGACGCGACAACGTGTTTACTACTTAATCATTTTATAGTAAAACTTATTTTCACCCTCATCCTACCCGATCAGATCGCGGCAGGCAATAGCACAAATTGACAACCTCGTGACAAAAAAGTGAATTTTGCGCCCGATCCAAGGCCTGAATTCCCTTTCGTTTTCCCCTGTAAAACATGTATAATAGGTTTGATGAGTCACGTTCCCTACTCGTGGCGCCCCGCTTTTTGGGAAGATAAAAACGACGTACATAGGAGAACGAGAAGATGGAACAATACGCACAAGATACCCCGAAATGGAAAGCTGAACTATTTGACTGGCTAAAATCGTTCCTCATCATTGGCTCTGCGACTGCCGTGATTTACCTTTTCATCATGGCCCCTTACGTGGTGCAAGGACGCTCGATGGAAACCACATTGCACGACGGCGAACGGGTCATCGTCAACAAAGCGATCTACTACCTGGATGATCCCCAGCCAGGTGACATTGTCATCATTCACCCCGACGCCAGCGGGGAAAACTGGATCAAACGCGTTGTCGCTGTTGCCGGAGATACCGTGGAAGCGAAAAATGACCAGTTGTACGTAAACGGTCAGCCACTGCAAGAAGACTATCTCAACGAAAATCGTCTGAAATCGGAAGCAGCAGGCGTTGTACTGACTGCAGACTTCGGTCCCGTCACCGTAGAAGAAGGCAGCGTGTTTGTCATGGGGGACAACCGAAACAACAGCATGGACAGCCGTGTCATCGGCCCCGTCCAGCTTGACCACGTCGTAGGACGTGCGGAATTCGTCTACTGGCCGTTCAACGCGATTCGAATGCCGAAATAGCAGCCGTTTCTACCAAAAAGAAGGCTCTCGCCACATGCACATGGCGGAAGCCTTCTTTTTTGCTGCCAGTCGTCCCTCGCGTCTACAGATTCATCAGGCTGCGAAACGCTTTGACCCTGCTCCTGCTTACGGGAATATCCGTCTGACTGTTGTCGTTCATTTTGATCAAGTACGTATTGTTAAACCACGGGATGATTTCCTTGATTTTTCGTACGTTCAAAATGTAGTTGCGGTGGCTGCGAAAGAAGGAGCCAGACCGGTTCAAGATCGTCTCCAGCTCGTTGAGGGACAGATCGCATTTTTCCACGCTGTCTTTGGTGGCGACAAACAGCTCCTTGTCCCGCACGAACGCGAAGAAAATATCGTGTACTTGGACGGGAATGATCTTGTTGTGCTTGCGGATACAGATTTGCTCTTCCAGCACCACAGGAACCACCGCAGCAGACTCCTGCTTGTCCGACTTGTTCAGCAGCGTTTTCACCTTTTTGATCGCTTCATCCAGCTTTGACTCCTGAATCGGTTTGGTCAGATAGCCGACAGCCGGAGTGGAGAACGCCTCCAGTGCGTGTTCATGGAAAGCGGTCGAAAAGATGATCAACGGCGGCTTGGACATCTGGCTCAGTTTATTGGCAAATTCCAGACCGTTCAATGCCGGCATGTGAATATCGAGAAAAAGCAAATCCGGCTCGGAATGGACAATGGCAGTCAACGCTTCAAGCGGGTTGTAGTGGATGGAAAGCACTTCGATCTCGATATATTGTTTCAACAAAAATTCCAATTCGGAACATATTGCCGGTTCGTCGTCGACGATCATCGTTCTCAAGAGCACGTCACATGCACATCCTTTCCGGAATCGGAGCGCGGAACGCGAAATGAGACAATCGTTCCGTCACCTGGTTTGCTGTCGATCGCAAGGCCGTACTCGCCCCCGTAAATGGATTGCAGCCGGCGGTGGACATTGGCAAGTCCGATGCCCTGCGGCTGGTGGCTCCAAATTTCAGCCAATCGCTCTTCGCTTATCCCTACCCCATTGTCTTCTATGCTGATTTTCACGTCTTTGCCGGATGCCTCTGCCCGAATGATGAGCTGGCAGTCGCTGATTTTGGGAAACAGGCCGTGATGCATGGCATTTTCCACGATCGGCTGCAAGATGAGAATCGGCAATTTCTGATCCAGCAGTGACTCATCAATCTCCATGCTGACCTTCAATCGGTTTGCAAACCGGACTTTTTCAATCTCCAAATAAGACGTAATCCCCTCCAATTCCTCTTGCAGGCTGTGGTCATTCCCCTTGCTCTTCAAGTTGTGCCTGAAAATATCGCTTAAATTGCCGATCAATCGCCTCGCCTGCTCGGGGTCTGTCCGGCAGTAGGACATGATCGTGCCGAGCGTGTTGAACAGAAAATGCGGGTTGATTTGCGCTTGAAGGGCATTGACTTCGGCCTGCTGCCGCATTTTGCTCTGATGCTCGATCTCCGCCAGCTCGATCTGGACCGACAAGAGATTGGCCAGACCATCGACCAGCTTCAGATTCGTCTGGGATGTTCTGAAGGACGAGCGCTTCAGGTAAAATTGCAGCGTTCCGATCCGTTCGTTTCGATGGTACAAAGGTGCGGCGATGACCGACTTGAGGCGCAGCGAACGGAGAAACGCATAGTCCTTGTCCCGATACACCACCGTATTCTCGGCGAAAACAGCTTCTGCTACCTGTGCGCACAGCGCTTCACTCGGGACATGCTTCTCCAGCACATCTCCCCTTACGCTAAGCAGCTTTTCGCGGTCGGTAATGGCGACAGCGTCCACCTTCGCCATTTCCCGGATAATCTCGGCAGTGCGTCTGGCAGAGTCTTCATTGAGCCCTGTTCGCATGTGCGGCAGCGTCTGGCTGGCAATCGACAAGGCAAGATTGGCTCCGAGAGCGCCGAACTGGTCCTGCATCGTTTTCAGGTTCAGAAATACACGCATGAAGATAAACAGCCCGATGACCGTCACGATCGTCGTCGGGATCGCAATCTTTGCTTCCAGCTTGAGTGCTTCGTCAAAAGGTCTGGCGATGAGCAGTACCGTCACTTTCTGGATCAGCTCGGCTGTTACAGCAAGCAGTACGATGTGCCGCCCTTTCATCCGCAGCACATCTTTTTTCTTGCTTACGATCCCGCCCAGCAGTCCTGCCAGCACGGTCGACAAACCACAGGCGACTGCGGTAAATCCTCCGAGCGAGTAACGGTGGATGCCGCCGATCAGACCGGCAAAAAAGCCGACGACAGGTCCTCCGATCAACCCGCCGACGAGCGCGCCGACGATGCGCGTATTGGCGAGGGCATCATTGACTTTGATTCCATGCTCGGTTCCGATCACCGACAGGAAGCCGAACAGGGCGGACAGAATGACGATCCGCATCAAGTTGTTTTTTCCGTACACAATGTTTCGAAAATAATCCAGTTGCCCGATGATGAGGGAAATGACCACGATCGCAGATATGTTTTCCAATAGTTGCAACAGCATAGTGAAAGTCACGACAATCCCCCCTAATGGTAAAGCGTATCCCGATCCGGCACATAAATCAATGCAACTCGATTGGCAAAATCGGCATCTCAGATACCGATTTTGCACGCTCGGGAGCATCGAATAGATTCGGAGGAAACAAGCGCTCTAAAATATAAACAGTTCTGATCATTCCAACTCCGCTCGAAAGAGAAGAAACCCCTTACAAGACGAAAAATGCCTTCCGCACAAGGAGAGCCATTCGTTTATTTGCAAGCGATTTCATCCTTTCGAGACATATGAAGTACAGTTTACAAGGAGGTTGCAACAATGGCACAATCAAGCGATCGCGCGAAGACGCGGCGCATCACCAGCAACATTTTTAAAGGTTCGATCGGGAACCTGATCGAATGGTATGACTGGTATGTGTATGCAGCTTTTGCCGTGTATTTCTCGTCTCAATTCTTCCCCTCGGGAGACCCGACCAGCCAGTTGCTGAATACAGCGGCGGTCTTCGCTGTCGGATTCCTGATGCGGCCAATCGGGAGCTTGCTTTTGGGGCGGTACGCAGACCGTCACGGGCGCCGCGCCGCATTGACGCTTTCGATCACCATCATGGCCAGCGGTTCACTGGTCATTGCACTGACGCCGAACTACGATACGATCGGCGTGTTTGCTCCGATCATCCTCGTGCTGGCCCGCCTGCTCCAAGGCTTGTCGCTTGGCGGAGAATACGGCACTTCGGCAACGTACTTGTCCGAGATGGCGGACAGCGGTCGCCGCGGCTTCTACTCCAGCTTTCAGTATGTCACGCTGATCAGCGGTCAACTGCTGGCACTGGGCGTGCAAATTATTTTGCAGCAAGTGCTCAGCGACGGAGATATGCGGGCGTGGGGCTGGCGTATTCCTTTCGTCATCGGTGCGCTTGGCGCCCTCGCCGTCCTCTGGCTGCGCCGGAGCATGGACGAGTCCGAGCAGTACGCCAACATGGCGAAGAAAAGCAAGTCCAATGCCGGAACACTAAAAGAGCTGATGAAGCACCCGAAAGCGGTACTGGCAGTCGTCGGTCTGACGCTCGGGGGAACGATCGCGTTCAACACGTATACGACCTACATGCAGAAATTCATGGTCAATACGGTGGGGCTGCCGAACGGAGTCGTCACCTGGATCAACTTTTTGGCGCTGCTCGTCTTCATCGTGCTTCAGCCTCTTGCTGGTATGCTCTCTGACCGGATCGGGCGCCGTCCGCTGCTGATTGCTTTCGGTGTTCTCGGAACTTTGTTCACCGTCCCGCTGTTCTTCTTGCTGGAGCAGGCGAACAGTCCGTACGTCGCCTTCCTGCTGATGCTGACCGGACTGATTATCGTCACCGGCTACACGTCGATCAACGCGATCGTAAAAGCCGAGATGTTCCCGACCGAGATTCGCGCTCTGGGCGTGGGCTTCCCGTACGGGGTGACAGTTGCGATTTTCGGGGGTACTGCGGAATTCATCGCGCTCTGGTTCAAGAGCATCGGAGTCGAGTCGCTCTTCTACTTCTACGTGGCTGGCTGTATTGCTCTAAGCCTCATCGTATACTGGCGCATGGGCGAATCGTCAAAGACCTCGCTGATCGAAGCAGAATTGCAGGAATCCGCTGACACATCCGAAAGCACATCGGCTTCCAGAGCAGCAAACGGCCAATAGTCGCTGACTCACATAGGCTGTTTCGCTTCCGAAGAAAATAAAAACCGCCAGCTTGTTGCACATGATGTGCCGGCTGGCGGTTTTTTTGCTGCCTTACGCCTCGAAAAAATCCCCTTGGATCAACTGTGAAGAAGCCACGGTTGACCACAAGGGGACTGGTGTTGTTGTCTTAAATCCCGGACCCGGAAAAATACTCTTCCAGCGTTATGCCCTTTTCCATCACTTCTTCGGCAATCTGAGTCCCGACATAGCGCAGGTGCCATGGTTCATAGGCGTAGCCTGTGATGTCTTCCTTCCCTTCCGGATAGCGGATGACAAAACCGAACTTGGCGCAGTTTTCTTCCAGCCATTTTCCCTCTGGTGTATCGGCGAAGCTCTGTTCCAGTCTAGTCACGCTGTCTGCACCTGACACATCCATCGCCAGTCCCGTCTGATGCTCGCTTTTTCCCGGAACGGCACTGAACGCAGCAGCGTGTTCGGCACCTTGCTTCTGGACGTAGGATTCATACAGCGATTTTTGTGTCTTGTAGGAGCGAAAGCCGGAGACCGCATACAGTTTCACGCCGTCCATTTCCGCCTTGAGAAAGAGCGCCTCCAGCGCACGTGCCGCTTCTGCTCGCATCAAGCGTTTTTCAACTTTCTCGTCAAAAGGGAAGTCCACGTTCGGCTCGACCAGATCGGCTGGTCTGTAATCAACCGGCAACGAGCGCTGCTTGTTGACGATGACAATCAAGTCATCCGGATTGGTCACCGTCGGAACACCGTTCACATCCTGGATCGTCTCTTCCAGCGTCAGCTTTGCAGTCGGCTCAGGAGCGATGTCGTCGATTGCTCCATCTGTCGGCTGATCCTGTTCATCTGCCGGCGAGACCGCAGGCGGAGTCTGTTCCTCGCCGCCATTGCCCGCACCGTCCTGTACTTGGCTGCAACTGCTCAGGATCACGGCCAGGCAGGCAGTCGTGGCAATCATCAAGCCCACGCGTTTTTTGTTCATATCCATTCCTCCTGATCGGCACATGCCTATACATCGAAAAAAGCGGCCATCTTCCCGCAGCATGTCCAACAACTACGGCAAAATGACCAGATTGCTTACGACGCGCCGTTCGCTTCCACCCGATGGCTTGTTCATCAGCTTGCCGTTGTAGTAGAAAGCGCTGGAACCGCCGCCGTCCAGATTGTACGCATCGACGACGTGAAATTCCTGCAGTTTGCGCTGCGCTTCCTCCAGCGTGACACCATTGCTGTATCCCTGCTGTCTGCCATCGATGACGATAAGCAGCAAGTCGCCATTGTCAAAGTGACCGATCAATGTACGCGGCTGACGCGCATTTGCCCAATCCTTCGGTATCGGCAGGCGCTTTCCGTCTTGCAAGAGCCTTGGCAAGAAACTCGCTCCCTGCAAAATTCCTTGTTCCGTAATCTGTTCCTGTGTCGTAATGGTCGTTCCGACGAGATGTCCTTTGTTGTTGAAACCGACGAAACTCAAATTGGAGTTGTTGGAAAAGGTGCGAATCTGCCCGTCGACAACGGTGATGCCAAGCGGTACGAGATAGCCTTGGCTGTCAGACATAAACCCTCCGGCGTTGATCGCCAGGATCGCTCCCGTACGCTTGCCCGCCTGGCTGGTCGTCTCTCCTCTACTTTTTATAGAGTTGTTTGCCAGCACCATTTTCAGCGCATTCGGGTTATTCAGCCGAACCTTGGCCATGTAGCCGCGGTATCCGGATTCCGTCAGTGAGTACACCTTTACTGTAGAGTTTTTCCCGAAGTGCTGGCCGATCGGATCACCCAGCATGTTGGACAGGATCGTATCCAGCACGTCCTCCGACTGCTTCGTCTGCGAGGCGCTCGCCTGGAGCAGATGATCGATCTCTTTGTTCTGCTCTTCGTAGGCTTTCTTTTCCCGGTCCGCGATTTCACGTATTTCTTGCAACGCGATCTGTGTGTTCTCCAGCGTGCCTCGGGTCTCGTCCAGCTCCTCCTGCAGCTTCGCCACCTCTTCTACCGACTGCTCCAAAGGCAGCTTCAGCCCATCCCAGGCGAGCTTGTCCACCGGATTTTGCTGCGAAAAGGCAAACAAAAAACCGACTGCCGGCGCCAGCAGGAAGGCGAAAAAACGATTGACGTTACCAAGCACGGGCAGCATCCTCCAGTTTTTCCAGCGACTTCTTCAGTTCCGCAAGCTGGTTGTTCAACTGGGTGATCCGCTCCGAAAGCGCCTGTTTCGTCTCGTCTGTTCCCCCGATTGTCTCACCGGTCAATTGCAGCTCTTCCTCAATCGTGGAAAGCCCTTGTTGCACATCTTTCATCTCGTCCTGGACTAAAGCCAGTTGCTCGCCCAACGCATTCATGTGTCCCTGATTCTCTTCCTGAAGCTGGGCGATGCGCGCATTCACCAATTGCTCCTGCTTGTCCAACGTATGAACGGCAAACGCGTATCCGCCGTAGGCAAGTCCTGCCCAAAGCAAGACAGCCAAGGTAACAGGCAGCCACGGACGCTTGTTTTCCGCCCGCGATGGACTCAGCGTATTCCACAAACTTCCGAACAGTCCGGCGCGTTTTTTCCTTCTTTCCTGTTTCCCCTCTGTAGGAAGGTGCAGCGTGGTTGATGGTGTCGATGAAGCATTCATGTATTTCTCGCTCATCGGCTTCCCCTCCTTTCTCCGACAAAGAATGCGCCATTATTATACCATAGAACATTTTCTATGGATGTTTTTGCGGAAAATTGGAAAAACAAGTCGTACTTTTTACCTGCCCCAGACAAAAAAGAAGTACCCGACAGCGTACTGCGGACACTTCTTTTTGCTCATATTGAGTGGCTAGCTTTTTCTCCCGAGCTGCCAGTCCTGCTGGAGCTGGTGGTGCAACTGCTGCAGGAACAGCAGTGGATCGTCCTGCACTTGATTGCGGTCGCTCCAGCCGAGTCTTTCACTCAGACGCTGCGCGATCTGCTTGCCAAGCTCGCTCTTTTTGTCGGGAGCAAGCGAGGAAAGGCGCGCGATAAAGGATGAGAGCAACTGCCAGTCCTCCCGTGTGATTGCCTGCCGCTGGGCATCGGTAAGCTCCAGGGGGGTATACGCTTCGCCAGCTTTTTGCTTCTTGCGCGACAGTGCCGCTGTTGCCCCGGTTTCCGAGACGACGATCGTACCCGCGACCAAATCGCCGATCCGCTTGTCTTTGGGGTGGAAAAAGACGACCAGGGCACCGAGGAAATAGCCGCTGGGCAGCATGTCGACGATGCGAAACAGGTTGCGCAGCACTGCCGAAAGAAACGTGATCGGCTGCCCGGTGTCGCGAATGACGCGAAGTCTCATCAGCCGCTTGCCCACGGTCTGGCCGGACCAAAACGCCTCCAGCAAAAGCGAATAACCGAAGTTGATCAAAAACAAAAGAATCAGGAAGATCGCCAGTGCGACTTCGGTTACCGTCGAATCTGCGCTTGGGGCAAATGAAAAATCATCAATTGCAACTATACTAAAAAGCAGTATTAATGTAAGATTAACCAGGAACAGGATACATCCGTCAATCAATTGGGCGGCTGCCCGGCTTCCCAGACCCGCCGTCTGAAAGCGAAGCTGGACGTGTTCCGGGGTAACTACGGAAACTTCCCGGTGCTTGATCTGTGTCATTTCCTCCATGCCGGATTTCCTTCACCCTTTCATTTTTACGTATAAATGAGGAGGCTTTCGCAAAAATGGATCTCACCTCGTTTTGGCATACCCACAAGGCCACCTGGGACGAACTCGAGCAGTTGGTCGAAGCCTTTCAGAAAAAATCGCGCAAGGTAAGCGCCTCCGACATCGATCGCATGACGCTCTTGTACAAAAAGACGTCGGCGCATCTCGCCTACATACGCTCTCACTATCCCGCAGACGATCTGGCGCTCTATCTGAACCAACTCGTCTCGCGCGCCCACAACCTGACCTACAAGCAGCGCTCGGGGAGCTGGCAGCAGTTAGCCCACTTTTTCGGGACGCATGCCATCGAACTGGTGCAAAAGCGGATATGGTTCATCGCCGTCGCCGCCGGCTTGTTTTGTCTCGGTGGTCTGTTTGGCTTCATCGCCGTCGCAAATGACCCGCTCAACCTCTATTTTGTACTCCCGGATGGCATGGCTGAGTATATCGACCCTGCCAGCCTGGGAGAAGGGCACGATACACTGAACAATCCGCTGATTTCGACGATGATTATGACCAACAACATCCGCGTCGCCATTCTCGCCTTTGTCAGTGGAGTGACCTTCGGGCTGTTCCCGATCTACCTGCTGCTGTTCAACGGCCTTTTGGTCGGAGCCTTGGCTGCGGTCTACCACCAGTTCGGGAGCGGCTACGCATTTTGGGCTTACATTTTGCCCCATGGCATCATCGAATTGACCGCGATCTTTATCGCCGGTGGAGCCGGACTGTACATGGGCTATCGGATGCTGGTGCCCGGTCGTTACTCCCGCAGGCATCAGTTTTTGGAGGCGGCAAAGGAATCGGGGCAGCTCCTGCTCGCCACCCTTCCCTTGTTTGTCATCGCCGGATTGATCGAAGGGTTCATTACCCCGTCCACGACGTTGTCCCTGGAGGCCAAGTACAGCGTCGCCGGAATCACCTTGCTGCTGCTGGTTCTCTGGTACGCAGTCGGTGTCCGCAAAAAACGCCAGGACGATCAGAGCGCCTCTCGCGACTTGATCTCCAAATAAGTGTTGACCACTTGCAATGTCAATTGATCGGCCGGAACATCCAGCACCTGGATGCCTGCGCCGGTCATTTTTTGTTGGAAGCCTTTGCGATCCAGTTGAAAACGCTGCGCCAGTGCCTTCACGAAGGCGTGTCGGCTGTTCTTCGTCTCGACGCTGTTCCACGCGTGCAGCAGCGGGTCCGCCAGCGACAGGAGCAGGAACAGATGGGAGCGCCGCAGCCTCCACAAATATCCGCTCATCTGGTCTTCCAACAAGTAATTCTCCATATCCGAAAACAGCACGATCAGACTCCGTCTTTTTTGCTGCTGATGCAGATAGGTGAGCGCCTTGACCGGATCGGACTCGACGAATTCGCTGCGCACGTCATAGACGGCTGAAATCAGCGTATGCAGGTGGGCAAGCCCTTTTCCGGGCGGTACATACGTCTTGATCTCATGGGAATAAACCAAAAGCGCCACCTGGTCTCCTTGCTTCAATGCGACAGCAGCCAGGGTCAGCGCTGCTTCCAGTGAGGTGTCCAGCCTCGTCTTGCCGTCCAGCTCCACGCCCATCAAGCGTCCGCAGTCAAGCATGATCGTCACGACCTTGCCTTGTTCCGGACGGTATTGGTTGGCCATCAGGCGGCGGCTGCGAGCAGAGGCGGACCAGTTGATCGTACGCGGATCGTCGTCAGGCACATACTCGCGAATAGCGTGAAAATCGGAACCCGTCCGCGCCCGACGCAGCAGTTTGGTCCCGTCGACAATCAAACTCTCCTGCAAGGAAGCCAGGTACCCGCGCACTTGTGACAGGTCGGGATAGATGCGGATCGACCGTTCGCAGGCAAACCTGCTCTGCCGCTGCCACAGTCCGATTCGCCCTTGCCAGCGCACATAAGCCCAGCGCAGCTCGTACCTGCCCCGCTCCGCAGCGCGGGTCGTATAGCCAAGCTGCTTCCAGCCCTTTTCCAGTGTGCCGCGAATCGGGGTCATCTCCTCGAACGAGTACGGCAAATCATCAATCAGCTCGTAGCGGATCGCCTGCTCTCCCGCGTTGACAAGCTCCAACTGAACGGGAATGCTCTGCCCAATGTCCGCCTGCGCCGGAAGCTGTCCGGAAAGTGAAAGCTGTTTCTTTTTCGGGATCGTCAGCCAATCGATGGCACTGGCAGCGAGCAGCAGTCCATTGTAGATCCAAAACAGCGCGTAGCCGAAGCCCAGGACAAATCCGAGCATCGCCAGCGGCACTCCCAGCAGCATGAGCCAGAGCAGACGCCGCGTCGGGAGCACAAAGCGGTCGCGCAGAAAATCAGCGAGGTACCGGAATCGCCGCCAAGGTTTCGTCGATGATGTGGTCACTGGTACCTCCCTCCAATTCCACTTGCGGCGCGAGGATCAAGCGGTGGCGCAATGCCGGTCTGGCCACCAGTTTGACATCGTCCGGCGTGACGTATGTGCGGTTGTCCAGATGGGCCCATGCCTTGCTTGCCATCAGCACGGCAATGCCCGCGCGCGGACTTGCTCCGAGAAGCAGCCGCTTGCTCTCCCGCGTCTTTTGGATCAGCGTGGTGATATATTCGAGAATGGAATCATCGACCACGATTTCTTGCAGCTTTTTGCGTTCTGCCACGATATCTTCCACCGTGTACAATGGCTGACTCGCCCCAGAAACTGCAGGGGTGGCAGCCAAATGCTGGGCCAAAATGCGCCGCTCCTGCTCGTGGGCAGGGTAGGAAAATTTCAATTGAAACAAAAAGCGGTCCAGTTGCGCTTCCGGCAGTACATACGTACCTTCGTATTCGATCGGGTTTTGCGTGGCGACGACAAAAAACGGCTCCGGCAACGGATAGGTCACGCCGTGAATTGTCACCTGACGCTCCTCCATCGCCTCCAGGAGCGCCGCTTGCGTCTTTGGCGGCGTCCGGTTGATTTCATCCGCCAACAGCAGGTTGGCAAAGACTGGCCCTTTGATCGTCTCAAAGCGGTTGCGTTCCATATTGAACACGGCGTTTCCGATGATGTCGCTCGGCATCAGGTCAGGCGTAAACTGTACCCGCTTGCTCTCTCCGCCGATCAGCGCTGCAAGGGTGCGAACCATTTTCGTCTTGCCAACGCCCGGCACGCCTTCCAGCAGCACATGTCCCCCTGCCAGCAATGCCGCTACCAGCAAGCGGATATTGAACTGCTGTCCGACGACCTCTTTTTCCATCGCTTCCAGTAATTTTTCCATCTCTCTCACTCCTTCTCCAGGCGTTTCGTGACTTCATCGAGGAACAGGCTATCCGCCAGCAGCCGCTTCGGCGTGTAGGACGTATCCGCCTTCGCCTGCTCGATCCGTTGCAGAACTTCGATGAGCTTTGCCGTATCGTTTTCGTTCCATCTGCTTCGCGCTGCCTGGATAATTTCAGGAATCTCAGCGCGGGTATGAATTCCCCAGCGCTCGTACAACAGTTGCCGCAAATACGCTTCCCGATGGCTCAAGGCATCGCGGGCAAGCCTTTTGCGTTCATACCAGCTCGCGACAGCAAGCAATGTCTCATCGCCGCGGCGAACGGTCCACTCCCGCAGCGTGTAGACCGGTCCAAAGCGCTTGCCGCGCCACCAGAGGTACAGCAGCAGCACGAGAAAAAGCTGTATGCAGCCTGCAAGCAGCCAGCCCGGATACACGGCGAAAATGCCCGGTCGGACGCGGTCGCCGTGATGGTACTCATCCATCCAGATGACGGACCAGTCTTCTTGCAGGTAAGGCCAGACCGCCTCAAAATGCGACAGTGCGGCGATGTTTCGGTTGGTCATCCATTCCGGCACCACAAACAGGCTGATCGATCCTTCTCCATACGGTTTGCGCCCGGCGAGAATTCCCTCTTCGTCGGCGAGCAGCACCTCCATATCCGCCTCCGCTTCCAACCGGTAGGACGATACGGGCATTCCTTTGCTGCCCTGCTGCAACAGCGGACCGTGAATGTCTACTGCATGCCCGGCCTCGTGCTGGACTTCCGTCAGCGAAAATTCCCACCACTCAACCGGCCATTGTGCAAACACCAGCAGATCGTTTCCTTGGGATACCCAGTCGAGCATCTCGTCTATCGCTTGCTCCGAGATGTCAGCCGGTTCCAGCGAGATCAGCGCCTGCCCACCCTGATCGGGCAAAAAGCCCATCGGCATACGCCACTCCTTCACCTGTCTTCCCTTTTCTTCCAACAACATGACGATTGCCTTGCTCCCGTTCGGATGAGCCGATGTCGCTGCGTAAGGCGCTGCCTGATCTGCGTCAGGCTTGAGCACGAAGAGGCCGATGCCGATCAAAAGGCAGACGGAGACTACCAAAGCCAGGCGATAGGTTCGCAAGCTACCCATGACGTCCCTCCTCGCGCCAGCTTTCCTCTAATTCCTGGACATGCGCCCAAAAAAGCTGGTCTTCCCGTTGTCCCTGACCGTACCATACTTTTTCAAAAAGCCGGGCGTGGCGGCGAAACATACTGACTGCCTGCGGGTAGTTGTACTGAAGCTCGGCCGCGTATTCCCAGTTGGTCTTCCACGGCTCGACGCGAATCCACGACTTTTCCTGCATGGAAAAGAGAAGCGCCAAAAAGAGATAACGGACTGCTTCCCGCCACTCTCCCGCCTCTCCCAGCCGTTTGGCCTCCTGCAGATACTCCACACTGCCGCGCATCGCTTCCTCGCCGACAAGCGGCATTCGCTTTCTCGCAGGCTTCCAGATCACTTTTTTGGACAGCCAGAAGATCAGTACCAAAAGACCAATCACCGTGGCCACGACTAGCCCCGTAGAAATGGCAGAAGCCGCCCCGTCGGGAATCTCGGTGCCAGCAAACATATCGGCGATCGCGTCCAATACCACATTCAGCACGCGCTCCAGCAAGCCCGGACCATCCGCTTTCTCCAAATCGACAAATTCGTCCCGCGACAGTATTTCCTGCAAGCGTGCTTTGTCGCTTGCCCATTGCGACGAGCTACTCATGTCGCTCTCCCGGGCTTGTGGTCGGCACGGCTGCCGCCAGTTCTGCTGCCGGTTCGGCAAGCATCATCTCCAGATCGGTCCCTTCTTTGCGCACGCGCAAGTCGAGGTACGCGAGAGTATAGACGATCATCCCCCAAGGCATCAACAGGCAGTTTGCGATCAGCAAAAGCAGCGTGCTGAGGATTGAAACACCCATTCCGGCTGTAATGACTACCTGCAATCCTCCGAAAAACATCGAATACAGAATCATCACGACCATGTACATGCCAAACAGCCGCCAGAAATTGCCCTTGGTAACCTCCCAGCTCTTGCCGAAACCCGGGGCGCTTTCCCCCAGCGCGACGAATGGCAGGTAAAATCCCAACCGCAGCAAAAAGTATCCAGGGACCACAACCATGCCCACCAGAAACAGAAGATACAGCCCGATAATTGTCAGCACCAGCCAGACCGATTCGCTTTCGGTTGCATACGCAAACGGATCGGCACCGCTGTTGCTCCATATAAACAAAAAAGCGATCAAGCCACATAACGCCATATAGGCGAGTACGATCCCGATTGCGATGAGCATGTAGAGCACTGTACTTCCGACCAGAGGCCAAAAACGGCGCAGGGACTGTTTCACTGCCTGGCCAAAGCGGACACTCTCTCCTTCAATCGCCCCTTTGGCGACGAAAAAGGTGGCACTGAGCAACTGTGGATACGATACCAGACTCATAATCGGCACGACGAGAAGCAGATAGACAAAAATCATCACGATGCTATCTGTCAGCACTTCGTCAGAAGCAATCAGCTTCTCAGCCAGTGCTTCCCAGGCATCCTCGCTCTCTGTATCCTGATAGAGCAGCGGCATTCTCGTAACGTCATTCAGCGTAAGGTCCTGCAACAGCAAAACTGGCCCCATCCAAAGCAGGGCAAGCAAGACAAAAATGCCAAAATGAGAACGGTATAAGGAAAAACTTTGATCCAGAAGCTTTCCGACTCCCATCGGAGTAAACGGACGCTGATTCATGCAGAAACCTCCATCTCAAAAGTAAACTACCCGACCATTATACACGATTTTCCTTCTTTTTGAAAAATTAACTCGGTTTTAGTAAATTACGACCAGTTCCTGCTGGACGACCGAGAGGCGGTTGCCCTACGATATGAACAATGAACAATTTGGAAAAATGATGGAGGTGCGCTGATGGACTTGTCACTTACGCTTTCTTTTTTGGCTGTCGCTGTACTGCTCACGCTCGCGCCAGGACCGGATATTTTGTTTGTGATCGCACAAAGCATATCCAACGGACGAAAGGCGGGCATCCTCACCGCCCTTGGTCTGGCAAGCGGCGTCATCGTCCACACCCTGGCAGCTGCGCTCGGCATCACCGCCGTACTTTACAACTCCGCCTTTGCATTTCAATTGATCAAGTACGCGGGAGCACTGTATCTTCTGTACCTCGCCTACCAAGCGATACGCGACGGCGCGACCCCTTTGACGGCAGCAGCGCCTGTCCGGCAAAAAGGGATTCAGCTCTATCGCACGGGAGTTTTGATGAACATTCTCAATCCGAAAGTCTCTTTGTTTTTCCTCGCCCTGCTGCCGCAATTCGTCACGCACGGCACGGGAAATGAGCCGCTGCAGATGATGCTGCTCGGCGTCATTTTTATGGTCCAGGCCATTGTCGTCTTCTCGCTGGTGGCTCTCTTTGCGGGGCAGGTCGGCAGCAAGCTGATGGCCCGACCGAAAGTGGGCAAGTACGTCAATTACGGCAAAGCAGTCCTGTATGCCGCAATTGGGCTGCGCCTGGCACTGGCGGAAAAGTAGCCGCTGGCAAAACAATCCATATTAAAGTTATCTGTCCATTGCCTGGGGAAGTGCTGTTGAATATGATGAACCATGTGTACAAAAGGAGGTGTTGTGGCGTGAAAGGAAGCAAACAGTCAGCCTCCAGCCTGCGCCATAAACGCAGTACGGCACGAAAGCGTTGGCGGGGTCAACTGTCCCCACAGATTGTTCGGGTACAAGTCCGACCACCGCGTATTCACGTAAGAACCCCAGCACCTCGGCTCAGGTTCGCCCAATCTCCGCCCTCCGTTCAGGTAGAGGCGCCGACGGTCCATGTGCAAGCTCCAGAGCCGCTCGTACTCCCCGCTCCTGTCGTCCATGTCGATGTCGAAGCGGATGATCATCCGGATGAAGCAAGTGTGCAGGGTCTGCGCAAAGAGCTGCTGAAATGTCTGAAACAAAAGCAAACCGTCGAGCTCCTCCTCCCGGCGATGGGAGAAGACAGCCGCCGTTACCGAGTCGGATCATTGGTACGGGTGGACGAAGGAATTGTGGAGCTGGAAATTCCCCGGACGCCTGAGTCTGCCAGTACAAGAGTCATCTACCCGCTCAATCGCATTGCCGGGCTTGTCCCGCACCTGCCCAGCCCGCTGCTTTCCTAATCGGCCGCAATGCCAGTTCGCCGCGTTTGCGCTGCTTTGACCAGGTTACAAAGCATTTGCCCACCCTCCTGTTGGAAAGCGGGCATCCGATTCATGTTTCGATCGTGCCTATTTACAAATCTTTTTCTTCCCAGACGGACCGCACTTCCCGGGCAACTCGTTCCCATGTGAAGCTCTCCTCTGCTAAAGTCCTTCCCGCCCTTCCCATTTGACGCTGCAAGTCACGGTTTGACAGCAGTCTGTCTAATTGACGGGCAAAGGACAGCAAGTCCTCCGGCTGTTCCACCAGCAAACCATTGCCATTGATGATCACCTCTGCGTTGCCGCCTCTTTTGGTCGTGACAAAAGGCAACCCTGCAGCCATCGCTTCATAGTGGACGCGAGCAAGCGGTTCTTCCCATTGCGAAGGACAAACAAAGATGTCTCCCGCCCAGAACCAGTGGTGAATCTGATCAGCCGGTACGTACCCGGTCGTGACGACGGGAACAGGAGACCGTTCGGACAACGCGCGGACATACGCTACATAGTCACTGACCTTGTCTACGCCGTACCAGGCTCCGCCCACCAGTACGAGGGCGATGTTGCTGTGTTTCTTGCTAAGCTCTCCCATTGCCCGAACGAGAATATCCGCTCCCTTTTTCGGTGTCAGCCGACCGACAAAGAGAATGACCTGCTTGCCGTCGAGCTCGTACTGGCGTCTCATCGATTGACGAACCTGCCTGGCACTGGAAGAATTCCCCCAGGGAACAAACCGTTGCAGGTCAACCCCAGAGTAGATCGTGCGCAATTTTCCTTCTGCTTGCGGATAGAGTGAGGCGATGACGCGCCCTACGTACCCGCTTATGGTGACAATGCGATCCAATTGGGAGATCGCCAGCTCGGCTTGCTCCCCGCTAATTTTGCTTGGGTCAAACATGTCATTGTGCATGCTGGCAATGATTCGCGCATGGGGGCAGACTTCCCGGATCAGCGGAATCAGGCGCGGCCTGTTGAAAACGTGGATAATGTCAAACGTATGGCTGCGCAAAAACTGAATGACCTCGTGGGCGTACGTATCAAAAATGCCATGTCCTTCTACCCGGACGTAGCGGACTTTGTCTACGTACTCATCGTTCGCCAGCGACGGATCTGCCGTTCCGATCACAGTCAGATCGTAGAACCTGGACAGATAGCCAAGGATTCCGGCAATGTAAGTTTGGATGGCACCTCCCCGGACTGGAGGAACAGGCAGTTTTTCCGTACAGATCATCGCTATTTTCATCGTATCATTTCCCCCTTTCCTGAACAGGGTTCATCGCGAACCACCCGGCTTTTTCCTGCCACGTGCGGCAGATCGCTTCCGAACAGGATGCTTCTTGTTCCGAAGCCGGGGGGCAGACAGCTTGTTGGAGCCATTGCGCCGGCGGGAAGCAGCAGTCCTGCTGGCTTTTTTGGCGGTAGCAACCCGTTTTTCCCGTTTCTCTGTTCGCGCACTTGCTATCGGTCGTTTGCTTTTGGCAACCTTGTTTCTTTGTTTTTGCGCGGTTTCTGTAGCGGCGGTCAGCACATCACCTGTTTGTGACTCCATTGGACTGGATTGTTTCCACATTTGCATCGCCGTGCTGGCAGTCCGGCTTTTCGCAGTGTTTTCGGATTTTTTGCTGGCAGTCTGGATTTTCGCTGTTTCTTCGGATTTTTTGCTGGCAGTCTGGATTTTCACTGTTTCTTCGGATTTTTTGCTGGGAGTCCGGCTTTTCGTGGTCCTATCCGTGTTTTTCCTGGTGTAGGGAAGCAGATCAATGATATTGATACGTTTTTGGCGATAGTTGCTTTTGGTTTGTGCAATCAGATCTTCAATCGTTTCAATCACGCGCTGCTTGAACGGTTTCTGCGCTGTTTGCTTGTCTTCTTCAGGGGGTGAGGCAAATGCAGCTGCGACCGGTTCTTCTGCTTTTCTGGCGGGACGTGGCTGTTTCGCAGGACTGGAAGTTTCGCTTAGTGACTTCTGCTTGCCAGTTCCGGGAACCAGCGTCCATTTGCTGTCCTTTGCACCACTGGCTGCGGATTCTTTTTTCGCGGGGGCTGGAACCGCAAGCGGGGAGTAGTTTCCATGCTTATACTTCGCCTTGTCACGCTCCAACTCCGACAGCGCCTGGTACTTGGTCTCGTCGGTAGCGACAACGCGCTGCAGGATGGCAGTCGCTTCGGTATTGAGAAAGGTGACCGGATCGAAAAACATTTCCTTTAAATGCTTGTAAAATTCATTCGGCATCGCCATGTCGATCAACAGTACTTCGTACGATTCCAGATCAAGGGGATTGGCTTGATGATAGGCGTCGATCATCCCGCGAATCCAGTCAAGATCCCACACTCCCATATCGTCCATCGTGCTGGTAATGAGCTTTCGCAGGTCGCGGAAGGGCAGGTCATAGGAGACGCCGTCGAGGTCAATCACCCAAAGTCCGCCGGGTCCCTTC
Source organism: Brevibacillus sp. TJ4 (assembly GCF_044627595.2). Taxonomy (NCBI): domain Bacteria; kingdom Bacillati; phylum Bacillota; class Bacilli; order Caryophanales; family Paenibacillaceae; genus Brevibacillus; species Brevibacillus sp. TJ4. The sequence continues at coordinate 1,611,034 of NZ_CP185865.1, read as the reverse complement.
TGGCCGTTGGACCAGCCGTAATCCTGATGCACGAGCCCCCAGTAAGGCTCACCCATCGCGACCATCTGCGGATACGCCGATTGCTGCAAACGTGTCAGCGCTTCCTTCGCCTGGGTTTCATAGCGATCGGCCACTTCGAGAATGGCAGCGCTTGCTTGCGTATCACGATAAGCAGAGGCGAGTTCCCGCATCCATCCGATTTTCTTGATGATTTTCTGATAGTGATTTGGCCAGCGGTACAGCCGGGACGAGTTTTTTGCACCCACCGGGGGAATGTACCCTTTGGTGTGACGGTGAAATTCGCCCAGCCCATAACATAGCTCCTGTGCACCGCTCAAATCTACCTTTGTCGCTGGCTCCAGGACAATCCAGTCGGTGACGATCCACAACTTGCCACCCTTTTCGACAAATAGTTTCCCATCTTTTGCGGGAATGAGCGCCGGTACCCTCGCCCCCTGTTTGACGACATAGTCTTGCAAACCGACACTAAACAAGCTGCGCTCTGGATTCCGATGCAGCAATTTCAGACTGCGTGCTCCCTTGTCCGTCTCGATCTGCCAGATGGCCCCGCCCTTGTCCGGCTTTGAGGTAATCAGCGTGCGACCGCTGACTCTCATTTCGTACTGTTGCATGACGATTTCTGCTAGTTGGTCAATTTCCGGCGGCACCTGCAGATCCCAGTCGATAGCTTGCCGCCCTGGTTCAGCATCGTCGGGGTAGCCCACGGTTTTATCTGGTATTCTTCTTCCATTTCCTTCCCCCCATCTTGCAGTGCTAGAGCGATAAAGCAATGAAATCATTTGTAGTACTCTATTCGTTCAAGCAATGACATGAAACGGACAAATAGCCAGTGGTTTCAAAGATTTTCCTGGCTTCCATTGCAAGACGCGCCCCTAGCAAAATGAAAAAGATGCGCAGTCACACGCATCTTTTTACCGGACTATACTATTAGCAAATAATTAGTCGTCGTCTTCTTCTTCGTCGTCGCTATCTGCTTCGACCTCTTCGTCATCCCCGTCTTCGTCTTCTTCGTCGCCTTCGTCGTCCTCGTCGTCTTCCTCGTCAATATCTTCTTCTATGAGTACCCCGTCTTCTGCAAATGTCCATTTTCGTTTGCTGCCGTCTTCGTACTCTACCTTTACTTCCATTTCCTCGATTTCTTCGTCTCCTTCAACGATCTGTCTCAGCCGCAACAGCCAGTTGTTCCCCATTCACTCACACCTCCGGCACCAGTTATATTCCCTCTTTTGTCAGCGGTACTCCGTTGACTTTAGTACTATATGATCAAATCTTGCTTCTCGTATAAGCCGGTGTCCCCTCGCAATCATAGATTAGTACACACTTTTCCCCTTTTATATCAAAATAGACGATTAGCAATCTGGCGCGAAAAACACATAAACGGAAAATGGTTGGACACACTTCTAACAAGCAAGTATAAAGAGGCAACACATAACGAGTAGGAGGGGGTCACATGCGTACACGAGTAGCCATTCTACTGTGCAGTTTCATCCTGTTGTGGACATTGCCGCTTCAGGCCGGGGCTGCCTATTCTGATCATCCCTATCATTTCGGGTTTAAAAAAAGCAAAAACGGCAAACTTCCCTCTATTGACGAAGAGGGCTTCAAGCAAATTGTCGAACGGCACGGAGCTGTTTTTCTCGGAGATACCTCGCAAAAAGTGCTGTATCTGACCTTCGACAACGGCTATGAAAACGGCTTTACGCCGAAAATCCTCGATACGTTGAAAGCCAAAGGGGTGCCTGCTATTTTCTTCGTAACCGGGCATTTTGCTCGGGAACAGCCAGAGCTTTTGAAGCGCATGGTGACTGAAGGGCATCTCATCGGCAATCACTCCTGGAGTCACCCTGACATGACGACGATCTCCAACGAAAAGATCAGGGCAGAGCTCGACAAGGTCAAAGATGCCGTAGCGCAAGCGACCGGACAGCATGAGATGAAATTCATGCGCCCTCCTCGCGGCATTTTCAGCGATCGCATGCTGGGCGTAACCAAGGAGCTTGGCTACACCAATGTCTTCTGGTCCATCGCCTACAAGGACTGGGACGTCAACAGGCAAAAGGGCAAGAAGTATGCCTATGACAACCTCGTCTCCCAACTCCATCCCGGAGCCGTCATCCTGCTTCACTCCATCTCCAGGGACAATACGGAGGCGCTCGGATCGTTCATCGACGAGGCGCATCGCCAAGGATATGTCTTTAAAAGCCTGGAGGAGCTTCCCGGGCAACAGCCTTCCTTGCCGCTCGGGTAATCGGGTAGCCGCTACAAAACGCCTGGGCTCGGCTCGGATGGGCAATCGCGTATTCGCGGCATCCCGTTTTGACCGCTGAACAAAAAAACTCCCGCGATCTTGACGAAGCAAGAGCAGGAGTTTTTATCGATTATGGTCGTTCGAGCAAGGTCGCTCCGGCGATCCCGGGATGCGTCATCTCGTATGGATCGAGGATCAGGTCGAGCTCTTCTTCCGTCAGGACGTTGTACTGCAAGCACAGCTCGCGCACGGATTTGCCCGTCAGGATCGCTTCCCGGGCGATTCGTGCGGCTGTCTCATAACCCAGGTGCGGGTTGACTGCCGTAATGACGCCGACGCTTTTTTCCACGTACTCCTTCATCCGCTCGCGGTTGGCTTCGATGCCGACCAGGCAGTATTGGGTAAAGGCTCTAAAGCCATTGTCCATAATGCTGATCGATTGCAGCAGATTGAAGACGAGTACCGGCTCCATGACATTCAGTTCCAGTTGCCCTGCCTCCGAAGCCAGGCAGATGGTATGGTCGTTTCCAATTACCTGGAACGCCACCTGATTGATTACTTCGGCCATGACCGGATTTACTTTCCCCGGCATGATCGACGACCCCGGCTGGCGGGCGGGCAGCGAGATTTCTCCCAGTCCGGCGCGCGGTCCGGATGCCATCAGTCGCAGGTCGTTGGCGATTTTGGACATGTTCATCATGCATACCTTGAGCGCCGCCGACACCTCGGTATAGGCGTCCGTGTTTTGCGTGGCATCGACGAGATGCTCGGCTCTCGTCAGCGGCTGTCCGCTGATTTCCGCCAATTTGCTGACGACGACCTCGATGTAGCGCGGGTCCGCGTTCAATCCGGTTCCCACCGCAGTCGCACCCATGTTGATCTCGTACAGATGTTGGCGGGATTGGGAAATCCGTTTGATGTCGCGATCGAGTACCCTGCGATACGCCTCAAATTCCTGGCCGAGACGGATTGGCACTGCGTCCTGCAAGTGCGTCCGGCCCATTTTGATCACGTCGTCAAATTCCTGCGCCTTGCGCCCAAAGGCATCGCGCATCGTTTCCATAGTCACGAGCAGCTTGTCCAATTGGGTCAAGGTCGCAATGTGGATCGCTGTAGGAAATGCGTCATTCGTAGATTGCGACATATTGACGTGCGTATTGGGGCTGAGGTGGAAGTAGTCGCCTTTCTTCTCTCCCAACAGCTCCAGTCCGCGATTGGCTATCACTTCGTTGGCATTCATGTTGATCGACGTTCCCGCTCCTCCCTGGATCGGATCGACGATGAACTGATCATGCCATTTTCCTTCGATAATTTCCTCTGCAGCGCTTACAATTGCGTTGCCCAAGCGCGGATTCAAGCGGGATACTTCCATGTTGGCCAGTGCTGCCGCCTTTTTCACCATTGCCATGGCAACGATCAGCGAAGAGTGGAGTCGGTAGCCAGTAATCGGGAAGTTCTCCATCGCACGCATGGTTTGTACACCGTAATACGCATTAACCGGAATCTCCTTTTCACCGAGAAAATCCTTTTCGACACGAAACGCTTGTTGTTCCATATAGTTCGACCAGCTTTCTTCGTAGTGATGGTAGCATTCACCACCATTCTACCACAGAAAATCAGAAAAACGCCTTTTCTTGTAACTTCTTCTTCATTTTCACGTCATAACGGAAAGAACGGCATATTCCAACCACCAACTTGAACGGGGGATCGCCATGAGAAAATACTTTCTAATTCTGTTGACTGGAGTTCTGTTGTACGGATGTTCGAGCAGCCCGGAGGAACCAGTCGACCAGCCGGGCGTACAAGAGCCACCTGTAACCGGCACGCCAACACCTGCCGAGCCATCGACAGAAGCACCTGCCCCGACGCAGGAGCCGGATCAGAATGCTGAAGATCCCGATACAGAGACGGGAATGGCGTATGGCAATGAAATCTTTCAAAAAGTAACGGTACGCAAGACTGCAGAAGATGCGTTTGAGCTGAAAGGACAGGCAAAAGTGTTTGAAGGCGTCTTTCAGTACGTCGTAGAAGACGGCCACAATGAATTGGCAGAGGGGACTGTGCAAACTTCTGCCGGCGCACCGGAATGGGGCGACTTTACGCATACGATCAACGTGAAAAAAGCAGAACCCAACTCCACGCTCTTGCTCGTCCTGTTTGAAGAAAGCGCCAAAGACGGCAGCCGACAGCACGAACTGGTCATTCCGCTGCCTGAGCAGTAAGCTGTTCTGGACAAAAACAGCCCCCCGACCGTTTTGGATCAGGGGGCTGTTGCTTTTGCAGGCGCTTTACACCGCTTTTCTTTTGGCGATGTTATTGGCGATCAACGTAATCAGGAAGGAGCAGACAAGTCCGCTTGCCATCGCGATGATAAAGCCGAGCAGGTTGTTGGAGAGCAAAGGCGCCATGATCGAAGGTACATAGGCGGTACCCCGCACGTCAAACAGGCCGACCATCATCCCGGCAATACCGGAAGAGAGGATCGCTCCCGCAAACACGATTTTATTCGAAAACATGAACGGATACGCCGCTTCGACAAAAGTACCGAAACCCATGTTGATGAGGAATCCGGGTGTTGCCAGCGTCGCTTCGCTCTTTTCCCGTGGCGAGACGATATTGGCCAAGGTAATGCCTGCGGAAACCATGACCAGGCCGACCATGTCCACAGCGCCCAGAAAACTGTTTCCGGTTCTCTCCATCTCAAGCAGCACGATCGGCAAAATCGCCGCGTGGTAAACCCCGCCGATAATCGCAGGCCAGATCAGCAGCCCGGCGATCAGTCCGGCGAGCACGGGGTTAAAGGCGACCGCTCCCTCGATCAAGAGCTTTACCCACTCCCCTGCCTGCAAGGCGATCGGAGCGAGCAAGTAGTAGACGATCAAACCGGAGACCAGACCCGATACGCCCCCGGCAATAATATTGACAGTCGTGGTCGGAAAGCGCCATTCGATGCATTTGCGAAACAGCAGGTTGACCAGCAGCCCTGCGCCGATCCCGCCGAGCATCCCGCCGATGATCCCTCCGTCTACTGACAGCACACCCGCGAGGATGCCAGCTACGAGCGACACTTCCTCCATTTCCGACACCTGCTTGGCTGCCACGACAGCGATGACGACCGGCAAGGCTTTGATTAATATGTCAAACACCCCGCTGAGCATCTCCAACCCGGGAATTTTGCTCAGCGCGAGAATCAGCGCCAGGGCGATAAAGCCAGGCAGTGACGCCATCATAATCCCGCGAATCTGGATTCGCTTCCACGGGTTCGCCGCGGAGGCCTGTCCTGCGGCTTTTGCATCCCCGATCTGCGGACGATAGGAGAGATTCCACTGTTTGCTAAATGCAGTGAAAAAACTGATCGCCCTCGTGCGATTCGTCGTACCCGTCGTACCAGACGCAAGGATCAGGTTTGCCCCCTTTGCGCCGATCGACGCCATCGACGTTCCGCCGGTTCCGGCAATCGGCACCTGCTTCTCCACCGCTGCTTGTACTGCTTGAGCGTTAATTCCGTCAGGATCGGCGCTCATCGCGATCAGCCCATCGATCTGCCCAGCCCGAATCTGCGCCGCGATTTCTTCATCCAGACCGGCAGCAAACTGATTGCACGACGCCAGATTGCCCTCGTGGACGACGACCGGCTTGTTGCCGTCCCATGCGTATACCTGGGCCTGTGTCTCCTCGTTGGCCATATCCATCGAGCCTTTTGCCGCAATATACTGAATTGCCGCAATCTGTATTCCGGCGGAGTCTGCTTGCGTGACAATCTCGCCCAACAACCGTATCGGGTCTTTTCCCCCGAGATTGTATAAATTCCCTCCGCTGCTTCCAATAATCGCCAACTGCTTGCTCACGTTCGTTTGCCCCCCGGTGAATTTTACTTTGGTAACACGTTACTCTGTTAGTTATTTACTTTAGTAAAGTGTCGGACGATTTTCAAGAGCAAAAAAAAAGCGTGGGCGTTTTGGCAAAATGAAAACGGCAGCTTCCCTTGGGAAAGACTGCCGTCCGAATCCATTATTATTCTTGTTCTTCTGTCTTGCTGTCCTTATAGCATTCCATGCACAAACCGTCGTTATTTTCTATTTCAAATTCGGTAAGGCGAATTTGGCATGATTTGCAGAGTCTCTCCGTGAGAACCAAGTTCATGTTCGTCTCTCCTTCCCTGTTGTGCATTCTTTTTTCTCTATCTGTATTTATTATAACTGTATCATTATATGTATAACTCCGTTTTATGTTAAAATTCTGTGAATTTAAACCCACCATTTTTTAGGAGGCTGTCATGCTCGAATCGTTCTTTTCCCCTACTTACATAGAACCATTCCGTCTGTTTTCCACCTCCCATGTGCTGGTTTTGCTGCTCTTTTCAGCGTCCACCATACTTCTCTATGCATATCGACATTCTTGGTACTCTGAAACTGCCAAAAGAGTCTTTCGCTACATGCTTGCTTGCCTGCTGCTCTTGACGGAGGTCAGCTTTCAGCTTTGGAGTGTCTGGACGGACACATGGTCGGTCGCGCACAGCCTGCCGCTGCAATTGTGCAGTATCTCGCTGCTCCTTTGTGTGATCATGCTCTGTAGCAAGAGCTTTGCCGTCTATGAAATTGCATTTTTTACCGGACTGGGCGGAGCCGCACAAGCCATGCTGACACCGGAGCTGGCATACCCGTTTGCCCACTTTCGCTTCTTTCATTTTTTCTTGGCCCATTCGGCGATTCTCTGGGCGTGCTTGTACATGACCTGGGTGGAAGGGTATCGTCCGAGGCTGTGTTCTGTCTGGAAGTCGATAGCTTTTCTCAACCTGCTCTTGTTGATTGTACTGCCTGTGAACAAGTGGAGCGGGGGAAACTACATGTTTGTCTCGCACAAACCAGAGAATCCAAGCCTGCTGGACTATCTGGGGGATTATCCCTGGTACCTGCTTTCCCTGGAAGGAGTGGCGCTGGCCGTGTTTTTGCTGCTCTATCTGCCTTTTGCCAGAGCGAACAAAGCATCTGCCGACTACTCCGGACAGTCGTCCCTCTGATCAATCGACAGCAGTGCTGACCCACTCCTGTACCTGGGCGAAAAAGCGTGACGCTGCGGGCGACAGCTGCTCCCTGGAAGCCGTGGCCAGTCCAATCGTACGATAGTGATCGCCGGATAGCGGAATCGCACGGATCGAGGCAGGCAGGCGAAACAGGATCATCTCTGGAAGAATGCTCACCCCAAGTCCGTTTGCCACCATGGCGATTATTGCGTGATCGTCGCCCAGCTCGAATTTGACGCGCGGCTCCAGCTTGTGAGCATGGAGAATCCGGCGAATCTCGTTGTCGCAGCCGACAGTCGGCATAATAAACGGCTCCTCTGCCAATTGCTCGACATGTACCTCCTCCTGCTCAGCCAGCGGATGGTCGGAGGAGACGAGCAGGAGCATGCGGTCTTTTTTCAGCGGCTGGCAATCACAGGCGACAGCCGTGGGCAGGGAGACAAAGCCTACATCGACTTCTCCACCGCACACCCACTCTTCGATCTCGTCGTAGTAGCCTTCGCACAATGTCACCTCCACTCCCGGATAGCGATCCTGGAACGCTTTGAGGATACCCGGAAGCCATTGTGTGGACACGCTGGTAAAGGTGCCGATCCGCACATTCCCTGTCTGCAAGCCGTTGATCGCCGCTACATCCTGCTGCATCTGCTCCTGCAAGCGCAGCATCTCGCGCATGTAGGCGAGCACTCGCTCTCCGTTGCTGGTGACGCGCACCCCCGAACGGCTGCGCATCAGGATCGAGAAGCCAAACTCCTGCTCCAGGCTACTTAAGGCATGGCTGACCGCAGATTGCGTCAATCCAAGCTGCTCGGAAGCCCTCGTCAAGCTGCCCGACTCTACCACCGTCGCAAAAATGGCGTATTTGTGCAGACTCACCCTCGTCACCCCACCATGAATTTGATTCATGCAAATCATCATAAACATTCATTTTTCTTATTCACATCATAGCCGTATACTAGTCAACGTAGCAAGCACTTTGCCCGCCCGCTTGCAGCCCATGCACGAACAGGAGAGTGTCTATGAAACCGCAGCTAAAAGCTGATCTCGCCATGCTTGTCGTCACCCTATTCTGGGGGTCTTCCTACGTCTTCATGCAGCTGGGACTCGGCGACTTGGAGCCGTTCAATCTGATTGCCTTGCGATTTTTGCTCGCTTTTTTTCTCGCCTTCCCGCTTTTGTACCCACGGATCAAACGACCGGAAGGCAAGACGCTCCTCCAGGCGTTTGTATTGGGCGGCCTGTTGTTTGGCGTGTTCGCTACGATTACGACCGGGATCAAAAGCACGACTGCGTCGCAGGCTGGCTTTTTGGTCAGTCTGACGGTCATCTTTGTCCCCCTGCTCTCCGTTTTCCTCGGTGCCAAACCGCCTGCCCGCGTCTTTGCCGGAGCCTGTACCGCATTGCTGGGAATCGCCCTGATGACACTCTCCAGCAGCCTGCAAATGAGCGAAGGAGATGCCTTGTGTATCGCTGGCGCCCTGTTTTACGCCAGTCACATCCTCGTCACTGGCAGGTGGGCAGGCCATAGCGATCCCCTCCAGCTCGGAGTCTACCAGCTCGGCTTCACCGCTGTGTTCGCCTTGCTGTTTTCTTTCCTGCTGGAAACGCCGCGGTTGCCAGAAAGCGGTGTGGCCTGGGTCGCTGTTCTCGCCCTGGGGATCTTGTGCAGCGCGATCGGCTTTATCGTCCAGACGGTAGCACAGCGTTACACCAGCGCCAGCCATACCGCGGTCATTTTTTCCATGGAGCCTGTGTTCGCCGCTGTCTTTGCCTTTCTCGTCTTTGGCGAGATGCTTTCTTTGCGCGGATATATCGGGGCAGCGCTGGTGCTCGTCGGCCTGCTGATCGCCGAGCTGGATGGAAGCCGGTGGCTGCCGCACAAAAAGCGCCGGGAAATCCCGCCCGCCTCCAGGGAAAACATGCCTGTCTAGCAGCTATTGTGTCTGGAAAACAAACAAGTCCGGCTCTCGTCACAAGAGCCGGACTTTCTGTATGTCGTCCCCGCCGTGCCTGGGGACTCGCCGCTTATCTGCTGAAGCAGACCTTACCGCCAATTACCGTCATCATCGCTTTTGTCTCCAACAGCTCATCCGGGTCCATCGTAAACAAATCGTGGGAATAGACCGTCATATCGGCAAACTTCCCGCGAGTCAGCGTTCCTTTCACGTGGTCTTCGTTGGTTACGGTCGCTCCTCCGAGCGTAAACAACTGGATCGCTTCTTCCATCGTCAGCTTTTCTTCGGGCATATAGCCGGCGTGGTCCTCGCCCGGAGCCTTGCGCGTCACCGCTGCGTGAATCCCGAGAAGCGGATCGATCGGCTCGACAGGCGTGTCCGAGCCTCCCGCGCAAATGATCCCCTGCTTCATCATCGTCTTCCAGATATAGGAATAGCGGATACGCTCTTCTCCCACCCTGTCGATCACCCAAGGGAAGTCGCCAGCCAAAAAGCGCGGCTGGATATCCGCGATTCTGTTCGGATGCTGCAAACGCTCCAGCAGATCGGGACGGACGATTTGCGTGTGGATCAGCCGGTCGCGATACGCCACCGCCGGAAACTGGTCCAGGCTGTCCAGCACCATCTCCAGCGCCTTGTCGCCAATCGTATGAACCGCGATCGGCATGTCCAGGCTGCGCGCCCCTCTGACGATCTCGGTCAGCTCCTCCTGCTCGTGTACCGGATAGCCGCTGGTTGCAGGATCGTCGGCATAGGGGGCAGACAAGTACGCGGTGCGCCGTCCGAGTGCGCCGTCGGCAAAGATTTTTACTGCGCCAACCTGCACATGGCTGTTGCCGTAGCCGGCTCTCATGTTCAGTTCGCGCAGTTCGTCCATAAACTGGTAAAAGACGAGCAAATTGCAGCGCAGCGCCAGGCCCTCCTGGTTGATCAGCTCGTCGTAGAGCCGGTAGGTTCTCGCAAGCCCACCCAGTTCCCGCAAATCTTCGGTGTGCGCCCCGGTCAGCCCGTGCTCCAGCGCATAGCGGATAGAGTGGCGCAGTGCGTTCTTGTGCTTGTCGTAGTCCGGTTTGGGGATGTGCGGCTTGACCAGGTTGGAGGCTGTTTCCAGCAACATTCCCGTCGGTTTGCCGGTCGCCGGATCGAGCTCGACGACGCCGCCGGCAGGCACTGCGATTCCCTCATGGTAGCCAATCACTTCAAAGGTTTTGCTGTTCACCAGGTTGGCATGTCCGCAAATGCGTGACAGCTTGATCGGACAGTGCGGTGCCACGCGGTCCAGCTCCTCGATCGTCGGAATCCGTCCGTCTTTGAACAGATTTTCGTCCCAGCCAAACCCGACGATCCACTCTCCAGGTGCCGTCTCATCCGCCTTTTGCTTGATCAGCCCCAGCATCTCATCCTTTGACCTTGCCTGCCGCAAGTCCAAATGCAAAAACGACATTCCCAGCCAGCCCAGGTGAAGATGGCTGTCGATCAGTCCGGCTGTGGCCGTCCGGCCTTGCAGGTCGATGATCGTGGCATCGCTTCTCCCCCATTGCAGCCGCATGTCGGCATCGCTGCCCAGATCGTGCACCAGCCCATCCTTGACGACCACTGCTTGCACAAACAGATGGTCCGGGTCCCCCGTGTAAATCTTGCCGTTTGTAAAAATCGTTGTGCTCATCCTTACGCCCCTTTTCTCCAGCCTCCGGTCACGCGTTCCGGGATCATCTTGTTCTTATTTGTCTCGTGCCCGTCATATTCCTTCCTCGACAGGAAAAGTTTGATCATCTGCTGTCGAATTGCGTATAATTGGAAAAAGTAGCTAAAATATTTTCAACTGTGTTGGACATAAGGAGAACCGAATCGTGCGCAAGAAACGAAAGAAGCGAAAACAACAACCGAACAAACTGCTCGTCTTCCTGATCGCTGTCGTGATCGCCATCTGTTCCTACCTGTTTGGCCAGGAACAGCCGCCCCTACAGGATGTTCCTGCGGCAACGGCCGAGCTGCTGCTCGAATTCCCGGCTGACCGCTATCCCGAGACAGCCGCGCATATTCGCGAAGCGATTGCCAAGGGTCATTCTGAAGTATGCACAATCGACCGCAGCGGAGCCGAAGAAAACCGCGATGAATCGCTGCGCGGCATCCCGACCAAACCCGGTTATGACCGTGACGAGTGGCCGATGGCGATGTGTGCGGAAGGAGGAGAAGGCGCAAGCGTCTCCTATATCGATCCCTCCGACAACCGGGGGGCCGGAGCATGGGTCTCCAATCAACTGGAGGATTACCCGGATGGCACGCGGGTGCGCTTCGTCGTCAATGAGTAACGTCTTTTCCTGACACAAAAAGCGGGCCGTCCTGATCCCGCAAACACGACAAAAACCCCCTCCGCGCACGTTTTTTGCGAGAGGGGGTTTATTCGTGTGGCATCACAGTCGCTTACGAGATGCCGTTCTTTTCTGTACGTCGGTTTACGATGTGGTGTCCCGGCGGCAATCCCCGCTGCCGCAAATCGTCTTCGGTCATAATATGGAGCGTCTCTTCTTTTGACGGCATCGGCATCAGACCGCCCAACGGACTCATCACCCGTCCCACCGTATCCGTCTCAATGACCAAGTACAACCCTTTGCCTTCCAGTTGTCGCAAAAATTCCGCCCAGCATTTGGAAGTAATCAAATCGGCGTGCTTGGTGAAAATGACACCCATTTCCTGTGCGAGCATGTACAATCTCCTTTGTCCTATCATCAGCTATCTGTATGAAAAAGATACCCTAACGATACAAGGAAACACCCTTTCCGGCAAAATCCACAGTAAGCCGGATTACGCGAAAAAGCGCTGATTTTGTTCAATTTTTGCTTTCCTCATGGCGCCTCGTGATCGCGCGGGGCACTTTCACCGCGGCACGTTGTTTTTTGCGGCTTGCCCCGGCAAAATGAGGCGGTGTCCAGTATTTTCTTGACGGCTGCCTAGACGGTCTGTACCCGCAGCAGTTGATCCAGCTTGATCCAGTGCACCTCTTCGTCATGGACCAGCTTGATTTGCCCCTGGTAGGGATCGATTTTGCGCACCCAGCCCCACGCTTCTTCGGCGACGCCGAGCTCACCCTTTGTCCGTCTCCACCAGCTCACGCGAATCGCCTGGCCGAAATGGATGCTCTCGCGGATCGTCTGCTGGATTTCCTCGATCTCATCGGCTTCCAGCAGAGGCTGCGGGATCAATTGCAAATCCGCCACATACTCCAGGTAGGCCTCTTTTTGCTCGGGCAAGACAAAACGCATCGAGGCGAACAGATCATCCTTTTTGCTTGGCATATGCTCCCCTTCTTTACAAGCGAACTTATGTTCTTATTATATGCCGCTGTTGCTGTTTTATCAACAGCAACAAAATACCCTCCGGTTGGCGGATACTGCCAGCAGAGGGAGGGGGAGACAGGCCTAGTATTTGCTTTTCTTCGTTTTTCCTTGCTGATTCGTCGTGATCAACTGGGAGACGCGGGTGAGCAGTTCGTACATTTTTTGGCGGGCAAGCGCCCCGTCCTTGTCACAGATCGCCTGCATGACCGCCCTGTGCCGATCCAGAATCTCTTCATTCGGTCCTGGAAAAGGCTCTGCCGGACTTTGCCTGATGGCATGAAAGGTCGTATGGCGGCTTCGCTCCAGCGCCAGCCGCAACGTCTGCAGCAAGCTGATGATCAGTTCGTTGTTGGACGCCTGGATCAAGCTGAGATGGAAGTCGTAGTCGGCCTTCACCCACTCTTCTTCATCGTCAAGCGAGGCTTGCAGCCGCTCAAAACATTCCTGGATATGCTGAATGTCCTGCTCCGTCGCATTGCGCGCAGCCAATTCCATCGCGGCTGGCTCCAGCGCCAGTCTGACCTCCGTCAGATTCGTCAAAAACGCGTGGTTGTCCTCGACTTCGGATGCCCAGGTCAGGACATCCCGGTCCCACCATTGCCAATTCGAGCGCGGACAGACTCTTGTGCCAATTTTTGTCGTCGATTCAATGAGCCGGCGTGCAGCCAAACTTTTTAACACCTCACGTACAACGGTACGGCTTACTCCTTTCATGGCACTGAGGTCTTCCACCTTGGGGAGCGATTGCCCCGGCTGCAAGACGCCATGAACGATCTGACGACCCAACTCATGCAGTAACTGGTCGCTTAGGTTTTGTAGTGACATACAGAGGCTCCTTTTTCTGTCGGAATGTTTTGACGATGGACAGGCTGATCTATCGTAATGACGGACGAGCGTCATCGTGGTTCCAAAATACGCGCCATTCATTTTCTGGGCGGAGAAAAGCCCGATACCCTATCATTTGGTAATATTATAATGTAATAAGTTGATTGTCAAACCTGCACAAAAAAGACAACAGCGGTCTGCCCGGCGAACCTGTCGCCCGGAGCAGCCACTGTCGTGTCGGCTATACGTATGATATTCGCTACAGCATCAGGCTCCCGCCGTTGACATCCAAAACGGCTCCATTGATATAGCTTGCCTGATCCGAGACGAGGAAGGCGACGGCATTGGCTACTTCATGGGGCTGGCCAATACGCCGCAGCGGTGTCCGCAGTGCCGCCTGGCGACTCAACTCCTCATCCACACTCTGCGTCATCGGCGTGTCAATCCGCCCCGGGATGACTACATTGACGCGGATGCCTGAGGGACCGTACTCGCCGGCGAGCTTGCGGCTCAACCCCAACAGCCCTGATTTGCTGGCTGCATAATGCGCGGAAGTAACCGGACTGTGCGTGCGGGCCGCTTGCGAGCAAATATTGACGATCGAACCCGTCCCGTTTTCCACCATCATCTCCAGTGCGGCTTTGCTGCAAAGAAAAGGCCCTGTCAGGTTGACAGCGATCACCCGGTTCCACTCCTCAAGGGAAATGTCCTGAAAGGGAATCGGTCCGTTCGCCGCTTTGGGAGAGATGCCAGCGTTGTTGATGAGATGATGCAATGTGCCGAAGTGCCTCTTTATGTACTGTGACCCCTCCGCCACCGCATACGGGTCCGACACATCCAGCGGGAGAGCCAAAACTTCTAAGCCGGAGGTAGAAAGCTGTTCCGCCAGTCGCTGCAGTCCGTCTGCGTGCAGGTCGCTAATAATCAGATGGCTGCCTTGCTCCACCAGCTTTTCACTGATGGCCCGTCCGATGCCGCCCGCCGCTCCGGTAACCCAACTAATCTGATTGCCACGCTTCATTTATCGTTCCACCTTGTCCGTGTGGTGATCTACATACACAACGCCGAGTGAGCGCAGTTTTTCCCGCAGACCGTATATATCCAGCCCGAGTTCGCCATTGGCGAGGCGCTCCCTGACTTTTTCCTCGCGCTCCGTACGCCCCTGTGCTGCCTCAGCCACTGCTGCAGCATGCGCTTTCGGCACAACGACGACGCCGTCTCTGTCACCGATCACGACATCACCCGGATGCACGATCGCACCGGCACAGACGACCGGTATATTGACCGAACCCGGGGTCGCCTTGACCGTGCCTTTTGCCGAAAACGCTTTTGCCCATACCGGAAATTGCAATTCTGTCAGCTCGGTCGTATCCCGCACACCTGCGTCGATGACTAGCCCTTGCACACCGCGTGCCTGTGCCGACACACCGAGCAGTTCGCCGAACATGCCGTCCGTCGACTCCGACGTGACGGTGATCACGAGAACATCGCCCGGCTTACACATTTCCATCGCTGCGTGAATCATCAGATTGTCGCCGGGGTGGCACGACACCGTAACGGCGGTCCCGCACATCCGCGCGGAATCGTAGATGGGTCGAAGATACGGATGCATCAGTCCGCTGCGATCCATTGCTTCGTGCACGGTAGCCGTACCGTAGGCTTTCAGCAGTTCCACGGCGTCGCGATCGGCCCGCTCTGCATTCATCACGATCACTGGTTTCATACGAGCAATCCTCCTACATACGGGTACACCCGCTGAAACGCTTCCGCATACTTGATCGTGCTGCCCGAGATATTGATTGCGCTGCCCGAGTTTCGACCCGCCTGCATGCCACGGCGTCTCGCCAGCTCGGTGTAATACTCCCACAAATGCTCCTGCGCGTTCATGCACTCCATCGCTTTGCGTTTTCGCTCGAACACCGAGGTAATGTCGAGCAATACATCGACCTTGAAGTTGCATTGCTCGGGCTGATGCGGTTCAAACAAAAACACGGGCGGGGCACCGAGTATCCCGTGCTGCGACGGATAGCCTTCTGCCTGGGCGAGAATCCGGCATTCCAGGACAAAGTCAGTCGTACGCTTGTGATCGTAGTTATACGGGTCTTCCAGCGAGTGCGTCAGGATGATCTCGGGCTGATGCTCCCGAAATTCCTGGACGATTCCATCCCGCAATTCCGCAGTCGGCTGGAGCGGATAATCGCCGGCATCAAAAAAACGAACCTTGGCACCGAGAATTTCCGCTGCCTGCTCCGCCTCTGAACGGCGTACCTGTTTGATCTCATCCAGGTTTTTTCCGTTTTTCCACAATCGCGCGGACTCCCCGCGTTCCCCAAAAGACAGACACAACACCCGCACCTGATAGCCGAGATCGTGGTAGAGCGCAATCGCTCCGCCCGCACGCCAGATAAAGTCCGCAGAATGAGCGCTGACAACCGTAATCGTTTTTGAATTGTTATTGGACATAGCTACTGTCTCCTTCACCTTTTGAGTCATTGCGGCAGCATAATTAGTCCTTATGTCTGTGGATAAATGAAATGAGCTGTTCATTGAACGCCTGTGGCGCCTCACTTGGCAAAAAATGACCGCATGGCAGGACAACCAGCTCGGACTTCGGAATGAGCGAATGCATAAGCTCGCCCATGCTCAGATCGTTGACAGCATCTTTTGCTCCCCAGAGGATCAGCGTCGGCCGCGCGATATAAGGCAATCGTCGCTGCAGGTTGTACCTCGCCCTGTGCAGTGGCTGGTTCATGTGATTCAAGATTTTTTGATACGCGTCCAGCGCACCCGGAAGCAGTGTCCGCTCGTACCAACGCTTGGCTGTCTCCTCGGCAGCCACGCTCTCCAACGCAGTCGTATCGCGCACATGCTGCAAAATCTGTTCGTAGCTGGGCGGAGTAAAAGCGGTCATCGTCGACAACGTACGGGTCGACATCCCGCCACCGCAAGCCACGGTCAACGTCCGCACCCGCTCCGGACTTTCATAGCCAAAAAGAGTTGCCACCCAGCCTCCCATCGAGTGACCTACGATGTGTGCCGATGAAATGCCCAAGGCATCCTGAAATTCCCTAATAAAATCTGCGAGGTAGGAAAATGAGTATTCGACCGCAAGCCGATCGCCCCTCCCCCAGCCAACGAAGTCGGGAGCGTAGACATGGAAGTGTTTGCCCAGCTCCTTCATGTTCTCCAGCCAGTAGTCACCGCCGGTATAAAAGCCGACGCCGTGAAGCAGGATGACCGGCTCCCCCTGGCCTGCTTCCATGTAATACGTAGTGCCGTGACTAAGATCGACGCGTTGTTCCTTGATTTCCACCGTACCCCTCCTGCTCTTCTTTTGATCGATACCGATGTCTGACGCTTACTTCCAGACTGCAAACGTCATCCCCACACCGGTACCTGCAGGAGAGCGGTAGCCGGAGAGGTACTCCAGGTAATCTACGTTCAAATGCTCCAATGCGCCGGCAGCCACGATCCAGTTGAGAATTTCCCCGGAGGCTCCCTCCAGTTTTTCTCTCGGCACATGTTTCAAAATCTCCGGATCTTTCTTCTTCAATCCTTCTATGACGAGCTCGTCGAGTTTTTCATCCAGCTTGAAATGGCTAAGCCCACCTGAACCGATAATGGCCACACGCTTGTCCTCGCCCCACGATTCGATCGCCCGTCTGAGTGCCTGGCCGAATTCGTAGCAACGCTTGGGCGTCGGCTGGTTCGGTTTGTAAAAGCAATTGACAAAGACAGGAACCATCGGAATCGATTGATTGGACAAAAGGCGGCGTTTGACGAAGGTGTACGCATGACCGATGGAGCGGCCTTCGATCTGGGTTTTGCTTTGGGCGACATCGAATCCCTCGATCATCATTTCTTCGATAATGTGCGTACCCAAATCGCTATCGGTCGGATAAGATTCGGTCTCATCGGTTGTATGCCAGGCCCAGATGACAGGGCGCAGCGATGGATGCAGGTCTTCCAGCTTGACGGGGAAGTCTTTCAGTTCAGTCCCGCAAAACACGCCAAACGTCGGCTTGGCTTCGTCGAGGAAAAGCTCCTCCTGGTCATCGCCGACCACCACCAGAAGATCGGGCTTGGCGGCGAGAATTTCCTTGTTCAAATATTCGACTGCGGCATTGCACTGCTCGTACTTTTTTTGCCACAGCTCCGGCGATAGCTGGTCCTGGAGGGTGTGGCCGATCTCTTTGGCGCGTTCTTCGAAATTCGTATCGGGATTCAAGCGGTCGCGGTCCGCGTGCATCGACCATACCTCCGCCGGACTGCTCACCTGGGGGCTATGTGACGAACCAATGCCCAGTACAATTTTTGCCATGCTCAATTACCTCCCATTCGTTTGTCATCCAAAAAAGATTGATTATTCAGGCAAAACAGCGATGATTTCAGCCTGCACAAGCGCTCCCCGCCGCAAGTCTGCTATCGGCGAATGCCGCGCTGGCCGGCTCGACGGGTCGGGAAACATCTTCACCCATTCCTCGTTGACCAGATCCCGAACTTCCTCGTTTTTGATGTACACGGTCATTCTCCCGATATGCTCCGGACTTCCCCCTGCCTCCTCCATAAATGTGCGAACGTGTTGGAACACAAGCCTTACTTGCTCCGCCGGATCATCGGGAATCGTCCCTGTTCGCGGGTCAATCCCTGCAATGCCGGAGGAAAAAACCATTCGACCGAGCTTCGCTCCCTGGGGAATCGGTGTCGTGCCATGCGTAACCCCCGGAATTTCGATACTTTTTCGATAGGACATCTCATCACCCCGTGTCATTCTAGTCGACTTAATTTGTTTGAGCAAAATTGTTAAACAATTTTGTTTCTATATAAAGTGTACATTTTACGTTTCGGCATGTCAATAAAGAATGTTTCAAATTGTCAAACGATTCCACCATGACCCGGTCAACCGCTGAACAGTTGCGGAACCGTCAGCGTAATCGCGGGAATGTACGTGATCAACAGCAGCACCGCGTAGGCGACAATGATAAACGGGATGAGCGAACGGGTCAGCGTCTCCATTCTGATTTCGCTGATTGACGATGCGATAAATAGCGCCGTTCCCACTGGCGGTGTAATCAAACCGATCGTCAGGTTAATGCAGATAATAATCCCCAGGTGGACAGGATCGATCCCCAGGTTCAACGCTACGGGAAGCAGGATCGGAACGAGAATGATCATCGCAGCGATACCATCCATGAACATGCCGACGATCAGCAGCAAAATATTCAGTATGAATAAAAATACGTAGGGACTGTCGGAAAAGGAGATCAGAAAATCGCCGATGGCATTGGGTACTCTCTCAAATGCCAAAATCCACCCCAACAGGCTCGCCATTGCAACGATAAATGTCACCGTGGCAGAATTGAGTGCCGTATCAATCAAAATTTTCGGCAAATCCTTGAGCTTTAGTTCGCGGTAAAAAAAGAAACCGACGAAAAAGGCGATCAGCGAAGCGACGGCTGCTGACTCGGTCGCCGTAAATACCCCGGTGAGAATCCCGACCAGGATCACCAGCGGGATCAGCAATGCCGGAATCACCTCAAGCAAGGCGCGAAACGCCTGTCTGGACGTAGCCTTCTCTGCTTTGGGGAAATTCTCTTTTATGGCAATAACATAAATTAACAGCATAAAACTGACCGCCAGCACGATCCCTGGGATCACCCCCGCCAAAAACATCCTGGTAATGGACGTTTCCGAGATGACGCCGTAGATGATGAATACGAGGCTTGGCGGAATAATCGGACCGAGCAGCGAGGAAGAGACAGTCACTGCCGAGCTGAATTCCCGTTTGTATCCCTCCTTCTCCATGGCCGGTACCATGACTCTGCTCATCATCGCCGTCTGGGCGTTGGCGGAGCCCAGGATGGAAGCGAGAAACATGTTCGTGGCGATATTTACGTAGGCCAGTCCGCCGCGAAAATGTCCGAGCACGACATTGGTAAAACGGACGAGGCGCGTCGAGATGCCGCCGGAATTCATCAGTTCCCCCACGAATACAAACAGCGGAATCGCCAGCAGCCCGAAATTTTGCACTCCCTGAAAAACCCGCATCGGCGCCGAGCCAAAGAGCCCCATGTCACTGGAAACGATATAGACGATCGAGCTGATGCCCAGCACGTATGCAATCGGTACGCCCAAGACGAGTAACCCCAAAAATACCGCTATTACGATCAGCATCCATCACATCTCCGCTTCCTGTTTTTGTTCGGGTCGGTTTGCCTGTCCTTTCCACTCGGCGAGCAGCCTGACAATGTTGTCAATCGTAAACACCATCGTAATCAGCATCGAAACAGGGATGATCGAATAGCTGATCCACACCGGGATTTGCAGGGCAGGCATGGTAATTTGCAGCACGCTCGGAGAGGTTACCCAGAGATAGCCATAGATGAAAAAGCAAATCGAAAAGCCGAAGATGAGCAGTTGTGACGCGATCCGCGCAACCACCTGATACGCGCCGAACTTCTCTACGAAAAAGGTCACTGCTACCATCGAATGATTCCGCACGCTCAGGCATGCCCCCAAAAACGTGATCCAACCGAGGAGCACCAGTGCAATTTCCTGGGTTCCGACTATCGGCTCCTGCAGAACATACCGAAAGAAAACGGAAATGTTCAGGTCGAGGATCAGAACCCCGACGCTGACCTGGATAAATAGCCTGATTACCCGTTCACATCCATGACTGATTTTTGCAATCACCGTCTGAACCAATCCCACAACACCAGCCCCTTCCGCTCGCTGCAAACCGTTACTGCCCGGAAATTTGTCGTGCCTTCTCGACAAATGCCTTGATCTTGTCATCGTTCTGTGTATAGCTGTTCAGGAATTGTTGCAGGGCGTTGTCAAAATCGGCGTTGCGCTCCAGCTTGCCAAAGGTCACACCCTGATCCTGCATCGTCTTTACGCTCTCCTGGGCGATCTCGTTGTACGTGTCGATATTGCTTTTTCTCGCCACTTCGAACGACTCCTGGATGATCTGCTGATCTTCCTCCGATAGCTGACTCCACACCTGTTCGCTGACCAGCCCAGCCGACGTAAACGCCATATGCTGCGTCTCGGTGTAATACTTGCCGATCTCGTGGAAACGGCTGTTTACGACGCCGGTAGGGCCAGAATCCAATGCGTTGATGACCCCTGTCTGGAACGCGCTGAACACTTCGGCAAAATCGACCGGAGTCGGATTGGCACCAAACGATTTCCAAAAGTCCACGATGGCCGGGCTTGGGGTCACGCGAATATTGACGCCTTTCAACTGGTTGATGTCCGAAATGACGGCATCCTTGGACAGAACATCTCGCATTTCTACGACCAAATACCCCAGTGAATCTACACCAGCATCGCCCAAAGTGTCGAATAGCGCTTTCGCTTCTTCGGTATTGCCCATTTCGTAGGCTTGCGAGGCATCAGTAAAGAGAAACGGCATGAGCCAGGCGTTAAAGCTGGAAGAGTGATTCGCCAGTTCCGCCGAGATCACAATGCCCATATCGAGGGAGCCGGACTTCAATTGGCGCATGACCTCTGCGTCCGTCCCCAGCGATGACTCCGGGTACGTTTCCACCTTGATCCGCCCGTTGGAGCGCTTTTCCACCTCTTCCTGAAACACAACCATCGCTTTGCCGTGTACATGCGATGCGCCGCCGCTGTGCGCCACTTTGAACGTGCGCGTACCTCCCTCTCCTCCAAGTGAACCGGTCGACTGTCCACAACCCGACAGCACCAAAGCGATGCCCAGACATACTCCCCAAACCATACCTGTTCTTTTTTTCATGGCCATAATCCCCCTCTATTGTTTTTCTGTAAGCCCATAGCAGGGCATAAACGATTTCGTAAACGGTTACAGGAACATGCTGAGATTCATCACTGTCAGAATTGATTGATCCGGGTATACGCGGCGAGCGGCAAGCTTCCATTCTCCGTCGACCTTGCGTAGTATATCGAGCCGCTCTCCGAAAATCTGCTCGACGTTGTGATCGACACCTCTACTGCGCTTCGTCAAAAAGTAGCTGCATACATTCAGCTCATCCGGCTTGTCGCCTGGCTCCACTTCGATATTGGAGACAAAATGCCGCGTATGCAAAGGCGGGTCTTCGGCCCACGCCGAATTGGTGCGCAATCTTTTTACCCGTGTCGTCAGTGATTTCTTGCTCTCATCAAAGTAGGCCATGGCGTTGTCCTTGCCTGACGGGTCCTTCGATTCTCTCGTCATGCGTACCGGCATGCGATACACCACATCATCGGTCAACAGCTCCAGCCAATCCTCGAACTGCCGATTGTCGAGCAGGCGCGCTTCACGGGTCAAAAATCGGGTAACCTCGTAATGTAGTTGCATGTTCATCGCTTTTCCCCCCAAGACTTCCACATCACAATTCATCCTCGTACTCCGCAGTCAACAGCTCCAGCCAATACTGATGCATCCCTCGCAAGGCGTAGTCCACATAGCAGGATGGATAGGCAACTCCGGGACCAGGCCAGGCTTCGTCCGGTTCGATCTTGTCCATTCCCATCATGTAATTGAGCACATTGTTGTACGTGAGCTCCCTGTCGCGGGCCATTTTGCCTTTGCTCGCCTTTGCCACGCGCGTCCAGATTTCCGTGTCGTCGGCTTCCAGCGTGCCCGAGGGACCGAAAGAGGCCACATAGCCTTTGTAGGCACTCGTCTTGTACGCTTCCGGGGCAGCCTTGTCGATCAAAAACCAGGCCCAGATCTCGATTTTATCCGGTGCAATCGGCCGCCAGATGCGCAGTGTCAAGTAGTTGTGCAAATGCCCTTCACTGCCGTGGACAGGACAGTGGAACGACAGGTTGGGAAAGCAGGTGCCGACGATTACGACCGCTTCCTTGTACACCTTCAGTTGATCTTCGGTCAGGTTTCTTTCAAACATGGGCCACATCTCTTCCGGCAAGCCCTGGTAAGGAGGCATGTTCAGACCGGGAACGACAGTACTGACGTTGACGCAGTGTCCGTGGTTGAGTTTGACCTGGTGACCGTAGCTGGAGTAGAACGGGTCCTTTGGGCTGATGCCAAGCTCCACCGTAGATTTGTGCGTAGTAGCGACATGATAGGGATCTCCCCCGAAGTTCTCGGCAGCCATCTTCCAGTTGGTATGGACCACCCAGCGCTGCGGCGCCCCAATCACTTCCATGCCGCCGTCACTGCGTCCGAGGAACAAATCGAGATACCAGCTCAGCTCACCCAGGTACTGCTCCAGCGGCATCGCCTGTTCATCCAGATTTCCGAAAATCATTCCCTTGTACGTCTCCACGCGGGGGATTTTCCGCAAATTCCACTCCGCCCTGTTCAGTTTGTCGCCAAATACTTTGTCTCCGGCCACGACTCCAATCAGCTCGCCGTCCGTGTTGTAGCTCCAGCCGTGGAACGGACACGTGAATGTCTTGCGATTGCCCAGGTCGGCCGTACACAAATGCGTGCCGCGATGGGAGCATGAATTTAAAAACGCGTTGATTTCCCCTTTTTTGTTTTTCACCAGCAGCACCGGATCGTCCATCAACCACCTCGTCACGTAATCGCCGGGTTCCTTCAACTCTGATTCGTGCCCCAAATACTGCCATGTTCGTCCGAATATTTTGTCTACTTCCAGTTCGTAAATATCAGGATCGGTCACCATCCACTGAGGAAACAGTCCTTGCTCGAGTTTTTCCTTGATTTCCCGGAACAGTTCTTCCCTGATCCCGTTTTTTACATCATGCTTGCGCGTCATCCGCTCTACCCCCCGTTTTCGTTTTCAGCATGGAGATCGCTTCTATAACTTGCAGATAGTGGTCCGGACGCGTGGAGTCAAAGTATTCCTTTACGCCGAGATCGACGAGGTGCTGCAGCGTATCCCTGGCAGCCCGGGACATCGCATGCTCCAGATTGTTGTCGCGCAGCGTCTCGATCACGTCGGTCATCTCTGCCACCCTGCGCTCCGCGTGTATAGCGGTACGGGTCAACAGCAGATTCATCAATGCTTCCATCGGCTGACTGCCGAATGTCTTGGAAATGGAGGCAACAATCTCGCGCTCGATCCCGGATCGGTGCGCTGCGGTCAATGTCTCTACCAGCAAGGAGGTAAAGCCCTTCATAAAGATGCTCCGCACCATTTTGATAGAGGAAGCGCTGCCCGCCTGCTCATTGATTGCAGTAATGTTCATCCCGTAAGGCTGCATCCGCGTCTTGAAATCGGCAGCGCCTGGGCCGCTGACGAACATCGGAACCTTGTGTCCGTGCGGCGGAACTGCATCCATAACTGCGCCATCGACAGGCAAGCCGCCGGCTTCACCGATAATCGCACACACTTCTGTTTTCACCTTGGGCGACGCTGCATTCAGATCGACATAGATGTGCTCGCGGCGAATGAGCGGAGCGACCTCTTTGGCGATGCCGATGGCCAGCTTGGCGCTGGTAGCACAGAGCAGCACATCACATGTTTCCGTCAGTTCCTGCAAGCTCGGGAAGAGATGTACGCCTGCAGTCTTCGCCCTCTCTCTGATCTGCTTTCCTTTGTCGGGGTCTTCCGCCACAATATCAAACGCGTACATCGGCGAGAACCCCTCGTGAGCCAAGCCGGCGCTGATGTAAAAGGCAGCTTCGCCAAATCCGATGAATCCCAATCGAGGAGCGCTCATAGATTGGCTCCTCCCAGCACCGAAAGCGCGGCTTCAGCACAATGTACGTCTTCCTGCGAACTTGCACCGGACACCCCGATGCCTCCAACCAGTTTTTCCTGTATGTAGATCGGCAAGCCGCCACCGAAGATCGTCAGCCGATTGGTGTGGACGATTCCGTGAAGGAGTGCCGGGTCCTTCTCGATCAGCGGATACCAGTCAGCGGTCGGTCTTCCCGATGCGGCTGCGGTATATGCCTTGTTTTGCGAAATCTCGACACTTAGCAAGCTGGCCCCGCCCACCCTCGAAAACGCTTTCAAATTTCCGCCGTCGTCACAGATCGCCACGCTGACTTTGATGCCCATTTCCTTTGCCTTCTCGCATGCTGCCATTAGCATGTGCAGGGCCATTCTCTGTGGCAGCGTCGGTTTTTCATGGATTGCTTCCATTCTCTTCCCCTCTCCCATCGGGAATCTTCCCCAAAAATCAAAAAAGCAAAATGGTACGCATAATTGATTAACATTTTTGTATTCCATTTTAGTATAATTTGCCTCTCATTTTGTGTCAACAATGAAGATTTGAAATTGTTAGATTATTCAATACAAAAAAGGCTGCCATTTTTTCTGGCAACCTGAATGATATTGCTTGCAATCTGATTTTGGGCAAAGCGGGAAAACACGCCGTTCTTCCCTGCGTGTCGTAAAATGGAGCAGAGAATGAAAACGGGCTACTCTACTGTATTTACTGGAGAAATTGATAATTTTGCACGATGACCTTCTGGATCGCCCGGATATGCTGCTCGATCGCTGCGCTTGCTTCTTTTTCGTTTCTCGTTTGCAGCGCTTCGTAAATCCGGATGTGTTCTTTCAGCGACTCCTGATTGCGCCCCGGTACCAAAATCGTCCGGAACTGGATTCTGCTAAGCTGGTTTTTAATGATATGAATCAGCTCGACTGCTGGCTTGTTTTTGGAAGCGGTGTAAATGATTTCGTGAAACTTCTGATTCAACTGGGAGTATTTCTCGAATTCGTTTTCCTCGATATGCTGCTTCATCTGCTGCATCAATTCTCCGAGTGTTTGCAGATCGGCATCGGTAATTTTATTCGCGGCATTGCGGGCGACGAGTCCCTCCAGCACTTCACGGATTTCCAGGTAATTGATGATTTCATCCATGGAGTAGGACTTGATCGTCGCTCCCTTGTTGCTCTCCAGCTCAACCAGATTTTCCCTTTGCAGCATCAAGAGCGCTTTTTTGATTGTGTTGCGGCTGACCCCTACATCTTCGGACAGTTGCGCTTCAATCAGTTTTTGGGAGGGCTTGTACGTCCCGTCAAGAATTCTTTCTTTGATGTATTTATAAGCAGCTTCTGTTTGTAGACTCATCGTTTGACAACTCCATATGGAATAAAATGCAAATACGTTTAACAATAATGTTCTACAATCACTGTAAAGGACAATTTGCATCATTGTCAACAAAATTTTTCAATTGTTCTTACAGAGCGGAAAATGAGAATATTCGCACGAATACTCTCATTTCCGCTATCACTATTATCGTTTGACAGACTGATGCGGGTCGATGACGAATTTTTTCGATGCTCCGCCATCGAATTCGGCGTAGGCGGCCGGAGCCTGATCCAGCGAGATGAGCGTCGCGTTGACAGCCTTGGCGATTTGCGCGCGGCCGCTCAAAATCGCCATCATCAGATCGCGGTGGTATTTCATTACCGGCGTTTGGCCCGTCACGAACGTGTGTGCCTTCGCCCATCCCAATCCGAGGCGAATTTTCAGCGTTCCGACCTTGGCGTCGTCATCCACGCCTCCCGGATCGCCGGTTACGTACAGTCCGGGGATACCCAGTCTTCCTCCCGCGCGTGTCACTTCCATGATCGAGTTCAGCACTGTAGCCGGAGCCTCACCCGCAGACGGACCGTGACCGGAGGCTTCGAATCCGACGCAGTCGATCGCGCAATCCACTTCAGGCACTCCCAGGATTGCTTCGATCTGCTCGCCCAAGTTGGGATGATTCCGCAAATTCACGGTTTCGCAGCCAAAGCTTCTCGCCTGTGCCAATCGCTCCTCGTTCAAATCCCCGACGATCACCACGGCTGCTCCCAGCAACTGTGCGGAGTGAGCTGCCGCCAACCCAACCGGACCTGCTCCTGCGACGTATACGGTCGAGCCCGGTTTTACCCCGGCACTGACCGCGCCGTGATAGCCGGTCGGGAAAATGTCGGACAGCATGGTCAGGTCGAGGATTTTTTCCATCGCTTGCTCTTTGTCCGGAAACTTCAGCAATTGGAAGTCTGCATACGGGACCATTACGTACTCGGATTGTCCGCCGACCCATCCCCCCATGTCGACATACCCGTAAGCCGAGCCAGGACGATCCGGGTTCACATTTTCACATATGTGCGTATCCC
Organism: Brevibacillus sp. TJ4; assembly: GCF_044627595.2. Taxonomy (NCBI): domain Bacteria; kingdom Bacillati; phylum Bacillota; class Bacilli; order Caryophanales; family Paenibacillaceae; genus Brevibacillus; species Brevibacillus sp. TJ4. The sequence goes on along the minus strand of NZ_CP185865.1, from coordinate 1,584,605 downwards.
TCTCCTTGCAGCTGCGGCAACGCCCGCACGCGATATTAAACGGCACGGAGACCAGGTCTCCTTTTTTGATAAACTCCACATCGCGTCCGACTTCGATGACTTCGCCCGTAATCTCATGGCCCAATACCAATCCCGGTGGTGCGGTAGTGCGTCCCCGCACCATATGCTGGTCGCTTCCGCATATGTTGGTCGTGACCACTTTCAAAATGACTCCGTGATCGCATTTTCTCCCTACATTGAGTGGATTGACTCCCGGTCCGTCCCGCAAGACAAGATCGGGATAGCTGATGTCCTCCACTGCGACCTGGCCTGGACCTTTGAACACAACCGCTCTGTTTCCCGCCATTTCCATACCCCCGTAATTTTTGGAATCAGTACATGGTAACGTCTCCACTCGTCCTCATATCTTTACTAAATACTTATGTCGGTCAGTCCGGGATATGCGGCAGATCCAATATGGTGGGCACATTTATGACATGCGTTTCGACATAGCCCAACAGTCCCTCTTCGCCGTATTCGCGTCCGATTCCCGACTGTTTCACCCCGCCAAACGGAAAGCGTACGTCCAATCCCATAATCGCGGCGGTATTGATCATCGTCGTGCCCGCCTCGATGCGTCGCGCCACGCAGACCGCATGCTCCTGCTCTCCCCAGACGGAGCTGGTAAGCCCGTATATGCTGTCGTTTACCAGCGAAATAACCTGGTCTTCATCATCGTAGGGCAGTACCGGCACCGTAGGACCAAACTGCTCCTCTGCGACAATGCGACTTTCGTACCCGGCGTTCAGCACCAGGGTCGGCTGGATAAAGTAGCCATTCTCAAACGTATCCGGTTCGAGAATCTGGCCTAGCGCAATGACTTCTGCGCCCTCGTTGATGGCGTCACCGATCAGGCTTTTGACGAAATTGAGCTGCGCCAGGTTGTTCACCGGCCCCATCGTCACGGACGGATTCAGCGGGCTGCCGATGCGAATCCATTGGTTGGCTGCTTCTTTGTACTTCTCCACGAACGCCGGGTAAATCGAGCGGTGGACGTACATCCGCTTGGCAATCATGCAAATCTGCCCGTTGTTGAGAAAGTTGGAGATGACGATTCGCCGCATCGCCTGTTTGTCGTTTACGTCAAAGGACGGCAGGAAGATCGCGGCGTCGTTTCCGCCCAGTTCCAGCGTCACCTTCTTGATCGTAGCTGATGCCGCCTGCATGATGTGCTTGCCCGTCTCGGTGCCGCCCGTAAAGGCAATTTTCGCCACCTTGGGATTGGTTGTAAGCTCGATACCGACGTCCGTTTCCCCGTGCACCATGTTGACAACACCCGGCGGGAATTCTTCCGCGATCCATTCGATCACCTGGCTGACCGCGAGTGGAGCGAATGGGCTTGGCTTGAGCACAATCGTATTTCCGGTCAAAACAGCGGGAGCAATTTTGATCGTGGAGAGCGAAATCGGGTAGTTCCAGGGGAAAATGGCCGATACGACTCCCATCGGGTCATAGCTGACAATCGTTTTACCGTGATCGTGCTCCTGTACTTTTTCCTGCAAAACCGATTTGACGATACTGCAAGCGTGTTCCATCCACATGATGGAGACGAAGATTTCGCCTTGCGCATCATATAGCGGCTTGCCGTGCTCGCGGGATAAAAGCTCGGCTATTTCCGGCGCGCCATCCCTCAGCTTCTGGATGGCCCGTCGCATCCGTTCGATGCGCTCGTCCAGAGAAGTTTTTGACCATGTGCGAAACGCGTCCGCAGCGGCATCAATCGCAGCCTTCGCCTCTTCCCTGGTGTTGATCGGGGCGTAGCCTACGACCTCTGATGGATTCGCCGGATTTTCGCGGGGGTACTGCTTTCCGGACGTGACTTTTTCGCCGTTGATGATGGCGTGGACGAGCAGCGGTTTTTGCTCCATTACAACCTTCCCCTCTCCCTCTCGGAATCAATCGAAACAACCATAAAGAAAGCGCATTCATATTTTCAGGTAAAAAATCCAGTATGCGCACTTACCAAACAATATTGAAGTCAATATTGTTTAACTATTTTGTTGTGATTCAAGTATACGCGGCAGTCGATTGGCCTGTCAACGGGAAAGTACAAAATTTTCTACCAATTCAGACTGAAAAATACAAACAGGAGAGTGAACTGTTTCACTCTCCTCGCTGATTGCCTATTTTACCTCGTCTCGTGCTGGCAGGGAAAATACGGGATGCCGTCAAACACACTGTCTGTTTGCGGTTTTACGATGATTTGCACACTGTCATCGGGCCACGGCTGCAAAGTCGCGCTCCCGTCGTAATAGGGCGGTTTTTCCGTTTCTTTTTTCATGCTTCGCGTACCTCCCTTTTTGTCGATGCACTCGATTCACACCAGCGACTCGCTCAAGGGCCAGCAGCCTTTTGGCACCCCGTAGCGGGAAAAGATATAATCGCGGGATTCGTTCGCTTGTTTTCGCAGGTGGGCAAGGTCGACGTGCAGCATCTTTCCGTTGCGCTTTACGGCTTTTCCGGCGACGAATACGGAATCGACATTGCCGGTGTGCGCACATTGGACGACGGTGCCGATCGGATCGTTGACCGGGAACATGTTGAGATCGGTCGTCCGAAGCATGATCAGGTCGGCTTCTTTGCCGGGGGTCAGAGTGCCGATTTTATGATCCAGACCGAGCGCGCGGGCTCCGTCGATCGTCGCAAACTCCAGGATGTCGCGCGACGACAGATGCAGTTCGAGGGGCATTTCCTTGCGAGACAGGATGTTTTCATTGATGCGCGACCGTTCTGCTTGCAGCGCAAACTTCATCTGGGCGAACATGTCTCCGCCCGTCGACGTGACGACATCGACGCCAAGCGCGGGGCGTCCACCGTTTTCCACGAAGAAGCCGGTAGCCGGATAGCCATGCCCCATCATCATCTCGATTTCGGGGGTGACCGAGATGGACGTGCCCGTATCTGCCATCAGTTTGAATTCGCCGTAGCTCAATGTATTGGCATGCACAATATTGATGTCCGGACCGAGCAGTCCAGCAGCGTGCAATTTTTCGATCGAGCGGTCCACAGACCCCCAGTTTCCAAAGCCGAGGTGGATGGAGCAGATCGCGTCGAGCTCGCGGGCCAGCCGAATGTCATCGACCGCCGCTTCCCAGGAGCTGAACTCCGGTCCGCGGATGGCAAGGCCCATCGTCAGCAGTTGGTCGTCGGACGAAAAATACTGTGTCTTAATCCGCCGGCTGTCTTCGGAATGCCTTTTTTCGCTTTCTCTCGACCAGTAATCCGCATCCCCGGGAATGCCGTGGGCAAAAACAGCCCGACATCCGGCGTCCTGCAGACCACGGATCAATTCATCGGCATGCTCTGGCGAAATCGTCATCGACCAGTCCAGTATCGTCGTCACGCCTGCGTCGAGCGCTTCGAGCGCACCAAGCAGATTGCCCACGTAGCCGTCCTGCGGGCGCAGAAGACTGCCGATGTTGCCGAAGTAAATGTTTTGCAGATAAGTCGTCAGGGACCAGTCAGCTCCTACGTTGCGGACGAGCGACTCCCAGGTGTGGCGGTGCGTATCCACCAGGCCAGGCATGACGATCATGTCCGAGGCGTCGATCACTTCGCAATCCGATGCGGCAATCTGCGGTCCGATGGCGACGATCTTGTTTCCCTCGATGAGAATATCCGCCTGTTTAAAATTGCCTACAGTCTTGTCGAGTGTCAGCACACAACCGTTTTGAATCAGCAGCTTGCGGTTCATCCCACACATCTCCTCTTCTTGGTTATTTCGGCCAGCTCGCGAACTACACAAGAGCTTTCTCGAAGGCGGTTCCCCACTGGGAAATACACTCGTCGGCGTTCCATACTTTCGGCTTTTGCGGGCAATCCCGGTGCCATGGTCTCGGCTCGAAGCAGTCAAGCTCTTTGATATAGCGGTCGGCGTCGGTAAAAAGTTCAATCATGTTCTGCTCGGGATCGTAGTGGTAGGTGGCGATGTTGTGTCCGGCGCCGTGGCGGGATGGCCCCCACAGGATCGGGATGCGATGCTTGCCCAATTCGTCCATGCTCCTCGTCTGATGGCTGTAATCGCGCAATTCAAAGGCGAGATGATGCAGACCTTTATGATCCGACTGGGCGAAATTGAGGACGTGATGATCGGAATTGCAAGTCGTAAATCCGAAGAAGTCTTCGATCCAATCCGTGTTGATAAAGCCCAGCCGCTGATAAAATTCAACCGATCGCTGCGCGCTCTCCACCCTGATCGCCAGATGTCCGATCTTGTTCGGGGCGATTCCCGTCTGCTTGAACCCCGGAGCCGCCATGCTCATCCGGGAGTAGAGCTGCACGAGGTAGCCGTCGGGGTCGGTGAACTCGAGCAGTTCCGGCACGCCTGGTTCGGGGTCTGTTTTGAGCTGGGTCTGTATGCCGATCTCTCGCAATGCCGCCGCTGCTTCCTTCATGCTCACTTCAGGGCTGAACTGCAATCCGAAACGATGCAGGCCGGGAGTATCGGATGGCGTCAGTACGATGTTGTGATGGTCCGTAGAACCGCTAAAGTAAGCGCTTCCATCATTTGCCCGCTCGATCAAGGTAAACCCCATGACCTGGGAATAGTAATGCATCATCGCTTCCATGTCCCTGACGGAAAAACCGACATAGCCGAGTCTGAAAATGTGGATCATGTACCCCTCTCCCTTCACGAAACCATCATTTAATATTATGATATGACCATAAAATGCTACAGTCAACGGAATATTTCGATAATTTGCAGTCTGTCTCCCTGTTCGACAACTGTTCTACCATCGAGTCGTTGTAATAAGCTCCGCAAAACGATCTGTCACCTGGTCCAAAAAGAGCAAGGTCGCCTCATCCTGCAGCTTCCCGTCGCGAAATTTTTGCTCGGCCATCGCAATCAGCACTTCATTGCCGTTGGGCGGCAATACGCGTGCAGCCATTCCCGGACTCGACAGGATTTGCCGCAAATGCAGTTGCGCACGGATCGTCCCCATCATCCCCGTCGAAGCTCCGACGATCATCACCGGCTTGTTGGTCAGCACCTTGTCTTTGCGGGACATCCAGTCGAGCGCGTTTTTGAGTGCGCCGGGAATCGACCAGTTGAACTCCGGCGTAGCGATCAGCACACCGTCCGATTCGGCGATCTGCCGTTTGACACGCAGCACTTCCTCCGGCGGCTCCTCCTCTTGGTCCTGGTCGTAGTGTGGAAGATCAGCGATTGGCACCAGGCGAATGTCCCATTGCTGGCTGTACCTCTCCTGCATCGTAGCGACCAGCTGCACATTGTAGGAATCCTTGCGCAGACTGCCGACGATCGCGGCGATTTTCACCGTTCATCTCTCCTTCTCCTCTGTTATCGCATCCTGGAAATTCGGCTTGCGTTTTTCGACAAACGCCAGGCAGCCTTCCGGAAAGTCGATCGGATCGACATAGTTCCAGTCCCTCTCCTCCCTCCACTCACAAAGTGCTGCTGCTTTTTTTACAGACAACAGCGATGCTTTGGACTGCTGCATGATCGTTTCGGCCAGGTCCAGGACATGCTGATGCAATTCCTCTGGTTCTACCAGCCTATTCAAAAGTCCGCTCCGATAGGCATCGTCGGCGCTGAGCATTTCACCCAAATAGACGAGACTCTTCGCCTTGCTCGGGCCAGTGAGACGAATGATTCGCCGCATGAAGGAAGGACCGACTGTAATCCCCAGCCGTCCGACGGGAATCCCCATCTTCGCGTGCTTCGTCCCGATACGCAGATCACAAGCCAACGCCAGGATGAATCCCGCTCCCGCCGCAGGTCCGTCGATCGCGCCAATCACCGGGATAGCGAGCTCTTCAAAGGCGCAGATCGCTTTCTCCATCTGCCGGAACGCTTCGTTCGCTTCGTCCACGCTCATCTCGCAAAATTCTTTAATGTCGGAGCCTGCGGAGAAATTTTCGGGCACTCCCCTGAGGATGACCACCTTCATTTTCGGATTCAAACGTATCTCCGCCGCCATGCGTGCCATCTCTCTCCACATGTTCGTCGTCAGCGCATTTCGCGCAGCCGGCCGATTGATCGTGACGATCGCTACCTTGGAGGTCTGCTGCAGCGTAATTTTGCCGTCAGGTACCCGGCTAATGTTCACTCTCATGCTCTTCTCCCTCCCCCTTCCCAGGTTACACACGCGATCTGCTGGCAGAGCAGCAAGCGATCACACGCTCGGATTGTGCCCAGGCGTGACAGGCGTTTGTCTGCCCGGCTTGACGAAGATCATCGCGACGACACCGACGAAGGCCGCGACTGCCGCTCCGAGAAACATCGCGGAATACCCGTACAAGGCGACCAGGCTGCCCGTCAAGACCGGAGCCGTCACTGTGGCGATATTGACGATAAAATGGGTGATGCCGCTAAAGGTGCCGACTTTCGCCGGTTCGGTATCGACGATGATCGTCCAGAAAATCGAGTTCGTGATAAAGTTGAACGAGTTTCCGACCGCGATCAAGAGCATCACCATGGCGACGCTGTCCACCGTCGGAATCAGCAGGAAGCAAATCGACGTCAGCAGCAGCGAGGTAATGATCACACCCGGTCTGGCAATGCGCAAACTGCCTGTCTTTTTTCGCAAGTAGTCGGAGATTTTTCCGCCCAGAAGAACGGTGAAGCACGGACCGATCCAGGGAATCATGCCGAGGTACCAGAGCGAAGACAGTTCGAAGTGATACACGTCCTGCAAATACTTCGGCGTCCACAGCAGCAGCATGAAATTGACGTACTGGAAGGCAAAAAAGCTGATCGTGTTGCAGAGCAATGTAGGGTTTTTGAAAAAATCGAGAAAGGTCGCTTTCTTTTTCTCGGATTCCTCCAGCGTCACTTCTGTGGCCAACAGCCCTTCCCGCGTGCGGATCGCTTGCAGCTCGGCTGCTGATACTTTCGGATGGTCCTCCGGGCGATTCGTGAACATCCGGTTGAAGAAGAAGACCCAGATCAGCCCGATCACACCGAGGATCACGAACATCATCCGCCAGTCGAAAAAGTACAGCAGGGCAACCGAAATCGGCGCGGTGAGCAGGGACCCGATCGGCGGACCGACGAGGAGCAGCGATGAACAAAACCCGCGTTCAGCCGGGGCTACCCAGTTGGCAATGATCCGATTGTTGGCCGAAAAGACCGGCGCCTCAAACAGTCCGAACATGATGCGAATGACGGCAAAGCCAGCCAGTGCCGATCCGCTGAACAGCGCGACGCCAATATCGCCCGCAAATGCCGTAGCAATCGCAAAAATCGACCATCCGGCTCCTGCCAGCACCCAGACGTATTTGGGTCCTTTCAAGTCGGACAGCAGACCGCCCAGCAGGCCGCCGACCATGTAGCCGTAGCCGAAAAAGCCGAGGACCTGTCCCCAGGACTGGACATCGAGCTGAAATTCGCTGATGATCGCGGCTTGGGCGTAGGAGATCGCACCGCGGTCGATAAAATTGATCATCATCATAAACATGATCATGGATAAAATCCAGTAACGATACGTGCCTGCCATCGAAAACCATCCTTTCATTGCCGGTTTCGTATTTGTTGCACGAACGGTAGCAAAGCGCTTGCAAAACGATCTGCGGCCTCGAGCATCACGTAGTGACCCGCATCCGGGATCACGCTGCTCGCTGCCTGGGGAACGAGTGCCTGCAAATCATCCCGGGCATCCGCGGGAAGCATCCGGTCGTCTTGCCCGTAGATGGCAAGCAGCGGTTTTTCAAAATCGGCCAGCCGCTGCTTCCCTTTTTCGTACGCATCGCAGCAGCGATAATCGAGAAGCGTCGTCTCCAGCGGCACCAGTTGCAGCTCGCTTCGCTCCTCCTCCAATAGCTGCGGGTCGACCTGCTTGCTGTAGGAGGCGTAAAACAAACCGTTGGGAAATACGCCGCCCTCCAGCTTGTCGAACACTTTGGAGTCGACAGGCAGACGATAATGACTGGCCGCCAGCACCAGTCCAACCACATCCGGATGAGTCGCTGCCAGCTCCAAGCCGATCAGCCCGCCCATCGAATGTCCGATCACGATCGTCTTGCCTACAATCAACGACTTGAGCGACTCCGCATAGTCCGCGACAGTCGGGCAAGGCGGCGTTTCATTCGAGCCGTGACCTGGCAAATCCGCGAACACGCAGCGGTACTGCTGCACTCGTTCCTTTACCCTTCTCCATTTGGAAGCTGTCCCGCCCGCTCCCGGCAAAAAAAGAAGCGTAATCTCCTCGGCACCGCTCATCCTCATCCCTCCCTCTTTGTTCGCAAAGTCAACTGCTCTTGCTTTTACACGGAAACGACGCGGTTTTCCTGGGTGCCGAGATCGATGCGACCGTCCGGGCTTTTGATTTCGCAACGGATCATGTCGCCGTCTTTCAGGTAATTTGTGTTTGTCGCCTGACATTCGAGGATGAGCTCGCGCTTTTTGTCGGCGGCAAGAAACGGACTGGTCAACTGCTCCAACTGTTCGCCGGTCAGCTTCAGCGCGACCCCGCCGGGTGTGCCCGTCAGCAAAAGATCTCCCGGGTCAAAGTCCATCATGGCCGACAATTCTTCTACCGTTTCTTCCGGTTTGTACAGCAATTGCTCGGTATTGGCGGATTGCCGCAGCTCGCCGTTGACCCACAGCTTCAGGTCGAGGTTGTGAATCTGCGCCGCCTCTTCGGGATCGAGCCAGTAAAAATATGGACCGGCCGGGCAGAAGGTACGGTAGCTTTTCCCTTTAAACCACTGTCCCTCGATGAATTGCACATCCCTCGCGGAGACGTCATTGGTGATCACCAGACCTGCGACGTACTCGTGCAAATTGTCTGCTGTCACCTGAACGGGACCGCGAATCTGCTTTCTCATCACGAGACCAAGCTCAATCTCGTAGTCAAGCAGCTTTACGTGGGATGGGAGCTGGATGTCGTCGTTCGCACCGGCGAGCGAGCTGTCCGGCTTTGTAAAAATGAGGTTAAACGGCGCTCGCGTCGGCTTCATCCCCGCTTCCGCCCGGTGCTGGGCGTAGTTCGCCCCCTGGCAGACGATGCGCGCCGGCTGCGTGATCGGGCTGACGAAGCGGACCTCCTCCAGGGATACGGCTTTTGCGGCATCCGCTTTGCCGAGAATCTCCCCTGCGCCTGCTTGCAGCACATCAGCTAACGAGTGATACGTTCCGTCGATCGGATACAGCGCGTCCTGCTGGACAATTCCCCAATGTACATTTCCCTGGTAGACAAATCGGGCCAGACGAATTCCCATGAATCAATTCCCTCCTGACTGGATGAAAATGGGTGTTACGATTTATTATAAATAATATTATATGATAATTTTGAGAAGTCAAGGTTATTTGATTTTCGATTTCAAATTTTCTGTCTTTTTCGCTTGCAGCTAGACAAAAAGGAACCTGCCCACCTCAACGAAGAAATCAGCAAGTTCCTTTTTGCAAATCGGCCTTTGTCTTCATGTGCGAGGCGCCCAGAGCATCACCGAAACGCCGACGATGCAGATCGCCGCCCCCAGCCAGTCATACAGATCGGGTACTTTTTTATCCACCCACCAGCCCCACAGTACAGCCAGGACGACAAACACACCGCCGTACGCAGCGTAGACCCGCCCGAAGGAAGGAAAGTTTTGCAGCGTTGGGATAATGCCGTACAACACGAGGATCAATCCGCCCCAGATGCCGTACCAGTACGACTTTGATTCCCGCAGCCAAAGCCAGACCAGATAGCCGCCGCCGATTTCCGCCAGACCTGCGACAATAAACAATACGATCGCTGTCAGCATCAGCCGACACCTCCACTTCTTCCAATTGTCCGATAAACAAAAAAAGTGCCACGCAAAAGGCGCATGGCACATTATACCACTTTCTTCCGATCAGATTGCTTCGCTTCAGTAAAACAACCTATCTTCCGCGCTCGATCACACGCTCGATCTCGGCGACAGTCGGCATTGCATCCGAGCAGCTATGCGAGGAAATGACGATGGCAGCAGCAGCGGCACCGTATTCCAGGCAGCGGGAAAGCTCCCAGCCTTGCATCAAGCCGTAGATGACTGCCGCCGCGTACGAATCTCCTGCTCCGAATGTCTTGACCACCTTGGCGGGAAAGACGCTGCCCCGCAGTCGCTCTCCTTCCCTGGTGTACGCGAAGGAACCTTCTTTTCCGTGCTTGATCAGGACGAGCTTGGCGTGACAGCGAAACCATTTTTCCGCCGTACGCTGGTCATCCGGCTCTGCGATCGCATCGAAGCTCTCCATCAGGTCGAACTCTTCCCGCGTCCCGAAAATGACGTCGCATTTTTCCGCAGCCAGGTTGTAGTAAATCGCCGTTTCCTCCGGTGACGTCCAGGTGTAGGGGCGGTAGTCGATGTCGAAGATCACTGTGACGCCATGTCTGCGCGCATATTCCAGAGCCAGAAACGCCGCTTCCCGCGACGGGCTTTTCGCCAAGGCCGTACCCGACAGCAGGATCGCCTTGGCCTGCAGGATGTACGACTCCGCGATGTCCGTCGGCGCCAGCTTCAGGTCAGCGACATTGTCGCGGTACATCAAAATGCTGCATTCTTCCGGACTTTTGATCTCGGTAAAGGCAAGCCCGGTCACGCTTCCTGTGCGGTCGGTGATCACGCCTGTCGTATCGATCCCGTTTTGGTGCAGGTACCGGGTGATAAAACGCCCCATCTGATCGTCTGCCACGCGGCCGATAAAGCCGGTTTTCATCCCCAGGCGGGACAGTCCGATCGCGATATTGGCCGGAGAACCACCCACGTATTTGGTAAAGGTCATCGTCTCTTCCATCGGACGGTTCGTCTCGTTTGCATTCAAATCGATGCACAGCCTGCCGATGGCGATCAGATCAATCGGTTTGCTGTGGTCAAAGGCTACTGGGCTCATCGATGCCCCCCTCCTCTCATCTCCTGGCAGCCAGTTTGTGCTCCATGACCCAGGCGTGGTCCGGGTCGTTGGCAAACTTCCAGGTGCGGACTGGCCCTGCCATGACGTTCAGGTAGTACAGCTCGTATCCGGGCGGTGCCGACACCGGATGGTAGCCGCGTGGCACGAGGACTGCATCGCCGCTTTTGACGAGGATCGTCTCGTCCAGCGAGCGGTCGTCCGTGTACACACGCTGCAGGGCAAATCCGCGCGGGTCGTTGATTTTATGGTAATACGTCTCCTCCAGGAACGATTCGTGAGGCAAATTTTCCACGTCGTGCTTGTGCGGAGGGTAGCTCGACCAGTTGCCCTCTGGGGTAAACACCTCGACGACCAGCAAGCTGTCCGCCGGTTGGTCCTCGGGCAAAATGTTGTGCACGAGGCGCTCGATGTTTCCCGCTCCCCGCCGTTCGATTCCGACCGCTTCCGGTGCGATCAGGCGGGCGTCCCTCCTCCCCTTGCCGGGAGCCGTGCAGACCGCCAGCTCGACTGCTGTCAACGCCTCGATCTCGTAGAAATCGGCAGCCGGTACGTAGACGGAGTAAGGCGGGATTTTTTCAAACACGTCCAGCCGCTGTCCGATCGCCTCCCACCCGGTGTGTCGGGTAATGACCGACGCTTTTCCGCTCAGCAGCACTACGCATGCCTCCTGCTCGCCCGTCTGCCTGTGCAGCCGCTGCCCGGCTTGCAGCGTGTACACCTCAAATCCGACATACGTCCAGCCCGCCGATTCCGGCGTAATGCGCAGCACGTTTCCTTCGTGGTCCGGGGTGTTGCTTTTGGCTACCAGCTTGCTCATGTTCCTGCCTCCCTTTCCTGACCGGTTCGATAGACTGCCTCGATCGTTGCATCCAGATACGCTTTTGCCTTCTGGGCGTAGGTGTAAGGATGCGCGATCGCCGGGTCTTGCTCCGCTTCGACGATGATCCAGCCGTCGTAGTGCATTTCCTTGAGCTTGCGAAAAATCGGCGCAAAGTCGATGCAGCCGTCGCCCGGCACTGTAAACAGCCCGCGCAGCACAGCGCTGCGAAAATCGAGCTGCTCCTGCCTGACCTGCTGCAGCACTTCGGCGCGGACGTCCTTGACGTGGACGTAGGCGATTCGCTCGGCGTATTTGTCCAAAAGCTGCAACGGGTCGTAGCCTCCGTACAGCGCATGTCCGGTGTCGTACAAAAGGTGGACGAGAGCCGGGTCGGTCAGCTCCATCAACCGGTCGACTTCCGCTGCCGTCTCCACGACCGTACCGGCGTGGTAGTGGTAGACGAGCCGCATCCCCTGCTCCTGGCAGAGTTTGGCGGCCCGGTGCAATCCCTCGGCGAGCGAGGCCCAGCCTGCTTCCGTCAGCTTTTCCACCGTCTTCTCCCCCGGAGCACGGCGCGGGTCCCAGTGCATCGAGCCGCCCATCTCGCATGCGATCACGTGCTTGCTGCCCATCTCGTTGAGGTAGGCGACCCACTGGGCGAAGGCGTGCAACTCGCTGTCCAGCCGATCCGGATCGGAAAACAGCGTCCCCACAAACTTGCTGGCCAACCGGATGCCGTACTGCTCCAGCTTTGCTTTCAAACGGGGCGGGTCCTGCATGAACAGCCGCCCCATCTCTGTGGAGACGTAGCCGAGCTCGGCCATCTCCTGCAGCACCTGGTCCTGGGTGTAGTGATCACCCAGTCCGGGAATGTCGTCGTTTACCCAGCTGATCGGAGCGATTCCGATCTGGCAATTGTACGTCTGCTTCATCCTTGTCTGCCTCCCCACTCCCGGATCAGTATTTTCTCGCCTGCTGCAATTCCTTCTCTTTTTCAACATGAGCCTTAGCTACCTTGGGATTGCCGGAGACAGCGGCGATTCCGACATGCCACCACGATTCGTAGCCGTTCGTCATCGTCTTCGGCAGCACCTTGATGTCGAGCAAGGTGCTCGTCGTCTGCTTTTTCGCGTCCGCTAGCGCCGCTGCGAGCTCCTCGGCCGTCGTCACCCGGTACGTCTTCACGCCGTAGCCTGCGGCGCTCTGGGCGAAGTCGATTTTCATCAAGGCGCCGTCCAGTTGTCCGCTCTGCGGGTTGCGGTAGCGGAACTCCGTGCCGAAGCTGCCCATTCCGTTGCCCATTTGCAGATTGTTGATACAGCCAAAAGAAGCGTTGTCAAACAGCAGGACATTGATTTTTTTTCCTTCCTGCAAACTGGTGATCAATTCGGAATGCAGCATCAAATAGCTGCCGTCTCCGACCATGGCGTAGACTTCTTTGTCCGGCTCTGCCAGCTTGACGCCAAAAGCGCCGGAAATCTCGTAGCCCATGCACGAATAACCGTACTCCATATGGTAGGTGTTGGGCCGGCTGGACTCCCACATGCGCTGCAAGTCGCCTGGCAGGCTGCCGGAGGCGCCAACGATCACCGCCTCCTCGTCGATCAGGCGGTTGATCTCCCCGATTACTTCCGTCTGGGTCAGCTGGGACTGGTACGTCTCCACGAATTCAGGCAGGGCTTCGTCGCGCTGTCCCTGCACCTCCGGCAAAAAGCCGTCCGGCTGGTAGCGAATCTGGCGCAGCCGTTTGAGCTCCGCACCCCATGCCGCCTTCGCCTGTTCGATCTCATCCGTGTAACCCGCCCGATAGCCGATTGCCTCCAGTTCTTTTTCCAGCGCCAGCAAAGCCAGCTTGGCATCGGCCACGATCCTTATCGCATCGAGCTTGCTGGCGTGATAGGCGGACACGTTGATCGTCACAAATTCCACCTCCGGATGCTGAAACAGCCGTTTCGAGGCGGTCGTAAAATCGGTGTAGCGGGTGCCGATCCCGATCACGACATCAGCCTCTTTGGCGATCCGATTTGCTGCCAAATTGCCGGTCACGCCGATTCCTCCCAGGTTGTAGGCATGGCTGCTTTCGATGGCGCTTTTGCCCGCCTGCGTCTCGCCGTACGGGATGTGAAACTTCTCGGAAAAACGGCGCAGCACTTCCCCTGCCTCAGAGTAGCGCACCCCTCCGCCGCAAATGATCAGCGGCTTTTTCTTTTGCCTGAGCAACTCGACAGCCTCCTGCAGCTCCAGCGGGAGCGGAAGGCGCCGTTCGATGCGATGGACGCGCTTTTGGAAAAAGGTTTCGGGAAAATCGTACGCCTCCGCCTGCACATCCTGCGGCAGAGCAATCGTCACCGCCCCGGTATCAGCCGGATCAGACAGCACGCGCATCGCCTGGATCATCGCCGTCATCAGCTGCTCCGGGCGATTCACCCGATCCCAGTACTTGCTCACCGCGCGAAACGCGTCATTGGTCGTAATCGTCAGATCGTGGCAGTGCTCCACCTGCTGCAAAACCGGATCAGGCTGCCGGGTGGCAAACGTGTCCCCCGGCAAAAGCAGCACCGGAATGTTGTTCGCTGTCGCTGTCGCCGCAGCCGTCACCATATTCGCTGCGCCCGGCCCTACAGACGAGGTGCAGGCAAAGATTTGCTTGCGGTGCTTCTGCTTGGCAAAGGCGACCGCTGCCTGGGCCATGCCCTGCTCATTGCGCCCCTGGTACACTTCCAGCTCTCCGGCATCTTCCTCCAGCGCTTGTCCGAGTCCCAGCACGTTGCCATGGCCAAAAATAGTGAAGATGCCTTTTACGAACCTCTGCTGCTTGCCGTCAAATTCCACGTACTGCTGATTCAAAAAGCGAACCAGTGCTTGCGCCACCGTCATTCTCACCGTCTTCATTGCGCTGTCTCCCCGCCTTTCCACATCGTTATCGGATGGCAAAATGCCTGCCGAGCACTGCTGCCGCCGTCTCTTTTGCCGTCTTAATCGTCCGCTCTGCCTCCCACTCCCAGTACGCCGGACGGAACAGCTCCACAGAGGCCATCTCGGCGTAGCCGATTTCCCGCAAGGTGCCAAGGATGTCATCCAGCGCAATCGCTCCCGCTCCCGGCCATACCCGGTGGTGATCCCGCAGTGCTCCGACAGGCAGGTCTTCGCAGTCGTCCAGGTGAAGGACGAAAATCTTCGCCGGGTCTGCCTGCCTCAGCTCATCCAGCCGCGAATTCATCGCATGAAAATGAAAGCAGTCGAGCACGAGACCGACATCTTCCCGGTTCGCCTCCTGCACGATCGCATACGCCTGGCCAAACGTATTGACAGAGCAATCGGGATAGCCGCAAAATTCCAGGGCGATCCTCACCCCGTACGGCCCAGCCAGCTCTGCCAGTTCGCGCAGTACCCGGACCGTCTCTTCCCGGATCGCGGAGATCGTGTAGTCGCCACAGTCAAAGGAAGGGACGGCGATCACCGTCTTGCAGCCAATCGCTTCCCCGATCCGGCAGAGGAACAGCAGGTCATCCTTGATCTGCTGATACCCGTCCTGATCGCGAAAGGTGATGAATTCCAAGGCATTGAACGCGTAAGGCTTCAGCCGGCTCTGCTGAAAAAAAGCGGCCAGCTCCGCTGCAGAGTGTGTCTGCAAATAGTCCCGCAGCTTGTCGAGCCGAATTTCGATCAGGTCGTATCCGTGCTTTTCACACAGGCGCAAATCGTCGGCCAGATTCGAGTTTTTCAACGTGGTCGCCTGGTTGAATGCGATTTTCATAGCCTGCACCTTCCTTCTGCCTTACGATTTTTTGTTTTTCCGGGCATCGATAAAGACCGCCGTGACGATAATCGCTCCCTTTAAAATTTGCTGCCAGTAGGACGAGACATTGAGCAGGTCGAGACCGTTGTTCATCACGCCAATGATCAGTGCGCCGATGATCGTTCCGCCGATCGTCCCGATTCCACCCGACAGACTCGTGCCCCCGATGACCGCCGCCGCGATCGCGTCCAGCTCGTACATATTTCCTGCTGTCGGCTGGCCCGAGGCGATCCGCGAGGTCAGGATGATGCCGGCGATCGCAGACAAAAGCCCGGCGTAGCCGTAGACCATGATCTTGTACTTTTCCACATTGACCCCGGCGATGATCGCCGCCTGCTCATTCCCGCCGATCGCGTAGACATACTTGCCGAATTTCGTCTTGTTCAGCAGCAGGTAGGACACGACCCCAACCAGCGCAAAAATCAGGATCGGTACAGGGATGCCGAGAACCGTGCCCTGGCCAATAAACCGGAATGGTTCCGACAAATTCCCGATCGGCCGCCCGCCGCTAAACAGCAGCGCCGCCCCCCGGGCCGCGGTCATCATCCCCAGCGTGACGATAAACGGCGCGATTTTTCCCTTGGAAATAATCGTCCCGTTGATAACGCCTGTCATCAGTCCCACGCACAGCCCGATCAGAATCGGGACAATCAGCGGAAAGCTGTCCGGCTGGGCAAAGCTGGCTACGATCACCGAGACGAGCGCAATGACTGAACCCGAAGACAGATCGATCCCCGAGGTGATAATTACCATCGTCACCCCGATGGCGACGATGCCGACGACCGACATCTGCCTGATAATATTGAGCAAATTGCCCGAGGTAAAGAACGTGGGCGACAGGATCGACATGACCAGAATGAGCGCGAGCAAGATCAACAGCATGCCGTATCGGCTCAGGATGCGGTAGGCTGTCTCCTTCCATCGGCTTCGTTCGGGCGCTGTCTGCTGTCCCTGTTTTTCCGCGACCGTCACTTCACTCCTCATCGCTACTTCACCTTCCTACCCTGTCTTGATTTCGTTGGCGTCCAACACTCCCGTCGCCAGTTGCATGATTTTTTCCTGCGTCGCCCCTTCCCTGTCCAGCTCCCCCGCGATACGGCCGTTGTGCATGACGATGACCCGATCGCTCAGCCCCAAAATTTCCGGCAGTTCGGAGGAAATGACGACGATGCCTTTGCCCTGCTCGGCGAGGCGGAAAATCAGGTTGTAAATCTCGGCTTTGGCTCCTACGTCAATCCCCCGCGTCGGCTCATCGAGGATCAGGATGCCGGGGTCGCCGAGCATCCACCTGGCAATCAGCGCTTTTTGCTGGTTGCCTCCGCTCAAAAAGCGCATCGTCTGCTGCAGGCTGGGCGTCTTGATCGCCAGCTGCTGGCTCTGCTTTTCACAATCGGCCTGCAGTTGCTTGCGGTCGAGAAAGCCTCCCCTGGTGTACTGATCGATGTTGACGGTGATCATGTTGTCTTCGACAGACAAGGGCAGGAACAGCCCGGTTCGCTTGCGATCCTCTGTCAAAAGGCCCATGCCGCTGCGAATCGCATCGCGCGGCGAGCGGATCACCTGCTTTTTCCCCTGTACGACGATCTCGCCTGAATCGGGGGGCTTGATCCCGAACACGCTCTCCATCACTTCCGTCCGTCCGGAGCCCATCAGCCCTGCGAAGCCGACAATTTCGCCGCTGCGCACCGAGAAGCTGACGTTTTCAAACACGCCTTTTTTCGTCAGGTTGTTCACGGACAGCACGACCTTGCCGATGTGCGCCTGCTTTTTGACAAATACCTGGTTCAGTTCCCTGCCCACCATCATTTCGATCAATTGTTCCTTGGTCGTTTGGGCGCTTGGCCGCGTGCCGACGTACTTGCCATCGCGCAGGACGGTCAGCTCGTCGGTAATGCGCGCCAGCTCATCCATCTTGTGCGTGATGTAGATGATCGAGACGCCCTCTTTCTTCAATTGGTGGATGATCGAGAACAGGTGGTTGACTTCCTTGTCCGTGATCGCTGAAGTCGGTTCGTCCATGATGATCAGTTTGGATTGAAAGGAAATCGCCTTGGCGATCTCGACCATTTGCGTGTTGGCGATGCTCAAGTCTGCCATTCGGGCACCCGGATCGATCTCGATCTGCAGACGATCGAACAGCCTTTTCGTGTCGTCTTCCAACTGCTTGGCCTTCACCCATCCTGTAAATCCGTAGCTGGGCTCCCGTCCCAAAAAGATGTTCTCCGCCACGGTCATGTAGGGAATCGGGCTGAGCTCCTGGTGGATCATCGAGATTCCTTTGTCGAGTGCCTGTTTGACGCTGGAGAGCCGCAGTTCCTCCCCGTCGAAGCGAATACTGCCGCGATCCGGCGTGTAGATGCCGATCAAAATCTTCATCAGCGTCGACTTTCCTGCCCCGTTTTCCCCCATCAGCGCGTGTACGGTCCCTTTTTTGACCTTGAGCTGGACATTGTCCAGTGCTTTTACCCCCGGAAATTCCTTTGTGATCTGTTCCATTTCCAGCACATATGGTGTTTGCATGCCGATCCCCGCTTTCACAACAAAAGTCGCTGGGCTTCCAAAAGGGCATCCCCGCCAGCTCGCCGGGGTTGCCCTTCCAGCCATAAGCTAGCGTGCACGTGTTACTGCCATTTTTGTACGTACTCGTCGACGTTGTCTTCCGTCACCAGCTCGTAGGGAATCCAGGTGAACTTCTCGACCGCTTCCCCTTTTGCCGCCTTGATCGCTACCTCCAGACCGCCTTGTCCTTGTCCGGTAGCATTTTGAAAGACCGTCACCTTGAGCTTTCCTGCCTTGACGTACTCAAGGGCATCCGGCGTGGCATCGACGCCGGCCACGATCACATCATTGAGCTTGCCCGCAGCTTCCAGCGCCATGATCGCGCCGATCGCCATTTCGTCGTTGTTGGAGACGACTGCGTCGATGTGCTGCCCGGACTGTATCCAGTTTTCCATCAAGGTCATGCCTTTGGCCCGATCCCATTCGCCCGTCCCCTCGAGGACGACCTTCAAGTCGGGATGCTGGGCGATGACCTGCTTGTTGCCCTCGGTTCGTTTGATCTGCGCTTCCTGTCCCATCTGACCGTTGATGATGGCGATGTTTCCTTTGTGGTCGAGCAGCTTCGCCACTTCCTCCATCTCCATTACCCCTGCGGTGATCGATTCAGAGCCAACGTAAGCGGTCGCGGCTTCCACTCCGTCGTACTGCCTGTTGACGACGACAATCGGAATACCTGCCTGATTGGCTTTGTCGACCATGTTCGGAGCCGAGGTCGTGTCGACAGGAACCATGATGATCGCGTTCACCTTTTGCTGGATGAAGTTCTCTACCTGGGAAAGCTGCTTGCTGGCGTCATTCATCGCATCGACATAAATCACTTCCACGCCATCCTGGGACTGCTCGTACTGCCTCATGCCATCCTGCAAATAGCTCAGCCACTTGTCGTCAAAGTCAGGCAGTGCGGCACCGATCACGATTTTGTCCGACGTCCCTGCCGTACCTGTCTGTCCTGTCTGCTGCGCCCCGCACCCGGCGACCCAGAGCGTGGCGAGAACCACCATTGCCATCCACAATCTGTTCATTTTGCCCATGAGAAAAAACCCTCCTTTTCGGATCATCCTTATCTCATTGCCTCGACCTGCTGCCATGCTTCTCTATGTGCACCAGACGGTACGCTATCTCGCTATCGCCCCCTCTACGGCCACTGTGTTGCCGCTGTCAAAGGACGCCGTCGCGGCAATCGCAATCTGCAGATTGATCTTGCCGTCGATCTCTGTCACGCTGGGGGTTTGCCCGTTTTTCACACACTCGATGAAGTGGACCAGCTCCAGCCGGTAGGCATCGGCAAAGCGAGCCTGAAAATCGGGGATGATCTCGTACTGGCTCCCTTTCGCGTTCAACAGCGTCACCTGGTGGTTGCGCAGCGTACCGATAAACAGCGATCCTTCCGTACCGATAATTTCTGTGCGTATGTCGTGTCCATACGGGGAGTTGCGGCTGGCTTCGATGTCACCGGCTGCTCCGGAGTCGAACTCGACATAAGTGATGGCCTGGTCGACGTCTCGCAGCTCGGTCATAAACGGATGACGCAGGACTTTGCCGTGCGCTGCGACTGCGCTGATTTCCGCCCCCATCAAATAGCGGGCAATATCGTAGTCGTGGATGGATACATCGAGAAACATGCGCCCGCTGTGCCGGATGAACTCTGCCGGAGGTGAGCCGGCATCGCGCGTGATCCCTTTGAAATAGAGCGGCTTGCCAATATCGCCGGCATCGATCCTGCGCTTCGCTTCGGCGTATGCGGGATCGAAGCGGCGCATGAATCCGACCTGGCAGATCACCTGGCTTTCCCGGACGACGCGAATGATCTGATCGGCTTCCTCGATGCTCTGGGTGACCGGCTTTTCCACGAACATCGGCTTTTTGGACGCGGCGGCCTTTTGGATCATCTCCGCGTGTGTGCTGGTCGGCGTGACGATGATGACGGCATCGATGTCCGGATCGGCAAACACGTCATCGGGATGCACGCTCCACTTTTTCAGGCCAAACTCCCGGGCGACCTGTTCCGCCCGCTCTTTCAACGGATCGACCACGCTCACCAGACTGGCGCCTGTCACCTGATGCGTAGCCAGGTTTTTGGCGTGGTGTGAGCCTAATCTTCCGAGTCCAAGAACTGCACATCGAATCGTCATCTGGCAACCCCCTGCTCACAATCGACTGTATATTCAGATATTTTTACCCATGCTTTCCGTTCGACCGACTTCTCGACCGCATCGAGCACGATCTGGTTGCGCAGCCCGTCCTCGAAGTTGGGGGCAGGACTGACGCCTTTGGCGATGCCTTCCATCAGCTCGTGCAGCAAGTGGATAAAGGTGTGCTCGTAGCCGATGATGTGACCGGCAGGCCAGTAGACCGAGCCGTACGGATGCTCCGCTTCGGTGCAATTGATCGTGCGGAAGCCTTGCAGTCCGGGCTCGTCGTCTTGCAAATACACCTGCAGGTTGTTGAGATTTTCCATGTCCCAGCGGATCGAGCCTTTTTCTCCGTTGATCTCGAAGCGGTTGCCCGCACGGTTGCCGCGGCTGTAGCGGGTTGCCTCGAACGTGCCCATCGCTCCGTTGGCAAAGCGGGCCAAAAAGGCCGAGGCATCGTCGACAGTGACTTCCCCCCATTCGCCGCTCTTTGGGCGTCCCTTCAACTGAATATCCATCTCCCCGAGCGGTCGATGGCGGACAAAGGTCTCCATCATCCCGACCACCTCGTCAAACTCGCCGACGAGGAAACGGGCCAGGTCGATAATGTGTGCTCCGATGTCTCCCAGCGTGCCGGAGCCGGACACTTCCTTGCGCAGCCGCCACGTCAGGGGAAAATGCGGGTCCATCAGCCAGTCCTGCAAAAAGGTGGCGCGGATGTGATAAATCTTTCCGAGCCGTCCTTCGTCAATCAGCTTTTTGGCGTATTGCACGGCGGGGGCAAACCGGTAGTTGTGGCAGATCATATGGACGACGCCTGCCTCGTTTACTGCCTCGACCATCTGTTTGGCCTGCTCTACCGTCAGCGCCAGCGGCTTTTCACAAATGACGTGCTTTCCCGCCCGGGCGGCTGCGATGGCAATCTCGGCATGGGTATGGTTGGGCGTGACGATGTCGATCAGGTCGATGTCGTCGCGTTCCAGCATGCGCCGCCAGTCCGTCTCCCACGTGGCCCAGCCCATTTTCCCCGCAGCCTCGCGCACGCCTTGTTCGTCCCGCCCGCAGATTGCCTGCATAACGGGCACCGCCTCTCCCGCGAAGAAGAAGGGAATATCCCGAAAGGCGTGACTGTGTGCCTTGCCCATGAACTTGTATCCGACCATGCCTACACGTATCTTGTTTGTGCCCATGTTTTTTCACCTCTTCCTTCCCGGTCGCTCGCGTTTTTGCTGTCACTCGGCATATTTGAACAGCTCGATCTTTTCCCCGGTGCGAGCGCTTTCATATACGGCTTCAAGCAATTGGATCGAGCGATAGCCGTCCTCCGCGCTGACAGGCGGCTTCGAGCCGTAGAGGATGGCGTCGATAAACAGGCGGTCTTCCTCGACGTAGCCCCACTTCTCCTCGATCGGGACCTGGAAGAAGTCGTGCAGTTGGGCCGCTTGCTTCAAGCCGGGGGCGTACATCACCTTTTCCAGCTCCTGCGTCGCTGCCGTCGCGTATTTTCCGTAGACTTCTACGCTTTCAAACGGGAAGCTCCAGCCGGCGTGGGCATAGGTGACGAAGTTGGCAATCGTCCCCGAGGTGAAGCTGAGCACGAAGGCAAATGTGTCCAACTCTGCTGCGGAGAGATTTTGCCGGCCCTGACAATATACTGACTCCACTTCGCCGAACAGGTAGCGGCACAGGTCGATCAGGTGGAATGGCGTCTCGTACAGAAAGCCTCCCGTCACCTGCGGATTTGCCGTCCACTCCGGCTGCAAGAGCTCGCCCCGGTTCATTTTGATATGAGCCAGGTAAGGAGTCAGCTCGGATGAAGCGATCAGCTCCTTGAGCCGCTTGTAGACGGAGGCATAGCGGCGGTTCATGCCGAGGTTGTAGATCGCTTTTGACACCTTCGCCGCATCGCGAATTTGTCTGGCTCCCTCCAGCGAGGTCGACATCGGCTTTTCCGAAAAGACGTGAATGTTGCGCTGCAAGCAGGCGAGCACAGGCTCCACATGCAGCGTATTGGGCGTCGTCACGTACACGGCATCGACGCCGAGATCAAACAGCTCCTCCAGACTGCCGACCGGCCTGGCTCCGCCCGCTTCCCCGGCCAAAGCGTGCGCCCTGTCTGCGGAAATGTCCGCCACACCAACGATCTGGACGCGGTCGTCCCTGCGCAGGATGCCTGTATGTACCTTGGCGATCCCGCCTGCTCCCAAAATGCCTACTTTCACTTGCGCCATCGTATTTTCCCCTCCACTTTTCACAAGATGGTGCTGTGCATCATAGAAAGCGCTTACATTCTTTACAGAAAAAATCGCACTATTTTTTCCTGTCTCTCCGATCGATACAGATGGATTGAGTGAAAAATACTGCGATTTCATGGATGTCGTAGTGACGAGACATGCCGTTCTGCTATTTGCGCAAGCGCTTGCTCTAATTTGCCTTCATTTTACCTCCTCCACTTCTGTCTGGCAATGACTTTTTTGAAAAACAACAAATTTTCTGATTATAAAAAGCGCTTTCGCACAGCCACGCCAAAAAAGCGATCCTCCATCTCCGGGTTTTCGCCCTGAAGTCAGACCGCTTTCCATCCCTCGACTTGCGAGACAGTTGCTATTCCCTTGCTTTTGTCGACTGCCGGATGATCAGCTCCGGCGGCAGTATGACCCGCTGCTTGGTCTTTTTCTCCCCTTCGATTTCACGCAGCAGCAAGTCCATGACCTGCCGTCCCATCTCGTCGATCGGCTGCGCCACCGTCGTCAATGGCGGGTCGGTAATGGAGGCGAGGATCGTGTTGTCGAATCCGACCACGGACAGGTCTTCCGGGATGCGCAGCCCCAGCTCCTTGGCCGCCTGGTAGATGCCGATGGCGAGGAAGTCAAAACAGGCGAATATAGCTGTCGGCTTGTGCGCGGACGCCAGCAATTCCAGCGCTGCCCGCTTGCCGCCTTCCAGCGAGTAATCCGTCTGGAGCACGAAGCGCTCGTCCAGTGCGATCCCGTTATCCTCGAGCACTTGCCGAAACGCCTGGAAGCGGTAGCGATCGCTCGTCCGGTTGAGGTTGCCCATCATAACGGCAATGTGCCGATGGCCGAGCTCGACCAGATGGGAAGCCGCCTGATACCCGCCCAAATAGTCGTCGACAGACACGACGTCGATCATCAGTTCAGGGATGTCCTGGGCGATCAGGGCAACCGGCATCTGCTCCTGCAACAGCTCCTTCAAGACGCTGTGGTTGCGCGTGGTCGTTCCGATGATAATGCCGTCCACGCTCTTTTGCTTGAGCAAAGACAGGTACATTTCTTCTGTCTCGGGGTTGTTGTCTGTATTGCACATCAACAGGTTGAAGCCCAACTCCCGGCCGCGGTCCTCTACCCGTCTGGCAACCTCGGCAAAAAACGGGTTGGCCACATCGGGAATGATCAGGCCGATCGTGCGCGTCCTCTTTCCTGTCAAGGCAGAGGCCAACACGCTGGGCTGGTACCCGAGTGATGCGATGACGTCCATTACTTTTTGCTTCGTCTTCTTGCTGATCCGGCCCTTGTTGTTGATCACTCTGGATACGGTCGATATCGATACCCCCGCTTTCTCTGCCACATCATAAATCGTCGTCTTCATTTCTCCTCTCCTCTCGTCCGAACTTGGTACACAACCAGAAGGCGACGGGAGCGCAAAGAAAAGAGAAAGCGCTTGCTCTTCGCTTCCTCCAGTTTACAGGCTCCTTTTTCTTTTCGCAATCATTGTTATGCGCAAATCACCGCTTTTTCGCGAAGATTTCGCTCAGGTCGCCTGCTCTCCCGCCCGCTGTCCTGCCCGGACGACCCACAGGCGGATTAGCTCCTGGCACTCCGCCCGCAGGATTTCAATCGAATAGGCCGCCTCGCGCAAGTAGCCGCGCTGCCGGTACTGCACGACGTACAGATGCTCCTGCCGTCGTGCGCTGACCACGTAGCAGCCCTGTTGGCGCAAAAGGCGGCGAATCTGGTGGTGCTGCCGCTCCGCCCAGCGCGACAGCTCCTGAAAGAAGCAGTCGTAGGAAAGCGAGAGCTTCAGCGGCACGCTGCACACCCGTTCCAGATCGACCATGGCGACGCGAAACAAAATGCCAAACAAGATATACCGGCGTACCAGTTCCTGTTCACGCAGACACTCTTGTTGCTCAATCGGCAGCTCCGGTTTGCTCACTTGTAGTGGCCTCCGATCTTGCGGGCGCGCTCCTTGGCCTGCCCCGCGCCAAGCACGGAGGCAGCCCGCAGAATCGCGTCATGGCCGTATTTGGCGCGAATCGCATCCATCGCCTGGGCCAACGAGCGCCGCTTCGGCTGATCCGTGAACAGATTGAGCTGCAGCACATTGTCGGGGACGAGCTGCTCCAGACTTACCCCGACGCTGCGGACTGGTGTGCCCTGCCAGTGCTGCTCAAACAGGCGGCAGGCCGCTTCATACAGCTCCATCCCGTCATTGGTCTGCTCGGCCAGCTTCAACTGGCGTCCAAAGCCGACCGGAGCGCCAAAATCAGCGCCGCGACAGCCGACAGTGACGACCGAGCCCATCAGTTGCTTGCTCCGCGCCCGGCGGCACACTTCCTCGCACAACTCCAGCAGCACCACCTTGATCTCCGCCGCCGTATGGTAATCGCGCGGCAGTGTCATGTGGTGGCCGATTCCTTTCTGCGTATCATGGGCATGCGGCGACACCGGGGAATCGTCCAGTCCGTGTGCCGTTCGCCACAGCACTTCCCCGTTCACGCCCCAGCGCTTGCTCATCACCGCCGGGGACAGCGCCGCCAACTGCCCGATCTGGTATACGCCCATGCGGTGAAAATGCCGCTTCATCCGCGACCCCACCCCGAACAGCTTTTCAATCGGCAGCTTCCACAGCGTCTCCGCCAGCTCCTCCCGCTTGAGCCAAAAAACTCCGCCCTCCTGCTTCTTGGCGAAGTTGTCGCACGCCATTTTCGCCAGAACCTTGTTCTCTCCGATGCCGACACGGCAGTTGACCCCGGTTTCCATCCAGACGCGCTGGCGAATTTGCGCGGCCATCTGGTACACGTCGCCGCCAAACAGGTGGATGCTGCCTGTCACATCCAGGAACTGCTCGTCGACGGAGTACGGTTCCACCTTGTCGGTAAACGAATGAAAAATTCCCGTAATCTGCAACGAAGTGCGCAGGTAGGTTTCCATGCGCGGACGCACGACGACGAGATGGCGGCACTTTTGCTGGGCCTGCCACAGCGCTTCTGCCGTGACGATGCCGTACGTTTTGGCGATCGGACAGGCGGCCAGAATGACGCCGCTGCGCCTCTCGGGATCTCCGGCGACGACGATCGGCTTCTCCCGCAAGTGCGGGTTGGCAGCTTTCTCGATGCTGGCGTAAAAACTTTGCATGTCAATCAGAAAAACTATCCGCTTGTTGTTTTCGCTGGCCATCCTGGACCATCCCCCAAACAGAACGTCTGTTCTCTTTTCTTATCCGTAGTATAGCAAACAAATGTTCCTATTATACATTGTATTTTTTTCCATCCAGACAGGTGCCAGGTCCAGGCGGTAAAACGAAAAGAAAAAAGCCTGGACAGACGCGGCTTTCGCACCCGACCAGACTTTGTTTGCTTGCGATTCCTTTTTGGCATAGCACACAGCAGCCGATCAGCCTATCCCGCCAGCTCCTGCTCCGTGCGAACATACAGCCACTTGCCATCGTCAGTGACGTTGAGCAGACGCAGACCGAACGGCAAGCCCGTAGCCAGCACACGCTCTTCACGGCGATCTACGTCGTACAAGGCAAGCGCATGTGTGCTCCAATCATCCGACTCCCAACGCGTAAGCGCCAACAGATGGCTGTCGGGCAACCAGATGCCATCGTTTCCGGACCATTCCATGACCAACTGCGATCCCTGATACAAACCGCCACCGAAGAACAACTGGTACATCCCGTCATCCGACTGCACATAGTCAGACCAGGCATCCTCTGGCACAGGCGGGTTCCAGCTCGTCACCGCTCCCGTCTTCCAATCGTAGCGCCAGCGCAACTCCGCCCAATCCCCTTCCGTTTTCAGCATCCGGAATGTAGCCTGCAGCCCGTCGTCAGCAAAGCGGATCGGCACAGGCGTATTGTGCAACTCGTCGATCGGGACTACTCCCTTCACGGCACCGCTCAGATGCTGGACGACCTTGCCCGCTTCCAGATCGTAAAGAAGGAAATCCAGATCCTGCTTCTGCTCCGGTTTGCCGACAGCCATCAGCAAATGGCGGTGGTCACGGCTGAAACTCGCTCCGTAGACATGGGCTTCGATCTGTACCCGCGAGACCCACTCGCTTTGCGGAGGCTCCCCTCCATCTGCCGGCCAGTTGTAAAAAAAGCCGCGGCGATCCGCCATGAAGTCGCCTTCCCCGGTGTACACCTGGAGCAGTTCTACCGGGTAGTCGGTCAGGCTGCCTTCCTGAAGGTCGTAGAGCGAATACAGCTTCGGATACAGCGCGTCGCACTCGCAGTAGTCGGTGAAGCGGCTGAGCAGCAGGTAGCGCGAATCCGGGCCAATCACATTCATGTTGTAATAGACGGAGAAGTCTGTCACCTTTTCACGCTCAGCCCCATCGACAGACATTTTCCACACCTGCTGAGGCATGATTGCAACAGCCCAAAAATCCGGCGTTTCCTCACCAAGCGACCTTCCCTTCGCCGTTTTTGCCCCGGTTACGTCAATGCGGTACTCCAGCCAACTGTCTTCCTTTGTAAATGGCCGGGGCAGCTCTGCCTGCAGATGAAGCTGCTGGTCGTGTACCCAGTGAAACCCCCACACCGGCTCGACGAAGTTCATCTCCCCGACTGCTCCCCGGGCATGTTCGCGGATCACCTTCTCCACGCTCTGCCGATCCATCGCTTCGCGGAAAAACAGCGTGTACGCCTGTGGCTCCGGCCCGACTACCGTGCGAATCGGCGACTGCAGGCGCGGCTCCTCCACCAGTCGAATGACCACGTCATGCTCCATGGCAGCGTAGTCATAGGGGAGTTCCGTCACCGGCGGCACCTGGTCCGACGTGGCTGGACCCGGTTCATTGCTGCCGGACGCCTGGGGTGATTCTGTCGCACTGCATCCCATCAATACAAAAAACAAGCAACTTACAAGTCCGAATAACGCAAACCGCGACAAGCGCATGCTGTCATCCCCTTTTTTTCCAGCTTACACCTCTTTATACAGACGTCATCCCCTCGGCAATGTTACAGCGGTAGGTGAAAAAAGGCGCTCCTGATCAAGAAAACCGCTGCGTACCGCTCGGGTGCTTTCCAGCCCTGTGTGAATGAAACCAAAAATGGTTCGAAATACTACATGCAACTGTATGATCCATATCTGTACGTTTTGACGAGGAGGTCGCCATGGAGAACGGGAAAGAAGACGTACGCGTACGGGTGCAGCGATTCGGCCGATTCCTGAGCGGGATGGTCATGCCCAATATCGGTGCCTTTATTGCCTGGGGACTTATTACTGCATTGTTTATTCCTACCGGGTGGATACCCAATGAACGATTGGCGGAACTGGTCGGGCCGATGATTACCTACCTCTTGCCCCTGTTGATCGGCTACACCGGCGGCAAAATGATCCACGACATCCGCGGCGGCGTGGTAGGTGCTGTGGCGACCATGGGCGTGATCGTCGGCAGCGAGATCACGATGTTTATCGGCGCCATGCTGATGGGACCTCTGGGCGGCTGGCTGATCAAAAAATTCGACCAGGCGATTGAGGGCAAAATCAAATCGGGATTCGAAATGCTCGTCAACAACTTCTCTGCCGGGATCATTGCGGCGATTTTGGCATTGCTCAGCTATACGATCATCGGTCCAGTCGTGCAATGGCTGAGCAACGCGCTGGCCTCGGGCGTGCAGGCGATTGTCGATGTCGGGCTCTTGCCTTTGGCCAACCTGATCATTGAGCCGGGCAAAATCCTGTTTTTGAACAATGCCATCAACCATGGAATTTTAAGCCCGATCGGCTTGCAGCAGGCAGCCGAGCTGGGACAGTCGATTTTCTTCCTGCTCGAGCCCAATCCCGGTCCGGGAGCGGGCGTGTTGCTGGCGTACTCGCTTTTCGCCAGAGGAAACGCGAAACAGTCTGCCCCGGGAGCCATCATCATTCACTTTCTGGGCGGGATTCACGAAATTTACTTCCCTTACGTCCTGATGAATCCAAAGATCATCCTCGCTGTAATCGCTGGCGGGGTCAGCGGCACGTTTGCCTTTCAACTGCTCGGAGCCGGACTCGTGGCCGTCCCGTCCCCCGGCAGCATCATTGCCCTTTTGGCGATGGCTCCAAAAGGCGGATCGCTGCCCGTACTCACAGGTGTCCTGCTGTCTGCCATCGTATCCTTTCTGGTCGCCTCCGTCATTCTCAAAACGAGCAAGCAATCGATTACGGATGAGGATTTGGAAGGAGCGACAGAAAAGGTACAGGCGCTCAAAGGAAAAAAAGCCGATTCGATCAACGAGCGCATCACCCAGACCGTTCACGACCGCTACAACGAAATGATCCCGGACTTGCGCGATCGAAATGTCGATCTCGTCGTCTTTGCCTGCGACGCGGGCATGGGTTCGAGCGCGATGGGCGCTTCGATCCTGCGCAAAAAATTCAAGGAAGCCGGGATCGGCATTGAAGTCGTCAACAAAGCGATTAACGACATCCCGGACAAGGCAGATATTGTCATCACGCAAAAAACGCTGACCGACCGGGCCAAGGCAAAAAAACCGGACGCACAGCATATCTCGGTCGATAATTTTCTCAACAGCCCGCGCTACGATGAGCTGGTGGCGCAATTGTCCGGCGCTCGGCAAGAGCCTGCCGAACAGGACGACAGTAAAAACACCGCAGATAGCCAGACAGGCGGGAGCGGAATTCTTTCCGCAGACAAGATCGAATTGGCCGCACGCGTCGAGAATAAAGCCGAAGCGATCCGCCGCGCCGGACAATTGCTCGTGGACGCCGGACACGTCTGGGAAGACTACATCCCGGCGATGCTCGAACGCGAAGAGTTGACCAGTACCTACATGGACAATGGCGTAGCCATACCGCACGGGACGGACAGAGCAAAAGCGCTCGTTCGCTCCACGGGAATCTCGATCGTTCAAGTACCGCAGGGCGTCGATTTCGGAAACGGAAATGTCGCGCGCCTCGTCATCGGGATTGCCGCAGTCGGCAATGAGCATTTGGAGATTTTGTCCAAGATCGCGATCGTCTGCGCGGACCCGGAAAATGTCAACAAAATCGTCCAGACTGCGAGCAAGGAAGAAATCATCCGACTGTTTGAAGGGGAAGTGGGCTAATGCTGGCAATTCATTTCGGTGCGGGAAATATCGGAAGAGGGTTTATCGGACAACTGCTCCATCAATCGGGATACGAGGTCTGCTTTGTCGACGTCAATCAGGAGATCGTCGATGAGATCAATCAGAAACGAGGCTACACGATCACTCTTGCCTCCGAACAGAAAGAGACGTTTCGCGTGGAAGGAGTGCGAGCAATCAATGGCAACCGCGTGGAGGAGATCGCCGCAGAAATCGCCAAAGCCGACGTCGTGACGACCGCAGTGGGTGTCAACATCCTCCCGCACATTGCCCCGGCGATCGCAAAAGGTATCATGCAGCGCCTGGCAGCGTCCGGACCACCTCTTGCTATCATCGCCTGCGAGAATGCCATCGGCGGCAGCACGCAATTAAAGCAGCACGTATACGGGCATCTGACAGAACAAGACAGAGAGCGGGCTGAACGGCTCATCGCCTTTCCCGACGCTGCGGTGGATCGCATCGTTCCGCTGCAGCATAACGAAGACCGCCTGGCCGTCTCCGTCGAACCGTTTTACGAATGGGTCGTGAATCAGTCACAGGTAGTCGGGCCGACACCTGCGATCAAAGGAGTGACGTTTGTCGACGATCTGGCGCCGTATATTGAGCGCAAGCTGTTTACAGTCAATACCGGCCACGCCACGATCGCCTACCTGGGCTATCTTCTCGGATACAAAACAATCAGCGAGGCGATCCAGGACGCGTTTATCGTCGACACGACCACACACGTCCTCCACGAAACCGGGCAGCTTTTGCACGCCAAACACAGCTTTGACAAACAAGCGCACGAACAGTATATCGCCAAGATTCTGCACCGCTTTGAAAATCCGTACATCTCGGATGATGTCGTGCGCGTTGGACGCTCCCCGATCCGCAAGCTCTCTCCCCACGATCGGCTCATCGCGCCTGCGACCGGATTATTCCAGTACGGTGTGACTCCTGCCCATCTTCCTGTTGCGATCGCGGCTGCTTTCTTGTTCGATGACCCGGGGGATGCGGAGGCGATGGAGCTGCAGCAGACGATCCGGCAGGACGGTTTGGCGCAAGCGATCACCCGTTATACGAAAATCGAGCCGGATCACCCCCTGCACGGACTGGTTGCCGGGCAGTACGAGCACTTGGCGGCGAAAAAAAGAGGGCTTTCCTAGAAGCCCTCTTTTTTCCCTCATCAATCAAAGACCGTGCCATCCAGCACGCCTTCACGCCGCAAGTATTGGCGCAGCCAGTGGAAACGCTCCTCCTGCCAGAACGAACGCTCTGCCACCAGTCGGGCCGTCTCCTGTCGGGCAACCTCCAACGCCTTGTAGTCGCTCATCAAATCGGCCACCTTGAACTCGGGCAGCCCGCTCTGCTTGGTGCCGAAAAAGTCGCCCGGACCGCGCAGCTCCAAATCGCGCTGCGACAGTTCAAAACCATCTGTCGTCTCGCACATGACGCGCATCCGCTCCTTGCCGATCTCCGATTTGGGGTCGGCGATCAGCACGCAGAAGGACTGCTCCGAGCCGCGCCCTACACGCCCGCGGAGCTGATGCAGTTGCGCCAGCCCAAAACGCTCGGCGTCGTATATGACCATGTAGGTGGCGTTGGGCACGTTTACCCCTACCTCCACCACAGTTGTCGAGACGAGCACCGCGTATTCGCCCGCCAAAAAAGCCTGCATGACAGCATCCTTTTCCTTGGCTGGCAGACGGCCATGCATCAGCCCGACGCCAAACTCGGGAAACACCTGGGTGAGCTGGGCATGCACATCGATCGCATTTTGCACGTCCAGCTTTTCCGACTCTTCGATCAGCGGACAGATGACGTATGCCTGTCTGCCCCTTCGCAGCTCTGCCCGCATCTGCTCGAGGACGGCGGGAAACTGCTCGTGCTTCTTCCAAGTCGTCTCGATCGGCTTGCGCCCGGCCGGCATCTGGTCGATCGTGGAGACGTCCATGTCGCCAAATGCGGTGATCGCCAGCGTGCGCGGAATCGGCGTGGCCGTCATAAACAGCACGTCGGGAGTCAGCCCTTTGTTGCGCAAGATGCGCCGCTGCTCTACGCCGAAGCGATGCTGCTCGTCAGTGATCACCAGACCGAGCCGGGAGAAGAATACATCCTCCTGAATCAGCGCGTGCGTACCGACGACGACATCGACAAGCCCCATTTGCAGCGCGCCGATTACTTCGCGCCGCCGCTTAGCCGTAAGCGAACCGGACAACAGCGCCACCTGCACGCCATGGGGCGACAGCAGTGAAGTCAAAGATTGCAGATGCTGCTCCGCCAAAATCTCCGTCGGCACCATCAGCGCTCCCTGATAGCCTGCTTTTACCGCAGCCAGCAACGCGATCGCCGCGACTACCGTTTTCCCCGAGCCGACATCGCCCTGCAGCAAGCGGTTCATCGAATGGGGCGCCCGCATATCGTCGAGAATCTCCTTGACCACCCGCTTTTGCGCTTCTGTCAGCGGAAACGGCAGGCTGCTGACGAACTGACGCACTTCCTCCATCGGAATGTTGAGCGCGGTTCCTTCCGTCTGCTGCCGATTGATGCGGCGCAGTGTCTGGATTTTCAGTTGAAATAAAAAAAGCTCCTCAAACATGATGCGCCGCCGCGCCTGTCGCCCATTTTCCGCATCGGCCGGAAAATGAATCGCTTCGATCGCTTGAGCGCGGGGCATCAATCTGTAGCGTTCGACGATGTCGGCAGGCAAAATCTCGGCAATTTCTTTGCCATACTGCCGCAGCGCCTGCATGATCAGCTTACGCAGTATCGCGTGTGTCACATCGCCGCGCAGCGGATAGACCGGGGCCAACTCGCCGCGTTTGGCCGCTCGTTCCGAATCAGCCTCGGTCATCTCGCTGACCGTAATTTGCAGCTTGTGCTTGTCCCATTTTCCGGTCAACAGCACTTCCTTGCCTGGTGCGAGCCTGTTTTTCACAAAGCTCTGGTTGAACCAGACAGCAGTGACGACGACGCGATCCATAACCAGCTTGACGGAAATGCGCGACTTTCCCTTTCCGTAAAAACGGACGGAAGGCTCGCCGTACACCGTGCCGGCAAGCGTCACCCGTTCCCCGTCCTTTACTTCTGTCAGGTCGCGTACCCGGTAATCTTCATAGCGGGAAGGAAAATACTCGAGCAGGTCAGCGATGCTTTCGATGCCCATTCCCGCCAATGCCTTGGCCCGCTCTTCCCCTACCCCGTGCAAGAGGGAGACGGGCGCTTGATGCAATTCCGTCATGTACGATCCAGCCGCACTCCGAAAATTTTGGCCTCAATTTGTCGCCCTGTCTGGGTCGCCGCCAATCCGCCCTGCGCTGTTTCCTTCAGCGTCGTAGGCATTGCGCAGCCGATCCGATACATCGCCTCAATTACTTCGTCAGTCGGAATCGTGCTTTTGATCCCGGCCAGCGCCATGTCGGCAGCGACCGTCGCGATGGCAGCTCCCATCGCATTGCGTTTGACACAGGGCACCTCTACCAGTCCGGCCACGGGGTCGCATACCAGACCAAGCATGTTTTTCAGTGCGATTGCTACCGCTTGCGCCGACTGCTCCGGCGTACCTCCGGCCATTTCCACGATAGCAGCGGCCGCCATCGCTGTCGCCGAACCGACCTCCGCCTGGCAGCCGCCAGCAGCACCGGAAATAAACGCGTTGTTGGCGATGCAGTAGCCGATCGCCCCTGCGGTAAACAAGTAATGGACCATTTCCTCGCGTGTCGGTTGGAGCTTTTCCGACACGGCAAACAGCGTTCCCGGGACGATCCCGCACGCCCCCGCTGTAGGCGTCGCGACGATCGTACCCATCGCGGCATTTACTTCATTGACCGCAACCGACATCGAGACCGCGTTCAACAGCGTCGGCCCGGAGAGGAACGGCTTTGTTTTCATATATTCCTGCAGCTTCTTCGCGTCGCCGCCCGTCAGCCCGCTATGCGAGCGAATATCTTCTGTCAAGCCGCGCTGCACGGCTTTTTCCATCACTTCCAGGTTGCTGTACATCTGCTGCATGATTTCGTCCCGGCTGCGCTGGGATACGTCCATCTCTGCCTCGATCATCACCTGGGAGATTTTCTTTCCTTGCGATTCCGCCAACTCTACCAGTTCTGCTACATTGCGAAACATGCGTTTCCATTCCTCCATCCGCGTGTTTTCCGCTCGTACATGCTACGTCTCCAACGAGAGCAAGGAGACATCAAAAACGTGGGGAATCCTGCCAATTTCTTCGGCCACCGGGGCGGGGATCACGGTGTCTGTCTCCACTGCCATCAAGGCCCGTGAACCACGGTCGAGGCGGGAGACCTCCATCAGCCCGACGTTTATTTTCTCACGCGTCAGCACTTTGGCTACGGCAGCGATCATGCCAAAGCGGTCTTCGTGCAGCACCAACAGCGTCGGGTTGTCAAATCCCAACTGGCACGTAAACCCATCTATCTCCAATATCTCGATTTTTCCGCCACCGATCGAGACGCCTACCACTTCGATTTGCTGCTGCCCGTCCGACAGCTTTACCCGTGCTGTATTCGGATGCTCCGTCAGCGTCTCGGATGTATTCAGCACAACCTCCATCCCGCTCGCCTTGGCGATCGCAAGCGAGTCTTTCAAGCGCGTGTCAAACGTGTCAAAATCGAGAATTCCGGCGACTATCGCCACATCGGACCCATGCCCCTGGTATGTCTTGGCGAACGATCCGTAAAACGTCACTTCCGCACGCTTCGGCTGCCGTCCGAACAGCTTGCGGGCCACTCTTCCGATCCTCGCCGCTCCTGCCGTATGGGAACTGGAAGGGCCGACCATGACCGGTCCGATAATGTCAAATACGCTTTTGTATTTCAATCGGGCTTCTCCTCCTGCAAACACTACCGCGTTCTGCTTTTATTGTATCCCACGTCCGCATAAAGCGCTACACAGGGAAAACCTGCAAGCGCTGCATTCTCACAGCAAAAGCCTCCCTGCTAGCCAGAGGGAGGCTTGTCTTGGTGCTGGTAGAACGTCTACGCTTTTATCATCACGACACCGATCAGTCCGGGTCCCACATGCGTACCGATGACAGGACCGATTTCCTGCAAAAAGGCTTCCTTCACCTGGAACTCCTGCTTGTACCGCTCCAGCAGCTCAGCCGCCTGATCCGGGACGCTGCTGTGCAGCAGAGCCAGCTTGACAGGGGAGCCTTGGGCGTACTCATGGAACGCTTCGGTGATGCGGGCAATCGCTTTTTTCGTACCTCGCACCTTGTCGAAGGCCGCTACATAGCCGGCGGGATCGAGCGTCAAAATCGGCTTGATGTTCAACAGAGAGCCGATCACGGCCGAAGCGCGTCCGATCCGTCCGCCTTTTTGCAAGAATTCGAGCGTATCGACGATAAAGTACACCTGGACTTCATCCAGAAAGTGGTCAATCATGTCCAAAATCTGCTGCTTGGACTTTCCTTCCTGGGCGGCTTTGGCTGCTTCCACGCAAATCATCCCGTACACAAACGATGCTTTGCGCGAGTCAATGACCGTAATATCCACATCGTCTTCCAGCATCGACTTGGCGATCACGGCCGACTGATACGTGCCGGACAGCACTCCCGAGAGCATGATCGCGATGATTTGTACGTCTTTGCCGTGCTTGTCCACGATCTTTTTGTACGCATCCACAAACTCCAGCGGCGATGGCTGCGATGTCGTCGGCAACTGATCTGCCTGCTTGAGCTTTTCAAAAAAACGGGTGGAATCGATCGTGACGCCGTCCAGGAACGTCTCTTCCCCAAACATCACTTTCAGGGGAACACTTTCAATCCCCAATGACTCCCGCACAGAAGGTTCTACATCCGATGCGCTGTCGGTCAAAATTACGATTGGCATGTACAGTGCCTCCTCTTCCTTTACTCAACGGAGAAGATGAACGGGTACAGCGGTTGACCGCCGTTTTGGATCTCCACTTCCACATCCGGGAATGCGTCCGTCACGGCCTGCTCCAGCGCCTCAGCCTGTTCCTCTGTCGCTCCCTCGCCGAGGTAAAAGGTGACGATTTCCGTATCCTCGTCGACCAGATGCATCAGCAGCGTGGTCGCAGACGCGAGAAGGTCTGATCCAGATGTGACAATTTCCTTTTCGGCAATTCCGATGTAGTCTCCTTCTTTGATCTCCACATCGCCCATACGCGTATCGCGCACGGCATGGGTGACCAGTCCCGTCTTCACCTGTGCAATCGCTCTGCCCATGACCGATTCGTTCGCTTGCGGCTCGACATCTGCGCGGAAAGCGACCAGTGCCGCCATCCCCTGCGGAATACTTTTGCTGGAAATCACGCTGACAGGCACTTCGGAAAGCTCGGCCGCCTGCTGGGCCGCCATAATGATGTTGCTGTTGTTCGGGAGGATGATGACATGCTCTGCATGAAGCTCAGCGATTGCCTTCAGAAAATCCTCCGTACTCGGATTCATCGTCTGGCCGCCCTCGATCACCACGTCGACACCCATGCTGCGGAAAATTTCGGCAATGCCATCCCCGGCGGCTACGGCGATCAAGCCGTAAGGAAGCGCTGCCAATTCTTGCCTGTCTGCAGGCTCCTGCGGCTGTGGCTGCTCTTTTGCTTCTTCCGCCTTCAGGATGTTGGCGTGCTGCTCGCGCATGTTTTCGATCTTGATGCGGTGCAGGCTGCCGAACTGCTGGGCGTACTGCATGACGCTGCCCGGGTGTTCAGCATGGATATGTACTTTGACGACATCGTCATCGGATATCACCAGGAGAGAGTCCCCCATCGTGTCCAGGTGATTGCGGAACAACACTTCGGAAAACGGCTTTTTGTTCGGCTCCGTGCTATTGCTGAGCCAGACCATAAACTCCGTGCAGTATCCGTAGCGAATGTCTTCTGTCTTCATATGTATTTGTGCATTGTGCTGCTCCTGCACCAGCCGCTCCAGGTCTACTTGTGCGGCCTGCTTGTCCCCTTCTCGCACGGCTTCATCTACTGTCTCGCCTTGCAGGGCGCGCAAAAAGCCTTCGTAGATGTAGAGAAGACCTTGACCGCCCGAGTCGACCACGCCGACTTCCTTGAGGACGGGCAACATCTCAGGCGTTCGCAGCAGCGTCTCCTGTGCCTGCTCATACGTTTTTTCCATGACGAATACGAGATCGTCCGACGAGCGGGAAGCACGGACAGCCATCTCTGCCGCCTCACGCGCCACGGTCAGGATCGTCCCCTCGACCGGCTTCATCACCGCCTGATAGGCAGAATCGACCCCCGCTTTCAGCGCATCGGCAAACTGCCGCGTGTTCACTTCCTCTTTGCCGCTGACAGACTTGCCAAAGCCACGGAACAGTTGTGACAAGATAACGCCCGAATTCCCCCGTGCGCCCATGAGCAATCCCTTGCCCAGGGCGGCAGCCGCATCAGCGATGCTGGGAGATTCTCTGCGCATCAGCTCTTCCACACCGGATGTGAGCGTCAAATTCATATTCGTCCCCGTATCGCCATCCGGTACGGGGAATACGTTTAATCCATCTACTACTTTGACGTTTCGGGACAGAAGACTTGCGCCCAAGTAAACCATCCTGCTAAACAGCACGCCATCCAGACGTGTATGTACCACTTATGTTCCTCCTTACGTATCTCTGTCTGTACGGACTCCCTGTACGAAAATGTTCACAGCAGTGACATCAATCCCCACCGTTTGCTCCAGGGTATACCGGACCCGACGCTGGACATTACCGGCGACCTCAGAAATTTTCACGCCATAGCTGACGATGATATGCATGTCCAAATGAACTTCGCCATTCTGATTGTGCACGACGACCCCTTTGCTGAGGTTGTCGCGTTTGAGAAGTTCAGCAATCCCGTCTTTCAACGCTTTTCGGGAAGCCATTCCGACCAGGCCAAACACTTCCATGGCCGCGCCTCCTGCAACTCGCGCAATTACTTCTTCTGTAACGTCAATTTTACCAAGAGGTGTGCTTAATTCTACTGCCATGCAAGAACTCCTCCTTTGTTCAACGGCTTGGCCGTTTTCGATACTCGAAAACCATGCTTCCCCCAATTCTACACTAACCGATACGAGAAATGAAGGGTTTTTGTCGACTGTCACACGATCATAAAGAGCAAGGCTTTTCCATATGTCAAGTATTGCAATTGACAGTCATCCTATGCTACTATAAGCAAGTATTTGTATTTCCCATCTGAGGAAATCCCGTTTAGATGCCACAAGGGAGGTGGATCGTAATGTCACGTCGCTGCTATGTAACAGGTCGTTCTGGTAAAGCTGGAAACGCTCGCTCCCACTCCATGCGCGCAACTCGCCGCACCTGGGGTGTTAACGTACAAAAAGTGCGCATTCTTGTAAATGGAAAACCGAAGCGCGTTTATGTAAGTACCCGAGCACTGAAATCCGGACTGGTAACTCGCGTATAGTGTTGCCAGAAGCGCGAAAAAAAGCACCCATCGAGGTGCTTTTTTGCTTTCTTCCGACGCTACATCCTGGAGGAGGCCCGCCGTCATTTTTTCTTGTTGAATGCCTCTATGACGGCGCGAATCATGCCACCCAGGAACTTCGGCAACTTGATGGTGTAGAACCGCATGTGACCCCTCCTCACCGAAATTACTTGCCATGATACAAATACCAGCCCGCCCCCATGAGCGCCAGTGATAACAGGCTATACCAAACCCACGGAGGTGCCATGTACAAAAAAATGGTGACTCCTCCGACAGCCGATGCAACACCGAGAACACGTCGCAAGGCGCCCCCCTGTCGCAGGCGAAAGGAGCGCAATCCCATTTGTACGCACCTCCTTTAAGGTGTTCTCCCAAACGTGCATATTACATCATATTCTGCTGTCGGATAAACATGTATCCTGCTGTAAAAATTGTGGGGGATTCCGACAAAAAAACAACGTCCGTTATAATTCCGAAACAACAGACAAAAGAAAAACAGGCAACTAGACCGTTGCCTGAATACAATATGCCGTATCGTTTGTAAAAATGCAGGTCCGCCCCGGAAAATGCTCACGCCAGGCGGCGGTTTTTCAACAACAGCAGTTGCGGAGCGCTGGCCAGCACCATGGTGAGGACAACTCCCGTAATAATCATTTCGGGAATCAGGTACGTAATGTTGTACAGGAAAGAATACACCGCTACAGGTGTGCCCTCCGGAGCAAATTCTCCGAACCAGATGACACCTGAGGCAAAGTGGCACACAAACCGGCCCAGTACCCCGATGAGCAGGCTGCCCCAGATCGCCCGGACGCGGCTTGCCCTGTTTTCAAAACGGGAAATGGCGATCACGCCGGACAAGCCCAATGCCGCAAACGC
This sequence comes from Brevibacillus sp. TJ4, assembly GCF_044627595.2. NCBI lineage: Bacteria > Bacillati > Bacillota > Bacilli > Caryophanales > Paenibacillaceae > Brevibacillus > Brevibacillus sp. TJ4. Next base: position 1,545,825 of record NZ_CP185865.1, on the reverse strand, counting down.
CAGCGGGTAATCGAGCAAAAGCTGAACCGGATGGACGACATAGCCTCCGAAGAAAAGCTGCAAAAGTCCAACAACAGCCCCTGTCACGATTCCCGCCATGATCCCGCGGCGAACGGCGATCAGCGCGATCGGCACCATTACCAGGGACACAGAGCCGCCCTGCGGCATTTGAAACAGCTTGATTTCACTAAATATGAGTGCAATAGCAGCCATCATTGCCATCTCCAGCAATGTTAGCAGTCGTTGTCGAGACACGACAATCACTCCCCTCAAAGTTTGCTGCTCTGATTCTACCCCGAGCAGTGGCAACTGTCAAAAAGGAAAAGGCGATTTGCTGAACGCACGGTTCGATGCCAGACCCCATTTGTCAAATCGCATGGCGCTGGCAAGGAATGGACAGGTCCGAGGTACGATTGTCTTGCCTGCCTCTGCTTCCCCGGAGTTGATAAACGAGTGAAATTATCGTATTGTTTTCCATATACAAAATGTTCGGATCAGATGGATTTGGAGCCTAGCGAAAAAGGAGGGTATCCGGATGAAAAAAAGAGCATTGCTGTCGTTATCAAAAGGGATCGGATACTCGACCGCTGTATTCTTTGATCAAACCATTTACGGGATAGGTCTGTCCAAAATCGGAAAAACAAGCGACTTTTATCCGTTCGATGGTTTGCTCTAACGCAGGATACAGTGGAACCAACACCACGGGTCGCTTTCCTGTGGTTGCATAGGCCGGAATGTACACCACAAGGGCTCTGTGGTGTTTTTTACGTTATTTAAAAAAGGAGATGAATGGCATGGAATTACAGGGTGAAAAAGTTGTCGTCAGACCAGTGGATGAATCTGATGCATCAGGGCTGCTTGCTCTTGAGGTGAAAAACAGAGATTTTTTTCAAGGGTTTACAGGTTTACGGGATGAATCATTTTACACGCACCAGGGGCAATTGGAGCGAATCCGAACCATGCTGCAATTGTCCAGACAGGACAGCGCTTATTTATTTGTCATCTGTCTGAAAGAAACCGGGCACATCATCGGCGAAGTCATGTTGACTGAAGCTGTACGCGGAGATCTGCAAAGCTGCTGGATCGGGTACTTTTTGGATAAGGAGCATAACGGGAGGGGATATATGACCGAAGCGGTACGACTCGTCGTCCAGCATGCGTTTCAAGCAATGAAGTTTCACCGCATCGAAGCCGGCGTAATGCCGCATAACGAAGGGTCCATCAACGTTTTGCTCAAAGCGGGATTTCACAAAGAAGGCATCGCCAAGAAAAATGTCAGGATCAACGGACGATGGGAGGATCATCAAATCCTGGCTATCATCAATGAGGAAGACGAGGAAACGGCACGGTAACAGCAGGAGTAGACTTTCACATCCGGCCAAATCTAAGATCCATGTAAAAAACCCTCCGCATCGCATTTGTGCAATTGCGGAGGGATTCTTTCATCTTTTCTACCGTACTTTTTCCAGGAACCGTCTGGCCCGCTCGCTTTTGGGCTGGGAGAAAAACTGCTCTGGCGTCCCGTCCTCGACCAGCAGCCCTCCGTCGAGAAACAGGATGCGATCGGACACTTCCTCGGCAAACCGCATTTCATGGGTGACGATGACCATCGTCATGCCAGTGTGGGCCAGCCCCTTCATCACTTCCAGCACTTCCTTGACCATCTCCGGGTCGAGCGCAGAGGTAGGCTCGTCAAACAGCATGATCTCCGGTTCCATCACCAGCGAACGGGCGATGGCCACCCGCTGCTTTTGTCCGCCTGACAGACGGGACGGATACACATCGGCCTTGTCGGACAAGCCGACGCGCTGGAGCAGCTCCCGTGCCTTCTGTTCCGCCCGCTCTTTGCCCATACGCTTCACCTTGATCGGCGCGTAGGTCAGGTTGCCCAGCACGGTCATATGCGGGAAGAGGTGGAAATGCTGGAACACCATCCCGATATACTGCCGGATGCCCATTACATCGGCGTTGGGCGAGGTGATCTCTTTCCCGTTGATCACAATCGAGCCGCTCGTCGGCACTTCCAGCAAATTGATGCAGCGCAAAAGCGTCGACTTCCCGGAACCGGACGGCCCGATGACTGCCACGACTTCCCCTTTGCCGATCTGCACATCAATTCCTTTGAGCACTTCCAGTTGGCCGTATGATTTGGTCAGTTGCTTGATCTCAATCACTGCGTCTCATCCTCCTCTCCACGATCCGCGCTACCCAGGTCAAAAGCATGACCATGACGTAGTACAGCGTACCGGCGATGATGTACGGCTCGAAGTAGCGGAAAATCGTCCCTTTGACGACGTTGGCGTTTTGCATGATGTCGGCAAGTCCGATCGTGGAGACGAGAGCAGATTCCTTCAAGAGCGCGATCGTCTCGTTGACCAGCGCCGGCAAGATGTTTTTCACGCCCTGCGGCAAGATGATGTCCAGCATCATCCGGCGGTACGGAACGCCAAGCGCTTTGGCTGCTTCCCACTGCCCTTTGTCCACGGCGAGAATACCGCCGCGAATCGTCTCGGAAATATAGGCCGCCGAGTTCAGGGTGAAGGTCAGCACGGCCGCTTCCAACTGGCTGATGTTGTAGCCCGTCAACTGCGGCGTGGCGAAGTAGACGAACGTCAGTTGCAGGATCAGCGGCGTCCCGCGGAATATTGAGGTGTAGGCGACAGCGAACCAATTCAGCGGCCCAAACCGGGAAATTTTAATCAACGCCAGGATGGAGCCCCAAATAAACCCCAAAATCACCGACAAAAACGTAACCTGTAACGTAACCTTTATCCCTTCCAAAATAAAAGGGATATAAGGCACGATTTGCGCAAAATCCAAATTCATGCCGTATCCCACCTTTTACAGCCGCACGAGGCCCGCTGCCGTTATTCTTGACCGAACCACTTGTTGATCAGCTTTTCCATCTCGCCGTTGTTTTGCATCTCTTCGATGACGCGATTGAACTCCTCGGTGAGCGGAGAGCCTTTCGGGAAGGCGATGGCCGAACCGTTCGCTTCATCGCTTTCAATCGTGCTGAATTGCAATTCGGGGTTGCTTTCGACGAAGCCTTTGGCTACCGTGTCTTCGATGATCGCTGCATCGACACGACCCGTTTTCACCTCTTCGACGATCTCCCCGATCTTGTTCAGCGAAGTGATTTGCAAGCCAGTCACGGTTTTCGCCATTTCCTTCGCAGCGGTTTCCTGAATAGAGCCGAGCTGCACAGCTACTTTTTTGCCGCTCAAATCTTCCGGTTTGTCCAACTGGCTGTCCTTTTTTGCGACGATCGTGTTTTTCGCTTCGTAGTAGATGATCGAGAAATCTGCGTTTTGCTGGCGATCTGGCGTAGGCGTCATCCCTGCCATGACAAAATCGGCGCGGTTCGTCTGCAGCGCCGGTACGAGCCCGTCGAAGTTCATGTCTGTCACCTGCAGCTCGTAGCCCAGTTCATTGGCGATATAGTTGGCGATGTCAATATCGAAGCCGACGATCTCATCCTTGCCGCTCGAGAGGTCGTGGAATTCATACGGTTTATAGTCGGCAGACGTAGCCATGACCAGCGTTTTCTTTTCTGTATCCGGCTGTGCCTGCTCCTGCCCTCCTGCTTGATTGTTTGCCGGGGCTTGTCCTGTTCCCGAACCTGTACCGCAACCAGCTACAACCACTGCTGCCAGCAGCGAGGCAAAAGTAATAGAAAGAATGGATGACTTGCGTTTCATGGTGTACCTCCAACGAATGTAAAATATTTTGATCGACAATTAATATTTATACAATAAAATGTTACTTATAATCAATACCTTCGTATGTGGAAATATTGGATTGGGTTAGTATGCCCGTTTTTGCGAAGGAGACTTGCGTACTTTTTCACCCCTTTTTCGCTTGCATCTGCGATAATAACGGGGAAAAGAGGAAAATGGACATGAGGAGGACGTCATGGCGACGAAACAGTGGACACCTTATTTCAGGCAACAGCTTCCCGACTTTCTGGAAGAGCTGCGTACATGGGTCGAAATGGAGAGCCCGACGCACGACAAGGCGGCGGTAGACCGCTTGGGGGAAGTGATTGCCGCACGTTTTCGCAGTCTTGGCTGCCAGGTACAGGTAATCGAGCAGACTGCGTGCGGAAACCAACTGCGCATCGAGTACGGCCAGGGAGAGGAGCAAATCCTCGTGCTCGGCCATTTTGATACGGTCAAGGAAGTGGGCACGCTCCAGCGAGAGCCGTGGCGCATCGAAGACGGGCGACTGTACGGCCCTGGCACCTACGATATGAAGGCGGGCATCGCTTTTTGCTACTTCGCCCTGCGCGCGATCGTCGAGCAAGCCCTGCCGCTGAACTGCAAGCTGGTCTTTTTCTGGAATACGGATGAAGAGACCGGGAGCGAATCCTCCCATCACCTGATCGCAGCCGAAGCAAAACGGAGCAAGGCGGTGCTGGTGATCGAGCCCGCCGCCGGCAATGGTGCGGTAAAAACGAGCCGAAAAGGAGGCGGTGACTTCATCCTGCGGGCAGTCGGACGGGCTGCACACGCCGGAAACGACCACGCAGCGGGAGTAAACGCAATCGAGGAACTCGCCCACCACATCCTGACCATCCAGTCGTGGACCGATTACGAAAAAGGAACGACTCTGTCTGTCGGTACGATCAAAGGGGGAAGCGCCTCCAATGTCGTACCGGAATACGCCGAGGCGGTAATCGATGTACGCGTGCAAACAATGCAGGAGGCAGAGCGAATCGAGGGCTTGATGCGCCGGCTGAAGCCCGTGCTCACAGGCGCACAGCTCACGCTCGAAGGCAGTATCACAAAGCCGCCGATGGAGCGGACAGACGGAACTGAGGCGCTGTATACACTCGCCCGGCATCAGGCGCGGGAAGAAGGCTTCGAGCTGGCGGAAACAGGTGTCGGCGGAACGAGCGACGGGAATTTCGCAGCCGTGGCCGGTGCCCCTGTGCTCGACGGGCTGGGTCCTACAGGAGACGGCGCGCACGCCCCGCATGAACACATCCTGCTGGACGATGTCCCGCAAAGAATCGCCGTCTTGCTGCGGCTGTTCCTGGCTCTATAGCCTGGTCTTGCCTGTTCTGCTTCGCTCTCACGGATGAAACGCCATACTTTCACTGGCCCCAACATATACTGTCCGTAGCGAACGGAAAGGAGGAGCCTCCTCATGGAAATGGAAGCGAGCAGCAAGCAAATTGACAATCCCGTCGGTTTCTGGCGACGGTTGGGAGCCAGCTTGCTCGATGCCTTGATTATCGGTGTGCCGCTGGCCATCATCCTGTATCTCATCAACCTGAATTCCCAGAACAATCTCGTCTCGAACGTGGTCACTACGCTGTACTCGGTTTTGCTCCCTGCATTCTGGTCCGGCTATACCGTAGGAAAACGGATCGTCGGCATCCGGATCGTCAAGGTAAACGGAGAAGAAGTCGGGCTGGGCACGATGCTTTTGCGCGTGATTGTCGGAATGAGTCTGATCTATGGGATCACGCTGGGAATTGCTGCAATTGTCAGTGCCTTTATGGTCGTATTCCGCGAAGACAAGCGAGCCATCCACGATCTGATTGCAGGTACATACGTGACCTCGAACCGACCGTAAACGAAAGCACACATAAAAAAAGGAGGGCGTCGAAACCGACACCCTCCTTTTCATGTATCACTAGCCGCGAATCAGCGAGATCGCTTTCGCGCGGTCTGTTTGTCCGAAGACAGCGTTTCCTGCCACCAGCACTGTCGCTCCCGCTTCCTTGCACAGCTTGGCAGTCTGTTCATTGACGCCGCCGTCCACTTCGATCTCCACGTGACCCAGTCCGCGTTCGTCGAGCATGCGCCGCAGTTCCTTGATCTTCGGCAGCACATTGTGGATAAAGCTCTGTCCGCCGAAGCCCGGATTTACCGTCATCAGCAGAACCATATCCACATCTGGCAGTACCGATTCGATCGTCACCAGCGGCGTCGCCGGATTCAAGACGACCCCTGCCTTCACACCCTGCTCCTTGATCAGGTACAGCGTGCGATGCAGGTGGCGGCACGCTTCCTGATGAACGGTGATCAGGTCAGCGCCGCTTTTGGCAAACTGCGGAATGTAGCGATCCGGCTCCTCGATCATCAGATGTACGTCCAGCGGCAGCTTCGTCACCGGACGAATCGCATCGACGATCAGCGGCCCGATCGTAATATTGGGAACAAAATGTCCGTCCATCACATCGACGTGAATCCAGTCTGCTCCTCCCCGCTCCACTTCTTGAATTTCTTCCCCCAGACGGGCAAAGTCTGCTGACAGAATGGACGGTGCGATTTTTACCATGGTTTGTTCCTCCGTAGAAATTCTTTCAGTTCCTCGTGAAACTGCTTGTAGTGTGCATAGCGCTCCGCGGACAGCTCCCCGGCTTCCAGAGCATCGCGTACTGCGCAGGAAGGCTCGCTCATGTGCAGGCAGCCGCGAAACTTGCAGCCGTCGCTTAGCGCCGCGAAGTCACGGAACGATTCAGCCAGGTCAAGCTCGGTCATGTCGCCGAACTCCAGCGAGCTAAAGCCCGGTGTATCGGCCACATAGCCTCCGCCTTCCAGCGGTATCAGCTCGACATGGCGCGTCGTATGCTTGCCTCGACCCAGCTTTTCGCTCACGTCTCCGGTCTGCAAGCTGACACCGGGAAACAGTCGGTTGATCAAAGACGACTTGCCCACGCCCGACTGCCCGGCAAACACGCTGATTCGATCGCGCAAAAGCTCCCGCACTTCCGATATGCCGCGATCCTGCACGGTGGAAGTAGGAATGACCGTGTAGCCGATCGCTTCGTACTGTTTGACAATTTGCGCCACCTCTTCCTCGTCCGCCTGATCTGCCTTGGACAGTACGATCACGGAATCGATCCCGGCACGTTCGGTATGTACGAGGAATTTGTCCAAAAGCAGCGAGCTGAACATCGGCTTGTACATGGAAAAAACGAGAACCGCCTGATCGACATTGGAGATGGGCGGGCGCACCAGCTCACTGGTCCGCTCCCGCACCTCCATGACGTACCCTTCTTCTCCATTCGTTGGATCGTAGACTACCCAGTCTCCTACAAGCGGTGTAATCTTCGCACCCTTTTTCTTAAAGAGCCCGCGTGCGCGGCAAAAATACACATTTTCACCGTCCGCTACATAGTAAAACCCGCTTACTGCTTTTACGATCCTACCTTCTGGCATTCATGTCCCCCCACGCATTAGTACGAGCTGTTATATGAAATCGGAATGGTTTGATACTCGACATACTTGTCGTCCGGTCCTTTGTAAAACACGCGGACAACCGCATCCTTTTGCGGTGAAAGCACGACCGGCACATTGTACTCCCGACTCTCGGCAAGCGTCTCTTCAAAAGCGACCTGACCATCTCCGCGGGCGTCGGACACCTCGATCCTGATGTCGACCGTCTCTGTGTCCAATACTTCCACGTATACCGGCACTGTGCCTGATTTGGCCTCGCGCGGATACAAGCCATTGCTGATCGTGACCGGAATCGCGAGCCCTTTTTGCACATCCATGCCCGGATCATACGGGTGGGTAGACAGCACGATTCCCGCTCGCTCTGTCGCATAGGTCGGTTCTTCGGTAATGTCCCCGATATCCAGTCCGACCTTCAACAACTCCAGCCGGGCGACCTCCAGCGACTTGTTGCGTATATCCGGCATCTTCACAAACCCTCTGCCTTTGCTAATTGTAACTTCCACTTCCTGTTTTCCTGGAAGGACCTGTTCATTCGGCGCCGGAGACTGGTCGATGATTTCGCCTGCTTCGGCTTCGTCATCCTCTTTCTCCACAAACTTCACATTTTCCATCAAAAAGCCATTCTGCCTCAGCGTGGTTTCCGCAGCCGAGCGCGACAGCGAGATCAGATTCGGCATAGAGATCGGCGTTTGTCCCTTGCTGACGTACAAGGTGACGGCGGCATTTTCCTTCAACCGCATGGGCGGCGCAGGGTCCTGCCTGATGACGATGCCCTCCTCGATCGTGTCGCTCGCTTCCTCGACAATGTTGGCGACCAGCTTGGCCTCCTCAATCTTTTGCTGCGCCTGTTCGACCTCGGTCCCTTCCACATGTGGGACAGCTACCTCGGGAACTGACGGGAAGAGATTGAGTACCAGGTTAAAGCCGAGGAAGCCGAGGACTACGAACAGCCCGATCCCGCCTGTCCAGAACAGCGCCTTCATCCACCACGGTCGCGGCGGCTTTGCCGAATCCTCTTCTTCGTCCTCTTCCTCGTCTGTCCTGCGGATGCCGCTCCCACTCCCGCTACGGATTTGACCGTGCTTTTCCAGCATCTCCTGGGTGATGAGCGGCACCACTCTGGTCTGCTCCTCGTCGACCGGAAAAAACAGCTTTGGTTCGTTCAAGCGCTCCGGGAACAGGCATGTCTCCAGATCATCGAGCATCTCTTTCGCTGAAGCATAGCGCAGAAACGGGTCTTTGACCAATGCTTTCAAAATGATATTTTCCACACTTTGCGGGATACCCGGCCGAATCTGGCGTGGTTCGGGCAGCGGCTCCTGCAAATGTTTCAAAGCGACAGAGATCGGGGAGTCCCCGGAAAAAGGCAATTGGCCCGTCACCATCTCATAGAGCACAATTCCGAGTGAATAAATATCCGATTTTTCCCCGGTCACGCCGCCTCTTGCCTGTTCGGGCGAGAAGTAGTGGACAGAGCCCAGCATCGCATTGGTATGGGTAATCGTGGCCGAAGTAACCGCTCTGGCGATACCGAAATCAGTCACCTTTACCCTGCCGTTTTTACCAATCAGAATATTGTGCGGCTTTATGTCTCTATGAATTATCTGGTTTTGGTGGGCGTGATCCAGCGCGTCGCAAATCTGCTGGGCGATGCGGATCGCTTCTTCGATTGGCAATGCCCCGTGCTGTACGATCATTTCTTTCAACGTGGAGCCTTCCACATACTCCATCACCATGTAATGCGTGTCGCCCTCTTGTCCTACATCGTATACCCCGACTACATTGGGGTGTGAAAGACTGGCGACAGCCTGCGCTTCCCTTCTGAAGCGATTGACAAAGTCTTCGTCAGTGCCGTATTGCGAACGCAGCACCTTGATGGCGACCATGCGGTTCAAAATCAGGTCCTTTGCCTTGTATACAATCGCCATGCCGCCTCCGCCGATCCGGTTCTCTACCTGGTAGCGCCCACCCAGTCGTAAACCTTCCATCTCGCTCACCCCTCATTCTGACTGGCATCAGGTATATTGCGAACAGCAAGAAGCGTAATATTGTCCTCTCCACCGGCGGCCAACGCCTCTTCCACAAGCCCGTCGACCTGTGCTTGCAATGGTACCTTTCTCTCTAGCCATTCTTCCATTACTGAATGTTGCACTTTGTCGCTCAATCCATCCGAACAGATGAGCACAACATCGTCTTTTGTCCACTCGAATTGTCCGATGTCGATCAAAACGTCCGGCTCGGTTCCCAGCGAACGCATGATGACATTGCGGTATTGGTGGACCGATGCTTCTTCCTCGGTAATCTGTCCGCTCTTGACCAGTTCGTTGACGAGCGAGTGATCCTCTGTCTTCACCTTAAGATCGCCGTCGCGGTAATGGTACAGGCGGCTGTCGCCGATGTGGGCTGTCACGACGCTCGTCGGCCCGAGCAGGGCAGCGACGACCGTCGTTCCCATGCCGTTACATTCCGGATGCTCCTGGGCGTACTCATACACTTCCCGATTGGCGAGCAGGACAGCCTGCATCAGTTGTTCGCGTACATCGATGTCTTCGAGATTTTGATCCAAATGACGCAGTTCTTTTACGATTCGCTCAACGGCGAGCCGGCTGGCGATCTCCCCAGCCTTGTGTCCGCCCATGCCGTCGGCGAGGACAGCCAGCACACGTCCGTTCAGGTCGGATACGTAGGCGTAATCCTCGTTTACCTGACGAACGTGGCCGACATGCGATTTCAATGCGTATTCCATGGTTTCACATCACCCCACGGTTTCTTTAGCGTGCTGTGCCCGCAGTTGGCCGCATGCAGCGGCAATGTCGCTGCCATGCTCCCGTCTGATCGTCACATTGATGCCCTTCTCCTCCAAAATTCGCTTGAAGCGGAAAATGTCGTTGCGAGGTGTACGCACGTAGTCGCGCTCCGGCACGTAGTTGACAGGAATCAGGTTGACGTGGCAAAGCATGCCGTCAATGAGTTCGGCCAGCTCTTCAGCGTGCTCCGGCTGGTCGTTTTTGCCTCCGAACAAACCGTACTCAAAACTGATCCGGCGTCCGGTCTTGTTGATGTAGTAGCGACATGCCTCCATCAAGTCCTTGAGCGGGAAGCCCCTGTTGATCGGCATCAGCTTGCTGCGCAGCTCCGTATTGGGTGCGTGCAAGGAAATAGCCAGGTTGACCTGTCCGCCTTTGTCCGCGAACTCGTAAATCTTCGGCACAATGCCGCTGGTCGATACGGTGATGTGCCTTGCCCCGATGTTGAGGCCGCGATTGTCGTTGATGATGGACAAGAAGCCCATCAGGCTGTCAAAGTTCTCAAACGGCTCGCCGATGCCCATGACCACGACATGGCTGACCCGCTCCCCTTCTGCATCCAGTTTGCGCTGCGCCATCAGCACCTGGGAGACGATTTCGCCAGCGTCCAGATTGCGTTTTAGCCCGCCCAGCGTAGACGCGCAAAACGTACAGCCGATGCGGCAGCCCACCTGGGTCGTTACACAAATGCTGTTTCCGTAGTTATGGCGCATGATCACCGTCTCGATCGCGTGACCGTCGACGAGCTGAAACAGGAACTTGATCGTTCCATCCTGCGATTGCTGCACGGTAATTTCCTTGAGCGGGTCCATGCGGAAATGCTCGGCCAGCTTGTGCCGCAGTTCTTTGGACAAATTGCTCATTTCGTCAAAGGACTGGACGCGCTTGACGTACAGCCAGTCAAAAATTTGCTGTGCCCGAAACGCCTTGTCCCCGGTCTCAACCAGCCATGCTTTCAGTTCATCCTGCGTCAGATTGTAGATGAGCGGCTTGGCGCTCGTGAATGTATGTAATGGCATGTTGTTTTTTCACATCCTCGAAAGTCAATGCACTGCATTGTCATTTTATCATTTTACCCTGCAAGCCGTCTTGCTTCAAACGGTTTTCCCATCCAGCCCAGCAAATACGTCACTTTACCTAGTGTAAACCAAACGGCCAAAAGACAAACAAAAGGCAAACAAGGAGCAGCACGTTCCTGCATCCTTACGTGCCACCCCTTGTTTTCGCGTAAGCAATTGCGATTCGATTTGGCTGTATACAAGTCGGTAAAACCGGGTCAAGAGACCTGCCTACCTGCGTTTTAACCTGGCAATGAAAAAGCCGTCGCTGTCGAAGTGATGAGGCAAAATTTGCAGGCATCCGCGGTCGTCGAGGAGTTTTCCCGCCGCCTCTGGCAAATCGTCGCCAAGCGTATCATCGATGGCGAATTCCGGATGCTCCTTGACAAAGCGCTGCACGATCTGCTGATTCTCCGCAGGCTCGGTCGTGCAGGTGCTGTACACCAGACGTCCATCTGCTGCCAGCATACCGGACATGCCCACGAGCAGTTGATACTGCAGTTTGGCGATCTCTTTTATGTCATCGGCCGTCTTGTTCCATTTCAGATCGGGCTTGCGGCGAATGACCCCAAAACCTGTGCAGGGCGCATCGAGCAAGATCCGGTCAAACGTCCCCAGATTTTTTCTCGGCAAATCCAGCGCATCGCCGACAATCGGCTCGATAATCGTCAAACCGAGGCGGGACGCAGCGTTGGCGATCAGCTCGCGCTTGTGCGGATGGACGTCGTTGGCGACGATCTCTCCTCTGTTTTCCATGCGTTCCGCCAGATGGGTCGTCTTCCCCCCTGGCGCAGCACACGCGTCGAGGACACGCATTCCCGGCTTCGGCCCGACTGCCAGACCGACCAGCATCGAGCTTTCATCCTGCACCGTACAATACCCCTGGCGAAACAGCTCGCTCTGTGCAGGATTTCCTCCCGCCAGCAGGATGCCGTCCGGACTCAGCGCAGAAGGCTGGGCTACTTTGCCCTCTTCCCGGAGCCTGGTCAAAAGCTCCTCGCGCGTCGCTTTCAGCCGATTCACGCGGATGGCTGGATGCGGCGGCATGTTGTTTGCCTCGCACATCGCGCGCGTCGTCTCTTCCCCGTACACCTGAAGCCAGTGGCGGACGAGCCATTCCGGATGCGAGTGGGTCACGGAAATTTGCGTGGCAGCGTCTCCCTCCGGCATGCGCTCCCACACGTCCGGATTGCGCAGGACGTTGCGCAAAACGCCGTTGACCATGGAGGAGATGCCTTGATGGCCGCGCCGCTTGGCAATCTCCACCGCCTCGTGGACGGCTGCCCGCTCGGGAACCCTGTCCAGAAAACGGATCTGGTACAGGCTCAGCCGCAGCAGATTGCGGACCCACGGCTGGACCTTTTTCTTGCCGACAAAATGGGACAGGACAAAATCCAGCGTCAGCCTGCGCTGAATCGTGCCGTACACGAGCTCGGTCACCAGTCCGGCGTCTTGCGGGCTCAATTCGGCTGCATCCAGTACATGGCGCAGTTCGAGATTGCTGTATGAATGATGCTCATCCACCCTGTTCAGCACATCGAGGGCGATGTCGCGCGCTTTCTTTTTTGCCACGGACTATTCTCCTACCTTCGTACCGATTTCAATCTGGCTGCCTGCTCCGCGCAAAAAGTCATACGCGCTCATCCGTTTCTTTCCTTCCGGCTGCAGCTCGGTGATTTTGACGGCTCCGCTGCCGCAGGCGACGAGCAGCCCGTCCTCTTCCTTGCCGATAATCGTGCCGGGAGCCTGGCCTGCATCATGCCAAGGGAGCTTTTCTACCCACCAGACTTTCCACACCTTGCCCTGGCAGGTCGTAAATGCGACCGGCCACGGATTCAGGCCGCGCACCTGGTTGTAGATTTGTTCAGCGGTGCGGCTCCAATCGATCCGCTCGTCTGTCCGCTTGATGTTGGGAGCAAACGTCGCCTGCTCGTGATCTTGCGGCTCCGGCACGATTTCTGCGGCCAGCAGCTTGGGCAGCGTCTCCGTCAACAGGCGGGAGCCCGCCGCTGCCAGCTTGTCGTGCAACGTGCCGACCGTATCCCGCTCTTCGATGGGGACCACCACTTTGGAGAGCATGTCCCCTGCATCCAGCGCCTCGACCATGTACATGATCGTCACGCCGGACTCCTTTTCCCCTTCCACAATGCATTTGTGGATCGGAGCGCCGCCCCGGTATTTGGGCAAAAGCGAGGCATGCACGTTGATGCAGCCATAGCGCGGGGCATCGAGCAAGCGCTTGGGCAAAATCTGTCCGTACGCGGCTGTTACGATCAAATCGGGAGCGAGGGAAAGCACCTCGTCCAACGACTCGTCCGCTCTGATCTTCTCCGGCTGCAGCACCGGAAGCCCATGACGCAAAGCCGCCTCCTTGACCGGCGGCGGCGTCATAACCTGCTTGCGTCCAACAGGGCGATCAGGCTGTGTGACCACGCCGACGACGTTGTAGCCTGCGGCAAGCAATGCTTCCAGACTGGCTACCGCGAAGTCGGGTGTCCCCATAAACAGTACGCGAATCTCTTTCAAGGGCTTATTCCCCTTCCTCATCCGGGCTTACTTGGTACACCTTGTCGGCGACATCGATGAACAGCACCCCGTTCAAGTGGTCGATTTCATGCTGGGCGCAGCGGGACAAAAGTCCGTTTGCCTCCAGCTCAATCTCGTTGCCGTTGCGGTCTTGGCCGCGCAGCTTGATCCATTCGTGACGGCGCACATCTCCGCGCAGGCCGGGGATGCTGAGGCAGCCTTCCGGATAGTCAAACTGTTCTCCTTCGAACGCGACGATCTCCGGGTTCACTACTTCGATCAGCCCGTCTCCGCAGTCCATCACGATGACGCGCTTGGAGATGCCGACCTGTGGCGCAGCCAACCCTACGCCATCGGCATCGTACATCGTCTCGGCCATGTCGTCGAGCAGCTTGTGCAGATTGGCGTTGAATTTGGTTACCACCATCGCCTTCTCCCGCAGGATCGGATCTGGATGTTTTACTATTGAGCGAATCGCCATGTCTCTCGTTATCCTCCCTAAAGCAGCACGTACGGATCAACATCAATTGTCATCAGCACTTTCTGCTGTTTGTTCCACTCTTCAAAGGCAGCCGTCGCTTGCGCAAGCAGCTCGGCCAGATTTGGTTCATCCCGATATTTTAGCATGATCTGAAAGCGAAATCTATCTTTTACCCGGGCGATCGGCGATGCGACAGGGCCGAGCAGGACGGTCGTCTCGGCAATTCGCTGCCGCAGGTGATCGCCTACGACGTGAGCGGCACGGACGACGATAGGCACCTCTTCGTGGCTGAACGTAATCAGCACCAGCCGAAAGTACGGCGGGTACCCGGTTCGCCGGCGCTGCATCATTTCTTCCCGATAAAAGGCCGGGTAGTCATGCCGGGTCGCGTGGACGATGCTGTAATGCTCGGGGGTGTACGTCTGGATGACGACATCCCCGGCCAGCTCATGCCGACCAGCACGTCCGCCCACCTGGGTCAGCAGTTGAAACGTCTTTTCCGCAGCGCGAAAATCAGGCAGGTGCAACGACGTGTCGGCGGCGATCACGCCGACCAGCGTGACGCGGGGAAAATCGAGTCCCTTGGCGATCATCTGCGTACCGAGCAGTACGTCCCCCTGCCCGCGGCGGAATTTGTCCAGCAGCTCCTCGTGGGAGCCTTTGCGCGAAGTCGTGTCCACGTCCATGCGAATGACGCGAATGCCGGGGAACAGCTTGGCCAGCTCCTCCTCCACCTTTTGCGTACCTGTGCCAAAAAAGCGGATATGCTCGCTTTGACATTCCGGACAGTGGGCCGGCTGCTGGATCGTGTATCCGCAGTAGTGACAGCGTGCCGTATGGTTGGTCTTGTGGTAGGTGAGGGAAATGTCGCAGTGCACGCAGCGCAGCGTATATCCGCAGGAGCGGCACATGACAAAGGTGGAAAAGCCCCGCCGATTGAGGAAGATGACCATTTGCTCCTGCTTGGCCAGCCTGTCGGCGATCAGCTCATGCAGCTTTCTGCTGAACATGGAACGGTTTTCAGCCTGCAATTCTTCCCGCATGTCGACGACGTGAACCTGCGGCATCGGGCGATTTCCTACCCGGTCCGGCATTTCCAGCAGCCCGTACCGTCCGCGCGTCGCCAGCGCGTACGTCTCCAGCGAAGGCGTAGCGCTTCCCATCAGCAGTACCGCGCCGTTTTCCTTGGCCCGCCACAAGGCTACCTCCCGGGCGTGATAGCGCGGCGTTTCTTCCTGCTTGTACGAGCTTTCATGCTCCTCGTCGATGACGATCAGGCCGACATTTTCAAACGGGGCAAAAATGGCGGAACGTGCGCCGACCACCACTTTTACCTGTCTGCGAATGATTTTGCGCCACTCGTCGTAACGCTCTCCCTGCGACAATGCGCTGTGCAAGACAGCGACATCCGCTCCGAAGCGCGATTTGAAGCGCTCCACCATCTGCGGCGTCAGGGAAATTTCCGGAACGAGAAAAATCGCTTCCCGTCCGCGCGCCAGCGTATGCTCGATCGCCTCCAGGTACACCTCGGTCTTGCCGCTGCCCGTCACCCCGTGCAGCAGATAGGAGGCATAGCTTTCCTGCTGAATCGAGTGCAAGATCGGCTCCAGCACTTCCTGCTGGCGCGGGGTAAAAGCAGGTTTTTCACTGGCTGCAAAGCGTCGCTGGGCGTACGGGTCGCGGTAGACTTCCACTTGTTCGACTGTGAGCAAGCCTTTGGCTTCCAGACTTTTCACCGTGGCCCGGCTGATCCCCCACTCCTGCTGGACAGTCTGCATCGAGACCGCTTGCTCGCCATGGCGAAGAAAGTGTGCAAGGCAGGCTTTCATCTGTTCGGCCCGCTTTGGCAGTGAGGCAATCGCCTCCTCGATCGCAGCGGGAGCCAGATGGCAGCTCACAAATGTCTGTTGTTTCTTGGTCACGCGATCCCGCACCTGGTACTCGGTGCTGAGCAGTCCGCTGCCAATCCAGCCCGGGACGAGCGTGTACTCGTCGGGAAACTGCTTTTCCACTTCACTGAGCGGCAGGTGACGCTTGCGCAACAGCTCCCAGAGCAGCGGCGAGCGTCCGCAGGATTGCTCATCCAACAGCTCTGTCGCCGTCAGCCATTTTTCCGCCTTTCCTTTCAGCACGGCGGGAATCATCGCCTGCACAGCGGTCACCCACGGGCACAAATACTGGCGGGACATCCATTCACCCAGCTTGAGCAGCTCCGGCGATAGCGGCGGCGTGTCATCCAGCACCTGTTCGACATCCCTGAGCCGGTCGGTTGCGCCGACTGACGTCTCGTCGAGCAGTACTACGACATACCCTTGGAGCTTGCGCGGGCCAAAGGGAACGATCACACGGCTGCCGGCACGGATCAACGGCTGCAAATAGTCGGGGACGCGGTAGTCAAAAGGCCGGTTGGTCCGATTCACCGGCACATCGACGATAATGCTGGCAATCATGTCAGGCTGGACAGCGGCTGATTCTGCTGCTTGCGAAGCACAGCGTCAAACAGTTTGTCCGCAACAGCCCGCTTGCTCAGCTTTTCAAGCGCCAGCTCTTCGCCATCGCGCGTCAGCAGTGTGACGATATTGGTGTCGCTGCCCATTCCCGCCCCTTCTGTCAGCACGTTGTTGGCTACGATCATGTCCAGGTTTTTGCGCTCCAGCTTGGCCTGTGCATGGCGGAGCACGTCCTGTGTCTCCGCGGCAAAGCCGACGACGAATTGCTTGTCCTTGCGCTCCCCGATCGTCTTGAGAATGTCAGGCGCTTTTTCCAGCTCGAGCACGAGCGGGCCGTCCCCTTTTTTCATTTTGTGCTCGTGCACCGTTTTCGGGCGGTAGTCGGACACGGCTGCAGCCTTGACGACAATATCGCTGGCAGGCAACTCCGCCATAACTGCGTCGAACATCTCCTGCACCGACTCTACCGCGATGAAGCGGACCCCCTCCGGACGCGGCAGCGTTGTCGGACCGCTGACGAGCACGACTTGCGCACCGCGATCCCGCGCTGCTTCGGCAATGGCATACCCCATCTTGCCGGAAGCGTGGTTGGTAATATAGCGCACCGGGTCAATCTTTTCCCGCGTCGGACCGGCGGTGACCAGCACCGTCCTGCCTTGCAAATCGTGGTTGCGACCGACCGTCTCGCCACCCGCTTCGGCAAAAAAGGCAGCGACCGCCTCGACAATTTCCTCCGGCTCCGCCAGCCGTCCCTTGCCGATCCAGCCACAAGCGAGCAGCCCTACACCCGGCTCGATAAAACGATACCCGTATTCGCCCAGGCGCTGCATATTGGCCAGGGTCGCCGGATGATCGTACATATTCACATTCATGGCAGGTGCAATCAGCACCGGTGCTTTGCTGGCCAGCACGGTTGCGGTCAGCATTTCGTCGGCGATGCCGTGTGCCATTTTGGCAATGATATTGGCGGTCGCAGGTGCCACGACAATCAGATCGGCCTTGTCTGCAAGCTCGATATGACTGATGACATGCGGATCGGGTTCATCAAAAATGTCTGCATGGACAGGCTGATGCGAAAGTGCCTGAAAGGTGACCGGCTGCACGAATTGCGTCGCGTTTTTGGTCATAACGACATGCACCTTGGCACCGGCCTGTGTCAGTTTGCTCGTCAGTGCCGCTGCCTTGTAGGCGGCAATTCCCCCCGACACGCCGAGCACAATCCGTTTTCCCTCTAGCGATTTCATCCTAAGCGCTCCTCTCCACGAGAGTGGTTCCATCCGAAAAAAACAACCTGCAGTGAGGTTGTTTTTCGTAGACATTACTCCTTATTTCTCGGGTCCAGGTATTCGTATACCAGTTCGTCGGAGATCATTTCCTCCAGCGCCAGGCCGACGAATTTTTTGGACTTGGGACGCACGACCTGCATCGGGCTGTTCTCGCGCAACTGGCGGGCGCGTTTGGAAGCTACCGTCACCAGGATGTATTTGCTCTCGGCTTTTTTCGTCAATTCATCAATCGATGGGTACAACATATTACGTAACCTCCTTCAGCCATTTCATGTATTTGTGGACCTGCCGATCTTTTTTCAGATGCTCCGCGGTAATGATCGCCTCGATGCGCTCGCATGCGCAGTCGATCTCATCGTTGACAACCACGTAGTCGTAATGGTCCATCAGCTCGATTTCGGAGCGCGCCACTTCCATCCGGCGGCGGATCACATCTTCCGTTTCTGTTCCGCGTCCGACGATCCGGTTTTCCAACTCTTCCAGATCAGGCGGCGCCAAAAACAAAAACGTCCCCTGGGGGAACTTCTTCTTTACTTGCAGGGCCCCCTGCACTTCGATCTCCAGGATCACATCGCGTCCGGCGTCGAGCATCGACTCTACGAAGGGGCGCGGAGTCCCGTAGTAATTCCCCACGTATTCTGCCCACTCGAGCAGTTCTTCCTGCTCGATCATGCGGCGGAATTCCTCTTTTGTCTTGAAAAAATAATTAACCCCTTCCACTTCTCCGGGACGAGGATTTCGCGTCGTCGCCGAAACCGAGTATACCAGATTCGGCATCCGCTCGCGAAGTGCCTTGCACACTGTTCCCTTGCCCACACCTGCTGGCCCGGAAAGAACCAAAAGGAGACCGCGATCAACCATGATTATGTGTCAACTCCCACTTATTCGTCCGATTCGTCATCTTTTGCTGTCAGCCGCTGCGCCACCGTCTCCGGCTGTACAGCAGACAAAATGACGTGATCGCTGTCGGTGATGATGACCGCGCGCGTACGGCGGCCATATGTCGCATCTACCAGCATGTTGCGATCACGCGCTTCCTGAATGATCCGTTTAATCGGGGCAGATTCAGGACTTACAATGGAAATTATCCGATTGGCATTTACGATATTGCCAAACCCAATATTAATCAGCTTAATTGCCATGCGGCCCAGTCCATCCTTTCATCCCTACTCGATGTTCTGAACTTGTTCTCTCATCTTTTCCAGTTCAGTCTTAATCTCGACGGCCAGATGCTGAATCTGCATATGGTTCGCCTTGGAGGCGATCGTGTTGGCTTCCCGGTTCATTTCCTGCAACAGAAAGTCCAGCTTGCGGCCAACTGCCTCTTCGTCTTCCAACTTCTGTGCGAACTGGTTGCAATGGCTTTGCAAACGTGTCAGTTCTTCGCTGATGTCGCTTTTTTCGGCAAACAGCGCGACTTCTTGCAGCATCCGCTGCGGCTCCAACTGGCTCGACAGCGAATCGGTCATTTCGGCAATTCGCTGCTGTAGCCGCTTGCGGTATTCTTCGCTCACCTGTGGTGCGAGATCGCGAATTTCGTCCACCCACTTGCCGATTTGCGCAAGCCGCTCGACTAAATCGAGGTGCAATTGCTTTCCCTCGGCGACTTTCATCGACAGCAAATCCTGTCCCGCCTGCCGGACCAGACTCAAAATCCACTCGTCTGTATCCTGACTGCGATCATCTGTCTGGCTGGTATGTACGACTCCTGGCATGAGCAGCAAATCCTTGACAGTCAAAGATGTATCCAGGGAAAATCGCTTGCTCATCTCCTGCGAAAGGTGCACATACTGCTGTGCGAGATTCCAGTCTACGGAGATTCCGGCTGTCGCTTGGGACTCGCCTTCGATGGTTACCGTGACCTCAGCACGCCCCCTCTTCACAAACGGGAGGACGGTTTTGCGCACCGGCTCTTCCAGCATGCTCCAGGCTTTGGGCAGGCGGACTACGATATCAGCGTACCGGTGATTGACAGCCCGGATTTCCACGGTAGCCCGTAGAGAGCCGTTTTCTTCCTCTTTCCGTCCATAACCTGTCATGCTACGTATCATCTTTTTCACTTCCGCAGACATAAAAATCGTTAATTTATTATAGGAGACAACGATTGGGAGTGTCAACCAAGGCGGGAACTGGGCGTCATGCCGCCCGCCGTTTTATGCTACACTGTGTGAGATAGATGAATCTGAATCAGAGGTGACTTACTTTGGCTTTCGACGGCGTCGTAACCCGTGCTCTCGTACACGAATTACATAGATTGATTGGCGGCCGCATCTCCAAGATCCACCAGCCGCACCACAGCGATGTGATCATGCAGGTTCGAACGCAGGGCGAGACCGTCCGGCTTCTGCTCTCTGCCAACCCTACCTATCCGCGTATTCACCTCACCACCGAGGAGTTTACCAACCCGCTGGAGGCGCCGATGTTTTGCATGCTGCTGCGCAAGCATTGCGAAGGCGGGCAGATTGAGGCGATCCGCCAGATCGGGATGGAGCGCATCATTCACATCGATGTACGCACCAAAGACGAACTCGGCGATGCAGCACAGCGTCGCATCATCATGGAAGTAATGGGCAAACACAGCAACATCGTTCTCGTCGATCCGGCCAGCGGGGTCATACTGGACAGCGCCATGCACGTCACAGCAGCAGTCAGCCAGTACCGCCAAGTGGTGCCGGGACGTTTGTACGTCTCCCCTCCCGATCAGGGAAAAGCCGACCTGCTCGCTGTCTCCGAGCGGGAATTCATTTCCTCGCTCGATTGGAACGGAGGACGGCTGGACAAGCAGATCGTCGATCGCTACACCGGTGTCAGCCCGCTTTTGGCAAAGGAAATCCTGCACCGTGCGCGCTTGTCCACCCGGGAAGCGGTCTGGGAAGCCTTTTTAGCCGTCCGCGACGCGATTGCCTCGCATCGCTACCAGCCGTCGGTCGTAAAGACAAAGGATAAGGAATACTTCCATGTTGTGGAGCTGACGCATTTGCAAGGCGGCACGTCCGTAAGCTATGACACTGTACAGCAATGCCTGCAAGCGTTTTTCGAGGGCAAAGCGCTGCGCGACACGGTGAAGCAGCGCGCCCATGACCTGATCCGCTTCGTAACGGGCGAGCGCAACAAAAACGAGAAGAAGATCGACAAGCTGCTGCAAACGCTCGAGGATGCCAAGGACGCCGAGCAGTTTCGCCTCTACGGAGAGCTGATAACCGCCAACATGCACCAACTCAAGCGCGGCGATACCGAACTGGTTGCCGTGAACTGGTACGATGAAGCTGGCGGTACGGTGACGATCCCGCTCGATCCGCTAAAAACGCCATCCGAAAATTTGCAGTCGTACTACAAGCGCTACAACAAGGCGAAAAACAGCATCCAGGTCGTACAGGAGCAAATCGAGCAGGCACAAGCGGAAATCTTGTACCTGGACGGCGTACTGGTGCAACTTGAGCACGCGTCCCTGCAAGAAGCCGAAGAAATTCGCGAAGAGCTGGTCGAACAAGGCTATATGCGCGATCGCAAAAAACGCGGTCCGCGCAAGAAAAAAGACGTGCGCCCCGAGCTGGACCGATATGTCTCGTCAGATGGCACGGAAATTTTGGTCGGCAAAAACAACAAGCAAAACGACTACCTGACCAACAAACTCGCCTCTGCGCACGAAATCTGGCTTCATACAAAGGACATTCCCGGTTCCCACGTCGTGATCCGCGCACGTTCGTGTTCCGATCAGACGCTTCTGGAAGCGGCCAATCTCGCCGCTTTTTTCAGCCGCGCCCAGCAAGGCAGCCAGGTACCGGTCGACTACACGCTCGTCAAGCACGTCAAAAAACCGAGTGGAGCCAAGCCTGGATTTTGCATATACGAGCAACAGCGCACGCTTTATGTCACGCCGGATGAAGCGCTGATCCGCCAGCTCAAAATGAACGCCACGGCACGCGCATAGCAACGCCTTCCATGCTCATACTAAGAGCGTACAAGGAGGTGTTCGCTGATGAGTATTATCATCAAACTTATCGCCAACGGGATTATCGCCATCCCAGGTCTGTGGTGGTCGGGAACGTCTCTTGCCTTCGCCGTCGTGACGAGCGTCATCGTCTCTTTGTTCGCATACGCCGTAGGCGACGCTCTCATTTTGCCGAACACCAACAACACATTTGCTACCACTGCTGATTTTTTGCTCGTCTTCGCTCTGTTTTGGGGAGCTTGTGTATTGTTTCGCCAACCGTTTCACCTTCCTGGCATTCTCTTGACTTCTTTTCTGGTCGCCGTGGTCGAATTCGTATACCACGCTTACCTGGAGCGAAGAGGCGTCCATCATAGCAAACACCCGGGATAATCTTGGACTCACTGGAAAGGAGAAAAGACAACATGAATGTCATCGGCATTGTGCAAACAGACTTGAATGAATTTAGCGTTCTGTTTGACCAGGGAGGGGACGGACAACAGCAACAGGGGAAGCAGAAAAAAGACCAGCAGGACAGCCAGGGCAGCTCGAACAGCAGCAGCAGCGACTCCATGTTCCTCAACTTCCTGGACGAGGAAATGGCATCGGAAAACAACAGCGACGGCAATGGCAGCAGCAGCAACAGCCAACAAGGCGGCCAGCAGCAAAATCAAAGCGGGCCGCAGGAGATGACAGTGCGGATCAAAGGGATCCCTGAAGGGCAAAAAGCCAACTTCCTGCAAATGTATCAAATCCTTCAGGACGCCCAGGATGTGCAATCCTTGCACAATTCGTTGACTATCGTCCAGTCCGGAGACGGCCAGAATGGACAGGGGCAGGGCGGACAAAGCGGACAAAATGGACAAAACCAGATCAGCCAGCAGGACAGGGCTGCGAGGAAAAAGAATTCGTGACACACACGCAAAAAAACACCATCGAGGCGACGCTCTCGATGGTGTTTTGCTTGGCAGGACTACACGGGGATCAGCTTTTGTCCGGAAATGACATACTGAAGGTCTGCGACATGCCGCCTGAACATCTCATCATGGGAGACAAAGATCACGGTTCCTTCATAGGCGGACATAAACTGTTCCAACGCCTCAATCGCACGAAGATCCAGGAAATTCGTCGGTTCGTCCAAAAGCAAAATGTTGTACGCCCCCAAAAACAGTTGGCACAGACGCAGCCGTATCGCCTCGCCGCCGCTAAGCGACTTTACGCTTTTTTGGATATCAGTGCCGACAAAGCACATCGCGTGCAGGACACTGCGCAAAAAGCCGTCATCGTATTCGCTGCGGTTTTTCAAAAATTGCAGGACGCTCTCATCCTCGGTAAACAAATAGCTCATTTGCTCAAAGTAGCCGATCCTGGCTTTGGGCGACACAATCAGTCCCTCTGTGTTCGTCGCAATGTGGCGCAGCAATGTACTTTTTCCCGTTCCATTGGCTCCTGTAATCGCGATCTTTTTGCCGAGTGGAAATTGGAAGCTGACATCGTCTAGCAACAGCTTTCCTCCTGCCTGCAGCGTCAAACCCTCTGCCATCACCGGAAACTTGTTGTGCAGCTTGACGGCTTCTGTCTGCCGGAAGATGATCTGCCTTTCTTCCCGTACGGCTTCCACCGCCTGCAGTTTGTCCATCCGCTGTTCAATCGCTTTCGCTGCACGGTGCACCGCTTTTTGGCTCGTGCCCTTCGATTTCGTCTCAAACATGCGGTTTGCTTTTGCCTTCGTTTCTTTTTTGGAGCGACTTCCTGCCTGTGCGATTTTTTCCGCCTTTTTCATTTTTTCTTCGGCGGCACGCTCCAAGCGGCTTTTTTCTTTGACGTATTGCTCGTGAGCCTGGATGTGCTGAAGACGCTCGACCTGTTTTTGCTTCACATAATCGCTGTAATTGCCTGCATACACCCGCACGCGTCCGTCGCGCACTTCCCAAATCGTGGTCACCAGCTCATCGAGGACTGCTCGGTCGTGGCTGACGAGCAACAAGGCACCGTAGTAATACCGCAGTTGCTCCACGAAAAAGGCGATGCCATCCTGGTCCAGATGTGTCGTCGGCTCGTCGAGCAGCAGCACTTCGCAGTAATCCGAAAACAATCCGGCCAGCTTCAGCCTCGTCTGCTCTCCCCCGCTGAGCTGCTGCGTGTCTGACGGTACAGACAGCTTTCCGAGCAGCGCAGGGTCGGCCTCGACGTGTGCAGGCGGTGCCAGTTGTTCGAAATAATGGTACGTTGCGTGTACGTTTACGCTCCCGCCTGTCGGCTTTATGTGGCCGGCAAGCAGCTTGAGCAACGTGCTTTTTCCCGCTCCGTTCTCACCGACGATGCCAATCCGGTCGAATTGGTGCACAGCCAGCCGCTCGATGCTCAGCACGGTTTTATCCAAATAGGTGACGGTACTATTTTCGAGTTCGAAACAGATTTTTTCCATCTTCACTACCTCCGAAATTCTTGATTTCGTACCGGTAGCAAAGTACCGATACGAGCTTATGCGAAAAGCCCGCATCGGTATCAATGAAAGAGCAAGAACTGCATGCTTGTTCCCCCTAGATCGTATTATCGCGCAATGTACAGCATTTTTTGCACATAAAAAATACACAGGCGTCTGCTCTGTGTACACAAAATTGGCATGGGTATCCCGTAGAGCGATCACGTCATTCGTCTACAACCACACCGATTCGCACACATGGCAAACAAGCCCTCAGACCGAGTGCTTTTTTGATGCCTGTGTTCAGGAATCAGTATCGCTGCAGAAATGCCAGCGTCTATCGCTCCTTTGCATAGTCAGCACCAGTATAAAGGCTTTGATGAAAAAAATCCAGACCCCGATCCGCTGGAAATCTCTTCGTCGTGAAGCGAATATGTAAAAAACCACCCGGACGTTCATCCAAGTGGTTGCGTTTGCATTCCCCGCTCTGCCGTTGACCTCATGTTTCTATAACCTGCGCTCACACAGGTGGGTGACACTTTTTGCACTTCTGCCTTCCCATGCATCTCCCGTGGAGAGGTGGGCCTGACATCCATCACGAAAATTAGTCTCCCGAATCATACGTATAAGGTTAGAAACATTTACGGCTTACGAACATCGCAGGATCTTTTGTTAGTTATACTTTACCACAGAGCGTATGGCGGCTCAACGGATATTCTTTCCAATTTTTTGTCAACCCTGTGCCTTGTTCAGCCTGGCACTGACCAGCGATGCGAATTCAGGCTGCACAATCAAGGCTGGCTGCTGCTCCTTCTCCCACTGCAACGCATGGCTCAGGTCGTGCTCCAGACTGTTCTGCAACCCGTGCTTGGTGATCGCGTACGCCTTGGGCGGGATTTTCCGCAATCTGCTGATCAACTGCTCGACCTCCTCTTCGATCCGGGAGGCTTCGACGGCCTTGTAAATCAGCCCGATTTGCTCTGCTTCTTTTCCCGTCAGCTTGTCGCCCAGCAAGGCAAGCCGCTTCGCCTGGACCATTCCGACCAGCCTCGGGAGCAAGTAGGTACCGCCAAAATCAGTCGTCAGGCCGATCTGGACAAACGGCTCCTGCAACAGAGCATCTTCGGCAGCGACGACAAAGTCGGCGTGCAGCGCCAGATTCAGCCCCGCTCCCACCGCTGCTCCTTCGATCAATGCCACGACCGGCTTCGGCATCCGATGCAGCGCCTCCAAAAAGCGATTGATGGTGTTCAATGCTTGCTCGGCCTGCGTCTCGTCGCGCAGCGAGCTGAGCACGCTCAGGTCTGCGCCGGAGCAGAAATTCCCCCCGCTTCCGCGAAGCAGCACCACTTCTGCCTCCTGCTCGCGCGCTCCCTGTTCGATCGCTTCCTCCAGCAGTTCAAACATCTCCACGGTCATCGCGTTCAGCACGCGGGGGCGGTTCAGCGTGATCGTCCAGACGCCCCCTTCGCACTGTGTCCACACTGGCGGGTTCAAACTTTGATCGCCCATCGCCGTCATACCCCTTTCGCTCCTGTCATCCGCTCGGGTATTACCCCTCGTTCCTGCAAACTGCGCACATCTTGTTCGGTCAGCTTCAATCGTCTCATCAACACATCCTGCGTCCGGTCTGCCTGCCAGGGTGGCCACCTGCGTTTGGTCGGCGGCGCAGGTCCCGGTATGTACGCGATCTGCGGCAAAGTGTCGGCGATCTCGCGACTGATCGCATAGCGGTTTTTCGCCCATTGTTCCGCTTCCTCCACGGCCGTCAGGCAGCAGTCCGCCTCAGTCCCCAGCTCGTTCCACTCCGCCTGCGTCCGCGTCAAAAACAGCGCCTTCATGTCTTCGTACACCTCGGGAAACAAATCCGCTGTGGCAGCGTGCAGAGTCTCCCAGTCTGCCCGGCCCACCGCCCGACAAAAGTTGTGCCAATACTTCTCTTCGCGCGCAGCCAGCATGACGTACAGCCCGTCTGACGTCTCGTATGCCTGGCAGGCGAGCAAATCCTTCGCCGGGTACTGGCTGTTCCCGGCTTGGCTGAGCAGCTCGTGCAGACCGATCCAGGACGTGAGCAAGTCAGCGGAAGCTGTGTCCAGATACGCTCCTCGGCCGGTGCGATACCGCTGTACCAGTGCCGCGCAAATCTGTTCGCTGGCATACAGTCCTGCCGCAAACTCGGCGATCGGAAGCTCTGCTACGACCGGTCTTCCTTCTGCATCGCGCACGAGCGACAAAAAGCCGCTGATCGCCTGAACATTCAGGTCCTCTCCCCCGGCCTGGTACAGCTCGCCGCTTTGTCCGTAGCTGGTCAAGGAGCAATAGACCACTGCCGGATGCGATTCCCACAGACGATCGTAGTCCAAACCCAAATGGCGCAACACTCCGGGACGATAACTCTCCACCACCACGTCCGCTTGTCTCGCCAGAGCAAACGCGAGCGCCCTTCCCTCGCCTGTACGCAAATTCAGCGCAATTTTTTTGTGATTGCGCTGCGAACCCAGGTAACATGCTCCCGTCTCCCTGGCCTGTGAGCCGGCAGCTTGTGGCACACTGCTCAGTTCCTCTGGTGAAAACGCTTCTATCGTGATGATCTCCGCGCCCATATCAGCCAATCTCATGGAGCAGATGAAGCCGGAAAGACGACGGGAAAAATCGACAACCGTAACGCCTGTCAACATCCGTAGCCACCCCTTTACGCCTGATCGCCATCTTTGATCATTCGTTGGCCGTGTGCAGTCTTCCTGTTTGTGGAGTGAATATTTTGTATATTGAAAATCTATTTGATAAAGCGAAAGCTCAGCCGGTAGCGGAACATCTTGTTGTCATTGGCCCGCATCGCAGCGATGATCAGCGATATGAGCCAGAACAAAAAGATGGCTGTCAACAGTACGACGCCGACGTACACCAAGAGCAACAGCGTGGCAAAAGCCGAGTACAGCGTGATGCTGATATTGAAATTGAGCGCTTCTTTTGCATGCTCGGCCACGTACGGGCTGCTCTCCCGCTTGATCAGCCAAATTACCAAAGGCCCGATGACATTTCCCAATGGAATCAGCAAGCTGCACAGCGCGGACAAATGGCTGACGATAGCCCAGATGCGTTCTTCTTTTACGATTTCGGAATGTGCATTCACCCTGCTCCCCACTCCTCATTCGGATTTATTACCAGTATACCGAATTCATTCCGAAAAGTGGAAACCAAAAAAAAAGCGTACTAGCAACAAAAAGGCACCCTGTGCAAGGGGCCTTTTTGTTTGATTGACTAGTATTTTCCTCTGTACCCACCGTGGCTTTCGTATCCGTAACCGGAAGACTCGTGTCCACGATGATAGCCATCGTGAGATCCGTGGTGATGGCCATGGCGGTAACCGTCGTGATGACTGTAGCTCTTGCACTCCGTTTTGTAATAAGGCTTGTAGTAGCAATGTTTTTTGTAATATTTCTTCTTACAGCATTTTTTGCAGTAGTATTTGCATCTGGATTTTCCGCATCCGCAACTCACAACCTCACCCCCTCTTGTTCGGTACACCAACAGGGTATGAAGGTTAGTGGTCATCCGCACTGGTTACATGACTATGCCTGCATAAAATCAGCCCCTGTCACGCAGGGCGAATAGCCAGTATCCTTGGAGTTGCACGCTACTGCGTTACAATTTTGCGCAATTCGGTGATCCCGTGGTGGTCGGGGATTTCCTGGTACTCCTTCACTTTAGGCAAGGTGAGCAGGTGGGGTCTGGTCATGTACCCCGGCTTCGATATATAGACTACGTCGCAACTGGCGATCAATTCAAACACATCGGGATGGTTGGCTTCGATCATGCGCAGGTCGAGATGGTTGATCCCGGCGTTGTGCAAGTCGGACATCATCCCCTCCGCACCGCGAATGGTCGCACAGATCAGGCCGACCTTGGTATGGCGCGGATAGGCTTCCAAAGCGGGAATGACAATCGTCGGGTCGGGTATAAAGTCGAGGCTGACGATTGGCGGTGCATCTTTGGGCAACTGCTGCCGGATATTCACCGATGGTGTGGTCACTATCGCCTTGTACTCGTACAGGAAGCGATTGTCGCCCTCAAGACAGTCGAAGAAATCCGAAAAAGTCCTGCCCTCCACCATGGCGCTGGGCAAATGGTACTGGACCAGGCGCAAATACTCGGACAGCTCCAGCTCCGTGAAGCGCAAAAACAGCACAGGGAACTGGTTGATCTCCTGCATCATCGCAGAGAGCAGCCGCGAGAATTCATCGATGGAGTAACCCATCGCCTTTACCTTGTGCAGCGTCTCCTTGGCGAGCAAGGCGAGATGTGCCGGATTGCGCATCATTTGCGGATCGTTGACAATATTGCTGACGATCGTCCCTCTTCCTTGTCGCGAATCTACCATTCCCTCCTGTTGCAATCGCAGATACACGCTGCGCACCGTGTTGTAGTTAATCTTCAGGAGGGCAGCCAGTTCTCTCACTGTGGGAAGCTGTTGGTGCGGCGGCAATTCTCCGCTTCGTATCAAAGATGAAATCTGTTGATACAGCTGTTCGTGATAAGAAACATGGGAATCCTTTTGCAATGTGAGACGTAACACTGGCGCACCTCTCTTCCATTTCTTGTTTTTTACTCTATATGAATACTCTGAAAACCGTCAATAGACGGACACGTTGGAAATCAAATCCAAAAAAAGAAAAGCCGGGCAGGCATCACCTGCTCGACTGCTTGGCACTCCCATTTATTCGTCGTCGGAATTGTCCTCGGCTTCGTCTCCCTCGTCGTCCTCATCCGTGACGTAGATGATCGTGACGCCCAGGCTTTGCAAAAGCTGCAGCACTTCCCGATTCAGCTCCGGGTCCATCAACAGCCCCAGGCTCTCGACCAGCTCCAGCTCCTCCAGATTGCCCGCTTCTGCATCCTCGATCAACTCGATTACTTCTGTCATCTGGTTCTTTTCCAGAATTTCCATCAATTCTTGTTTCGTCATCTTTTCCAGGCACCTCGTCTTCTGCGATATTTGCTCTATAATAGTATACAGGGAATTGGCCGAAAACCAAGCAGTGAGGTGATAGCCCGTGTATCCAAAACCCTACCTGGACTACCTCGTTTTCTTTCATGCCAAACGCGATTATTTCGAATGCCATGAAATACTCGAAGAACATTGGAAGAGCGACCCGCCAGGCGAGCGCAAGCCGGTCTGGGTTGCCTTGATCCAGATCGCCGTGTCTTTGTACCACCACCGCCGAAGCAACTGGCAGGGGGCGGCAAAAATGATGGCAAACGCAGTTCGCTTAGTCGAGCAGCAGCAAGTTGCCTTGGCAAAGCTGGGTCTGGACGGTCCGCGCCTGGCGCAACTGCTGCACGAACGGCTGGAAGCGATCGAGGCAGGTGCGCCGTACCACAGCCTCAACTTGCCCGTAGCCGATCCCGCCTTGCAACGCGCCTATGAACAGGCATGTGCGGAACAAAACCTTCCACTTCAGCAGGAAAGCGACCTGGACGATCACTTTTTGCTAAACAAGCACACCTTGCGCGATCGCCGCGACGTTTTCGATGAGCGCTTGCGCCAACTGGAATTGCGCCAAAAGCAGCGCGGCGGAAAGACACAATCCTGAAATGCGAAAAAAGCCGACAGTGCCCGCCAAGGGATGCTTCCGGCTTTTCTTCGTACGCGTCGCTACCGGTAAATCCACCAGACAACCGATGCGGCGATGCCGACGTCGACAAGCATGTGGCTGAACCAGGTCGGGTAGACTGAAGGAAACATGCTTTTCATCCAGGCCCAGAGCACTCCTGCCCCGAACACGAGGGCAGTGAGAAACACGCCCCAGAGCGGATTGAACAAGACAGAGACGATGATGAAGTGATAGAGCGAGAAAAACAAGCTGGACAGCATAATAGCCGCCGGTCTGCTCATCACCTGCTGCAAGCGCTGGAGGACAAAGCCTCTCCACATCAGCTCTTCCAGCAGAGAGTTTACTATGATGAGGTACAGCGCAAACAGCCCAAGCCACCCGCCATGCAAGCCCCAGTTTTGCAGGATAGCGCGGATCTCCTCCGCCCTGCCCTCCGTACGCAGCAGAAGCCAAATGCCAGACATTACGCCGACCATTTGGATCAACCCGAGAATAAGCCCAAAACGCGCGCCCCGCGTGTCATACACTCCCCAAGCTGCCCTCCAGTGGGCCGCGAGCTTTCCCTCCCGCCAGCCGTGCAGCAGCGGTATGCCCAGGCATACGAGCAAATGAAAGGCGACAAAGGTCACAAACAGGCTCTGCCGCTCCACCAATCCGTAAAAAATCGCCAGCGTAGCGACCATTCCATAGACGAGCAGAAGCAATAGCGAGCGATTTCGCGACATCAAAACGATGCTTCCTTTCCGAAAAATGCGTACTGGGTATGAAGCATAGGCTTCCCTGTCAGACTGTCCCGCATACTTTCGATTGGCTGAATATACAAATCCTGCAAATGGTGGTATACTGTTTTGGTCTTCTAAAGCAATCAGAAAAGTTTTATCGAAGCCTCCTCAAAACATGAGCGACTTCTTGCGCTCCAGCATGGACGTGCGCCTGTGCGCCTCCATTGCTGGAGCGTTCCAAATATTTTGATTAGGGGTGGCCTGAATGTTGTGGAAAAACCGTACGTTTCTCTTGCTGATGACAGGAGAAGTAATCGCAGGTGCTGGCATGTGGATTTTCATTATCGCCAATCTGCACTTTATGCAAGGCCTGATCCCCTCCGACACGCTGAAAGCACTCGTGCTGATGTGCGGTCTGGCAGCCAGTATCCTGCTCTCGCCCAAAGCGGGGGTAGTAATCGACACCTACGACAAACGAAAGGTTATGATCTACTCCAGTTGGGTTCGCTTCCTCAGCCCGATCCTCATGTTCCCGGCACTCGCCTACGACTCGCTGTTGTGGATGATCGTCGCCCTCGTGGTCATGCAGAGCTCTGCCGCCTTTTACTTCCCGACCATCCAGTCTTCGCTTCCGGCGATCCTGAGCAAAGATGAACTGCTGAAAGCGAACAGCGCGTATCTGAATATTTCCACACTGTCGCGCATTTGTGGGACGGCGGTAGGCGGTATCCTCGTCGTTTCCGTGGAGCTGTTCCAGTTGTACCTGTTTTCCATGGTCGCCTACGCAGCACTGGCGATCATCACCTTCTTTGTCCACATTCCGAACGCACCCGCCCGAAACAGCAAGGAAAAGGTGGAATTTCGCGAGGTGCTGACGATCTCGCGCAAAGACCCCGCTGTAATGGTCGGCCTGGTGAATACGGGCTTGATTACGTTGTTTTTGGGCGGCGTCAATCTGATGATTCTCAACTTCAGCGAAATTCAGGGCGAACCGCAATTGATGGGCTGGATTTTCGCCGCCGAAGGGATCAGCATTTTGATTGGCGGGATTTTGGCCAAACGCTGGGTAGGCAGCCGCAATCTGGTGGCAGCCTCGACGCTGATGCTGTTTTTCTTTTCCGTTTCGCAATACGGAATGTCGTTTGTCGAAAGCCGGACAATGGTGCTGACGTCTTTTGCCTTTTTTGGCTTTATCGTCGCTTTCTTCTTTCCGGTCACAACGACCATTTTTCAAAAACGGCTTGCGCCCAACCAGCAAGGACGCTTTTTCTCGTTCAAAAGCATGCTCGACCGCTGCTTTTTCCTGATCGCCTTGGGAATTACCGGGGTCTGTCTGGATCTGCTGGGGCTGGCCGGGTACCTGCTCTGTGTCGGAACGGCTACACTGCTGGCTGGGATTCTCACCCTGTTCTACAGCAGGCGGCACAAGCTCGACGTGCGTGCCGACGACGACAGTCCCGCCGCCGCCTGATCTGTCCCGCCAGAGGAGGACCGGCTTCCTTCCCTTTTGCAGATGGTGTACACTAGTAGGGTGATTATGGCAAACAGCTCGGGAGGTTTACATGCATGGATTTGAACCTGTTGCTCTCATGGCTTAACTCCTCTTCCGTAGTTGGCCTTGTTATACCGCTGATCATGGCTGTCGGCGTCATTTTTCTCAGGATGCGCCGGGCCCGAAAACCGGTTTCCGTCAAAAGCATCATTTTGCCGCCGTTTTTTATGGCTACCGGCTTCGCCATGTTCCTCTTTCCAGGGGCGGCGACGTCTCCAATGTACGAAGCGATCGCGCTGCTTCTCGGGGTTTTGTTCTCCATCCCGCTGATTATCAGCTCCCGCTTCGAAGTCATCGGACAGGATATTTACCTCAAGCCTTCGCCACTCCTGTTTATCATCCTGGGCGGACTGCTGGTCGTACGCATCATCATCAAGCTCTTGATTAACGACTCGTTCACGACGATCCAGACAGCCGGGCTGTTTTTCGTCCTCGCCTTTGGCATGCTGGTCTCCTGGCGGGTAGCGATGCTGTACAACTATCGCCAGTTGGTAAAAAAGGTACTGCGGGCATAAAGCCAAAAATGGAATCACCACAAGAATCGTCTCACAGGACAGACAAACTCCCGCGTGCAGCTACAGCGGCGCATCGGGAGTTTTCTCGTTGTATCCATTTGAATCCGCAGCAAGTCCTCTCATCGAGTATCGGCACATAGCTGGCTGATTGCCTGTTGTCACTCTGTACGATAAAGGCCGCCGCACACCTGCCATTCGCGGGCGGTTTCCCCTCCTTTGACCCAGGCGATAAAAGGTCTCTCGCCGCGTGTCCGCAACGCCTGGAAAGCAAGCCCTTCGCCTTTTGGCTGGCAAAAGCAAACATCTGCGCCCGGCAGCGAAAAACGGGTGCACCAGGCGTCCGTACAAACGTCGTAAAAAACGGGACTGCTCTCACCGGCAAACCAGTTTTTCCACCGCTGTGCGGCTTGTTCCAGGTCGTGAACCGCGTATCCGATCCCGGCCAGTACGCGCGTTTCGTTCGGATGCGACGCGATGACTCCTCGCAGCGACAAGTCTGCTCTTCGTTCCTCGTCCGGCTGTGCCCACTCGATCAAAAACGGGGGCCGAAAACCGCTTTTGCCTGTCTCCACAAACAGCATGCGCCAGCGAATTTCCGTGCCGTCCTCGCGCATCCTGCTTCCCTGCAGCGGTCCTGTTATGGACAAGTCTTTTGTCATAAGCCGCCTAGCCCACTCGTCCATTTGCGTGGTGCGCAAGGCGATCTGCCCGAAGCCTTCACCGAGCGAACTATCGTCTACCAGTTGGCGGACGAGGGGATTGTCCGACTTGCTGGCGATCTCCGCCTGCTCGACCGCGAAAAACTCGACGTAGGACAGGTCAAAATAGCTGAGGGCGTTCCATGTGCCCCACGGGAGATGCCGCCCTCCCGGAACAGTGTGAAAACCACACACTGCAAATGCCGCAGCAGCTTCGGCAGGTTCGCGCCGCAAAAAATGAACGACATGGTCAAAGGCAAGATCCATGAGCGATGGCCTCCTCCAAAATGGGTTCTCGTTTCCTGTTTTCTTCTCGTATTTTCATTTGTTATAATATAAGAATGTTCCAATGTTTTCCAACGATTGTAAAGGGGTACGCTATGAATCAGACAAGAATGCAACGACTTCAAAGCCAGCGTAAGAAAAAGCGCAATACATGGAAATTGGTAGCATTTCGAACCTTGCTCTTCTCTATTCTCGCTGTTACCGCATCGGGTGTCTACCTGCTCATCAACGAGTTCACCCGCGACTTCTCCAGCAGCCCCCAGCAGCCGTCCGGCCAGCCGAACGAAGAGGTGCCTCCGCAACCGGAGCCGCGCATCAATCTGACCTTCCTGGGAGATGTCATGGTGTCCGGCAACGTGGAGAAAACCTTGCTGGAAAAAGGCTTTGACTACCCCTATTCCTACGTACGCCAGATGCTGCACGCAGACGACTATACGATCGCCAACCTGGAAACGCCAGTGACGAGTCGGGGAACGCCCCATGCCGACAAAGCATTCGTCTACAAGTCTCCGCCAGAAGCCCTGCCCGCCATGAAAGAAGCAGGCATTGACGCTGTAAATCTCGCCAATAACCACAGTATGGACCAAGGTGTGGAGGGATTGCTCGATACATTTTCCGCACTCGAAGCCAACCAGATCCAGTACGTCGGTGCTGGCCGCGACATGGACCAAGCGTACGCGCCTGTATATGTAGAAAAAAACGGCATCAGGCTGGCAGTGCTCGGCTTTAGCCGGGTCATTCCCGAGGTAAGCTGGTACGCCGGAAAAAACAAGCCGGGAGTTGCCGCTACGTACGACCCTGCGCGTGCTGTTCAGGCGATTCGGGAGGCCGACGCCAACGCCGATGTCGTCGTTGTCATTGCACATTGGGGCGAGGAGCGAAAGGACTTTCCCGTCGAGCACCAGAAAACGCTGGCAAAAGCCTACCTCGAAGCCGGAGCCGACCTGATCGTCGGCGGCCATCCTCACGTCGTGCAAGGACTGGAAAACATCGACGGCAAGTGGGTCGTATACAGCCTCGGCAACTTCGTCTTCACCCGTTCGACCGAGCCCAAAACGTGGGAAAGCATGGTCGTTACGGCAAGCTGCACCAAAGCTGGCGACTGCGACTTGCGCGTGCTCCCGTTCTACACCGAACTTGCCCGCCCCGTGCCAATGCAAGAAGCCGAGGGAGCGGCGCTGCTGAAGCGAATCGAGTCCATTTCGGCCAATGCCACGATCCTGCCAGACGGAACCGTTCAGAAATCCTCTGCCCTGCGCACTAATGAGGAAAACAATCCCTTACCACCCGATACCGATTGATTTGCTTGCGGGTCAGGCAGCCGTCATCACTCGTGCTGCCTGACCCGCAACGCTCTCCCAGCGTCCCTTATCCCCTCGCGTTCCCTCGTTTCTGCCGTGATTCGCCAATTCCCTGTTTTCTTCAAGAAAACCTTTTTTATGCACTTTCACGAAAAAATAAACAGGATTTTCCTTCGACAATCAGGAATAATGGAATTAGGGCAGAATCGTCTGCCTTCCTGTCCACGAATAACAGAAAAATCTGTATATGCGCTTCTTACGCTGTCATGGGACACTTGAAGTCTCTCATACACATCTGTGAAGGCTGATTTCTGTTTTTCGGTACAGGGGGTGAACGGATCGACTCGCCCGACCATTCTATGTAGAAAGAAGGAGGTAACATTCATGAGACTGCGTCCTCGTGAACCAATTGACAACGCAACTTGGGTATCCCTTTACATCGCAAATGCAGACTGGCATTTGCAAAAATGGCTGTTTCGAATGCGAAGATAGACTTAACCGAAATGGAGGAGGACTCTATGAGAGTCGCAATAGTAGGCGTTGGAGGAGTAGGACAAGTCAGTGCGTGTGAACTTGTCAAAACAAACTATTTAACGAAACTGGTTTTAGCCGATATTTCAACAGGACCGGCAGAGGAACTGGCTGCCGAATTGCGTCGGGAAACCGACGTCGAGATTCAGGTAAAACGGGTAGATGCCCGGGATGTATCCAGTCTGCAGGCGATTTGTGAAGATATCGATGTGCTGCTTCATATCGGCCTGCCGGAAAACAACTTCGAAGTGATGAAGGCATGCCTCAACACCAAGACCCATTACATTGACACTGCCTCTTCGGGACCGCAGTGGCTCCGCAAGCAGCTCGCCTGGAATGACAAGTTCCGCAGTGCCGGAATCTTGGGAATCATGGGCCTTGGCTGCGACCCGGGCTTTTCCAATATTGCCGCCCGGTATGCGGTGGATCAACTGGATGAAGTCGATGCGATCTTGATCCGCGACGGGGACAACTCGATTGTGGATTACGACGGCTTCTGCTCCTACTTCAGTCCGCAGACGGCCATACAGG
The DNA here is from genome assembly GCF_044627595.2 of Brevibacillus sp. TJ4. NCBI lineage: Bacteria > Bacillati > Bacillota > Bacilli > Caryophanales > Paenibacillaceae > Brevibacillus > Brevibacillus sp. TJ4. The sequence goes on along the minus strand of NZ_CP185865.1, from coordinate 1,509,918 downwards.
AATGTCTGGCCAAGCCAAACTTCTGGACCGCGGACAAAGGGGAACAGTACCTGCCCACGCCTTTTGCCAACAAGGAAGAATTCGAATTCCCGGAGCCAATCGGCTGGCTCGATTGCTACAACGTCGAGCACGAGGAAGCGACGACGCTTGGCGAAACGATCGGCAGGGCAAAAGGATGCAAGTACGTCGATTTCAAATACGCGCTTCATCCCGACTTTGTCAATACCTTGAAGGTGCTCAGCTACCTGGGACTGGACAGTGACGAAGAGATTGAGGTCAAAGGGGTGAAAGTCGCCCCCCGTGATGTCGTCGTCACCACGATGCCGAAGCCTGCCGACCTGGCTGGCAAAATCCACGGCTATTCCTGCGTCGGAGCACTGGTCAAAGGGAAAAAGGATAACAAACGAAAAGAAGTTTACGTCTATACGATTGCCAACCATGACGAGGTTTTTTACAAGACCGAGTTCCAGGCCACGATCTGGCAGACGGGCATACCGCCTGTCGTCGCAGTCGACATGATGGCTGAGGGACTGCTGCAGCAAACGGGTTGCATACCGCCGGAGCTGATCGACCCTGTACCCTTCTTGGAACGACTGAAAAAGCGTGGCATGATGTGGGATGTGATTGAAAAAACCTCCCCTCTCCTGCAAAGCACGTCAGGCGTAAGTTGAAATATACGAAAAAAACCGCTCGTGTCCACCATGGTGTGGCACGAGCGGTTTTTTGATGTGGCGATACCGCTGTAGTTACGGAAATTGCGCAGGTCTGGGGGACAAGCGTGGAGAAACTTGTCGCGGCACGACGTGATAAATACTACTGGATGTCATATTGATCGGCCAATTGCTTCATCGCTTCCTTGCTTTCTTTTATTTTTTCTGAAGCCTCAGCCAGTTTGGCACGAGCGGCGTTGTACTGCTCATTGTTTTTTTCCTTCAAAGACTCGGCGATCAAATGAAATGCCTCTTGATTCATACGAACAGCCTCAACGTATTGGGCATGAACCTGCTGCACCTCTGGCGTCTTCGGTTGAATCTTCTCCAGTTCTTCCACGAAGCTCGCATATTTCCCGACAACCTGTTCATCGAGTGCCTGATACAGAGAATCCGGGTCCAGATTACTTGCGGAAATTTGCGCAAACTGTTCAATAATCAGTTTTTCCTGTGCAGCCACTTTGAGCAGGTCAGTCTCAAGATACTGCGCAGCATCTTCTTTTACGGGATCACCGCTACAACCCGCCAGTAAAAAAACAGCAGACAGGCAAGCGATAGCATGCATTTTCAGCTTCTTCATCTGACTCTCTCCTTCCACGTACATGAGCATAGTACCATACCTTGTCCGATTTGCGGGTGAAAAGATGGCAACAAAAAAGTGGATGCAGCCAGATTGCCACTTCCACTTTTGTTTTCGTTCACGATATGAAGTTGATCTTTACGCAAAAAACGTACGTGGAGATTTGCGCCACTCGGACAACAGTTGTTCCTGCTCCGCCGTAATCACGCCCTGTTCGCGTGCTGCCTCCAACAGTGCCGTGTACTGGGAGATCGTCGTGCATGGAATCCCCGCGTCGGCAAAAAGCTGCTCGGCGTCCGGGAACTGATAGCTGAAGATGGCGACCACGCCCAGCACCTCGCCGCCTTCCATCTGTACAGCCTGCGCTGCCTTCAGCGAGCTGCCGCCTGTCGAAATCAAGTCCTCGATCACGACCACTTTTTGTCCTGCTGCCAGCGCGCCTTCAATCTGGTTTTGCCGTCCGTGCCCTTTTGCCTTGTCGCGCACGTAGATCATCGGCAAATCGAGCAGTTCAGCCACCCATGCCGCATGCGGAATACCTGCGGTCGCGGTGCCGGCCACGACTTGTGCCTGCGGATAGCGTTCGCGGATGAGTTGGGCAAAAGCGCTGGCGATCTGCCGGCGAACGGCCGGGTACGACATCGTAATCCGATTGTCGCAGTAGATCGGCGACTTGATGCCGGAAGTCCAGGTAAAAGGCTGGTCGGGCCGCAGGTGGACAGCTCCGATCGATAACAGGCTGCCTGCGATTTCTTTTGCTGTCGTCATACAATCAAGTCCTCTCTTACGTATGATGTGCCATCATGGCATACCAGTGGGCAGATGTGCAGGGGAGATCAGGCTTGGTTCGCCCGATCTTCCTCTACTGCTTCCACGATGCGCTCCCATGCAGCGACCGGATCGTTCGCCGCAGTGATCGCCCGTCCGATGACGAGGTAGTCACTGCCCAGACGAAATGCCTGTTCCGGGGTCGTAATTCTCGTCTGATCTCCCTGGTCTGCTCCCAGCGGGCGTATTCCCGGCGTCACCGTGATAAACGAATCCCCCAGCTCCTTTTTGATGAACGGGACCTCGAGCGGTGAAGCGACGATGCCGTCCAAGCCCGCTTGCTTGGTCAGCTTGGCATAGTGCAGCACCGTATCCTCGACTTCCCCGGAAATGAGCAACTCTTCATTCATCGTTCGCTTTGATGTCGATGTGAGCATCGTCACGCCAATCAGGAGTGGACGGGGAGCACCAGCGACGGTGCCCTGCTCCAACCCTTCCCGCGCCGCTTCCATCATGGCAAGACCGCCTGCGGCGTGGACGTTTACCATGTCCATGCCGAGCTTGGCCAGACTTCGCATCGCCCCTTTTGCCGTGTTGGGGATGTCGTGTATCTTCAGGTCGAGAAACACTTTCAACCCTTGATCTTTTAAGTAGTTGACGATGGAGGGGCCTTGCGCATAGCTCAGCTCCATGCCCACCTTCACGTAGCGAATCCGTCCATGCAGGACAGACAGGCACTGCTTGACCTCCTCCATGGTGGCAAAGTCGAGCGCCACAATCATGCGTTCTCTCACATCGGCCGTTTGAGGCAACATCGTTACTCCCTCTTTCCGCTTAGATTGTCACCGCGATTTTCGCACCCTCGCGCTGTGCGGGCATTGCTTCGGCAGAAAACGTGATTGTCTCCAGCACATGCAGCAGCGCTGTCGCCGTATCCAGCGAAGTGAGGCAAACCGCGCCGTTTTCCACTGCTTCCCGGCGGATGCGGAAGCCGTCGCGCTGCGGCGTCTTGCCTTTGGTCAACGTATTCAGCACGATGTTGGCTTCTCCGGTGTGGATCATGTCCAGCAGGTTTGGCGTGCCTTCCGAGAGCTTGTTGACGCGGGTAACAGGCAGTCCTGCCTGCTCCAGGTAATCCGCCGTCCCGGACGTAGCCAGCAGCTTGAAGCCGAGCTGGCGGAAACGCTTGACGATGCCCAGCGCCTCTTCCTTGTCCTTGTCAGCCACAGTGACGAGCAGCGCCCCTTTTGTCGGGATGTTCATCCCGGCAGCAACCAGGCCTTTGTACAGCGCCTTTGCCAGTGTCGATTCGCGACCCATTACTTCACCGGTCGACTTCATTTCCGGCCCCAGCGTAATGTCTACGCGGCGCAGCTTGGCAAAGGAGAAGACCGGCACCTTTACAGAGACGACGCTTTCTTCCGGATGATAGCCTGGCGTGAATCCCTGCTCGACAATCGAATGTCCGAGGATCGCCTTGGTCGCGATGTTAGCCATCGGGATGCCCGTCACTTTGGAGAGGAACGGCACGGTACGCGACGAGCGCGGGTTGACCTCGATCACATAAGGGCGGTTTTTGTAGATGACAAACTGGATGTTGAGCAGACCTTTTACTTGCAGCGCCCGCGCCAGCTTGGTCGTCATCTCGATCAGCTCGTCCTTGATTTCCTGCGACAGCGATTGCGGCGGGTAGACGGCAATCGAGTCACCGGAGTGGACGCCAGCCCGCTCGATATGCTCCATAATCCCCGGAATCAGTACATTTTCACCGTCGCATATCGCGTCAACCTCCGCTTCCACACCGACCATGTAGCGGTCGACCAGCACGGGGTGATCCGGGTTGATCTTTACTGCCTTTTCCATGTACTCCAGAAGCTCTGATTCGTTGTAGACGATTTCCATCGCCCGTCCGCCCAGTACGTACGACGGACGTACCAGCACCGGATAGCCGAGTCTCTCTGCCGCTACGACAGCCTGCTCTACCGATGTGACGGTTTTTCCCGGCGGTTGCGCGATTTCCAGACTGCGCAACAGCGCCTCAAATTTCTCGCGGTTTTCGGCGGCGTCGATATTTTCCAGGCTCGTGCCCAAAATCTTGATGCCGCGCGCAGCCAGCTTGTCTGCGAGGTTGATCGCCGTCTGCCCGCCAAACTGGACGATGACGCCCTCTGGCTTTTCCACGTCGAGAATGTTCATTACGTCTTCGATGTAAAGCGGTTCGAAATACAGTCTGTCCGAAGTGTTGAAATCCGTCGAGACGGTCTCCGGGTTATTGTTGATGATGACGGCTTCATAGCCCGCTTCTTTCAGTGCCCAGACTGCATGTACAGTCGCATAGTCGAATTCGATTCCCTGCCCGATGCGGATCGGACCGGAGCCGAGCACGACCACGCGCTTTTTGCCCGTGTCGATGCGCTCATCCTCGACTTCGTAGCTCGAGTAGTAGTACGGTGTCTGCGCTTCAAATTCAGCGGCGCAGGTGTCGACCATCTTGTACACTGGTACAAAGCCGTGTTGTTTGCACAGGTCGCGCACCGCATCCTCGCTTTGTCCCGACAGCTCGGCAATCTTTCTGTCGGTAAAGCCGAGACGCTTGGCTTCGTACAGCGTTTCTGCCGTCAGCCCTTTCGCCAGGACGGATTCAAAGGCGACGATGTTGTGCAGCTTGTGCAGGAAGAAGAGATCGATTTTGGTCAAGTCGTGCAGCTTCTCGATCGTCCAGCCGCGACGCATCGCCTCCGCCAGAAGGAACAGGCGCTCGTCGTCGGCGTCGATCATCCGTCTGGTCAATTCGTCTTCGCTGATCTGGTCAGCGTCCTTGATCTCCAGGTGGTAACAGCCTACCTCCAGCGAGCGGATCGCTTTCATCATCGACTCTTCGAAAGTTCTGCCGATCGCCATGACTTCCCCGGTCGCTTTCATCTGCGTACCCAGTTTGCGGTTGGCGGACTGGAACTTGTCGAACGGCCAGCGCGGAATTTTGCTCACCACGTAGTCCAGCGTCGGCTCGAAGCAAGCGTACGTCTGTCCTGTCACCGGGTTTTTCAACTCGTCCAGCGTATAGCCGATGGCGATTTTCGCCGCCATCTTGGCGATCGGGTAGCCCGTCGCCTTGGAAGCCAGCGCGGAGGAACGGCTCACACGCGGGTTGACCTCGATGACGTAGTATTGGAAGCTGTACGGGTCGAGCGCGTACTGCACGTTGCAGCCGCCTTCGATACCCAGCGCGCGAATGATCCGCAGAGCGGAGGAACGCAGCATCTGGTACTCGCGGTCAGACAGCGTCTGGCTCGGTGCCACGACGATCGAGTCGCCTGTGTGTACGCCGACCGGGTCGATGTTTTCCATATTGCAGACGACGATGCAGTTGTCGTTGGCGTCGCGCATGACTTCGTATTCGATTTCCTTCATGCCGGCAATGCTTTTCTCGATCAGGCACTGGGTAATCGGGGAGTATTTCAGGCCGCTCGCGACGATCTCACGCAGTGTTTCTTCGTCTGCGCAAATCCCTCCGCCAGTACCTCCGAGCGTGTAGGCAGGACGCACGATAATCGGGTAGCCGATCTCGTTGGCAAAATCGACTGCCTCATCGACCGTGCTGACGATGACGGATTCCGGTACCGGCTCGCCCAGCTCGTTCATCAGGGCACGGAACAGGTCGCGGTCCTCCGCCTGCTTGATCGATCCCAGCTTGGTGCCGAGCAGCTTTACGTTTTCCTGCTCCAGCACACCTTGCTCTGCCAGGGCGACTGCCATGTTCAGCCCGGTTTGTCCGCCTAATGTCGGCAGCAGGCCATCCGGTTTTTCCTGACGGATGACGCGTGCGACGAATTCCGGTGTAATCGGCTCGATGTATACTTTATCCGCCATGTTGGTGTCGGTCATAATCGTCGCGGGGTTGGAGTTGATCAGGACGACCTCCATCCCCTCTTCTTTCAGCGCTTCACATGCTTGCGTGCCGGCGTAGTCAAACTCTGCCGCTTGCCCGATGACGATCGGACCGGAACCGATCACGAGGATTTTTTTCAGATCAGCGTGTTTTGGCATGGGTTTTCTCCTCCTTAGCGGTATCCATCATCGCGAGAAACTGGTCAAACAGGTAGCCGGAATCATACGGGCCAGGGGCTGCTTCCGGATGGTACTGGACGGAAAAGGCGTTTTTCGCCAGGTTGCGGACTCCTTCGATCGTGCCGTCATTCAAGGCAACGTGGGTCATTTCCAGCTCCGTTCCCTGGAGCGATTCTTCCATTACAGCGTAGCTGTGGTTCTGGGACGTGATAAACGTGCGTCCCGTCGTCAATTCCTTCACCGGGTGGTTGCCGCCGCGATGGCCGAATTTCAGCTTGATCGTGTCTGCGCCCGATGCAAGGGAGAAAAGCTGGTGACCGAGGCAAATCCCGAACAACGGGTACTCGCCCAGTATGCTTTGGATCATCTCGATTGCCTCCGGGACGTCTTTCGGGTCTCCGGGGCCGTTGGACAACAGGATACCGTCTGGCTGGATGCGGCGAATCTCGTCTGCGGTCACATTGTACGGAACTACGACGACGTCGCAATTGCGCTTGGTCAGCTCGCGGAGGATGCCGTGCTTGCTGCCAAAGTCGACGAGGACGACGCGATGACCGGTACCCGGGCAGCTAAACACGCTCTTCGTGGAGACGCGCGATACTTGATCTGTCATCAGCTCTGCCTTGCCCAGGGAAGCGACCAGCTCTGCCAGCGGGGCCTCGCTTGTCGTGATCATCCCTTTCATCGTACCGTGGTAACGGATTTTTCGGGTCAGCATCCGTGTATCAACGCCGGAAATGCCGGGGATATCATACGATTTGAGCAATTCGTCCAGCGTGTTGGTGTTGCGCCAGTTGCTCGGCATGTCGCAGTGCTCGCGGACGACAAAGCCGTGGATGTACGGACGCACCGCTTCGAAGTCGTCCCGGTTGATTCCGTAGTTGCCGATCAGCGGGTAGGTCATGGTGACGATTTGGCCGCAGTACGACGGGTCTGACAGTACCTCCTGATAGCCGGTCAAGCCCGTGTTGAACACGACTTCTCCAAAACTTTCCTTCGTCGCGCCAAAGGCTTTCCCGATCAATTCTGTACCATCTTCCAAGATCAGTCTTGCACGCATCTCCTTCTCCTCCTCTTATCCCTCTTGATGTACAATCTTGCCATCTACCAGCGTCAGGACTGGCCACCCCTTGCAAGCCCATCCGCTAAACGGCGTATTCGTTCCTTTGCTCGCAAAGGTAGTCGGATCAATTTTCTTTTCTGTCTGAAGATCGATGACAGTCAGGTCAGCAGGTGCCCCTACTTCCAGACGTCCGTATGGCAGGCCAAATGCCTTTGCAGGTTGAATCGTAAGCAGTTCTACCAGTCTCTGCAAGCTGATTTCCCCGGTTTCGACCAGGTGCGTGTAGAGCAGCGGGAACGCCGTCTCCAGTCCGACGATGCCAAACGGGGCACGGGCCAGACCATTTGCCTTTTCCTCTGCCGTATGCGGCGCGTGGTCGGTCGCGATCATGTCGATCGTCCCGTCTTTCAGTCCGGCGATCAGTGCTGCCCGGTCTTCACGCGAGCGCAGCGGCGGGTTCATCTTCCAGTTGGTGTCCAGATTGTCCGGAATGTCTTCGTCGCACAAGAGCAGGTGGTGCGGCGTCACTTCACAGGTGACATTTACTCCGGCGCGTTTGCCGTCGCGCACCAGTCGTACCGACTCCTTCGCACTGATGTGGCAGACGTGGTAGTGAACACCGGTCTGTTCTGCCAGCAAAATGTCGCGGCCGACGTGGACCGATTCCGATTCGGACGGGATTCCCGGCAGTCCGTGGCGGGCCGCTACTACTCCGTCGTGAAGCGCGCTTCCGGGAGTGAGCAAATCTTCGTCCTCGCAGTGGGCGACGATGGACAAGCCGAGCTCCTGCGCCGCTTTCATCGCCTGTTTCATCATCCCTGCGTGTTGGACACCGACGCCATCATCGGTCAGCGCAAAAATGCCAGCTTCCTTCAATGCTGCAAAATCGGTCAATTCCTTGCCCAACTGCCGAACCGTGATCGCCGCGTAAGGGATGACACGCGCCATGCCCGCTTCCCGCGCCTTGTCCAGCACGTACTGCACAGTCTCTACACTGTCGATCGACGGGCGTGTATTCGGCATGCAGGCGATGGTCGTAAATCCGCCGCGCACGGCTGCCTTGGCACCGGTCGCCACTGTCTCTTTTTGCTCAAAACCAGGCTCGCGCAGATGCACATGGACATCGATCAGGCCAGCGCTGATCAACCCGCCCTTGCAATCCACATACTCATGTCCGTCGCGCGATACGGTTTCGGCCATGGCCGTGATGCGTCCTTCCTCCACCAGTACCTCAACTGGAATAAGTCTGCCCTCTTGGTTGATCAGTTTACCGTTGCCAAGGATGATTCCCATCGTATATCGCTTCCTTTCAGTAGTATCTCCAGTACGGCCATGCGCACCGCCACGCCATTGGTTACTTGCTTTTGGATCAACGATTTCTCGTGTTCGACCAGGTCTGTATGAATCTCCACTCCGCGGTTTACCGGAGCCGGATGCATGATCACCGCTCCCGGCTTCATCATCGCTGCACGCTCCAGTGTAAGCCCGTGCTGCTGATGGTACTCTTCCTTGGAGATGTAGAGCGACTCGGCGTGCCGCTCCAGTTGTACGCGCAGCATCATCACCACATCCGCCGTCTGCACGGCTTCGTCCAGCTCCACGATCTCTACCCCGGCCGGAATGAGCGCAGGCTGCGGCATCATCGATTTCGGACCGGCCAAAAGCAGCTTGACCCCGAGCTTGGGCAGCGCGTGCAGATGGGAGCCAAGCACACGGCTGTGGCGCAGGTCGCCGACGATCGCCACCGTCAGCCCTTCCAGCCGCCCGAACTGCTGCTTCATCGTCAGCAGGTCGAGCAAGCATTGCGTCGGGTGTTCATTCGTGCCATCTCCTGCATTGATCAGGCGCAGGTCGACGCTTTCTGCCAGCTCCTGCAGCAAGCCTTCCTTTTTCGTGCGGATGACAGCCGCTTCCACTCCCATCGCTTCCAGCGTCCGCAGCGTGTCGTATACCGTCTCTCCTTTGACCGAGGAGGAAGTCTCCGGGATGAAGTTCAAGACATGTGCACCCAGCCGTTTTTGTGCCACCTCGAAGGAGAAGCGGGTCCTCGTGCTCGCCTCGAAAAACAGGTTGGCGACAAATCTTCCCTTCAACAGCTCAGCCTGCTCCATCGGCCGCTTCGCCCAGTATTCTCCGCGTTCCACGAGCTGCCTGATCTGCTCGCTGCTCAACTCTTTCAAGCCAATCAGATGTGCCATCGCGCTCATTGTGTATCCCTCCGCTTGTCATTATGGAAAGAAAAAGCTTCTTGTCCTGCCAGCCGTGAGAGCCAGCGAGACAAGAAGCTGTCGGATGCCTGTGAAAGACATGGGAAACAGCGTTCATCTGCCTTGCCAGCCTCACGGGACTGGGTTTAAAGGTGATCGAACCGTGTCATGCGTAATTCGAAATGATTACTCTTGTGTCTTGGCATCAGCTTCGCCCATCGCCGATTCCTTGCCCGGCAGGATCAGGTGCAAAATGATCCCGAGGAAGGTAGACAGTGCAATATTGTCGATAGTGATGTTGCCGAGGAAGCCTTCCATGCCGGCAAAGCTGATTTTGTAGCCGCCGATTCCGGTAACGAGGATGACGGCTGCGATAATCATGTTTCGTTTGTTCTCAAAGCTGATTTTGTTGTCTACGTACATCCGCAGACCTTGTGCAGCGATGATCCCGAACAAAATGATGGAGACACCGCCCAGCACCGGAGTCGGAATACTCATCAAGAGCGTATTGATCTTGCCGACGAAGGCGAACAGGATGGCGAAAACGGCTGCCAGCCCGATAACCGCCTTGCTGAAGACGCGCGTGATTGCGAGCACTCCGATATTTTCGCCGTAGGTCGTCGCAGGCGGTCCGCCCAGCAAGCCGCCAAGCGCGGTCGCTACCCCATCCCCGAACAGGCTGCGGTGCAAGCCGGGGTCTTTCATCAAGTCCCGGTCCATGACCTTGCTGGTTACCAGCAGGTGGCCGAGATGCTCTGCCAAGGTGACGAACGCGACCGGGGCGATAATCAGCGCAGTGATCCAGGCCGAAGGATCGCCAATCACAGCGTACACCTCGTGGAACTTGAAGTGGTTGGAAAACATCTCGCCAAACCCGATGATCCATGGCGCTTCCGCTACCTTTTGAAAATCGATTTGGTCAGGGTGGCGAAGCAGCGTGTACAGATAGCCGACGACAATCCCGATGAGGATCGGAATCAGGGCAAAAAATCCGCGCAGCACGACTGCGGCGATGACTGTGACGACAATGGTGACGAGCGAAATTTCAATCGAAGTCAGCGAGATGACAGACACATCGTCCACGGTCACTTTCGTTGCCATATCGACGGCTGTAGCAGCCAGGCTCAGACCGATGACGACGATGACCGATGCGATGACGACTGGCGGCAGCACGCGATCCAGCCATTTGACTCCGGCTTTTTTGACGATTCCGGCGACGATCATGTAGATGATCCCGGAGAGAAAACATCCGAGGAGCGCTGCCCCGATGCCGTGTGCCGCACTAACGGTGATAATCGGACCGATAAAGGCGAAGGAGGAACCCAGGTAATTCGGCAGTTTTCCTTTGGTGATCCAGAGGAAGAGCAGCGTACCGACCCCGCTCGTGAACAGCGCCGTAGCCGGGTCCAGTCCAGTCAAGAGCGGAACGAGCACAGTCGCCCCGAACATGGCGAACAAGTGCTGGATGCTCAGCGGCAAAAGCCTGGATACTGGTGGTGTCTCATGGACATCAACGTAGTTTTTAGCAGACATGATTGATTCGACTCTCCCTTTTGAAAATTCTTATATGATTAGTGCCACAGTAGATAGAGGACAAACAAAAACCCCTTCGTGAGCGCACGAAGGGGCAGCCTTGCCATAGCATGGAAAGGGAGTCCGCCTCTTGCCGACCTCACGGGATCGAGTTTAAAGAGGAATTATGTGATTGCAATTGCTACAGAAGCTGGCGGATGGAGACGATGTCCATCATGTCCACCTCGGCGAGCTGCACGTCGACGATCTCGGTGCGCGAGGTCGGGACGTTTTTGCCTACAAAATCAGGGCGTATCGGCAGCTCCCTGTGTCCGCGGTCAACAAGCACTGCCAGTTGGATCATCCGCGGCCGTCCGTTGTCGATCAGGGCATCGAGAGCGGCCCGTACCGTACGTCCGGTATAGAGGACGTCATCGACGAGGATGACGGTTTTTCCGGTGATCTGGTCCGGCAATTGCGTGCCTTGCAAGATTGCGTCTTCGGACTTGTGTTGCAGGTCATCGCGATAGAAGGTGATGTCCAACTCGCCTACCGGGACCTTTACGTTCTCGATCAGTTCAATCCGCTCGACCAGACGCTGAGCCAGGTAAATCCCCCGCGTCTTGATGCCGACGATGATGCAGTCTTCCACGCCTTTGTTGCGCTCGATAATCTCGTGGGCGATGCGCGTCAGTGCGCGGCGGATCGCTGCTTCATCCATGATGACGCTTTTGTTGATCATCTGCTCTCCTCCTTCTCATCGGGAACAGGACATGAAAAAGCTTCTTGCCAGGAGACAAGAAGCAGGTGGACAGGCTTCGGCAGCAGGGAGGATAAAGTCCTTCCCTGTCGCGTTTCACCTGATCGGTTCCGTGCCCTTGCCAGCCTCACAGGACTGGATTAAAGGTTCCTTTTGTTATATCGAATTATGTCATAGCCCACTGCCGATGTCAATGCAAATCTCGACATTCGTGCGATCTGCCTATTTGTCCCAGTACACGTCGATCCATTTCGGAAGGTAGTTGCCATAGTAGCCGACCTCTCCCGTCACCTGGCGAAGCAGCTCGCTCTCCTTCCCGTCCTGCGCTACATATAGCGCGCCTTTGTTCGCAGCATCGAGACGGACAAACAAGAGCAGCCCTCCGTCCGAAGAGAGTGCAGGGAATGTGTCTGCAGTCTGTTCGCTGCCTGTCGCAAGCTGCCGCACCTCTCCACTGGCGTCCCGCTTCCAGATGCGCTGACCGGGCACCAGGACCCTTTCTTCAGCGTACTCATACGGCACTCCGATTCCGCTGGTGTAAGCCAGGCTGTACGGTGCTTGCGATGTCCAGACGGGGAAGCTGGCAACTTTCTCTCTCTCCGTCTCGAAGATCACGTTTCCGCTCGGATCGATGATGCGCAGACGCTTGTTGTGCGTCGCCATCCGATCGCCGCCATTGATAAAAGCCAGTTGCTTGCTGTCAGGCGACCAGGCCAGCCATTCCCGATAGGCCAAGCCTTCCCCGATCTCCAGCGGCTTGTCGGACGGCTCGCCCAGGTCGAACAACTGAATCGGAACGCCGTCTGCAGAAAGCGACGCAGAGTTGTACTGGACGTAGTAGGCGACGAATCGGCCATCCGGTGACACCTGCATCCCCATTGGCGCCCACGGATTTATGCCGTCCTGCACATCAGGCGGTTCTGCGATCGGGTAGGCGGCCTGCTGATTTCCGTTCAGGTCGCGCAGACTGAGTGTCATCGGACGATTTTGTTCGGCTTGCGTGGAAACGAGGAACGCCTCGCCGTCCGGCATCCACGTGAAGTCGGCAAAATCGGCAGGGCTTGTGCTGACTGTCTCGGCTTCTTTTCCATCCTTGATCGCTTTGATCACAAACTCCCTTTTTGTCTCCCCGTCTCTCGCCACCTCGGTCACGTACGCTACCTGCAAGGAATACGGCGCCCATTTGGGGGCTCCCCGTACCGGCCGCTCATCAAGCTGGATCGTCGTGCTTGCGTCCTTGCTTGCTGCCCACAAATACCCGTCAGACAGATCGGCACCAGGGTAGTGCATGTACAAAAGCCACTCTCCATCATGCGACCAGCCAACGAGTACTGCGCTGCCCTCCCTGGTCACCTGGACAGGCTCGCTCCCCTTTTCATGCGCATCAAAAATCCAGATACGCTGGTTGCTGGTAAACGCGATCCGCCCCGGTACTGTCGCCTCACTGACCCGCTCGGGGGTTGTCGTCAATGATTGCTGGATGCTTGCTTCACTCGTGGTATTGACCGTCAGCAGCATGCCAACCAGCGCGATGCCTGCCAACGCCTTTCCGACCATCGCCATCCTTTCTCCTCCTTTTTCCTGTTTCCTGGTTAGGATGTACACATCTCCCTACTTTACTGACGAAACGGGCGGAGGATTCGTTTACGCATGGCGAATCTGGACAGTCCATACCTCACTTTATTTGGGTTCCCCAAACATCCGGCGTCGCTCGTACGCGAAAATGACCATCAATACGCCTAATAGCGCACAAATCATATACATGACGGAGTACGAGAACATATCGGCAACCGGTCCCATGATGACCCCTCCCAACGAAACGCCCAAATCAGCCGTTGCAATAAAGAAACCGATCAGCACATTGCGGTTCGCTTGTGGCAATACAAAAGTCAGGTAGGTCGTCAACATGGGGTAGAGCAACGCTTGTGCGATCCCCATCAATACGGCACCCGCATAGAAAAAAACAGCTCCGCCGACGATCGAGAAACTTGTGCACTGCGCTGCTACTGCAACCATCATCATAATCCCCATCACAACATACGAATGCCACTGGCCGTCAGAAGGGATTTTCTTTCGCAGGAAAAAACGGGCCAGCACCAAAGTCGCTGCCTGCAGCATCAGGTAAAAGGCTGCATTGCCATTCTCGATTTGCCCGGCGTATAACGGTACAAACGTCGTCACCGCCCCGAAAACGATGGAGGCTGTCAACATCAGGACACTGCATTTGAACAGATGTGGATTTTTGACTACCTGACTCACGGACTGGCGCATGGTGGCACCCGGACTCGGCTCCGATTGACCCTTCTCCTGCTCTTTCTCCTGTTTGTCGATGTTGGCGCTAAACCCTACCACTCCTGTACAAATAGCAATCGCAACCATCGCCAGTGTAAACAGGTTCATATCATCGGATTGCCACATGCCCAAAGCCAGCAGCGGACCGATGATCCCCGGCATGGATGCACATAAGGAATACAGCGAAATCCCCTGGGAACGATCCTTGTCCGGCAGCGCATCAATAATCCCAAGCTGCAAGGCCATGGAAAAAAAAGCGGTGCAGACTCCTTGCAGCATCCGGGCGACGAAATAACCGCCCAACCCGGTAAACGTATACAAAACCAAAGCCACCCCGTTGATAATCAAGATGACGCGCAGCACCTTGATCGGGCCGTGTTGTTGAATGACATGGCCCGCCCACGGCCGAAACAGCATCGTCGTAAACAAATACGCCCCCATGACGATCCCGATTGTCGTGTTGGTCGCACCCAACGACTCACCTTTTAATGGAATGATGACATTCAATATCGAATTCGCGCTGAAGTACAACAGCGTCAGTATATACAGCCGCAGAAATGGCCAGGACAGGGCCCCTCTCACTTTCTTCTCTCCTTCCGATGTGCGCTCGCCCGTAATTACATGATGACTCTTTGCAGCAATTTTCTGGCATACAGTGACTGCACATCGTTTAGTTGTTCAACAGATATGATTTCTTCGATTTGACCGCTGTGAATGATCATTACCCTGTCGCAAATATAGGCCGCCGCCTGGATGTCGTGTGTAATGAAGAGATAGCTCATGCCGTAGATGGTGCGCAAACTGTGGAGCAAATCCAGCACCTGCAACTGCACCGAGCCATCCAACGAGCTGACAGCCTCATCCAGGATAATACACTTCGGTTCCGTCGCAACAGCTCTGGCAATGCACACTCTCTGGGCTTCCCCTCCAGACAGCTCATGCGGGTATTTCTTTCGATAAGACGGGGCCAATCCTACCTGATGGAGCAATCGATCAATCCTGTTTTGCACCTCCCGCTGTGGGAGCGAGAGCAGTTGCAAAGGCTCCAGCAAGGCCTCTTCCACGGTGTAAAACGGATTGATCGAGGAAGTGTAGTCTTGAAACACGGCGCTGATCTTACCCAATCGCGCCCTCCGCTCCTCAACTCGCCGGCCTTCGAACAAAATGGTTCCCCGGTCGGGTTTCTCGATCCCCAGCAACAAGCGTCCCAGCGTGGACTTGCCGCTGCCGCTTTCGCCAATCACGCCCAGACATTCTCCCTGACCGCATGTGAAGCTGATGTCGCGCAGCACTTGCTGTCTTTCCCTGGAAAATATCCCGTCCTTTTTATAGGACTTTTCCACTCGATCTACGATCAACAACGCCAACGCCTCCCATGATTCGCGTGAAATGCTGGTTCAGCGCCAGCTTGGACGATACCAGAAAGCGGGTATACTCATGTCGGGCTCCCGAGAATATCGCATGGGTCGTCCCTCTTTCCACGATCTCGCCGTCTTTCATCACCAGGACCTCATCCGCCACTTTTTTGACAACCCCGAAATCGTGCGAAACGAAGATCATCGAGCAGCCCAGTCTCGAACGCAGGTGCACCAGTTGTTCCACAACCTCGTATTGCGAGATCGTATCGAGCGCCGTCGTCGGCTCGTCGGCGATGATCATCTCGGGCTCCAGCACGATGGCCAGCGCTATCATAATCCGCTGCAGCATGCCGCCGGACAGTTGATGCGGATATTTGTTCAAAATCGCGACCGGGTCTTTCAGCATCACGCTTTCCATCGCGGCTGTCATTTTGGCTTCGCTTTCGCTGCGGCTCCAGCCGTAATGTTGTGCAAGTGTCTCCCTGACGTGAACGCCGATAACGCAGGACGGATCAAAAGCACGCATCCCATGCTGCAAAATCATGGCGATTTGTTTTCCCCGCATTTTTCTCACTTCTTGTTCGGAAAGCTCGGCGATGTTTATCCCGTTGAACACGATGTCCCCAGTTTGGCGGATTGCCGCTTTATTCAGCCTCACAATCGACCTGCAGGTGACGGACTTGCCGCTCCCGCTCTCCCCCACGATTGCCAGGCAGCTCCCTTTTTTGACTTGAAACGAACTGTTCGGAACGATCACTTGTCCGGTACTTTCATCCCAAATGCGCAAATTTGTAACTTCCAAACTATTCATAGCGAATCCCCCTCTTTTCCTCGAGGCGTGGTCGTGGAAGAAATGTTTGCTTTTGCCGTTTTGCGCTTTGGTTCATCAGCTTGGGGTCCAAGGCTACCTGAAGCGCGTCGGACAAAAAGTTAATGGCAGACACGACAATCACAATGGCCAGTCCTGGCGCCAGCATGAGCTCCGGTCTGGAAAACATGACTGCTCTCGCTTCATTGAGCATCATGCCCCACTCGGCATGGGGAGGCTGAATTCCCAAGCCAAGGAAGGAAAACCCCGATACTTGCAAAATCATCGTACCGAAAGAGCTGCTGGTAATAACGGCGATGTCCGGCAGCGAAACCGGGACGATGTGCTTCGCCATAATGCGGACGTGACCGACGCCAAGCGCTTTGGAATACTTGACATAGTCGGATTCGGCATATTGCATGACAGACGTTCGGATGACGCGGGCAAACCAGGCCCATTTCATCAGGACAAATGCGATTAAAATATTCTCCAGCCCAGCACCCAAAACACCGATGACGGCCAATGACATCACGTATCCCGGGAACGAGAGCATGACATCACAAACCCGCATGATGAAAGCATCCGTTTTTCCCCTGAAATAGCCAGCCATAAAGCCCAGAATCGCCCCGATGCAGACCGATACAGCCAGAGCAGCGAACACATACAGCACACTGGGACGAATTCCGTAGATCAGACGGGAGAGTACGCACCGCCCCAGATGATCGTTGCCGAGCCAGTAATCCCACGATGCTGCCGCAAAGCGGAGCTCCATATTGACCTCTTCCGGATCATGCGGCGCAACAAAAGGAGCACATATTCCCACGATGCCGGTCCCGACGACGACTGCCAACGACAGGACTGTCAACTTGTCTTTGTACAGATGCTTCAATCGTTTCATCGCTCTAAATTTCCTTCCTTGTTTTCGGATTCAGCGCCGCATTGATCAGATCGGAAACGGTGTTGAACAGCACAAAGGCTGCCGCCAAGACCAGGACATACGCCTGAATGATCGGAAAGTCTCTGCCAAGAATTGCGTTAATGGTAAGCGTGCCTAAGCCGGGCCAGGCAAATATGTTTTCCACGACGACCGTACTTCCCAATATGATCGGGATGGCCATGCAGAAAACCGACACCGCCACCTGCATGGAATTTCGGATGATATGAAGCGTTATCGTTTTTTCCGGCAAACCGCACGCCCTGCCGTACAGCACGTAATCTTCATGCAAATTGCTCAACATGGAGCTTCTGACGATGCGAAAGTAAATGCCCGCATAACTGATCGTCATCACAACGACTGGCAGTACGTAGCTCTGATACGAATTCATTCCGCTCGTCGGCAGCCAATCGAGCTTGACGGAAAAGCACCAGATCAAAAGAGCAGCAAGCCAATAGGACGGCATGGAAGTCAGAAAAAACGAGACCCCTCTAATCGATCTGTCCAGCATGTTTCCTTCCCGCAGCGCGCAGATCACGCCCAGTGCAATTGACAAAGCGATAATTGCAATCACCGATACGAACGTCAGCTTTGCCGTATGGAGAAAAGCGGGACCGAGCATGGACCAGACCGGCTTTCCGGTGACGTACGAGCTGCCAAAATCGAGCTGCAGGCACGATCCGAGCCAGTCGAAATAGCGGATCAGAAACGGCCGATCCATTCCCAGTGCCGTCCTTGTTTCCGCGATCAACTCATCGGTTATTTGCGGCACTCCTTGCGCTTGCAGCACCACTTCAGCCGGGTCCAATGGCGCCAGATACTGAAAAGCAAATGTGATGAACGAAATGATCAACAGCAGAGGAATCGATAACAGCGATCGCTTGACGATAAACCTGCCCATACTCTTCTCCCTTTCCTGCTATTGAAAGTACAAATGCTCAAACGGCAATTCGTATTGCGTCTGCTTGAAGGAAATACCTTGCAATCCTGTCGGTGCCACGACGGTAATGTTTCCGTTGGTAATCGGGATAAACACGGCTTCGTCGTGGACGATCGTCAATATATCCGCATAGATTGCTTTGCGTCTCTCCTCGTTTGTGGACACCATCACTTCCTCGATTTTCTTGTGCAGCTCATCTGCCTGCGAAATTCCTTTCGTCGTGTGGTAGTACGAAGATTCGGAAGTAAAAGCGGCTATCGTGCTTTGCGGATCGTAGGCGAGCCCCCATGTTTGATTGAACAGCAAGTCATAGTCCCCTGTTGATCGCCTGTTCGCGATTGAAGACGTCTCTTCCCCGATCAGCTCCAGTTGAACGCCAATTTTTTTCAACGTGTTTTGGATCAACTCTGCCTGCGTTTTTTGCGAGGAGGACTGGACGTCGTAGTACAGCTTCATCGCTAACGGATTGCCTGCCTTTGTTCGCACTTCGCTGCCGTTTTCCTGGACCCAGCCCGCATCCTCCAACCGTTTTTTTGCCATGTCCAAATCGTAGTCTCGCTGCTTCAACGCGACATTGGCATACGGGATGTTGGAGGAAAAAAGGGTATGCGCTGGCGTTTCCGTACCATGAAAAATTTGCTTGCTGATCGTTTCCCTGTCAATCGAGTGCCAGATCGCCTCGCGAACAGCCCTTTCGCTGACGGGACTGTTTGCTTTGCTGCTGTTGGCCACAATCATTTTCGTGTTCACCGGCTCGCTTCTGACAACCTGGTAGTTCCCCGTATCAACCAGCTGATTCATGGCTTCCGTGTCAATACTGTCCGTTCCCCAGTCATCCGTAAAAACAAAATTTACTTCGCCTTTTTGCAGTGCCAAAAAAGTCGTTTCTCCTGCCGGGAGAACCTTGGCTACAATTTTCTTCACTTTTGGCGCTCCACCCCAGTACGTCTCGTTCGCCTCAAAAATAGCGTACTGTTCGGTTTTATGCTCAGTAAGTATGTATGGCCCTGTGCCGTTATAGCCGCTAATCCCGTCTTTTGTCTGCCCATCCATAAAATTGTTCGGCGAGACGAACACATACGGTCTGGTCATCGACAGTTCAACCAAGGTCGGGTAGTAGGGCTCCGACAGCACCAACTGAACCGTATGCTCGTCGATTACGTCGCAGCTTGCAATCTTGGTCGACAATTTGATCCAGGAGTGCTTGCTTGCATTGCTTTGCACGGCGTCAATATTTTTCTTCACCGCTTCCGCGTTAAACGCAGCTCCGTCATGGAAAGTGACGTTTTTCCGCAGGTGAAAAGTATACGTTTTTCCGTCATCGGAAATTTCCCAAGATTCAGCTAACAGTGGCTTGATTCCATCCGCCGTGTTCTCCACCAGCGACTCGTACACCATCCCTTGGGCCGGCATCGAGCCTGCATACAGATGGGGATTCATGTCGTTTATATCTCTTGGTATGGCGATGTTCAGTTCTTCGGCTTCGTTCACCTCGCCTCTTTTTACCGATTCTCCACCGCAGCCAGCCAGCAACGAGCTGAACACCAGGATCGCAGATAAAAAAACACCCATTCTTTTGGTCATGTCGCATCCTCCTACAGATGGCAGGTTCTATTCTTGTTTACAGCTTTGCATTACATCAAAGAGAGGTCTTAAATCGTAATTATTACGATTTAACTATCCAGATTATATCCTCGTTCGGCATCAGCGTCAACAATCGTTGTTCATTTTCTCGGACCTGGCATCTCGACATCGTTCGCACGTGCAGCAACCATGAAAAAAGACTCCTGCTGTGAAAACCAAAAGTTCGGTTAATGGGAAGAAAACAGAAATGGACATTTTATGTTAACCTATTATGTATAAATTGGCCGTGCAGAGGAGGTATGTAAAATTGAAAGAATTTTTGGGTACATTTTTTGCTTGCCTTGTTATTTGTTATGTCGCTACTTTTTTCTTTGCGGGTCTTCTTCTAAGTAACATTTGGGCTATTGCTACTCTCATTGCATTCTTTTTGTCCGTGTTTATTACCATTTTTATAAAACAGGAAACGAGAATTGAAGAATTGGAAAAGAAAGTCGAAACATTGATCAATAACAAGCAGGAGTAAGGATTGATGGGAGCCCGTCAGCTAAAAAGACAAAAAAAAAACGCTCAGATGAAACTGCTGAGCGTTTTTGCTTGCGCGTTTTATATTGTGTTCCTGTGAGAAATCCACGTTTTTTCTTACGCCTGCCTCAGTATGCTGATAATCGCTTCCATGTCCTCCGGCAACGGAGCTTCAAACTCCATTCTCTCCCCCGTCCGCGGATGCGTAAAGCCCAGCGTTTTCGCGTGCAAGGCTTGGCCATCCAGCTCCAGCGTGTTTTTCGGTCCGTACTTGGGATCGCCAGCCAACGGGTAGCCGACATACTTCATGTGGACGCGAATCTGGTGCGTTCTGCCCGTCTCCAGCTTCAATTCCACCAGCGTGAACTCCTTGAAGCGCTCCAGTACGACAAAATGCGTTACCGCCGGTTTGCTGTTTTCGAAGACAACCGCCATTTGCTGCCGGTTCTTGGGATCGCGGCCGATCGGGGCGTCAATCGTGCCCATTTCGTGGGGGATCACACCGTGCACAATCGCCACGTACTTGCGGTTGACGCTGTGCTCCTTCAACTGTTCAGCCAGACTGGCATGGGCCTTGTCGTTTTTGGCGACCATCAACAGACCCGACGTATCCTTGTCGATCCGGTGCACAATGCCCGGGCGCATGACGCCGTTGATGCCTGACAAATCCTTGCAGTGCGCCAGCAAGCCGTTCACCAGCGTACCGCTGTAGTTGCCGGGAGCGGGATGAACGACCAGGCCGCGCGGTTTGTTTACCACGACTACGTCGCTGTCTTCATAGACGATGTCAAGCGGCATCTCCTCCGGCGCGATCTCCAATTCCCGCAGGGGCGGCACGCGCAAGGTAAGCTCGTCCTCCGCCTGCAGCTTGTAGTTGCTTTTCACCGGCTCGCCGCCGACGGTGACACGCCCTTCCTTGATCCATGCCTGCACCTGGGAGCGCGACCATTCCTCGTTTTGTGACGAGATGAACTTGTCGATGCGCTCCCCTGCGTCCTCTGGCTCAATATTCCAGTCATATCGTTCAAAAAGCTGTGTATCGGTCATTTTTGTCTCCTTGGTAGGGTACTTGCGCTACGTATGATCCAACATTCGCGTCGCCATTATGCGGCTTTTTTTCGGGTTTCCAGCAGAGTGTCAATGAGCATAATGGCCACACCAAACGTAATTGCCATATCCGCAATATTGAAAATCGGGAAATTGATCAGCGTGAAGTCAAAAAAATCAACCACTTGTCCCGTCAAAAGGCGATCGATAAAGTTGCCGATGGCTCCCCCGAGTACGAGCGACAGCGCGAACGAAACGCGCGGCTGCGTCTTGCCGATGCGAGCGAGGGAGTAAATGATGCCGATTACGACAGCGATGGTAATGATGATAAAAAGCCAGCGCTGGTTTTGCAAAATCCCGAAAGCCGCTCCCATATTGCGGTGCGATGTCAGATGAAATACGTCGGCGATCAGCGGAATCGACTCCCCGATCTCCATATTTTTTACAACCAAATGCTTGCTCCACTGATCAAGCGCAACAATGACGACCGCAATCAGATAGTATAGCAATGGCACTTCCTCCTTTACCTGTCTTGACCAGTCTGTACATCCGATGTCAACAGCTTAGTTTACCACAAGAGAAAGGGGAAAACAAAATGCCCCCATCCTCTCCCCTGCGGTCTAGCTGAACAAGCGGCTTACTTTTCGGTACAAACGGTACCCTTTGCGCACGACATTCATCGTCCACAGCGGGATTTTCCAGCCGCGGTCTTTGAGAAACGGCAAGTACACCTTGTAATACGCTTTTCGCAGGTCCTGCCATTTGCGGTCCGGAATGTTTTTCAAATAATCCGAGACATCGATCAAATAGCCCCGCCCATGGTGCATCAGTACGTTTTTTCCGTGAACGTCATGGGGAAACAGCCCCTTTTGGCGAGCCACTGACAACGCCTCTTCCACATCCTCTATGACCTGCGGCGGAATGGGAATACCGTAGCGCACGCAATCAAACAGGGAAATGCCCTCGATGCGCTGGATCACCAGGTAGCCTTCTTTTGCCTGATAACAAGTAGGAAACCACGGGGTGTCTCCGAGTATCTCGTACACCTTTCTCTCTTCGCCCCAGCCTGGCCGGTCGGGCGCGTACAGCTTGAGCACCGCCTCGGGAAAGTCCGGGTGGGCAAATACTCCTGCATAGTTGCCGGTCCCCACGACTTCCCAAGGCTCGGGAACGTGGTGGACGACGACAGGATCGATCGGGGACTGGCTTTCGATTCGTACCTCGCGCAAAAACAGATCAATGACTTCCTGGTCAATGCCCATATTGTTCTCATCTCGATTTTCCTGGACTTCCTCTGATTCTAGCAAAATGGCATGAGAAAGAAAACCTCAAGCGGCTGCTCCTGCTCGCAGGCTCACGCTCATCTGAGGCAAAAAAAGGAGAACTGCCCGACACTCCGGCGAGTTCCCACAGCGTTACGCGTATATTTCCAGCATCCAGTCGTTGACAGCTTCCTTGATGTGTTCCAGTGCAGTCTGGCTCGCCGCCTCGCAGTAGATGCGCACCAGCGGCTCCGTACCGGATGGACGAATGAGAATCCAGTGTCCGCCTTCGAGCAACAGTTTTTTTCCGTCCAGCTCGTGGCTCTCCTTGACCGGATATGGACCGAACTGGCTGGGTGGAGCGGCCATCAGTTGGCTCAGTCTGTCCTGTTTGTGTGCGAGCGGCACATCGAGCCGCGTGTTAAACAAACGCCCGAATCGTCCGTGCACATCCTGAAGAATGTCGCCGATCGGCTTGCCCTCCCAAGCGCATAGTTCCGCCAGCAACAGGTTGATCAGCACACCGTCCTTCTCCGGGATATGTCCGAGAATACTCGCTCCTCCACTTTCCTCGCCGCCGATCAGCACATCGCCCTTTAGCATATGCGCGCCGATGTACTTGAAGCCAACCGGCGTCTCCACGACTTCCAGACCGTATTCAGCCGCAACCCGGTCGAGCAGATGCGTCGTTGCCACAGTTCGCACGATGCGCCCGGACAGTTTGCGGTTTTTCACCAGATGATAGGCAAGCAGGACGAGTACGTCGTTGGGCGGGATATACCTGCCCGTTTCGTCCACCAGGCCAAACCGGTCGGCATCCCCGTCGTTGGCCAGCCCCATCGAAGCCTGTCGCTGTACGACCTCCTGCTTGAGCAAAGCGAGATGCTTGTCAGTCGGCTCGGGAAGATTCCCGCCAAACGACGGGTCAAGCTGTTCCCGGATGCTCGCTGTCTGCACGCCCGCTTCCCGCAAAAGCCCGCTCACGTAGCCGATGCCTGCCCCATGCATGGCATCCACGACGACGTGCAAGGCAGAGTCCTTCAGTACATCCAGATTGACGAGCCGGCGCAAATGCGCTTCGTAGTGGGGGCGCAGGACGATGACCTGCATGCGTTTTGCCTCCTGTGCTTCCCGCAGCGAGCAGGTGAGCACCTCCCGTGATGCAGCGATTCGCTCGATCCATTTTTCCAGCCTGGCCGTAATTGCCGGTGTCGCCGGACCGGCGTAATCCGGGATGTACTTGATGCCGTTGTACTCAGGCGGGTTGTGGCTGGCTGTAATCATCACTGCTCCACTAGCGGCAAAATGCTTTACGCCGAATGCAACAGCAGGTGTAGGCGCTGCTTCATTGACCAGATAGGTAGTCAGTCCGTTCGCCGTCAATACCCGAACCACCTCTTCGGCAAAGCGCCTACCCAAAAAACGCGTATCATGGCCGACGAGAACCGGCTGTTCCGTCTGCCCGTTTTCTTTTGTATAGCTCGCGATCGCCTGCGCGACCAGGCGGACGTTTTCCATCGTAAAGCCATCGGCAACGATCGCCCGCCAACCGTCCGTACCGAATCGAATTCCGCTCATCCTTCCTTCCTCTCCTCCCGCGTCCGCAGCTCTTGTTCCTTTTCCAAATAACGCAGCACAGTCGCGACAAACGTAGCGTGCGACCAGGTCAGCGGCGCTACGGAGACAGGAGCGCCCGTAAACGGGTCAAGCTGTTCCGGCAATACACCGCTCTCCAGCGCGTGCCGCGCTACCCACAACAGCCGTTCCTTTGCCTCCTGCAATTCCGCTCGTCTCTTGGCGCGGACAATCTCCCAATCCGCGATCCACAAGGTGCAGATAATCCAGGGGTTGCCCGGGACACGGGCTGTGTCCTGCGTCTTTTGAAAGTAAAAGTCTCCCTGATAGCGAGCGACTCCCCCTACTGGTGTCTGCACCGCAAGACCGTGTTTGACCGCTTCCATCGTCTGAACCACACGCACATCATCGGGCGGCAGCACCCCAAACGCGAAGAGGGAAAACAGGCTGCTTTCGAGTGTGCTGTCTGGTTCCACCCGACCATCCGGCCGCAGGTATACCCCGCGCAAAAAACGGCCCAACTGCGGATCGTACAAATGCGCCAGCATCGCACTGCGGATCTGTTCCGCTCCTTCGTCGTAGCGTTGAAAGCGTCGTTCATCGCCAAAAAGCTGGGCGAATCGGGCTGCCGCCTTGAGTCCGGCAAATACGGTGGCACTCGTAAACGTAAAAATGCCGCGCCGCTCTTCCCACAAATCGTAGCTGGGCAACGGCAGCCCCAGCTTCGGTTCGAGGTAGCGGAGCAAAAATCGCGCTGCCGGACGGATCAGCGAAGCGTACAGCGCCTGGCAGTCCTCGATTTGCTTGCCGTTTTTGTATTGCTCCCACAAGGCGTGCAGGACGAGCGCCGTCTCGTCTTGTTGGATCGGGAGCTGCTTCTCGCCATTTACTATATGCGGGTGCCAGCTTGATCCGACAGAGCCATCCGGATTGTATTTGTGCTGCAAGTACCCTTCTTCGTTGAGCGCCTTCGCACAAAATTGAAAGAAAGGCTGTACAGACCCCGTATAGCCGGCGTTTGCCATCGCGCAGGCGATCAGCGCTCCGTCGCGTGGCCACACGTAGCTGTAGTGGTCACGATTAAACTGCAAAATATCCGAGTCGTTGGCAGCGAGAATCGCCCCGTGCTGGTCGATCTGCGTGCGAACCAACAGCAGACTCGTCTTGTACAGGGAGACGACCTCTTCCGGCAAATCGGCAAACTTCCGCTCCTCCTTGTTTACCCATTGCCTCCAGTAGACCGACACCCGGGACAAGAGCCTTTCCGGTCCGCTGTCGAGCACGTACTGGTTCAGCTTTTTGACCTCCGGGTAGGAATCGCCGACACACAGCCAATACGTGACCACCTGCTCCTCCTGCGGCCCCAGAATCACCCGCAGCGAGACTGTGCTGTCCACAGAACCCTGGGCGATCGGGTTGCCGGAGAGGAGCCCGTCCTCGGCGTCGCGCCACGTCCCTTCCGCATCGTGGAAGCGCTTGGTGCCCAGGCTGTACTGGTCGATCCCGCCGACCGGCGTCATGCCATTGACCATGATGTACATGTTGCGCTTGTAGTGATAGACGGTGTTGAGCTGCGGATCATAGACCACCGTATCCCCTACCTCGGTCTCGTTCAGGCTGAAGTCGTGATGGAAAAAGAGGCGCATTTCCCGCGTTTCGCTCGCCTGGTTGCGAATGTGTATCTTGCGCAAAAAGATAGGATCGCGCTGATGCATTCCATCGTTAAGCTGCATCGACACGAGCAGTCTTTCGTTTCTGACGTGGGCACTGGTGACCAGCGACTCCCGCTCATAGCCAAGCGTGCGCTCCCAATCATCTCCATGCAGCCAGGAAAACCTCCCTTGCACCCAGACTCCCAGCCTGCAATAGTGGCCGCCGATATGATTCAACTGTCCCACGTAGGGATAAAAGAGATCGCGCATGTGAAGCCTGTCGTCAAAATTAATCAGCATCTTCCCGTTCCCGACGACGAGCGGTCTTGGCATGCCTACACCTCGTTTCGCAGCTTCTTATTGGTACTCCGCAATTCTTTTGGCGTATGAGGACGCCAGCCTCGCTGCCGTCTTCGCTGTGGCGCCCTGGCTGATCACCTTGACGTGGGAATCCTCGTTGTCCGGCAAGATCAGGACCCATCCGTTCGCATCGTAGACCTTGATCCCGTCTACCAGCTCGAGCAGCTTGCCCTTGTTTTCCTCCAGCATTTTTCGCATTACTCTCCCTTTGGACGCCCACGGGCAGAAGACGATCTGCTTTTCCATATAGCAGACCGGCAAATTTTGCAAAAGCTCGTCGAGTGACTTCTTGCGCGTCGCCATAAACGAAAGAATTTGCATCAGGCTGTACACGGCGTCGTGAAACGGATGAAAGTCTGCCGTCGCCGCTACCTCCATCATCGCCCGGGGCGTGACCTTGGTGCGCACCACCTCGATTTGAAAAAGCTGGGCGAGCCGTTCCAGCTCGACTGGCGCACTGACGGGCAAGCCGATACGCGGATGCTGACTGCTGCAGGCCATCAGCTGAATCGCCATCAATTGCTCCGGGCTGAGCGGCTCTCCCGTCGCCGAAAGCAGGCGAAGCTGTTCGCCGTCCTTGCTGATCTGAACTGCGAAATCTGCCCCTTGGCTCCCCTCTTCGACCGCGCCGTACCGAGCACGGATTCCCAGGGCATCGAACAAGGGAGAGAGAAAGCCGGGGAAAAAGCGCGTATCGGTCTCGATCTGCAATACGTATTGCCTGCTGCGAATCGCCTCTGTGTCGATCGCACTCATCACGCCGCGCAAGTACGCCTCCTGCAGCGGATACCCGACATCCAGTTGCCCGAGCCGTTCCAGGTTGCGTGCATACGTCTTGAGCAAAAAGGCATTTTCAATTTGCCGCTCCATGTCGCGGGCGACAGGCAAGCCTTGGCGATCGACAAACTGGATAACGATTCGCTTCTCCTCCGGCTGCTCTTGTGGCTCGGTCATGTACAGGTAGATGCCGCCTTCTCCTTGCAGGCTTCGCACGCCGAAGCGAAGCGAGGGAGCAGTCCCCACCCCGAGGTCAATCGTATCGATCCCGGAAGAGCACAAGCTGGTCATCATGCTGTGCTTGAGCAGTTGGGCAAACGGATGAGAGCAGGCGCACAGCGCGATTCGACTGCCGGCAGGAAGCACATATGCGTACGCCGCCGCTAGCCTGGACACGAACTCAGGAGTAATGTCCACGTTACCAATCCCGCGGATGCCGTAGCTGCCAAACAAGTTTTTGCCTTGCCGAACAGGGTAGATCAGCGACTCCGTGACGGTAGCACTCTCGGCAATTTCTTTGTCCGGCCAGATTTTCACACCCGTTTTTACGACGGCGTTGGAGCCGATGCAGCAGTTGTCCCCGACCACTGTCGCCTCGTCAAGCACTACCGAGGAACCGATCCAGTTGTTGCGGCAAATCGTCGCGCCCGTAATTTCCGCTTTTTTGCCGATCACCGTGTTTTCCCAGACGATCGCCCGGGAAAGCGCACTGCCGGCTGCGATCGTCGCATTTTGCCCCAAAACGGTGTAGGGACCGACGCTGACACCTGGCTGCAGATGCACCTGTTCCCCGATGTAGAGCGGGCCCTGGAGACGCACGGATGAATCGATCCGCACATTCGGCTCCATAAAGATGCGCGGAGCGACCTCTTCAGCCTTGATCGGCAGGTCGACCTTGCCGTCCAGCAAATCGACCTGCGCCTGCCGATACACTTCCAGCGAGCCGATGTCCGACCAGTAGCCTTTGGCGACGTAGCCGTACAGTGGCTTTTGCTCCTGCAATAAGCGGGGAAACACTTCCTTGCTGAAATCGACTTCCCGCTTGCTGGCAATATGCGAAAGGACGTCGGGCTCGCAGACGTAGATACCTGTATTCACCGTGTCGCTGAACACCTCTGCCCACGCCGGTTTTTCCAAAAAGCGGGTGATTTTGCCGTTCTCATCTGTCATTACCACGCCAAATTCCAATGGCGCCTCCACCTGGGTCAAGACGAGTGTCGCCAGCGCCGCCTTTGCTTCGTGAAAGCGAACTGCCGCCGACAGATCGACATCGGTCAGCGTATCCCCGCTGATCACGACAAAGCGCTCGTCGAGGAAATCCGCGCAATTTTTCACGCTTCCTGCCGTCCCCAGTGGCGTCGTCTCTTCAAAGTAGACTATCGAAACGCCGTAGCGGGAGCCGTCGCCAATCGTGTTGCGGACCGCATCGGGCATGTACTGCAGGGTGACTGCGATCTCTGTGATGCCGTGCCGCTTCAACAGCTCGATCGTATACTCCATGCAAGGCCGATTGAGCAAAGGAACCAACGGCTTTGGCGTATTTGTCGTCAACGGACGCAAACGGGTGCCTTTTCCACCAGCCATGATGACTGCCTTCATCTTTCGCTTCCTCCTTTATACTGGAAATCCCGCATCGAGCGTATCTTCCGCCGGGTTGCTTGCACACGGTTGCGCAGCGCACACAGTCGCTCCTTTAGACTCAAAGCTGTACAACTGTGCCGTTTGCTGCGCCAAATGTGCCCAATTGTAGGTGCGCCGCACGTCTTCCTTTGCGACCGTCGCCATGTGTGCCCGCATCTGTGGTTGATGCAACAGCCAGCGCACTTGATTTACAAGCGATTGGACATCTCCGGCATAGATCGTCATCCCGTTTTCCTGATGACGGACAATCTCGCGCAGACCTCCTGTATCGGCAACCACGAGTGGTGTTCCATAGGACATCGCCTCCAAAGCGACGATGCCGAATGGTTCGTACAGGCTGGGAAAAACCGCTATATCTGCAATTCGAAACAGCATATTCCTTTGCCAATCCTCCACAAATCCGAGAAAGCGGACGTGCTGGGCGATCCCCAGCCGCTCCGACAGTTGCTCCAGCTCGCCGCGCATCGGTCCTTTCCCCGCGATGACGAGTGTAAGCCCGGGAAACTCCCCGACCAGCTCCGGGAGCGCCTCCAGCAGCACATGGCACCCTTTTTCCCGGACCAGCCGGCCGACGAAAAAGAGCAAGGGACCGCTTCCCTGGCACAGCTCCTGCCGCCACACTCTCGCCTTGTCGCACCAGGCTTCGCTCGGTTCGTCCGGCAGCTCCACGCCGTTGTAGATCAGATGCAGCTTTTCGCCGCTAGCCGCAAACAGCCGCTGTACTTCTTCGCGCATGTACTGGCTACACACAATCACGCGGTCGGAGCGATGAACAAGCAACTCCTCGCATTCGTGAATACGCTGCTGCAAGACGGTGTGGATACCTTGATTGCGTCCGTGCTCCGTCGCATGGACGGTGGTCACCAGCGGTCTGGACCACCTCTCGCGAAGCTCCATGCCCGCCCAGCCGACGAGCCAGTCATGGGCGTGGATCACGTTCGGTCGCAGTCCGTTGCGGTACAAGTGCTGTGCTTCATCGACCATGGCCAGGTTCAACTGGAATACCCAATGCAAAAAATCCTCCTTCTCCAAAGCGAGATACGGTCTAACCCGATGGACGTGAATCCCTTCTACGATGTCTTTGCCTACCCGCGAGCCGGATGCCGCTGTCAGCACATGCACCTCCTGGCCAAGGCGCACCAGATGACGCGCCAAATCGTATACCGCCTTGCCCAGACCGCCGATGACGTCAGGAGGAAATTCCCAACTGAGCATCAGCACACGGGCGTTGCTGCGCGGCTCCATGCCGACCGCGACCAGTTGTTGCGACACGTTCACTCTATGCGCTGCCGCAGGCAAATAGTACCTCTCGGAAAGCGCGGGAAAAAGCGGATATGCGGCTTCGTACGCGGCAATTTTCGCCTCATCCGGCTGCCCCTGTCTGAGCATGTCTGCCAGCTCGCGAAACCGTACGAGGTGGTCGTGCACGCGCCGTACCGCATACTCCACGACCGTCTGCCCATCCATGATAAACGCCCAGTCGCTGCTTTGCGCCAACAACAGCTCGCGGGCTGCCTGCCTGAGGGCACGGTTCAAGAGAGCAGGCTGCTCGGCATCGCCGACTGCCATCTTCCGAACATGGGCACTTGTCACTTCGATCATCTCGCGCTCCGCCTGGTGCAGATGCCGGTATATCCAGCCATTGTGCTCATTTAGCCAGACTTCGGCATAGCCGTTTCTCCCCCAGGAGGACATCGGCAGGCGGGCGCGGTCGTTTTCCTGATACAAATCCAGATAATCGGAAGGGGTGACCAATTGGATGCGGGTGGAATCACACGCTGTCTTACGCAGAAGGAAATCGAGGAATTGGGGTCCTTCATACCACCAGTGTCCAAACAGCTCGGCATCGTACGTAGCCACGATCAGCGGCTTGCGGTCGAGCCAGGAAGAAGCCTCCTCCACCTGCTGCTCGCGCTGGTGGAGAAAGTGTCCGGCATGCTCCGCCGCCTTCTCTTTGGCACGCTCGGGCTGATACCACTCCTTGTACGAGTCAGGCCCGGTGATCCGGTGGTATTTCAACCCCGTATGTACGCGCAGCCCGGTCGGGTGAATATACGGGTGGATGTATTCGATGTCCCGGTCGAAGCCAATGTCGCGGTAATATTCCCGGTAGTCGTAATCGCCCGGATAGCCGTCAAACGAACTCCACACCTGCCGGGAAGCCGCCTCGTCGCGGGCGAAGGCTGCAGCACCGTGCGGGGTCAGAAGCGGCGCATACAAACCTCTCCTCGGCTCGGGCGTGGCATGCTGTATCGTGTGGCTGTCGACGAAAAAGTAGCGAAGTCCGGCCTCGACGAGCAACCGATCCAGTCCAGGGGTATAGCCGCACTCCGGAAGCCAAATCCCTTCCGGCCGCCTCCCCAGGATGCGCTCGTGCGTGTCGATGCCGATGTTGATCTGGGCGCGTATCGCCTCTTCTGTCTCGACCAGCGGGAGAAACGCGTGCGTCGCCGCGCAGGTGATCAGTTCCACGCAGCCGCTGTCCTGCAAGCGCTGCAAGGCGCGAACGAGCTGGTAATCTACCCTGCGGCAATAGCTGGCGATTTCGCGAAACCGCTCCAGATACATCTTCGCCAAACGCTGTTCCTGCGGCTGGTTCTCCGTCCGCTTGATCTCCCGTCCAGCCAGCTCCACGCTTTTGGCCAGATGGGCGTAAAATCTCGACTGGATCAGCCCGTCGTCGAGCATCGAGAGCAGGGTCGGCGATACGGCGAGAGTCAAGCGGTACGGGATGCCGTCCGCGAGCAGTTTTTCACACATCAGCATCAGAGGGATGTACGATTCCAGCATCGCCTCATACACCCAGCGCTCCTCCAGACGATCTGCTCGATCGGCATGGCGCACATAGGGCAGATGGGCGTGCAGGACCAAAGAGAAGTAACCGTCTGCCACCGACATCACCTCCGCATGTATGTAGATTCAAACGCAACCTCCTGCTTCTCGCTTACGATTTGCAGTAGAGGGAATACGAGGAGAAATTTTCAAACCACGCAGGTCTGGCCGGATCGGTCACAGGCTCGATCAGCGGTTCGCCCCACACGGCTTTTGTATTGCGCGGCGTGACGACAGGCTCTGAGCGCAGTATCGGACAAAATTGATCTTTGTCAAACAGGCCGAAGTCGGCGATATAGGTACGGTTTGCTTCCATGCCGTAGACGTACCAGCTCGTCGCATCATCCAAGACCCGGACATCGCGATAGCTGTGCGCGTTGTGCCCGTCAAACAACCGGTCGGTTACGTCGTACAGTCGCAGCCCTTTTTGGATCTGCCGGTAATCGCTTTGCAAATAGGAGGCGACCATCCTCATCCGCGGCCAGGTGATTTCCCAGTAGGCAAACAACACCGTCGGACCCTGTACCATCAATTTGAGACAATCTCCCCCGTAAAACGATGGCAAACGCCATTGCTGGTCCGGATCGGATTGCGTACTTTGCTGGGATTCGTACATGCCCGCTTTCTCGCGTACAGATGATTCTTCCTTTTTTAACCAGCACTCGACCTGCCCCACAGTCAGTCCGCACTCTTTGGCTATTTGCGCGGTTGGGACGGCTTGTGAACGAAGGTGATGGATTTTTTCCAGCATACTAACGCTCGCTCCTCTCCAGGTATTCGTTGCCGCATCCTGGTTACGTGCGGCTATCTTTCTTTCGCAACAATGCCATCATAGCCAAAGTGTCCAGGAAAAACTGTCGAACGATGGTTTCGCTTCGCTTGTTCTTTTGTCGATATGCAATCTTGTTTTCGTCAAGACCAAACAAAAGTCGTCGGCATCATTTGGAAATCGCTTACATGCTGTAGACATGTGCCCTTCTTTTCAGGAAAGCGTTTTTCCGTGGTCTGAAACAAATCTTTTCCCAAACAATTTATGAGCAAAGAAAAAAACCAATGCTAAAAAAAGCATTGGTCAGCAGTCGAAATATTGGCGGTAGTGGCGAGATGCCTGTTTGTGCGGATTGCGGTTTATCGCCGTTTGGTAATTCGTCCCATCCCGCCTACTTTGGTGCGGGGAGGTGATTTTTTCGGGGGCGAAAAGGCAGGTGAGCTTTTTTGCGACGTAACACCGCCACCTGAGGAGTTTCGGGTGATCGTACCGGTCGATGTACTCGAGCTCGGTGTATCACTACGCTTGAAAATGCTGCCGCCGGAGCCGACACTCCCGCTGCCGTCCACGCTTTTGTCGCTCCGCTTGAAGATACTCCCCGTGCCTTCCTTTGTCGTCGGCGGCGCCGGACTGC
Organism: Brevibacillus sp. TJ4; assembly: GCF_044627595.2. Lineage (NCBI taxonomy): Bacteria > Bacillati > Bacillota > Bacilli > Caryophanales > Paenibacillaceae > Brevibacillus > Brevibacillus sp. TJ4. The sequence goes on along the minus strand of NZ_CP185865.1, from coordinate 1,477,263 downwards.
TCGGTGTGCTGTAGGTCCCTTTCGGCTCGTAGACGTCCTTGCTGGAATAGCCGCGATAGCTGCCGCCGCTCCCGCTCAGTCCGTCGAGAACATCCTCCAGTACGGATGCGATAAAGTAGGCTTCCAAAAACGAAATGTCGTAATTGTTTTTGACGAAAGCCTCACTGTCCACCTGAACCAATGTGTCCGTCGGCTTCGCCTGATCCTGCTGCAAATGGTACCAGGCATCGCTGTAGACGAGAAACATGTTCTGCGGATCTTCCGGAGATATCTCGTCCGGTTTTTTTATCGCTACCAGCTCTTCAGCCACTTCCGGAACCGTCTTGTTTTCCGCACGGTAGACGTAGGAAGTCTGGCTGCCATCCGCATTGTTGACGGATTCCAACGCGTATACTTCGCCTACGTCCGGGGCTTTGCCACCTGCTCCGGCCATCGCCAGCAGAAAGATCGCCGGAATCAGCAACACCTTGATTCGGTTCATCCAATGATGCGGCATATGCCCTCCCCCCTAGCTTCCACGCAAGACCTGCACATCTGCGGGCAAAACATGTTCTCCCTCGTAGAGCATGAAGCGCCCGTCCTGCCACTCGATCCGCAGCAGCTGGCGCTGATCGGACTGGAATTGCCAGATGTACTGCTCGCCGGAATTGGCAAACGGCGTCTTGCCTACCGTACTGATGCGGCCGGAGTACTGCTCTTCGAGATGGTACGTGACATCCTCCATCTCGATTGTCGTCGGCACCTCGTCCACTGCATCCAGACGGCCGTCGATCATCTGGTACAGATGGTACACTGTGCGTTCGCGCTCTTCCACGTACAGATAACGGATTTGTCTGCCGTCCTGCAGCGTGAGCATCATCGCATTTCGGCCGGCGTTGAACGCTTTTCCCGTCACCTGGTAGGTCACCAGCGACACTTCCATGACGTCACCCGGCGCGATCGTCATAATGCTTTTCTCCGGCGCTGGCGGCTCATGCTTGGCAAAAATATTTTGAATTCGTTTGAACAAGCTCATGGCTGAACTCCTTTCCGGCTCTGATCAAAGGCAGGCTGCCAAAATCATCGCTCCGATGACGTGGAAGGAACCGGCCAGCAGCGCATGTGTCACCTTTCCCTGATGTGTGCCCTCTTCCAGATTGAGGCCTGCCAGCAAGCGGAATACCCATTCCACCACTCTTTCCAGGACAAATAAAATGACAAATGAGATCACCGAAACGAGAAGAGCGATATGCAGGTCATTCGAATGATTGATCGACTGGGCAAGAATATACCCTTGGGCAAACAGCTTCATCAGGAAGCGAACCGTCACAGCCATATTGCCGTTTTTCATTTCCGTCAAATCCTTGTACTTCGTAAACAAGGAATCGATCCACATCAAGACAAACAACAAGACCGCACCGGCCCCGGTCCAGACCAGCATTGCGAGAACTTCTCTCCATTCCAAACAAGATCGCCTCCGTACTTGTCACATTCATAGAATCCGGATTTGCGCACGACCACCGCACCGCGTGAACCATAACGCAAACCCGACAGTCGGCAAAAAAAAGGGACCGCTTGCGCAGCGGTTTACCCTTCGTATTTTTTCAGCAATGCTGCCAGCTCGTCTTCCACTTGCTGGTCCTTGCTCAGCTTGGCAATTTCCTCATCGAGCGACGATTCCTTCTTGTACAGCTCGCCGCTTGCTTCCGCTTCCGCCTCGAGCTGCAGCGCTTTTTCTTCCATGCGCTTGAGACCGGACATCGCAGAGCTGGAATCGAAACCGGACATCGACTGGTTGATCGACTTTTGCGCTTTTGCGGCATTGACGCGTGCCACCAGTGTCTCGCGCTTGTTTTTCAGCTCGGTAATCTGCTTTTTCATCTCAACCAGCTTCTCGCGCAAGGCGTCGGCGCTAGCCTTGTTTTTCTCGTAGCTGGCCTTGTACTCCGCCGCTTTCTGCTCGGCTGCTTTCTTCTCTTCCAAAGCACGGCGGGCGAGGTCGATATTTTTCGCCTGAGCGGCGATATGCGCTTGTTCATCGCGCTTTTTCACCAATTCTTCCTGTTCTTCATACAGCACCTTGAATTTCTTTTCCAGGGCGATTTGCGCAGCGACAGCCTTTTCTGCCTCTGCCAGGTCTTCCTGCATGTCGCGCAGGTATTGGTCGGTCATTTTGATCGGGTCTTCCGCTTTCTCAATCAGAGCGTACAGGTTGGACATGGTCAGGTCGCGAAGTCTTTTGAAAATGGACATAACGATTTCCTCCTTAACGGGTTCGGGAAGTACGGCCTGCGCCGCCATCTCATTACTATGTGTTACGCTGTTCAGCTAGTGAAGTTTCATTTTTCACGCGATATTATTTTCCCTTTCTTTTCCTGCTCATCCCAGACCAGATAGGCGTCGAAACGCTCTTTTCCTTTTTGGAAGCCTTTGATCAGATTGCTTTTGCCCGTCTCCATCAGCTTTTTGACGTTGGTCGGGGTAATTTTTTTGCCCATGATCGTCTTGGACACGGTGACGGAGCAGTTGCTTTTCTTGTAATTCGAACAGCCGTAGAAATCTCCTTTGTCTACCAGATCGCCCTGGCAAACGCGGCAGACTGCCACCTTCTTGCCCAACGTAAACCTGGAAGCCTGCTTGGGCATAGACTCCACCTCGTACGCGGATAGCTGCCAGTGCCGGGATTGCTCCACTGCATCGGTCACGATCTTGTGTGAAAGTTTGCGCACCTGCTCCATGAATGTTTCGGCTGACGCTTCTCCCTGTCCGATCTGGGCCAGACGCTGCTCCCAGCGGGCGGTCATCTCCGGCGAGGCGAGAATTTTATCGCCGATCACATCGATCAGAAGCATTCCTTTTGGCGTGGCGAACACCTGGTTTTTGCGTATCTCCATGTACTTGCGCTGCTTGAGCATGGCGATAATCCCGGCTCTCGTCGCCTCTGTCCCCAGCCCTTCTGTACGCGACAGCACTTTTTCCAGCTCTTCGTCCTCCAGATGCTTGCCAGCGGTCTTCATCACGGTAATCAGATCGCCCTCGGTGTAGCGCTTGGGCGGCTGGGTCTTGCTTTCCTTGACCGTCGCTTTCTTCACCTTGCCCGTTTCCCCGCTAGCCAGCGGAGGCAAGATCGCGTCCTTGTCGTCCTTGTCGTCAAACATCACGTCGCGCCATCCAGCTCGCACCTGCACCTTGCCTTTGCTGAGAAAAGTAGCGCGGTCCTCCACCAGTGTTTGGACGGTCGTGTAGTCGTACAAGGCGCTCTCGTGGTGGGCAGCAATCAGCCGGCGTGCGACCAAATCGTAGATGTGCTGCTCTTCCTTGGACAGGCGGGAAAACGTCGGCACCTGCTCTGTCGGGATGATCGCGTAGTGGTCGGTCACTTTCTTCGCATTGACGAATCGGCGATCGTGAGCAATCGAGCTTTTGGGCAGCGGAAAATAGGACTGGAACTCGGACTGGCGGGACAGTTTCGCCAAAATATCGGGAAAGCTTTTCGCCTCTTCTGCGGTGACAAAAGAAGAATCCGAGCGCGGATAGGAGAGCAGTCCTTTGACGTAGAGTTTCTGGGCGATGTCCAGCGTCTTCTGCGGCGAGTATTTGTACATCTTGTTGGCAGTCGCCTGCAGCGAAGAGAGGTTGAACAGGTACGGCGGCAAAAACTCCTTGCGCTCCGTCTGCACGTCCGCGACCTTCGCAGGCTTGTCCTGGCAAAAAGCAGCAATGCGCGCCGCCAGCTCAGGGTCTTTGATGCGGGACTCCCCGTCCTTGTGCCACGTTCCTTCGTAGCGCTTTTTCTCCACCTCGAAGCTGGCTTTCACTTCCCAAAACGGCTCGGGCTTGAAAGCGGCGATCTCCTTCTCCCGCTTGACGACCAGCGCCAAGGTAGGCGTCTGTACCCGACCGGCGGAAAAGACGTCCTGGATGCCCTTTTGCTTGAGCAAAAGCGTGTAGACGCGGGACGCATTCATCCCCACCAGCCAGTCTGCACAAGCCCGGCTGTACGCCTCCTGGTACAGATTGCGCGTCTCGGACTCTGCCAAAAGGCTGGAAAAACCGGCCATGACCGCCTTCTCGGTAAGCGATGAAATCCACAGCCGCTTCATCGGTTTTTTCACGCCGCACAGCGCGATAATCGTGCGGACGATCAGCTCCCCTTCACGCCCGGCGTCACCCGCGTGGATGATTTCCGTGATGTCCTGGCGACGCAGCAGTTGTTTGATGATGCCAAACTGCTTCGCTTTGGAGCGCATCACCTGATGGCGAAACGAGTCAGGAATGATCGGCAGCGATTCGACCGACCATTTTTTCCAGGCAGGATTGTATGCCTCTGGCGGGACCAGCTCGCATACGTGCCCGACCGCCCAGGTGAAATACGCTCCGCGGGGAAAGATGGAATTGGGCTTTACCTCCAGGTATCCTTGTTGTTTCCGGTACGAAAACGGACTGGCCAGCTTTAGTGCCTGATCCGGTTTTTCTGCGATTACGACTTTCATTGACGAGTATTCTCCCTGTTTAAAAACATTCGTTCCCTTCATTATTTTACTACAAATCGGCAAAGAAAGCCTGGCAACGGAAGACGGCAGTTGGCAAGAAAAAACCCCACCTTGGTGAATCAAGATGGAGTAGCAAACCGGTCTACGTCTGGGGATGTTTCGAGCTGTGCGGGACTCCTCCGGGAGACTGGCGGATAAAGAACACATCCAGCAGCCCGTCCTGATACTGCGACCTGATCCCTTTTCCACTGACCGGCGCAGGCAGCTTCACACGGCGGCAAAACGATCCGTACGTCCGCTCACGCAAGGTGCACGAATCGGCGTAGACATGCTCGCGGATTTGCCCCTTTACCTCGACGAGCTGCTCATCCAGCAGGGTGACTTCCAGACTGTTACGGACAAAGCCGGGCACATCGCAACAGAGGATGACCAGTTGATCGGTTTGGAACACATCCGTGCTGGGGAAAAAAGGAGTCCCGTCCAGAACGACGCTCTCTATGCTTTCATTCTTGCGCTTTCTTTTTCTTCTCACTCTCGGCTTGATTTCTTCCGGCCCTTTGCTGGCGCTCAGATGGGCGTGCTTGTGCACTTCGGCCAGGCTCTCCCAAAAGGAGGCGTCCATGATCTGGTTCATTTGCTCCAGGGCTGGCCATGGGTGCTTGGGATCAACGTCCAGGCGGGAAAGCGATTCTGACGCTTTTTTCAGCTTCAAAATCGACTCCTGCAATGTTTTCACTGCATATACCCCCTCTCGTCGCTCTTCCTTTCCTCGAGATCAGGATATGCAGTAGGCGGATGTCCCGCAACCGTCCAAAGTGCCCTCACATCCCGGCGTCCCCCGCCACCGGGGCAGGCGGCGCGATAATATCGGGCGGCGGCAGATCAGAAGGATACGGCTCCACGCCTCCTGGCTGTTCGGGCATGGGGACTTGCGCTGGCGTGTCCTGTGGCGCGGGCTGTGTGTCAGGTGGCTGTTCCTGCTGCTGCTCCGGTGCCGGAGACTGGGATGGCGGCAGCGCGTCCTGTCCTCCATTTCCCGGCGTCGTGCTTGGCGGGGGCGGGCTGGGTGCTGCTTGTTCCGTCGCTTGCGGCTTCGTGGCGGCCGGCTTCGCGGGAGCAGGCGCAGTGGACCTGGCCGGTGCCTGAATCTGGGCAATCTCCAGAACGGCAGCGTCGCTTAGCTTTCGCGTGGCGGCGAGAGGCTTGCCGTCCATCTCCGCGCGCAGTGATGCCCGCACTTCCTGCATGTTTTTCTGCGGCCACAGCGAGTACGGCGACTTCCAGACTGCGCCGTTGTCGAGTGACACCATTTGCTGGGAAGAGATGCCACTGAAGTCAAAGGCGAGTCCTTTGATCTGCTCCGGCGACAAATCGGTGCGAATGTGGTTTCCCATCGTTTCCAGCAGCTGCGTCATTTTGCTCAAACCGTCAATGGACACCGCCTTGTCCGCGACCGCTCGGATCACTTGCTGCTGCCGCCGGTTGCGGTCGAAGTCGCTGGAGTTGTAGGCGTCCCCCCTTCTGTCGATGCGATGGCGGACGAAGCCGAGGGCCTGCTCTCCATTGAGAACCTGCTGGCCTTTTTTCAGCGTGCGGTACACTCCTTGCTGGGGCAGTTCGTAAACCAGGTCCCGATCTACCTCGACGCTTACTCCGCCGAGAGTGTCGATCACCGAGGTGAAGCCTTCGAAGTCGAGCAGTACGTAATGTTCAACCGGAATTCCCAGCATCTGTTCCAGCGTTTTTTTCAACAAGGTCATTCCGTTTTCCGTCACGGGCTGTCCCTTGCTCTCTGCACTGTGGCGGATGTTTTCCCCTAGTGCAAACACTTCGTTGACCTTGTGGTAGCCTGGATAGCCTGGCATCTCCACGCGCGTGTCCCGCGGCAGGGAAACCATTGTCAGCTTTTTCGTCTCGGGATCGGCTACAGCCACGATCAGCACATCGGTGTTCAGCATGCCGATGTTGGCTCGTGTATCCACCCCGACGATGACAAAGGAAATCGGCTCTTTTTCTGTGTACTCGCGGCTGATCGGCTTGACATCAGGGAGCTTGTAGGGGTCATCGGTCACGACCTCCAGCGTCTTGTTCATCTCGTTTAAAATGAATCCGGCAGCTACGGTCACAGTGAAAAAAAACAGAGCGATGCCCAGCATGACGTATAACCGCGCTCCCCGCTTCCCTCGTTTGGTTTTGCGTTTGCCGGAAGCAGGGGAAGGTGTGGCTGTTCTCTTCTGAACTTGCATCGCCTCAACGCTCCTTTAGGGACGGCTGGTCATTTTCTGTATAGTGCGTACATCGTGGAAAATTACGATTATTCTAACATACCTGTCCCTGGAATTGGAAATCAAGATTCATCGCCTCATGTCTGTATGACGCACAGAAGGCGGAGAACGTTCTTGCACTCGCCTGTTGAAACAGGTAGTCTAAAACTATCTGAACGGATCTGGAAAAACCTGATCGTACTCGATCAGACAGTATAAACATGAAAATGGGAAAACGGAGGGACGAAACGGTGGAACACGTACAGGTTCTGATCGCGGGCGGCGGCATCGGGGGGTTGTCAGCAGCCATCTGGTGCCACCGGTTGGGACTATCCTCTCTCCTGATCGAAAAAACGGATGCACTCGGAGGGCAATTGGCGCACATCCACAATGAGATTCGCGATTTCCCTCCCCATGTGTATCCGAATGGAGCCGCATTGCTGTCGGCGCTGACCACTCACCCGACGGTTGCCGGGCTGCAACCGAGGCTTTCCGAGGCGATTGTATCCGTCGATGTGCACACCCATGAAATCACGACTTCCCGCTCCGTCTATCGCGCCGATTACCTCGTCGTAGCCACGGGAGTCAGCCCCAATGAACTGCCTCAACTGGCGGGATGCAGGCGCGTTTTGTCCCCGTGGTTCTCCACGACGGCCCAGGCCAAGACGGTAAGTGGCCAGGATGTAGCCGTCATCGGCGGCGGCGATCGCGCATTGGAGTCTGCGGCCAACCTCTGCCTGCATGCCAGACGGGTGTACCTGCTCGTGCGCAGCGACCGGCTGCGGGCTCAGCCGCAATGGATACGCCGGATCGCATCCTTGCCCAATCTGCACATTTTCTGGGAGACGCAAATCGACAGCTACGAAGCGGGAGCAGCAGGCAGCATTGATTTGCGTCTGCACTCTACACGGTCTGACACGCCTGCTTCCATTCAGGTCGACTGGATTTTGCCCCGCATCGGCGTGCGCGGCAACAGTCAAGGGTTTGCTCCACTGCCCACCTTTGGCAATTACTATTTGCAGACGGACAGCTTCCAGCTGGCTGCGAGCGACTGGATCTACGCGATTGGCGACGTAAGCAACGGCGCGGAATACGCCAGCCTCTCCCTCGCTGCCGGTCAAGCCATGCGCGCCGTCAAGCACATTTCCCTGTCGCTCGATCGACAAGCTGCACAAAACGAAACCCGCTGACGAAGACTTGAAGGAGATTTTCCATGCACGCATTTACTGACGACTTTGGCTTTCCTGTGACGCTTACGTTTGACTCCCGCGAGTATGACCGGCAAGAGGCACGGCATGTGCTGATCTTCCCCTTTTGGCAGGGCAAGCTGCTGTTTACCCGCCATCGGCAGCGCGGCATCGAGCTGCCCGGGGGCAAGGTAGAGCCGCATGAGAGCAGTATCGCCGCCGCCCTGCGCGAGGTTTTCGAAGAGACGGGAGCGATCCTCGACGGCATCGAACGGATCGGTCAGTACACCGTAAACCGCCAATGGAGCAAAGACATTTACGTGGCGCGAGTCCTGTCCTACACACAGACGCCGTCCGGGGAGGATGTGTCGGAAACGGTTGTCTTCGAGCAAATTCCGCTCGATGTCAAAGGGGATCCCCGGTTCAGCCGACTGTTGTATGACGACGTGTATCCGCTCGCCCTGGCGCAGGCGCTACAACATCGATTTGCCGACCAACGGAAATAGGAGAAAGGGAGAGAGGGCAGTTGCTGCCCGTCATTTCCCTTTCTCCTTTTCTTTCCGAAACAGGTGATCGATCATCTCTCCCGGATCAAAACCGTACTTTTCGATTGCCTCCTCTTTTCGCCTCTCATCCTTGTTCTGCGGCTCGATCCCCAATGCTTGCGAGATGTGCCGCCACGCTTCCTGCTCTTTTAGTTTCTGCTGCTCTTCCTCGCTCGTTTCGCTGCCCTTTTCCTGCACTGCTGCCTGGGATGACTCTGCCGCAGATTGCGCTTCTGCCTGCTTCGGCTTCAGAAAAAAGAGTGCCACGACGGCAAACACCAGCGACAATGCGGCGATAGACAGAAACATGACCGTGCGGGAAATGCCGAGCAGCCAGGTGAAGACAGGCGGGCCGATCGCCACCCCGATAAAGCGGACGCCGTTGTACAGCGATGTAATCATGCCGCGCTCCGTCTTTTTGACCGCGCCGACGATCATACTGTTCAGGCACGGCAGGATCATCCCTGTCCCGACGCTGCCGATGACGAGGATGCCGATCAGCGTATACGCCCCTCTGACAAAAGTGGCGCTCACATAGGAAGCCCCGAGCAAAAACATCCCGATGATGACAAACCAGCGCATGCGCTGCAGCTTCTTCTTGATGATCAGACCGGTGATATACGCCGTAATGCTCATTACCAATAGCGGGATCGCCAGCAGACCGCCCTTGGCGACTCCGTCGATATGATACGACTCCTCCAGCAGATTGGAGAGGTAGAACAGTACGCCAAACAGCGTAAACAGGCAGATGCTGCCGATAAAAAAGGCGGGAACCAGCCATTTGCCATGCTGGCGAAATACAGTCGCGATCGAGTGGACGTATTGCTTGACCGGCATCGGCTGTTTTTGCTTTGTCTTTTCCTTGGTCAAGAAGAAAAATAATAACAAAATCACTGCACAAATGACCGGAAACGCGAGAAACACCATATACCAGGCGATCAAGCCGAGCAAGGAGCCGATGATCGGACTGAGCACCTTGCCGATTCCATTCGAAGTCTCAAGCAGGCCGAGAGCACGGCTTTCTCCGGCGCCGTCAAACAAATCGCCGACCATTGCCATCGCGATAGGAGCAGTACCTGCCGCCCCGATGCCCTGCATCACCCGCCCGAGCATGATTATCCAGTACGGGTTGTCCATCCACAATCCCGCCAGCCCCGCCACCAGGCCGCCTGACCCATACAGGATCAAGGCAGTGATGATGACAATCTTGCGCCGCAGCCTGTCCGACAAGTAGCCGGCGAACGGAATCACGATGCCTGCTGCAATGGAAAACGCGGTAATCAGCAAACTGGATTGAAGCGAGGACAAATTCATCGTTGACTCCATCTTCGGCAAGACGGGGATCAGCATCGAGTTGCCCAAAACCATGACCAGTGGAATCCCTGTCAAACCAATCAGGTTCTTCGCATTTTGCGCCATTCGCTATTCGCCACTCCTCTGTTTTTCTTATACGTACATACTGCCATCCCAGCGAAACGCCCGGATCACATCCCAGTTTGGCTCCAATCCAATTCCCGGTCCTTGCGGAAGCAGCGCCTCGCCTTTTGCATACGTGAGCTCGAACAACCCGGTAAACGGATTGTCCATCACGTCGAGTTCCACTGGCTCCAGCTCCTCTCCTGCCATCTTGCTCCAGGCTGGCAAACACGCCTGGGCAAACAGGGCGTAGAGCCGGCTCAGGCTGCCGTCATAGGCGTGCGGCGAGATGCGATAACCAAATTGCCGCGCCAGTGCCACATGCGTGCGGTACTCATCAATCCCTTCGGTGTGCATCGAATCAGGCTGGGCAATATCGATCGCTCCCTGCATGTACAAAGGGAGGAACTGCTGGCAGCGGGTCAGGTTCTCCCCTCCAGCCAGCGGCACGGAAAGCGCCTGCCGCAATCTGGCGTACTCCTGCACTTTTTCCATCGGCATCGGTTCCTCGATCCACATCCAGTTCGGATAGCGGGATAAAAAGTGCTTCCACTCCAGCATCGCCGACAAATCGTAGCTTTGGTTGGCGTCAAGCGCCACGCGGACGTCCGGAGAAAGAGAGTTCATCAAGTATTCGATATGCTTTTGGTCATCGCGAATTTTGCGTCCGCCGATCTTTACCTTTACCTTGCAAAAGCCGGATGCCACCTGATTGGCGACCCGGGAGATCGAACGCGTCATCCAGTCGGCGTCCTCGCTGTACGACTGAAAAGAAGCGTAGAGAGGGACCTTCTGGTGCATCGCCCCTCCCCACAGCTCACAGACAGAGAGGCCGGCGCGCTTGGCCACGATCTCCGTCAACGCCATGCTCACCCCTGACGCCGATCGCTGGTGCCATTTGCTGATCGTCTTGACTATTTCCAATCGATCAGAAGCATGCTTGCCGACCAAATACGGAATGATCCGCTCGCGAAAGCCGATGTCCAGAGTGGGCAGCCAGTCGATGACTTCTCCCCAGCCGTCGATTCCGCTGCGGGTAATGAGACGAATCAAATACGAGCTGCGGTATTTCTTGTAGCCGTTCGCATCTCCATACGCCTGCGGGAGGCGGTAGAGCAGCGGGTAGGTTTCCACGCGTTCAATCTGCATGAGATGTTGCGCCTCCGTCTACAGCAAATCGTCGCGGCCCTCTCGCTCGGCTCGCTCTGTCTCATAGTCTTCGTAGTCCAGAAAGTTGCCTTTCCCTTCGCCCTTTCGCATGTACTCCTCATACGTTCCGCTGCGCATGAAGCTCACACTGTCAGGACCTGTGTTGCCTTCGATCCCGGTATAGCAGATTTGCTCGACTGCCTCTACAAAGCCATCGGGCTCATCGCTTTCGACGTACATTTCCTTGTAATCGGTCTTGTCGTTATCCACAAAGGAAAACGGCGTGCTGGAAGTACCCCAGGCCTCGACGATCTGCCAGGCATCCTCGCCGTCGAATGTGTTTTGCTCGTCCTTCTCATCGAGCGAGGTACGCCCGAACGGAGGCTGCAAAAACTCTTCCTCGACAGGACGGTCGTTGTTGAGACCAGGAGCTGGTGCGTGCTCCTTGCACGTCATGGCACGCGGAAACGCTTCGAGGCGTTCGCGGGGAATCTCCTGGCCGCAGACGGTGCACAGTCCGTATGTCCCCTCTTCCATCCGGGTCAGGGCCTGGTCAATCTCCTTGAGCGCTTCCCGATCGAGGCTGTCCAGCGCCAGGTCTTTTTCCCGTTCGAACAGCTCGCTGCCAATATCGGCAGGATGGTTGTCGTACATGGAAAATTCCTGCAAGGATTCCGCCATTTCCTCGCGCAAGCCGTAGTGTCCTTCCACTCTATCCTCGATCTCCCGCTTTTCCTCCAGGAGTCTCTCTCGCAGTCGGGCCATTATTTTCTGGTCCACGCCAGACACCACCTTCGTTTCGTTTTCCTCAACTGGTAGTATGTCTTGGCGAGGTGGGAAATAACCGATCCGGGCTGTTCCTTTTTTGCGCCAGGAAGGGGCAGCGGACTGAAAAAGTGGCGATATAAAAAAACCTGCCTTCCCCTCTGCAGGGAAAGACAGGTTTGTCTTGGTAAAACGATTATTCTGCTACGTGCGCGTAATGCTTTTCAACGATTGTCGCGCAGCGCTCGCACAGCGTTGGATGCGCTGCAACCGTACCTACGTCCAGCTTCACGACGCGGCAGCGTTCGCACTTCGTACCGTCTGCGGGCGCGACGACGACGCGAATGTCTTCCATTTGCACAGCTTCTGCCGGTGCAGCCGTGCCCACCGGATGGAGATCGACATGGGCGACGATGAACAGGTCAGCCAGATCGTCCATGGCTGCAAGCGTAGTCGCGACTTGCTCGCTGTCCGGGTACAGCGCCAGCTTGGCGTCTACGGAGTTGCCGAATACCTTGTTGCGGCGCGCTTCCTCCATCGCCTTCAGCACTTCGGCGCGAATCTCCAGGAAAGCATCCCACTTGTCTGTCGCTGCTGCGGAGAAGCTCAAATGTGTAGGATCGGCTTCCGGCATGTCGGTCAGTTGCACGCTTTCTTCCACGACTCCCGGAATAAAGCCCCATACCTCATCTGTCGTATGCGGCAGAATCGGCGCGATCAGTTTAACCAGCGTCAGCAGGCAGTCGTACATTACAGTCTGCGCTGCGCGGCGTCGCAGGCTATCTGGCGCGTCTACGTACAGTCTGTCTTTGCAGATGTCGAGGTAGAACGAAGACAGGTCGATGACGCAGAAGTTGTGTACCGTATGGAAAACGGTATGGAACTGGTACTCTCCGTACGCCTTGCGCACACGATCCGTAACCTGTGCCGCCTTGGCCAGCACGTAGCGGTCCAGCTCGCCCAACTGCTCGTAAGCGATGCGGTCTTTGGCCGGATCGAAGCCGTCCAGGTTGCCCAACAGGAAGCGGAACGTATTGCGGATTTTCCGGTACACCTCGGCGATCTGGCTCAAAATGGCGTCGGAAATGCGCATGTCGGACTGATAGTCGACAGACGCTACCCACAGGCGGAGAATGTCAGCCCCGAGTTTGTCGATAACCTCTTGCGGCACGACGGTGTTGCCAAGCGACTTGGACATTTTGCGCCCTTCACCGTCGAGGGTAAAACCGTGGCTCAAGACCGATTTGTACGGCGCAGTACCATAGACAGCTACTGCCGTCGACAGCGACGAGTTGAACCAGCCGCGATACTGGTCGGAACCTTCCAGGTACATGTCTGCCGGCCAGCTCATGCCGCGCTCTTTCAGTACAGCCTGGTGACTGGAGCCGGAATCAAACCACACGTCCATGATGTCCGTCTCTTTGCGGAATTCGGTGCAGCCACATTCGCAGGTCAGCCCTTGTGGCACCAGTTCGTTCGCTTCCCGCGCGAACCAGACGGAAGAGCCTTCTTTGCGGAACAATTCAGCGATGTGCTCGATCGTCGTGTCGTTGATGATCGGCTCGTTGCACGCTTTGCAATAGAAAATCGGAATCGGTACGCCCCAGACGCGCTGACGGGAAATGCACCAGTCACCGCGGTCTGCGATCATGTTTGCCAGACGGGTCTCGCCCCAGTGCGGCATCCATTTGACGTTTTTGATCGCTTCCAGCATTTGCTCGCGGAAGCCGTCGATCGAAGCAAACCACTGCTCGGTAGCACGGTAAATAACCGGCTTTTTCGTGCGCCAGTCATGCGGATAGGAGTGGGTCAGGAAGCTCAGTTTGAGCAGCGCTCCTTTTTCCTGCAGCTTTTCCGTGACGACCTTGTTGGCGTCTTCGTAGAACAATCCTTCAAAACCAGGCGCCTCGCTCGTCATTTTCCCTTCATGGTCAACTGGGCAGAGAACTCCCAGATTGTATTTTTTCCCGATGGCAAAGTCGTCTTCCCCGTGTCCTGGCGCCGTGTGCACGCAGCCCGTACCGGCATCAAGCGTGACGTGTTCGCCCAGGATCAGCGGTGAGGTGCGGTCGTAGAACGGATGCTGGGTGATGACGCCTTCCAGTTCACTTCCTTGGAAAGTAGCCAGCACTTCCGGGTTCTCCCAGCCGATCTCTTTTGAGGCTGCCTCCAGCAATCCGCTGGCAACGAGGAATTTGCGGTCATCGACCTTCACTACGCTGTATTCCAGTTCCGGATGCAGGGAAATCGCCAGGTTCGCCGGAATCGTCCAAGGAGTCGTCGTCCAGATGACAACGCCTGTATCAGTATCCAGCTTCCCTTTGCCGTCCACAACCTGAAAACTGACGTAGATGGAAGGCGAGCGCTTGTCTTTGTACTCGATCTCGGCATCTGCCAAAGCGGTCTCCGAAGACGGGGACCAGTACACACAGCGCAGACCTTTGTAGATGTAGCCTTTTTTCGCCATCTCGCCGAAGACGCGAATTTGATGCGCTTCATACTCCGGAGTCAAGGTGACGTACGGATTTTCCCAATCGCCGCGCACGCCGAGGCGCTTGAACTGCTCGCGCTGGATGTCGATGTAGGACCAGGCGTACTCTTCGCAGAGCTTGCGGAATTCGATCGCTTCAATGGAACGGCGATCAAGCCCTTTTGCATTGATAATCGCCTGCTCGATCGGCAAACCGTGGGTATCCCAGCCCGGTACGTACGGCGCATCGTAACCGGTCATCGATTTGGAACGAACGATGATATCCTTCAAAATTTTGTTCAAGGCGTGGCCGATGTGCAGATTTCCGTTGGCGTACGGAGGGCCGTCGTGCAGTACAAAGGAAGGGCGTCCTTTGGTACGCTCCTGTACTTTTTGATAAATCTTCTTCTCATCCCAGGCTGCCTGGATCTGCGGTTCCCGATTCGGCAGATTGCCGCGCATCGGAAAATCGGTTTTGGGCAGTTGCAGCGTTTTGCTGTAATCCATGACTGCTTTCACTCCTACCTAATAAATAAATAAAAGCCTTCGCTCGTCCGCAAAAGGGACGAGAGAAGGCTCCCGTGGTACCACCCTGATTAAACGATTGGTCATGCACGCGGGCATGACGAACCATCGTTTCACTCATTTCATTCACTAACGGGAATGACTCGCTCACTTACTTGCTTATCGCCGCTTCCCTATCCGATCGGACGAGGATACAGCACAGCTTTCAGCTCTTGAACTCCCGGGTGATTTTCCGTTGACCGCGACTGACCGGGCTTTCACCTGTCCCCGGCTCTCTACACAGCGCTGTATCACGTACTCGTCCCGTTCATCGTCTGTATGATGTGAAAAAGTTGTCTTTCATTATAGTACCATCATCGACATTCCGTCAATGCTTTATTCAACCGCTACCGCCGAATCTGCCTGCTCAATATCATCCCAGGCTCCGTGCTCGAGCATCTCCAGCTGCGCTTCCAGCAACGTGCGGAATCGCATCCGGTAGACAGACGCCCGCTTTTTCAGCTCTTCGATCTCAATCGCGATTTTGCGCGACTTGGCCAATGCCTCGTTGACGATGCGATCTGCGTTTTTCTCCGCTTCCTTGAGGATGAGCTGTGCTTCCTTGCGCGCGTTTGACTTGACGTCTTCTGCCGTCTCCTGCGCCACCAGGATCGATTTGCTCAGATTTTCCTCCAGGCTTTTGTAATGTTCGACACGTTCATTGAGGACCGCGATCCGCTCTTCCATTTCCTTCTTTTCCTTGATCAGCAGCTCGAAATCCTTGATGATCTGATCCAAAAACTCGTTTACTTCGTCGATGTTATACCCACGAAAGCCCGTGCTGAATTCTTTATTGTGTATATCCAATGGCGTTAACGGCACATGTACCCCCCACTTTTCTGGAAGAATCGTTGCTCAGTGTTTTCGACACCAACCACAGATTTCCTGCTGAATTTGCATAATTTTTCACTTTGTCCGTCCTTTTGCACACTTCGCTGCTATTATCTTATGTTACAAGTCCCACTGTCATACGTATTCTTCCGCTCCGCGTAGGACCTGCCACCTCAAGCAGCTTGAAGCGGCCAAAACCGGCTACGGAGACCATGTCTCCGCCGTCCAAAGCGTAAGAGGGATCGTCCACCACTTTCCAGTTTACCTTGACCTTGCCCGCACGGATCGGCAGTACAGCCTTGGCTCTGGACAGGTGGCAGACCTCGCCGATCACGGCATCCAGTCTGGGTGAAGGGACGGTGATCGTCTTGGGTGCGAATTGCGGGGCCGGAGGAGTGAAGTCAGCCCAGGCCATCCGCTCGAAGCGTACCGGCGTGCGGTGGATTTGCGTCACCTGTGTGCAGATGAAATCCGCGACTTCCTCGGCCACGACAGCGTACGCCCCTTGCTCGTCCACCAGCATGTCTCCGAACTTCTCCCGCTTCAAACCGGCATTCAAAAGCGATCCCATCACATCGCGATGCTCCAGCTTGTGAAAGCGCTGATCGGCTTCGATGCGCAGCAGTGCCAGCGCGAAATCTTCCTGTTCGACGGGGAGGTAGTCGGGGTGAAGCAGCGCCCTCGTCCGCTCTGCCCCTTCGTATCCGCCGCTCGCCGAGACGACGATGTCCTGTACCTGCGAGGCGAGGCTCTGGAATATCGCCAACTGGCGCGGGTCGAGAAAATCAGTAAGGCGCATGGCCTGCTTTCGCTCTGCCAGCGTCAGCATTTCCAGCGCCCGTTCTACAAATGGACGTTCCTCTTTGCGAAAATGATCAAATACACTCATGCTGTATCTGTCTCCTACATCAACCGAAACAAGATGGCCAGAAGTCCTTCATAAGCCAGACGCAGGGCAATCAGCGCCACGATCGGGGAAAGGTCGATGAAGCCCAGCGGCGGGATAAACCGGCGGAAAGGCGCGAGATACGGCTCGACCAGACGCTCCAGCATCTGTCCGATGCCTGTGTCGCGCATCTGCGGCACCCACGACATCAATATGTACGCGATAATCATAAACTGATACACGGTAAAAGCGAAATTAAGAACCGTCAAAAAATATGCCATTTGCTCACCCTTTTTTCATCGTTGAATCTTACTCTTCAATGACACTCGAAATCGTTCCCTGGATGTCTACGTGATCAGGCGTACAGACAAAAATCGTGTCCCCAACTTTTTGAATATCTCCGTTCAATGCGTATACCGTACCACTCAAAAAGTCGATGATCCGCTTGGCCTGATCCTTTTCGACGCGGTGCAGGTTGACCACGACCGGACGGCGATGACGAAGATTGTCGGCGATGTCTTGTGCGTCACTGTAATGACGGGGTTCGCAGAGGATCAAGCGAATCCCCTCCTTTTCCCGAGCCTGAAACGGCACTACGTTGTTCGCACGTCCCATAGGCTGCTTTTTGGTGGAAGCAGCATCCGTCTCACTGCGCTCCTCTTCCACTGTTTCTTCGATGTATTCTTCGTCCTCCAAACCCAGAAATCCCTTCAGTCTGTTCATTACTCCCATCGGTTACTCCTCCTTTCGCGACCGGTTCGTCCGGGTGTTTCCCGTTACTCGGGCTTGACCAGCACTGAGCCCAGTCGGATGTATGTGGCTCCTTCTTCAATCGCTACTTCAAAGTCATTGGACATGCCCATCGATAGCTCGGTGACATGTGCATGCGGGAATTCCCATTCGTTGATGCGTTTTTGCCATTCAGCCAGACCGCGAAAAACAGGACGAGCTTCTTCCTGATTTTCGACAACAGGCGCCATGGTCATCAATCCGTCGATCTTTATATGTTTCATATTACTTGTTTCCCGCAAAAAAGCCAATACATCATCCGGACTAAGCCCAAATTTTGTCTGTTCCCCGGAAATATTGATCTGCAAAAAGCAGGAGACAACCTGACCGGCCGCTTCTGCGCGCTTGTTCAGCTCTTGCGCCAAAGAAAGGCGGTCGAGGGAATGAATATAGGAAAAACGTCCGATTACGTCCTTGGCCTTGTTCGTTTGCAGATGGCCGATGAAATGCCAGCAGCCCCTGTCACCGTACTGTTCGTGCTTGGGCAGGGCATCCTGCAGGCGGTTTTCGCCAATATGCCCGATTCCGATGTCAAGCAGATCGCCAATCGTCTGTGCATCGACGTACTTCGTCACCGCCACGATTTTCACGTCTTCGCGCTTGCGGCCGGCTCGTTCACAAGCTGCCTGGATGCGCTCCTCGATGTGTGCAAGCCTTTGTTTCAACAGTTCCTGTCCGGTACTCATCTATGTACGTTCCTCTCCTTTATCTTCATTTTTCCCAAATCCGGCGAGGACAGAGCCTTACTTGCTAGCATTGCCAGCCGACCAGCCGATAAACGATGCCATTCGCCCCGTCGCTTTTTCCTTGCCCGCTTCCTTGCGATGGGAGTAAAACAGATCGGTGCGGCAGCTTGTACACCACTCTGTACGCAAAATCCGCGCGGGATCAATGCCTGCCTCGGTCAAAATCGCCTCGTTCAGCCTGCGCAGGTCGAGCATGTAGCGCTCCTCGTTCGCCGAAGCAGTGACAGCCTGTTGCCAATCACGGGCTGAGATGCGAACCTGCTCCATAATCCGCTCATCCACTTCATAGCAGCAGCCGCCGATCGCCGGCCCGATCGCGACGAGCAATTCCTCCGGTTTCGTGCCGAACTGACGGCGCAGCGCTTCGATCATTTCCACCGCGATTCGGCCGACGGTTCCTTTCCAGCCGGCATGCGCCAGACCGATCGCCTTCGATGCCGGGTCCAAAAAGTAGAGCGGTACGCAATCGGCGTAAAACGACGTGAGCAGCACTCCGTCCCGATCTGTAAACAAGCCGTCCGCGGCAGGGATAACATCCTCCAGACTTTCTTTCCCCGCTCCCCCTGCGACGACCTGGCAGACCCGGTTGCCGTGGATTTGTTCGGCGCATGTCCACGCGGAAAACGGCATGCCAACCGCATCCGCAAGCCGCTTTCTGTTGGCGATCACGCGGGCGGGATCATCTCCGACATGCAATCCCATATTAAAAGATTCGTACGCCTGCTCGCTTTCTCCACCGGTCCGAATCGTAAAGCCTGCCACAAGCCCGGGGAAGCGCTGTTCCCACTCGGACAGATGCAGGAACGGTTTTTCCTTTGCGACGACAAACGCTTCGCTCATCGGCTTCACCTTCCCTTTCACGCCTATCATACCACAGCCCAAAAGAAAAGAAAGGCTGTCGCACCTGCCTTTCCTTCGTCTATGCCTATTCCGCGTACCCGTCAGATCCTGAACTGCGGGCATCGATCTTCAGCGTCTCCTCCATCCGTACGAGCACGACGTCCTTGCCGATTTTCACAATATTGCGCCAGGGGATGATATAGTCGTTGCCAGAGGCGAGAAAGCCGAGGAATTTTCCCGGTCCCGGGATGACGATCGACTCAATCCGTCCGTGCCGCAAATCGATTTCCAAATCGGAAATTTGCCCGAGTCGTTTGCCATCCAAAATGTTCACCACTTCTTTGGTTTGAAAGTCAGAGATTTTCACCATTTTCTCCTCACCTACTTTTCACCGTTACTTTTAGTATATGAGTGGATGGGCGAATATGTCCGTCGCGGGCACAATCAGCCGACAAAAAACCCGGGGTGTCATGCACCGCCGGGTTTGCCTGCAATGATTGCCTGTTACGATTGGACGTGCTTTTGCATATGCGCGATCGCTGCCTTTTCCAGCCTCGACACCTGCGCCTGCGAAATGCCGATCTCCTCGGCGACCTCCATCTGCGTCTTGCCCTCGTAAAAGCGCATGGACAAGATCATCTTTTCCCGCTCGCCGAGCCGCTGCATCCCTTCCCGCAAGGCGATTTCCTCGACCCAGGTGACGTCCTTGTTCTTTTCGTCACTGATTTGATCCATGACGTAAATCGGGTCCCCGCCATCCTGGTAAATCGGTTCAAACAGGGAGACAGGGTCCTGGATCGCATCGAGGGCGAATACGACGTCTTCCTTGGCGACGTTTAATTCCTGGGAAATCTCTGTGATGGTAGGCTCGCGCGAATGTTTGTTGGTCAGGTTGTCGCGTACCTGCAAGGCTTTGTATGCGATGTCGCGCAACGATCGGGAGACGCGGATCGGATTGTTGTCCCGCAGGTAGCGGCGAATCTCGCCGATGATCATCGGGACGGCATAGGTGGAAAACTTGACGTTTTGCCCCAGGTCAAAGTTGTCAATTGCCTTCATCAACCCGATACATCCTACCTGAAACAGGTCATCCACGTACTCGCCGCGGTTGTTGAAACGCTGGATTACGCTTAAGACCAGCCGCAAATTGCCGTTCACCAGTTTTTCGCGGGCTGCCAGTTCGCCGCTCTGCAGACGCTCGAACAATTCTCTCATCTCTTTGTTCGTCAGTACCGGAAGTTTGGAGGTGTCTACCCCACATATTTCCACTTTGTTTCGCGTCACGTCTTTCCCTCCTCGAAGCAAGAAAGTTCCTAACCCGGTTGTCTTGAAAGGCCGCGTGTCGACGCGTCCCGACGAGAGAGTGGCAGTTACCACTATCTGGCTCGGTGCTAGGAACAGTATCCCCTTCGACTGGGAAAATATGCGCTAGACCATCTTGTTGAATTCTTTTCGCAACCGTTTTATAATTCGCTTTTCCAGGCGGGAAATGTACGACTGGGAGATGCCCAACAGGTCGGCCACGTCCTTCTGCGTCTTCTCTTCCTCGCCAGCCAAGCCAAAACGCAGCTCCATGATGATACGCTCGCGGTCGGATAGTTTATCCAGCGCTTTTTTCAACAGTTTGCGATCGACCTGATCTTCGATATTTTTGTAAATGGTATCATTTTCTGTCCCGAGAACGTCGGAGAGCAAAAGTTCATTGCCGTCCCAGTCGATGTTGAGCGGCTCGTCGAACGACACCTCCGAACGAATCTTGTTGTTGCGGCGCAAATACATCAAAATCTCGTTCTCGATACAGCGCGAGGCGTACGTGGCCAGCTTGATGTTTTTCTCCGGGTCAAAGGTGTTGACTGCCTTGATCAGTCCGATCGTGCCGATGCTGACCAAATCCTCGATGTTGATCCCGGTGTTCTCAAATTTACGCGCGATGTAGACCACCAGTCGCAGATTGCGCTCGATGAGCATGCCGCGCACAGCAGGATCGCCGGATGGCAGACGTACGAGCAGCACCTCCTCTTCCTCCCGCGTCAGAGGTGGAGGTAGGGCCTCACTCCCGCCGATATAGTAGATTTCTTCAGCTTTTACACCGATCCACATCAAGAAACGGTACCAGGTTAACTGGAGTTGCAGGCGAAGCTTTACGTACATCATGAGCCCTCCTGTTCAAGAATTCGGGTAGGTTTTTCTGAATAGGTATTGACCATCTCAGGGTGGACGATCGCCTGGTATTTGCCGTCCGCCGCCAGCGGAATCGGATTGAGGCCAACCAGCACCTTTTCGGTTTCATAGGTAAGCCCGTCTTGCCATACCCTGACATAGTCCGGTTTGATCGCAAGCAGAAAATCCATGCCACGCGAAACGCTTCGGTATGGGATGAGGCGGACCCGCGACTGCCATTCCGGGGGCAGCTCCTCCCAATATCCATCCATTTTGCCCCAGTCCTTCCCACTCTCACTGGCGTACTGCACGAGCGCAGGCGGCAACAGATGCGCCAACAGCCTCGCTTCCAGAATCATCACCGGGGTTCTCGTTATCGGTTCGTGCAACTGGTTGCCCGTGTCGACCAGTCCTTTGCAAATGATCCGTTCACCGGAAAGCGAAATGATCACGTCAGCCAAAAAGGACTCCAGCCTGCGCGGCTCCTGAATCGCCTGATAGCTTTTGCGTCCCAGCACGTAGACCAGCGCAAAGCCGATGGCGAGGATGGCGAAGGTCGGCTTGAAACCGACACCAAACCCATCGTTGTGCGTCACCACCAGCCCGTTCAAAATCTCGTTTTGTGGAGCAAAAAAGTAGTGAAGCGCAAACACCCCTCCACCGAAGACAAAGGCCACAAAATAAAAAATGATCAGATTTTGTGTAAATGGCCACAGGCGTTTATTCCCGAAGGCAATCCACAAAATCAGAATCGACAGAAGCAGCTTGACCGGCCATTGATACAGGGAAGAAAACGAGGGGAAGAAGAACAGGAGCAGGTAACAGGAGCCGCAGACCGAGGCGACCAGGATTCTCCACCAGACAACCCGTTCCTTGCGAAAATAAGCGGTAAACCAGAGCAACAAGGTATCAATCGCGATGTTGACGAGTAGGATAATATCCAGGTACACAATCACACTCTGATCCACCCCCGTCTGGTCGTTTGAATCCACGCCCCCACCCGTCCGGCAGGTTTGCCGCCGGTTCTGTTCACCATTGCATGGCCGCGCTGTACGATCCAGTAAAAGCAGTATATATCAATGTGTATGTAAAATCTGTCAGTTCTTGACGTACTTTTTTTGGATTTTTTGTAGAACGAAAAATAAAAAAAACCTTGTCTCCCAATCCGGGAAACAAGGTCTCTTGGCCTAGTGATCGATTTACTTTTTGTTGCGGCGGCGATTGCGCAAAAACGCCGGGATGTCCAGGTTGTCCAGATTGCTCATGGAGAAGAGAGACTTCTCTTCTTCCTCTTCCTTGTTCGTCCGTCCGGAAGCAGGGCTTTGCGAAATCTGGGTCGGACGGTTCGGCACCGCTGCAGACTGCTGCGGGCGACGCTGTGCCGCCTGCTGTCGTTGTGCCTCTTCAAATCCGGTTGCGATGACCGTTACGACCAGCTCGTTTTTCAGCTCTTCGTTGATCACGGCACCGAAAATCATGTTTACATCCGGATCTGCCGCCGAGGAGACGATGTCTGCCGCCTCGTTTACTTCGTACAGGCTGAGATTCGTTCCGCCCGTAATGTTCATCAGGACACCGCGTGCCCCGTCAATCGACGTCTCCAGCAGCGGGCTGGAAACGGCACGGCGCGCTGCCTCTGCCGCACGGTTTTCGCCACTGCCGACACCGATCCCCATCAGGGCGGAGCCGCGTTCGGTCATAATCGTCTTCACGTCGGCGAAGTCCAGGTTGATCAGTCCAGGTGTGGCGATCAAATCGGAGATGCCCTGTACGCCTTGGCGAAGGATGTTGTCCGCCTCGCGGAATGCTTCCAGCATCGGCGTGTTTTTATCGACGATTTCCAACAGTCGGTCATTCGGAATGACGATCAAGGTATCGACTTTTTCTTTCAGTGCGGCAATCCCTTGCTCCCCTTGCATGGAGCGTTTGCGGCCTTCAAAGGAGAACGGACGCGTCACTACGCCAACCGTCAAAGCGCCCAGTTCCTTGGCGATCTCGGCAACGACCGGTGCAGCACCGGTTCCGGTACCTCCACCCATTCCTGCTGTCACGAACACCATGTCCGCGCCGCGCAAGGCATTTTCAATCATTTCACGGCTTTCTTCCGCCGCTTTTTTGCCGATTTCCGGGTTGGCGCCTGCTCCCAGTCCGCGGGTCAGTTTTTCACCGATTTGCAGCTTGATGTCTGCGCTGGACAACTGCAGTGCCTGCGCGTCCGTATTCAGGGTGATAAACTCGACTCCCTTTACTCCGCCTGCAATCATTCGGTTAACAGCGTTGCTTCCGCCACCGCCGCAGCCGATCACCTTAATTCGCGCAAAGGATTCCATATCCATATCAAATTCCAGCATATTGCTAGTCCTCCCCAATTCAACATAAAAAGCTGTTACAGAAAGCTCACCAAAGTTGCCGGCCTTCTCCAGAGGAAACGCTCAATCCGTTCCGAAATAAGCGATTTTCTAGATAAACTCGCTAAACCAGTTTTTCACCTTTTCCATGAAACCGCCATTTTCTCTCGATTTGGAGACGGCCTGCTTCTGGGTGCCCTTGAATGAGGGGGTGACGTTTACGCTGCGTCTCTCCATCAACTGCAAGGCATATTGAATCAAACCTACCCCGGTGGTGTAGGCTGGATCACGAACTCCGATGTAATCCGGGATCGCGATGCGCACTGGAGCATCCAGCTCTTCTTTTGCCAACTCCAACATACCAGGCATTGCGACGGTACCCCCGGTAAGTACGTAGCCACCGGCAATTTCGTCGCGATACCCCAATTTGTAGACGGCTTCTTCTACAAGCTGGAATATTTCCGCAGCACGAGGCTCAATGATGTTGGCCAAATCTACTTGCGTAAACTGCTTTTCTACTTCACTGCCGATGCGGCTTACTTTGAACTTGACATCCTCGGAAGCTTCGTCGATCAGGGCACAGCCATTCTTCACCTTCACGCGGTCCGCTACATCTGTATGTGTACGTAATCCCAGTGATATATCGTTTGTGATGTGATCGCCGCCGATCGCGATGACCGTAGATGCAGCCAGCTTGCCCTGCTCGAATACGCCGATCGTCGTAGACCCAGCACCAATATCGACAAGGACGACACCCATGTTCTTGTCATCCTTGGAGAGTGCGACAGTGCTGGCAGCCAGAGGTTGTAAGAAAATTCCAGCTACACGCAGGTTGGTACGCTGTGCACAACGAACGATGTTATGTACAACTGTTTTGGAGCCGGTTACAATGGTTCCTTCCATTTCCAACCGGACGCCAATCATGCCCCGCGGATCCTTGATCCCGCCTTGTCCATCGACGATATACTCCTTGGGAACTACTTCGATAATCTCTCTGTCAGGCGGAATGGCAACAACTTTTGCAGCCTGGATCACTCGCTGAATGTCCTCTTCACGTATCTCACGGTCTTCGCTGGAGACAGCGACTACCCCTTGTGTTTCATGCAGCTCGATATGATTTCCGGTGATTCCTACATACACTTCTTCGATGGAAACGCCAACCATGCGCTCCGCATGATCAACGGCTTCCCGGATGGCATGCACGGTTTGGTCGATGTCGACAATCACACCCTTCTTGATCCCTTCCGAGTGCGACTGGCCGACGCCGATGATGTTAATCGTGCCGTTGTTGATTTCGCCAATCATGACGCGAACTTTTGATGTGCCAATATCCAGACTGACGATTCGTTCATTGCTTACCAAACCTGTGACACCTCCCCTGCTACGTCTTCTGTTTTTCTAAAATGAGAACACCTGCATATTTTATTCCACACAGGACAACCATTCCCTCTTTTTTGTCTTGAATTTTTGTAAAAATATGACCTTATTCCCAAAAGTCCACTTTACTCTTGCTGATTTATCCAGCGGGATAGAACAATTCTCCTAATTACAGCTAGATTATTGAACAGGCGTACCCCAAAGGCTACAATAGCCGCCAGATACAGATCGATTCCCAAAAAGCTGCCGAGAAAGGCGAGGCCCGCAGCAAACAGGGTATTGAAGACAAATCCGGATAGAAAGATCCTGACGTTAAACGTACGCTCCAGGAATGACCGGATTCCCCCAAATATCGTATCTAGCCCCGCCAACAAAGCAATGGAGAGATAGCTACTGTACTCCTGAGGCACGCGCCAATCCAGCAGAAAGCCGACAGCGAGACCGACGATGAGTCCGACGAGCGGGAGCCACATGGTTACGAATCCCCTTTTTCTTTGACTGGTTTCATATGTTGAATAATGCGTTGTTCCCGGTATGCAGGAATGAGCAGATTTTCCTGCTTCTCTGCCACGATGCGTTTATTGGCGAGCTGAAAATACTCTTCCACGCCTTCCAGCTTCAGCGCAGACAGCAGAACATCGGGCTCACCCAGCACTTTCAGCTCGTATGGCGGCTGGATGGTTCGGGTATCGATCTGGATGACATCCCCGACATTGCGAATTGCTGTCGTCGCGATCAGGCGATGCCCGTTGATCGAGACAGCTTGTCCGCCATTGGCGAAGAGGATGTTTACCAGCCAGCGCAAATCCTCGTCATCAATGTATCCGCCCGTAAACGAAGCGTACATATGCTCTTCATGGGAATTCTCATCCAGCATCGGAGCATCGACGATGGTAAGCTCGATTCCCTTGCCCTCCATGGGGATCATTCCGGCCATTTTCCGGTTTCGCGCCAATTCTTCCACCATGACCGAGAGACTTTCATCCTCGCTCAAGGAAGTTTCGTATTGGTAGTACAGTTGATTGTACTTGGAAATATCCGCTAACAGGTTTTTGTGCTTTTCCAGCTCTTTTTGCAGCGATGTCCTCAGCTCAGCGATGCTGCGCGATTCCTTGTGCACCGGGTCTATGTTGCTTCGCAGCTGCACAGCCAACATCACACCTATGATAGCACTAATAATGGCAAGAATAAACGTGATTTTACTTCTTTTTTGCAACATGGCTAAACGCATCCTTCAATCAGGAGTGGGTTGCCTTGGTGTCGCCTACGTAGGCAGGCAACTGGACAAGGGCTTGTTTGGTTACCTCGATTTGCACAAAGTCTTGCAGCGATTGAATGACGCCTCCGGGGAGATGCAGCGCACTCTCCAGTGTAGCAGGATCACCAATCGCCGTAATGACGAACGGAGCTGCTGACTTGATGCCGTTGACGATAATCGTCGGGCCTACGCAGCGGATCGAAGAGTTGCTCACCAGCCGCTGCCCGTTGATGCTGATCGCTTCTGCTCCGGCAGCTCGCAGCTCATTGACGACGAGGCGGACATCCTGCTCATGTACGATGTAGTTGGAAATGTCAGGACTGCTGGCAGCGTGTTGGGAATCCTGCATCGACACGACGATTCCCGGCCCTTCTACCGCCACCACACCCGCGAGCATGCGTGCCGCTTCCAGCTGTTCAAAGATGGCTGCCGCTTCCGACTTGCGCGCTGCCATCGCTTCCTCGATCTTGCTGACCTGGCGCTGCAAATCGATCAACTGGTTTTCGAGATGGCGGTTCTGCTCCTTTTCCGCCAAAATCCGGTCATTCAATTGCGTCTCTTCCTGGAACAGTTGGTCGTTGATTCGCTCTTTCTGCACCAGTTTGGTCGTTTCGACGGATGTAGCGACGAGAAAACCGGTGCATAGCGTGACGATCGTTAAGTAGAATTGAAACTTGTGGGGACGACTCATAATCTGCCTTCTCCTTTACCCTCTATTACTGCTGTTGGCTGTCTTGCTCGGCACCATCCAACGGAATCGCGTCATTGGCTGCATCGTAGGGAACAAACCAAGGCTGCTCAAACAGGGAGAGTACGCCTTTTGTATCGCTGGGCAGCTCCTTGGCAATCGCCGGATACCAGTTCAGCATTTCATCCAGCTTGTACACCACTGTCCGCACCTCGTTGCCGTCGCGCATAAACAGCTTGACGCGCTGCTGGTCGTATACCGTAGGAGTCAGGGCAATATCCGATATTTCCCGAAGCACGGCCGGGGACAGCCTGGACAGTCCCTTTGCCAGATTGGGCAAGAGCTCAGGTGCCGACCAGGAGCTGATCAGCGGTCTGTCCACTACGCGAGCGGAAAAATCTACCTGGTTCAGCACGTACCCGTTTTCCAGCAGCGGATAACGGCTGCCATCCTGTCCCGTCCAAAAGGCGACGCGCTTCAACTCGGTCACGTGCACCCCGATGACGCCTGGAAACGATCGGGAAATCTTGACATCCTTGATCCCTTCCAATGTCTGCAGGTTGCTCCTTACGCTGCCTTCCCACACATTGAGAAACTGCATTCCGTACGTCAATCCGGACTGATTGACGATTTGCTCGGCCGTGTAAATGTCGTTGCCGAACACCTGAATTTCCTGTACTTTACTGTAGGGTGACTGGATAAATACAATAATGAGGACGATGAGAAAAAACAGCACGAGAAAAATTGCCAACTTGCGGTTTCCCTTTTTGCGGGGAGGCTGCTGCTTCAGTTGCGGGATACGTTCGTCAATTACCGCCATGGTCCTATCCTCTTTCGATCTTTACTAGGCCTTTTCGCCTGAATGTCGCGAGATACAGTAAATTTCTGGATGCAGTTG
The DNA here is from genome assembly GCF_044627595.2 of Brevibacillus sp. TJ4. Taxonomy (NCBI): domain Bacteria; kingdom Bacillati; phylum Bacillota; class Bacilli; order Caryophanales; family Paenibacillaceae; genus Brevibacillus; species Brevibacillus sp. TJ4. The sequence continues at coordinate 1,449,610 of NZ_CP185865.1, read as the reverse complement.
AAAATTATGTATGGTTTCATAAACAGGGAAAGCGGCATAGCTGTATGCCGCTGTAATCGTCCTGTTTATATCGACACTCGCGAAATGTCGGCACCGAGTTGCTGCAATTGCAGTTCGAGCCGTTCATACCCCCGGTCGATATGGTGGATCTGGCTCACGCAGGTCGTGCCTTCTGCACTGAGGCCTGCGAGCACCAGTGCTGCCCCGGCTCGCAAATCCGTCGCCTCCACATGGGTAGCAGTCAATTTGTTGCCCCCGCGAATAATGGCTGAGCCGAGATCAACATATATCGATGCGCCCATTCGCGCCAATTCATTCACATGTTTAAATCTTCCCTCAAAAATCGTCTCCTTGATGACGCTCGTTCCTTTTGCCAGCGACAAAAACACCATCAATTGCGCCTGCAGGTCGGTGGGAAAACCCGGGTACGGTGATGTGATGATCCGATCATAGGCGCGAGGACGTGACATACTTTTGATTTCCATTATATCATGGCGAATCTTGATTTCAACACCGCAGCTTCGCGCTACTTCAATCAATGCCGTCAAATGTTCTGGAATCGTGTTCGTCAGCTCGATATGTCCCTGGGTCACGCCAGCAGCCAGGAGAAATGTCCCTGTGACAATTCGATCCGGAATGACACGGTAGCTCACTGTGCGCAGGCGGGGAACACCCGTGATCTCGATCGTGTCCGTACCCGCGCCGCGTATTCGCGCTCCCATGGCATTGAGAAAGTTTTGCAGGTCTACGATCTCTGGTTCCCGCGCGGCATTGCAGATGCGGGTGGTACCTTTTGCCAGCACCGCCGCCATCATAATGTTCTCTGTCGCGCCGACACTGGGGAAGGAAAGAAAGATGTTGGCTCCGCGAAGCTGCTTGGTCCGGAAGGTAATGTAGCCTTCCGCTTCCTCGATTTTCGCTCCGAGCGCCGTCAGTCCAGCCAAATGCAGGTCAATCCGCCGCTCTCCGATGTCACATCCGCCGGGGCGCGAAATCGTGACTTCGCCAAGTCGGGCAAGCAGCGGTCCAGCCAGGAAAATGGAGGAACGCATCTGCCCCATCAAATGCTCAGGGATGACCGGCACGCTGACAGAAGATGTATCGAGATCGACACAGCCGTCAACATGCTTGGCACTCGCCCCGATCTCTCGCAAAATTTCCAGCATCACATCAATATCTTTCAAATAGGGAACGTCGTAGATATAGAATTGCCCTTCTGCCAGTACAGCGGCTGCCAGTATGGGAAGAGCAGCATTCTTTGCTCCTTGGATCCGAAGCGAACCGGACAGAGGTTTTCCGCCTTCGATCGCAAAAGTCTCCAAACTTTCACCTCCGTGTTACCCCTCGCCCACCACCAGGACTTCCGGATGCATCTCGATCCCGTACTTTTCCAGGATCGTGCTCCGGATGTGATCGATCAAGGTGAGGACGTCGGTAGCCGTTGCTCCTCCACGGTTGACGATGAAGTTGGCATGCAACTCCGAGACTTGGGCTCCGCCAATTTGATAGCCTTTCAACCCTGCCGCCTCTATCAATCTGCCGGCGTGGTCGCCCGGCGGATTGCGGAATACGCTGCCGGCACACGGCAACTGCAGTGGCTGCGTGAGCCGCCTCCGCTCCTTGTTGGCAGCCAGCGTCGCGGTGATCTCCTGGCGATCTCCTGCTCGCAGTTGGAAACGCGCCTCCACTACGATTCCCTTCTTCTTTTGCAAAAGGGAGGTTCGATAGCTGAAGCTCATTTCCTCATTTGTCAACACCTTCGTCTCCCCGTCTTCAAAGAGGATTTCGGCATCAATAAGAATACGTGAAAGATCAGATCCATGTGCCCCTGCATTCATGTAGACGGCTCCCCCCACAGTACCAGGAATGCCTCCCGCAAATTCCATACCTGTTAATCCCCTCTTGCCCGTCTCCATCGCCAGGCGGATCATGGAATATCCGGCACCCACACACACCTCTTCGCCCCTGAATTCACAGTGACTCAATCCCTCAGCCACCTTGAGCACAGCTCCGCGGATCCCTCTGTCCCTCACCAGAAGGTTGGAGCCGCGCCCGATTACACTCCAAGGAATTTGATGACGATGCAAGATTTGCAAGGCTTTTTGCAAGGACGATTTATCCTTGGGTTGGATTAACAGATCAGCAGGACCCCCGATCCGCCAAGTCGTATGATTGGCGAGAGGCTCATCGATCCACACTTTTGTAATGCCAGCTTGCACAAGCTCATCTGCGATTTGTTTCATACGTGAACCTCCTGATACATATGCTGGTTCGGACACAAGGGTCTTATCACGTGTTTGCTCCATACTATGCGATCGCCCAATTTGGCGTGACAGTTGCCCATCCGATCATTTTCCCTTTGCGATTTCCAGCAGATTTTCCACAATCGTGGCAGCAGCTCGCGGCATTCCCAGCGTCAGCGAGCTTTTGCGCATTTCCTCCCATGTCTGGCGGTCGGCAAGCAGCGCCGACAATTCCGCCATCAGGCTCTCCCCGCTCAATTCACGCTCCAGAATGACTTTTGCCGCCCCGGCCCGCTCCAGCCCGCGCGCGTTTTTTTCCTGATGGTTGTTGGTCACGTACGGCGAGGGGATGAGGATTGCGGGTACGCCCAAGGCAGTAATTTCCGCGAGAGTAGAAGCGCCGGCTCTGCCCACCAGCACATGCGTGGCAGCCAGTACATCCGGCATGTTATGGACGAAAGGCAGCACGCTCAGGTTCGCGGGAATATCTCCCTTTTGCTGCAATGCAGCCTGAATCGAGGAAAAATGCACCTCACCGGTCACGTAAACGAAATGCGTATTGGGGAAAGAAGCAAAGCGCTCCACGGCGTCCAGCACAGCTTCGTTGATCGCACGCGCACCTCTGCTGCCGCCGAAGATCAGTACGATTTGCTTGTCCTGTGCAACGCCCAAAAAGCTGCGTCCCTTGGCTTTGTCTCCATGCATGACTTCGGTTGCCCGCGGGTTGCCTGTCAGTACGGTTTTGCCCGCCGGGAACAGGGGCAGCGACTCGGAAAACGACACCGCCACCCTCGTCGCCGAACGCGCGAGAAACTTGTTGGTCAAGCCGGGAACGACATTTTGTTCGTGAATCATCGTCGGAATCCCCAGCCTGGAGGCAGCGTAGACGACCGGACCGCACACGTAGCCGCCGGTGCCGATCACGACATCGGGCTGGAACTGGCGGAGCATTTTTTTCGCATCTCCTACCGCCTGCACGAACTTCCACAGCGTTTTCAGATTATCCAGCGAGAGCTTGCGTTTCAGCCCGCTGATCTCCACAGATTGGAATGGCATGCCCTGACGCGGGACGAGATTTGCCTCCAGTCCGTTTTTGCTCCCAATATACAAAAAGGCAGCTTGCGGATTTTGGCGGGAAATCTCCCCTGCCACCGCAAGTGCCGGATAAATATGTCCTCCTGTGCCACCGCCTGTAAGGACGACGCGCATACGCAAACACACCCTTTATGCCCTAGTAGGAAATTCGCATGCTTGACCAGCAATCGATGCGAGCATGTCTATCTGGAAAAACGGGAGATGTTCAACAGTACACCCATGCCTGTCAGCATCAGGGTGAGCGAGGAACCTCCATAGCTTAAAAAAGGCAGCGTAATCCCGGTGACGGGAAACATCCCGGTGACGACCCCGATATTGATGACGACCTGAATCGCGACAATGCCGATAATCCCCAGGGCCAGCAGGCTTCCGAACAGGTCCGGTGCCGTAATCGCCGTGCGCATCCCGCGCCAGAGCAAAAGCAAAAACAGGAGCAGCACGAGCGTCCCGCCGATAAAGCCGAGCTCTTCGGCGACGATGGAGAAAATGAAGTCATTGTACGGTTCCGGCAGATACAAATGTTTTTGTCTGCTCTGTCCGAGGCCAAGCCCGAGCAGCCCGCCGGGACCGATGGCGTACAGAGACTGGATGATCTGATAGCCGGCACCGAGCGGATCGGACCACGGATCGAGAAACGAGGTAATTCGCTTGATGCGGTAAGGTGCGGAGACGACCAGAGCGACAAATCCGGCAACGCCGACCAGTCCCAGGCCGACGAAGTGGCTGATCCTGGCGCCGGCAGCGAAAATCATCACGATCGCCGTTCCCATGAGAACGGTCCCTGTGCCCAGGTCCGGCTGCAGCATGATCAATCCGAAGCAGACCACCGGAATCGCCAAAGCCGGCATCAGCCCTTTGCGGAATTGCACAATTTGCTTCTGGTTCTCGGACAGCCATTTGGCCAGAAATACGACGACACCCAATTTGGCAAACTCTCCGGGCTGAATCCCGAACGCGCCGAAGCCGAGCCAGCTTTTGGAGCCGTTTACTTCAATCCCGATCAACAGGACGATGATCAACAGGGCAATGCTGGCGTAAAATCCGGCCTTGGCCAGTTGCTTCCACACCCAGTAGTCGATATTCATAGTGATGTACATCGCGGTAATGCCGAGCAGAGCGAAGATCAACTGCCGCTTGGCAAAGTAGTATGGATCAGAAAACGGCGGCTTCTGGGCGACGATCGCGCTGGCGCTGTACACCATCACGATGCCAATTCCCAATAAAAAAAGTGTTGCAAAAATAAGTACGAAGTCGGGGGCAGAGCGTACCTTGCTCATCGTGGCTGGTCATCCTTTCTCATGCCGTCCCGCTCGTGTTCATGTTCTACTGTTGCAGGGCTGACCGGGGACGTTATGCTAGGCTTGTTTTAAGTCTATGCACGCCGTCCTTAAACATGCTCCCCCGCACTTCAAACGAAGGAAACATGTCCCAGCTCGCACACGCTGGACTCAGGAGCACGATGTCTCCTGCCTGCGCCAGACTGGCAGCAGCTTGAACGGCTTCCTCCACAGTATCGACACGGATTCGCTCGCCTATCCCTGCTTCTGCCCCCCGCGCGAGCATCGTGTCAGCCGTCTCGCCCAGCGCGACCATCGCCTTGACCCTGCCTTGCATGATAGGGATCAGTTCCTTGAAATCAACGCCTCGATCCAGCCCGCCGCAAATCCAGACGACAGGCTGCGTGCACGCCTGCAGCGCGCGAGAAGCCGCCTCCGGATTAGTCGCTTTGGAGTCGTTGTAATAGGAGACGCCGGCGATGTTGGCGACGAACTCCATGCGGTGCTCGACTCCTGCGAAAGCGGACAGCACGCGCACGATCGACTGCTTGTCCGCGCCCGCCAGTCTGCTGACGATGACGGCAGCCAAGGCATTGTCCACATGTGGCACGGCAATGTCCGCTACGGCGACGATTTCTTCATCATTGCCCTCGCCGTCTGCATAGACGATCATGCCGTCTTGCACATAAGCCCCGCGTGATAATTTTTCACTTTTACTAAAATAATACGTTTGCGCTTGCAGCGAGGCAAAGCGTTCGCGCAGCTCGGGCTGATCGTACGGAAGCACCGCGACATCGTCCGTGCCCTGATTGGCAAACAGCTTCATCTTCGCGTCCAGGTAGCTCTCCAGCGAATGATGGTAATCCAGATGCGCCGGATAGAGGTTCATCAAGACGCCGATTCGCGGACGAAACTCTTTTGTCCCTTGCAATTGAAAGCTGCTCAGCTCGGCGACCAGCCACTGGTCTGCCCTGGCTTCTTCTGCCAGGCCGCACAACACCGTGCCGATATTGCCGCCGACCAACGCATCGATGCCCGCTTCCTTTAGCATCAGGCCGACGAGCGTCGTCGTCGTCGTCTTCCCGTTGGAGCCGGTGATGCCGATGATCGGCGCCCGGGAAATCTGATAGGCGAGCTCGACTTCGGTAATGACCGGAATCCCCAGACTCACGGCCTTGGCAACCGGGAACGCCTCGTACGGAATCCCCGGATTTTTGACGACCAAAGAAACACCGGAATGGATCAGATCGTCCGGGTGATGCCCGCAGATGCAGGTGATCCCCAGCGCTTCCAGCTCTTCTACTCCCGCTGCCTGTTCACGCGGCTTCTGGTCGTTTACGACGACATGCGCGCCAAAGCGGTGAAGCAGCTTTGCCACTGCCACACCGCTTTTTGCCATACCCAAAACAACTACGTGCTGATCGCGATAGCGATTCATTTGATAGTCACCACCTCAAGGTATACGCCAAGTCCGGCAAACATCATCCCGACCAGCCAGAAGGTGACGACGACACGCCACTCTGACCACCCTGTCAGTTCAAAGTGATGGTGCAGCGGGCTCATGCGAAAAATCCGCTTTCCTCTCGTCTTGAAAGAGATGACCTGCAAAATGACGGAAAGCGTCTCTACCACGAATACCCCGCCGATAATTGCCAGAAGCAATTCCGTTTTGGTCATAATGGCGATCCCTGCCAACGCGCCGCCAAGCCCCAGCGACCCGGTATCACCCATGAATACCCGGGCTGGATGGGCGTTGAACACGAGAAAGCCGAGTACCGCACCTACAACGGCTGCACTGAAAATAGCCGTGTCGTACTGCTGGCCGAACCAGGCGATAATGGCATACGCGCCAAAGGCGATCGCCCCTGTGCCCGCAAGCAATCCGTCCAGACCATCCGTCAGGTTGACGGCATTGGTCGTACCTACGAGCAGGAAGAGCAGGAACGGGAAGTAGAAGTACCCCAGTTCGAGGTTCCACGGCGTGCCGGGCAGGTGCAGCGAGGTGTCGTGGCCCATCTGCAACAGGAGGATATAGGCACAAATCGCCAGCAAAATCTGACCGGCAAACTTCTGCTTGGCGGTCAATCCGAGGTTGTGCTTTCTTCTGATTTTAATAAAGTCATCGAGGAATCCGATCAAGCCGTATCCGAGCGTTACGAGTAAAAGAAAGAAAACTTCCATGGTGGAATTTGCAAACTTCAACACGGTACAAATGAGTGCCAAAAGAATGATCGTTCCTCCCATGGTGGGAGTACCCGCTTTCTTCTGATGGGATTGCGGCCCTTCTTCGCGGATTGCCTGACCGAATTTCAGGCGGCGAAGAAAAGGGATAAACAAGGGTCCGATGAGTACGGCGATGAGAAACGCGGCGACGATCGTGACGATGAGTACGTTGTCAGCGAACATGCCCGAACCTCCTTTCTCTGATGCTATTCAGTCGATACTGTCTCTATTCACGGCAATACTTTGAAATTGCTTCCTTCGCGACTTCGCGGTCATCAAACGGAAGCACCTGGCTGCCGATAATCTGGTATGTCTCATGCCCTTTGCCGGCGATCAGGATCACGTCTTCGCTGTTGGCCCGTTGCACCGCCTGGAAAATGGCTTCGCGACGGTCCGGTTCGGCTACGTAGCGCTCCGCCTCCACTCCAGCCAGCCCTGCGATCATGTCGTCGATGATCGCCTGCGGGTCTTCGCTGCGCGGGTTATCTGAAGTTAAGACGGTCCAATCGGCGTATTTTGTTGCGATTTGCGCCATGATCGGGCGTTTGCCCCGGTCCCGGTCTCCCCCGCAGCCGACGATGCAAAAGACGCGACCTTTGGCAAATTCGCGAACGGTCAACAGGGCGTTTTCCAGACTGTCCGGCGTATGCGAGTAGTCGACTAAAACGGAGAAAGGCTGTCCGGCATCGACCGACTCAAACCGCCCGTTCACCCCGGGAACTGCTTCCAGACTCGCCTTGATGTCAGCAAGCGGCACGCCTTCCGCCAGAGCTGCGGCAGTCGCTGCCAAGGCGTTGTAGACGTTGAATTTCCCGACAAGTTTCAGGTGAAACGGCAGTGTGCCGGCGAAGCTGTCCACGGTAAACGAAGTGCCCTTGCTCGTGATCGCAATGTCGCGCGCACGCACGTCTGCCTGCTGCTCGATCCCGTAAGTCAGGACGCGCGCAGGCGTCACCCGCTCGTACAGTTTGGACGCTTCGTCATCCGCATTGAGAACAGCCGTCTTCATGCGGTCCCACTCGTAGTGGTTGCCGAGCTGGGAAAACAGCAACGCCTTGGCGTTGCGGTAATTGTCCATCGTCTGGTGGTAATCGAGATGGTCTTGCGTCAGATTGGTAAAAACGGCAGTATGTATATCGCATCCGCGAACTCGTCCCTGTTCGAGGGCGTGGGATGACACTTCGATAATAGCGTACTCCGTATGGCAATCGCACATGCGTCGAAAGCTTTTCTGCAAATCAATCACATCGGGAGTCGTGTTTTTTACTTCCTCGCTTACGTCTCCGATGCGCATATGAATCGTGCCAATCAACCCCGTCATCTTGTTTTGATCGCGGAAAATCTTGTCGATCAGATGCGTTGTCGTCGTTTTGCCATTGGTTCCGGTGACGCCGATCACCTTCACTTCGCGGGTGGGCGAACCGTAAAAACGGTCGGCAAGGATGGCCATCGCACGCCGCGTATCAGCTACCGTAATCAATGTGGCGCCAACGGCAAGATCGCGCTGTGCAAGAACCGCAACAGCACCCCTTTCAACCGCCTGGCTGGCAAACGTGTGTCCGTCCACGGTAAATCCGGTGAGACAAATAAACAAGTATCCGGGTTTCACCTGGCGAGAGTCAGCGGTTATGCCTGTGATTTCAATGTTGTCGTCTCCGTGTACCTTCTTTGCCAGAAGAGGTGAAAGCAGATCTCGTAATAACATGGAACAGGACCCCAATCTACTCTAGTATAGACAAAAACTTGACGATTTGTACAAAGGCGGAGGTGAGCGCCCGTAGTAAAGACTACTCTCCTCCGCCTCCGAAATCCCATTGTATAGCGAATCAATTCATTTGTCACCAAGGTATATGCGAATTTTTCCGTTTTCATCGATCTTCGTTCCCGGTGCAGGCGATTGCTGCAAAACGTACTTTCCTTTGCCGGAAACGACCAGTGGCAACGTATCATACGTAGTCGCGACATCCTGCATCGTCTGTCCTACCATGTTGGGGACCTCGATCGGGGCGCGCTCGCCCAGCGCCGGGTTCAGTTCCTTGCTGATTCCGTCTTTTCGCTTCTCCACATTGAGATGCTGCAAGGAGGACTCAATAATACTTTTGACACTTGGAGCGGCGATCAAACCTCCGAAAGCGAGCGCCTTCGGATTGTCGACGGCGAAGTAGACGAGAATTTGCGGGTCGTCAGCAGGAGCGAAGCCGATGAAGGAGACGATGTACTCGCCATCGACGTAACGGCCGTTTCTTACCTTTTGGGCAGTACCTGTCTTTCCTCCTACCCGGTACCCTTCGATGTAGGCCTTGCCGCCTGTACCACGCGCGACTACGCTTTCCAGGGCGTAGCGAACCTGCGCCGACACCTCCGGCGAGATGACCTGGCGAACTTCCGTCGGCAAGGTCCTGCCGATGATGTCATTGGTCACGCTGTCTCGCCATTCCTTGGCGATGTACGGCTTCATCAGCTTGCCTCCATTGATCGCAGCAGAGACAGCGGCCATCTGCTGGATCGGGGTGACCGACACCCCTTGGCCGAAAGAGGTGGTTCCCAGCTCAACCGGTCCGACGCGATCGAGCGAAAACAGCAGCCCGTTTTCTTCCCCGATCAGGTCTACTCCTGTTTTTTGGCCAAAGCCGAATTTTTTAATGTACTCAAACAAACGCTCTTTTTGCAGGCGCTGCCCCATCGTGACAAAACCTGGGTTGCAGGAGTTTTCGACTACTTCCAGCATCGTCTCCTGACCGTGTCCCTGCCGCTTCCAGCAGCGCAGCCGCTTGCCCGCGACGGTGATGTAGCCGGGATCGTAGAAGCCTTCGTTCAGGTTGATCACGCCCTCGTTCAGCGCGGCAGCCAACGTGACGATCTTGAACGTAGAGCCGGGCTCGTACGTTTTCCAGATCGGCAGGTTGCGGTTGTACACTTCTGACGGATACTCCTGGTACTTGTCTGGCTGAAAAGTGGGACGGCTGCCCATGCCCAAAATTTCTCCCGTCTTCGGATTCATCGCAATCGCCAAAACATCATCGGGCTGGTAGGCGACGACTGCCTGGTCGAGTTCCCTTTCGATAAACGCCTGGATCTGGCTGTCGATCGTCAAGTACATGTCCATTCCGTCTACAGGAGCGACGTACTCCTCAGAACCTCCTGGCATGATTCTGCCAGTCGCGTCGGAAGGAAAAGAAACATACCCTTCCTTGCCTTTGAGAAACGGATCATAGATTTTCTCCAGTCCTGTCAATCCCTGGTTGTCCACACCGGTAAAACCGAGAATGTGGGCAGCCATCGTGCCGTTCGGATAAAACCGTTTGGAATCGCCAGCGAGATAGATCCCCGGCAAATTCAGTTCCTGGATTTTTCTCGCTGTCTCCTCGGAAATCTTTCTTCCACCCGGGATTTTGTCGTTGGCCATCGCCCTCTTGGTGATCGCCTTGAAGACTTCCTCTTCGCTTTGTCCGAGGATGATCGCCAACTGCTTGGCCGTCTCTTCGGGATTTTTGATCTGGGCCGGTACTGCCACTACAGTCGGTACGCTCATGTTCGTGACCAGTTCATTGCCGTTGCGATCGAGGATTCGCCCGCGGTCCGGTTGAAATTTGATATCGCGTTTCAGCAGGTCGCCTGCCATATCAGCCAGTTTTGGTCCCTCTACCAGCTGTACGTAACCGAGTCGGGTAATCAGCGCAGTGTACAAAACAATGCCGATGACCAGCGCAATAAAGATACGACGGCGTACGGTCGCGTTGGATACTCGCAAACGAGTCCCCCCTCAAAATAAGGTTGTCTCTTCTTAACCCTATTCTTCGGGGGGACAGGTTAGAACCGTTACTGGCCGCTGCCCGCAGGCCCTGTTTGGCCCGTATCATCGCCTGGCGGGGACGTCCCGGATGAGCCTGTATCCTGCTCTTCCTCCACCTTCGTCTCGGAATCGTCTGCTTCTGTCTCTCCCTCTTCTGCCTCTGCGTCTACAGGCAATTCAGGCACTTCGGGGTCCGATTCCGCCTTCAAGGTGACCATCAACAGTTCGCCGCCGGATAACACCGTTCCCGGCTTGATGCTCTGCTGGTAGACGAATCCCGAGCCGACTGCCCGGACCTGCAGGTTCAGCAGCGAGCCGAACTCCATCACATCGCGCAATGATTTTCCGGTAAAGTCCGGCATCTGCGTTCCTTCTACGCGGTCGGTGATCAGCACAACCTTTTGCCCAGGTGTCACCTTCTCATACGGAGCCGGGTGCTGCTCCACGATTTTTGTCCCTGTTCCGACGACGGTCACGCCTAGCCCGTCTTCCTCTGCGCGCATTTTCGCGGCAGTGGTGGACATCCCTTCAAACTTGGCGAGCGTCATCTCCTGGACGGGTCTGGCTACCGCTTTTTGTCCCGCAGCTTTGACCTCGTTACTGATCTCTTCTGCGCCCGCCGGCAAATCAGGCTGCTGCTGCAAATACTGCAGGCTTCTTTCCATGACAGATTTGAAGATCGGGGCTACCATCGTTCTTCCCCACGTCCCGTACCATTCGTTCGTCTGCGGATCATCGACGACGACGTAGACCAACAGGCGCGGGTCGTCTTTGGGAGCGAAGCCGATGAAGGAGGCGATGTAATGGCCTTCCTTGATCTTGTTTCCTTCATATTTTTGCGCCGTCCCGGTTTTTCCGGCGACGTGATAGCCGTCGATGCGATACGCAGCCCCTGTACCTGCCTCACCGGTAACGACGGTCTCCAGGATGTCGCGCGTCTGCTTTGCTGTCGCTTCGCTGACCACCCGCCGCACGACTTCGCGCTGGGAACGCTTAACGACAGCACCCGTGAGCGGATCTCGCATTTCCTTGATAATCTGCGGCTTCAGCAATTCGCCGCCGTTGGCAATCGCGCCGACTGCCGCCACCTGTTGTATCGCTGTAACCGTAACCCCTTGCCCAAAGGTCGTCACTGCCCAGTCACGCGGAGAGCGGGGGTTTTCCAGGTTGGAGATGTTTCCTTTTTTCTCAAAAGGCAGTTCAATTCCGGTCACGGCACCCATTCCGAATTTTTCGATATAGGCTCTGAGCTTATCCAGTTTCAAACGCTCGTAGCCGAGCTTGACGAACACGACGTTACTGGAGCGCTGTACGCCTTCGAGGAAGCTGATTTTTCCCCAGCCCGCCCCCTGATTGTGGTCGCGGATCGGAATTTGTCCCTTGATCGTATATGTACCTGACATGTACTCTTCATTCGGGTTGAACAAGCCTTCCTCGATTGCCGCAGCCAAGGTGATAATTTTGAACGTGGAACCCGGCTCAAACATCGAGGTAACGGCGTGGTTGGTGTAGTTGGTAATGCCCTCGAAGTATCGGTTGGGGTTGAACTGCGGCCGGTTCCCCATCGCCAGAATCTCCCCCGTCTTCGGGTCCGTGACCACGACAGTCATCCCCTGGGGCTTGTACTTCTGCTCGATCTCGTCCAGCGCTTGCTCGACGTAATCCTGAATCTGCCTGTCAATCGTCAGGTAGACATTGTACCCATCCTCTGCGGGCTTGTAGCTTTTTTCGCCATCGGGCAACAAGTAGCCGGCACCGTCCGTCAAGACAGCCATTTCGCCCATTTCGCCGCGCAGCGCGTCATCCAATTGCAGTTCCAGCCCCATTTTCGGCTGATCCTCGAAATCGAGGTAGCCGAGCAGATGGGCAGCCATGCTGTTGTTCGGGTAGAAACGGCGCGTCGTCTCCGTCAGGTAGATGCCGGGAAGCTGGTTTGTCTTCACTTTTTCACCGCTCGGCAGCGTGGGGTATTTGGCCTGCTCGATCAGCCCCTTCTGCTCCTCGGTGATCTTGTTCCCCCACCGCCCCAGCAGTACGACCTTGGAATCAGGTCTGGTCAAATATTCGTGCAGCTTGTCCACCGGAGCGTCGAGAATCTTGGCCAAGGTCGTCGCCGTGTAGTACGGGTCTTTTACATAGTCCTCATCCCGGTCGTTTAGCGGCTTCAACCGCGCATTTACGGTATACGCTTTTCCTTCATAGGCCAAAATCTCGCCGTTTCGGTCCATGATCGCCCCGCGTTTTGGCTTCAGCGTTTTTTCCCAGTCCCACTGGCTTCTCGCGTATTCCATGATTTTGGCCGCTTCCACGGATTGGAGCCACCAGACGCGGAAGCCTAAACCGGAAAAACCGATAATGATGCAAAAAGCGAATAAGAGAATACGCCAGTTGACACGTTTTTTCGTTTCCATCATCTCACTCCACGGCAGGTAAATTTTTCAGGAACGAATCTGCAAGAAAAAAAATGTTACCGCATCAATCGCAAGTAACATTAAGGCTGCGTTGTCTGTTGGGAGTCTTCTGTCGTTTGCGTCGCTGGAGCCATTTTGTCGGTTTTGCCGATTACGTGTACGGCTGCAGGGTTAAACACCATGCCCTGACGTTCCGCCTCTTTCTGGATGCGATCACGATTGCTCATCTGTTCAATTTGCAATTGCAAAGCGGCGTTTTGTTCTGCCAGCCGCTCATTTTCCTTTTTGGCGCTTTGAATTTCATAGTGGTATTGGGAGATTTGCGAGTAGCGCACGCCGACAAACCCCAGTCCAGCTACGGTCAATGAGATGAAGAGCAAATAGAGCAACTTTTCTCCTGTCGGGATCGACTGCCTGAAACGGATTTTTCTCTTTACTTTCGTAACAGACCGCGAGCTTTCTTCTCGCTCGATGTCCACTGCTAGATTGCCCCGGTAATAATAGCTCATCTCTTGTGTCACTCCTTCTTTTGAGCCGTCACTGGTCTATTTTTTCTGCCACTCTCAGCTTGGCTGAGCGGGCGCGGGGATTCGCTTCCAGCTCTTCTTCGCTCGGCAGCACCGGTTTTCGCGTAATCACCTTGACTGTCGCCACATGGCCGCATGTGCAAACCGGTAACGCAGGCGGGCACGTACAGCCTTTGGAATACTCCTGAAAGACCTGCTTGCAAATCCGGTCCTCCAGCGAATGAAAGGTGATGACGCTGACCCGGCCCGCGGGATTCAGCACGTCGATCGCATCGACGACGGCCTCGCGAAATGCGTCCAGTTCGTCGTTGACGGCAATCCGGATCGCCTGAAACGTCCGTTTTGCCGGATGCGGCCCGCTTCTCCTGGCTGCCGCCGGAATCGCTTCCTTGATAATTTCCACCAGCTCGCCGGTCGTTTGGACTGGTTTCTTCTGGCGGTAGGCGACGATTTGCCGGGCAATTCGCCGGGAAAATTTCTCTTCCCCGTATTCCCAGATCACCTGTGCGATCTCTTCTTCTTCCCATTCGTTGACGATGTCGTATGCGGACAGGGACGCCTGCTGATCCATCCGCATATCCAGCGGCGCATCGGCATTGTAGCTGAACCCGCGCTCTCCTTCGTCCAGCTGCGGGGAAGATACGCCCAGATCAAACAGCACGCCGTCCACGCCACCGAGCCCCATATCGGCTACGATCTCCTTGAGATGGCGGAAGTTGCTTTTGACCAGTGTCACATGGTCCAGCCACGGAGCGAGACGCTCGCGGGCATTCTCCAATGCCCAGTCGTCCTGGTCGATGGCAATCAGGCGGCCACCTTCCGTGAGCTGCGAGGCGATCAGGCTGCTATGGCCCGCTCCGCCCAATGTACAATCCACATATATCCCACCTGGTCTGATGTTCAGACCGGCGACTGCTTCTTCACGCAATACCGTTACATGATGAAAGGACAACATTGTCACTCCCGTTCTTTCTGCGCTGTTACAGCTCAAAATCAACCAGCTTTTCGGCAATCTCCCCGAAGGAGCCCTCTGCCTCTGCAAAGTACGCTTCCCAACGCTCTTTGCTCCACACCTCGACGCGGTTGGAGACGCCGATCACGACGCACTCCTTCTGGATCGATGCGTGTTCGCGCAGATTGGATGGTATGCTTACCCTTCCCTGCTTGTCCCACTCACATTCGGTTGCCCCCGAAAAGAAAAAACGGGTAAAGGCGCGTGCATCCGCCTTGGTAAAAGGCAGCGACTTCAACTTTTGCTCGAGTTGTTTCCACTCATCCAGTGGATAGGCAAACAAGCATTGGTCCATTCCGCGGGTGATGACGAAGGAGCTTCCCAAGCCTTCACGGAATTTGGCAGGGATCGTCAGGCGGCCTTTTTCATCTATGTTGTGATGGAATTCGCCCATGAACATACCCTGTCCCCCACCTTCCGTCAAACTCGCTCCACTTTCCCCCACTTTTCCCCACTTGGGTGCCTACTTGCTATTATAAAAAAAAATCCCGCATTTGTATGCAGGATTTTTTCGTTTATTTTTTTACCGGGAAAGGACGGGGTTCGCAGGTTATTCGACCCAGCTGTCCAGGTATGCTTTTTGTTCTTCTGTCAATTTGTCGATGCCGATTCCGAGCGCCTCGAGCTTGTACTGTGCCACCATCGCGTCGAGTTCGTACGGCACGTTCAGGACGTGCTTGCCGATCGACTCGTACTGCTTGTTGACGTACTCCAGGGAGACAGCTTGCAGGGCGAATGTCATGTCCATGATTTCTGCCGGATGTCCGTCCCCTGCTGCCAGGTTGACCAGGCGGCCTTCTGCCAGGAGGTACAATTTTCGACCGTCAGCCATGACAAATTCCTCAATGTCTTTGCGGACGATTCGCGTGGATGTCGACAGTTGTTTCAACTCCACTTTGTTCACTTCGACATCAAAGTGTCCTGCGTTGGACAAAATCGCGCCATCTTTCATCACTTCAAAATGCTCTTTGCGGATGACGTCGCGGTTTCCGGTCACGGTTACGAAGTAGTCGCCGTGCTTTGCCGCTTCGCTCATCGGCATGACTTCAAATCCGTCCATGTACGCTTCGACCGCTTTGATCGCGTCGATCTCGGTCACGATTACTTTTGCACCCAGGCCTTTGGCGCGCATCGCCACGCCTTTTCCGCACCAGCCATAGCCGACTACGACGACAGTTTTTCCCGCCACCACAAGGTTGGTCGTGCGGTTGATGCCATCCCAGACGGATTGGCCTGTTCCATAACGGTTGTCAAACAAGTATTTGCAGAAAGCATCGTTGACGGCGACCATCGGGAATTCGAGCTTGCCCTCTTTTTCCAGCGCTTTCAGACGCAGGATACCGGTCGTCGTCTCTTCCGCGCCGCCGCGTACTTGTGCGAGCAGGTCGCGACGCTCGCTGTGCAGGATTGTCACCAGATCTCCACCGTCGTCGATGATCAGATCAGGGCGTGTTTCCAGAGTCTTGATGAGGTGCTCCTTGTACTCGGCTGGGTCCGGATTGTACTTGGCGAAGACGCGGATGCCGTCCTCGACCAGCGCCGCGCAGACATCGTCCTGCGTGGACAGCGGGTTGGAGCCGGTAATCGTCACTTCCGCACCGCCCGCTTGGACTACTTTTGCCAGGTAGGCTGTTTTCGCTTCCAGGTGAAGAGAGATTGCCACTTTCAGTCCTGCAAACGGCTTTTCTTTCTCAAAACGCTCGCGAATCCGGTTGAGCACTGGCATATGCTCTTTTACCCAGTCGATTTTGAGGTGGCCGTTATGCGCCAAACCCATATCTTTTACGATGCTTTCCGATACTGTGTTCATGTATGAAATGAAACCTCCTTTGTCATCGAGAAAAACTTCGCCTCTATCATATCATACGCAAGTACAGGCATCATCCCTTTTTCCTGTTCACACCAAAAAACAAAGTGCAGCGAATTACGCCTGCTTTGCCAGCCGCTGTACGTCCAGTTGCTTTGCGGACAAGAGCTCGAGAAAATAGCGCAGCGCTTGCGGCATCCATTTTTTCTTGTGGTAGACGAGCTGGCGGTAGACCCGGACATCGGGATGGGAAAAGGGCAGAATCGCCAAGCTGCCGTTTTTCACCTCTTCGACAACGGCGATTTTCGGGACCAGCGCGATGCCCAGATCGTAGCTGACACATTGCTTGATCGCTTCCATGCTGCCGAATTCCAGCGAGGAGTTGACGCTGGCTCCGGCTTCACGCAGTACAGTCTCGATCATCGTGCGGTAGCTGCAGCCTGCCTCTGTAAAAATCCAGTTTTCTCCGGAAAAATCGCTCGCCTCCACCCGCTTTGCCTGGGCCAGGCGATGGCCGGGTGCGGTGATGACGACCAGCTCTTCTTCGCCCAGGTCGACGTGGATCAAATCCGGATGCTCGTGCCGCTGGTCGAGAATAAAGGCGAAATCGTATGTCCCATCTTTCACCCCAAGGCGCAGATCGGCACAAATTCCGGGGTGGAGCTGGACGCGCATCTGGGGATGCTCCTTGCGAAAGATTTGCAGGTAGGGCGGCAGGTAAAAGGCGGCCAGCGATTCGACCGTGCCAACACTGAGTGTGCCGGCCATCTCTGCGTGATCCGACAGTTGCGCCTTCGCTTCATCCAGCATCGCCAGCAGTTGTTCGGTGTAGCCAAGCAGCACCTCCCCGGCGTGGGTCAGCCTGATCTTGCGCCCCCAGCGTTCGAACAAAATCACGCCGAATTCGTTCTCCAGATTTTGAATCTGCGTCGTAATGCTGGACTGGGCGTAGCCCAAAACTTCTCCGGCTCGCGTAAAACTTTGCCATTTGGCGACCTCGCGAAAGGTTTGCAAGTAGCGCGTATCCATGCTCTTCCCTCTCTTTCCATCGGAAATATCGATTGTAATTATCTAATATTATAGATAACACCGATCTTTCTGTCTATGCTACGCTAACCGTACATTTTCGATGAACAGTGAGGGAATTCGCTATGAAAAAAATGGTCGCACACTCTGCCGGTCTGACAAAGACGCTGGGACTGCCGCAAATCGTCGCCTTGTACATCGGTTCGGTGCTTGGCTCCGGCGTACTGCTGATTCCCGGGATGGCGGCCGAAACAGCCGGCCCTGCCTCGATCCTGGCCTGGCTGCTGATGTCCGTCCTCGTTTTGCCGATGGGAATTACGATGGGCTTGCTGTCCGCCCGCTACCCCAGTTCGGGCGGCGTCTCCTCTTTTGTGCGGAAGGCTTACGGAGACCGGTTCGGGACGATGACAGGCTGGTTCTTTCTGCTGTCTGTCCCGCTCGGCGCACCGATTGTCAGCGTCACTGGCGCGCATTACATCGGCGTGCTTTTCAACTGGGGTGATACACAGACGTACATCTGTGCAGCTCTGATTCTGTTGACCGTGCTGTGGATGAACCTGATCGGCCTGCAAGTGGCAGCCCGCTTGCAGACGATTGTCATCTCCCTGATCGTGTCGATTCTGATCCTCGCCGTGATGGCTGCCATTCCCCACGCCTCGGCTGTCCACTTCACGCCGTTTGTGCCCAACGGCTGGATCAGCGTCGCCCAGGCTGCCGGTTTGATGTTCTGGTGCTTTATCGGGTGGGAAGCGGTCACCCATATGTCCGGGGAGATGGTCGATACCCGCCATGCGATTCGCGGCGTCTTTTGGAGTGCGGGCTTGATTGCGCTTTTGTACTTTTCCGTCGCGTTGATGACCGTAGCCACCCACAGCTACGGAAACGGAATCACCGCCTCCTCGCTGAGCAATATGATCCAGCTGTCACTCGGGCCCGTCGGAGGCTGGTTTGTAGCTGTAGTTGCGCTATTTATTTGTGTCGCCTCGACCAATGTGTACGTCGGCGCCGCCTCGCGCATCGCCTATTCGCTGGCACAGGAGAAAGTCGCTCCGCGCTGGTTCGGGATGCTCCATTCCCGCTACCGCACCCCTGTCGGTGGTCTGCTGTTTCTGACGATCTGCTTCTTCTTCGTCCTGCTGGCGCTGTTTTTCCGAATAGTCAGCCTGTCCGATCTGCTGGAGCTGCCGAACGCTACCTTTATCGCCACGTACATCGGCGGTTGTCTCGCCGGAATCAAACTGCTGCGCGACAGCCTGTCAGGCAAAATCGCCTCCTGGATCTCGCTGATCTGTACGCTCGGCTTGTATCCTTTTCTCGGCTGGGCTGCCTTGTACCCACTGCTCGTCGTCGTCGCTGTCCTGCTTTTTTCCCGTACCAACACGCGCCCGAAAGGCAGCATCTCTACCTAATGAAAGGCAAACCAGGCAAATGAAACGGGGCTTTCCCTTCGTCGATGCTGACGATCCGGGAAAGCCCCTTTTATACGATGTGTGGTCTTTTTTTGCCTACTCGTCTTTTCCGATCAAGCGGAATGTCCGGCTGTCTGCGGAAGAGAGGTAAAACGTCCGGTCCATGCTGCCCATTCCCTCGCCCCCATAGTATTGCACCGTCATCCGGTACTTGTCCCTGCCGATGCGGGCGTAATAAATCAGCTCGTTGAACTGGGGCATGCGGGCGGGATCGTACAGCTCGTACTTCAAAAAGGAGAAATGCTCCTGCAAAAACTTCTCGCTGACCGGGAGATTGCGCTCTTGCACATAGCCGACCAGCTCATCAAAGCGCCGTATTTTCTGCGTTTCCAGTGCATCCTTGACAAAGTTTGCAACAGTGTTTGCCATCTTCCGTCTTTCGTCCTCGCTGACGTCGCCTGGAAACAGCTCCGCAATCTTGTCCTTCAAGCGGGAAGCGAGTACGACCGCCTGCGCTCGGCTGACTTTCTCCTTGGGACGAAAGGTTCCGTCCGGATAGCCCGTCATCATGCCGAGCTTGTACGCCGGATAGGCAATCATCACTGCTTGTGTGTTTTCCACAGGCAGGTCAGGGAAAAACTGCGATTTGGTCGCCCGGTACTTCTCTCCCTCCGACTGCTGCCCCAAAGCTGCCAGCATGATCCGCGCACCTTCCAGCCGATCCAGCGAATCCCCGGGATTTCCCGAAGCCATTATTCCCGCCGACAGCAAGTGCAGGTAGGTCCCCTCAGACCAGCGTCCTTTTACCCTGGCCATATAGGACGTCTGCTCAAGCTGCGCCTTGTTTCGTCCCGGATAGGAGGGAATGATCCGCTCGACGATGGCGAGAAACTCTTCCTGGGTAATGGACTGATCAGGACGAAACGTGCCGTCAGGAAATCCGCGAACCAAGCCACTTGTCACCGCCGCTGCGATTTCCCGGGAAGCCCAGTGGCCGCTCGTATCCGAAAAGGCGGTCTTCTCCTGTGCCGTCGCCGGTATCGCGCTGCCGACAGACAGCCCGCTTGCGATACAGGTGAACGCGAGAACGTGCGCAGCGATTTTTTGTCCGATTTGTTTCCACTTGTTTCGCATTCCAATCCTCCTACATCCAGCACTCCTGTCCTACGTAGGACGCAGGAATTACCGAAAATGTTTCAGGACAATAGAAGGAAGGGGTGGAAGTTTTTACAACCAAAAAATTTGATGGCTGCCATCCAGGGCAAACGGAGCCTCCACGAGCTGGTCGGCAAGCGTAAGGCCGTGCTTGTTGGCAAACGAGAAAAACGACAGTTTCCGCTCCTGCCAGCCGCCATCCGGCAGCAATGCCGCCTCGATCCGCCGCACCCGGTGCCAGGCGACATCCTCGCGCTCGTGCAAGGAACGGATGAGCCGCTCTTCCAAAAAGCTGACCTGCTCCAGCAAAAACGTCGTATTTTTCCCGGCGAGTCTCTCCATCCCCGGGTCCAGCTTCACGACTTCCTCGACCAAAGGACGGTAGACGGCGAGCAGCGCTTCACGAGTCTCGGCAAACTTCTGTTCCAGCGGATGGCGAACCTGCTGCGCTTCCCACGTGCGCTTCCAGTCGGCAAAGCCGGTCAGCACCTGCTCCATGCGCAGGTCAAAGCCATTCAGCAGCCTGCCCAGCGCACCTTCCAGCAACGTGACAGACATGCGCGGCACCACGATCGGCAGTTGCAGCCCGCAGGCAGCAAATACGTCGCGATAATACGCCCAGTACGCCACTTCGCCCGTCCCGCCGACAAAGGCGAGCGTCGGAAACAGATGCTCCTGCATCAAGGCGCGAGAGACCACATTGGCGCTAAAGCGCTGCGGGTCTGCCTCCAGCAGGCGAAGCAGCTCTTCTTTCGTGTAGGAGGCACGCCGGTTGACGAAGCGGTCTGCGTAGCGTTCCAGCAGCAGTCGCTCTCCGTCTTCGTAAAGGAACAGATTTGCCTGGTTTTCTGCCACCTGCAACTGCTTCGGATAGCCTGCTGCCTCCAGCCGCTCCTCCGCTTTTCCCAGCAGAAGGGAAATCTCTTCGTTTTGCTCGATCACCTTGCGAAACATCGGGCGCTCCAGCTCCCGGACGAACGGCAGCGAAGATTCCACCAGCACGAGCCCGTGCTTGCCAAACAACCGCGCCATGATGCGGGCGAACCAATCCGCCATCGATGTCGCGGCACGAAGTGTTTCCTCCAGCAGGGCGCGGATCGACGGCGTATGCTCTGTCTGCGTATGGGCATGAAAAAATGCTTCCAGAAACCGCTGACAGGCCTCTTCGTCCACAGGAAGCTGGCTCGCCGATTTCCTTCCCTTTTTTTGCAGCTCTACTCGTTCCTTATGTACGCCTCTTTCCTGATCGATCAGCCAATGCAGATGATCGATTTCATCGATGTCGTGATCTTCTCCGGCGATCCAAAAAACAGGAATCACCTCGGTCTGCAATTCAGCCGACAGTTTTTGCGCTGCCTGAATCAGATGTACCGCCTTGTGAATCGTATACAGCGGACCCGTCAGCACGCCTGCCTGCTGTCCGCCGATGACGACGTAAGTGTCCGGACATCGCAGCGCCTCAATCCGCTTCAGTGCTTCCGGATGATTGTCCACGCTTTGATTGTACGTATATAATCCATCCGCCAACCGCTCCCGATGGGGAAAAGCCTGACCACGCAGCCAGTTCAGCCGTTCCCGATACGATGCCTGCTCGTAGGGATGATAGCCGAAGCATGCGACTGCCGATTCTTTCCCCAGTACGTAATCATGTGCCAATCGGTTGGCCAGCGGAAGCCTTACGCTCATTACTTTCATTTACAAGCTCACCTTTCTTGAGGCCATGGTCAAAGCAAATTATAACACGCTCCTCTGCCATAAAAAACAAAACAACCCACCTGAATGGGTTGTCAAAGTGCAGGAATGAGCGTATTCTTTAAAATTGTGGCGGGGTGACGGACCAGATAAGCACCGCTTCCTCGTCTCCGGAATTTTCAATCAGGTGATTTTTGGCGCTATCAAAGGAAATGCTGTCTCCCGCTTCAAGAACGTATTCCTCGTCGTTAAAGCGGGCGGTTACACTTCCTGTGATGACGGTGAAGCACTCTTCGCCATCCGATTGGACAAATTTGTCTGCGACCGCTTGGCCTGGCTGCAGCCGGACCTCGAGCATTCCCAGCTTGGCGCTTCCACCCATAGAGAGCAACGAATACGTACCTGTAGATTCAGGGAAGACCAACTGCCTGCGTTTTTGCTTGCGCGTCACATGCACCTGCTTTTGGTCAATATCCTCAAAAAAGTGGATAATCGGTGACTCGAGCGCTTTGGTGATCTTCCAAAGAGAGTCGAGGGACGGTTGTGAAATCCCCCTCTCTACCTGGCTGAGCAGACCTTTGCTGAGCCCGGTCTTGCTGGCCATGATCTCCAGCGTAAAACCACGTTCTTTGCGAATCATACGAATTTTGTGTCCGATTGTCTCGATGGGAAGTCGCATATTTCCAACCTTCTTTCTACTCGGATATCAAAACGGTTATGTATGAACATCTGCGTTTTTACACGACACTCATCGTCTTCACTACGCCGGTCGTAATCAACAGTACATAGATGAATCCGAACAAGAGAAACGACAATCGCCATGCGGAAAATCCGGCTTTTTTCAGGGAGAGCTTCCCTTTCCATTTTATCTGCATCCAGCCCAGCAACGCGATCAGCAGGAAGTAAACAGAGAATACCCACCACCAGCCCGATACCGACTCCGGCCATATCTCTCTGTACGCGACGACAGTAGAGCGAATCAACAGGAGATTCGTAACATTGACTGCCCACCTGCAGGCCAGCCGCTTGTCCCGCTTCCAGGCAAAAATCAGCAGATAAGCGATCGGAAAACCGAGAAATGGGATAACGGTAAGCATGCCCCATAAGAAAGACCAGATCGATTCCAACACGGTCATGTACTGTCGCCTCCCTCCTTCTCAGTTCCCAGGCAAGTTTTGAGAAGCACTATGCGAAGCAAAGTTTCATGCAACGGAGTCGGGATACCAGCTTCTTTCCCTTTTTGTACGAGAAAGCCATTGATTGCTTGCACCTCCGTCTGCCTGTGCAGCTTCACATCCTGCAGCATGGAGGATAGATTTCGGGAAGTATTTCGGCAAATACTGCCAATTTCCTGCCAATCCGACTCCCCTATTTTTTGGCCGCAGCTCGCTGCAACAGCAGATGCTTCCACAAACAATTCCCGCATCAGCACGTTTGTATGTGAATTTTCAAGCAATGCGCCGTTTGGAATTTCAAAAATTGCCGTCAAAGGATTGATCAGGGAATTCGCCAGCAGTTTTCGCCAAGCGAACGGCTCGATGGAGCGCTCGTAAATGGTGTCGATCCCGGCAGCGTTGGCTGCTCGGACAAAAGCGGACATAATCGAGTCTTGCTCCTGCCGCTCCTGCCACGGTCCGACTCGCAGGGCGCCTTTTCCCGTGTGCTCTACTTCGCACTCATGGATGCGCCGTGCCCCCTCTGTATGGATCCCGTAAAAGCATCTCTCCTCAGGCAATACTTGCGTCAGCAGCTCATGGTGTCCCATGCCGTTTTGCAAAGCGAGCACGCGCGCATGGTCAGGCGTGTCGCGAAGCGCCGGCAACAAGCCGGGCAAATCGTTCTGTTTTACCGTCAGCACGTACAAGTCCGCTTCCGGCAAACCATCGCCTGCAGGGCTTGCCTCGACCGGAACCAGGACTTTTTGCCCATCCAGTTGCTTGAACAAAAGTCCGCTTTCGCCAAGCTGTTCCGCCTGCCGTGGACTGCGCGTCACAATCGACACAGACAGACCGCTCCGAACGAGTCTCGCAGCGTATAACAAGCCTACAGAACCACCGCCAACCACAACCGTACGGAAGTGAATTGCTGCTGCCTCCATTTGTTCACCTACATTAATCAATACTTATTTAAAGAATAGCAGAGTTTAGGAGAATGAGCAATTGATTGGCACGAAAAAGTATCGAAATTATCGCAAAATTTGCTGCTGGATACCCATTGCCTTGCGCTGTTCTTTTTGCTTTTGGCCGGGACAAAAAGGCGGACTGCTTTCGAGGGCGAAAGACAGTCCGTGTGTGTAAACGTCTATACCGGGTAGACAGGGTGCTTTCGTACGGAAAACACCTGGTGTTTGCTTTCGTATACCGCAAAGCGCGAGATCAGCTCGGAGCGAAGTTGGTCCGGAGAAACGATCGCGTCAACGATCAGATCGGAGGCCAGCAGATAGATGTCGATGTCCTCCTGGTACTCCTTTCTTTTTTGGGCGATAAACGCCTGGCGTTCCTGCGCGTCCTCGATCTCATTGATTTTGTTGCTGTAGACGGCATTGACCGCCGCTTCCGGTCCCATGACGGCAATCTGCGCTCCCGGCAAGGCGAGACATACGTCAGGTTCAAACGCCGGGCCTGCCATCGCATACAGACCTGCCCCGTACGCCTTGCGCACGATGACCGAAAGTTTCGGTACGGTCGCTTCCGCCATCGCGGAAATCATCTTGGCGCCGTGGCGAATGATCCCGGCCCGCTCGACCGCAGTGCCGATCATAAATCCGGGCACATCTGCCAAAAAGAGCAGCGGAATCCCGAACGCGTCGCAAAGGGTAATGAAGCGCGCGGCCTTGTCAGCCGAATCGACAAACAGGACGCCTCCTTTTACCCGTGGCTGGTTGGCGATAATCCCCACCGCTTTGCCGTCGATGCGGGCAAGTCCGGTGATGAGTTCCTGCGCAAACAGCTTTTTGATCTCAAAAAACGATCCCTCATCCACCAGCGCTGTAATCAATTCGCGCATGTCAAACGGGGCGTTCTGGTTTTCCGGGACGATCTCGCTGATCGGTCTGGCCGTCGCAAGCGGGGGCTGCGACGATGCGACAGGCGGGCGCTGCGCGAAGTTGGCGGGAAAGAAGCTCAAGTACGCACGCGCCTGGCTGATCGCTTCTTCCTCAGTAGCGGCCAGCACGTCACCGCAGCCGCTGACCGAACAATGCATCCGCGCTCCTCCGAGCTCTTCGAGTGTCACCTTTTCGCCGATGACCATTTCAGCCATGCGCGGTGAGCCCAGGTACATGCTGGCGTTGCCCTCGACCATGATGACGATGTCGCAAAAAGCCGGGATGTAGGCACCGCCGGCAGCCGACGGTCCGAACAGGATGCACACCTGCGGGACTTTGCCCGACAGCTTCACCTGGTTGTAGAAAATGCGTCCTGCGCCCCGGCGTCCGGGGAACATTTCCAACTGATCGGTAATCCGCGCGCCTGCCGAATCGACGAGATAGACAAGCGGCACGCTCAGCTTTTCCGCAGTTTCCTGAATGCGAATGATTTTTTCGACCGTTCTCGCTCCCCAGGAGCCGGCCTTCACAGTGGAGTCGTTGGCCATGACGCACACTGTCTGTCCGTTGATTTTGCCCATTCCCGTGACCACACCATCTGCCGGCAGGTCGCCTGCCTGCACATTGGCGAACAGGCCATCCTCGACAAAAGACTCATCGTCGAACAACAGGCGCAGGCGGTCGCGGACAAACAGTTTGTTCTGCTCCTTGAGCTTGGCGTGATACTTGTCTTCCCCGCCTCGCATGACCTCTGCTATTTTTGCTTCCAATTCCGCATTTCCTCTGCTCATCTGCACCCTCCTATTTCGTCGAATTGCTTCGCCACCTGGTGTGCCTTCAGCACCTTGGAGTCGAGTTCGCGGCCGAGCTGCTTTTGGACGTACAGGCCCGCTTCCAGCAAACGGGTCTGGTCAATCCCGGTGTCGTAGTCCATGCCGTGCAGCATGTATACCAAATCTTCTGTGGAAATGTTCCCTGCAGCCCCTGGAGCGTAAGGACAACCGCCCAAGCCGCCAATCGAGCTGTCAAACGTGCGAATGCCCGCTTCCAGCGCAGCCAGTACATTGGCCAGTCCGGTGCCCCTCGTATTGTGGAAGTGACCCGCCAACTGCCGGGTTGGCACGTCCTGGGCGAGCACTTCGCAAACCTCAAGCACCTGTTTGGGGGTAGCCACGCCGATCGTATCGCCGAGCGAGACCTCATAGACGCCCATCGTGAGCAGCTCCCGGACAATCCTGCGGCTGTTTTCGATCGGCACCTTGCCTTCATACGGACAGCCGAACACGGTCGATACATAGCCGCGTACCCGCATGCCGAGGGCGATTGCTTCCCGAGTGACTTCCTGCAAAACGGGCAACGTATCCTCGATCGACTTGTTGATGTTTTTGCGATTATGTGTCTCGGACGCAGACATGAACACCGCGACCTCGGTCAGCCCGCTCGCCCGCGCCCGCTCCAGTCCGCGCAGGTTGGGGACGAGAGCGGAGTAGACGACTCCCGGCCTTCGCTCGATGCCCGTGAGCACTTCCTCAGCATCTGCCAGTTGGGGAATCCAGCGGGGACTGACGAAAGAGGTTGCCTCGATCGACGTGAGCCCCGCCCCAGCCAGCTTGTGGATCAGTTGAATCTTGACCTCGGTCGGCAAAATTTCGGTTTCATTTTGCAAACCGTCGCGCGGGCCGACTTCGACAATTTTTACCTTCACGCACTATGCCCCCCTTTCCAAGCGAGCGCTCAGTTGGCAAACATACAAAAAACGGGGTTACTCCACTACGAGGATAATATCTCCGTCGTTGACGAAGTCGCCCTCCCGGACCTTGACCTCGCTCACCCGTCCTGCCTCCTGTACGGCAATCGGCACTTCCATCTTCATCGATTCCAGGACGATGACATCCTGCCCGGCGCTGACCTGATCGCCGGCCTTCACCAGCACCTTAAAAACGGTTCCTGCCATATTCGCTGCTACTTGTTTCATCGAATCCCCACTCCTTATTTGACATTTCGTCGTATGTTATTTCACTGTTTTAGACATGCGTTCCTGGACAAACCACGTCGTGTAGTTCCCCTGGACAAACTGCTCGTCTTGCAGCACATCCAGCAAAAACGGAATGTTCGTTTTGATTCCGGTAATCATGTATTGCCCGATCGCTTCACGCGCCCGCTCGATAGCGGCTTGTCGGGTCGCACCGGAGGCGATCACCTTGGCAATCATCGGATCGTAAAACGGCGTCACCTGCGTCCCGCTCTCCACCCCGTCGTCGATGCGCACATCGTCCAGGCGCGGCGCCTGGTACAAGGTGATCGTTCCCGGTGACGGCAAAAAGCTGACCGGATCTTCGGCGTACACCCGCAGTTCAATCGCATGCCGGACGGCTTTTACATCGTCCTGGCGGATGGTAAGCGGCTTTCCGCTGGCGATCTCCAACTGCAGCGCGACCAGATCCATGCCGATCATTTCTTCGGTGACCGCATGTTCCACCTGCAAGCGGGTATTCATTTCCAGAAAGTAAAAATGCTTCTCCTGGTCGACGATAAACTCGACCGTCCCTACGCCGGTGTAGCCGACTGCCTCGCCTGCCCTGACCGCAGCCTGGCAAAGCTGTTCCCGCAGCGCGTCGTCCAAAAAGGGAGAGGGGCTTTCCTCAATCACCTTTTGGTGGCGGCGCTGTATCGAGCACTCCCGTTCCAGCAGGTGGATTACCTTTCCGTGCTGGTCGGCGGCAATCTGCACTTCGATGTGGCGCGGCTTTTCCACGTACTTTTCCACGTACATGTCGTCATTGCCAAAGTACGCTTTGGCGCGGTTGCGCGCTGTCTGAAAAGCCTGATGCAGCTCTGCTTCCTCGCGGCAAATCTGCATCCCGATGCCGCCGCCGCCAGCGCTCGCCTTGAGCATCACCGGATAGCCGAACTCCGCCGCCAGCGCAGCCGCTTCATCCGCCGTGGCAATTGCTTGTTCGCTGCCCGGCACGACAGGGACACCGGCTTGCTTCATCAGCTTTCGAGCGGTCAGCTTGTCGCCCATCTGGCCGATCACTTCCGGTGTCGGACCGATGAACACCAGTCCCTCATCCCGCACGCGGCGGGCAAAGGCTTCATTTTCTGACAGCAATCCGTACCCGGGATGAACAGCATCTGCACCGCTCTGTTTGGCAGCCGCAATGATCGCTTCAACATTCAAATAGCTGTGCGGCACAGGGGGCGGACCAATGTGCAAGGCTTCATCCGCTTCCCGCACGAACGGCATATTCCGGTCAGCGTCGGAATATACAGCTACCGTCGCGATTCCGTGAGCCTTGCACGTTCGAATGATTCTCCTCGCGATCTCGCCGCGGTTTGCAATCAAAACCTTACGCATAAGCATGAACATGACCTCCTTTGTTTTCAGGTATGAAGGACATTTGAAAGCGTTCACATCTTTGGAATTTCCCGAGTATTCGCGTTTGCTGCTTCTTCTATTTTGCCATGAGCGCTGTCATAGTTCTAGGATAATTTTTAAATTTTTACCATGATAACGCAAACATTTCCTGTCCGGCTATTTGTCGATTCGTGAAGAAAACCTCTACCGGATGAGCAGAATGGTGTATAATGTAGATAAGCCAAAGGGCTGTGGAAGGCAAAGCGTTTGAAAGGAGTGGCGAACCCATGTTTGAAGTTAAGCGTTTGCAAATCAACTATAAAACATTGGAGGAATTCCAGAAGTTTCGCGAGTTTGGCCTGGAGGAGCTTTCCATGAAGGAAGATCTGGAGGCAAACATCGTCGAGAACGACTCGGAATCTCCTTTTTACGGCATTTACGACAACGATTTGTTGGTGGCCCGGATGAGCCTCTACAAAATCGATGGGAAGTACGACCGTTACTTCCAGCCAGCTCAAGATTACTACGAGCTGTGGAAGCTGGAGGTTTTGCCCGACTACCGCAAAAAGGACTACGGAACCGCGCTGGTGAAGCACGCAAAAAGCTTCGGCGCCCCGATCAAGACCAACTCCCGTTGTCGTGCAGACGACTTCTGGATCAAAATGGGCTTTACTCCTGTAAAATACAACCCGATTCGCGACCGCGGCGAAAACCCTTATGTATGGCTGCCTGAGGGTGTTGCTTTGCAGGACTAGGTCGCATCAAGCGGACACAAAAAAAGAAGCGGAACTACCGCTTCTTTTTTTATCTATATTTTGTCCTACTTCTCCACACGCTCCAGATTTCCGTTTTCGTCCATTTTGAAAATAGATTTGGACGAATCCTCTTCCTGCAAAAAGGCCAGCTTGCGAGCCCGCTCCATGATCTGCAACAGCGCCCGGTAGTCCTCGTTTACCCCTTGCACCTGCTCCAGCTCCTTCTTGGCACGTTGCGCAGTTTCCGCCAATTCTTTTATTTTTAATTCTTTTCCTTCCAACTCTTGTTCCAATTGCTTGAGGCGCTGCAACAGTTCCTTGTGTTGCTGAAGCGAACGAATGACCGCTTCAATCTGCACCTCCTCGTCACCTGTCTGCTGGGAGGCACGTTGCGGCAGGACCGGTTCTTTCGAAGGCACCGAAACAGCTTGTGCCTCTTCCGGGGTAGGGGTCACGATCCTCCCCATCTTTTTCAATTGCTGGCGTTGGCTCTTGGCTATCATGATCGCCGCGTCGTAACGCTTGCGCACACAACTGTTCCAGCGAAAACCGCAAGCAGCAGCAGTCCTTCCCAGCCGTTGTCCGACTTCTTCAAACGCGGCCAACTGTGTGCCACCCTCGCGAATGTGACGCAGTGTAACCTCTGCCAATACGAGATCGTCGTCTTCAGTCCAAGCGTCTTGTCTGGAAGCTACCATAATAAGTCCCTCCCGTAACCTTAAAAAAGGATGATGTACTTCATCCTATGCTTTTCCCTACTCTTGTAGAATCGCTTTCTACTAGAAAAAGTATGTCCAAGCGAATACATGTTTAAACGGAAGAAACCTTTCTATATCCCAGCCGGAAGTGGGCTGCGACAGTCGGGAAGCCTATGCAGGCAAAAAAAAGAAGCCGACCGGCTCCTTTTTTAGGAAAGCAAATTTTTCATCGCAGAGGAGTTGTAGCCCACAATCAGGTTTTCTCCGTCTGTCAAAATCGGGCGTTTGAGCAACTGGGGCTCTTCACTCAGCAATTCCAGCAGCTCTTTTACCGACATTTCATTGATGTCGACATCGAGGTTTTTGAAACGCTGGCTGCGCGTCGACAAGATCTCGTCCAGCCCGTTTGTAGTCATTTTGATGATATCCATCAGCTCTTCTGCTGTCGGCGGATTTTTAAACAAATGACGCTCTTCGTAGTTCACTCCGTTTTCTGACAACCATGCTTTTGCCTTACGACATGAGGTACAGCTCGGATACGTAAAAAACGTAATTTTTTGTGTTCGCGTACGTTCAGCAACTGCCATTGGTTACCCCTCCGTTCCATATCTTTGCAACCCTGGTCCTTTTATTGCTTGTTGCATTATAATAAAAGTCCAAGTTACTATATAAAAGTAAGCTAATAAAAATATTTCTTACTTCGGATTATATATGCACAGTTAACACTATGTCAATAGTAGTTAATCTAAAAAATCGGAACGGAAATGGGCATATCTGGCTGGCAACACACTACATCCTTAACATCATGCGAAAAATCGGATACACTTATAGTGATTTGTCAATGTCTTGATACCAAAAGGGGGGACCAGGCCGTGCAATATGATGATGCTCACAAATTAACCAGTGCTTTAGCGGACCCCACCCGTTTTTCCATATATCAATATGTGGCCAACAGCAAACAGCCGATTACCGTACAGGAAATCGCCGAGCATTTTTCCATCCACCCCAACGTGGCCAGGCTTCATTTGACGAAGCTGGAAGACGTCAATCTCCTCATATCAGTTACAGACAAAAGCGGCAAAGGAGGACGTCCAAGCCGCCTGTACTCTTTGTCCGACCAGGTCGTCAGCCTGCAATTCCCTCCACGCGACTACCAGTTGCTCGCCGACATTGCGATCGAGAGTCTGCTCTCACTCGGTGAGGCGGGGAAAGATGCACTGATTACGATGGGCTACCGGATGGGTACCGAGATGGCAAAACGAGCGATTGCCCAGGAGCGGATCAATCTGCCCGAGCTGTCGATGGAAGAAAAGCTGGGCCACATCAACCGGCTGGTCGTCGCTCAGGGACTGCGCCCGGAAATCGAGCTGCTCAATAACGGATGCTTGCGCTTTCGCGTGCATAATTGCACTTTCTCCGACTCCGCCAAGAAGTACCCCAGCTCCATATGCAAAATGCACAACGCCCTTTTGACAGGAATATTTGAAACGTATTTGGGGAACATTGAATTACGCGAAGACGAATCGATGCAAAAGGGTTGCCAATCGTGTAACTACACGCTGATTCGCTGCGATTAGTTACTTGTTAAAAAAACCGTCATAGCTTCCCGTTTACACTTGTTCACCTGTCCTATATAATGGGAAAGGAATCTTGTAAATATTGCCGATTACGCGAAAAGGGGGGATACGGATGGATCGTATGTATCGCGTCTTGGGGTATTGGACGATTGTAATCGCTTTGATGGCCTTCTGGGCACAACTTTACCCGATGGCACTCATTTTCTTTGCCCTGACAGCTTTCTTTGTAGCGCTCAGCTACCTGAATCTTACTGAGCGAACGTACTTAAACATTTTCTTTGGCTTCATGTTCGTGTCATTTGTCGGATTTACCTACTATACGTTCTTCGTAATGCCGGTAGGTCCACAAGATCACGCCCTGCTGAACATGATCATGTAACAGCATGCAACAGCAAAAAAGATGCCCGCGCAAACGGGCATCTTTTTTTGTTTTCCGGATTAGATGCAAAACAGGTCGCGCGCATGCGGAGGTACTTGTCTGGACTGGACCAGGACGCGGAACCGTCCGCCCAGGCTGCCCGGATCAATCAACTGCCTGATCGCCCGATTGCGCTTCATCGCCTCGCTCTGAAACGGGTCGCGGTCATTGTGGGCGACAGCCTTTTCCAACAGGCCGCTGCGGATCAAAAACTGATCCTGCCGCATATAGGCGCACGTATGCAGGCCTGCCTTTTCGCCGTACTCCATCCAGGCGCTGAAATTGACGTGGGCCGTTATGTCCTGCCGCCCCACGTTTTCGTACGGACTCATGCCGGTCTGATGCCGATAGAAGCACATCAGCGTGCCGTCTTTGCGGCTTTCGTGATACAGCTCCTCCTGCAAGTCACCGTAGTCTATCGTGATCACGTAGCCTTTTTGCAGCAGCCGGGAGAGGTCGTGCGCCGCCTGTTCCATCCCCGTATTGACCTCGATGCGAACGCCGGACGGGACTTTGGCCAGCTTCAGTCGCTCGATTTCTGCTGCCAGCTCCTCCGTCACCTCACCAAACGATTCGACAAAGCTGCCCTCTTCCCACTTGACCCACAGCTCCTGCCAGCCCTTGTTTCCCTTTTTCGCGATGTGGACAGGAAAAGCGTCCAGCCATTCATTGGAGAGCACCACTCCCTCGACTCGCTCTGCTTCTGCTGCTTTCGCGAGAGAGTCGTACCATCTTTTTTCGATGTTGTGCTCGGCCAGTTTTTCCCGCTGCAGCTCGCGATGGTACGGGCTCGTCTCGATCATAACCAGCTTCATCCGCCCGTACAGCCCGGCATGGTTTTCCCGCAGATGAGCGAGCAGCGCCGCACTCATCGCCCCCGTCCCTCCGCCGATCTCCACCAGTGCCGGGGACGCAAGACCTGCTGCCTCGCACATCCTGGCTGTGACATCCGCCAGCGTCTCCGCAAAGACCGGATGAACGGTTGCGCTGGTATAAAAGTCCCCTTCTTTTCCTACCTTCTGGCTATCTACCGTGTAGTACCCCCATTCGGGGTGATAGAGAGCCAGCTCCATGTAGCGGGAAAATGGTATTGCCCGCTCCGTACTTCTGCTGATTTCTTCCCGGATTGCTTCGATCAGGTCCATTTGTCACTTCTCCTGCTACCCAAATTCGCACCTATAAGGCTATAATACGAGAAGAAGTCATACAATGTGGAGAGGAAAGTTCCATTTCCCGGTAATTCTCTTTCCGATCACGACGACAAAAGGTGAAACTATGCGAAAAATTCTGCTCGTCCTGTTGCTCATCGCCCTGCCTGTGACTGCGTCGGCACAGGAGCAGTCAGTTCCGCTGGAGCAAATCATCTTGCAGCAGCACCTCACGCAAAAAGAGCTGGAACGAACGCTTCAGAGCATCAAAGCAGAAGAAGCCAAAACAAACAGCGACATCGCCCGTCTGGAAATAGATTTGCAGCGGCAAAAATTGAAAATACAGGCGCTGCGGCGTCAGGCCGGCAAGGTCGCCCACGCCTATTACACCGGGGAGCGTCCCACTTTATTGACGTTGTTGTTCGAAGCCGAGAACTTCAATCAGCTATTGCTGATGTTTGATTTTTATCAATTCTTGTATCAGCGTGACATGAACCGGCTGGAAGCCTATCACACCGAGCAGGAAAAGATGAACGCGATGCGCACGGAGCAGACGGAGCGGCTGGAAACGCTCGCTACCCTGCGCAAGACGTACGAAGGGCGTCTGGCGGAAATGCTGGCGGTTCAGGCGGAGAAGGAACGGAACGTGCAAATGCTCGACGATCCGAGCAGTGTACAAGCGTTGATGGACCATCTGCTGATCGACTGGCAAAAGCGCGGGCTGCCGGCTTTCCAAAAGTTTTTTGCCACGCTTTCCGAGGTCATGCTGCAAGTACCGGAACTGGCAACGAGCGAACGAATTCGTTCCAACGGACTGTTTTCCCATACATTTACGATCACCCAGGACGATTTCAACCAGTTTTTGGCCAGCAAAAACGAGCTGTTTGAACAATCCCGCTTCGTTTTCGAAGACAATCAGCTCATCGTCGAAGGCAGCTACGATCACATGCAGCTCAAAATTACCGGCAACTACGAGCTCGTCTCGCCCACTCATCTGAAATTTCACATCAACTCCCTGCATTTCGACGGTTTTGAATTGCCGCAAGCGACTGTCGAGGAGATGGAGAAGATGTACGACCTCGGCTTCTACCCGGAGCTGATTTCCCCCAACGTCTTCGTCGAGAGACTGACGCTCGCCGACGAACAACTGAGGCTGCATTTGAAGCTGCAATTCGGATTTTTCCCGCAATAAAAGCCAGCGAGAGACTAGCTGGCTTTTTGCTGTTCTTCGATTACGACAGGCTCAACGTGCGCGGGTATTTCCTCGGCCAGTTTCTGCATGTACTCGAGAGCTTCCCGGCTCAGATGTGGCACTGTTTCCCCGCTTCGCCATTTTTCCAATGTGTGCGGGACAGGGTGAATGACGTAGTTGCGCTTGCCGCTGCTGCGGTAAAAGTAGACGTACGTAGGAATGAGTTCGACGTTTTCGATCACAACCTCGCCTTTCCCTGCCTTGAGTAACTCGAGCTTGAGGATCACCCCTACATCCTTGTAGTCCCACCGCTGCGCGGAAATAAAATTGCCCAGCGAGTACGCGACGAAGCCTGTATGCTCGGTGCCGTCCTCCCGTGTCACGGTCTTCCACTCGTACGGCTGGACAACGTGCGGGTGCGAGCCCAAGATGATGTCCGCCCCGAATTGGAGACATAGTTCTGCTGTCTGTTTCTGCATGGCGCTCGGCAGACGCTCATATTCGTTGCCGAAGTGCAGCGCCACCGCGACCAGGTCTGCCCCTTTTTGCCTCGCCTGCTCAATGTCCTGCTTGATCAGTGCAGGGTCGATCAGGTTGACCAGGTACGATTTGCCCTCCGGAATCGGAATGCCGTTGGTCCCGTACGTGTAGGAGAGCAGGGCGAGCGTTATCCCGCCTTTTTGCAGAAGCAACGGCTCATCACGCGCCTGCGCACTGGCGAATGTCCCGGTATGAAGAATTCCCAGCTCGTCCAGATGGTCGATCGTCTTGAGCACTCCCTGCTCTCTGCGATCCAGCGAGTGGTTGTTGGCAGTCGTGACTGCAGTCATACCGATTTCCTTCAAGGCGACTGCCAGCGACTCCGGAGAGTTGAACATCGGATACCCCGAATAGCGGGCTTCGCTTCCGGCGAGCGTCGTCTCCAGGTTGCCGATGACCCAATCTGCTTCCTGAAAAATCGGTTTGACGTGAACGAAGGAAGGCATGAAATCATAACTGCCGGTCTGACCGTCCCGGTACGCCTCCAACTGCTGGTCGTGAACCATGATGTCGCCGACAGCCATCAGCGTCACACGCTCTTCGGGAAATCGTGACAAATCATCTTCTCCATCGGCTTCAGTGTCACCGCTCTCTGGCTCGTTCGTCTCGGGTGTGCTGCTGTACGGGTCAGCAGGTTTAAAAGCATCGGGCTGCACGGGATCAGCCTGTGTTGACGGAGCTGTGCCCCCTTCCTTCTCCGGTACATAGCCAGCCACGGGGGTGGCTGTTCCATGCCCGGCCGTTTCCCGAAGAGGGGCACAAGCTGCGGCAAGTGTTGCGACCAGTATCGCCGCGATAATCCAGGTACGCCGTAATCCAGTCATGCAATTGGCTCCTTTTTCCTGATTGATTCAGGCGTGTATTTAGCGCAGCAAGCCATTCACAAACGGATTGTACGTTTTCTCTGCATCAATCGTCGTCATCGGACCATGGCCGGGATAGACGACGGTTTCATCATCCAATTCGAACAATTTGTCATGGATGCTGTTCATCAAGGTCTCGTAATCTCCACCGGGCAAATCGGTCCTGCCGATGCTTTGGGCAAACAGAACGTCGCCGCCAAAGCAGATCTGACCGATTACAAACGAGCAGCTTCCCGGAGAATGGCCGGGTGTGTGCAGGACGTTAATCGACAGTCCAGCCAGGTGCAGCACTTGCCCATCAGCCAATAAATGGTCAGCAGGCTGGCAGATGATCGGTTCCGGCAGGTTCCAGCGGCTGGAGCCGTTCAGATCGGGATTGGTCAGCCACTCCTGCTCAAGCGGGTGTATGTATACAGGGGCATTGGTCAGAGCGCGGACCTGGTTCAGCCCGCCGATGTGATCGAGGTGAGCGTGGGTCAGCAGGATTGCCACTACCTTTTTGTCGCGCAGCGCGTGCAACAGCACATCCGGCTCCATACCCGGATCGATCACGATGCTCTCTTCGGT
Source organism: Brevibacillus sp. TJ4 (assembly GCF_044627595.2). NCBI lineage: Bacteria > Bacillati > Bacillota > Bacilli > Caryophanales > Paenibacillaceae > Brevibacillus > Brevibacillus sp. TJ4. Next base: position 1,413,778 of record NZ_CP185865.1, on the reverse strand, counting down.
TTGCGGATTGGTCAGAATGTAAGCGTTGGTTTGAAATGCGCCAAGCGCGTAGCTTTCAATGGAAAGTTGCGGGTTCATGCTGGGAACCTCCTTCATTTTTTGGTAAAGTACGATCATACTAGGCTACAGGTGGTGATGTTGATGCAAACCGTGTACGGTGTGGAAATGCAAGTGCCGACAGGCAAACTTCCCGGCTTCTATGCTCAAGTCATACATAAAATTGGCGATCGTGTCAATGTCTTTGATCGAGACGGGATGCTTTTTATCGTAGAGGAAGCCGATGCGAGTGAGGAACTGAAGCAGATTCTCGGCAAGGCACAAATGCTCGGGGAGGAAATGACCCTGCTCTACATTCCTCAGGGCGAGTCGCTTGCACGGGTAGACGATGTCGGCTTTGTCAGCCAAAGCGGACGCACGTATTTATTCGCAGAGCAGGTGGCTTTGTTTGCTGTCGAGCAAGAGGCGGGCGATGCACAAGATCGCTGGGCAGCACGCGAACAGCTTCGCGAGCATCTGATTGGGGAAATCGCAGCGACGGACGGTTCGCCGGCCGTCATGGTACTGGAGAGCAGCCTCATCGAGTTGGCAGAAGGAATTGCCAAGGCGTATCACGTATCGCTTCGCTGGCTGCATCGCGGAATGTCATAACGGCTTGTGTTGAAGCCCACAACAAAACCGCTCCCAAATAGGGAGCGGTCCTTGTCGAGCCCGAATTGCTTATGGGGTATTACCGATTATTCTCTTTGGCACTTCAGCCTCCATGTAGAGAAAAGTTACCGCAAGAACTCGGTTTTCCGCCTATCGACTACAGTCGCTCGCACGATCATGACCATCCACGGTTCTTCGCCTCCTGTAAGGCTTTTCGCCGTTTCACCATGAATCATCGGGCTCGACAGTTGTAGTATGAGCCGTTTTTGCGTTTTTATGCCCGCTTTTTCTGGGCGTCGTTTACAGCAGGTCGGCGGCCAGTTGCGCCAGCAGGCTGCGCTCTCCCTTTTCCAGGCGGATATGTCCGGCCATGCGCTGATCCTTGAACACGTCGACGACATAGGTCAGCCCGTTGTTGCTTTCATCCAGGTACGGATGGTCGATTTGCTCAGGATCGCCCATCAGCACAATTTTCGAGCCGTCTCCCACCCGCGTCAGAATCGTTTTCACTTCATGCTTGGTCAGGTTTTGCGCCTCGTCGATAATGATGTACTGCTCAGGTATGGAGCGCCCGCGAATATAGGTCAGCGCTTCCACTTGCAGGCTGCCCATCCCCGCGAGAATCTTGTCCAGATCCCCCGGACGCTTCGTGTTGAACAAATATTCCAAATTATCGTAGATCGGCTGCATCCACGGCCGCAGCTTTTCTTCCTTTTCGCCAGGCAAGTAGCCGATGTCTTTTCCCAGTGGAACAATCGGTCGTGCTACCAGCAGCTTTTTGTATTTTTGCTGGTCCTCGATCTGCAGCAGTCCGGCAGCGAGTGCCAGAAGCGTTTTGCCCGTTCCAGCCTTGCCGGTCATCGTGACGAGCGGAATGTCGTCGCGCAGCAGCAATTCCGTTGCCATGCGCTGCTGTACATTGCGGGCGCGAATTCCCCAGATCGGATCATCATCGGAAATCAGCATTTCCAGCGTTTTTCCTTCGGGATCGACCTTGCCGATCGCGGAGATAGAAGGGTTCAGCTCATCCTTCAAGACGAGAAATTGATGCGGGTGAAAGCGATACTGTGGAAAACAGGCCGTCAGGTTCAGCTTTCGCGCCGTGTAATAGCTCTGGATAATATCAGAAGATACCAGCATTTTCTGGTACCCGGTGTACAGGCTCGTGTACTCCCCTACGACCCGATCGGAGAGAAAGTCTTCGGCCTTCAGGTTCAGGGCGTCCGCCTTTACGCGCATCAACGCATCCTTGCTGACGAGGATGACAGGGCGCGGGTTTTCCGAGCGATTTTCTTCTTCTTGCAAATTCAGCGCAACCGCCAGGATACGGTTGTCATTGGTCGTCTCCGTAAAGTGCTTTTGCAAAAGCTGAAACGAGGAGTGGTTCAGCTCTACGCGAAAGAGCCCGCCCGTTTCCAGGGTAACACCGGCATGCAGGTGTCCGTGCTCCCGAAAGCTGTCCAGCAAACGTGCCACGTACCGGGCATTCCGCCCTATTTCGTCCATGTACCGCTTTTTTGAATCGATTTCTTCCAATACGACAGCTGGTATGACGATTTCATTGTCAGCAAAGGCAAACATTGCCCGCGGATCTTGCAGGAGTACGTTGGTGTCCAGTACGTAGATTTTCTTCAAAATCTCGCCTCCTATTACCCTTCTTCTTTACGATATGCAGTTTTTAAGGAGGTTGCTTTTTCGCGCCGACGTGATGTATTACCAGTTTATGTAGGTTCAACCGCAGATAGTCTTGAGCGGCATCAGAATGAAATTGGGGGTGCGGGAGAACAATACGGGTAAGGAAATACAGGAAAAGGAGAATGTCTGTGAAACGGAACGTACTTGCAACCCTTACCCTTTGCCTTGTCCTCACCGCTTGCACGACGAACAACAATCCGCCAGCCAATCAGGCGGCACCACAGCCCGATCAAAATGCGCCCCGGACACAGCGGGTACAGCAAACCGCTCCCAACCGAGGGCATCACGTAAATTCGCAGCAAACAGCGGACAGACTTGTCCAGTTGGCTCGCAAAGTTCCCAATGTGAAGGGAGCAACCGCGGTCGTCATCGGCAGGAACGCGGTCGTCGGAATCGATGTAAACGCCCATCTCGACCGCTCGGAGGTCGGAGTGATCAAATACTCCGTAGCGGAGGCTTTGAAGGCCGACCCAGCAGGCGCGAGAGCCGCGGTCACTGCGGATGCCGACATAAACCAGCGCCTGCGCGAGATGGCTACAGACATTCGCAATGGACGTCCCGTCAGCGGCTTTGCCGAAGAACTGGCTGATATTGTCGGCCGCATCATCCCGCAAATGCCACGACATGTGGAGGAGCGCGAACAGCAGCCGACGCGCGAAAACGAACAGCGCATGAACAACAACGGCAGGGCAAGACCGCACGGGAACCAGGATATCGACGTCAACCGCACGCGCCAACATTAGAGATATGAGCCAAAAAAGACATTCTGCCCAAGCATTACGCTCGGGAGAATGTCTTTTTCGCTTCCGTATCCAGTTCCACAGGCGGCAGGTCATGCAAAGCCTGCGCCAAATCCGCCAACAAGTCCTCTACGTCTTCCAGTCCGACAGAAAGCCGGATGAGGCCGTCGGTAATCCCACGGCTCTCCCGTTCTTCCTGCGGCATCGCTGCATGTGACATCATCGCCGGGTAAGACAGGATCGATTCCACAGCACCGAGGCTGACGGCGACAAGCGGCAAACGGGCATTGTGCAGCACTTGCTTCGCCCGCTCCTTGCTGCCGACGTCAAAGGAGAGCACTGCTCCGTGTCCGCTCGACTGCCGTTCCTGGACGAGATGTCCTTCGTGCTCCGGCAGCCCGGTGTAATACACTTTCTCTACAGCAGGATGCTGCGTCAGCCAGCACGCGATCTGTCCGGCGGAACGGCTGCTGACATCGAGTCTGGCTTTCAATGTTTTCAGCCCGCGCATTACCAGCCAGCAGTCCTGCACGCCGAGGACGGCTCCAATGCCGTTTTGGATCAAATAGAGCTGTTCCCCCAGGGAAGCGCTGCGCGTCACCGCCAGGCCCGCTACGACATCGCTGTGGCCACCGATGAATTTGGTCGCGCTGTGGACGACGACATCGGCTCCCCACTCCAGCGGACGCTGGTAGTACGGCGTCAAAAACGTATTGTCAACGATGACCAAAAGATCGTGCCGCTTTGCAATCCGGCATACGGCTTCGAGGTCGGTCACCTTCAGCGTCGGATTGGAGGGAGTCTCCAGGTAGAGCCCTTTGGTCGCGGGCGTAATCGCTGCCTGTACCGCTTCGAGGCTGGTCGTATCGACGAACGTAACCTCAATGCCCATGCGCGACAACACTCTGGTCAAAAACCGGTAGGTGCCCCCGTACACATCCTCGGCTACGACGATGTGATCGCCAGCGGAAAACAGCATGAACACCCCGGATATGGCAGCCATCCCGGAAGCGAAGGCAAATCCCCGCTCTCCTCCCTCCAAAGCGGCAATCGCCTCCTCCAATGCTTGGCGCGTCGGGTTGCCGGAACGGGCGTAATCAAACGCCCCCGGCTGCTCCAGATCCGCCTGGTGAAAGGTCGACGCCTGGTAAATCGGAACCGACGAAGCGCCTGTCGCCGGGTCAAGGGTCGTGCTGCCGTGCAGCAATTTCGTCGCGAAATTCATCGTACAACACCTCCTGCAACAGCCAGGCTGCGGTCCAGAGCCTGTGTCAGATCGGCGATCAGATCATCTGGATGTTCGATCCCGACCGAGAGCCGCAGCAGACGATCACAGACGCCGATTTCCTCCCTGATGTCTTTGGGGATGTCGGCATGCGTCTGGGTCGCCGGGTACGTACACAGCGATTCTACGCCGCCGAGGCTTTCCGCAAAGGAGATGAGGCCAAGGCTTTGCAAAAACGGCTGGACCTGCTCGGCCGAGGCAACCCGAAACGACAGCATGCCGCTGTAGCCGCTAGCTTGGCGATTATGGATCTCATGTCCCGGATGATCGGTCAATCCCGGGTAAAAAACGTCTGTAACCGCAGGATGCTCGCGCAACACACGGGCGATCTGCAGCGCGTTGGCCTGGTGTCTTTCCATACGCAACCCCAGCGTTTTCATGCCGCGCACGAGCAGCCAGCTTTCGTGCGGACCCAACACTGCGCCGATCGTGTTGTGCAAAAATTTCACCTTTTCCGTCAACTCAGCACCTTTGGTGACAATCAGTCCGGCCAGGACGTCGTTATGACCGCCCAAGTATTTGGTGCCGCTGTGCAGGACGATGTCCGCTCCCAGCTCCAGCGGGCGTTGACAGCAGGGTGTGAGAAACGTGTTGTCTACGATCGTCAGCAGATCGTGTTGCCGCGCGATGTCGGCCAGCTTCGCCAGATCGGCAATCTGCATGAGCGGGTTGGTCGGCGTCTCGATGAACAGCGCTTTTGTCTGCGGACGAATCGCCTCCGCCAGCCGGTCCGTCTCGCGCATGTCAATGTAGGTAAAGGAAAGGCCGTATCGCGTCAGGAGCTGTTCGAACAAACGGTACGTTCCGCCGTACAAATCGACGGAGACCAGGAGATGATCCCCCTGGGAGAACAGCCCCATGACAGTCTGAATGGCGGCCATGCCTGAGGAGCAAGCAAATCCAGCATCACCGGCTTCGGCGACGGCAATTGTTTGTTCCACCACCTCCCGCGTCGGATTCCCTGTGCGCGTGTAGTCGTACCCTGTGCTTTCCCCCACACCCGGATGACGGTACGCTGTCGAGTAGTACACCGGAAAATTGATCGCACCGGTCTTTTCGTCCCTGCCAACTCCTGCTTGTACCAGCTTTGTCTCTACGTGCATCTGGTTCCTGTCTCCCTTCGTCTGTTTCGAGGGCAATGAAAAAGCCCTCTTTCTTCAAGAAAGAAGGCTTTGTTACGTCTCCGTAAGCAAACCCTTCTCATCTTTCAGAGTGGTCACCACTCTGCAGGAATTAGCACCACTATCACACCGTGTATAGGTGATTGGTTGCCGGGCATCATCGGGCCAGTCCCTCCGCCTCTCTGGATAAGAAGATTGCGATTCAGTTGTCATGTTAAATGCACACTAAATATATCGGAATAATCTGTATTGTGTCAAGTGTTTTTTGAAAAAATTTTGTTGGAAAATTCCCAACCGATCTAGCCTTGCTTTAACGCGGTCATTACCTGGCGATCCAGCTTTTCCGCCGCATGCTGGGCATATGTTTTTTCATATTGTGGTTCTACACGGATTCGGGAACCATAAAACATAATGTCGCGAACTGACACAATCGCCATCTCTGCCATCGCCAGCTTGATCGGCACGCTATCCATTTGGCGGGTTTTCACCGTGGCCAGCCCGTCTATCGCATAGGACGATCCGGCGCCGATCAGATGAAGGGCGACCTTGGCATGCTTTGTGATGTTGGTCAGGATGCGGGAGCGATTGTCCACTGCAAAGCGAATCAACTGCGGGGTAACGGCATACGCCCAGGACAAGGAGTGCAGCGCAGGAGCACCCGTTTCGTAGTCAATGGTGGCGAGGGTGACAAAACGCTCGTTCTGCAAAAGCGAGAACAGGTCTTCCGACAACGTCTGCGAAATGGTTTCTGACATGCCTCTGCCCTCCTTTGCGGAAAAGGGTTGTGCGTCTATTTTACTCTCTCGATCGCCTGGATCGCAATAGCACATTTGGAAAAAGAAAGATATTGGAAAAGGAGGAGAAGCAATGACACCGACTGACCGTCTTCTCGAAAAAATGGACCGACTGCTTGCAGAGTTGGAGGAAGCCCGCAAACTAAACCAGCGAATGGACAAAATCGCACTTTTTCTCGAAGATATTCGTCTTGCCGATATTGTGCAAAACTATACAGCCCCCCGCAAGCTGCTGTGGACCAATTTCCTCGCAGGACTCGCCAGGGGGCTGGGATTAACGATTGGTACGGCGATTGTTTTGGCGGTGTTTGGCTCGCTCGTCTCCCATTTTTTCTCGATTCCCTTCATCGGAGACTACATCCGCCAAATCATGGATTACGTCGAATCATATCGCCATTCACCGTAGGCAAGCGTCAGTCTTTTTTCTTTCCTTTGCGTTTGTCGTCGTCATCATCGTCATCGTCATCATCATTATCGTCGTCGTCATCATTGTCGTCATCGTCATCGTCGTCATCATCGCGATCCCATTTTTTGTCCTTGTTTTTCCAATAGCCATAGGCGTTTCCGTTTGGTGGCTGTTTGCCCTTCTCTTCTTTTTGCGCAACCGTAACAGGGATCGACTGTTCCAGCTTCAGTTCTCCGTCGACGTACAAGGCCAGCTTCACTGCATCGCCCTCAAACGAACGGTTCTTGCTCGCCAGGATGATGTTGATGACAAACTCCCCTTTGTCGTTTGGCTTCACGGTTTGTTTCACGCCGGCAGGGACGACGACTGCAAGACTTGCCTTGGATTTCGGATCATAGCCTTGCAAAACGCCCTTCACCTGTATTTTTTTCTCTTTGGCATCCATGACAGCGGCTGTTCCGGTCAATGCGAAGTTGTAGACGGGCTCCTTTTTGTCTTCATTGACGAATTGCAATTCGGTCTCGACCGTTCCCACTTTCTCGCCGTCACGGTACAACTCCAGCTGCACCTTGTCGGAAGTCTGGGCCGTCTTGATGTCATCCACGGTTACGTTGAAGCTGCCGACGCCATCCCACAGCTTTTTCACAGATGCTTTCTTTCGGGCTCCCTCGTACGATACATAGACCTGATCGACATCCAGTTTCACCAGACCACGGACAAACAGCTTATCTGTCTTGCGGTCGAGTACGGCCTGACTGTGAATGTGCAGCTGTGCCGTTTCGTCAGCCGGCACCTCCAGCTTTACCTTCTGGCGGTCGACCAGTCGCGTGTCAGCGTAAGCCGATACGGTCGCATACTGCTCCTTGCTGTCTTTTTCGACGGTAAAGCTGACCGCAAAGGTATGTTCACGCGTCGGTTTGACGGTAATCGTATCGCCATTTGGCTTTGTCACCACGACCTGGTCTACTTGTGAAGTGACAATTCCCTTGAGGTATACCTTGCCGTCCTTCGATTCCGCCTCCGCACTGACGATTTGCTGTTTCTCCTCGGCATCGTTGAAGCGAACCTCCAGCCAGATGTCATTGTAGTGATTTTGATACACTGATTCCCATTCTTCTCGCTGTTCTTCCATATACGTCTGCAGATGCTTATCCAGGTTCAGCTCATCTACGATGATGTACAGATGGTCTGCCTGGCTTTTCAGCAGCATGTTCAGCACATCAGGATGGTTTTCCGCCAGATCCCGCAGATGATAACGCGTTACCTGGTCCCCTTCCTCATTCATCACTACCTTTACATAGCTTGAGCTGGCCGAAGAATTGGCATCTGCCAGTAGCGGTGTAATCCCGCCGATCAGACAAACGGTTGCCGCAACCGCCACAATCGGTTTTTTCAGGAATGTCTTCATCTGTTTGTTCCTCCTTATGTCCCATAAAAAGCGCTGATGTTTGATGACTGTCTCACTGACGGAAAGGAGGGAGAAAAGGTTGCACGAAACAGAAAACCAGGTCTTTTCGCTCGGTGCACGACCGGCACTCACAGGAAAAAAGCCCCGGCATGTTCTGAACGATACAGAAGCATGCGGGGCTTGTTCCGCCTGACATTACGTGTTGTAACGGGGTTCACTCTCGATTGCGATAAGCAGCGCTTCTACTGTCTCCGCAGGGTAGCGCTTTTCCAAGGCTTCCTCGGCAGTGTGTCCGGTGAGTATGTACCAGTCCTGTTCGCGACGATAGGCTAGTTGCTGTATCTGGTGGTCCTCCTGCAAAATCACCCGAAAAAACGATGCCGTATCCTGCGCCGACCGGTCATCCGGGCGAGCGTCCGCGACGATTTGAATCTGCAGCCAGTTAAACAAGGCATCTTCGCGCTTCACGAGACTCCTCCTCTTTGGTTGGGGTCCGGCTTAACCCTCAGCTTGACGATGACGAGAATCGCGATCGCCACCATAAGCGAGCTTTTCACCGGCAAGAGACCGTCCAACACGGCAAAAATGAGCGAGCCGATAAACAAGAAGATCAGCAGCAGTGCTGTTTTCAAAATCGGCATGCGAATTGTCGTGGCAAATCCGAGGTAATAGACAATAATTAATTCTACGAAAATAATCCACGTACGGTTCTGGTCCGCCCACACCCGAAAGCTGTCGTATACCGAGAGCTGGGCCGGATTGGCGGGGTCGTACGTCGATGCAAGTTGAAGCCATTCCATCCCTTACACCTCCTGTTCTGTCCGGAACATGCCGTGATGATCCACGCCATGCAGGCAGATGTTTGCTTTGCTGTACGTGCTTTCACCCTTCACCGGCGTCTCAGGAAGATGCTGATTCTGTAGCGATACGAGAAATGGGGCCAGTACCTCGCTGCCGATTTCTCCTGTTCCGTTTTTCAATCTGTGTCCACTCCCACATCAGGTTCTATGCTTTCACTTTATCAGGTGGCGAATAGCCTGTCAAAAAGAGTGTACAGGCTGCACCCACCACCTGGTCTGACGTTGCCGGAACATGCTATGATGGACAAAAATGACAAAAAGGCGGGATTGCACATGAGCATTTTTGATATTGCGGTAACGACGATTTCCGGCGAGAATACGACGCTTGCTCCGTACAAAGGAAATGTCCTGCTGATCGTCAATACGGCCAGCCAATGCGGACTGACTCCGCAGTACAAGGGATTGCAGGAATTGTACGAGCGGTACCGCGACAAAGGCTTCACCGTTCTCGGCTTCCCCTGCAACCAGTTCGCTGGACAAGAGCCCGGCAGCGAGGCGCAAATCGCCGAGTTTTGCGAACGAAACTACGGCGTCAGCTTTCCGATGTTCGCCAAAATCGATGTAAACGGTCCAGACACCCACCCGCTCTACCAGCACTTGAAAGCACATGCTCCAAACGGTGAAGAGCAGGACATTGAATGGAACTTCGGCAAATTCCTCCTCGACCGCAACGGGAACGTCGTCAAGCGTATCAATCCGCGCGTGCAGCCGGAAGAACTAGCATCCGACATCGAAGCTCTCCTGCAAGCGTAAAGACCATCTTGGCAACAAAAAAGCCGCTCTGCTGCTCTGGCAGAACGGCTTTTTGCTATTCGCAATCGGGTGTTGCGCTTACGTTTGCGCTACATAGCGTTTTTGCTTTTCGTAGCGCTCGCGGTCCGATTTGTTCAGGTATTTTTTGCGCAGGCGCACCGAAGTCGGCGTCACTTCGCACAGTTCATCGTCGTTCAGATACTCCAGCGCCTCTTCCAGCGTCAGCAGACGAGGTGTTTTCATCTTCACAGTCTCATCCTTGGTCGCGGAGCGGACGTTGGTGGCATGCTTTTCCTTGCAGACGTTTACCGTCAGATCGTTGTCGCGGTTGTGCTCGCCGACGATCATTCCTTCGTACACTTCCGTACCCGGCTGGATAAACATAGTACCGCGGTCCTCGACAGACATCAGGCCGTAGGTAGTCGCTGTTCCTGTTTCATGCGAGATCAGCACCCCTGCGTGGCGTCCGCCGACAGAGCCCTGCACCAGCGGGCGGTAGCTGTCGAAGGAGTGGTTCATCATCCCGTAGCCGCGCGTAATCGTCAAAAACTCGGTACGATAGCCGATCAGACCTCGCGAAGGAATGATAAACTCAAGGCGCACTTGACCAAACCCGTTGTTGATCATGTTCACCATTTCCGCTTTGCGCAGACCGAGTGTTTCCATGACTGGACCGGTGTACTCTTCCGGCACGTCGATCACCAGCAGTTCTGCCGGCTCCATCTTTTGTCCGTCGATCTCGCGCACGATGACCTCCGGCTTGGAGACAGCCAGCTCGAAGCCTTCACGGCGCATGTTTTCCACGAGAATGGACAGATGCAGCTCACCACGGCCCGAGACGATAAAGGCGTCCGGCGAATCGGTCTCGTCCACGCGCAGCGACACATCAGTCTCCAGCTCGGACATCAAGCGGTCGCGCAGCTTGCGGGAAGTGACGTGCTTTCCTTCGCGTCCGGCGAACGGGCTGTTGTTGACGAGGAAGGTCATTTGCAGCGTAGGCTCGTCGATTTTCAGGAGCGGCAACGGATCAGGATGATCCAGATCGCACACGGTCTCCCCTACGTTGATGTCTTCCAGACCGGCAATCGCGACGATGTCTCCGGCCTTTGCCGTTTTTTGCTCGACGCGTTGCAGGCCGGAAAAGCCAAACAGCTTTTGGATGCGCATCTTCTTCACAGAGCCGTCGCGTTTGGTCACGGACACCATGTCGTTGACGTTCATCGTTCCGCGGTAGATGCGGCCAATCCCGATACGACCCAAAAAGTCGTTGTAGTCGAGCATCGTCACTTGCATCTGCAGCGGAGCCGCTTCGTCCGCATCAGGGGCTGGCATATGCTCCACGATTGTGTCAAAGAGCGGACGCAGGTCGCCTTCCAGCTTGTCTGGCTCAAGCCCGGCGATTCCCTGCAAGCCTGAAGCGTATACGATCGGGAACTCCAGTTGATCCTCTGTCGCATCCAGGTCGATAAACAGGTCGTACACTTCGTTAATGACTTCCTGTGGACGTGCATTGTCACGGTCAACCTTGTTTACTACCACGATTGGAGTCACTTTTGCTTCCAGCGCCTTTTTAAGAACAAACCGGGTTTGCGGCATGCACCCTTCAAAAGCATCAACAATCAGCAGGACACCGTCTACCATGCTCATAATCCGTTCGACTTCGCCGCCAAAGTCAGCGTGCCCCGGTGTGTCGAGAATGTTGATGGTGAACTCTTTGTATTTCACCGATGTTGTTTTTGCCAAAATCGTAATTCCGCGTTCCCGTTCCAGGTCGTTCGAGTCCATCATACGCTCTTCTACCTGCTGGTTGCTGCGGAATGTGCCCGATTGAATCAACAGTTTGTCGACCAAAGTGGTTTTCCCGTGGTCAACGTGGGCAATAATGGCGATGTTACGAATGTCAAGACGCTTCATGTGAACCTCCTCTATTTTGCATACCTTCCATATTATCAGTTCGCAATCAACACCACAATGGCTTTTGCATGCCAAATCGGTCTCCACGGAGTAAATCGTCTGCTTCGCGCCATACTAAAGGTGGAGGTGGTCCCGATGAAAAAAGAATGGACATATGTCCTGGCAGGCATGCTGTTTCTTTTTGGAGCGGCGGGTTGCGCGGGCTCCAATAATGCCGCACAGCCGAACCATGCCCCCGACCAGACGCAGCAAGCCCAGCTTCAACGCTCTTACAATAGCCTTGCCCACGGGCATTCGGCATACACCAAGAACGTCAATGAAAACAACTACCGCAAAGGGTTTACGGTAAACGGCTACAATCAGCATATGGCCGAACTGCTGGGCCGCGGAGCCAACGAAGTTCCGGGTGTCGTGCGTGCCAGCGTGATCGTCAAAGGTTCGGATGCAGTGGTCGGGATCGTCGTTCGCAACAATTTGCAGGGACAGCAATTGGAAGTCGTCCGCAGCCAGGTACGTTCCACCACCCGCGCCATCGCACCGAACATGAATATTTACGTCACCTCGGACCCGCAGATGTTCCAGCAGTTGCGGGCCATGAACGCCGCCATTTATCAACAGGCAACGATGCGGGAACAAAATGTGCCAATCGGTCCCAATGCACCGTACGGCTCCATCGACCATCACTTTACGAGCATGCTCCATCAGCTTTCAGAAGGAAGAAGCCCCCAGGCTCGCTGACAGACAGGCAGCTGTCGCATCGTGCATCTATGCCACATAGAAAGAGGTGCGGACTGATTTTCCGCACCTCTTGAACATACTGATTCAAAATGGTTACTTGCTTGCCAATTCAGCCAGTTTGATTTCAGGCTCGACTACTTGCAATTCTCCAGTTCCGCGAACAAGCTTTTTCGCGTAGGTTTTTTCCGGCTTCAGCACGGAAACGAGGTAGTCAATGGCGACTTGGGGATCAACAGTCTCCCCGCATGTGTAGCAGTCCAAAGCAGCAAATCCACGCTCTGGATAGGTGTGAATGGACAGGTGGCTTTCTGAGAGAAGAACCAAAACAGTAGCACCTTGAGGAGAAAACTGCTTTGCTTGGACGCTCAAAACTGTAGCGCCACAGGCTTCTGCAGCCTCAATCATTTCCTTCTTCAAAAATTCTGCGTCGTTCAACAAATCAAATTGAACTCCCCATGTGTCAACAGCAACGTGTCTTCCGAAAGTCGAGTATTCCATCTTTCGGTTCCCCCTTCCTAGCAAGTGTAATGTTAAACATCGCTAGGACCTGCGTCATTCACTAATGGGGGCGGTTTCTCTCTTGATTCTCCACCCTTTACAGTGAATCCTGGTTCCTAATCCTGTTTCCAACGAAAACAAACATATCATGCTTTTGCCTACTTTGACAATACCTTTTTTTATCCAAAAAAACAGTGCGACCACCAGCAACTCCCATACTGTACGGCGTCCGGGGAGTCCCGCCAAAAAAAATGGGCGCTGCCCGTAGCAGAACGCCCATTTTCACTTCATTTATACTTCCAGTTCAAACAATCTCTTCGCCAGTTCCGCCAAGCGCGTGTCGATTGCCCCCAACTGATTGGGTGCAGCCCGCATCGCCCAGTTGCGCAAATCGAGCAAGCGGTCCGTCTCCAGACGAATCTCTTCGATTTGGCGCTCCCCGCCGGTCTGCTGAAACAAGCTCTCCAGCTCGCGGGACACATACGCTGCGGTGTTTTCAAAAACAGTCGTTTCTTCGTCACCCGACAGCTCCCGGATGCTCACTACCGATCCTTGATCGTAGTGGTACACCATCGTAAAGCCATCGTAAATCCGGTGCACAATTCCTTTGCCACGAAATACTTTCATGGCTTTTCTCATCACGTTAGCCAGTTGAACATCCCGGATCAGGTAGGAACTGTCACAAGAATACAAATTGCCAGTGCGCAGGAAATTCAGTTGAATTTGCCCGCTCTTATCAGTAAATATTACTTCGCGATCACCGTTTTCGCATACTTGAACATCGACGGAAATATGTTCATTGGTGAACAAAGAGACAAATTGCTCCAGCTCTTCTTCACTCATCGTAAAATAGGCCTTGGCGTAATTGGTTGCTAAACGCTGTGCCATACTATCTCCTCAATTCTTTTGGTTTGCATGGGCCATATGTGACCATTTCCGCTTCCCAACGCTGAGGAGTTGCGCTAAGTGTCAACGAAAGAATGTTGTTGAACCTGGCCTTGCCCCGGGAATCGAGTATCGATTTGGGAATTGAAGGCGGATCACCTACTTTTCGTATTTGCAAAACAGACATCCTTGACAGTACTAATTATACATCAAGCCTAATAAAAAGTCTTGAGCAAATAGTGGATGAATATTCGCAAATAAGCGAGAAAACCAGGTTTGGCGCTAAGGAGGAGAAAAGAACTCCGTCATTCTTTCTCATACGTCAAATTTCATCCGTTTATCGCCACATGCTACGCACCGATCTGTGAACCAATCGCCTTTCGTATCGCAGCCTGTTCCTCTTCGGAGAGTGGGTAGGTGGAGACTCCGGCGGTCAGCGGTTTGGCGTAGACGCGAGAATCTTCCCGTCCGAAAATGCTGGTAATCACCACACCGTTTTTGGCATCATCCACAATCGCTATAGAAAAACTGAAATCGCTCCCCATCTCCCCGAAGGCATTGTAACGGACGACCGCGACATTGCTGCATTGCGAAGCGACGCGCTGGGTCAGGCGATTGATGTGAAACTGCTGGTCCCTTTGCATTTTTTTCACATCATCCAACTGGTCGAGAATCCGGTGCATGCCTTCTTCCAGATTGGCCCCGCTTGTCCCCGTCAACAATCGATTCATGGATTTGCGTATGCGGCCGATCCGAACATATTGAATCACGATAATGAGCAGCAAGATCAGATTGAGTGCCGCAACCGCCAACAGCAGGATCGGCCCGTTTGTGACTTGTGATAGGAACAATTCCATGAAGCGTTTCTTCCTTTCTCATGCTAAGTTACGTACGCAAAGCCTATACTATTGTACCTTCACCAAGTCTCGTGTTCAAATATTGTCTGCCAAAAACCATGGAAGAATTCTGCGCCAGACGCTCTGGCACCAAGCCACCAGCGGATGAAATCCTTGCCTTGCCACGTAAAAAAGCGACTCTCTCCTTTGCGAGAAGTCGCTTTTTTACTCCCGATCGCTTTCCGTCATATCCGTTTTGACATCCTCCAGTCACTACGCTTCCAGAAGCAGCATCTCTCTGCGAAGCTGTTTTAGCCGTTCCTTCGATCGTTTCATTTGCGGATGATCCTTTGCATGTATCGCATCATACAACGTAGCCAGCTCATAATCCAGTTCCAAACGCAAGACAGGAATGCGCGCCTCTGAATCACGCCGCTTCAATGCGGCAATGACCTGCTCCATGGTTACTTTGCACGATTTTTCATAAATCACTGTTTTCTCATCTCCTTTAATCTCCACTATTCTGACGGCCTCTCCGTAGCGAATGTAGGTCATTCGCACACTTTCGTCATCGATGCTTTTGCGAATGATCGCATGCCCTTTTGCCTGCTCGACAAAGCGATTCAGTACCGAGGCTACGCGGGAGTCATGGATCGACACCCCTGTCACCTGCAGTTTGTACGAACCGTTCAGCCGACGCATCGTCCATTCAGATAAACCGTCTGTGGTATTCACGAGGAGGTGAAACTGCTCGGGAGATTCTTTCCACGTAACACTCACCCCTGCTTCGACGAGGGCCTTCAACATCGCGTGCAAGGTGACTCGATCAAACCATACTGTCAGTTGGAAATACTCCAGCTCATTGCCCAGATTCATCCAGGCCCCTCCCATTGGCAGAATTCTCAGATAAAACCAATGCCTGTAAGGGAGTGCGTGGTATATCATATTATTCAGACTGCCGTTTTGCTATTCATTTCCCGCGTGTATTTTTTTCCTGTGTGGTATGCTATCATAGTAGAGGTTTTCCAAGCTCCCTTTACAAAGCGCACATGTTCCTATGCTGTTCATGCGCTACTGATTACTGTGTACATATGAAGAGGTGGTATTGCCATGACCGTTTTTCCCGGATTTTCTCAAGAAGATTTTGATGTGTTTGCCATAGATGGACTCGACCAGCGCATGGATGCAATCAAGACCATCATCCGCCCCAAGCTGGAGGCGTTGGGCCAGCATTTTTCACCCGTCCTTTCTGTTGCTTGCGGCAACGAAATGTTTGTTCACGTAGCCAAGCACGCTCGTCGAACCGTGAATCCTCCAGATGATACGTGGGTGGCCTGGGCTGCTGACAAGCGAGGCTACAAAAAGCACCCTCACTTTCAGGTCGGCTTGTGGGGAACCCATCTGTTCGTCTGGTTCGCCGTCATTTACGAGTCGCCTGCCAAGGGGCAAGTAAGCGAGGCACTTCGCACGCATCTCGATGACATTTTGTCATTTGTTCCAGACCATTTCCGCTGGTCCCCGGATCATATGCAGCCGGAAAGCACACCGCAGGCAGAGCTGGGGAGAGCTGGAGTGGAAAAGCTGATTGACCGGCTGGCACAAGTAAAGAAAGCAGAAATTTTGTGCGGGATCAACATTGATCGCAACGACCCGATCCTCGCAGATGGTGAGGCCCTTCTTGCCCGGCTGGAGGAAACCTTCTCCGTCCTGACCAGGCTGTATCGGTTGAGCGGCGTGGAAGCGGAATCTGTAGCGTCTTCCCGCGTGTGATAAGATATATGCAAAAGAACAGGTCCGCTTGCTTGTGGAAATGGCGGATTCCTGTTCTTTTTGTTTGTAACAGGCCGCTAGCGTCTTACTTGCCGTAACCTTTCAGCCGCTCCAGCGTGTCGTCCAGCTCCTGGAACATGCGCTCAATCAAGACCTGCACGGGCGGAACATCCTCGATCAGCCCGATCACCTGTCCTGCCCAGCCGAATCCGTTTTGCGCATCGCCTTCATAAATAAACGTGCGATTGTTTTTTCCGCTGATATACGCCTTCAACTCTTCGTATCCTGCGCCTTGCTGTTCCAGCTTCAAGATGTTGTCGGAGCCAGGTGTGCGCACTACCCGACCCGGCGCACCGAGCGTTCGCTTGATCACGGCCGTATCCTGCTCCGTCCCTTTTACGATCGCTTCCTTATAGGCAGGATGTGCATGGACACATTCCTTTGTAGCGATAAAGCGCGTGCCCATCTCGACACCCTCTGCCCCCAGAGCGAGGGCAGCGAGAATCCCTCTGCCGTCGCCGATCCCGCCACTCGCGAGCACGGGAATCCGGACGGAGTCGACGACGCGGGGAATCAGTACAAATGTGCCGACATCGTCGCGCCCCAGATGTCCGCCGCCTTCCTGCCCGACCGCCATCACCGCATCCGCTCCGATCGACTCTGCTTTTTGCGCCTGTCTGACGGACGCGACCAGCACCAGCTTTTTCACATCGGTGCCGTCGAGCCTGCGGATCAGCGGCTCCGGATTGCCGCCTGTGACCGAGATGACCGGGACGCCTTCCTCGATGGCTACGTCAAGCATCGCTTCGTAGGTGCGATTGTGCTGTCCAATGGCAAAATTGACGCCGAAAGGTTTGTTCGTCATCTGGCGCACTTTGCGAATTTCCTCGCGCAGCGCGTCTTCGGATGGCAAGGACATCGCGGTAATTTGCCCCAGTCCGCCGGCATTGGAGACAGCCGCTGCCAAATCTGCGTAGGCCAGATAGGCGAGTCCTCCCTGAACGACCGGATATTTGATTTGCAGCAATTCCGTTACTCTCGTTTTCATGCATGCCTCACCTCACTGTAGTACAAAGTTCTCGCCTGCAGCCAAAATCTCCTGTTTCCGCTGTATTCTGAATAAAAATTCACTTGCTTTCCGATCTTGTTTTGCTATACTCAATTTGTTTGTTTTTTCCCCTGTACCCATTGATTTGTAAAGCGAGGGATCGTAATGAGACAGATGAAAACACCTTTGTTCAGCGGGTTGTTGGAGCACGCCAAGAAAAACCCGATCCAGTTTCACATTCCGGGTCATAAAAAAGGCATGGGTATGCATCCGGCGTTTCGCGAATTTCTCGGCGAAAATGCTCTCTCCATCGACCTGATCAACATCGCCCCCCTCGATGACTTGCACCATCCAAAGGCAATCATCAAAGAGGCGCAAGAACTTGCTGCCGAAGCATTCGGAGCTGACCATACATTTTTTTCTGTGCAAGGTACAAGCGGTGCCATCATGGCGATGATTATGGCGACGTGCAGCCCCGGGGACAAAATCATCGTCCCGCGCAATGTGCATAAATCCATCATGTCGGCGATTATTTTTGCAGGCGCTATTCCCGTGTTCATTCATCCGGTGATGGACGAGCGTCTGGGCATTTCCCACGGCATCACGGAAAAAGCGGTGAACAACGCCCTGCAGGCACATCCCGACGCAGCGGCACTGCTGGTCATCAACCCGACCTACTTCGGCATAGCAGGTGATTTGCGCAGCATCGTGCGGCTGGCGCATCACCACGGTATTCCTGTACTGGTCGATGAGGCACATGGCGTGCATATTCACTTCCATGAAGACTTGCCGATTTCTGCGATGCAGGCTGGCGCGGATATGGCCGCGACCAGTGTGCACAAGCTGGGCGGTTCGCTGACGCAAACCTCGATTCTCAACGTCCGCGAAGGTCTGGTTGATGTGGATCGGGTGAAGACGGTGCTGAGCATGCTGACCACCACTTCTACCTCCTACATCCTGCTTGCTTCGCTCGATATGGCACGCCAGCACCTGAGCCTAAACGGCCAGCAGATGACGGAATATGCGATGCAGCTTGCGGAGAAAGCCCGCACAAAGATCAACGAAATTCCGCGCATTTATTGTGTCGGCCGGGAAATTCTCGGCCAGCCAGCGACGTTCGCGATGGACCCGACGAAGCTGTTGATCCACGTGCGTGATCTTGGCATCACCGGCTGGGAAGTGGAGAACTGGCTGCGTGACAAGTACAACATCGAAGTGGAAATGAGCGACCTGTACAACATCCTCTGTTTCGTCACGGCAGGCGATACGGAAGAAACCATTCAAACGCTGGTAAGCGCCCTGCGCGATCTGTCCATCGAGTTCGCGCACGTCCAGGCGGAAGAGAAGCCGACGATCTCCCTGCCG
Source organism: Brevibacillus sp. TJ4 (assembly GCF_044627595.2). Lineage (NCBI taxonomy): Bacteria > Bacillati > Bacillota > Bacilli > Caryophanales > Paenibacillaceae > Brevibacillus > Brevibacillus sp. TJ4. The sequence continues at coordinate 1,395,014 of NZ_CP185865.1, read as the reverse complement.
AGTATACCCGTTCTCTCCAGCTCTCCGCGCGACGCCTTTTACGCAGAGACAGAAACGATCCCGCTGGTAGAGGCGGCCGGTCGGGTCATTACCGAGTTTATTATGGTCTACCCTCCGGGGATTCCGATTTTCTTGCCTGGTGAAGTGATTACAGAGGAAAACATCGCGTACATCCAGGAAAACATCCGTGCCGGCTTGCCCGTGCAAGGCCCAGAAGACGAATCACTGAAAACGATCAAAGTAGTGAAGCGGCAAACAGCCATTTCCGGCTAGCAGCATCGCACCAGGCTCATACACACAAAAACGACAGCAGGCTACCAAGGATCAACGTGATCCTGGCAGCCTGCTGTTTGCGTCTTGCCTGTGCTTTATTTGTATACGCGGACGACCATGTCATCCCAGTTAGTATTTGAAAGGAATCTTTGGAAGCCTTTAGAATCATAGAGTATGTCTTCTATACTCATGTTCTGTTCAGCATTTGTCCGTGGATAGGCTACGAAGTGTACATCCTCGAAGGCATTGTTTACAACAATGTTCTTAAAGGCACCTGACTCAAATATCACTTCCACCATCGAATATTCAGTGTAATTATCAAAATCAATACCGCCATCATCGTCGCCAAAATCAATGTCGTCCTCTACGCGCGCTCTGCCAAAAGCAAGCGTGTAGACAAACGGATCGCGATCCCGCTCATCGATCCAGACTACCCGATTGCCGCCGATGCGCACCGAATCCATCTTCGCTTTGTCACTCCAGAGTCTGCTGCTGTAACGATCATTGTCCATCTCGTACAGATCGAAGTAGTAATCTCTGGCTCGGTCCGATCTGCTGTTGTCCTCGAAGATCATCATGTTGCGGGAAGCCTGCGGATTGATCTGGTCTCCCGTGTTGAGCTTGCGGAATTCACTGACGCGATCGCGTCTGATGTCGTAATAGTAGATCTTCCAGTTGCCACTCTCGGTATATTCGCTCCAGACGACGTAATTATCGCCGACAGAAGCCTGTTCTACCTGAACATTTCGGCGGATTTGCGTTCGTTTCTTGCGGTCGAAATCATACAGGTACACACTGCCTCGGTTGCGCCCTTCATTTTCCACCCACACAACGTATCTTTCATAAATGTCAATGCTGTGCGGTTCACTGCTCAAGCGAGTGATGCTGGAGCCTTGGCCAGTAGTCAAATCTGTCAGCATCAGTTCGGTACGGCCAGATGTATTGACCCACAGCAAGTATTTGCCGTCCACCTCGTACAAATCTCTCGAAGGCTTTTCCGATCTTCCGCTGATCGTGGTCATGGTGTCTCTGCGGATGTTGTACGCCACCAAACCGCTTTCGCGTCTATCGTACCAAACGGCAAAGCTGTTGCTCACCACAGGCCGCTCCGGTCTGCTGCGTTCAGGGCTGATTGTTCTGCTCGTATTGTTCTCCACATCGTACAAGACTACGCTCGTGTCGTTTCTTGTGTCCGACAGATACACGATGTACAGATCGGAGGCGTCAGGGGAGCTTGGCGTTCCGGCTCCTTCGCCGATAGAGATTTCCTCGCCTTCATCCAGATCGTACATATACAGCATCAGCTTGTCGTCACTGTCGCGTTTTGCGTACAATACATAATCGCCAAACACGCGCGGCGACATGTCATCGCGGTTGTAGACGCTGGAGCTGATTCGCGTCGTCCTGCTTTCCCCGACCTCGCCAGCCATCGCTCTCGTACCGGAAAGGAACACCACGGTATCGCGGTACAGATGCGGCTTTGATCCGGACGTCATCTTGGAAGTGCGGCCGCTGCTGATCGTATAGGAGTACAGTTCCTCGTTGGAGGTGTCCTCGTACACAAATTGGCTCTGGTACAGAGACGGATTGATTTGGTCGCCTCTGCCGAGAACAGCCGACGTTTCCTTCTTGCTGCTGATGGTGTAGAGGTAAATGTCCCAGTTGCCGTTGCGCTTGTCTTCCCACGCTATGTAGCCAGTGTGGCTCACCGTCGGATTTTTTGCTTCTCCGCTGGTGGAAACTTTGATTTCCTCTTCTCGTGAAATATCGTAGAGGTATATATCGGAACCCTTGTCGCGCTCATCGGTCCATACGACGTAATCTCCGGCGATCTCCAGGCCGGAAACGACTGTAGAGCTTGTAGACAGGCGGCTTTCTCTCTTTCTTTGCACATCGTAGAGGTAGACGTCTCCTCCTCCGTTGCGCGAATCAATCCAGACCACATAGGAACCGTCCACACGCGGACTGGTCTTGGTCGAGCGGGCATCACCGATCTTCGTCGTTGTCGCGTCGTCAACATCATACAGGGTAATCTGCTTGTCCCCCGCTGCAATCCAGACAGCGTAATCCTTGCTGATGTCAAACCCTGCTCTTGCTACCTCTGGCTGGCCTGAAGTAACTTTTTCTTCTTTTCCAATCGTGTAAGCATGTGCAGGTGTCCCGCTCCATAGTGTGGATACCAGCATAACCGCTGCCAGCCACCCCTGGATGCGTTTTCGTTTCATGTTTAGTCCTCCTTCTACCCCATGGTTCTTTTTTCTTATGTTTACATTTCATTATGCTTCATAATGAAAATCTTGTCAAAAAAAAGAGACGCTCTTTTTCAAAGCGTCCCATTCTTTCCATTAATTTGTATGCTGTTCGTCGTCTTTGCATGTGTCGCAATGACACACAGCGTAAAGCGTTTTCACCTGATTCGATTCAAAATGCTCAATGATCGTACCGCACGTTTGGCACACGATTGTCCCCATTTGTGCTTCCCTCCGTATCAACCTGCAATTCAATGTGATGTTATATTTATAATAATATGTCACATTACTAGCGGTCAATACTGTTTTTTCGCACATTTGCTTCCAATTAGTATGTCACATTAATGATTCTTCTTCGCCGTCATCCACCCTTCGATCCTCTGCATCACTTCGTTCTTTTCAGGTTCGTTCAACAATTCATGCCGCAAGCCGGGAAACAGATGGAACGTGCAATGCGGCAGCCCTGTTGCAAACCGCTCCACCGCCGCGGACTCGATCAAACTGTCGTCTCCCGCTTGCAGCACCAAAAGGGGGATGTCCAGCTTTTTCCGTTGTTTCCACGCTTCGTCCATCGCCCGATGCAATTCCTGGAACCAGCGCACACTTACTTTGGGGACATTGTAGGGGTCGCTGACGTACGCCCTTTGCACCTCTGGGTCCCGCGATACCATCTCGGGCGTGATTCCATTTGCCATGGACAAGGTCGGCCAGATTGTGTCCAAAAGCCGGGCCAGTTGCGTTTTCCAAGCAGGGACCTGCAGTTTTAGCTGCAAGCAGGGTGAACTGAGAATCATCCCGGCAAGCTCGCCTCGACGCTCGTACGCTGTGATGAAACGGACAGCGACCAACCCGCCCAGACTATGTCCCAACAAAAAAACAGGCCTTCTTTCAGCAGCATCCTCCAACGCCTCCTCGACCCATGCCCGAACGGTATCGGTATACTGGGCAAACGAATCGATATGCCCCTTTCTCCCACTCGTCCGTCCCCAGCCGGGCAAATCACCCGTATAGACATCCCAGCCGCATCGATTGAGATACTCGCCTACATGCTGATAGCGGCCGTAGTGTTCTCCCGTGCCGTGAACGAGCACGACGATCCCTTGTGAGTCGTCGTCAGTGACAAGCCATTTGTGCTTGATGTACACGCGTTCCTCCCTCCTGACGCAAAACGAGAAAACGAGCAGAAGAAATCTCCTGCTCGTGGCCTAGTACTGATTTTCTTCAAACGAGATAGTCGGCAAATACTCTTGAAAAAACGCTGAGAGTGCTTCGGCTTCACGTTCTGAACGGAGCCGGAACACTTGCTGCAGATAGCGGGGGTTCACAGCGTCCTCCGAACAAAGGAGTGTAGACTGCCCGGTTTGCATACAGATGACCAGAGGCTTTCCATAAAACTTGTGGGAGTACACGATCCCGAAGTCGTGGCGACTTTCATCAGACGCAAAGCCGAGAAAACGAACCTTGGCGTTTTCCGACTCGTCGTACAGGTGGTCGAAATGCTCCATAGCAATCCCTCCTTGTTTGAAGTTTTCATTCTTAGTATAACCAACGGCATATGCCGATAGCTACCGCGCGTTCAAAAAAGCTCAACTGATCAGATGCTTCGGATTCACAACCCGGTCTTCGCCTTCGTGGATCCAGCGAACCTTCTCCTCCCCGTGCAGCGACTCTGCAACAAAGGACAAACATTCATAAAAGAGATCGACTACTGCTGTGCTATACCGCTCTTCCATCTTGGACAACGCGTACGTAAGCCGGAAAATCGATGGAATGTTGCGTCGGCTTTGTTCGATTACCCGCTTGCCCTTTTCCGTGGGATAGACGTGAACGACTCGACCGTCGAGTTCTGACTTTTCAATCGCAACCATGTCTTTATCCATCAACTTTTTAATATGGATCACAATCGACGATGGATGCCAAAAGGTCCAATCTGCAATCTGCGTGACACGTACGCCTTCGTAGCAGTAAATAATCCACAAAATATTGAGCTGAACTGAGGAATCCAGCTCCGCTTCCTTGGCTGCCTTTTCCCAGTCTTCCTTGTTTACCACATCGATAGCGCGCATCGTATTTAATGCTTCAAAAACATTACGGATTGAGACCTCCTGCATGGCAATTCCTCCACAGATTCTTTATCATTCCACTATCACGTGGTAAATAGTATTTATATTTTACACTTTTCAGAATAAACACGCAATTGCTTTGGCGACAAATTGGCACATTGCCAAAGAGTGGAAGCAGTGCTACACTAAATTCAATGTTTCCGGTACGAGGAGTGATGGCAATCGTGAACCTGCAATCCGCTTATATTTATTTCGTAGAGGGCTCGACAGCCACGCAAGCAGACATTGAAGATGTCAAAGCCAAATTTCACCGCTACATCGAGATGACCAGAAAGACCGGGGAGCAGCTTGGCTGGTCATATGCGGATACCGCTTTTCCTTACATGCTGGAGGAGCGCCCGGAAGGCCAAGGCAGATGGTTCCTGCTGCGCGGAAAAGACCCCAGTGTCTACAAAGTGATCGTCGTCGCTGTAGGCTCCAAAGAAGTTGACGGAAAAGTGCAACACTACATCCAAGTCTCTCTCCCCGACTCGTCAACGAACGGCGACAAAGGAAAAGCAAATGAATTTTGCCGCTACCTGGCCCGGGATTACAAAGGTGAGCTTCACTTGTTCAACAAACGGGTCCAGTATTTTCAGCCGCGCAAACCGTAAATCTCCCCATAGCCGCAAACTAGGAACAGCCGACTCGTTAGGCTGTTTTGCTATTTTCCCCGTTCCTGTTCCCCTTCTCGCCGCTCCAGCCATATCCTGTTCACGTAGCCGATAATACTATCGATATGCGTGAGGTGAGCGGATGAGTACCCGACAACAAGCGTTTATCGAACAAATCGCGGGCCCTGCCCGACAATCCTCCCTGCAATCCGGAATTTTTCCTTCCGTTACGATTGCCCAGGCGATTCTCGAAACCGGATGGGGGGAAAACGTGCCTGTCGACCAAGCCACCGGCCGCTATTCCTACAATCTGTTCGGGATTAAAGGAAGCGGGCCGGCTGGTTCGGTAACCATCGTCAGCAAGGAAGTGGAGAACGGGCGAACTGTCGATCGGACTTCGCAATTTAAAGCGTATTCCAGCTTCCAGCAGTCGTTTGACGACCACGCCCAATTTTTGCTCCAGCCCAATTACCGGCAAGTCGTCACGGCGAATACCCCGGAAGCGGCCGCCCAGGCACTGCAAAGCGCAGGATATGCGACCGATCCGCAGTACGCAGAAAAACTCTCCCGCCTGATCAACGCGTACAATCTCAAGCAGTACGACAATGTGACAGCACCGATCCCGCCGTGGAAAACGGAATTGGGCAAGCGAGCATTGGCTGAGGGATTGATTACGTCTCCCGAGTGGCTAGGCAAGCTGGATGAGCCGATGCCTGTGTGGGCGGTGCTGGCAGTAGCCCTGCGCCTGCTCGACAAACAGCGCGGCAAATCGTAGATCGTACACGCAAACCGTTCAGTCCACTCCACGCTGCAAAATGCTGTTTATATCGCGTACCAGTTGCGGGCAGCCATTCGCAAACAAATGTCCGCCTTCATCCTGCACGCGAAGCGTGGCGAACGGCAACTGCTTTTCATAGTGCCGCACGTGTGTGAGGGGAACGATCTCGTCATCACGGTTATGGTACAAGTACAGATGTGCGATCTTGCGGGCTTGGATGGCGAAGTGGTCAGGCAAAACGAATTCTTCTCGCTGCCACTCTTCATCAATACCCCAGTACGGCATGCCCAAGAGAAACATCCCGATTACACGGTCGATATTCCCTGCATCCGCGATATGTTGGAAAAGCGTGGTTCCGCCCAGAGAGTGACCAATCAGGATGACTTCTCCCTGCAGATTCTTCAGTTCAGATTGAATCTTTTTCCCCCACTCTGCACTGCTCGGATTTTCCGGTTCCGGCATGCGCGGGCAAATACACTCGTACTGCGAACCGAACGCTGCCTGCAAGCTGGCTGCCAGGCCGCTGCTTCCTTGATCCCCTTCTTGCGGTCCCGCACTATGGATGAATACGATGCTCGTTTTCATTCGTGTCTCCCCCTTTGCCATTCATCTTAGCAAGACCTGTCAGGAAAGGTTTCTTTTCAATTGCGAATAAACAAAAAAGGCTCTTTCCAATGAAAGAGCCTTTTCCATGAGCATACAGTTGATCAAATCATTTGAGATCTCGACAGCGAGTAGAACCTTCCATTCACCATGCGGATTCCTAAATCGACGCAGCAGGACATTCCTTGCGTCACTCCGTACAAGACCCACTCCGACGAACGGTGATTGATGTCAAAATCGGTGTACAGGTCACTGCCGTCGTTGCGTATCTCTTGGCGTTCCGTCAGATCGTAAAGGCGCAGGACGAAAGGCAATTCGGCGAACGGAATGGCAAACTTCCTCTCCACTTCCTCTTCGAATTCTTTCGTCATTTCCCACTTTGCCAGGATGGACTGTTCATCCTTCCAGGCAATGTGTATACTCGGGCCTTCTGTGTCTGTGGATGATCGCGCGGGATTTGTCTCCATTTGCTCCCATCGTTCCTTTCCCTTTGTACTTGCCACCAACCATGTATCAGGCTATGAATGTAGTATACCATGTGGTCAAGTCCATTGAAAACGCATCCAGGCTAGTTCTTTTTTACCGCCCGACTGTAAAGGAGTTTTCGCCCACCGTCACATAGCTGCGCTGGTCGTCGTACTTCATTTGTACTTGTACTTTGTAGGTGCCATACTGCTCCAGCTTGGTCGAGACGAACGGCTCTGAGAAGTAGAAGCTGTTTGCTCTTTGGGTGTTGTACTTCCACTCTTTCCCCCGGTCTACGGTCTTGCCGTCAGGACCGATCAATTGCAGTCTCATTTGCACTTCCCTGGCAGCAGGGGCATCGTCTACCTCGACGAAGACGTTGAAGGTGCGCGGTACGTCTTTGTCGGTGTAGCCACTGATCGGATTGGAGAAGACGAGCGTTTTGTTTCTCGTCTGTTGAATTCCTTCGAGTACCATGACATTCACATTCGGTTTGATGATTTCCATCCGGCCGGAAGAGGCATTGTAGTCGACGAAGCCGCCCAATTTGTTGATGACGTCCTCTTGTGCCTTCGCAGCCGACGATGGCAGCTCATCGGCTATGCGATCACCGTCCAAATAAATGCGCAGTGCTCCTTCTCCCAGTGCTGTGGCTCCCCCTACTCCCGCAACTGCCACGGCAACAAGGGCAGACAACCATACTTTTTTCATGTGTGATACCTCCATTATGTGTGCGCATTGACGCGTAATTGATCCGAAAAATCTTCTCATTACCTTATACGCCCATAACGGAAAATAGTTGTGCTTGATTCAGAACTTTTTTCAACAATATCCACATTATCCACAACAGACGCATAAAGGGCTAACGCCACTTATACACAAAAACTTGTGAATAACCTGACTTTATCGCCCCAAATGATTTCACATTTTGTACTTGTCTGTTTTTATTTCGAGCAAAGGCAAAAAAACAAGCCCGGTACCTTGAGAGGCACCGGGCTCGACGTGATCGTACGGTTTCATGCGGGCTGTGCTCACTCGGCTTCCGACTGTGCCGACAGCCAGGTGAAGTAGCGCGATACGAGGCGAATCGCAACTTCGATCGCCTCTTCATTCGGCTCGATTTTGGCATGATGCAGGCCGTATGGCGTCTGCACGCCGAGCCAGAACAAAAAACCGGGGATGTCGCGCAGGAAGTAGCCGAAATCTTCGCCGGTCATCGCTTCCTTGCAGCAAATCATCGTCACGTCCGGGCAATCCTGCTCCACCCAGTCGATAAACGCTTCCGTCAGCGACTCTTCGTTGAAAACCTGGCAGTAGCCACAGCCATAGTCGATCGTCGCTGTACATTCAAAGCTGGCTTCGACGCCTTTGACCATGGATTCGATGCGCTGTTTCACCCGTTGCATCGACTCCATCGAGAACGTGCGAATCGTTCCCTCCAGCCTCGCCTTTTCCGCGATGATATTCTGCTTCGTGCCGCCTTCGATCTTGCCGACTGTGATGACGGCAGAATCGAGCGGATCGATGTTGCGGGCGACGATCGACTGCAGTTGCGTGACCAGATGGCTGGCCGCTACGACCATGTCGTTGGCGTTATGGGGAAAAGCCGCATGTCCGCCCTTGCCGACCAGGTCGATAAACAATTCTGACGTATTGGCGAACAGCAAACCTGGCTTGGTGGCAATGTGCCCGACCGGATACTCCGGTGCGATGTGCAGGGCAAAAATAAAGTCTGGACGCCACGCAGCAAATTCCGCGCTCTCCAGCATCGGCTGTGCTCCGCCCGGCCCTTCCTCGGCAGGCTGGAAGACAAACAGCAGATTGTCCGCAAGCGGATGGTGGGCGAAATGCGTCAACAAGCCGACCGCAATCGCCATGTGCATGTCGTGTCCGCAGGCGTGCATGAAGCCCTCATGCTCGGAGCGAAACGGATACGTCGTCTCTTCCGGGATCGGCAGACCGTCCATATCGGTTCGCCAGGCAAATGTGCGCTTCGGATTGGTCCCGTTCAGGCGCACGAGAATACCTGTGCGCCACGTCTTGATCTCCATCCGCTCCTGCGGCAAACGCGCGATATAGTCAAGCAGATAGCGCTGTGTTTTTACTTCCTGAAAGCCCGGTTCGGGAATTTTGTGCAGATCTCGCCGGATTTGCACAAAAGGCGATTCGCTCATTCCTCACGCCTCCTTGGCGGCAAAAGCCGCTACATGTCGGGCGAAGACGGACAGGAACTGGTCTGCATCCGCTTTTGTCAGAGTCAATGGCGGCAGCAGGCGGACAATCGTCTTTTGCGTAACATCCACCAAGATTCCCTCGGCGAGCAAATTTTTCTGCAGCTGGCTGGCCTCTTCCGCCGAGATGTGCAACGGGATACCGACCATCATGCCTTTTCCGCGCAGCTCCTGGAGCTGATCGGGGAAACGCTGGCGCAATTGCTCCAGGCCATCCCAGAGGTAGACGATCACCTCGTTGACATGTGCAGCGAAGGTCGGGTCCAGCAGTTCATCCAGAACGGCATTGCCCAAAGCCGCAGACAGCGGCGAAGGAGCAAACGTGGTCCCGTGGTCGCCCGGTTTGAACTGGTTCATCAGCTTCGGACCGGCAATCACTCCGCCCAGCGGCAAGCCTCCGCCCACGCCTTTGGCAAACAGGATCATGTCAGGCTTGACGCCGGCATGCTGGTACGCAAACAACTTGCCTGTGCGTCCCATTCCTGTCTGAATTTCATCGATGACAAAAAGCATCCCTTCTGCCTGGCAAATCGCTTCCACCTCTTGAAGAAAGCTCTCCGACAGCGGAATCACTCCGCCGGAGCCGAGAACCGGTTCCATCAATACGGCGGCCGGTTTGGCCTGCTTGCAAATCTCGCGCAATCCGTCTGCATCGTTGGCCTCCAGCTCAAAGACCGGAAAAGCCGGCTGCGGGAAGTCCTGGTACACGCCCGGCTGCCGCGTCAGGCGAACGGCGCCAAGCGTTCGGCCGTGGAAGCTGTTGCGCAGGACGACTACTCCTTCGCGCCCTTGTGCTTCTGTCTTCGTCCACTTGTGGATCAGCTTGATCGCCGCCTCTGTCGCCTCTGCCCCGGAGTTGCTGAAAAACACCTTGCCCGGGATCGTGTTTTCGACCAGACGCTGGGCGAGACGGATCGCCGGCTGGTTCAGGAAGACGTTGGAGATGTGCAAAAATTTCTTGCCTTGCTCCACCAGTGCCTCCACGATGCGTGGATGGGAGTGGCCCAGCACGTTTACAGCCAGGCCGGTGAACAAATCCAGATACCGCTTCCCCTCGGTATCGTACAAGTAGTTGCCCTCTCCCTTGTCGATTGCAATCGGCAGCCTTTTGTAGGTGGAGATGATGTATCGTTCATCGAGCGATTGCCAATCCATGCTGTCTCTCTCCCTTAGAGCTGACGCAGCTCTTGCATGATTTCTGTTTTCGAACGGGTTTTGTCGTCGATTTCCTTGATGATGCGTGCAGGTGCTCCCGCTACGACTACGTTCGGCGGCACGTCCTGGGTTACGATCGCGCCAGCGGCAACGACAGAGCCCTGGCCGATACGGACGCCTTCGAGAATGACCGCGTTGGCTCCGACCAGCACATCGTCTTCGATGATGACAGGGGTAGCCGATGGTGGCTCGATGACACCGGCAACGACTGCGCCAGCACCGATATGGCAATTTTTACCAATCGTGCCGCGTCCGCCTACTACCGCGTTCATGTCGATCATCGTTCCTTCTCCGATAACGGCACCGATGTTGATCGAAGCGCCCATCATAATGACAGCGTTATTGCCGATCGTCACCTGGTCGCGAATGATTGCGCCTGGCTCGATACGCGCCTGGATTCCTTTCATGTCCAACAGCGGAATTGCCGAGTTGCGACGGTCGTTCTCCACCACGTAGTCCTCGATTTTGTCTGCGTGCTGTGCCAGTACGGGCTCTATTTCCTTCCACTCGCCAAACACGACGCCGGTATTGCCTGTAATAAACGCCTTGGCATTGGCGCCGAAGTCGATCCCGTCGAGCTCACCTTTTATGTACAGCTTGACCGGGGTTTTCTTTTCGCTTTTCTGAATAAACGCGATAATTTCATGTGCATCCATCATGTTCACTGGGAAATCCTCCTTTTTAACATTGAAAAGCAATGAGTAGCATTCGCTATCCCATTGCTTTTGATTCTCTCGCAAGCAAATCGTAAATAGCGCTCCACGAAAGGCTGCTGCCTTCCATGACAGGATTTTGGTTCTTCACGTCAATCCCAGCCTCTGCGCTTCAGGGGAGCGGCACAAGCTTCGGCACTTCAGCCTTTCCTTTTTTCCTGTCCCCTGACAGCCTGCAAAAAAAGTACTCATCCTCTGTGCACCTCTATTTAGATTCATTATCCGAATTTCATCTTACTCTATCAAATTCCACAAGATGTGGCAACTTGTTTCTTGTTATCAGTATAGTGAGTAAACACTCTATTTTCCAACAATTTTACGTGGTATGATCGAAAATGCCTGCTCATTTTCCTGTAAGGAGTGATTGTATGCGCCCATTGCAAACAGATGACATTGCATTGCGTCCGATGGGTACGAGCGACACTGAGCAGCTTTTGTCGCTTCGTATCCGAAACCGCGAATTTTTGCAGCCGTTCGAACCGATCCGCAGCGCATCCTATTTCACCTATGACGGACAGTACGAACTGATGCAGCAGGCCGAACGGGAATTTGCTGCCGGCACCGGCTTCGCCTTTGGCATATACCTCTCGGCCACCGACGAGCTGATCGGACGGGTCGCTTTGGCCAACGTCGTCCGCGGTGCCTGGCAAAACGCGACAATCGGCTACTTTCTCGATCAGACGCACAACGGCAAGGGATACATGTCCACGGCCGTGCAGTTGGCGCTCTCCTTTGCCTTCGGTGAAGCCGGCTTGCACCGCGTCCAGGCGGGGGTCATGCCGCGAAACACGGCTTCGATCCGCGTGCTCGAGAAGAACGGTTTTCGCCAGGAAGGACTTTCGTTGCGCTACCTGCAAATAAACGCCGTATGGGAAGACCATCTTATCTATGCCATGACAGCAGAAGAATTTACTTGAGCCGCTCCAGAATCCGCCGCTTGCGGTACAGCATCATTCCGGCTTCGGCGACGTCCTGGACTGTAGAGCGATTGATATAGGCGCCAAACAGCATGCCAGCGATCGGAACAAGCTGAAACAGCTTTTTCCAGCCAAAATTCTCCGTGTAGGTCAGCACTACCTCACGCCATCCTTGCAGTTGGGCGACTACATCCTTTTGCGCAGCAGGATCGTCAAAGCGCGAAAGCTCGTCGAGGATGGCCTTTTTGCCTACGATGTCGGCAGAGGCGAATTGCAGACATTTGACGATAAACAGCCGCTCGCGCTTCTCCTCTGGCCGATAGCCGTAGCACAGCGCCATTTCTTGCAGGATTTTCAACGAGGTCCCCAAGAGCAAGGGAATGTCGATCGCAAGCGTAAACAAGCCGCCGATCCCTGTCGTGGCTCCCTGTACAGTGGCAAAGGTAGCGCGTGAATCCCGCAACTCATTGGCTACTTCGTTCATCAGCGAAAGCGGACTGTCAGCAACCGTCGTCGCGCCGTAGCTGGCCTGCTGAAGCGGGTCTGCTTTGCTGCGAAACCGGCTGTATACGGCTTGATCCTGAATCAGGTACTTCCCGCCTGTCTCGAGAAAGGCGGCCAGCTCATCGACTGCCATTCCAAGCTTTTCGCGGATGAATGCCGGCGTGACCCGGTCGAGCAGAACGAACGGCAGTCTCCCCAGCTTTTCCCAAAACCACAAATCATTTTGCGCCTTCTCCCACGCCTCTACTTCAGCCAGCGACCGAAGCAATTGTTCTCTTGTCTCCATTTCTTGCCTCCACTTCTCTTGCATGATTCAGCTGTCTGCGTCGGCCCGCTTCCACTTGCACTGGTTTCGCAACAGTTCACGGATAAAATCACGAAGCTCCGCCTCCGTGAAAAAGCATGCGAACTCTTCTTCTTTTTTTACGATTCCCATCTTCTTATGTTTCACCAATCCGCCTTCTGCGTGGAACCCGAATTTCTCCAGCAGGGCGCGCTGTTCCTCTGTCATCTTCACCCCTCCTAGAACTCGCTTGGCCGACCGCTTTGACCTGTCCTACCAAAAAAAGTCCAGGCCCTCGCGCTCAAGCAAGGGCTTGGACTGTCGGTAAGCTATTCGCCGACTACAACGGTAAACAGCAGCCGCTGCTCCTCTTCTTCTTCCGTCACCTCTTTGGAGTAGGAACGAGAAGAGGAGACGACACTGCATTGGAGGTAGGTCATGTAGTTGATGACTTCGACCGTATATTCCCCCTTGCGTCCATCCCGTTCGATGATGGATTGCAGATTGAGCGTGTCACGTCCTCCGGGCACTTCATCTTCCTTTCGGCTTGGCCGAATCGTCGTGAGTTTTTCCCCTTCATAGGAGACGACGACTTCGTTGGAGGAGAAAATCGGGGAGGTGCCGAAAACATGTCTCGCTCCAAACGGCACATTTCCGTACTCCCATACGGTGTCCGCCACATACAGGAAGCGTCGGTCCTCCTTGTCCTTTTCCCTCTTCACCTTTTTCATTCCTTTGAATGCGGCGTGGGTTGATGACAGCGTCAACTCCTCCAGGTCTTCCAGTGAACGAGAATCTACTTCAATCCGATCGCCGTCTGTGTACTCCTTGCCGCTTTTCGTATGCAGCTTCATGGGGAGCAGGTCGGGGCTTTCTCCCCTATCGCCAATCTCGCATGCGGGAGCCGAAGGTTTCGGCTTGGCTCCTTCGATCAATTGAATCGTACCGCACCATGAAAGATCCGGATTTTCCTTGCTGTAGTAGTTGATTTTATATCTTCCCACGCCGAGCTGGGACAATTCCAGTCCGGTGTGATCCCAGTTCAGCTTCGCATCGTCGACGACCACATTGTTGATCGCCCATACCCCCGGTCCTTCCTCGTCATCAGCGCTGCTGCCGTATTCGATATGGTCTGCTGCGGTTCCGAGCCAGATGCCGTAGATCGGGTCCTGGTACACCTTCACAATTTCTTGCGAGGAGCGCAAATTGCTTCGCTCAATCATCAGCGTGGAGCTTCTGTTTTGCTGGCTCAACAAATCCATCGTTGCCGACTCCGCCCCCGTCTCGCATGCTTTGACAGTGCCCGGAACCTTGATTTGAACCGTCATCGCCGTACGATTCTTTGCCTCGGACGCGGCGTCTCCCTGATCCGGCTCAAAGGTTACAGAGACGGTCAAGCCCGCCAGAAACGCTGGCAACTCTACATCAAACTGGTTCGATCCGGCCAGCGTCTGTCCGGTTCCACTTACCCGCCAGGAACCCGGAAACGTGGAAAATAGCTGGACTGTCGTGGCATCCTTCTTGGCGGTTATGGTTTGTTTGTCCTCCAACTGCTGGCCGTTTTCATCCGTTCCCATATAAAGTGTTGGCTGTCCGATGCGCAGTGTAGCTTGCCAAGGAAACAGAGTCAGATCATCCGGGAGAAAGGACAGTTCGTACTCCCCCGCCAGCAGGACACCAGTCGTAAATTTCAAACCGGAAAAGGTCTTGATCAAGGAGCCTGTCTTCTTGTCCGTCAGCCGCCAATCGCCCGGCAAACTGCTGACGAAGCTTTTGGAGCCGTTTTCGCCCAAAATCGGCACTATTTCACCGTTGTGGATTTTCTCGCCTTGCGCCACCTCACCCGGGTAGATCAGCGGGAAATTTTTGGCTTCAACGCGAAACAGAACGTGTACGCGACTCTCCTGACCGTACCCATCTGTTGCGACAAACGTCAATGTATGTACACCTGCATTCAGTTTTTCGGCAGGGATGGTGAAGCGCGGAAGCTGCCAGCGAAAAGCTGCCTCATCTGCGGACATCGCTTGCGCGTATTCGGAAAGCTCGATCCCGTCGAGGAGCACCTTGCTTTGGCTGAAAGTATCGCCATCCCCGTACGTCACCTGTGTCACGTCAATATCGAGCGGCGTATCAGGCGGCAAAATAAACTCGTCATTTTTCACCCAATTCCATCCGTTCAGATCTAAACCAGCGACCTGATAATCGTTGAAGACAATCTTCTCATGTACCGGCTTTTTGATCATCTGCGACAGCTGGCTGCCGGTTGTCGCATGGTTTTGTGCGCCTTGAGCAGGCGAAACAGCGATCCCGCTATAAAGACTGCTGGTCATCAGACTGGCAAGAAGCACAGATGCAACCCATTTTCTCACGTATTCCCTCTCACTTTCTTGGATGGCAATTTTTATCTGCCTAGTATTCGACACAATCGGACTAACTCCTGTCAAATGCGGGAAGGTATTATTTCCCTTTTGATATAGTTAAAAACTATCGAATTCATAATTATTATAGATTTGACGAATACTCATGCAACTGGTTACACTGGCTTCAGGAGGGGATTTCCATGACCCAGAAAAACAGTTGGAATGCGAGCTTGTACGATGAAAAGATGAATTTCGTCTCCCAGTACGGCAGTGGTGTGATAGAGTGGCTGCAGCCTGTTGCAGGTGAGCACATCCTCGATTTGGGATGCGGAACAGGAGATTTGACCGCGAAAATCGCCGCAGCCGGCGCCAGCGTGGTCGGCGTCGATTTCTCCCCCGAGATGATCGCAGCAGCCAAGAAAAAATACCAGTCGCTCTCGTTTTTCGTAGCGGATGGACATACGTTTCGCAGCGAAAGACGTTTTGACGCCGTCTTTTCCAATGCGGCGCTGCACTGGATGAAGCGGCCACAGGAAGTTATCGAGAGCGTCTGGCTGGCTCTTTCACCCGGTGGACGATTTGTCGCGGAATTCGGCGGCAAAGAAAATTGCCAGCAGGTCGTAGATGCGTTGGGCACGGTATTGGCGCAGCGCGGCATCGCGGCCGACGAGCGCAATCCCTGGTACTTTCCGAGCATTGGCGAATACACGTCGCTTTTGGAGCGACAAGGGTTTCGCGTGACGCTGGCTTCCCATTTTGATCGCCCGACGAAGATGCCGGACGGAGATCAGGGACTTCGCCACTGGCTCGACTCGTTTGCCGATTCCTTTTTCGCTGGGCTGCATCCAGAAGAACGCCAGCGGGTATGTGAAGAAGTGGCAGTGTGTTTGCGTCCAGCCCTCTACAAAGACGGAGAGTGGATCGTGGACTACAAAAGAATTCGTATCATCGCCCAAAAACCGCACTGACCCTGCACAAAAAAGAGCCCGGCCGTCTTGTCTGCGATCGACAAGGCAGCCGGGTATTGATTTTTCGTACTTTAGTACATGCCACCACCCATGACCATGACTTCTTCTCCTTCGTCAAGGCCGTCCACAATCTCCACGAAGTCAGTTCCTTCTACGCCGATCTCTACTTCTTTCGGCATCATCTCCCCTGACGCCGGGTCTTTCACCATGACCGATCCTTTGCCTGCTTCCAAGATTTCCACGGCATTAAGCGGCAAGCGTTTTACCCCTTCTTTGTGGGCTACGTAAATGTCGCAGTCCCCGGTCATTCCGTGCTTCATCTGCGACGCTTCGCTCAGTTCCACCTTTACCTGGAAGCGGACATCCTTGTCCTCGACCGTACCTTCCTTGGGAAGCTCTACGACTTTTCCCTGGAAGAATTCATTTCCGAAGGCGGTCAAGTAGACATCTACCTGCTGCCCCATTGCGATTTTCGGAATATCCATCTCGTCTACCGCAGCGACGAAGTAGACGGTTGAGGTGTCCATGATGATCGCTGCCGGTTCACTGCCGGTTGGCGTCTCTCCCTCTTTGACGTTCAGCTTGGTAATGACGCCGCCGATCGGGGCCACGACTCTCTTTTTGGCAATATCCCGGCGCTTTTGCTCCAGTGTCAGCTTTGCCTCCATCAACGACAGCTCTTTCTCACGCAGCTCCAGCCCGGCTGTCGTCATATCCATGCGAATCAGTTCCTGCCCGATCGTGACGAGATCGTCCTTTTCGATATTTACGCTATCGACAATTCCATGAGTGCCTGCCTTGACTTCGATCTCATCCGGGAATTCAAACGGCATGCGGATTTGGCTGCCATAAAACAACCCTTTTTCATCCGTATACTGCACTTCACCGAGATCTCCTGCGTACAGCGCCCCCGGATTTTTCACCAGCACCTCGATGTCGTGTTCGCCGCCAAGACCCAGCTCTTTCTTTCCGGTGGTGTCGATTTTGATGACCGTACCTTCCACATAAGAGAGCGTCGAAGTGATAAATACCTTTACCTTTTGTCCGACGCGGAACTGGTCTGCCTCGTAAGCGGAAAATTTCCCTGTGATCTTCAAATAGCCGGTTACCATCAGCTTGGCTACGATGCTTTCCGGAGTGACGGTATCGCCTTTGCGCACCAGCACCTCTGTTACCTTTCCTTCTTCCGTTGCGATAATCCGATCTTTTTTCTGTTTCAGTTCATCCAGGTCTTTTTCGGCGCGGGTGATCGCCAGCTCGAGTTTCTCGATTTCGAGCATGTCGTCGGTCCCATCGAGTGTAAACAGGACGTCTCCCTTGCTCACTGTCTGCCCTTCCTGAACGAGCAGCCTCTCCACCTTGCCGCTGACCTCGGGACGAACCTCCTCCCGTGCCTTCGCTTCTACCGTGCCGGGGGCGAAGATCGTCTGTGTCACGTCGCCCAGCTCGACGGCTGCTGTCGGATAGGCCGGCTCCTCCATGAACGTGTCATCCGCATCCGGTTTACTGGCAAAGAACCCTTGATAGCCGGCGTAGCCCCCGCCTCCCAGAACGACGGCTGCCAATGCTATAATGATCCATTTTTTCTTATTCATCTGCTTTTCCCCACATTTCTATTATTCTGAGCGTATTGCTTGCAAAGCGCTGAGTCTGGACGCGCGTATCGCCGGAAAAATACCTGCCAACAGGCCGATCAAAAAGGAGAAGCCAATGGCAAACAGGGCGAGCCAGGTAGGAATGTAGGCAAGGCGAATTTGTTCGCCATCCGCGCCTCCGCCGTACCCCATGCCCATCGATTGCAGCAATCCGGCCGATTCTCCCAAGTAATTCACTATTTCGACAGCGCCCCAGGCCATCGCCAGTCCGGCAACACCGCCGATCAATCCGATAAATCCGGACTCCATCAAAAACAGCCAGCGAATATTGAACACGGTGGCGCCAATTACCTTCATAATCCCGATCTCTTTCGTCCGTTCGAGGATCGACATGATCATCGTGTTGACGATCCCGATCGTCGCTACCAGAAGGGAGATCGCAGCGATTCCACCGAGAACGAGCTGGATGACGAAGAAGAATTGGTTAATCGATTCCAGCTCCCGCGCTGGAGACCAGACGTCGTAGCCTTTTTCCCGCAATGTTTGAACGACGCTCTCCACTTGCTCACGGGACTCTACTTTTACGGTAATCTGGTCAAACTCAAACTCGTTCTGCTGATTCCCCTGCTGCCGCGCACGAGACTGGGCTTGCCCGCCGTCAAAGCCGCCGCTGCGGTTCAACCACTCGTACAGCTCCATGACCAGCGGCAGCGGCACGTAGACCGAATGGGAATCACGACCGTTTTCGGACGGGTACAATTGCCCGACAATCCGTACGCGAATTTCCTTCTTCTCAAACTTCGGCTCGTCATTGAGCCGGTACTCCCGCGTCACGACCAGTGTCGCTGCCTTGTCTACGAGGTTGAAGGCTGTAGGCGTGCCGCCTCCCATCGGAGAAGGCATTTCCCACATTTCCTGCTGATTGCCGCCAGCGTTGCGGCGCCGCGCTTCCCGCTGTTCTCTTTCCTCGTCGCGCAAATTGCTGGCGACAGCAGCGCCGACGACGATTTCCTGCGGCGACCCGCTCAAATACGTCCCTTTTTCCACGTCGTTTTTCCGGTAGTCCGCCGATTCCCGCACGTCTACACCAATGAGATCGACGTAGCCTTGCCGCCTGCCTACTTCCAGCCTCGTATTTTCGTACATGCGTTTGATCGGCATCACCGCCGCGATGCCGGGGATTGCCTTCAATTCCTGCACCGCCGCCGCATTCAGCTTCTTGCGCTCGTCTTCCGGGATCATCCGGTCTTCTTCGGGAATCCAGTACAGCGGAGCGACATCCATCTCTGTCAAACTGCCCCAACTTTCCAGGCTTTTTACCGCATTATCCTTCAGGCCGATACTCAATGCCATCATTGCTACGATCGCAGCCGTGCCGATCATCACACCGACGGAGGTAAGCGCTGTGCGGAGCTTCATCCGCCACAGGTTTCTCCAGACGATGCGAAATGAGTCTATCCATTTCACTGTTGTTCACCCCATACCTTTCCTACGCAGGTCTTGTCCTTTTTTGTACAATGCGCCCATCCTGCATGTAGATAACCCGGTCGGAGCGCTCCGCCACTTCCTGCTCATGTGTAACAATGATAAACGTCGTTCCGTTCTCCTTGTTCATCTCCCGCATCAGTCCCAGAATTTCCAGCTCGGTCTTGCTGTCCAGATTTCCCGTCGGCTCATCGGCGAGGATGATGCTCGGTTCGTTGACCAGCGCACGGGCGATACTGACCCGCTGCTGCTGCCCGCCGCTGAGTTCGTTGGGGCGGTGGTGAATTCTTCCTTCCAGCCCGACGCGGTGAAGAATCTCCGTCGCTTTCTCCCTTCTTTTCTTGATGCCTTCTCCGGCAAAAATCAGCGGAAGCTCGACATTTTCCAACGCCGTCAAATTGGGCAAGAGGTTGTACGACTGAAAAATAAAGCCCATGCACCTGCGGCGAAACAGGCACAACTGGTTCTCGTTGTAACGCGAGATTTCCTCCCCGTTGACAAAGATTCCGCCCTCATCCGGCTTGGTCAGGCCCGCCAGCAAGTTGAGCAAGGTCGATTTGCCGGAGCCAGACGAGCCGCACAAGGAGACGAACTCTCCCCGCTGGATGTGCAGATTGATGTCAAACAGGACGGGTACCTTGAGCTTGCCGGTCCCATAGCTGTGGTTAACATCCTTGACCGTCAGTTCCCCTGTTGCATTTTGCATTTCCATTTTCCCCCATTTGTAGAAACAAAAAAATAATATCTTATTTATAGACGAATAAGATGGTAAAACGTAACAGCTTTTTGTAAAATTTTCTTTCTCATTTAATGGAATCTACATATAACTGTAACATTCGTTTTTCAGAAAATTTGATACAATGAAGACGTCAAATACTTGAGGAGAGGCGAAGAATCGCGATGAGAATCTATCGTTTTCTGTTTGAAACTACCACTCGTCAATGGATCGAAATCATCAAGGCACCCAGCATGTTTGAAGCAGCCAAACAAGCCAAACAGCTTGCCCTGAAGCGTTCCAAATCGATGTCGATGCCAATCAGTTTCTCCTTTCATCACGCTACTTCGAAATAACGGCAAACGCCTGGAAATCAAAGGCTCTCGCCCATGCGGGAGCTTTTTTATTTGCCCATGTGTACTGCACTGTTATGGGAAGTTGTTGACATCCTGCCACTTTTCCTCTTCAATAGAAACTAATCATAATTACTTATCGCTGATTGACGTTCATCAAGCGGTGAAAAAGGGAGCTAAACAGATATGACCATTCGGAAAGCATTGACCATTGCAGGATCTGACACAAGCGGCGGAGCAGGATTGCAAGCAGACCTGAAAACCTTCCAGGAGCGCGGCGTATTCGGGCTGACCGCGATTACCGTCATCGTCGCCCAGGACCCGCACAACGGCTGGTTCCACGAAGTGTTTCCCATCGATGTTGCCGTTTTGGAAAAACAAATCGAGACGGTTCTTTCCGGGATTGGCGTAGACGCAGCCAAAACCGGGATGCTCGGCTCAACAGAGCTGGTCGAGCTGGCGGCGCGAAAAATCACGCAGTACCAGCTGAAAAACGTAGTCGTCGACCCGGTGATGATTTGCAAAGGTGCCGACGAAGCGCTCCATCCGGAGATCGCCAACAGCTTGCGGGAAATTCTTTTGCCGCATGCCACTGTTGCCACCCCGAACCTGTTCGAAGCTGCGATTCTCGCCAAAATGGGGGCGCTGCAAACCGTCGACGACATGAAAGAAGCGGCCAAGCGCATTCACGAAATGGGTACCGCATATGTCGTCGTAAAAGGCGGCGGCAAGCTGCAGCATCAGCATGCAGTCGACGTCTTCTTCGACGGAAGATCATTTGAGGTGCTGGAAGCCGAGCGCTTCGACACGACCTTCACGCATGGCGCCGGATGCACCTTCTCTGCGGCGATTTGTGCGGAGCTGGCAAAAGGAAGTGCCGTACGCGACGCAGTGCTTTTGGCCAAAGATTTCATTACGGAAGCCATCCGCCATTCCTTTGCCCTGAACCAGTATGTAGGGCCGACCAACCACGGCGCTTACCGGCAAAGCGGCAAGGCGTAAACGATACGAGCATGCAAAAACTCCTGGCACATCTCGTTGGTACGAGTGATTGCACCAGGAGTTTGTTTTGTTTGCTCATCCTTCTCTCTTCAATGCTGCTTCCGTCTGGTTGGATACACTGCCTGCTCTTTTCCTCATCGAGCTGACCGTAAACACGACCAACGCTGACCAAATGCATGTAAAGCTGATCAGATGCGTGACCGTAAACGGCTCTCCGAACAGGAACACCGCTGTAATCAACGACATCGTCGGAGAGAGGTACTGGATAAAGCCGATTGTGGAGAGCGGCAAGGTCTTAGTCGCTTCGGCAAACCACATCAGCGGCAGCGCTGTCGCTGCTCCACTGAGCGTCAAGAGAACAATTTTCCAGCCATCCATCGACCAGGCCACGTCTGTTCCCTGTGTCTGCAGCATCCCCAGATACAACAGCGCGATCGGTGTGACCAAAAGCGTTTCCAGAGTGACGCCGATGATTCCGTCCATCCGCAGCATCTTTTTCGCGAGACCATACAGGGCAAACGTCAAGGCAAGCGACAGCGCCACCCACGGGAATACCCCGTACTGGAAGGTCAGGTACAACACGCCCACTCCCGCCAGTCCCAGTGCAGTCCACTGTCCCTTGGAGAGCCTCTCCTTGAGGAACAGGACGCCAAAAAAGACGCTGATCAGCGGATTCATGTAGTAGCCAAGACTCGTCTCCATCACTTTGCCGTTGGTAACGGCCCATATGAAAATCAGCCAGTTGGCACTGATGGTCAGCGAGCAGACGAGCATCGCAATTTTGCTTTTGATGTCAGGCAAAGAACTGCGCAATTGGCGCCAGCGCCTGGAAATCGTCAAAATGACGGCAACAAACACGAATGACCATACAATGCGGTGGGCCAATATTTCCAAGGCCCCCATCGACTGAAACAAATTCCAGTACAACGGAAGCAAGCCCCATGCCAGGTACGCAATTACAGCGTACAGTATTCCCCGTTTCATTACTCTTGCCTCCACGTCTCTCTGTTATTTCACTACCACTGCACTAAGTTAAAGTTGACTAATTTTTAATTGTAGCAATTTTATCTCTATAGTACAATAGATTCACTTCTTTTTTATACGAGAAAGGTCGAAAAACAATGATCAAAAACTGGCGCTATGTCCTGCTCGTCTTGTTCGGTGCCTGCAGCTACGGAATCTTGTCCTTGGCAATGAAACGCGGATTTGCAGCAGGCTTTACACCTGGTGAATTGAGCAGCGGCCAACTTTGGTTTGGCGGCATCATCATGGCATCTTTCGCCTTCTTTCTGTCGCGGGAGTCAATTCGTATTCGCCATCTCTTACTGCTCGCTCCGGTCAGCCTGGTGATGGCGCTGGCGAGCGTTTTGTACCACCAGGCGGTAAGCGAAGTGTCCGCCTCGCTGGCTATCGTCCTGTTCTTTCAGTTTACCTGGTTTGGCGTGTTTCTGGAATCAATTTCCACACGAAAGTGGCCGGATCGTGCCACCTGGATTTCCCTCGTAATGTTGAGTGGCGGAACCTTTTTTGCCAGCGGGCTTGGCGAAAGCGGGCTGCAAGACGTCAGCCTGACCGGTTTGGCAAGCGGACTGCTGGCTGGTTTCAGCTTTGCTACTGTCATTTTCCTGAACGGTCGGCTCGCTCCGGCGATGAACCCGTTTTTGCGCAGTGCAGTTTCCATCGGCATGGCGGCCATTATGCTTTCCTTTGTCTACCCGCCCTCGTATTTGTGGAACGGCAGGCTGCTGGAGGGAATGTTGCCGTACGCGTTGCTCGTCGCCTTCTTTGGTTCGGTCATTCCGATCTACTGCCTGGCTGTCAGTGTTCCCCGCCTCGGCAATGGCTTGGTGACGATGCTGAGCGCGATGGAACTGCCAGCCGTCGTGCTGATCGCCAGCTTTGTCCTGCATGAGCCTGTCTCCATTACCCAGTGGGGCGGCGTGCTGATGATTCTCGCTGCCATCGCCGTGCCGCAGATTGCCTGGAGCCGGCTCCTGCCTTCCTCTCAGGGACGGCAGAGCAGCAACGTGCATGACTAAACCATATGCCAACTACAACAAGCGTGCGGGACGTCGATCTGTCCTGTGCGCTTGTTTTCGCTGTGAAACATTTTGACAGCAATCAGCAGGAAATCGGATCATTTTACAGAAATTAGGGAGATAAAAAAGGAGAGGAGCTCTTGAAATGGAAAAACGGCATACAGTGCTGCTGCAGCAAGTGCAGGATTATCGAGAGGAGACATTGAGGGCGATCGATGGTGTCACGGAAAGCATGGCGGACGTCATTCCTGCCGGATTCAACAACAACATCCGCTGGCATTTGGGCCACCTGTACCTGGACCAATACTTGTGGCTCCAGCATCTGACAAAAGAGGAGATTCCGCTGCCTGCAGGGTTTCGCGAGTGGTTCGGCTACGGAACGAAGCCTGCTGACTGGACAAGCCCGCCGCCTTCGCTGGACACGCTTCGCCAGCTTCTGGCGGAACAGCCCGGGCAGATACGCGACATGTACAGCCATCGGCTTGAGGAAGAATTCCCCGCTACAGAATCAGGGATGCACACAATCGCTCAAGTATTGGTCCGCACGATCTTTCACGAAGGGCTTCACCTGGCTGCGATCAACAGCATCCGCCGCTTCGTCCCGCATCAGAAATGACAACCACCTGACCGGAGAATCGTACATATACAAAAGCCCGGCACAGGACCAAGCGAATCTCGTCCTTGCCGGGCTTGCTATTGTCTGCCTGTACGCATGACACTGTCTGATTGCACATGAATTTGTATGGGGCGATCGATGGGACTCGAACCCACGAATGCCGGAGCCACAATCCGGTGCGTTAACCCCTTCGCCACGACCGCCATGCCTGATCTTCACTTGGTAGCGGTGGAGGGAATCGAACCCCCGACCTTTCGGGTATGAACCGAACGCTCTGACCAGCTGAGCTACACCGCCAAAAGTGAGAAAATGACAATGGAGCGGGTGATGGGAATCGAACCCACGCGACCAGCTTGGAAGGCTGGGGTTCTACCATTGAACTACACCCGCGCAAACCGAGAAAGAAGAGCGTGCCCTGAGAGATTCGAACTCCCGACCTTTTGATTCGTAGTCAAACGCTCTATCCGGCTGAGCTAAGGGCACATACGTTACTCGTCTTGCTCCAACTCGGTACGAAACAGTCTACCATATCTTGATGCAAAAATCAAGAATGAACCGCTTGCGCCACTTCTGAAACAGCGCCCATGCGCTTCACATCGTCGCTCGTCACTTTGGACAGCTCGTTTACAAACTGGATTTGGAAGCTGCCCGGCCCCTCGTTGATCGTATGGCGCGCTGCCTTCTCGGCAGCCACTCCGTAGCTGACCAAAGCCGCTGCGCCAGCAGTCAGAAAATCGCGCTCCACGGCAGCAAACGCTCCCATCACCGAAGTCAGCAAGCATCCCGTCCCTGTTACCTTCGTCAGAATCGGATCGCCGTTTTCGATGCGGTACACTGTACGTCCATCTGTAATGATGTCTACTTTACCGGTAACCGCGACGATTGTACCCAACTGCTCGGCTGCTTTTACCGCCATTTGGTCGATGTCCTGTGTGCTGTCCGTCGAGTCGACCCCTTTCATCTGCTGCGCCTCTCCGATCAGGTTGGCAATTTCACCGGCATTTCCCCTGACGATATCTACTTTTACCTCACGCATGATTCTGCGCGCAAGCTCCAGCCGGTACGAGGTAGCCCCTGCCCCAACCGGATCAAACAAGACGGGAACCCCGTGCTGATTGGCGGACTGGCCGGCGATGACCATCGCTTCTGCCTCTGCTTCATCCGGTGTGCCCATGTTCAGGACTACGGCGCCAGCCAGTTTCGCCATCTCGGCAACTTCTTCCTTGGCATGCGCCATAACGGGAGAGGCTCCCAGAGCCAAAAGGCCGTTCGCCGTAAAATTGGTGACCACCCGGTTGGTGATGTTGTGTATCAACGGATTTTGCTCCCGTACCTTTTCCAATGTACGTGCTACCTTCTCAAGCATGCTGTCTCAACCTCCGTTTTTTTGCTGCAGCTATCAGACCGGAACCATTTTATGAACTTCCATTACATGTCCCAATTCGGGATGTGCTTGTTCTTTACCGATAATAACATAAGATTGCTCCAACTTGGGCAGTTCGCGTGCATTTGCCAGGACTGCCCTGAGTCGCCCGTCCGTGCACGCCACCTGACCACGGTAGATGTAGTGGCCAGCCCCTTGCTTCACGATCTGCAGCTCTTTGATTTTCCCCGTCACTTTCATCCGCTCGTCCCGGTATGGAATCCGCTGCTCATCCACCCATTTTTGCTTGATTTCGTCTGTCGGCAGCTCTTGTGAACGAACGAGAAACTCCCAGTCGCGGGAATGAGGGAAAATATTTTTGGTCTCCTCCAAAAAAAGATTGTACTCGTCGTGAAGCAAATCGATGTAATCATCCGCTTCCTCCGAGATGACCCGGATCGATTCTTCGCCGCAGTGGCTGATGTGGAAGGCGAGAAATTTGAAGCTCTCGACGATCTCAAAATTGCCCCACCCCCAGGCCTGATTGCTGAGAGAACCCCCTCTGGTTCCGCATTTGGTACAAGTAAAGTAGTAATTGGTCGTCATCGCAGGTGCCCCTCTCCCGAAATCCTCCTTTCTTTTGGTATCGGACAGGGAGCCGCGGACATTTATGTTGGATTGTTATTTCTCTCCATGTGAAACGCTCTGCTTTTGATTTCGAGCGGAATTCCGGCAGTCACCAGGAATACCTGTTCGCACGCTTTGGCTGTGCGCTGATTCAAGATCCCCGCCAGATCGCGGAACATTCGCCCGAGCGCATGCTCCGGCACGATCCCGTAGCCGACCTCGTTCGTGACGAGCAACAAGCTCCCCGGAAAGCGGCGAATCGCCTCCTGCAATGCGTCGATTTGCTGCAACACTCCTGCTTCTCCTGAGGAATACTCCAGCCGCAACAGCCAGTTGGAAAGCCAAAGCGTCAGGCAGTCGACCAGCACTACCGTCTCCTTTTGCGCCACTTCCTCGCGTTCGCCCAGTTTCTGCAGCAGGCTGTCCAGCGCAAACTGCTCCTCTATTGTCTCCCAGGAAAAGGAGGATTGGTCGCGCCGCTGCCGATGCAGACGGACGCGGCTTTCCAGTTCATCGTCGAACACAGGTGACGTCGCGATATAGATGCCCCGCTTGCCCAAGTGGGCTGCATACGATTCGGCAAACGAGCTTTTTCCGCTGCGCGCCCCTCCAGTCACCAAGATTGCCATCTGGCATCTCCCCCTTTTGCTCGCTGCCAGGTCCGATGACTCGTCATTCACCGGCGCGCAGCATGATTTGCGGCAGATGGTGAACGGGATGCTCCAACACAATCGGACGCGTCCCGTACACGTCTTCAATCAGGCCGCTTTGCAGGATGTCGTCCGGTCTGCCTGTCTCGACCTGTCTGCCCTGGTTCAACAGCAGCAGGCGATCACAGTAAAGCGAAGCCAGATTCAGGTCGTGCAACACGGCGACGACCGTAACTCCCGTCGTCCGCTGCCAGCTTCGGACGATATCCATCAACTGAATTTGATAGCCGATGTCCAGATACGTCGTCGGTTCGTCGAGCAGCAGAATACGCGGCTTTTGGACCAGCGCCTTGCCTAAGGCAACACGCTGCTTTTCCCCGCCGCTCAAGCGGTCCAAGGTGCGGTGCTGCAAATCTTCAAGCTCCAGCAAGGACACGATCTCATCCACGAGCGCTCCGGCGTCCTCCCGCTCTTCGCCGAGCCAGTTCTGGTACGGAAACCTTCCCATTTCCAGCACTTCACGCACCTGAAAACCGACCGGCGGCAACGTCTCCTGTTCGAGAACAGCCAGGATGCGCGCCAGCTCCTTGCGCGAATAGCGCTCGATGTTTTTCCCGTCGATCGCCACCGTGCCCTCATCACCCCGGATCAGGCCGGACATGATCTGCACAAGCGTCGACTTGCCGCTTCCATTCGGACCGATGACGCCAAAAAACTCGCCCTTGTCGACGTGAAATGTCACAGCCTGCAGCACGGTTTTGTGCATGTATCGTTTGCCCAGTTGGTCTACCCGGATCATCGTCCGATCCACTCCCTGTTCCGTTTGTTTCGTTTCAGCAGGTAGGCAAAGAACGGCGCCCCCAGAAAAGCGGTAATGACACCCAGCGGAAGCTCGGTTGGACTGAGCAGCATACGGGCCAGCGTATCCGCCCACAAGACGTACACTCCTCCCATAACCGTGGCCACCGGCAGCAAAATCCGATAGTCAGGTCCGACGAGCAGTCGCACCAGATGCGGCACGACCAGTCCGACGAAGCCGACGATCCCCGCGATCGAGACGGCCGCCGCTGTCAAAAGCGTAGAGACGAGCAGGACGATCAGCTTCGTCCGGTCAACCTGTACCCCCATATGGGCTGCCTGCCGCTCTCCCAAGGCGAACAGGTTGAGCGAACGAGCGTAGGAGACGAGGATGAGAAAGCCGACCAGCAAATAGGGGACCAGTACGTACGA
Organism: Brevibacillus sp. TJ4; assembly: GCF_044627595.2. Taxonomy (NCBI): domain Bacteria; kingdom Bacillati; phylum Bacillota; class Bacilli; order Caryophanales; family Paenibacillaceae; genus Brevibacillus; species Brevibacillus sp. TJ4. The sequence continues at coordinate 1,367,064 of NZ_CP185865.1, read as the reverse complement.
ATACGACCAGCCGCGAAACGAGAGGCTGCCCATCAGCCAGAAGACGATCTCATTGACGACCTTGTCGGACAAAGAGACCATAAGCGAGACGAAAGAGCCCAAAAACGCCTGCACCACTACGCCAGACAAAATCAGACGCTCGGTATGAAGGACTCCTTCGGTTCTCGCCAGGCCAAGCACGATCCACAAGCTGCAGCAGCCCGTGACGAAGGCGACGATCGGAATCCCCCACTCGCCGAAAAAAGCGAACTGAAGCCCGAATAAAATCAAAAAAGCCGCTCCTACTGCAGCGCCCGAGGCGACACCCATCGTATACGGATCAGCCAGCGGATTGCGCAGAACTCCCTGAAAGCCGGCTCCCGCCAGCGCCAGGCAAGCACCGACCAAAATCGCCAGAATCACGCGAGGAAAACGCACCTTCATAACGATCTGCTCCGCCGAATCCGCCCATGTGACCGGGACCCAATCGCCAACAAACGGAATCTGATGGAGGATGATCATCCACACCTGCGACAGCGGCAGATTGGCCGATCCCATGGAAATGCTGGCGATGGTGGAAAACAGCAGGATGATACCGCCTACTCCCATCCATGCCAAGAGCCTGCGTTTCATTTACTTCACCCGATCCGGGTAAACCGCTTTTGCCACTTCGATCAACCCTTGTGTAATGCGTGGACCCGGACGTGAGAGGATGTTCTGGTCCAGTCCGAATACCTGACTTTGCTGGATCGCCGTGATTTTGTCCCAGCCGCTGCGGTTCAGGATGATCTCATCCAGGCTCTTGCCTGTCGTCATATCCGTCACTCCGTCCGCGTAAAGGATGACATCCGGGTCTTCCAGAAGCACCTTTTCCTCGCTGATCTGATTCCAGCCCTCGGTGTCGCCGGCGATGTTGATCCCTTTTGCCAAGGCGATCAGCTCGTCCATGTACTCGCCTTTGCCTACTGTCCAGCCGGGCGCGAATTCGATGTACACTTTCTTTTGATCGTCTGCTTGTATGTCCTGAAGCGCATCCGACACCCGTTTGATGTCGGCTTTCATCTGCGCTACCACGTCTTCTGCTTGCTGCTGGCGGTCGGTGATGATGCCGACAGTCAAAATGTTTTGCATAATTTCATCCAGGCTGGAGGGATGGGTAATGTATACCGGCAAGCCGAGCGATTGCAGCTTCTGCGCAACCGGTCGCTCCATGGAGATGCCGCCGATCACCAAATCCGGGCTTTGCTCCAGAATCGCTTCTTCATTCGGCGAAGTAACGCCGCCCACCTTTGGTTTGGCCAGCGCCTCCGCAGGATAATCGTCGTAATCGGAAACACCGACTACATTCTCTCCCAATCCCAGGGCAAACAAAATCTCGGTTTCGGCAGGCGACGTCGAAACGATCCGCTCAGGGGCCTTTTCAAACGTAATTTCGTTGCCCGTCGCATCGGTGATCGTCAGCGGGTAGACGGTCTTGCGTTCTGTCTCTCCGGCAGATTCCGCCGCTTGCTGGGTGCCCTGATTCGTCTCAGGCTGAGGGGTGGTTACCTGACTCGTGCCGCTGCAGCCTGTCAAATACAGGATCACCAGCGCGGGTATGAACCATTTGCGAAGCCTTTTCATCGTACATTCTTCCTTCCCTTGCCTTTTTGCTCATTGTGGTTGCGTTCGCACAAAAGAAAAACCCTTTGAATCCAAAATGGACATACAAAGGGTCGGCTTTTCAGGCATCCTGATTCGGCCGCTCCTTTCCGCGAAGGAACGCGCGATATTCGACAGGCAGGTCTCCTGGCTTGCGGGTGTCAGACGCCCTCCCCTTCCCGTTTCAGCTTGGAAACAGTGGTTTGCGAAAGCGCTACCCGTTTTACAGTGGCGGGACCGCGCCGGATTTGCACCGGCTTCCCTTTTCACCTCGTCTGGCAACGAGGCACCTGTCGACTGTACCACTATGATGTTGGTTGGCATTGCTGATCGTTTTTGCAGAATACAACCATCATAGCATTGTTGCGGGAAAAAAAGAACAAGCGAAAGTTCGCAGCTTATGCTTGTGCGTTTGCCGCTTCTCGTTTCTGCATATAATCGAGCAGACCCATGGCGCTGACTTCCGCATCGATGCGGATATAGGAAAACAGCTCGTGCTCCTCGTCGACGCCCTGCTGCCGCAGCTCATCTTTCACGCGCGCGAACAGGCTGTCGCGCAGCTGCTCGTATCCGCGTCCGGCGGCGTACGCCTTTTCGCCTTCCTCGACGAAGATCGGCAGCCAGCGGAGCACCTGGCGATACGCTTCTTCGACCTGCTCGCTCATGCCGAAATGGCCGAAGTACAGCCGATCGAGCTTCATCTCGCGGTAGCGGGCAATCGCGCTTCGCATCTTGTCCGGATCAAACTGATTGGGTGACGTGGACGGGAGGAAAAACGGAACGCCTTCGCGCGCCAACTGGCAGTAGTACACACCCGCTGTATCCCCCGTAAACATGCCGTTGCTCACCGGATCGTAGATGCTGAAATGGTGGTTGGCATGTCCCGGCGTATCCAAAAACTGAAGTGTGCAGGCAGGACCAATCTGCAAGGTTTCGCCGTCATGCTTGGCAACAATCCGCTCCTGCGGCACGGCAACGATCGGAGCAAACAAGGAATCGAACAACGCCCCGTAGACCGCCTGTGCCCCTGCGATCAGGCGCGTCGGATCGACGAGGTGGCGTACTGCCTTGGGATGCGCGACGATGGTTGCATTCGGGCAGTCCGCGAGCAGCAGACCTGCTCCTCCTGCGTGATCCAGGTGAATATGGGTGAGAATGATGTACTTCACTTGCTCCAGCGTGTAGCCGAGCCGCTCCAGGCCGGCTCGTATGTAGGGAACAGACGGGCTAGGTCCTGTCTCGACGAGCGTCAGCTCCTCTTCTTCAATGACATAAATCCCCGTTCGTTCAGGCAGTCCACTGTCATAGCCGTCGATGAGCCAGACGCGCTTTCCCAGATCGATTGGTTCTTTGCCAGCTACTTTCTCTTCCACATTCCTTCCTCCTTGTCCAGCGTTTTCGCGGAAACACGCGTATTTACGTTGGAAAAAAGCTGCCGTATCCTCACGTACGGCAGCTTCCTGTTGTCATTGTCGTTTGCTTACAGCGATTGAAAAGTTTCGGTCAAGACCGGGACGATTTGCTTTTTGCGGGAGACGACACCTTTGAGCAGCGCTTTGTTGCCCTCCAGTTTGACGTTGTAGGCTTTTTCCACAGCGTGTGCCGCACTGCCCAGGGCAACCGCGTAGGAGTCGTTGTTCAGGATGTCGGTGACGACGAAGACGAACAGATCGAGCCCTTTTTCTGCGATAATCGCAGACAAAGCCGCTTCCAGCTCATCCTGGCGAGCCAGCACATCGTTGACGTCGACTGCGTTGACTTGGGCGATCTCGACTTTGGCGTTGCCCATCTGGAATTCCTTGGCGTCCAGCGAGATCAACTGCGCAATCGTTTTGTCGCTCAGGTCAGCACCCGCTTTCAGCATGGACAAGCCGTACGTTTCCAGCTCGACGCCTGCGATAGCAGCAAGCTCATGCGCTGCTTTCACGTCCTGCTCGGTGCAGGTAGGCGATTTCAGCAGCAGCGTGTCGGAAATGATCGCAGACAGCATCAGACCGGCGATTTGCTTCGGTACCTCAACTCCGTTTTCCTTGTACAGCTTGTTCAGGATCGTCGTCGTGCAGCCCACTGGCTCCGCGCGGAAGTAGAGCGGATTGGCTGTCTCGAAGTTGGCTACGCGGTGGTGGTCGATGACTTCCACTACCTGCACCTGCTCGATGTCAGACGCGCTCTGCTGACGCTCATTGTGGTCGACGAGGATCACTTCTTTGACTTCGTTTGCGACAGTCTCCACCTGGCGAGGCGCCTGTACCTGGAAGTAATCGAGGACAAACTGCGTCTCGGAATTGACCGTGCCCAGACGGACAGGCTCTACGTTGTCGCCGAGCTTTGTTTTCAGGTCCGCATAGACTAATGCGGAGCAAATCGAATCGGTATCCGGATTTTTATGGCCGAAGATCAGTTTTTTTTCCACTTCGCATACCCCTTATTCGTATTTTGGCGAGAAAATTATACCACACAATTGCCGATAATCCCATCTGTCATTGCGCGTTCGGCAAGCGAAAAAAAGAGGGCCGTCCGGCCAAAGCCTTGGGACACCCTCTTTTGGTTTTCGGTTACTCGGTTTGCGCCAGCTGATGTTGTGGCTCAGGCACCAGCTTGCGAATCTCAATTTTGCGGATACGGTGTTTTTCTTTTTTGCGGATGATGAACGACAGATCTCCGTACCTCCACTCCACGCCCTCTTTCAATGCAGGCTTCTGGCTGTACAGCCATCCCCCGATCGTATCCACTTCGTCTTCGTCGATGTCTACGCCGAGCAGGTCGTTGACTTCGGACAGCAGCACTTTTCCGTCGACGATCAGGTGCTCGTTACCCTTCAGCACCTCGATCTCCGCCTTCTCTTCACTGTCGAATTCGTCGCGAATCTCACCGACGATCTCCTCCAGGATGTCTTCGATCGTGACCATTCCGGATGTACCCCCGTACTCGTCAACCAGCACTGCGATATGCGTTCCTTTTTTCTGCATGATCTTCAGCAGGTCCTTGACCGGAGTCGCTTCTGAGACCGTGATTACCGGGCGAATCAGCTTCTCGATGTCAAGCTGCTTGTCATCTGCCAGGCGCAGGAACAGCTCCTTCGTGTTCAGCACGCCGACAATCTGGTCTTTGCTTTCCTCGATGACCGGAAAACGGGTGTACTGTTCTTCCTTCATCACGTCCACGATTTTTTGCAAGGAATCGGTGCGATGCAGACACACCATATCGGTACGCGGCACCATGATTTCACGTGCCAGTAGCTCGTCAAAGTTAAAAATATTGTTTACGTAGCCGTACTCCGCCTGGTTGATCTTTCCGCTTTCGTAGCTTTCGCTGAGAATGAGGCGCAGCTCTTCTTCGGAGTGGCTCTCCTCATGCTCACTCGCGGGCTTCATCCCGAACAGTCGCAGCAATTTCGTCGCGGAACCGTTCAACAGCCAGATTGCCGGATACATGATTTTATAGAACAGGATGATCGGACGGGCACAAACGAAGCTGACCCATTCCGCTTTCTGGATCGCGACCGTCTTGGGAGCAAGCTCGCCAACGACCACGTGCAGGAAGGTGACAAGCAGGTACGCCGTGATAAACGAGATGATCCCGACAAGCTGGGCCGACATGAACGGAGCGAGAAGCGGGTACAAGATTTGCTCGACCGTCGGCTTTCCCAACATCCCGAGTCCCAGTGCGGTAAGCGTAATTCCCAACTGACACGCAGACAAGTAGCCATCCAAGTTACTGGTTACTGTTTTTACAGCAAGCGCATTTTTCCGACCTTCCAGCACCATCTGGTCTACCCGGCTCGAACGCAAGCGAACGATCGCGAACTCGGTGGCGACGAAAAAGGCAGTGAGAAAAATCAGCACAGCAACCAGAAACAAGTTTAGAGTTAACAATGTTCTATCCCCTTTTGTATTTGTAACTTCTACAGTAATTGTATAAAAAGCAGCCTATTCCAAGCAAACGACACCAGGCCTGTTTTCGGTCGATTTTTACTCATTTTCGACGATCCTGCCAGTTTACGTCATTGGGGCTTTCACTGGAATCGTCTTTTGACAAATCCTATTGATTAATCATAATATAAGGTCACATGAACTTATCTATTTTTGTAGCAAAGGGGGACGTCATGTGGAACTTCTGCAACTAACCCGAAAAGAAATGTCGCAGCTTCTGATCTGCTTGCAGGGCGATGGCGAGCATCCCGACACTCCGCTGTCCATCCTGCAAAAGGCATGGTCGAGCAACCACAAGCAGGATATTCGCAGCGGAAAGAGCTTCTCCGCCTTTATCGCCACTTCGCTCCCGCCGATCCTGGAAAAGCTGATCAAACAGGAGAATCGCAACCCCGGCCTGTCGTTAAGTGAAATCGTCACATTGGGAAATCAGATTGAGCATACCCATTTTTCGATTACTTCTGTGCAAAACTGGGTGAAGCGCGAGATCAAGGAGTGGATCGGAACGCCACGGCAGGGAAAAAAATACTCGATTGAGCAGGCTGCGCTGCTCTTTCTCGTGGAAGACCTGAAAGCGACGCTCGACTTCGAATCGATTCGCAAACTTTTCTCCCTTATCTTTCACAATCCCGATGATTATGATGACGACCTGCTCAGCCCTCTCCACCTGTACGCCGCATACTCCTCGATTTTTGAAGAGCTGGACCACGACAACGACCACGTCGTGGATGCCGCGGTAAAGCCGTTTTCGGGAAGCGCCCACGTGCAGTTGATGGACAGCCGGATTCAGGAAAAAGCCAAAAGCTACGTGGAAGAGCTCACCCATCTCAACAGCGAGCAGAAGGAAGCGATCGCCAATACGATCGTCATCGCCATTCTCTCCGTGCAGTCTGCCTACTTTCAGAAGCTGTCCAAGCAATACTTGAACGCGACGATTTTTTTGCGCAATCTCGGCCCGATGTGAAGCAGGCGAGCAAAAAACAGGAGATCCCTTTCGCATACGCAGCAGGGGATCTCCTGTTTTTTTATGTCGGAACACAAGCGTCTTATGCATGTCGACTGCGATACAGCAGATAAATAAAAAACGGCGCACCTACGCTGGCGGTAAATACCCCGGCGGGAATATCGAGGGGAAGGAATGCCGTACGCGCGATCGTATCGGCGGTCAACAGCACCAGACTGCCGATCAGGGCCGCTACCGGCAGCAGGCCGCCATACGAAGGACCGACCAGCTTGCGCGCGATGTGCGGGGCGATCAACCCGACGAAGCCAATCGCTCCTACGACCGCGACAGCCGAACCAGCCAGCGCCACACTGATAAACAGCAGGACGAACCGATGGCGCTGGACGGGACTGCCCAAGCCTTTTGCCACATCGTCGCCCAACTCCTGAATGTTGAGATTACGCGCGTACAGCATCGCCACCGGCAGCAAAAGCAACACCCACGGGAGCAGCGTGTACACCTGGACCCAGGAAGCGCCGTAGATGCTCCCCGTCATCCAGATATACGCCTTGCTCGCGGCAGTAATCGGGCTGAGCACAATCATCAGCATGGTCAGCGCACTCGTCGCCGCGGCCACGCCAATCCCGATCAGAACGAGCCTCGTCGAAGTGACTCCGCGCTTCCAGGCAAGGACGTAGATGACCAGCGAGACGAGAGCTGCGCCGGTAAATGCAGCTGCCGGCAGCAATTTGATGCTGACGGCTCCCCCCAGGTAGGTGATGAATGCCACCGCTGCACACGCAGCCCCACCCGTAATGCCGATAATATCTGGCGAGGCGAGCGGGTTGCGCACGATCCCTTGCAAGAGCGCCCCGGATACGCTCAGCGCCGCTCCGGCAAGCACGGCGAGGACAGCGCGCGGAAGCCGCAGCGTGCCGAGCACCAAGGCATTCTCCGCCGTTCCCCAGCCCATGACCGTGCGAAACACCTCAATCGGCGAGATCAATTTGCTCCCGAGGATAACACTGAGCACAAAAACAGCGATCAGTATGACAAGCAGCAGGCTGACGATGACAATCGTTTTTTGCGGCAACAGAAAGGAAAAACGTCCTGTCTTGCTGCGGAAAGCAAATAGCCGGTTCATGGCGAAGCCCCTTTCGAGCGGAACTCTGTCCGAGCCGTATAAATGAAAAATGGCACCCCGATCAATGCTGTCATCACCCCGAGCGGCATCTCCTGGGGCATGATCAGAAAGCGTCCCGCTACATCCGCCAGCAGCAGCAATATCGCGCCGAGGACCGCACTGTAGGGGATCACCCAGCGATAGTCGATCCCGACGAAAAAGCGGGCGATATGCGGCATCACCAACCCGACAAAGCCGATGGAGCCCGCTACGGCGACAGAGCTTCCTGCAAGCAGGATGACCGTGATCGCGATGACGACTTTGACGAGTCCAGTTTTTTGCCCCAGTCCTTTTGCCACATCCTCGCCGGTAGACAAAATATTGACCGGGTAGGCCAAGAGCAGCGCGGTAATCCCCGCGACCAGCATGTAGGGCAAGACCGGCAGCAAGTCCTTGATGTCTTTGCCCGCCACTGAACCAGCCAGCCAGAACATCACGTTTTGCAGACCGGATTCATTGAGCACGAGCATACCCTGCGTCATCGAGGAAAACAGCGCCGACATCGCAGAACCGGCGAGCACGATTTTCAGCGGGGTCATCCCCTCGCGCCCGAGGGAGCCGAGAAAATAGACGGTAAAGGCGGAAATGCCCGCTCCCAGAAAAGCGATCCAGATCAGTTGGTCGAGGCGTGAAATCGGCAAAAAAGCCAGTGCCAGCACGACGAAAAACACCGCCCCGGAGTTGATCCCGAAAATGCTCGGAGAGGCCAGCGGATTGCGCGTCATGGCCTGCATCAGCGCTCCGGCGACGGCCAGATTGGCCCCGATCAGGCTGGCAAATACAGCGCGGGGAAGCCGGGTCGTCTGGATAATGACATGCTCGTCCGAAGCCATATCATACCGGAGAAACGATTCCACTACCGTTTGAAACTGAATATCGGTCGTTCCCAAGGCGATGCTTGCGATAAAGGAAATCGAAAGCAGTATGAGGGCAAACACCAAACCCAGCACCTTTGAAAAGGTCTGGTGCAACAATGGTCTCACAACAATCCTCCCTTTTTTTGAGCGGACATGAAGAAAACAGCGCAAACTGCCAAGCCATAAGGCACAGGCAAATCTGATCGTACGAAAAGAAAACTGTCGACACTGTCCGTCAACAGCTTCCTTTTTCTAGTAGCTATTTCAATCCGTAGAACTCATACAGATCCGCGACCATTTCCTTCGCCGCCAGCGGACCGGAGCCGTTGTTCCACACCGCTGCGTCCACCTCGAACACGCGGTTGTTGGCGACAGCGCGCAAATTTTTCCAGAGCGGATGACCGGTCCAGTCTGAGCGCAAATCCAGTCGTCCGTCGTCTCTTTGCGCCGTCTGGTCAAAAATCAGATCAGCGTCCATCTGCGGGATGTTCTCTTTGGAAGTGAGCTTGATCCCCCAATCTTCGCCTTGCTGGCTCGTCGGACGGTTGATGCCCAGCTCATCCAGGACGAGCGCGGAAAAACCGGTGTAAACGATGCGGGCATGGTCCGGACGGAAGTCGACGATACCTACCTCCAGGTTCAGTTGATCGCCCATTTTTTCCTTGAAGTCCGCGACCGTTTTCGCCCAATCGGCGAGGAAATCTTCCTCTTCCGCTTTTTTGTTCAATGCTTCTGCGGACAGGCTCAGCGTATCTTTCCACAGATGGACTTCTTCGGTCATCACCGTCGGGGCGATTGCCGACAACTGCTCGTAAATCGCTTCATGGCGCGTTTTCGATGCGATGATCAAATCCGGTTGCAGGGCGATGATCCCCTCCAGGTCGGGCTGGTTTTCCGAACCGAGATTGGTCACGCCCTCCATTTTGTCGCGGATGTACAAATACCAAGGCTGCTCGATCCACGACTCGACAGCCCCGACAGGTTTGACGCCTAGTGCCAGGGCAGCATCGGTAGCCCCCTGGAACAAGGTGACCACTTTTTCCGGAGTGCCTGTGACCTCGGTAGTGCCCATCGCATGCTCGATCGATCTCGTCTCGGCTGCTTGCGGCGCTGCCGCCTCAGATGGCGTTTCTGCCGGTGCCGGCGTATTCGGCGCCGCGCCTTGCTGACTGCCTCCGCAGCCCGCGATCACCAATGCCAGCAGGAAAACGGATGAAAGAAATACGGATAATGTTTTGTTACGAAACACGCTGCGTTCCCCCTCTGTTTTCATCAACATTCTCGAATTTGATTCTCATTCTCATATATAAAGGGGCATATTGCCGCACATCCCGACTCACCTGCCCCCTCCCAGCCCGTCAGCATCAGCAGACGATTCAGGTCTGATATGCGGGATCACCTTCCATTTCAGCCAAAGCTGGTTGGCTGCGAGCAGTGCGGCTGAACAAAGAAAGACAGTCGGCAGCCCGAAATGCGAGGCGAGCACGCTCATGCCGCTGGAGCCGACGATTCCTCCCAAAAACACGGAGCAATGAAAATAGCTGTACGTCCTGCTTTCCATGCCTTTTGGGGCGTAGTGGCGGATCAGCGTATTGAGCGACGGCATCAGACCGCCCAGGCACGCCCCTGTACAAAACCGCAATGCGATGAATTGCGGCAATTGTTGGACAAACGCCTGCGGAACCATAAACGCAATCGCTCCCATTACTGCCAGCCTGAATACGCGATGCGTGCCGAACCTGTCGCCCAGCTTTCCCAATTGCGGCGCCGATAGCATGTTGGCGATCCCCAGCGCTGCTGTAGCGACGCCTGTCAGCAGGACGACGTTTTGCTGATCGGGTGCGAGCATCTGCACGTACAGCGGGATAAGCGGTACGGTGCCGATCATCGCCGCCTTGACCAATGCAGCGGAGACAAACAGCGACGCAACAGGCTTTTGCGAGATGATCTGCCGGAAATCCTGGGCGAAGTCCGTTCGCTTCACTGTACTTTGGTTTTTCTCGAATTTCTCCTTGACCCAGAAAATGACGATCACAGCAGCGACAAACAGGCTGACCCCGGTAATACAAAATACAGCACTGAAGCCGAATTGGGTCGCGAGCACTGCTCCCAGCAGAGGTCCGCAGACGCTGCCGCCCACCGTGCTGGAATGTAAAATACCGAGGGCGTAGCCGCTTCGTTCCTGCGGCGTATTTGTCGCTGTCAAGGCGATGGCAGCAGGAGCAAAGCCGGACATGATTCCGTTCGCCAGACGAAGCAGCAGGAGCTGCGCAGGGCTCGTCGCAAACCCCATCAAGGTAAACGTGATCGCCATGCCGAAGGCGGAGCGGACAAGCATGACTTTACGCCCGTAACGATCAGCAAATTTCCCCCAAACCGGCGAAAAGAGAAAGGCAGTGAGCAGGTTGGCACCGTAGATCAGACCCGACCAGACGAGCACTTCGCCCTGATCGGCAACTCCCAGCTCCTGCAAGTACAGCGGCAAAAACGGAGTGACGCAGCTCATGGAAGCCGTGGTGAGAAATTGCCCGAAACAAAGAATGAACAAGTTCCGTCTCCACTTTTCCACGATGATGGCCCATTCCTTCCCCCTACCGGGTTTTTACAAAAGCGCTCGTGCAATTTGATCGACGACTTGGTTGTTGCCGATCGGACCGTAGTAGCCGATCCATACCGTCGTGTTCACGGTACATACATGGTTGGCTTTCACGGCGTTCAGGCCTTGCCAAATCGCGGTCTGTCGGTACTCATTCGTCAGCCTTGCATTCGTATTGTCTTGCAAGACGAACAGCCGGTCCGCGTCCAATGCCGCAATCGCGTCAAGCGGCAAGAGCGAGCTTGTCCGCTGGTGATCCACGGCCATGGCCGGAGCGGCGATACCGAGATCGCGATACAAAATCTTCGCGGTTCGATGCGAGGTCGTATGCAGCCGGATCGCGTTGTCGCGCGGGCGAATCAGGGAAACCGTCTGCCTGCCCAGCTTGGCTCGCAGCGCATCCTTCAGATGGACGATCTTTGCATTGTATTCGTCGATCACTTTTTGCGCTTGCCGAGGCTTCCCGACGATTTCTCCCAAGACCGGCAGCGTCACGCGCCAGTCCTCATTTCTGTCGAGTACCAGTGTCGGCGCGATTTTCGCCAGTTCGCTGTACAACTGCACATGGAGCTGGGTGCAGATGATCAGGTCCGGCTCGCTTGCGACAATCGCCTGCAAATCAGGCTGATCCTTTGTGCCGATCATCCTGACTCCCTCCAGCTCATCACTCACGTAGCGAAGAAATGAACCGGTGTCGCTCGTGCCGACGACGCTAGCCACCGGCTGCTCGCCCAACGCCCAAAGCTGGTCAACGTACTGGTAATCAAGGACGGCGATCCGTCTGGGGCGCTTTCTCCACCCCCTGCTGTCCTGCTTGCAGGGAAGCGGTCTGCTGGCGCTGACTGCCATTCCCCCTTCTTTTCTGGCTTCTCTTTTGCTGTTGTCGGCCACTCCTCCGCCATCTTCGCTGCCGACCGGAAGCGCTGCTTGTGAATCGCTGTATGCGAGCTTTGCCGCTTCGTTTTGCGTGTGAGAAAGAAAACCATTCTCGACAGCTTCACTATATAAGAGCGTTTCTTTGGAGACAATGTACATTTGCGACACGCGAGATGGATTTTGGCGACGGGGTCCCTGCTGCAATGCCTGTTCCTTGAACTGGCTCGGCGACATGCCCACGTACTTTTTGAACATACGGCTGAAGTAGTAGCTGTCCGCGTAGCCGACCTCTCCGGCGATGTGCGCGATCGGCGCGTCTTCCAGCAGCAACAGGTCTTTTGCTTTTTTCAGGCGAACCTGGATCAAATACTCCATCGGCCCTACATTCAGCTCCGCCCGGAACATGCGCTGCAACTGCCTTGCGCTGCAATCCAGCATCGCCGCCAGGGACTGTAGCGAAAGCGCCTCGGCGTAGTGCTCCTCGATGTATTGTACGGCATGCCCGACCAGAGTGGGACGTGTCCGCTCGCTTCCCTCTTCACGCATCTGCTTCACAAGTTCATAGAGAAATTGATGGAACAGTGCCTGGACGTGAAACCTCGCCAGCTCGTCGCGATCCTGCCAGCCTTGGTGCATCTGCTCCATTTTTTGCAGAAGCGAGAGCGGATAGCGGGGCAGGAAGCTGTATGTCCTCTGCAAACGGGCAATCGATTGCGGCAGCCCCGCTGGCAGAGGCGTCGCGGCTGCTAGCACCATGCGGTAGGTGACGATGGTGCACGCGAATTCCTCCCATACCCGGACTGTCTCTACCGTCGCTCCAGCGCCTGCGTGCACGATCCAACAAGGAGCTGCCTCGTAGGCGGTCGCGTCTATGGTGATCGTCGCCTTTCCTTGACTGGCAAGCATAAAGACGCTGTCCGATAGCCGGTCGCCACCTAGTACCTCTCCCGACCTCAGTTCAGTATGGCGCACGTCCAACACATGCAAGGCAGCATGATTCCACAGCAGTAGCTGATCTCGTATCGACACGTTCTTCCCCCCTCTCGCGTCGTGTCAACATATACCTTGGTTGGATGCATTTATTATATCGATAATGATTCTCATCATCAATAAAAACAGCGCATTGCCCGGAAAAAAGACCTCCGGGATGTGCTCCCGAAGGTCTTGTAGCTTTCACGTCATCGCGATCTGCTATTCGATGTAGGCGTATTCGAAGTAGGTATGGCCGATGTAGTTTTTCATTACGCCTTTTACATGCGGCTTCACCAGATAGTCGTCCTGGTAGAAGTAGAGCGGGAAGACCGGCATTTCATCCATCAGGATTTGCTCAGCCTTGGCGTAGTTTTCGGAGCGCTTGACCTGATCCTGGATGGCCCTGTTTTCGTTCAGCAGCCTGTCGTATTCGGCGTTGCTCCAGCGATTGTCGTCGGCTGTATTGACTGTCTCAAACAGTGCCAGGTTGGTCATCGGATCGAGGTAGTCTCCCGTCCAGCCGTTTCGGGCGATGCTGAAATTGCCCATCTCCAGTTCATCCCAGTAAATTTTCGACTCCAATGTCTGGATGCTGACTTCGACGCCGAGGTTTTCCTTCCACATGCTGTGCAATGCCTGGGCGATGTCTTTGTCGGTATTGCTGGACATCGTCAGGAATTGAATTTCCGGCATGCCTTGACCGTTCGGATAACCGGCTTCGGCGAGCAGGCGTTTTGCCTCTTCGATATCTTCCTTGAACAAGTCACCGACTACGTCGCGGTACTGCTTGTCGGTATCGACCAGGTGAGGCATTCCGTACGGCACGAACCCGTAGGCGACTTTGTACGTTGCTTGCAGCACGTTTTCCACGATCGCTTTGCGGTCGATGGCAATCGCGAATGCCTTTCTCACGCGCGGGTCGTCAAACGGCTTGCGGGTCGTGTTGAAGTCGAAGTAGTACGTACCGATCCGCGCTGCGGTGGCGTACTCCGGCGTATCCTTGTACTGCGCCGTCGCTTCGCTGCTGACGTTGTCGGACACGTCAATTTCGCCATTCGTGTAGGCAGCCAGCTCCCCTTCCGGCGATTCGATAAAGACGATCTCCAATGTGTCGATCTGTACCTTGTCGGCATCCAGGTAGTTCGGATTTTTCTTCAGCACGTATTTTTGCTTTGGATGAATCTCCGCCAGGGTGAACGGTCCGGTCGACAGGTACGTCTCCGGTGATTTTGTCCACACGTCGGTGCCTTCTACGACATCTTTGCGAACCGGATAGTAGGAGGTCGCACAGAGCAGGTTCAGGAAGTAGGTAGTCGGGTTTTCCAGCTCGACTTCCAGCGTCAGGTCGTCGACTGCTTTTACCCCTACCTCGTCAGCACTGACCTTGCCTTCGTTGTACGCCAGGCCGTTTTTCAGGTAGTACAGGTCAAATGCCGCCCCGGAGCCCAGGTCCTTGTTCAGCACGCGCTTCCAGGAGTATTCGAAATCATGTGCGGTCACAGGCTGGCCGTCGCTCCACTTGGCGTTCGGGTCCAGCTTGAAGGTGTACTTCGTAGCCGTCTCATCGACGATCGTCTCTTTCGCCAGAGCAGGCACAGGCAAACCGCTTTGGTCGATCTTGTACAGCCCACGGAACAGGTTTTGCAGAACGATGGATGAACGAGAGTATGAGTTCATCGTGGGATCGAGTGTCTCCGGCTCGTCCGGTAGCGCGTAAATAATCTTTTTCTCTTTTTGATCCCCGCTGGCTTCCGGCGCCGGTGTTTCGCTGGTACCCGGACTTGGCGTGGAGCTGGTGGAGCTGCAGCCGGCGATGACCGTTGCCGCCAAAGCAAGTTTGCCGATCAGGCTGACGAACTTTTTCATGTTGTTCCCCCTCTTGTTTTGTTTTCTATGAAAATCTGTCGTATGAGACAGCTTCCATACCCGCAATCGTTTTTTAGTGAACAATATGGCAGGCAACCTGATGTCCATTGCCCATATCCTTCAGTTGCGGCTTCGTTTCCCGGCACGCCTGTACCGCGTACGCACAACGGGTTTGGAAGGCACATCCCGGCGGCGGGTTAAGCGGGCTTGGCACATCGCCCTGGAGATGAATCCGCTCGCTTTTCTCCGCCAGGTCAGGATCGGGAATCGGCAAGGCCGAGAGCAGCGCCTTCGTGTACGGATGCTGCATATTGGTATACAATTCGTGGGCATCAGCGATTTCCACGAGATTGCCCAGGTACATCACGCCTACCTTGTGCGAGATGTGTCGGACCATCGACAGGTCGTGGGAAATGAAGAGATAGGTCAAGCCGAATTTTTCTTGCAGTTCTTCCAGCATATTGACCACCTGCGCCTGGATGGAGACGTCGAGCGCCGAGATCGGCTCGTCACAGACGATGAACTCCGGCTCTACCGCCAGCGCCCTGGCGATGCCGATGCGCTGTCGCTGTCCGCCCGAAAACTCGTGCGGGTAGCGGTTGATGTGGTCCTGCTTGAGTCCGACCAGCTCGATCAGCTCCTTGATCCGGTCGGTGCGGTCTTGTCCTTCGTACATCTTGTGCACATCCAGCGGGTCGCCGATGATCTCGCCAACAGTCATGCGCGGATCGAGCGAGGCGTACGGGTCCTGGAAAATCATCTGCATCTTTTTGCGGTAGGGCAGCAGTTCCTTGTGTGTGAGGTTCTGCAACGGCGCTCCGGCAAACAGAATCTCGCCTGCCGTCGGCTCGTACAGCTTGAGAATCGTGCGTCCGGCGGTCGTTTTTCCGCAGCCGGATTCGCCTACCAAGCCGAGCGTCTCCCCTTTCTGGATGGAAAAACTGACGTTGTCCACCGCTTTCAGGAAGGTGGCTTTGCGGCCGAACAGCCCTTTTTTCACGACGAAGTGCTTTTTCAGGTTCCGCACCTCAACCAGGGTCTCCTGCTTTGACGTCATACCGGCACACCCCCTTTCACCTTGGCCGCTTTCGGGTGCATCAGCCAACAGGCGGCGCGATGGCTCTCTGATACGGAGAGAGGGACCGGTGGAAGCTGCGCGCAGACTTTCATCGCATGCTCGCAGCGGGCCGTAAACGGACAGCCCTGGGGCGGTGCCAGCAAATCAGGCGGACTGCCGGGGATAGGGATGAGCTTCTTTTTCTCCCCTTCCTCTACTTTCGGCATGGAACGGATCAAGCCCCAGGTGTACGGGTGCTGCGGGTTGTAGAACACTTCCCGGGTCGTTCCTTCCTCGACGATCTGTCCGCCGTACATGACGATGATGCGATTGCACATGCTGGCGACGACGCCGAGATCATGCGTAATCAGGACGATCGAGGTATCGAATTTCTTTTTCAGCTCCTGCATCAAGTCCAGGATTTGCGCCTGAATCGTAACGTCGAGCGCGGTCGTCGGCTCATCGGCGATCAGCAGCTTGGGATTGCAGGAGATGGCGATGGCGATCATGACCCGCTGCCTCATCCCGCCGGAAAATTCATGCGGATACTGGTTCAGCCGGCTTTCCGGGCTGGGGATTTCCACCAGCTTCAACACTTCGATCGCCCTTTTTTTCGCTTCCGCCTTGGACAGCTTCTGGTGGATGCGGATCGGTTCGATCAGTTGATCCCCGATGGTAAACAACGGGTTCAGCGAGGTCATCGGGTCCTGGAAGATCATCCCGATCTCGTTGCCCTGGATTTTGCGCATCTCTTTCTGGTCCATATCGAGAATTTCTTCGCCGTCAAACGCGAGCAGATCGGCATTGACCCTGGCATTGTCGGGGAGCAGCCGCATGATCGAGAGCATCGAGACGCTTTTGCCCGATCCCGACTCTCCGACGATTCCCACCGTCTCCCCTTTGTTTACGTGAAACGAGATGCCGCGCACGGCTTGCACCTGCCCTGCATCCGTATGAAAAGTCGTCTTCAGATTGTTTACTTCGAGCAATTTCACATCCAACACCCACCTTTATTTCTTCAGCCTTGGGTCCAGCGCGTCACGCAGTCCGTCCCCGATAAAATTGAGGGCAAACATCGTGAAGCTGATCATCAGCGCAGGGAACAGCATTTGGTACGGCTGTGTCAGCAAAGTCGGAATCGCATCGTTGACCATCGTTCCCCAGCTTGCGATCGGCACCTGGATGCCAATCCCCAAAAAGCTCAGGAAGGCTTCCGAGAAAATGGCGGACGGGACGAGGAAAGTAACGGTAACGATAATCGGCCCGATGCTGTTGGGAATCAGATGCTTGAACAAGATGCGCAGGTTGGACGAACCGATGGAGCGTGCCGCGAGTGCGTACTCCTGGTGTTTTAAGCTGACGACCTGCGAGCGGACGATGCGCGCCGTCCCGATCCAGGAGGTGAGGCAAAGCGCGATCAGAATACTTTGTATACTGTTTCCGAGAAACATCATCACCAGAATGATCCAGAGCAAATCCGGAATGCCGATCAAAATGTCGACGATCCGCATCAGCACCATGTCCACGCGGCCGCCAAAGTAACCGGAGATTCCACCGTAAATGATTCCGATTACCATGTTGATGGCAGCAGCGACAAAGCCGATCAGCAAGCTGATTCTCGCGCCGTACAGCGTGCGCACAAAGATGTCGCGGCCAAACTTGTCGGTGCCAAACCAGTGCTCCGACGACGGCGGCTGATTTCCGTTGCTCAGGTTTTGTCCATCGTACGTGTATGGCGAAAGCATCGGCCCGAAAATGGCAAATGTCGTCATCACGATCAGAAAACAGAGGCCGATCATCGCCAGGCGGTCTTTGCGAAATCTGCGCCAGGCATCCTGCCAGTAGGAGACGCTGGGGCGGGCAATCGTTTCGTTGCTACCCTTCCCCTCTTCGTCCAGCTTCTCGAACATATCGTCTGGCAAGTCTGTGTACGGGTCGTCATGCTTTCTTGGTTTACCGTTGTCATCCAGTCGGATTGAGATCATGTGTTCACCTACTTATCCATTTTTACTCGACGGTCGATCACTGCGTAGAGAATGTCGACGATGAGGTTGCAGATGATGATGAACGCGCCGAAAAAGATGGTCATTCCCAAAATCACGGAATAATCGCGATCACTGATGCTGGTTACAAAGTCCCGTCCGATTCCCGGGATCGAGTAGATTCTCTCGACGACGAAGCTCCCCGTCAAAAGAACGGCAACCAACGGACCCAAGTAGGTAATAATCGGAATGATGGCATTTTTTAGCGCATGCTTGTAGACGACCTTCAACTCGTGTACGCCCTTGGCTCGCGCCGTCCGTATGTAGTCCTGCCGCATCACTTCCAGCATGCTCGAACGCATGAGGCGGGCGATGTAGGCAATCGGCGTAAAGGACAGCGCAGCGACGGGAAGTACGTAATGCTGCCACGTCGTCAGGCCGAAGGTAGGCAGCAATTTGAGCCAGACGGCGAAGAAAAACAGCATCAGGACGGACAGGACGAAGTTGGGGACGGAGATCCCGACAGTGGCGATAATCATGGAAATCCAGTCGGGCCAACGCCCTCTTTTGGTAGCCGAGGTAATGCCGAGGGGAATCCCGACTATCAGTGCCGCGAGAATCGCAATCATGCCGACCTTGGCAGAGACGGGGAAGCCTTGTTCGATCAGTTCGTTGACAGAGACGTCCATCTGTTTGAATGAGATGCCCAAATCTCCCTGGGCAAGGTTTTTCAGATAGTTGACGTACTGGACGTGCAGCGGATCGTTCAAGCCGTATTTGTCTTCGATGCGCTCCAGTACGGCTCGGGGAATTTTGCGTTCTTCCGCGGGGCTGAACGGTCCCCCGGGAATGGCATGCATGAGGAAAAAGGTGACGGTAATCAAAACAAACAAGGTGAGCAAACCGGCCAAAAGCCGTTTGACGATATATCCGCCCATGCGTTAACTCCTTTCAGCAACGTGTGATCCTCTCATCTTCCGGCGGATGCTTGCAAGCAGTGCAGCTTCCGGCAAGGAGTTACTTGGTACTGCCGATGTTTTCCGAAGTTACTGATGAAAGAAGGAAGAAAAATTTCGGGGAAAGACACCTCTTCCCGGACAGGGGTTTTATGACTTTTCGTTCAAATCTAAATTTCAACTCCTTTCGTTCAAATCGTAATTTTCGAATAATTATGCATAATTATATCCGATCCTATCTTCAAGTAGTATTAAAATCTTTTATGAGGGGGTGTAAAAATTTTATAGCCAAAAAAGCACCCCCTCCTGTTTCGGACGAGAGTGCTTTTCGTGTACGTTGCGAGCCTTCTGATCAGCTGGCTCGCTTTATGCGATCGATGTCGCAGGCGCTGTTTTACAGTACGGGACTGGCAGTCTTTTCTTCCTGTTCCAAATGCTTGCCCAGATACCTGGCCAGCTCCAGCATCGCATATGTGCCTGCTGCCGCTTCCGCATCGGAGTTGTAGTTGGTGTTGGTATTGATGTCATAGGTAAAAATCTCACCAGCCTGGTCGCGAATGAACTCGATACCGGCGATTTGAATGTTGTTTGCCGCAAGCACTGCTTCGTACTTCTCGATGATCGGGTCACGGAAGCCCTCGATGATCTGGAACTTCGGCTTTTGCTCCGTCTCCTCGCCAGCCGGGCAGAACAAATTGCCAATCTGGCAGGCGTCTGCCGGGCAGAGCTCGAAGCCTTCCGATGTATCGACGCGCACAGCGTAGAGGAACTTGCCACCGATAAACTCGCAGCGGGTGATGTACGGCTCGGGTGCCTGAATGTACTCCTGGATCAGCGTAATGCCGTCTACCGAGTCTTCAAACTCAGGTCCGTACACGTATTCCTTCAAGCCTTCCAGCGAATAGAAGAGACGCACTCCGAGCCCCTTGCCCGCACGGTTGTGCTTGGTGATAAACGGCTTGCCGAGGAATTGCTCGGCAGCTTTCACGATTTGCTCTTTTCCGACGGCCGCGATCGTCTTCGGCGTACGGACTCCGTGTTTGGCCAGCGCTGCATACTGGTACACCTTGTTGACTTCAAGCTGAATCGCCCTGCTGCCGTTAAACACCTTGCGCCCGTGCTCCTCCAGCCAGGACAGCACCACGCCGGTCAGCTCAGGAGCGTAGCGGTGTCCGCGCGTGTGCGAAGAAGCGCTCATCCGATTGTAAAACACTCCCTCCGGTGGTGCCGCAGAGAGGTCAACCGTTCCTTCGTCGAGAAACCACTCTTCATAAGGAAGCCCCAATTCTTCCAATCTTCTTGTCAGGTGAACCGTCCATTCGCTGTTTTCATGGATGATGTATATTTTCTTCACAGTATGCAGCCCCTTCCCATTCTCGTTTGTGTACATCGTACAGAAATTTCCTTACTTTGCGGACAGCTTTTTGATAATCGAGGCGAGCAGCAAGGTTCTGTCGACCAGTGAATCGATCTCCAGATACTCATCGGCGCTGTGCGCGTTGCCGCCAATCGGACCCAACCCGTCAATCGTCGCCACGCCGACGGCTGCGGTCAGGTTGCCGTCAGAGCCGCCCCCGCTTTTCGTGTCGGTAATCTCCACACCCAGCTCGCGTCCCGCTTCCTGTACGACAGCGAGAAGCTCGCGCGACTGCTCGCTTAGGATCAGCGGCGGCCTGCGCATTTTGCCGGTCAGTTCGATCGTCGTTCCTTCCACATCAGGGATAGCGCAAATGTCCCGAATCGCCCTGTCGATTTCTTCCGCCTGCTCCGGGGTTTCCACGCGCACATCCAACGCACCGTATGCGTGCGGCGAAATCGTATTGACGGACGTACCGCCCTGAATAATCCCGACATTAAGCGTAACGCCAGCTTCCAGGTTCGTCAATCGATGGAGTTTGATGATCTTATGCGCCAGCTCCTCGATCGCGCTGCGTCCCTTCTCCGGTTCCCCGCCAGCATGAGCGGCGATCCCGCTTACTTTCAAAAAGTATTTGCCGCCGCCTTTTCGCTCAGAGACGACCGTCTCCCTCGACAGCGACGGTTCGACGATCAGGGCGTACTTCGTTTCCCGCGCCACTTTTTCGATCAGCGGCCGGGATTGCGGCGAGCCGATCTCTTCGTCGCTGTTCAGTAGAATGACGACGTTTTTGCAGGCGTCCTCGTTTTCCTCAATCAGCGCCTTCAAGGCGTACAGCAGAGCCACCTGGCTGCCTTTCATATCGAATACGCCCGGTCCGTACGCGCGTTTTTCATCTCGGGTAAATGGGCGTTCGCTAACGGTTCCTTCCACAAAGACGGTGTCCATGTGGGCGATCGCCAGAATTTGCGGGTTCACTGCGTCCTTGTGGCGAATGGTGAGATTGTTGCCTAGCTCCGGCTGCTCGTGGACTTCTACCACGTAGCCGAGCGCCTCGTACTCTTTTTGCAAAACGCTTCCTACCGCATCGACTCCGTGCTTTACGTAGGTACCGCTGTCGATGTTCACCAGCTTCTCCAATAGCTGCAGCATCTCTTCTTCCCTGGATTGTAAAAAGGCATGCATCGTACTACCCGCTCCTCTCTTATTTGGCGCTCAAGTCCTCGTCGTACAAATGGCACTGCACATAATGGTTCGGGGCAACCTCCCTGCTCTTCGGGACTACGCTTTTGCACGCTTCCATGACAAACGGGCATCTGGTGTGAAAGATACAGCCTGACGGCGGATTCAATGGCGATGGAATTTCGCCACGCAGCAGGATGCGCTCCCGCTTTGCCCTGGGATTCGGTATGGGAACTGCAGACAAAAGCGATTTCGTATACGGGTGAAGCGGCTCCGCGTACAACTGCTCGGTTGGCGCCTGCTCGACCAGTTGTCCCAGGTACATCACGCCGACGCGATCGGCAATATGGCGGACAACACTGAGGTCGTGCGCGACAAACAGATAGGTCAGCCCGAGCTCGGCCTGAATCTCTTGCAGCAGGTTCATCACCTGGGACTGGATCGAGACGTCGAGCGCCGATACCGGCTCGTCGCACACGATCAGCCTCGGATTGAGCGCGAGTGCCCGGGCCAGGCCGATCCGCTGGCGCTGGCCGCCTGACAGCTCATGGGGGTAGCGATAGTAGTACTCCTCGCTGAACCCCACTTTTTCGAGCAGGGACAGGACCCGCTCCAGCCGTTCCTGTTTGGAGCCGAGCCGGTGGATGATCAGCGGTTCTTCGATCGCGTAGCCAACCCGCTTTTTCGGATCGAGGGAAGAGTGCGGATCTTGAAACACCATCTGCATTTCCTGGCGGATGGAGCGCAGCTCGCTTCCTTTTAGCTCCAGCACATTTTTGCCCCTGTACGTGATCTCTCCCGCTGTCGGCTCGATCAGGCGCAGGATGCTGCGTCCAGTCGTGCTCTTGCCGCAGCCCGACTCCCCGACGAGGCCAAAAGTTTCGCCTTCGTACAGGTCGAAAGAAACGTCGTTGATCGCCTTGACGTGGCGCACCGTGCGTCCCAGCGAGCTTTTTACGGGAAACCACTTTTTCAATCCCCGTACGCGCAAAAGTACATTTTGTGTATCAGTTTGCCTGGTGGAGTCCATGTTCCTCCCCCTGTTTGATGAATTTTTCGGCGTGCCAGCAGCGTACCTTGTGCTGCCCCGAAATGGATTGCAACTGTGGCGCCTCCTCGGTGCAGCGGCTGTCCGCGTATTCGCAGCGCGGAGCAAACCGGCAGCCCTGGGGAATCTGATGCAGCGAAGGGACCATGCCTTTGATTACGTGCAGCTTTTGCCCGCGCTGCGAGTCGAGTGTCGGCACCGCCTTCATCAGCCCCTGCGTATACGGATGCAGCGGATTATCGAACAGCGTCTCCACATCCGCCTCCTCGATCACCTGTCCGAGGTACATGACGATGACACGCGTACAAACTTCGGCGACTACCCCCAGATCGTGAGTAATCAGGATGACGCCCATCGACGATTGTCGCTTCAGCTCCTGCATCAGATCGAGAATTTGCGCCTGAATCGTCACGTCCAGCGCCGTCGTCGGCTCATCTGCAATCAGCAGCTGCGGCTGACAGGCGAGCGCCATCGCGATCATCGCTCTTTGCCGCATCCCGCCGGACAATTCGTGCGGATATTCCCGTACCCTCTGTTCGGGTGCCGGGATTCCGGTCAGCCGCAGCATCTCTACCGTGCGTGCGTGCGCTTCTTTTTTCGAGCATTGCTGATGCAGCACGATCGCCTCTGCAATCTGGTCGCCGATCGGAAAAACGGGATTGAGCGAGGTCATCGGGTCCTGAAAAATCATCGCGATCTCATTGCCGCGAATCTGCTGCATCGCCTCCGTGGAGAGCGTGAGCAAATTCGTGCCGCGATAGCGGATTTCGCCTTCATACCTCGTCTTTTTCTCTTCCAAGAGCCGCAGGATCGATTCGGCTGTGACGCTTTTGCCGCAGCCCGATTCGCCGACTACGCCGACAGTCTCCCCGGCATCAACATGGAAGGAGACGCCATCCACCGCGGTGACCAATCCCCGCTCGGTTGCAAAGGAGGTGCGCAATTCCCTGACTTCCAGCAGATGCTCATGCTCGTTGGACATACCTCTTCCTCCTCTTCTTATTTCTTCGCCTCGTTGTGGCGGGGGTCGAGCAAATCGCGCAATCCGTCACCGAACAGGTTGAGTCCGAGGACCATCAGCATGATGAAAATCCCCGGATAGACGGTCATCCACCAGGCTGTGAAGATGACGGATTTGCCATCCAGGAGGATATTTCCCAGGCTCGGATCGGGAGCGGGAATGCCTGCCCCGAGAAAGCTGAGTGCCGCTTCGGTGAGGATCGAAGAGGCGAAGATATAGGTCGTCTGAATAATCAGCGGGGAAGTAGAATTGGGCGCCATGTGGACCCAGATGATCCGCCAGGCGCTCGCACCCTGGGCGCGCAGCGCTTCGATGTACATCTGCTCGCGCACGACCAACGCAACGGAGCGTACAACGCGGGCAACCGAGGGCGTGTACACGATGATGAGAGCCAGAATCACATTGCTTTTCCTCGGTCCCATCGCAGCCACGATCGCGATCGCCAGCAATATCGAGGGAAACGCGTACAAGCCGTCGCAAATCCGCATGAGTATATGATCCAGGATCGCGTAATAGGCGCACACAAGGCCGATCACCAAGCCGAGAAAGGAGGCGACGGCCGCCACGGACAAGCCTACCGATATGGACACCTGCGAACCGTACAGCACGCGGCTGAACAAATCCCTGCCGAAGTTGTCCGTGCCGAACCAATGCTCGCTGCTCGGTGCCTGCAGACGGTTTACCGGGTCCACCTCAAGCGGACCGTATGCCGTCAGAAAAGGAGCGAATACAGCGAGCAGCGCGAAGATGAGCAGGATGGCAGAGCCGGTCACGGCCAGCCTGTTGCCCAAAAAGCGGCGCACGTTACGCTGCCGGTGCTCCTTTTTGATCTCCAGCATCGAGAAAACGTCTCGTTCCGTAATGACTTTCATGCCAACTACCTCTCTTTGCGATTCAGACGAACCCTCGGGTCTACCACCCCGTAAAGCAAGTCGATGATCAGGTTGAGAAACACGTAGGTCACCGTGATCAGCAGCACGGTCCCCTGGATGACGGGATAGTCCCTTCGCTCGACGGAGCTGATGATCAACTGGCCGATCCCGGGGATGTTGAATACCGTTTCCACGACGGCAGCACCCGTGACCAGCCCGCCGAACGTCTCGCCGATGACCGTCAGGATCGGGATAAACGCATTGCGCAGGGCGTGCTTGTAGATGACGATGCGCTCTTTCAAGCCTTTTGCACGCGCCGTCTTGATGTAATTGTCCGCGATGATGTCGAGCATCGATGAGCGGGTCATACGTGCGATCAAGGCAGCCTGCATAAAGCCGAGCGCCAGCGCCGGCAGGATGAGGTAGCGCAAATGGTTCCACAAGCCGTCGCCAAGTGGCTTGTAGCCGGCGACCGGGAGCCATTTCAACTGTACGGCAAACAGCAAAATCAAGAACAAGCCGAGCAAAAAGCTGGGCACGGATATCCCCAGCAAAGAGACTCCCATCACCGCTTGATCAGCCAGTGACCCTCGGCGTCTGGCTGCAAAAATGCCGATCGGAATCGCGATCAAAATGGCGATGATCTGCGCCAGGACGGCGAGTGAAAACGTCGGTCCGAGATGCTCCACAAAGGAGCGGGTCACCGGCATACCCGAAAAGTACGATTGTCCCAAGTCTCCCTGCAGGACGTTGACGAGCCAGTGATAAAATTGGACAGGAAGAGGAAGATTCAAGCCAAGCTGCTCCCGAAGCTCGGCAATTTCGGCTTCCCCCGCTTCATCTCCCAGCATGACCGCCGCCGGATCGCCCGGAGTCAAATGGACGATCAGAAATACGACCGTCGCTACGACTGCGAGAATCGGCAGCGTGGAGAGAAGACGCTTCAGGATGTACCCGCTCACACGATGTTACCCCCTATTGTTTCGCCGTACTGACATTCCACAAAATCGGTCCAATTACGTCCTGCAGCCCCTGGACATGCTCACCCACGGCTGCCATGTTGACGCGGTTGCCCAGCTTGATGATCGGCAGCTCCTCCCACACTTTGGCTTGCAGTTGATCGACCAGCGGTTTCGCTTCTGCGATCGACGATGCGCTTTGGATACCGTCGAGAAGCTGATCGATCTGCGGACTGTTGGTCCAGCCCGGATAGTCGGCTCGCGAGTCGAGGAACGGCAACTGGTGCAGTGTCGGACGGACTGCAAAACCGACTACAAAGAAATCCCACACCTTGTCATCCTTGCGCCGCTCCTGCATCGTCGGCCAATCGTACACGTCCAGCTTGGCGTTCAGCCCGATTTCTTTGAGCTGCTGCTGTGCGACGACTGCGGCATTGTAGTAATCCGGGTAATCACGCGTAACGAGAATCGTCACTTCCTCGCCGTTATAGCCCGATTCCGCCAGCAACTGCTTCGCTTTTTCCAGGTCGTGCTGGTTGTACAGTTCGCTCCCTGTACTGCTGTGCCAATCGGTTTGATCGGGAAGCGCCAGCCCGGAGTCGAGCGTGTAATAGCGGTTGTCGCGATAGGCAGAGATCAGGATTTCTTCCAGATTGAGCGCGGCATTGACTGCCTGGCGCGCTTTCACGTTGCTGAACAGTCCTGACTTTTTGTTGAAGACGAACGTGGTCATGCCGCCTTCGCTGACGAAGCTGTCGACGCCGGGTGTATTTTCGATTTGCTCCGCATTGTCAAACGGGATGCTGAAGGCGATATCGTACTCTCCGGTCGTAATCCCTGCCACGCGTGTCGATTCATCGGTCACGTAGTGGAAGTAAATCTCGTCTACCAGCGCTTCCTTTTTGCCGCCAAGTCCGTCGCTTGGCTCGGTGCGGGCAGAGTAGTCGTTGAATTTTTTCAGATGAACGTACTGATCCTGCTTCCACTCTACCAGCTCAAACGGACCTGTCCCGACGAACGTCTTGACTGCCTCGACACCGCTCTCTTCGATAATTTCCTTCGGCATGATCGCCGGGAATGGCGCAGTGTCAGCGAGGATATGTAGCGTCAAAAGCGATGGCTTTTCCAGTTGCAGCACCACTGTGTACGGATCTTGGGCGGTAATCGTCGCCCCAGCCAGGTTGGCTTTTCCCTGTGTCGAAACCTTCAGCCATTTCTCCATGGACGCCACGACATCGTCAGCAGTCATTTCCTGGCCGTTGTGGAACTTGACGCCTTTTCTCAGCGGGAAGGTGATCGACAGGCCATCCTCACTGACCTCGTACGACTCTGCCAGCATCGGAACGACTTCGTATTTGCTGTTCAACGTCACCAGCGGTTCAAAAATTTGCCGGGCAATATCTTTCGTCGAGGCATTGGTTGTCGTATGCGGATCGAGGGTAGCTGCTTTGGCCGGATAGGCAATATTGAGCACGCCGCCTGCCGCCGGGGCCTCCTGTTCGGCGGAGCTCGTTCCTGTGCCTGCCGACTCGTTTGCAGTTCCCCCGGTTGTGTTGTTTCCGCATGCGGTCAAGGCAAAAACCCCAGCAAGCAAAATGGGGAATAATTTCGTTTTCAGATGGAGCCTTGCCAAAATGCGTTGTGATGATCGTTTCATGTCTGGACTCTCCCCCCAGTAGTTTTATATTAAGGTAAACATATAAAACATAGTTGTCAAGTAGGAATTAAGGGAATTAGGCACTGCAAACTGCAACCCGTTTGTCCGGTATCCAAAAAAAGGAACTTTCCGCAGCAGCCGCCGGAAAGTTCCTCTTGTGACCAAGCCAGTTCAAAAACAACGCACAGTCGCATTCGATATGTAGCTAAAACTACTTTGTTACTCCACTACCTCCAGCAGCACCTTCCCAGTGCTTTGCCTGCTCTCCACCCAATCGTGCGCCTGCGCCGCCTGTTCCAGCGGGAAGCTCCTGCCGATCTTGATCTTCAGAGAGCCATCCGCGAGCAGCCGGAGCACCTTTTCAGCGGTACTGCTCAAGAGCTGCGGCCGTTTGCTGCGCGTCGTACCGAAGCTGAAGCCAAGCACAGAACGGCAGCTCGTGTGCAGGTCTGACGTTTTGAATGTGCCTACTCCTCCGCTGGCATTCCCGAACTGGACGAGACGGCCATAAGGAGCCAGGCAGCGGATGCTTTCTTCGGTGACTCTGCCAGCAAGGGAATCGAGGATGACGTTTGCCCCCTCGCCGTTTGTCAGCTCGTTTACCTGGTCAGCAAAAGCGGCGTTCTCGTAGACGATGACCTCATCCGCTCCCGCTTCCAAGGCAATGTCTCTCTTGCCGACCTGTCCAACTGTACCGATCACCTTGCCTGCCCCGAGCAGCTTCGCCAGTTGGATCGCCGTCGTCCCGATCCCTCCTGCGGCCGCGTGGACAAGAACCGTCTCCCCTGGCTCGACCCGGGCTACCTCCGCCAGCAGCTTGTACGAAGTAAACGAAACGATCGGGCAAGCCGCTGCCGTCCGCAAGTCGATGCTGTCGGGCACGGCAAAGGTAAGCATTTCACTCGCCACTGCATATTCCGCGTAGGAACCTTCGGCGGGAAAAGCGATGACCCGCTGGCCGACCTGGATGCGCTCCACTCCCTCGCCCACGCGCTCTACTACCCCGGTGACGTCCAATCCGGGTACAAATGGCAGCTTTCCGCCTTTTTTGCCATACCGTGACTTGATGTCCGCAAAATTTACGCTCGTCCCTGTGACGCGGATCAACACTTGTCCCGGACCCGGCTCCGGTATCGCAACATCCGTATAGACCATATGCTCCGTTCCGCCATAGGCAGTAACGACTACCGCTTTCATGTGCATGCCTCCTTTGTCTGTTACGTCTATCATCCAAAATCATCCTGATGAATGCAACGAAAAGATACGAAGAAGTGCAGCAACTCACAGGCTGGCGGCAGGACGCGGGTACGTTATATTATTCAATAAAACATTACTATTCGAACTATTTTTACTAGTGTTACTTTCGTCAGACATAGAGACATGGGGTGCCCTGTTATGGTACGTTTGCATCAGTCCATATAAAGAGGAACAGTGTCCACCTGACACGGACATCACTTCCATCTGCTACTGGAGGATCACCATGAAAAAACTTGGTTTACTACCCAAAATTCTCATCGCACTTATTCTCGGCATCGCAATTGGAGCGGTCGCTCCGGAAGCTGTAGTCAAAGTCTTCGCCACATTTAGCGGGCTGTTCGGCAACTTGCTCGGCTTCGTGATTCCGCTGATCATTATCGGCTTTATCGCTCCCGGCATCGGAGAACTGGGCAAAGGGGCAGGTCGCTTGCTCGGTCTGACAGCCGGACTCGCCTATTTGTCCACGATTGCCGCCGGACTGCTGGCTTTCTTCGTCGGTTCCAGCCTCTTTCCGCACATCCTGGATGTAGGCAGCCTGGCAAAAGAGTTTGCCAATCCAGAGGAAGCGCTGTTGCCTCCGTATTTTACGGTCGACATGCCGCCAGTCATGGGCGTGATGACAGCATTGCTGCTCGCTTTTACGATTGGACTCGGCTCTGCCGTAATCAAGGGAGACACGCTGCAAAAGGTGATGGTGGATCTGCGCGAGATCGTGGAAAAGCTGATTTCCTCGGTCATTATCCCGCTGCTGCCGATCCACATCATGTCGTTGTTCGCGAACCTGACGTACGGCGGTCAAGTACAGATGATTTTGTCCGTCTTCGCCAAAGTATTCGTGATCATCATTGCCCTGCATCTCGTCTACCTGCTCGTACAGTACCTGGTCGCCGGCCAAATGATCCGCAAAAATCCGCTGGGCATGATCAAAAACATGCTCCCGGCCTATTTCACGGCAATCGGAACGCAATCCTCGGCCTCCACGATTCCGGTCACGCTGCGCCAGACCAAGAAAAACGGCGTAAGCGAAAAAATTGCCGATTTCGTCGTTCCGCTCTGTGCGACCATCCATCTTTCCGGCAGCACGATTACGCTCGTCTGCTGTTCGATGGCGGTGATGATGCTGCACGACATGTCCACTTCGTTTGGCATGATCTTCCCGTTCATTCTGATGCTCGGCGTGACCATGGTCGCAGCACCGGGCGTCCCAGGCGGAGCGGTAATGGCAGCTATCGGCTTGCTGGAGAGCATGCTCGGCTTCGGCCCTACCTTAACATCACTGATGATCGCCCTCTACATCGCCCAGGACAGCTTCGGAACAGCCTGCAACGTGACAGGCGACGGTGCGCTTGCCGCAATCACAGATCGTCTGAGCAAATCGGATGCCGCTTGAGGCGCGACAGTTCCTCATCGCAAAATAAAAAGAACCAGCTCACGGACCGGGAAGGACGCGGACTCCTTCCAACCTGTCGGGCTGGTTCTTTTTTGTGCATCGAACGAAGCTATGTTACCGTCGGCTGAATACTCATCTGATCGGGATCACGGCGGACCCACAATTCCACTTCCTGATTTTTCATCGGTTTGCCGTAGTAATACCCTTGCATGACATGACAGCCAAGCTCCGTCAGGAAATGAATGTGCTCCTGATTCTCGACTCCTTCGGCAATCACATCCAGCTTCAGGCTTTCCGCCATCAGGATAATCGCATGGATGATCGCACGCTTGCTCGGACTTTCCAGATCGCGCGTAAACAGGCGGTCCAGCTTCAGCGCATCGATCGGAATCTGATCCAGCAAACCGATCGAGGAATAGCCGGTTCCAAAGTCATCCATCGAGACGCGGACGCCCAAGGAACGAATCTGCTCAAGCTGATACACGATTTCCTTCATATCGTAAAAAACCATGGACTCCGTGATTTCCAGTTCGAGCAGGCCAGGGTCAAGCTCGAACTCGCACAATATTCTGCGCACAAATTCGGTCAAGCCGCCGGTCTGAAACAAACGCACGGAAAGATTGACGGAGACAGGCTGCTCCAATCCCCGGTTTTGCCAGTCCTTGCACTGGCGGCATACTTCCGCCAGCGTCCAGTTGGTCATCGGGACGATCAGACCCGTTTCCTCGGCGATCGGAATAAATTCCCCCGGAGGTACCACACCGAGGCGCGGATGGTTCCAGCGCAGCAATGCTTCAAACCCGGCTAACTGGTTGTTTTTTACATTCCATTTGGGCTGGTACACGATAAAAAACTCCCGATTATCCAAAGCCCGCTGCAAGTCCTTTTCCAACTGCATTTTCCGGACTTCCTGGATGCCCATTTCCTCCGTGTACACGCAGTAGCGGT
Source organism: Brevibacillus sp. TJ4 (assembly GCF_044627595.2). Taxonomy (NCBI): domain Bacteria; kingdom Bacillati; phylum Bacillota; class Bacilli; order Caryophanales; family Paenibacillaceae; genus Brevibacillus; species Brevibacillus sp. TJ4. The sequence continues at coordinate 1,336,533 of NZ_CP185865.1, read as the reverse complement.
TTTTCCCCATATTTTTCGCCTTGTACATCGCCGTATCGGCCGATTTCAACAAATCCGCACGATTCCCGTCTTGCAAGGAGCCGATGCTGATTCCGATGCTGCCGGTGACGTACAATTCGTTTCCTTCAATCTGGTATACCTGTTTAATCTGCTGCAGTATTTGTTCCGCCAACCGCTCTGCATACTCCTGGCTGTGGCCGATCAAGATGATCAAAAATTCGTCCCCGCCAATCCGAAACGCCAACTGATCGTCACGCACGTATTGCCGCAATCGGTTGCCCACTTCTTTGACGAGCAGGTCGCCGATATTGTGGCCGAGCGTATCATTGATCGCTTTAAACTGGTCCAAATCGAGGAACATGACACAAAGCCGCTCTTTTCCCGCGTGGGTATCGAAAAAACGGTTCATTTCATTGCGGTTGGGCAAATCAGTCAGGCTGTCCAGGAAAGCCAATTTCTCGAGGACGTGGCGATCGAAAAACATCGCGCCCCAAGACACGAGCAAGATGAGGAAGACGGTGACCGTGACGCCCCATAGCAAGAAGAGGTCCGGTGCAACATAATCCTGCAAGTTGACGGTGTCATGGGAATGGAAAAGCGCCGCCTGCATCCCCGTATAGTGCATGCCGCAAATGGCCAACCCCATAATGATGGCAGAGAGCCATTTGAACCACTTCGAATCCGGATGTCTGCGGAAGTACTGGAACAAAAAGAGCGCTGCATACGAGGCGACCAGCGCAATTACCGCAGAAAGCCCCCACCATATGGGATCGTATGTCAGCTCCATCGGCATAATCATCGCTTCCATGCCGATGTAGTGCATGGCGACAATGCCGCTGCCCATGAAAAATCCGCCGATTGCCAGTTTGCCATAGTCGATCTCTTTGGGCATCGTGACGTAAAACGCAATGTACGAGGAGACGACGCTGGCCAGCAACGAAAGCAGGGTGAGCCACACATCATAGTCGACAGGCATATGCAAGTGAAAAGCCAGCATACCCACAAAATGCATCGACCAGACGCCGTTTCCCATCACGAACGCTCCGGCAAACAGCCAGAGAAACTTGCTTTTTCTTCCCGTCGCCTGCGAGATTTTCGCTGCTATGTTCAACGCGGAATACGATGCCATAACCGCTATCAAAAAAGATAGTGCAACTAATGTAGTAATTATAGCTGCCGTCAATATGCAGAGTTTCCCACTCCAATCACAGATAGAAAATCTATGTCCGGTCAATTTACAAAAATCGACTTATTTTGACTGATCTTGACTTAATCATACATTCTGACGGCAACCTTTTCCAGTATTATTACTTCCAAACGCGCTTCAACTGAAAAAACTCTTGCATGTATCCCCAGACTGAGACAGGGCTCATAATCATCTGGTAGCACAGGACGTACAGGATAAATCCGAATCGGTTTTTCCGGATGCGCAAGTTCAGAGTCCGAAACACATTGCGCTGATACCGGTACAGCGTGTAGTTTTGCAGCAATGTAAGCGGCAGCACGAACAAGGTAAAGGGGCCGACGATCCAGTAGTAGCCGAAGAAGGCGAGGACGAGCCCCGGCATCCAAAACAGCGTGTAAATAAAGTCGAGGTACGGCATGATGTAATTGCACGACGTCAAATACCGGACGTACGGAATCGGCTGCTGCCACGGCTTGATGATCTTCAGCGCCTCGATCATCCCCCTCGCCCAGCGGCTGCGCTGTCTGACAAAATGCAGGAAACTTTCTGGCACATCCGTAAACGCTACCGCCAATGGCTCAAAGTAGACACGCCAGTTTTTCCCGAGAAACCTCCAGGTCAGGACAATATCTTCCCCGATGGCGTCCGGCCAGCCGCCCACACTTCGAACCGCCTCCGTCTTGAACAGGGAGAACGCCCCTTGCGCCACCAAAGTCCCCTGGAACAAGCCCTGCAGCCTTTTGATGCTGGCAATGCCCAAAAAATAATCCCACTCCTGCATTCTCGCTAGCAGATTGCCGCGGCTGTTGCGGACGAGGACAGCTCCCGCTACGGCGCATACGTCGGCTGGCGAGGTCAACATCCGCGAGACGATATGACGAATCGCAGATTTGTGCAACAGCGTATCCGCATCCAGTGTAATCATCAATTCCGTCTCGACATGGGGAAGTGCTGTGTTTAGGGCATGGTTTTTCCCCGGTGTAGACTCGGCGATTACCGTTACGTCCACTCGGTGCTCGACTCCCGCCAGTCGCGCCGCTTCGGCTGTCTTGTCCGTTGAGTTATTGTCAATGACGATCACACGAATGTGGCCGTCGTAGTCCTGATCGGCTATGTAACGAATCGTCTCGCCGATCCCCTGTTCTTCATTGTGGCAGGCGATCAGGATCGTCAGTGGTTCCTCGGGATGCCTGACCTTGAGCTCTGGCTGACGGTCAATGAGCAGGCTGCATACCATGAAGGCATTCATATAGCCGGGAATGTAGGAAATGCCCATAATAATGACGACAGCGAGCAACATGCCCGTGATTTCGCCCAATTCGCGCAACCAGGGAAGGGAGAGCCAGATGGAAAGGCACATCCAGAGCATCGCCACCCCATGGCTGATCAAAAATTTCGACTTGATGGGCAAATAGTTGTCTTTTTGCGGTTTCTTGTTTTCAGTCATTGGGTTCGATTCTGGTTGAAGTGACATCGTATACATAACTCCCACTTGGTCTGGCAGTCCTAGGCAATATGTCCAACTGCCTTTACCTCAAGTATACGCATAGGGCATCGCGGTGTGGCGAAGAAAAAGTATTCCATATTTTCAGCAAAGGGAAAAAGCCTGCTGGATCGTTCCCCATTCAAAATGAACCGCTCCGAATTCTATCACGATTTCCAGCTCCTACTCTCTTCAAATTCGTCTGCCACATGGCAGCATCACAAACCATCCAAAGTCACAATTTACCATATTTTTCCCTTTTATTAACGACTCTCTTTTGCGAGAATTTTGGAACCGAAAAAAGCAAATAGACCGCCTCTGTCCGGTAGCCGGTCTATTGCTGCGCCTAAGCACGTCTATTACCCGAGCAAAAATCCTCCCGCTAGCGGATCGTCCGGGTCACTGACAAACTGATGCAAGCCCGTGATGAAGGCCCGCCCTTCGATCGTCGGGATGACAGCCTCGTACGCGCCGACCTTGGTCGTGCCGATCACAGTACCCGTAAATTGGCTGCCGACAATCCCCTCATGTACAAACGCTTCGCCATTGGCAATCTGCCCGCGATGGTAGAGGACAGCAAGCCTGGCCGCTGTCCCGGTGCCACAAGGGGAACGATCGATTTGGCGGTCCGCAAAAATCGTGACATTGCGCGAATGAGAGCCTTGTTTTTGCGCTTCATCGGTAACGATCACGCCGTATATGCCCTGCAATTGCGGTTCGAACGGATGCTGAATCTGCATCTTCGACTCGATCTGTTCCTTGATCGCTCTCCCCCATGTTTGCAATGCTGCAAGCTGATCGATCTCGGCGCGAACCCCGAGAGCATTTGCCTCCACGATCGCGTAAAAAGCCCCGCCAAAGGCAATGTCTACAGGAAAAGAAACACCGTCGATCGCAAGCTGCACGTCCAGAGCGTAGGCAAAGGACGGGACGTTTTCAAAGGAGACGGACTCAACCTCGCCCCCCTTCAGGCGGGCGCGGGCGATGATCGTACCAGCCGGGCTATCGATGACGATGCGCGGTGTAGCTTCTCTCACCGGCATATATCCCGTCTCAACGAGCGCTGTCACTGCGGCGATAATCCCGTGTCCGCACATGCTGCTGTAGCCTTCGTTGTGCAGAAACAGGACGCCGAAGTCGGCGCCGGGGTTGACCGGCGGCACGACTACACAGCCGTACATCCCGTGATGTCCGCGCGGCTCGTGCAGCAACACTCGGCGCACGTGGTCAGCATGCTCCCGCAAATAAGCGATTTGGGCAAGCATCGTCTCGCCCCGGAGTGGCGGGATGCCGCCTGTGATGATCCGCAGCGGCTCCCCGCCAGCATGGGCGTCAATCGTCGTATACAAGCGGTTGATGTTCATGGCGCCCTCCTTACAGCATGTACTTGATCGCGCACGTTTTTATCGCGCTGTAAAAATCCAGCGCCGCCTGTCCCTGCTCCCGGCTATGCGAGCTGGACAGCTTCATCCCGCCAAATGGCGCCTGGTACTCTACCCCTGCCGTCTCCTGGTTGACGCGAACCATCCCGGCCTGCGCCTCATCCAGAAAGCGATGTGCCAAGGACAAATCACGGGTAAACAGAGAAGCGCTCAAGCCGTACACTGTCTGGTTGCAGAGCGCGACCGTATGCTCGAAGTCGTCTGCGGGCAAAAGAACGGCGAGCGGTCCAAACACTTCTTCCTGTACCAGCGCGTGTCCGCAGCCGACACCCGAGACGACGAGCGGCTTGAGGAAATAGCCCTCGCCTTCTTCGGACAGCATCGTGCCTTGGGCCACCACGTTCGCTTCCCGGCTGGCGATGTCCATGTAGTGTCGCACCTTTTTGTACTGTTCGAGCGAGGCAACCGGGCCCAGGTAGACACGTGGGTCCAGTGCCGATCCGACCGCACATTGCATCACTGCATCGCGCAGTCGTTGCGCCAATGCGTCGTACACCTCCCGCTCGACGATGATCCGGCTGGTAGCCGTACACTTTTGCCCGGCAAAGCGAAATGCGCCGCTCAGCAGCAGCGGGACGGTTTTCTCCAGATCGGCATCACGCAAGATGATCGCTGCGTTTTTTCCGCCCATTTCGGTCTGGAATTTGATGTTTCGCGCAGAGCAAGCGACAGCGACTTTTTTTCCTGTCACCGTCGATCCTGTAAAGCTGACCGCGTCCACCTGCGCCTCCTCGATCAGCGCTGCCCCTGCTTCACTCCCTTTGCCCACCACTAGATTGACTGCACCCGGCGGCAGTTGCGTGGAGAGAATTTCCATCAGGCGAACGGCGGTGAGCGAGGCATTTTCTGCCGGCTTCCAGATCACGGTATTTCCGCAGATGAGGGCGGGGGCGATTTTCCAGAGCGGGATGGCGACAGGGAAATTCCACGGCGTTATGACCGCCGTTACACCGAGCGGCACGCGCTTGCTGTACTGGAGTACATCGGATTCGACAGAAGGGATGACGCTGCCGATCGCCCGCACTCCTTCGGCAGCGTAGTAGCGCAGGAGGTTGACGCCTCTCATCACCTCTCCGCGCATCTCCCCGAGCGGCTTGCCCATTTCCCGGCTGGCCAGCTCTGCGAGTTCTGTCGCTTCCGTCTCCAGCGCCGCTGCCATCCGGTACAGTACTTCTCCTCTCGTCGGAGCCGCCATCCCCGCCCAGTGCGCCAAGGCCTGTCGTGCCGCCTGTTCCGCCTGCCGCACCTGCGAAGCATCGGAGAATTGGACAACACCGACTTCCTCGCTCAGGCAAGACGGGTTTTTTACAACCATCGTACTGCCAGACGGGATAATCCACTCTCCCCCGATCCAGTTTCTGCTCTCCATCGGCTCCGCCCTCACTTTCCGCCTACAGCGTACTGATACGCCTCGCGAATCGCTGCATACTCAGCTTCGGGCAGCGGAAGCCGCGGCGCACGGGTCGGACCTACCGGGAACCCGGTGAGTTCCATCATGTATTTGATCGACTGGACCAATTGCGGACTGGCATCGTAGTGAAAAAGCGGCAACAGGCGGCGGTACAGCGGCAGCGCTTCCTCCAGCTTGCCTGCACGCGCGAGCTCAAACAGCTCGACACCTTGTTTGGGCAGGGCATTGGGCACCCCGGCGATCCAGCCAGTCGCCCCGATCAGCGGACCTTCCATCGCCAGATTGTCCACCCCGACCATGACTTCCAGATCGGTTTTTTCCAAAATCTCATGCATGCGGCGGACGTCGCCGGAAAATTCCTTTACCGCCACCACATGTTCCAGACGGGAGAGCTTGGCGAGAAAGTCAGGGGTCAGATCCGTCTTGTAGTCATGCGGGTTGTTGTAGGCGATGATCGGCAAGCCGACGCTGTTCAACGCTTCGTAGTGCGCGATCACCTCGTGCTCCAGCGGCTTGTAGTTAATCGGCGGAAGTGCCATCACTCCGGCAGCTCCCGCTTCCTTGGCGTAGCGGACCCAGGCTGTCGCCTGCTGGGTCGATGGCGCAGCAGAACCGACTACGACCGGGACTCGTCCGGCTGCCGCCTGGATGACGGTGTCAATCACCTTGGCCCTCTCTTCATTGGTCAGCGTCGCGTATTCGCCCAGCGAGCCGGACGGCACCAGTCCGTGCACGCCCTGGGAAACCAGCCAGTCGCACAACTCGTGCAAACGCTTGTAATCGACTGCAAAATCATTCGTAAACGGCGTGACCACAGCTACGTACACACCTGCGAATCTTGTCATGCAAGCTCACATCTCCTCTCGTTTTTCCAAATCGTGATCCTCAGCATGAGGGATCAGCAAAAAACCTTCCGCCAATTCATCCTCGGGATTGTAAAAATACTTGTGCATGCCCGTCAGCCAGGCCGAGCCGCTGATACTGGTGACGACGGCCCGCATGTCGCCCACCCGGGTCACCTCCAGTACCTGCCCATGAAAGAGCGAACCGACGATGCTCTCATGGACAAAATGTTCGCCGATTCCAATCTCTCCTTTGGCAAACATGGTGGCCAGCTTGGCCGAGGTACCCGTGCCGCAGGGGGAACGGTCAATCCCGCCGGGCGGAACGACTACCGTATTTTTCAGATGTGCCCCCGGATCGGTCGGGTCGGTGAAAAACTCCACATGGGTCAACCCACGGATAAAGGGCGATTCAGGGTGAATCACTTCGAGCGTCCGGTTGATCGCCTCGCGGATGCGCAAGGCGGTATCGACGATCGCTGCCGCATTGGACGGGACGAGCGCAAGCCCCAGCACGCGCGCATCCATGATCGCGTAGAAGTTGCCGCCGTACGCGATGTCACACCGTACCTCTCCCAGTCCTTCCACCTCTGCCGTCACGTCCTGTTTGTAGAGGAAGGCGGGAATGTTGCGAAACGTCACCTGCCTGGCTTTTCCGTTTTCCACATCGATGCGGACTTCCACCAGTCCTGCCGGGGTATCCAGCTTCAAGGAAGTCACCGGCTCACTCACCTCGATCATGCCCGTCTCGACGAGCGCCGTGCAAAAGCCGATCGTATCGTGCCCGCACATTGGCAAATACCCCCCCGTCTCGATGTAAATCACACCCACGTCGGCTTCCGGATGGCATGGCTCCACGAGCAGCGCCCCTGACATCACGTCGTGCCCGCGCGGCTCAAACATCAACAGCCTGCGAATCCAGTCATGTTCCCGCTTCATCTCCAGCATCTTTTCTGCCATCGTCCGCCCTCTCAGCCTTGGCAGCCCGCTGATCACAGTCCGTGTCGGATTGCCTCCGGTGTGGGTGTCGACAGTGGAAAATACCTGGCTCGCTTTCATCTGTGCACCTCCTTTTCCTTTGCCTGTTCAAAACGATCATGGCGCAGCGGCGCAAGCGGAATCGTCGTGGTCGACTGCTCGCTCAACAGCTCGCTGACGACTTTTCCGGTAACAGCAGCCAGGCTGATGCCATCGCCCTCGTGTCCGGCGGCGATGATAAATCCCGGGACCTCTTCCACACGCGAAATGATCGGCAAGTGGTCAGCCGTCCACGGACGCAGTCCGCAGTAGGTGCGGATTAACAGAAAATCGGCGATCTTCGGATAAAAACGAATCGCTCGCCGCGCCATGCAGCGTACGACGGAAAGATCGACTTTGCTGTCAAAGCCGACAAACTGCCTGCTGCTGCCGATCAAAAAATTCTGGCTCTGCGTCGGTTCGAAAACCAGTGCCACACCGTACTGCTCTGTTTTGGCGTCGACTTTTCGCTGTCCTCCGAATTTGGAGATCAGATACCCGAATTCCATCACCTTGCGCTCTCCGACCGGCACCTGGCGCGAGGCGACGATCAGATGCCCTTTTCTCGGGACGATCGGGATGTCGACCCCGAGCATCCGGCCGACCAGCGGTGCCCAGACGCCTGCCGCGTTGACCACCTGTTTGGCAGTCCACTCGCCGCGCGTCGTGCGGATGAGAAACTGCCCGCTCACCTCATCGCGCTTGATGGCCGTCACCTCCGTTCGCGTCACAACCTTCGCCCCGTGCCGTTTCGCTCCCGCAAACAGCGCGTAGGTGAGCAAGTAGGGGTTGACGGTAGAATCAGTCGCGCACTCCAGCCCCCCCAGCAGGTCGTCGGCAAAAAAAGCGGACTCCTGCCGAATGTCGGAGCGATCCAGCATGCGAAAGGGCAGCCCTGCCTCCCGCTGCCGCCGCACCCATTCCTCAGCCGCTGCCATCTCTTCTTCCGACTCGCAGACGAGGATGCTGCCCGGTGCGCGGTATTCAAACGGATGCTCCAGTTCCGCGCTCAGCTCGTGTACCAGCTCCTGGCTTTTCAGCGACATTTGACTGTCAAAGCCGGGGTCCTTGTCTATTGCCAAAATGTTGCCGTCACAGCGAGAGGACGTACCGCTGGCCAGTTCGCCTCGCTCCAGCACCGTCACATCCAGTCCGGCTTTGGCCGCGTAGTAGGCGATCGCTCCCCCGACAATGCCGCCGCCAATGACAACTGCCTCGGCACGTGCGATGCCTGCCATGCCACCACCTCCCTTTTTCATCCTTTTTGTAATCTGTCTTGCTGTCATTGCAAGCCACGTGCCAAAAAAACAAAGCGGTTTTCTCCGGGAGATGTCTACATTCTTTTACAGAACTCCGCTATACTAGAGAGTAAATTGTACAAATATTTACACATTATTCAGGAAGTGAGGAAGTCCCTTGAAACATCAGCTCCCCTCGCTGCATGACCTGATCGACCACGACTTTGTGTACGGGGAAAACGGCCATGTCACCATGCCATCTCCCCCTCCCCGTGCCGATACCCCTGTCTTCACCCGCCTCCACGGCGAATGGCACGTCACCCAGGCAGCCATGCTTGCTTCCAGTCACACGTACAGCGACCGGCACATCCCCTGGAAACGAACAGTTGCTGTCACTCCCGAACACGATCTCGCTACTGTCATCCCGCTTCTGCGTGACCATGAATGGATTGTCGTCGAAGGTGCACAGCCGCTCGGATACGTCAGCCGGGCTGCGCTGCTGCAAGCAATCTACCAGGCCTACCTACATCTTGCCGCCTACTTCGAGACGATGATCCGCACGATGGACGCCTCCATTTCCGTCATCGACGACCAGGCCAACGTCATCGTCTGGACAGAAGGCGCGCAACACATTTTCTCCCTCAAGCCCGACGAGGTGATCGGCAAGCCGATTACCGACTTTTTTCCGCCCGACATGCTGCAGGTATTGCAAACGCTCCAGACCGGCGAAGCTGTCTACCGTCACCAGCATCAGCCGCGCGAAGACCTGTTCGTACTGATCAACACCAACCCGATCCGTCTCGGGGACAAGATCATCGGTGCGGTCGCCGCAGAGACGGACATCACCAGCCAGGTGCGGCTTAACCAGGAGCTGTTCAACGCCAACCGCAAAGTCCACGATCTCCAGCAGGAGATGGCCAAACTCACCCCGTCCGCCGACCCGTTCCGGCACATCAAGGGAACGAGCCTGTCGATCAGACGGATCAAAAGCATGATTCAAAAGCTGCGCGCGACAGAAGCAACCGTATTGATTCTGGGCGAAAGCGGGGTCGGCAAGGAACTGTTCGCCAAAGCGATCCACGAGGTGCGCGAAGGAGCGGATGCGCCTTTTGTAGCGATCAACTGCGGTGCGATCTCCCCTACCCTGTTTGAAAGCGAGCTGTTCGGCTACGAAAAAGGGGCGTTTTCCGGAGCCGATCAAAAAGGAAAGAAAGGCATGGTCGAGCTGGCCAGAGGCGGGACTTTGTTCCTCGACGAAGTGGGCGATATGCCGTTTGATATGCAAGTCAAACTGCTTCGCGTGCTGCAGGAACGAACGTATTACGCCGTCGGGGGAACGCGACAGATCGAGGTTGATTTTCGCGTCATCGCCGCGACGAACAAAGACCTGGAGAAAATGGTGCGCGAAGGCAGGTTCCGCGAAGACCTTTACTATCGGCTCAACGTCGTCAGCCTGGAAATTCCCCCGCTGCGTGAGCGGATGGAAGATACGCTGGAGCTCGCCCACGCCTTCCTGTACGAATTTTCGCTTCGCTACAATCGACCGCTCCAGACGATTTCACAAAGCGTCATGCAACATTTGCTCCAGCATGACTGGCCGGGAAATGTGCGGGAGCTGCGCAATGCGATGGAAAGGCTGGTTGTCTTTTCCAGTGATGACCAGATGGCAGAGGACGAGATGCCATTTTCCGTATCCCGACCGTCTCACTGCCCCCTCTCCCGGACAACAGACGAGCGATCTCCCTTGCAACAGGAGCTGGAGGAGTACGAGAAGCGCGTCATCCTCGGAGCGCTCGAACAGGAGAACGGAAACAAGCAGGCTGCTGCCAGACGGCTGGGCATCTCCCGGGCTACCCTGTACAACAAGCTGAGCAGGCTCGGTATTCCCCAGCCTTGAGTTGCGTCTTTACATCGCGATCTGATCGCATCACGATGACCGTCCAAAAATCTGTACACATCATGTTGCCATCTGCACAAGATACTGGACACTCGCCAGATGCGAGCCCAGATGAACTGGACTTTCCACATCGCACTCCACACGAAAGGCAACCGACAAAAGCGAGCGGCATTATCCTTGCAAACGGTCAGAAGTGAGAATGGAAGGAGGATACTCGCCATGAACGACCTGAATCTGATTGTGTGCCGCTGCGAGGAAGTCACGCTCGGCAAGCTGATGCAAACAGCCGCCGCCCATCCATCGACGGCGCGCGAGTTGAAGCTGAGGACGCGGGCGGGGATGGGATGCTGTGGCGGAAGGACGTGCCGCAGCCTGATTGATGCGATCGTACTGGAGGCAAACGGGCAACCTTTCGACCATGCCGTAGCGCTGCGCTACCAGCCTCCGGTCCGGCCTGTTTCATTCCAGATGCTCGGGAGGTCATAAGCGATATGGACAGACGAATTTTTCATCATCCCGTTCTGGGCGATTGCCCGTCGCGCGCCACGCTCACCTTTTGGTTTGACGGCGCACCCTATCAGGCTTTTGAAGGGGAAACGATCGCAGCCGCCCTTCTCTCATACGGAATCCGCCAGCTTCGCGTCCACGAGGATTCGGGGACGCCCCGCGGCATCTACTGCAACATCGGTCATTGCTTTGAATGCCGCGTCACGGTCAATGAAAGTCCAGGCATCCGCGCCTGTCTGACGCTCGTGGAAGAAGGAATGGAGGTCCGCTCCGGTGTCCAGCTCGCAAACCCGCTGGCCGAGCAGGCGCGCCAAACGGAAGAAAAGCAGCAGCGTGAGTCCAGACAGGAAGGAGCGGTGCCGCAATGACGGACGTACTGATCGTAGGGTCCGGTCCAGCCGGTCTGTCAGCAGCGGTCGCCTGTGCCGAACGAGGGCTTGCAGTCAGGATCGTGGATGAGTATTACCGGCCCGGCGGCAGGCTGCTCGGACAGCTCCATCAGGAACCGGACGGAAGCTGGTGGAACGGCATCGAAGAAGCAGCGCGCCTCTGCGAGAAGGCTGTTCAGGCCGGGGTCGACATCCGCTGTGGGGTATCTGTCTACGATGTGAGCCGCAGCGAGTCAGGCTGGTGTGTCGCTACCACCGAGGGAATCATGGAGGCAGACTCCCTGCTGCTTGCGACAGGCGCTTCCGAGACGGCAGTCCCGGTACCCGGCTGGACGTTGCCAGGGGTGATGTCAATCGGTGCCGCGCAGGTGATGACCAACGTCCAGCGCGTTCGCGCAGGAAAATCCGGCGTTGTCATCGGAGTCAATGTGTTGGCAGTGGCGATCGTCCGCGAGCTGCAATTGGCTGGCATCCATATTGACAGAGTGGTACTCCCCGCAACTAGCGCTGTCACGGGAGGCGCCGGAAAGCCCGCAACCGTACTGGAGTCGATGCTGCGCGTGGCGCACCTCGCTCCTTCTCCGCTGATTCGCTGGGGCGGAAAATGGCTTGGCTCCGCCGGGATGCGAAATCTTGCCCTGCGCTTCTATCCGCCAGGCGGGATCAAGATGTGGGGCATCCCGATCCAGCTACGCACCGCCGCACTCGAGATCATCGGCGAAAAGCAGGTCGAGGGTGTACGCGTCGCCCGGATTACGCCCGACGGTACGCCTGTGCCGGGTACGGAGCAGGTCGTCTCCGCCGATTTTGTCTGTATAGCTGGCGGGTTGAGCCCGCTGGTAGAGCTGGCCGCCGTCGCCGGATGCGCCTTTGCCCACGTTCCATCGCTGGGCGGTCATGTCCCGCTGCACAATGAGCGGATGCAAACCTCTCTGGCGGGCCTCTATGTAGCCGGAAACATCACCGGAATCGAAAGCGCCAAAGTCGCGATCGCCCAAGGGACTGTCGCCGGGCTGTCCATCGCCCTCGATCGCGGGACCCTGCATGACGCAGTCGTGCTCCAGCACGCGGTAGCAGCCGTCCAAAAAGTCCGGCAGCAGGCGACGATTCAGTTTCATCCGGGAATCGCGGAAGGCCGTGCGACGATTGACCAGTTGTTTTCGCAAACCAATCCCGTTTGACGCTCATTCCTGTTCCACATACGCAAACGAAACAGGCTATCTCAATCGAGTACCGTGACGCCTCGTGAGACAGCCTGTTTTCGGTTACGCCTTCGCTTCTAGTTCGTTCATGTCTTCCTCCAGCTTCTCATGGTTTGGCACGGTCGAAGAAGTCAGGAACGAACCGGTGATGCAGATGACAAAGTTCAAGGCCAGGCCAATGACTCCGCCGTGTACACCGTACACCGTCTTGTAGCCTGCAATCGTAAGAATTCCCGCCAGCAATGCTCCTGCAAACATTCCCCAAAATACCGCTTTCGCATTTAAGCGCTTCCAATACAGCCCGAGCACAAAGGCCGGAAATACTTGGACGAGCAGTTCAAACTTCAGTACGAATATCTCGTACAGCGTCCCCGGCGGATTCCAGGCAATCCACAGCAGCAGCATGATGACCAGTATCCCGCCGATCTTTCCGACGACGACCTTTCTGTGTTCTGTCGCTGACGGATTGATAAATTTTCCGTACACGTCGTTGGAGAGCATCGATGAAAAACTCAGCAAAACAGAGTCGGCTGTCGACACAATCGCTGCCACGATGCCTCCGAAAAACATGATCATAATCCAGTAGTAAAACGAATTGATCGCGGCAATTTCATTTGCCATCATCCCGACGAGCTGTTCGGATGCACCCTTTTCCAGCCCGGGAAACAGCACGATTCCGATGATGCCCACCAAAAAAACGAGTCCGGTCGTGATCGGCGGCATCCATGCCATGCGGGCGAATGATTTTTTCAGCGTCCTTTCGCTTTTCGCGGAGTATACCCGCTGTACTGCATGGGGATAAATGCTTGCTCCCAACCCGACGAGCAGCAGCATGCTCAGCCAGTTGACGCTGACATCCCATGCCGGAACCGCTGTCTTGATCGGCTCTGCCTCGGCAATCTGGCGTGTCACATCGCTGAAATCGCCCCCGGCCAAATACAGGCCGCCGATCAAAAAGACGACAATCCCGACCATCATCACGCCGCCCTGCATCACATCGGTAAAGGCGACCGCTTTCATCCCGCCCATCCACTCGTACGTCAGCATGACCAGGACAAACGCGATCACCGCAATCTGGTACGGAATCGTTCCCCCTGTCATCCCGGCGACGGCATGGCCAATCGCCACGAGCTGTTCCAGCAAATAGTTGCCCAGTCCCCACAGCATGAGAAAAATACTGAGCAAGGTCACCGGTTTCGATTGAAAGCGGTACGAGATCCAGTCGGTAGGCGTCACAAAATTCCGCTTCTTGGACACGACGTACAGCCGGGGAGCAAACAGCAGGTACCCCCCGATAATGATGGTCATAAAGGAAACCGACTGCAGCCAGGAAAATCCGATGCGGTAGGCGGAGGGCGCATAGCCGACAATCGTATTTCCGCTGTATTGGGTCGCGTACAAGGTAAAAAACAGCGCGACAAACCCCAAATTTTTGCCGGCCAAATAGTACCCGGACAGACTGTCGTGAAGCTGTTTGTCGCCGCGTCCGGACAAATAGCCGATGGCCAGCATGACGATCGCATATACGGACAAAATGATGATTCCGTCGGTACCGGCAAATGCCAGGTTGTTCACCGTTCATCCCCTCCTCCCTGACGACCTTCCTCTTCGTCCTCGACCATATGCCATTGGGTCGTGCATATCCAGCTCAGATAGGCGCACAAAACAAACGAGAACACCACAATGACAAACGCCCAAAAAGGAAATCCGAGAATAAACGGTTCAACGGCACTCTCCGGGATATACCACGGAACATTCCCCAAAACGATCAACCCCAGTACGACCCATATCCACGTTTTGCGAATCGGCTCTTTTATGCGCCCGTGTTTCATGCTTCTCCCCCCTTATGCCATGGACTATATGATCTTGCGCTTGCGCAATGTCTCCAACCGTGCCTCGTCAAACCCGAGCAGCCCTTTGTACACCTCGTCGTTATGCTCTCCCATCTCTTCTGCTCCCACATGCTTGACCGCTCCTGGCGTCCGGCTCAGCTTGGGGACGATGCCCGGCATCGGGAACTCCCCCAGTTTGGGGTGATCTACCGTGACGATCATCTCCCTTGCCTGGTAATGCGGGTCTTCCACAATGTCCTTCGCTGTGTAGATCAGCCCGGATGGAACGCCCTTTTCCGCGAGAATCTCCAGCGCTTCCTTGGCTGGAACAGTCGACGTCCACGCCTCGATCAGCGAGTCGAGTAGTTCCGCGTTTTGGCCTCTGGCATGATGCGTGGCAAAGCGCGGGTCATCAGCCAGCTCGGGCTTTTGCATCGCCTCGCACAGCCTGCGAAATACGCCGTCGGCATTGGCGCCGATGACGATATACGTGCGATCCTTGGTCACGTAAATATTGGATGGAGCCACACCAGGCAGAATGTTGCCCATTCGCTCGCGTACATAGCCAGCCAACAGGTAATCGGGAACGATGCTCTCCATGACGGAAAAGACGGATTCGTAGAGAGCCGTATCAACCACCTGCCCCTGACCCGAATATTCGCGTTCATGCAGGGCGACGAGGCAGCCAATCGTCGCATACAGGGCCGCCAAAGAATCGCCGATTGAAATGCCGATTCGCGATGGGGCCCGGTCCGGGAAGCCTGTCACATGGCGCAATCCTCCCATCGCCTCACCGACGCTGCCGAATCCTGCGCGCTGTTTATACGGACCGGTCTGGCCGAATCCGGAGGTGCGCACCATGATCAATTTCGGGTTGATTTCCGCGAGCGTTTCATACGACAAATTCCACTTCTCCATCGTTCCGGGACGGAAATTTTCGATCACGACATCTACCTTGGCAATCAGCTCCTTGGCAATCTCTTGCCCTTCTTTTTCCCGCAGATTTAAGGTAATCGACTTTTTATTCCTGGACTGAATCGGCCACCAAAGTCCTACGCCCTCCACGCTCTGCCCCCACTGTCTCATAGGATCGGGCTTGCCCGGGGGCTCCACCTTGATCACCTCCGCGCCAAAATCGCCCAGCAATCTGCCGGAAAAAGGGCCAGCAAGCAATGTTCCCAGTTCAAGTACACGCACATCTTCCAAGGGCAACCGTCGCTGCTTCGTCAAAACGATTCCTCCTTCCCGTAGGGCGCTCGTGCCCATCCGGCACGATTTTGTGTACAAACAAAAAGCATTGTATACAAAAAGGCGCCACCACCTGTCATTCTCGGATATGACCTGGATCGATAAGCTGATTTAATCGCTTTCACCCTTTGATTTCAGAATATTCATTGAAGTTACTTTTATGTTTGTATACAATTAGATCGAGGTGTTGCCATGGATGCATACACATTTATCAAGAACGCCATCATCCAGGGAAAGTACGAACCGGGAACGAGACTCGCCGAAGAATCGCTTGCCAAGGAGCTGAATGTAAGCCGTACTCCGATCCGCGAAGCAATCAAGCAACTGGAGGCTGAGGGACTGGTTACTCCCTTGAAACGGGGCGTCAGCGTCAAAACCTTCACACAAGAAGACATTCGGCAAATTTACGACCTGCGAACCTTGCTGGAGAGCTATGCCGCCAGCCAGGCAGCGATCCACCGCACCACGGACGACCTGGCGAAAATGGAGCATGCCCAGGCCTTGTTCGATGAACTGATCGCGCAGCCGATCGAGGCTGATCCCGACCGCATACAAAAAATTGCCGCGGTCAACCACTTGTTTCACGATGCCGTCGTAACTGCCTCCCACAATGCCCACATCCACTTCCACATCTCCAAAGTCGTCGTCGTCCCGATCATTTACCGCTCTTTTTTTTCATACGATGCGTTTCAGCTCCGACAATCGCTGCAAGCGCACAAAACGATCTTTGCGGCCATTCAAAACCAAGACCCCGAACGTGCGCGAATCGCCATGCACGAACATATTTTTCAGGGCAGAGACAGTGTGATGAGAAGGTTAAGGAAAGTTTGTGACGAAAAGGAATCCCCAGAATAGGGAGGCAGGCAGATGATTGAGGTTTGTGAAGTGGGGCCAAGAGACGGCTTGCAAAACGAAGCCACTCTCCTGTCAGCCCAGACCAAGGCAGACATGATCGCACGCTTGATCGACTCCGGGATTCGCTACATCGAAGCCGTATCCTTTGTCAATCCAAGGGTTGTCCCGCAAATGGCGGATGCCGAAGTTGTGCTTTCGCTCTTGCCAAAGCGAAAAGACGTACGCTACGCGGGGCTTGTCTTGAGCCGTTCCGGTCTGGAGCGCGCGCTGCAAACGGACGTAGATGTGCTGCATGTCGTGACGACGACGAGTGACACGTTTAATCAGCGCAACGTGAAACGGACGGTCGAGCAGGCTGTCGCTGAACTGACGCCGGTGATCCAGGAAGGCAGGCAATCCGGCAAGGACGTCGTGGGTGTCCTCGGCACTGCATTTGGCTGTCCCTTTGAAGGAGACGTGCCGCTGGCGACAGTGACAAGAGTGGCGGAGAGATTTTTGCAAGCCGGATGCACCGCGCTCACACTCGCGGACACGACGGGAATGGCCAATCCGCTGCAGGTTCAACAGATCGTGGGAGCCTTTTCTACTGCATTTGGCAGCTCCTTGTCATTGGGACTGCATTTTCACAACACTCGCGGTCTTGGTCTTGCCAATGTGCTCGCCGGCTACCAGGCAGGGGTACGGCGCTTTGACGCCTCCCTCGGCGGGCTGGGGGGATGCCCGTTTGCACCGAAAGCAGTAGGCAATGTATGCACCGAAGACATGGTGAACATGTTCTGCGGAATGAACCTCGATACGGGCACGAATCTGCCGAAACTGCTGGAAACAGCAGCCTGGATGGAACGCATAATCGGTCGCCCGCTCGACGGAATGATGCTCAAAGCGGGGATTCAGAAAAATCGCTGACGATCTTGCAGATACGGGAAACAAACAAAAGGAGAGATGTATAATGGAAGAACAGATCAAGGACAAAGTGAAGCAGCAATTTGCCAAAAATGCGGAAAAGTACGTAACCAGCGTCTCTCATGCAAAAGGCAGTGACTTGCAGACAATGGTGGAGTGGCTGCAGCCGCAAAGCGACTGGACTGCGCTCGATGTGGCGACAGGCGGCGGACATGTCGCCAAAACCTTGTCCCCGTACGTGCAGCAGGTTTTCTCAACAGACCTGACACGGGAAATGCTCGCAACGGCACGCAACCATTTGGCCCCAAGCTGCGACAACATCGCTTACGTGGTAGCCGATGCCGAGGAGCTTCCCTTTCTCGATAGCGTCTTCGATCTCGTTACCTGCCGGATCGCAGCCCATCATTTTCCGCATCCCGACCGCTTTGTCAAGGAAGTCCGCCGGGTCTTGAAGCCGGGCGGCAAATTCGTGCTGATCGACAACGTCGCGCCGCAGGACCCGGTGCTGGACCAATTTGTCAATACGATGGAAAAGCTGCGCGATCACAGCCACGGCCGCTGCTATACACTCGCGGAATGGAAAGGCTGGTTTGCGGACAACCGATTGGCCGTCGTGAAAGAAGAAAGCAGCAAAAAGACATACGATTTTCCCGTCTGGGTGCGCCGCACGACAGAGTCCGACGAACAGGTACAAGCGGTCATTGACCACGTATTGAGCGCTGAGCCTCCTGTCGTGGACTACTTCTCGGTCCAGACTGAAAACGGCGAGATCCGCTCCGTGCAAATCGACGGTTGGATGGTCCTCGCAGAAAAGGAATGAATGGGAAGGAGCATATTCCATGTTCTCCGCTGCTACCTTAACTACATTTGTCGTGATTGTACTGGGGCTTTTTTTGATACCGGGTCCTGCTGTGCTGCTCACCGCGACCCGCACAATGCAAGGCGGGAAAAAAGCAGGGATGCTGACCGGCTTGGGGATTGCAACGGGCGATTTTATCCACACCCTGTTTGCCGCAGCCGGGCTTTCCGCAATTCTTGTGACCTCCGCGACTGCCTTTAACATCGTCAAGTATGCTGGTGCAGCCTACCTGGTGTACCTTGGCATCCGGGCGATTCTGGAGAAACCTGCTGACCCGACCCTTCCGAAAGCTGCCTCGGCCACGCCATTGCAAACGTACAGACAAGCCATCCTCGTCGAGGTGCTCAATCCGAAAACAGCACTGTTCTTCCTGGCGTTTTTGCCGCAATTTGTCCATCCCGAACAAGGATCGGCGCTGGTGCAGTTCATGGTGCTGGGCATGATTTTTGTGCTGATGAGCATTACCTATACGACCGGCATCGCCTTGAGTATGACTCTGCTTGGGAAAGTCACGAAGCGATTGAACTGGCTCGGCCGTTGGAGCGGCAAAATGGCAGGTGCGATTTATATCGGTCTGGGCGTAAAGGTAGCTCTGCAAAGCCGGTAGCCTGTGTCCTGATGCGCCTCGTATTGCCATCAGACGACTTGCTGATTGATGACGAGCTGGACGGCGAGAATGTTGTCGATGAGAAAAACGCGTGGTGCCCTTCGCGTAAGACAGTACGCCTTCAGCTTGCCGCCGCTGATCGCAAGCGGCCGGATCGTGCGCTGGGTCGTCTGGCCTGCGCTGCCCATGTAGATGATTTGTATATCCTGATGACGGCTTACTGCGCGCTGAAGCTCTTTTACCATGATGTTCGCCTCCGAACAAGAACATTTGTTTGTATTATAACCAAACATTCGTTCGCAATTCAAGTCGGATCACTCCCCCATTTTTTGGATTTGTAACCGCAAAGCATTGTGGTGCGTATTCGAAGAAAAGGAGTGATCTTCCATATGGCGTTTATCCTTTTGACCCTATTGACCGGGTGGATCTGTATCATTCACTCGAAGTCCCTGTTCGCCAGATGGGTATACGTATGTATCATAGCCGCCGTGATTTGGTTGGGCTCTGAGATTTTGTTTTCCGACGACGAGAACCATTACATTGGGCATTAACCACGCGATAAGGCACAGTACCGGGGTCTGTCTTCATGGAGGGATCGAGCATGAAATGTCCCGAATGTGGGTACGAAATGAACGTCAAGCAAAAACAATGGGACTACCAAAAAGAAAACGGTTATATCATTCATTCCAAGCGACACCACGACATCATTTTTCAGGAAATTGTTGACCACTACTTGCGTCTGCAACGAAACGAGGATGGCGGCAAGCCGTCGTATCATTGGATTATTATCGATGAATGCGAGACGCAAATCAGCGATTGCTCAACTTGCTTTCTTGAGAGCAGCAGGATCAAGCGCCGCGCTGAACAATTGTATCGCGAACGCAATATTGAACTCGCTTTTCCTTTTTAATGAGAAAGTACCTCCCTGTGAAGTGAATTTTTGGAAAGCACTCACACCTCTCTGGGCATCGTGACATATGCTGAAGTGTTAGCAAGGAGGGAACAAGGTGAATAACGACATACGCGAAAACATCCTGTTTGAACACCGTTTCTGGTTGCAAGTGCTCGGCGATCACGGCCGCTTTATTTTTGAGTCGCTCGGCCCCCACGAACAGGCCGAAGTGGAACGGGCGCACTACTTTATCAATGCTTTCGATGACCTGCTGGAGTACGCGCGTAAACAACTGTCCCCTGAGGAAGTGTACGATCTCCACCATCGGGCGTGCGTGCAGGTCGAAAACCTGCGGGAATTCAAGCTGCATCTTCTGGAAAGACATCTCGTAGGAAAAATCTCGCTCAGCCTCTCTCCGACGTTTCTCAACCACATGGTCAATGAGCTAGAGGAATACCAGCGGATTCTCGAAGCCTTCCAGTCAGGCAAACCGCTTGCCCCCGAGCATCCGATCGACATACATCTCCTGTGGCTCCCCGATGCAGCCGGTCATGCTGCTACGATCACCGCTCTGCTCGACATGGTTGAACACGACACGCAGCAAAAGAGCAAACGGTTCACGACTCAATTCGAACATTTCTTCATCAAGGCAGTCGAACTGGCTGGCTACCTGCGTACGAACCTGCAGCATTTCCCCGCTCTGTCGCGCTTCCATCACCAGACCGAAATGGAGATCAAGCTGTTCCAGGGATTCCTGCACGAATTGGAAGAAATGCGGATGAGCAACGAACTGTTGGGCGTACTCACCCCCTTGATGGCCGATCACATGTCACGCGAAGAATGCTACTACCTGATGAAATTATCCGAGGTCTCCGACGTCACCGTGCCGGACTGCTACCCGACCAGACCAAGGGTGGAATAAACAGAGCGGACACGCGCCCTGAAAACGTGCTATAATAATGGTAGAAGATGAAAAATCCGTCTTTTGGCACGTCGATGCAGGATACACGCAAAAACTGCCTGATGCAAAAAAATCGAATGAATCAATGTCGCGAAGAGCTGCCATGCATGGTAGCTTTTTTGTTTTTTCAATTTGTCTGCGACATAGCGAGGAGGGTGTTTTGCATGGAAAGTTTGCCTTGCCAAGGCTGCAAAGGGTTGTGCTGCGGCCCCGTCCCGATCACAGAGAAAGAGTTCAAACAAATACGAAAAAAAGTAAAAGCCATGCCGCGCAACATGCGAGCCGCGTTGCAAAAGCAGCACAGACTGTTTGGAACGTGCATCTTTTACGACCAGGACAATGACCGCTGCGGCATCCACGCCGTACGACCGGGTATCTGCCGGGCTTTTGGCTATTACAAGGAGCTCGTCTGCTTCCGCAAGCCACAGCTGGCTACCAAGGAAAACGTCCCGCTTAGAGAAAAGCCGGTCGGCTATCTCAGCATTGATTTTACGTGGAAAGACTTTTCGTAGACTGGAAGGACAAAAGCAACAACCCGCCTTCTGTGCATAAAGAGACGGGTTGCGTCAATTAGGGTCTATTTCGAATCGCGGCTCATCACAATATCGGACGGCTGTGCAATAAGCTGCTTTTCCACCGCCAGCTCATGGTGAACAAAGCGCGGATCACCTGGTTGAAACGACAGCGGATTGGCAGCGTGCAACTGCTCGACAAACGCAAGACCCGCCTCTTCGGCAATCGTCGCAAGCGGCACCTGATACGTCTCCCATCGCTGGTACGCACACGTTTCTGCTGGATGATCCGGGCCCTGGCGGATGAGGAAAGACAGGCAGGTGAGCGCCTGCTGCCGATCGGCGTAACAGACCATTTTCCAAAACCCAAACGGAATCGTAATGCCGCAGCCTGGCTTGCCGTTTGCGCCGCAATACTCTTCGTCGCTCTCTTTATGAATCGGACCGGTGATGACGATCATTTTTTTGTCGTTGTCCAGACTGTCGAGAATCCAGTCTTCCAGGCAGTTCCAGATCCCTGTATTAAAACGATGATGCTGCAAGGCGATGTTGGCGTAGCAGAAGGAGTCGTAATTGGCTTTTTCCGCTTCCTGCCGCTCGCCCCAGCAGACGTCCTTCCTGCGGGTCAAATGCCCGCGATCATACTCATTGTTCGCATAAAACTCCGCTCCTACCTGGTTTTCCTTGCCGATACGGTCATCGAAATGCCACGATTTGTTGTCCCGCGGGACCTGGAGAAAACGGCTTTCGTCCACACAGGCAGCAGAAAAGATGGCGAATCGCCGCCGTTTGTTCATCGCGATGGAAAAATGCGTGAAATCGTATACCCGTCCACTTTCCAGCGCTTCTTCCGCCGTTTTGCCGACTAGCCCCGGCAAAGGTACCTCGTGCGTGTCGCCCAGGAAAAAAGGATCGTACGCCATAGCCAGATCATCCCCCTGTCAGATGGAATGTGAAGCGGTTGTGGCACGTATTGCCTTTCCTTTTCTGCATGCCCTTCTGCGAATCCTGTGGGTCGTTGGTCATAAACCGCTGGCTGAAACGTACCACTGTAACGATTTGCCAAATTCGAACAAATGTTCTATTATTGACATGTAGCTGTTTTTATCGATATACAGCAAAGGAATGATGGACAATGAAACTGTATGTACTCAACGACATTCGCACGAACAATTTTCAAGACGAGAACATGGTGCAAAAGATTCAGACGCTGTGGACAGAGGCATCACGCAAGCTGGAAAACTGGCAAGGCATCGTGTATGGCGTCTATTCCGACTATGAAAGCGACTATACCGGGGACTATTCCTTGCGTGTCGCCGTCGAAGAGCCGATCGCAGAAGACTCTCTCGTCATCCCGGCAGAATCCTATACGGTATTTCAGGTAGACACCTCTGACGAGCAGGGAATGATCAAGGCGTGGAGCAAAGTCTGGGAGTTGGAAAGGAACGGCTCCTTGCAGCGGGCGTACTCCTATGACTTCGAAAAATACTACCCGAACGGAGACGTCGAGATCCACATTGCCATCAAGTGATGCTCCTTTCCGCCGGCCAAAAACAAATGAATGGTATTCCCTCCCTGTTCACAAACTAGCTCTAACGATTTGGTTTGATGATACAGGAGGCCAGCATGATTACTTTTTATGTGTCCATCATCATTGTGATTTTGTTCGTACTGTGGGGAATTGTTGCTCCTGCCCATTTGTCGGACACCGCGACAGCAGCACTTGGTTTCACCACAAGCACTTTTGGCTGGTTTTATTTACTCGTTACTTTCGGTTTTTTGATCTTTTGTATTTATCTCGCTTTTAGCAAGTACGGACATATCCGTCTCGGCTCCGATGATGATGAGCCGGAATACTCCAGCTTTACGTGGTTTGCCATGCTGTTTAGCGCCGGGATGGGAATCGGTCTGGTGTTTTGGGGCGTCGCCGAACCGTTGTCCCATTACTACAGCCCGCCACTGGGTATTCCAGCCGGAACAGCAGATGCAGCTCGTGCTGCCCTGCGGTACTCGTTTTTTCACTGGGGCTTGCATCCGTGGGCGATCTACTCCGTCATCGCTTTGGTCCTGGCCTATTTTCAATACCGCAAAGGAGCTCCCGGACTCGTTTCGGCTACGTTCAGCCCGCTCATCGGGGAAAAAGTCAACGGACCGATTGGAAATCTGATCGATATTTTGGCGATTATCGCTACAGCGTTCGGCGTTGCGACTTCCCTCGGCTTGGGAACCTTGCAGATCAATGGTGGCTTGACGCACCTTTTTAACATCCCCCACAATACCACTGTGCAAATCATTATTATCGCCGTGACGACCGTTTTGTACCTGGTCTCTGCCACGACAGGACTGGATCGGGGAATCAAAGTGCTTAGCAACTCCAACCTGCTCGTAGCCTCAGGATTGCTGGTGCTTACGCTATTGTTTGGTCCTACTGCTTTTCTCTTTGAAAACTTCACGACCACCTTGGGAAGCTATCTGCAAAATCTGATTCAGATGAGCCTGCAGCTGACTCCCTTTTCGCAAAATCCGTGGGTGACCAACTGGACGCTGTTTTACTGGGCATGGTGGATTGCCTGGGCGCCGTTCGTCGGCACCTTTATCGCCCGGGTCTCCCGTGGCAGAACGATCAAGGAGTTCGTCATCGGTGTGTTGCTTGTTCCCAGTTTGCTAAGCTGTGTATGGTTTACGGTATTTGGAGGGACGGGACTGTACTTTGAAATTTTCGACAAGATCCCGATCGGCACAGCGGTACAGGAAGATATCACTTCGGCGCTGTTTATCACGCTTGAGCATTTGCCGCTGGGGACGATCATCTCCGCTCTGGCGACACTGCTGATCATTACGTTCTTTATCACCTCTGCGGACTCCGCCACGTTCGTGCTGGGGATGTTCTCGACGAAAGGCAATCTCGATCCATCCACAAAAGTGAAGCTGACATGGGGGATTTTGCAGGCGCTCATTGCCGTCGTTTTGTTGTTAAGCGGTGGTTTGCAAGGGCTCCAGACCGCCTCGATTGTTGCGGCACTGCCATTTACCGTTATTATGATTTTGATGTGCGTCTCGCTGCGGAAGGCTTTGGCCGCAGAAGAACGGGTGTTTCGCAAAGCCGCCAAAGAGCGTCAGAAGAAACTGGACAAGCTGCTGGAGCAGGAAAAGTAGTTGCAGAGCACAGATGGCCCACAAGAAAGACATGCTCCCGTGTCGTTCCTGTGGGCCTCGACATGTTTATGTGATGAGCCATTTCCCTATTCAGCGGACTCGGTTCACACTTTTTTCGTTCCTTCGCGGACGATGTATTCAGATATTTCCAAAAACAATCCGTATAAAAAAAGGATAACGGAAACATCGAATCGAAAGGGATACTACTCTATTCTGGGAAGGAAGATTGTATGAAACGGACCATCAGCAATCAGATCGGGGCTGTCTTCGTTCCGGTACGCGACATTGAACGAGCACGGGATTGGTATAGCGCCATCCTTGACCTGCCAATCGAAGGGGACATCCAGTTCGGTCACCTGTATTGCATACCGATGGAAAGCGGTACCCAATTGGTGCTGGACAGTAAAATATACCGGGAAGAGTCCCGCCGCGAGACACCGCTGTTTCACTTCAATACCGATGATATAGACGCCGCGTATGCGGATTTGAAGGAAAAAGATGTGACCATCCTCACAGACATCGAGCATGGTCACTGGTTTACTTTTCAAGATCCGGACGGAAATGTATTGATGGTATGCAAGTGCTAGATGATCCACAAGCCTCGATAACCTTCTGTTTAGCTCCACGGGAACGCGACAACGTGAACCTCTTGTCCACTTCATCCTGGGCCCCTATGAGCGTTCAGGCTGCGTGTTTACGCCCCCTTTCGTCCAGTTCCAGCCCCTCTGTGCAACGCTGTACACAAAGCCCCGAGATCAGCACAGGCAAACCGGACTGGACGCTCCAACCCTTTCCTGAACAACGTCTCTGCAAAAAGGGGGTCTCGCCTGCTCCTCCTTCTTACACGTATAACAATCCCCTCCCCGGCAAACCATATCAGTGGGTTACATCAAACCAATAGGAGAACCCGCATGGATATAAAAACTTTTATGAGTACTGGGAGGATATTAATGGGAATTTTAAGCGGCAATCCCCAAAATGAACCGATGCACTATGGTGAAGTGTTTGGCGCATGGAGCTATCTCGCAACCGCAAAAGGCCAACTGGTGGGGTATCAAACATTTATCAACCATACCGGCGACCAGGACCTGAAGAATTTTCTCGAAGACCTTACGCAAGGAATGAAGCAAGAAATTCAGCAAGTCGAAAACGTATTGAAGGCAAATGGAATCGCTCCTCCGCCTACCGCACCAGAACGTCCGGTAGCGCCTTTGGAGAGCATTCCGGTCGGGGCACGTTTTAACGACCCTGAGATCGCTGCCGGTGTGTCAAAAGACCTCGCTGCCGGATTGGTGGCATGTAGTCAGATCATGGGGCAATCCATTCGCGAAGACATCGCCATGATGTTTGGTCAGTTCCACACGTCCAAAGCCCAGGCTGCCGGACGCCTTCTCCGTATCAACAAAGAAAAAGGATGGCTCGTCCCTCCACCGCTTCACCTGGAAGTTCGCGAACCCGTGCATGCCTGACAACATCCGCAAGCACTGCTCATTTGGGCGGTGCTTGCTTTTTTTCTGCCGAAAGTGGAAACTTCCCTCCGATTTGTCTAGAGCGTAGCACGTTCCCATGGTGACTCATGTATCTCACATCACATGGGGTTTATGGTAAGATGTGCGCGCGAAACTATATAGCAATACTATTTGCAAAAACCAATGCGGCGATGCAAACCCCGTATAAAGACCAAGCAACTATTTTATTGCTTTTGGGCACTCCCGGGGTTTTACATACCTTGATGAGTTTGTAGGTCACAAACAGGAACGCCAATATGGATACAAGTATCATCTCGTTCACCCCAACAACACCTTTCCATGAAAACTGTTTTCCTTTTATACTAACAAAAGGTTCACTGTTCCTCTACTCAGTCTGATCGATGCAACACGAACCTGGCTGACGGGGCTGAAACCTTTTATCAGTGCAAGAAAGGTTGATTGATGCTTCCAAGCGGGTATGGGAAATGATGACGGCAGATCCGCGAATTGCCCAGGAAGGGCAGCCGCTTTCTGCGAAGGAGCGGAAATTGTATTTCGGTTGATCAGACGATTCAGCCTACTATATAGAATTCTGGAGGTCATGCATGAAAAAGGTTGTTATCTCCATAATGTAGCTCGCAATACTCCTCTTTGCTGTTCCGGCCGAGGCCGCACCATTCCGCGATGTCCGGCCGACGCACGGGCCTACACACCCATGATGGCGATGTACACGGAAAACTCGTATGCCATCAAAGTACAGTTAGCCCACTTTCAAATATGACTTTCATGTATTCTCCTTCATAACGAAACTCGATACTGAGGGTTAGGTCATTGGGTTCGCCATCTGTCGTCAAGGCATATTCGTAGCAAATTCCGCTTCCATCTGTAAAGTGGTAAAAAGATTCTTGGCTATACACACTTGTGAATGCTAATCTAATAATTGACCACCTAGTGGTACATTGCTCATAAAAAAGTTGACCACCTGAGCACCTCTTTCCTGTATCTTGAAGTTGTCGGACCACAAGATATAGGAGGAAAGGAAATGCTTCAGATGGCTAATTACGAGTTTATCAGGAAACAACACATTCTGCTAGGAAAGTCGATTCGCCAAATTTCTCGAGAGACCGGCTATTCCCGTCAAGTGATACGAAAGGCTTTGAAATCCTCTGAGATTCCTGTGTATCAGCTTTCAAAACCGAAGCCAAAGCCAGTCATTGATTCTGTCAAGCCCATCATCTTGGAGTGGCTGCATCAAGATGAACAAGCTCCCCCGAAGCAGCGTCATACTGCCAAACGCATTTACCAGAGACTCGTTGACGAACATGGATTCACCGGCGGTGAATCTACTGTACGACGCTACGTCAGAGAGTTGCGGGTTTCTCCCCCTAAAGCATTTGTCCCTCTCGATTTCCCGCCAGGGCGCTTTGCTCAATTTGACTGGGGTGAGGTTACGGTTCATTTACAAGGGAAACAAGTAAAGGTTCAAGTCTTTTGTATGCGTTGCACATACAGCAGAAAGATTTTTATCAAAACATTTGCTCATCAGAAGCAAGAGGCTCTTCTCCAAGGTCATGTAGATGCTTTTGAATTTTTCGGTGCTGTTCCCCAAGTCATCACATACGACAACCTGACAACAGCCGTTAAGAAGGTATTGGAGGGTAAAAATCGCGAGGAACAAGAGCGATTTACTCAGCTACGTGCCCACTACCTGTTTGAAAGCTATTTCTGTGATCCCGGAAAAGGGCATCAAAAAGGCCAGGTGGAAAACCTCGTACAGTTTGCTCAGAGGCAATTTTTTACCCCTGTACCCAGTGTTTCTTCTCTGGAGGAGCTCAATCAAATCCTCCTCGAAAAATGTATCTCTTACGAGAATACAACCGTTCCAAGGTCTTCACTAACGGTTGGAGAAGCATTTGCTCAAGAGTTGCCTATCATGCTTCCATTGCCTCCACGGCCATTGGATTGTTTCCGTGTTGTACCCGTGAAAAGCAATACGCTATCCATGATCCACATTGAGAAAAATGCCTATTCCGTCCCCGTTTCCTATGCATCGACCCAGCTTACTTGCCGAGTGTTTGCTGAAAAAGTTGAGGTGTATCACGGAAAAAGCCTGATTGCGACGCATGAGCGGTGTTTGGAAAAGGGAAAGGAGATTTTGCAATACGATCATTATCTGGATTTACTTCTTATTCGTCCAGGAGCAGTTCTTTATGCTAGACCATTGCATCAGGCAGGATTACCCGCCATTTACCAAAAGTTCTTGGACAAGTGCCGCAACCGACCAGGAGGGATGAAGGAGTTCGTTCGACTCTTGCTTTTGCACCGTGAATTCGATACTTCTCTTGTCGAAGAAGCACTGGAGGAGGCCTGCCAAAAAGGGATGTTCCAATATGATGCCGTAAGGCAATTATTGTTTCAGCGAACATTGCCGGAACACCGTCTACCCCAACTCTCGTTGGTGGAGGATAGCTCTGTTCCACGTATTCAGGTAAAGGCCCCAGATCTTAGCCAGTACAATCGTTTGTTACAGAAAAGGAGTGTGGTTCATTGAGTACGAGTTTCTTGCTTGAAACCTATGCGAAACGCCTTCGCTTACCTGCGATTAAACGTGTCTATAAGGAAATTGCCCATGATGCTGCTGAACGGCAAATTCCCTACGAGGAGTTCCTCTTAGCCCTACTAGAGCAAGAAGTTCAGCAAAGGGATGCTAACCAAATCGCCAGTCGCATCAAGCATGCCAAATTCCCTTCTATGAAAACGATCGATCAATTTGAATTCTCAGCCATTCCGTCTCTCAACAAGCCCAAATTGCTTCAACTGGCTCGCTGTGAGTACATCGAAAAGACAGAGAACATCATGTTTATCGGAAACTCTGGCACTGGCAAAACTCATCTCTCCATTGCACTCGGGAAGGAAGCTTGCCATCATGGCTATTCCGTCCAGTTTTGGACTGCCGCTAAAATATGCAATGAGCTTATGGAAGCTCAGTCCCAAAAGCGAATTCTCCAGCTAGAGAGGCAATGGTTGAAAACAGATTTGATTATTTTGGATGAAGTCGGGTTTGTCCCTCTCAGTCGGACCGGGGCGGAGTTATTATTCCAATTTTGTGCGGCCCGCTATGAGAAAGGAAGCATGATCATTACCAGTAATCTGGAATTTACGGAATGGACACAGATTTTCAAAGATGAGCAAATGACGTCAGCCCTGGTTGATCGGCTTACCCATCGTGCCCACATCTTTGCAATGAATGGGGACAGTTATCGCTTTAAACAGAGCATTCAAAGATCGTGATCATGAAAAAGTTACCCACCCGACGGGTGGATTGATTTTTGCCATGGTGGTCAATTTTTTGATGAGCACTGTGGTCAACATTTTGGTTGACATTCACATCATTTGACATTTTGCTGAGTGCTAGCAATGATCTGTTGTACCGTATAGATGATTGCTTCTCTAAAAGATAAGGGGGACTATTAAATGGCAGGCGATAATGATATAGTAACATGCGATCATTGTGGAAATTTTTTTTATTTATGGGAATTGGTTAAATTAACCAAGAAAGAATGCTCTATTATTAGTCAAGAAGATCATTATTTAGTATGCGAATATTGTACTGGCAAAATTCAGTCAATTGGAGAAGGTGTAGAGGAAGTACAATATTGGAATAGCTGGGTGAGACAGAAACGATTAGCCAGTAAGTAAAGATAATGTAGTAAGGTTGGGAGTTTATTATCATGTTCTACAGAGCAGAAACAAGCAATGAATCAAAGAGAAAAATATGATGTCTGTTCACGACGTACAGTCAACCCTGAAAGATTGTTTGCTGAAACGATCCAAGAAATGCTCGAAGCTGAGGTGGAGTCCTCTCTTGGATACGCAAAGCATGACATGAAAAACAAGCGGGTAACCAATGACCGTAACGGATAAAGTAGACTGTCCGTTCCTCCGAGTATGGCGAGGTGGACATTCAAGTCCCACGTGATCGTGAGGAAGAATTTGAGCCTGCTATCGTAAAGAAACACCCGTCCAATGTAGCAGGGGGCGAAAATCAAAGCCTGTCCCCAACACGAAAAAATGCACCGGTCGGGTCTGTCAATGATTTTGTGTAAACTCCAATAGCCGTTAGGCTCAGAGGAGATATGGTTGAACTCGCTCCGGAAACTGAACGGACAGTTGTAACAGAATTTGGCCCCAGTTCTGAACTCTCCCCGTCCACTTTCGTAACACATCCATGGTTGCCAGGTAGAGCATTTTGAGCAGGGCTTTGTCTGTAGGAAAAATGGCTTTTCCTTTGGTGACCTTTCTCAGTTGGCGATGGTAGCTCTCAATGACATTGGTTGTGTAGATCAGTTTGCGAATCTCGGGTGAGTACTTGAAAAAGGTGGAGATTTCCGCCCAGTTCGTACGCCAGGAACGGACAATAAGGGGGTACTTTTGTCCCCACGTTTGCTCGAATTGATTCAGTTCTTCCAAGGCGGCCTCTTCCGTGGCCGCTTTATAAATCGGCTGCAGGGCCGATGTGATTTTCTTGATGTCTTTATAGGAAACGTATTTGATCGAGTTGCGAATCTGGTGGATGATACACTTCTGGATTTCCGTGATGGGATAGCAAGCGGAAATGGCTTCGGAGAAGCCGCGAAGATTGTCCACGCAGGTGATGAGGATGTCTTGCACGCCCCGGTTTTTCAACTCGTTTAAGACATGAAGCCAGAACTTTGCCGATTCATTTTCCCCGATCCAGATGCCAAGTACATCTTTGTGGCCTTCCAAGTCAATGCCAATGGCCATGTAGGCGGCTTTGTTGACGATGGCACCGTCTTGTTTCACCTTGAAGTGAATGGCATCCAGGAACACGACTGCGTATACCGCCTGCAAGGGACGGTTTTGCCATTCTTTGATCAGCGGGACGATCTTGTTGGTCACGTTGGAGATGAGGGTAGGAGAAACCTCGATGCCGTAGAGCTGCTGCAGGTGATCCTGAATGTCGCGGGTAGAAACACCCTTGGCATACATGGCAATGATTTGGTCTTCGATACCCGTCACGTTCGTTTGGTTCTTTTTGACGATGGTCTGCTCAAACTCACTGGCCCGGTCACGCGGTACCTGAATGTCCACATCGCCGTACTCGGAACGCACCTTTTTCTTGCTGTAGCCGTTCCGGCTATTGGTGGTTTTCTTGTTTTTCGTGTCGTGCTTGGCGTAGCCAAGAGACGTCTCCAGTTCCGCTTTGTCAATATCGATTTAATTTTCCCCAAAACTATCGGTTGAAAATCCCCCATTTTTGTCGCTACTGGTTGTTTACTTCAGCAGGCTCTGGTCGGAAGAAACCTGCTTTTTTCTTTTCCTTAATGCGATAACTCTCCCCTTTGATATTGATCGTACTGGAATGGTGAAGAAGTCGGTCCAGAATCGCAGTGGCCAAAATGGTATCTCCGAAAATCTCTCCCCAGGCTCCGTACGATTTGTTTGAAGTCAAGATCAATGAACCTTTTTCATATCGTTCGGATACAATCTGAAAAAAGAAGTGAGCAGCGGTTTCATCCATTTTGCGGTAACCAATCTCATCGATAATCAACAAATCTGGTTTGGTGAACGCGCGGATTTTTTGGGCAATCGTGCGATTGCCATGGGCCGTCTGAAGCGACTGCACCAGATCGTGGGCGGTGATAAAATAAACCGTATAGCGTTGCTTGATTGCTTCCAATCCAAGCGCAACGGCCAAATGAGTTTTACCAACACCGGGTGGGCCCAAGAAGATGAGGTTTTCCTGATGCTCGATAAAACCCAGAGTCGCCAAGTCACGGATACGTCTTTCATCGATGGAGGGTTGGAAAGAGAAATCAAATTCATCTAGTGTTTTTTTGAACGGAAGCCGTGCTAATCGCGTTCTTGTATGCAAAAATCGTTCGTATTTAGCGGCTAATTCCTCCTGTAAAAGCTTGTCCAAAAACTCCAAATACGATATGTTGTGTTTGGATGCTTCTTCGGCGTGATCGTGGAGGATCTCGGGGATGCGTACCCATCCAAAATGTCGGGACGCTTCCAACAGGCGTTCTTGCAAGATCATTGCAGCGTCACCTCTTCTTCCGCCAGTTCTTCATACGCCGTGAGAGAGCGTTCCAACACTTCGGGTGTTGAATTCGCCATATAACGGGGTGTAGGTTGGGGAACCGGTTTGCTCGTAGATGTGCGAATTCCTTCGAAGTGTTTTTTTATGCTTACGGTCTGATGACGCCCCCACTGTTTGGGGTGTTCCGCGATAAGATGGCCATTGCAATAAAATCGCAAGACTCCATTTTTCTCATCTTGAATTTCTACTACTCGACCGATGTGCTCCCATGGAACAGAGTAACGATTGGCTTCAAAAGAAACATAAGCGTCACTCATCACCTTCCGGTAATGCCGGTCCACAACAGCAAAAGGCACGAGGTTCAAAGGTTGGAGGTCTTCCTCTTTCCATCGTTCATTCGGCATTTGATGGGTGGTTCCGTGAAGGCGACAATTTGCAACGGTGTCCAGCCAAAAGCGTACTTGTTGATTGAGATCTTGCAGCCCGGTAAAAGTGCCGATGCGAGGCCAAAAGTTCTTTCTGAGATAACCCACCCCACTCTCCACTTTTCCCTTCGTTCGAGCCCGATAGGGCTTGCAGCTCAGCAGTTTGCACCCATAGTGGCTGGCAAAGCGGGCGAAACGCTCGTTCCAGATCACCCTACCATTGTCATCTCGACCAAAAACAACTGTTTTCATGTTGTCGTACAAACAACTTTGAGGCACACCCCCAAAGTACTGCCAAGCCCGAAGATGACAACCGATGAGTGTTTCCAGTTTTTCGTCCTCGGTAAATTCTACATACATCATGCGTGAATAACCCAGCACCATGACGAAAGCGTAAAGACGCTTTTGTTTTCCGTTGACATTTGCTCGAAAATGTCCCCAATCTACTTGCGCTTGTTGTCCAGGCTTCGTTTCGTAACGCACAGTTGCTTTTGAACGAAAGTGGGGGCGCAGCGGCTTCATGAAGTCTCGTAAGATGGTGTCCTTTCCGGTATAGCCGCGGGCTTTTATTTCTTCGAAGATGATGCGGGCATTTTGACAGCCCTCAGACATTCGAGTACGGATGAAATCCTTGAAGGGATCCAACTTGCTGGGACGTGGTTTGCGAGAAGGATAGCTCTCTGGCGTTTCTTTCAGGAGCCATTTTCGAATCGTTTTTCGATCCCGTCCCATTTCTTCAGCAATTTGGGTAATACTCATACCTTTCAGACGCATTTCTTTGATCACAAAAAACTCCCCATTCTTCACCATATTTACTCTCCTCCCGGAGAGTATGTCGGCTTTTTCTGGGGAATTTTAAACCGCTGATATTGGGGATTTTACAACCGATTTTGACACCGCTTCCAGCATCTCCTGAAGAGTCTCGGCAAACAACTCCTTCAGGGCCAATTGCACGTCGTCCACCGATTGCATGTTCTTTTCCTTGATCCACTGCTTGAGTTGCTCTTTGGACATCAGGCTCATGGGCTCTCCCAACCTTTCTTTGAATTCATTGTACTCTATTTGAAGGTTAGGAGTTTACACAAAATAGTTTATAGAATTCCACCGGTCTCAACGGTGATATAAGGAAAATAAAAATCAAAAACCCCTTGTCTACCAAGGGGTTTCAGCTTCTTACGTATGGTGATCCGGACTGGGTTCGAACCAGCGACCCCCACCCTGTCAATTTGATCGATAAGATTTCTGCTGGTTCATCAGACTGCATAAACCGCATTATACTGCGGTTTTTCTTGATTTGAGATGAAATACATTTACATAATTTACTTTAGTGCGTTGTCAAATTGGTTGTCAAAGGCGTTGTCAGAGGTTCAATTACGAGATTGTTCCTTTATCCAATGTTCCAAAAATGCGCTAGTATCTTTCGCGGGAAAATACCATTTGCTCCCCACTTTGTACTTTGGAAAACGCGGGTCGTGAAAAAATTGAGTTTGAATCATGTTCCAGCACATTCTTCTCCTTCTTAACAATTCCTTTCTGTCCCAATATATCATCTCATTTTCTACTTGGCTAACTAACTCCCGAATCCTTACTCTGCAAGACTCCTTGATCTTTTCATCGTCTATCTCTATTTGGACTGTCAACACCAAACTAGACAGATTCCTTAAGTGCCTCCTGTTTGTAAACAAGTGGACTTAAATAGCCCAATGTTGAATGATTCCTTGTTTCGTTAAACCATTTTGCATATGCCCCTAATTCTTGCTTCAACTGGGTGAGTGATTCAAACTGTCGATTCTTAACAAACTCCGTTTTGATCAGTTTGAAAGTTGCCTCTGCTACAACATTATCATATGGGCAGCCTTTCATGCTCAAAGAGCGCTTGATGTTGAATGTACGAATGACATCACCAATCGTACGATTGGCGAACTCGCTACCACGATCCGTGTGAAAAAGCTGAATCTGACGCAAATCTCCTTTTCACTTGCAAAGCCCGGTAGACGAACGCGGCATCTTTATTGGTTCCACAGCTATACTCAATAATCTCTCGATTGAATAAGTCCACAAGCAGACAGATATAGTGCCATTTGTTTGCGACTCGAACATACGTCAAATCGCTCACAGCTGCTTCTAGTGGTTCATCTTTTGTAAACTCGCGATTTAGTTCATTCTGGATAGCCGATTCGTTGCAAGGCGACTTTTTCGGCTTATACTGTGCGAATGTATACGCCGATACAAGACCGTTCTTCCTCATTCAACGTCCAATGCGTCGTCTGGAAACAGTCTGTCCTTCTTTTTGCAAAACTGCCTTGATCTTTCTTGTTCCATAGACGCGCTGATTCTCTTCGAAAATACGGATGATCGCCAGTTCCACCTCATCATCGCTAGATGACTGCTGACTATTTTCATAATAGTAGGTACTCCGATTCACCTGGAGGATGGTACACATGGCAGACACAGAGTACTTATGTGCATTTTGCCGGATCACTGTTATTTTCGTCCGAAGATCAGCGCTGCTTGCTTTAAAATATCGTTCTCCATTTTTAATCGTTGAATTTCCTTGCGAAGCTCAAGGAGTTCATTCTGTTCCTCAGTTCGGTTATCTTTTTCTTTGAAAGAACCTGTAGTTCTACTCTGTTTGACTCAACGGTCAAACGCAGAAGCACTCAGATCGTATTCTCTCAAAATATCTGTGTGAGGTTTCCCATTCTCATAAAGTTGAGCCATCTGCTGTTTGAACTCGTCTGTAAATGACCGACGCTCACGTTTCGCCATGAAATATTCTCTCCGTTCCCTATCAATTTGGTTTCAATCTACTAGACCTTAAGAGAATTGTCCAATTCAGTGTAGCCGATCCAATTTTCATATATCCTAAGTTTCGAAAACTATCTAACTCTACATTCCCTCCTGCCTCAAAATGCTTCTCAGATCATTCTCTTTTCTCCACAAAACGAATTTTGTAATCAAAAAAGAAAAGGGCATTATCATGTGTATGTACCCTAAAGGTACACCTGCTGATAATCCCCTAATAGAATCTTTCCATTTTTATTCTAATGCCTGAAATATTTTATCTCGAACCCGTATTGTTCAAGACTTCAAAAAAATACTTGCGGACTTTGACAGAGAAAAGATTACCGATCATCTATTCTTTCATAGACATGCCCTGTGATTTTTTCTACTTTATCTTCATAATCAAAGGATATACCACCACCACCCTCGAATGAGATATCAAGCGATGATAATTTAATTTTTTTCGTTAAATGTAAATAGTGACTAAAAATATCGTATCTTTTGCCGTCCCAATATCTTCCCTCAGGTTCAACTTCTACTTTCATATACC
Organism: Brevibacillus sp. TJ4; assembly: GCF_044627595.2. Taxonomy (NCBI): domain Bacteria; kingdom Bacillati; phylum Bacillota; class Bacilli; order Caryophanales; family Paenibacillaceae; genus Brevibacillus; species Brevibacillus sp. TJ4. The sequence continues at coordinate 1,300,799 of NZ_CP185865.1, read as the reverse complement.
CCCTAATATTTTTTATGTACTGTTTTCTGTTATCATCCAAACTAGGGAAGTTTACATTAAAACCGTAACCATTTGCATCTCTTACATCTGCAGAATCATCACGTTTTGTAACAGAATACCATTCATAAATGGGATTACCGTACTTATCATATTCGCCATCGAATCCATATAGTTTGTACTTCAGATAATATTCTTCCGTACCTCGGTTTAGTCGCGCATTGGAACTCACACCGATACCAAGAAAATCGTCATAAAGTTTTTTGGTAAAACCAAGTGAAGAACTATTATCCGCAAATTCAAAACGTGCAGATGCTTGTGCGTCCCAGTCCTCTTCATCATAAATAAACCAAGTTTCTAAGGTAATATAGTCATGATCATCGTTTATATCGTAATCCATTGTTGAAACCAAACCATCTGTTGATTTCGATTTTTTTTCCTTTTTTTTGTTTTTTTGCTGCATTTTTTCTACTTTCTCTTTAAATTCACTTTTAGTGAGCTTTTTAGCGCTTATTTTACCACTTTTATCCTCTGTCAATTCGAAGTAATCCGTATTTTTGCTCACTACTGGTTTCTCCATTGACAAATACTCGTCAATTTCACCATCTTCTATTAAATCTGCAATATGTTCGTCAGAGAATTTAAATACATTTTTTAATCTGTCCATCTCAGAAGCATTTAAACTATTTGTTGATTTTGCAAAAGCTGATCCGTTATCAATGAAAAGTAACGACGCAAATAAAGTTGGCAAAAGGAAAATTTTTGAAAACTTATTCATATTTACCTCCGATTTATTGTATAATCATAATAAAAAAAGTGAGGCTGAAAACTGTGAGCATTTTTAAAAGATCAAATCTTGTCTTTGCGTTTATAGTGGTGATTTTGATAGTTTGCAATATTGCAAGTCTGGTGGAAATGGAACATACAAAAAAACTTCATGAGCAACTTCAAAATCAAATCGATTTTGATTTTAAGGATAATTTAAAAGAAGTTGGTGACTCATTAAAGCGCAATATAGATTGGAATAGTAAATTTGAGTATGCATTGTCCCATGCTAGTAAAGTCCAAGCTTTAGTGGATAAAACATCATTTGCTTCAGGATCTACGAAAGAGGCCAGAACTGTACGTAGCTATGGGTACATGCTAGAAAGCTACTTTAATAACTCTAAATACGCCACAATTGATGAAAATCCACAGGAATTAGAAGAGTTTATTAAATGTTTAGAAATACTCTCTACTAATCCAACTGATCTTGAAGCTGCCAATAAATTGATTTCTCTTCTTAATTAGTTCATATGATCTCACCTCGCTAATTAACAAAAAATGGTATTACATTAATCTTTTACCATAAATTTGTAAAATGTGTAAATATATGATATGTTATGACATTTTTTGAAAATTAATGATGCTAACGGATTCTTGCTTTTGGTTAGAACAAGAAAAGGCCAACGAAGATTAAATTTTTTCTTGTCGGAACGCCACCTTTATCTGGTAGCGAAATCTCCTTTAACTCAAGATGTGTAACTATGAATGGGTCTTTGTGATAGAAGCAAAGGCCTCTTTTTTAGTTGAAGAAGATGCATTGCTTTTTTCATAAATTTAGATCGTCAGCACCATATGAAATACCAAATGACCCGATCAACGGGTCATTCAGTCAAAAAAGCACAGACAACATTGTCGTTTGTAGATTTCCCCAGATGTATTTAGCTTTGTAGGTAGTATATACCATGTAAAACTAACAAAATGAAATATAGATAATTTCTACAACACAAGAGCTATGTGCTGTAACCTTATTAGTTTGTGTGCAGTGTGCTGAATGTTGTTTTAATTAACATATATTTTTGAATTATAAACGAGAGGGAGAAGAGCAATGGATCATGGGGAGACTTTCGTGGAACTGCCGCGGGTGACATCGACGCACTCGCGAGTCACTTACGGGAACTTGATACAGTTGGCGGATAATCTCGACTTTCGCAATCCGATCTTTTACGGGAGGGCAAAGCGGAATCGATCACTTGGAAGTGCCCAGGCGTTTGTCGTGGAGTTGGCACTAGCGGACAGGGGGTTCAGGGAGCGGTTAAAGCGGTACATGATCGCGGGTGGGCGGCAGTTTATTTACACATCGGACTACTTAGATCGGTATTAAAGAAAATCCTGCCTCGCTACTTATTGCGGAGGCAAGTAATGTTCTTTTTCTTCTATTATTAGTGCCTGTAACTCACTATCCTCTTCTGCACCTGTTGACGCAGATCATACTCACGTATGCGGAAAATATCTGTGCTTCCACGATACGACCAAGCGACCAAAACATCGCCCTTGTCAGTTTTCACTTTCTTAATCCAGATACGATTGTCGCGTAGTTTCTTTACCGCATCTTGCTCTTTAGCGTATACCCTACTCCCAATCTTTCGAACGATAGCACCAGCGACAAATGGGAGTCTGAGTGTAGGCAATGATTCCACTCGAGCTAAGTCATCTTTGATATACTCAACCGTTTGATGCCACAGCAACCACTCACGCAATAAATCCTCTGGTTCCATAGTTACCACCCGATACAAGAACATTTGTTTGTATTTTACTTGTCGATTCCAATAAAAGCAAGCAAAAGGGGTTGTAATTAATTGGAAGCTTGTTTTACTTTAAGGAAAGTATTGGTACTAAGGGAGGATATTGAAATACCGTCAAGTATTTTAAATACCCTTTTTTAAAAATTTGGAGGGTTTAAATATGTCCCTTGGTAGTCGTATTAGAGAAATTCGTAAACTCCGCAATTTGACCCAAAAGGAAATAGCATCTGAACTAGAGATGGGTCGGTCTAATTTTGGACACATTGAAAACGATCGTGTTATTCCTTCGTCCGATGATTTACAGAAGATCGCAGATATTTTGCACACAACAACTGACTATCTACTTGGTCGTACAGATGATCCAACCATCCCAGGATCTTCTGAAACTCATGTCTCAGCCTTAACCTCCAAAGAAGAACGCGATATCGTAAAAGACCTGGAACGCATCATGGCTGATCTTGAAAGCAACCATGCGCTTGCCTTCCACGGTGATCCAATCGATGAAGAAGAAATCGAGCTTCTACGTTCTTCTCTGGAGAATTCCTTGAGGATTGCCAAAATGGTTGCAAAGAAGAAATTCACTCCAAAAAAATACAGAAAATAACTTGGTGGGGAGAAGCACACATGCAGCTTATTAAGCAAATCGTGCAACGACTCGTCAAGCAACATGGCACCAACGAACCCGCGTACATTGCGAGTCAGAAAGGCATTCTTATCCTATATGAAGATTTCAAAAACATTTGGGGCTACTTTAACATGAGTAAGCGCATCCCAATGATTCACGTTAATCGTAACCTAGACGAGCACCTGCAGAGATTTGTCATTGCCCACGAACTCGGGCATCGCATTCTGCACCCCAAGATTAATGTACCGTTCTTGCGAGCTAATACTTTCCAGTCAATCGATCGGATTGAAAGGGAAGCAAACGAATTTGCAGTTGAACTTTTAATGCCAGACAGCATTCTATACGAGTACCAGCACACTGACTTCACAATTCGCGAAGTGGCTGCCATTTATGGTGTACCGGAAGGCGTGGCACACTTGAAGAAGATCTGATAGGTTTTCCGTTTCGAGGTTCTTTGTAACCTTGAAATCAAACATATATTCTTGTTATTCGTAGAAAGGATGGTTTGTATTGAAAGGACATTTCAGAAAACGTGGAAGTACCTGGTCATTCGCAGTATCCTTGGGGACTGATGAAACTGGTAAACGACGTCAAATAACCCGCTCTGGCTTTAAGACAAAAAAGAAGCGGAAATTGCATGTGCTGAGATGATTGCGCAGTATGAACGCGGCGAGTTGGTAATTTCTAAAAAACAAACTTTAGGCAGCTACTTAGAGTTTTGGCTGGAGAATTACGCCAATACGAGACTACGGCAATCCACATATACAAATCACGAGATTGCTGTAAGGAGTCGGATCAGTCCAGCGCTCGGCCATCACGAACTGGACAAGCTTACCCCGTTACATGTAACGAAATACCTAACTGATCTCCAAAAAGAGGGCCTTTCCGCGGATTACATTAAGTATCTACATGCTGTATTGAGCAAGGCGTTAAACCAGGCGGTAAAATGGCAGTTGATACCCAAAAACATCATGGATCACGTCGAACCACCACGCCTTACCCAGAAAGAAATTATCACCTGGACTGCTGAGCAAGCAAATGAGTTCCTATCATATGCCAAGGAGGATAAGTATTATATTGCATTCGTCCTGGCAATTTATACGGGTATGCGCCGTGGGGAAATTCTTGGACTACGTTGGAAGGACATCGACTTCGAGCAGGCCCGAATCAGCGTGCAACAAACTCTTTATCGTCCCGCGAATTCGGGGATTATCTTTCAAGAACCAAAGACGAAAAGTGCAAAGAGGCGTATTGCAATACCTCACTTCGTTGTCAAAGAGTTAAAATCTCACAGAGCAAAACAAAACGCTCTTCGGATTCAATACGGTACTGGATACCAAGATCACGATCTGGTGGTTTGCTATGATGACGGTAAGCCTCAAGATCCTCGTAACCTATTGCGCCACTATGAACGCATCATTAAAAGGAGCGGACTGCCATATATTCGCTTCCATGATCTACGCCATACCCATGCCACAATGTTGCTACAGCTAGGCGAACATCCTAAAGTTGTTTCAGAACGCCTTGGTCATAGTAGGGTAGGAATTACGATGGACGTATATAGCCACGTCATGCCAGATATGCAAAAAGATGCTGCTGACAACTTCGAGAAAATGATGAAACAAAAGCGCTCCAAATGACTTTAGTCGAATAAAGGTTGTCAAAATGTTGTCAAGCGACAACATGGAGGCACTATGTTGTCAGGGTGGGAAAAGATAAAATAAGAAAAAACCCTGATTTCTCAAGGGTTTCAGCATTCGTATTATGGTGATCCGGACTGGGTTCGAACCAGCGACCCCCACCCTGTCAAGATGGTGCTCTCCCAACTGAGCTACCGGATCATGTCATATGAAATCGTCACCACCAGCGCAGCGCTAAATGGTGGGCCCTGTAGGACTCGAACCTACGACCAATCGGTTATGAGCCGACCGCTCTGACCAACTGAGCTAAGGGCCCGAATCGTACCGGACGTCGATCACAAATAATACTATACATGATCGTTCAAATGATTTCAAGAGGAAACAACGATTTTTTGTAAATTTTTTCACCCACATAAAAAAGCCCCCCAAAAACAAGCAGCCTCAAGCCTTTACAGCGCTGTTCCATCCATCTCCCCTCTGCAAAAATCCGCTCGGAAAAGTGCTGTACCGCCGCATTCCGGTTTGCAAGCAGTACCGCACCATTCCAACTCACACAGACTCGTATGCAAAAAACTCTTCAAACGAACAGCCAGTCTCGCCCAAGCGGGCTACCAAACAGTCCAGATTGCTCCCTTACCCGCTTACCCGGCCTGTTCTTCCTCATCCTTTTTCACTTGCAGCTCATTGAGCGCTTCCAGGCGCGCAGCTTCGGCTTCCTGCTCATCCCGCAGACGGTGCGCCATGCGGCTGGATGCGTTGGCGGCCACGCTGGCTACGAGGTCATCCAAAAACGTGTGGACACGTCCCGACGCGAGCTTCGTGTCCAGTCGCTTGATTACGCCAATTTTATATTTGTCCAGATGCCCAAAGGTCGTCACGGCGATGCTTCCGTAGGCGAAGACGGACCCGATGGCCAAGGTTTCGTCACAGCCGAACAGCCCTTCGTCCTGGGCGATGAGTGTTTGCAGTGGCTCGGACAGCAAGCCTTTTTCCGCCAGCGTGTCCAATTCCACACCTACGAGGATGGCATGCTGCATTTCCCGTTTTTCCAGTACCGCCTTGACGCTTTCGATGCATGGCTCCAGGGTCAGGTTGGGATGGTACGGCGCCTGCATTTCGTAGACGATCTCAGCAATATCGTGTATGGTTACTCCGCGTTCTTCCAATCGTGCGAGGGCAGCATTTCGGACTTCAATGCTGTGTACTTGATTCTTCATGGATGTGACATCCCCTTCCACCATTCTTGTGAAGTGAATCTATTCCATAGTATCATACAGTAGTAATTTTGCGACAATTTTGCTGGGAATCTCGGCTGGAAAACTGCCTCAGGCAGGTATGTCCGGCAACAGACCGTGTCACCGACAACCGACACCGAGTATGATGTTCCCGCCTTTCCTGTATACTATTTGCAAAACAATGCCAAAAAGGAGGACTCGCGCTTGCCACTGAACGAAATCGCCTTGGACAGCCGCCACCTGGGGACGACAGAAAAGCTGATCGTGTACACGCCTGAGCAGTATTCACCGCTCTACTCCTACTCGGTTCTTTACGTGCAGGACGGGGAAGGATACCTGGCCATGTTTCGTCATGGAGCGTTGCTCGACGAGTTGATCCGGCAAAAGGAGGTACCCGAACTGCTCTGCGTCTTTTTGCCGATCGAGACGGAACGGCGCATGGCCCGCTACCACCCGGACGGAGCGGAGCATCTCGCCTACCGCCGCTTTCTCGCAGAAGAAGTCGTGCACTACATGGATGCCCATTATGCCACCCATCCTCTGGGCAGCGCCCGAACGCTTGTCGGTGCCTCTCTCGGTGCGGTCGTATCGCTGTTCACCGCGCTTGCCTATCCCCATACCTTTGGACAGGTGGCGAGCCAATCGATGGCGATGGACGCGGAGCTGAATCGGCGGGTATCCGATACCGACATCTCAGTACCGCTTTTCCTCTATATGGAGGTCGGTACAGAGGAGAGAGCCGTAGAGACGAAACGAGGCTTGCTCGATCTGTACAGCGCCAACGAAGCCCTGCGCGACATTTTGCAACAAAAAATGGTCACCCTGGTCTATGAGACCTTTGCGGGTGACCATGCGATGAGCCACTGGCAAGCCAATCTGCCCCGTATGCTGAAGGCAGTATACGGGTAAACTTACCGTGGCTGTTCCTCTTGCGAACCTTCTTCCTTGAGCGGAGTTACGAGCACGCCATCTTCAAACTCGCTTTTGCGGATGACGGTCAGGATGGTGAAGGTTAGCACGGACAATAAGAGCAGGACGAGAAAAATAAACGTGATTAACATGGCCGTATACAGACTGTATGCCACCTCCTTACATACAGTCTCTCCCGAGGTAACCATTCTATACGGAGCTGCGCACCAAAATTACACAAATGACCAATTTTCTGATAAAATACATGGTTGATAAGGCTTTCGAGAAGGAAAAGGAGGAGTGGTTTTCGATGTTGTACAGTATCGTAGTTTTTCCTTCCAGCAAGGTACAAGAAGTAGCGAATTCATATCGGAAACGGTATGATCCTGCGTATGCACTGATTCCGCCCTACATTCGGCTGAAAGAAGCATTCGAACTGGATGAGTCCAAGCTGCCCGCCCTCGTCGAGCACTTGGAACAGGTAGCCTCCTCCACCGAGAGTTTTACCGCCCAGTTTCACCGGGTTTCCTCTTTTCACCCGACCAACAACGTGATTTATTTGGCTGTGCAAAACAAGGAGCCGTTTACCGCGCTGCACCAGAAAATCGCCGAACGGTGTGTATCCGAAAAGGAAACGTACGCCTTCGTGCCTCACCTGACGATTGGCCGCGATCTGTCTGACGACGAGCTGCGTGACGTAACGAGCCAGTTGAGCATGGTGAAATTCGACCTGACTTCCGAAGTGGACCGCTTCCACCTCGTCTACCAGTTGGAAGACGGTATCTGGAGCGTCTACCAGACGTTTTTGCTATCCAAATAAACGCTTCCCCACCGACCGAAACCGGGAGACAGCGATACCAAAGGACGTGCCTCATTGATGAACAAACCGTACCACATCCACAAAGTGGCTTCTTCGCAACAGTTGGGGGACGCCATGAGCGTGCGCAAGACCGTTTTTATCGAGGAACAGGGCGTTCCTGCCGATCTGGAAATTGACGAGCACGATACACTGGACAGCGGGACGATTCACTTCGTCGCCTACCTGGGTGAGCAGCCGGTAGCGGCAAGCCGTCTGCGTCCGTATGCGCCAGGAGTCGGCAAATTGGAACGTGTCGCTGTCCTCGAAAGCGAGCGCGGCACAGGATTGGGCAAGCAAATCATGCTGGAGATGGAAAACGTCGCCCGTGAGGAAGGCTTTCAAAGCCTGAAGCTGAATGCCCAGACGCACGCCCAGCGCTTCTACGAAAAGCTCGGGTACGAACCGTACGGAGATCTGTTTGAAGACGCTGGCATTGAGCATATCGCCATGGTGAAAACGCTGGCGTGATCGACACACATCCGTTTTGACGCATACAAAAAGCTCTCCATTTCGCTTTGCATGCTCGCTAGGCGAAACGGGGAGCTTTTTCCTTTCCTGCGACGTCTTCAGCTTCTACGATTTCCGTTGCCGGGCAATCTCCTGCAATCTCGCTACGGCGTCCGCAGGTGCGACATGGCTTGCGAGCATCGCATGGAATGGCTCCTCGCCGCGCCAGCCGTGAAAGTCCGAGCCGCCTGTGACGACCAGGCCGTGCTGCTCTGCCCACATCTGGTAGTTCTTCCGCTGATCGGGGCTGTTGTCCGGGTGGTACACCTCGATTCCGTCCAGGCCGTAGGCGATCAGCTCCTGCACCAGCTCGTCATCGTCGTACAGCCCTGGATGAGCGAGTACAGCCACGCCTCCTGCCTCCTTGATCAGGCTGATTGCCTGCTGCGGTGTAATGCGCGGAGGGTTGACGTACGCAGCCCCTTCCTTCCCCAAATAGTTGGCAAATGCTTCCTCGATCGAGCTGACGACGCCCAGCTCGATCAGTTCTTCGGCGATATGCGGACGTCCGATGTTTTTGTCCGTGCCCTGCTTGCGGCAATAGACATTTTCCAGGCTGATGTCGATACCGAGCTCCTGCAGACGGGCGATCAGCAGCTTGTTTCGCTCATGCCGCGTCTCGCGCAGACCGACCAGCTTTTCCTGAAAGGCCGCATCCGCATACGGGACGAAGTAACCCAGGACGTGAATGTCCTGCCCGCGGGCGACCGAGCTCACCTCTATGCCGGGAATGACTTCGATCCCCAGCCTCGCAGCCGCTTCGATCGCCTCGGCAATGCCTGCTACCGTATCGTGGTCGGTGATTGCGATCGCATCCAGCCCCTGCTCTTTGGCCATACGCACATTTTCAGACGGTTCGCAGGTGCCGTCTGAAGCAGTCGTATGGGTGTGCAAATCGGCACGTATGCTCATGTTTTTGATCCTCCTGTACTTTTTGTTTTCTCATGTCTGAATTGATAAGGCCGCACATAGGATGATAGCAACCCCATTTTCCCAAAAGGTGGAAGCCAAGGAGGATGTCCATGCGGTTAAAAAACAAAACCCTGACCGGTCTTGTGCAGTCCCTCTCCTATGTCGACAAAATGTTGAGGCAACAGGGCTTTCAACGATCCGGGGGCGTCGGCATGCCCACATACGATGTCGTCATCTACGACTCGGCCAGCAGCAGCAGTTATTTTTTGCGCATTCCCACCAGCCTCTCCAACGAAAGCACAGGAAAAGGAGAGCTGACCGTGAAACTCGGGCATCCCTATCTGGAGGCAAAGTTTTGCCTCGGCACGCCGTCCGACGAGTTGTTTTTTATCCCCAAAGCTGTCCGTGAAGCTGCCGAGCACAAACTGGCAGAGGTGGCAGACTACCTTTCCTCATCCAGCGGCGGCGCGACCTGATCGCGGACGCTGGCATGCCACAGCCAGCGGTTTTGCGACAAACGGTAGCCGATGCGCCCTTCCCGATGCAGACCGATTAGATACCCCATGAACGCCGAGCGAAACAGCACGTAGCTGGACACGGTCTCCACCGCAATCCCGACGCGTTCGCAAAGCTGCGCCAGCGCTTCTTCGAGTGTATGCTCCACCTGCAAAATCTCCTCAATCGTATCATAGATCCGCAGATGCCATTCCTTGTTTTTCTCCAGCACATCATGGACGGCGGTGGCAAATACGCCATGTCCCGGCAGGTACCCGCTGTAGCTGCTCGCAAGCAGTCTATCCAGACTATCCAATGTTTTTCCGGCGTCGACGAGATACGGGAGCTTGTGCTTTGCCAGAAGTTCCTCTCCCAAATAACTGTCCGCGGCAAAACAGATGTCATCGCATACGATTCCCGCCTGCTGCCAGCTGTGCCCAGGCAGGGAGAGAATGGTCAGCGTGATCCCGTCGATTTCTACATCCCCTTCCAGCGGGAGGAGGTCGTCCACCCGGGAAGGCTGGGCCAGCAAAAATTTGTTGCGCAGATCGTCGAGCGGTTCTGCCCCCAGGTTCAGGTAGATCGGCTCCAGGATCGGATTGCGGATCACCGCTTCTTCCAAAGGAGGTGCGTATACCTTCGCCTCAGGCCAGCAGTCCAACAAGTAAGCATTGCCGCCAAAATGGTCGGCATGAGCATGTGTTTGCACAATTGCAGTCAGTGGCTGGGTGATCGCATCCAGCCCTTTTTTGATTTTCTTGGCGGTTTGCGTATCGAGTCCGGAGTCAATCAGGATCGCGCCGGTGTTGCCGACGACGAGGCCAATATTGACGTGACCGGGAAAATAGCCGACACGCTCCGTGACCATAACAGGGGTATGGGTAGACACATTGCAGCCCTCATTTCATCTATTTCCTACTACCTTTTCTCCATTTTTTCCCCGTTCCCTCCCTGCAAGCGCCTTGCCCAGCGGACCGATTACGCGATAAGGCGGACGCGGGCGGTTCAGTCCGCTGAACATGTGTGTCGTCGCAGCGACAGCGACGATCGTAAACAGCGAAAACACCGTCTGCTCCACGCCAATCGCCTGCAGCGACAGCCCGACAATCAGGCCGTCGATCGCCAAAATCAGCAAGGCGACGGGCACGGCAAAGCGGCGAGCGAGAAATTGCGCGAGCAGGTCCGTTCCCCCTGTATTGCTGTCATAGGCAAGCATCAGACCGATGCCGATGCCGATCAAAATTCCCCCTATCACCGCCGAATTGGGCAGGCTCCATACATTGTAGCTGCGCAAAAACGAGCATATATCGATAAAAAAAGAAGAAATCAACATTCCGTGAAAACTGTGGTAGAAAAGCGAGCGATCATAGAAAAAGACGAGCAGAAACACCGGGATGCTGACAGCGATCATCACCAGACCTGGCGGAAGCTGGACGTAGTACGCTGCCAACAGGCCGATCCCGATCATGCCCCCATCCATCAGCCGGTGCGGAACGAGAAACAGATTGACACCGACAGCGACCAGCAGACTCCCCGCCAGTACGGCAACCGTTTTGTGCAGCCAGTACATTCCGTCCCCCTCCCCCAGCAAACATATGCCCGTATATGTGTATGACAGCGAGGATACGGGTATGTCCAGGGAAGCGGCTGTCTGCGTTTTGACGGCTTCTTCAGGAAGTTGGTATACTAGCCTCTAGCAGGACATATGAATGTTTCGGCGCCCCTTCGCGTACATTGAAGTACATTTACGTGCAGGGAGGTGAGTTCTCCAATAGTCCCTATCATGGGTATTGGAGAGGTGCTTGGAGGAGAGTCCGAACGGGGAATTTGCCCTGAATCTGCTGCTGATTGCTTGTTTGATCGTGGGGAATGCTTTCTTCGTCGCAGCAGAATTCGCGCTGGTCAAGGTTCGCCAAACACGTCTCACTCAACTCGCCAATGAAGGAAATGCGGTCAGGGCCAGATATGCGCAAAACGTGACGCGCCAACTGGATCTCTGCCTGTCTGCTTGCCAACTCGGGATTACGGCGGCAACACTGGCCCTCGGCTGGATTGGCGGCCAGACAGTCGCCCGGTTTCTTCAGCCCTTGTTGGCCTATCTGCATCTTCCCGCCGATCTGAACGGACCGCTTTCGGTGGTCCTCGCCTTTGTAGCCATTGTGTGTGTACACGTCGTCTTTGCAGAATTGACGCCGAAGTCGGTTGCGATGCAAAAAGCAGAAGCGACATCGCTATGGGTAGCCGGTCCATTGCTGATCTTTACGAAATTCTTCCGTCCGCTTGTCTGGATGGTGCATCGCAGCAGTACGTTTGTGCTGCGTAAAATGGGCATCGATGCCGCCATGGAACCAACGCCGGCCCATACGGAAGAAGAATTGCGCCAGTTGGTCAGCCTAAGCCACCAGAGTGGCCACATTGACCAGACCGAGCTTGCTCTCGTCGACAAGATCTTTATGTTTTCCGAACGCCTTGCCCGGGAAATCATGATACCGCGCATCGACATGACATGCCTGTACGACGACTACAGCTTTGAAAAATGTCTGGAAGTGATTCGCGAATCCCGCCACTCCCGCTTTCCCGTCGCACAAGATGACAAGGACAATCTGATCGGCTTTGTCCACGCTTCCGATTTTTACCTGGCTGCCTTGACGAACGGCCAGGCCAATCTGAAAAATCTGCTGCGGCCGCTATTGACCGTACCGGAGACGATGGAGATCAGCCATGTCCTGCACCTGATGCAAAAGGAGCGCTGCCAGTTGGCAATCGTCATCGACGAGTACGGCGGGACTGCCGGTCTGCTGACGATGGAAGACATTTTGGAGGAAATCGTCGGCGACATCCAGGATGAATTCGACGTGGATGTGCGGCCAGAGATCGAGTGGACCTCCACCACCTCGCTTTCCGTCTCCGGCAAAACCTTGCTGTCCCAACTAAGCCGGTACATTGACATTGACGTTTCCTCCGCTGAAGTAGACACCGTTGCCGGATGGCTATACAATCAATTGAGCGGCGTTGTGGAAGAAAACAGCTCCGTGACCTATGAGGGCTACCGCTTTACGGTCAGCGAGTGGGAGCAGCATCGCATCACCCGCGTAACGATCAGTGTCGTCCGCCATGGCGAACAGCCTGCTGACGTCTCGTTGCCCGCTGTCACTGAGCAATCTCCGCTTCTTCCGGCACGTTCCTGATGCGACATCCATACGTCTGTCCCCTGCAGCCAGGGGGCTTTTCTTCTTGCATACTTCTTACATACATGGGAGGAGCGATTCCAACTGAAATGATGAAATACGCCTTATACGAGAATCAGCCCATCCTGTTGCAGCCCGATACATACCACCGCTTGCCTGCCTGGCGACTTGCCGCACTGCAAGGCAAAATCACCTGTCCGGCCTGTGCAGCACCGCTTCGCCTGATGGCAGGAGTCAGCTTTGAGCCGCATTTTCTCCATCCTGCAGACAGCATGTGCCCGGCGCCGACTGAGGAAATCCCGGCGGACGTACAGGCGGAAATCGCAGCCGCCACAGCCGTCTTGCCTGCCCCGGCTGCTGCAGGCGAGACAGACGATGATGGCGACAGCGGCGCAGCCAGTAGCATCGCGGAGGATAACGAGCCTGCCGATGTACAGAGCGGTTCCTTTCGCCTGCCCAAAAACAGAGCGATCGGTACAGGGACGGCAATTGCGCCCGCCGCCGTACCCAAGCCGCCTGTTTTTCGCAAACGGCTGACCCCTCGCAAACCGATTCAATCGGCTGAGCCAACCCGGCAGGACGAGCCTCTCCATCCGAATCAAAAAAAGGCCGTGCTGACGACAGACGGTCCGCTGCTGATTCTCGCTGGAGCCGGCAGCGGCAAGACCCGCGTGATGACGGCGCGAACCGTCCATCTCATCCGGCACGCCGGCGTACAGCCACGCCAGATCATGGTCGTCACCTTTACGACCAAGGCCGCCGAGGAAATGAAGCAGCGCATCGCCCGGGAACTTCCTCCCCGCCAGGCCGGAGAGCTGGTCGCCGGAACTTTTCACAGCATCTTTTTCCGCATGCTGTTGCACCATCAGCCGGAGCGCTGGGACCAGAACAGCCTGTTGAAAAAGGAATGGCAAAAATGGCGCTTGCTGCGCGAGACGGGCGTGCTGTCCGGACATGACGAGCTGCTCGGCAAAAAGGAGAGCGAAATCCTCGAAGCGCTGGCTATCGTCAGCCGCTGGAAAAACGAGTACATACTGCCTGGTGAAGCAGCGCGCATGCATCCGGCCAATGCGGCCGAGAAGCTCGCCCAGGAAATCTACCCGCTGTACGAGCAAGCCAAGCAAAAGCAAGGCTGCTTCGACTTTGACGACATGCTGATCGGCTGCTACGAAATGCTCCGCAACGATCCGCAACTGCTGCGCCGGTACCAGGAGCGGATCACGCACATTATGATCGACGAGTTTCAGGATATTAACCGCATCCAGTACGAGACAGTCAAACTGTTGGCCGCACCGCAGGACAACCTCTGTGTGATCGGCGACGACGACCAGTCCATCTACGGCTTCCGCGGCAGCAATCCGCATTTTATTCTCGGCTTTACCCGCGATTACCCCGAGGCCAAATCGATCACGCTGGAAGTGAATTACCGCTCCCACACCTCGATCATCGGACTCAGCTATTCACTGATCGGGAACAATCGCGCGCGCTGGGAAAAAGAGTGCCGCAGCTTCCACCACGAGGAAGGGGAAGCCTACCTGTTCGAGACAGACGACGAAGAAGAACAGGCTTCTCGCATCGCCGACGAGATTGTCTACCGCAAAAGCCAGGGTGTCGCTTACGGCAGCTGCGCCATTTTGTTTCGCACGAGCGAATCGGCCCGCCCGATTTTGGAGCGCTTGAGTGAGGCTGGCATCCCGTTTCACTACACACAGGAGGAGGACTCCTTTTACCAGCGGCAGACGGTGCGCTGGACACTCGCCTACCTGCGCCTCGCCATCAACCCGGACGATACCGATGCGCTGCGGGATGTATTGCCCACCTTGTACCTGTCGCAAGAGCTGTGGAACACGATCAGGAGCCAGGCGATTCTGGAGGATACGCCGATTTTGCACATCCTCCCGCGGCTGCCGCAGTTGAAGCCGTTTCAGCGCAAGCATCTGGAAAAGCTCGTCGAGATTCTGGCGGACGCAAAAGACGCCTCCCCCGCCCAGGCACTCGAACTGGTGTACGAGGACGGCAGGCTACGCGAGTACCTGAAAAAACGGGCAAAGGACCGGGAAAATGGCCGGGAACGCTGGAGCGACGAGCTGCAGCAAATCGTCAGCATGGCCAAACGACACGCTACGATTCCAGCCTTCCTGCGCTACGTCGAACAGATGAGCCAACAGGAAAAAGAGTGGCGCAGCAATCGTCCACTCCCTGATGAGGCAGTCCATGTTCTCAGTATTCACCGGGCAAAAGGGCTTGAGTACGACCACGTCTTTTTACCCGATCTGGTAGAGGGCGCTCTTCCTCACGAATACACCCTGGACGAGCTGCGCAAAGGGGACCACGCCGCTCTCGAGGAAGAACGCAGGCTGTTATACGTAGCCATTACCCGTGCCCGGCTCAGCGTGAGCATCGGCATCCCCCGCGAGCGCTTCGGGCGCAAGACCCGGGCTTCCCGCTTCATCAGCGAAATGGGGCGGTAAATATGGCAAGCCGTATCCCAGATACAGCATCATCTCTTCCATATTGGAAATAATCGGCAAACTCATAAAAAACTCCCTCCTTCACATGCTAGATAGTCCTAACATGCGCGGCGAGGGAGTTTTCTATTCACTCTCTATGCGATTTTCCTAGTACCCGCGAATGCTGTAGCCTGCATCCACGTGCAAAATTTCCCCGGTGATGCCGCGGGACAGGTGGCTGAACAGGAACAATGCAGTGTCGCCGACGTCTGATTGGTCGATCGTGCGGCGCAGCGGAGCCTTTTCTTCGATCTCCTTGAGCACTGCGTTGAAATTGCGGATACCCTTGGCAGCAAGCGTACGGATCGGACCTGCGGAAATCGCGTTAACGCGAATATTGTCCTTGCCCAGGTCGTTTGCCAGGTAGCGTACGGAAGCGTCCAGTGCGGCTTTGGCGACACCCATCACATTGTAGTTCTGGATCACGCGCTCTCCGCCCAGATACGTCATCGTCACGATGCTTCCGCCTTCTGTCATCAATGGACGAGCAGCACGCGAGACAGCTACCAGCGAGTAGGCGCTGATGTCTTGCGCCAGGGCATACCCTTCGCGCGACGTGTTCACGTATTCGCCATCCAGCTCCTCTGTCTTGGCGAAGGCGATGCAGTGCGCGATGCCGTGGATGACGCCGACTTTTTCCTTGATCGTGGCAAAAGCCGCTTCCACGTCCTCGTCCTTGGTCACATCGCAGTTGACCAAAAGCGACTCTCCGCCCAAAGTTTCGGTCAGCTTCTCCACGTTTTCACGCAGACGCTCCCCTTGATAGGTAAAAATCAGGTTGGCTCCCGCGCTGTGCAGCGACTGGGCGATTCCCCAGGCGATACTGCGGTGGTTTGCCACTCCCATGATTACGATATTTTTTCCTTGCAGCAATGCAGTCATCTATGTATCTGCTCCTTTCCAGCATTCTCCTGACATTATACCTGATCTTGTCCATCGATTCGATAGTCAATCAGAGAATCGGAAAAAAGCCTGTGTCTGCCTAATCCGCTTCCCGAAAGAGAGGGTCTTCCCCCGGAGAGAGCGGCAGCCACTCTCCATCCAATGGGTTTGCCGGTGTCCCCGATGCGGGAAATTCCGCCTGTATCTGCTTTGTTTCCTCGAGCGGACCGCTCGCTTCACGCTGTGTCATCGATTGCTTGTACTCCCTTCCCGCTGGTTTTCCTACCTTCTCCTAGACTGGCGGACAAACGGATGCTTTATGCATGATGTCCTCCGTGCAAGTAGACGAAAACAAGCAGGTAGGCGAGCATCGAGCCAAGCAAATAGTAGCCCAGTCGCGGATTTCGCTCCCGCAAAAGGTGGGGAATGAGGTGGCTCGCAGACAGGTAGAGAAAGATCCCTGTGGTGAGTGCGAGCAGCACGGGCGACCAATCCTTGGGAAAGACCGCCTCCATCGCTCCCATGCCTGCCCCTCCGGCCAGCGTGGCGATACCAAGCGCGGTCGCTGCCCAAAACGCGCGGAGTCGTGAGCCGGTAGCCGCCAACACCAGGGCTGCGGCGGTGACCCCGTCGGGAATTTTGTGCAAAAGCAGCGCGACCAATAGCGACATGCCGACATCTGCGTCTAGCTGGAAGCCGTTGATCAGGGAAGCGCCTTCGATAAAGGCGTGCAGCATAAAGCCTGCCATGATGCCGACGATGCCCGGCGAGCCGATCTGTCCCTTCGCACCGGAGACAGAAAACGAATCGACCACGAAAAACAGGGCAAAGCCAATCAGCACAAATGGCATCATCGGTTGCGCGCCAAGCGACATGACATGCGGCATCAGATCGAGAAAGGTAATCGCCAGAAGCAGGCCGGCTCCTGTCGCCAGCATGAACAGCAAAGCCTCTTTCGACCATGACCGCAAGCACAAGACGAGCCCGCCGACGCTGCTGGAAGCGGCGGCAGAAAGCAAAAGAATCCACATAACCGGTTGCATCGTCCACTCTATTCCTTCCCTGGTCCACGTCTTCCTTTCATCTCATCTTACGCGCCTGTCCCCGCTGATATGATTGGACGGCATCGTTTTCGCCGCGCTTGCGTCATTCTTCCCGCTCAAAGTGACAAAAAATGGCCCTCTTGTCCGAAACAGACGAATCGACACTAGTTTTTAGAACCTTTGTCGATTCCCCTTTTCCCGGAAAAAAATGGTGCTATAATGGCCTCACCGGGAAAAGAAGTGGGAAAAAGGAGTGATTCCAGATGGATGTACAAGTTTGGATGGCTTCAAAAGAAGTAGCTGATCGCCTTGACGTTCACGTACGCACCTTGCGCAACTGGCTCGAAATGTTTGTGCCGGCACAGGAACGCCAAAAAAATCCACAGGGTCACTATTTGATTAGCGAGAAAGGCTTTTCCTTGTTGAAAGAAGTGAAAGAACGAAAAGAAAGCGGCAGAGGTTCGCTGCGCGAGATCCAGCGCCAGCTATGCGAGGAAGGCTACCTGCCCGCAGACATGCTTGTTCCTGACGAGCTGTTGTTTGACGAAGTTGCCGTGACTGTCTCCAAGCCCGAGCAGGCGATCGCCGTGCAAAACGGCGTCTACGAGGTCGAGCAGTCCGTCCAGGAAGCTCTCGTTCAGTTCCAGCACCAACTGACGCAGCTTTCATCGCTCAACCAGACGCAGACGACGATTCTGCAAAAGATTACCGATATTGAAGAGCGGCAAGAAACCTTGCGCCTGGAATTGCGCAGGGTGACGTTTGAAATGGATTTGATGCAGCAGCGGCTGACCAAGCGCAAAGAGCGCTACGCCCGATACCAGTCCCGCTGGTCGCTCAATCCCTTCCGCTGGTTTACCCGCTCGGACCAGACAGTCGAGCAGTAGCGTCTGAATTGCCCCTGCGGGGTTGTTGGGATGGCTCGATTTCAGTATGATGATAACGAGGAGGGTTGTCGTAATGCCCAAACAATTCGTTATCGAAGCGATCATGCTGGCTATATATGGAGAGCTGATGGCCCCTTCCCAGCCGGTGGAATATTTGATACCCGTTACCACAATTTACGAGCTGGACGAGTTTCTCGCAAGCCCTGAACCGATCATGCCCCTGTCCAGCGATGAAAAGCACGTGCGCCAGATCATGCGGGAGATGAGCGATTTTTTTTCTGACCCATTCAACCGCAAGCGGATGGAAAAAGGCTTGATTGCTCCCTGGGCAAAAGTTCCCTTTGCCTTTCCCAACGGTGTGACGCTCACCATCGTAAACAGCGAGGACAACGCGATGTGGGGAGAACTGTTCGACCCGGTCGAAACCCAGCTTCTGCTCGCCGCCATGCGCTTCGAAGTTCCGCTGCTGACCGATCAGCCGGACTTTCAGGATCGCATTCTGGAGTACGTCGTGCCGATCCAGTTTTACGATGTGGAAGACTTCGAGTTTGCCATGGAAGAAGGCATCTCGATTCGCGAACTGCAGGAGCCGTAACAGCATAGACCTGCTTTTCCAGACAGCAGACTGGCCGACGCCGCCAGTCTGTTTTTACGTTTGTGGCTTTTTATCGCCAGGAAATTGGCTCTTTTTTTTCCTGCCATTTATCGGTATAGTAAAGCGAAAAACGAATCGGCTGCAAGGAGCATCATTATGGGTAGAAAGCCAATCTACACAAGCGTCTACAACCAAATGAAGTATAAAATTTTCAGCGGCGAGCTGCCAATTGGCTCCCCATTGCCGCCAGAAAGAAAACTCGCTGCCGAGTTGAACGTCAGCCGCAATACGATCGTCCGGGCATTGGGGGAACTGGAGGCAGAGGGGCTGATCACGGGGAAAATGGGCAGCGGCCGCTACGTCGAAGCGCTTCCTCCTGTTCCCGCGATCAGTCGTGTCGATTGGAATGACCGCCACGCCCACCGCTCGCTGGAGTCCTCTCCCTCGCACATGGCGGAGCTGTTGGCGATCGCTGACGACGATCCGCACATCATTAACTTCGCCCACGGAGACGGCGGGAAACGCACGCTCGCAACTTCTCGCCTGGGGGAATACGTAAAAGCGGCAGCAGAACGCGCGGAATCGTATTATTTCACTTCGGTGAAGGGGCTGCCGCAGCTTCGCGAGCAGCTCGTCGAATGGATGGGAATGGAGCAAATTTCCAGCCCGGAGCAGGTATGTGTCACGAGCGGTTCCCAGGAAGGCTTGTACATGCTGACGACACTGTTGGCCCGCCCTGGAGATGCCATCGTCACGGAAATGCCGACCTATTTTGGCTCGTTGCAATTGTTTACATCGCTGGGCATACGCATCATTCCCGTCCCCCTCGATGATGAAGGCATGCGGGTCGACGTGCTGGAGGGCATACTCGCCCGCACCCAACCGCGCTTTATCTACACCGTCCCGACTTTTCACAACCCGACCGGGCGAACGCTAAGCCTGTCCCGGCGCAGGAAGCTGCTGGCGCTGAGCGAACGATACGGCGTGCCGATCGTCGAGGATGACGCGTACCGGCATCTTCACCTGCACACTGAAGCACCTCCTCCCCTGAAACAATGGGACGCTTACGGCAATGTGATTTATTTGAATACGTTTTCCAAGCTGCTGTTTCCCGGCCTGCGCATCGGCTGGATCGCCGGCAGCAGGCAAATCATCGATCTGGTGAGCCGCCTGAAGGAACTGTCCATTTCCACCAATGCACTCGGACAAATCGCCCTCGCTGCGATGCTCGCAGACGGGGCTCTGCGCCCGCACCTCGCCAACGCGCGACAACACTACGTTTTGCAGGCGAAGCTGATGGAATCCCATCTCGATTCGCTGCGCCACCTGGGTATTCGCTACGAGATTCCTGCGGGCGGCTTCTACTTCTGGATCGCGCTGCCAGAAGGGATCGAGGCGCGCAAGCTGGCGCAACGGTGCCGTGCGGCTGGTGTCTCCTTTGCCAGCGGCGACATGTTTTTGCTGCGTGAGGTAGAGCAGCCATACATCCGCCTCTGCTACACCCATGAAGGCGAAGAGGCGATTCATGCCGGAATGTCAATCTTGTCAAAAACGCTACGTGAACTGATGGAGGAAACCCGATGAAAATCTCGTCACAAGCACTTGCATCCTTCAAAAACGGCCTGTGGGATGCGCTCCCGATGATGGCCAGCTACATCCTGTCCGGCACGATTTACGGAATGATGGCGTTGCAAGCCGGACTGACGAGCTGGGAAAGCATCGCCATGTCGCTGTTCGTCTACAGCGGTGCCGCGCAATTCAGCGCTGTCTCGATGATTGCCGAGCAAGCGAGCATGTGGGCGATCCTGATCACCACCTGCCTGTTGAACACGCGCCACCTGTTAATGGGCGTCTCGATCTCGCCTTACTACCAGCAGTTTTCCCGCAGACAGGTCAACGGGCTGGCCTTTTTCCTGACTGACGAACAATACGCGATCGCGTTGAACCGCTTTCGCCACGAACAAAGCAGCGCTCCCTACATCGTAGGGGTAGGCGTCTCGCTGTACGTCTGCTGGCTGGTCGGCACTTCGCTGGGAACCGTCGCCGGACAGTGGATACCCGACCCGGCCTCACTCGGCCTCGGATTCAGCTTTATCGCGATGTTTTTGGCCCTGGCCTACTACCAGCTATTCTCGGTCGCGCGAGTGGTCACCTTTTTGCTGTGCGGCGCAGCCGCTATCGTCTTTTCTATCCTGCTGCCCAACGGCCTGCACCTGCTCATTGCCGGCATTGTCGCCTTTTTGATCGGCTACATGCTGTCCGGGGAAGCCAAGCCGGACGACGCATCGCCCTCTCACCCGAAGGAGGAGTCAGCATGAACCTGTTTTGGACATATGTTTTGATGAGCATCGCCACGTACCTTTCCCGCCGCCTCTTCCTGCGGCTGCCTGACCATTTGCTCTCACCCCGGCTGAAAAACGGGCTGATGTTCATTCCTGTAGGCATTTTTGCCGGACTGATCTTTCCTTCCCTGTTCGTCCAAGGCGAGCACATCGTCTTCCAGCCGGTGCCGTTTGTGGCCAGCCTGGTCTGTCTCGCCGTCATGGCGCTCAGCAAAAATGTGTTTCTCAGCTTCGGGGTTAGCCTCGGACTGGTCGTTCTGGATTCGCTCGGTTTCCTTCCATGGCAGTAGACCGGCAAAAAGAAAGCTGCCCGAAGACGTTTGGTCCATGGTACAATGTGGGTAAAGAATGGATAGTCCTTTTCGGGGAGGTAATTTGTCATGGAAGTAACAAGTCAGAGGGATGGTTTGGACTGGGAGACGGAAGAATCCGTTCAGTCGATTCTGTTCCACATGGGGAATGAGTATTACGGGCTGTCCATTTCACTGGTGCGTGAAATTATCAAGCCATTGCCTATTACCCGGTTTCCAAAATCGCCAGAGTACGTAGAAGGCGTTATTGACCTGCGCGGGCGAATTTTGCCAATTGTCAACCTGCGCAAAATGTTCGGATTGAATTCCGTGGAGATCACCGAAGAGACGCGCTTTGTCGATTTGCAGTTGGACGGGCTCGAGCTGGGCATTATCGTGGATGCTGTCTCGGAAGTGGTACACATTCCCGCGAGCTTGATCGAACCCGCTCCTGCGATCGTCGCCGGCGTAGAAGGCAAGTACCTGCAAGGGATCGCCAGACTGAACGAAAAGCTGATCATGCTGCTTGACGTCGATCAGATTTTTGCCCAGTGGCTGAAAAAAGACGAGCAATAGCATTCTTCCACGACCACGAGGAAACAAGCAGACGGGCGAAGCAAATGCAGCCCGTCTCGCATTTTTTCCCTTACTCCCTGCCACCGCTGGCCAGATAGGCGTAGTTGACCCAGACCATTTCCTCGATGCCCAAAATTTCCTTGAACAAATCGACAGAATCGTAGAGGAGAGACGCTCCAGTCTCCTCGTCCACATCCGTCAACAGCCGCAGGTCAAACAGTGACCGAAGCTGCTGAACCTGCTTGGGCCCGACAATCCGGTTGAACGATTGCGGCTTGAGCCGATTGATTCCTTTCCCGACCTCGTGTCGGTATGCCTCAGAACGCACGACCCGCTCCAAAATTTCCTCGTACGCCAGGCGAATCTCCTCGCTCTCGATGACCCCTTCCTGCAAATCGATCTCCGGGTACAGCCGGCTGAATTCCGCTTCCGCCATTTCCACATCCAGCGAGTAGCTGATCGTTCCGGACGAGACTTCGTAGCCGCCATCGAAAAGCCGAAAGCCCCAGCCGTTGTCCTCCGCGTCGTGAAACCAGAGAAGCGGCACACACTGTTTCGACAGCCTCAGCAAAAAGCAAAGTGTCACAGGCGTCTCCAGCCACTCGTCCTGCAAGAAAAAAGCGTTCCATTCCTGGTTGACGTTCCGGTGAAAATGCGGCTGCTCCACCTTGGACAAGGCGAGCAACACTTTTGGTTCGTATTTGCGCGGATACAGAATGCCGGTTGTGAGTTCACCCATCCGTTTTCCACCGCCTTTGCATTGAAGGCTCTGCAAAAATCACTCCTTCATACTCTATTCAGGAATCGCTTGTTTTTTTCCGTGATCTTTGTCAAACGTACTGCTGTGCAAAATTGTATGTACCGCCCCTCGCGGCAACAGCTCCGACTGATACAGGTGCACCTGGCTGACCTGCCACTGCGGCGGCTGCAGCGCCAAAAACTGCTCGTTCCACTGCGTCAGGGGCAGACCCTGATCCGATGCCCGCAAGCCTCTGGCCAACGTGATATGCGGTTGGTACTTTCGCTTGTCGTACGAAAGCCCAGGCCGCAGCTCGAAGCGTTTGGCCAGCAGCAGGTGAAGCTGCTGCAGTACGCGGATTTGGCCGCCAAGCCCGATCCAGAGCACGCGCGGATGAAAGATCGTAGGGAATGCGCCGAACTCGTTCGTGCTCAGGCGAAACGGCTTGATAATCGCGCTGACGATGTCCATATCCTCGCAAATAGCCGGGATCAACGCTTCGTCCACCTCCCCGAGGAAGTGGAGTGTCAAATGCAGATTGTGAAGGGATTGCCACCTGTCCGCAGTCGTCTGGCGGCGAAGCTGCTCCTGGACATCGGCCAGGTACTGTACAGCGTGTTCTGGTATGTCCAATGCCACAAACAAGCGCATGGTATGGTTCCTCCTTCTCTTGCCTGGAAAAGATAAAAGCTCCCCGCGATGGAGAGCTGTCTCAATGTTGCCGCATACGGCAGCAGCAGCCACCAGCTTTCCGATTTACGATTCCCGGAATGCCTGCTGCCTATTCTGTTGCACTGTCGAGGATCACGAGCCTTCCTGGTACGGATTGCCCGCCTGCGGGTACACCTGCTGATGGAGACGGGCGAGCAGCTCCTGGGTGTGCGCATCGATTTCCAAGTGGTACAGCTTTCCTGCCTCGTAGCGCAGGATCGGAAATGCCCCGAGCCGCAGCGGTGACGCTTCCGCTTTTTCCCGATACGCGGCCAGCATGGCAAAAAAGCGGGAAAACGGATTGGCTTCATCCTCTGGCTGGGAAAGCTCCTCAAACAGATACTGCAAGGCGGGTGTCACAACTAGGTACAGGCTTGACGCCTGCTCGCCGACCCAGATCGTAAAGGAGGAATCCCGCACCTCGCTGTGGGAGTGGCGGCGCATGACCAGCATCGCCTGCTGCACCGTGCCCATCAACTGGTGATGCGCGGCCTCCTCGCCGTGTTCCCGCAGCAGCGTTGCGTAGTCAAACACGTAGGCCATCCCTGTCTCCTGCAACACCTCGACAGGCAGACAGATCGCCGGGATCGTCTTCGCTTCTTCCTCCTGCACCTGCTCGTCACCGGGCGCTTCCGTATCCTTGCCTTCGTACAGCGCGCGAACCATCTCCCGAGCAGCATTTACCTCCCCGACCGACAAATAGATCGGCTCCGTGTAAATATGCGTCAGCGAGCCTTGCTCGTACGCCATATAGTGCAAACGGATATGCGGCTGATCAAGCATAGTCAGCGCCATGTAGCGGTCTTCTTCCTTGGCGATGTCAAACGCGAGCGGAAATCCGAGCGGCTGCAGCGGATCGGACAGCGTCCAGATCACGGCCAGCAAGTTTTGCCGGTACGTCTTGAACTCCAGCGACACCGCATCGCGTGTCTGCTCGCTGAACGCATCGACGCTTTCGAAGACGAGAAACAACTCCACTTCTCCCGCAGCGTTCAGCCGGGCAAAATAGGGCAGTCCCTGCGCGTCAGCCAGCTCGTACAGGTCGAAAAAGGTTTCCCGGTCTAACACCTCGCCCAAGGTGTCGCGACTCGGGGAAGAAAGCGTAGGGTCGGGCGTGATTTTCGGCACAAACTCCTCACTCATACGCCGTCACGCTTTCCCCACGATTTGATCAGCGGCCAATCCTCCATTTCCTGCAGCAGCTTCTTGTCTGTCGCATCGATATGGACAGGCGTGACCGCGATGTAGCCATGCTTGAGCAAATGGTAATCCTGCGGTTCGGCCAGCGGGATTCCATCTGGATATGTACGGGTCAAAAAATACCCTTCGTCCACCTGCTGGTAGCGATCCTCGTAGTGGTTGAGCGATAATGCGGCAGGCAGTACGCCCTTTACCTCGCTTTTTGGCAGATGCGGAATGTTGACATTCCAGAACACTTCGGCAGGCAGCTTTTTCTTAGCAGCCCGCTCGCAAAAATCACGGGTCAAGGGAGCGATCAGCTCTACGACCTCTCCGTAATTGTCCTGGTCTTCCCAGTTGTCATACGAAAAGGCGACCCCTGGGACGCCGAGCAGTACGGCTTCTCGCGCTCCGCTGCACGTGCCCGAATAGTAAATATCCCGTCCCAGGTTCGTCCCGACATTGATACCGGAAAAGACGATGTCCGGCTTTTCGTCACCGGCAAACAGCAAGTGGTAAGCCGCCTTCACACAGTCAGCCGGGTTACCGTTTACCGCCCATGCTTTGACCGGCAAGCCGTAAAAATCGCGTTGTTCCGGTGAAAGCGCACTTCTGTATGTCAGTCCGTGCCCGACTCCGCTTTTTTCTTCTGCCGGAGCGACCACGTATACTTCAGCCCCATCCAGCGTGAGCGCCGCCTCGGCCAAACGCCTGATTCCCAATGCGTCAATTCCGTCGTCGTTTGTAATCAATATTTTAAACATCAGATTCCTCCTCAGCCTTTGAGCCAACCGTCAGCTTCACTTTCCCCCTTATTGTACCAAAAGGAAGGGATGGTCTCCTCAAAAAGTTCGGACAAGGGAGAAACGGGACGAGCCTACTCAGCGACGATGTCGTTCCAGCTCTCTTTCCATCTGATGCCTTCCTTGATCCACTCTTCTACCTGATGCTGTTTCTCCGGCGAAATGCCGAGCAGGCTGGCGATCCGGCGAATTTCGTTGGACTCCAATGCTGACAGCTTCCGGTCAATCAAGGCCATGTAGTAGAGCTTGCGCATCATAATCAGTTTTTCTTCCAGGTTGAGGTCGACCAAATCCTCAATGATCACCTCGGGACGCTTGGGATAGTCCAGATCGTCCATCAAAATTTGCCGTTCTTTCAAGGTGAAGTGTTCCCCATTCACCATGTCGTGAATACGGCTCACTTCTTTATTGCCAATGTAGCCATCTGCATGGCCTACACAAATCATCAAGCGTATCGAAGCAAACAGAATTTGCTTTTCTTTTTCTGCTTTTGGTAACAAGGCGCTCTTCCTCCCCCGGACAGCCGCTTCTTTAATGGAAGTTCGTTTTCCATCAACGAAAACCTCCTTACTATAGTATACGCGCAACGAAGAAAGCGGTTTCACGCTAATATTGTGACAAATTTTTACTAGATTCGACGCCTCTGCCGTGTAACGGCATCCTGCTGCTGTTTTGCCGTTTGCCGCCTTCCTTCTTCTTATCGGCTGTCTGCTGACGAAATTCCACCTTTTTCGGTATGAAAAAAGAGGCTATCCCACAGTCACTTGACTGAGTGGACAGCCCCTGCACCGACAAATCCTACGACAACAAGTAGCGGTCTTCGCTAAAGCTCTCCCCGCCGCGCGCCATCTCGAAGGCTTTGAGCAGGTCCTGCGGCTTCATCTCCCGCTTTTTCTCGTCCGGAATGTCGAGAATAATCCCGCCATCATGCAGCATGAGCAGACGGTTCCCCATGTTGAGCGCCTGTTCCATGTTGTGAGTGACCATGATTGTCGTCAGCTTGTACTGGTTGACGACTTTTTCGGTCAGCTCCACGATCAGTTGCGCCCGCTTCGGGTCCAGCGCCGCTGTATGCTCATCGAGAAGCAGGATTTTCGGCTCGGTAAACGTCGCCATCAACAGGCTGAGCGCCTGCCGCTGACCGCCGGAGAGGAAGCCGACCTTCGTTTTCAGACGGTCTTCCAGCCCTTGGTCCAACTGTTTCAACTGCTCCCGAAACAGCTCCCGCTTCTGGTTGTTCACCCCGAAGGAAAGCGTGCGTCTCTTTCCACGGCCTAACGCGATCGACAGGTTTTCCTCAATCGTCATATGAGGTGCCGTCCCAGCCATCGGGTCCTGGAAGACGCGGCCGATCAATCCGGCTCGCTGGTGCTCGCCCAGGCGCGTGACATCCTTGCCGTCGATCACGACACTGCCCATGTCGGGAATCAAGCCGCCGGAAATGACGTTCATCAGTGTCGATTTGCCCGCGCCGTTGCTGCCGATTACGGTGATGAACTCGCCCTGCTTGACCTGCAGATTGACATCGCGCAGCGCGATTTTTTCATTGACTGTACCTGCGTTGAATACTTTGTTTACATTCGTGATAGTAAGCACCCTCACTGACCTCCTTTTGCCGAACGGACCGCTTGTTTTCTCCAGATGCCTTGGGCAAACGTCGGTACGGTAAGGGCGACAATAACGATCAGCGCGGTGATCAGCTTCATGTCAGACGGGTCCAGACCTGCCCGCAGCGCCAGCGCGATGACCAGGCGGTAGACGATTGAGCCGCAGATGACAGCGAGTGTCACGCGGAAGATGGACGAGCTGCCAAACAGGACTTCCCCGACGATAACAGAAGCGAGACCGATGACGATCATCCCGATCCCCATCCCTACATCTGCAAAGCCCTGGTACTGGGCTAACCAGGCACCGGACACGGCAACCAGTCCATTTGACAGCGTCAAGCCGATGATCGTTGTCGTATCGGTGTTGACACCGAAGCTGCGAATCATTTTCGGATTGTCACCAGTTGCACGCAGGTCCTGACCTACATCGGTGTGCAGGAACCAGTCGATCAGCAGCTTGATAATCAGGACGATGACGATAAACATCATCGCCGTGCCGGTCAAAAGCGTGATGCCGCCAACTGCCAAATCGGGAATTCCCAGGCTCTTGATCTGCGTTACGAGTGTCTCTTCGCGCAACAGCGGCAGGTTGGACTTGCCCATGATGCGCAGATTGACCGAATACAATGCGATCATCGTCAAAATACCGGCCAAGAGCGCATTAATTTTTCCTTTTGTATGCAAAATCCCGGTAAAGGCACCGGCCAGACCGCCGATTACAAAAGCAATCAAGGTCGCGAGAATGGGAGACATTCCGTCGATGATCAAGACGGCAGATACGGCCCCGCCCAAGGCGAAACTTCCGTCGACAGTCAAGTCCGGCACGTTCAGGATGCGGAAGGTCAGATATACGCCGAGTGCCAACAGGCCAAAGATCAGCCCTTGCTCGATCGCTCCCATTATTGCCAAGTTCATAAAAGAAGTCCTCCTGTTGCTGCTTTATTGCTCCACCACTTCTCCTGCGCGGTCAAGCATGCCTTGCGGAATCTCCACACCCATTTTTTCCGCTGCTTTGGTGTTGATCACCAGTTTCATGTCTGCCTGTACTTCGACTGGCATATCGCCAGGTTGGGCTTCGCCTTTCAGAATTTTCACAGCCATATCAGCCGTCTGCTCGCCGAGTTTGGTGTAATCGATCCCGTATGTTGCGATCGCACCGCTTTTCACGGAGTTTTCTTCCGCTGCGATGACCGGGATTTTTTGATCCTCGGCAACGCTCAATACTGCGGCGATTGACGATACGACGAGGTTGTCCGTCGGGATATAGTATGCGTCAACTTTGCCGACCATCGACTCAGCTGCCTGTTTGACTTCGGTAGCGCTCGTGATCGCTGCCTCGCTGATCGTCAGACCCAGATTGCCGGCCACGGCTTTCGCTGCGTCCACCTGTACTTTCGAGTTAACTTCGCCGGAGCTGTAGATGATGCCGACTGTCGCTGCGTCAGGATTGATTTCCTTGATCAGCTTCAACTGCTCTTCTACCGGGTTCATATCCGATGTACCTGTCACGTTTCCTTCCGGCTTTTCCATGGAACTGACCAGACCAGCCTCGACCGGGTCCGTGACGGCTGTGAAGACGATCGGAATCTGTTTGCTCGTTTGCGCTGCTGCCTGTGCAGTCGGAGTCGCTATCGCCAAGATCAGATCCACCTGATCGGCCTCAAATTTTTGGGCGATGGAGATCGCAGTATCCATGCTCGCCTGTGCGGACTGGTGATCGTACACGACCTGTTTGTCCTGCTCATAACCATTTTTCGCCATTTGCGCGATAAATCCTTCGCGTGCCGCATCCAGCGCCGGATGCTCGACGAATTGCGCGATGCCGATCTTCACTTGCGCTGCATCATCGCCTTGCGGAGCCTCAGTGGACGCTGCCGGCTCAGACGGGCTGTTTGCCGGAGTATTGCTTTGCTGTCCACACGCTGCAACGGACAAAAGCAATAAAGGAAATAAAAAACGCCCCGCCATTTGTAGTGGATTTCTTCTCTTTTTCTGCATAACATGATTCCCCCAAACTTCGAAATTTTTTCACTATCGTACCACTTTTAAAAGATTTTTAAAAGGAAAAAGATGATGGACAAAGAAAGAACAACAAAAAGAGGGCCGAAGCCCTCTCTCTTATTGGATCAATTCTTTTGCCTGCTTCTTCAGTTCTTCCGGAATTTCGAGCCCGAACTGTGCAGCCGCTGTTTCGTTGATGTACAGCTCAGCTACCTTGGATACTTCCACTGGTGTCTCGGCCACCGCTTTTCCGTTCAGCACGCGCGCCGCCATCTCTCCGGTCTGTACGCCAACCTGGTAGTAGTCGATTCCGTACGTGGCGATTGCGCCGCGTTTGACGGTATCTGTATCGGAGGCAAAAACCGGAAGATTGTGCTGCTCCGCTACTCCCAGCACCGCTTCAAACGAGGACACGATCGTGTTGTCGATCGGAATGAAAATCGCATCTGCCTTGCCGACCAGTCCTTGTGTCGCCAACTGTACCTCGTTCAATTGCGAAATTCCCGCTTTGACGATCTCCACACCCGCTTTTTCCGCTGCCGCCTCCAGATCCTTGACCTGGACCTCGGAGTTGACTTCGGAAGTCGTGTAGATGACGCCCAGTTTTTTCAGATCGGGCAAAAATGATTTGACCAGTTCCAACTGCTGCTCCATCGAGACCTTGTCAGACGTTCCGGTGACATTTTTGTCCGGTGCTTCCAGACTGCTCACCAACTGGGCAGACAACGGATCAGTAACAGCGCTGAAAATGACCGGTCTGTCAGTGATCGCTTTGGCTGCCGCCTGTGCCGACGGAGTCGCGATCGCAATGACCATGTCCACTTGATCGCCTGCGTACTTCTGGGCGATCGTAACCGTATTGTTCATATCTCCATGAGCGTTTTGCAAATCGACGCTCAGATTCTTGCCATCTTCAAATCCCGCTTCCTTCAATCCATCCAAAATTCCCTGACTGATGGAATCGAGTGCCGGATGCTCGACGAACTGCGTCAAGCCCAGCTTGATTGCTTGCTGCTGTTCTGGCTCGGCGGCGGGGGTCGGTACGTTCCCTGTGCTCGCAACCTGTTCATTTCCTGTTCCGCATGCCGCCAGGGCAAGGGAAAGTACACCTGTCAATACGAATGAAACTGCTCTTCTCATCTCTTCTTCCTCCTCTAAACTCTCTCTTCTCAGCTCAGTAAAAGCGAAAAACTATGTCCCATTATACCATAGAAAAAAACCTTGAAAATGTTTTTTTGTAAAATTTCATTGTTCCTCCCCTTCCGCAGGCGGAGATTCTTTCAGCCGCTTGATCACGACGCGCGTGATCCGGTAGTGATCGACCTCGGCTACGACAAACTGGTAGTTTTCCAAGGTGACCGCATCCCCGACGACGGGAGGATGGTCGAGTTGCATGTAGACCCATCCTGCCAACGTATCGACATCGCTGGAACTCAGTTCGATGTCCAAAAAGTCGCTCGCCTCCTCGAGCAGCATGCGCCCGTCCAGGGAGAGCGTATCGCCTCTGCGCTCGACTGCGGGTCTTTCGTCGTCAAACTCGTCCTGAATGTCCCCGACGATTTCCTCGACGATGTCCTCCAGCGTCACCAGCCCGGCTGTGCCGCCGTACTCGTCGATGATGATCGCCATTTGCCCCCGCTGCTTTTGCAGCATCGTCAGCAGACGGCTGATCGACATCGTCTCCGGGACAGTCAGGACGGGACGCATCAGGCTTTGTATATCCCGCTGCTCGTCCTCGAGTAGTCCGGTCAGCATATCCTTGATGTGCAAACTCCCTACGACGTGATCCTTGTCCCCCTCCACGACCGGGTAGCGCGTATATCTGCCGGTCTGCACCAGCTTCAGATTCTCCTCGAACGAATCGTGCAGGTCGAGCACCACCATGTCTGTGCGCGGAACCATAATTTCCCGGGCCATCGTCTCGGTGAAGTCGAAAATGTTGCCGACGAGCATCATTTCCGTCTGGTCGATCAGTCCGCTCTTGTGGCTCTCGTTTACGAGAATACGGATTTCTTCTTCGGTATGCGCCTCCTGATGCGGCTCCATGGTCAGGCGAAACAGCTTCAAAAAACGAAACGCAGACCAGTTCAAAAACGTAATAAAGGGATACATGATTTTGTGGAACAGTTGGATAGGACCGGAAACATTCATCGCCACCCACTCGGTTTTCTGGATGGCGAAGGTTTTGGGAGCCAGTTCCCCTAATACAATATGTAAAAACGTAATCACTGCAAACCCGATGATAATGGAAATGCTTCCCACCCACTTATCGGGTACCCCGTAGTATTGGAAGACGGGATGCAGCAAATGGGCGACGGCGGGTTCACCAAGCCAGCCCAGCCCCAGCGACGCCAGTGTGATCCCCAGCTGGCACGCCGACAGATAGGCATCGAGGTTGTGAATCACTTGCTCGACACTCTGGGCACGGCGATTTCCTTCTGCCACAAGCTGGGTAATCCTCGACTCGCGAATTTTCACGATGGCAAATTCAGTTGCGACGAAAAAGCCGTTGAGAAAGACGAGGATCATCACGAAGAACAGATTCAGCAGGGGGCCCCATAACCACTCCATAGACGCCACACTCCTTTCCCTGCACTTTTGGCTTATTGTTGCCATCCAGGGGTCAAATGTTACCGCTTCGTTTTTCTTTCTTTTCCCGGATGTGTTACCATAAATCCTGAACTCACAATGCCATTGTGTCGAGGTGAATCCCTTGTCTTACCAACCTGAGCTTCCCCTGATCGTGCAAAGCGATCGAACGATTTTACTGGAGGCGCAACACCCCTCTTATGAGGAGGCAAGACAAGCTATCAGCGGCTTTGCCGAACTGATCAAAAGTCCTGAATACATTCATACCTATCGAATTACCCCTCTCTCCCTGTGGAACGCCGCAGCAAGCGGCATGAACGCAGAGCAGATCAGCGGGATACTTAGCCAATACAGCAAATACGGTGTACCGCCGACGTTGCACAAGGAAATCGAAGAAACAGTCCGCCGTTACGGCCTGATTCGCCTGGAACGGGATGGTGAGGAGCTGCTGCTGAGCAGTGACGATTCCGTCTTGCTGGACGACCTGTACAGCTACAAATCGCTCGCTCCCTTGCTCGCCCGCCGCATCGCTCCCGGGCAGTTTGCGATCCTGCCGCTGCATCGCGGTTTGATCAAGCAGGAGCTGATCCGGCTCGGCTATCCGGTGCAAGATGTGGCCGGCTATACGGAGGGAGAGGCTTGTCCGGTCCATCTGCGCGAGACGACGACAGCAGGCGTTCCCTTTTCCCTGCGGCCGTATCAGCAGGAGGCGGTAGAGGCTTTTTACGCCAACGGCTCTGCGACAGGAGGCAGCGGCGTGCTGGTCCTTCCTTGCGGGGCGGGCAAAACCGTGATCGGAGTCGGTGCAATCTGCCGCTTGCAGCAGGCTACATTGATTCTGACTACCAATACGACTTCGGTTCGCCAATGGATTTCGGAAATACGTGACAAAACAGGTCTTGATCCTTCCTTGATTGGGGAATACACTGGTGAACGCAAGGAAGTAAAGCCGATTACCGTCGCTACTTACCAAATTTTGACATACCGATCCCGCGCAGATGAAGACTTCCCTCATATCAAGCTGTTCTCGCAGCGCGAATGGGGCTTGGTCATCTACGACGAAGTCCACCTGCTGCCTGCCCCCGTTTTTCGCGTCACATCGGGGATTCAGGCGACGCGCCGCCTCGGATTGACGGCGACGCTGGTGCGTGAAGACGGACGCGAAGAAGACGTCTTTACCTTGATCGGCCCGAAAAAATATGAAGCATCGTGGAAAAGTATGGAGTCAGCAGGCTGGATTGCGACCGCGCACTGCCGTGAAATTCGCCTGCCTTTTGAAACGACGTGGAGAGAATCGTACGCCCATGCTTCTGCCAGACAAAAGTTTCGCATTGCTGCGGAAAATCCGCGCAAGCTGGAAGTCGTCCGGAGTTTGCTGGAAAAACACGCGGACGATCGCGTGCTGATCATCGGCCAGTACATCGACCAGCTGACACAGATCGCCCGACAGCTGCAGATTCCCCTGGTCACGGGCAAGGTGCCGGAAAGTGAACGCGCCCTGCTGTACGAGCAATTCAAGACCGGGAAGCTGACCCGTTTGATCGTCTCCAAAGTAGCCAATTTTGCCGTGGATTTGCCCGACGCCAATGTAGCGATCCAAATCTCCGGCACGTTTGGCTCCCGACAGGAGGAGGCGCAGCGGCTGGGACGGATTTTGCGCCCGAAAAAAGGCGGCAACCAGGCGCATTTCTACACACTCGTTACCCGCGATACGCGCGAGCAGGAATTTTCCCTGCACCGCCAGCTTTTTCTCGCAGAACAGGGATACCCGTACGAAATTATAGAGATGTAAAAACAAAGATTGAAACGTTCGAGATGCGGCAGCGTCTCATAAATGGGAAGGGAGGCCAAAGATTCCATGCAATCCGACGCCGAAATCATTCAACGGATTCTGCAAGGCGACATCGAACGGTATCGCGAACTGATCCAGCGGTACCAGCATATGATTTACGTGTTTATCTATAAAATGGTAAACAACCGTACTGATGCCGAGGACCTGACTCAGGAAGTGTTTGTCAAAGCGTATGAAAAGCTGTCCACCTTCCGCGGTGACAGCCAGTTTTCTTCCTGGCTGCATACGTTGGCGCGCAACAAGAGCATCGACTTTTTGCGCCGCCGGAAATTTCACGACTCTGACGATCAATTGGCCTACGTTCCTTCCAACGCCAGAGATGGATCCCCGCAGGAGTCTTTGCTCAGCAAGGAGCAGCGTCGTGAGATCGAAGAGGCATTCGCTCTGTTGTCAGATTCCTATCGTGAGGTCATCGTGCTTCGTTGTACCCATGAGTATCCGTTCGAAAAGATTGCATCCTTGCTCGGGATCGCCGAGTCTACCGCTCGTGTTCGCTATTTGCGCGCTCGCCAAGAACTAGCAAAACTGTTATCCCGCAAAGAAGGGGGGCTCGTACATGAACTGCCAGGAATTTAGAAGCGGATGGCTGGATGAAACGGACAGTGATCAGCTTTCACATATGGAAACATGCGAGGCCTGTATTGCCTGGCTGGAATCCCAGTCGCTAGGCGATGAGGAGGTGCAGTTTTTGAAGGAAATTCCGTCGCCGCCCGCCCATCTGGAGGATCGCATCATGGAAGCGATTTATCAGACTGCCGGACAAGTCACTCCCCCTCACGCTGCAACCGCTACCCTTCCGCCCGCGACTGGCACGGTAGAAAAGCGACGCTTCAGAAGCATGCCGTATGCTTGGGTGAGCGCCGCCGCTGTCTTGCTCGTCACCGGAATTTTTGGCTACCAGCAGTTGCAAGGACCGGGAGTGCAGACTGCACAGGAATCAGGTACTGCATCCGGCATGAACCAGCCAGAAGCGGCGAACCATTTGCTTACGTTCGACGAATCAACTGCCGCAGAAGCAGGCGAGCCGCCAACGGCCCAATCAAAGAAAGCGCCAACCCAATCTGCTGATAATGCAGCCACCGAACAGACTGGCGAGCTGGCTGCAGCCGGAAATGAGGCGGCTGCGATGACCGATGCATCCGCTCTGCCGGAACAAGCCGATGCCAGTGTCGCTGCGCATGAAGGAAACGGCGAGCAACAACCGGAAACGTCTGCTGCGGAAGACGCAGAGCCTGCTGTCAAAGAAGAACGCCCGATGATCGTCTCGCGCAATGCAGATAAACCGGCAACGCAGGAAAAACCGCCAGAGGAAGCGGCGGTTGCAGCAACCCAGCCTGATGAGTCACCGGACAGCACGGGCGAGGCCAGCATCGCTGCCGCCGTTGTCTCGGAACAATCCGTGTTTGCCTTAACCGCACCTGAGGGTGAAATGAATGCGGCAGCATCCGCTGCCGAAGGGGACAGCGCAATCGTCGGTCCTCCCGCTCCAAACGGCAAACCGGCAATTACCGTGTCTACGTTCCAGGATGTGGACACAGCCGTCCAGTCTTCCAATATGCCTGTTCCCGTCCTGAACCAGCTTCCGGACAGCTTTGTACTGAGCAGCATATCGGTACGCTACGAATCGGAAACGAGCCAGAACGTAGAAGCCTTGTTTTCCCATTACGTGCGCGGCCAGGATTGGATTCGGATCGATGTGGAACGAAACAAAAACGGCAACCGCAGCCTGTCGATTCCCGGTACGTTTACCGCCACACAGCTTTTTTCGATCAACAATGAACAGGCAATCGGCGTCACTTATGAACAAAAGCCGAATGCCAGCGAGCAGCATGCGGCCCAGCACGCCGTACACTTCAACGCACAGTCGAACGGCCATTCGCTGTACGTGGTCATCACTGCATACGGCGTATCTCTGGAGGAACTGATCGAGACATCGAAGCAGATTTCCTGGAAGCCATAGCGCACCACCGATAGCGTATAATACATGGTCATGAGCCACAACCAGATAGAATCCCCAGATACAAAAAGGTGTCGCTGCCGTAGCTTTTGCTACGCGGCGACACCTTTTGACTTTTCATCGCAACCGGGCACTCTAGCTGCCCGGCGTACGATCGACAAACAGACGGGTGACAGAAGTGGACTCCCCGCTGGCAATCTCCTCTTCTGTCGCCTTTTCTTCCAGTTCGTCGTGCATGTTCATCCCCGGTGCGACGACCGGTTCCTGTACCGGCTTCTCGTTCGTTCTATCAGTGCTCATCGCCAGTCACTCCTTTTCCTATAGAGTGACATCGAGGGCTGCGGATTATTCGGCAGCTTTCTCGCTGTATCCTTGCCCGTCGCAGCATATCGACGTCAGGCGGTCACGTCCCTGCGGATAAAGACTGTATAGGCGACGACGAGTGAGGCGATAGCCCAGATACTGAGCACCGCGAGCGAAAACGGCAGCGTCATGCCGGCGATCGGCGGAAGCGTCCCGTTGAGGTAGTCGGTCAGTTCCAGGTTGACGTTGAACAGGTACTTCGACGCCTCCCACGAAGAAGCCATCTGCGTCAAAATCATGCCGCTGATCAAAGCCGCCATCATAATCCCCATCCCTGCCGCAGCGCTACGCACGAGTACGGATACCATGAACGTAATCGTGCCCACGACGACACAGACGAACCATCCCAATCCGTACTGCATGAGCAAAAACTGCCACTGCGGCAGCATGAATACGCCCGAGGTGTCCAATTCGCTGCCGACGATCTGAAAGCCGGTCAAAATCGGCAGCGTCCAGCCGGAATAGCCAAAGACGACGCCAGATATGAGATAGGCCATGGCCAGCGTCGTGATGACCGTGAGCGAGGTAAACAGCAGCAAGGTGAGGTATTTGCTGGTCAATATTTTCCAGCGCCGCACCGGGCGGGTCAACAGCAGCTTGACCGTCCCTTCGCTGAATTCAGACGAGACAATGTCCACCGCGAGGACGACGATAATCATCGGCAAAAACATCGTAATCGCCTGATCCATAAAGCCCCGGGCAAACGTCGGGCCGCCCGGTGCCATCGGGTTGATGTCATGGTCGAGGTAATACTGCTGCTGCTGAATCCGTACCTTGAGCAAATCGCGCCACTCATCCGGCAGCCTGCTGGACGCAAGCCGGTTTTGCATGTCGACGATCTGCTGCGTCAGCATCGGCCGCCAGTCTGTCGTCCCCATCCGTTCCTGCGTGGTCACGACGGAATGATACTGCGCATAGGTGAAAATCGGAATGAGTATCGCCAGAATCAGGACGACGACGAGAAAACGCCGGCGGCGAAGCAGTTTGATCGTCTCATTTTGCACCAGCCTGAGCATGCTTTGCCCCATTCGCCTCGCCTCCTTCCTCTGTCACCGTCAGGAACAAATCCTCCAAGGTCACTGTTTTGGTCGCAATTCCGCTTACGGCGATGCCTGCGGCAACCAGTGCCTGATTCACCTCGTGCACACGCTCCGTGTCCATCTGGCATTTGATCCGCTCTTCTCCGACTTGCCAGACCTCGGATACGAGCGGCAGACTGCGCAGCACCCCGATTGCCTGCTCGACGTGGTCGGGATGCACGGTCCAGTCTACCTGATCGGCAAATTGCTTCATCAGCTCTTCGACCAGGCCGACGGATATGACCCGGCCCTTGCTGACGATGGCCACCCGGTCGCACATCATTTCGATCTCGCTGAGCAAATGGCTGGAGATAAAAACGGCCAGCCCTTCTTCCTCGGCCAGCTTGCGAATAAATTGGCGAAGCTCGCGGATACCGGCAGGGTCGAGTCCGTTGGTAGGCTCGTCCAATATGAGGATTTTGGGTTTATGCAAAAGCGCCTGGGCGATCCCCAGCCGTTGTCTCATTCCGAGTGAATACGTTTTGACCTTGTCGTCGATCGCCCGCTCCAAATCGACGAAGCGCACGATCTCGTCGATCCGCTCCGGCGAAATGCCGCCGCTCATGCGGGCGAATTGCTCGAGGTTTTCCCGTCCCGTCAAAAACTTGTACAGCTCGGGGTTTTCGACGATACAGCCGACCTGGGAGATCGCCTGCGGAAACTGGTCGCGTATGGAAATGCCGCCGATGTGAATTTCCCCGCCGTCTGCCGCTGCCAGGCCAACCAGCATGCGAATCGTTGTCGTCTTTCCGGCGCCGTTGGGTCCAAGAAAGCCAAATACCTCACCTGCGTACACATCGAAGGTAATGTCGTGAATGATCGGCTTGTTGCCGATTGATTTTCGCAGTCCCTTTACAGACAAAACCGTTTCAGCCAAACGTGTTCCTCCTATCCACCGACTGCCTTCCTCACCTGACGCAAGCAGCCTCTTTATGGTACACTGAGAACAACTATCGTTACCGTTTATTATAGCATGCACAGCACTATCATTTCGAACAGGAGGATACCTGATGAGCACATCCGGACGCCTTCTCTGGCTCGTCACAAGCATCTCGGCACTACTCTCTTTTCTGCTGCTTGCCGTCGGGTTTGTCCTGGCGACGAATCCGCAACAGCTCGCACCAGCGTCCCCAAGTCCGCCGGCAGCAGATAGCGGCTCCTCCCCGTCAGCTACTCCGCCTGCCACAGGAGAAATCGAAACCATCGTGGCATTGGGCGACTCGCTTACCCGCGGTTCCGGCGATGCCAATGGACAAGGCTACGCAGGTCGGGTACGCGAAAAACTGGAGGAGCAGAGCGGCCGGACGATCCGCTTTACCAATCTCGCCGTCAACGGACTGGAATCGCCGGAACTGCTGGAGCAGCTCGATCAGGTCCAGGTGAAGCAGTTGATTGCCGAAGCAAACCTGATTCTGTTTACGATCGGCGGCAACGACCTGTTTCAGCAAACTGGCGGGCTGTACTTGCTCGACGAAGAAAAATTGGTCGAAACTGCAGAGCAGCTTGCGGCCAACTTTGAAGAGATCATTCGTCGAATTCGCGCCATCAACAAAGACGCGCGGATCATCTATACGTCCTTGTACAACCCGTTCGGAAACACGGAAGCCGCAGCGGACACGGTGAAGCCGGTGCTGGACTGGAACAATGCGGCTGGGCAAATCGCCGCACGCCATCCAGGCGTCATCGTCGTCCCGACGTACGATCTGTTTGTGCAAAAAGAACAGCAGTATTTGTACAGCGATCATTTTCACCCCAACGCCGACGGCTACAGCCGGATGGCCGAGCGCGTACTGCAAGCGCTCGAGTGATCCTTATGCACTCTCGCTTTTTGCACCAGCCTGGCTGAGCAGAAAGGCGCGCTGCCCGGCCCAGTAAAAATAGCAACTGACCAGCGAGATCATGGCAACGACGAGGAAGAGCGTGGTGCCGCTGTACGAGGCGAGCAGGATTCCGCCCATCCACGGACCGATGAACTGCCCCACATTGCTAAAGCCTTTGGCTCCGTAATAGCTGCCCCGCATCGCTTCCGGCGCCATCCGGTCGATCAGCACATCACTCGAGGTAAAGGTGAGAATCTCGCCGAATGTAAACAGGACCATGGCAATGGCAAAGATCGTCCAGGAATCGGCGAAGGCAAAGCCAATATCCCCGATCGCATACATGACGTTTCCCACCATAATGGCGGTGAGGGGCGTCCTTTTTTCTGCCCAGGAGGTGAGCGGCATCTGGAACAAAATGACGACGATTGCGTTGATGCTCATCAACGCCGCAAACAGCATTGTGCCGTTGACCATGCTCATCTCGACGAATTTGGCCAAGGTCGTGGACATCTGCGAGTAGCCGATCGCTCCGAGTGCACCCCCGACCACGAAAAAGCGAAATGCCTTGTCGCGGATGACAACCTGAAAGGCTCTGCCGAAGGTGACATATTCCTTTTTCTGTCCTTCGATCTTTTTGATGCCGAAGCGATTGAGCAGCCCTTGCAGCGCGATCACGTAGACCAGGTAGATCGCAGCCGTGATGAGAAACGGCAGCGCCACAGAAGTCTCGGCCAAAAGCGCGCCACAGATCGGCCCGACCGCCACACCGACATTGATCGCCGTATAGCGCAAGCCGAAGACGCGATAGCGCTTCTCCGGCGGGGTCACGTCGGCCATCAGCGCCTGCGATACCGGCTCGTAAAACGACCGGCACAGTCCCCCGGCCATGTTGAGGACGAGCAGCAGCAGCGGGTTTTTGCTCAAGGCAAAGCCGACGAAGACGATCGTCCATACGTAGAGTGCTCCGAGCATGACGCGTCTTCGGCCGATCCGATCGGACAGGTTCCCGGCGACAAATCCCCCGACCGTCCCGGCCAGTGCGCCAGCTCCGATCATCAGTCCGATCGTGGCCAAGTCCATATCGGTGTTGTTGGAAAGGTATATAAACAAAAAAGGCATGCTCATGGAACTGGCAGCCCGGACAAATACAGTCCCAATCACCAAAGACCAGACGATCGGGTGAAACTCCTGCAGCATTGCTCTGATTTTGTTCATTGCGTTCTCCCCCGACTGTTCTGCATACTCGTCAAACCAGAACAGTCGTTCTGTATTTTACCAATTGTAGTGAGGAGAGCGTCTTTCGTCAATCTTTTTCCACAAAATTTTTTGATTATTAAACTTTTATTGAATCGATGATTTCTCCCTGCTCGTTCCACTTCACGGCGCGGTAGACATTATCGTGGTAAAACAGAAACCATGCGCCTGCTGCGACTCCTTCTTTGATCCACTTTTCCTTGGCGA
This sequence comes from Brevibacillus sp. TJ4, assembly GCF_044627595.2. Lineage (NCBI taxonomy): Bacteria > Bacillati > Bacillota > Bacilli > Caryophanales > Paenibacillaceae > Brevibacillus > Brevibacillus sp. TJ4. The sequence goes on along the minus strand of NZ_CP185865.1, from coordinate 1,260,579 downwards.
AAATGGACGTCATCGGATAATCGTCATAGGCCATTACCCACAGCGGGTTTTGATGGGCGTGCGTCGGCATGATGTCGGCGAGGTGGAGAAGCAGTTGTCCCTGCGTTTCCATACGCACGATGGCATGTCCCTGGCTGTGCCCGCCTGTATGGTGCAGCGAGATTCCTGGCAACAGCGCATGGCTTTCCCCGTACGTTTGCACGAGGTGCTGGATCGGCTTCCAGTTTTCCTCCCAATACGTGTTGCGCGAGCGGATATTCGGTTCCCTCATCTCTGCCCATTCCTGCTCTTGCACGTAAATGACCGCGTTCGGGAAAGTCGGTACCAGCTTGTCCTGCTCCCAGGAGACCAAACCGTTTACATGGTCGTAGTGCATATGCGTCATCACCACGATGTCGATGTCAGACGGGGTAAGTCCGATGCTTGCCAGCGACTCCTTCACCCGCGATTCCTCGAGCAGCCCGAAGTTGCGCTTTTGCTTCTCGCTCAGTCTGCCATTGCCCAATCCTGTTTCAATCAAGATGCGTTTTCCGTGCGCTTCCACGAGGATCGGGTCCGCACGCAGCGGGATCTGGTTCAGCTCGTTCGGCGGATAACGCTTGCTCCACAGCGGCTTTGGAACGACGCCAAACATCGCCCCGCCATCCAATTGCGAAATCCCTCCCAACAACCAGGTGAACTGCAATTCTCCCACTTTCCAGCGCGTCAAATTCATATGAAACTCCCCTTTCTGTATCGCGGCACAGGCTCGCCACCCTCTTTGCTGGTGCCTGCCTTGATAGTTTCGCTACAATCTGCTGAGAGCAGAAAAAAGCACCCCAGTGGAGGGTGCATTACATTTTCATTTCGACACAAACCCGTTTTGTCGCTGGCGTAATTTCCAAAGCCATATCGCTCGATACCGCCTGAACCGTTATATCCGAGTCACATCTTCTATGATGAAGGTTTAGCTGGGCTACCTTTTCTCCCTCGCGATATATGCTGATCAGCGTCTGCAACGGATTGGCACTGCCGCCAGCGATCAGCTTGCAGCCTGGAGCAATCGCAAACGTCCATCCTTCCACCTCGACAACGGGGGAGGTTGCGTGCAGAAAGTGGCGTTTTCCCAATAAAATTCCGTTATGGTGCATCACGTGATGGCCCCCAGTCACTTAATAAGTTGATGAGTAAGATATTCCTATTGTGCAAGAAGTTCGGGATGAAGAAAAGACTTTCGACAAAAGATTTCAAAAGCCGACATTTAGATCAATCTACCTACCTCTGCCCCTTCATAAATAGCCCGTTTGGCATCCAGCTCGCCCGCCTCCTTTGCCCCGCCGATCACGTGGACGGGAAGGCGTCCCCGAAGCGCGTGGTACAGGCTGTCATTGGAGGTAGCGCCAGCAGCGACGACGACTGTGTCCGCAGCGACGAGTCTCTCTTCGCCGCCGCTCGCAATGACGACCCCTTCAGCCGTAATTTCCTTGTAGGCGATCTGCGTCAGTGCCTCCACACCGTGCCGCTTCAGGTTGGCCAGCACAGCCCAACGCGTCGTTTTGCCAAGCCCCGTGCCGATGTGTTTGCCGCGCCGCAGCATGTATACCTTCCTGTCGCTTTGCTGCAAGCGATGCAGCGACTTCGGATCGAGGATACGATATTCCAGCAGATACTGGGCTGCCTGCGGTGAAATGCCCTGGTCCTGGACGAGCAGATGGGCGAGGTCGCAGGCGATTCCGCCCGCTCCGATGATCGCGACCCGCTGTCCGAGCTTCGCCTGTTTTTCAAACACCTGCACGTAGCTGACGACGTGGGGCTGCTCAATCCCGGGAATGTCCGGCTGGCGCGGCGTCACACCGGTGGCGATCACGACTTCATCGAACCTCTCCGCCTCCAGAGCCTCTGCTGTCGCCGTGATACCGAGGCGGACCTCTACTCCGAGCCTCGCCAGTTGTGTCCGGTAATAGCGCAGCGTCTCGTCAAACTCCTGCTTGCCCGGCACTTGACGGGCGTAGAGCAACTGTCCGCCGATCTGCTCCTGCCTTTCCAGGACGACCACCTGATGGCCCCGTTCGGCAAGCACGCGAGCCGCTTCCAAACCGGCCGGACCTGCTCCGACGACGGCGACCCGTTTTTTCACCGCTGCCGGGCGTAGCTGCCACTCCTGCTCCCGGCCTGCCTCGGGATTGACCAGGCAAGAGGCCATGTTTCCGTTGAAAATATGGTCGAGGCAAGCCTGGTTGCAGGCGATACAGGTGTTTACTTCGTCAAAGCGTCCCTCGATGCTTTTTCGCACGATCATCGGGTCAGCGAGAAAGGGGCGAGCCATCGAGACGATGTCGCTTCGTCCCGCCTGGACAATGTCTTCTGCCTGACGCATATCGTTAATCCGGTTGCTCGCGATGACCGGAATGGAGACTGCCTGCTTGACCTGCTGGGCCACCCATACGTACGCCCCTCTGGGCACCATCATCGCGATCGTCGGCACCTGCGATTCATGCCAGCCGATCCCGACGTTGAGCGCATCCACGCCTGCCTCCTGCAGCATCCGGGCAAATTGCAGCGTCTCCTCCATCGTCGTGCTGTCCGGCATCAGATCAAGCCCCGACATGCGGAAAATGACCGGAAACTCCTGTCCCACAGCCTGGCGCACGCGCTTTGCCACTTCCACGCCAAAGCGGGCGCGTCGGGCAAAATCGCCTCCCCATTCGTCATCCCGCTTGTTGGTGACAGGGGACAAAAACTGATTGATCAGATACCCTTCCGAGCCCATGATTTCCACAGCGTCAAAACCGGCTTGCCTGGCCCGCAGCGCACCGTCGGCAAATGCCTGAATCGTCATCTCGACCTCGTCGGCTGACAATTCGCGCGGTTTTGAACGATTGATCGGCGCCTGCAGCGGAGACGGCGCTACCGGATCAAGTCCTGTCTGCTCCTTGGCGGCGTAGCGGCCTGCGTGAAAGAGCTGCAAGGCGATCCGGCCATTCGCCTGGTGAACAGCCTGCGTGATCGTGCGAAGTGCCGGAATGTGCTCATCCAGGTAGACGTTGCAGTACGCATCGCCCATTCCCCCTTCCGGACAAACACCTGCCCCGCCTGTCACGATCAGCCCTACGCCGCCTTTTGCCCGCTCCGCATAAAAAGCGGCCAGCCGCTCGACGCCTCTCTCCTGATTTTCCAGGCCGACATGCATCGAACCCATGATAATCCGATTAGGAAGCCGTAGCGATCCTACCTGGATCGGCTCCAACACCTTGGACAGCACCATCGCGATTTTCCTCCCTTGCGAATGAATACTCATTCATTTCATTTCTGCTTGCAAGAGAAAAATCCTGCCTCGTCCGCCGTGTTTGTTTTAGCGTATTGTACCGATCCGCAAAATCTCGCCCAAATCAGCGGAAAAACGCTCTAGCAGTTGGTCGAGCGCGCCCGCTTCCTCCTCGTTTGCCGGCATCTGCACGATAAAGTGAGTATCGAGAACGATGGACGATTCGACACATTTGCCAGGCTCCAGGTAGCGCTTCTTCTCCGTCAGGGAAATCTCCGGGATGACTGCTCGCGCCTTTTCCCACAAACGTGCCGCCGCGTCATCCGACACCCCTTCGGATGCGTATGCGATTTCTGCCTCCACTTCGCAGCTTTCCTGATCGGGGAGCAGGCTGAGATAGATCTTTGCCTCTGGCTTGCCTTCCTCTTCCCGCTCCATGAAGCGAATTTCCACTTCGCGCGTCTCTTCTTCCTCGACCAGGGAATGTTCAGAGCGCAAGATTACATCGGTCACTACTCCATGGTGGGACAAGGACTCATTCAGTTGTTCCGTCAAGTATGACAACATCGGTGCTTTTATCTCCTCTCACAGCCGTAAAACTTTCGTCACTTGCAGTATACCATGCAGCGGCAAGGTACAAAAGCAAACCCCTTCACGAAGAAGGGGTGGGGTTGTTGTTCACGTTTTTTTGATTCATAAATTCAGCCAGCCAGGCACGGCGCACTTCCTTGTTCGGACAATAACCGAGAACGTAGCTTTCTCCGCGCATGTACTTCTCCTTGATCCATTCCTTGTGTTTGCGAAAGAAAGCGTTTTGGAAATCGAGCGGCATTTGCTGGTACTCTTCCAGGGCTGAGGGATTCTGGAGAAAAAAGTCTTCGTCATAGACCGTTTCTTCATTGTGTTGGCGACTGATAATGTACATAAACGCGATCACCAGAAACAAATTCACCAAAAAGATCATCATCCAAATCCCTCCAGTCGAATGATAATTATCTGAAATGTGTTTCTTGTCAGTATATTATTATTGTAACACTTTCTTGGTGTTTTCTAAACCTCCCTTTCACAAAATATTTACAGGCACATAACAAAAAAACGCCCGTTTTCGGAAAAACGGACGTTTGCATGCGCTTTTTTAGTTGACTGGCGGCACCTGGCTCGGGTCCTGTTGGCCCACAGGGTACGTGATGTCAGGTGGCGGAGCTTGCTCCACAGGCGGAGGCGTGACAGTCCCCGGAGGAGGCGTTACGACAGTTCCCGGGGGAGGCGTTACGGTCGAACCGGGTACGTTCGGGTCCGGTGTTCCGTAATTCGGATTCTCCGTGTACTGCGGCGCACCTGTTCCGTCGGATGGAGGAAGCATCTCTTCGGGAGAGACGATGTCCGGCGGAGGAAGTGTTCCCTCTGCCATATCGGACGTCGGTGGCTCAGCTGGCTGCTCCACTTCTTCCTGCTTCGTCTCCTTCTGCTTTTGCGTATTGTCGACAGGAGGAGCGGCTGACTCCACAGTTTGTTGGGTCGTTTTTGGAGTGGAAGACCTGGAAGACGACGCTACGCTCGATCCCCCGGTCCCAAGCACCGGAGAGTTGTTCATCTTGGCTACGACGCTTCGTTCCAGCCCCATCTCGGCTTGCAGGGAGTTGCGGATTACTTCCAGCTTGTCTTTCTCCAGATACGTGTAGCCACCCTGCCAGTACGCGCCGTTTTCCAGCGTCGTGATCATGGAAGAGTTAAAGCCTTTGAAGTCATACGCCAATCCTTTGATCTGGTCCTTGGACAGATCGGTATGTATATGCTTGGCGCCGACTTCCATAATCGCAAAAATTTTCGTCAGCCCTTCCAGCGATGCAGCCTTGTCGATCACTGCGCGGATGACTTCCTGCTGACGGCGGTTGCGGTCAAAGTCACTGGAGTAATACTTGGTTCCGCGGTTGTCATGGCGATGGCGGACATAGCCCAGTGCCTGTTCACCATTTAGCACCTGCAGACCCGGCTGCAGATTGATGTGCGTATTGTCGGTCGGATCGTCGTAGACCAGCCTGCGATCGACATCGATCTCGATGCCGCCCAGTTCGTCGATGACTGCCTTGAAGCCGTTGAAATCAAGCGCTACGTAGTGATCAATGGGAATTCCCAGAATTTCGCTCAATGTCTTTTTCGTCAGCGAGACACCGTCTTCATCGGGCGTTTTGTTGTTGCGTTCCGCTTTGCGCCGTTCCGCTTCCCCGTAGGCGTATACCGAATTGATTTTGTGGTAGTCGCTGTAACCGGGGATCTTGACCCTCGTATCGCGGGGCAGGGATACCATCGTTACTTTTTTCGTATCCGGATTGATGACCGACACGATCATCACATCCGTATTCAATGAACCTGTTTCGGGACGGTTATCCGAACCGAGGATCACCAGTGAGATCGGCTCACTTTCGTTGTACTTCGCATCTTGGCTCTGGGACGCAGTCGGTGATAGCGGGTCTTTTGGTCTTGTTACCTCGTCTAAGGTATTGTCAATTTTCCAGTAAACGGCACCAGCGACACCGCAGACCAAAAACAGTGCAAATATGCTAAAAAAGAACAACCATTTACGAAGTTTTCGACCTCGTCCCGTTTGTTTTTTTCGGGGAGCGGAAGCGCGTTGTCTTCTAGCAATTTCCGGCATATGATCTTCTCCTTGTTCGCGCACGCTTTTGTCAATAGAAATGAAGAAGGCACATTTCAAACTAGTGCCATTCGACAGGAAAAACAAATATTCACTTTTGTTGGGAAAACTCTAAAACATTGTACCATATCTTTGTCTTCATTTGTAGAAAAATGTTCCTCCCGACTGAAAGCGGGCCCAGAAAACAGGAAACAGTCGCATATATTTGGAAGACATATGCAGACAAAACATGGATGACGATCATTATTTGGAGTGCTACAGTAAGGAGGTAACCAATGAGAAGATAACGGAGATGAACCAAAATGAGTGCCACACCTGCACAAGCCTCACCCGTGCCGAGTACGGCGCCGACCGTATACCGCGTCCTGTTCGCGATCAGCCTCGTGCATCTGCTCAACGATGCCTTGCAGGCGGTCATTCCCGCCATGCTCCCGATTCTGGAAAAAAACCTGGCCTTGACGTACACCCAGGTGGGAATGATTTTGCTCGTGATGAACCTGACCGCCTCTGTCTTGCAGCCTGCTGTCGGCTACTTTACGGACCGCAAGTCTCACCCGCTGCTGGCTCCCATCGCACTGCTAGTCTCAGGAGTCGGTATGCTCGGGCTCGCACTCGCCGGAAACTACCTGTTCGTCTTGCTCGCCGTCGCATGCGTGGGGTTCGGCTCTGCGGTTTTTCATCCGGAAGGCTCCCGCTTTACCCACGCGGCCTCCGGTACGCGACGCGGATTGGGCCAGTCGATCTTCCAGGTCGGCGGCAATGCCGGGCAAGCGCTGGCACCATTGATGACGATTCTGATTTTCGCCAATCTCGGTCAGCCCGGTGCGACCTGGTTCCTGCTGCCCGCTGCGGCAGCGAGTGCCGTCCTGTTTATGGTCGCCCGCTGGTACGTCGGTCAAGAGCGCAAGAAGAAAGCGACAGCCGCTCTGGTCACGTACACGCATGGTCAAAAGCGCAAAATTGCCTTGCTGCTGCTCATCCTGCTGGTCAGCTTCCGCTCCTGGATGCACACCGGCTTCCAGAGCTACTATCAGTTCTACCTGATGAACTTCAAGCACATGGGGTACGCGCAAGCACAGATCGTCATTTTCGGCTTTCTGCTGGCGGGCGCGATCGGCACCTTCTTGGGCGGTCCGCTCTCTGACCGCTTTGGCAAGCGAAACGTGCTGATTTTCTCACTGATCGGCTCGCTGCCGCTGACGATCTTCACGCCTTATGTGACCGGATTCTGGACGTACCCGCTGCTCTTTTTGAGCGGACTGATCATGCTTTCCAGCTTTTCCGTCACGGTCGTCTACGCCCAGGAGCTGTTGCCTGGCCGAATCGGAATGGTGTCCGGACTGATTACCGGACTTGCGTTTGGCATGGGCGGTATGGGAGCGCTGATCCTCGGCAAGCTGGCTGACGTTTACAGTCTGGAGACGGTGATCACCCTCTGCTCGCTGCTCCCCTTGATCGGTATCATCGGCTTTTTGCTGCCAAAAGACCAGACGATTCGCCAATGGGTTCGTACTTCGTAATCGCGGAGAAAACGGCAACAACCAAAAAACCGTCGGGAAAGGTGACTTCCAGGTCACAATCCCGACGGTTTTTTTGCTTTATACCAAAACGCCGACTGGCGCTCCCAGCATCTGGGCTACGGCAGGGGGATACAGTTCCGGTGCGCCGTACAAGCGCCAGAAACCGTCCTCTGTCTGGGCAAACAGTCCGGCGACTAACCAGTCTTCAGCCAACCCTTCGCCAGCCGTTTGCTCGATAGCCACTTTCACTTCCTGACCGTTGGCGCGTTTGGCGATCCAATAGCCCTTCTCCTGTCCGACCAGGATGACGGCTTCTTCCGCCAGCTCGCCCAGCGTATGTTCCGATCCGTACAGATTTTGGTACGCTTCCTTTTCCAAACTGTTGCGCAGACGGTACGCCTCTGGCAGTGTCTCCTTCAGCTCGCTGAACAGCGGCTGCATGGCGGTCGACAGCGAAGTGCCTCTCTGCTTGTCCAGCCATTTGAAGAAAGCGGACAGCACTGACAAAAGATTGGTGGCCAGCGTCTTTTTCACCGTATCGGTTCGGCTGTACATGTAATGCAGCAGGAAGAAGGACATCTCTTCCGGCCGCACATGCTCCCACACAAAGGAAGGACCGAATGCGCTTCGGACGAAGGAACGGAAGCTGTTCATCACTTCATCGTATTTTTTCATCGTCGCTTCGGATTTGCCCTCGGTCATCTCCTGGACGAAGCGATTGATGTCCGCCAGTCTGTCCGGATGAACCGTGTAGACGCTCTCCGGCAAACCCTCGATCAAAGGACGACGCAACAGGTTGTTGATATGCAGGGCGTCATTGGGCAGCGACAGGCGCGGACGAAGGATGTCCATCCGGATATACCGGGCCAATCCTTGACCGAGCTTGCTGTCCTGCTCCATCTGCTCCAGCAGGCTGATCAGCTTGCCGTGCAGCTCTTTATTGTCGGATGCCGCCACCAGAATCGGGGCGAGATCATCCAGCGCCTCATGCGGATTGACCAGCCACTTTTCCGCAAAGTACGTCTGCGCTGCCCATTGCAGCACCTTCGGCGGCAGTGTCGGCTGGCTGGTGATAAACAGTGTCCCGCGCGACAGTCTGGAACCTGTCGAGGTCAAGGCGCGAATCTCTTCTTCTGCTTCAAGATCGATGAGTTGCAACAGGCTCGCCATCTCGTCGAGCTGCTCCGCATACCCTTCCAGGTAGACACGTCCGTCCGCGATCAACAGTTCCGCCTGAACCTCGTACAATTCCAGCAGCGCGTCCCTCAACGCGGAGAACAAATACTCTTCCTTGCGCGGGGCGTACACCCAGATTTCGCGTGCTCCTTCCCGCTTTTTCAGCTCGAAGCTGCGCTGTGCTTCCATCTGTTTGCGGAACTCATCCGCATCGGACACGGCGAAGCTGCGGCGAAGCATCGCTTCTTTCGGCTTTTGCTGATTGCTGCCTTCCGTTCCAAACTGCACGATGAAACGGTACAACTGCGTCGTATAGGTACGCTTGCTGCTGTCTTCGGCCGCCTCGCTTACCTCGGGGTGCTCGCGCAGCCAGTCCAGCAGCGATTCCTTGATGTGCGGCTGCAAGACGATGCTGCCCGAGAAGAGCGCATCGCGCAGTCCCAGGTTCAACAAACGCCCGACGATGATTTGTCCCACTTGTACTCTCAAATTGTTGGTGCGCAGCACATACCGTTTTTCACGGGTAATCGGCTGCATGACGGTGAGAACATCCCGATCGGCATCGACGATTTCGTACAGGTCCAGGTGGAGTTTGTAGAAGGAGCGGCGCAGGTCATGCTCCATTCGTCTGCCGTTCTGCTTGAGATAGTTCTCCAGCAAGGTGTCTCCATCGCGTTTTACATCCAGTACAAACCAGTTGAAAAAGTGCGCAGCCCATTCAGGCCGTGTGACGCTTTCTTCGTTTAGTCCAATCTCCGCGGCAAAGCGGTTGCGTGCTTCCGTAATTGCATCGTTGGTCACATTGCCGCCGACGAAATGATTCAGTCGCTCCACCCAACTCGCGTACTGCTTTTGCAGCTTTTGCTCATGTCGGCTGCGCAACTCGGTAATCGGCGTCACCACGCCACAGCACTTTTTGTATTTTTTCCCGCTCCCGCAGGGGCACAGTTCGTTTCTTCCAACAGACATAAGGGATTTGGATCTCCTTTCCAGCCCACGCGGCATGCGCGGGGAATCCTGCACAATCCCCCTATCTTACCGCATTTTCGTTCATGTATTCAAGTGTTCCCGTTTTGGTTCGTGTGTAATTCCCGTATCGGCCCCTGACTCCCACTTCCGGACAAACTGCTCCAGGCGGTTCATCAACGACACGATCCGCTGCCTCTCGCTCATGCAGGCAGATATGGCAGAGAGCTGGTTGGTAGCGAACAACTCCACTACTTCCTGCTCCATCTTTTGAAGCTGTATCCGATAGCCGGCGATCACTTCGCGCAGCAAGGCAAACCTCTGCTCAAACCGGATCATAGCCTCTCGCCTGCTCATTGCTCGCTTGCGGCCAGCAGCTGTTTTAATCCGTTTGCAATTTGCTCGTGTTTATTTTTCTCTTTCATCAGGACTTCTATAGCTTGCATGTTATTTTGCTGAAAATGAGCGACAACCTCCTGCGACATTTCCTGATTCCTCGCATCCAGACGGCTGATCGCCTGTTCCAGGAGCTGTTGCACTTCCTGGAGAACGTGTTGGCTTTGTACGGTATTCATCGCATGCTCCTCCTTTGGATCTTCTTGTTCTTGTGGTGTGTGTTCTGGCTGTGTGACTGGGCCGGCTTCTTCCGCCGCTGCCGCATCCGATGCCAGCGCAGCGGCTACTTCCTGCTGCGCCTCGACTTCCGCTGCCTGTTCGCCAGCAGCTGTAATGTACAAGGTGTCGCCATCCATGCGAAAGCGGTCGTCAAGGGCTGGCAGGAAGGCAGCTTCCTCACCGATTCCTACCTCCTGATCCAAAAAGTAGACCAGAGAGCGCGAGGCTACTTTGGAAATTCCGTTTTTTTGGCAAAAGTCGAACACTTGATCGTTGGCGATCGTCCACTCGGCGAGAAACCACCGGGTATCACCCTCGAACTGTACGAATCGCGGGTCGCGCTGCAATTGCAGCAAGCGGTTGATCTGGTTCCAGCCAAACTGGGTTTGGCGGCGCAGTTCCCCGATGATTTGCTCCAGCAGCTTGGGCGTTTGCGTATCGCGTACATAGCGGTACGCCAGATCGAACAGTTGATGGGGCGAAAAGGTCAGCTCCACAATCGCGTCCGAGCTCCCTACCCGCACTGGTGATTGTTCCATTTTCAGAACTATATCAAGCAGCGACGATCCGTCCAATTCCGCGTGAGAAACCAGCCCGCTGGCTTCGATTCGCGAGGAAACCTCCTCACGTGGAAGAGAGCGCTCGCCAGACCGAAAAACCTTTTTGACAATGCTTGGTCGGGTATAGGTTGGCCGTTTCATAACTTCTCCTTCGTGTGATCAGTTTGCTGCTGTTTCGGCCCAGATTGGCGCAAGCTGTACGTAGTTCAGTGACGCATAATCTGAACCCTACCGCTGCAGTCAGAAACATATTCTACAAAAATGCAGAAAAATCCTACCTGCGCAAAAGTATTCGGCAATTCCGACAATAAAAAAGCATCCGCACAAAGGGAAAAGCCTGGCTATGCGCAAGCCAGGCTCCTCCCGTGACGATCTGCAAACCGCTTAGTAGCCGCGCCACACCTTGCGCCGCAGCGCACCCGAATACGCCCATTCTTCCTCGCCCATGTCCGCCAATGTTTGCTGCAAGGCATTCATCTTGCTGTCGATCTGGTCGAGGTAGTGAAACAGCACCGCTGTCGGCGTCTTGCCCGAGACAGCGCTGCCCCAGCCGTTCTCGACCTCGCCGTGATGGCTCAAGATGCAGTGCTTCAGATGCAGCACCTCGGTGTCGCCCGGGGCAATGTCCAGTCTTCTGCAAATGCCGCTGACGATTTCCACGCCCATGACCAGATGGCCGATCAGTTGGCCGGGCGTCGTGTAATCGGGGGCAATCGGATCGGACAGCTCGTACAGTTTGCCGATGTCGTGCAGAATACAGGTGGCGAACAGTACGTCGCGGTCCACCTGCGGATAGAGCGGCAGCAGTTTTTCCGCCGCACGCAGCAGCGAGACGATGTGCTCCAGCAAGCCGTGGTAGTAGTTGTGATGCATCCGCACCCCGGCGGGATACTGACGCAGTCTCTCGGCGATCTCCGGGTCGGCCAGCGCCTCCCGCAAAATCGCCTGCAGTGTCTTGCTCTGCATCTGGTCAATTGTCTGCTCCAGCTTTTCCCACAGCTCGTCCGGCGGTACAGCAGAGACGGGAATCAGAGACTCCATCTCTACTTCGTCGGATGCCGTAACCGGCCTGATCCGCTGAATCACCAACTGCTTCTTCCCGCGGTACACCTGGACCACTGCATCGATCTTGACGACGTCCTTTACCTGGATGCCGTCTTTGATCTCGGGACTCACATCCCACAGCTTCGCCATCATCGTCCCGGAGCGGTCGCCCAGCTCCAGGTTCAAATACTCGCTTTGGTTGCTCGCCACACCTGTTTCTTTGTTTTTGACCAGACAAAAGGTGATGACCCGCTCTCCCTCTTGGTACTCCAACAAATATCTCATGTCTATTTCCCCAACCTGCCTTCTATTTGCGAAGAAGCAATCCTTTCAGCTTGTTTACGATTTTTTGCCCGACCAGATCGTCCGCTTCCCGAATCACCCGGGTGATGACGCCGAGCAAGTCCTCTTCTCCATTCCAATGCTCGCGGACGATGGACTCATCCACATCGACGAGAATACGGCGCAGGGCGTAGACAGCCAAAATCACGTCGTCGAGCAAGCCGAAGCCACCGACGATCGCCTCCGGAATAAAGTCGACGGGCGAAATGAAATACGCCACTGTCACTCCTGCAATTGCTTTGGACTGTACGCCTACCCGCTTGTCCAGCATGAGACGGGCCAGCAGGACGAACAAGTCGGGAGCGAGCAAAATAAAGCTGGCCACCCTTTCGTTAATGCCTTTTTCGCGGATGAACATTTGGATTTTTTCCCGCAGTTTGTCGTAGAAGCGCTGGTGCTTCTCCGGCAATTCGATTGCTACCAGCTCTGTGGTCGGCCTTACTGCCGGCAAGGTTTCCGTTTTTGCCGGTTCCCGCTTGTCTTCTACCTCTTCCATCTATGCTCCTCCTTCGGTCGTGCAAAAATGTCGGATCTGCTCTTCTTGTCGAAAACGATCTCCAATGCGTTTGGTTCTTCCATCCATTATGCCAAAAGGAAGGAATGACTACCAATCCGTCTCCAGACGGAAATCGGCCTTTCGTATGATTTTTCCACATATACCCCCATACTACAAAGGCATCCAATGGAAAACACGTTCGAAAAAGGTGTACAATGATCTCATCCCGCGAAACGAGGAATGTCCATGCTTACCCGTCTTTTCCGTTCGTTCAAATACGCGTACTACAAGCTGCTCCGTTCCAAAGGGGCACCGTCGTTTATCGCCCTTGGCTTTGCTTTGGGAATCTTCCTCGAGTTTTTGACGCTGCCGACATTCGGCATCGCTTTTTTGCTGCTTTTCCCGCTGACCAGACTGTTTCGCTGCAGCAAGTCATCGGCGCTTACCGGATTCGTCACGGGCAAGCTGGTACTGCCTGTCTTTTTCATTCCCATCCTGCAAATCGGCTACGCGCTCGCCGGCTACCGGACGTACAAGCAGACTGCTGCGCCGTCGCTTTTTCACGGTCAATGGCTGGCCTGGATCAGGGACAACGGCATCGCCTACCTGATCGGCAGCACGGTCATCGGCCTGTGTCTGGCGTGCCTGAGCTACCTCGCTGTCTTGTCCATGCTGCGCTGGTTTCGCCATGCAAAAGCGAGGAGAATCAGCAACGGTTCGGCTTCGTGAAGGCAAAGAAAAAGGATCGGTCCGTGACTTGGGTAGTCAGACCGATCCTTCCTTCATTCTGGGCTGAATGCTGTCGCCAGATTACGAAAAATAGCCTTTATCTCGCAGTTGCTCCATGATTTCAGCAACAGTCAGGTCTTGTTTCAGCAAATCCATCGTTACAGCCACTTGCTCTGGGGACAGGCCGTTCGCACCCAAGCTCTCTTCAACCAACACGTAGTTGGGGCGGCGGAAGAATGTTTGCAGCGTGCGCTTCACACGTCCTTCCAGACTTGTTTTGAGCATCAATTCAGTCGTCGACATATGCTCCACCTCTACCTTCAAAGTTCCTTGCAGTACCCTCTATTATCGTACAAAATCTAACAAGAATCAACTGTTGCAAAAAATCACTTCGGGCTTATATGCCTGGCATCAGATTGCGCTTGTGCTCCGAGATGCGGTGCAGATGCTCGATTTTCTCTTTCGCTTCCGGCCTCGTCTCGCCGGTGATCAGATAGCGATCGAGGTCCTCGTAGGTGAAGCCCATCTCCTGCTCGTCAGTCTGTCCTTCCCACAGGTCGGCAGACGGAGCTTTCGTCAGAATCGAATCAGGAACCCCGAGCTCCTTCGCCAAAATGCGGATTTCATGCTTGGTCAGGCTTTCCACCGGATTGATGTCAGCCAGTCCGTCACCGCCCTTGGTCATGTAGCCGACGTACACTTCACTGCGATTGCAGGTGTCGACGACGAGGTAGCCCTTCTGGTTGGCGATGGCGTACAAGGTCGTCATCCGCAGGCGCGCCTTGGTGTTGCCTTTGGTCTTGTCGCCAAGCGCGAGGACGCCTTCGATTTGCGGCACGAGCGCATCGAATGCCGGTCCGACGTCCACAGTGACGAGATTGAGACCGATCGCTTCCGCAAGCCGTTTGGCGTCCGCTTCGTGGACGGGCTGGGAATAAGCCGGCATCCACACGCCGATGACGCGCTCGCGCCCCAGCGCCTTGACGCACAGCGCTGCCGTCACGGCACTGTCAATGCCGCCAGAAATGCCGACGACTGCTCCGCCCAGGCCGGGACCGTCGATCTGTTCCCGTATAAATGCAAGCCGTTTTTCAATGTCTTCCTGTACATGTGCCTGGTAGTTGGCCAGGTGCTCCTGGAACTTGTCCACGCTACCTACCCCCGTAAATGTTTTATCCTCATCCTACCACTTCGCCTGCAACGTGGCAATTAACTCCGGAGCGCTCTTAGGTGTATACTACTATGAGGCATTGCAATCCGAGGACAAGGAGAGAGACGATGATCATCCTCAAGACACCTGAAGAAATCAGACTGATGCAGGAAGCGGGAGCGGTATTGGCCGCTTGCCACCGCGAGATTGCCAAAATGATTCGCCCGGGCATCACTCCCTGGGAGATTGACCAATTTGTCGAGCAGTTTTTGGCGGAGCATGACGCCACACCCGAGCAAAAAGGCTACAACGGCTATCCGTACGCCACCTGCGCTTCCATTAACGACGTCATCTGCCACGGATTTCCGACCAAGGAACCGTTGCGCGACGGCGATATCGTCACGATCGACATGGTCGTGCGCAAAAACGGCTGGCTGGCCGATTCTGCCTGGTCGTACGCAGTCGGAAATATTTCCGCTGAAGCGCAAAAACTGCTGGAAGTGACAGAAAAATCCTTGTACCTGGGGATTGATCAGGCGGTTGTCGGCAATCGCATCGGAGACATCTCGCACGCCATCCAGACCTACGCCCAGGAACAGGGCTATTCGGTAGTTCGCGATTTCACCGGGCACGGCATCGGGCAGGCCATGCACGAAGAACCGTACGTCCCGCACTACGGACCGCCCAATCGCGGGCAGCGCCTGAAGGAAGGCATGGTCATCACGATTGAGCCGATGCTCAACGTAGGCACGTATCACCTGACCATCGACGATGACGGTTGGACAGCGCGGACCCGCGACGGCAAGCTCTCCGCCCAATACGAGCATACGATCGCAATTACTGCGGATGGTCCAGTCATTTTAACCAAACAATAAAGAAAAAGCCCTATCATCAGGGCTTTTTCTTTTGCGCTGGCGCTTATCGCTGCACTTCCCAGAACATCGGAGCCTTGACACCCAAACCGGGTGATACGTACGATGCAAGTACGTATGTACCAGTTTCGCCCACATTCGTTACAGCAAAATGGCAAGGAGGAATCCATTCATGTCATCGACTGACAGCAACGAGCCGAAAAAGCGGCTTTCTGATATTCCCCTCTCCGTCCTGGACCTGTCCCCGATCACGGAGGGAAGCACGCCTGCGGAGTCGTTCCACAACAGCCTCGATCTCGCCCAGCATGTGGAAAAGTGGGGATTTCACCGCTATTGGCTGGCGGAGCATCACGGCATGGCCAGCGTCGCCAGTTCGGCCACCTCGGTCCTGATCGGCTACATCGCGGCAGGCACCTCTACGATTCGCGTCGGCTCCGGCGGAATCATGCTGCCCAATCACGCGCCATTGGTGATCGCAGAGCAATTCGGCACATTGGAATCGCTCTATCCGGGCCGCATCGACCTCGGACTGGGACGCGCACCTGGAACAGACCAGCAGACAGCTCGTGCGCTTCGCCGCAACCAGCGCATAGGCGGCGCCGATTTTCCCGAGCTGCTGACAGAGCTGCGCAATTACTTCGAGCCATACTCACCGGAGACATCCACCGGGATACGCGCCGTTCCCGGAGAAGGCTTGTCCATTCCGATCTGGCTGCTCGGCTCCAGCGACTTCAGCGCGCAGTTGGCCGGATTGCTCGGTCTGCCCTTTGCCTTTGCCGGCCACTTCTCGCCTGACTATACGCTGCCCGCACTGCAGGTGTACCGCAACAGCTTCCGCCCTTCGGAGGTGCTGGAAGAGCCGTATGCGATGGTCGGCGTAAATGTCATGGCAGCCGATACCGATGAACAGGCAGAATACCTGGCTACCTCGCACTACCAGGCGTTCCTGCAAATTGTCAGAGGGGAGCGAAAACCGATTCAGCCGCCAGTGAAAAGCATGGATGAATTGTGGTCTGACTTCGAAAAATACTCGGTGCAGTCTCAGCTCCGCTCCTCGATCATCGGCAGTCCGCAAACTGTGAAGGACAAAATGCAGCAGCTTTTGGACGCCACACAGGCGGATGAGCTGATGATTACGACGCAAATGTTCCGTCACGAAGACCGCCTGCGCTCCTTTGAGATCGTCCGGCAAATCTGGAAAGAAGAGCAGTAAACACGCCTGCTCGGAAGAGAAAAAGTGGCAAGCGCTGCCAATTGGCCAGCCTGCCACTTTTTGTTTACCGCTGAAGTTGGGGCGTATGCTTGTGAATGATCGCCTCCAGCTCCTTCACGTCTTTTTCCAGCTCCTCTATATCTTCCTCGATCAGCTTCTTCAGATGCTGTTTTTCCCGCAGTACTTTGCGCGTCTGCTCCAAGCGCTTGTTCATGTCGAAAAGGCCAACGGACACATTCTTTCCCTCCCTATGTAGGTTCTCCACCTTACATGTTATGCAAATAGGCGTCATTGTTTCCTCACGATCTGCGGCAGGAAAAACAAAATGCTGATGTCCCCTTACCTAGCGGGGGAGCATCAGCATCTTGATCGTTATACTCCTTTGTACTTTAACAGCTCTTCGCGCAGGCGCTGTACCTCCTGCACCAGCGCACGCTTTTCCAGATGTTCCAGTTGGGCGTCCAGATCGTGAGGCTCGCGGTAGACGCGCTTGCCGGACGCATACATGTCATATGGGTCGTCCAGCTCGCCCCAGCGCGGCTCGGTTGGCATGATCATCGCCATCAGCACGTAAATCAACGCCGGAATCCCTGTAAATATCGTCAGAATGACGACACCGATGCGCACGAGTGTGGCATCAATGCGCAAAAACTGCGCTACCCCGCCACATACCCCAAACAGTTTGCGGTCATTTTGTGATTTGTATAAACGTCGTCCGTTCATGCATACCTTCCTCTCTGTGTTCCCGATTTCCTTTGTACCACTAGCTTACGCAAAAAAGGCAATCGGCAAAATGGCCCACAGAGGGATTTGTCCTCCGTCTCGGGACGGAAGTGAGGGATGCGCCTACTTCATCTTTGGCTCGTAGACCGGACGGGTGCGGTCAAACAGATCGCCCAGAGTGGCGTACGTACTGCCGGCAAGCCGGCTTACCGGCGCAAAGCCCCTGGCGTCGATGCGTCCGCGCTCGTACAGTTCGTCGGCGACGTGGACGTGAACGACTTCGCCGATGACCAGGTCAGAGGTCGTCGGCGTTCCCAGCTCGACGATCTGATGCAGCCTGCACTCGAAGTGAATACGGGATGCCTGCAACCGCGGCACGCGGACGAGTGTGGACGGCGCGGTTGACAAGTCGAGCGCTTCCACTTCGCTGACGTCGGGAGGGTAGTCGGCAGACGTCTGGTTCACTGCATCTACGTTGTGTATGTCTACCATGTTGACCACGAACTCGTTTGTCGCCGCGATATTGCGCGCCGTGTCCTTGGGCTGGCCGCCCGGTTTTCGCATGATCGCGATGGAGACCATCATCGGCTCGATACTGGCGACATTGAAGTAGCTAAACGGAGCCGCGTTGAGCAGCCCGTCTGCTCCAAGCGAGGTAATCCAGGCGATCGGTCTCGGGATGACGCAGCCGATCAGCAGCTTGTATTTTTCCTGCCGCTCCAGTTTGTCAATCTGCAGTTCCATCCTGCCCCTCCTTTTTTTCCTCCTCCGGCAGCCAGCTTGCCATATACGATTTGTCCTCGATCAAAAGGGCGTGGCGCGTGACTTGCAGCGGGCGGAAGGTGTCCAGCATGACGGCCAGCTCCTTCGTCTGTTTTTTTCCGATGCTGGCCTCGATCTTGCCCGGGTGCGGGCCGTGCGGGATGCCCATCGGATGCAAGGTGATCGAGCCTTCGTACACGCCTTTTCGGCTCATAAAATTTCCGTCCACGTAGTAGAGTACCTCGTCGCTTTCCACATTGCTGTGAAAATAGGGGGCCGGGATCGACAGCGGGTGGTAATCGTACATCCGCGGGACGAATGAACAGATGACAAAATGCTGTCCGGCAAACGTCTGGTGGACCGGCGGCGGCTGGTGAATCCGTCCTGTAATCGGCTCAAAGTCGTGGATGCTGAGCGCGTACGGGTACAGGTAGCCGTCCCAGCCGACAACATCAAAGGGATGGAAATCAAAGAAGAAGCTGTAGACCGCGTTTTGCTTTTTCACGCGCACTTCATATTCTCCTGGCTGCACATGCGTTTCCAGCGATTCCGGCAGCCGGATGTCCCGCTCGCAAAACGGGGCATGCTCCAGCAGTTGCCCGCGCTCGTTGCAGTAGCGTTTGGGGAAGCTGATCTCATCCTGCGATTCGATGACGAGAAAGCGGCTCTGCTCGCGTGCAACGATGCGGTACGTCGTGCCGATCGGAATCACCAGGTAATCGCCCGGCTGATACGCAAGCGTCCCGAAGACACTTTGCAGCTCGCCTCTCCCCTCGTGCACAAACAGCACCTCGTCCCCGTCGGCATTGCGGTAAAAGTAATTCATTTCTTCTGTCGGCGCGCATACCCCGAGCAGCACATCGCGGTTCCCGAGCAAGTAGCGGCGTCCAAAAATCGGGTCGCCTCCCGCCGGCAAGTCGAAGGTTTTGAAATGCTGATGCTTCAGTTCACCTTGTCCTACAAATTCCAGATTGAGATCGGCGTATTTGCGCGTTTCTCGCACCTGTGTCGGCGGATGGTGATGGTACAGGATCGACTGAATTCCGGAAAAGCCCTTCGTCCCCATCACCTGCTCCCGGTACAACTCTCCGTTTGGCTTGAAAAACATCGTGTGCCGCTTTCTTGGAATTTCCCCCATGCGATGATAAAATGCCATGCCCGTGACCTCCTTCCGTTATGGAAAAGCGAAGCGCCAAAGCGCAGTTGCCAGCGTACTGCCCTTCGCAGAACGGCAGACAGGACGCCAAAAAGCCCAGCTCACTCCCCGCTTCTGTTCCGGTTGCATGACAAAGCAAAGGGGCATCCCCTGCGCAACGATCACGTCCAAAACATCTTCAGGTGTAAGCTGGGCTTTGTCTGCTACGCGAAGAAAACCGTTGATCGCGATTCTCCCCCGCAAACAACCAGCGTTTGCAACTGTCATCATCCAAACTGGATTCTATTTCCATCATAGCGAATACGCTTTCGCTTTTCCAGCAAAAAATACTGCTCTCTTACGACTGGCCGATGCGCTCGAGAAGCTGCTGCATGTCTTCGGGCAACGGCTCCTCCCATTCCATCTGCGTCCCGCTCCGGGGATGGGCAAACGACAGCCGAGAAGCATGCAAGGCTTGTCTGCCGATCCAGGTGCGCTGTCCGCCGTACAAATCATCGCCTGCGAGCGGGTAGCCCTGGCTGCTCATATGCACGCGAATCTGATGGGTCCGACCCGTCTCCAGACGCAATTCCACAAAGCTCAGCCCGTTGCCGCGCGCGAGTACGCGAAAATGCGTCACGGCAGGCTGTCCGTCCGCGCGAATCTGACGGGTAATAAACGAATGTTCTGCCAAACCGATCGGAGCGTCGATCGTCCCCGCGTCTGGCTCCACGTTGCCTTCTGCAATCGCCCGGTAGATGCGATGCAGACTGCGCTCCTGCTGCATCCTGCTGAACTGCTCATGCGCCCACTGGTTTTTGGCTACGATCAGCAGACCGGAAGTATCTTTGTCCAGGCGGTTTACGGCGCGAAACTTGCGCTGCTCGCCGCGCTTTTGCCAGTAAGCGATCACACCGTTGGCCAAGGTTCCCCCGGGATGGTTGCCCGTCGGATGCACGACCAGACCGGCCGGCTTGGCGATCACCATGAAGTCGTCATCCTCGTAGCGAATGGCAAGCGGCATCTCTTCCGGCGGTACCGCCTCTGTCTCTTCCTGTTCCACCATGACCACGATCTCATCGTCGGCCCGCAGTCTCTCATTGACGAAGACATGCTCTCCATTGCGGGTAATCAAGCCTTTAAACTTGGCGCGGACCAGCAGGCGGCGGGAAACGCCGTATCGCTTCTGCAACACTTCGCGAACCGTCTGTCCCGCATCCTCCTCGTCCGCGGTGAAGCGAATCAATTCTTCCAGCATGCTGTCTCTCCTTTTGGACTGTGCGTCTCGTACTCCAGTATACCAAAAAGAAAGGCGCATCCGTGAATCAGAGGTATTCGCTGCGCGAGTTGTTCCTCACCTCGATGACAAATACGTGGCCCGCACTGCCCTGTTCCCACTGCGCGCGCACGTCGAACAAATACCAGCCCGGCTCTTCTGGCGCCTGCCACATGTTGCCCTGCTGCAATTCATGCTCGATCTGATTGTTTCCGACCCATTGCGTGAGGACGAGCGATTTTTCCACAGGCGGCTGTTCGTAGGAAATCGTCACGATCGCACCTGGCTGGACTTGCAGCGGGGCAGGCTTGTGTTCGCCGACAATTTCCGGTGGAGCGGCGGTGTCGGTGCAGGTCGCCTGGTTATCGTAGCTCCAGCAGAAAGAGGTCGGCACGGTCACTGCCCTGTTCTCGTTCCAGGCAATTTTCGGTTTTGGGGGCACGGAAAGTTCTCCCGCAGCAGACGGATCTATCGATGAAGCCTGGCATCCGCCGAAAAGCAAAAGGGACGTCAGGCATATGCATGCAACAAACCGAGCTTTCATCCTCATCACCTCATAGATGAGGACGAAAAAAAGCGGAGAATCGTTTCATCCGCTTTTTGGAATATTCCGCAAGCAATCGTTACGGCAGGAGGGAAATGTCCAACGCAATCCCGTACTTTTCCGCCGTCGTACGCATGTACTCCTCCATGGATGCCGCAGGCTGCTTCACCGGATTTCCATGGCACACCTCGAGATGATCCGGTTGGAGCTGTGTGACAATCCAAGCGCTGCGCACTGCCTCTGCCATATCTGCCGTAAACAGGGGCATCGGATGATGGAGTTTGCCGCGCTTGGAGGTGAACAGGTCGCCAGCCAACAGCACCCGATCCTGCTCGTGATAGTAGACGACGTGTCCAGGCGAGTGACCCGGTGTGAAGTACGGCTGCAAGCTGCCGATTTTGTCCAGCCCGCCCTGCTCATTTTCCGGCAGCGGCTGCGCCAGACCCGGCTCCACGTTTTTCTCCGCCTTCTTGCGGCGCGGATACATAAGCCTGCCTTCCATGTACGGGATTTCTTCCCTGTGGGCGTAGACGGGAACTTGCCTTTTCGCCAGCACCTGGCGCAGCGAGCCGACATGGTCCGAATGACCGTGTGTCAGCAGTACCTGCTTTACCGGTTTGGCCGGAAACCGTTCGAGAAAATCGACGATCCCTTTTGCCATAAACGGCATCCCCGCATCAATCAAGGTGATCCCGTCCGGCTCCTCCACTACCCACACCCGGCATTGCAGCAAAAGCCAGGATCGCAGTGACCACACATGCTCCGAAATCTGCTCTACCTTCATCTCTACTCACGCTCCTCCTGTTTGTGAAATCCGGCAAGCAGCACCTCAATCGCCAGCTCGAATGTAGGGCGAAGCCGCTCCAGCAGCGCTTCTGCCGATTCCTCGGACTGGCTGTACGTGCCGACGATGCCGTGCAACGCATAAAAATAAATCCGGGCACAGGCGAGCGCTGTTTCTTCTCCGACATCCGGCAAGCACCCCAGCAAGACTCGCTGCAGCAAAGCAAACATCTGATTGCGCAGCCTGTTCAGGGCCGAACTCGGTTCCTGACTGTCGACCCGCTCCGATTTGGTCATAAAAAACAGCGTGTACATATTGCGATGCGTGAGGCAAAAGTGAATGAAGCTGCTGCTGACCTGTTTTACTTTTTGCTCGGGCGTGAGCGCTTCGGCAGACTGGATGGCTGCCAACTGCCGGTACAGCTCTTCCAGCGGTCCTACGGAGAGTTCGTGCAACAGCGCTTCCTTGTCTTTAAAGTAGATGTAGAGAGTCGTATGGGAGCAGCCTGCCGCCTTGGCGATTTCGCGAATGGATACCGCATCAAACCCTTTCGCCGAAAACAAGCGTCCGGCTGCCTGCAAAATCGCCTGCTTGGTCTCTTCTGAGCGAGCTTCCTGTAAGCGTGCCATCAATCGCTGTCCTCCAGTTTGAAAGGTACGCACCTTCCAATCGTTGTAAGTAACCGATGGTTATAATATAACCACTGGTTACTTGCAGTGTCAACCGGTTCTTCGCACAAAAAAACCCTCAACGACGCAAAAGCCGTTGAGGGTCTCGTATTTCAGGCAAGATCGCAGGCAGCTTATTTCGCTGCTTTTGCCGCTTCGATCGCTGCTTCGTAGCTTGGATGTTCGCCAGCAGCAGGTACATACTCCGCATAGACCACTTTGTCGTTTGCATCCACGACGAATACGGCGCGGGACAGCAGACGGAATTCCTTGATCGCTACGCCAAAGGCAGTACCGAAGGAGAGGTCTTTGTGGTCGGAGAGCGTTTTTACCTTGTCGATTCCGGCAGCGCCGCACCAGCGGTTTTGCGCGAACGGCAGGTCAACGGAAACGGTCAGGATCGTTACGCCATCCAGTTTTGCAGCTTCTTCGTTGAAGCGGCGGGTTTGTGCATCGCAGACGCCTGTATCCAGGGAAGGAACGACGGAGATGATGCGGACAGAACCTTTGAATTCGTCCGAGGATACAGCGGACAGGTCACCGCCAACAACCGTGAAGCTCGGAGCCGTGTCACCGACTTTGATTTCTGGACCCAGCAGCGTGACCGGGCCACCTTTGAATGTAAATGCACCTTGGCGCTCAACAGCGTTTGCCATGATTTCTTCCTCCTTGCCAATTTTCATATGTACGTCCCTTATCATAACCTATCAGCCGTCAATTTTCACTATGTCGAACACAGAATTTACAGATTAACCTGCACTTTGTCCGATTGTTGCGGCTCGACCTTGACGATGCGCTTCACTTCATGCTCGTATTCCCAGTCGGTCTTGGCGTTCAGCTCATGGCAGCGCATCAAGGCGTGGTAGAGAGCGAACACAAACTGGACGTGCCTGAGCTCGTAGCGGTGACCGGCATGCGGCAGAGCCGTGTTGATAATCTCGATCTGGTAGTTCGCCTTCTCGCGCTTTTTCTTTGTGGGGACGACATAGCCCATCTGCTTGAGCACAAAGCCGAAATCAAACTCTCCGTTGTCATCGAAGTCGATCGTCTGCTCCGAGGTAGCCAAATGCTCCAGCAGCATACCCAGATCGAGCATCTCCCAGCCGGGGGGTTTCGGCAATGCGAGTACGGAGCCGTCGTCATTGACGAAGTAAATATGCGTGCGGTAGGAAAAAATCAGTTCGCTTTCCGGCACTTCATCGGGAAACATCCACGCCGAGGCGGGAATCAGCATCCGCCAAATCTGCGCAGGCTTTTTTTCCAGCATATCCATGGAGGGGACCACTCCTTTCCCCTACCATTCTGGGCGAAATCTTCCGCTGCTATTCAGGCTGCCGCTCGCGCATAAAACGCTGCCAGTCACCGTCTGCGACCAATGTCCCTTCTGCTTTGACATAGTGCTCGTCCACATACACATACACGTATGCCTCAACCTCTTCCCCGCTGGCTGTCCGAGCGGTTGCCGCGACACGCTCGTACTCGTTGCGGCGATCTTTCGGACCGTAGTACGTCTCCAGCTCATCCAGTCCCGACAGGGCGCGGTCGTAATCGTCAGGAGCAAAGAAGAGCAGGTTCCCCCTGACCTGCCCCGACCCGGGGAGCAAGCCGGGATACCCCATCGGCAGGTGATAGACCACACCGCTGATTTCTGCCGGCACGACTTCATGCTTGTAGGGTTGCACGTACTGCGCATAATTGCCCCATCCGCCGAGCAAAGTCCCGTATACAAAAATTGGCAGTTTCTTTTCCATCCAAACATCCCATCCTAACTGTAAATATATTGTTTTTTGTAACTCCCATTTTGTATATTTACACTATATAAAAAATTCAAACATTAGTGGAGAGTGGAAAGGAGAGAATTCCGTGCAACCTACAAAAATCAAACGACTGCTGGTAGCCAACCGAGGCGAGATCGCCATCCGCATTTTCCGTGCTGCTACCGAACTCGGCATCCGCACTGTCGCGATTTACTCCGAGCAGGACAACGTCTCGATTCACCGCTTCAAGGCGGATGAATCCTATCTGGTCGGCGCCGGCAAAGGCCCGATCGAAGCCTATCTGGACATCGAGAGCATCATCGAGATCGCCAAGCGCAATGACATCGACGCCATTCACCCTGGCTACGGCTTTTTGTCCGAGAATGCCGAATTCGCCAAGCGCTGCCAGGAGGAAGGCATTATTTTTATCGGTCCCTCCCCTGAACTGATCGATACCTTTGGCGACAAGGTGGAAGCGCGTCGCCTGGCGATCGAGGCAAATATTCCCGTCATCCCGGGCACGCCGGAGCCAATTGATACATTGCAGGATGCGCTTTTGTTCGCCAAGGAATACGGCTACCCGATCATCATCAAGGGTGTATCGGGCGGGGGCGGCCGCGGGATGCGGATCGTCCGCAGCCAGGACGAGCTGCAGGACGCGCTGGATCGCGCACGCTCCGAAGCACGCTCCTCGTTTGGCAATGCCAAAGTATATCTGGAGAGGTACCTGGAGAAGCCGAAGCATATCGAGGTGCAAATTCTCGGTGACAACCACGGCAATATCGTCCATTTGTTCGAACGTGACTGCTCCGTGCAGCGCCGTCATCAAAAGGTGGTCGAAGTCGCTCCCAGCCTTTCGCTCGACGACGACCTTCGCGAACGGATTTGCCAGGCTGCGCTGACACTGATGCGCAAGGCCGGCTATTCCAATGCAGGGACAGTGGAATTTTTGCTCACGCCAGACAAGCAGTTTTACTTTATCGAGGTCAATCCGCGAATCCAGGTCGAGCATACGATTACCGAGCTGATCACGGGAATCGACATCGTCCAGACACAAATCCGCATCGCCGAAGGGCATCGGCTGTCGGACCCGGAAATCGGGATCGGGGCACAGGACGAAATCGCGATGAGCGGCTATGCGATCCAGTGCCGCGTCACGACGGAAGATCCGGAAAACAACTTCATGCCGGACGCCGGACGGCTTTTGGCATGGCGCTCCGGCGGCGGATTCGGCGTACGCCTGGACGGCGGCAATGGCTATCCCGGAGCGATCATCACGCCGTACTACGACTCGCTTCTCGTGAAAATTTCCACCTACGGAACCAGCTTCGACCAGGCTGCGCGGAAAATGCTGCGCACCTTGCGCGAATTCCGGATTCGCGGCGTCAAGACCAACCTGCCGTTTCTGGAAAATGTGGTCACGCATCCCGATTTTCTCAGCGGCTCCTACGACACGTCGTTTATCGACACCAAGCCGGAGCTGTTTATCTTCCCCGGACGCCAGGACCGCGGCACGAAGCTGTTGGCCTACATCGGCGAGACGATCGTCAACGGCCATCCCGGACTGGGCAAACCGGAGAAAAAGCCGCATTTCGAAACGCCGCGCATCCCGCGCACACCTTTTGCCCAGCCGTATCCGGAGGGTACAAAGCAAATCCTCGAGCAGCAGGGCGCCGAGGGGCTGGTCCGCTGGATTTCGGAACAGAAAAAGGTGCTTCTGACCGATACGACCTTCCGCGACGCCCACCAGTCGCTGTTTGCCACTCGCGTTCGGACCTACGATCTGGCCACGATCGCGGAGGCGACAGGCAAGCTGGGAGCAGGGCTGTTCTCGCTGGAAATGTGGGGCGGAGCGACCTTTGACACATCCATGCGCTTCTTGCAGGAATCCCCCTGGGAGCGGCTGCACATCCTGCGCGAGCGCATACCCAACATTTTGTTCCAGATGCTGTTGCGCGGGGCGAACGCGGTCGGCTATACCAATTACCCTGACAACGTCATTCAGGCCTTCGTCAAAGCGTCCGCCGAGCAAGGCATTGACGTCTTCCGCATCTTCGACAGCCTCAACTGGCTGCCCGGCATGCAGACCGCGATTGAAGCGGTGCGCAATACCGGAAAAGTGGCGGAAGCGGCCATCTGCTACACCGGCGACATCCTCGACCCGACGAAGACCAAGTACACACTGCGCTACTACGTCGACCTGGCGAAGGAGCTGGAGAAGGCAGGTGCCCACATCCTCGCGATCAAGGACATGGCGGGCTTGCTGAAGCCGTACGCCGCCTACGAGCTGGTCACAGCGTTGAAGCAGGAAATCGGCATCCCGATCCACCTGCACACGCACGACACGTCCGGCAATGGCGGAGCCATGCTGCTAAAAGCGATCGAGGCAGGAGTAGACATCGTCGACGCCTGCGTCAGCTCGATGTCCGGGCTGACGTCGCAGCCGAGCTTAAACGGGCTGATCGCCAGTCTCACCCATACGGAACGAGACAGTGGCCTTTCGCTCGACGCTTTCAACAAGCTGTCTGACTACTGGGAGGATGTCCGTCCGTACTACCAGGGCTTCGAAAGCGGGTTGAAGACGAGCAACACTGAGGTGTACGTACACGAAATGCCGGGAGGACAATACACCAACCTGGAGCAGCAGGCCAAAGCTGTAGGCCTGGATGGCCGCTGGGAGGAAGTGAAGCAGATGTACGCCACCGTCAACAGGATGTTTGGCGACATCGTCAAAGTCACTCCTTCTTCCAAAGTGGTCGGAGACATGGCGCTGTTCATGGTGCAGAACAACCTGACCGAAGAAAACATCTGGGACAAGGGAGCGCGCCTCGACTTTCCCGACTCGGTCATCCAGTTCTTCCAGGGCTATCTCGGTCAGCCGCCTGGAGGCTTCCCTGCGCAGTTGCAGGAGCTGATTTTGAAAGGGAGAGAATCTTTCACAGCCCGTCCCGGCGAACTGCTCGCCCCTGTCGATTTCGTCCGGGTCGCGGGTGAACTGGAAGAGAAAATCGGTCGTGCCCCAAGCGAGCTCGATGTGCTTTCCTACATCATGTATCCGCAAGTCTTCCTGCAATTCGAGCAGCGCACAAAAGAGTACGGCGACCTGTCCGTGCTCAATACGCCGACCTTTTTCTACGGATTGCGTCCGGGCGAGGAGACCGCGATCACGATCGAGCGCGGCAAGACGTTGATCATCAAGCTCGTGGCTGTAGGCGAGCTCCATCCGGACGGCAGACGGATCATTTACTTTGAGTTGAATGGACAGCCGCGGGAAATTTTCATCCGCGACCAGTCTGCCCAGGTATCCGAGCAGGTGCGGCGCAAGGCCGATCCGCAAAACCCGGGGCATCTCGGGGCATCCATGCCAGGAAAGGTATTGAAGGTGCTGGCCGAGGTCGGAGACAAAGTCCGCAAAGGAGAGCATCTGCTCGTCAGCGAAGCGATGAAAATGGAAACGACCATACAGGCGCCGCTCGACGGAAAAATCAAGGCTGTACATGTCAAGGCCGGAGACGCGATCGAAACAGGAGATCTTTTGATCGAAATGGAATAAAATAAAGGAAAGCCGTTCGTTTCACATGAGGGGTGACTATCCATGAAACTGAATCGGATCGACCATACTCCATTTGCCCATCGCGTGGGCCGCTATCACTTCCAGATGGCCCAGGCCAGACTGAATACACCGGTAGAGCCTGTCTTCACCTACAGCTTGCAACCGTTTTACGCGCGGCAGCAGGAATGGCTGACGGAGCTGTCCCATTCCCTGTCCCGCCTGTACCGCTTTACGGCCGAACTGAATCAGGCGGCCAGACAGTTTGCCACATTGGACGTCCATGCCCGGGAAAACGAAGCCGGCGTGCAGACAGGCGAAGGCGTGGACAAGACAGAGGAACTGTTCGAGATGACGAGTCTTCTCGTCTTCCGCTACAACCGTCTGCACGCGTTTCTCAACGAGCACGACGACATTCTCTCGACAGAGAAGCTGGACACGTTTGAACGGATTACGCGTGCCGTCGATGGCCCGCTGCAGCAATTCGGCTTGAAACGGGAGCAGGATGGACGGTTGCAGGTGGATGAAGCGCAGTGGCGGTATGCGGTGCAAACCGATTACGCCGGGTTCGTCACATTGATGCAGGGGGTCGGGCGCCATTTTCGCGAAGAACTGCTGCGGCTGCAAACAAGCCCACTCGGGAGCTTTACCCGCCCCTATGCCGACGCGCGAAGCGCCAACCCGTACGTCCACCTTTCCGTGCCCAGCCTGCAGTATCAGTACGCGGCAGCGGCCGGGGTCTATCTCGATATGCGCTTTTAGACTTGCGCCGATTGCCCCAATGAAAAACAGGCAAGCCTTGTACGCGGATGCGCAAAGGCTTGCCTGTTCGTTTTTTCCTGTCCCCTATTCCCTTAGCTGCGCTCGATCAGATCTTCGAGATCCTGCTCGTCTGCAGCCAAAACGGTCGAGGAATGGGTCTCATGCTCATCTTTTTTGAATATGCCTTGCATTTTTTCCACAAAATGCGGGACGGAATCGAGAATCCGGTCGTAGAGGTGGGTTGAGTTTTCCAGCGGAATGGAGCGAATTCCCTGCTTGCCGACTACCAAAAAGGCAACAGGGGTAATCGACACCCCACCACCGCTACCTCCGCCAAACGGGTAGCCGATCGCTCCCGACTGACTGTGGTCGTATTGAAACTCGCTGCCCCCTGCGGCAAAGCCAAAGCCAACCTTGGAAATGGGCAAGATCACGCTGCCGTCCGGCGTCTCCACCGGCTCGCCGATGATCGTGTTCACATCCACCATCTGCTTGATGTTTTCCATTGCCGTACGCATTAAACCCTGAATGGGATGGTCTGCCATGGTAAGTCCCCTCCTCGAAAGTAGCATCACATGCTTTGCTTATTGTTCCCCAAAGTCTCTCGCTAATGTATGCCCGACGGGAAACGCGCAAAACCAGTGTTGCCGTCGACAGAACTTTCATGGCGACCTTTTTTTGCTTACCGGATCATTTGTCAAACTGGTTCCAGAACGCAACTTCCTCTACTGCCAAACGCACAGTCGGATGTCCTGGCTGAGCTGCTTTTCCTACGGCGATCAGCATGATCGGAACGTAGTTTTCAGGTACTTCAAAGAGAGTCTTGAACTGCTCCGCGTCGTAGCCGCCCATCGGAACGGTATCGTATCCTTTTGCCTTGGCTGCAAGCATGAGCTGCATGGATACAAGTCCGCCGTCGATATAGGCAATTTTTTTCAGCGTATCGACGTCAGCATTGCCGTACACGCGGTTGATGTTGGCTACCAGCGTCTGCTTGATCTCTTCGCTCATATAGCCCGCCGCTACAGCTCTATTGTAAATCTCCTCGCCCTTTTTGTACGCCTCCAGATCACCCAGGACGGCGATTACCGCGGAGGCATCGACTACCTGCTGCTGGTTCCAGGAGATGGGCAGCAGTTTTTGCTTCAAGGCTGGATCATCGATGACGAGAAAGCGCCACGGCTGCAGATTCGAACTGGAAGGAGCCAAAATAGCCTGGGCCAGCAGGTCTTCCAGCTCTTCCCGAGGAATTTTGTACGTTGGGTCGTAATGACGCACTGACCGCCTTTCCCGAACGACTGTGAAAAAATCGGTGTTTTGCATGTTTCCTTTCCTCCAATCCATAAGCGTAAGTAAATATCCTTTTTTTATATACTAGCAAAACCTCTCCTTATCATATCATCTTGCAAAAAAAAATGGCACCGCAAAACGCTGTGCCAATGTGTAGCTTACGCTTGTGAAGGTGTCGTCTGCCACTTGGGCAGCCATTTGCCGCGGCGCATGCGAAATAGCAGCTTCAGGCCGCTGTGCAGCAAATGCCCCAGATAGATGCGCAGGTGCACGTTCACTTCGGTATGCAGGACGCTCTCGTTCCACACGGGCTGCACGCTCAATCTCGGGATTGCACGCAGCGTGACCATATGCGAAAAAGTGCCGACAATCACGCTTTTGACCCCCCAGACGATCCCCGTCAGCGCTCCTGTTTCATCCGCGTGCCCCGTGCCCATCTGCGTATGCCATTCCAGTCTCGTACAGCGGACACGCTTGCACAGCGCCTTGGCCAACGGGCGGAGGTCATGCACCCTCTTCAGCAGTTCCTGATAAAGATCCGACCATTTTTTGACCTGCCTGCCGGTGATGTCGTTGACCGATTCTTTTTTTACTTTCCCTTGCTGGAACGTACGCATTTTCGCTACCAGCTCCGGCATACGCCCCGCTCTCTCGACATTCATGGCCGGGATTTCATACGTACGCCGGATCAGGCGAAACCAGGCTGACAGCTCGACTAACAGGTGGTCCTCCTCGCCAGCGCGTCTGTAGTGCAGCGTAATCTGCACAGGGGTAATCACGATCAGTCCGATCACTACGAGAATAAGCATAACCCAGATCCATGCCAACAAAAAAATCCCACCCTTTCCACCCCCTAGTATGAGTGGCAAGCGTGGGAAATATGTCTGCAAACAGCAAAAACTGGCATTACTCGAGGACGTATACCTGTACCCCTTGCTGAATGCCGTGCTGCACCGCTGCAGCCTTCGTCGGCAGGTAGAGATCGACTTTATTTTGCTTTACAGCTCCCCCGATATCTGCGGCAACTGCGTATCCATAGCCTTCGATATACAAATGGCTCCCCAGCGGAATGACGGTGGGATCAACAGCCACCACCCCTACACGAAGCGGATACTCCAGGTAGGAGAGAATCGGTTGGTCCGCAGGATAGCTGTATGCCGTCGTCTGCACGGTCAGTGCTTGCCGGTACGGGACTCCCAGATCGGCGAGCTGCGGTCCTCCGCTCTGCTTCTGGAGCAGGTGCAGCGCCGCGTAGGTGGCTGCTTCGGCTCGGGTCATGTTCTGCTGCGGCTTTAAGGTTTGGTCGGAATAAGGCTGCACTAGCTTGTGTTGCAAAGCGTAGACAAACGGGCGCTGGTAAGGCTGCCCTACCTCGTCGCCATCGCCGTATCCAGCCAGAGCTTGTACGGTTGCCGACCATTTCAGATTGTTCACCGCGCCGCTTTCTCCGCGGGCGCGAATGAGAATGGAGACGAGCTCCTCTCTCTTGATCGGATCGTCAGGACGGAACCAGACCTTGCCGCCGTTCTTTTGCCCGTGAATCAAGCCGAGTCTGTATGCCGTTTCTGCGTAGGGAGCGAGCCAGCTTCCGGCTTCGACATCGGCGAAGGAAGATGTGCCTGAGGCTGTCGGTTGTATCCCCTTTGCCCGCAAAAACATGGTAATCAATTCCTGACGTGTCACCGGGTCGTTTGGCCGAAAGGAATCGGACTGACCCAATGCCCCGTGTATGTATAATTCGCGAATTTCTTTTTCTGCCCAATGTCCGGAAATGTCAGTGTACGGGATTGCTTGCTTTTCGAATTCGTTCGCATCCGCCTGGGCTGTCCACGTCCCTGCGAGCAAGGAAACGGCCAGCGAGGCCAGAATCATCCACTTTTTCATCATCAACCTCCTGTATAGTCGTTGAACATATCTTACAATTGTAGCGGAATGATCGGGAAAAACAATGTACAGTTCCTCCCAGTTTTCTCTAGTGAAAAAGCCTCTGGACACAGCTCGCTCAAGCTGTTGTCCAGAGGCTTTGGTTGATTGGGTTTATTTGGCAAAAATGTGTTTTCCGATTTTTTTGATTTGCGGACGTGACCAGATCCAGGCCGAGGTGGCTGTATCCGGGTTGAAGTAGAACAGGGCATTTCCTGTCGGGTCCCAACCGCGTACAGCGTCCCAGGCTGCCTTGTAGGCCGTTTGGTTCGGTGTCAGCCAGTACTGGCCGTCATCGATCGCCGTGAAGGCAAACGGCTGAAAAATCACGTCTCGGATCGTGTTCGGGAAAAGATTCGATTGCAGTCTGTTCATAACAACTGCTGCGACAGCTACTTGCCCCTCATACGATTCCCCACGGGCCTCCCCGTAGACAACCTGTGCGAGCATCTGCATTTCATTTCGGTTGACGGATACTTTTTTCAGTACCTGCCACGTTTGCGGTCCGGTGATGCCATCTACTTTAAGCCCGTAGTCCCGCTGAAACGATCTCACGGCCTGAGCGGTCTTGCTGCCGTAAACGCCGTCCAGTCGGTCCGGGTAATATCCGAGAACTTGCAGGCGATATTGCAAATCCCATACGTCACCGTTCTGGCTTCCGACCTTCAGGCTGGGAGCAGCCAGCGTATTGGCAGGAAACAAGAGAACGGCAGCGGCAAGGATCAGGATTAGCAATGCTGTAATGCGATTTCGTTGAAGCAGCATGGTTTTCCCCCCTTCGAGTACCCATTGTACTTGTTTGGGGAAAGCAGGTTCAATTCAATCTTTTTGGCAGTCTTGCCAGATCGTTCTGGCACTGAAAAAAAGGAATAAGTAGGATAAAAAAACAAGGAAAGACACCCGAGGGTGCCTTTCCAACAGCCAATTATTTGGTTATGCGCGACCAGCCAGTTGTTGTTCTGCAAAGGAGACAAGACGTTTCGTAATTTCTCCCCCAACCGAACCATTTTGACGGGAAGTGGTGTCAGCACCAAGCTGCACACCGAATTCAGCAGCGATTTCATACTTCAGTTGGTCGAGAGCTTGGTTAGCTTGAGGCACCAGAAGGTTGTTTCTGTTTCCACCGCCGTTGTTAGCCATCTTTTTTCACCCCCTCGCTGTTGGTAGCTTTAATATGTGTGAACCGCAGCCGATTCATTCATATTCGCGCATTCGATTTCACTTCCAATTTATAGTTTTACAGTCTGAGCAGATATTCTGCTGTCTGCTCTGATGAGGCGGGCTTGCGGAGCATCTCCATCCGCTTGATTGCTTTCTCCCACTCCTCGTGCCTGCTCATCTGCTGCACTGCGCCGAGAATCATCTGCGGCTGTTCAGCCAAAGCAGCGACCCCGTGCCGGAGCAAAAAGGCCGTATTATGCTGTTCCTGTCCCGGCAACGGCTGGTACAAGATCATCGGTGTGCGCATCGACAAGGCTTCGGCACAGGAGATTCCTCCCGGCTTGGTGACGTAGACGTCGGCAGCGCCAAGCCACCTCCACAGCTCGGGTTCATAGCCTCGTATATACAACCGGTGCGGTGTCATGTTCTGCTCCCACACCGCGCGAAGCCGCTGCAGCAGCGCTTCATTTTTCCCCGTGACGACCACGATCTGCATCGCTTCCGTACTTTTCATCAATTCCGTGACGACGCTCTCCATATTTCCGTATCCGCCTTCTCCGCCCGCAATCAGAACCGTGAACAGGTCGGGGGAGAGCCCAAGCGTCTGCTTCCAGTGTGCTTTGGCAGCGTGTGACGCCATGGAGAACGGACGGCGAACCGGAATGCCGTGTACGCGAATTCGCTCGGGGTGGATGCGATAGGCGGAATGAAGCTGATCGGCGACCTGTTGATGGGCGACGATATACGTATCGACCGCTGGATGGACCCAAAAATGATTGACGTAAAAATCGGTCGGCACGCTGACCAGATGAAAGGTTTGTCCAATCTGCCGCTTCGCTTCGGCCAGAGCTGACAGGCAATAGGCATGCGTCGCCACGACCACCTCGGGCTTCTCCTCCAGCAGCGTGTCCACCAGCCGGCTGGATAGCCACTTCCCAACCGGCTTCTTCAAGGTCGTGCTCCATATCTTGTCTTGTTGGTAGATGCGCTGCCAGATTGGCTGGCCGTAGCGAAGCATGTTTGCATAAAAAATACGGGAAACTTCCCGTAAGGCAGGGCTCGCTGTCTGTAACCCTCCCACCAGCCTGGCAGACTCCACCTCCTGTTTTTCACGCAGCGCTTCCTGGATCGCAATGGCTGCCATTCGATGCCCGCTGCCTGCCCATTCCTCCGTCACCAATAAAAACCGCCTCGCCATTACAGACCGTCTCCTGTCGGGCGATACTGCTTGGAGCCGTAGCGTTCCAGCAGCGCTTCCTTGGACATGAAGACGCGTTTGAGCGGCTGCTCCAGGTCCATGCTTCTGGCTTTGCGCTTGCCGTCCGGGTGGATGATCCGCAGCATTAGCCGCAGGTACCAGCGCTTGTAGCGGAAAAACCAGTTCATCGGCACATCCGACACCGTAAAACCGATCGGCTCGACAGCCTTGTACAGCATGGTCGTGCCCACAATACCTTTGATGTGCTCCTTGTTCTCCAGCTTTTCCAGGAAGGCCGCCAGCTTTGGCAGGGAGAGCATGATGTGACGGCGCAGCAGCAGGGCGATCCTCAGTTCATTTGTAATTCCTTTGCACAAGGTGGCAAAATAGTAGTTGTGGATATGAATTTTCAAGATAAGGTCTCCGTTTTGGATGGTGCGTTGATCTGTCGTAACGAGTGTTTCGCCGCGATAGCGCAGCAGTACGATACGAAAAATGTTGTTCCCTTTTTCCACGTATTGGAGACGGGTGCAATGCTGATACAACCAGTCCCAATATCTCCACAGCGTTAACAGGCTCGCATTCATCCTGACGCTTCCTTTCCTTCCTTTTTTGTTAGTATGTCCCAAAAAGGAAAGCACTCATTACGTCTCTCTGCGCAAACGGCCCCAAAGCATCATCAGCAAGGCGGCCATGACTGGCAGCCAGTTGTGGTTCAGCATAAGCGGATTGATCATGTTCCAGACGTACGGGTCTTCCAAACACATTTCCACCGCTGTAAAGGTGAGGATGCCGCCACCGAGCAGGACGAACACCGGATAGCGGTTCATCAGCCGCGCAATCCAGGCGCTGCCCCACATCAACAACGGAATGCTCATCATCAGGCCAAGCATGACCAGCCACATATCGCCATGTGCCGCTCCCCCGACGGCGAGAACATTATCGAGGCTCATCACAAAATCAGCGATGATAATCGTCTTTACTGCCTGCGCGGCGTTTTGGCTGCTCGCAACATCCTCGACATCGTCATGGCCAAACAGCAGCTTGCCTGCGATCCAAAGCAGGAGCAAACCGCCCAGTGCCTTTACCAGCGGAATGTCCAAAATCCAGGTTGTCAAACCTGTTAGCAGCACGCGCAATCCGATTGCTCCCATCGTTCCGTAGAAAACGGCCCGACGCCGCTCTCGCAATGGCAGATTGCGGCACGCCATGCCAATGACGACGGCGTTGTCACTGCTCAGCACCAGATCGATGAGAAAAATATGAATAATTCCCCACCAGAAATGCCCCTCCATCGCCGCCTCCCTTGTCCCAAACAATTGTGGTCCATTCTACTTTATGTGACTTGATTCGGACTCATTCCCATATTTTTTTCCGAAAAAAGGCGATTTTCGACGAAATTTGCCGATAAAAAGTACCATAAAAAACATTTTATTGCGAATTTAGGAGAAAATTACCTTGTTTTTCCTGCCCTCTATCCATTACGATTTTAGTTGGGGTGGATGACAAATGGTGGAGTCTGTGAAACTGACCTTTCCAACTATTTCGCAAAAAATTTTAAACCTGGTATCAACGATAACCAAGTTGTGGCTGGAAGAAATTGAGCATAGCATGGAGATCGCGGTACCGATCCCCCGTGACTTTGCGGAAAAACGAACCGTCCTTCTGGCTCGCTGCCTTGTGGAGGACATCACCTTGGATATGCAGGCATGGGCGATTGATCTCGGGGAATGGCTGCGTTCACAAGAGTTTCCCTTCTCCTCCATTCTGCGTACCTATCAATTGCACCGGAATGTGTTTTGGCGTGTCCTTCAGCCTGAGTTGCAGGCTTTTTCGCTTACCCGCGGCGAGCTGCACTACATCGAATCGAAGCTGGGGAAGGCCATGGATGAAAGCATTTTTTGGGCCGTTTACCATTTTGAGCAAATGATGAACCGCGAACTGGTACAAAAAGAAGAAACCATCACCTATCTGCACAACGACAAGCTGACCATGCTGGGCAAAATCGCTGCCAACATGGCACATGAACTGCGAAATCCGCTTTGTGCGATCGAAGGATTCCTCAAGTTGATCGGTGAATCCACCCGTGAGCAGGAAAAACTGCAATCCTACATCCAGGTGGTCATGCACGAGTTTGAAAACCTGCATCGTCAGTTGACAGGTTTCCTCAGCTTTTCCAAGAAACCGATTCTCGATGAAGTTTTCAAGCAGGTGCAAATGGAAAAGCTGCTGGAAGAAGTGGAATTGCTCATCACACCCCGCATCCTGGGGGAAAATATACGATTCGAAAAACAGATTCACCCCTGTACCCTTTCCTGCTACGAAGAGGGCTTGAAACAAGTCCTGGTCAACCTGCTCAGCAATGCGATGGACGCGGTCCAGAACCGCTCCGACAAGTTCATTCGGGTCTCTTCCACCATGTCAGGCAATTCCCTTACGATCAGCGTGGAAAACAACGGCGAGATGATTCCCCCGGAGATCGTCGAAAACCTGTTTCAACCCTTTTTTACGACCAAACAAAATGGGACAGGCATCGGACTGGCGATCTGCCAAAACATTATCGAAAAACACAACGGTACGATCCATTGCGAGTCCAATGAGTCACGTACCCGTTTTCTTGTCTCGCTGCCGATCGACGGAGCGTAAACACACACGAAAAAACGCCCCCTGGCAATTCAGGAGGCTACGCAAGAGAATCGTTTCCCCTTGTGGGTAAGATGATCCTGTTTCTACTTTACAGGAAAACATATGTTTCTACTAACAAAAACAATCTCTTTTTTTCGACGTTTTTCTACAACCGCGTCCGCTCTGTATGCTCGTACGGAGATGGCCGTGGTTTTCTTTTTTTGCTGATAATCAACGTGCTTGTGTCAGCAGCTTTTCGTTATGGCGAGACCCATGAGCGGGGGCAAACGGGATACCATTGCTTGATCCGTCACAGTTTTTGGGCATAGAAAAAGAGATAGCAAGCACGTGGCTGCTATCTCTTTTCGATGGAGCGGGTGATGGGAATCGAACCCACGCGACCAGCTTGGAAGGCTGGGGTTCTACCATTGAACTACACCCGCATGTGCAAATGTTTGGTGCCGAGGACCGGACTTGAACCGGTACGGGAGAAACTCCCGACAGATTTTAAGTCTGTTGCGTCTGCCCATTCCGCCACCCCGGCAATCTGGACATTCCTGATGGGCAAATCATGGTCGGGAAGACAGGATTCGAACCTGCGACCCCTTGGTCCCAAGCCAAGTACTCTACCAAGCTGAGCTACTTCCCGACTATTGTATTGACCCTCTGTGACCGGTTTGTACCGATAACAAGAATGGGGGAAAATGGCGTGCCCTGAGAGATTCGAACTCCCGACCTTTTGATTCGTAGTCAAACGCTCTATCCAGCTGAGCTAAGGGCACATATATAATGGAGCGGACGACGGGTCTCGCTTCCCTGGCGCTGCTTCCACGAAATTTCTCTTTGGATGGCCAGATCGGAAGTACCCGAGCAACTTCCCCACTGTATTCACTTCAAGGGTAAACCCGGTACGGGTGAGAGACCCTGAAATGACATATGGAGCGGACGACGGGTCTCGAACCCGCGACCTTCGCCTTGGCAAGGCGACGCTCTACCAATTGAGCTACGTCCGCACATAATGTACTGTAAGATTTGGTGCGGTCGAGAGGACTTGAACCTCCACGGTGTTGCCACCACTAGAACCTGAATCTAGCGCGTCTGCCAATTCCGCCACGACCGCATATGTGTATGTTTCCAAGCATCCCAGAGGGATAAACTGGTGAGCCATGAAGGACTCGAACCTTCGACCCTCTGATTAAAAGTCAGATGCTCTACCAACTGAGCTAATGGCTCTCATACATGGTGGGGAGAGACGGATTCGAACCGCCGAACCCAGAGGGAGCAGATTTACAGTCTGCCGCGTTTAGCCACTTCGCTATCTCCCCAAGATGAGTGGTGCCGGCGATAGGAATCGAACCCACAACCCCCTGATTACAAGTCAGGTGCTCTACCAATTGAGCTACACCGGCGTACTTATTTATACTAGCAGGTTACTTGTGAAAAATCAATGTTTTTCACTCGTACTAAACCTTCATCGATGAGAAAACTGCTGTCCTCCCATGAAAATGGCGGAGCTGACGGGACTCGAACCCGCGACCTCCGGTGTGACAGACCGGCGTGAACTCCAACTTCACCACAGCTCCAAAACATTTGGTTGCGCCCGATGGGGTTGCCAAATCGACGCAGTACAGAAAGACTATTGGTTGCACCCTACGGGTACTACCTTCCTTTCTGAACAAGATGCCAATTCGACGCAGTACAGAAAGATTATTGGTTGCGGGAGCAGGATTTGAACCTGCGACCTTCGGGTTATGAGCCCGACGAGCTACCGAGCTGCTCCATCCCGCGACGATATGATCCACTTCCTAGCGCACTCGTTCATGTACAAGGATATGGTGGAGGCTGACGGGATCGAACCGCCGACCCTCTGCTTGTAAGGCAGATGCTCTCCCAGCTGAGCTAAGCCTCCAGACACCCCAAAATATTGTTGGGGCCCCCGCAAAGGAGTCGATGTTGCTACAACGCATCCATTTCACTTTGTGGGGTATTTTATGGTGACCCGTAGGGGATTCGAACCCCTGTATGACAGCGTGAAAGGCTGCTGTGTTAAACCGCTTCACCAACGGGCCATATGTTTCTTTTATGAGGTAAAATGGTGCTCCCGACAGGAATCGAACCTGCGACCTCTTCCTTACCATGGAAACGCTCTACCGACTGAGCTACAGGAGCGTGGCTCCTCGGGACGGACTCGAACCGCCGACCGATCGGTTAACAGCCGATTGCTCTACCAACTGAGCTACCGAGGAACATTGCAATATGTAGTAGGATTGTATCCTTCAAAACTGGATCTGCATGCATGCTGTGGATTGTGAGTGGATAAGTCCTCGACCGATTAGTATTCGTCAGCTCCACGCGTTGCCGCGCTTCCACACCGAACCTATCAACCTCATCGTCTTTGAGGGGTCTTACCAGCTTGCGCTGTGGGAAGTCTCATCTTGGAGGGGGCTTCACGCTTAGATGCTTTCAGCGCTTATCCCTTCCGCACATAGCTACCCAGCTGTGCCACTGGCGTGACAACTGGTGCACCAGCGGTGCGTCCATCCCGGTCCTCTCGTACTAAGGACAGCTCTCCTCAAACTTCCTGCGCCCGCGACAGATAGGGACCGAACTGTCTCACGACGTTCTGAACCCAGCTCGCGTACCGCTTTAATGGGCGAACAGCCCAACCCTTGGGACCTACTTCAGCCCCAGGATGCGATGAGCCGACATCGAGGTGCCAAACCTCCCCGTCGATGTGGACTCTTGGGGGAGATAAGCCTGTTATCCCCAGGGTAGCTTTTATCCGTTGAGCGATGGCCCTTCCATGCGGAACCACCGGATCACTAAGCCCGACTTTCGTCCCTGCTCGACTTGTAGGTCTCGCAGTCAAGCTCCCTTCTGCCTTTACACTCTACGAATGATTTCCGACCATTCTGAGGGAACCTTTGGGCGCCTCCGTTACCTTTTGGGAGGCGACCGCCCCAGTCAAACTGCCCACCTGGCATGGTCCTCTCGCCCGATAAGGGCGACGAGTTAGAAACTCCGTACATCAAGGGTGGTATCCCACCGACAGCTCCACAGAGGCTGGCGCCCCTGCTTCAAAGCTTCCCACCTATCCTGTACATGATGCACAAAGTTCCAATACCAGGCTACAGTAAAGCTCCATGGGGTCTTTCCGTCTTGTCGCGGGTAACCTGCATCTTCACAGGTATTATGATTTCACCGGGTCTCTTGCCGAGACAGCGCCCAAGTCGTTACGCCTTTCGTGCGGGTCGGAACTTACCCGACAAGGAATTTCGCTACCTTAGGACCGTTATAGTTACGGCCGCCGTTTACTGGGGCTTCGGTTCAAAGCTTCGCTTGCGCTAACCCATCCCCTTAACCTTCCAGCACCGGGCAGGCGTCAGCCCCTATACTTCGCCTTGCGGCTTCGCAGAGACCTGTGTTTTTGCTAAACAGTCGCTTGGGCCTTTTCACTGCGGCCCCCTCGGGCTCAGCCCGCCCGACACCAGCTTACGCTCGCGTCGGGCGGGGACCCTCACCCTACCGGGGCGCCCCTTCTCCCGAAGTTACGGGGCCATTTTGCCGAGTTCCTTAGCAAGAGTTATCCCGCGCACCTTAGGATTCTCTCCTCGCCTACCTGTGTCGGTTTGCGGTACGGGCACCTTGTTCCTCGCTAGACGCTTTTCTTGGCAGTGTGAAATCAGGGACTTCGGTACTTGAATTTCCCTCGCCATCACAGCTTGTGCTTGACAGTGTGCGGATTTGCCTACACACCACACTTGCTGCTTGGACGGCCATCCAGTAGGCCGCTCACCCTATCCTCCTGCGTCACGCCATTGCTCAAACGGTACAGAGG